>NC_020210.1:2992500-3583134 GCF_000336445.1 Geobacillus sp. GHH01 | reverse complement strand
CACCATCTGTGGGTAACATTATTAACGCGTTGTGAAAAAACTATCCACAATCTATCCACAAAATGTGGATAGACTCATCTTATCCACATAATTATCCATAGTGAAAACACAATAATAATAGCAAATAAAGCGGCTTGTTGCAACGGGATTTTTTTGATTATCCACAAAATGGACAGGGTGTGAAAAAATCATTATCCACACCATTGAACATGTGAAAAAAATGTCGATAAATGTTGTGGATTGTTGATAGGGAGAAAAAATTTATCCACAGCGCTGATCAAAGTTGGAAAAACGAAGAGGCGGTTGACATTTGCTAAGATTGTTCAATATAATGAGAAAGACTGCCCGTAACTGTTATTCCCTAGGGAGGTGTCATAGATGAAACGGACGTATCAACCGAATAGACGGAAACGAAGCAAAGTGCACGGATTCCGCGCGCGCATGAGCACGAGAAACGGCAGAAAAGTGTTGGCGCGCCGCCGCCGCAAAGGAAGAAAAGTTTTGTCTGCATAATAGGCCACTGAAGTTTCAGTGGTCTTTTTTCTCAATATTTTGCCGCCGGGAAATGGAGTGTTTGGGGAGAATGAAAAAAAAGTATCGGATCAAGAAAAACGAAGAGTTCCAGGAAGTGTTTCAGAGGGGCGCTTCAACGGCCAACCGCCAGTTTGTCATCTACACGCTTGACCGCCCGGAGCAGCCTTATTTTCGCATCGGGCTGTCTGTCAGCAAAAAACTCGGCAAGGCTGTCGTCCGAAATCGAATCAAGCGCTACATCCGCCAATGCTTCCTCGAATTGAAAGAGGAGATTGCCCCTGGCAAAGATTATGTCGTGATCGCTAGGCAGCCGGTGGCGGAGATGAATTATGCGGAAGTAAAAAAAAGTTTAATCCATGTGCTCCGGAAATCCGGAGGGCTGAAAAAAGGAGGCCAACCGTCGCATTCGGCTTGAAAAAATGCTCCACGCGGCAAAAAAAGATGGTAAAATACATACGTGAACTTGTATATGTGGGAGGAAAAAGAAGGTGAAAAGGCGAATCAGATTCATCATTTTGTTCGGTGCGTTAGCGGCTGTGCTGGCCGGATGCACGGAAATTCACAAACCGATCACCCCGGAAAGCAAGGGGTTTTGGAACGAGTATATCGTTTATCCGCTTTCTTGGCTGATCAAATATGTCGCCGGGCTGCTCGGCGGAAGCTTTGGGTTGTCCATCATTGTCGTCACCATTTTGATCCGCTTATTGATTTTGCCGCTGATGATTCAACAGACGCGCAACGCGAAGGCGATGCAAGCGCTTCAGCCGGAAATTGAAGCGCTCCGCAAAAAATACAGCTCAAAAGACGCGCAAACTCAACAAAAGCTCCAGCAAGAGATGATGCTCTTATTCCAAAAGCACGGCGTCAACCCAATGGCCGGCTGCTTCCCGATTTTGATCCAGATGCCGATTTTAATTGGATTTTACCATGCCATCATGCGGACGAGAGAAATTGCCCAACATAATTTTTTATGGTTTGACCTTGGCGAAAAAGACCCGTACTACATTTTGCCGGTCATTGCCGGCGTGACGACGTTCATCCAGCAGAAAATCATGATGGCCGGCTCCGCTCAGCAAAACCCGCAAATGGCGATGATGCTTTGGATGATGCCGATTATGATCGTCATTTTCGCGATCAACTTCCCAGCTGCTTTGTCGCTTTACTGGGTCGTCGGAAATATTTTCTCCATTGTGCAAACGTATCTCATTAAAGGGCCGGAGATTGCCGCCCATTCAGGAGGAGCGAAAAAGTGAAAGAAGTGACCGCGACTGCCCGGACAGTCGAAGAGGCGGTGCAGTTGGCGCTCGCGCAGCTTGGCGTTCCTCGAGAGCGTGCGGTTATTGTTGTGCTCGATGAAGGGAAAAGAGGTTGGTTTGGCTTGTTTGGCGGCCGGCCGGCGGTTGTGAAAGCCGTGCTGAAAATCGACCCGGTTGAGGAGACGGTTCGCTTTTTGCAGCAAGTCATCGCGCAAATGGGGGCGGAAGGGGCAAGCATCGAAGCCGTCCGCCGCGGCAAGCAGGTGACGCTTCATGTGCACGGGGGGCCGGTCGGTCTATTGATCGGCAAGCACGGGCAAACGTTAAACGCTCTTCAGTTTTTGGCGCAGCTCGTCGCCAACCGCCATGCTGACGAATACGTGTCGATTGCCGTCGATGTCGAAAATTACCGCGAACGAAGGGAAAAGGCGCTGATCGAACTGGCGCACAAGCTGGCCGCCCGGGCGGTGAAGACGGGAAAAGAAGTAAGGTTGGAGCCGTTGCCGGCGCATGAACGGAAGATCATCCATGCAGCGCTGGCTGACAACAAGCACGTCTTGACCTATTCCGTTGGCGTTGATCCGCACCGTTCGATTGTCGTCGCTCCGAAAACAGGCAAAATGTCGCCGAAAAAAGAGGCGCCTCGCTAAACTGTAGAGAGGCGGCCTCTTTTTTTACGGGATTGGCGCCGCCTGGAAGATTGGCGATGGAAATGGGGGGAAACGCTCCAGCAAGAGCTTCTTCAAATGGGGAAACAGCGCAGCAACGCTCTTTTTTGCCTATCCGTCCAGATGATTGTGAAGCAATCACTAGTTTCCACCAACTTTTTTGACGGCCGCCGCTTATATTTTTCAACAACCGCGTTGAGCGCGCCGTATTGTTATTCACATGTGGATAAGTTAAAATTGAACTAAGTGAATATGCACAAGGAAAAAAAGCGGCCAAAACGGGCTGTGGATATAGAGAAAGCGGAGTAAAGAGAGGTGAACAGCTTTGACGGAATTTGATACGATCGCCGCCATTTCGACGCCGATGGGCGAAGGGGCGATTGCCATCGTTCGGTTGAGCGGAGATCAAGCGGTTGAGATCGCTGACCGGCTTTTCCGCAGCCCGAGCGGAAAGCGGCTCAAAGACGTTCCATCGCACACGATCCACTACGGGCATATCATCGATCCGAAAAGCGGACGGGTCGTTGAAGAAGTAATGGTATCAGTTATGCGCGCACCGAAGACGTTTACGCGCGAGGACGTGGTCGAGATCAACTGCCATGGCGGGTTTGTTTCCGTCAATCGGGTGCTGCAGCTCGTGCTGGCAAACGGGGCGCGGCTCGCCGAGCCGGGGGAGTTTACGAAGCGGGCGTTTTTAAATGGGCGCATCGATTTATCTCAAGCTGAGGCAGTCATCGACCTGATCCGCGCCAAAACCGACCGAGCGATGAACGTCGCCCTACAGCAAATGGAAGGGCGCCTGTCAAAATTGATTCGCGAGTTGCGGCAGACGATTTTGGAGACGCTGGCACATGTTGAAGTCAATATCGATTATCCGGAATACGATGATGTCGAAGAAATGACGCCGCGCCTTTTGCGGGAAAAGGCGGAATATGTGCGCGGGCAAATTGAAAAGCTGCTGTCGACCGCCGCACAAGGAAAAATATTGCGCGAAGGGCTGGCAACGGTCATCATTGGGCGGCCGAACGTCGGCAAATCGTCGCTTTTGAATGCGCTCGCCCATGAAAATCGGGCGATCGTCACCGATATTCCGGGGACGACGCGCGACGTCATCGAGGAATATGTCAACGTCCGCGGCGTACCGCTTCGCTTGATCGATACGGCTGGCATCCGCGAAACCGAAGATGTCGTCGAACGGATCGGCGTCGAGCGCTCGCAGCAAATGTTGAAGCGGGCCGACTTAATTTTGCTCGTTTTGAATTATCATGAACCGCTGACGGAAGAGGACGAGCGGCTGTTTGCCATGATCGAGGGAATGGACGCCATCGTCATTGTGAATAAAACCGATTTGCCCCGGCGGATCGATATGGAGCGAGTCAAGGAGCTGGCGGCCGGCCGGCCGGTCGTGGGGACATCCCTGTTGCATGAACAAGGAATTGATGAACTGGAGAAGGCGATTGCTGACCTGTTTTTTGGGGGTGAGCTGGAAGCCGGCGATTTGACGTACGTTTCCAACTCTCGCCATATCGCCTTGCTCGAGCAGGCGAAAACAGCGATCGAGGATGCCTTGGCCGGCATTGACGCCGGCATGCCGGTTGATCTCGTCCAAATCGATTTGCGCCGGGCATGGGAGTTGCTTGGCGAAATCATTGGTGATACGGTCCATGAAAGCTTGATTGATCAGCTGTTTGCTCAGTTTTGTTTAGGAAAATAAGCGAGGAGGAAATGCCATATGGATTACCATGGAGGAACGTATGACGTCATTGTCGTTGGCGCTGGCCATGCCGGCTGCGAAGCGGCATTAGCTTCGGCGCGCATCGGGGCGAAGACGCTTGTCATTACGCTCAACCTCGATATGATCGCGTTCATGCCGTGCAACCCGTCGATCGGCGGCCCGGCGAAAGGAATCGTCGTGCGCGAAATCGACGCTCTCGGCGGGGAAATGGCAAAAAACATTGACAAAACATACATTCAAATGCGGATGCTAAACACCGGCAAAGGGCCAGCCGTCCGCGCGCTTCGGGCGCAAGCCGATAAAGTGCTGTACCAGCGGGAAATGAAAAAAACACTCGAAAATCAAGAAAATTTGACGCTTCTGCAAGGAAAAGTCGAGCGGCTGATCGTCGAAGACGGCGTTTGCAAAGGTGTCATCACTCACACGGGGGCGCATTATTACGCCAAGGCGGTCGTCATTACGACCGGGACGTTTTTGCGCGGGGAAATCATCATCGGAGACATTAAATATTCGAGCGGCCCGAACAACCAGCAACCGTCGATTAAGCTGTCCGAGCATTTAGAAGAGCTTGGGTTTGAGCTTGTTCGCTTCAAAACGGGCACGCCGCCGCGCGTCAACAGCCGGACGATCGACTACAGCAAAACGGAAATTCAGCCGGGGGACAAGGAGCCGCGGGCGTTTTCGTACGAGACGACAAAATACATCACGGATCAGCTGCCGTGCTGGCTGACGTACACGACGGAGGAAACACACCGCATCATCGATGAAAACTTGCACTTGTCGCCGATGTACTCCGGCATGATCAAAGGAACCGGGCCGCGCTATTGCCCATCGATCGAGGATAAAGTCGTCCGGTTCCACGATAAGCCGCGCCATCAAATTTTCCTCGAGCCGGAAGGGCGGGAAACGGAAGAAGTGTACGTGCAAGGGTTGTCAACAAGTTTGCCGGAACATATCCAGCGCAAGCTGCTCGAGACGATCCCGGGACTTGAGAAGGCGCAGCTCATGCGGGCTGGCTATGCGATCGAGTATGATGCCATCGTGCCGACGCAACTATGGCCGACGCTCGAGACGAAGCTTGTGAAAAACTTGTATACCGCAGGGCAAATCAACGGCACGTCCGGCTATGAAGAAGCGGCGGGCCAAGGCATTATGGCCGGCATTAACGCCGCCCACCGTGCGCTCGGCCGCGAAGAAATCATTTTAAGCCGTTCGGATGCCTATATCGGCGTTTTAATCGACGACTTGGTGACGAAAGGGACGAATGAGCCGTACCGCCTGCTGACGTCGCGTGCCGAGTACCGGCTTTTGCTTCGCCATGACAACGCCGATTTGCGCCTGACCGAGCTCGGCTATCGGATCGGTCTCATTTCCGAAGAGCGGTATCAAAAATTTTTGGCGAAAAAAGAGGCGATCGAACGGGAGAAAAAGCGGCTGCAAACGGTGATCATCAAACCGACGCCAAAAGTGCAGGAAGTCATCCGTGAAGCGGGTGGAAGCGAGCTGAAAGACGGCATTCGCGCCGCCGATTTGCTCCGTCGCCCGGAGATGACGTACGAGCACATCCGAAAACTGGCGCCGGCTGACGAGGAGATCGCTCCGGAAGTGGCTGAGCAAGTCGAAATTCAAATCAAGTACGAGGGCTACATCCAAAAATCGTTGCAAGAAGTCGAACGGCTCAAAAAAATGGAAAACAAAAAAATCCCGGAAGATATCGATTACGACGCCATCCAAGGGCTGGCAACCGAGGCGCGGCAAAAGCTCAAACAAGTGCGCCCGCTTTCGATCGCCCAGGCGTCGCGCATTTCTGGCGTCAATCCGGCCGATATTTCGATATTATTAGTGTATTTGGAACAAGGAAGAATCGCGCGCGTGTCGAATGAATAAACAATGAGGGAAAGGATTGGCTTATGGAGGCGACACAATTTCAAACCATGCTCGAAGAGAGGGGAATTCTCCTCTCTTCCCGGGCGCTTGCGCAGTTTGAGCGCTATTACGAACTGCTCGTTGAGTGGAACGAGAAAATGAATTTGACCGCTATTACGGACAAGCCCGGCGTCTATGTCAAGCACTTTTTCGACTCGGTGTCCCCGGCTTTTTACTACGACTTTTCAGCGCCCCTTGCGCTTTGCGACGTCGGATCGGGGGCGGGATTTCCGAGCCTTCCGCTCAAAATTTGTTTTCCGCATTTGCGCGTTTCCATCGTTGATTCGTTGCAAAAACGCATCCGTTTTTTAGAGCATCTGATCACCGAGCTCGGGCTTGCGGACGTGGCGCTTTACCACGAACGCGCTGAGACATTCGCCCGTCAAAAGGGGATGCGCGAATCATTTGACGTCGTCACGGCCAGAGCGGTGGCGCGCATGCCAGTGCTTGTCGAACTTTGCCTTCCGCTCGTGAAAATGGGCGGGACATTCATTGCGATGAAAGCTGCTTCGGCGCCCGAGGAGCTGAAAGAGGGAAACAAGGCGATTTCTGTGCTTGGCGGAGAAGTGACGGCGACGGAAACGTTCACGTTGCCGTTTGACGAAGGCGAACGAACGATCATTTTCATCCAAAAAATGAGAAAAACGCCGAACCAATACCCGCGCAAACCGGGAACGCCGAACAAACAACCGATTCAGTAGCGTCTTTGCGGGCGGGGGAGGGCTTTGCCGGCTGAAAGAGAGAAACAAGCTGTTTCGCTCCCCGCCTTCGTCCCGCGCCAAAAAACCGACTGTAAGGCGGCGTATGCCGGGCGAGACAGAGACATTTTGGCCAAGTATGTCCAAAGGTGGTGTAGGGGGATGAAGCATCCATTTTCGCGCTTGTTCAGCTTTGGAGAAAAAGAACAGGAAGAAATGGAGGAAAAGCAAGAGCGGGAGGAAGTTCGCCACATTCCGGTCAAAAGCATTATTCCGAACCGCTTTCAGCCGCGCACGATGTTTGATGAAGAGAAGATCGACGAGTTGGCGCTGACGATCCGCACGCACGGCATCATCCAGCCGATCGTCGTCCGCGAATGCGGGAACGGACGGTTTGAAATCATCGCTGGCGAGCGGAGATGGAGAGCGGTGCAAAAGCTTGGCTGGACGGAAATCCCCGCGATCATCAAAAACTTAAATGACAAAGAAACCGCCTCCGTCGCCCTCATTGAAAACTTACAGCGCGAAGAGTTGACGCCGATTGAAGAGGCGATGGCGTACGCCAAATTGATCGAGCTCCATGATTTGACGCAAGAAGCGCTCGCTCAGCGGCTCGGCAAAGGACAGTCGACGATCGCCAATAAGCTGCGTCTGCTGAAACTCCCGCAAGAGGTGCAAGAGGCGCTCTTGCAACGGGCGATTACGGAACGTCATGCGCGCGCGTTGATTGCCTTGAAAGATAAAGAAAAACAGCTGAAACTGCTGCAAGAAATCATCGACAAACAGTTGAATGTCAAGCAGACGGAAGATCGGGTGTTAAAGCTGCTCGAGGCGGGGGAACGGAAGCCAAAACCGAAGCGAAAGGCGTTCAGCCGCGATATGCGCATCGCCGTCAACACGATCCGCCAGTCGCTTTCCATGGTCGAAAGCAGCGGGGTGTCCGTCCAATCTGAAGAAGAAGAATTCGATGACTACTATCAAATTACGATTCGAATCGCGAAAAAATAACGAAAGTCACCTTTTGCCTCATCAAGCACTGCTGATGGGGTTTTTTCTTTCAGAAAACAAAGTCATTTTCCTGTTTTCGTGCTAAAATAAAATGGATTGAGGAAGAGATAGAGGTAGGTGGCATCGTGGGAAAAGTCATTGCTATTGCAAACCAAAAAGGCGGAGTTGGAAAAACGACGACGGCGGTCAATTTATCGGCCTGTTTGGCGCATCTTGGAAAAAAAGTGCTGCTTGTTGACGCCGATCCGCAAGGAAATGCGACGAGCGGCATCGGCATTGAGCGAGGCGATGTCGACGAATGCATTTACAATGTCATCATTGGCGACATGAAAGCAAAAGATGTCATTCGACCGACGGACATCGAAAATTTATACGTCATTCCAGCGACGATCCAGCTCGCCGGCGCAGAAATTGAGCTCGTCTCGGTCATTTCCCGCGAAATCCGGCTGAGAAACGCGATCGAGCCGCTGAAAGACAAATACGACTTCATTATTATCGACTGTCCTCCTTCGCTCGGCTTGCTGACGCTCAACGCGTTGACAGCGGCCAATTCTGTGCTCATCCCTGTCCAATGCGAATATTATGCGTTAGAAGGGCTCAGCCAGCTGCTTAACACGATCCGGCTTGTGCAGCGGCACTTAAACTATGATTTGCGCCTCGAAGGCGTTCTGTTGACGATGCTTGATGCAAGGACGAATCTAGGCTTGCAGGTCATTCAAGAAGTCAAAAAGTATTTCCGCGAAAAGGTGTACCAGACGATCATCCCGCGAAACGTGCGGCTGAGCGAGGCGCCAAGCCATGGCAAGCCGATCATTTTGTACGATGTGAAATCGCGGGGGGCGGAAGTGTATTTGGAACTGGCGAAGGAGGTGCTTGAACGTGGCTAAAGGTCTCGGCAAAGGCATCAGTGCGCTGTTTGACAACCTTTCTCTCAATGAATTGAATGGGAAAGAGGAAACGGTGCGGGAAGTAAGCATTCACGACCTTCATCCCAACCCGTACCAGCCGCGGAAAACGTTTCAGCCTGAGGCGATTGAGGAGTTGAAGCAATCGATTTTGCAGCACGGCATTTTGCAGCCGCTCATCGTCCGCCGTGTACCGAACGGATTTGAAATCGTCGTTGGCGAACGGCGCTACCGGGCGGCCAAAGAGGCGAATTTGCCGTCAGTGCCGGTCGTGGTGCGCGAGTTGACTGATGAGCAAATGATGGAATTCGCCCTTCTTGAAAACTTGCAGCGCGAGGATTTGAACCCGATCGAGGAAGCGATGGCGTACAAAATGTTGATGGACAAGCTGCACTTAACCCAGGAGGAAGTCGCGAGCCGTGTTGGGAAGAGCCGTCCGCACATCGCTAATCATTTGCGTTTGTTGTCCCTCCCTCTAGATGTGCAAAAGCTGCTCATTGACGGCACACTTTCGATGGGGCATGGCCGCGCGCTTTTAGGGCTGAAACAAAAAAGCAAAATGAAATCGATCGTGGAACGGACGATTCGCGAAGGGTTGAACGTCCGCCAGCTTGAAAAACTGATCCAACAAGCGAACGAAAATGTTTCACGTGAAACATCGAAGCGGAAACCGCCGGAAAAAAGCGTGTTTATTCGGGAAAGCGAATCGTTGCTGCGCGAAAAATTCGGGACGAACGTCACGATTAAACAAACGAGGAAAAGAGGAAAAATTGAAATTGAGTTTTTTTCTCCGGAAGATTTAGAGAGAATATTAGAACTGCTCGATGTGCGGTTCGACGAGTAAGTCGGCCCTTTGATCAAGGCCGGTTTATTTTTTTGCAAGAGAGGGTTGGACATCATGGTGTTGTTAGGGACGATTGTCAACGCAGTCAGCATTATCGCCGGGGCGTTGATTGGAAAATGGCTTCATCGCATCCCCGAGCGAGTAAAGGAAACGGTGATGGGGGGGATTGGGCTTGCGGTGGCGCTGCTTGGCATACAAATGGGAATGAAAAGCGAACAGTTTCTCGTTGTTATTTTCAGCCTTGTTTTCGGCGGCATTCTCGGGGAGTGGTGGAACTGGGAGGAAAAGCTGAACCAGCTCGGTCAATGGCTCGAGGCGAAAGTGAGCGGAAACGGGCAAGGAAGCATCGCGAAAGGGTTTGTCAGCGCGACGTTGTTGTTTGTCATCGGGGCGATGGCCATCGTCGGAGCGCTTGACAGCGGGCTGCGCGGCGACCATAGCGTCTTGTATACGAAATCGATTTTAGACGGCTTTGCCAGTGTCATTTTGACGACGACGCTCGGCATCGGCGTCATCTTCTCCGCCTTGCCGGTCGTTGTTTATGAGGGGAGCATCGCGCTGTTGGCGACGCAAATCGAACGGTTTGTGCCGAAGGAAGTGCTCGATTCGTTCATCGCCGAATCAACGGCGACCGGAGGTATTTTAATTATGGCCATTGGACTCAATATGCTCGGTTTGACGAACATTCGCGTGGCCAATTTGCTGCCGAGCATTCTCATTACGGCAGCCGCCGTTTTCATTCTTTCACTCGTTTAACGACCGGTTGTTTTGGCCGGACAGAAAAGAAATCCCCTCCTTGAACAGCTGACCAAGAGGGGGATTTGCTGCCTACCATAATGAATGCCGGTCTGTTGAGAGCGGAGGGGCAGCGAGCCGCTCTTTTCGGAGGATGAACCGCTCTGCTTCGTAAATGCCATTGGCGATCGTTTTCGCCATATTCATGACAAGATGGAGGCGCGTATTTTGCAGGACGAAAAACTCCATAAACCCGCTGACATTGACAACCCCAGTAATATGGGCGTCGCCGACGGGAAGGAGCTGTTTGTTGACCCCAGCCCCAGGGCGGACCGGTCCTTTGGCAATCGTGATGGCGCCGACGCTTTTCAGCCGCCCGAGGCAGGCATCGACCGCGATCATGAACGGATCGTGATGAATGAGTCGAATGGCTTCTACCTTTTCTTCCAAATTAACGGCATGGATGGGTTCTTCGAGTGTTCCGTACACGTGGAAGCGAGCCAACGGCTTCTCTTTGAGCATCGTGCCGACGAGCGGTCCAAGCGAATCGCCGGTCGAGCGGTCTGTGCCGATGCAAACGATAGCGACCGGCTGAACGAGCGGGTCGGGAAGCAGTGAGGCGACCCGCCAAGCGATCGACGACACCGCCCCTTGCTCATCGTAAAACACGCGGTCCCTTTCCTCCTTGGACGAGAAAAATATCGATGGTATACTCATTCGCTTCACTCCTACTTTCGTTTCAAAAGTATTAACAGTATACGGAAAATAAAAGAATGATATACATTTCATTGTTCGTTTTCTTGCCTTTTCTTCGCGATAACGGGATATCGGGCTACAAATCAGCGGCCGGTCTTGTTAAAATAAAAGCGCAGAACAAGAAAAAAGATTGAGGTGTCGCCAACGTTGAACACGATGGAAAAAACGATGAGCCGATTGTTCGCATTTTTGATAGATGAGAAATTGTGGCTCCAGATCGGAAAAGGGACGCTGAAGATTGTTCTGATCCTACTCATATGCGCCATTGCGGTGAAAGTGTTGAAAATTGCCGTTCATAACATGTTCAAAGTGCGACAGAAGGCGCCGATCCGCATTTCCGAACGGCGGGAGGCGACGCTCGTTCGGCTGCTCGACAACGTCATTACGTACGTACTATATTTTATTGCGCTCTTGATGATTTTAGATACGTTTGGCGTTCCCGTCAAAGCGCTGCTCGCCGGGGCTGGGGTCGTCGGGCTGGCCGTGGGTTTTGGCGCACAAAGCTTAGTGAAAGACATCATCACTGGATTTTTCATCATTTTTGAAGACCAGTTTGCGGTCGGCGATTATGTGCGCATCGGCAATTTTGAAGGGTATGTTGAAACGATTGGGCTTCGGGTGACGAAAATTAAAAGTTGGACCGGGGAAGTGCACATTTTGCCAAACGGCAGCATCACTCAAGTGACGAACTATTCACTGCACAACAGCCTCGCTGTCGTTGACGTCAGCATCGCCTATGAAGAAGACATTGAAGAGGCGGAGAAAGCCATCCGCGAGCTTCTTCCGCAGCTGCCGGCGAAGTATGAAGACATGGTCGCCCCGCCGGAATTGCTTGGCGTGCAAAATTTAGCCAGCTCAGAAGTCGTATTGCGCATCACGTGCGAAACGAAGCCGATGCGCCATCTGGCGGTCGCTCGGGCGATCCGCAAGGAAGTGAAGTTGCTGTTGGACGAACGGGGAATCGAAACCCCATACCCGCGGCTTGTGCTGCATCGCCGCGACGGACAAGAGCAGCCGGAGGCAAAGCCGCAACGGGAGCAATCGTTGTCATAGGGAGGTGGATCGATGGAGGAGAAACAGTTCGGCCTATACGATATCGTCGAAATGAAAAAGCCGCACCCATGTGGAACGAATCGTTGGAAAGTGATCCGCTTGGGCGCTGACATCCGCATTAAATGCGAAGGGTGCGCCCATAGCGTTTTGTTGCCGCGCAAAGAGTTTATCCGCAAAATGAAAAAAGTGCTCGTCAAGCATGAAGAATAAGCAAATGAAGCATGGTGGCGAGGCCATGCTCTTTTGTTGCGAAGGGGAGGGAGAAAATGACGGGAACGACGCATGTAACATCATGTCCGCTCAACTGCTGGGACGTATGCGGGCTGAAGGTGACGGTGAACGAGGGGAAAGTCGTACGGGTTGACGGCGACGAACACCATCCCATCACGAAAGGGAACATTTGCGGACGCGGGCGGATGTTGAAAGAGCGGGTAAACGCCAAAGAACGCCTTCTCTATCCGTTGAAAAAAGTAAACGGGCAGTTCGTTCGCATTTCTTGGGAAGAGGCGCTTGATGACATCGCCGGGAAAATGCGGAAGTTGAAAGAACAATTTGGGCCGACAGCCGTGCTTCACAGCCATGATTACGCCAACAACGGGCTGCTGAAAAACCTGGACCGCCGTTTTTTTAATTGTTATGGTGGGGCAACAGAGCTTATCGGCAGCCTTTGCTGGGGCGCGGGCATTGAGGCGCAGACATGGGATTTTGGCAACGCCTACAGCCATGCGCCAGAAGATATCGACAACAGCCGCCACATCGTCATTTGGGGGCGAAACGTCGCCCGCACGAACATGCATTTATTCGAGCGGTTGCTTGCCGCGAAAAAACGCGGGGCGACCATTGTGGTCATCGATCCGCTGTTTGGCCCGACGGCGCGCATCGCCGATCAGTACGTATGCATCAAGCCGGGAATGGACGCTTTTTTGGCGATGGGCATTATGAAAGAGCTGCTTCGACTCGGGTTGGAGGACCGGGCCTTTATCAAGCAACACACAATTGGGTTTGATGATGTCAAACAACTATTGCAGACAATTTCGTTGGCGGAGATTGAGCGGCATACCGGTGTTAGCCGCGATCAAATGACGGAGCTGGCCCGGCTTTACGGGGACCGGCCGACCGCAACGTATCTTGGCCTTGGCATGCAACGCTATGCGAACGGCGGCAATACAATCCGATGGATCGATGCCCTTGTCGCCGCAAGCGGCAACGTTGGCATTCCGGGTGGAGGGGCGAATTTTGGCAACTTGCAGGTGGGCGAGTGTTTTGATAAAGCCGCATTGACGCTCCCAGAGCGGAAAACGGCATCGCGCACATGGACGATGATGAAGCAGGGAGAAGAGATATTGCGGGCGAATGATCCACCGATCGGCATGGTGATCGTCACGTGCGGCAACCCGCTCGCTCAAGTGCCGAACACGAACTTGATGAAAAAAGCGTTCGCTTCCGTTGAAACGGTGGTTGTGTTTGAGCAGTTCATGACCGATACGGCTGCCATGGCTGATTATGTTTTGCCAGTAGCGGCTTCGTTTGAAGAGGAAGACGTCTATTGTTCATCGATGTACCATGCGTATTTGAACTACGGGCCGAAGCTTGTCGACCCGCCGGGTGAGGCGAAGCCGGACTTGTGGATTTGGACGGAGCTGGCAAAAAGGCTCGGGTTTGGGGATGATTTTGCCTATACGCGTGAGCAGTTTCTTGCGATGGCGCTCCGGCCGTTGGAGCATCACGGCATTACGCTGAAGCGATTGAAAACAGAACACCGCGTCCTTTTGCCTGTCGAACCGGTGCCATGGCGCGACCGCCGGTTTCAAACGCCAAGCGGAAAATACGAATTTACGTCAACCATCGCCAAGCAAAAAGGGATGGACGGCCGGCTGCAAATCATGTATCCGGCCGAATCGGAGGAGTCCAATCCGGCACTAGCCGCCAAATATCCGTATCGGCTGTTGACGATCCATCCGCTCCGTTCGAATCATTCGCAACATTATCCGCTCATCCCAGCGCTTCAGACAGTCCGCATTGAGGTAGCGGCTGATGTTGCTGCGGCAAAAGGTCTTGCCGATGGCGACCGGGCGCTTGTTTACAACGACCGTGGATCGCTCGTGGGAACGGTCAAGATGCTTGATGGCGCCTACCCAGGCACGATCAACATTGACGAAGGACAATGGGGAGTGTTCGGCGGGCCGGTCAACGTCCTCACGTCCGATTTGGAGTCGGATAACGGCTGCGGCAGCACGCTGTATGACTGTTTGGTCAATATTGAAAAAGTCACGTCGGAAGCAAAGTAAGCGGTTCACAGTTGCTTCGGATCAGTAGAAAAAAGATATGGTCGACGACAAAATGCGGTTTGAGGCTGTTGATCCGAAAAGATGATTTTGTCATCCAAGTGTTGGGAAAAGGGCGCAAACTTCCGCCTTTTTTGAAGCGGGTGGGAGAGGAAACATTCCCCGCTTGCGGCGCGCTTGTCATTTTCTTGGCCAGCCCATATAATGAGGAAAGATGTGAACGGGAAAGAGGAGTGGAACGAATGGGATTGACAGCAGGAATCGTCGGATTGCCGAACGTCGGCAAATCGACGCTGTTTAACGCCATTACAAAAGCAGGTGCTGAGTCAGCCAACTATCCGTTTTGCACAATTGAGCCGAACGTCGGTGTCGTCGAAGTGCCCGATGAGCGGCTCGATGTATTGACGGAAATGTTTCGGCCGAAGCGGACGGTGCCGACTGTTTTTGAATTTACCGATATCGCGGGCATCGTCAAAGGGGCGAGCAAAGGAGAGGGGCTTGGCAACAAGTTTTTGTCTCACATCCGCCAAGTCGATGCAATTTGCCAAGTCGTCCGCTGCTTCAGTGATGAAAACATCACCCACGTGGCGGGCAAAGTCGACCCGCTCGCCGATATCGAAACGATCAATTTGGAGCTCGTGTTGGCTGATTTGGAAACGATTGACAAACGAATCGAGCGGGTCGGCAAAATCGCCAAGCAAAAGGATAAAGAGGCGGCGTTTGAATACGACATTTTGCGGCGGTTGAAGGAGACGCTCGAAGCCGGCAAGCCGGCGCGCACACTCGAGTTCACTGATGAAGAGATGAAAATCGTCAAGCAGCTGCATTTGTTGACGATAAAGCCGATGCTTTACGTCGCCAATGTCGGCGAGGAAGATATCGCTGACTCTAGCGGCAATCCGTTTGTCAAGGACGTGCGCGAGTTTGCCAAGCGCGACAACGCTGAAGTCATTGTTGTCTGCGCCAAAATCGAAGAGGAAATCGCTGAGTTCAGCGATGAGGAAAAACGGCAATTTTTACAGGAGCTCGGCATCGAGCAGTCCGGCCTTGACCAACTTATCCGCGCCGCTTACAGCTTGCTCGGATTGGCGACGTTTTTCACCGCCGGCGAGCAGGAGGTGCGGGCGTGGACGTTCCGCAAAGGGATGAAAGCGCCGCAATGCGCCGGCATCATCCATTCCGACTTTGAGCGAGGGTTTATTCGCGCGGAAACGGTGTCGTACGATGACCTTGTCGCGGCTGGATCGATGGCGGCGGCGCGCGAAGCCGGAAAAGTGCGCTTGGAGGGAAAAGACTACGAAGTGCAAGACGGCGACATTATGCATTTCCGGTTCAACGTGTAACCATTGGTTCGAGGGCAGGGCGGATGCAGCAGGTCACGGCGTGGGGCCGTTTTTGGCTTGGCCATACGGATGGAAGATGTTTGCGCCGACGGAATGCGGCAAACTGCCTTGCTTATCGTTGTCGGTCATGGTATAATCAACAAATGTGAGTAATGGTGATTGCTCCTTGCTCTTCGAATGGAAGGGCCGCTTAGACCAAAAGGAGGTGACGAGCGTGAGAAAGTACGAAATCATGTACATCATCCGCCCGAACATGGACGATGAAGCGAGACAAGCTCTCGTGGAACGGTTCAACAACGTGTTGAAAGAAAACGGCGCGGAGATTACGAACGTGACGGATTGGGGCAAGCGCCGCTTAGCCTATGAAATTCAAAAATACCGCGACGGCTATTACATGATCGTCAATGTCGTATCGGAGCCGAAAGCGGTGCAAGAATTCGACCGCTTAGCGCGCATCAGCGAAGACATCATCCGTCATATCGTCGTCAAAGAAGAAGAATAATCTTTTCGACATGATGAAGAGGTGGTTCTGATGATTAACCGCGTCATTTTGGTCGGCAGGTTAACGAGAGATCCGGAGTTGCGTTACACTCCAAGCGGAGTGGCTGTTGCCACGTTTACGCTCGCGGTCAACCGTCCGTTTACAAATCAGCAGGGCGAGCGGGAAACGGATTTTATTCAGTGTGTCGTTTGGCGCCGCCAGGCGGAAAACGTCGCCAACTTTTTGAAAAAGGGGAGCTTGGCTGGTGTCGATGGCCGACTGCAAACCCGCAGCTATGAAAATCAAGAAGGTCGGCGCGTGTACGTGACGGAAGTGGTGGCTGATAGCGTCCAATTTCTTGAGCCGAAAGGAACGAGCGAGCAGCGAGGGGCAACAGCAGGCGGCTACTACGGGGATCCATTCCCATTCGGACAAGATCAGAACCACCGACATCCCGATGAAAAAGGGTTTGGCCGCATCGATGACGATCCTTTCGCCAATGACGGCCAGCCGATCGATATTTCTGATGATGATTTGCCGTTTTAATAAACAAGTCGCTTGAAGCCCCTGTCTTGAAGCAAAGCGCAGGCAGCGGGCCATTCCACCGATGAGGAAACGATGGCAACGGAAAGGAGGAAACAGCATGGCAGGACGGAAAGGCGGCCGCGGCAAACGCCGCAAAGTATGTTACTTCACGGCGAACAACATTACGCATATCGACTACAAAGATGTCGATTTGCTGAAAAAGTTCATTTCTGAACGCGGCAAAATTTTGCCGCGCCGTGTAACGGGAACGAGCGCGAAATATCAGCGCAAATTGACGGTCGCGATCAAACGCGCGCGCCAAATGGCGCTTCTGCCGTACGTTGCGGATGAGTGAGCCGAAAGCAAGCAGTAAGGGGGGATCCTTACTGCTTTTTTTATCTCCTCTGACTGAGCGGACTCCCACTCCCAAGCAGAGTGAAAGTGGGGAAGGAGGTCAAATCACCAAAAAAACAAAGAAAGGGGAACGTCCATTGCGAAAAACGCACGCCCTCACCGAAGCGGCGATTGAGCTCGCGCTGTTTGCTGTTTTGTTTTTGCTTGCGCTGTACGCGCCGGTCATTGGGATTGTCGCCGCTTTGTTTTTAGCGCTTCCGTTTATGGTGTTTACGATGCGCCATGGGTGGATTCCAGCTATGTTGCTGCTGGCGGCGGCCCTTGTCATCTCCGGTTTGATCGGCTCGCTTTTGTCGCTGCCGATGGCGCTTATGTTTGGCACCGTCGGCATGGCCGTCGGCGCGATGCTTTCGAAACAGAAAAACCGTTATCTTGTTCTTCTTGTCGGCGCGCTTGTATTTTTGGCGAATATCGTGCTTGATTACATCATCTCGATTCAATTTTTGCACGTCGATATGATCCAAGATACGCTTGCGCTCGTGCGAGAATCGTTTGACACGGCAATGAATCTAATGAAGGGAATGGGACAAGCGCCGCCTTTGGAGATGCAAAGGCAGTTCGAACAAGGGCTGAAGCTGATCGGCTATATGGTTCCGACGCTGTTTGTCATCGCTTCGTTTGCGCTGGCGTACGCGACGATCATCGTCTCGCTGCCGGTGATGAAGAGGCTGAAGCTGCCGGTCGGTTCATGGCCGCCGTTTCGCGAGCTTATGTGGCCGAAAACTGTATTGTGGTTGTATGTCTTCGTGCTCCTTCTCTCCTTGTTCCCGTTCAAAGAAGGATCGTTTGCCTATATCGCCGTGTTGAACTTATCGTATGTGTTGCAGCTGGCGATGATCGTGCAAGGATTTTCGTTTCTTTACTACGCCGCTTACAAAAAAGGGGTTGGCAAAGGTGTGGTGGCGGCAGGGACGGTTGTTTGCTTATTCCTGCCTTTTCTACTTTATCTTGTGGCGATATTCGGTATAATTGATTTAGGATTTGATTTGCGCCGCCGCATATGATAATTGGATCAGGCGAGTCATTTCTTCAGTGTAGGAGCTGACTTGAATGTCCCATTTTTATGAAAGGAAAGCGTATCGCTATCCGTTATATGCGTTAGCCGCCTTGGCGGTGCTTATGGCGATCGGCTTGTTTTACTTCCAATGGCTGCTTGGCCTCGTCGCCCTTCTTGGCGTCGGGTTTGTGCTTTATTATGTCATTGGGGCGCAACGCTCCTTGCATAAAGAGTTGGAGCACTATATTTCCAATTTGTCGCACCGGGTGAAAAAAGTAGGCGAGGAAGCGTTGATGCAAATGCCGATCGGCATTATGCTCATCGATGAAGGGGGAGAAATCGAGTGGTCGAACCGTTTTTTGGCCGCCTGCTTTAAGGAACAGACGCTTGTCGGCCGCTCTCTCGCCGAGCTTTCCGAATCGTTGGCCGCTTTTGTGAAAAGGGGAAAAACGGACGAAGAGATCGTCGAATTGAACGGAAAGCAACTGAAAGTGGTCATTCGCCGCTCGGAACGGCTTCTTTACTTTTTTGATGTTACGGAGCATTTGGAATTGAAGCGGCAGTACGAAGCGGAACGGCTGGTGCTCGCCATTATTTTTCTTGACAATTATGATGAAATTACGCAAGGGATGGACGATCAGGCAAAAAGCCAACTAAACAGCCTCGTCACTTCCGTGTTGAATCGGTGGGCGAACGACTATGGCATTTTTTTGAAGCGGACGTCATCCGACCGATTTATTGCCGTATTGAACGAACATATTCTTGGGCGGCTCGAGAAAAGCAAATTTTCCATTCTCGACGAAGTGCGAGAGCAGACGGCAAAACATCATGCCCAGCTGACGCTGAGCATCGGCATCGGCGCCGGCGTGTCCCAGCTCCCGGAGCTCGGGGCGCTCGCCCAATCAAGCTTGGACTTAGCGTTGGGGCGCGGGGGCGACCAGGTCGCGATTAAGCAAGGAAATGGAAAAGTGAAGTTTTACGGCGGCAAAACGAACCCGATGGAAAAGCGGACGCGCGTCCGCGCCCGCGTTATTTCCCATGCGCTTCGCGAACTGATTGCAGGAAGCGACAAAGTGCTCATCATGGGCCATAAATATCCCGATATGGACGCCATGGGAGCGGCGATCGGCGTTTTAAAAGTCGTCCAATCGAACCAAAAGGAAGGGTTTATCGTCGTCGATCCGGCCAAAACGGATGCCGGGGCGCAACGGTTGCTTGAGGAAATGAAAAAACATGCTGAATTATGGTCAAGATGCCTAAAGCCGGAGCAGGCGCTTGAGCTCGTCACCGAGGATACGCTTTTGATCGTCGTCGATACGCATCGTCCGTCGCTCGTCATTGAAGAGCGGCTATTGTATCGCACCGACCATATCGTCGTCATTGATCACCATCGCCGCGGCGAAGAGTTCATTGAGGCGCCGATTCTCGTCTATATGGAGCCTTATGCTTCTTCGACATCGGAACTCGTCACCGAGCTGTTAGAGTACCAACCGAAACGGATGAAGCTGACGATGCTCGAAGCGACCGCCCTGCTTGCCGGCATCGTCGTCGACACGAAAAGCTTTACGCTCCGCACCGGCTCGCGGACGTTCGACGCCGCGTCATACTTGCGCGCCCAAGGAGCGGATACGGTGCTTGTGCAAAAATTGCTGCGGGAAAGCATCGCCAACTACGTCAAACGGGCGAAATTGATCGAACGGGCGGTGATCGATGAGCATGGCATCGCCATCGCCAAAGGCGGCGAGAACGAGGTGCACGACCAAGTGTTGATTGCGCAAACGGCCGATACGCTTCTCACTTTAAGCAGCGTCGTTGCTTCGTTCGTCATTTCCAAGCGGTCCGACGGGACGGTCGGCATCAGCGCCCGCTCGCTCGGCGATGTCAACGTGCAAGTCATTATGGAACGGCTTGGTGGAGGCGGACATTTGACAAACGCCGCCGCCCAATTGTCCGAAGTGACGGTGGAAGAGGCGGAGCGGCAGCTGCGTGAAGCCATTCATGACTATTTCGAGGGGGGGAAGCCATCATGAAAGTCATTTTTTTAAAAGATGTGAAAGGAAAAGGGAAAAAAGGGGAAATCAAAGACGTCGCCGACGGTTACGCAAACAACTTTTTGTTCAAACAAGGGCTCGCCATTGAAGCGACGCCGGCGAACATCAAAGCGCTCGAGGCGCAAAAACAAAAAGAGCAGCGCCAAGCGGCGGAAGAATTGGCCAATGCGAGAAAACTGAAAGAAGAGCTCGAGAAGCTGACGGTGGAAATTCCGGCGAAAGCGGGCGAGGGAGGCCGTTTGTTTGGCTCGATCACGAGCAAGCAAATCGCTGAGGCGCTTCAGGCCCAGCACGGCTTGAAGCTTGACAAACGGAAAATCGAGCTTGCTGATGCCATTCGCTCCCTCGGATATACGAATGTGCCGGTGAAGCTCCATCCGGAAGTGACAGCGACCTTAAAAGTGCACGTCAAGGAACAAAAATAACGGTAGCGACGATGCCCCCGCCCGCTATGGCGGGGGCATTATCGACGGAAATGAAACGGGGGAAAAGGCGGTGAGACGATGAGCGAACTTTTTTCAGAACGAATTCCTCCGCAAAGCATTGAAGCCGAGCAGGCCGTGCTTGGCGCTGTGTTTTTGGATCCCACTGCGCTGACGCTCGCCTCGGAACGATTAATTCCCGAAGACTTCTACCGCGCGGCCCATCAAAAAATTTTCCACGCCATGCTTCGCGTCGCTGATAAAGGCGAGCCGGTCGATTTAGTGACGGTGACGGCGGAACTGGCCGCTTTGGAGCAGCTGGAGGAAGTGGGCGGTGTCTCCTACTTAAGCGAGCTTGCTGATTCTGTGCCGACAGCGGCCAACGTCGAATACTACGCCCGCATTGTGGAAGAAAAATCATTGCTTCGCCGCCTCATTCGCACGGCGACATCGATTGCCCAAGATGGCTATACAAGGGAAGATGAAATTGACGTTTTGCTCGATGAAGCGGAACGGAAAATTATGGAGGTTTCCCAACGGAAACATTCAGGCACCTTTAAAAATATTAAAGATGTTCTCGTACAGACGTATGACAACATTGAAATGCTCCATAACCGGAACGGGGACATCACCGGCATCCCGACCGGATTCACGGAACTCGACCGGATGACGTCCGGATTTCAGCGCAGCGACTTGATTATCGTCGCCGCCCGGCCATCGGTCGGGAAGACGGCATTCGCATTAAACATCGCCCAAAATGTGGCGACGAAGACGAACGAAAATGTCGCGATTTTCAGCTTGGAAATGAGCGCCCAGCAGCTTGTGATGCGGATGCTTTGCGCCGAAGGCAACATCAACGCCCAAAACTTGCGCACTGGCAAGCTGACGCCGGAAGATTGGGGCAAGCTGACGATGGCGATGGGCAGTTTGTCAAACGCCGGCATTTATATTGACGATACGCCGAGCATCCGCGTCAGCGACATTCGCGCCAAATGCCGCCGCTTGAAACAGGAAAGCGGCCTCGGCATGGTGGTGATCGATTATTTGCAGCTCATTCAAGGAAGTGGGCGCAACCGGGAAAACCGCCAGCAGGAAGTGTCGGAAATCTCCCGTTCGTTAAAGGCGCTCGCCCGCGAGCTCGAAGTGCCGGTCATTGCTTTGTCACAGCTGTCGCGCAGCGTTGAGCAGCGCCAGGACAAGCGGCCGATGATGTCCGATCTTCGCGAATCGGGGAGCATTGAGCAAGACGCTGATATCGTCGCCTTTTTGTATCGCGACGACTACTACAACAAAGATTCCGAGAACAAAAACATCATCGAAATCATTATCGCCAAACAGCGGAACGGCCCGGTCGGGACGGTGCAGCTCGCCTTTATTAAAGAGTACAATAAATTCGTCAACTTAGAGCGCCGTTTCGATGAGGCGCAAATTCCACCGGGGGCGTAAGACGGACCGCGCTGCCGGCGTCGAGCGCCTTTTTGTTCTTTTGGTCTTTGACTATTTCCCCGTTTACACCCGCGGCGTTGAAGAGGGAGCCTTCCTGATCATTAATAAACGAATAAAAAAGACGATATTTTCTTTTAATGTTCGTGTTTAATTGACTTTATGGCTGAAAACTGGTACACTGACAATGTTTAGACCGAGGAAACTGGAGGTGCTCGCCATGTCGTCAGTCGTTGTTGTCGGCACGCAATGGGGCGATGAAGGAAAAGGGAAAATTACAGACTTTTTATCGGAAAACGCGGAAGTCATTGCCCGGTACCAGGGAGGGAACAACGCCGGACACACGATCGTGTTTAACGGGGAGCGGTATAAGCTTCACTTAATCCCGTCGGGCATTTTTTATAAAGACAAAATTTGCGTCATCGGCAACGGCATGGTCATTGATCCGAAAGCGCTTGTCGCCGAGCTTTCCTATTTGCATGAGCGCGGCGTTTCGACCGATAATTTGCGCATCAGCAACCGCGCCCATGTCATTTTGCCGTATCATTTGAAATTGGACGGACTCGAGGAAGAGCGGAAAGGCGCCAATAAAATCGGCACGACAAAAAAAGGAATCGGGCCGGCGTACATGGATAAAGCGGCGCGAATCGGCATCCGCATCATCGATTTGCTCGACCGCGATGTGTTCGCGGAAAAGCTGGCCCGCAACTTGGAAGAGAAAAACATGTTGTTCGAAAAAGTGTACGGTACCGAAGGGTTCCGCTTCGAGGACATTTTTGAAGAGTATTACGAGTACGGCCAGCAAATCGCCCAATACGTCTGTGACACATCTGTCGTATTGAACAATGCGCTCGATGAAGGGCGCCGCGTCTTGTTCGAAGGAGCGCAAGGCGTCATGCTTGATATTGACCAAGGAACGTATCCGTTTGTCACGTCGTCGAATCCAGTCGCTGGCGGGGTCACGATCGGCGCCGGTGTTGGGCCGACGAAAATCAAGCATGTCGTCGGGGTGGCGAAAGCCTATACGACGCGCGTCGGCGACGGGCCGTTCCCGACAGAGCTGCACGATGAAATCGGCGACCGCATTCGCGAAGTCGGCCGCGAGTATGGGACGACGACCGGCCGTCCGCGCCGCGTCGGTTGGTTTGACAGTGTTGTTGTCCGTCATGCCCGCCGGGTGAGCGGCATTACGGACTTGTCGCTTAACTCGATCGACGTGTTGACTGGCATTGAAACGTTGAAAATTTGCGTCGCCTATCGCTACCGCGGCCAAGTGCTCGAAGAATTTCCAGCCAGCTTAAAAGTGTTGGCCGAATGCGAGCCGATCTATGAAGAACTTCCTGGCTGGACGGAAGATATCACCGGGGTGAAAAGTCTAGACGGGCTGCCGGCGAACGCCCGCCATTACGTCGAGCGCATTTCCCAGCTCACCGGCATCCCTCTTTCGATTTTCTCCGTCGGACCGGACCGTTCGCAAACGAACGTCGTCCGCAGCGTCTACGCGTAAGCGGCAACAGTGGACGGTGGCAGGCAGCGTATAAACAATGCAAACGACAGGCATAGATGCGCGCGCGTCTATGCTTTTTTCTTTGATCGGCTCCTCAAAATGGCAATCGGCAAAGGATGATTTCATGTTCATAACATGGTAAATTAGTAATGATAGGATTCCATCGCAAAAGGAAGGATGTGAGCGAGATGGAAAAACGCATTTTAGTCGTTGATGATGAAAAACCGATTGCCGATATTTTGCAATTTAATTTGCAAAAAGAAGGATATGAAGTCATTTGCGCCTACGACGGCGAAGAAGCGCTGCAAAAAGTCGAAGAAACGATGCCGGACTTGATTTTATTGGATATTATGCTGCCGCTGAAAGACGGCATGGAAGTATGCCGTGAAGTGCGGAAAAAGTATGATATGCCGATCATTATGCTGACAGCGAAAGATTCCGAGATTGATAAAGTGCTTGGGTTGGAGCTTGGTGCGGACGATTATGTGACAAAGCCGTTCAGCACGCGCGAGCTCCTGGCGCGGGTGAAGGCAAACTTGCGCCGCCATGCGCAAACGGCCAACCAAGAAGAAGGAGAAAACGAAACAAATGAAATTGTCATTGGCCCGCTCGTCATCCGTCCGGACGCATATGTCGTGCAAAAGAGGGGGGAAACGATTGAACTGACCCACCGCGAATTTGAACTGCTTCATTACTTAGCGAAACATATCGGCCAAGTGATGACGCGCGAGCATTTGCTGCAAACCGTCTGGGGCTACGATTACTATGGCGATGTGCGCACCGTGGACGTGACAGTAAGACGTCTGCGTGAAAAAATTGAGGACAACCCTTCCCACCCGAATTGGATCGTCACAAGACGGGGCGTCGGCTATTACTTGCGCAATCCCGAACAGGAGTCATGAGCCAGCATGAAAAAAGTAGGTCCATTCCGTTCGATTCATTTTAAGTTTGTCATCATTTATGTATTACTGATTCTCGTCGCCATGCAAATCATCGGCGTGTACTTCGTTCGCAAGCTGGAAACGGAGCTTGTGCAGAACTTTAAAAACTCATTAAACGAACGGGTGACGTTGCTCGCCTATAACGTCGAGCAGGCGATGAATCGGGAGCGCGATGAAAAAAGCCCGACATTGGAAGAAGACATCCGTTCGCTTCTTCATGATTTCGTTTCCCAAGACATTTCCGAAGTGCGCGTCATCGATGAGAAAGGGAAAGTGTTGGCAACGTCCAACCCGTATACGCAAAATATCGTCGGGAAGCGGACGACGGAAATTTACGTAAAACGTTCACTTGTTACGGGTGAAATGGTTGACCAGATGCTGCTCGATTCGAAAACAGGACATCGCATGTACATTTCGTCGACTCCGATCAAAACGAGCGGCGAAATCAAAGGTGTCATTTACGTCATCGCCTCGATGGAAAACGTCTTTTCGCAAATGCGGCAAATTAATATGATTTTGGCGACCGGGACGGGGATCGCTCTCGCCATTACCGCCGTGCTCGGCATTTTTTTGTCGCGCACGATCACCCGGCCGATTTCCGATATGCGCCGGCAAGCGCTGGCGATGACGAGGGGAGATTTCTCCCGCAAGGTCAAAGTGTACGGCTATGATGAAATCGGCCAATTGGCGATGACGTTCAATAACCTGACCAAAAAACTGCAGGAAGCGCAGGCGACGACGGAAGGGGAACGGCGCAAGCTCGAGTCCGTCTTGACGCATATGACGGATGGCGTCATTGCGACCGACCGTCGCGGGCGCGTCATTCTCATTAACGATGCAGCGTTAAACATTTTGAATGTTTCACGTGAAACAGTGCTGTCGAGTTCGATCGTCGACGTGCTTGGCATTGCCGACCAGTATACGTTTGAAACGTTGCTTGAGGAGCGCGATTCGCTCATTTTAGATTTCAGCACGGATGAGGAACTATATATTTTGCGCGCGTCGTTGTCGGTGATTCAAAAAGAGGGCGGATTTGTCAATGGGTTGATCGTCGTTTTGCACGACATTACCGAACAGGAAAAAATCGACCGCGAGCGGCGGCAGTTTGTCGCCAATGTGTCGCATGAATTGCGCACGCCGCTCACCACGATGAAAAGCTACTTAGAAGCGCTTGCTGACGGCGCTTGGCAAGATAAAGACATCGCGCCGAGGTTCATTCAAGTCGTGCAAAATGAAACGGAACGGATGATTCGGCTCGTCAACGACTTGCTCCATCTGTCCAAGCTCGACAGCAAAGACTACAAGCTGAAGAAAACGTGGATCAATTTTTCAGCCTATTTCCATAAAGTCATTGACCGATTTGAGTTGACGAAAAGCGACAACATCCGGTTCGTTCGCAAAATTCCGCGCGAGGCGATTTTTATTGAAGTTGATGAAGATAAAATTACGCAAGTGTTAGACAACATTATTTCGAACGCTTTGAAATACTCTCCGCAAGGCGGGACGATTACATTTCGCGTCCGCAAACTTTCTGATGAAATAATTGTCAGCGTCAGCGACGAAGGAGTCGGCATTCCGAAAGCCGACTTGGCAAAAATTTTCGAACGGTTTTACCGGGTCGACAAGGCCAGGTCGCGCAAATTGGGCGGTACGGGGCTTGGGCTGGCCATTGCCAAAGAAGTCGTTCTTGCCCATGGCGGGACGATTTGGGCAGAAAGCAAGGAGCATAAAGGAACGACGATTTATTTTACGCTGCCGCTAGAACGCGAGCAAAAGGATGACTGGTGCGATGTATGAAACGATCAAAACCATCGTGTTGACGTTGCTTGTGCTCATCAGCATTACCTTAACGTTTGCCTTATGGACATATCATCCGAAATACGACGTGTTGCAAAACGACGAATACATTCAACACGTCTCCGTGAGCAATACGCAAGTGGATACAGCGATGGTCGTGCAGCCAAAGCAGATTCTCATTCATAAAAACGGCGTCCCCTATGCTGTGACGAAAGACGAAGAGAAAAATGAAGTGCTGAAAGAAATGAGAAGATGGACGCTTGACGATTTCGAAGATGTTTCGTCTTCTGTTCCGCAAGGGAAGTTTTTATCGTTTTTAAATGGCAAAGAGCGGCTTGAGATCATTTACCCCGATGAGGTGCCGATCGACATATACCGATTGATTTTCACGATCGATGACAGGGGGCTCGACGGCTTGGCGTTTGACCGCCTGCTCGTCCCGCTCGGCGGGAAGGACGAGTTCCCCATCTACTTCATCGCGACCGACAAGCGCAAAATTTACAAAGCGATTGCCAGCGATGCCTCCTTATCGGCGATCGGCCGGCTGGCGAAAGAAACGAGCCATTTTCCGCGTTATTTCGCTTATCCGGTCAGCGAAACGAAGCAGTTGTATTTGCCGGAAAAAGAAGTGGTGCTCAGCAGTCTGCAATATTATACCGACGAGCTGGACGCAGACAAGTTTAAAGAAGCGCTCTTTAGCGATCCAAGCTTTGTCAAAAAAGATTTGATTCCGTTTGGCGAAGAATATACAGACGGTTCGCGGCTGATGGACGTCGATTTTCTTCAACGGATGCTGCTGTATGTGAATCCAGCGGCGCGCGTCTCGAATATGGGACAAACAGAGCAAGAAACCCATATCATCCAAAAAAGCATTGATTTCGTCAATGAGCATGGCGGTTGGACGGATCTGTATCATTTCGCCCGCTGGAGCGAGGAGGATCGAAAAGTCACGTTCCGGCTTGTCGTCAACGGCTATCCAGTCTTTAATGAATACGGCATGTCAGAAATCGTGGAGACGTGGGGAGCGTCCGATTTGATGAAATACCAGCGTCCGCTCTTCCGCCTTGAAATCGCGGATCGCAACCGCACACCAAAAACGCTGCCGTCCGGCCATGAGGTCGTCAACTGGTTCGAACAGACGAAAGGCGTTCGCAAATCGCTCATCAAAGATATCGCCATCGGCTATGAGCTCATCAAAGATCCCGAGCGGGAAAAAGTCATCCGCCTTGAACCGGCATGGTTCTACTTGTACGGACAAACGTGGAAAAAGGTGGACACGAGCGATGAGGCGGGAGGAGGGGGAACAAATGGACTGGAGTAAAACGAAGACGATTTTTATTATCGTGTTCCTCATCCTCGACTGCTTTTTAGGCTATCAGTTTATGGAAAAACGAAACAGCAGCCAGCTCGATGTCATTTTGGAAACGACGATTGAAGAGCAGCTTGAGGCGAACGGCATTACGTATGTGGATCTGCCGAAAGAAGTGACGAAAGCGGCGTATGTCAGCGGCAAAAGCCGCTCATTCACCATGGCGGATGTAAAAAAGCTGCCCGGGCAAAAAGTGAAAATCGAAGGAGAAACGAAAGTCAAAGGGACGTTCATCGATCCGGTTGCGCTGCCGATTGACGATCCATACCAGTTGCGTGAGTTTTTGCAGCGCTACATCATCGGCGGCGGGCAATATGCCTTTTGGTCGTTTGATGAAAAACAAGGAATCTTGACCTGCTACCAAGTGTATGACGGTAAGATGATTTACGGCAATGAAAACAGCAAGCTCGTCATCCATGTCAACGGGAGACGGGAAGCGCTGTCGTATGAACAGACGATGCTCAGCGACTTGGAAAAGTACGAGCGGAAGCAAGATATCGTCCCGGCGATTAAAGCCATTGAGACGTTGTACCGAAAAGGGCATTTGCAGCCGGGCGACCGCGTCACAAAAGTGGAGCTTGGCTATTACGGGCTTGTTCAATTTACTGCATCCCAAGTGTTGACTCCAACTTGGCATATTGTTGTCAATCGGAAGGAAGACTATTTCGTCAATGCGTTTGAAGGGCAAGTGATCAATGATCAAGGAAATGTGCTGGAGTGAAAGAACATGACGATGCGATTTAGTGTGCTGGCCAGCGGCAGCACCGGCAACGCCTTTTACATTGAGACAGACCGCCAGCGCCTGCTTGTTGACGCCGGTTTGAGCGGCAAGCAGCTTGAGGAGTTGTTTGCTGAGATCGGCCGCCATCCAAAGCAGCTTGATGCGCTGCTTGTCACCCATGAACATAGCGACCATATTAAAGGGCTCGGGGTGCTTGCCCGCAAGTATCGGCTGCCGGTGTATGCCAATGAAAAAACGTGGCGGGCGATGGAACAAGCGGTCGGCGACATTCCGCCCGAGCAAAAATTTGTCTTTCCGCTCGGCGCGGTAAGGACGTTCGGCGATGTTGACGTCGAATCGTTCGGCGTCTCTCACGACGCCGCCGAGCCGATGTTTTACGTTTTCCACTATGAAGGGAAAAAGCTTGCGTTGCTCACCGATACCGGCTATGTGAGCGAGCGGATCAAAAAGACGATTGAAAACGCGGATGTGTTCGTGTTTGAAAGCAATCATGACGTCGGCATGCTGCGGATGGGGAGATATCCATGGAGCGTCAAGCGCCGCATTTTAAGCGATGTCGGCCATATTTCGAATGAGGAAGCGGGTTTGGCGCTTGCTGACGTGATCGGCGACCGGACAAAGCAAATTTATTTGGCCCATTTGAGCCAAGATAACAATATGAAAGAGCTGGCGCGCATGACCGTGACGCAAGTGTTGGAACAGAAAGGCTTAGCGGTCGGCGCCCGCTTTCGTTTGTATGATACCGATCCGCGTCGGGCGACGGCACTAGCGTATGTATAAAGCCCGTTTTGCCGAAACTGAGGGAGACACATTTGTTGGATTTTTTCTCCTGTTCATGATTATAATGAGGGATGGAGACGAATGTGGAAAGGAGGGTGAGCATGGGATACTACGACGACCATTATGAGCCGTACGAACAAACGAGGAGGAAGCGGCGCAGCGGATCGTTTGTTTCCGCGCTTGTCGGCGCCGTGTTAGGAGGGCTGCTCGTCCTCATGTCCATTCCGGCGCTTTCCCGTTGGGATATCCTCCCGTATGATGTTGTGCCGAATCAAAGAGCAGAGGAAGAGCCAAAAACAGAGGAAAATGGAACTACACCGATTCGGCAGAGTGTTTCCGTAGATGTGACGACGGCGGTGACAAAGGCGATCGACCAAGTGTCGGATGCGGTTGTCGGCGTTGTCAACATTCAAGAAGCCAGCTTCTGGTCGCAAGGAGGCGAGGCTGGCGTCGGATCGGGCGTCATTTACAAGAAAGCGGGAGGCCGGGCGTTTATCGTCACGAACCATCATGTTGTTGAAAACGCCAGTCAGCTCGAAGTGAGCCTCAAAGATGGGACGAGAGTGCCGGCGAAGTTGCTGGGCAGCGATGTGCTTATGGATTTAGCCGTCTTGGAAATTGACGCGAAGCATGTGAAAAAAGTCGCCCAGTTCGGCAACTCCGATACAGTGAAGCCAGGCGAGCCGGTCATTGCCATCGGCAACCCGCTCGGCTTGCAGTTTGCCGGCTCGGTGACACAAGGCATTATTTCCGGAACGAACCGGACGGTTGAAGTCGATTTGGACCAAGACGGCGCTCCAGACTGGAATGCAGAAGTATTGCAGACAGATGCGGCGATCAACCCGGGCAACAGCGGCGGCGCTCTCGTCAATATCAAAGGGCAAGTCATCGGCATCAACTCGATGAAAATCGCCCAAGAGGCGGTTGAAGGCATCGGGTTCGCGATCCCGATCAACACGGCCATTCCGATCATTTCGGACTTGGAAAAATACGGACAAGTGCGCCGTCCGTATATGGGCGTTGAACTTCGCTCGCTGAGCGACATCCCATCGTACCATTTGCAGGCGACGCTCCATTTGCCGCCGAACGTAACGGAAGGAGCGGCGGTCATTCAAGTCGTGCCGATGTCGCCGGCCGCACAGGCGGGCTTAAAACAGTTTGATGTCATCGTGGCGCTTGACGGCGAAAAAATCCGCAACGTGCTTGATTTGCGCAAATATTTGTATACGAAAAAATCGATCGGTGACCGGATGGAAGTCACGTTTTATCGTGATGGGAAAAAACGCACGGTCACGATGAAGCTGGCGCGCGAGTCGTATTAAACGAAAGCGGATGGAGGGAGCGGAAACGCTCCTTCTTTTTTCCACAAGGAAAGGGGCGAGAATGATGATATTCACATGTGAAGAACATGTCGACATCGCCATTGATCAATATGTAGATGAAACGGAACAGGCGCCGGATCTCCTGCCTGTGGACAACAGCGAAAAACAGTGCTATTTTTGCTCGAAACAAGCTGTATATGTCGTAGGAGGATAACAGTTTTTTCACAACATGTGGATATGTGTTGTGTATATGTGGATAAATCTTGTTGATAAGCTGTTTATAAGGCAGGGGTTGTTTGTGCATATTTCCATTGTCGCTGTGGGTAAATTGAAGGAAAAATATTTAATCGCTGGAATTAATGAATATACAAAGCGTCTGTCCGCATACGCCAAAATCGACATCATCGAAGTCGCTGATGAAAAAACGCCGGAGCGGGCGAGCGAACTTGAGGAGGAACAAATCAAAGAGCGCGAGGGAGGACGGCTGCTGGCGAAAATTCCGCATGACGCCCACGTCATCGCGCTCGCGATTGAAGGGAAGATGAAATCGTCCGAGCAATTCGCCGCCCGTCTCGATGAGCTCGCCACCTACGGCAAAAGCAAAGTGGTGTTCGTCATCGGCGGCTCGCTTGGCTTAAGCAAACAAGTGATGGCGCGCGCCGATGAGACGCTGTCGTTTTCGAAAATGACGTTTCCACACCAGCTGATGCGCCTCATTTTGCTCGAGCAGATTTATCGTGCGTTTCGCATTAACCGCGGGGAACCGTATCATAAGTAAGGGAAATTTCCGTTTATTTACTAATTGAACTGCTTCACCTTAGGTTGCGCTAAGGAAAAGTCAAGGGAGAGCCGCCTAATTTATGCAACTCCCCCGCATTGGGCTGATACTTTATTTTTGCCGCTTTCTTTCGAACGGAGCAATAAATGGTCGGCATAAATGTACGCTTTTTCAATTGACATCGTTCCTTCTGCTTGACAAAAGTAAAGACCGAACGACGACGTATAGGCAATGGGACGTTTCGCCGCCATATAATCGACCAACACGGTGCTGCGGCGCACTGCTTCTCGAATCTCCTCGACAAGCCGGACGCTCTCTTCAAACGTGCGATTACGCAAAAACATCGTAAATTCTTCACCGCCGCTGCGGAACAAAAAATCGCCCTCTTTGAGAAACTGTTTCAAGGTTGAGGCGAAATGGCGGATCACCTCGTCGCCGACGGCATGGTTATACGTGTCGTTGATCGTTTTAAAATTGTCGATATCGGCGACGACGACGCCAATCCATTCACCGGATCCGTTTAGCTTGGCGATCGTTTGATCCATGTAGGCGCGGTTATGGATGCCGGTCAAAAAGTCGGTGTAGGCCATTTTTTCGAAGTGGTCGCGTTCTAGTTTATGCTGGATGCTTTGCGATTTGGAAAAAAACGAGCGGCTGACGAAGTAATTCAGCAAAAATAAGCTCAAAAGCATATCCCACCGCTGTTCTTGCAAAAAGAGAAATAACAGACCGTTTGTCAGCGCCGTTTTTCCCATGTCCATCCAGCTTCTCGTCTTAATAAAATCCAACGCCTCGCGCTGTGTCTGAATGTCGCCGGTTATATAAAAAATGATGATCAGGCAACAGTCAGTCAAAAAGGAAACGACGATGACGAGCAGGAATAAAAGCAGCCAGAAGCCAATGAACGGAATAGACTGAAACAGCGGACCAAGGAGATCGTATAAGGCAAACGCGAGCGAATTGAACGTCACAAACGAACCAATGTTGTACAATGTGTGCAGCCATTCATCGGGTTCCGCTGTTTTCAAATATTTTTTGGCTATATGTTCAGTCAAGCGAAACAACGCTTCAAAGATAAACAGCCCGAACGGGCCGGCAAATAAGCAGAAGGATAAACTGTAGTTAATGCCGTAATCAACGGGAATATTGTTTTTCGTTTTGTCTATGACGCGCAAGTGTGAATACAAGCTGGAAAACAGCCAATAAAACAGCAAAGCGATGACATAGGTGCGATCGAAGAAAGGCGGCTTTGACACAAACACAACAGCAATGGACGCGGAAAAAACAGCAAAAATAATCGGTCGTGCTCGGAGTAACATCTCGGCTCTCTCTCCTATAAATCTGACCTCTGACAACTTCGTCGTTGATGAAGTGATTCCAAAAAGAGGAAGACCGCTCACATGCCAGTGGCTTTCAGCAAAAATACGGATTATAGCAGACGATGGCGAACGGTGAATTTGGAAACCGTCTTTTTTATAGAATCAACATGTTCCCAATTGGAACAAACGAACATATGGTTATATCTATTATAGTACTATATACATAATTGTGAAAATAGACAAAATGGCATTGTTTTTCGCTTTTTTTCCACAAAATTTGACACATGAGGAGGGAAAAAGAATGAAAATCGTTATTGCTCCTGATTCATTTAAAGAAAGCCTTTCTGCGCTCGAAGTCGCCGAGGCGGTCGAGCGTGGGTTTCGCACGGTGTTTCCGGAGGCGGAATACGTTAAGGTGCCGATGGCCGACGGCGGGGAAGGGACGGTGCGGTCGCTCGTTGATGCGACCGGCGGCCGCATCGTCGAAACGGAAGTGACCGGGCCGCTCGGCGAGCCGGTGCGGGCGTTTTTTGGTTTGCTTGGCGATGGGAAGACGGCGGTGATTGAGATGGCCGCCGCCTCAGGGCTGCACCTTGTCCCGCGCGACCGGCGCAATCCATTGGTGACGACGACGCGAGGGACAGGGGAGTTGATCCTTGCAGCGCTGGATGCCGGTGCCACCCACCTCATCATCGGCATTGGCGGCAGCGCGACGAACGACGGTGGGGCCGGCATGGTGCAGGCGCTCGGGGGAAGGCTTTTGGACGAAGACGGCTGCGACATCGGTCCGGGCGGCGGCGCGCTGGCCGATTTGCATGCGATTGACCTTTCCGGTCTCGACCCGCGTCTTGGGGGAGTCCGCATTGACGTGGCGTGCGACGTCGACAACCCGCTTACCGGTCCGAACGGAGCGTCGGCCATTTTCGGTCCGCAAAAGGGGGCGACACCGGACATGGTCGCGGTTCTTGACCGGAACTTGGCGCACTATGCCGACGTCATCCGACGTGATCTCGGCAAACAAGTCGGCGACATCCCGGGAGCGGGTGCGGCCGGCGGGTTGGGGGCGGGACTGCTCGCGTTTCTCCCGGCCGAGCTAAAGCGCGGCGTGGAGATTGTGATCGAGACGGTTCAGCTCGCGGAGCGCGTCAAAGACGCTGACTTGGTCATCACCGGCGAAGGGCGGATTGACGGACAGACGGTGTTCGGCAAAACGCCGATCGGCGTTGCCAAGACAGCGAAACAGTTCGGCGTCCCCGTCATCGGCATCGCCGGGTCGTTGGGCGACGACAGCGCGGTCGTCTTAGACCATGGCATTGACGCCCTCTTTACAATTGTTCCCGGCGTCATTCCGCTCGAGAAAGCGTTGGAGCAGGCGGAACAGTATGTGACGCAAACGGCGCGGCATATTGCGTACGTATACCGTCTTGGCCAACTAGGAAAACAATCCCCCCGTTAATATTTTCGACAAAAAGAAGGGGCTGACCCAAAAAGGCGACGCCCCTTAAATCGAACACAATTTGGTCATTTTGCTGCTTATGGCAATGAGAACGAGTGTCCCGAACCTTTGGGACACCCGCGTTTATTTGCCTTTCCGTGGCCACGACGCGATCGCTTGGAGGGAGCCGCGAATGGTGAAACGGCCGAATTGATGCGGCAAAATGAAATGGTCGCCCCGGCGAAGCGGGTATGTCTGTCCTTCGCGGACGAGCTCACCTTCGCCTTTTAGGATGCTGACGATGAGAAACGGTTTCGTCTGTTCTGACGCGAACGCGTCATGGACGTCCCATTTTTGGACGCCGAAGTAGTCTCCTTCCACGAAGGTCGTCACCGTCGCGCCGGGAAATTCGGCGACATGGGGGTGGACATCGATGTCGCGATGCGGGACGGTCGTGACGTCAATCGCTTTCTCGAGATGAAGCTCGCGCTTCCGCCCTTGGCTGTCGACGCGGTCGTAATCGTAGACGCGGTAGGTTGTATCTGAGCTTTGCTGCGTCTCAAGGACGAGCGTCCCTTCGCAAAGGGCGTGGATCGTGCCGCTTGGGACATAGAAGAAGTCGCCGGGGCGGATCGGCACTTTCCGAAGTAAACGATCCCATTCCCCCGCTTCCATCATCGCGCGCAGCTCTCCTTTCGTTTCTGCATAATGGCCGTAAATCAACTGAGCGCCCGGCTTGCAGTCGATGATGTACCAACACTCCGTTTTGCCGAGTTCTCCGCCTTCATGCGTTTTGGCGTATTCATCGTCCGGGTGGACTTGGACTGACAAGTCGGCGTTGGCGTCCAAAATTTTGGTCAACAGCGGGAAGCGGTCAGACGGGAAGTGGCCGAACAAATCGCGGCGTTCCTCCCATAATTGTCCGAGCGTCATCCCGGCAAACGGTCCGCGGGCGACGACCGTCTGCCCGTGCGGATGGGCGGACACCGCCCAGCATTCCCCTGTTTGCGAAGACGGAATGTCGTAGCCGAATCGTTCGGCGAGCTTCGTGCCGCCCCAAATCCGTTCTTGGAAGACAGGGGTGAGAAAAATCGGTTCAAGGTCCATGCGTCATCCCTCCCGAAAACATCATACAACATGCAGTCCACTCTCATTTTCATCTTATCATGAAATGCGCTATCGGCAAATGAAAACGATAAGGGGGTTAGGAACATACGCTCCCAACCCCCATTGGAACTCAAGGTCGACATGCCGATTGCGACGATGTTCTGCACGCGCCGCCGTCCTGCGTCAGCGCGTCACTTCGCGTCATCAAGTTCAATGCGCGCGAGCGGCTGTTTCGCCGGTCCTTCGATAACATCGCCATCGATCGAGAAGCGCGAGCCATGACATGGGCAGTCCCATGTCCGGTCGCCGCTGTTCCACTCCAGCTCGCAACCCATATGGGTGCACGTCGTGTCGACGACATGGAGCACCCCGGCTTCGTCCTTATAGGCGCCAGCCCGCTTTCCGTTGACCGAGACAACCGCCCCTTCGCCATGCGTCAAATCTTGCGGCCGGCGGACAACCGGTTCGATCTTTCCCTCCAGCAAATGTTTGGCGACGTCAAGGTTTGTCGTGAAAAACTGCTTCATGCTTGGATCAGCGTAAAAGCGCGACGGGGAGTACAAGTCGCGGTATCGGTTGTCGCGGTCGAGGATGAGGTCAGACAAAAGCATCCCGGCGACCGTCCCGTTCGTCATCCCCCACTTCCGGTACCCTGTCGCGACATAAATGTTTGGCGTCCCTGCCGTCATCGGGCCGATGTACGGCACGTTGTCCAGCGTCGTCAAATCTTGGGCGGACCAACGGTAACGGATGTCGTTCACCGTAAACAGCTGCGAAGCGAACGAGGACAGCGCCTCGTAATGACGCATCGTCGGCACGCCTTGGCCGGTTTTATGGTTTTCGCCGCCAATTAGGATAAGCGTCTCGCTGCCTGCCGCTGCGGAGCGGATCGAGCGTTTCGGTTCATCGGCGCTTAAATACATGCCGCCCGGGTACGGTTCAGTGATCGTCACTCCCAATACGTACGACCGTTCAGCGTACATGCGCGAAAAGTAAAACCCGCCGTCGTAAAACGGAAAGTGAGAACAGACGGCGACATGGTCGCACTCAACCCGTTTTTTGTCTCGCGTAATGACTGTCATCCTTTTTCCTTGTTCAATATCCGCCGCTGGTGTGTGTTCGTAAATGGCGCTGCCAGCCTGTGTGATCGAATCGACGAGTTTGGCCAAATATTTGAGCGGATGAAATTGCGCCTGCCTCTTCATCACGACCGCTGCCGCCACCGGCAGCGGGAGCGGGATCGACTCAACGAAGGCGCCGTCAATGCCGAGCCGTTCGTACGCTTCCCATTCTTTCACTAGTTTTTGGAAAGAAGAGGAAGACATCGTATAAATATAGGCATCTTGCTCGCAAAAGTCGCAGTCTATTTGTTGTTCTTCGATCGTGCGGCGGATAAACTGGAGTGCGTCCATGCAGGCGTCATAATAGAGTCGCGCCTTTTCTGCACCGAAATGGTTGAGAAATTCATCATAGACGAGATCGTGCTGGGCGGTGATTTTCGCTGTCGTATGGCCGGTCGTGCCGTTCAGGAGCCGGTCGGCTTCCAGAAGGGCGACGCGCGCCCCTTGCGCCGACAACAAATACGCTGTTGTAATCCCGGAAATGCCGCCGCCGATGACTGCGACGTCGGCGGAAATGTCCGCATCGAGCTTCGGAAACGACGGAAGCGAAACGGAGTCGCGCCAGTAAGGCTCTACGGTGGAAGGAAGGGACGACATGATGACCTCCTCCTTGCATGTCAATGTTGTCTTCTGTAGTTTTCCTTTTATCGGGCGAACTATTCCACATATCCACAACCGTTTTCTTTTTTTGGCAACTATCCGCAAGGAGAAGGAAAGATGGTACAATAGAAAAAGAGAATCAAACTGTTTTGCAAAAATAACGTCAAAGGAAGATCGGGAGTGAATAAATATACAAATTCGTTTCATGAACGCCCCCATGCGCTGGCAGACAGCCTGATTTTAGAGCATTACAGCTTAAGTGAGCTCAATTTCGAGACCGTCAGCCATTACCGCGAGCGGTTTGCTCAGGTGAAACCGGGCCATCCGTGGAACGGGCTCGAGACAAAAGAATTTTTATACAAAATCGGCGCGTGGGGCAAGCTGCGCGACAGCAGCAAAGAAGGGCTGACGCTCGCGGGATTGTTGATGTTCAGTGAGGAGCGGATCATCACCGAGGTGCTGCCGCAATACTTTTTGGAATATCGAGAGCACACTGACGGTGAAGCGGCAGGATGGACGAAGCGGTTCACATCACAAGACGGCACATGGTCGGGCAACATTTATGATTTTTATTTTCGCGTGTTGGCTGAGCTGGAGCGTCACGTTTGGTCGGATGAAGGGCGCGCTCTGCTTGGCGAGGCGCTTGCGAATGCCATCGTTCATGCCGATTATGGGGAGGAAGGCGGCATCACCGTCGAAAAAGAGGATCGTTCATTTCGCTTTGCCAACCCGGGACGGTTTCGCATCCCGATTGAAGCGGCAATGGCGGGGCATACGAGCAATTTGCGCAACCCGAATATTTTTAAAATGTTTTTGCTGATCGACGTATGCAAACGCGCGGGATCGGGCCTCAAGCGAATGTGCGATATGCAGGAACAGGCGCTTGCTTGCCCGATCGATATCTCGCAGCAAACGAATCCAGACCGTACAATCGTTGTGTTGTGTCCGCTGCAATTTCCAGCTGAAATTAGCGCAACAATGGAAACAGAACCGGCTGGACAGCTGGAACAGTCGGAACCCGAATGGCTGGATCCGGACAGCGGACAGGAAACCGAGAGCTTCATAACTAACGAACTAAACTTCGTAAGTATAGACACCAACTCCGTCAACAACGAAGAAAACTCCGTAAATATAACCAAAAACTCCGTAAACATCGGGTCGAACTCCATAAAAAATGAGTCTGACTCCGTAAATAGAACGTCGATCTCTATAAATAAAGAGTTGAAGTTCGTAAATAGCTTGCTTAGCTCCGTAAACAACGACATCAGTATGCATGACAGCAACGAAAAAGGGGAAACGATCGACGAACGGCTATGGAAGATGGCAGAATTGGCACGGCGAAAAAAACGGTTGGCTCCAGCGGTCATGGAACAATTGATCGTTCGGTTATGCCGCGAGCGGCCGCTGCGTCTGAAAGAGCTGGCAGAGCTGCTCGAACGGACGCCGGATGGATTGCGCAACAATTATTTAGGAAAGCTGTTGGAGGAAGGGAAAATCCGCTTAAAATACCCGGATCAGCCGAATCATCCGCGCCAAGCCTACATAGCGGTTGATGAATGAAAGGATTGGAGGGTGAAAGCGAGTCATGATCCAAACGGAAATAGACCGATCGGAAGGATGGGGTCTGCGATTGCACATTTCCTGCTTTTTGTTTTAGAAAGAGGGTGTCCCGCAAGGATGGGGACACCCTCTCTTTTGATCGGACTTGTCATCCAGCTTGCTTTTCTTCGGCTTGGCCATGCTGGCGACGATGCATTCCTTTGGCGAAGTATACTGCCGTCAAAAGCAGCAGCCAGGCTGGGCCGATGATCAAAGCGATGCGCGTATCCGGGAAATACGCCATTAGGGCGGCAACGCCGATCAAAAAGGCAAGCGACACGTATGAGCTGTATGGATAAAGCGGAAGTTTGAACGTGAGACGTTGTGCTTGTTCCGCGCTCAACTGTTTGCGGAATTTCAGCTGGGACAGCAAAATGACCGCCCACGTCCAAATGGCGCCGAATGTGGCGATGCTTGTCACCCATTGGAACACTTTTTCCGATACGTAGTTCAAATATACGCCGACAAGCATGACAAGCGCAGTGGCGATCAAGGCCGCGCCCGGAATGCCGCGCTTTGTCAGCCGACCGAATGCGCTCGGCGCTTCTTGCTGTTCAGCAAGGTTAAACAGCTTGATAATAAATAATATTTTTTGAAAAAGTATTTTTGAAGCGCTTACATTATAATACTAACCGATAGATAAAGAGGTTGTAAATGAGCAATGTTTTCAAGTTATTATATATTTAATAATCTGAATAGTATTTAAAAATACATGAATTGCCTTGGCATCCTGTCATTTTGTACAATGGGAAACACAGAATACGCTAGGCTTGGAAAGGGGGATGCGTTGTGGAAGAACGGGAAGCGACATCATTTTTGGAACAGCTGCGGCAAGAAGGGCTGATCACCGAATCGACGCGTCCGGTTTGGGAAATGATTTTGCCAAGGCGGCTTCGGCGGATGTATGAGGTTTTGAATGAGCGCACCCGCTATATTACCGTCTTGATCGAAGCGGTCGATGACCCGCATAACCAAGCGGCGGTGCTGCGGACGGCGGAAGCGTTTGGCGTTCAAGACGTTCATATCGTGACGGGAAAGGCGCCGTTTTCGCCGAACCGGCTTGTGACGCGCTATGCCGATCAGTGGCTGACGCTCCACCATAAGCCAGATATCAAAACGGCCATTGCCGATTTGAAAAGTCAAGGGTATCAAGTGTATGCAAGCTATCTTGGTGAGGAGACGATTCCGGTTTCCGACATCGATCTGTCCCAACCGACAGCGCTGTTGTTTGGCAACGAGCATAGCGGCGTGTCGGAAGAGGCGCTCCGCTTGGCGGACGGAACGTTTGTCATTCCGATGTACGGCTTTGTGCAAAGCTTTAACATTTCCGTCGCCGCTGCGTTAGCGCTCTATGATGTCACCGAGCGGGCGCGCCGCCAGGCCGGCCGACACTACTATTTATTGCCTGGAGAGAAAAAGGCGTTGTATGAACAATGGATGTGGCAAACGTTAAACCCACGCATTCGCAAACAGTTGCAGCAACAAGGATATGCCATTCAAACGAACGAAGGACAGCTGGGTTCTTTTTCATAAAGAATTCAGCTGTCTTGTTTTATGGCGGGCTTTTCCGCAACTCTCCTTTCTCATCAATATTTCCCTAAACGAGGAAAACAAGTGGCGATTTGTTGAACAATGATTGAACAGTTTGTGACAAATGTTTTGCTGATTTATGAACTTTTTCGCTCATTCGTTTCAAACATTTTCAATTTTGATATGGTAGAGACAAAAGAAAATGCATGGAAGGCCCCGAAATGGTTGGGGCAGAAGAGGGAGGACCGATAGCGATGAAACGGGCGAGATGGCGCGCGGTGCTGGTTTTGCCGTTTTTGTTTTTGCTTGGGGGCTGCGTGGAGCGCACGGCCGTGCTCAATCCGCAAGGGCCGGTGGCGCGCATGCAGTATGATTTGATCATGTGGTCTGTCGGCTTTATGTTGTTCATTATTGTTGTTGTATTTACGTTGTTTGCCGTTTTTCTCATTCGTTATCGCGAGAAGCCGGAAAATGCCGGCTATGAGCCGCCGGATGAGGAAGGAAACACGTTGCTTGAAGTCGTCTGGACGGCCATTCCGATTTTGATTGTCGCTGCGCTCGCTGTTCCAACAGTGAAGGCGACGTTTGCGTTGGAAAAGCCGCCGACCGAGAACGTGAAACCGATCACGATTCATGTGACGGCGGCGAACTGGAAATGGATTTTCAGCTATCCGGAAGAAAACATTGAAACGGTCAACTACGTCCATATTCCGGCCGGTGTGCCGGTCAAATTCAAGCTCACGTCCGTCGGACCGATGAATTCGTTTTGGGTGCCGGAGCTAGGCGGACAAAAATATGCGATGGACGGCATGGAGACAGAGCTGATTTTACAAGCTGATAAACCAGGATCGTATATGGGGCGGAGCGCCAACTTTTCCGGGGAAAAGTTCGCACATATGGAATTTGAGGTTGTCGCCCAAACGGGAACGGACTTCCGCAAATGGATAAATGAAGTGAAACAAACCGCCCCGAAGCTCGATGAGGAAAAATACACACAAATTTTAAAACCGGGGCTTGTTGGGCGAATGACGTTTTCGAACACCCACTTGCAATGGATTGACCATGCGAAACAGAACAGCCATCATGGAGATGGAAAGCCAATGAAAAATGACGATCAACATGATGAAACGATGACAAACGGTCACCATCATGGGGAGTAGGAAAGGAGGAGCGAAAGATGAAATGGAGCGAGTTTTTCGTAACCGGAGAGCCGCTCATTTACGCGGCTGATGTCGCGATCGTTTTAACGATAATCGGCATTGTGTTCGTCTTGACGTATTTTAAAAAATGGAAATGGCTGTGGAACGAATGGCTCACTACCGTCGACCATAAAAAAATCGGCGTCATGTACATTATTTGCGCAGTTTTGATGCTCTTCCGCGGCGGCGTCGATGCGCTTTTGATGCGGGCGCAGCTGACGGCTCCGAATATGAAATTTCTTGATGCCCAGCACTACAATGAAATTTTTACGACGCACGGGACGATTATGATTTTGTTTATGGCGATGCCGTTCATCATCGGCTTGATGAACATCGTCGTTCCGCTGCAAATTGGGGCGCGCGACGTCGCGTTTCCATATTTGAATGCGTTAAGCTTTTGGCTCTTTTTCTTCGGTGCGTTGCTGTTTAACATTTCATTCGTCATCGGCGGATCGCCGGATGCCGGTTGGACGGCGTACTTCCCGCTTGCCGGCAACGAATTCAGCCATGGCGTCGGCAACAACTATTACGCTGTCGCTTTACAAATTTCCGGGATCGGAACATTGATGACCGGGATCAACTTCCTTGTCACGATTTTAAAAATGCGCGCGCCGGGCATGACATTGATGCGCATGCCGATGTTTACGTGGACGATTCTCATTACGTGCGTGCTCATTATTTTCGCCTTCCCGGTATTGACCGTCGCCTTGGCATTAATGACGTTCGACCGCGTATTTGGCACGCAATTTTTCACGATGGCCAATGGCGGCATGTCGATGCTCTGGGCGAACTTGTTCTGGATTTGGGGCCATCCGGAAGTGTATATCGTCATTTTGCCGGCGTTCGGCATTTTCTCGGAAGTGGTCAGCACGTTTGCGCAGAAACGGCTGTTCGGTTATAAGGCGATGGTCGGTTCGATCGTGGGCATTGCGTTTTTAAGCTTTATCGTCTGGGTGCACCACTTCTTTACGATGGGCGCAGGGCCGGCAGTGAACTCTGCCTTCTCGATCACGACGATGGCGATCGCGATCCCGACCGGGGTGAAAATTTTCAACTGGCTGTTTACGATCCGAAAAGGGAAAATTCGTTTTACAACAGCGATGCTTTGGTCGCTGGCGTTTATTCCGAACTTTGTCATCGGCGGCGTGACAGGTGTGATGCTGGCAATGGCCGCGGCCGATTATCAATACCATAACAGCTATTTTCTCATCGCCCACTTCCATTACGTGTTGATCGCGGGTACGGTGTTCGCCTGCTTTGCTGGCTTGCATTACTGGTATCCGAAAATGTTTGGCCATATTTTAAACGAGCGGCTCGGCAAATGGACGTTTTGGCTGTTTATGATCGGGTTTAACGTCTGCTTCTTCCCGATGTATTTCCTCGGGTTGATGGGGATGACGCGCCGCATGTACACGTACTCGGCTGGTCTCGGCTGGACGCCGCTCAACGTCGTCGCGACGGTTGGGGCGGTTTTGATGGGCATCGGGTTCATTGTGCTTTGTTACAACATTTATTACAGCGCCCGCTACGGCGAGCGCGACATGACCGGCGACCCGTGGAACGGACGGACGCTTGAGTGGGCGACCGCGTCGCCGCCGGTGCATTACAATTTCCCGGTGACGCCGGTTGTCGAAGATGTGGACGCGTATTGGGTGATGAAGAAAAAGTATGGCGGCTTCCACGTGAAAGAAGAAGACTTGAAGCCGATCCATATGCCAAGCAACTCAGGACGCCCGTTTTGGATGTCGGTGGCGTTTTTCGTCGCCGGGTTCGGCCTTGTGTTCAAGTGGTTTGCGTTGGCTATCGTTGGTGCGTTGTTCATTGTGCTTGGATTGATTCTCCGCTCATTTGAAGACGATGATGGCTACCATATTCCGGTTGACGAAATCAAACGGATGGAACGAGCGGCGCGGAAGGGGGCGTGACGAATGGGAGAAGCTGCACATCGCTATGAGGAAACGGTGCCGCTGGAGTATCGGACGCAAGAAAGTCGGTTGAACATATTGGGTTTCTGGATTTTCCTCGGGGCGGAAGTCGCGCTGTTTGCGACGCTGTTTGCGACGTATCTCGTCTTGTTCCAACGGACCGGCTCGGGGCCGACGGCAGCGGAGCTGTTTGAGGTAAAAGACGTTTTGATCGAAACGTTGTTGCTGTTGACGAGCAGTTTCACATGTGGGTTGGCCATTTTTGAAATGCGCCGCGGCCGCATGAGCGGGCTGATTGCCTGGCTGCTCGTGACGCTTCTGCTTGGGGTGGGGTTTATTACGGTTGAAATTCGCGAGTTCATCCATTACGTCCATGAAGGAGCGACGATGCAGACGAGCGCATTTTTATCAAGCTTTTTCGTGCTCGTCGGCACGCACGGCGCCCACGTCAGTGTAGGAATTGGCTGGATGATTTTGATCATCATCCAGCTCCTCCAGCGCGGCTTTACGCCGAAAACGGCGCGCAAAGTGTTTATCGTCAGTTTGTATTGGCACTTTTTAGACGTCGTTTGGATTTTCATCTTCACGCTCGTCTATTTGTTAGGGATGGTGATCTAACATGGGCGCAAACAGCCATCGCGAATCATTTCCGTGGAAACATATCATTGGGTTTTTGTTGTCGCTCGTCTTGACGTTTGCGGCTCTTTGGGTGGCGCTCTCGTCTGGGCTGCCGCTTAAAGCCGTGATCGTCATCATCGTCTTGTTCGCGATCATCCAAGCGAGCTTGCAGCTGTTTATGTTCATGCATGTCAACGAAAGCGACAGCGGCCGCATTCAAACATTCAACATGGCGTACAGCTTCTTTATCGCCATTGTCGTTGTCGCCGGTTCGATTTGGGTGATGCAGTTTGTGTTGTAAAGCGAGGCTGGCCGGGGATTCGGCCGGCTTTTTATGTTCAGAAGGACTTTTGTGGTTGTCATAGATGCCTGAAATGGGGGAGCCGTTGACGGAACATTGAAGAGATGGGGAGGCAACATGGTTGCATTATAGGGGGCATGATATGTGCCTAAAAAAAAGTCGTCTTGCCTCGAACAGGCAAGACGACTTTTTACAGCACTTTTGATAAAAACGCTTTCGTCCGCTCATGCTGCGGGTGGTCGAACAAGTCTTCCGGCTTCCCTTCCTCGACAATGTAGCCGCCGTCCATAAACAGGACGCGGTCGCCGACTTCACGGGCAAAGCCCATCTCGTGGGTGACGACGACCATCGTCATCCCTTCATTGGCCAGCTGCTTCATGACCGAGAGCACTTCCCCGACCATTTCCGGGTCGAGCGCTGATGTCGGCTCGTCAAACAGCATGATTTTCGGTTCCATGGCGAGCGCCCGGGCGATGGCGACGCGCTGCGCCTGCCCACCGGAGAGGGAGTCCGGGTAGACATGCGCTTTGTCTTGCAGCCCGACTTTGGCGAGCAGCTCCATCGCCTTCGCTTCCGCTTTTTCACGCGGCCATTTCCGCACTTTCATCAGTGCCAGCGTGATATTGTTCAGCACCGTCATATGCGGAAACAAGTTAAAGCGCTGGAACACCATTCCGACTTCTTCCCGCACTTTATTTAAGTTCGTGTCTTTCGCCTTTAAATTAATGCCGTCAATAATAATTTCACCTTCATCGAAATCCTCAAGCAAGTTTAAACAGCGTAAAAACGTCGATTTTCCCGACCCCGATGGGCCGATGACGACCACGACTTCTCCTTCGCGAATATGGACATCGATTCCTTTTAAAACTTGGAGCGAACCGAACGATTTTTTCAGCTGGCGTACGTCAATCATTGGGTCGAATACTTCCTTTCAAGATAGTGTGACAGTTTGCTTAACGAAAGCGTTAAGAGCAAATAGATGAACGCCACTGTTAAATACGGCTCCCAAACGCGGTAATACTCACCCGCGGCCGCTTTCCCCCAATACATGATTTCCGGGGCGGCGATGACCATCCCAAGCGACGAATCTTTAATTAAGACGATAAACTCGTTCGCAAACGGCGGAATCATTCGCTTTAACGCCTGCGGCAAAATAATGTAGCGCATCGCCTGCGCATGCGTCATCCCAAGCGAGCGGGCCGCTTCCATTTGCCCTTTGTCGATCGACTGGATGCCGGCGCGGAAAATCTCGGCCACATACGCGGCCGAGTTGAGCGACAGCGAGACGGCCAGGGAAGCGACGGCATTTGGCTGGGCGAAAAAGAGCGGCATGGCGCCGAAATGGACGAGCAAAATTTGCACGACAAGCGGCGTACCGCGGAAAAAGTTAATGTACCACGAAAACGGCAAACGAATAATCGGGTTGGACGACATTTTGCCAAGGCCGATGAACAGGCCGAGAATGAGGCCGAACACGATGCCGGCTAATGATACGCCGATCGTTACGAGCAGCCCTTGCCAAAAGTAAGGGGCGTATTCAACAATAATATCAAAACGAAAATCCATCGATCTCACCTTTCTCTACGAAAAATGCGTAACTTGCGGGTAGTTACGCATTTTCTTTGTTCGCACGCTTATTGTTGTTTTAATCGATCAAGCTTCGGTTCTTTTCCAAACCATTTTTTATAGATTTCAGTGTATTTGCCGCTGTTGATGACGTTTTTTAATGCTTCGTCCACTTTTGCTTTCAATTCGCTGTTTTTTGGGAAGATCATACCATAATATTCTGAAGCGAAGTTTTTTGGATCCTCAATGACTTGCAGTTTTTTATTGGGATTGTTTTTCACGTATTCGTTCGCCACTGCATTGTCCGTGATAACAGCATCAACGCCGCCGTTTAGAAGCTCCATAATGGCAACGACTGTTGTTTCGAATTTTTTAATATGAGGGCCTTTCCCAAAAAGCTTTTCTGCTGCTTCTTGACCAGTTGTCGCATTTTGCACGCCGATCGTTTTCCCTTTTAAGTCAAGGGCGTTTTTCACCGGGCTGCCTTGTTTGACTAAGATGACTTGTGTTGCTTCAAAGTACGGAGCTGAGAAATCATAAGATTGTTTCCGCTCGTCCGTAATCGTAATGCCGGAAATGCCCATGTCGATTTCTTTGCTTTGCAGCGAAGCGAACAGCGGATCCCAGCCGATGTTTTTTAATTCATAATCCAAGCCGGCTTCTTTCATCACCGCATCCAAAAGGTCGGCGTCAAACCCAACAATTTTTCCTTTTTGCATATATTCAAATGGTGCAAACGCCGCGTCCGTCCCGACGGTGATTTTTTGCTTCCCTTCTTTTTCAGCGCCTGACGGAGAGCTTGTTTCTGTCGACTTGCCACAAGCGGCGAGCGCCATAAACAACGCAGCAACGACCGCTACGATCAAACCTTTCTTCATTTTTAACATCCTATAAAATCCCCCTTTGGAATCATTGTCGATGAACGATTATCATACTATCAATATTTTTGTTATTATGCAATAGGTTTTATAAAAATAATTGTTTGAACATTTTGGTACTGCCGTATAAATGGGGAAAAGGCGCATTTTTCAATGTTTTTCGCCACATTAACTGAAGGGCATATGGCTAATATCATTTCGTGTGCATTTTTATAAAATAATTTTTTATGTATAAAAAGACATAAACGATTGATTTTTAATTTACAGAATATTATACCAGAAAGAGGGTAGAGTTGGCAAAGGTTTTGTCAATTTGTTTATTATAGCGGTATGGAAAAATAAATACTATTGTGTAAATACTATCAATTTCGTTATGATGAAAGTGGTGACAAGACAGTAGAGGAAGGAGAGTCCATATGGTTTTATTTTCCGTCATTGTGTATTTAGTCGGCATGCTTTGGATTGGCTATTGGGCGTATAAACGGACGTCGAATTTGTCCGATTATATGCTTGGCGGCCGGACGCTCGGGCCGGCGGTGACGGCGCTCAGCGCCGGGGCTTCCGACATGAGCGGCTGGCTGCTCATGGGGCTGCCGGGGGCGATGTATGTCGATGGGGTGAGCGCCGCCTGGATCGTCATCGGCTTGACGCTTGGCGCTTATGCAAACTGGTTGTTTGTCGCGCCGCGCTTGCGCGTCTATACGGAAGTAGCGAACGACTCGATTACGATTCCGGAGTTTTTGGAAAACCGTTTCGGCGATGCGTCGAAATTGTTGCGGATGGCATCTGGGATTGTCATTATGGTCTTTTTTACGTTTTATGTCTCGTCCGGCCTCGTTTCGGGGGGCGTTCTGTTTGAAAACTCGTTTGGTGTCAGCTACCATACGGGCTTGTGGATCGTCGGCGGCGTTGTCGTCGCTTACACGCTGTTTGGCGGCTTTTTGGCCGTCAGCTGGACGGACTTTGTCCAAGGGACGATTATGTTCATCGCGTTGATTTTAGTGCCGGTCGTGACGCTGTTCCATACAGGCGGGCCGGTGGATACGATGGAGACGATTCGCGACATCGATCCCAACTTGTTGAATATATGGAAAGGAACAAGTTTTCTTGGCATCATTTCATTATTCGCCTGGGGGCTTGGGTATTTCGGCCAGCCGCACATTATCGTCCGCTTTATGGCCATTAAGTCGGTGAAAGAAATGAAAAGCGCCCGCCGCATCGGCATGGGTTGGATGATTTTCTCGGTTGTCGGAGCGATGTTGACCGGTCTTTTTGGAATCGCTTACTTTTCGCAGCGCGGCATGAAACTTGATGATCCGGAAACGGTGTTTATTCAACTCGGACACATTTTGTTCCATCCGATTATTACTGGGTTTTTGCTGGCGGCGATTTTAGCCGCGATTATGAGCACCATTTCATCCCAGCTGCTCGTCACCTCGAGCTCGCTGACCGAAGACTTGTATAAAGTCGTGTTCCGCCGCGCGGCTTCGGATAAGGAGCTTGTCTTCGTCGGGCGTTTGTCGGTGCTCCTTGTCGCCATTGTCGCGACAGCGCTGGCGTATACGAAAAACGACACGATTTTAAACTTGGTCGGCTATGCGTGGGCTGGGTTTGGCGCATCGTTTGGCCCCGTCATTTTGCTTAGCTTATGCTGGCGGCGGATGACGAAATGGGGGGCGCTCGCCGGCATGGTCGCCGGGGCATTGACGGTCATTCTTTGGACGCAATCCGCCTACTTAAAAGGGCTGTTGTATGAAATGATCCCCGGTTTTGCCGCCAGCTTGGCAGCGATTGTGATCGTCAGCTTGCTGACGAAGGAGCCAGAAGGGAAAGTAGCTGAACAATTTGATCGATTCAAGCAGTTGCTGTCCTAAAAATAGGCAAAAGGGTGTCCCCTTGCGCAGGGGCACCCTTTTTGTCGTTTAGGACTATTTCACTTGATTCCAATCCGGGTACAAGTCGATGCGCCGGTCGCGCCATGTCGCGACCGATCCTTTTTCCCGCACTTTGCGAAGAAGCGATAAGTCGAGGTCAGCCGTAATGACCATGTCGTCGTTGATCTCGCCGGCCGCAAGCACGCCGCCGGGTGGGAACGGGATGTCGTTGGGCGTGATGACGGCCGCTTGGCCGAAATTGGCGCGCATAAAGTCGACCGTCGGAAGCGACCCGACCGTGCCGGTCGTGACGACATACACTTCGTTTTCGATGGCCCGCGCGTGGCAGCAATACCGTACGCGGTAAAACCCGTGCCGGTCATCGGTGCACGACGGACAGAAGATGACGTCCGCCCCTTTCGCGCGCGCCAGGCGAACGATTTCCGGAAACTCGATGTCATAGCACGTCAAAATGGCGATCGTCGCTTTGTCCGTTTCAAACACATGCACGCCGTCGCCTGGAGCGATATTCCACTCGTTGACCTCAGTCGGGGTGATATGCAGCTTCGCCTGGCGATGGACCGTCCCGTCCGGCGCAAACAAATGGGCGACATTGTACAGCTTGCCGTTTTGGCGGATGACATGCGTGCCGCCGATCAAATACATGCCGGTGTCTTTAGCGAGCGACACAAACAGCTCGGTGTATTTTTCGGTATAATTCGGCAAGTCATCAATCGTCGCTTGCCGTCCGTCGTCAAGCGGAATCGAGAGCAGCTGGGTGGTGAAAAATTCCGGGAACAACACAAACTCAGCGTCAAACTCTTGCGCCGTTTTGACGTAATGCGTCACTTGCGCGGCAAATTCATCAAACGAACGGATGGTATGAAGATGATATTGGACAGCCGAGACGCGCAATGGCGGCACCTTCCTTTCTATTTCTATATGGCATCTATTTTAGCGCCATGCAAATCGTTTGGAGGCATTTGCTTTTTCGGTATGCGCAGGCCTCGCTCCCTTCCTAATTCCAAGGAGGGGAGTTGCGGAAAAAGACAAGGACGAGGCCTTGTCTATTGTTCGCCGTAGCGGCGGTACGCGCCGTGATGCGTCGGCCCGACGTATTCGTTGAGCGGGAACGAGTGGCGGATGGCGGCGGTGATGAACGCTTTTGCCGTCGCAATGGCGTCTTTCACCGGCCGGCCTTTCGCCAGTTCGGCGGCAATGGCGGCCGAGAACGTGCAGCCGGCGCCATGCGTATACGTCGTGTCGATCCGTTCCGATTCAAGCAGTTCGAACGTTTGGCCGTCATAAAGGACGTCAACCGCATAGTCGTGCGGAATTTTCCGTCCGCCTTTGACGATCACATATTGAGCTCCGAGCTCATGAATGCGCCCGGCCGCCTCTTTCATGTCCTCAACCGTTTCAATGCGCGGCAGGCCGGCTAGCTGCGCCGCCTCAAACAAGTTCGGCGTCACGACCGTTGCTTTTGGTACAAGCGTTTCCCGGTAGCACACTGTATTTTCCGGATGGAGCGGCTCGTCCGCCCCTTTGCACACCATAACCGGGTCGATGACGGCGTTTTTCAATCCATGTTTTTCAATGGTGCGCGCCGCTAATTCAATGATATCCGTCGTTGGAAGCATCCCCGTTTTGAGAGCATCAACGCCAACGCCGACGATGATCGTCTCAAGCTGAGCTTCGATCGTCGCCAAGTCCACCGGAAACACTTGATGCGCCCAACGGTTGTGCGGATCCATGGCGACGATTGTCGTGATTGCCGTCATCCCGTAGACACCGAGTTCTTGGAATGTTTTCAAATCCGCCTGCAGCCCGGCGCCGCCGCTGCTGTCTGACCCGGCGATCGTTAACGCTTTTGGCATCGTCATCGTCATCACTCCTTTGTTCTACAAGATTATATCATGAAGCCGCCCTCAAGGACGAAATAGTTGTTCTACATCAACAGAAAAACCGTCAAGCGCGCGCGAATAGGCCATGCCGGTTTCTTTCCAGACGCCGGCTTGTTCATATTGTCCGTCGTCATTGAGCGAGTAGATTTGCACAACAGAGTGCATAGGGTTCACGATCCAATATTCACCGACTCCGTATTGCATATACAAGTTCAATTTGAACACGAGATCATACGCCTGGTTGGAAGGACTTAAAATTTCAATGATCAACGTTGGGACGCCGACAAATTTGCTGTCCGTTAATCCGCTTCGATCGCAGATCACGGTTAAATCAGGGACGACAATTTTCTTGCCTTCGATTCGTTCGTTCTTTAGTTCGATATCAAAAGGGGCATGAAACACTTCACACGGCTTTCCTTCTAAAAAATGGAACAGTTGGACGTACAGCCGTCCCGATAGGCGTTGGTGCTGGGTCGAAGGGGAGGGAGACATCAACACAGCGCCATCAATATATTCTAAAATACGATCGGTTGTTTCCCGCATGCGATAAAATTCTTCAAGCGATACCGCCTGTTTTCCCGGAACGTTCACGAAATCACCTTCTTTCCCGCTTTCTATTTTCATTATACACGGCCTGCTTTGCTGAACGAAAATGATTTGGCATAACGCAACAGGGGGCATACTCCCACCGCCTGCGCTCACTTGCCGAAATGGCGGCCTTGTCGGGTTAGGACGATAAAAAAAGCCGCCCGCTATGAGTGGGCGGTCATGGGAATGGACAATGATGAACAGGCGGCCGGCAGCGCGCGTTGTCGGCCGCGTCCATCACGGTTAGTTGGCGGCCAACGTTTTCCCGAGCGCTTCGCGGGCCGGGACGTAGCGATAGCCGAGGTCGCGGGCGACGGCTTCGTACGTGATTTCGCCGTTGGCGACGTTGACGCCAAGCTCGAGCGCCGGGTTGTCCGTAATGGCTTGGATGACGCCTTTGTTGGCGATTTGCAAGGCGTATGGCATCGTGACGTTCGTCAAGGCGATCGTCGAGGTGCGCGGAACGGCTCCAGGCATGTTGGCGACCGCATAATGGACGACGCCGTGTTTGACGTACGTCGGGTCGTCATGTGTCGTGACGTGGTCGCTCGTCTCGACGATGCCCCCTTGGTCGATGGCGACATCGACGATGACCGAACCCGGTTTCATCGCTTTCACCATGTCCTCGGTGACGAGCTTCGGCGCCCGCGCTCCCGGGATGAGGACGGCGCCGATGACAAGGTCGGCCTCTGCGACCGCTTCGGCGATGTTCATCGGGTTGGACATGAGCGTCGTAATTTGGTTGCCGAAAATGTCGTCAAGCTCGCGCAGGCGATCCGCGTTCAAGTCGATGATCGTGACATCTGCCCCGAGGCCGACCGCGACTTTCGCTGCGTTCGTGCCGACGACCCCACCGCCGATGATGACTACTTTGCCGCGGGCGACGCCTGGGACGCCGCCAAGCAAGATGCCTTTGCCGCCGTACGGTTTTTCTAAAAATTGCGCCCCGATTTGCGCCGCCATCCGCCCGGCGACTTCGCTCATCGGCGTCAACAGCGGCAGCGTGCGGCCGACTTGCACCGTCTCATAGGCAATGGCGATGACGCCGCTTTCTTTTAAGGCGCGCGTCAACTCCGGGTCGGCGGCCAAATGCAAATAGGTGAACAAAATGAGACCTGGGCGGAAATAGCCGTATTCGCTTGGCAGCGGCTCTTTCACTTTCATCACCATATCGGCTTGCGCCCACACATCTTCCGCTCGCTCGATGATTTGTGCTCCGGCACGGGCGTAATCGCTGTCGCTGAAACCGCTTCCAACCCCTGCCTCTTTCTCAATCAGAACCGTATGTCCAGCCTGAACGAATGACAAAACGCCAGCCGGCGTAATGGCGACACGGTTTTCGTTATTTTTGATTTCCTTTGGCACTCCAATAATCATGGATATCGTTCCTCCTCGTCAGAAGTGGCCTTACTTATAGTATAAAAGAGACGGAACGGGCCGGGCATTGTTCAAAAAAGAGAAAGAAGCGCCCGGTTTTTGTGGATTTCCACAAATTCAACCGCGCGCTTCGTATTTCGCTAATTTAATATCAATGTATAATTTGATTTTTTGATTCATGTCATTGAGATCAAGCTCGGCGATGTCGGCAATCCGCTTGAGCCGATAAGCAAGCGTGTTCGGGTGAACGTTGAGGACGTCGGCGGTTTCTTGCGCGTTTTCGTTATGGTCAAAAAACGTTTCAAACGTTTTGACCAAGTCGCTGTGGTGTTTCTGGTCGTACGATTGCAGCTTCGTTAACGCTGGGTTGGTCCATTCTCCTTGCCGCTTTTGTTCAAGCAAAAAATCAAAAAATTGGTAAATGCCAAGCTGGGCATAGCCGTAAACCGACTTGATTTCATCGCCGAGCTTTTCTTTCAGCGCCAGGACGGCGAGCGCTTCGCGGTAGCTTTTTTCAATGAGGCGATAGGCGCCGTACACGCCGCCAAACCCGCACTGCACATCGTGGATGTGAAATCGTTCTTTCATTTTGGCGGCGAACGACTCGATGAATGCATTCAGCTCTTTGAGCGGCTGGTCGGTTTTGGGCGCCGCCAGCAAAATCACATCGCGGCCGTCAGTCGTATAAAGAAGGAGCGGGAGTTGCTGGGTTGTTTGCAATAAGTAGGAAATTTGCCGCTCCATTTCGGCGATCAAATCGGCGGCAAAGCGGAAGACGACAACGGCAAACTGCGGTGCGGTCGGGATTTGCATGGCAGCGAGATGGGCGCGAATCTCGTCTTCGGCCGCGATATGGCTCGTCAGCAACTTCCAAAACAGCTCCTGCACCCGCTCTTCTTTTTTGTTTTTGCGCATATACAGCTGCAACACTTTGTTTTTCGCTGCCTTGGCGGCGAGCTTGAGCCATTCCATCTCCTCAGGCGACAGCGTCCGGTTCGTTTCCAGCACCCAGATGAAACCGATCACCTCATCGTTTTTCCAGATCGACACAGCGACGCGGCTGCCGAGGCCGACGTCATGAATCGGCGGCACGCGCACCGGCTCGCGGCTTTTGAGCAGCGCCGGGATGGCGCCTTGTTTCCATAAGCTGTTGATCACTTTTTCCGGGACGCGCCGGCTGATGATCGTCGCCGTCCGCGCCGGATCGGTGTAATCGTCATGGGCGCTGTAGGCGATGAGCCGATGGTTCGCATCTTCGATCGTCACCGGGCATTTCAGCACGTCGCTGACGCGGTCGGCAAACTCTTCAAGGCTGTCAAATTCGCCGCGGAACGGGTCGGTATAGTGAGACATATTTGTTTCCCCCGCATCGTCCATAGGATTGTAGTTTGATTTTACCACAAATAAGGGTTGCCATTGTGTATTCTATAACGGAGAGGGTTCGGTGCGCTTTCTGTCGAATTAGGGAAAGGAAATGATTCATCAAGGAGGAGACTGTTGTGAAAAAATGGGAAATCGCCGTCATTCCTGGCGACGGCATCGGCAAGGAAGTTGTGCCCGCGGCGTTGGATGTGTTAAAAACGGTTGCGGATGTCCATGGAGGGATTTCCTTTTCTTTCACTGAATTTCCATGGAGTTGCGACTATTATATGGAGCATGGAAAAATGATGCCGGATGATGGGCTGGAGACGCTGCGGAACTTTGACGCCATTTTCCTTGGAGCGGTCGGCAATCCGAAGTTTGTCCCTGATCATATTTCATTATGGGGATTGCTTCTGAAAATCCGCCGCGAATTTGAACAAGTGATTAACATTCGCCCGGCGAAATATTTCCGCGGCTTATCCTCGCCTCTGACCGAGCCGCGCGACTTTGATTTCATCGTCGTCCGCGAAAACAGCGAGGGGGAATATAGCGAAGTCGGCGGGCGCATTCATCGCGGTGAGGATGAAATCGCCATTCAAAACGCTGTCTTTACCCGCAAAGGGACGGAGCGGGCGATGCGTTATGCGTTCGAGCTGGCGCGGAAGCGGAAACGGCATGTGACGAGCGCGACGAAATCGAACGGCATTTTCCATACGATGCCGTTTTGGGATGAAGTGTTCGCCGACGTCAAGCGCGACTACCCGGATGTCGCGACCGCGTCGTACCATATTGATGCATTGGCCGCCTTTTTCGTGACAAGGCCGCATACGTTTGACGTCGTTGTCGCGAGCAACTTGTTTGGCGACATTTTGACGGACCTTGGCGGCGCTATTATGGGCAGCATCGGCATCGCCCCGGCGGCGAACATCAACGTCAACGGCAAGTACCCGTCCATGTTTGAGCCGGTGCACGGCTCGGCGCCGGACATTTACGGCAAAGGCATCGCCAACCCGATCGGGCAAATTTGGACGGCGAAACTGATGCTTGACCATTTCGGCGAAGAAGAGCTCGGCGCCCTTTTGTTGCAAACGATCGAGGATGTCACCGCTGACGGCATCAAAACGCCGGATCTCGGCGGCACGGCGACGACAAAGGAAGTGACGGAAGAAATTTGCCGGCGGCTGCGCAAACGCGGCTGATGAAGACCGATTGGGTCGGCGCGGTTGGCACTGTCCTTCCGTTTCGGTATACTGAATGTCAGACAAACCGAATAGAAAGGATGACGCCCGTTGTTCAAAAAATGGTTTGGCAAGCAGCAGCTGAAAGAGGAGACGATCACCGCGCCGCTTGACGGAACGATTGTGCCGCTTGAAGACGTGCCGGATCCGGTGTTTGCGCAAAACATGATGGGCGATGGCATCGCCATCGACCCGGCGGATGGGGATGTCGTCGCTCCGGTGGACGGGGAAATCGTCCAACTCTTTCCGACGAAGCATGCTATCGGCTTGCGTTCGGAAGCGGGTGTGGAGCTGCTCATCCATGTCGGCATCGACACCGTGTCGATGAACGGGGAAGGGTTTACCGCCTATGTCAAAGCCGGCGACCGAGTGAAACGGGGCGATCGGCTTCTTTCTGTCGACTTGCCGCTTGTGCGCGAGAAAGCGAAAAGCGCGGTGACGCCGATCATCATCACGAATGGTGATGCGCTTGAAAGTTTGGAGAAAAAAGCAGGGACATCGGCAGCAAAAGGCGAGACGGTCTTATTTCATGTCAAAATGAAATAAGGGCGGCAGGGAGGACATATGGCGTTTCGCATCCATAAGATTTTAAACAACAACGCCGTTGTCGTGCTCGACGAAGGCAAAGAGAAAATTGTCATGGGCCCGGGGATTGCGTTTCAAAAGCGGAAAAACGATCTCATCCCCCCGGGCCGCATTGAGAAAATTTTCGTCATGGAAGAAGAAAATGAGAAGTTCCAGCAATTGCTTCGCACGTTGCCAGAAGAACATATCGATATTGCCGAAGAAATTATCAGCTATGCGGAAGGCAAACTGCAAGCGCCGCTCAGCGACCATATTCATATTGCGCTGACTGACCATTTGTCGTTTGCCATCGAGCGGTTGAAGCAAGGTTACCGCATTCAAAACAAATTGCTCAATGAAATTAAAGTGCTATATAAGGCGGAGTATGAAATCGGGCTATGGGCGAAACAGTTGATCAAAGAGCGGCTTGGCATCGAGATTCCCGATGACGAGGCGGCCCATATCGCCCTTCATATTCATACGGCGAAACTCGATGCCGCCAGCATGAACAAAACGATGCGCGAGACGACGCTCATTCATGAACTCGTTGACCTTATCCAAACGGAGCTCGGCATATCGATCGATAAGGAAAGCATTTCATACCAGCGGCTGCTCACTCATTTGCGCTTTGCCTTAAGCCGCATCGAAAACGGGGAGCCGATTCATTCGATGGATGAGGAGATGCTTGCGCTCATTCAGACAAAATATGCAAGGGAATGGGCGTGTACACAAAAAGCGGCAACCTATGCAGAAAAGGAATATGGCATCCGTTTTCCGGAGGAGGAACTCGCCTATATCGTCCTCCATATCCAACGGTTGCGAAAGCGTTGACAAAAACAGCAAGTTGCCGTATAATGCAAAACAGACAACGAAATATTGCGGGATTGTAACTGCTTCGAGCAGGCAAGACCTAAAACGTATGAAGGGAACGGCAAGTGAGTCATGCCGCTAGATCGCCCTTTGTATGTTTTAGGTCTTTTTTGTTTTTCATTTCACCATCATTCAGAAGGAGAGGAGTTCACCGATGAATTATGAACACATTGCTAAACAACTCATCCCGCTCCTTGGCGGGAAAGAAAACATCATTAGCGTAACTCATTGCGCGACACGGCTTCGCCTCGTCTTAAAAGATGACAAAAAGGCCGAGGCGAAAGACATTGAAAACATTGAAGGGGTTAAAGGGGCGTTTTCCAGCTCCGGACAGTTTCAAATTATTTTTGGCACCGGCGTGGTGAATAAAGTGTATGAAGCGTTTGCCCGGGAAGCAGGGGTACAGCAAGGTGATGCTGATGCCCATCAAGAAGCCATCAAGCAAAAAATGAATCCGCTCGCCCGCTTTGCGAAGACGTTGTCAAACATTTTTGTCCCAATCATCCCAGCCATTGTCGCGAGCGGTTTGTTAATGGGTTTGCTTGGGATGATGAAGGCGTTCAAATGGGTGGCGGCAGACAGCCCGCTGTATATTTTGCTTGATATGTTTTCGAGTGCGGCGTTTATTATTTTGCCGATTTTAATCGGCTTTAGCGCGGCGAAAGAATTTGGCGGCACGCCGTTTTTAGGGGCGGTCATCGGCGGTATTATGACTCACCCGGCGCTATTAAACCCGTGGGGATTGGCCGAGGCCAAGCCAAACTATATGCATTTTCTTGGCTTTGATATCGCTATGGTCGGGTATCAAGGGACGGTCGTGCCGATTTTGCTGGCGACGTATGTGATGAGCAAAGTGGAGCGTGGATTGCGCAGAGTTGTTCCCCATGCGGTCAGTTTGCTTGTTGTTCCTTTTGTGACCGTCATTTTGACGGGATTTATTACGATTTTGGCCATTGGTCCGCTCGGCAATTTGCTTGGCGATGGGATTACGACGGTGTTGAACTTTGTTTACCATTATGGCGGTGCGTTAGCCGGCCTTATCTTCGGCGGATTGTACTCGATGATCGTCATTACCGGTGTGCATCATAGCTTTCATGCCATTGAAGCGAACTTGTTGGCGAAACTTGGGGTCAACTATTTACTGCCAATTTGGTCGATGGCCAACGTCGCCCAAGGCGGCGCCGGTTTGGCTGTATTTGTCAAATCGAAGCGGACAAAAACAAAAGAGATTGCGTTGCCGGCGGCCTTGTCAGCTTTTTTAGGCATTACCGAGCCAGTCATTTTCGGGGTGAACTTAAAATACCGGAAGCCGTTTATCGCTGCGGCCATTGGCGGCGCGCTCGGCGGAGCGTACGTCGTATTTACGAATGTAGTGGCTAATGCCTACGGGTTGACCGGCATCCCGATGATCGCCATCGTTGCGCCGGAAGGGCTCACGAACTTAATGCACTACTTAATCGGTTTTGCCATTGCCGTCGTTTCAGCGTTTGTGGCGACATGGCTCTTGAAGTTTCGCGAAGAGGAAGAGTGAGGGGCGTGTGGATGAAATCCGAACGCGAACAGAAACTTATTGAACAAGCATACGCTGAAGTCGAAAAATATGAGACTCTTGTCAATCGCGACCGGTATCGGCTTCGCTACCATCTCATGCCTCCTGTCGGGTTGATGAACGACCCAAACGGGCTGATCGACTGGAACGGAACGTATCACGTCTTCTACCAATGGATGCCGTTTCGCACCGGCCATGGCGCCAAGTTCTGGGGGCATTATACATCCCCAGACTTGGTTCATTGGCAAGCAGCGCCGATTGCGTTAGCGCCAAGCGAATGGTATGACAAAGATGGCTGCTATTCCGGCAGTGCGATTAGTTGCGATGGAAAGCTCGTGCTGTTTTACACTGGCAATGTGAAAGATGAACAAGGAAACCGCCAAACGTACCAATGCATGGCCGTATCGGAAGATGGCATTCATTTTACAAAAAAAGGCGTCGTCATTACACTTCCGGACGGATATACGGCCCATTTCCGCGACCCGAAAGTATGGCGGTATCAGGGCCATTGGTATATGATCTTGGGGGCGCAAAGCGAAAGCGGCGATGGAAAAGCGGTGCTGTTTCGTTCCGCTGATCTTTGTCATTGGGAGCATCTTGGCCCAATTGCTGGCGGCAACATGAACGGGCTTGGTCCGTTTGGCTATATGTGGGAATGCCCAGACTTGTTTCCATTAGATGGGCAAGACGTGCTCATTGTCTGCCCGCAAGGATTAAAACCGGACGGCATGCGCTACCAAAACGTCTACCAGTCAGGTTATTTTGTCGGCCGCTTCGACTACGAACGGGCCGAATTCCTTCACGGGACGTTTGAGGAGCTTGACCGCGGCTTTGAATTTTACGCTCCGCAAACGATGCTTGACCGACGCGGACGAAGAATTTTAATCGGTTGGATGGGCGTGCCGGACCAGGATGAAGACCGTCAGCCGACAGTGAGCCACCGCTGGGTGCACGCGCTCACCTTGCCGCGCGAACTTCGCCTCACTGGCGGCAAGCTGAGACAGACGCCAGTGGAAGAGCTGAAACAGTTGCGCAAACAAAAAGTAGCATATCCAAGCGCCACTGTGGTGAATGAGCTGAGGTCATGGCCGGGACTCGAGGGAGATGCGATCGAACTTCGCCTCGACAATATCGAACTGTTCGGAAGCATGATGGAAATTTACTTTCGCCATGCGGCTCGCCTTGTTTACAATAGTGACGAAGGGGTATTGACGCTTGAACGGAAAAGCTTTGTGAACGGGCTGACGGAGAAGCGGCAATGTCGATTGCCACGTCTTCGTTCGCTTCATGTTTTCCTTGATACGTCATCGATCGAACTGTTCGTCAATGATGGCGAAGAGACGTTCACTGCGCGGTTTTTTCCGCATCTGGACGACCGAACGATTTTATTTGGAACTCATGGACATCTTCATATGGACATCGAGAAATGGGAATTATAAGACGGGTTGGCACGAGCAAAGCTGCCGAGAGCAATCGCTTTTCGGCGGCTTTTTTATTACTGTTGCGGTTCATTTTGTGAGAAAATGAGCAATACGGGATTGAATTTACTTCCGTCCCCCTCTATAATGAACAGTAGACGATGTCTTTACATCGATAATGACAGGAGGATACACATGAACCAAACCGCGATTTCCCAGCGCAAGCTGTTAGGCATTGCCGGTCTCGGTTGGCTGTTTGACGCGATGGATGTCGGCATGTTGTCGTTTTTGATGGCGGCCTTGCAAAAAGACTGGAATTTGACGGCCAGCCAAGTCGGCTGGATCGGCAGCGTCAACTCGATCGGCATGGCGGTCGGAGCGCTCGTGTTCGGGCTGCTCGCCGACCGGATCGGCCGGAAAAATGTTTTCATTGTCACATTGTTATTATTCTCGATCGGCAGCGGGCTGTCGGCGCTGACGACGACGTTGGCGGCGTTTTTGGCGCTCCGCTTTTTGATCGGCATGGGGCTTGGCGGCGAGCTGCCGGTCGCGTCAACGCTCGTTTCGGAGGCGGTGCCGGCTGCCGACCGCGGCCGGGTTGTCGTGCTGCTTGAGAGCTTTTGGGCGGGCGGCTGGTTGCTGGCAGCGCTCATCTCGTATTTCGTCATACCAGTTTACGGATGGCGGACGGCGTTATGGCTGGCGGCGATTCCAGCGCTGTATGCGATCTATTTGCGCCTCCGCCTGCCCGATTCGCCGCGGTTTGCGGCCGCGCAAAAAGAGGAGACGGTGTGGAGCAATATCGTCAAAGTATGGTCCGCTCCCCATCGGAAAGAGACGGTCATGCTTTGGCTGCTTTGGTTTTGCGTCGTCTTTTCGTATTACGGCATGTTTTTATGGCTGCCGAGCGTCATGGTGATGAAAGGGTTTAGTTTAATTAAAAGCTTTGAATATGTGCTCATCATGACGCTGGCGCAATTGCCCGGCTATTTCAGCGCCGCATGGCTGATCGAGCGGGCGGGGCGGAAATTTGTCTTGGTCACGTATTTGCTTGGCACCGCATTGAGCGCCTACTTTTTCGGCACGGCCGAGTCGCTCGTTGGGCTGATGGCATCCGGCATTTTCTTGTCGTTTTTCAACCTCGGCGCTTGGGGAGCGCTGTATGCGTATACGCCGGAGCAGTATCCGACGTCGATTCGTGCGACCGGCGCCGGCATGGCGGCGGCGTTTGGCCGCATTGGCGGCATTTTTGGCCCACTGTTGGTCGGCTCGCTTGTCGCCCAAGGGGTGTCGGTGACGGCCATTTTCACGCTGTTTTGTCTATCGGTCCTTGTCGCCGTTTTGGCGGTCGCGGTGTTGGGCAGCGAGACGAAGCAACAGGAGCTTGCATGAGTAAAATCGTTGTAAGGGACATTCTAAGGCAGATCTCTAATGAGGGGTTGCGGGCTTTGGTTCGTGGCGCTCGTTAGGGGAGGCAAGACGAAATTGACAAACAAACGGCAGGGGCGGTACCTTAAGGGTAAGCCCCTTTTTTGATTGGCCAAGCTTTTGGTGGGTGTGCGCATCGACGCCCGCGGACGCCAAGGGGAAAACCAGTGCGAGAGGCGGTGAATTGATGTTATGTCCGTCCGTGTCCGTCGTCATCCCGACGTACAATCGCCCGTATCCGCTTGCCGAGCTGCTCGAGTCGTTAAGCCGGCAGACGTACAAGCCGTTTGAGGTCATTATCGTCAACGACGGGGGTGTCCCGGTTCATGATGTCGTCGCCTTGTACCCGGAGCTTGACATCCGTCTCATCGACCGCCGCGACAACGAAGGACATGTCGCGGCCCGCAACATCGGCGTCAAGGAGGCGCGCAACGACCTCATCATGCTTTGCGACGACGACGACTTAGTGTTGCCATGCCATCTCGAGCGGATGGTCACAGCGCTTCGTGACGCTGATTTTGCCTATGCCGATGCGGAAATTGTCCAGTATCGGGTGGAAAACGATCAGCGCGTCCCATCGGCCCGTTTTTTATTTGCCTATGAGTACGATTTGGAGGCGATGCGGACGTTTTCGACGTACGTCCCGTCCGGGAGCGTGTATCGAAAATCGCTCCATGACGAGATCGGCTGCTTTGACCCGACTGTCCACCATTATTGGGATTGGGACTTCTTTTTGCGCGCCGCCTCTGTTTGTCGCGTCACGCGTGTCGCGGCGGCGACGGTCTTGTATGCGTTCAGCCCGGACGGCGACAACGTGTCGCGACATATGAGCGACAAGCGGCGGCATTACTTGCGGCGGCTTTGCGAGAAGCATGGGCTTGGGGACTTGCCGGTGAAAAACTTTTGGCTCTTGCTTGACGAGCCGGAAGTCGCGAAGCGCCGGGCGAAAAGCGAAGTCATCTGGGACGGGAAGCCGATCGTGTCGCGGTTTTGGATGCAAAAAAAGCAGGATGGCGTTGACAAAAGGTTTTGGGGTTTGCTATGATAATGGACAAAATCATATATGGATCGCGATGACGGATCAATAGTAGTTAACCCTCTCTTCCCAAGCGAGCCGGGGACGGTGGAAGCCCGGCGAAGATGGTTAATGAAACGGCAGTCCGGAGCGGAAATGGCAAAAAGGGGATGCGTGATTTGCGCATCAACTAGGGTGGAACCGCGGGAGCTACGCTCTCGTCCCTAGGCGTCAGGCCTAGGGGCGAGGGCGTTTTTGATTGTTGGACATCACATTGAAGGAGGATGAACACGATGGCTGTCACAATGGAAGAAATCGTCGCACATGCCAAGCATCGCGGCTTCGTGTTTCCGGGCTCGGAAATTTACGGCGGGCTGGCGAACACGTGGGATTACGGCCCGCTTGGCGTTGAGCTGAAAAACAACATCAAACGGGCGTGGTGGAAAAAATTCGTCCAAGAGTCGCCGTACAACGTCGGGCTCGACGCCGCCATTTTAATGAACCCGAGAACGTGGGAAGCGTCTGGCCACTTAGGCAACTTCAACGATCCGATGGTCGACTGCAAACAGTGCAAAGCGCGTCATCGCGCCGATAAGTTGATTGAGAAGGCGCTCGAGGAAAAAGGGATCGAGATGATCGTCGACGGTTTGCCGCTGGCCAAAATGGATGAACTCATCAAGGAATACGACATCGCCTGCCCGGAATGCGGCAGCCGCGATTTCACGAACGTGCGCCAGTTCAACTTAATGTTCAAAACGTACCAAGGCGTCACCGAGTCGAGCGCCAACGAAATTTATTTGCGCCCAGAGACAGCGCAAGGCATTTTCGTCAACTTCAAAAACGTCCAGCGCACGATGCGCAAAAAATTGCCGTTTGGCATCGCGCAAATCGGCAAAAGTTTTCGCAATGAAATTACGCCGGGCAACTTTACGTTCCGCACGCGCGAATTTGAACAGATGGAGCTCGAGTTTTTCTGCAAACCGGGCGAAGAGCTGCAATGGTTTGAGTATTGGAAGCAGTTTTGCAAGGAGTGGCTGCTGTCGCTCGGCATGAAGGAGGATAACATCCGCCTGCGCGACCATGCGAAAGAAGAGTTGTCCCACTACAGCAACGCCACGACGGACATCGAGTACCATTTCCCGTTCGGCTGGGGCGAGCTGTGGGGCATCGCGTCGCGCACGGATTACGATTTGAAGCGGCATATGGAATACTCGGGCGAGGACTTCCATTATCTCGACCAAGAAACGAACGAGCGCTACATCCCGTACTGCATTGAGCCGTCGCTTGGCGCTGACCGCGTCACGCTGGCGTTTATGATCGACGCCTATGACGAAGAAGAGCTGGAAGACGGCACGACGAGAACGGTGATGCACTTGCATCCGGCGCTTGCGCCGTACAAAGCGGCTGTCTTGCCGCTGTCGAAAAAGCTCGCGGACGGGGCGCACCGCATTTATGAAGAGCTGGCGAAACATTTCATGGTCGACTATGACGAAACCGGCTCGATCGGCAAGCGGTACCGCCGCCAAGATGAAATCGGCACGCCGTTTTGCATCACGTACGACTTTGAGTCTGAACAAGACGGCCAAGTGACCGTGCGCGACCGCGACACGATGGAGCAAGTGCGGCTGCCGATTGGGGAGCTCAAAGCCTTTTTAGAGGAAAAAATCGCCTTTTGATGCCATGAACGCCGGGGCAGCGACGAAACCCCGGCGTTTTTTTAAGAACGTGTATGGGGATAGAACCGCTTTTTTAGAAAAAAATTCAAAAAAATAGATGGATGTTCGCTGTATATAATGGTAAAATAGAAGTATAGACTAGTTCCTGCAATGGATCAAGGGGGTTCACCATGATGGAAGGAAAACCGATTTACTACGATGGAAGCGGCCATCCGCCTGGCAATGATGAAAGCGTCATCAAAAGCGAACCGTTTACGCTCACCGATGAGATACGAAAACAAATCAGCGGCAACCCGTTTGTCGTGGAACAAAGCGAGTAACATTGCCTTGGAGAAAGGCAATTTTTTTTGCGGTCAAATTGTTTGCCAAGCGTTTCGGACCTTTATATAATTATCTTTTGTTGGAGATATTTGAATTCAAAACAATTGTATGCCGCTTCAACAAAGTGCAAACACTAAAGTGCCGAGATCATCACGAAAGGGAGTATGCATCATGACAAAAGTATTGTACATCACCGCCCATCCGCACGACGACACGCAGTCTTACAGCATGGCGGTCGGAAAAGCGTTTATCGACACATACAAACAAGTGCATCCGGATCATGAAGTCATTCATCTCGACTTATACAAGGAATACATTCCGGAAATCGACGTCGACGTGTTCAGCGGCTGGGGCAAACTTCGCTCCGGGAAATCGTTTGAAGAGCTGTCTGACGAAGAAAAAGCGAAAGTCGGGCGGATGAACGAGCTGTGCGAGCAGTTTATTTCCGCCGACAAATATGTATTCGTCACGCCGATGTGGAACTTTTCGTTCCCGCCGGTGTTAAAGGCGTATATTGACGCCGTGGCGGTCGCCGGCAAGACGTTTAAATATACGGAACAAGGGCCGGTCGGATTGCTTACTGATAAAAAAGCGCTCCACATTCAAGCGCGCGGCGGTTTCTACTCCGAAGGCCCGGCGGCGGAAATGGAAATGGGCCATCGGTATTTAAGCGTCATCATGCAATTTTTCGGTGTTCCGTCATTTGAAGGGTTGTTTGTCGAAGGGCATGCGGCGGTGCCGGAAAAGGCGGAAGAAATTAAAGCGAACGCCATCGCTCGGGCGAAAGACTTGGCGCACACGTTTTAACGGGAGGGCTGGTATTGCGCGGAAAATGGCCGCAAACTTGGCTTGGGAGCCTCTTCATCCGGAGAGGCTCCTTTTTTATTGGACAAACCAAACGGCCGTGACGTTCATATACGCTGGCGGGGAGCCGTATGGTATAGCCTGATCAATAAAGTCCCTATTTCTTCGTGAGAAATTTTCCTCGATAAATACATAAAACCCCAGCACCGAAGTACTGGGGCAAAAACCATGAATTCCCCGCTGACGGGGTGAAATGGCCTGCGACGCGGCAGGCAACTTATCATTAGGTTATGATTCTCTTGGCGATAATATGCAAAGAGAGGAACCATTTAGGCTCCTCTCCGTTGTCAAAACAAACGAATCCACGTTTTTTCACGTGTGAAATGGTCTGTGACGAGACAGACAACTTATTTTGTACTCTAAGTATAGAAAAAACCTAGGGAAATGTCAATACGTCATAAATACGTCGTCAATACATTGTAAATACGTTACAGGTCAAATACCCATTTTACACGGTTCATAATCTTATTTAAGTCATCCTCGTTTATATTGCCGATATGTTGCTTTAATCGTACTTTGTTTACGGTCGTTAATTCTTCTACCTTTACCGCGGAAGTCTGAGCTAAAAAAGGATAAACTTCCTTTCGAAGAAAGTAATGTGTCTTGAAACGAGGCACTACTTTGGTTTTCCCTTTCCGATCTGTAACGGTTTTGGTTTTTAATTTTGTAGATAAAGGAGCTACCTTAACGTTTCCGGATGTGCGGTTAATCCAGTCATTAGAAAGAACAAGCACCGGCCGCTCTCCGTTTTGTTCTGTGCCGATATTTTCCCCGAGTTCACAAGTGAAAATAGCTCCTCGTATGATCGGGCGCTTCATCTGCGTTTGCTCATTCTCAATCCATTCGTTTGCTAAAGCAATCTTCTTTGGATGCCATTCATCTAGTTTTACCTTTTTGTCCACTTTGTTTAAACGTAATCGTTCGCGTTGAATAGCATCTGATTCCATTTTATTCCCCCCTTTCCCTTCGTTTTATACCGCCACGCTCATGATTGTATCACATCTTGTCCTTAAAGTTCGGCCACGCTGCAATATTTTTTTGCGCTATACATTCCCATTATTTTGTCGTTGCAGGATATCTCCCATCACCAATAGAATGGTATTTGTCGAAGGGCATGCGGCGGTGCCGGAAAAGGCGGAAGAAATCAAAGCGAACGCCATCGCCCGGGCGAAAGACTTGGCGCACACGTTTTAACGGGAGAACGGGTATTGCGCGGAAAATGGCCGCAAACTTGGCTTGGGAGCCTCTTCATTCGGAGAGGCTCCTTTTTTATTGGACAACCAAACGGCCGTGACGTTCATATACGCTGGTGGGGAGCCGTATGGTATAATAAACCATATAGAATGAAGAGTGGGGGTTCCTCGTTGGTGAATGAATACGAACGATATCGCCTAGTGCGTCTGCACAGCGCGATGGCCGTGCTGGCGGCCGGAATGTTTGGCTTGCTTCTGTTTGCGGCCGGCCGGCTGCCTGTTTCGCCCGGATTCTATCATTCTATTCATCTTGCCTTAGGGCTCGCCGTGGTGGTCGTTTGCTGGCTTGTTGCCGTGCAAGGGTGGGCCGTGTTTCCGCATACGTTGTCGCTGGAGCGGCTGATGATGGGGGCGCTGTTTTTCTCCTCAGGCTTGTTGTTTTCGCTGCATGTTGTCTTGTCTTTTGCGTCTGACGGCGCGGAGGCGCCGCTCTTTTCGCTTGCGGCCCGATTGACGCTCGCCTGGGGGCTTCTCTTTCTGTTTTCGCGCCGCGATGAGGTGATGGAGCGGAGAAGCGGACAACGGTGGCAAGCGTTTTTCGCCGCTTTTGCTTATGCGGCGGTCGTTGGGCTATTCATCCATTGGACAGCGCCGCTTTGGCCGGGAGACGGGACAAGCCGCTGGCCGCTCTGGTGGAAGGCCGGCGAGGGAATGATCGGGTTGCTCGATGCGGGCGCCGCTTTGCTTGTATGGCGTCGTTGGCGGCAAGGGAGTTCCCGGTCCTCCCTGTACTGGCTGCTGGCGTTATGGTGGTTTGCCCTCGGTCAATGGCTGCTCATGTTTGGCGGCGGCCATGCGCTGTGGGGGCAGCTGTATGAAATGGCCGGATTTTTGTATATCGTGCGTGCAATGTACGTCGAGACGGTCGAAAAACCGTACGTGGAGCTGAAACAGCACGAACAGCAACTGGAAATGATGGCGAACGCCCTTGGCGAGGGATTGATGATGTTAAACCGCGACGGCCGGATTGTTTGGATGAACCCGGAAGCCGGCCGTTTGCTTGGCCTTGATCCGGAGGAAGCGAAAGGGAAGCCGCTGTTTTCCTTTGTCTCGCTCGCCGGGCCGGATGGCGACAAGTGGGACTGGAAGCAGCTGCGCCGTGTTGTCAAACGGCTGAAAAGCGGCGAGGTGATTCGCGTCGAGGAGGAGCCGTTTCGCCGCCATGACGGCGTGTGCCTGCCGGTCGGCTACACGCTGGCGCCGGTGATGGAAAACGGTGCCCTGACAGGGCTTGTCGCTGTTTTGCGCGACATGACGGAGAAAAAAGAGAAAGAGTGGCTCGAGCGCGAGCGGGAACAGCTCGACTTTGAGCTGTCGCTTGCCGCGAATATGCAGCGGGCGCTTTTGCAGACATCATCGAAGGCGGATTTGCCTTCGTACGTCGACATCGGTGTCCTCAGCGTCCCTGCCCGGGTGTTGAGCGGCGATTTTTATCACTTTGCTGTCCATCAAACATCGGTGTCCGTCGGCATTGCTGATGTATCGGGAAAAGGCATTCCAGCGGCGATGCTCATGACGCTGATGAAATTTATTCTGGACCGGACCGTCCATTACGGAACGCAGCCGCACGTATATCTTGACCTGCTGAACCGATTCGCCTACGACTACACCGAGCCGTCGATGTTTGTCACGATGTTTGTCGGCAATTACAACGAAAAAACGCATACGTTCTCGTACGCGTGCGCCGGGCACGAACCGGCGCTTTGGTATCGGGCGAAAACGAAGCAATGCGTGCCGCTAGGCGCCAAAGGCTGCGCGCTCGGCTTGTTTCCGCAATTTTCATTTGAGACCAAATCGGTTGTGCTCGAACCAGGCGATTTTGTGCTGCTGTACACCGACGGGGTGACGGAAAAGCGTACCGAAGAGGCGGACGATGACTTTTCCGTTCTCGCCGCGATGGTCGCCCGCGTCAACCTTGATCAGCCGGCGCCGGAGATCGTGCGCGAGTTGTACGAGCATATTCAAGCGTATCATCAATACGAACAAAAAGATGACCAAACGTTGTTGCTGCTGCGCCGCCGCTAGCATGGGCAGTTCGACCGCTTGATGCGTCCGGCGGCGCGATGTTTGACCGTTATGGCGAATAGGCGGCGAGCTGCCGCTTCAATTTCGCGATGGCCCGCTTTTGAATGCGGCTGATTGTCATTTGCGAGACGCCGAGCCTCTCGGCTAACGAGCGCTGCGTTTCCCCGCGCCGGAAGATGGCGTCGATGACGATTTGTTCTTGCTCGCTCAGTTTGCCGATCGCCTGCTCTAAATCCATTCGCTCGATCAGTGACTCGATTTCGTTCGTTTCATCAGCGACGAATTCACCGATCGTCGTCGCATCCTTTTCCCCGTCTTGCACCGGGGCATCGAGCGAAACGGCTTGGTAATGGTCCCGTCCGGCCAAAATTTCGATCGTTTTTTCGACCGATAAGCCTAAGTGGCCGGCGATCTCATCGAGCGTCGGCGACCGTTCGAGCTTGACGGTCAGCTCATCGATCGCCTGCTGCACTTTGCTTCCTTTTTCTTTCACCTTGCGCGGCACTTGGATGTACCATGCTTTGTCGCGCAAATAGTTTTTCATATAGCCGATCAAGCTTTTCATGGCGTATGACTCAAAGCTTGTTCCTTGTTTAGGGTCGTAATGGTCAAGGAGACGCAAAAACGACAGCCGTCCGATTTGAAACAAGTCTTCGTAAAAGTCAGGGCGGCTGCGCGCCATTTTTTTCGCTGCGGCCGCAATGAGCGGCTCGAAGCGCACGAGCAAGGCGGTCGCCGCTTCTTCCGTTTTTGTTTGTTGATAGGCGGAAATGAGGGCGTCAAGCTTGCTCTTGGACAGAGGAGGGGGATATACAGTCATGGGCATGCTCTCCTTCGCCGCGATGGCGGAATTTCGTCAGGCGGACTTCCGTTCCGCCCTTTGTGGTGACGGTGACATCGTCCATGAGCGCTTCCATCAAAAACAGGCCGAGGCCGCCAGCTTTGACGTCTTCAAGCGGCTTTGCGGACAGGGGCGCTGCTTGTTTGGACACCCGTTTGTAATCAAACCCTTTGCCCTCGTCTTTAATGATGATCGAAAGCGCATCGGCGCGCATCTCAAAGCGAAGATGAATGATGCCACCCCTTCCGTTGTACGCATGCAAAACAGCGTTGTTGCACGCTTCTGAGACGGCCACTTTCATATCTTCAATCTCTTCATAGGAAAACCCCATCTTGGCGGCCAGCCCGTATAGCGTCAAACGCGCGACATCGATAAACTGCGCATCAGCTGGAATCGACAGCTGTACGACGGTTTCATGCTCTTTCATGATTGGCCCCCGATCCTTTCTGTCGTCTGATCCATTTCCGAAAAGAAGTAAGATACACCTGTTAAATCGAACAAACGTTTCACTTTTGGCGGCACATTTTCAATCATAAACGGCGCTTCTTGTTTTTTGCGTGTTTTCAGCAGTGCGACAAACATCCCGATGCCGGTGCTGTCGATATACGACAATTCTTCAAGGCGGATGACAAGCGGTTTTGATGCGTCATGAGCAAGCGGTTCGACGGCGCGTTGAAACTGTTCGGCCGTCGCTAGATCAAGCTCCCCTTTTATGTATACAACATGCCGATCCGGCTGTTCATCATGCACGATATGAAATCGTTTCCTGTCCATAGCCGTTCACCTCACATAATCAATGAGTTAGCTGGATGATGGTACGGGAAGGTTGTCCACCTTGCAATGTTTACACTACTATACCCATATTTTATACTATATGAAACAGGAAAGGGCAGGGGAACGCGATGTTCACAAAGTGGAAAGAATGGGCAAGGGTGCTGAAACGAGACATATTCGTCTTGTATTCTGCGGTTCGCGACCGGCGCGTTTCCATCTGGCTGCGGCTGTTTATGTTGGTCGTTGTGGCGTATGCGTTCAGTCCGATCGATTTGATTCCCGATTTCGTTCCGGTTCTTGGGTATATCGATGATTTGCTGCTTGTGCCGCTTGGCATTTACATAGCGCTCAAATGGCTGCCGAAAGACGTCGCTGCCGAACATCGGGCGCGGGCGGAAGAGCTTGCCAAGCACGGCAAACCGACAAATTGGGCCGCTGGGGTGCTGATCATTTTTTTATACGTGCTGCTTGGCGTCTGGCTGCTCCGCTGGTTGATTTCGTGGACATTTTGATTTTCTCTTCAATATTTTGATGGCTGCGGCAGGGGATTGGCGCATTTCCTGTTGGGGAAACAGGTTTCGCTATGGTTGCCTCAATCTGAACATTCACTTCGCTTTGACGCTGGTGTCTTTTTGGCTACAATGATAAAAGGGAAAAAGCCGATGGCAAAGGAGTTGCTCGCAATGCCGATTCTCAAAAACGACTGGGCTCCGCTGCTTGAAGAGGAGTTTCAAAAACCATACTACTTGAAGCTGCGCGAATTTTTGAAAGTAGAGTACCGAACGCGGACGATCTATCCCGATATGCACGATATTTTCAACGCCCTTCATTATACACCGTATGCAAACGTCAAAGTCGTGCTGCTCGGGCAAGATCCGTACCACGGCCCGGGGCAGGCGCACGGGCTTAGTTTTTCCGTCAAGCCGGGCGTGCCGGTGCCGCCGTCTTTGGTGAACATTTTTAAAGAGCTGCATGATGACCTTGGCTGCTATATACCAGATAACGGCTATCTCGTGAAATGGGCCGAGCAAGGGGTGTTATTGTTAAACACGGTGCTGACCGTCCGCCGCGGCCAGGCGAACTCCCACCGCGGCAAAGGGTGGGAACAATTCACCGACCGCGTCATTGAACTCGTCAATGAAAAAGACGATCCGGTCGTCTTTTTGCTTTGGGGCCGGAACGCTCAGGAGAAAAAAGAACGGATTACGAATCCGCGCCATCTGATTATTGAAGCGCCGCACCCGAGCCCGTTTTCCGCCGCACGCGGCTTTTTCGGCCATCGCCCGTTTTCGCGGACGAACGCGTTTTTGATGAAATGCGGACGCGAACCGATCGACTGGCAAATCGAAAACATCGGCGTCCGTGCTGAATAAGGAGGGGAGAATGATGTCCATCTCGTTTGCGGCCGTTATCGCCAAGATGGAAGATGAGTTGCGGAAAGCCAAGTCCGTGAACGACCTGCAGCGGGTGCGTGAACACGTCGCCGCCATTCGCGTTTTATGCGATTTGATGTTGGAAGCAACAAGCCATCCGCAGCCGTCCGCTTCGTCTGCCGCAGCCGGGCCGCTTGTCGTCGGCGGGCCGATTTCGGTTGCTGGCGGGCTTTCGCTTGGGGGTGTTTCCGTCGGAGGACGTTCTCCCGACATTGACGATGAGGCGAACGGGGAGTCGTTGTTGGATTTTTGAGGGGGCAACGAAACACCGTGGAAAACGGTCTTCTCCACGGGGAATGTTGATCAACAGAACTCCGTTGAATCGCTTGCCTTTGTTTGCGCCAAAAAACAAGAAGCGGTTCACCGGCTTGGACGCGGGTCTTGCCGGTGGCGCTCCCGATTGACCGGTTCTGTCGAGTGAAGTGGCTGACATTCATTAGTAATTTGTTGTCGGGGAACATTCCCATTATATTATGAATGAGGGAAAACAATCTTTAATTAGAAAGGCGGAACAGCTATGAAAACATTCGTCCTTCTCGGTGCGCTCAATGCGTTTTTGGCTGTGGCGTTGGGAGCGTTTGGCGCGCACGGGCTTGAAGGGAAGATTCCGGATCGTTATTTGGAGATTTGGAAAACGGCGGTCCAATACCAGATGTTCCACGCATTAGGGCTGCTTGTTGTCGGATTGCTCGCTGGCAAGGCGCCAAATGTCGGGCTGATCGGTGCGGCGGGCTGGGTGATGTTCGCCGGCATCGTGTTGTTTTCCGGGAGCTTGTACGTATTAAGTGTAACGCAGATTAAGCCGCTTGGCGCGATCACTCCGTTTGGCGGCGTCGCTTTTTTGGTCGCCTGGGTGATGATCGGTTATGCGGCATTAAAATGGTTGTAAACGGAGCGCAGGAGCGGAGCGCTCCGTTTTTTTGCCGCCGTCCCTCTCCGCTCTATAGCGAAAGCCATAGACTCAACGTCAACAACAGTCCAACGGCCCAATGATGGCGGGCGGCCCATTTCATGCCGCTTCTTTCCTCGGTTCGACTAGCGCCGGGGCGGAAACAGAGACGAAGCCGGATGGCAAGCGGCATCGCGAGCCCTGTGACCGCGGCAAGCAAAGGAACGATATGCCAAACGATCAAAGCAGCAATGGACAAGTAGGCGGAGACGAGAAGAAGCCCGAGAAGGCGCACGGCGTTGTTCCGTCCGAGCCGGATGGCTAATGTGCGGCGAAACGGCCGGTCTTTTTCGATGTCGCGGATGTTGTTTGTCAAAATCATCGAGGCGATCAGCAAGGCGAACGGGATGGACAAGGCAAACAGAGCGGTGTCTGGAACATGCCCTTGTACGGCATAAGCGAGTGCGGTCACGACCGGCCCCATGCAAACGGCGGCGGTCAACTCACCTAAACCGAGCGAGGCGAGCGGACGCGGCCCGGCTGAGTAGGCGATCCCGCAGATGATCGCTGCGGCGCCGATCCACGCGATGGCTGGATCGCTTTGCCACGCCAAGTACGCGCCTAACGCAACCGCGACGGCCAGCATGGCGCCAGCAACGGCAGGGATCGAGCGATGGGCAGGTCCATGGCCATGCCCGTTCGTCCATTTGTCATCGTCTTGGCCGCGCAACCGATCAAAATAGTCATTCAGCATGTTGACGGCTGACTGAATCAGCACAGAGGCGGCTAACATCGCCAGCAGCACCTCGATCCGAACGGCGCCCTTTTTCGCCGCCAGCGCGGTGGCGGCCAGCACAGGGCTGATCGTTCCGCTCCATGTCGGCGGGCGCATTAAGTGAAGCCATGAAAAACGGTAAACCCAATGCCGATCTTCTTCACGATGTTCATATCGCAATGCGAACCCCTCGTTTCCGTTAGGAGAGTAAAAGCATGCATACGATGAGCACGACAAATCCGGCCGCTTCGACCGACTGAACGGCAATGATCGAGGTCATCGCTTTTTTTAACGGCGCATCGTCACCGCCATTGGCTTGGCGCCAAAGGTCTTCATTGGAAAACACCGTCATCGCCTTGCGATGCCTGTGAGAAGGGCGGTCAGCCATACACGGCCATAGGCGGTCTGCCATACATCTGCCCAACGGTTGATCGGTCCGGCGGCTGTGCCAAGCCATATGCCAGTGGCGATGACGACGGCACTTGCCGCGGCGAGCGGCCGATGCGACCACTGCATGAGCGAGCGGAAAAATTGCCGGCGCTCAAGAGGCGGCATGAATTGGGAGGCTGGATACACTGCCCAGCCGATGAATGCCACGCCCCCCACCCACATGATCGCCGCGATAAGATGTACCCCCAGCAGGAAATCACGCGACGTCCAAACCATCAGTAGACACCTCTTTTGTGTCATTTACCACCATTATATAAGGCCGTGTAGTAGCAGCTTGTGATGGCCATCACGTCAACCAAAAAAAGAAGGTTGCCATCGGCAACCTTCTTGTCAAAAGACAGTTTTTCCGTTTAGCGTGGAGAATACGTAGCAAGCGGTGTTGCGGCTGTAGCACCGGCAAACGGATATTCGTAGGCGATTTCTCCTTCAAACGTGACGTAATCGAGGTAAATCATCGGGATCAAATAGCGTGTGCCTGTTTGTGGGTCGCTTAAAATGACATGGTCACGTCCAGCCGCTTCAATGACGCCGCGAAACACCTTGGCATTCCACTCACGGTTGTTTTCAAACGTCGCATAGATAGTGGCGACTTTTCCTTTGTTTAACCGTAAAATGTTTTCAATGTACGATTCTTCAATCGGCAGCATCCCTGGAATCGATGGGCCGGTGGTGGTCGGCATCGGTGTCGGGGCCGTAAACGTCGGCGCCTGCAAACCGAACGTCGGAGCGGCGGCTGTCGCCGGTGTCATCGTTGGAGCGGCAGCCGCTTGCGGATAGTAATAATACGGGTACGCCGCCGGATAGTACGGCTGCGGATACGGATAGCCGTATGGATAGGATGCATACGGTTGTTGCCGTTCTTGACCGAACGGCGAATAATAAAATGATTGTTGCTCCTCATCAAGTGGATAAAATTGATTTTCTGGATTGTTCGGCATAAAGAACCCTCCTCAATATTAAGAATAGACACGTGGGCAGTCGGATGGAGTCGGTGCAAAAAAGCAATGCGATTTGTAGCGGCCGACGTTCCACTGGCCAAACCATTGCGGTGGGCACGGTTGACCTTCAGGTGGTTTAAAAAACCAAAGGGCGTTTGTCGCTGGGTGGTAGCGCCAACCGCGGAGCACTTGGCGGGCTAGGCCTATATCCACTTCGCGCGCCCGTTGGTAAAAGTACCCTTTTTGCACCGCCTCAAAGCCGCCCGGGCTTTGAAACACCATTTGCCGGATAGAGCGGATGCCGCGGAAGTCAAGGCAGTCGGCGATGACGCGGTTGACGCCGACGTTGCCGACCATGAGCATCCCAAGCCGCCCGTCTCCTTCCGCTTCGGCTCGCATGAGCCGAGCCAACAACTTCACTTCCTCTTCTGTGTGGGCTACAATGGAGGGAGCGATCTGACCCATATCGTCACCTCAGTCGTTGTGAATTTCGACAGTAATAGGCTATTGATGGAACAGGAAAATGGTGACAGACAGACAGGCGATTTCTCGGAGGAATTTCTGATTTATATGTATGGGGCAGTTGGGCTGGATATGACAGAAACAGGGGAGGTTGACCAAAAAGGGAAACCCGTTGCGCAAGAAAGACCCGTAACATGATGTGCAAAGGGATGACGGCGGAAGAAATCGCTCGTTTGGCTGACCTTTCAGGGGGAGGAGCTCGCCGGTTGCTTGAAGAACAGGAAAATAAGCGAAGGGGCCCTGCCGCGTTTGGGCCCCTCTTTTTTATACATGGAAGAACGAAGGAACTTTTTCCACCGACAAGCGAGTGCCGACGAAAAATGAACCAAACTCGCCAAAGCGGGCGCTCACTTCATCAAAGCGCATTTCATAGACGAGCTTTTTGAACTGGAGCGCATCATCTGAAAACAAGGTGACGCCCCATTCAAAATCATCCAAGCCGACGGAGCCGGTGATGATTTGCGTCACTTTGCCGGCGTATTTTCGGCCGGTCATGCCGTGGGCGCGCATGAGTTCGCGCCGCTGTTCCATCGACAACATGTACCAGTTGTCGTTGCCTTGGCGCCGCTTGTCCATCGGATAGAAGCAAATGTAGTTCGTTTTCGGCAAAATTGGATACAAACGGCGGCGCACCTCTGGAATTTGGTACGGATCTTCGCTGCCGGACGCCAAGTAGTTGCTCAACTCCACGACTGAAACGTACGAATACGCAGGTAATAAATAGTCGGCGAGTTTCGTTTTGTTAAGCGCTGTTTCGATTTCATGCAGCTCATCCAGCGTCGGCCGCAAAATCATGAACAAAATATCGGCTTTTTGCCCGACGATCGTGTAGACGGCATGGCTTCCTTGCTTCTCGCTTTCCGTCGTCTCCCATTGGTCGACAAGCGCTAAAAACTCACTGATCGCTGCCTCGCGCTCTTCGTTTGGAAGTGTTTTCCACGCGCTCCAGTCGATCGTGCGGAAATCGTGCAAACAATACCAACCGTCCAACGTTTGGGCCGCTTCGCTCATCATCGTCACTCCTTTATTCAATCAATTGTACAGTACCACTATATCATAGTTTGGCCAAAAAAGCGGGTGTCCGTGCATAAAGCAAAAGATACTGAATTGTTCCAAAAGGTGAATTATTGATTGGAAGGGCTTACGATCGTTGCGTTTTCGTATCGAAGCGGTATGCTTAATGTAGAGAAAGGCTGATGCCTGGAGACAGGCGGGCCAACCGTGAAGGAGGCATGAATCGTGACAACCGATTTATTTACGGCATTAAAAGCGAAAGTAACCGATACGGGTCGAAAAATCGTGTTTCCGGAGGGAACCGATGACCGCATCTTAACGGCGGCGAGCCGTTTGGCGACGGAGCAAGTGCTTCAGCCGATCGTCCTTGGCGATGAGCAAGCGATAAGGGTGAAAGCAGCTGCGCTTGGCTTGCCGCTTGAAGGGGTGGAGATTGTCAACCCGCGCCGCTACGGCGGGTTTGATGAGCTAGTTTCGGCGTTTGTGGAGCGGCGCAAAGGGAAAGTGACAGAAGAAACGGCGCGCGAGTTGCTTTTCGATGAAAACTATTTCGGTACGATGCTCGTTTATACGGGAGCGGCCGACGGCCTCGTCAGCGGGGCGGCACATTCGACGGCGGATACGGTCCGACCAGCCTTGCAAATCATTAAAACGAAGCCAGGCGTTGGCAAAACGTCCGGCGTGTTCATCATGGTGCGCGGCGACGAAAAATATGTGTTTGCCGATTGCGCCATCAACATTGCTCCTAACAGTCATGATTTGGCTGAAATCGCGGTCGAGAGCGCCCGGACGGCCAAAATGTTCGGCCTTAAGCCGCGCGTAGCGCTGTTAAGCTTTTCCACGAAAGGGTCGGCCTCGTCGCCGGAGACGGAAAAAGTCGTTGAGGCGGTGCGGTTGGCGAAAGAAATGGCGCCGGATCTGATCCTTGACGGTGAGTTTCAATTTGACGCCGCGTTTGTGCCAGAGGTGGCGAAAAAGAAAGCGCCGGACTCGGTCATTCAAGGGGACGCAAATGTCTTTATTTTCCCGAGCCTTGAGGCGGGCAACATCGGCTACAAAATCGCCCAGCGCCTTGGCGGCTTTGAAGCGGTCGGCCCGATTTTGCAAGGGCTGAACAAGCCGGTGAACGACCTATCGCGCGGCTGCAGCGCCGAAGACGCCTACAAGCTCGCGCTCATCACCGCGGCGCAGTCGCTTGGGGAGTAAAGAGGCGGCGAACTGAGCAAGAGGAGTCGGAACCGGTTCGTTTTGCCAAAGAATGGGCGATCTCTTGTTTCATGCATGGATTCGTGTCAAAGAAGGCGGCTGGCTGCTGTTTAGCCGCTTTCTTTTTTAATGGCCGTAATCGTTCCAGTTTGATGTGGTATAATGAGAGCGGAACGTTCAACGTAAGGGGTTTGCTGCGATGAGCCATGAATTGCTGCGGCAGCCGAAATGGCGGGTCATCGACCAGTCGCATTTCGGTCCGCTGTTTGATGCGAAACAATCGTTTGCCATCGATGATGCATTATGCACCGCGGTTGGTGCGGGACAGTCGGATGCGGTCGTCCGCACGTGGGTGCATGAGAATACCGTCGTCTTAGGCGCCGCTGATACGAAGCTTCCGTACATCGATGAGGCCATTTCGTTTTTGCGCCAGGAAGGGTATCGCGTCGTCGTCCGTAATTCCGGCGGGTTGGCCGTTGTCCTTGACAGCGGGGTGTTGAATATTTCGCTCATTTTTCCGGAAACGAAAAACACGATTGCCATCGAGCAAGGGTATGAGGCGATGTATGCGCTCATGGCCGCCATGCTTGCCTCATACGGCGCCCGCGTTGAGGCGGGGGAAATCGTCGGTTCGTATTGCCCGGGGAGCTATGACTTGAGCATTGGCGGCAAAAAGTTTGCCGGCATTTCGCAACGGCGCGTGCGCGGCGGCGTTGCCGTGCAAATCTACCTTTGCGTCAACGGGAGCGGAGCCGCGCGGGCTGAGCTTATTCGCCGTTTTTATGAGCTCGGCCGCCAAGGAGAGAAAACGAAATTCGCCTACCCCGATGTTGTCCCAACTGTCATGGCGTCGCTGTCTGAGCTTCTCGGCTGCGAGTTGTCGATCGATGAGCTGCTTGTCGCCCTTTGGCGCACGCTGCAGTCGTTTGGCGGCGAGCTATATTCGTCTGCCCTCGAGAACGGCGAATGGAATTGGTATGAGCAGTATTGGGCGCGCATCGTCGAGCGGAATGAAACGGCGCTCAAGGGCGAGCTCCTAGCAGGAGAATAAGGGGGCGGTCCGCCCAGCAGCAAGAGCCTGCGTTCATCGCCTGACGCCGCCGGCAGGCAAAAAGGATGCTCCGTGTCTCGGCCGCACCGGAGAGAGTGCGATCAAGGCGCAGCCATGGACAGGGCATCCTTATTTTATTTACTCCGCGATTTTTTCCAAGTTGCCGTTCGGGTCCATGCGGAAGGTCAGTCCCCGCTCTTCTTCCTCTTTTAACACCATTTTGCGCGCTCGGTTGATGATTTTCACGAGCGTCTCAAAATCTTCTTGGACGGTCGACGAATTTTCTTCTAATTTCGCAACCTTTTCTTCAAGCTCTTTATTTTTTTGCTTTAATTCTTCAATTTCGCGGCGCAGCCGCTCGTTTTCTTTGATCAGCGTCTCCCGTTTCCGTTCATGGGATTGGAACGTTTTCAAAAAAGCGATCACTTGATCCAGCGTCACTTGTTGCGGCGGGGAGGATGGGATGACGGCAGGCAGCTGCATCACCTCTCCCAGTTCTTCTAGTGATGGCATCGGCGGCTCGTACAGACGCCGCTTTTTCGCGCCGCCTTGTTTGGCCAACAGCCGCAGCCGCTCTTTTCGCTGCTTTTTCGCCAGCTGCAGCGCTTCTTCGTACTGATGGCGGACGACTGCATTCCAGCGAAAGCCACAGGCGGCCGATGTCCGATTCAGCTTGTCGCCGACTTCTTCAAACGCGTTCAGCTGGGTGCTCCCTTCACGCACATGGCGCAATACGGTCTCTGCCAACAATAAATCGTCTTCTTCCGTCCAAGCGTCTTGCCGTTGTTTCATTGTTCTCCACTCCTTTTTCCCATGCTAGTAAAAGGGTGGACCAAAAGGAAAAAAATTATACGTTGCAAGTTTATGGGATTGGCAAATTACAAGGGTGAAAGCATGCCAACTTGCAATTTTCCGGCAAAAGCGGTAGAATACACAAAGCAAACGCTGCGGAAAGGGATGACGAGTGATGGCGAATGAGTTTCGCGTTTGCGACGACTGCAAGGCGCCGAATTTAAAAACATTGATTCCGCGCTTGAAAAAGCTTGATCCGGATGCGGTCATCAAAATCGGCTGCCAGTCGTATTGCGGCCCAGGGCGGAAAAAGACGTTTGCTTTCGTCAACAACCGTCCGGTGGCGGCGCTGACGGAAGACGAACTGATTGATAAAATTGCCGAAAGGTTGAAAAAGCGATAACCGATCACCTTCTTTGCCGAAAGAAGGTGATTTTTTGTTTTTTCCGTCAATAATGGAGAAAGACGGAGAAAAAAGTCAACTATTTCTTTGCCAAAAGAAACGGCGTATAATAGATGTATGTTGGAGACGGAAGAGGAGGATGCGATGTATTCCGGCGGGCAGCTTGACGAAGAAAAAGTGTTTAAAGATCCGGTGCACCGATACATACATGTTCGCGACAAAGTGATTTGGGATTTGATCGGCACAAAAGAATTTCAGCGCCTGCGCCGCATCAAGCAGCTCGGCACGACATATTTGACGTTTCACGGCGCCGAGCACAGCCGGTTTAACCATTCGCTCGGCGTTTACGAAATCATCCGCCGCATCATTGACGACGTGTTTGTCGGCCGCGATCATTGGGATCATAGCGAGCGCCTTCTTTGCCTATGCGCGGCGCTCTTGCACGATTTAGGGCACGGCCCGTTTTCCCATTCATTTGAAAAGGTGTTTCGCCTCGACCACGAAGATTTTACACAGGCAATCATTTTAGGCGATACAGAAGTGAACGCCGCCTTGCGCGAAGTGGGCGACGATTTTCCGCAAAAAGTGGCGGAAGTGATCGCCAAAACGTACCCGAACAAGCTTGTGGTGAGCCTCATTTCGAGCCAAATTGACGCCGACCGGATGGATTATTTGCTGCGCGATGCGTACTACACCGGCGTCAGCTACGGCTATTTTGACATGGAGCGCATTTTGCGCGTCATGCGCCCGCGCGAAGACCAAGTCGTCATCAAACGAAGCGGCATGCATGCGGTCGAGGATTACATTATGAGCCGCTACCAAATGTATTGGCAAGTGTATTTCCATCCTGTGACGCGCAGTGCGGAAGTCATTTTAACGAAAATTTTGCATCGGGCGAAAAAGCTGTACGAGGACGGGTATACGTTTGCGACGAAGCCAACCCATTTTTTATCGTTTTTTGCCGGCCATGTAACGCTCGGCGACTATTTGGCGCTCGATGAAGCAATCATCCTGTTTTACTTCCAGCAATGGCAATACGAGCGGGATCCGATTTTAAGCGACTTATGCCGGCGGTTTGTCCACCGCCGCCTGTTCAAATATACGGAGTTCCATCCGACAAACGAGCAAATGGCAAAGCTGATCGAGCTGACCGGCTTGTTCAAAAAGGCCGGGATCGATCCAGACTATTACTTGGTCGTCGATTCATCGTCCGACTTGCCGTACGATTTTTACCGGCCGGGCGAGGAAGGCGAGCGCCTGCCGATTTATTTGTTGATGCCAAACGGGGAGCTGCGCGAGCTGTCGCGCGAATCGGTGTTGGTTGACGCCATTTCCGGCAAGCGGCGCACCGACCATAAGCTCTATTTCCCCGCTGATTTTCTTGAAGACATGTCGACGAAGCGGACAGTGAAGAAAAAGATTATGGAAATTTTAAAGGGTTAGGAGATGACGGAGAGTGCTCACAGAGCATGCGAAAGTGATGAAGGCGTTGGCGGCCGCCGGGGAAATAGCGGGCCGCAAAAAGCTGCAAAAAATGATTTACATCGCCAAAAAGCTCGACTTTCCGTTTTATGAGAAGTTCGACTTCCACTTTTACGGCCCGTATTCGGAAGAGTTGACGTGCCGCATCGAAGAGCTGTGCGCGCTCGGCTTTTTGCATGAAGTGAAAGAGAAAAAGAGCGGCTATGTGCAATACCGCTATACACTGACCGAAGCGGGCGAACAGTTTTTGCGCCATTACGACTGGGAGATGCCGGGCCTTGCCGAATGCATGCAGGCGATGAACGGACAAAACGCACGCTTTTTGGAGCTTGTCTCCACGGTGCTCTATTTTGAACATTTGTCAAAAGATGAGGTAAAAGAGAAAATCGCTGTCGTAAAAAGCAAGCAGCGCTATACGGAGGACGAGATCGAAGAGGCGTATGCGTATATTGAGGCGCTGCGGAGCCGTTGCAACAAGGGCGCTTGTGTGTAGGGAAGATGAAAAACACTGTTTCAACACACCATCAGCTGGCCATAGACGAAAAGGTGTCCCATTGTTTCCGGGACACCTTCTTCTTTTGGATTAATGCGGCAAAAACGCCAGCTGCAAAAAGAACAGCACGGCAAGCACGTACAGCAGCAACGGCACATCGCGCCAGCGGCCGCGGGCGATTTTTAAGAGCGGGTACGAGATGAAGCCGAGCGCGATGCCGGTCGCGATGCTGGACGTGAGCGGCATGCTTAAGATGATGAGAAAGGCTGGGAACGCTTCGTCCAGTTCGCGCCAATTGATATGGGCGATGTTGCTGATCATCAAGCTGCCGACGACAATGAGCGCCGGGGCGGTGATGGCAGAAAGCCCGGCGACGGCGCCGACAAGCGGGCTGAAAAAGGCGGCTGCGATGAACAAGACGGCGACCGTGAGCGCGGTCAAGCCGGTGCGGCCGCCGGCGGCGACGCCGGTTGACGACTCGATGTACGCCGATGTCGGGCTCGTGCCGAACATGGCGCCGATCGTGGTCGCGACGGAGTCGGCCAAGAGCGCCTCGCGGGCGCGCGGCAGTGTGTTTCCTTTCATCAGTCCCGCTTGCTGGGCGACGCCGATCATCGTGCCGGTCGTGTCAAAGAGCGTGACAAGCAAAAAGGAAAAGACGACAGCGTACAAGCTGTGGCTGATGACATCGCCAACGGCCGTCAATGGATTGGCGGCGACAAGCCCTTCCGGCAGCGACGGCAGCGAGACGATACCTTTGTCAAAGTGAAGCTGCCCGGTCGCGTAGGCGATGACGCCGGTCGCGACCATGCCGTAAAACAGGGCGCCGTTGACGCCGCGCATCATCAGAATGAGCGTCACCGCCAGGCCGATGAGCGTCAACACGGCCGACGGGGCATGCAAGTTGCCAAGCGCGACCAAATTTTGCGGATGGGCTTGGATGATTCCGGTCAGCCGCAGGCCGATAAAGGCGATAAACAGCCCGATGCCGGCGGTGATGCCGTGTTTTAAGCTGTCGGGGATCACTTCGATCAGCTTGCTGCGGAGCGGGGTGAGCGACAGCAGCAAAAACAACACCCCGGCCACAAACACGGCGGAAAACGCGGTTTCGTACGAAATGCCGCCGTGCGAGCCGACGACGGAATAGGCGAAATAGGCGTTCAGCCCCATGCCGGGCGCGATGGCGATCGGATAGTTGGCAAAGATGGCCATCCATAGCGTGCCGACGACGGTCGCGATGACGGTGGCGGTGAACGCCTGTTCAAACGGGACGCCGGCATCTGATAAGATGACCGGATTGACGACGATGATGTACACCATGGTGAAAAAAGTCGTCAGGCCAGCGAGAAATTCCGTTTTGCGGTCAGTCTGTTTCTCTGCGAAACGAATCATGGGCCACCTCCTAAAAAACGAACAATGTCAGAAACCATTATAAATAATATTCGTTTTTCCCTAAAAATGCAACGGGAGCGCTTCATGCGCCCCCGCTCTTGTGTCACTCTGTGTCGCTCAGCCGTTTTCCGGCGATCGCATAATGGTCTTTCGTCATTTCTTCAATGAATACGACAACGCTCTCCCGTTTCGCCCCTGTCGTCTCGACGACGGCGTCGGTCACTTTTTCCACCAGCGCTTTCTTTTGCTCATCCGTGCGGCCGGCGAGCATTTTGATCGTGACATACGGCATCATCATTCCCCCATTTCCTTGTCGAGTGCTGTCGCGCTTATTATACCATGGAACCGTGAAGTTCAGTCCACTTTTGGCGGTAAATCATGTATACTAAGGATAGTGAATACAGGGGAAAAGGAGTTAATCAAGTGGAACACATTTTGCCGTATTCGTTAAGCGAAATTCCGTACGTGCTGTTGACGCTGGCGCTGGCGTTTTCCGTGCATGAGTTCGCTCATGCATACGTCGCCTACAAGTTCGGCGATCCGACGGCGAAAAACGAGGGACGGCTGACATTGTCACCGTTTGCTCATTTGGATTTGCTTGGCACCCTGCTGATTTTTCTCGCTGGGTTTGGCTGGGCGCGCCCGGTGCCGGTCAATCGCTTTTATTTCAAAAATCCGCGCCTTGCCGGCATTCTCGTCTCGGTTGCCGGACCGCTGAGCAACCTCGTGCTTGCCGCGCTTGGATTTGTCATTTGGTACGCGATGATCGATTTCGGCATCATGCGGGCGCTGCCGGATTGGTTTGCGGCCGGGTTTGACCTGTTTTTCCAAATTTTTATCAGCTTGAACGCTGTCTTGTTTGTGTTTAATTTATTGCCGTTTCCGCCGCTTGACGGGTATCGTATTATTGAAGACTTGGCCCCAGATGGGCTGCGGGCGAAAATGACGCAGTGGGAAACGTACGGGGCGCTCATTTTTCTTATCCTTGTGCTCACGCCGCTTGACCGATATACGATTGAGCCGGTGTTTCAAGTGGCGCTGCCGTTTGTATTGGAAAATTTGCAGTCGTTGGTCGCCAATTTGTTTATGTAAGGAAGGAGGAACAAGCGGAATGGAGCAAAAAAAGAAAAAAAACATCGGCTTTAATATCATCAAAGACGATCCGACCGACGGGCACCGCGGCTTTGGCGCCGGGGCGTTGAGCTTAGAAAACGTTTCGCCGGTCATCATTGACGTCGAAGCGGGCGAAGCGTTCGTCGATATGGGGGCGATGCATGCGCGCAGCGCCGTCGAGCGCGGCATCAAGTTTTTGCCCGACCGTTCCGCCGTGCCAAACGGCAAGCCGTATTGGATCGTCTGGGTGACGATCGAGCGCCGTGAAGACGGCCCGTATTACGCCGGGGTGACGGCGTGCGAAATGACGATCGACCGTGAGGCGCGCCGCGGCTATAAGTTATTGCCGGAACATGTGAACCGGCTCGATAAATCGCTAAAGCGGCACATTATTGTCGATCATATGGACGCGAAATCAAAACGGGTGCTCGCCGACTTTTTGAAAGGGCACGACATTGGGATGTGGAACCGTTCGAGCGACAAGCTGAAACAAGATTTGGAAGTGGAAATGTGACGGTTTTGTGAAAAGATATGGGCAAGGGCTTGTTCTTGTGTGAAAAAAAGGATAAACTAAATCTACATGTATAACACAGGAAAACTAGGACAAGAAAATCCCCTGCGTGCATACGCAGGGGATTTTCTTGTTTAAAACCATGGGAACCATTTCTCGAACCAGCTTTGATTGTCTTCTTTTTTCTTCTTTTTCTTTTCCAAATGGTCGGTGCAATAGTCGGTCGGTTCTGTACCGATGAGATAGTACGTTTTTCGTTTCACCGGACAGGAGTCGGTGGCCAGCTTGCCGTTTTGCGGGTCGATGTAGACGCCGATGACGCCTTTGGTCGGTTTGAACGATTTTTTCGGTTCGCCAGCGAGGCTTTGTTCCATAAAGTGAACCCATATTTGTTTGGCATATTGCCTTTCCGCAGGACGATCCATCGTTTCTCCGCGATCGTAGCCGGTCCAGACGCCGGCGACTAGTTGCGGGGCGAACCCGATCATCCAACTGTCCGTTTTCGTCGTTCCCGACTTGCCGGCGTACGGACGCGTGATGTCATCGATGATTGACTGCCCGGTGACGGTCGTATAGCCGTTAAGCTTTGGGTCGAACATTCCGGTCATTAAATGGGTCGTCACAAACGCTGCGTCGCGGTCGAGCACTTGCCGGCTCTCCGGCTTATGTTCATATAGCACGTTTCCGTTTGCATCCACGACTTTTTGAATAAACACCGGTTCGGTTTGTTTGCCGTAGTTGGCCAGCGTGCTGTACGCGGCCACCATGTCGATCACTTTCACGGGCGAGGTGCCGAGCGCCAACGACGGCACTGCTTTCAATCTGCTTGTGATGCCGAGCGCTTTCGCTGTGTCGACGAGTTTGTCGGCGCCGATGAACTGGAGCGTTTTCACCGCAAAGACGTTGTCGGATACGGCGAGCGCCTCGGCGAGCGTGATCGGGCCGTTGGCATAGTAGTCATTGTAATTATGGGGGGTGTACGACGATCGGCCGCCGTTAAACGTAAATGTCGTCAGCTCGCTGCGCAGTTGGGTCGATGGGGTGAATCCTTGCTCGATCGCCGCGTAATACAAAAACGGCTTAAATGTCGACCCTGGCTGGCGTTCCGCCTGCACGGCCCGGTTGAATGGGCTCTCTTCGTAGTTGCGTCCGCCGACGAGCGCCTTTACTTCCCCGGTGTGTGGATCCATCGCCACAAGCGCCGCTTGAATGGCAGAGTGCGGATCGATGATGCGACGGATTTGCTCTTCGGCAATCCGTTGCAGACGCGGATCCAGCGTCGTATAGACGCGCAGCCCCCCAAGCTCGATCGTCCGCTCATCCAGGCCGAGTTTCGTGCGCAACTGCTGTTTGACGACATCTTGAAAATACGGAGCGATCGGCTGCTCTTGTTCCCGGTGCCGGGCGTAGACGAGTTTGTCGCGGTACGCCTGCTCCGCTTCTTGGCGGCTGATGTAGCCGGCTTCCACCATGGAGGTGAGCACGATTTTTTGCCGCGCTTTCGCACGCTGTTCATTGACAAACGGCGAGTAGTAATACGGCCCTTTCGGAATGCCGGCGAGCATGGCTGCCTCGCTGAGCGTCAGCTCGCTCGCGTGCTTGCCGAAATAGTAGCGGGCTGCCGCCTCAATCCCGTAGGCGCCATGGCCGTAGTAAATCGTATTCAAATAGCCTTCCAAAATTTGATCTTTGCTGTAGTTGGCTTCAAGCCGGATGGTGTACAACGCTTCCTGGATTTTTCGCGACCACGTTTTTTCATGCGTCAAAAACAAGTTGCGCGCATACTGCTGGGTGATCGTGCTCGCCCCTTCGACTTTTGCCATCGCCTCGACATTCGCAATGATGGCGGCGGCGATTCGCTTCAAATCAAACCCGTGATGTTCGTAAAACTTCCGGTCTTCAACGGCGATCGTCGCTTCGATGATGTGCGGGGACATGTCTTTGAGCCGAACCCAATAGCGTTTTTGACCATGGTCGCTTTCCCCGATTTTGCTGCCGTCAGCGGCATAAAAAATCGTCGTCTGCGGCACGGCGACCGGCGGGGCGCCTTCGATTTTCGCGAACAACACAAAGCTCCCGAGAGCGGCGAAGGCAAAGATGACGAGAAAAAAGCCGATAAAGACGGCGGCGCGCACATATTTCCACGTGCCGCGAAAACGGCTGCCCGGGATCGGTTCCATTGCGCATCACCTCAACGGTTTTGGCGTTGTTTTAGACATGCGGGCGGACGCCCGGCTGAATGCGCCGCCTTGCTTTTGTCAAGGCTTCGCCAGCGAGGTTTTCCGCTTTTTCTTACCAGTATGAAAAAAAATTTTTTATTTTAAACTTGTTCCTCTTGCATTTTTGCTAGATTGCTCTATACTTTTTCATGTTTAGTTTTTCGTTGGCTAAGGAAAACTTGTATAGTAAGCAACGCTCGGAGAAAGGATGTTACCGATGGAACTTTGGTTTACCGAAAAGCAAACGGAGCATTTTGGCATCACCGCACGCATCATCCGCACTTTACATACAGAACAGACGCCGTTCCAAAAGCTCGATATGGTCGAAACGGCGGAGTTTGGCAACATGCTCATTCTAGACGGCATGGTCATGACAACACAAAAAGACGAGTTCGTCTATCATGAAATGGTCGCCCATGTGCCGCTGTTCACCCACCCCAATCCGGAAAACGTGCTTGTCGTCGGCGGCGGCGACGGCGGCGTCATTCGTGAAGTGCTGAAGCACCCAAGCGTCAAAAAAGCGACGCTTGTCGAAATTGACGGCAAAGTGATCGAGTGCTCGAAAACCTACTTGCCGGAGATTGCCGGCAAACTCGATGATCCGCGCGTCGAAGTGAAAGTCGATGACGGGTTTATGCATATCGCCAAAAGCGAAAACGAGTATGACGTCATTATGGTTGACTCAACCGAACCGGTCGGCCCAGCGGTCAACTTGTTCACAAAAGGGTTTTACGCCGGCATCGCCAACGCGTTGAAGGAAGACGGCATTTTCGTCGCCCAAACGGACAATCCGTGGTTTAAGGCCGATTTGATTCGCAACGTATACCGCGATGTGAAAGAAATTTTCCCGATCACCCGTTTGTATACGGCGAACATTCCGACGTATCCGAGCGGGCTCTGGACGTTTACGCTCGGCTCGAAAAAATACGACCCGCTCGCTGTGAGCGACGACCGGTTCCATGACATTGAGACGAAATATTACACGAAAGAATTGCACAAAGCGTGTTTCGTCTTGCCGAAATTTGTCGCGGATTTAACGAAGTAAGGGGGCGCAGGCAATGCGATTTGATGAAGCCTATTCGGGCAACGTGTTTATCGGCAGCCATCCGAATTTTGAAGAAAGCGAAGCCGTCATTTACGGGATGCCGATGGACTGGACGGTCAGCTACCGGCCTGGCTCACGGTTTGGCCCGGCCCGCATCCGCGAAGTGTCGATCGGGCTTGAGGAGTACAGCCCATATTTGGACCGCGAACTCAAAGACATCCGCTACTTTGACGCTGGGGACATTCCGCTGCCATTTGGCAATGCGGCCCGCAGTTTGGAGCTGATTGAACAGTTCGTGAAAAAGGTGCTTGACGCCGGCAAATTTCCGCTCGGCCTTGGCGGCGAGCATCTTGTCTCCTGGCCGGTCATGAAAGCGGTGTATGAATACTACCCGGATTTGGCCGTCATTCATATGGATGCGCACACGGACTTGCGCGAACATTACGAAGGCGAGCCGCTGTCGCATGCGACGCCAATCCGCAAGGTCGCTGACCTGATCGGCCCGACGAATGTCTTTTCGTTCGGCATCCGCTCCGGCATGAAGGAAGAGTTCGAATGGGCGAAAGAAAACGGCATGTACATCGCCAAGTTTGAGGTGCTTGAACCGCTCCGCTCCGTGTTGCCGAAGCTCGCTGGCCGTCCGGTGTATGTGACGATTGACATCGATGTGCTTGATCCCGCTCATGCCCCAGGCACTGGGACGGTCGATGCCGGCGGCATTACGTCAAAAGAGCTGCTTTCGGCCATTCACGAGATCGCCCGCTCCGACGTGCGAGTCGTTGGCGCCGATTTGGTGGAAGTCGCACCGATTTACGACCATTCCGAACAAACGGCCAATACGGCGAGCAAGCTTGTGAGAGAAATGCTGCTTGGCTGGGTGGCGAAGTGAAAAATGAGAAAAAGCGCCTAAATCGCAAGTTTGCGAGGGCGCTTTTTTCTTTGGTGGGACAAAAGATGCAGGAATATGAGCGTACGGAGCGTAATAATATGTAATGTATTTACAGAAAAAGGAGAGGGGGAATGAAGATGGGCGTGAAGCTGATCAAAATTTCCGTTGTGTACTTTGTCATTGGCGTCTGTATGGGGCTTGGCATGTCGATGACCCATTCGTTTGCGCTGACCCCGGTCCATGTCCATATCAACTTGCTTGGCTGGACGGCCTTGACGCTTGCTGGCATCATCTATCATTTATTTCCACAAGCGGCGGCGACGAAATGGGCGAAAGTGCATTTCTGGCTGCACAATATCGGCCTGCCGGTCATGATGATCGGTCTCATTTTCGTCGTTTACGGCAACGAAGCGTTCGTGCCGGTGACAGCGATTGGCGGGGTGCTCGTCGTGATAGGTGTCATTCTTTTTGCTATTAACGTGTTAAAAAATGTTCGGGCGTCATCATAAAATACCGATGGAACAAAGAGGGTGTCCCAAAAGGATCGGGACACCTTTTCTTATTACCGTATGTAGGTATAAAACAATCATTAAGAAACGATATGTTGTGTTTTGTTTAAGGAAAAACAACCTTTTGGGTCAGCCCCTTTTTTTGCCCACTGGAGCGGAAATCTGCCATCGGGTTTGTCCCCTCTTGAATGGAGCGAAACAGTTCATTATACTATAAATTATGACTGTTTGTTCGCAAAGGTGTGTTCATCGATATGAAGGAAACAAACGGCATCCCGGCGCGCCTCCGCCAAGTGGCTGTCATTCGCGACGGTCCGCGCCAAGAGACGGTTGTGCTTGAGGCGGATGGCACGTATTACATAAAAGGGGAAACCGTTTATTTGCAGTTTGCCGAAGAAAACGAACTCGGGCGGGTGAACAACATTGTGAAAATCGCGCCTGACGAGGTGACCGTCCTTCGTTCCGGAGCGGTCGAGATGCGGCAAACGTTCCGCCGCCGCCAAGAAACATCGGGCCATTATGGGACAGCGTTCGGACGATGGGCGCTGGCGGCCAAAACGAGCTCCATGGAGTTTCACTATGATGAGCAGCGGAAAAAGGGGCGGCTTTTTCTTTCCTATGAACTGATGCTAGGCGATGAGCGAAGCGGGCGCCATACGTTGACGTTGACATTTAAGGGGGTATAAGCGGTGAACATTGTCGGACAAATCAAGGAAAAGATGAAAGAAGAAATCCGCCAGGCGGCGGTAAGAGCAGGGCTGGCTTCGGCCGACGAGCTGCCGGATGTGCTGCTTGAGGTGCCGCGCGACAAGGCGCATGGCGACTACTCGACGAACATCGCCATGCAGCTCGCCCGCATCGCGAAAAAACCGCCGCGGGCGATCGCCGAAGCCATCGTCGGGCAGCTTGACCGCGAACGCATGTCGGTCGCCCGCATCGAGATCGCCGGGCCAGGGTTTATTAACTTTTACATGGACAACCGCTATTTGACGGCGGTCGTGCCGGCGATTTTGCAGGCGGGACAAGCGTATGGCGAATCGAACGTCGGCAACGGGGAAAAAGTGCAAGTCGAGTTCGTCTCGGCCAATCCAACCGGAGACCTGCATTTAGGTCATGCCCGCGGCGCGGCGGTCGGCGATTCGCTTTGCAACATTTTGGCGAAAGCCGGGTTTGACGTGACGCGTGAATACTATATTAATGACGCCGGCAAGCAAATTTACAATTTAGCGAAATCGGTCGAAGCCCGTTATTTTCAGGCGCTCGGTGTCGATATGCCGTTGCCGGAGGACGGCTATTACGGCGACGATATCGTCGAAATCGGCAAAAAGCTTGCCGAAGAGTACGGCGACCGGTTTGTCGAAATGGAGGAAGAAGAAAGGCTTGCCTTTTTCCGCGACTATGGGCTCCGCTATGAGCTTGAAAAAATCAAAAAAGACTTGGCCGACTTCCGTGTGCCGTTTGACGTCTGGTATTCGGAAACATCGCTCTATGAAAGCGGAAAAATCGACGAAGCGCTTTCCACTTTGCGCGAGCGCGGCTATATTTACGAGCAGGACGGGGCGACATGGTTCCGTTCGACGGCGTTTGGGGACGACAAAGACCGCGTCTTAATTAAGCAGGACGGCACATATACGTACTTGCTTCCGGACATCGCCTACCATCAAGACAAGCTGCGGCGCGGGTTCAAAAAGCTCATCAACATTTGGGGGGCGGACCACCACGGCTACATTCCGCGCATGAAGGCGGCGATCGCTGCGCTCGGTTATGATCCGGAGGCGCTTGAAGTGGAAATCATTCAAATGGTGAACCTATACCAAAACGGTGAGCGCGTCAAAATGAGCAAGCGCACCGGCAAGGCGGTGACGATGCGCGAGCTCATGGAAGAAGTCGGCGTCGATGCCGTCCGCTATTTCTTTGCGATGCGCTCGGGCGATACGCATTTGGATTTTGACATGGACTTGGCCGTGTCGCAGTCGAATGAAAACCCGGTTTACTACGTCCAATACGCGCACGCCCGCGTTTCGAGCATTCTTCGCCAAGCGGAGGAACAACACATTTCCTATGACGGCGACTTAGCGCTTCACCATCTTGTGGAAACGGAAAAGGAAATCGAGCTGCTCAAAGTGCTCGGCGATTTCCCCGATGTCGTCGCCGAGGCGGCGCTCAAGCGGATGCCGCATCGCGTCACCGCCTATGCATTCGATTTGGCTTCCGCGCTCCATAGCTTTTATAACGCGGAAAAAGTGCTTGATCTGGACAACATCGAAAAAACAAAAGCCCGCCTCGCGCTTGTCAAGGCGGTGCAAATTACGCTGCAAAATGCGTTAGCGCTCATTGGCGTTTCAGCGCCGGAACAAATGTAAACGAACGAGGGGGAGCGACTGCTCCCTCTTTTGTTTGGGCATTCTAAAGAAAAACAGTGGTGGAGGATCAACAAATGAAAGAAGTTGTACTATCGCTCATCACCGGCATCGTTGTCGGCTTTTTGTTCACCTTGCTTCGGTTGCCGATTCCCGCTCCCCCGGCGTTGGCCGGCATCGCCGGCATCGTCGGGGTGTATCTCGGCATGCGGTTGTTTCAATGGTTCACGGTGTTTTGGAAGTAAGCACTTGCATGATCAAACGGGGAACAAAACCCGGTTGGCGCAATTTTGGCAGCATCAAGCCGCCGGAAGCGCCGGCCGGGTTTTTTTGCTTCTTCTGTTGCTTGGGAGGGAAATGGAACTTCAGACCGGTCAAAGCCAGGCGGAGATGAGCTGGGAAATCGACTGTTTGCCGCGGTCAAGAAGCGAACGTTTTTGCCAAAAGTCGACCGTCAGCGGCTCGGCGCGCAACAAATCGCGCTCGATCGCCCGTTTGACGAGGCGGGTAAACGCGCGGTCAAACACATAGCAGTTGATTTCGCTGTTTAAAAACAAGCTGCGCCGATCGAAATTTGCTGTGCCGACGTCGCACCACTCCTCATCGATGACGAGCGTTTTTGCATGGTAAAATCCTTGGTAAAAGCGGTAAATGCGCGCGCCGGCTTTCAAGAGTCGATAAAAGTACGGATAGGCAGCCTCTTTGACAAATAAATGGTCCGCCTTCAGCGGCACAAGGACGGTCACACGCACCCCGCGCCGAAGCGCTTGCATCAGCTCGTTAAACAGCGGCCGGCTTGGGATGAAGTATGGGCTGCCGATCATAATTTCTTTTTTCGCCTGGCGGATGACCTCGATAAACTGTTCTTCAAGGGCAGCGCCGTTGGTGGCGACGAGCTGATGGCGAATGGCGCCGGCCGGAAGCGGCGGGAAGTAGCGATGTTTGTCAGGCACCGTCCGCCCCGTTGCTTCTTCCCAGTCGTGCAAAAACTGTTCTTGCAAGTCGTGAACCCCTTCGCCGTTCACTTTTAAGTGGTAATCGCGCCATTCGCCGAAGTTGGCGTCTTTTCCGTTGTATTCACGGCCGATGTTAAAACCGCCGATGTAGCCGACCCGCCCGTCGATGACCGTAATTTTCCGATGGTTGCGGCGGTTGAGGCGGTAAATGAAAAACGGAAAGCGCGGCTTTCGGGCATAGGCGAACTCCACCCCGCTTTCCTCGAGCGAACGGATGAGCGCTTTCGGCAGTCCAAAGCTGCCGATCCAATCGGTCAACACTCGCACTTTCACGCCGGCAGCTGCTTTTTCCTTTAAAATCTGGAAAAATGGCGCGCTCGTTTCGTCATTTTTTATAATGTAAAACAAGACGTGAATATGATCGCGGGCGCGGCCTAGTTCAGCGAAGTAATCAGAAAATAAATGCCTGCCGTTGATATAGAGGGAAATATCGCTTCTCCGCTCCGGGTAGACGACTTTTTTGCGCCCATTGCGGAAGATGAACTGTCCAAGCTTGTCATCAAGATAAACAAGCAGCAATACGATGGCAATGACGGAAATGACGACCATATCTTCTCCTCCTATGTCGATTCGGTATTTATTAATGTGCCCGAGAACGCGCAAAACGTTTCAAATTGCATCTACCGTGAACATACCCAAACTCCAAATGAATAAAATTTCCATATTGATGAATTTTTTTCGTCATGGGAGTCTATAGAGGGCTGAACAAATCGATGATTCCCCCGCGATCGCTCCGTTGCAAAGGGAAAGTTTTCGCGGCTGGGATGAAAAAAGGCTATTGACTGAATGCTCATTCATTTGTACAATAGACATAAAGCGAATTCTGAAAATTTCTTTTGTTATGGCAACACATTCGCTCGAAAAACGGGGGAAGGGGAGAGAAGATGAATGCCTTGTTGGTGGTGAACTGGCTCGCGTTTTTGCTTGTAACCGCTTACGCAATTTACTTGTTTGCATATGTCGTAAAAACGCGGGCGATGTACATCAAACTCGGCAAAAAATTCGAGTTTGACCACAAAGTAAAAGAGCGGCTGCGAAACATCTGGGTCAACGTGTTCGGCCAGAAAAAGCTGCTCAAGGACAAAAAAAGCGGACTGATCCACGTCGTCTTTTTCTATGGCTTTATTCTCGTCCAATTTGGCGCGATTGATTTCATCATCAAAGGGCTTGCGCCGGGGGCGCATTTGCCGCTTGGGCCGCTGTATGCGGGATTTACGTTTTTCCAAGAAATCGTTACCTTGCTTATTTTGATCGCGGTGCTCGCCGCCTTTTACCGCCGTTACATTGAAAAGCTCGTCCGTTTAAAGCGCGACTTGAAAGCTGGGCTTGTCCTCATCTTCATCGCCGGGCTCATGCTGTCGGTGTTGTTCGGCAACGGGATGAGCATCATTTGGCACGGCGAAGAAGCGACATGGAGCGAGCCGGTCGCCTCGCTTATTGCTGCCGCGTTTTCCTGGGTCGGCGAAACGGGGGCTGCGGTGCTCTTCTTTATCGCCTGGTGGGTGCATCTGTTGATTTTGCTCACGTTCCTCGTGTACGTGCCGCAATCAAAGCACGCCCATTTGATCGCTGCGCCGATCAACGTCTTTTTCAGCCGGCTGACGCGGCCGAAGCTTGCCCCGATCCATTTTGAAGACGAAAGCCAAGAATCGTTTGGCGTCGGCAAAATTGAGGATTTCACGCAAAAGCAATTGATCGACTTGTATGCCTGTGTCGAATGCGGCCGCTGCACAAGCATGTGTCCGGCGACCGGCACGGGGAAAATGTTGTCGCCAATGGATTTGATTTTAAAATTGCGCGACCATTTGACGGAGAAAGGGGCGGTCGTCACGTCACGCACGCCGTGGGTGCCCGCGTTCGCTTTCAAACATACAAGGGGCAATCAGCTCGCGTTCGCCGCGGCGTCGGAGCAGGCGGCGACGATCGAAATGCCAAGCTTAATCGGCGATGTCATCACCGAAGAAGAGATTTGGGCCTGTACGACGTGCCGCAACTGTGAGGACCAATGCCCGGTCATGAATGAGCATGTCGATAAAATCATCGACTTGCGCCGCTATCTTGTCCTGACGGAAGGACGGATGAACCCGGACGCGCAGCGGGCGATGACGAACATCGAACGCCAAGGCAATCCGTGGGGCTTGAACCGAAAAGAGCGGGAGAACTGGCGCGAGCTGCGCGATGATGTGCATGTGCCGACCGTCAAAGAGGCAGCGAAAGCGGGAGAGGAAATCGAGTACTTGTTCTGGGTTGGCTCGATGGGGTCGTATGACAGCCGGAGCCAAAAAATCGCCCTTGCGTTTGCCAAACTGCTGAACGAAGCGGGCGTCAAGTTTGCGATTTTAGGGAACAAAGAGAAAAACTCAGGCGATACGCCGCGCCGGTTAGGAAATGAGTTTTTGTTCCAAGAATTAGCGACGAACAACATCGCGGAATTTGAAAAAGCGGGCGTCAAGAAAATCGTGACGATCGACCCGCACGCTTACAATACGTTCAAAAATGAATACCCGGATTTCGGGTTCGAGGCCGAAGTGTATCATCATACCGAGCTGCTCGCCAAGCTCATCGAAGAAGGGCGGCTCGTGCCGAAACATCCAGTGAATGAGCGCATTACGTTCCATGACTCGTGCTATTTAGGGCGCTACAATGACGTCTATGACGCGCCAAGGAAAATTTTGCGCGCTATCCCGGGCGTCGAGCTTGTCGAAATGGAGCGCAACCGCGAACGCGCCATGTGTTGCGGCGCCGGCGGCGGCCTCATGTGGATGGAGGAGACGACCGGCAACCGGATCAACGTCGCCCGCACTGAGCAAGCGCTCGCTGTCAATCCGACGGTCATCAGCTCCGGCTGTCCGTACTGTCTGACCATGTTGTCAGACGGCACGAAGGCCAAGGAAGTGGAAGACCGCGTCTTTACGTACGATGTCGCCGAGATTTTGGCAAAATCAGTATTTGGTGAAGAAAAAGAAGAAGCGGCGTCGTAAAAATAGTTGCGAAGACAATTTCTATTTTTTAAAATAATAAGTATAATGAAAGAGAAGGTGTATGATCGTACACCTTCTCTTTCGCACCACGACCGAGCGAGCGTTCAGTCTGTGTTTTGTAATCGCTTTCTTATCCGATGAAAAGGGGAGAGGAATATGGGAAAAACAGTGATTGTCAGCGGGGCGCGCACCCCGTTCGGAAAACTCGGCGGTTCTTTGCAAGCGCTGTCAGCGTCAGAACTCGGCGGCATTGCCGTGAAAGAAGCGCTTGCCCGCGCGGATGTGAGCGCGGAACAAGTCGATCATGTCATTTTAGGCACCGTCTTGCAAGGCGGACAAGGACAGCTCCCATCGCGGCAGGCGATGCGCCATGCCGGCATTCCGTGGCATGTTCGCACCGAGACGGTCAATAAAGTATGCGCATCGGGCATGCGCGCCGTGACGCTCGCGGATCAGCTCATCCGCTTAGGCGACGCCGATGTCGTTGTCGCGGGCGGGATGGAATCGATGAGCAACGCCCCGTACGTGCTGCCGAAAGCGCGCTGGGGGTTGCGAATGGGCGACAGCACGGTGAAGGATTTAATGGTGTATGATGGCTTGACATGCAGTTTTACCGGCGTCCATATGGGCGTTTATGGCGGGAATACAGCGCGTGAACTTGGCATTACACGCGAGGCGCAGGATGAGTGGGCGTACCGCAGCCATATGCGAGCCATTGCCGCCATCGAAGCCGGTCGGCTCGCGGAAGAGATCGTTCCGGTGACGATTCCGCAGCGCAAAGGAGAGCCGCTTGTCGTCGAACACGACGAGGCGCCGCGCAAAGACACGTCGCTTGAAGCGTTGGCGAAACTGCCGCCGGTGTTTGACCCGGAAGGAACGATCACTGCCGGCAACGCCCCGGGCGTCAACGACGGCGCCGCGGCGCTCGTCTTGATGAGCGAGGAGCGCGCCGCCCGCGAGGGGCTTGAGCCGCTCGCGACTGTTGTCGCCCACACCGCCATCGCCGTTGAGGCGAAAGATTTCCCAAAAACGCCGGGACTTGTCATCAACGAGCTGCTCCGCAAAACGGGAAAAACGGTCGACGACATTGCCTTGTTCGAAATAAACGAAGCGTTTGCCGCTGTTGCTCTTGCTGCGATCCAAATCGCCGGCCTTGACCCGGAAAAAGTGAACGTCAACGGCGGCGCTGTCGCCCTCGGCCACCCGATCGGCGCGAGCGGCGCACGCATCATCCTCACGCTCATTTATGAGCTGAAACGCCGCGGCGGCGGCCTCGGCATCGCCGCCATCTGCAGCGGCGGCGGCCAAGGCGACGCCATCTTGGTCGAGGTATAACGAGCGGGGCGCGGCGGGCAAGCGGCATGCCGCCGTCGCCTTCCAGTGTTGCGCCAAGGCATAGGATGCGGCGTGTGACCGTCTGCCCCAAGCGTTGCGTCATGAGGCATCGCGCCATATGGTGCGGCATGCCGTCGCTGTCTCTGCCGCAGCGTGCGGCACGTTGCTCATTGCCGCAACAGCCGCGGCATCAACGGTTGACAGCAGGGGTTGTTGTGATGACGATGCAAAGACCGTTTGCCGTTGGTTGCTGGCGGCAGTGAGACATATGAGTTTAGGCGCGGAGAAGGAAACGCAAAGCGGACGATAGGGGGAACAGAAGATGGATGTGAAAACAATCATGGTCGTCGGCGCCGGACAGATGGGGTCAGGAATCGCTCAAGTGTGCGCCGTCGCTGGCTATCAAGTGTTTTTGTACGACATTAGCGAAGCGCAGTTGGACAAAGGAATCGCCAACATCGAAAAAGGGCTCGCCCGCCAAGTGGAAAAAGGGAAAATGACAGCGGTGGACAAAGACGCAGCGCTCGCGCGGCTTGCCCGCTCGACCGACTTGCATGCCGCCGCTGAAGCGGATCTTGTCATTGAAGCGGTCGTCGAAAACATGGACGTGAAAACAAAGCTGTTCGCCGAGCTCGATGCGCTCGCCCGCCCGGAGACGATTTTAGCGTCGAACACGTCGTCGCTGCCGATTACGGAAATTGCCGCCGCGACGAAACGGCCAGAGAAAGTGATCGGCATGCACTTTATGAACCCGGTGCCGGTGATGAAGCTCGTCGAAATTATCCGCGGATTGGCGACGGCTGATGACGTGTATGAAACGATCGAAGCCGTTGCCCGCAAGCTCGGCAAAGTGCCGGTCGAAGTGAACGACTTTCCGGGCTTTATTTCGAACCGCGTTCTCATGCCGATGATCAACGAAGCGATTTACGCCTTGTACGAAGGGGTGGCGACCAAAGAAGCCATCGATGAAGTGATGAAGCTCGGCATGAACCATCCGATGGGTCCGCTGACGCTCGCTGATTTTATCGGGCTCGATACGTGCTTATACATTATGGAAACGCTTCATGAGGGGTTCGGCGATGACAAATACCGCCCATGCCCGCTCTTGCGCAAATATGTGAAAGCCGGATGGCTCGGCCGCAAGACGGGCCGCGGATTTTACACGTATGAATAAACCGCTTGGCGTCGCTCCAGGACAACGCCGAAGCGTGCCGCAATGTGCGTGGGGCGGCGCCCGCTATGCTGTCTGCCGACCGTAACGCCGCACGTTAGGTGCATGCGGGAACGCTGTTTTACAGCCTATAAGGCAAATCTATAGAATCGTTCAGTTGCCTGCTGGCTGCCCCATGGAGCGGAGGAGCGCCTGAAAACACCATTGTGTCAGCGACATCGGAAGGAGGCCATTTCATGGAATTTCGCTTCACCGAAGAGCAGGAAATGATGCGGCAAATGGTGCGCGAGTTCGCCGCGGCGGAGATCGCCCCATTTGTCGAGCGCATGGAACAAGGGGAGTTTCCGCGCCCGATTTTAGCGAAAATGGCCGAACTCGGCCTAATGGGCATCACTGTCCCGGAGCAATATGGCGGCGCGGGTATGGACTTTGTTTCGTACATCATCGCCATTCATGAAATTTCTAAAGTGAGCCCGACCGTCGGTGTCATCTTATCAGTGCACACGTCGGTCGGCACGAATCCGATCTTGTATTTCGGCACCGAAGAACAGAAACAAAAATACGTGACAAAGCTCGCCCGAGGTGAGTACTTGGGGGCGTTTTGCCTTACTGAACCGAGCGCCGGCTCGGATGCGAAAAGCTTGAAGACGAAAGCGGTGCGCCGTGGAGATCGTTATGTGCTAAACGGCTCAAAAATATTCATCACCAACGGCGGGGAGGCAGATACGTACATCGTCTTCGCCCGCACGAATCCGGAAGAAGCCGGAAGCCGCGGCATTTCCGCGTTCATTGTGGAAAAAGGGACGCCAGGGATGTCGATTGGCAAAGATGAGAAGAAGATGGGGCTGCACGGGTCGCGGACGGTGACCATTACGTTTGAAGACGCCGAAGTGCCGGCGGAAAACTTGCTCGGTCAGGAAGGGGAAGGATTTAAAATCGCGATGGCCAACCTTGACGTCGGTCGGATCGGCATCGCCGCCCAAGCGCTCGGCATCGCGGAGGCGGCAGTCGAACATGCCGTCGCCTACGCGAAAGAGCGGGTGCAGTTTGGCAAACCGATCATCGAGCAGCAAGGCGTCTCTTTCAAGCTTGCCGATATGGCGACGGCGGCGGAAGCGGCGAAATGGCTCGTCTATCGCGCCGCTTGGCTGCGCGCGCAAGGGCTGCCGTGCGGAAAAGAGGCGTCGATGGCGAAGCTCTTCGCTTCACAAACAGCGATGGACAATGCCATCGAGGCGGTGCAAATTTTCGGCGGCAACGGCTACACGAAAGACTACCCGGTCGAGCGGCTGTTCCGTGACGCGAAAATTACGCAAATTTACGAAGGAACGAGCGAAATTCAGCGCATCGTCATCAGCAAACATTTGTAACCAGGCATGTTGATGAACCAATCCAAACCAGATGAGAAGGCTCTGTTCCTAGCTTTTCTGCCGTAGTCGGCAAGCCGTTCGCTTGCCGACTGGGCATGCGACAGCATGCCCTCCTCGAACAATGAACGTTTTGCGGGCAAATGGCATTTGCCCGTCGGCGTTCTTGTTCGAGGGAAGAGGCAGAAAAGCTTGTGTTCAGTCAGCTCATGATTGGCAACCGAATGAAATGGTGGAATGAGCCGCAAACCGTCGGGTCTTCGGAAGGCTGAACAACGCCGCTTTCAGGGATGGAGGCATAAACACGGGGCTCTGTCATTTGCTGCGTTTTGTTGTGCAGCCGGAGCGATCCTATTCTCTTTTCCCAACAACGATTCGTTGTCTGTCTTTGGAAAACCCGGAATGGGCGGCGAACTGGATGGCAACGTCGCGGCACAACGATTCATTGTCTGTTTTTGGAAAACGGTGATCACGCTGGCACGGGGGACGAGGATTTCGGATATATAGGAAAACGGGGGAATGAAACGATGAACTTTCGATTGAGCGAAGAACATGAAATGCTGCGAAAAATGGTGCGCGAATTTGCCGAAAATGAGGTAGCGCCGACTGCCGCTGAGCGCGACGAAGAAGAGCGGTTTGACCGCGGCATTTTCAACAAAATGGCTGAACTCGGTTTAACAGGCATTCCGTGGCCGGAAGAATACGGCGGCATTGGCAGCGATTATTTGGCCTATGTCATTACCGTTGAGGAGCTGTCGCGCGTCTGCGCCTCGACCGGGGTGACGCTTTCCGCGCATATATCGCTCGCCAGCTGGCCGATTTACAAGTTCGGCAACGAAGAACAAAAGCAAAAGTATTTGCGCGCCTTAGCGACTGGGGAAAAACTGGGGGCATACGCTCTGTCCGAGCCGGGGGCGGGGTCGGATGTCGCCTCGATGAAAACGCGTGCGGTAAAAGACGGGGACCACTACATTTTAAACGGCTCGAAAGTATGGATCACCAACGGCGGCGAAGCGGAAATTTACGTCGTATTTGCCGTCACCGATCCGGAAAAGCGGCATAAAGGGATCAGCGCCTTTATCGTGGAAAAAGGAACGCCGGGCTTTTCGTTCGGCAAAAAGGAAAAGAAACTCGGCATTCGTTCGTCGCCGACGACGGAGCTCATTTTTGAAGACTGCCGCATTCCGAAAGAAAACTTGCTCGGTCAAGAAGGAGAAGGGTTTAAAATCGCCATGATGACGCTCGATGGCGGCCGCAACGGCATCGCCGCCCAAGCGGTCGGCATTGCCCAGGGCGCGCTGGATGCGGCGGTGGACTATGCGAAACAGCGCGTCCAGTTCGGCAAACCGATCATCGAGCAGCAAGGGGTCGCTTTCAAGCTCGCTGACATGGCGACTGCCATTGAAGCGGCGCGGCTCTTGACCTATCAAGCGGCATGGTTGGAGTCGAATGGCTTGCCGTACGGCAAAGCATCCGCCATGGCGAAACTGTTTGCCGGCGACACGGCGATGAAAGTGACGGTCGAGGCGGTGCAAATTTTCGGCGGCAACGGCTACACGAAGGACTACCCGGTCGAGCGGTTTATGCGCGACGCGAAGATTACGCAAATTTACGAAGGAACGCAAGAAATCCAACGCCTTGTCATTTCGCGCATGTTGACACGCAATTAAACATTGCGTGTCCACTCATTCGTGTTGACACGCAATTAAACATTGCGTGTCCACTCATTCGTGTTGACACGCAATTAAACATTGCGCGTCCACTCATTCGTGTTGGCGCGCGATTGAAACATTGTGCGTCATTTCAATGGTTTTGGATCTGAACGGCGGCTTGGCGCTTTGGGAAAGGGCGCACGGATAGGCATGGGGCGGGGCGGCGCCCCGCCGTCAAATGGGAATGGGGGAGAGACAACGAACATGAAAAAACGGGAAGTGATTGCATCGGTCAAAGACGAAAAGCTCGTGAAAAAACGGCGCAATGAGATGATCAAAGGCGCGATTTCCTTGTTTAAACAAAAAGGTTTCCACCAAACGACGACAAGGGAGATCGCCAAAGCGTCCGGCTTCAGCATCGGCACGTTGTACGAGTACATCCGCAAGAAAGAAGACGTCCTCTATCTCGTGTGCGACCGCATTTACGACGAAGTGCGGGAGCGGACGGAACAAGACCTCGGTGCCCACCATGGCACGATCGAAGGGTTAAGGCGCGCCATTGCCCACTATTTCCGCGTTGTTGATGAACTCGATGATGAAGTGCTCGTCATGTATCAAGAAGTGAAAGCGCTAAGCAAAGAATCGCTGCCGTATGTGTTGAATAAAGAACTCGATATGGCGGCGATTTTCGAACATATTTTGCGCGCATGCGTTGAGAGCGGGGCGTTGCAGCTTTCTGAAAGCGAAATCCGCCTGTTCGCCCACAACATCGTCGTTCTTGGGCAAATGTGGGCGTTCCGCCGTTGGGTGCTGCGGAAAATGTATACACTCGATGAATATATCGAACTGCAAACCGAGTTTTTATTAAAGGGGATTATGGAGAAACAGCGAGTCTAAAAGGGGGAGAAGAAACGATGGCGCACATTTACCGTCCGAAGCATCACGTCCGCTTTGTGACTGCATCGAGCTTGTTTGACGGCCATGACGCCTCAATCAACATTATGCGCCGCATTTTGCAGGCGAGCGGCGCCGAGGTCATCCATTTAGGCCATAACCGATCGGTGGAGGAAATCGTCAATGCCGCCATTCAGGAAGATGTGCAAGGCATTGCCGTCTCCTCGTATCAAGGCGGGCATATGGAATTTTTTAAATATATGTACGACCTGCTCCAAGAGCGGGGGGCGTCCCATATCCGCATTTACGGCGGCGGGGGCGGCGTCATCATCCCGCGGGAAATCAAAGAGCTGCACGAATATGGCATCGCCCGCATTTTCTCGCCGGAAGACGGCCGACGCCTCGGTTTGCAAGGGATGATCAACGTCATGCTTGAAGAGTGCGATTTTCCGACCGTGACGGTGGTGACCGATGAACTGGAGCGGCTTCCGTCCGGCGATGTGCAGGCGATCGCCCGGCTCATCACGCTGTGCGAATATCGCGCCGAGGGGGAAAACAAAGAGGCGGCCGCGGCGGCGGAAGCCGCCATTGAACAAGTGAAGGCGCTCGAGAAGCGCGTGCCGGTGCTCGGCATCACCGGCACAGGCGGAGCTGGGAAAAGCTCGCTCACCGATGAGCTCGTCCGCCGCTTTTTAAACGAAATTCCTGATATCAAAATCGCGATCTTGTCAGTCGACCCGACGAAGCAAAAAACGGGCGGGGCGCTGTTGGGCGACCGCATCCGGATGAACTCGATCAACTCGCCGCGCGTTTACATGAGAAGCTTGGCGACGCGCCATTCCCGCACGGAACTGTCGCCGGCGATTCGCGACGCCATTTCGGTTGTCAAAGCGGCCGGATTTGATCTTGTCATCATTGAAACGAGCGGGATCGGCCAAGGCGACGCCGCCATTACCGAAGTGTGCGACGTGTCGATGTACGTCATGACAAGCGAGTTCGGCGCGCCGACGCAGCTTGAGAAAATCGACATGATCGATTATGCCGATTTGATTGTCATTAATAAATTCGAGCGCAAAGGGTCAGAAGACGCAAAACGGCAAGTGCAAAAACAATATCAGCGCAGCCACCAGCTGTTTGACCGCGATGTTTCGGAAATGCCGGTGTACGGCACGATCGCCAGCCAGTTTAACGACCCAGGCACGAATACGCTCTTTGTCGCGCTTGTGGATACGATCAATAAAAAAGCAGGAACGAATTGGAAAACAAGCTTAAAAACGGTCGCCAATGTCGAAAAGCATAATGTCATCATCCCGAACGAGCGCCGCTACTATTTGCGTGAAATCGCGGAAACGGTCCGCTCGTACCACCGCCGCGCCGAGCAGCAAGTCGAGGTGGCCCGACGCCTCTTCCAAATCGAAGGGGCCATCGAAGCGGCGAAGGAACGGGGCGAAGCGGAAGACGTGATCCGCGCGCTCGAGACGCTCAAAGCGGATTATGAGGCGAAATTGACGCCGGAATCGAAGCGCATTTTGGCGACATGGGAAGAAACGAAAGCGAAATATGCGGCAAAACAATTTGTCACGAAAGTGCGCGATAAAGAAATCGTTACCGAACTGACGACGAAAACGTTGTCCGGTTTGGACATTCCGAAAGTCGTCTTGCCGAAATTCAAAGACTACGGAGAGATTTTGCGCTGGGTGTATAAAGAAAATGTCCCTGGCTCGTTCCCGTATACGGCCGGCGTCTTTCCGTTCAAGCGCCAAGGCGAAGACCCGAAACGGCAGTTTGCCGGCGAAGGGACGCCGGAGCGCACGAACCGCCGCTTCCATTACTTGTGCAAAGAAGACAAGGCGAAGCGGCTCAGCACCGCGTTCGACTCCGTGACGCTCTATGGCGAAGACCCGGACTACCGGCCGGACATTTTCGGCAAAGTCGGGGAAAGCGGTGTCAGCGTCTGTACACTTGATGATATGAAAAAGCTGTACAAAGGGTTTGACTTGTGCGACCCGCTCACATCCGTGTCGATGACGATCAACGGTCCGGCTCCGATTTTGCTGGCGATGTTTATGAATACGGCGATTGACCAGCAAGTCGAGAAAAAGGAAGCCGAGCTTGGCCGCCCGCTCACGCCGGAAGAGTACGAACAAGTGAAGGAATGGACGCTGCAAACGGTGCGCGGCACGGTTCAAGCCGATATTTTGAAGGAAGACCAAGGGCAAAACACGTGCATTTTCTCGACCGATTTCGCCTTAAAAATGATGGGCGACATTCAAGAGTATTTCATCAAGCACCGCGTCCGCAACTACTACTCGGTGTCGATCTCCGGCTACCATATCGCCGAGGCGGGGGCGAACCCGATCACGCAGCTGGCGTTTACGCTTGCGAACGGCTTTACGTATGTCGAGTATTACTTGAGCCGCGGCATGCACATTGACGATTTTGCGCCGAACTTGTCGTTTTTCTTCAGCAACGGCCTCGATCCGGAGTATTCGGTCATCGGCCGCGTCGCCCGCCGCATTTGGGCGATCGTCATGCGCGAAAAATACGGCGCCAACGAACGGAGCCAGAAACTGAAATACCATATCCAAACGTCCGGCCGTTCATTGCACGCGCAGGAGATCGATTTCAACGACATCCGCACGACGCTGCAGGCGCTTCTGGCGATTTATGACAACTGCAACTCGCTGCATACGAATGCCTATGACGAAGCGATCACGACACCGACCGAAGAGTCGGTCCGTCGGGCGATGGCGATCCAACTCATTATCACGAAAGAGTTTGGCCTGACCAAAAACGAAAACCCGCTCCAAGGGTCGTTCATCATTGAAGAGCTGACCGATTTGGTTGAAGAAGCGGTGTTGCAAGAGTTTGAACGGCTCAACGACCGCGGCGGCGTGCTCGGGGCGATGGAGATGCAATACCAGCGCGGCAAAATTCAAGACGAATCACTTTACTATGAAACGAAAAAACATACCGGCGAACTGCCGATCATCGGCGTCAACACGTTCTTGAACCCGAATCCGCCGTCAGAGGACGAACTGAACAACATCCAGCTCGCCCGGGCGACGTATGAAGAAAAAGAGACGCAAATCCGCAACTTGCGCGAATTCCAAGAGCGGAACAAAGACAAAGCCGGCCCGGCGCTCGAACGGCTGAAGCAAGTGGCGACAAGCGGCGGCAACATTTTCGAAGAATTGATGGAAACGGTGAAAGTCGCCAGCCTTGGACAAATCACCCGCGCCTTGTACGAAGTCGGCGGACAATACCGGCGGAATATGTAATTCGAGGGAGTTTCGTTGTTTTCTGCTTTCGATGGGCGCCCTTGATCACAATGGACAACGGCCCGTTGAACTTTAGCAGATCGGTAGAATGATGGGCAGCGGCTGTTGGCGTACTGGCCCGCCGGAGGCGAAACGAACGGAACGCGGATTGGGCCAAAAGAGCAAGACGAATGGGCTTCGTAAGGAAAAAGTGGAGCGGTGTGAACAAAGGTGATTGTGACAACGGATATGTCGGAATCGGAAGGAGGGCCGCCCTCGCCGCAGGGCTGCCCTCCTTTGCTTTTTTCGGCAAATGGGTAGCATAAACCCCGACAATTTGTTTATAATGAATGGTATGTATTCCACTTGCATTCATTTGTTTCATTAATATAGAAGGGGAGTGCTGAACTTGAGCCTGCAGCAGCAATACTCGCCGGAGGAATTGCAGGAGATGTCGTTCGTCGAGCTGGCGAACCTCATTTTGCTTGACAAGCGGGAGGCGCTGCCGTTTGATCAACTCGTTCGTGAAGCAGCAGCGCTGGCCGGCATATCGGAAGAAGAGATGGAGGCGCGGCTGGCCCAATATTACACCGATTTAAACATCGACGGCCGGTTTATTTGCGTTGGGGAAAACGTCTGGGGATTGCGCGCATGGTATCCGTTTGACCAGACAGAAGACGAAACGGTGACGATCGTCAAGCCGAAGAAGAAGAAAAAAGCGCTTGACGATGAATACGATGAATACGATGAGTTGCTTGAAGATGAAGATCTCGATTACGACGATTTGGATGAATATGATGGGGAAGAGCTCGAGCTTGATGAAGACGAGCTCTTGGAAGATGAAGAATTCGATCTGGACGAAGACGTCGCGTTTGACGATGACATTCTCGGCGATGAAGAGTTTGAGCTGGACGATGCGCCGCTTGATGAAGAGCTTGATCTCGAAGAGCCGGACGAAGACGAATAACCGCTTGACTTTGCCAGGGGAACCCGGTACAATGTGTGTTGGGCTCTTGAAAACGAACAAATCGATCGCTCCCTTACGTACGGTAAGCGGAGCGTTTTTTATTTGCGCCTTTCGCAAACACTGAAACTGTTACCGCAATTTCGGCAAGGGGGAAGACAAAATGACGAAATACATTTTTGTGACGGGCGGCGTTGTTTCCTCACTCGGGAAAGGGATTACGGCGGCTTCGCTTGGACGTTTGTTGAAAAACCGCGGGTTGAACGTGACGATCCAAAAGTTTGACCCGTACATTAACGTCGACCCAGGGACGATGAGCCCGTATCAGCACGGCGAGGTGTTCGTCACGGACGACGGTGCAGAGACGGATTTGGATTTAGGGCATTATGAACGGTTCATCGATATTAATTTAAACAAATACAGCAACGTGACGACAGGAAAAATTTATTCCGCCGTCATCCGCAAAGAGCGCCGCGGCGATTACCTAGGCGGCACGGTGCAAGTCATTCCGCACATTACCAACGAAATTAAAGAGCGCGTCTTCCGGGCCGGAAGAGAGACGAACGCCGATGTCGTCATTACGGAGATCGGCGGCACGGTCGGCGATATTGAATCGCTTCCGTTTTTAGAAGCGATCCGCCAAATCAAAAGCGATGTTGGACGCGAAAACGTCATGTACATCCACTGCACGCTCGTACCGTACATCAAGGCGGCTGGGGAAATGAAAACGAAGCCGACGCAGCACAGCGTGAAAGAATTGCGCAGCCTCGGCATTCAGCCAAACGTCATCGTCGTGCGCACGGAAATGCCGATGCCGCAGGAAATGAAAGAGAAAATCGCCCTCTTTTGCGACATCGATCCGAAAGCGGTCATCGAGGCGCGCGATGCCGACACGCTGTATGCGGTCCCGCTTATGCTTCAAGAACAAAAACTGGACCAAATCGTGTGCGAACATTTGCGCCTCAACTGCCGCGAAGCGGATATGACCGAATGGAAGGCGCTCGTCGAGAAAGTGCGCAACTTATCGAAAACGACGAAAATCGCTTTGGTTGGCAAATACGTCGAGCTTCCGGACGCCTATATTTCTGTTGTTGAGGCGCTCCGTCATGCGGGGTATGCGTTTGACACCGACATTGATATTCAGTGGATCAATGCTGAGCATGTGACGCGTGACAATGTAGCCGACCTGTTGAAAGATGCGGACGGCATTTTGGTTCCGGGCGGGTTCGGCGACCGCGGGGTCGAAGGGAAGATTGAGGCGATCCGCTACGCCCGCGAGCAGCGCGTGCCGTTTTTGGGCATTTGCTTAGGAATGCAGCTCGCCTCGATTGAATTTGCTCGCCATGTTGTCGGGTTGTCCGGCGCCCATTCGTCCGAGTTTGACCCGAACACGCCGCATCCGATCATCGACTTGCTTCCGGAGCAGAAGGATGTCGAAGATTTAGGCGGCACGCTCCGCCTCGGCTTGTATCCGTGCAAGCTGCAGGAAGGGACGCTTGCCTACGCCGCCTACGGCGATGAAGTCATTTACGAGCGCCATCGCCATCGGTACGAATTCAACAACCAATACCGGCCGATCATGGAAGAGCACGGCTTCGTCTTTTCCGGCACGAGTCCGGACGGACGGTTGGTTGAAGTGATCGAACTCAAGGATCATCCGTGGTTCGTCGCCGCGCAATTCCATCCGGAATTCACCTCGCGCCCGACGCGGCCGCAGCCGCTGTTCCGCGAGTTTGTCAGAGCGTCGCTGAAAGAGTGACGAAAAAGGGGCTGTCCCAAAAAAGCCGTAGAACGGCCTTTTGGGTTCAGCCCCCTTTCTTTTTTGGATATTTTTCATCTTGTCAAGCACGATGCCCATTGATCAGGCGCTGTTTTTTGGGCGGTTTCTATACCTCTTTGCCTTTGGCCGGTCGGAGAGCGCTCGCTTTCATGGCGGCTGTTATTCATATTCCGCCAAAATTTCATCGAGCAAAACGCGCAGTCCGTAGTAGATGAATGAAGCGGTGATGATCGTCGGCATGCCGATGCGGCGGCCGTCTTCGGTCGGCACGAGCGGGCGGGAAAGTTTGCTGTCGATAAAGACGGTGGCCATATCGGCCAGTCCGGGTTCATCCTTGACGAGCGCCGCGACGGCCACTGCATCAACGCCGTGCGCCTGCAGCTGTTCGACGAGGCGAATGGCCTCAGGATCGGCGGAAAAGCGGGCAAATAGAAGCGCTCGGTCCGTTTCCTGCCAGTCATCGGTTGCTGTCGGCTCAAGCCGTTTGGCTTTCGGCAGCGGATCGGGGCCAAGAAGCGCGGCGGTGACGACCGCATCGAGTTCACCTATGCCATACAGCCAAATGCGTCCATCACCGATGGCGGCCTGAGCGAGCAGACGCGCCCCGTCTTCGAGCGCCAGCTCTTCATCCGCGGCGATTTTTTGCAACAATCCGATCGTTTGCGTCGTTAAAATTTTCACGGTTCGGCCTCCCTTCGCCGCTATTATACAAAATCGGCAAACAACAAGAAAAGCAAGCAGGAAAAGGGTTTGCCAAATGCGAAACATTAATAGGGAGAAAACAGGGAATAGAGGTGCATAACTGTGGGAAACAAAATTTTGATTGTCGACGACCAGTATGGCATCCGCATTTTGCTCAACGAAGTGTTTCAGCGGGAGGGGTATGTAACGTATCAGGCCGCCAACGGCATGCAGGCGCTCGAAATCGCCCGCAAACATCACCCCGATCTTGTGCTTCTTGATATGAAAATTCCTGGCATGGACGGCATTGAAATTTTAAAACGGTTGAAAGAGATTGATCCGGATATTAAGGTGATCATCATGACCGCCTACGGGGAGCTCGATATGATTCAAGAAACGAAAGAGCTCGGGGCGCTGATGCATTTTGCCAAGCCGTTTGATATTGACGATTTGCGCGTTGCCGTCAAAAAATACATTACCGCCTAGACAGCGCCATCGACGAGCGGCTTTCCTTTGGCAAAGAAAGCGCATCGATGGACATTGATGACGCTGTCGTCTTTAGGAGAATAAAGGGTGGAAATGTTGCCGTTTTGCCGGCAAGTTGGTATGCTTATAACGTAGATGGATTTTGCGCCTGTGGACCCAGTCACCGCCAGGGCGACAAAGACGACGATCAGCTAAGGAGGATGGAACCATGCCGTTAGTATCGATGAAAGAGATGCTCAACGAGGCGCTGCGCGGCAAATACGCGGTCGGTCAATTTAACATTAACAACTTGGAATGGACACAAGCCATTTTAGCGGCGGCCGAAGAGGAAAAATCGCCGGTCATTCTCGGCGTCTCCGAAGGGGCGGCCCGCTATATGAGCGGATTCAAAACGGTCGTCAATATGGTCAAAGGGTTAATGGAAGACATGAACATCACCGTTCCGGTCGCCATCCATCTCGACCATGGATCGAGCTTTGAAAAATGCAAAGCGGCGATTGACGCCGGGTTCACCTCGGTTATGATTGACGCCTCCCACCATCCATTTGAAGAAAACGTCCGCATCACCTCGCAAGTCGTTGAATATGCTCATGCGCGCGGCGTTTCGGTCGAAGCGGAGCTCGGCATCGTCGGCGGGCAGGAAGACGACGTCGTCGGAGAAGGGATCATTTACGCCGACCCGAAAGAGTGCGAAGAGCTTGTCAAACGGACAGGCGTCGACTGTCTCGCCCCGGCGCTCGGTTCTGTGCACGGCCCGTACAAAGGAGAGCCGAAGCTCGGATTTGCCGAAATGGAGCAAATCCGCGATTTAACCGGCGTTCCGCTTGTGCTCCACGGCGGCACCGGCATTCCGACCGAACAAATTCAACGCGCGATCTCCCTTGGCACATCGAAAATCAACGTCAATACCGAAAACCAAATGGCGTTTACCAAAGTCGTCCGCGAACTGCTCGCGAAAGACCCGAACGTCTATGATCCGCGCAAAATCATCGGCCCGGGCCGCGACGCCATCAAAGCGACGGTCATCGGCAAAATGCGCGAGTTTGGCTCGTCCGGAAAAGCGGCGCGATGAATCGGCTTCGCGGGCGGCGTTTGGCCGCCGCGCGGCTGCCTTTGCATGTGCAACGAATAACAAGGAGGGTTCAGCATGAAATTTTTTATCGACACTGCCAACTTGGAAGAAATCAAACACGCCCATGAACTCGGCATTTTGGCCGGCGTCACGACCAACCCAAGCCTCGTGGCGAAGGAGAACGTATCGTTCCATGATCGGTTGCGCGAAATTACATCGATCGTTTCTGGTTCGGTGAGCGCTGAAGTCATTTCGACCGACGCCGCTGGCATGATCGCGGAAGGCGAAGAGCTGGCGAAAATCGCCCCGAACATTACGATCAAAGTGCCGATGACGCCGGAAGGCTTAAAAGCAGTCAAGGCGTTCAGCGAAAAAGGGATTCAAACGAATGTGACGCTTGTGTTCACCGCCAACCAGGCGCTCTTGGCCGCACGCGCCGGCGCGACGTACGTCTCTCCGTTCCTCGGCCGCCTCGATGACATCGGCCATAACGGTTTAGAGCTCATTTCCACCATCGCTGAGATTTTCAACATTCATGGCATTGAAACGGAAATCATCGCCGCTTCGATCCGCCATCCGCACCATGTGACAGAAGCGGCGTTGCGCGGGGCGCATATTGCCACGGTTCCGTACAAGGTGCTTATGCAATTGTTCAACCATCCGCTGACCGATCAAGGAATTGAGAAGTTTCTCGCCGACTGGAATCGGCAAAAATGAAAGTAAGCCGTTTGCCTCTTGGGTGAAGCGGGCTCGCTCTGCCGCGTTCAGGCCGGACGTGATGAGCCCGCCCGGCTTTGCTTTTTCGTCCCAGGGGTGAAGCCAACTTCCGAGCAAAGAAGGGAGACGACGATGGATAAAATGAAAATTATCGGCGGAGATCGGCTGCGGGGAACGATCAAAGTGAGCGGTGCGAAAAACAGCGCGGTCGCTTTGATTCCTGCAGCGATTTTGGCCGATTCGCCGGTGACGATCGAGGGGTTGCCGGACATTTCCGACGTGCACATTTTAGGAAGCTTGATCGAAGAAATCGGCGGCTCGTTTTCGTTTGACGGCAAAGAGGCGGTCATCGACCCAACGAATATGGTGTCCATGCCGCTTCCAAATGGGAAGGTGAAAAAGCTGCGCGCCTCCTACTATTTGATGGGGGCGATGCTTGGCCGCTTCAAAAGAGCGGTTGTCGGCTTGCCGGGCGGATGTCATCTCGGTCCGCGCCCGATTGACCAGCATATCAAAGGGTTTGAGGCGCTGGGAGCCACCGTAACGAACGAGCAGGGCGCCATTTACTTGCGCGCGGAGGAACTGCGCGGAGCCCGCATTTTTTTGGACGTCGTCAGCGTCGGCGCGACGATCAACATCATGCTGGCGGCGGTGCGCGCCAAAGGGCGGACGATTATCGAAAATGCGGCGAAAGAGCCGGAAATCATCGATGTAGCGACATTGCTTTCGAATATGGGCGCGAAAATCAAAGGAGCCGGCACCGATGTGATCCGCATTGACGGCGTCGAAAAATTATCGGGCTGCCGCCATGCCATCATCCCGGATCGGATCGAAGCCGGGACGTACATGATCGCCGCCGCGGCCACCAATGGCGAAGTCGTCGTCGACAACGTCATCCCGCAGCACGTTGAATCGCTGACGGCCAAATTGCGCGAAATGGGGGTGCGCGTGGAGACGGGGGAAGATCAAATTCTCGTCTGCGGCACCGACGTTTTGAAAGCGGTTGACGTCAAGACGCTCGTCTATCCGGGCTTCCCAACTGATCTGCAGCAGCCGTTTACCGCGCTGCTGACAAAAGCCAACGGCACAAGCGTCGTCACCGACACGATTTACAGCGCCCGCTTCAAGCATGTCGATGAATTGCGGCGCATGAACGCCAATGTAAAAGTCGAAGGCCGCTCAGCCATCGTCACCGGCCCCGTCAAACTGCAAGGGGCGAAAGTGAAGGCGAGCGATTTGCGCGCCGGGGCGGCGCTTGTCATTGCCGGGCTGATGGCTGAAGGAGTGACGGAGATCACCGGCGTCGAGCATATCGACCGCGGCTACAGCAACCTCGTCGAAAAACTGTCTGACATCGGCGCCACCATTTGGCGCGAAAAAATGACCGATGAAGAAATCGAGCAAGTGAAAAACGCGTAACGTCCAGTCGACAAAGGGGAAGGGGAGAACGACGATGGAACGAAGCTTATCGATGGAACTCGTGCGCGTCACCGAAGCGGCGGCGCTTGCCGCCGCCCGCTGGATGGGGCGCGGGAAAAAGAATGAGGCTGATGACGCCGCGACGTCGGCGATGCGCGACGTGTTTGACACCGTGCCGATGAAAGGCACCGTCGTCATCGGCGAAGGGGAAATGGACGAAGCGCCGATGCTGTATATCGGGGAAAAGCTCGGCAACGGCTATGGCCCACGCGTCGATGTCGCTGTCGACCCGCTTGAAGGGACGAACATCGTCGCTTCCGGGGGATGGAACGCCTTGGCTGTCGTCGCTGTCGCTGACCACGGTCATCTGCTTCACGCGCCGGACATGTACATGGAGAAAATCGCCGTCGGGCCGGAAGCGGTCGGGATGATTGACATTGAGGCGCCGATCATCGACAATTTAAAGGCGGTGGCGAAGGCGAAAAACAAAGATATTGAAGACGTCGTCGCGGTTGTTCTCAACCGTCCGCGCCATGAGCGTCTCATTCATGAGCTGCGTGAAGCCGGCGCCCGCATTAAGCTCATCAATGACGGCGATGTCGCCGCCGCCATTAACACGGCGTTTGACCATACCGGCGTTGACATTTTGTTCGGCTCGGGCGGCGCGCCGGAAGGAGTGCTCGCCGCGGTCGCGTTGAAATGCCTTGGCGGCGAACTGCAAGGGAAGCTGCTGCCGCAAAACGACGATGAAGTCGAGCGGTGCAAACAAATGGGCATTGACGTCAACAAAGTGCTGCGCATGGACGATTTGGTGAAAGGAGACGACGCGATTTTTGCCGCCACCGGCGTCACCGACGGCGAGCTGTTGCGCGGCGTGCGGCTGAAAGGGGCGTACGGCCTCACCCACTCCGTCGTCATGCGGGCCAAGTCCGGCACGGTCCGCTTCATCGAAGGGCGGCACAGTTTGAAGAAAAAACCGAACTTAGTCATCAAATGATATCCTACCATCCGGCCGGGCGCCGGAGCCGCGCCTGGCTCGGAAAAACAAAAAAATATTGATTAAAAAGAAGAAAAAAGGGTAAAATAGTCGTGTTGCTTATGCAAAAATAAGCTCTGCCATTCTACTTCTTTATTTCATTTCAGCCTTCATCATCTTCGAAATGAATCCCTTCGCCTGTCGAATTGATGACCAATACGTCCGAACACGAACGATGGGAGAATAGGAAAATTTGCAAAGTGTGGTGTCAAGATGGAATTAACGTTAGCAGCACTAGAAAACATGAAATTGAAGGAGCTGTATGAGCTCGCCAAGCAATACAAAATTTCATACTACAGCAAGTTGACGAAAAAGGAGCTTATTTTTGCGATTTTGAAAGCGCGTGCCGAACAAGACGGCCTCTTTTTCATGGAAGGCATCCTCGAAATCATTCCGTCGGAAGGATTCGGCTTTTTGCGCCCGATCAACTATTCCCCGAGCTCGGAAGACATTTACATTTCCGCTTCCCAAATCCGCCGTTTTGATTTGCGCAACGGGGATAAAGTATCCGGCAAAGTGCGGCCGCCGAAAGAAAATGAACGCTACTTCGGCTTGCTTCATGTCGAAGCGGTCAACGGCGAAGACCCGGAAGTCGCCAAGGAGCGCGTTCACTTTCCAGCGTTGACGCCGCTTTACCCGAATCGGCAAATGAAGCTGGAGACAACGCCGGACAAGCTGTCGACCCGCATCATCGACTTGATCGCTCCCGTCGGCTTTGGCCAGCGCGGGTTGATCGTCGCGCCGCCGAAAGCTGGCAAGACGATGCTGCTGAAGGAAATTGCCAACAGCATCACCACAAACCACCCGGATGTCGAGTTGATCGTCTTGCTCATTGACGAACGGCCGGAAGAAGTGACCGACATCGAGCGGTCGGTGCAAGGCGATGTCGTCAGCTCGACGTTTGATGAGGTGCCGGAAAACCATATTAAAGTGGCCGAGCTTGTCTTAGAACGGGCGATGCGATTAGTTGAGCATAAGCGTGACGTCGTCATTTTAATGGACAGCATCACCCGCCTCGCCCGGGCGTACAACTTGGTCATTCCGCCGAGCGGACGCACGCTCTCAGGAGGGATCGACCCAGCGGCGTTTCATCGCCCGAAGCGGTTTTTCGGCGCGGCGCGCAACATCGAAGAAGGCGGCAGCTTGACGATTTTGGCGACCGCCCTCATTGACACCGGGTCGCGCATGGATGACGTCATTTACGAGGAATTTAAAGGCACCGGCAACATGGAGCTCCATCTTGACCGCTCGCTCGCCGAGCGCCGCATTTTTCCGGCGATTGACATTCGCCGCTCGGGAACGCGCAAAGAGGAGCTGCTCATCCCGAAAGAACATTTGGAAAAGCTGTGGGCGATCCGCAAAACGATGGCCGATTCGCCCGACTTTATCGAGCGGTTTTTGAACAAATTGCGCCGGACGAAGTCAAACGAAGAGTTTTTCGCCTTGCTCGATCAGGAGTGGAAACAGGGCGGCCCGCCCCGTCTGTAGGCAGTTGGCGGAATTTGCCGCGAATCGCCCGTTGCAAACTGACAGAAAAGCTGTTATAATCTTAACATGTGTGTTTTGGCTATCGCCTTTTGGTTTGTGCGATCCGTGATTTGCACCGGCTGGGTTCGCTTCGGTGGAGTCCCAGCTGTTCCATGCGCTGCGCCTTGCCAAACGGGCGGGCGCGCATAAGCATGAAGCGTTCCATGCTACGAATCACTCTGTTTCGATAAGATACAGGGCGGAAGGAGATGAAAACGATGAAACAAGGCATCCATCCAGAGTACAAAAAAGTCATCGTCCGTTGCGCATGCGGCAACGAATTCGAAAGCGGTTCGGTCAAAGACGAGCTGCGCGTGGAGATTTGCTCGGAATGCCATCCGTTCTTCACGGGCAAACAAAAATTTGTTACGGCAGCGGGCCGCGTGGATAAATTCAATAAAAAATACGGCCTTAAGTAACAAGGACGTGACGAAAGCAGGCAAGCGAAACTTGCCTGCTTTTTCGTGAGAGCAGATGGAAGGCCGGTTGCTTATCAAGCTGATCCCGCTGATCGTTGCGATGGCAGACGGCAAGGAGCGGCCGATGGTTTGAGGACAGTGTTGTGTGAAAGGAGAGGCCCCGATGTACGTGATGACGCAGTCCGGCTGGCTTGAGCTCATTTGTGGATGCATGTTTTCCGGCAAATCAGAAGAATTGATTCGCCGCGTCCGCCGCGCTCAGTTTGCCAAGCAGGAAGTGAAAGTGTTCAAACCGACGATCGACAATCGTTATAGCGAAGACGCAGTCGTGTCGCACAACGGCAATTCGGTGATCGCCATTCCGGTCGCGACGCCGGCGGAAATGTTCCGCTACATTTCCGCCGCCACCGACGTCGTCGCCATCGATGAAATACAGTTTTTTTCCGACGACATCATCGATGTGGTGCAAACGCTCGCTGATTGCGGCTACCGCGTCATCGCCGCGGGGCTCGACCAAGATTTTCGCGGCGAACCGTTTGGCCCCGTGCCGGCGCTGATGGCGATCGCTGAGTCGGTGACGAAGCTGCAGGCGGTTTGCACGGTATGCGGTTCCCCGGCCAGCCGGACGCAGCGGCTCATTAACGGTGCGCCCGCCTCTTATGACGATCCGGTGATTCTCGTCGGCGCCAGCGAGGCGTACGAGCCTCGCTGCCGCCATCACCATGAAGTGCCTGGCAAACCGAAAAAGCGATACAACCGCCCGCTTGCTGGACATACGGGTGAGTGATGGTGAGGCGGTCACTGATGTTGTTTGGCCGCTTTCATCGGCCAAGTGGCGAAGCGCAGCCATCGTTGATGGAAACGGTGCATATTCGTATGTTTCGCCGACCGAGAAGGGCGGAAGCGGCGCCATCATTCTCGCCCGTCTCGTGCGTCCATTCGCTATGGGAGGAAAAAGCGTTTGGCATGCGGCTCGTTCATCATTGATCGTTCGCTTGACTAGGCTGCCCCTTTTGTTCGTTCGCCGCAAAATAGACGAATGATGGCAGAAAGATTTATGGCTTGCCGTGTATCATTGACGGGCGATCATGGACATCCTAACAGCTAAGGAGGCGAAAAAGGATGAGACGCATCTGGCTGTTAGGAATGATCTTCCTGCTTTCGGCCTGTTCGCTCGCTCCGGATCATCCGTCCTACCGCCAGCAAAGCGAGGACAAAAACGGCGCGCGGCTGATGACGGACGGGCGGCCGAAGATCGACGCTGACAGAGACTTGTACAACAACTTCGACGATCCGGAAAACGTGCGGCAAAACCCGAATTTTATCAGCTTGACCGAAGGAAGCGAAAACCAGCGCGCCGATACGCGCAAGGCAGCACAACTCATCGAGCGGTACACCGATTACCACGCCGACTCCATCTGGTTTCACGGCGGCAATATGTATGTGACCGTTGATGCACCGGAAGAGCTGTCTGACGAGGAGCGGCAGCGCGAGGCGCAACGCATTGACAAGCTGCTGACAAAAGCAATCCCGACATACGAGGTCATCGTGCGCGTCAACTGAGAGCTCCCGCTTGCCAAAAGCGGGGGTTTTTGTTTGGCTTCATTTCATGCTATAATCTAAAATTAGACTGTGTGGGAAAAACAGAGGTGAATGATGTGTTTGATCGGTTGGAAGCTGTGGAGCAACGGTATGAAAAGCTCAATGAACTGTTGATGGACCCCGACGTCATCAACGATCCGAAAAAGCTGCGCGATTATTCGAAAGAGCAGGCGGATTTGGAAGAAACGGTGCAAACGTACCGCGAATACAAATCGGTTCGCGAGCAGCTGGCCGAAGCGAAAGCGATGCTCGAAGAAAAGCTGGAGCCGGAGCTGCGCGAGATGGTGAAAGAGGAAATCGGCGAGCTGGAAGAACGGGAAGAGGCGCTCGTTGAAAAGCTGAAAGTGTTGCTTTTGCCGAAAGATCCGAACGATGAGAAAAACGTCATTATGGAAATCCGCGCGGCCGCCGGCGGCGAAGAGGCGGCGCTGTTTGCCGGCGACTTGTACCGGATGTATACGCGCTATGCGGAATCGCAAGGGTGGAAGACGGAAGTGATCGAAGCGAGCCCGACCGGCCTCGGCGGCTATAAAGAAATCATTTTTATGATCAACGGCAAAGGGGCGTATTCAAAGCTGAAGTTTGAAAACGGCGCGCACCGCGTCCAGCGCGTCCCGGAAACGGAGTCAGGCGGGCGCATCCATACGTCGACGGCGACGGTCGCCTGCCTGCCGGAGATGGAAGAAATCGAAGTCGAAATCAATGAAAAAGACATTCGCGTCGACACGTTCGCCTCAAGCGGACCGGGTGGGCAAAGCGTCAACACGACGATGTCGGCCGTGCGCCTCACCCATATTCCGACCGGCATTGTCGTCACGTGCCAAGACGAAAAATCGCAAATCAAAAACAAAGAAAAAGCGATGAAAGTATTGCGCGCCCGCATTTACGACAAATACCAGCAAGAAGCGCGCGCTGAATACGACCAAACGCGCAAGCAAGCTGTCGGCACCGGCGATCGTTCTGAACGCATTCGCACGTACAACTTCCCGCAAAACCGCGTCACCGACCACCGCATCGGACTGACGATCCAAAAGCTCGATCAAGTGCTCGATGGGCATTTGGATGAAATCATCGAGGCGCTCATTTTGGACGACCAAGCGAAAAAATTGGAGCAAGCGAACGATGCGTCGTAACGTACATGAAGTCCTCGCCTGGGCTTCTTCTTTTTTGCGCGCCCACGGAAAAGAGGAGCGGGCGGCGGAGTGGCTATTGTGCCACCATTTGCGCACCGATCGGGCCGGGCTGTTCGCCCGTTGGCGCGAGCCGGTCGACGAAGCGGTATATGAACGATTTGCGGCCGATGTGCGCCGCCATGCGGTGGATCATGTGCCGATTCAATATTTGATCGGCTATGAATCGTTTTACGGCCGGTTGTTTCTTGTCAATCGCCATGTGTTAATCCCGCGCCCGGAAACGGAAGAACTGGTGCTTGGCGTCCTAAAGCGGGTGCCGCGTCTATTTGCTGGTCGGAAGCGGATCGATGTCGTTGACGTCGGCACTGGCAGCGGGGCGATCGCCGTGACATTGGCGCTGGAGAACAAAGCGTTGTCGGTGACCGCAACCGATATTTCCGAAGCGGCGCTCGCGGTCGCCCGTGAAAACGCCCGGCGGCTCGGGGCGAACGTTTCATTTTTGTGCGGCGATTTGCTGCAGCCGATCATGGCCATGGGGTGGACGGTCGATGTCGTCGTTTCCAATCCACCGTACATTCCAGAGACGGACGCCGCTATGCTTTCCCCGGTCGTCAAAAACTATGAGCCGCACACGGCGCTCTTTGGCGGCCGCGATGGGCTCGATTTTTACCGCCGCTTCGCCCGCGAGTTGCCGCTTGTGCTCGGCGCGCCGGCGCTTGCCGCTTTTGAAGTCGGCGCCGGGCAAGGGGAAGCAGTGGCGGCGCTCTTGGCCGCAGCGTTTCCAGAAGCCGAAGTGGAAGTCGATTTTGACCTCAACGGCAAAGACCGGATGGTGTACATGACGCGGCCGAAAAACGGGAAAACGTGTTAGATTGATAGGTTTAAAAACGAGCGGCGCCGTCCACAATGAAAGGTGAAAGGACGGTGCCGATGATGACCATCAAAGGAAATGCCATTGCCATATGTTTATATATCATTCTATTAACGACAGGCGTACTCGTCGAGCTGTACGGCCACAAGACGGACGCCGGGGCGAACGCGGCGGTCGCCATCCCTGATGAGGCAATCCGCCTGCGCATTTTAGCCAACAGCGACGCCGATGAAGACCAACAATTGAAGCGAAAAGTGCGTGATGCGGTCAATGCGCAAATCAACGGCTGGGTGGCCGAACTCACTTCGTTTGAGGAAGCAAAGCGCGTCATCCGCTCTCACCTGCCGGACATCGAGCGGACGGTCGCCCGCGTGTTGCGCGATGAACAAAGCGATCAAACGTACAAAGTGGAGTTTGGCCCGGTTCATTTTCCGACGAAAGTGTACGGCAACTACGTATATCCGGCTGGCATCTATGATGCCGTGCTGATCACGCTTGGGGAAGGAAAAGGAGCAAACTGGTGGTGCGTTCTGTTCCCGCCGCTTTGTTTTCTCGATTTTTCCAACAGCGATGCCGTCATGATGGCGGCGAACCGATCGCCTGCCGGAACGAATGAACCGGTGTCGGCTGGGAGCGTCCGGTCAATGGAAGCCGGGTCGAAGCAGAACAGCGAGTCGGCCGAAGCGGAAGCTGAGGCGATGCGAAGCGGCGAGCAGGCCATCGAGCGGGACGAACCGAAAGAGGAGAGGGGTGCGATGGCGGAAACCGAAGATCGCGCCGCTTCGTCCATCCATGCGGATGGCGAGAAGGACAAAGGGCACACTGATGATCAAGAATCGTCCTTCGTCGTCATGGCCGAGCCGGAACAGCCGGTGGAAGTCAAATTTTTCTTCAAAGAGTGGCTCAGCCATCTCATTCCATAAGCATCTATCCACAAAGTTATCCACAAAAATAACAAGTTTATTCACAATTTGTGTATAACTGTGGAAAGGCATCGGGCGGCGATCTGACGCTTGTAAAAAAAGCCGCCATTTTCAAGGCGAATCACGGCGATGGAGAAGGTGAAACGATTGAAAACGCGTGTTTGGGTTGTGGATAATATTGTTGATAAACAGCAAGTTTATCCACAAATACGAGAGGCGGTTGAATGGCTGCGGGCCGGGGAAGTTATCGCATTCCCGACGGAAACGGTGTACGGGTTGGGGGCTGATGCGGCCAATACAGCCGCGGTGGAAAAAATTTTCGCCGCCAAAGGGCGGCCGAGCGACAATCCGCTCATCGTTCATGTCGCCAGCATGGCCCAAGCGGAGGCGGTAGCCGCCTCGATCCCACCGATGGCGAAAACGTTGATGGAGCGGTTTTGGCCGGGGCCGCTCACGTTAGTATTGCCAAAACGGGCCAAAGCGGTGTCTGAACGGGTGACGGCCGGGCTGCCGACGGTGGCGGTGCGCATGCCGGATCACCCGCTGGCGCTGGCGTTGATCGAGGCGAGCGGCTTGGCGTTGGCCGCCCCGAGCGCGAATCGGTCAGGAAGGCCGAGTCCGACGACGGCGGCGCACGTGCTTGCCGATTTAGACGGGCGGATCGCCGGGGTGATCGACGGCGGGCCGACCGGCGTGGGCGTTGAATCGACGGTGCTCGATTGCAGTGGGGGCGTGCCGACGATTTTGCGCCCGGGAGGAGTGACGAAAGAGGCGCTTATTGAAGCGATCGGCCGCGTTGAAGAGGCCGCTGCTGTGGATGACGAGGCGGCGCCGAAAGCGCCGGGGATGAAATATACGCATTATGCGCCGAAAGCGCCGCTTTGGATCGTCGCCGGCCCGCCCGCGTTTTTGCAGCGGCTTGTCGATGAAAGCCGGGCGGAAGGGAAAACGGTCGGCGTGTTGACGACCGAGGAGAACCGGGATCAGTATGCGGCCGATGTCGTGCTGCCGTGCGGAACGCGCCAGGCGCTTGAGACGGTCGCGAGCCGGCTGTACGACACGCTGCGCCGATTTGATGAAACGAACGTCGATCTCATTTACAGCGAGGCGTTTCCGGAAGAAGGAATCGGCGCGGCGATCATGAACCGGCTCCGCAAAGCAGCCGGCGGACGCGCCATCAGCGAACAGCGGAAATGAAAGGACGGCCGTCTGTATAGATGCAGTGAACAAGTTTCACGTATCCTGGTCGAAAAAGCAGCTTGTCTATTTTTTGACGGTCGGAGGCAAGCCGCAGGCTTCTTCGTCGCGCCTTGGCGTGACGGAAGACCGAACGGAAACGCGCTTCACAGATCCATGTATGGGTTTGGAAGCGGCGTTGTTCGGTCGTGCGATAGTCGAGAAAACGGCTCTGCAAACGGTAAGGTTCAAATGGCAACTAGAGGATTTGGGGGATGCCGTTTCCAAGCGCGAAACCGGTCTGTTGTGGACCGGTTTTTTCTTTTCCGTCCGCCCGTCAATCAGGCGGCGCCCATTGGCTGCCCGCTCTGCTTCTAAACTGCCCTGGACGTGCATATGTTTAGCAATAAGGCCGGTCCGGGAGGGAAGAAACATGGGCGCATTCATCGGCGAAATCATCGCGCTGTCAATGATGGCGCTGGCGCTGGGCATGGACGCGTTTTCAGTCGCTTTAGGAATGGGGCTGTTGCGCCTCCGGCTGCGGCAAATGTTTTATATCGGGTTGACGATCGGCTTGTTTCATATTCTCATGCCGCTTGCTGGCATGGCGGTCGGCCGCCTGCTGTCGCGCGAGTTCGGAAGTGTCGCGACATACGCGGGCGGGGCGCTGCTGTTATGGCTTGGCGGGCAAATGATCATCGCCTCGTTCCGGAGGGACGATGGCTCACCGCTGTTTCCGCGTGGGGTGGGGTTGCTTTTTTTTGCGTTCAGCGTCAGCCTAGACAGCTTTTCCGTCGGGCTGAGCCTCGGCATTTTCGGAGCGCGGACGATGGTGACGATTTTGCTGTTTGGTCTGTTCAGCATGGTGCTGACATGGGTTGGGCTTTTTGTCGGCCGCCATTTTCAGCAATGGCTCGGTTCTTACAGCGAAGCGCTCGGCGGCAGCATTTTGCTGGCGTTCGGGCTCAAGCTGCTTTTTCTATAAACGGCGGCAGGCGGTTTTCCTTCAGTGGAAAAAAGCGGACTGCCTGCTTTTTTTGCGGCTCTTCACCAAAAGTTGTACTTGATTTTTTCTGAACATACCCTATTTACGCTTGTGAGGGAAAATCAGCACTTTTTGCCTATCCTTACGCAGGAAACCGCATTGCTTGTCAAGTACATGTTGTGGTGAAGAGCCTTTTTTTGCTCTTTTCCCTATGGTATATTGATGGTAAGTCATTGATGTGAAGAGGTGGTTGTATGCCATACCGCATTTTGTTCGTCTGCACGGGCAATACGTGCCGAAGCCCGATGGCCGCTGCATTGTTGGAGAATAAGCAGCTGCCAGGCGTCGAGGTGAAATCGGCCGGCGTGTTTGCGGCGGAAGGGAGCGAGGCGTCGGTTCACGCCAAGACGGTGTTGAAGGAAAAAGGAATCGAAGCGGCCCACCGCTCCTCGCAGCTGAAAAAAGAGCATATCGACTGGGCGACGCACGTGCTGGCGATGACATCCGGCCATAAAGAAATGATCGTCGAGCGTTTCCCAGAAGCGAAGGACAAAACGTTTACGTTGAAGCAGTTCGTCTCGGGAACAGACGGCGACATCGCCGATCCGTTCGGCGGGCCGATTGAAGTGTACCGGGCGGCGCGCGATGAGCTGGAGACGCTCATTGACCGCTTGGCGGAAAAGTTGCAAACAGAACAATGAGGTAAAGAAGTGAGGGGGAACACAAATGGGGGGGACAAGTCATCGGTTCGGTTTGCGCCTGAAGCTCGTCGTCTTTACGACAGCGTTGGCGCTGATCACGTATTCAACGAGCGCCTTTTTCTTGTACGTTTTGTATGATCAGTGGTTCGCCTCATGGAACAAAAGCGTGTTCACGATGATCGTGTTGCTCCTTGGCATCTTTTGGTCCGGAGTGCTTGCCTATTTGGCCGCTGGCTGGATTACAAGGCCGCTGCAACGGCTCGAGGAAGCGGCGGCAAAGGCGACGGAAGGGCATATCGATGAGGATGTTCCGCTGCCCTCTTCCCATGACGAAATTCGCTCGCTGGCTGTCGCGTTCAACCGGATGCTCGGCCATTTGCGCGCAGTCGTCGCCAATGTGGAAGAGAGCGCAGCGCGCACGACTGAAAAGACGGCGGAAATGAGGCAGGCGTCCGAAACAGCGTCAAACCGTGCACGCGATATTGCAGCGACCATTGACGACATTTCCAAAGGGGCGGCGTCTTCGGCCGAGGCGATTCAAGAGGCGGCTGCGGCGGCCGAGGATGTGCTCGCCATCGCAGTACAAGTAAAAGAAACAGCCGAGCGTGCGGAACAGTCGGTATATGGGATGGCCGAAACGCTGAAGGCAAGCCGCGATATCATCCATTCGCTTGTCAGCGGCATCGATCAGCTGGCTGACGATCAAGAACGGTCGCGGGCGGCTGTCAAGCAGCTCGAAGCACACGCCAATCAAATCGGCAACATTACGTTGCTTGTCGCGGACATCGCTGAACAGACGAACTTGCTTGCGCTCAATGCTTCCATTGAGGCAGCCCGCGCCGGCGAGCACGGCCGGGGGTTTGCCGTCGTCGCTGAGGAAGTGCGCAAGCTGGCTGATGAGAGCGCCAAGGCGGTCAAGAAAATCGCGGAACTGGTCGGCAACATTCAAAATGAAGTCGCCCGTGTGGTGGCGCAAATGGACAAGCAGGTGGCTGCTGCCAACGCTGAGGCGGCGAAAGGGGAGCGCACGAATGAGGCCATTGCGGCCATGGCGGCCTCAGCTGATGAAGTGATCCGCGCCGTCCATGACATCGCTGAGCTGGCGAAGCGTCAAATGGGGCATATGGAGCGGGCCGCGGCGCAGACGCAAGAAGTGGCGGCGATTGCTGAGCAGACGTCCGCCGGCGCGCTCGAAGTTGCGGCGGCGACCGAGGAGCAGGCCGCATCGATCAACGATGTGCATAAACTGGCTGGCGAGTTGGTTGAACAGGCCGAACAATTGCAGGCGGCTGTCGCCCGGTTCCGCACCCGTTGATGCACATGCAAATATGATTCATCGAAAGGAGGAAGGGCGATTCCTCCCTGGCTTTCGCTATCACTGCGAAGCCTAGGGCTCCCCGCCCGAACGTGATGAAAGTCGCTATTGCTTCTGACCATGGTGGAATTCGCATTCGTGAGGAAATTAAAGCACTGTTGGATGAAATGGGAATCGAGTACACCGATTTTGGCTGCGATTGTGAAACATCGGTCGATTACCCGGATTACGCGCTTCCCGTCGCTGAAAAAGTGGCGCGCGGCGAATTTGATCGCGGCATTTTGATCTGCGGCACCGGCATCGGCATGACGATCGCCGCCAACAAAGTGAAAGGGGTGCGCTGCGCCCTTTGCCACGACGTCTACAGCGCCAAGCTGACGCGCATGCATAACGACAGCAACATTCTCGCGATGGGGGAGCGCGTCATCGGCCCCGGCCTGGCGCGCGAAATCGCCAAGGCATGGCTTGAGACCGAATTTGAAGGCGGACGCCATGCGCGGCGAATCGGCAAAATCGCCGACTATGAAAACAAGCATTTGTAGGCGGAACCAGGGCCGCATCGGAGCGGATGCGGCCTGTGGGCCATAAGCGAAAGGTGTGGGCGTCTAGCTTCATGAGGGCAGCAGCGCAAAGGCTGGGAATTCGGCGATGTTCACAACAAACGCTGTTCATCTTTCGCGAATCATTGGTGAAAATACTAGAAGGCCATTGAAAAACAGCCGTTTTTTTGAAATGGATGATTCTCAAGTGAAGGAAGAGCAGCATGTATAAGGTTTCTCCATTTGAAAAGCAACGTGATGGAGCCGCATTTTTCGTTACATCACCAGACTTCTAGTGTTCGTCAAGGATCGTGTGGGGCACACCGTGCGAAGGAGGGAAGGGAATGGACGCACGATTGACCGAATGGCGGCAGCAATGGCAAGCCATCTTGCATGAGTTTCGCCAACAGGCGCCGCTTGGCCGCGGCGATGTCGTTGTGATCGGCTGCAGTACGAGCGAGGTGCTTGGCGAGCGGATCGGCACGGCTGGATCGATGGACGTTGCCGCCATGCTGTTTGCCGAGCTTGACGCGTGGCGGCGCGAAACCGGCATTGCGCTCGCGTTTCAATGTTGTGAACATTTAAACCGGGCGCTTGTTGTCGAACGGGAAACCGCCAAAACTCACGGGCTGGAGATCGTTTCGGTCGTTCCGGTGCCGAAAGCGGGTGGGGCGATGGCCGCCTACGCCTATCGAACGTTCGCTGACCCGGTCGTTGTCGAGGCGATTCGCGCCGATGCCGGCATTGACATCGGCCATACGCTCATCGGCATGCATTTGAAGCCGGTTGCCGTTCCCGTGCGCGTTTCGGTGAAGCACATTGGATCGGCGTGCGTGACGCTGGCGAAAACGCGGCCGAAGCTGATCGGCGGCGCCCGAGCGGTCTACTCGTTGGAAAATCCGAATGATTCCTGTTCTTTCTAGCGGTTTCATTCATTTTTTCTTTGAATTTGCCTAGCTGAAGCTGATAAAATAAAAACGAATATTCACTGATTTCGCATAAGGGGGAGCTATTGATGAATTACTTGCCACAACAAGATCCGCAAGTGTTCGCCGCTATTGAGCAAGAGCGGAAGCGGCAGCATGCGAAAATTGAACTGATCGCCTCGGAAAACTTTGTCAGCCGCGCGGTCATGGAAGCGCAAGGGTCGGTTTTGACGAACAAATATGCGGAAGGCTATCCGGGACGCCGCTACTACGGCGGTTGTGAATATGTCGACATCGTCGAAGAGTTGGCGCGCGAGCGGGCAAAGCAATTGTTCGGAGCGGAACATGCGAATGTCCAGCCGCACTCGGGGGCGCAGGCGAACATGGCCGTTTATTTCACTGTTTTGGAGCACGGCGACACGGTGCTTGGCATGAACTTGTCGCACGGCGGCCATTTGACGCACGGCAGCCCGGTCAATTTCAGCGGCATTCAGTACCATTTTGTCGAATACGGCGTCGATCCAAAAACGCATGTCATTGACTATGACGACGTGCGCGAAAAAGCGCGCCTTCACCGGCCGAAGTTGATCGTCGCCGGCGCGAGCGCTTATCCCCGCATCATCGACTTCGCCAAGTTCCGCGAGATTGCCGATGAAGTCGGCGCCTATTTAATGGTTGACATGGCCCATATTGCCGGTCTTGTTGCGGCAGGTGTTCATCCGAACCCGGTTCCGTACGCCCATTTCGTTACGACGACGACGCACAAAACGCTGCGCGGTCCGCGCGGCGGGATGATTTTATGCCAAGAGCAGTTCGCCAAACAGATCGACAAAGCGATTTTCCCTGGCATTCAAGGCGGCCCGCTCATGCATGTTATTGCCGCGAAAGCCGTCGCGCTCGGTGAAGCGCTGCAAGACGACTTTAAAGTCTACGCGAAGCGCGTCGTGGAGAATGCCAAACGGCTCGCAGCCGCCTTGCAAAACGAAGGATTCACCCTCATTTCCGGCGGCACGGACAACCATTTGCTGCTTGTCGATTTGCGCCCGCAGCAACTGACCGGGAAAACGGCGGAGAAAGTGCTCGATGAGGTCGGGATTACGGTCAACAAAAACACGATTCCGTACGATCCGGAAAGCCCGTTTGTCACAAGCGGCATCCGCATCGGCACGGCCGCGGTCACGACGCGCGGCTTCGGATTGGAAGAGATGGACGAAATCGCCGCCATCATCGGCCTTGTGCTGAAAAACGTCGGCAGCGAACAAGCGCTTGAGGAAGCGCGCCAACGCGTCGCCGCTTTGACAGAAAAGTTTCCGCTCTATCAAGACTAAGCGCCGCCGCTTCGTCCGAAACCGTACGGTGCACCGCCTCCGGATTTGGCGGTGCGCCTTTTTCCGTTCGTTCGGCAGTTGAATAGGCGCTCGTTTTCCAGTAGAATGTATAGAAGTGCAGCGCATACATACGGAAGAGGAGAGTTGACCCATGGGAAAAGTGTACGTCTTTGATCATCCGCTCATCCAGCATAAATTGACCTACATTCGCGACAAGAATACGGGCACGAAAGAATTTCGCGAGCTTGTCGACGAAGTGGCGACGTTGATGGCGTTTGAAATTACACGTGATCTGCCGCTTGAGGAAGTCGAGATCGAAACCCCCGTCAGTAAAGCCAGAGCGAAAGTGATCGCCGGCAAAAAACTGGGCGTCATTCCGATTTTGCGCGCCGGCATCGGCATGGTTGACGGCATCCTGAAGCTCATCCCGGCGGCGAAAGTCGGCCATATCGGCTTGTACCGCGATCCCCAAACATTAAAGCCGGTCGAATATTACGTCAAGCTGCCGAGCGATGTCGAAGAGCGCGATTTTATCATCGTCGACCCGATGCTCGCAACCGGCGGATCAGCGGTGGCGGCGATCGATGCGCTGAAAAAGCGGGGTGCGAAAAGCATTAAATTTATGTGCCTAATCGCGGCGCCGGAAGGAGTCAAAGCGGTGGAAACGGCCCACCCGGATGTGGACATTTACATCGCTGCCCTTGATGAGCGGTTGAACGACCACGGCTATATTGTCCCTGGTCTTGGCGACGCCGGCGATCGGCTGTTTGGCACAAAATAACAGCTGCAAGGCGCCCCGCGCCGCGCGGGGTTCGCATTCCATCGAGCGGTGGAGAGGGTGCCTTGCCCATGCGTCAGTTAAGCGCTTGCATCGAATCATGAAAAGGAAAATAGGCTAAAAATAAAATATATCATTATACATCATCATTGTGAGAAGAAAATGAGAAATTGTCACAAATTATTAATATTTGCCCTATGTGAATGAGGTTTTACGTGGAAACACATTGACATTGACCAGGCCGTATTGTATCCTTTACAAGGGGTAGATTGAGAAGGTTTTCATTATGTTAAAGGGTGTGTTGGCATGTCCCCAAAACAGCGCCACCCGTTTCAAGCCATGGCGTTGATGTCCGCCATCGTCTCCCAACTTGTTGGTTCGATTTTGGTCGGCGTTTTCGGCGGGAGATGGATCGATGATCGATTTGGCACCGAGCCGATCTTTTTGATCGTCGGCCTTTTGCTTGGACTGGCGGCCGGCGTGTATGCGATGTTGCGCTTGATCCGCCAATATTTCTCTGGGGAGCAATAAAATGGGAAATCTTCAAGCGATGTTTTGGCGGCAAGTTCGATACATATTGTATTTGCTCGCCATCTATACGCTCGGCTTTGGATTTACGCCGTATAAAACCGTTTTTCTCAGCTTGATTCTCGGCACATCGATCAGCCTCCTCATGGTTTGGAACTTAACCTGGAAAATCGAAAAATTCGGACAAGCGGTGGCGGCGCGCAAAAAAGTGCGCACATTAGGCACCTTATCGCGTTTGGCGCTTGCCGCATTGGCTGCTGTCATTGTTCTGACGTATCCGCAATATTTTCATATCGTGCCAACCGTTTTGGGATTAATGACATCCTACATTGTCATTATAATAGATTTCTTCTTTCACAAATGGAAAAACGACAAGCTGCAGGCATGAAAGCGAGGTGAGAGAGGATGGAGCATAAAGCGCCGCTTGTCGAATTTTTAGGCCTTACGTTTAATTTATCTGATATGTTGATGATTACGATCACCTGTTTGATCGTTTTCATCATTGCTGTTGCGGCTACTCGCTCGCTTCAGCTGCGCCCGACGGGGATGCAAAACTTTATGGAGTGGGTCTTTGACTTTGTTAGAGGCATCATTAACAGCACGATGGATTGGCAAACGGGCGGCCGCTTTTTGACGCTGGGGGTCACGCTCATCATGTATGTGTTTGTGGCCAATATGCTTGGACTGCCGTTTTCCGTCCATGTCAACGGCGAACTTTGGTGGAAATCGCCGACCGCGGATGCGACCGTTACGTTGACGCTGGCGGTGATGGTCGTCGCCCTCACCCACTACTATGGGGTGAAAATGAAAGGGGCATCCGACTATTTGCGCGATTACACCCGTCCAGTCGCCTGGTTGTTCCCGCTTAAAATCATCGAAGAGTTTGCCAACACGCTGACGCTCGGTTTGCGTCTTTTCGGGAACATTTACGCCGGGGAAATTTTGCTTGGCTTGCTCGCCAGCCTTGGCACGCATTACGGTGTGCTTGGCGCTGTTGGCGCAGCCATTCCGATGATGGTGTGGCAAGCGTTCAGTATTTTTGTCGGAACGATTCAGGCGTTCATTTTTACGATGTTAACCATGGTTTATATGGCTCATAAGGTCAGTCATGACCATTGAGCATTCCTTATCATTTCATTAAGGACTTGAAACATTACTTTAACATGGTGAAGGAGGATCTATCAACATGAGTTTGGGTGTACTTGCAGCTGCGATTGCGGTAGGTTTGGGGGCGTTAGGCGCCGGCATCGGCAACGGGTTGATCGTCAGCCGTACCATTGAAGGGATTGCTCGTCAACCAGAATTGCGTCCGGTTTTGCAAACGACGATGTTCATCGGGGTTGCGTTGGTTGAGGCGCTTCCGATCATCGGTGTCGTCTTCTCGTTCATTTACTTAGGTCGATAAGAAATCGATATGGAAAGTGATGGCGAAGTTCGTGTCAACGACCACCTTCGCCATTCCTTTATGTGCGGTTTTGCGAGACCGCATCGGTGCGATAGCTGTCGAAAGGAGTGAAACGCGGTGTTGTGGAAGGCAAACGTATGGGTGCTCGGCGAAGCGGCGCATGGCATCAGCGGCGGCACGATTATTTACCAATTGCTGATGTTCATTATTTTGCTGGCCTTGCTGCGCAAATTCGCTTGGCAGCCGTTAATGAATATCATGAAACAACGTGAAGAACATATCGCGAACGAAATCGACCAGGCGGAAAAACGCCGTCAAGAAGCAGAAAAACTTCTTGAAGAACAGCGCGAACTGATGAAGCAGTCGCGCCAAGAAGCGCAAGCGCTCATTGAAAACGCGCGCAAGCTGGCTGAAGAGCAGAAAGAACAAATTGTCGCCTCGGCCCGTGCGGAAGCGGAACGGGTGAAAGAAGCGGCGAAAAAAGAAATCGAGCGTGAAAAAGAACAGGCGATGGCCGCGCTCCGTGAACAAGTGGCCTCGTTGTCTGTCTTGATCGCCTCAAAAGTGATTGAAAAAGAGCTGACCGAGCAAGATCAACGCAAGCTGATCGAAGCGTACATCAAAGACGTTCAAGAGGTAGGAGGAGCGCGATGAACCAAGAAGTGATCGCCAAACGGTACGCGTCCGCTTTGTTCCAAATCGCGCTCGAACAAGGACAGCTTGATCGAATCGAAGAAGATGTTCGCGCCGTGCGCCAGGCGTTGGCGGAAAACGGCGAGTTTTTATCGCTTCTTTCGTATCCGAAACTTTCCTTGGATCAGAAAAAAGCGCTCATCCGCGAAGCGTTCGCCGGTGTGTCCACTCCGGTGCAAAACACGCTTCTCCTTCTTCTGGAGCGCCATCGCTTCGGCCTTGTGCCCGAGCTGGCGGAACAGTTTCTCGCCCTCGTCGACGATGCGCGCGGCATCGCCAAGGCGGTCGCCTATTCGGCGCGGCCGTTGACGGACGAAGAACTGCGGGCGCTTTCCGACGTCTTTGCCCAAAAAGTCGGCAAACAGACGCTTGAGATTGAAAACATCATTGATCCGGAACTCATCGGCGGCGTGAGGCTGCGCATCGGCAACCGCATTTACGACGGCAGCGTCAGCGGGCAGCTTGAACGGATTCGGCGGCAGCTGATCGGCTAACATTTGAAGACAGGGGTGAAAGGCATGAGCATTCGAGCGGAAGAAATCAGCGCGCTCATTAAGCAGCAGATTGAAAACTATGAATCGCAAATCCAAGTGAGCGATGTCGGAACCGTCATCCAAGTCGGCGACGGGATCGCGCGCGCTCATGGGCTCGATAACGTCATGTCCGGCGAGCTTGTTGAATTTGCCAACGGCGTGATGGGCATGGCGTTGAACTTGGAAGAAAACAACGTCGGTATCGTTATTTTAGGACCGTACACCGGCATTAAAGAAGGGGACGAAGTGCGCCGTACGGGCCGGATCATGGAAGTGCCCGTTGGGGAAGCGCTCATCGGCCGCGTCGTCAACCCACTCGGTCAGCCTGTTGACGGATTAGGGCCGGTGGAAACGACGGAAACGCGCCCGATTGAAAGCCGTGCGCCGGGCGTTATGGACCGGAGATCGGTGCATGAGCCGCTGCAAACCGGGATTAAAGCGATCGACGCGCTCGTGCCGATCGGCCGCGGCCAGCGCGAGCTCATCATCGGCGACCGGCAAACGGGGAAAACGTCCGTCGCCATTGACACGATCATCAACCAAAAAGACCAAAACATGATTTGTATTTATGTCGCCATCGGGCAAAAAGAATCGACGGTCCGCACCGTTGTCGAAACGCTCCGCAAACACGGCGCGCTCGACTATACGATCGTCGTCACCGCCTCGGCGTCGCAGCCGGCTCCGCTTTTGTTCTTGGCGCCGTATGCCGGTGTGGCGATGGGCGAGTATTTCATGTATAAAGGCCAACACGTGTTAGTGGTCTATGACGATTTATCGAAACAAGCCGCGGCATACCGCGAATTGTCGCTCTTGCTTCGCCGTCCGCCGGGCCGTGAAGCGTATCCGGGGGATATTTTCTACTTGCACTCCCGCCTGCTTGAGCGCGCAGCGAAATTGAGCGATGCCAAAGGCGGCGGTTCGTTGACCGCGCTTCCGTTCGTCGAAACGCAAGCGGGCGACATTTCCGCCTACATTCCGACGAACGTCATCTCGATTACGGACGGGCAAATTTTCTTGCAATCGGACTTGTTCTTCTCCGGCGTCCGCCCAGCGATCAACGCAGGGTTGTCCGTTTCGCGCGTCGGTGGGGCAGCGCAAATCAAAGCGATGAAAAAAGTAGCCGGGACGCTTCGTTTGGACTTGGCCGCTTACCGTGAGCTCGAAGCGTTCGCCCAATTCGGCTCCGACCTCGATAAAGCGACGCAGGCGAAGCTCGCCCGCGGGGCGCGCACGGTCGAAGTGCTGAAGCAAGATTTGCATCAGCCGATTCCGGTCGAAAAACAAGTGTTGATCATCTATGCATTGACGCGCGGCTTTTTGGACGACATCCCGGTTGAAGATGTGCGCCGTTTCGAGAAAGAGTTTTACTTGTGGCTCGACCAAAACGGCCAACACTTGCTTGAGCACATCCGCACGACGAAAGATCTTCCGAACGAAGACGATCTCAATCAAGCGATCGAAGCGTTCAAGAAAACGTTTGTCGTTTCTCAATAAGGCCGGCGGGGGCATATCGCCCCCTCATGCCTGTTAGAACCCGTGCAGCAAAAAGGTGGTGAAACCTTTGGCATCGTTACGCGATATTAAAACGCGCATCAATGCGACGAAGAAGACAAGCCAAATTACAAAAGCGATGGAAATGGTCTCGACGTCGAAGCTGAACCGCGCGGAGCAAAACGCGAAATCGTTCGTTCCATATATGGAGAAAATTCAAGAAGTCGTGGCTAATGTGGCGCTTGGCGCCGGCGGCGCTTCACATCCGATGCTCGTTTCGCGCCCGGTGAAAAAAACCGGTTATCTCGTGATCACGTCGGATCGCGGTCTGGCTGGCGCGTACAACAGCAACGTGCTGCGCCTCGTGTACCAAACGATCCAAAAACGCCATGCTTCTCCGGACGAATATGCGATCATCGTCATCGGCCGCGTCGGGTTGAGCTTTTTCCGCAAGCGGAACATGCCGGTCATTCTCGACATCACCCGCTTGCCGGACCAGCCGTCGTTTGCCGATATTAAAGAAATCGCCCGCAAAACGGTTGGGTTATTCGCCGACGGTACGTTTGACGAGCTGTATATGTATTACAACCATTACGTGAGCGCGATCCAGCAAGAGGTGACGGAACGGAAGCTTCTGCCGCTCACTGACTTGGCGGAGAATAAGCAACGCACGGTGTACGAATTTGAACCGTCGCAAGAAGAAATTTTGGACGTCTTATTGCCGCAGTATGCGGAAAGCCTCATTTACGGCGCATTGCTCGATGCAAAAGCAAGCGAACACGCCGCCCGCATGACGGCGATGAAGAACGCAACGGACAATGCGAACGAGCTCATTCGCACATTGACGCTTTCCTACAACCGCGCTCGCCAAGCGGCGATTACGCAAGAAATTACGGAAATTGTCGCCGGAGCAAACGCCTTGCAATAGGGGACTAGCAAGTTAGGAGGGAAAACGATGACAAGAGGACGCGTTATCCAAGTCATGGGTCCGGTTGTAGACGTCAAGTTTGAGAACGGCCACTTGCCGGCGATCTACAACGCCCTGAAAATTCAACATAAAGCGCGCAACGAAAACGAAGTCGACATCGACTTGACATTGGAAGTCGCCTTGCACCTTGGCGATGATACAGTACGGACGATCGCGATGGCGTCCACAGACGGCCTCATCCGCGGCATGGAAGTCATCGATACCGGTGCACCGATTTCGGTGCCGGTCGGCGAAGTCACGCTTGGCCGCGTGTTCAACGTCTTGGGCGAGCCGATCGACTTGGAAGGCGACATTCCGGCTGACGCCCGCCGCGACCCGATTCACCGTCCGGCGCCAAAATTCGAGGAATTGGCGACGGAAGTCGAAATTTTGGAAACGGGGATTAAAGTCGTTGACTTGCTTGCCCCGTATATTAAAGGCGGAAAAATCGGTTTGTTCGGCGGCGCTGGCGTAGGAAAAACGGTCTTGATCCAAGAGCTGATTCACAACATCGCCCAAGAGCACGGCGGGATTTCCGTCTTTGCTGGCGTCGGCGAACGGACGCGCGAAGGGAACGACTTGTACCATGAAATGAAAGATTCCGGCGTCATCAGCAAAACGGCCATGGTGTTCGGACAAATGAATGAGCCGCCGGGGGCGCGGATGCGCGTCGCCTTGACCGGCTTGACGATGGCCGAATACTTCCGTGATGAACAAGGCCAAGACGTGTTGCTCTTTATCGATAACATCTTCCGTTTCACGCAGGCCGGTTCGGAAGTGTCGGCGCTGTTAGGCCGCATGCCGTCGGCCGTTGGTTACCAACCGACATTGGCGACGGAGATGGGTCAATTGCAAGAGCGGATCACGTCGACGGCGAAAGGCTCGATCACCTCGATTCAAGCGATTTACGTCCCGGCCGACGACTATACGGACCCGGCTCCGGCCACGACGTTCTCGCACTTGGATGCGACGACGAACCTGGAGCGGAAACTCGCGGAGATGGGGATTTATCCGGCCGTTGACCCGCTCGCTTCGACATCGCGTGCGTTGGCGCCGGAAATCGTCGGCGAGGAGCATTATCAAGTCGCCCGCAAAGTGCAGCAAACGCTGCAACGTTATAAAGAATTGCAAGACATCATCGCCATCTTGGGGATGGACGAACTGTCGGACGAAGACAAACTCGTCGTTCACCGCGCCCGCCGCATCCAGTTCTTCTTGTCGCAAAACTTCCACGTGGCGGAGCAGTTCACGGGCCAACCGGGCTCCTACGTGCCGGTCAAAGAAACGGTGCGCGGCTTTAAAGAAATTTTGGAAGGCAAATACGACCATCTTCCGGAAGATGCGTTCCGCTTAGTCGGCCGCATTGAAGAAGTCGTTGAAAAAGCGAAAGCGATGGGTGTCGAAGTGTGACCCGGGATAGGGGGATTGGACAATGAAAACGATCCACGTGAGCGTCGTTACTCCTGATGGCCCGGTGTACGAAGACGATGTTGAGATGGTCAGCGTCAAAGCGAAAAGCGGCGAGCTCGGCATTTTGCCGGGGCACATCCCGCTTGTCGCCCCGCTCGAGATCAGCGCGGCCCGGTTGAAAAAAGGCGGCAAAACGCAATACATTGCCGTCAGCGGCGGCTTTTTGGAAGTCCGCCCGGACAACGTGACGATTTTGGCTCAAGCTGCTGAACGGGCGGAGGACATTGACGTCCTCCGCGCCAAAGCGGCGAAAGAGCGGGCGGAGCGCCGCCTGCAAAGCCAGCAGGATGACATCGACTTCAAACGGGCCGAACTGGCGTTAAAACGCGCCATGAACCGTTTGAGCGTTGCGGAAATGAAGTAAAAAGCAGGGGAGTTTTTCCCCTGCTTTTTTTGATGAAAACGGAAGAATCGTCCGTCAAGGAGAGAGGCAAACGCTCTCTCTTTTTTCGTTCCTCGCATTCCGTCGTTTCAACAAAGATGAAGCGCTTACATGAATGGATACCGTGTTGACAGTGTTAACTTGAAGTTTTGCTGACACGGCTGGATATAAATGTTATAATGAAATCGAAGGAATTATTGAAAAATTTCATCATTAACACCATACGTATGTAGTAAACCGGAAGGGGGCGAGCTGGTTGAGCAACATCTATGCAAACAGTTATTTGATCATCTTCGTCTTCCTTTGCCTCGGTGTGTTGCTGCCGATCGGGGCGCTCACGGCCGGGCGGTGGCTGCGGCCGCACGTGCCGAGTGATGCAAAGGCGACAATTTATGAAAGCGGTAACAATCCCTTTCACGACTCGCGCGTTCAGTTCCAAGTTCGGTACTACCTATTTGCCTTGCTGTTTGTCATTTTCGATATCGAGACGGTGTTTTTGTACCCGTGGGCTGTTGTCTATGACCAACTCGGCTTGTTCGCGTTGGTGGAAATGATCATGTTCATCGTTTTGCTTGCCATTGGCTTGATCTATGCTTGGAAAAAGAAGGTGTTACGATGGATGTGAAATGGGAGGGTTTTTCTGGCGTCGAAATGGAAGAAGTGAAGCGAAACGTCTTTTTGACGACGTTGGAACAGTTGAAAGGATGGGCCCGAAGCAGTTCGCTTTGGCCGTTGACGTTCGGCCTTGCCTGTTGCGCCATCGAGATGATGGCGGTCGGCGGCGCCCATTACGACCTCGACCGGTTCGGTTCGTTTTTCCGCGCCTCGCCGCGGCAGGCGGACGTCATGATTGTCTCGGGCACGGTGACGAAAAAAATGGCGCCGCTCTTGCGCCGGTTGTATGACCAAATGCCCGAACCGAAATGGGTCATCGCCATGGGTTCGTGTGCGACAGCCGGCGGCCCGTACGTCAAATCGTACAGCGTCGTCAAAGGCGTCGACCAAATTGTCCCGGTGGACGTGTACATACCAGGCTGTCCGCCGAACCCGGCAGCGCTCATCTACGGCATTCATAAATTAAAAGAAAAAATCCGACTGGAAGCCAAAACGGGGAAGAAGGTGCTGTAACCGATGGATGAAGAAAAAGATTTGGCCCAGCGAAAAAAAGAAGCAGCCGAGCGGGCAAAACAGCTGGCGCGCGAACGGCTTGCGGCCAAGCAAGCAGCAGAACAGGCGAAGCAAGCCGCTGAAACCGGTGACGCCCGAAGCGATGATTTGAATCCTTCTTCGGATGTATCCGACGGCCCGGCAAATGAAGCGCCGGGCGGCGCGGCGCAGCCGCCATCGGCTGAAGACATCGCGTCAGCGAAAAAACGAGTTGCCGAAGAGGTGCGAGCCAAGGCCGCCGAGTTGCGGCGACAGCGCGAGGCGGCGGCGTCCGGGGACGACCTCGAGGCGGCGAAGCGGAAGGCGGCGGAGGAAGCGCGGGCGAAGGCGGCGGAATTGCGAAGACAGCGGGAGGCCGCTGCGTCTGGTGCGGCGACAGGGGACGACCTCGAGGCGGCGAAGCGGAAGGCGGCGGAGGAAGCGCGGGCGAAAGCGGCCGAACTGCGGCGACAACGCGAGGCGGCGGCGTCGGGAGCGGGGTCCGGGGACGACCTTGAGGCGGCGAAGAAGAAAGCGGCGGAAGAAGCGCGGGCGAAAGCGGCCGAACTGCGTCGTCAGCGCGAGGCGGCGTCGGGAGCGGGGGCTGGGGACGACCTCGAGGCGGCGAAGAAGAAAGCGGCGGAAGAAGCGCGGGCGAAGGCGGCCGAACTACGTCGTCAGCGCGAGGCGGCCGCGTCCGCAGGTGCGTCGGAAGAGGACCTCGAGTTAGCGAAGAAAAAGGCTGCCGCGGCGGCTAAGGCGAAGGCGGCGGCGCTGGCCAAACAGAAGGCCGCTGAAGCGGCGGGAAGCGATGACGAGCTGGCGAAGCAAAAAGCGAAAGCCGCCGCTGCAGCGAAAGCGCGGGCTGCTGCTATGGCGAAGCAGCAAGGCGATGCTGCCGACGATGAGGCGAAACAAAAGGCGATCGCGGCGGCGAAAGCGAAAGCGGCCGCGGCTGCCCGGGCGAAGGCCGCAGCCGCTGGGGAGGATGGCGGGGCGGCGAAGCCATCTGCTTCATCGCCGAACGATCCGCTGCTTGAGAAATATGTCCGCATCATTCATGAGCATCTCGGTTCGGACGTGCTCGAGGATGCATACATCAACCGGCTGGCGAAAGATGTGCCGACGCTTGTCGTGAAAAAAGAGGCGTACTACAAAGTCGCTGAGTTGTTAAAGGGCCATGAACAGCTGCAGTTTGATTATTTATCCGAGCTGCACGGCACCGATTTTCAGACGCATATGGAAGTGTACGTCCATTTGTATTCCTATCCAAACCGGCAGCCGGTGGCGCTGAAAGTCAAAATCGAGCGCGACAACCCGGAAGTCGATTCGCTCGTTCCGCTTTGGCCGGGGGCGAACTGGCCGGAGTGCGAAGCGTACGATTTGCTTGGCATCCGTTTCCGCGGCCACCCGAACTTAATCCGCATCTTTCTTGGGGAGCACTGGGTTGGGCATCCGCTGCGCAAAGATTACGAGCCGTACGATGCGGAGGTGTAGATGATGCTGCGCACAGAAGAAATGATTTTAAACGTCGGCCCTCAACACCCGAGCACGCACGGGGTGTTCCGCCTCATTTTAAAAATTGACGGCGAGATCATTCAAGAGGCGACGCCGGTCATCGGCTATTTGCATCGAGGGACGGAAAAAATCGCCGAAGGGCTGCAATACACGCAAATCATCCCGTACACCGACCGGATGGACTACTTGTCGGCGATGACGAACAACTATGTGCTTTGCCATGCGGTCGAAACGATGATGGGCATTGAAGTGCCGGAGCGGGCCGAATATTTGCGCGTTCTCGCCATGGAGCTCGGGCGGATCGCCAGCCACCTCGTTTGGTGGGGGACGTATTTGCTCGATCTTGGTGCGACGAGCCCGTTTTTGTACGCGTTCCGCGAACGCGAAATGATTATTAATCTATTAAATGAGCTGTCTGGAGCGCGGCTGACGTTCAACTATATGCGCATCGGCGGCGTCAAATGGGATGCGCCGGACGGTTGGATTGACAAAGTGAAGCAGTTCGTTCCGTACATGCGGGAGAAACTTCACGGCTATCATGAGCTTGTCACTGGCAATGAAATTTTCCGCCAGCGCGTCACCGGCGTCGGGCGGTATACGAAAGAAGAGGCGATCAGCTATTCGCTCAGCGGCGTCAACTTGCGGTCGACCGGCGTCAAATGGGATTTGCGCAAAGATGAACCGTATTCGATCTATGACCGCTTTGATTTTGACGTGCCGGTGCGCGATGGCGGCGACTGCCTTGCCCGCTATGAATGCCGGATGGCGGAAATCGAACAGTCGCTTCGCATCATCGAGCAGGCGTGCGAGCAATTTCCGCCTGAGGGGCCGATCATGGGAAAAGTGCCCCGCATCATTAAAGCGCCGCCCGGCGAGACGTTCGTCCGCATCGAGGCGCCGCGCGGCGAGATCGGCTGCTATATTGCGAGCGACGGCAAAAAGGAGCCGTACCGCCTCAAATTCCGGCGCCCGTCGTTTTACAATCTGCAAATACTCCCGAAGCTGCTCAAAGGGGAAAACTTGGCCAATGTCATCGCCATTCTTGGGTCGATTGACATTGTGCTTGGGGAGGTCGACGGATGATGGAACAATGGCTTGAATCCACGCCAAGCTGGTCGAACATCGCCCTGTTTTTCGGGCTTGGGGCGCTGCTTTTGGCGGTCGTGCTCGCCTTTGTCACATACGGCATTTTGGCTGAGCGGAAAGTGATGGGGTTTATGCAAGGGCGCATCGGGCCGAACCAAGTCGGCGGCCGCTTCGGGCTTTTGCAAACGGTCGCGGACGTATTAAAGCTGCTGCTAAAGGAAGATACGATTCCGAAAGCCGCTGACCGCCCGCTGTACGTGCTGGCGCCGATCATCGCCTTTGTGCCGTCGTTTATGGTGCTGGCGGTATTGCCGTTTACCGATTCGTTTCGGTTTGCCGATATCGGCGTCGGCCTTTTGTATTACATCGCCGTTTCCGGCTTGACAACCATCGGCGTTGTCGCCGGCGGCTGGGCGTCAAACAACAAATACGCTCTGCTTGGCGGCATGCGGGCAGCCGCGCAAATGATTTCCTATGAGATTCCGCTCGTCATGTCGGCGCTTGGCGTCGTGCTTTTGGCTGGAAGCATGAATTTAGTCGACATCGTTGCGGCGCAAAAAGACGTCTGGTTCATTTTCGCCCAGCCGTTGGCGTTTTTGATTTTCCTCATTGCCGCGGTGGCCGAGTTGAACCGGACGCCGTTTGACTTGCCGGAGGCGGAGTCCGAGCTCGTCGCCGGCTTCCATGTCGAATATTCCGGGTTCCGTTGGGCGTTCTTTATGCTCGCCGAGTATGTGTATTTGTTCGCCATGGCGGCGCTTGTGACGATTTTGTTTCTCGGCGGTTGGCATCCGGTCGCATTTCTCGGCTGGATTCCTGGCGCGGTCTGGTTTGCGCTGAAGTTTTGTGCGGTCGTTTTCGTCCTCATTTGGTTTCGCGCCACATTTCCGCGCGTGCGCGCCGACCAGCTGATGGAGTTCGCCTGGAAAGTGCTGCTTCCGCTTTCGCTCGTCAACATTGTGCTGACGGCGGTCGTGAAAGCGTGGTTTTTCTAAAAGGCCGGTGATTTAGTGAAAAGTCGCGAAAAACGGACTCTTTTCAAATTGAGAAGTCCTGTAAAATCAACGCCTCTCTTTCACCCAAAAGCAACGGATTCGGCGAAATCGGTCGTTTTTCACCAGTCCTCTAAAGGAACAAAGCAACTTGTCTTGCCAAGAAGGGGGCAGCCGCCCATGAGCATGGCCTCCTCCTTCGGGCAGAGGTCGTGTCGGAACGCCACTTTTCCCATGAGAGGGGTAGACGGATGATTGGGTTGATGAAAGGATTGGCGTATACGTTAAAAGAGTTGACGCGCGAAAAAGTGACGTACGATTACCCGCACGAACCGCTCCCGCTCCCGGATCGGTTTCGCGGCATCCAGAAATTTTATCCCGAAAAATGCATCGTGTGCAACCAGTGTGTCAACATTTGCCCGACCGAATGCATCCAGCTGACCGGGAAAAAACATCCCGATCCGACGAAAAAAGGGAAAGTGATTGAGACGTACAACATCAACTTTGAAATTTGCATTTTATGTGATTTGTGCACGGAAGTATGCCCAACGGAAGCGATTGTCATGACGAACAACTTTGAGCTCGCGGAATACAGCCGCGACGCTCTGTATAAAGATTTGGCCTGGCTCGATGAAAACGATACGAACATCAGAAGGGAGAATAAGCCGTGAGCGGAACGGACATCGCCTTTTTCTTGCTCGCCCTCGCGGCGATTGCCGGGGGAGTGACGATGCTCCAGCTGACGAACGTCGTCCATATGGTCATCGCCCTCGTCATGACATTTGTAGGCATTGCCGGGCTGTACGTGCTGTTGTCCGCTGAATTTGTCGCTGTTGTGCAAGTGCTCATCTATTCCGGAGCCATCACGATCATCATGCTGTTTGCGATCATGCTGACGCGCCATCACACAGACGAAAGGGAGCGCCAAACCACCGGCGGCGTCTGGCATAAAGCGGTTGCCGCCCTCTCCGTCATCGCCTTCGGCCTTGCCGTCTACTTCGGCATCCGCCAGCTCGACTTCGGCGCTGACGGCAGCGCGCTTTCGGGCGACAACGCGAAGGCGATCGGCAAGTCGCTTTACTCGTATTATACGATTCCGTTTGAAATCGTGTCCGTCATTTTGCTTGTCGCCTTAATTGGCGCGATCGTGTTGGCGAAAAAAGACGGCAAGGGGGCGGAAGACGAATGACATTATCGGCCTATTTAGCGTTGGCGCTGATCTTGTTTTGCATTGGGCTGTACGGGGCGCTCACGAAGAGGAATACGGTCATTGTGCTCATCTGCATTGAGCTGATGTTAAATGCGGTCAACATCAATTTCGTCGCTTTTGCCAAATACGGCGCCCATCCCAGCGTTCACGGGCACGTGTTCGCGCTGTTTGCGATCGCCGTGGCGGCGGCGGAAGCAGCCGTCGGCTTAGCTGCGCTCATCGCTTTTTACCGCAGCCGGAAGACGGTTCAAGTCGATGAAGCCAATTCGTTGAAACATTAGAGAAGGGGATGGGAACGATGATGAACCTAGCTTGGGTCGTGCCGCTGTTCCCGCTTGGTTCGTTCATTCTGTTGCTGCTGTTCGGACGGAGATGGAAACAGCGAAGCGCCTATGTCGGCATCGCCGCGGCGTTCTTGTCGCTGCTTTTGGCGCTCGCGGTGCTTGTGGACCGCCTTGGCGGGTCGACGTATGAGGCAAACTGGACATGGATGACGATCGGCAACGTGACGTTGACGGTCGGGATTTCCGCCACCGCCCTAAACGCTTGGATGCTCGTCGTCGTCGCACTCGTCAGCTGGCTCGTCCATGTGTATTCGCAAGGGTACATGGCTGGCGATGAACGGTTTTCCACCTTTTACGCGTATTTGGGCCTGTTTACGTTTGCGATGCTCGGTCTTGTGCTGTCGCCGAATTTGCTGCAGGCGTACATCTTTTGGGAGCTCGTCGGGCTTGGATCGTTTTTGCTGATCGGTTTTTACTTCTATAAGGAAGAAGCAAAAGCGGCGGCGAAAAAAGCGTTCATCATGACGCGCATCGGCGACGTTGGCTTTTTTATCGGCATGATGTTGCTCTTTTGGCAAACGCACAGCTTTGATTACGATGACATTTTCCGCGCCGTCGGCGACGGCACGCTGTCGCCGGGGATGACGACGCTCGCTGTGATCTTGATTTTCATCGGCGCCATCGGCAAATCGGGGCAATTTCCGCTCCATACATGGCTTCCAGACGCGATGGAAGGCCCGACGCCGGTGTCGGCGCTCATCCACGCTGCGACGATGGTGGCGGCCGGTGTGTACCTTGTGGCGGCATTGTTTCCGCTGTATGAGGCAAGCCATGCAGCCATGATGACCGTGGCGACGATCGGCGGGGTGACGGCCATTTTCGCCGCGACGATCGGCTTGGTGCAGACGGACATCAAGCGCGTCCTCGCCTATTCGACGATCAGCCAGCTCGGTTATATGATGTTGGCGCTTGGCGCCGGCAGCTATGTCGCGGCCATCTTCCATTTGACGACGCATGCGTTCTTTAAAGCGCTCCTCTTTTTGGCCGCCGGGAGCGTCATTCATGCCGTCCGTACGCAAAACATCGAGGAAATGGGCGGACTTTGGCAGCGGCTGCCATGGACCGCGCCGCTATTCCTCATTGGGGCGCTGTCGATCAGCGGGGTTCCGCTATTCGCCGGCTTTTTCAGCAAGGACGAAATTTTGGCCGCCGCCTGGACGAACGGGCCGCGCCTCCTCTTTTGGCTCGCGGTCGCTGCCGCGCTGTTGACGTCGTTTTATATGTTCCGGCTCTTTTTCCTCGTCTTTGCCGGCAAAGCGCGGCATCATGAGGATGCTCATGAAGCGCCGGCCTCGATGGTGGCGCCAATGCTTGTGCTCGGCGTGCTGTCGATTGCATCCGGATACATGCAAACGCCGTGGTTTGGCTCGTTCCTTGGCGAATGGTTGACGGATGGAGCGTATCGTCATGAAGCGGCGCCGGGATGGATCGCTGTTTTGGCGACGATCGTGTCGTTTGCAGGGATTTTTCTCGCTTGGCTGATGTACGGGGCGCAGAAAATGCCGCGCGATTGGCTGTCCGCGCGTGTTCCGTATGTTGATGAGCTGCTGCGCCGTCATTACTACATCGATGACATTTACCGTTTGACGGTCGTGTCGCTTGTGTCATGGATCAGCCGCCTGTTGGCGTATGTCGACCGCTTCCTTGTGGAAGGGCTCGCCCGGCTTGCCGCCGGCATTGTCGGCGCGGCCGCCTCGGCTGGGTCGCGCGGGCAAAACGGGCAGGCGCAGACGTATGGGGCGGTGACGGTGGCCGGATTGGCGATTTTGGTCGTCATTTTCGCCTTAACAGGGGGGTACTGGCTATGATGTTTTTATCGCTGCTCGTCTTTTCGCCGCTGTTAGGCATCGTGTTGCTGATGTTTGTCCGCAAAACGGATGAACGAATGATTCAATGGCTCGGAACGGCTGCCACCGTACCGCCGCTCATTTTGGCGTTGTTTGCTTTCATTCAGTCCGGGCGCGGGTTTCGCCTCGAGCGGCTCGACGAAGCGCGGGACTGGGTGCGGCTTGCTGACCTGCCATTTTTGACGGACGCGGCGTATGTGATCCGCTATGAGCTCGGCATCGATGGGCTGTCGCTTGTCTTTATCGTTCTGACCGCGGTGTTGGCGACGTTGGCCGCTTTGGCGTCGATGCTTGTCAAAACGGAGAAAAAAGGGTATTTTCTCTGGCTGCTGGCGCTTGAGATTGGCATGCTCGGCGTATTTTCCGCCGCCAATTTCGTTTGGTTTTTCCTCTTCTTAGAAGTGACGTTGGTCGCTATGTTTTTGCTTGTCGGCAAGTGGGGCGGGTTTGAGCGCGAGCGGGCGGCGTACAGCTACTTGTTGTACAACGGGCTCGGCTCGGCTTTGTTGCTTGTTGTGATCGCGGTGCTGCTTGCCCGAACTGGAACAGCGAACTTTGCCTTGCTTCATGAAATGTTACATAATCCAGCGGCGGAAGGGCAACTGATTGCGCCGTTGACGGAGGAAGGGAGTCGCTGGCTGCTCGGCGGGCTGTTGTTGGCATTTGCCGTCAAGCTGCCGGCTGTTCCGTTCCACCGCTGGCTCATCCGCGTCCACGTCGAAGCGCCGCCGCCGGTGGTGATGCTTCATGCCGGGGTGTTGCTGAAAATCGCAGCGTATGGGATGATTCGCTTCGGGGTCGGCTTGTTTCCGGATGAGTTCCGCTCGTTTGCCGGCGTTCTCGCTCTATTTGGCGTCATCAACGTGCTGTACGGCGCGCTGTTGGCGCTTCGCCAGCGCGAATTGAAGCGCGTGCTCGCCTACTCGAGCGTGTCGCATATGGGGGTCGTGCTCATCGGACTCGGTGCGTTGAATGAGGCCGGCATTCAAGGAGCGGTCTTTCAATCGGTGGCTCACGGACTCATCTCGGCCTTGTCGTTTTTGCTTGTCGGCGTGCTCGCTCATCGAATGGGAACAACGGACATCAACCGGCTTGGTGGACTGACGAAAGCGATGCCGCTCTTTTCCGGGTATTTGCTCACAGCGGCGCTCGCCTTGCTCGGTCTGCCGGGGCTGGCGGGATTTGTCGGTGAATTCACGTCGTTTCTCGGGCTGTTTCAAACGAAGCCGGCCCTTGCCGCCGTGGGTGCGCTTGGATTGATCTTCGCCGCTGTCTATTCGCTGAAAGCCGTCCTTGATATCACGTTCGGCCGCCCCCGCGACCGGCGGGAAGCGGTCATGGGCTGGCGTGAGCCGCAAGCATCTGCGGCAAGCCTAGGTGAACCGCAAGGGGGCGTCGTTGACTTGCAAGGAAAAGAAGCTGTGCCGGCGTTCATCCTCGTCGCGTTGATCGTGGCCGTCGGCGTCTATCCACAGCTATTGGCCGCGCCGCTTACGGCCGTCGTCAAGACGATGATGAACGGGCTAGGGGGTTGATCACATGAACGATGTATGGCAATCCGATTGGAGCATGATGGCGCCCGAATGGATCGTCCTCGCGGCCGCCATAGCGCTGTTGGTGATTGACTTGGCGCTGCCGAGTGATCGAAGCCGCCGGCCGCTTGCTTGGGGCGCCGCGGCGGCGGCGGCGCTCGCCATGATCGCGACAGCGGCGATGATCCCGGCCGGGTCGGCATCGATTTTGCATGATACGTTCCGGCTCGATGCGTTCGCCAAAGCGTTCAAGTTCATTTTGCTGGCTGGCGGAGCGCTCGCTCTGCTTTTAGTGGCCGAATGGGCGCCGAAAGAAGGCAGTCCGCACCGCGGCGAATTTGTCTATATGATGTTGTTTGCGCTGCTTGGGGCGATGATGATGGCGTCTAGCGGCGATTTGCTTACATTATTTGTCAGCCTTGAGCTGCTTTCGGTGTCGTCCTACATTTTGGCCGGTTTGCGCAAAACGGCGCCGGCATCGAACGAGGCGGCGCTCAAATACGTCATCAATGGCGGCATCGCCACCGCCATCATGCTGTTTGGCATGAGTTATGTGTTCGGCTTGACCGGAACGACGAATCTCGGCGGCATCGCGCGCCGCTTGCAGGAGACGAACGAGCCGTACATGCTTGCTTTGGCGTTTCTGCTTTTGCTCATCGGCGTTTCGTTTAAGCTGGCGACTGTTCCGTTTCATATGTGGGCGCCGGACGTGTACGAAGGAGCGCCCGTTCCAGCGACCGCGTTTTTTGCCGTCGTGTCGAAAACGGCCGGCTTTGCCCTTCTTCTCCGTTTGCTGGTGACGATCTTTGCCGTGGCGCCGTCTGAAGGGCGTGACCCATCATCGCTTCTTTTGTCGATGCAGCCGATCATCACCGTGTTAGCTGGATTGACGATGATCATCGGCAGCGTCGTGGCGCTTCGGCAGCGGAGTTTAAAGCGGCTGCTCGCCTACTCAGGCATCGCCCACGCCGGCTACTTGCTCGCGGGGTTTGCCGCGATGTCATGGGCGATGATCGATTCGCTCTGGATGTATTTGCTCGTCTATACGTTGATGAACATCGGGGCGTTTGCCATTATTGCCCATATTGTCAATGAAACCGGATCCGATGATTTGGATGGGCTCGCCGGCTTATATCGGCACCGCCCATTTCTGGCTGCGGCGTTCGGGCTGTTTTTGCTCTCGCTCGCCGGCATCCCAGGAACAGCTGGCTTTATCGCCAAGCTGCATATTTTCATCGGCCTTGTCGTCACAGAGCCGGGCCATTATGTGCTCGCCGCCGTGATGGCGATCACGACCGTCATCTCGTACGTGTATTATTTCAATTTGATCGTCCAGCTCTTTTTCCGCCCGACGTTCACCGCGCCGCTTGGCCGGCTGCCGGCCGGGCTGTCGACCGCCGTCGTTCTTTGCGCGCTTGGAACGTTGGCGATCGGCTGGGCGCCGGGGCTTGCTTACGATATGCTTGCCCAGTTTGGGCATTTTGGCGATTTTTTGCCGTAACGGTAGAATAAAGGGAGAGGGAGAATGCCTCTCCTCTTTTTTTGCGCCGCCGGCTTCGTTTGGAAAGGAGGGGATGCGCTGCGTGCTTTGCGCAGGAAAGCTCCATCGAGCAATGTTTGCTTTCCACCTAGCATGAAAGTTTCAAGGCCTGCGCATTTTCATAGAAAGAGGGGAATGCTCATCCCGCTGGCTTTGTTTCGGGACGAGGAGCACCTTGGATGTGCGGCCGGTGCTGTTTCGGGGGAGAAGAGCTTGTCATGCGACGCTTAATCTGTTTTCGAAACGCATGAAGTGCTTTGGCTGCACGCCGCGTTCCGAAAAAGAGGAAATGCTTCGTATGCGCCGTTTCACATATGCTTGAGAAAGAGGTGAAACTTGATGATGCTGGTCATCGGCCAACAAGCGTTGATTTCGATTATCGTTCATTTGGCGTTTCTAGCGGTGACGTGGTGGACGCTGCAGGCGGTGCGGCTCGAGGTGCTGCTTCGGCCGAACCGCGTCGTCCAAGGGCGGCTGCTGTACATTTTATTGACGATTGCCATCGGCTCGACGGTGGCGAACTTTTTCCTTGACTATTGGGCTTGGTCAACCGATTTGCCGTATTTGTTCCGCGAATAGGGAGGCCCGGGGCGCCGTGGTGCTTCGGCTCCCCCTCCAACTGTCCGCTTGCCCCGCCCTCTGTCCGGCCGATCCGTTCTTGCCGCCGCCTCTTTGCTCCCCGTCCCGTCCCCTTCTTCCATGGATTCTCGGCTGTTTGCCCTCCGCTTTGATGTTTATTTATGAAAGCGATTTCAAAAATCGCCGGTTGTCGATTTTTTTGACGTATGTTCCCTTGCCCGGTGGCAACAATAACAAGTAAGGAGAGGAAGGGAACGAAGATGAGAAAAAATCCAATCTGTTGGCTGATGGCGCTGGCCGCCGCGGTCTTGTTGTTGGCCGCAGGGCAATACCGGACGGAAGGCGCGCGGGGGAACGAATGGTCCGAACCGTTGGAAATGATGGCGCACACATTGGCGCAACACGGTGCCTCGCTCGGCCGCTGGGTCGTGTACACAAGAGAGTATGCCCACGATATTCAAAATGATGCGGACTTTTTCAAAAAAATGGCGGAGTTCAAACAAACATACCGCTCCTTCCGCTGGACGTTCCACCAAACTAGCCATTGGCAAAAAGTGATCGGCACGAATGAACATTCCTTTTTTCGTGAACAAATCCAGCTCGTGATGACCGTCACAAATGGAACGCCGCAAACGTATATCCTCTATGAAGCGACCGGCCCAACGTGGAGCCAAGCTGGGTGGAAAGAAGCAGCACAGCACATTCAAAAAACGACGAACGGACTATTTGTGAATCACTCTACATTTTTCGCTTGTATTGAAGGCGAGTTCAGTGGTAATATGGAAGGTGGTTTGTTCGATCAAGCTTCTCAATTGCTTCGCGATTTTCAAGCGACGCCTGTCGAGTGGCTGCGGGAAGAGTCACTCGTTTCCCTGTCTGCATATACTGGGCAGTGGAAGAACGTTCTCCCGGCCGCCAATCATCAGCCGATCAACCTGCAACTCGCCTTGAGAGAAAAATTGGGCGGCAAGACGCGCGTCGTTGCTGGAACCCCAATCATTACCATTGAATACTAATATAGAGAAATTGGACGCGGAGGGGAATACCTTGGAAAAGATCATCGTCCGTGGCGGAAACCGGTTGAGCGGCACCGTCAAAGTGGAAGGCGCAAAAAATGCCGTTTTGCCTGTCATCGCTGCCACTTTATTGGCTACGAAAGGAACAAGTACGATTCATGATGTGCCTGCTCTTTCCGATGTATATACAATCAGTGAAGTGCTCCGCTATTTAGGCGCCGATGTGCACATTGCCGACGAGACGGTCACCGTCGATGCCACCGGTCCGTTGACGGTGGAAGCGCCGTTTGAATATGTGCGAAAAATGCGCGCGTCGGTGCTTGTCATGGGGCCGCTGTTGGCGCGCAACGGCCGAGCCCGCGTGGCGCTGCCGGGCGGCTGTGCCATTGGCTCGCGCCCGATCGATCAACATTTAAAAGGATTTGAAGCGATGGGCGCGTCTGTGAAAGTCGGCAATGGCTTTATCGATGCGGAAGTGAACGGACGGCTCCGCGGCGCCAAAATTTATTTGGACTTTCCAAGCGTCGGGGCGACGGAAAACATTATGATGGCCGCCGTGCTCGCGGAAGGCACGACTGTGATCGAAAACTGTGCGAAAGAGCCGGAAATCGTCGATTTGGCGAACTTTTTGAACGCGATGGGCGCCAAAGTGCGCGGCGCCGGCACCGGAACGATTCGAATCGAGGGAGTTGACGAGCTCGTCGGCACAACGCATACGGTCATTCCGGACCGCATCGAAGCCGGCACGTTTATGGTGGCGGCGGCAATCACCGGCGGCAATGTCCTCGTGCAAGGAGCCGTTCCGGAACATTTAGGCTCGCTGATCGCTAAACTCGAAGAAATGGGCGTGACCGTCATTGAAGAGGAAAGCGGCTTGCGTGTCATCGGTCCGGAAAAGCTGAAAGCCGTCGACATTAAAACGATGCCATATCCGGGCTTTCCGACCGACATGCAGTCGCAAATGATGGCTCTCTTGTTGAAAGCGGAAGGCACGAGCATGATCACCGAGACGGTGTTTGAAAATCGCTTTATGCATGTGGAGGAATTCCGGCGCATGAACGCCGATATTAAAATTGAAGGGCGTTCCGTCATGATCAATGGCCCGTGCCAGCTGCAAGGCGCCGAAGTGGCGGCCACCGATTTGCGCGCAGCGGCGGCGTTGATTTTGGCTGGACTCGCGGCGGATGGCTACACGCGCGTGACCGAGCTTCGTCATCTCGACCGCGGGTATGTCCGCTTCCACGAAAAGTTGGCTGCGCTTGGGGCCGACATTGAACGCGTCCGCGAAGAAACGGAACAATTCGACCAAATTCAAACGATCCAATGGAACGGATAAAGAGCGAAAAACGACCGTTCCTTGCCTTTTGGCAGGGAATGGTCGTTTTTTCTTGGAACACGGGCGACCGTCGAAGGACGGTAAAAAACAACCGTTCGTTCCTAACGGTCTGTTTTGAAGCTCAGAGAAAGACCGTCTGTATGAAATTTCTCCATAAGCTTGATCGCATCGCGCGAAGCAAGTCGCGACGGTGGTGAAACATGTGCTTTCGAGAACCCCCTTGTTCCATCGCCCCTATTCAGTCACCGACTTTTTTCAACGGCTTCATGTTTAGCAGGCTGGCGATTTAAGGGGAAATGCTGTTCTCCAACAGTGTTTCTCAAATGGAAAAACCTTGCAACACCATAGCGTCATTCCTTGCGATTTCTCACAAACTGAGCGAATCCGTTGTTTTTCACCAGCCTTTTAGGCGGAGTGCGAAACGCGCTCATGAAGGTTTTGGCTGGAAAGAAAACTGTCATATATACTTGTCCGAGCCCATAACTATAGTAACGAACCGAAGCCAACGCAGGCATTCATTCGCGATGTCCGCTTGTGCTTGGAAAATGCATATTGGGGGCTCGGCTATGGTGAAACGACTGAAACCGGTGATGGCGCTCGCTCTCTCGCTGTTTGTCGCCATCCTCGTCATTCCGACGGCGCTCGTTCTTCCATTTTATGACGGGAAGGTGGCCAAATTGGCCGAACAACTGCACAAGCAAGAACAAGTCCAACGGTCGCAGGCAGCCGAAGGGCCGTCCATCGACGTGGCGGTCTATCGAAGCAAAGAACAACGCGTCGAACATATTCCCCTCGAGCAATACGTCATCGGCGTCGTTGCGGCGGAAATGCCGGCCGAATTTGAACTCGAGGCATTAAAGGCGCAAGCGTTGACGGCAAGAACGTACATCGTGAAGCAATTGCTCGCCAACCAGCCGTTTCGCCTGCCAAAAGGAGCGAATGTGACCGACACGGTGGCTCATCAAGTCTATTACAGCGATGACGAACTGCGAAAACTATGGGGCAGCGACTACGATTGGAAAATGAAAAAAGTGACAAAAGCGGTGATGGACACGCAAGGGCAAATTTTGACATACAACAATGAGCCGATCGAGGCGCTGTTTTTTTCGACAAGCAACGGCTATACGGAAAATTCGGAAGCCTATTGGCAAAGCGATTTTCCGTATTTAAAAAGTGTCGCCAGCCCATGGGACAAACAATCCCCGAAGTTTTACCAGCGAAAAACGATGCCAGTGGCGGAATTCGAGCGAAGACTGGGGGTCGAACTGCCCGCTGACGGCTCAGTCGGCGTCATTGTATCGCGCACTCCCGGCCGCCGCGTCGGCGAAGTGAAGATTGGCGGCAAGACGTTTACGGGCCGCGATGTGCGCGAACGGCTCGGATTGCCGTCGAGTGATTTCACCTGGGTGCGCAACGGAGATGACATCATCATTACGACAAAAGGCTACGGCCATGGCGTCGGCATGAGCCAATACGGAGCCAACTTTATGGCCAAAGAAGGGAAAACGTACGCCGACATCGTTAAATATTATTACCGCGGCGTCCATATTTCGTCGGCGACGGCGTTTTTAAACAAATTGACCGCGAAAAATGGATGAACCGGGGTTCTGCGCCCCGGTTTTTCTGTCAAATGTTCGGGGCAAACGGCAGGGAGACGCCCCTCATTTTTTGTATAAAATCTAGCCGAATGTCAAAAAATAAGTGAAAAAATTATTTTCTATGTGTATATCTTTTCCTCTTTCTGTTCAAAATGGTTGCTGAGGTGATGAACATGAGAGAGGAACAAAAACAATCGTCGCTGAAGCGTCTGTTCCGCAAACGCTGGGTATTTCCGGCCATCTATTTATCGTCTGCCGCATTGATCGTCGCTGGTGCGCTTTGGTTCCAATTGGGCAAAGAGGAGAATACGGGCAGAGACAACGTGGCGAAAAACGGCACCGCCCAGCAAGAAAATCCGGCTGTTCCGGTCAATGAAACGGTCGAAACGATTGCGATGCCGGTGCTTGATCCAAATGCGGTGCAAGTGAAAACGCCGTTCTACGATGACAAAGCATCCGAAGCAGAACAGGAAGCAGCCCTCGTCTTTTATGATCATACGTACCACCCGAACCAAGGCATCGATCTTGTGCGCCAAGACGGCAAAACGTTTGATGTCACCGCTTCCTTAAGCGGCACGGTGACGAAAGCGGAAAAAGACCCGATTTTGGGCTATGTTGTCGAAATCAATCATGAACAAGGGGTCACGACCGTCTATCAATCGCTCGCTGATGTGAAAGTCGAAGCCGGCGACACGGTGAAACAAGGTGAAGTGATCGGCAAGGCAGGGCAAAGCGAATTCAACAAAGAAGCCGGCATCCACGTCCATTTTGAAATTCGCAAAGACGGCCGGGCGGTCAACCCGATCGACTATGTCGACAAACCGTTGACGGCTTTGACTGACAAAGCGGAAGACAAAACGGGAACCGATCGCGCCGCCACGAACAAGGAAAAAGAATTGATGCCAAGTGACGAAACAGCGCCGACAGACGAAAACCCAGCGAATGAACAACCATCGGCTGACGACCATTCGACGACGCCAAGCGACAACCATCAAGACGAAAACAACGATGCTTCATCCTACAAAACGCCAGACGCCTCGATCGGCATGGCAAGAGCGTAATCGACAAGGCGTCGAGCAAGAGGAAACGAAAAACGCGACGAAAAGGCCTGTCCGTTTGCCAAGACAAGCGGGCGGGTCTTTTTTCATCGTCGTTTCACGAGACTTTTGCACCGCAGGGGGTGCGGACGGGGATTGAAAAAGCTTTTAACCTCATGCTAGAGCCGTTATAATGATAGAAAAATGGATGCTAGGCGGGTGACAAGGCGATGAAACTAGATGACATCGACCGCAAAATTCTTGAACTGTTGATTGAAGATGGCCGCATGTCGTACGTCGACATCGGCAAAAAGCTGAACCTTTCGCGCGTCGCCGTCCGCGAGCGGGTCAATCAGCTCGTCAAGCACGGTGTGATTGAAAAGTTCACCGTTGTCATCAATTCAGAGAAATTCGGCAAGCAAGTTTCAGCGTTTTTCGAGGTCGACTGTGAACCAGCGTATTTGGTCGAAGTAGCGCAAAAGCTGGCCGAAAACCCGAATGTAGCGAGCTGCTACCAAATGACCGGTCCGAGCACGCTCCATATGCACGTTCTCGTTGAAGATTTTGCCGCCCTCGAAAAATTCATCAACAATGAGCTGTATGCGTTAGAAGGCATCACGAGAGTCGAAAGCCATATTTTGCTTCGCCGCTTCAAGAGCCGGACGGGGTTGAAGTTGTAGCGGCCGCCTCTGGCAGGGCCGTGAAACCCGGTAAAAAGCGTCCCGTAAAGGGGCGTTTTTTTATTCATAATAAAAAATTGGCTCTTCACCACAACATGTACTTGACAACGGTTTCCTGACAAGGATAGGCAAAAAGTGCTGATGTTCCCTCACAAGCGTAAATAGGGGATGTTCAGAAAAAATCAAGTACAACTTTTGGTGAAGAGCCAAAAAATTCAATTTTTTTTTTAGAGAATTATGTAGAAAAATGATTCGAATTCCTATATAATCATAAAAAACGAAATAAAAATTAACTTTGTTAAATATCAATTTGGTTTTAATTAACAAATGAATATAAAATTCTCTTTTATATAAACAACGGAAAGGAGTGAGTATGATGGCAGGGATGATTGTCAGAAGATTTTTTCAGCTTATCCTCCTATTGGTCGGCATCTCGTTCCTCGTCTTTACGAGCATGTATATCGCTCCGGGGGACCCAGCAACGATCATTGCTGGCCCGACCGCATCACAGTCAGACATCGAGGCCATCCGCGAAGATTTAGGGCTTAACGACCCATTCCTTGTCCAGTATGGCCGCTACATGAACGGGCTGTTTCATGGCGATCTCGGCTATTCGTACCAAACGAAGCAGCCGGTGTGGGACGCGATCATGACGCGGTTTCCGAACACGCTTAAGCTAGCCATCGCCAGCATTATCGTCGCGGTGATCATCGGTGTTGTCGCCGGCATTATTTCTGCCATCCGGCAAAATTCATGGTTTGACGTCTCCAGCACCGCGTTTGCTTTGGTAGGCATTTCGATCCCGAACTTTTGGCTTGGCACCGTACTCATTTTAATTTTCGCGGTCAACTTGCAGTTGCTTCCAGTCGGCGGGCTGGATCAGCCGTTTTATACGGCAGAAGGGTTGAAGCAGCTGGTGCTGCCGGCCATTACGCTTGGGACCGGGTCAGCAGCAATGATTGCGAGAATGAGCCGTTCGTCGATGCTCGAGGTCATCCGAGCCGACTTTATTCGGACAGCACGGGCCAAAGGCTTAAGAGAGCGGACGGTCATTTGGGTGCATGCCTTGCGCAACGCCATGATTCCAGTCATTACTGTTATTGGTCTAAACTTTGGCTTTTTGCTCGGCGGGACGATCATCACCGAACAGGTTTTTGCCATTAACGGCGTCGGCCGCCTGATGGTGCAAGCCATTGCCGCCCGGGACTTCCCGATGGTGCAAGGCTCCGTCTTGCTTGTTGCTACGTTGTTTGTCTTAGTCAACCTGATTGTTGACATTATTTATACGTTTATCGACCCGCGTATTAGTTACGATTAAAAGAACGATAGAAAGGGGGAAAATCGATGGAAACCGGTGCAGCGGTGAATACAGGCCATGCCACAGCCGGCCTTGGACGCAAGAAAGAAAAAATGTACATCACCACGATCAAGCGGTTGTTGAAAAACAAGTTAGCAGTTGTGGGGCTTGTCATCATCGCTATTCAAGTACTCATGGCCATCTTCGCCCCGTGGCTCGCCACCCATGATCCGATAAAGCAAAATTTGTCAGCGGCTGAGCTTCCGGTTTTTTCTGATGGACATTGGCTTGGAACCGATAACTACGGGCGGGATATTTGGAGTCGCATCGTCTATGGCGCCCGCATTTCCCTCGTTGTCGGCATCGTTTCCGTCAGCTTAGGGCTGATCGGTGGGGTGGCGCTCGGCCTGTTGGCAGGGTATTATAAAAAACTCGACGGACTGATCATGCGGATTGTCGACTTGCTGTTTGCGTTTCCGGGCATTTTGCTTGCCATGCTCATCATCGCCATTTTAGGCACTGGCTTGATGAATGTGGCGATCGCCATCAGTATTTGGTCGATCCCAACATGCGCCCGCATCGTCCGTGGCAGTGTCTTGTCAGTAAAAAATCGCGAATATATTTTAGCGATGAAAGCGCTCGGGGCAAGCAACGCCCGCATTATCATCAAGCATATTTTGCCAAACTGTTTGGCGCCGATCATTGTGTTTGCGACGATGCGCATGGCAACGGCCATTTTATCTGCTGCCTCGCTCAGCTATTTGGGGCTCGGCGCTCAGCCGCCGACGCCGGAGTGGGGCGCCATGATTGCCGCCGGACAAGCGTTTATGTGGACGTCGCCGCATATGACGATCGTCCCGGGCATCGCGATTATGCTCGTCGTTTTCGCTTTTAACGTCGTTGGCGACGGATTGCGCGATGCGCTGGATCCGAACATGGATATCAATTAATCAAACATAAATAAATAAACCGTTTTGGAGGGAAGGAACAGTGAAAAAGAAGTATTGGTCTTACGTCTTGCTTGTTCTCATGCTTGCCATTTCTGGAGCACTGGCTGGATGCGGAGGCAAATCCGCTTCTAACAACGCCTCGTCCAGTTCGCAAGGGAAAGGAACCGTCGCCCAGGAATTGACGTATGCGACGACATCTGACGTCGTTGGCCTTTCGCCGATTCTAACGAACGATTCCGTCTCGTCTGCCGTTATCGAGCAAGTGTATGAAACGTTGTTCGTCCGTGATCCGGAGACGATGGAAATCAAGCCGCATTTGGCGGAATCGTATGAAACTCCGGATGATAAGACGTGGGTCATCAAATTGAAAAAAGGAATTAAATTCCATGACGGCACCGACTTTAATGCGGAAGCGGTCAAGTATACGTTTGATAAACTAAGAGACCCGAAGACAGCGGCGCCAAGGGCATCGCTTCTTGAACCGGTCGAATCGGTGGAAGTGAAAGATGATTACACGGTAGTGATCAAAACGAAATACCCGTATGGTCCGATGTTGGCGGCCTTGTCGCATACGAACGCTTCCATTGTCAGTCCGACGGCTGATCAAAAACAAGATTTAATGAAACAGCCGGTCGGCACTGGCCCGTTTAAATTTGTTGAATGGGTGCCGGGCGACCATGTGACATTAGAGAAAAACGATGACTATTGGCAAGGGGCGCCGAAGTTGGAAAAAGTGACGTTCAAAGTTGTTCCGGAAGTGACGACGGCGATTTCGATGCTGCAAACGGGCGATGTGCAATTTATCGACAATATCCCGGCTGAACAGTTGTCCCGCGTCGAATCGATGAAAAATGTTCAGCTGATCAAAAAGGAAGGCACACCAGTCTACTATTTAGGCTTTAATATGAAAAAGAAACCGATGAACGAGCTTGCCTTCCGTCAAGCGGTTTCCTATGCGATCAACAAAGATGAGTATATCCAGCAGCTGAAAGGGCTTGGGGTGAAATCAAACAGCGTCATCGGTCCGAAAGTGTTCGGCTATGATGAAGCGTCGGAAAACGTCGCTTACAGCTACGATCCGGAAAAAGCAAAACAATTAATCGAGAAACACGGATATAAAGGCACAAAAATTACAATTCTCGTCGCCAACACAGCAAGCTATATGAAAATGGCTGAGATCGTCCAAGCGCAATTGAAAGAAGTCGGCATTAACGCTGAAATTGAATCGATGGAATGGGGAACCTTCCTTGACGCGACAAAGCAAGGAAAATACGATATCACATTCCTTGGGTGGACCAATAGTACGGCAGATGGCAGCGAGCTGTTCTATCCAAACTTCCATTCAAAAAACGCAGGTGTATCGAACCGTACATTCTACAGCAACCCAACCTTTGACAAACTTGTCGAAGAATCACGTACGACGATCGATCCAGAAGTGCGGAAACAAAAGTTGAAAAAAGCGAATGAATTCTTGTTGAAAGATGCTGCCGTTGTTGTCATGAACCATGGCGTCGTGACGGCGGCTGTTGATCAATCGGTGAAAGGATTGGAGATCGATCCGACAGGACAATGGTCGCTCTATCACGTTCATAGAGAGTAGGGGATAGCATGGCTGAAACATTGTTGCGTGTCGAGAACCTTGTCACGACCTTCAGCACGGCGGAGGGAAAAGTCTCCGCCGTGCGGGGGGTTTCTTTTTCCGTCCGCAAAGGAGAAACACTCTGCATTGTCGGCGAATCAGGGTGCGGGAAAAGCATCACCTCGCTGTCGATTATGGGGTTGCTTCCCAACAACGGGAAGATTGAGAGCGGATCGATTGAGTTTGCAGGACGCGACTTGGTGAAATTGCCGAAAGAAGAGTTGCGCCGCATTCGCGGCAATGAAATCTCGATGATTTTCCAAGAACCAATGACAGCGCTCAACCCTGTGTTTACAGTTGGTTATCAACTTCGTGAGCCATTGATGCTTCATCAAAAACTGTCGAAACGGGAAGCGCACGAACGAAGCATTGAACTGCTCAAGCAAGTCGGCATCCCGTTTCCGGAAAAGCGAATGAAACAATACCCGCATGAGTTGAGCGGCGGGATGAGGCAACGTGTCATGATCGCCATGGCGCTTGCCTGTCATCCGAGCTTGCTCATTGCGGATGAACCGACAACTGCTTTGGATGTGACCATTCAGGCACAAATTTTGGATTTGATCAATGAGTTGAAACAAAAATTGAATATGGCCGTCATTTTGATCACTCATGACATGGGCGTAGTCGCGGAAATGGCGGATCGAGTGATGGTCATGTATGCTGGTGAGAAAGTGGAAGAAGGCGATGTCGAAAGTATTTTCGCCAACCCGCGCCATCCGTACACAAAAGGGTTGTTGAAATCCGTGCCAAGCGTGGATGATGAGGAGTATTCGCTTGAACCGATTCCGGGGACGCTACCGAGCTTGCACGAACGAATTGACGGTTGCCGCTTCCACCCGCGCTGTCCGTTTGCGACCGACCAATGCCGCACGGCGCCGCCGCCAGAGAAAACGATCAGCGCCAGCCATTCTGTCCGTTGCTGGCTAGAGGAGGGAGCCCACAGCCATGAGCCAGTCCAAGCAGCCACTTCTTAAACTGGAAAACGTCAAAAAATATTACCCAATCAGAGGGGGACTGCTGCGGCGTATCCAAGGCTATGTCAAAGCGGTCGAAAACGTCTCTCTCGATGTGTTTGCTGGGGAAAGCGTCGGCATCGTCGGTGAATCGGGATGCGGAAAATCGACGCTCGGTCGGACGATTCTCGGCCTTGAAGAGGCGACGGGTGGCGCCATCTTCTTTCGGGGTGAGGAGATCAGCCGCTTGCCGGAACGGCAACGCAAAAAATGGAAAAAAGAGATGCAGATGGTGTTTCAAGATCCGTACGCGTCGCTCAACCCTCGCCAACGCATCGGACATGCCTTGGAGGAAGCGTTTATCATCCATACGAACATGACAAAGGCCGAACGCGAAGAGCGGGTATTGCATTTGCTTCAAGAAGTCGGGCTTCGCCCAGAACATTACGACCGATACCCGCATGAATTCAGCGGCGGGCAACGACAGCGGATCGGCATCGCCCGAGCGATCGCCTTAAACCCGTCGCTCGTTATTTGCGATGAGGCGGTCTCTGCGTTGGACGTATCGGTTCAAGCGCAAATCATTAAACTGTTAAAAGACATCCAAGAAAAACATGAACTGACGTATTTGTTCATCTCCCACGATTTAGGGGTCGTTCGTCATTTTTGCAACCGGGTGCTTGTCATGTATTTAGGCCATGCAGTGGAGCTGGCTCCGTCGCGGGAGCTGTACGCCAATCCGCTGCACCCATATACGAAAGCGTTATTGTCTGCCATTCCGCGGCCGAAGCCGGGCGCTAGGCGGGAGCGCATTCGTCTTGAAGGGGATTTGCCGAACCCGGCCAACCCGCCAAAAGGATGCCCGTTCCATACGCGCTGCCCGGTGGCGACCGAACGATGCAAACAAGAGCGGCCGGAGTGGAAAGAAGCGGCTCCAGGTCATTTTGTCGCTTGCCATGAAGTGAAGTAAGGAGGAACTGCCATGGACTACCTATACCACCCATACCCATCGCAGCGGACGACGGTGTTTGCGAAAAACGGCGTCGTCGCAACGTCGCAGCCGCTCGCGGCGCAGGCGGGGCTTGATGTGTTGAAAAAAGGCGGCAATGCCATCGATGCCGCCATTGCCGCCGCCGCCTGTCTGACAGTCGTGGAGCCGACATCGAACGGCATCGGCGGCGATGCGTTCGCTCTCGTCTGGACGAATGGGAAACTGTACGGCCTGAATGCGAGCGGTTATGCGCCAAAAGCGATTTCGATCGAAGCGTTGAAAGAACGCGGCTATACCGAGATGCCGAAATACGGATTCGCCCCGGTGACGGTGCCGGGCGCGCCGGCGGCGTGGGCGGCGCTGGCGAAGCGCTTTGGCCGCCTGCCGCTTGCCGAAACGCTCGCTCCGGCGATCGCCTATGCAGAGAACGGCTACCCAGTATCGCCGGTGCTGGGCAAATACTGGGCGAACGCTTATCGGGTGTACAAAGAATCGCTGAACGGGCCGGAGTTCGCCGCCTGGTTTGCGACGTTTGCGCCGGGCGGCCGCGCGCCGAAGATCGGCGAAGTGTGGGCGTCTCCGGACCATGCGGCGACGCTCCGCTCCATTGCCGAAACGGAAGCGGAAAGCTTTTACCGCGGCGAGCTGGCGGAAAAAATCGCGGCCTTCTCGAAGCAATACGGCGGCTTTTTGGCGGCGGACGACCTCGCCGAGTACGAACCGGAATGGGTCGAGCCGATCTCCGTCTCCTACCGCGGCTATGAGGTGTGGGAAATTCCGCCGAACGGTCAAGGGCTTGTGGCTTTAATGGCGTTAAACATCATGAACGGGTTTGACGTGCCGAGCGTCCCGGATGTCGAGACGCACCACCGGCAAATCGAGGCGATGAAGCTGGCCTTTGCCGATGGGAAAGCGTACATCGCCGACTGCCGCTATATGAGCTGCAGCCCAGACGAGCTGTTGTCGGAGTCGTTTGCCGCCGCGCGCCGGGCGCAAATCGGCGAGGAGGCGCTGACGCCGGAGCCGGGGACGCCGCCAAAAGGCGGAACGGTCTATTTGGCCGCCGCCGACGGCGAAGGGAATATGGTGTCCTATATTCAAAGCAACTACATGGGCTTTGGCTCGGGCCTCGTCGTCCCAGGCACCGGCATCGCCCTGCACAACCGCGGCCATAACTTTGTCTTCGATGAACGCCATCCGAACGGGCTGGCGCCGCGGAAAAAGCCGTATCATACGATCATCCCTGGCTTTTTGACCAAAGGCGGCACGCCGGTCGGTCCGTTCGGCGTCATGGGGGGATTTATGCAGCCGCAAGGGCATTTGCAAGTGATCATGAACACCATCGATTTTGACTTGAACCCGCAAGCGGCGCTCGATGCTCCCCGCTGGCAGTGGGTGGAAGGAAAAACGGTGTTGGTGGAGCCCCACTTCCCGCGCCATATCGCCGAAGCGCTCGCCCGCAAAGGGCATGACATCCGCGTCGCACTTGATGGCGGTCCGTTCGGCCGCGGGCAAATCATTTGGCGCGATCCGCACACCGGCGTGCTCGCCGCCGGGACGGAGCCGCGCACGGACGGCGCGGTCGCCGCTTGGTAAACCAACGGTAAGGGAATGACATACATGAACCAATGGCATTTGTTTCTCGCGTTTTTCCGCGTCGGCATGCTCGGGTACGGGGGCGGGCCGTCCTCGATCCCGCTCGTGCGCGCCGAAGTGGTGACAAAATACCGGTGGATGACCGATGAAGAGTTTGCGGAAATTCTCGCCATTGCCAACGCCTTGCCCGGCCCGATCGCGACGAAGCTCGCTGGCTATATCGGCTACCGTGTCGGCGGCGCGCTCGGCTTAGTGAACGCCGTCTTGGCGACGACCGCCCCGACGGTCGTGCTGATGATCGTGCTGCTGGCCGCGCTGTCATCGTTCAAAGACACGCCGTGGGTGGCCGGGATGACAAAAGCGGTGTTGCCGGTCGTGGCGGTCATGTTGGCGGAAATGACGTGGCAGTTCGCCAAGCAGGCGCGCGCCGCCCTCGGCATTTGGCCGGCCGCTCTGCTCCTGTTGGCCTGCTTTGTCGCCTTGCAGTGGCTCGGCCTTCATCCGGCGCTTGTCGTTGCCATTTTGCTGGTGGCGGCGTTTGTCGGCCGAAGCAAGCCGAAGGCGGTGGATCGAGACAAAGGCGGAGAAAGGAGGGCATCGTCATGATCTATTGGCAGCTGTTTCTCGCCTTTTTTTGGCCCGGCATTCTCGGCTACGGCGGCGGCCCGGCTTCCATCCCACTCATCGAGCACGAGGTCGTTGACCGCTACGGCTGGATGACGGTCAACGAATTCAGCGAGGTGCTGGCGCTTGGCAACTCTCTTCCCGGCCCCATTGCGACGAAAATGGCAGGTTATATCGGATACGAACAAGCCGGCGTCCTTGGCGCCGCCGTCGCCGTGTTTGCCAGCGTCGCTCCGTCGCTCGTTTTGCTGTTGGCGCTGCTTGGGCTCTTGTACAAATGGAAAGACGCGCCGCAAGTGAAGCGGCTCACCGCCTACATCCGCCCAGCGATCGCCGTGATGCTCGGGATTATGGCGATCGACCTTTTCCGTGAGTCGTACGAAGGAGCCGGGGTCGGCCAAACGGTGTTTCTTGCCGCCGCCAGCGCCTTTTTGATGTTTGGCAAATGGCGCCTGCACCCGGCGTATGTCATCGCCTTGTCGCTTGTGTACGGGGCTTTCTTTTTGTCTTAATGCAGGGAAAATCCTTTCGGCGCTGCAACGGGATGCTTCATCCTTGGGTGAGCATCCCTCTTTTTGTGGCAGTGCGGGCAAAAAGAACATCGATGCAGAAATTCCTGTTGGAAAAGGCCGCAAAAAGCGCTCGGGACAGGAGCGTTTTCCTAATTTAGACGCCGGATGGCGAGCGCGGCAACAGCCGCGAAGGCAAATCGGAAGCGCCTTCACTCGACCGTAAACGTCGCCGTCGCCCGCGCGTTCGGCCAGTTTTGGTCGGCGAGCCACCACTCAAGCGTATACGTCCCCGGCTCTAGGTCGCGGAACGTTTCCTGAAACGACAGCTCTTCGCCTTGTTTTAACGTCCGTTCCTCATAAATTTGCGCAAACATCTTCCCTTCGCTGAACTGCTTCACCTTTTGTCCATCGCGGTATAAAACGTAGTCATACTTTTTCGAGCTCGTAAACGTCACTGTTTGCACGCGTTCGGTTTGGTTTTTGACCGTAAAGGTAAACACGTAAGCATCGTTTTGCCTTTCGTACGTGAGCGACGGCTCCAGCGTCCCGGCGATGATGCCTTTTCCGCCCGCGGGCGCTGGTTTGCCGGCCGGAGCGGGGCCAAGCAAATCGTCTTTCGCCTGCGGTTGATCACTGCTGTTTGTGTACATGAACAACGCACTCGCCGCTGCTGCTCCCACGAGCGCCGCAATGATGCCGATCGTCTTTCCGTTTCCCATTCTCGCTCCTCCTTTGACTTTTCTATTATAGTCGTTTCCCATTTTCTCTCCGTTACAAACCGCAAAAAAATTGTGAAAAAACCGTTGTCCGCCTTGATATTTCTGGTATATATGCCCGATTTGTCTAATAAAATGTTACAAATTGAACAGCAATGAGAGTGGTTGAGGTGGGGATCGTTCACAACCGGCAAGCGACGCGATGAAGACGCTTCTAAGACATCCAACGAAAGCGGCGCTCATCAGTGGCAAGACGAGTCTCATTTCACACTTCTCACTTCTCACATCCAACCTAGGGAGGGCGAGTGGTGTGCACGATTACATCAAAGAGCGTACGATCAAGATTGGCAAGTATATCGTGGAGACAAGGAAAACCGTTCGCGTCATTGCGAAAGAATTTGGCGTATCCAAAAGCACCGTGCATAAAGACTTGACCGAGCGGCTGCCGGAAATCAACCCGGAACTGGCCCAAGAAGTCAAACAAATTCTCGATTACCATAAATCGATCCGCCATTTGCGCGGCGGGGAAGCAACGAAGAAAAAGTATAAAAAGCAGACGGTGAAAAACAACTGACTTTTTCCTTGCCATCTGCCGTTTGCAGTATCATTCCGGGAGGCAAATATGGTAGAATAAACAATTAGGAATGATTTTAGGGCAGAGGCAAGGAGGAGCAAGTCATATGTTTTCACGAGACATCGGCATTGACCTAGGCACGGCGAACGTCCTCATTTTCGTCAAAGGCAAAGGCATCGTGCTCAATGAGCCGTCCGTCGTGGCGATCGATAAACACACGAACAAAGTGCTGGCAGTCGGCGAAGAAGCACGACGAATGGTCGGACGTACTCCTGGGAATATTGTTGCCATTCGGCCGCTCAAAGACGGCGTCATCGCGGATTTTGACATTACCGAAGCGATGCTGAAGCATTTCTTAAGCAAGCTCGACCTAAAAGGCTTTTTCGCCAAACCGCGCATTTTGATTTGTTGCCCGACGAACACAACATCCGTGGAACGGAAAGCGATCAAAGAGGCAGCGGAAAAAAGCGGCGGCAAAAAAGTGTACTTGGAGGAAGAGCCGAAAGTCGCAGCCATTGGCGCCGGAATGGACATTTTTCAGCCGTGCGGAAACATGGTCGTTGATATTGGCGGTGGCACGACTGACGTCGCGGTTCTCTCGATGGGAGACATCGTCACCGCCTCTTCCATTAAAATGGCCGGGGACAAGTTTGATATGGAGATTTTAAACTACATCAAGCGCGAATATAAGCTGCTCATTGGGGAGCGAACGGCCGAGGAAATCAAGATTAAGGTCGCAACGGTATTCCCAGGCGCACGGACCGAAGAAATCGACGTCCGCGGCCGCGATCTCGTCACCGGACTGCCGCGCACGATCACCGTCCGTTCGGAGGAGATCGAACGGGCGCTTCGCGAGCCGGTGTCCTTGATTGTACAAGCCGCGAAAAGCGTGCTCGAGCGCACGCCGCCGGAACTGTCGGCCGACATCATCGACCGAGGCGTCATCTTAACGGGCGGCGGCGCCCTCTTGCATGGCATCGATTTGCTGCTTGCCGAAGAGCTGAAGCTTCCGGTGTTTGTCGCGGAGAATCCGATGGACTGCGTCGCCCTTGGCACCGGGCTGATGCTTGAGAACATCGACCGCGCGCCGAAATCGCAGTTGGTGTAAAAAAGGAAAAGCGGGGGATGCGGCTGCCGCCCCCGCCCGCCTATAATGGAATCAACAAGCCGCCCGCCAACGCCGGCAGCGGCTTTCTGCCACGAATTTTCATGGACAAGCGAGGGAGCTGTCATGCTAAGAGGATTGTATACCGCCGCGAGCGGCATGCTCGCCCAGGAGCGGCGCGTCGAGATGCTGACCAACAACTTGGCGAACGCCGAAACGCCGGGATACAAAGCTGATGCAGGAGCGATGAGAGCGTTTCCGGAACTGTTGATGAGCCGCCTCGAGGACGAGCCGATCCCGACCGCCTCAAGGCGCGCCATCCCGACGCAAACCGTCATTGGGCCGCTCGTTACGGGCGTCTATATGCAAGAACTCATCCCGAACTTCCGCCAAGGGGATATTAAAGAAACCGGTCTCTCCACTGATGTAGCCTTAGTCGATGGACAAGTCCCCGTCGACCGGGCAAGCGGCCAGCGGGGCGCGCTGTTTTTTGCCGTCGAAACAGGTGAGGGCGAGGTCCGCTACACGAGAAACGGTCATTTCACCTTGAGCCCGGACGGCTACTTGACGACGCAAGAGGGTTGGTATGTGCTTAATGCCAATGGCGAGCGCATTCCGCTCTCAAGCGAGCGGTTCTCGGTCCGCGACGATGGAACGATCATCGATGAGAATGGGACGGCCACCCGTCTCGGCGTTGCATTCGCCGCCAATCCGCAAACGTTGGTCAAGGAAGGAAACGGCTTATTCCGCAGCACGACAGGGTCGTTGCCGCAGGCGCTCGGCAATGTGACGTATACGGTGAAACAGCGTTTTCTCGAGCGGTCGAACGTCGACATTGAGCGGACGATGACCGACTTGCTCGCGGCTTACCGCACGTTTGAAGCAAACCAAAAAATCATCCAAGCGTACGACCGCAGCTTGGACAAGACCGTCAATGAAGTCGGCCGCCTGAAATGATGACAAAAGGAGGACAAGCCCGTGCTTCGTTCGATGCTCACCGCCGCCAACACGATGAACGCCTTGCAAGAGCGGCTTGATACGATCAGCCACAACATCGCCAACAGCAACACCGTCGGCTTTAAACGGCGCGAAGCGAGCTTCGCTGAGCTCCTCGCTCAGCAAGTCGACCGCCTGCCGAACGACGAAGCGCCCCGCGAGACGCCGGCGGGCGCGCGCTATGGCAACGGGGCGCGCCTCGCTTCGACGATGCTTGTATCCACGCAAGGAGCGCTCGTTGAGACCGGCCGCGCGCTCGATTTCGCCTTCACTGCCGCCAACCAATGGTTTCGCGTTCAAGTCACCGATGCCAACGGCGCCACAACGATCGGCTACACCCGCGCCGGCAACTTTTCTATCACTCCTATGGGCGGGCGTCTCGCCCTCGTGACAAGCGACGGCCGCCCGGTGCTCGATGAAGCGAATCGGCCCATCGAATTTCCCGCCGGCACAACCGGCTTTCAGCTCTCCCCGACCGGGACGCTGACGGCCACTGATGCCAGCGGTGCGGTTGTTGCCCGCGTGAACCTTGGCGTCACCGCCATTGACCGTCCGCAGCTTCTCGAAGCCCAGGGCGACAACGTCTTCACCTTGCCGGATGTCCCTGGCGCCGCTCGGGAGCTCAACGGCAATTTGCGTGGCCAAATCGGCGTCAAACAAGGCGCCTTGGAACAGTCGAACGTCGACCTTGGCGAAGAAATGGTCGGCCTGATGGCGACAAGCCGAGCGTATCAGCTGAACGCCCGCGCCATTTCCATCTCCGAACAAATGCTCGGGCTGATTAACGGCATGCGCTCCTCATAAGGAGGATCGCGATGAGTGACGAGAGGCATCAAGAACCTATGAGCTCGCCGTCTTCCCGGATGGCAAGGCGGAAAGGCCGAGTAAGAAAGAGCCCGCCGGCCCCCGCCGAACCGGAAGCCAAAGCCCTTCCGCCGGAAGGGGAGGCGGCCGCGCCGCGCCGGTTCGCGCGCACCCGGCTCATCCCGATTTGGCTTCGGCTCATCATCGTCGCCGCCTTGATGGCCTTAAGCCTCGCCGCCGGTGCGGTCGTCGGCTACAGCGCCATCGGCGACGGAGCGTGGATTGACGTGTTCCGCCCGTCGACGTGGCAGCACATCCTCGACTTTGTCGAAAAAGGGACGTAAGCAGCACCTCGCCGCGTCATCGTCTTGATGATCATGAAAAGGAGTGTTTCTATGCTTGACATCCAACAAATCCAAGCGATCATCCCGCACCGCTATCCGTTTTTGCTTGTTGACCGCATTCTGGAAATCGAAGAAGGAAAGCGCGCCGTCGGCATCAAAAACGTCAGCGCCAACGAAGCCTATTTCGCCGGCCACTTCCCTGAATACCCGGTCATGCCCGGCGTGTTGATCGTCGAGGCGCTCGCCCAAGTCGGCGCCGTCGTCCTCTTGCAAAGTGAGGAAAACCGCGGCCGCCTCGCCTTTTTCGCCGGCATCGACAACTGCCGCTTTAAAAAGCAAGTCAAACCGGGCGACCAGCTCCGCTTGGAAGTCGAAATTCTCCGCGTCCGCGGCGCCATCGGCAAAGGCAAAGGCATCGCCACCGTCGCCGGCGAGCTTGTCTGCGAAACGGAGTTGATGTTCGCTCTTGGCGACAAACGAGCCGACTGAACAAAGAGGGTGTCTCAAAAGCAACGGGACACCCTTTCTTCATCACAAGATGCAAGGACAAATCAACTTCGGTGACACGATAGGGGATCTCTCTGAAAGAGAGACGATCTGTTGGGACAGCCTCTTTTTCTTGCCGTCCGTTCTGTATAGCGAACGAATGAAACGCTTCTTTCTGGGAAAGATAAACAAGGAACGGCCTTACATAAGGTCACCACAATAACAGAAAGGAGCAGATAGGATGAAGAAAAAAGCGCTGCTGGTCCGGCTGTTCAGCGCTCTTGTCGCCCTCTTTTTAGCGGCGGGATGCAATATGAACCGCGACAACAACAATCCGCCGCCGCCGAACAACAATCAAAACGATGTCAACGACCAAGACATGAACCCGGCCGATGACATCAACCAAAACGATGACGTCGACAACGACAAAGACAATGACGGCATCCCAGACAACCGCGATACCGATTTGAACGACAACCAAAACAATCAACTCCCGCCGGGAGACGACACGAACAACGGACCGGGCGACGATGAGCGCGATACGGTTCCGGACCGCGAAGACCCGATTGAAGACCCGCGGGATGCGAACGACAAAGACAATAAAGATGAATAACGAAAAAAGGGCTGCCAATCAAGGCGGCCTTTTCGTTTCGCCAAAATTAGTACTGATTTCGGCTAGATATGTCCCTTTCCATTCGCTATAATGGGAATGTCGATTCATGTTCGAAAGATCGGGACAGAGGTCGAACATCGGGATGTCCTTGTGGAGGAAACAGCAGTACAACCTTCCATTTTGCATCAGAGGGAGCGTACGTACTGCGAACGTCAACCAAGAAGGAGACAGACAAGAGAGGGGGAATACTGGTGGAAGAAACGATCAGCCTGCGTGAGCTGTTCGAAACATTGCGCAAACGGCTTTGGCTCATCGTGCTGATCACCGCGCTAGCGACCGTTGTAAGCGGTGTGGTCAGCTATTTTCTATTAACGCCGATTTATCAGGCATCGACGCAAATTCTCGTCAACCAAGCGAAATCGGAGCAGCAGCTCTACAACTTCAATGAAATCCAAACGAACGTGCAGCTCATTAACACGTACAGCGTCATCATCAAAAGCCCGACCATTTTGGAAAAAGTGAAAGACGAGCTCCGCCTTGACCGGACGATCGACGAGCTGAACGAACAGATTCAAGTCTCAAGCGAAAAAGACTCGCAAGTGTTCTCGGTCACCGTCCAAGATCCCGATCCCGCCTTGGCGGCCAAGATCGCCAACAAAACCGCGGAAGTGTTTAAAAACGAAATTGTCAAAATCATGAACATCGACAACGTAACGATTCTGTCCAAAGCGGAAGTGAAGGATCATCAAGCCCCGGTCAAACCGAAGCCTTTGCTGAACATGGCCATCGCCTTTGTCGTCGGCTTGATGACGGGTGTCGGGCTTGCGTTCCTGCTTGAATATTTGGACAACACGATCAAAACGGAAGAAGACGTCGAAAAACATCTCGGCCTGCCGGTGCTCGGTTCGATCAGCGTCATACCTCCGCAGGCGGCGAAAAAGACGGGAACAGCGATGAGCATGCAACGAGCAAGGGGGGAGACCGTTGGCCGCTAACAGCCGCAAAAAATTTCAAAAAGCAGAGCGAAACTTAATCACCTTTGACGATCCGAAATCACCGATCTCGGAACAATACCGGACGATTCGGACGAACATCCAATTTTCGTTCATCGATGAACCACTGCGGTCGCTGATGGTTACTTCTTCCGCTCCGGCGGAAGGAAAATCGACGACCGCCGCGAACTTGGCTGTTGCGTTCGCGCAACAAGGGAAAAAAGTGTTGCTTGTTGATGCTGATTTGCGCAAACCAACAGTGCATTACACATTCCGCTTAAACAACTACGCTGGGCTGACAAGTGTGCTGACAAGCGCTTCTTCGCTGTCATCTACCTTGCAAGGGACGGCCGTTGAAAACTTAACGGTATTGACAGCTGGGCCGATCCCGCCAAATCCAGCGGAATTGCTCAGTTCCAGAATAATGGACCGCCTTTTGCACGAACTGCAAGAGATGTACGACCTTGTCCTCTTTGACACTCCACCGGTGTTGGCAGTCACTGATGCGCAAATTTTAGCGAACAAATGTGACGGCACGGTGTTGGTCGTTGCCAGCGGCAAGACAGAAATCGCTGCCGCCGCTAAGGCGAAAGAACTGCTTGAAGCCGCTAATGCGAAACTGGTCGGCGTAGTTTTGAACCAACGAAAGCAACGCAACGGCAGCGGCTATTACTATTATCAATACAAATAACAGACGGCTTCCCCCGCGGGAAGCCGTTTATATAGCCAAGGAGGGGGAGGAACTGTTGAGAAATTTCATTCTCATCCTTTTCGTCGCCGCTGCTTGTCTTGCTTTCATTATAACCGGGCACTTGTACTGGGAGCGAAAAATCGAAGCCACGGTGCAAGCGGCGCGGGCGAAAGTCGAAACATCCGCCAAGCAGGAAAAGGAGACGAGCCAAACGGAAGCGATCCTCGCCCGCGCCAAGCAGCTGCCAGCGGCCGCGCAAGCTGCCATCAAGCGGGCGGTGGAGGAGAATCGCCCAATCCGCCTTGTCATCGCTGGCTCCGAATCGACGCCAGAGAACGGCGGCTGGCCTGAGCGGTTGAAGCAAGCGCTCGATGACGCCTACGGAAAAGGCGTGTTTCACATCACCGTCCACGAATACGACGGCTTGACGACCGCCGACGCCGACCGACAGCGCATTGCCGCCGACTGGGCAAAAGACAAGCCGGATCTTGTCCTGCTTGAACCGTTTTTGTTAAATGACAACGGCGTCGTGACGATCGACGACACGCTTGCCCACATCCAATCGATCATCGACCAGCTCAAATCCGCCGCCCCGAATGCGGTCGTGATCTTGCAGCCGCCGAATCCCATTTACAACGCGACCTACTATCCGCGGCAAGTCGAGCAGCTTGAAGCGTTCGCGAAAGAGAACGGTTATCCTTATATCAACCATTGGCCCGCCTGGCCGGATGCAAACAGCGAGGAACTGAACCGCTACGTCGACCCGCAAACCGACTTGCCGACCGCGGAAGGAGCCACGCTTTGGGTCGATGCGCTCGCCAAGCGCTTCATCGACCAATGAAAACGCGCACCTTACAAGGTGCGCGTCGCATTTACTTTACCGCCGTCGCCTTCAATTCCAAATGCTCTTTCAACTCATTCGAAACCGCCAGCCGTTCGCTCTCTGGCACGATCAAGTAATAAATGCCATTGATTTTCGTCCCTTGTCCCGTAATATGCAGCTGCTTAATGTGCTTGCGGGCGTCTTTGTAATTCGCCTGAATGTCTTTCATTTCCTCAAATGTCAAGTTCGTTTTCACGTTTTTCCCGATCGCCGCGAGCACATCGCTGTAATTCGCAAGCGACGAGAAGCTGGCGCCTTTCTCAATAATCGCTTGAATGATCTGCTTTTGCCGGTCCTGGCGCCCGAAATCGCCGCGCGGATCGTCTTTCCGCATGCGCGAATATTTCAACGCTTCATCGCCGTTTAACGTAATCTCGCCTTTCGGAAAGTGCGTCCCTTCATACGTAAACGCGAACGGGTTGTTCACCGTCACCCCGCCGACCGCATCGACGATGTCGCGAAAGCTTTCCATGTTGACTTTAATGTAATAGTCAATCGGAATATCCAAGAAATGCTCGACCGTCGCCATCGTCATCTCCACTCCGCCAAAGGCGTACGAGTGGTTGATTTTATCTTCCGTCCCTTTTCCAACGATTTCGGTCCTTGTGTCGCGCGGCACGCTCACCATGTCAATCGACTGCTTATTCGGATTCACCGTCATCACAATGAGCGTATCCGCGCGCCCGCGATCCCCTTTCCGTTCATCGACACCGATCAACAAAATCGAAATCGGCGTCTTCCGTTCAAACGACACGTCTTCTTTCCGCTTCTCCGACTTCCAGTTGACGTCCTCATGCATTTGGTTCGCCGTCTGTTTCACATGATGATAAATGGAATAGGCGAATATTCCTGCTCCAGCGAATAACACGACGAGCAATCCCGTCACCCAGCGGAGCCATGTTTTCTTCTTTTTTCGACGTTCTGCTCTCATCTTCAACCTTCCTTCGGCTGTAAAATCCATCACTATGATTATAGTTTGTTTTTCCAGAAGAGACAACTAAGAGCAATGTATGAGCATATCAACTTTTGGCCAATCATGTCCGCCAAACTGCCAACAGGCAACAAATGGCGCCAGCAAAAAAGTTTTTTCGACAACAACCGACAAAAAACGCGATTGATATGACGAATCTCCTATGCTATGATTAATGATGTTCAAGATGTTGGAAAATAGGGGGAGATGGAGATGATCGACATCCATAGCCACATCTTGCCGGGCGTTGATGACGGGGCAAAAACGATGGATGATGCCATTGCCATGGCAAAAGCAGCAGTAGACGAGGGCATTACAACGATCATCGCCACTCCCCATCACCATAACGGGAAATACGATAACCCGTCATCCTCTGTCACCACCGCCGTCCGCCAGTTGAACGCACAGCTTGAACAAAATCATATTCCCTTGAAGGTACTTGCAGGGCAGGAAGTCCGCCTTCACGGCGATTTGTTGGACAACTGGGAGAAAGGCGACTTGTTGCCGCTTGGCGAGGAAACGCCGTACATATTGGTGGAATTCCCGTTCGACCATGTTCCGCGCTACGCGAACCAGCTGCTGTTTGAGATGCAGCTGAAAGGACTCACTCCTGTGATCGCCCATCCGGAACGAAACTCTGAAATCATCGAAAAACCAGATCGGCTGTACGAGCTCGTCCAAAAAGGCGTCCTTACCCAAGTGACTGCCGCCAGCGTGGCAGGTTTCTTCGGAAAAAATATCCAGAAGTTTTCAATGCAGTTGATCGAAGCGAACTGGGTGCACTTCATTGCCTCAGATGCTCATAATCTCACAAGCCGTTCTTTCCAAATGCGGACGGCTTATGATACGATCGACTGCGAATTCGGCATTGATGCCGTCTATTTCTTCCAAGAAAACGCCGAACAGCTCGTCAACGGGCAAACTGTATACCGCGACGAGCCCGTGCGGATCAAAAAGAAAAAATTTCTCGGCCTCTTTTAGAAGACCGGTGAAAAACGACTGATTTCGCAGAACCCGTTGTTTTCGGCCGACAGAGAAGCGTTGATTTTGCAAGACTTCTCTATTTGAGAAAAAAGTCCGTTTTCCGCGATTTTTCACTAAATCACCGGCCTTTTAGGAAGACGCGCCTGAGCCGACACGCCGGGCCAACTGTTTCAGCCCTTTGTCGACCCGTTTCCCATTTTAGTCAACAAAGCGGAAACGGCTTCCTTGTTTGCTTTTCGGTGATGCCTCCTTACCGTTATCAACGGAGGCACTCGGCCATGCCGTGGGTGGGGACGATGACGGTCCTGGCACCTTAGACGCCTGTCGTCGAGGGTGTGGCGTGAGGGCGGGTTAGATGCCCGATTTTTCACTCGTTTTTATCTAATTCAGTGATTATGAGTCAGGCGTATCGTTTATAATAGAAAGATAGAGGATCCGTAATCTGTGAAAAGAGGCGATACGCGCATGGAACAAACTTGGGCGTTAAAGGTTGAGCGATTTGGAAAGATCAAACAGGGGGAAATCGATATTGCCCCGTTGATGTTGTTTGTCGGCGACAACAACAGCGGGAAAAGCTATCTGATGTCGCTTCTTTGGGGGGTGTTGTCCGAGGGGCGCAAGCTGTTTCCAAAAGACCCTCCGAACACGTCCACGTACAAGGAAATCGATCGCTTTCTTGAATCGTCTATCGGCGATGACTGCCTCATCCAAGACCGTGAAGCGCAACTGTTTGTCCAATGGTTTAATGATGTTCTCAGAAACAAAAAAAGCGAGTTGGTTCGAACGATTTTTCGGCGCAAAATCCCGATCGGTTCGTTAAGCATCGAGCGGTACCGCCGTTCTGAACCGCTGCGAATCATCTTTGAAAAGAAAGATTCGCTCCAAGGCGCTCGTTTTTCGACGGGGAAACACTATATTCGCATCCCGTATACGGATCGAAGCAAGGGACAAGCGACAGAGCGGTATCGCATGGCTCAATACATTACGTGGAATTTGCTGATGGATGGACTTACATCGCCGTTTTACCCACCATCCAGACAAGGCGGCATCCAAGGGCGGGTCATTGGCGAAGCGCTGTATTTGCCCGCTTCGAGAACAGGGTTCATGTTGTCTTACAAGGCGCTGGTGCAAGAGATGATGGAACGGATGATCAACGAAGAACATGAGGAACCATCCCTTGACTTCACGTTGCCTGTCTATCGATTCTTGCAAGCGTTGTTGCGTTTGGAGGAAAGCGGACAGTCGAAATATGCGGACATCGGACGATTTATTGAAACCGAGATTGCCAACGGAACCATGGACCAAGAAAAAGGACCGATTCCATCGTTCTACTATTGCCCACAAGGCAAACAAGAGCGCTTGCCGTTGTATGTTACATCTTCGCTCGTAACCGAGCTGTCTCCGCTCATTTTATTTTTAAAATCGAAAGCAACATATCGTTCGCTCTTTTTTGAAGAGGCAGAAGCGCATCTGCATCCACGCGTCCAGCGCATATTAGCGACAGCGCTTGTCAAGTTGGCCAACCGAGGCATGCCGGTGTGGTTGACCACCCATAGCGATATTTTGTTCCAACAGGTGAACAATTTGATCAAACTTCACCAGCATCCAAAGAGAGAACAGTTGATGAAAACGTATGGCTATGTCGATGAGGACGCGATTGATCCGAAAAAGGTGAGGGCGTACCAGTTCCGCATGCAAGGCCAAGACACGATCATCACGCCGCTCATTCCGACCGAAAACGGCTTTCCGGCGGAAACGTTCAATGAAGTCATTTGGCAGTTGAATGAAGAGACGTATGCATTCCAGATCGGGGAAGAGGATGGAGAGGATGAATAACCTCGAATACCTTGAGCGAAGCTTTTATGAGAAAACGGGGGAAACAGGCGGAACGTTATATGTGATCGAGCAGGAAAAATCGGGAGAAGCACAAGTAACGCTCCACTGTTCCAACGAAGCCGTAGTGTTTTCGATCAAGCCTAACAACGGATTCCCTTATCTTCGAACCAAAAACACACCCGATGGCATCGTCTTTGTCAGAAGAGAGAAGCAATGTTGGGAACTGCACATTTTTGAATGTAAAAAAACAGTAAGAGTGAAGAGTTGGGAAAAGGCGAAACAGCAGTTTGAAGGAGGCATGCTTCATGCCTATATGTTACGAGGGTTTTTGGATCTTCCGCCTTTTTCAAAAATATGTGTATACACGGCCTACCAGGATGACCATTTATCGAAAAACTCGCCAGATCCAGCTTTGTTTCGGCAGCCGGTGGGCAAACCTGTGAAGAAGCCGCCGTATGCGGACTGGGATGATCCAAGCCTTGTCATTTTGGGGCATGAAGTTCCTCATCAACGCATTCCACTGAATGACTCCGGACAAGGAGAATACACGTTGTAACGTTTCCCTGCCGCGCCATGCTATAATGGCGTCAAGGAGGTGAAGCCATGAGCCAAGAGCTGAAAGAATTGCTTCGTTCCGTCTTGCAAGAAGAACTGAAACCAGTCCACGACAGGCTCGAACGGTTGGAAGGCGCAGTCGGGCACATTCGTCAAGACGTATCGCAGCTGCAGCAAGATGTATCCCAGCTTCAGAAGGAAGTCACCCAACTGCAAGAAGGTCAACGGACATTAGAAACCACGGTTTCCCAAATTCAAAAGGACGTTGCCCAGCTCCAAGAAGGCCAGAATGCGTTGCAGCGTGATGTCGCCCAACTGCAAGAAGGCCAACGGACATTGGAAACGACGGTTTCCCAAATTCAAAAAGACATTATCCAGTTGCAAGAAGGCCAGAATGCATTGCAGCGTGAGATCGTCCAGCTCCAAGAAGGCCAACGGACATTGGAAACGACGGTCTCTCAAATCCAAAAAGACATCACCCAGCTGCAACAAGGCCAACAAATAGTAGAACACGAGATGGCCGGCATGAAGCAGATGCAAGAGCGAATCCTCGAAGAGCTGCGCATTTCCAAACACAATCAATCCCTCATTTTGAACGATGTCACGGGCATCAGAAAATCCGTCGATGTCACCGTCTCGTACTTGCAGCGCCGATCCGATGTGATGTTCGACAAACTGATCGATCACGAAAAAGAAATCTTGAATCTGAAATCAAAAATGCCAAACTAAGTCCCGAAAAGGGGCTGTTTTTTATGCCCATATGCATCGGCGCATCGGCGCAGCTGCGGTTGCACCGATGCGCGGGGGCATAAGGGCCGACTATACATAGGGGGTTACGTACTACATGAAAAAAGTACGCAAAGCGATCATCCCAGCGGCGGGGCTCGGAACAAGATTTTTGCCGGCAACGAAAGCAATGCCGAAAGAAATGCTCCCGATCGTCGATAAACCAACGATTCAATACATCGTCGAAGAAGCGATTGCCTCAGGCATTGAAGATATTATCATCGTCACAGGGAAAGGAAAACGCGCGATCGAGGACCATTTCGACAACGCTTTTGAACTTGAACAAAACTTAATTGAAAAAGGCAAATATGACTTACTCGAAAAAGTAAAAGAGCCATCGAAAGTCGACATTCACTACATTCGTCAAAAAGAACCGAAAGGGCTCGGCCACGCCGTTTGGTGTGCGCGCAACTTTATCGGCGACGAACCGTTTGCCGTTCTACTTGGTGACGATATCGTCCAAGCGGAAACACCGTGCTTAAAACAATTAATTGACCAATATGAACAAACTCTCAGTTCCGTTATTGGTGTCAAAAGAGTGCCTGACAACGAAACGCATCGCTACGGCATTATTGATCCAATCGAACAACACGGACGCCGTTACCAAGTCCGCCAATTTGTCGAAAAACCAGCACCAGGCACCGCGCCTTCCAACTTAGCGATTATGGGAAGATACATACTTACACCGGAAATCTTCTTATTTCTTGAAAAACAAGAAACCGGTGCTGGCGGCGAAATCCAGCTCACCGACGCGATTCAAAAGCTGAACGAAATCCAGCGCGTCTTTGCCTACGAATTTGAAGGCAAGCGCTACGACGTCGGTGAAAAGCTCGGATTTATCAAAACGACGATTGAGTTTGCGTTGCAGCATGATGAATTAAGAGAAGATCTTATTCAATTCATGGAGGAAATATTAAATGATGTAAAAGTAGAAGAGAAATAAAGGGGGACGGAGAGTTGGCGAAGTCGAATACCGCGCGAAAAGCGTTTGTTTCTAATCAAAGAGTAGAATACACTTCCTTTCAAAGTTTAGAAGATACATCTAAATTATACGCTATTACGAAAAGAACAATCGATATTGTTGGAGCGATCATTGGACTTGTTTTAACAAGTCCACTTTTTTTGCTTATCAGTATCTTCTACTTATTCGGTGAATCGAAAGGTCCAATTTTTTTCAAACAAGTTCGTGTAGGGAAAAACGGAAAAAGATTTTATATTTATAAGTTTCGCTCGATGATTGTGAATGCGGAGGAGAAATTAAAAGCAGATAAAGAACTTTATGAAAAATATTTAAGAAACAATTATAAGCTAGAACCACATGAAGATCCAAGAATTACAAATTTGGGACGCTTTTTACGCAAAACGAGCCTTGATGAAATTCCCCAATTGATTAACGTGTTAAAAGGGGAAATGAGTTTGGTTGGACCGAGACCAGTGGTTGAGGAAGAACTAAAAGAGTATGGAATGGAAGTTTCAAAATTTTTATCAGTCAAGCCAGGAATTACAGGCTATTGGCAGGTAAGCGGGAGAAGTGAGGTTGGGTATCCTGAGAGAGTAGACGTGGAATTATTTTATGTATATAATCAATCGTTGTTTTTAGATATAGTGATTCTCGTAAAAACAGTGTTCATGGTCCTTTTAAGAAAGGGAGCTTATTGATATAGGGGAAAAGTATGTATGTCTGATAAAAAAGATTATTTGAAAACTTTCTATCTTTGGCAACTTTGCAAGGGCTAAATTATATACTTCCTTTGCTTACACTACCCTACTTAGTGAGGGTTTTAGGTCCAGACAACTACGGATTAGTGGCGTTTGCTCAATCATTTATTCAGTTTTTTATTATTTTAGTTGACTATGGATTTAATCTGTCTGCTACAAATCAAATTGCGATTTATAGAGACAATAAAAAAAGAGTTGAAAGTATTTTCAGTACTGTTATGACTATTAAGTTATTCTTTATGATGATAAGTTTCTTTATACTTTGTTTATTGATCTTGCTATTCCCAAAATTTCAAAACCATAAACTAGTATATATAGTAACATTCGGAATGGTTATCGGTAATGTTCTTTTCCCTATTTGGTTTTTTCAAGGAATGGAAAAAATGAGGTATATTACTATTCTGAATATCATTGCTAAAACGATTTTCACGATAGGCATTTTCTTGTTAGTAAAACATCGCGATGATATCCTATTTGTTCCATTGCTTAACTCTCTCGGGACTATACTAATTGGATTTATATCTTTAGGCATGATCAAAAGGAATTTTGGCGTAAATTTTATATATCCTAGCTGGAGCGATATTAAGTACCAATTAAAAGAAGGATGGCATGTATTTATTTCTACAGTAGCTATTAGCTTATATACAGTTAGCAACACATTTATTCTCGGTTTATTTACTAATAATACAGTTGTAGGATATTATGCAAGCGCTGAAAAAATAATAAATGCTGCAACCGGGATTATCAATCCAATTTCACAAACGATTTATCCTTATATTGGCCGATTAATGTCAGAAAGTCCTGAGAAAGGGTTAATCTTTATAAGAAAAATTCTTTTGATAGTTGGTAGTTGTACTTTTCTAATATCTTTGATGATTTTTGTATTTACGGAAAACATAGTAGATATTGCTTTAGGAGATAATTACAGGCAATCTATTATAGTGCTAAAAATTATTGCTTTTTTACCATTTATAATAGCATTAAGTAACATTTTCGGTATCCAAACAATGTTGACTCTAGGATACAAGAAAGCTTTCTCAAATATTTTAATACTAGCTAGTATATTAAATATTTTCTTAGCTATCATCTTAGTACCTCTGTTTAAACATATAGGAACAGCTTTTGGTGTCGCTATTTCGGAGTTTTTTGTTACTTTGACAATGTTTATGTATTTACATTCAAAAGGAATTAAACTTCTGGAGGGTAAACATGTTTGATTATGTGATTATTGGAACAGGATTTGCTGGTAGTGTGCTAGCAGAACGCATTGCAACACAATTAAATAAGAAGGTATTAATGATTGAAAAACGTAATCATATTGGAGGAAACGCGTATGATTCGTATGACAGTCAAGGTATTTTAATCCATAACTATGGGCCTCATATTTTTCACACGAAAGTAAAAAAAGTTTGGGATTATTTATCAAACTTTACGGATTGGCATTTATATCATCATAAAGTACTTGGGGTTATTGATGGACAAAAAGTACCGATTCCATTTAATTTAAACTCTATTAATCAATTATTTCCTAAAAATTTAGCTGAACGTTTAGAGAAGAAACTTATCGAAAATTTTGGTTATAATAAAAAAGTACCTATTTTAAAACTGCGCGAAGTGGAAGATACAGATCTGAAGTTTTTAGCCGATTATATATATGAAAAGGTGTTTCTTGGTTATACGACAAAGCAATGGGGTGTTACACCAGAAGAGTTAGACCCTTCTGTCACAGGACGGGTACCTGTATACATTAGCCGGGATGACCGCTATTTCCAAGATCCTTATCAAGGGATGCCGAAAGAAGGATACACCAAACTATTCGAAAGAATGCTAGATCATGAAAATATTAAGATTTTACTAAACACGGATTACAAAGAGGTACTGCAATTTAACCTTGAAACAGGTGAAGCAAGTTTATTTGGGCAAAAATTTGGTGGGAAAATTATCTATACTGGTCCGATTGACTACTTCTTTGATTATAAATTCGGGCAATTGCCTTATCGTTCGTTAAACTTTGTATTTGAACAGTTCAATCAAGAACAAGTACAAGAAGTAGGAACTGTCAATTACCCGAATGATTATAATTTTACAAGGATAACTGAATTTAAACATTTAACAAATCAGTCTTCTGACAAAACAACAACTGTAAAAGAGTTTTCCCAAGAGTATATTCCAGGGGAAAATATTCCTTATTATCCGATTAAGAATGAAAATAACTTGGAACTATATAGACTGTATAAAGAAGAAGCAAGAAAATATGATAACTTAATTTTTATTGGTCGTTTAGCGGAGTATCAATATTATGATATGGATATGGTCGTGGCTAAAGCTTTAAAAACTTTTGAATCTGGTTTATTGAAAGTGGGGATTTAGTTTTGAAAATATCTTACTTATTGATAGGATTTGGAAAAACTGGAGGTTCAATTGTTTTATATAATTTTATGGATAAATTAGTAGAGTATGGTCATGATGTTTATGCTGTTACCCCAAACGGTTCACTTAAATGGGAGATTGGTATTTGGAAAAAGATAATTGCAGATGAAAAAGCTTTTTCAAAAAAATTTACACTCGAAAAACTAAAATTAAAAGTTCACGATAAAATAAATCTGATATTAAATCATAACGATAAATATTTTAAAGATATTTCGTCTCTAAAGAAAATGATAAGTGGTTTGTTAAATAATTGGGTAGAATCAGATGTTACTATAGCAACTTTTAGTTGGACTGCATATGCTGCAACCGCATTATCTGATAAAACCGTTCCAATATATCATATGCAACATTTTGAAGAAATCTTTTTTAAAGATCTATTTAAAAGGTTAATAACTAGAATGACTTATAGTTTACCAATATTTAAAATATCTAATTCCCTATGGTTAAAAAATCTATTGAATAAAAACTTTAATGTCAGTTCATATTTGCTAAATCCAGGGATTGATTTAAGTGTATTTAAGAACGATGGAGATTATTTAAAAAAGTATATTTCAAAGGATAATTGGACTATTGTCAGTTTTTTTGATGAGGAAAGGGAATGGAAAGGATTTGATGACGCTGTATCAGCTGTTAAATTACTTAGGGAAAAATTAAACAAAAAAAATATAAAAGTTAATTGGAAAGTTTTTGGTTTAAATCCTCCAAGTAAAAAATATGAAACAGAATTTGAATATGTAGGGAAATTATTTAATGAAGATTTAGCCAAACTTTATGCTTCTGCAGATATAGTTTTATTAACATCATGGTATGAAAGTTTTCCATTACCACCTATTGAAGCAATGGCCTGTGGAACATTAGTTTTATCTACTCAATATGGAGTAGAGGATTATATGATTGATAATAAAAATGGACTAGTTACCTTACCAAGAAAAATTGAGGATATGGCATCAAAACTTGAGTGGGCAATAATGAATCCGGATAAAGTTAGGAAAATTGTGGAGGAAGGTGTAAATACTAGCTTGAAATACAATTGGGATAATAGAGTTAAAGAATTATTATGTATTATTGAAGAAGTTAAACAAAAACATGATTTTGTAAAATATAATTTATTTAATGATTTAGTTGAAGGGAAATTTTATGATTATATGTATGAAAAGTTTAAATAATTGGGCTGAAGTAGAGGTGTTATATGATTTTAGGAAATAATATCTCCAACAGTAATATAGAAAATGTTTTGTCTGCTAATGAACTAACTATTAATACTTATAATTTTAACAAAAAAAAAATGACGCTTAGCAATTTTATAATGCTGATAAATATAATGTCTTTTTTTTACATTTTGTTATCAGGTCCTCTGTATTATTTACAATATAAATTTTTTGGGGCAATTATTTTTCCAGTAACAATAGCAAAGTTGACTATTTTATTTAGTTCTTATTTATGGATAATTATTATTTTAAATAGGAAAATGTTAATTCCGTGCCATAGAGGTTTACTAATTGTAACAATTATTAATATGATTTATGGTTTAATTTCCGTAATGGTTCATATATTGGCATATGGCTATTCTTTGGAACGTAGTATATATTCCTTAAATTATATGGTAGGTTGGTTTTTTATAACATTTCCTTTTTTATTAATGAATAAATTTGCGAATGTCTCAGTTAACTTATCGAAATTTGAAAAATACATATATATAATATCTTGGCCGTTGTTTTTTATAGGATATCTTCAGACTTTGTATAATTCACCCTTAGTATTTCAAGGATTAGGATGGGAATATGTTCATAAGATTACTGATGACTACACAATAATATTTGGTTATTTTTTAGGACAAAATATTAGAGCCTTTTCATTATTTCAAAGTCCGTTAGTATATGGTTTTTTCTCGGTTTTTGTTAATTTAATGTCGTTAGCAGGGATAATACTTTACAAAAATAGACTTTTTATCAGAATTATAACTTATATAATGTCGCAGATTTCGATTTGGTCTACTTTGACACGAAATGTAATTCTATGGATGATTATTTCGAATATATTTCTTGTTTTGTACTATTATAGAAAGAAAATAAAATTGAATTTAATTTTACATTATTATCCATATTTGGCGTTTTTAATAGTTGTTCTAATTCTCACAATAATATCAAATGAAACATCTGGGGCATCCTTATTAAATAATGAAACGTTAAATGTAAGGAAAGATACTTGGATAGAAATAATTAAAAATATGAACCTTTTTTCATTTCTCTTTGGATTAGGAGAGGTACAATCTGAACAAGTAAGCGATAATCTTGTAATAGATAATTTGTTCATTGCCTTTGTTATTTATAATGGTTTAATAGGACTATTTTTCTTTCTTTTATGGTTTATAATATTTTGGAAATATTTTCATAGTCTATCTTTGGAGATATCTAATCTTTTTCTTCTTACTTGTGTTTCATTATGCTCTGGTTTTTTAGTAGTTTCTTTATTTAATAATACTGTAGGTACCCTTTACATGTTTTATCTACCACTTATATTTTATCAAATCACAGTTCGTAAACGGTTTAGAGAGAGGGAATGAGTATGCACGAAAAAGTTTGTGCAATTGTTGTAACTTTTAACCCCGACCCCCAAGATTTCATTAGATGCCTTAATAGCTATAAATCACAAGTTGATGATGTAATAATTGTTGACAATGGTTCCAATCTTTCAATTATTAATGAGATTCAAGAACAAATAAATAACGAGGCTAGTATTACCATTATAAGAAATAAAACTAATAATGGTATAGCAAGTGCATTAAATCAAGGAATAAGAGAAGCAATGAGAAGAGGGTATGAGTGGGTAATAACTTTTGATCATGATAGTGAAGTTGAAAATGGCATGATAGACAAGATGTTTAAAGTATATTTTAAATACTTACAGGATAAAAAGGTGGGCATAGTAGCACCTAATTATAAGGATGTTAATACAGGTGAAATGAGTCCTTTTGTGCAAAAATGTGGTTTGGGGTTTAAAAGAGTAAAATGCTCGGGGGATTATATTGAGGTCTTAACAGTTATAACTTCGGGTAGTTTAATGAAAACTTCCGTATTTAAGGAAGTTGGTTTTTTTAAAGAGGAGCTGTTTATAGACTATGTAGATAACGAAATGTGTCTGCGACTTCTAGAAAATGGTTTTAAAATTTATGTTATAACAGAAGCTATTATGTATCATAGATTAGGAAAAAGAAGAATCTATAAGTTGGGTCCTCTTAAATTTATTCCGACAAACCATAGTGTTTTAAGAAAATATTATATAGAAAGAAATAGGATATATACCTATAAGAAATATGCACTTAAGCAATTTTCATGGTTTTTGTTTGATATCTTAGCATGTATTTACGATATATTTAAAGTCATAATGTTTGAAAACCAAAAATTTCAAAAAATAAAATTTATGTTAAAAGGATTCTATCATGGATTTATAGGGAAATACGGGAAATTGGATATATAGTAAAATTTTAGAAGATATTAATCAGTTACCAAGTATGAACGTGTTGCAAAACACATAATGAGTGTATCAATGAACATAAAAAGCTCATCCTGTTGGAAATTATATATAGTGATCTGTAAATTAACCTCCAAGGGGTGGGCACTATTATGATTTCCAATTTTGTCATCGTGGATGCTTTTTCTAGCAAAGGTGCCCCATTTTTTACAGGCTTTGGACTAACTTTCTTTGCCACAAACACCATATGTAACGGGTCACTCGATGATTTCAAAAAAAACTGATACTGAAATGTTCGTTTTTTATTGAGTCCTTTACGCCAGTTAGTGCGAAACTGAACCATTAAAATATTTCCAACGTATTTGTGGTTTTTTTCACGTGTCGGTACATGGTTTTTCAAAAACAAAGATTTGCTTCCTTCCATACCCAACTTCTCAAAGACTTAGGGGGTTCGGTATCTAAAAGTAGTCATAATCGACAGTACCTCTCTCCAGCAGTCTTTACGATTCTTAAGATAGATGGGAAAAATTCAATCGATATAATTGGTTTAAAGGCTATAAACTACATCTCTGTACAACCATAGAAATAACCATTTTATCTAATATCTTGACAACAGCGAATTGAAATGATGCCGCTGTGGCTCGCCAGTTTTCATTATTGAAGAAATGGAAAATCAAGTTTGTGCTCGGAGACACAGCGTACGATAGCCAAAGAAGTCCGCCAAGCTGTGGAACAAACAGAAATCTTTTTTATTTCTCCCATTAATTCGCGTAATGACGAGGAGAGAAAAGATCCCTATGGTCGGGTGATTTCTCGGTTTCTAAAGAAGGAATTCGGAAAATGATTGTTTTGGTTCCACAATATCATTAAGCATATGTTTAATCAGTTAAGGAATTGCGGATTTGAACAACCTCGCTGGTATATGTTTAACCGATATTTACTTCATGTATAATTACGCATAATTATATGCGAGATTTAGATTTTTTATTATAGTTTTGCAACACCATCAAGTAGTTATATTTATACCTTTGAATAAATTATGAATTGTGGTTATCCTCGGTCTTTGTCTACTGTCAACTATCTTTTTAAATCAAAAAATTACCAAAACTATCAAGATATGAAGTAGAAGAGAATTTCATGTTGGAAGCTAATTCGGATTAGTATTTCATAATTTCATATATTTATTAGGGAAAAGGGGTAGGGATTTGAAAGTATCTGTTATTATTCCAACATATAATGGGGAAAAATATCTAAAACATAGTTTGCCTATATTAGAAAAATATATGATAGATAAGGATTATGATTTTGTTATAATAGATTCTTCTTCAACAGATAAAACCAAAGAATTATTGCGTAAATATGATTTAAATATCATAACCATATCTAAAAAATCTTTTAATCATGGAAGCACTCGAAATTTAGGCGCTAAATTAGCGAAGGGAAATATTTTAGTTTTTTTAACTCAGGACGCTATTCCAACATCAAATTCAATTGAAAATATTATAAAGCCATTAATAGAGAGTAGAGAAGTTGGCCTTGCATATGGAAGACAAATTCCACATAAAGATGCAAATTTTTATAGCGCCTTTGCTCGTTACTTTAACTACCCGAATGAAAATAGTTTAAAATCGATAAAAGATGTTCCATATTTAGGAATTAAATCGATCTTTGTTTCTAATTCTTTTGCTGCTTATAAAAAGGATGTATTATTTGAAATAGGAGGATTTCCATCAAATGTTATATTAGGAGAAGATACTTATGTAGCGGCAAAAATCCTAAAAAAGGGATATAAAATATCCTATGTGGCTGATGCAATAGTTTATCATTCTCACAATTATTCAATATGGCAAGAGTTTAAGCGTTATTTTGATACGGGTGTTTTCCATAACAGAGAAAAATGGCTTCTTAATGAATTTGCTAAAGCTGAGAGGGAAGGGATTCGTTATGTGAAATCTGAAATTGCTTATGCTTTCAAACAGAAGAAATCTTATTTATTACCTAATATTATATTCAGGAATGGTGTGAGGTTTTTAGGTTATAAGTTAGGGCGTATGGAAAACTATATTCCCAACTTCCTTAAATCGAAGCTAAGTATGCATAAAGATTATTGGAATCAAACTTAACAAACTTAAATTAAAATTAAAAAGGAGTTTTATTATGAAAGGAATTATTTTAGCAGGTGGAAGTGGTACACGCCTTTATCCTTTAACAAAGGCAGTATCTAAGCAATTGTTACCTATTTACGATAAACCGATGATTTATTATCCGTTATCTGTTTTAATGTTAGCGGGTATCCGCGATATTTTAATCATTTCTACTCCTAGTGATACCCCTCGTTTTCAAGAACTGTTAGGAGATGGATCAACCCTAGGAATTTCTTTATCTTATGCCGTGCAACCTTCTCCGGATGGTCTGGCACAAGCATTTATTATTGGTGAAGAGTTTATTGGTGACGATAATGTTGCGCTTATTTTAGGGGACAATCTTTTCTACGGTCATGGTTTGACACAGTTGTTGCAGAGAGCAGTTGAGCGCAAAACTGGGGCAACGATTTTCGGCTATTATGTCAAGGATCCTGAACGTTTTGGTGTTGTGGAGTTTGATGAAAATGGGAAAGTAATTTCTATTGAAGAGAAACCGCAAAATCCTAAGTCAAATTATGCGGTAACGGGGTTATATTTTTATGATAATCGTGTTGTTGAAATTGCCAAAAGCATTAAACCTTCTGCACGTGGAGAACTAGAAATTACGGATGTTAATAAAACATATTTAGAACTTGGCGAATTGCATGTTGAAATTTTAGGTCGTGGTTTCTCTTGGTTAGATTCAGGTACACATGAGTCATTGCTTGAAGCTTCGCAATTTATCGAAACAATCGAGAAACGTCAAAGCTTAAAGGTTGCTTGCCTGGAGGAAATCGCTTATGTGAAAGGATACATTACGCGAGAACAATTGTTAAAGTTAGCTGAACCTTTAAAGAAAAATCAGTATGGTCAATATTTAATAGATATTGCTAATCAGAAAAAGAAACCAATATATTTATAATTATGGGGTGTTTGTTATGAAAGTGATTGAGACTTCATTGCCCGGTGTGTTGCTTATTGAACCAAAATTGTTTGGTGACCACCGGGGCTTTTTTATGGAGAGTTATAATAAAAAGCTTTTCGCAGAATATGGACTTGATTTTGACTTTATTCAAGATAATCATTCGTTGTCACAACAGGCAGGGACGATACGCGGACTTCATTATCAATTAAATCCGAAAGCGCAAACGAAGCTCGTCCGCGTTACTAGAGGCGCCATTTATGATGTTATCGTTGATATTCGCAAAGGTTCGCCGACGTTTGGCAAATGGCAAGGGTTTATTTTAAGCGCGGATAATAAGCGGCAATTGCTTGTTCCGAAAGGTTTTGCGCACGGTTTTTGTACGTTAGTAGAAAATACGGAAGTGCAGTATAAAGTGGATGAATATTATTCACCCGAACACGATCGCGGCATTTTATGGAACGATCCTGCATTAGGTATTGACTGGCCGACGGCGAATCCAATCCTTTCTGACAAAGATACGAAACATCCACTATTAGCAGATGCTGAAATCAATTTTGAGTGGGAGAGATAATAATGAATCTTTTAGTTACAGGTGGAGCAGGTTTTATTGGCAGCAATTTTGTTCGTTACATACTTGAGAAATATCCAAATTATAAAGTAGTCAATTATGATTTATTAACCTATGCTGGTAATCTTGAAAACTTAAAGGATGTTGAAAATCACCCGAACTATACATTTGTGAAAGGTGATATCAATAACCGTGAGCTAGTGGATTATCTTGTTAAAACACATGAGATTGACGTTATCGTGAACTTTGCGGCGGAATCGCATGTCGACCGCAGTATTACAGATCCTGATATTTTTGTGAAAACAAATGTATTAGGAACGCAAGCGTTATTAGATGTGGCGAAAGCCAATGATGTTAAGAAATATGTACAAATTTCAACGGACGAAGTGTACGGTACACTTGGAGAAACGGGATATTTTACGGAAGAAACACCATTAGCACCGAATAGCCCTTATTCGGCAAGCAAAGCTGGTGGAGACCTACTTGTAAGAGCGTATCATGAAACGTATGGGTTAAATGTGAACATTACGAGATGTTCCAATAACTACGGACCATATCACTTCCCTGAAAAGCTCATTCCGTTAATGATCACGAATGCGTTGGAAGGGAAAGAACTTCCAATTTACGGTGACGGCCAAAATATTCGTGATTGGTTGCATGTTAAAGACCATTGCGCGGCAATTGATTTAGTGATTCATAAAGGTAGACCTGGGGAAGTATACAATATCGGAGGACATAATGAACGGACAAATAATGAAATCGTGCATCTAATCGTTGAAAAACTAGGAGTTTCCAAAGATTTAATTAAATATGTTGCCGATCGTCCAGGGCATGATCGTCGTTATGCAATTGATCCAACGAAGATTATGACAGAGCTTGGTTGGAAGCCGCAATATACCTTTGAAAAGGGGATCGTTGAAACGATTCAATGGTATATCGACAACCAAGAATGGTGGAAAAATATTAAATCCGGTGAATATATGAACTATTATCAAAAACAGTATGGTGACAAGCTATGAAAGTGGTTGTAACAGGTGCAAAAGGTCAGCTTGGTACCGATTTAGTCTATTTACTCGCTGATAGAGGGTATGAAGTTTATGGTTATGGACGAGAAGAGTTAGACATAACAAATTTTGACCAAGTAAAACAGGTCATTAGTGAAGTTAACCCTAGTGTTGTCATTCATGCCGCAGCGTATACAAAAGTTGATTTAGCAGAATCTGAGCCGGATCAAGCGTTTGCCATTAACGCGTATGGAACGAGAAACGTAGTAGTCGTATCGGAAAAAGTAGGAGCGAAACTAGTGTATGTAAGTACCGATTATGTCTTTGATGGAACGGCGAATGTACCATATCATGAGTTTGCACCGACAAACCCGCTCAGCGTATATGGGAAAAGCAAATTAGCCGGTGAGCAGTTTGTTCGTGATTTACATTCGAAATTTTTTATTGTCAGAACGTCTTGGGTATACGGAAAGCATGGGAACAATTTTGTCAAAACGATGTTAAAACTAGCACAAGAACGCGATGAATTGATGGTCGTGCATGACCAAATTGGCTGTCCAACGTATACAGTTGATTTAGCGAATTGTATTTTAGAGCTGATTCAAACGGAAAAATACGGTATTTATCATGTTTCCAATTCTGGACATTGTTCTTGGTACGAATTTGCGAAAGCAATTTTTGAGGAAGCGGGAATAGAAGTTAAGGTAAATCCATGTACAACAAAAGACTTCCCAAGACCAGCACCAAGGCCGGCTTACTCGGTGTTTGAGCATATGGCATTAAGACTGAATGGTTTTAAAGAAATGCCGAATTGGCGAGATTCTTTAAAAAGTTTTTTAGAAATTATTAAATGAGTTTTTTGTTCGTTTTATCCTAGAACAGTATATTAAGCACACCTGTGTTAGAAAGGGACTTTCTCATAATTTGTGAGAAAGTCCCTTTCTATATTTATTTCCGTGAAAATCCCCACCACTGGGTGAGTGCGGTATACGCTCCTGATCCGGGTGGGTATACTGAAAATGGCCAAAAAAGGCAATAGGAAAGCAGAGGTGCCCCATTTTCGGGCATCTCGTATAACCTGTCTGCCTTTTGGCTAGACTAAATCAGTTGTGGTTGGCGGAACGGCTCTTTGCGGGAGATCATGCAAAAGATGATCACCAACATTCGTCGAGCCGTGGCGATGAGGGCTTTTTTCTTCCCGCACCGGGCCGCCAACGACCAAAATTTTCGGGACAAAGGATGCGTCTTGGATCGAGCTGCTGACCATGCCGCCTCGCATAACGCTGATCGAAGATGGGGATTGCCTTTGGTGGTGCGCGTGCTCTTTCGCTTTCCGGCGCTTTCATGGTTGCCGGGGGACAACCCCGTCCATGAAGCCGCCCGTTCCGGCGTTTCAAAGACGCTCATGTCGGTTCCCATCTCGGCGATGATGACGGCGGCGGTTTGTTTTTTGATTCCAGGCATGGTCATCAGTAAGTCCACTTCCTCCCGATACGGCTCGAGCAGGCGGTCGATGTGCTGGTCGACTTCTTCGATGAGCCGCTCCAATTCCTCCACGTGTTTCCACAAGAGGCGAAGGAGATAGAGCTCATGTTCGGTCAAGGTGCCCAGCAGCGAATCGTACACCGCCTGCTTTTTCGTTTTGAGCCTGCCGCGCAGGCATTCATCCAGCTCGTCCTTGTCCACGTATCCCTTCTCGAGCAGCCGGGCAAGGATGTTTCGTCCGGAAACGCCGAAGAGATCCGAGAGGACGGAGCCTAGTTTGACATTGGAAGACTCCAGCACTTTTTGAATCCGGTTTTTCTCTGAACTCAACTGTCCGACCCACTTTTTGCGCAGGCGGGTAAAATCCCGCAGTTCACGAATCGGCGCTGGGGGGACGAAACTTTTTTCAATGAGTCCATGGCGGAGCAGCTTGGCGATCCACTCGGCGTCAGAGACATCGGTTTTTCTTCCCGGGACATTTTTGATCCGCTGCGGATTGGCCAAAGTCAAGTCGACATAGCCCTCGAGGAAGGCAAAGACCGGTTTCCAATACACGCCGGTGGATTCCATGGCGACATGGGTGACCCCATGGTCTTCGAGCCAATCGAGCAGATCGCCAAGCCCTTTCGAGAACGTTGAGAACGTTTGGATCTCCTTTTGAATCTCCCCCTCTTCTTCCCATAGGGCACAAGCGACAATAGTTTCGGTATGAACATCCAATCCTGCGCAGCGAGGATAGATGACATCCATGATGAAACGCCTCCTTTTCGATGATGGAGTGCGCAAACAGCGAATCCACGGGAGACATGCGGCAGTTTTCCGTTCGTCGTCACCTTTCCTCTGTCACAGGAAAGGGCGGACAATGGGTGGTGCACCCAGTGGATTCAAACACTTTTCTGTACAGGGTCCAAGCCACCATTAAGTATAACGTCCTGTTAAACTGTTTGCGCCTATTCTTCATTATGGGAAGAAAAGGGGGATTTTCATCCCTGGGTGGAGGGCAAACCATTGCCCATGGATCTTTTCTGTGAAAATCAATGAAACATGGTCGAATCGGTATACCCCACGATCAAATTGGATACCCTGTTAATGACCAAAAACGGCAATAAGAAAGCAGAGCTACCTTATTTTTAGGTATCTCGTATAGTTCTTCGTCTTTTTGGTTATACTAATAGGTTGGCTGTTCTCGAAACGGTTCTTTTCGAGAAAGCATGCAGTAAATGATTGTAAGCATTCGGTGCGCCATCGCAACGAGTGCTTTTTTCTTTCCCCTGCGTGCCGCCAGTGACCAATATTTCGCTGCCAATCGTTGATTCCTGCATCGAGATAACGCCCACGCCGCCTCACATAACGCGGATTTGATATGGGGATTTCCCTTCGTCGTTCGGGTACTTTTCCGTTTCCCTGCACTTTCATGATTCCCTGGAGCCACTCCAGCCCATGAAGCGAGGTGGTGCGAAGTTGGGAACTGTCCCATATCGACCCCGATTTCAGCGATGATCACGGCAGCGGTTTCTTTTTTGACTCCCGGTATGGTCACAAGAAGCTCCATCTCTTGTTTGTAGGCTTGTAAGAGTTGGTCGATTCGCTCTTCGATTTCTCGAAGTAAGCTTTCCAACGATTCGATATGCTTCCAAGATTGGCGAATCATAAACAACTGATGCTCGGTCAATGTTCCAAAGAGAGAATCTTGAATTTGTTGTCTTTTTCCTTTCATTCTCCCATGAATGCAGGCATCAATCTCTGGTTCTTCGATATATCCTTGTTTCATTAGGCGTTCAAGTAGTTTTCGCCCAGATACACCAAATATATCCGAAATGACAGAACTTAACTTGATATTCGAACACTCTAACACTTTTTGTATCCGATTTTTCTCAGCGGTCAATTGCCCAATCCACTTTTTCCGTAAACGGGTCAAATCTCGCAATTCCCGAATGTCCGCAGGCGGAACGAAACTCTTCTCGATCAGCCCATAACGCAATAATTTGGCGATCCATTCGGCATCGGAGACATCTGTCTTTCGACCGGGAACATTTTTGATGCGCTGGGCATTAGCGAGAGTAATGTCAAAATAGTCTTCCAAAATGTTGAACACGGGTTTCCAGTAAACACCGGTACTTTCCATCGCAATATGAGTGACCCCACGATCTTCTAACCATTTCAGAAGACGAAACAAATCTTTCGTGAAAGTAGGGAATGTTTCGATTTCCTTTTGAATGTGATCTTCTTCCCAAGAAGGGCACAAACCACAATGGTTTCGGCATGGACATCTAATCCCGCACAACGATGATAAAGAACATCCATGATTCTTACTCCTTCCATTGATAAATTCGCAAACAGTGAGTCCACTTGTACGTTAGGCATTTTTCTGTTCGTAGTCACCTTTTCCACATGAAAAGGGCTCACAATGGGTGGAACACCAAATGGACTCAAACAGTTTTTTGCACAGGGTCGAACCACCATTAAAAAGCACGTCTTTCCAAACTGTTTGCGTTCATCCTCCATTATGGAAGGAGAGATGGATTTTCATGCCTGGGTGGGGAGTAAAATTTACTCATGGATGTTTTTTAAGGAAATTTTTTATGAGGAAAGCGAATATATAATCAACTTTAATATTCCCATGCATTAACTAGCAATACTATTTTATTACTACTCTAGGAGAGATAAAGGAATGACATGGAAAGCAACAGTAGAAAAATGGCTTTCATATCCAAAGCTAGATGCAGAATTGAAACAACAATTAATTTTGATGCAGCATAATGAAAAAGCCCTTGAAGATAGCTTTTACAAACACTTAGAATTCGGTACAGGCGGGATGCGCGGGGAAATTGGTCCCGGGACGAATCGAATGAATATCTATACAATCCGCAAAGCATCGGAAGGATTAGCGCGTTATATCGTGGAACAAGGCGAAGAAGCGAAAGCGCGCGGTGTCGTGATCGCCTATGATTCCCGCCATAAGTCGCCGGAGTTTGCGTTGGAAGTGGCGAAGACGGTTGGAAAGCATGGGATTAAAGCGTACTTATTTAAAGAGCTTCGTCCAACGCCAGAGTTGTCATTTGCGGTTCGTTATCTTGGGGCGTTTGCCGGTGTTGTCATTACAGCAAGCCATAATCCGCCTGAGTATAACGGGTTTAAAGTTTATGGCCAAGATGGCGGACAAATCCCGCCAGCTGTGGCGGATGCGATTATTCAATACGTTAATGCCGTCGAAAATGAATTGACGGTTGAAGTAGCAAGCGAGCAAGAGCTTCTTGAAAACGGATTGCTTACATATATCGGCGAAGAAATCGATGAAGCCTACCTTCAGCAATTAAAAACGATTCAACTCAATCCAGAAATGGTTGCGGAAGTAGCGAAAGAGTTAAAAATCGTTTTTTCTCCTTTGCATGGCACAGCCAATAAGTTAGTCTGCGCTGGTTTAAAAGCATTTGGCTTTGAAAACGTGACGGTGGTAAAAGAACAAGAACTTCCAGACCCGAACTTTTCCACTGTTGCCTCGCCAAATCCGGAAGAGCATGCCGCGTTTGAATTAGCGATTCAATACGGTAAAAAAATCGATGCCGACATTTTAATGGCAACCGACCCGGATGCGGATCGGCTTGGTGTGGCAGTGAAAAATTTAGATGGTGAATATGTCGTGTTAACAGGCAACCAAATGGGCGCGTTGATGCTGGAATATTTATTATCACCCGTGGTGCTAGATAAACTCAAACAAGCATAAAAATAGCCCTTGCATGAGGATCCCCTTAAAATGAAAGTGCAACCAACCATTAAAAAGGAGGATCCCTATGCAAGAGCACTTTCATTTTACTACAGATCGGGCCAAGATTCAAAAGCAATATGCCGCCATTTTCGTTTTTGTTTCTGCTCAACTTTCATGCATTCAGGTGCATCTTCATCGTCGAAATCGCCATTTGGTCAAGCAAGAGGACGCTGTCATCATCGCCATTCATCTTTTAGGAAAGCTGCTCGGTTTTACTTCTGAACGGGCGTGGCATCGTTTTGTCACGGGAAATTTGTTCACAAACGGCTCGTTTCTCGAACGTTCCCGGTATAACCGCCGCTGCCGGGCGCTTGGCTTCGCTATCAAATGGATCCGCCATGAGCTGGCAAAACGTGGCCAACATCATGCCTATGCCGTCGTGGACAGCTTGCCGCTCCCATTGTGCCATACGGCAAGAATGCATCGCGTCAAACGGTTTCAAGAGATCGCCGACATCGGGTATTGCGCTTCCAAAAAGCAATGGTACTACGGGTTGAAGCTGCACCTTCAAGTGACCGATCAAGGGCTGCCAATGGGGTATGTGGTGACGGAAGCATCTTGCCACGATCGAATCGCAGCCGAAAGCGTGATGACCCAAATTCCCCACCCGTATAACTTTGGGGACAAAGGATTCATTAGCCGTGACTTGCAAAAAAGGCTGTACGAAGAATACCAAATGGCGCTTTGGACTCCGTCTCGAAAAAACCAGAAACATCGTGCGTCTGAGACATGGGAGCAGTGGATCCAACAAAAACGCAAAGTGATCGAGACGGTGTTCTCGGTTCTGGTTGACCACTATCGCATCACGGGGATCCGAGCCAATTCGATTATCGGATTTGAAGTGGCACTAGACGGTATATTGTTAGCTTATTCCCTGGTTACACTTGGGCTAGTTGAGCGCTAAAGCTCAACTAGCACCACGGGTTTATTATCACAAAAGCAGGCAAAAGGAATCTTGCCGAAAAACGGCGTCGTTGTGAAAACGATCGTGACGTCCGAAATCGGCCGCGCGATTGCCGAGCATTATGGCTTGCCAACGATTGATACGTTAACCGGGTTTAAATTTATCGGCGAGAAGATTAACGAGTTTGAACGGACGAAAGAATACACGTTCCAGTTCGGTTATGAAGAAAGCTATGGCTATTTAATCGGCGACTTTGTCCGCGATAAAGATGCGGTGCAATCGGCAATTTTTGCAGCAGAAGTAGCGGCCTATTATAAAGCGCAGGGAAAAACATTGTATGAAGGTTTGTTAGAGATTTTTGCGAAATACGGCTATTATAAAGAATCATTGCGCTCGCTAACGTTAAAAGGAAAAGACGGTGCTGAGCAAATTGCGAACATTTTAGCGGCCTTCCGCAAAGAACCGCCGAAAGAAATCGCCGGTGTGGAAGTTGTCATGATTGAAGACTATTTGATAAGCAAACGCACTATTGTAGCAACCGGGGAAGAGCAACCGATTGACTTGCCTCGTTCGAACGTATTGAAATATCATCTTGCGAATGGCGCATGGTTCTGTTTGCGTCCATCAGGCACAGAGCCGAAAGCGAAGTTTTACTTTGGCGTGAGAGGAACATCGTTACAAGAGAGCGAAGAACTTGTTGCCGCATTAGAAAACGCGGTAATGGCTATAGTCCATCAAATAGTTAATGTATAATTGGGGGATTGTATATGATTCTCGTTGTCGGCGGAGCCGGTTATATCGGAAGTCATTTAGTGAAAGAATTAGTGGAAAAAGAGCAAGTGATCGTGCTTGATAACTTATCGACTGGCCATCGCTATTTAGTGGATGACCGCGCGGTGTTTGTGCAAGGGGATTTAGGGAACAAAGCGGATCTTGAGCCGATTTTTGAAAAATACCCGATTCAAGCCGTCATGCATTTTGCGGCGAACAGTTTAGTCGGCGAATCGGTGGTGAATCCGCTGAAGTATTATCAAAACAACGTTGCTGCTACCTTAACGTTACTAGAGACAATGCTAAAGTATAATGTGAAAAACTTTATCTTCTCGTCAACCGCGGCGACGTATGGGATTCCGAATGTCGAATTGATTACGGAAGATTGCCCAACAAATCCAATTAACCCATACGGCCGTTCGAAGTTAATGATCGAACAAATTTTAGCGGATTTTGCTTCTGCGTATGGTTTGAACTATGTCGTCCTTCGCTACTTTAACGCGGCTGGGGTGCACGAGTCGGGAGAAATTGGCGAAGACCATAACCCGGAAACGCATTTGATTCCGCTTGTCTTGCAGCATTTGTTAGGCCAGCGCGACAAAATTTCCGTCTTCGGTACGGACTATGATACACCAGACGGGACATGCATTCGTGACTATATCCATGTCACCGATTTAGCGAAGGCGCATATTTTAGCGCTGGAAGCTTTATTGTCAGGCAAAAAGAAAACCGCCATTTACAACCTTGGCAACGGCTTAGGCTATTCCGTCAAAGAAGTGATTGAAACATGTGAAAAAGTAACCGGCCGCAAAGCGGTAATCGAATACACTGACCGCCGTCCGGGCGACCCGGCGCGCCTTGTCGCTTCCTCGCAAAAAATTTACGAAGAACTTGGCTGGAAAGCGGAATATTCGCTTGAGGAGATTATTGCAAGCGCGTGGAAGTGGCATAGCCGAAATACTAAGTAAATTCAAAGCCTCCTGTTGAAGTAATTCAGCGGGAGGCTTATTTATGTTGGAGGTGACTGTTGTGACGAAGAAAAAGAATCTGCGACCAGAAACCGAGCGTTTCAAACATATATTGATCAAAGCGTATCAACGAGGGGAATTGTCCGCAATATGACCGCGAAAGACATGGTTCGGGAGCTTGTTCATCAGTTAAAACCAATTTTTAAAGGGAATCATCATAAGTAGTATTGGGAGGTATGTATGTCATCGTTTCAACAGCTGCCAAAGTCGATAAAAAACGATCCGCTACATTCTTCAAGATGTCCAGTCGCTGGAGGAGTTGGAGTGGATGGAAAAATGATTTATATTCAAAAACGGAAGAAGGAACTGAATCGTTTCAACCGGGGAGGATGGCGCTTTTGGCGAATGTGGTTATTGACGCATGTGGGGGATTGCTTTATTCGTTTGTGCGAATTTATTTACGACGGATATGTTCTGAAATGTAAAATTACGAATTCCCTCTATGTTTTGCATCATGGTTATAGAGATCCTCTGCTTCCTCTTCTAGCTATACCCGCTGCATCCATTTCATTGGTGAACTTCTCCATAACTACCCCATAGATGCTTCAAGATTGCTTTTTGTTATCTTCGCTTACGAGGAATCCTTTTTTACATAAAATTTCTTCCTCAATCATTACAAAACTATGATATGGATTGGTTTTTGAGAAGAAATCATTAATACGGTTGGGGTCAACATGTGTGAATAAGGGGAGAGTTGTAAAAACGTAAAATCTGTATTATAGATGTATGTGTAAAAGTAAATCTGGCTACTGGGGGAGATGATGCTAAATGGAGGCAAGTGAAAAAAAGATCAACGAGATACTGACGGAAAACAAAATTTATGAAATTCCTCCTTATCAACGGCCGTATTCTTGGGAGAAAAGCCATGCGCGCGAGTTGATAGAAGATATTTGCCAGGCTTATCAGCGTAATGACCCTGAATACTTTATCGGATCGATTATTACGATTGAAAAAGAACGCAACCGTCGTTATGAAGTCGTAGACGGCCAGCAGCGGTTAACGACTTTAAATATTATTTTTGCGGTTATGAAGCAGTTGATCACGCATCCTTCTAGTGTAGAGGATATTCAAAAACGAATTATGCCGGTAAACCCTTATACGGATGAACCGGAGCAGCCTCGCCTGATAGTCAGAAAGCAAGATCAAGCATTTTTCCAGAAGTATATCCTCATGGGGGAAGATATAAGCTCTGCACAAGAAATGAGTGAAACTCAAGCGAAGTTTTATGACAATATGCTTGAAATCAAACAAGTAGTTTCAGAATTAAGCGAAGTCGAGTTGCGGCGGTTGGTCAATTATATTTTAGAACATGTATATGTTGTCTTTGTGGTCACCGATAACTTTACCTCCGCCTACCGGCTTTTTAATGTCTTAAATGCGAGAGGAATGTCTCTTTCCAACGGGGATTTATTAAAAAACCGGCTGTTTGAATATTGTGAAAGCAAGCCTCTTGAGAGAAGCCGAGTGGAAGAATGTTGGAATGAACTGGAGAATATCGTTGGCATTCGGCAGCTGGATAATTTCTTAAGCCATTTGCGGACTTCGATCAAAGGGAACAAGCAGCAGGAAATTCTTTATCAAGAGTTTGATGAGATCCTTGAAGAATATAAAGAAGCTCCCGCTCGTTTCGCTGAATTTCTCCTGCGCTCGGCTCATCATTATGAAAAAATTATGGAAAACGATTTCGATAATCATCTTAAGACGCAAAAACTCATCTCTTCCCTCCATCGGGTCGCTCATGATGAGTGGATACCTCCTGTGCTTGCGTTTCTAAATAAACCGGTGCCGGATATGGAATTCGCTGATTTTGTTGAATTAATGGAAAAAATCACGTACCAAAACTGGGTTCGCCGGCTTGGCAAAACAAAACGAAATACGGTTTATTATCAAGTGATTAATTTGATCAATAAAGGATGTTCAGCGGATGAACTGATTGAAACGGTTAAAAAATATGCGGATAATAAAGAATTTGAACAATTGATACGTGCGGATATTTACCATTCTCCTGCTGTAAAAGCAATACTCCTTCGCTTGGAACAAGAAAGCCAAGATCAGAGCGTGGTAAAACAATTCCATGGACGAATTACGGTGGAGCACATCCTTCCGCAAAAGCTAAAAGATGAATATTGGATCCAACGTTTCACGCCTGATGTTCATCAAGAATTGGTTCATAAGCTTGGAAATTTGACTTTATTGAGCGGTGTGAAAAATTCTGCTGCACAATACTATTCATTTGACCGTAAAAAGGAAATTTACGAAAAACGAAACAAAAAAGTATCGTTTGATCTTACGAAAGAAATATTAGAGGAAAAGGAATGGACAAAGGACCAAATTCTTTCCAGACAAGAAAGACTGGTCAAAAAGGCAATGGAAATTTGGAGCCTGTGACCAGCATAGGCGCCTGCCGCTGGTCGAAGGCTGTTTCGCTAACGAAGCCATTGAAACATGTAAAAAAGCAACCAGCTGCATAGCTGTCATAAATATGCCGCCCGGGCGCCCCGGCGCGGCTTGTCTCTTTCTCGGAGAAGATGGATAAGGAACCGGGCTGGGAAGCGGAATATTCGCTTGAAGATAATATTTTCAGTGCATGGAAGCGGCATCGTGGAAATGTGAAGGAAATACAGAGCCTCCCGCTGAAGGAGTGTTGTCAGCGGGAGGCTGATTGTTTATCTGCGTCAATCAATCAGTGTTAAAATCCAATCTTTTAAATCAATCATGCGTAAATGTTTTGGGGACGAATCGGTGCCAGTTATAATCATCGGCACTAGCGAATCTTGTTTATGAAGCCCCCCGTGGCTTGCTCCTCCAACATGAGTTGGAGAGCCTTCACCGATAAATTCAAATCCCGGTTTAGCACTTGCAACAAGATAATTTCCTCCATGAGAAGTCAGCGAGCTGTACAATCGGGCCAGTGCATCCGGATATTCATCATAAAAAATCTTATTGTTCTTTACCGTAAGATTCAAAACGCCTGCATCTCCTGCTAGATCCCACGATTGTTCATACTCATCCACCAATGGCCCATTCGGTTTAAAAATGAGTCTTCCCGGCCGAACTCCAGATATGACGTGCACGGATTCTTTTTCCATCCAGGCAATGACATCCACTCTGTCGTCTTTTGCAGCGTTTTCGCGATATCCGGAAGTGGCGCTCACCACCCGAAATTTGTCGAAATATTGGTAATTGAAAGATAAAGAAGAGGGTATTACAATGATGGGTGAGAACTAATGTTCTGTGATTGGGAGGGATGGATGAGTGACGGTGAAGATTTTAAGCATTGGGTTGAGGGGGTTAGAAGGGTATCGGGTGCAGGTGGAGGTGCAGGAGGTGCCGGGGATTGCTGCGATGGTGATTGTTGGGTTGCCGGATGCGTCGGTGAAAGAGGCAAAGGAACGTGTTCTTGCTTCGCTTTATGCTTTCGGATGCGACTTTTTTGATAAAAGGCTCGTTGTTCATTTGTCTCCGCCGGAGCGGAAAAAGCATAGCCCGATGTTTGATTTGGCGATGGCGATTGGGATTTTGAAGGCAATGGGCAAGCTGACAGCGCCGGTTTCCCCCGATGCAGCGTTTTTAGGTTCATTATCGTTGGATGGAGCGATTCAGCCGGTGGATGGCATGCTTCCAGCGATATTGGCAGCAAAGAAGCTCGGTTTTCAAAAAGTATACCTTCCGTATGATCCCACACTTCCGCTTCATCATTTGAAAGATCTCGATTGTATCTTTGTTCAGACATTGGAAGAAACGGTGCAATATCTGCAAGGACAACGTGTTCTTTCGTTATCCCCAGCTTTTCGCACTCCTGAAATTACGAACTCCCCGCGAAAGCATCATCGGGATTTTCAATCGATTATTGGCCATCATCAAGCCCGAGTTCGACAGTGACTAGGCAAACAAAATGCCTCTCGACCCTTGATACAAAAGGGACGAGAGGCATTTGAGCACACTTCGGGCGTGTATCTAGGGGCGAGGATGGATGCCTAGGATCTTCGGAGGAGGTTCCAGCCCTAGAGCCGCAAAGAGTTGCGCTTGTTTGGCCGTCAGCTCGGTTCGTTGATCAAGGTCTCCGTTTTTGAAGAAAAATGTCCAAGCATAAGACGCTCGCATTCGTCCCTTACTTTCGGCCACGATTCATGAGTCAGGAGAAAGGATCACGAAATGCTTTTGGCCAGACGCTCCAAGACAGCGCGATCCACCTCGTCTTCGCGCCCAAACGAATCAATCACCTTCGTTTTCGCATATTTGACCTTCGGATCCAATTCGTTGTGAGCAAGCTGGAGATACGCCACGGTCGTTCCATCTTTATTTTTGCGTGTTACTTTCCGCATGTACATGCCTATATTATAAACGATATTTGGCTATTTTAAAAGGTTAATTTGTCAAGTCGTGTGCCTATGAAATTCAGCGTTTTTTTCTAGGATCCGCATCGTGAAATCCTTGATATTACAGCATTTTAACCATTTTCATTTGCCTAAAATGGTCTCAAAACTGTCGAACTCGGGTCAAGCAAAGCGTGCATTGGAGATCGCAGCGGCAGGCGGACATCACGTGTTAATGGTTGGACCGCCTGGGTGCGGGAAAAGTTTGTTGGCGGAAACGTTTCCGACGATTTTGCCGAGCCTTTCTCATGATGCGCAGTTAGAGGTGATCAGTTTGTACCAGCTGGCAGGGGAAAAAATCGAGAGCGGCCATCCGCCTTTTCGTCATCCGCATCATTCCGCTTCATCGGTTTCTTTAATTGGCGGGGGAACGCACCCAAAGCCTGGCGAGGTGTCGCTGGCACACCGCGGTGTTTTGTTTCTCGATGAAATGGCGGAATTTGCGAAAAAGACGCTGGATATGCTTCGCCAGCCGTTAGAGACGGGGAAAGTGACGATTAGCCGTATTTCGTCGACGGTGACATATCCTGCGGACTTTATTTTGCTTGGGGCGATGAATCCGTGTCCGTGTGGATATTTAGGCTCAAGAACGCGCTATTGCACATGTAGTCCGAAACAAATTCAAGCGTATCGAAATCGTGTTTCCGGGCCGATTTATGACCGGATGGATGTTTTATTGTCATTGGAAGTCATTGATTTCACCAAAGAAACGAGGGTTTCGGAATCTTCGGAAACCATAAGGAAAAGAGTAGAAGAAGCAAGAAGAAAGCAATATGAACGTTACGGAAAAGGTTCATCACCAAAAGTTGTACTTGCACCTGTCATGAAAGTATGTTAGCTGTTTCTAGCCGAACCCGCAATGCAAAACGCTGGATATTTCTGTATCCGTATCCCCGACGTTTCATCAGCTTGATCTTGTTATTTGTTCCCTCCATTTTCCCATTTGAATAAGGGGATAAAATGCACGATATGATTTCGTCTGTTCGTTTGACGAGTGATTTTGCGATGGCGCGAACAGCAGAACAAGGACAAAACAAATACCGATGAACCCAGGCGTTCAAACGACGTTTCGCTTGTCGCTCGCTTTGGCTTTTGGATACATAACGAAAATGTTGAAGGGATTGATAGACAGCCTGCAAGGAATCGCTCTCTTTCTGCCACTCCCGCACCGTTTGGCGCTCCTCCTCGGTGAGTTTCTCGGGGCACTGGGTCAATAAGCGGCAAACATACCGAACATGCCCGTGTTTCTTGTTCCCTTTTCCGAAGGATTGGCGGCATCGATCCAACGCTTCCGTAAACAATTGAATCACATGAAAATAATCGACCACATGCTTCGCTTCCGGACACACCCCTTGAATGGCTTTTTTCATCGCTGGAGCCAAATCGCTCACGACATACTGAACAGAACCAGACACAGGAGCCAACACACGTCCAATGGCTTCCTCGTTCTTTCCTGCTTCAACGGCATACACTTCTCCCGTTTCGGCATCCATGACTGCCACTCCGTAATCATGCCCTTTTCGAAACGCAAACTCATCGACACAAACTGCCTTTGGTTGGATGTCATTCGATAGGAAGGAAGGGGCATGGGTATAAAACCAGCGTTCAACGGTCGTGTACGGAAGCTTGAGCATACGAGCCACCGCCTGAATGGATGTTCCGATGCAAGATTGCGCCACCCATTGCTGAAACGCATCCGTCGCTGCACTTCGAGGGGAAATTCCGGGATAAGACGTGCTGAATGTCATGCCACATGTACAACAACGTCTACGCTCCACAGGGAGTTCCACCCAAAAGATGCCGATCCGTTGAGCATACCCATGCATCCATTGCTTCTTTTTTCCTGTCATTTTGATCGTGCGTTTCAAGCAAACAGGACATAACAGGCATTGTTCGGGAAGAGAAAATTCGAAAATCCAACGTTCTTCTTCTTTTCGCACCTTTTGAATCAAAACATCTGGTAAATCGATGAGTTCTTTGATAAACTGAGCGTACATGCGAATTTTCCTCCAATGGTTTGGTTTGGACACCTTTACCATACAGGAAAATTCGCATTTTTTGTACCCTCTATTTTCTCTATGCACACCGATCTTCAATGATCAAGTACAACTTGTGGTGAAGAGCCACGGAAAAGAAATAACGAATGGGCGTGTTTCTTTTGATTTATTAATGGAAAAAAGCCCGCTTGCCAACAGGCAGCAACTTCTGTTGCAGCAATGGGCATCCCAGCATCAATGGAGCAATCGTGTACAAACGAAAATCATTCGGTTGGCAAGGACCATTTCCGATTTAAAGGGAACCGAAGAGATAGCGGATGAATCGCTTTGGGAAGCGATGACGCTAAGATGGCTGAAAACATATACGAAGCAACAGGCAACAGCGAGGTAAAAAGAATGGGACGGCAAAAGCGGATCTGGGTGCCCCATCGGTTTTATCATATCGTTTGCCGCGGCAATCGGCGTGATCCCCTATTCAAGGAAACAAATGATTTTCTCGCTTTTCTCCATATCCTCCACCAGCTTCACGAAAAAATCCCATTTGAAGTAGCCGCATATTGCCTTATGACGAATCACTTTCACCTGCGGCTGCGCTCACAACAGGAGCCGATTTCGAAAGTCATGGCGCTCATGAACAAACGGTATGCGAATTATTATAATACTCGCTATCGTTTGACGGGACATGTATTTGAAAAACGTTATTATGGTAAATGGATTGACAATGACAGTGGAATGTTGGAAGTGAGCCGATATATTCATCTCAATCCTGTAGAAGCTCATATGGTGCATGCGCCGGAACATTACCGATGGAGAGTTTATTTGTATATGCATCCAAAATCGCTGCCCCCGAAATTTATGAATATGGATGCATGATTAGATTACTTTTCAGGCACAAAAACAGAGCGGAAGAAAAAATATGCTGAATTTGTGAGGGGGTGAGGGTGCCTGTCACTTGTCAGCCATCGAAAGCGCGTGGAAATGGCATCAGCGGAAAGGACGATGATTAGGCTACCCCTTGGTGGGGCGGTTTATTTATAGGCATTTTCTATATACAGCGGTTTCCCTAATGAAATGAGTGCAAGAAAATTCTTTAAGGTGTAAAATATAATTACAATACCGTTTTAAAATAAAAGGGAGAGGAAAGGTATATTGGAAGGGAATATGGAAAAGAGACCCTTCAATGTTTATTGTAATTCCATTAGTTTAAGTATGACTCTTCATGATATTATCCTTAATCTTCAACAGCAATCGCCCGATGAGAATATATACCTCGGAAAGGTTACTATGAGCCCACAACATGCCAAACAATTTGCCTATTTGTTATTGAATTACATTAAGCAGTATGAAGAGATATTCGGTGAAATCCCTTCCCCGCCAAGCGAGGAAAAGATTCAGGAACTTTCGCAATTAGGTATTATTGGTGTGAAGAGTGAGCAATAATGGAAGGTAACAAGATCAATACAGACTACATATTTATAACTGAGGACCCTTTAGGCAGAGAGGTGCGGCTTAAAAGCACAACATGGAATTATCATATTGTTGGTGGGGATCATACAAGGGAAGAGTTTATAGGCCAAGAAGATATGGTCAAGAGCGTCATGCAAGATCCTTGTTTTATATTGCCAAATAATCCGGACGATCAGCATGATACAAGACAAAAATATATAGATCTTGTGCAATTGCCTAAGTTTAAGTCGCTAAAGGCATTGGTCGTTATTGTCGACCATGAAGATGAAGCGTATGGTGACGTTGTTACCGTCATCGCCAAAAGCAGGTTAAACCAAGAGACAGGAGGTGCGATTTATGTTCGTCCAAAATTTACAGGAAAACGTTAAATACTCCTATGACTATGATCACGATGTTCTTTATATTTATTTGGGCGAACCAAAAGTGTCGTACGATGACGAAGCAGCTCCTGGTGTGTTTATCCGGTTTTCTGAAGAGGATGAGGTCATTACTGGCATTGTGATTATGGACTACAAGAAGCGGGATATTGAGCGTATAAAGAAGTTTATACCGGTGAATATTAATTTTCATATGATTAACGAACAAATCCATTAGTTTTGGCCGATTTTGCCTCTGGCATGGACTCAACTATATCATCCTTCGCTACGTTAATGCGGATGGGGCGCACGAGTCGGGGGAAATTGGCGAAGACCATAACCCGGAAACGCATTTGATTCCGATTGTCTCGCAGCATTTGTTAGGCCAGCGCGACAAAATTTCCGTCTTCGGTACGGACTATGATACACCAGATGGGACATGTATTCGTGACTATATCCATGTTACCGACTTAGCGAAGGCGCATACTTTAGCGCTGGAAGCATTGTTGTCAGGCAAAAAGAAAACCGCCGCTTACCACCTTGGCAACGGCTTAGGCTATCCGTCAAAGTATGGACATATTTCCGCGAACTTGGGAAGCAAAATAAAACAAATTTTAGACGAGTGTTGATTATCCAAAATTAGACATACGCCTTCCATAAATTTGGGCATACTCAAACAAAGCAGCGGCCATCCCGGATCTCCAATCGAGAGGAAGCTGCCCAGAGAAAAAACGGCGAACGAACGAAATGAAGGAAAGAGAGACGTTCGTCTGTTTTTTGGTTTGATCATACAGCCATCGCAGCAACACATACGCGATGAACGCCGCAAACAGTTGGTTGTATACCGCATCTTCCGTCGTGCCAAACAAGGTCGGGACATTCAGATATTGCTTCACCCAACGGAAAAAGACCTCAACAGTCCAACGTTGTTGGTACATGTCGGCAATGGTTTCCACAGACGCATGGAAGAGGTTCGTCACGACCCGAATGTCGCGGCCATTCGCATCTCGAAAGATCACCACCCGGTGACGCTTGGTGGAGCGGTATTGTTTCGTTCCCAACTGGCACGTGAAGTCGGCTTGAACCGATGAAGATGTGCTGGAAAGGCGTTTCAAGCTTTTTTTCTGATGAAGTTCGATGTTGTCCTTCATCCGAATGACAAAGAGCTGATGCTGCTCCACAAATCGATCGAGGCGTTCGATTTTGAAATACGCCCGGTCTTCCACCAGCACTTGTTGAGCGTTCGTCAACTGTTCTCCCACCGGGCCATCGTGACGCAGTCCGATGGTTTCCACCACGTCTGCCGGCAACGAGGATTCCGGCGAATACGCGACGTGCAGCTTCACTCCGGCGCGTTCGCCGTGATACGGCGCCCATGGCAGGCGGTTTTTCCCGACCGTGACGGTCGTCGAATCCACCACCCGAAGCGGTTTGGGAAACCGAAGCGAACGGCGGGTTTGGCGGTTGCACTTGGAAATGATCAACGCCAACAAGCGTTTCATGATGTCATAGGGAACTTCTTTCGCTTTCTTGGATACAGTTGAATAATGGAATCGCGGCAATCCATACAGAGGCCCCACATCGGCTCCGTGGCGAAAGCTTTTCCATTGATGCATGGCGGCCAGCAGGAAGAAGTGAATCAACTCGCGCAACGTAAAGGTTCGAGACGAATCACGATACCCAACCGCTTCGGCAATCAGTTGAATCTCTTCATCCGAAACAAGTTTTTGCATCAAATTCGGGAGTGTGGTATGCTTGTTCATAGAGAGCACCTCCTGGGTTTGTTTGTGTCGCTACTCACATTCTACAGGAAAGGTGCTCTTTTTTCTATACCCTTTGGATTTTATTGGATAATCAACACGCCTGAAATTTTAGTTTTTCATGCTATCTTACAGGCCTCGGACACGCTTCACGGTTGTTGTTAGGTGTTTATCCTGCAGCGGGGAACGTATCCAGTGCGCCTAATTCAGCTGAAGCCCCTCTTGTTTTGATGATAGGGCATACCCGTGCATCATACCATACCAAGAGGGACTTTCTCAAACCTCTGAAAAGCTTCTAATAGGAACGCGCTCTCTGGAAGGCTATTTTCTGGCAGATGCCGCTACCCCTTTAGGAATTGGGCAAACATATTTTTTTCCATTCAACCGTTCGTTCAACTCGGCTTTTGCCTGTTCAATTAACTCTGGGTTTTGTAACATGTCTACGGCAGTAGCGGCGAGCACCTTTCCTGCATGCAGCATTCCTTTGTGCGCAATCGATGTAGCTCCGAGTGTTACCCATTGCCAAGAGTGGGCAGGGGAGCCGACAACGAAACAGGCTGTTGTACATTGAGCGGTAGGCGCAATCCAGCTTACATCTCCTACATCGGTAGACCCGTATAGCGAAACAGGGCTGTCATAAGGATTTAAGCGATCGGCCAGCACTTTATCCGCTAGGTCCGGAAACATGGTTTTGGCAATGTTTAATTCCTGTTCGGACAGGGTTTGACGAACGGCTTCAGCCAGCTGTAATTCTTGCTCGTCGTGAACCGGAACGCCTAGTTCAGAAAAGTTTTTGTACATGACCGATTCTAAAACTCGGTTCGGAATTAAATTGGAACACGCTTTATCAAACACAATCTCTACTTCTGTTCCTGTCATGAGGGCTGCCCCCCGGGCGATATCGCAAACCCGCTCGTAAATTTCCTGTACTTGGGAAATTTCAGGAGCGCGAATTAAATACAACACTTCTGCGTAAGACTGTACAACATTGGGTGATATTCCGCCTGTATGGGTGATGGCATAATGGATTCTGGCATCCTGAATAATATGCTCTCTTAAATAATTTACCCCGATATTCATTAGTTCAACCGCATCGAGGGCGCTGCGTCCCAAGTGTGGGCTTATCGCTGCATGGGAGCTTTTTCCCTTGAACTTATAATAGACTTGAAAGTTAGCTAATGAATGGGCAGAAAAAATGCCGTTATAGTCCATCGGATGCCAGCATAGAGCGAAGTCAATATCATCGAACAGGCCTTCCCGTGCCATGAATGTCTTGCCTGAGCCGCCCTCTTCTCCCGGGCAGCCATAGTAGCGGACAGTTCCGGGAATCTTACGTTCTTCCATATATTGTTTTAAGGCTACGGCTGCGGCCAATGATCCTGCACCGAGCAAATTATGGCCGCAGCCATGTCCACTGCCCCCTGGAACAAGTGGTTCTTGTTTCGCTGTTGCTTTTTTTTGGCTTAATCCTGCTAATGCATCGAATTCTCCCAAGATCGCAACAATCGGTTTTCCATCGCCATAGCTTCCGATAAAAGCCGTCTCGATTCCGCCAACGCCTCTCTCAACGGTAAATCCTTCTTGTTCCAAGGTTTTGCAAAGCAATTCGGCTGATTTGTATTCTTCAAAGCGGGTTTCTGCATATTCCCATATTAGATCGCTTACCCGAATAAATATGTCTCTTTTTCGTTCAATCAGCTCAGAGATTTTTTGTACATGAGACATGCATAAACTCCCCCTATTTCTTTAATATCCGTCTAGCGATACGATCGAGTAATTCTACACTGTGAGGAAGAACCTCTTCCCGAATATCAAATTTCGGATGGTGATGGGGTGCTGGATGGTCGGCCCCTATAATCATATAGGTTCCTTTTCCGCCTCGTTCCTGTACTCTGCGTATCATGAAACTTGCATCTTCGCTTCCCATCGAAGTAGATTCTATCTCTTTGAAAGAAGAAAACCCCTCAACCTTCTTCGCTTCCTCTAGAACAATCGTGACTAGTTCTTGATCACAAAAAATGGGAATCGCCGCTCCGATCACTTCAATTTCGTGCTGAAGCCCGTGCATGGCGGCACTATGGGCAATGATATCGCGAACTCGTCTTTCTAATTCTGCATTTACTTCTTCTGAAACCGAACGGGTTTCTAATACCATTTTTGCATAGGAAGGAATAATATTTGCCGCTGTCCCTCCTTCCAACACCCCTACATTGACGCGTGTGGCACCCGAACTAAATCGCGGAAGGGCATGAATATTCAATAATGCGGTACTCGCGCCCAATAAGGCATTTCGGCCTTTTTCTGGGGAGGCGCCTGCATGGGAAGACACCCCGTAAAAATGAGCAGCCAATTTCGTGCTTGCTAAGAAGCCAGACGTTCCGCCATGAATTTCTCCTAAGGGAACGTTGGCTCCAAGATGTTGGCAAAAAATGAAGTCCACATCATCCAGGAACCCCTTTTGCACAATGGCATAGGCTCCCCGTACTCCTTCCTCGGCAGGCTGAAAAATCAATTTTACTGTCCCCGAGAAGTTTCTGTCGGCTAATCTTTCTGCTAGACCCAACCCGATGGCAGTATGTGCATCGTGAGCGCAAGCATGCATATTGCCTTCGTATATAGAACGGAACCCTGCAGCCTTTGGAAAATGGTCGTCATCTGTACTTTCGCGGATCGGCAATGCGTCCATGTCAAAACGAAAGGCTACCGTAGGACCAGTTTTTTTTCCTTTTAATATTCCAATGACCGCAGTGTATCCATCCTTCATTTTCTCAATAATCTCGGGATTGGCTCCATCCCGCAAGGCTCTTTCAAATGCTTCATTAAGTTGTTCTTCGGATGGCAATCCTCGTCTAGAGTCGCCATCCATAGCATCTTGTCCGTATATTACTTCATAACCTAGAGAACTTAAAATTTCTACCACCTTGGAAGCGGTGCGAAATTCAGTAAAGCCTACTTCAGGGTGCTTGTGAAAATCGCGTCGCAATGATACAACATCCAAATCAACCAACTCCTTTATTTATTTTGAGGATGTTAATGTGCAGAAATGCCTGGGCCAATTGGCAGATTAAACATATACCAAATAAACATCATGACGACCCACGCAATATAAAACATGATCGCGTATGGCAGCATGGTAGAGAGAATAGTTCCAAATCCTGCGTCCTTTTTGTATCTTTGGTAATAAGCCAACATCATCGGTAAATATGGGTTCATAGGAGTAATCGTATTGGTTGCTGAATCTGCGATACGATAGGCAATTTGGATAAAAGCAGGATGAAAGTCAAGGAGCATGAGCATTGGTATAAATACAGGCGCCAAGACAGCCCACAATGCAGAGCCGCTGGCGATAAACATACTAACAACAAGGGTGAGCAAGGAAAATCCGAGCAGAATCGGAAATCCAGTTAAGTCCATGCTTTTAAGAAAATCGGCGCCTTTCACCGCCAACAGTATCCCAAGATTGCTCCAATTAAAGAAGGAAATAAATTGAGCGATGACGAATACGAGTACGATAAACCCCGACATGTCTTTAATCGATTCGCCCATTAATTTTGGGACATCGGCTTGACTTTTAATGCGTCCCATCTTCAGTCCATAAGTTACGGATACTGCAATAAAGAACAACAGAATGATCGGAATGATTCCTTTTAAGAATGGAGAATTCAGAATTCCGCCTGTCTCAGGATCACGCAATAGCGACCCCTCCGGCACAACGAGTAAAGCGATGATGACGATGTATATAAGGGCTGTGATTCCCGTCCATTTCAGTGCTTTGTTTTCTAAGTCTGACAATTTAACTACAGACGCTTGGTTTTCTTCTTCATAAATGCCTAAACGCGGTTCGATGATCTTGTCGGTAATCCATGCACCAATAAAGGCCAATACAAAAACAGAGACAGCCATGAAGAACCAGTTGTCCACAGGAGTTACAGCGGCATTGGCGTCAATTGTTTTGGCTACTTCTGTACTAATTCCGGAAAGCAACGCATCCGTGCCGGCAATAAACAGGTTTGCCGTAAAGCCGGATCCCACACCAGCGGCTGCAGCGACAAAGCCAGCCAAAGGATGGCGTCCTACGGCCGCAAATAGCATAGCGCCAACGGGGGGAATAATTACCCAAGCAGCATCAGAGGCGAGGTTTCCCAAAATACCTACAAATACAATGGAAATACTAAGAAGAGCCTTCGGAACGCTGATCATCATTTTGCGAAGGACTGCTTCAATTAATCCCACTCTCTCGGCCAAACCAATCCCGAGCACCATGATCAATACCAATCCCAACGGCGGAAAGTCGGCAAAGTTGCTTATTGCGCTGGTCAATATCCACGAAATTCCCTCTTGGGTGAGCAAACTTTTCACTACAATCGTTTCGCCGTTTCCTGGATGAGTGACGGACATTCCAGCCAACAGAGCTGATAAAATCATGACAATAACAGCCAAATAGATAAATAGCATAAACGGGTGCGGAAGCTTATTCCCAACTTGCTCAATCCACCTCAAGATCCCTTTTGGCTCGAGTTGCGGTGTCGATCCCGCGACTTCCAAATTTTTTGACATAAAAACCCTCCTTTGTAAAGTGAATATATAACGAAATTTTCGTTAAATTGATTATACATACCAGAACTCTATATTTCAACATAATTGTGATAATTCTTAACAATTAAAATTTTGATGATTGTTAACAAATAAAAAACATCCCGTTTTGGGATGCTTCATCAGTTTCGTAGTTTATATATTTTACCCGGTCTTCCACGGGTGGATGATTGTTCCTCGCCTATACATTCGGCTAAACCGGCTTCGCATAAACCTCCTATAATGCGTTGAGCGTTTCGTACAGTCATAGATAGGTGAGAAGCCAAATCTGCTGTTGTAAAACCACTCCATCCCATGCGCTGCACTAGTGCCTCAATTTTCTTATAGGTCTTCGTACTAATATTCGCTTTCTTTAATTTCTCCACCATTTCCTTATTATCCGAACGATAGGAATAAGCCAATTCCTCTTCCTGTCCAATAGATTCAATGATCAAACCGCTATCATCGATAGCGACAATCCCGCAATCTCCTTTGGCTTTTGCATGCTGGACAGCCATACGGGCATTCATTTCCGCCGAATATCCAGTTTCGCCAAATCCGATTCCTACTGCAACTGGAGCGCCTACATCCAAAGATATTTGTTGAACTGTACTGCGCAGCATCTCAATCTCTCTTTCGATCGCTCCCCGGGAACTGAAGATTTGATACCGTCCATTTCCGTTTTCAATCAGGGAGCCATCAATTTGTTCAACAAAAGGGAGCAACGTTTGCTGTATTTTTAATTCCATATGTTTTAAATAGTAATGTGTTTTAGATTTCTCCGCAATCCGGTCAAATTGATCAATTTCAATAATTTCTACGCCAATTTGTGTATCTTTAAAATAGGAGCTTTTTACTTTCTCTACAATAATTTTCAACGCTTGTCGAATCTCCATTTTGGTCATAAAGATCCGATAAACAGGGACACCTTCTTGTCTTAAAGTCTGATAAACAGCATAAAGGCTGGTCAAAACTCCTTTCGTTTTTCCCTGTTTCCATAACTGCAGATGGAATTGAATGAGTTCATCCCGATTATAGTTTTCATCAAATTGGCGAACATAGATGTTTTCAATCGGGATCTCTAGTTCCAGCAGTGATTCCTCAACATTTTCCGATTGAATCATATCAATGGAGATTCCTTGTACAACTTGCTTTTGATAGTAAGCCATTTGTAGAAGGCACTTATAAAGACTCGAACCAGTATAGGGAGTATATACATAATTGGCGTTATGGCTCAACACCTTCTTAGCCATAATATACGGAACAGGCCCTGAAAAAAACCATCCATCTACTTGGTTCTGATGTTCTTTTACAATTTCCTTCACTTCTTGGGCATCTTCATACGGAAAAGGTATAAATTGAATCTCATGTTCAAATTCATTGGAAACAGTTAGAACCCGTTGGATCGATTGTTGAGGGCCTACTAGTCCAATTTTGTGCATGCGTCCATTCCTCCTTACGCATTACAATGATAAACTGCTTTAACCTTAGTACCTTAAGAATCATTTTACTATAAGATTTGTTCAGTGCCTGCCTCCACTTGATGAAAGAGAAAAAAGCCCGCGGCAAATGATTGCGAAGCAGTTCCTAGCGTGTTTATTTGATTTTCGGAAGGAGGTGTGGGGTTATTGCTGTATAGAGTGAAGGGGCTTGTTACTTGCCAGTCAATGAGCGCTACCACAAAATATTTAAGAAAATGACAAAAAAGTGAAGAAAAAAATTTAAAATTATTTAAATACTCTGTCTTAAAATTATTTGTGCAACGAAATAAATCAGAAGGGATGGAGGTGGAACATGAGGATGTTGCACAACATCATCGTCTCTACAAAATAAACTGGGGAGGAGGAGTTTGAAAATGAACGGAGAGATAAAGTTTGTTAAGTTTTTTATTATGGCGTTCTTGCTTCTTAGCCTTATTTTACCGTATGTGAAACAAGACGGGGCTGCCTACGCTAAAAAATCTGATAAGCCTCTATACTTGAATCCAGAGGCGCCTATTGAGCAAAGAGTGAAAGATTTGCTGCAGCGGATGACGCTGGAAGAGAAAGTGGGGCAGATGACGCAAATTAATGTAACAAGGCTCATGGGAACAAATGAATGGGATCGGGGACCGCTGAACCCTGAATGGATGAAAAAGATTTTTGTAGACAATCATGTTGGTTCTATTCTAAGCGGCGGCGGAGCGGCACCAGTACCGAACAATCCGGAAGAATGGGCTAAATTGACAAACGACATTCAAAAATATGCGATGGAGCATTCGCGTTTGCATATCCCGATTATTTACGGTGTTGATGCAGTTCACGGACATAACAATGTCCTCGGAGCAACCATTTTCCCCCACAATATTGGACTCGCTAACGCATGGGATCCAGAATTGGTCGAAAAACTTTCCGCAAGTACTGCAAAGTCTGTAAGAGCGACCGGCATTCATTGGAATTTTGCCCCTGTTGCCGATATTGGCCGGGATATTCGTTGGGGGCGTTTTTATGAAACATTTGGTGAGGATCCTTACCTCGCTTCAAAGTTGAGTGCGGCGGCGGTCAAAGGACTTCAAGGAAAGAAGTTGTCCGATCAAGAAAGTGTAGCAGCCACGGGAAAACATTTTGTCGGTTATTCCCAGCCGCTTAACGGACAGGATCGTTCTCCAGCTGACATTTCCCTTCGCACCTTAAGAGAGATTTTCTATCCATCTTTTCAAGCGCAAATTGAAAGCGGTGTCAAAACCATTATGATAAACAGTGGCTCGATCAACGGCATCCCTGTTCACGCTTCCAAGTATTTGTTGACGGATGTGTTGCGAAAGGAAATGGGGTTTAAGGGTGTCGTTGTATCGGATTGGGAAGATATAATGAAGTTGCACACGGTCCATAAAGTAGCTCCATCATATAAGGATGCCATTCGCATGAGCATCAATGCAGGTGTCGATATGTCGATGGTGCCGCATGATGCAGACAACTTTACGAAAAATTTGATCGAACTTGTCAAAGAAGGAAAAATATCAATGAAACGCATTAACCAAGCAGTAAGCCGCATTTTAACGCTTAAATTTGAGTTGGGACTTTTTGAAAACCCTTACGTCGACCCGAAAAAGGCGGCAGAAATAATCAATGATTCTGACCGTCAGCTGGCGCTTCAGGCAGCCCGTGAGACAATGACATTGCTTAAGAACGAAGGAAATGTTCTGCCGCTCAAAAAAGATGTGAAATCGATTCTGGTCACCGGTCCAAGTGCCGATAATGTGGCAAATCAAATGGGCGGATGGACGATCGGATGGCAAGGGGCCACCAATCCTAACGAACTCCCTCCTGCTGTGACGATCCTTGAAGGCATCAAAGGGGCGGTGTCTAACAATACAGCGGTGAAGTATGTACCGGGAGTGCCGGATGAAAAAGACGAAAAAGATCCGTCCAAAGTAAAAGCAGCGATTGATGAGGCTGTAAAAGCAGCGTTGCAATCGGATGTCGTCATTGCAGTAGTTGGCGAAAAACCTTACGCTGAGGGGGAAGGAAACACGGAAACAGCCGAACTTCCTGCCGCTCAAAGACAGCTTATACAAGCGCTTAACGAAACCGGAAAAGACGTGATTCTCGTTCTTGTTGCGGGCCGTCCGCTGATGATCACGGATCTTGTTGAATCTACCCCAGCTGTTTTAATGGCGTATCTCCCTGGCACAGAAGGAGGAAATGCGGTTGCCGATGTTCTATTTGGCAATTACAACCCTAGTGGGAAGTTGGCTTCGACATGGCCAAAATCCATTGGCCAAGTGCCGATTTTTTATAATCATAAGCCAGGAACAAAGTATGAGCCGTTATTCCCGTTCGGTTACGGATTAAGCTATACGACTTATGAGTATAAAAATTTGCAGGTAACAAACATTATTAGCAAAAAAGGAGAAGCAAAAGTATCCGTGGATGTTACCAATACCGGCAAGGTTGCCGGGGATGAAATCGTCCAACTCTATGTCAATCAAGAATATCGTTCTGTCCTGACGCCTGTGAAACAGTTAGCTGGGTTTAAACGGATTCACCTTAACCCTGGAGAGACAAAGACAGTCACATTCAACCTGCCTGCATCACAGCTTGCCATTATTCCAGGTGACATTATAGGAACGGAACGTCCTGTTGTAGAATCGGGAACATATAAAGTAATGGTCGGCAATTTGACGAAAACATTTAAAATTGAATAGTTGTTTCAAGATGAAAGAATGAACGTAAAATGGCGGGGTTCCCCCTTCAGGCAGACAGTAACCTATGATATTCTTCTAAGTCTGCCGAAAGGGGGATTTTGATTGGAGTATTACACTGCTATGCCTTGAAGATTTTCAAAAATTGATAGGAGGTTGCAGTCTGTTCTTAGTCTTATGTTTTTCGGATCGGTGCGCAGTCTCCTCAGGCATTTGGCTTTGAAAACATGACGTTGGTAAAAGAACAGGGACTTGCCGAAAAACGGCGTCGTTGTGAAAACGATCGTGACATCCGAAATCGGGCCGCACGATTGCCGAGCATTATGGTTTGCCAACGATCGATGCGTCGTTAATCGGATTTAAATTTATCGGTGAGAAGATTCGCGAGTTTGAACGAACGAAAACATACAAACAAGTTCCAATTCGGTTATAAGGGCTGTATTGCTTTTGTTTTTGTGAAACTTTTCGTTTTTCTTCTTCGTAAATGACAATAAAACACTACTGAGGAAGTGATGGGATGTTAACGGCAAGCTTGCAGCAAAAAATAAAGAGATATAAAGATATTTATGTTCAGTTGAAAAATGAACTCAAATGGAAAGTGCCCGATCAGCGCATATTAATGACGGTAGCCTCTATGTATGTAGTCAACCACCGAGAGTTTCACCTGCGACGCTTTCTTCGCCTCAGCAATTACATAAAAGAACAAGTTGGCATGTTCTCTGCGTTAAAATCATATCATCGTTTTCCAACAGCAGCAATTCTTGATATTCGCTTTGAAAGGCCAGAGGAAAAATTTCATGAATTACTTAACTTGTATGAGAAATGTATTCAGTTGGGGTTTGGTAGAGGCTCATTTACCTATTTAGCAGCTTTGGCACTCATGTCCACTGTGGAGGATCATAACGATTACCAAGAAAAGCTGGAAAAGTCACTAGCGGTTTATAAGGGAATGAAAGCAAAGCATTTTTTCTTAACTTCAAACAGTGATTACCCTCTCGCTGTCTTGTTGGCGAATACAGGAGAAGATGTGAATAAGCTGCAGGATAGAATGGAGTCGTTTTACGAAAAACTGTCTGCACGTGGGTTTCGAAAGGGGAATGACTTGCAGTTTCTCAGCCATATTTTGGCCTTAAACAAAGAGACAGAAACAGATTTATTAGTTGAGCGTTGCGAGAGGATAATGGATTTGTTCAAACAATCAGGAACGAAGCTAAAAGCGATGCACTATCCTGTGATCGGGCTATTGGCTTTCGTTGATGAATGGGAGAAAGAGATACCGACGATTCAGCAGATGATAAATAAGCTTCATTCCGAAAAAGTTTTCAAATGGCATAAAGATATCAATATTATGATGGCAGTGAATATTTTTATGAGCGATAAAATGGAGAATTCAAAGTTGTTAGACACAGAGATATACACGGCGATGGAAACAATCATTCAAGCTCAGCAAGCCGCTTTTATTGCCGTTTTGGCAGCAGCTGCAGCGACTTCCTCATCAGGGGGAGGAGAAGGATAATATCTTTCTTATGAAGTGCATTTTGGTGTAGTGATTTTACAAAAATTCCTATGGGCGGATGATAAATTGGAGATAGACGAGAAGGATGGGGATGACCTATAAGTGTCTGATCTCATGGGCTGGGTGCTTGGCACTTGTCGAAGGCTATTCCGTCAACGAAGTCATGGAAACATATGAAAAAGTAACCCACCGCAACGCCGTCATTGAATCCACCGACCGCCGCCCGGGCGACCCGGCGCGTCTTGTTGCATCCTCGCAAAAAATTTATGAAGAGTTGGGATGGAAAGCGGAATATTCGTTGGAACAAATCATCAAAGCGGGTGGAAATGGCATCAGCGGAAAAGGTAAGGAGGACAAGCCACCCCGTAACAAGGGCGGCTTGTAAGTTTCATTTTTGTTGATTTATCCGAAAAATGCATTGACGATGAGTAACGTAACCAGAGACGCTGCCCATGCCAGTGTGGTTGGAATAGACCATGTCAAAATTTGTTCTTTCACTTCTTTAATTCCTAACATGCGGTTAATGACCCAAAATAAGCTATCGTTAAAATATGAGAAGACCATTGCACCTAAGGCGGCTGCCTGTGCAGCCAATGCCATATTGACATCTAATTGTTGCAAAATAGGTGCTGAGATGGAGGCGGCGGTAATCATGGCCACGGTTCCGCTACCTTGAATCAGTCTCACAATCGTTGCGATGATGAAAGGGATTAAGATGGCTGGGAGATGTAATTGCGCAACTTGTTGGGCAATATAATCCCCGCTTCCACTCTCCCTTAGGACGTTCCCGAGCGCCCCACCGGCACCGGTGACGAGGAGGATGATTCCGGACGTTTTGATTCCTTCCTCCATTTGGTCAAGCGCTTCAGAGCGCTTCACATGGTGATATAATCCGTATATGGAGAAGATCAATCCGATTCCAACTGCAATAATGGGCGAGCCAAGAAATGTGATGTAGTCGTAAATTCCTCCCTTTAATTTGAGGGCGGTGACGGTTGTATTCGCAAAGATTAATATAATCGGAACGAAAATAGGAAGCACCGATCGTGTTAGTGAAGGTAAGTCTTTCTTTTCCTTAGATTCAAGAAATTCCTGGACCGTGATCGGATTAACCGGTCGTACATAATCTAAGCCTGTTTCATCAGGGATTTGATATATTTTCTTTCCAAGCCATTTGGCATATAGGACGCCTACAACGGTAACGGGGATGGCAAAAACTAATCCCCACGCAATCATCAATCCGACGTCAACTCCAAAAATTCCCGCAACACCCAATGGACCGGGTGTTGGTGGCACCGCATGGTGGGTGGCGACGAGCCCGGCTCCGAGTGCCACGCCAATGGTGAGAACGGATTTCCCGGTTTTTTTAGAAAGGGCTTTCACAAGCGGCGTTAAAATCACAAAGGCTGAGTCCACAAAGATAGGGATGGAAACGATATACCCTGTGATCGCCATTGCCCATTCTTCTTTTCGTTTTCCGACCCATTTTACAAGCGTATATGCCATTTTTTCAGCAGCACCGGATACTTCTAAAATGCGTCCCATCATCACTCCGAATCCAATCACGATTCCTATAGATCCTAAAGTGGATCCGAATCCTGCGGTGATCGCGTTGATGACGTCGGGAGCAGACATGCCCCCAACCAGTCCAGTAATGGAAGCTGCTATGATCAGAGCCAAAAATGCGTGAATTTTCGTCTTAAGTACTAGGAAAATGAGGATCGCTACCCCTAATACAAGCCCGAATATCATTTGGGCGCCCGATGCTTCCAACGCTTATACCCCCTTTTCATTCCCCTTTTGTTGCCTAGACCATAGAAGAGTTATGCCCATGAAGGCTGAAATTTTGGCGCATATTTTGCTGCAAGTGTAATGGCTTCTTCCATACTTACGCTGCTTGCAATTCCCTTTCCGGCAATATCGAAGGCTGTTCCGTGGTCGACAGATGTGCGCAAAAATGGAAGACCGTTTGTAATCGAAATCGTTCTTTCAAAATCCGCCATCTTCGCGGCAATATGACCTTGATCATGGTAAAGGGATAGTACAGCATCATAACGCCCATTTAGTGCGTGATGAAAAACAGAGTCAGCAGGGATTGGCCCAACGGCGTTAATCCCTTTTTCTTGAGCCATTTGAATGCCTGGGAGAATCTCATCGATTTCTTCCCTTCCAAACAGCCCATTTTCTCCGCCGTGTGGGTTTAATGCTGCTACGGCGATTTTGCGATTTTCCACTCCTAGGCGTTGCAATGCTTGATCACAACGAATTAAATAGTCACAAACTCTCTCTTTTGTCATTGCGGCGATGGCGTCTTTTAGGGACAGGTGTCTCGTTAAAAAGAAAATTCTCATGTTTCTTACTTCAAACATCGTCAGTGGATCATGGGTGTTGGTCAATGCGGCTAATATTTCTGTATGTCCGATAAAAGGAACGTTTGCCGCTTTCAACGATTCTTTATTGATCGGCGTCGTGGCTAAAGCTGACACTTTTCCGTTAAGGGCTAGATGGACAGCTGTTTCAATATATTCGTAAGCTGCCTTCCCGCATTGTGCCTGAACTTTCCCCATTTCAAGGGTGTCTACGTTTACGTTGTTTAATGAGATAACATCTATTGTTCCATGTTCGTATTTTCCATCTGAAGGATCTTTAATTTCACGGATGTTCAGCGAGATACTTGTAAAATTCATAGCCATTTTCAATACTTCACTATGACCAATAACAAGGGGTGAGCAAACTTCATATATTTTCGGGTTATTCAAGGCTTTAACTGTGATCTCTGGTCCGATTCCTGCCGGATCTCCCATTGGGATTGCGATAATCGGTTTAGTTTGTGCTGACATGTTTTCCACTCCTTTGGTGATTGATTTTCATTTGCAAAAACCGTAGACTTTTGTAAATGGACCGTTGGTCGCCAACCATGCCTCCCTTTGTGACGACAGGGAGTCCGTCCAAGTATCCTCCCGAGAAGTATCCGAATGATGTCAATGGGAGAACTTCGTCTTCAATTTCAATGCCATTTGCTCTTCCTACGGCGCAAAGGGATGCGGTTACATCGCCGCCGCTTGTGAAGCATCCAGAAATGGGATATTTGGAACTCTCAATAATTTTCCTGCTAATTACGGCAAGTCCGTCTGTTATTCTTTTAGCTAGAGCATCTTCAGATACTTGCTCTATCTCAGATAACGCTTTCAAGTTGATCAGTTTATTCGCGGGGTGGTACGTAGTTACAATTAAGATGTTTTCTGTTTCTAATCTTTTTAGGCCAATGGATACGGCCCGTTCAACTTCTTCATTCCAGCTATTTGTGAAACTCGCTAATTTTTCTGGATTTACGTATACCGGGTTAGCGTTTGTTTTAGCTAAGAGATAATGAAGTTGTCGGCCGGTTAAAGAGGTCACACTTCCGATGACGATTAATATTTTTTGTGTGTTGAGTTCTTGATGTAAGTATAATCTTGCATAGTAAGCGGTTAAGGGACCTGGATCGACGGGAACAATGATTTTATCTTTAATCTTTGTCATCGCAAGGGCAATTGTTTCGATATGTTCATCGTTTACTGCATCAACCACGATGATTCGGTTTCCCTGTTCGATTTCTTCCCGTAATTTATTGGTGATTCTCCCGACGCCGGAAAGAACGGCATCCAGCCCTATCAATGAGACTGAATGGATGCTTTGTTGTCGAATGATGTCTGGGACAAACGACTGATTGACGGGCATAAGAGGATCTTTGGCTACGTCGGTTTCCTGGACAGGTACACCATCAACGAGCAAATATCCCCCGGTTGTTATTCTTCCTGAGTCGGGAAAAGAAGGGACGACGATGGCGATAGAATGTTCGCCGAGTTCATTTAAAACGGTATCAATTTCGATCCCAATATTGCCACGGATGGTGCTGTCAATTCTCTTGCAAAATATCTTCACATTCCATTGTTTGAGGTTTTTGATTGCCTGGCGTACGCGATTTTCCGCAATCTCCCTAGAAGCGTATCGGCTATCGGTATCAATACAAATAGCATCGTAGTTTTCTATATTTGTCAAAGGTGCGTTTCTGACGAAGGTAGCTGTTTTGAATCCTTGTTTGGCCAATCTGACTCCTGTTGCATTAGCGCCGGTCAGATCATCTGCAATTACTCCTATTCTCATAAGTATTGTTCCCCCTCTCTGTCTATCAAAATCGTTTATATCGCTGCCGATGGATCACCCCCTTATTTTTGTTTATCACCAAGCAGGACAGTAAGGGGTTTTTCATATGACGTTGATTTTTAGTTGAAGTTGGGACTGCCTATACTCATTCTCATTCAATAGGGCGTACAACAATCACGTTTACATGTTCACTATATTTACACTGGTCTTCTTGGCTTAATCCCGTGTCTGTAATAATCCCTTCCAACTCTGAAAGTTGGCAAACGAGAGAAAAAGCCTTTTGGTTAAACTTGCTGGAATCGGCCAGCAACCAAGTAGATTCGGCCGCTTGCATCATCAGTTTTTTGATTAGCGATTTTTCAAAAGTGGGCGATGTTACTCCTGATGCAATATCGACAGCATGGGCCCCTAAAAAGAAAATATCTGCATGGATGTTTTTCAGTAACTCTTGGGTAGGCCAGCCATACAAAGTACCAACTTGGTTTTGCAATTCCCCTCCCGTCACGATCACCTTTAATTTACTTTCCATTAATTCGGCTGCAATCTTAATGTCATTAGTAATAACAGTTAAATCTTCCCTGTCTTTAATCAACCTAGCGACTTCAATAGTGGTCGTTCCTGAATCTAAAATGACATTAGCTCCTTCTGGAATCAGTTCGACTGCTTTACGGGCAATGGCTTTTTTCTGCTCGATATTTTTTTCTTTTTTCGTTGAGTACGGTGTTTCTTGAATTAGCGATTTCGGATGAATGGCACCCCCATGTGTTCGGACGATCTTGCCCTCTCTTTCAAGAAGAGCCAAATCTCTTCTGATCGTCATTGCTGACACGTTTAATTGTTGCGACAGTTCTTCGATATCCACTTTACCTTGGGTGATCAATTGTTTTTCAATCCATCGGCGTCGTTCTTTTGGTAACATGTGTATTCACCTTTTGAACTAGTTGTTCGATTTTAACGATTATTTGTTAACTTGTAACATAATTTTATTCGATTTTGTTCATTTTTGTCAACATGGAAGTAAAAATATTTTTATAATTCCAATAATTGGTGTTATTCCAATAATTGGGGGTGGTGCCTGTCACCACCCGAAATTTGTCAAAATATTGGTAATTGAAAGATAAATGAGAGGGTATTACAATGATGGGTGAGAACTAATGTTCTGTGATTGGGAGGGATGGATGAGTGACGGTGAAGATTTTAAGCATTGGGTTAAGGGGGTTAGAAGGGTATCGGGTGCAGGTGGAGGTGCAGGAGGTGCCGGGGATTGCGGCGATGGTGATTGTTGGGTTGCCGGATGCGTCGGTGAAAGAGGCAAAGGAACGTGTTCTTGCTTCGCTTTATGCTTTCGGATGCGACTTTTTTGATAAAAGGCTTGTTGTTCATTTGTCTCCGCCGGAGCGGAAAAAAGCATAGCCCGATGTTTGATTTGGCGATGGCGATTGGGATTTTGAAGGCAATGGGCAAGCTGACAGCGCCGGTTTCCCCCGATGCAGCGTTTTTAGGTTCGTTATCGTTGGATGGAGCGATTCAGCCGGTGGATGGCATGCTTCCAGCAATATTGGCGGCAAAGAAGCTCGGTTTTCAAAAAGTATACCTTCCGTATGATCCCACACTTCCGCTTCATCATTTGAAAGATCTCGGTTGTATCTTTGTTCAGACATTGGAAGAAACGGTGCAATATCTGCAAGGACAACGTGTTCTTTTTTCGTTATCCCCAGCTTTTCGCACTCCTGAAATTACGAACTCCCCGCGAAAGCATCATCGAGATTTTCAATCGATTATTGGTCATCATCAAGCAAAGCGAGCATTGGAGATCGCAGCGGCAGGCGGACATCACGTGTTAATGGTTGGACCGCCTGGGTGCGGGAAAAGTTTGTTGTCGGAAACGTTTCCGACGATTTTGCCGAGCCTTTCTCATGATGCACAGTTAGAGGTGATCAGTTTGTACCAGCTGGCAGGGGAAAAAATCGAGAGCGGCCATCCGCCTTTTCGTCATCCGCATCATTCCGCTTCATCGCTTTCTTTAATTGGCGGGGGAACGCACCCAAAGCCTGGCGAAGTGTCGCTGGCACATCGCGGTGTTTTGTTTCTCGATGAAATGGCGGAATTTGCGAAAAAGACGCTGGATATGCTTCGCCAGCCGTTAGAGACGGGGAAAGTGACGATTAGCCGTATTTCGTCGACGGTGACATATCCCGCGGACTTTATTTTGCTTGGGGCGATGAATCCGTGTCCGTGTGGATATTTAGGCTCAAGAACGCGCTATTGCACATGCAGTCCGAAACAAATTCAAGCGTATCGAAATCGTGTTTCCGGGCCGATTTATGACCGGATGGATGTTTTATTATCATTGGAAGTCATTGATTTCACCAAAGAAACGAGGGTTTCGGAATCTTCGGAAACCATAAGGAAAAGAGTAGAAGAAGCAAGAAGAAAGCAATATGAACGTTACGGAAAAGAAATAACGAATGGGCGTGTTCCTTTTGAGTTATTAATGGAAAAAAGCCCGCTTGCCAACAGGCAGCAACTTCTGTTGCAGCAATGGGCATCCCAACATCAATGGAGCAATCGTGTACAAACGAAAATCATTCGGTTGGCAAGGACCATTTCCGATTTAAAGGGAACCGAAGAGATAGCGGATGAATCGCTTTGGGAAGCGATGACGCTAAGATGGATGAAAACATATACGAAGCAACAGGCAACAGCGAGGTAAAAAGAATGGGACGGCAAAAGCGGATCTGGGTGCCCCATCGGTTTTATCATATCGTTTGCCGCGGCAATCGGCGTGATCCCCTATTCAAGGAAACAAATGATTTTCTCGCTTTTCTTCATATCCTCCACCAGCTTCACGAAAAAATCCCATTTGAAATAGCCGCATATTGCCTTATGACGAATCACTTTCACCTGCAGCTGCGCTCACAACAGGAGCCGATTTCGAAAGTCATGGCGCTCATGAACAAACGGTATGCGAATTATTATAATACTCGCTATCGTTTGACGGGACATGTATTTGAAAAACGTTATTATGGTAAATGGATTGACAATGACAGCGGAATGTTGGAAGTGAGTCGATATATTCATCTCAACTCTTCCCCGCCAAGTGAGGAAAAGATTCAGGAACTTTCGCAATTAGGTATTATTGGTGTGAAGAGTGAGCAATAATGGAAGGTAACAAGATCAATACAGACTACATATTTATAACTGAGGATCCTCTAGGCAGAGAGGTGCGGCTTAAAAGCACAACATGGAATTATCATATTGTTGGTGGGGATCATACAAGGGAAGAGTTTATAGGCCAAGAAGATATGGTCAAGAGCGTCATTCAAGATCCTTGTTTTATATTGCCAAATAATCCAGACGATCAGCATGATACAAGACAAAAATATATAGATCTTGTGCAATTGCCTAAGTTTAAGTCACTAAAGGCATTGGTCGTTATTGTCGACCATGAAAATGAAGCGTATGGTGACGTTGTTACCGTCATCGCCAAAAGCAGGTTAAACCAAGAGACAGGAGGTGCGATTTATGTTCGTCCAAAATTTACAGGAAAACGTTAAATACTCCTATGACTATGATCACGATGTTCTTTATATTTATTTGGGCGAACCAAAAGTGTCGTACGATGACGAAGCAGCTCCTGGTGTGTTTATCCGGTTTTCTGAAGAGGATGAGGTCATTACTGGCATTGTGATTATGGACTACAAGAAGCGGGATATTGAGCGTATCAAGAAATTTATACCGGTGAATATTAATTTTCATATGATTAACGAACAAATCCATTAGTTTTCGGCGATTTTGCCTCTGGAATGGATTCCACTATATTATCCTTCGCTACTTTAATGCGGCTGGGGCGCACGAGCAGGGGGCAAAGCGGTTTTATTTTCTAGAGGGCTGGTGAAAAACGACCGATTTCGCCGAACCCGTTGCTTTCGGCTGAAAGAGAAGCGTTGATTTTACAGGACTTCTCAATTTGAGAAGAGATTCCGTTTTCCGCGATTTTTCACGAAATCACCAACCTTCCAGTTTCGAACATACTCGTTTTTAGTTAAGGGTATAGAGAGCGAAACAGCGGAGGAAAAAAGGTTTTTCCAAGGGCTCTCCCTCCTTTCCCGCGATGCGGGTGGGAGGAGGGTCAAATATATTTGATCATGGCTGTTTCATCGCAACAGTCGAGTTTCGGGCAGTTGACGCAGTCAATCCACACTTTTTCCGGCAGTGTTGATTTATCTACGATCTCAAACCCGCATTTTCGAAAAAACTCCACTTGGTACGTGAAGGAGATTAACCGCTTCACCCCGAGTCTGGCCGCCTCGTCGGCAATATGGTGGACGAGCAGGCGGCCGATTCCTTTCCCCATATGGTCAGGAGATACGACGAGCGAACGCACTTCCCCGAGATCGTGCCCTAGGATATGCAGCCCAGCGGTGCCGACGATTTGGCCGTTTTCCCTGGCGACATACATGCATTGCAAGTGCTGGTAGATGGACAGCAGCGAGCGGGGCAGCACCAGCCCTTTTTTTGCATAGTGTTGGATGAGAGCGTGCATGTCTTTGACATCGCTCGTGACGGCATGGTCGATTTGCATTTGGATCCCCCACGATCAATCGTCATTGTATGTTTATAAATATACAATATTTTGTTTTTATATTCAACTACGGATTTTCGTTGGCTGGGGGATGTTTCTGCCAAACGTTGCGCGGCAGGAGGAAAAAGAATGCCATTGTCGAAAGAGGATTGGGGGAGTGAATATATTTTCGGACGGTTTTCCGATCAATCCCCAATTCCCTCGCAATATCGGAAATACTCATTCCCCTTTCGTACATCTCTTTGATCATAAAAAATTCCCCTCTCGTAATCACGAACCATAGCTCCTCTCATTGACACTATGGTTCTATTGTAAGTGGGGAATTTTATTCCAGCTATATTGGGTGTAAATTATCACTTTATTTCGGAACAAAAGAGCCATTTTTTTGCACATTCTTTCAGAAAGCCCTCTCCCCTTTTCTGAAAGAATGTGCTAAATTTTTTGTGAATTATTTCGGAAGAGAAAATCCATCGGTTCAGAGGAGGGGAGGAGGACGTGATTCAATTTCATGACTTTGGCATTGACGTTCAAACGTATGCAGAACGTGGAAAAGAAAACGACTTCCCTCTTCTGACACAGTGTCCGCATTGACGGGCCAAGCGCCCGTTGCACCGCCACGGTTACGATGAGCGAAACGCATTGACCCCACATGGTGATTATCGCATTTGGATTGTGCGGTATCGCTGTCGGGAATGCTTGAAGACGGTGAGTGTGCTGCCTTCCTTTCTCCTCCCGTATTTTCAGTATACGTTGTCCGCCATATGGCAAGTTGTGAAAGAGCAGTTGGGATTGACCGAAAGGACGAACCAGGCTCCGTTCCTCCCGACAAAGGACGGCATCATCTTTTATGTCCGACGGTTCTGCCGAAACCTATCAAACCTTCACAGCTTTTTTGCGAGGCGGTGGAGGATCATAGGCCCTATCGTGAAAAAAGAAAAGGAACGGGCTTCTTGGTGGATCCGGACGTTGGAGGAACACGGTCTTGATTCGGTCATCAGAGAGATGTGGGAGGACGGATTCCGACACCCTTTTGCGAATTAAATGGGATCCTTATTTTACATACATATCCTAAATTGGAAATGATTGATGTTCCCACAAACCTTTCCTATCGACGGAGAAAAAGCAATTCGGTACGATAAGGGCAGGAGGACCGGAACGGTCCTGATTCCAAGTGAGACCAGGAGGAGATTCGAATGGATGAGTCGATGAGACACGACATTGCCCTGTTTCGGTACGGGCTGATCGCTCTGTTGGTGAATGGGCAGGTGGAACCGAAGACGTATCTGAAAGAGGTGAGCGAGCGAGTGCACCATGTTCCCCACCAGGGCGACAAGCGAATCGCAGCCAAGACGATCCTCGATTGGTGCACCCGATACAAAAAAGGGGGCTTTGACGCCTTAAAGCCGAAGCGCCGTTCGGACCGCGGCCACTCAAGGCGTCTGTCGCCCGATGATGAGGATCATATTTTAGCCCTAAGAAAAGAACATCCCACCATGCCCGTGACGGTGTTCTACGAACACCTGATCGAGCAGGGGGAAATCCCAGAAAACCATACCTCTTACTTTACTATATAAGTTGCAATAAAGATTTTCCGATTGTTCGATTCTGTTTTCCTTCATAACAAGTCATTTTGATAGAATGCGGTGGGCGCTCTACTGGATGTAAAACAAAGTTTCAACTTATATAGATGTGACATATATGAACACATTCATTTCCCCTGTATAGGTATGGCCGAGAGAGTGATCGACTAGGGGATGGGAATAAACTGGAAAACGTGGAAGCCCAGACTACTATTTGAGGTTATACCTAATGAGGACGATGAATGAATAGGTGCATAGGTATTCAAAATATTCAGGCTTGAAAAAACATATTCAAAGGTCTTTGGTGTCAGTGGTTACGAAGACAAGGATGGTTCTTTCCCGCAGCTTTCGATTTTACACATGACAAAGAGCGATTCCCTCTATTTCATATAACTTTATATAAAATTCAAAATATTATTGACAAACAGCTATAGCTAGTATAATAATTAAATCAGATCGGTCTTTTTGATGATATTCAGTATAATTAATTCGAGGTATATAAGCTTTGGCTAAACTCTATGATTGACGAATTTTTTATTTTATCCCTTCACTGCGTATCCTCTTATTCATACACAATTGTTTATCTTTTGGAACACAAAAGATGGAGTGAGTCGAAAAATTATAATTTTATAAACTTATAATTTTGCATTGCAATCGAGGAGGATATCAATGTACATAGATAAGAAACTACATATTCCCCTTTATCGACAAGTAGAGCGAGTATTAGAAGAAAAAATAAAATCAGATGAATGGCCAATTGGACATCAATTGCCAACTGAGCAGGAGTTAGCCGATCTTTTTGATGTTAGTACGATTACAGTAAAAAGAGCTATTATAGAACTTGTAAACAAGGGTTATTTATATAGGCAAAGGGGAAAAGGAACTTTTGTATCTAGGCCAATAAAAGAACAAAATTTAAATGTTTTCTTTTCTTTAACCACTGAAGATGAGAAACATCCGCATAGGTTGGTCAGTTTTTCTGTTGGCAGGGCTGACAGAGAGATTACCAATAAGTTGGGTATTGAGAATGATATGAAGGTGATCAAGATTAAACGTTTAAAAATCGAAGGCAATGAGCCAATGGCGCTGGAATATACCTATCTTCCTTATGACAAATGTTGCGGTCTTACACCAGATGATATAAATAACGAGCTTATTTACAATATCCTGAAGAAGAAGTTTCGTATCGCCTTAGGAAGAGCCAAACTATTTATAAAGCCTTACATTGCTACAGACGAAAAAGCAACATTACTACAAGTCGAACCTGGGAGTCCAGTTTTTGAATGGGAGAGGTTTACCTATACAAAACAAGAAGAGGTTATCGAGTATTCAAAGTTTTACGTACGCCAAGATAAAGAAGCATATTATACAGAGGTTTATTTTTAAATCTTTTACTATTCTATATATTGGAGTTTTTACCAATGAGTTATAGATGTATCCCCTAAAAGGTTAACCCCTGATCAAGGGGTATACATTTATTAAGGGAGTGAGGAATGCTGCAAAAGTTAGTCAGCATAATTGTTCGCTTATTCCTATAGTGATTATTACCTTTTCATACATTATAGTAGTATCTATTTCGAAACTAAAAGTTATAATATTATATTTTTTAGCAATTAAGGTCTGAAAATTATAAAATTTTAGTGTTTATTAAAAATATGAGAGGCTCTGATACATCAAGATTCCTATAGGGAGGTGATTAAAAAATCTTCCTAAAATTAGTGAATTAATCGGCGGTGTTAAGGCTATCTGAAAAAATGATATCGGGGTGGGGAGAAAATGATGTTGAAAAGTAAAACAGTTTTAACTGTGTTGATCTGTTTGCTATTTACTATGATCGTGGGATGTGGTAACCAAACTGCTAGCTCACCGAATCAAAGTTCGAAAAGTGGGGGAGAAAAGACGTTAGTTTTGGCTGCCTATGGTGGAAGTTATGAAAAAAAGATGAAGGAAACGATCATTCCTAAGTTTGAGAAAGAGTTTGGGGTTAAGGTCAAGTATATAACTGGGAGCTCCATCGACACATTATCAAAACTTCAGGCCCAAAAAGATAATCCTCAAATTGATGTAGCCTTTTTAGACGACGGACCTCAAGCACAGGCAAAAGCTTTTGGATTACTTGCCCCGTTAGATGAAAAAATAGTCACCAACCTAAATAATGTATACGACATTGCAAAAGATAAGGAGAATATTGGAGTTGGCTTTGGTATTGTTGTGACAGGATTAGCCTATAACAAAGATTATTTTGTGCAGAATGGTTGGAAACCGTTAACATCTTGGAATGATCTGGAGGATCCTAAGTTTAAAGGAAAACTCGTATTACCATCTATCTCAAACACTTATGGAGTTCATCTACTTCTAATGGCTGCTTTTGCGAATGGTGGGAACGAGAAAAATATTGAACCTGGATTTGAAAAGCTAAAGAAGATTGCTGAAAACGCTGTAACATTTGATAAAACTGCTGACGTGTCCAATTACTTTTTGCAAGGTCAAACAGTAGCCAGTGCATGGGGAAGCAGCAGAGTATATACACTGCAAGATTCAGGATTTCCAATTGAATTTGTCATTCCAAGAGAAGGTGCTCCTGTTTTAATGACAACAGCAAATGTGGTGAAAAATGCACCAAATGCGGAACTTGCACAGAAATTTGTCAATTTTATTTTGAGTGAGGAAGTACAAACGGAATTCGCCCATTCTTTGTTTGATGGTCCTGTTAATAAAAATGTAAAACTAGATGGAGATATTGCTAAAAAAGTTGTTTATGGGGAAGAGCAGGTTAAAAAGTTAATCAAAGTGGATTGGGAATACGTAAATCAAAAAAGAGCTGAATGGACGGAAAGAGCAAACAAGGAAATTGAAGTAACCCGCTAAAGAGGGAGGGAAGGTAAATGGGTTATTTGTGTCTCGAGAATGTTGCTAAGCGATTTGATAAAACAGAAGTGGTAAAAAATTTGAATCTAGAAATTCATCAAGGGGAGCTTATGTCCTTTCTTGGGCCATCCGGATGTGGGAAAACAACAACATTAAATATGATTGCTGGTTTTTTGAAGGTGGATAGTGGGGAAATCATTGTTGGTGGGAAGCCTATTCACCACCTCCCTCCCAATAAAAGAGATATGGGGATGGTGTTCCAAAACTATGCTTTGTTTCCCCACATGACTGTATTTGAAAATGTGGCGTATGGATTGAAGCTACGTAAGATTAGTAGGAATGAGATAAAAAAGCGAGTGTCAGAGGCATTGGAAATGGTAAAGTTATCAGGTTATGAAAACTACTATCCTCGGGAACTTTCCGGTGGTCAGCAGCAGCGCGTTTCGTTAGCGAGAGCCTTGGTTATTAAACCGAAAGTTCTTCTTCTTGATGAACCACTAAGTAACCTTGATGCCAAACTCCGTCAAGAAATGCGGGAGGAAATAGTAGGAATACAAAAAACGCTTGGAATTACAACTATATTTGTCACACATGATCAAGAGGAGGCACTTGCGATCTCCGACCGAATAGCAGTGATGAACGAGGGGCAAATTGAACAGGTAGATAGCCCGGTTATGATTTATAACCAACCGAAGACAGATTTTGTTTCTAAGTTTATCGGCGAAGTGAATCATATTCGCGGTAGAGTTGTTGAGGTGTATGGAAGTAAGAAATGTAAGTTATCTTTTTACGGGAATGAACAAATAGTTGAGATCCAATCAACTAAAGGTGCTGAAGTTGATTTTTACATTAGACCCGAAAAAGTACAGATCTCTTTAGATCGGTATACCCAAGCAAATGGCGATTGCCAAACAAAAGTTGAAAGGAAAATATTCCTTGGTGCTAAAACGAGATATATCTTAAAAATATCTAATAATAAACAGATCATAGCAGATGTCCCCAATACAGTTTTAAGCCCTGACCAAATTCAGGAAGGGGAAAAAGTATCGATTTTTTGGGATCCAAAAGATTTATTCCTCTCTAAAAAGTGAGGTGAGTTAACTAGATGCAGGCCGAAATAAAAACATACCAAAATCAGGAGATACAAAAACAAAAGAAAAGGAAATTAGATAAAAAGCAGTTGGAGTCTTGGCTACTATTGTTTCCTACTCTTATGATTTTTATCTTTTTCTTCTTATTTCCTTTACTTTCTTTATTTATCACGAGTTTTAAGACATTTGATCCAAACAGTGGAATTGGGGATAAATGGACATTGGAAAATTACGTGAAGTTTCTTTCAGACCCCTTTTACCTAGGAGTTATTTGGAGAACGATAAAGATTGGATTATTAACTACATTATTAACAGTTATCATTTCTTATCCAGTCGCTTTTCATATTTCTAGAGCCAGTGGGAAGGTTAAAAATTATTTAACATTGATAGTGTTATCACCATTATTGATAAGTATGGTCATCAGATGCTATGGATGGGTTATTTTGTTATCGAATAATGGTGTTGTTAATCGCACTTTGATCAATCTCGGATGGATTGATAAACCGCTCACATTATTGTATACAGAATTAAGCGTTGTGATTGGAATGGTGCATGTACTATTTCCGTATATGGTATTAAGCATCATGGGATCCTTAGAAAGGATCGATCCTTCTATTATCAGGGCTTCACAAAGTCTAGGAGCAGGTTTGATTAGAACCTTCTTTTCCATAATATTACCTCTGACATTACCTGGGGTATTTGCCGGTTCAGTTATGGTGTTTAGTTTAAGTGTAAGCTCATTTGTGACTCCTGCTATTCTCGGCGGTCCACAGGTAAAAGTTATGTCCTATCTAACTTACGAACAAGTTGCAGTGATATTAAATTGGCCTTATGGGTCTGCCATTGGGTTTGTATTAATTTTTATGGCAACTGTTACGATTATCGTATATAGCAGAATTCTTGCCCGTTCCGAAAAAGGAGTGGCGATTCAATGAAGAAAAGACTATATAATTTTATATTTCATTCGTTTTGCTTTGTCGTATATGTTTTTTTGTTAGCACCAATTATTGTTGTTTTACTATCTTCATTGACAACGACTGAATATATTGTTTTTCCGCCAAAGGGGATTACATTGAGATGGTATATTGAACTAGTCAACCACCCTGAGTTTACACAGTCTTTTGTGTTAAGTGTCATTGTCGCTCTAGGCACGTCACTTTTTTCTACCTTTATTGGAACACTTGCTTCTATTGCCATTGTTAGATATCAGTTTAAAGGAAAAGCAACTATTGTGCAGTTAGTTGGCTCCCCTCTTTTAATTCCGTCCGTCGTATTTGGCGTAGCGTTGCTACAGTTTTACTCTTGGATAGGTTTAGCTACAAGCCCTATGGCTTTAATTATTGGCCATATTATTTTGACGGTACCATTTGTTGTACGATTAGTCGTTGCTAGTTTAGTCGGTTTTGATCGATCTATAGAACAGGCCGCGAGGAGTTTAGGGGCAGGGGCTTTTAAAGTATTCTTCCAGATTACTCTTCCGATAATCAAATCCGGTGTGATTGCTGGAGCCATCTTTTCATTCATTACCTCATTTGATGATCTAACCGTAGCATTGTTTATTGTAAGCACCGATGTTGTCACTCTTCCAGTACGAATCTTTACCTATATGCAATACCAGTACGATCCAATTATTACATCAGTATCAAGCATCATAATTTTATTTACCGTTGTACTAATGGTGATCATCGAAAAGGTGTTAGGTGTTGGAAAAGTTTTTATGTCGAAAAATTAATAAGGAGTTGTTTTCATGCATATTAAAAATCATCCTATATTGGGCAGCTGTCTTCAGGAGCCTGTGACATTTTATTTTAATGATCAGCCTTATACGGCTTATAAACAACAAACCGTTGCAGCCGCTCTGATAGCAAACGGTATTAGAATGTTCGGGCTGAGTCGGAAATTAGTTCAGCCAAGGGGGATGTTTTGTGCGCGAGGGAGATGCTGCAGTTGCTATATGACTGTTAACGGGGAAGATCATGTGCGTACTTGCATGATAAAAGTTGAAGAGGGAATGAGGGTATATCCAAATCTAGAAGATCCGGAGATAAGGGGGGATTGAGTTGGAAACTGAAGTGCTTGTTATTGGAGCTGGACCAGCTGGGCTTGCAGCTGCATTTGAGACTGCCTCTAGGGGATTAGATGTGACTATTGTAGATGAATCGACTGTCAAAGGGGGGCAACTGTGCCAACAAACTCAAATTATCAGAGCATTGCCCTCTATTTTCCAACCTATGCGTGGATTTGAGTTGGCAAAGCTGTTAACGAACCAATTGGAAGACTTCTCTGTTAGGTATTTGCTCAAACATCGGTTGATCGGTTTATACCGAGATGGAAGTGTTGGCATCACCAATGAAGTAGACGTTTTTCCTATCAAGTTTAAAAAACTAGTTATTGCCACGGGAGCGGCCGAAAATGCGATCCTTTTTCCAAAGTGGACGCTTCCTGGGATTATAACGATTGGCGCAGCCCAAACACTAATCAACCGAGATTTTGTAATTCCCGGCAAGAATAGTGTAATAGTTGGTTCTAGTGATTTTGCAATGGACGTTGCTTTGCAGCTTTTAGACGTCGGTGTTAATGTTAAGGCTATTATCGAGGCCCAATCGGATGTTTTAGCAAGGGACAAGGAAAAGGTAAAGCGAGTAAAGGAAAGCGGGATTTCTTTCTACTTAAACTCCTCTATAGTGGAAGCAAGAGGGAAAGATGAAGTTAGTGAGATCGACATTCAACTGCCGAATAAGAGGATTACAGAAAAGGTTGATTTAGTGTGTGTAGATGGGGGAAGAAGTCCTATCTTAGATGCCTTTTATCAGTTGGGGTGTTCTTTTGGGTATCAGGGTGAACTTGGGGGATGGGTTCCACAATATAATGAGTTTTTCCAAACGGATCGTGAGGATGTTTTTTTAGCCGGAAACGCGGCGGGGGTTAGTTCTCAAGGAGCGGTGATTGTAACAGGGATGATAGCAGGTGTTAGTGTTTGCGAGTCATTGAGGATTATAGACAATAGGGAAGCTGAAAAAATAAGAATTTCTCTGTGGAGAGAGTTGGAAAATATAGAGTCGTCTCTCTATCCTGATGTATGGCAGGCTAGAATCAATCATATTAAAAGTTTTAAGTATCCTCTGCTAAAAAATCAGTTTATTCTGTGATTTTTTTGGAAAAGGTTGGTGGTTCATTTGGAAAAGTCAACAATTATTTGTCGATGTGAAGAAATCACGTACGAGGAAATTGAAGAGGTAATTTCTCATGGTGCAAGGACATTTGACGATATTAAAAGGTTGACGCGTTGCGGAATGGGTCCTTGTCAAACAAAGATTTGCATGCATTTAGTTAACAAAGTTATTCATGAGTTAACAGGTCTCCCATTTCAAGATATTCCTTTACCCCGATTGAGAATGCCGTTGTCTCCTATAAAGCTTGAAACGTTAGCCACTAATAGCACTTCGTTTTATGCAGTAAAATCCGTTTTGGATGAGTTGGAGTTAGAGGAGAGGAGATAGAATAAATGGAAACGAACTACGAAACGATAATTATTGGTGGCGGGGTTATTGGTAATAGTATTGCTTATCATCTCTCGGAGCGGTATAAAGGGGGAATATTAGTAATTGATAAGAAGTTCCCAATGTCAGGGACTTCAGGAGCTACACAAGCCTGGGTATGGGTGCATAATAAAACTCCTGCTTGGTATGCAGAATTTAGTATGTATAGTGCAGAGCTTTATTCATATCTATCAAAAAAAATTGGGGATGTTGAGTATAGACGAACAGGAGGATTATCTCCTTTTTTCACTGTGAGAGATTTGGAAAAGGCTAAGCGGCTTGCTGATTCTTATGAAAAAATTGGAATAAAAATTAAAGTTTTATCACGGGAAGAGGTATTAGAAAAGGAACCTTTTATTAATCCTAAAGTTGTGGGGGCAACCTTTAGTCGAATTGACGGGAACGTTAATCCATTCCGGTTAATTGACATGTATATGAGGGCGGCTAAAAAAAATGGTGTTCACTATTCCACTTATAATCGAGTAATAGACATTCAAAAACAGAACGGTCAGTTCGTTGTTATTTCTGAAAAAACAACGTATGCTACAAAAAACCTTATTCTCGCAGGTGGCCCTTGGTCACGGGAACTGGGGAGAATGGTAGGTGTCGATATACCTGTTAATCAAGTGAGAGGACAAATTCTTGTTTCAGAACCATTAAAGCCTTTTTTAAACTATACGATAAGTGGATTAAGGCAAACCAATAATGGTGAAGTATTGATAGGTTATTCTATGGAGCAGGCGGGTTTTGACCGATCCACTACACTTGACGTTATTCAAGAAACTGCCAATATGGCTGTCCATTACGTTCCTTCGTTGAGAAAAGCGAAAATTGTGCGTACTTTTTCAGGAATTCGCGCTATGCCGAAGGATGGTTTACCAATTATTGGAAGAGTTCCGGATGTTGAGAATCTTTACGTAGCGGCTACACATAGTGGTATAACACTTTCCCCTTTAATAGGGACGATCATGACCGAGTTAATTGTAGACGGAGAAACATCTATTCCGATTGACCGATATTCAATTACAAGATTTTCTTGAAAAGGGGAGTTCATTATCTGTTCCTAAATGCAAACCAATCGGCCTTTTCCCTAATAAGTAATGGGAAAAGGCCATGATTTTGCAGGTGATTTTAGGATGAATTTTTAGAGAAACAAAGCAAGAGACTATTTATATATTATCCAAAAAATGCATTAACGATTAGTAGCGTGATTAAGGATGCAGCCCATGCAAGAGTTGTTGGGATTGACCATGTTAAAATTTGTTCTTTCACTTCTTTTATTCCAAGCATACGGTTAATGACCCAGAATAGGCTATCGTTAAAATACGAGAAGATCATAGCTCCTAGGGCGGCTGACTGTGCGGCTCTTTAGTGTTGCCTATTTGTCCATTGCCTTTGCCGCTTTGGCGATGGCCGGTCTAGCCTGTGCCGCAGCTTGATGAATGAGGTTGTCTAGGAGCGCCAATGTGACCGATTTAACAGCGGAAAACGGCACGGATTGATAGGATGGTAAACAAAAAGGTGTTGGAGACATGAAGCGGATTCCGTCCCGATTTAACGCGATGGCGCAAACAAAGCATGGTGAACGGATTCTCTACAATAGGTATATCGGGGCGATTGGCGCGGTGGCGGAAGACAAGAAGGCCGCTGCGCTTGACGCGCTCAAGAGAACCGGGATTGACCGCGAACTGTCACCGGTGGAACAAACGCTGGTGGAGTGCGGGTTTCTTGTCGCTGAGAACGTCGATGAGAAGCGACGGGCGCAGTTTTTGCATCAATCGTTGCACCGGACGGATGTGATGCCTCTCGTGATCTTGCCGACGGAGGCGTGTAATTTCCGTTGTGTCTATTGTTATCAAGAGTTTTTGCGCGGACAGATGAAACGTGAGGTCATTGACGGGTTGAAACGTTTTTTGACGAAGACGATTCCGCGTCTCACCCATTTGACGGTCAGCTGGTTTGGCGGCGAACCGCTGTTGGCGCTCGGTGTGAAGGGAACCACTGTCCGTTGTCCCGCCTGCGAACAGGGGAGCACCCTTGCCCGCATGAAAAGCGAAAAATCAAAGAAGTGCTCCGGCTGATTGATGCACAGTCATTCGTACGAGATGAAGGGAAAGGGAGGTGAGAATATGCGCGTTTTGCGTCCTGCCGCATCGCTTGTTGCGTTGTCCTATTTTGGGCGGCTGACGAAATCAGTGCCTGGTCATTTGAAATGATGAATGGCGGGGGATTGCGGTTTGGCAGGCGATTTGGGAAAAAGCGTGAAAATCGTTTGAGATTCTGTCCTAGCTAGCAGATGGATCACACATTCCTTTTCTCGCGATGAAATGATTTCGTTTTTGCCTTCTGATTCAATGAGACATACGATCAACCATGCCCCCCAATGAAATGAATGAGTCGTTTTCTTTGGCATCCATGCAGCCACCAAATGACCATGAGCATGACAATGGCCCTTGTCGAATGACAAGGGCCCATTTATATGCTCCTTTGCGTGCATGAACCGGACTGTGATGGAATGGAAAACAGACTAAGCGAATTCACCTCTCACATGGAGAAGTGGTTTCCGTTTTCCTCGACTCGACCAAGGCGGGGGATGTCACTCAAGGGCATGCTCGACGACCGTCTTCTCGTATGGAGAAACCTTCCCACTTTATGACGTCTTACGCCCGCTAGAGACGGTCACCTTTTTTCTATGGCTTTTGAGAACGTCAGGTGGTGAGAAACGGTGGTGTCTCATCCTTTCAGAGTCCCCATTTACGGTTGAAAGGCGGTGATTAGTCGTGGCAGACACTCTGCAACGACTGAAGTGAGCACAGTTTGGATGCCGATGGTTATGCCTTATCGTTTTTTCATGAAAAATTCGACTAAAATGTCAATGAGAACAACGAGGGTCGAACGGGCAGATAGGTCATAACCCGCAAACTGGATGCGTTGCACGTAGGCGCTGATATGTTTTCGCACAAGCTTGGCCAGTGTGCTGTCGGCGTTGTTCGTGATCGCTACTGTTTCGATGTTTCTAATAGAGCGAGCATCGAGACCCTCTTCCAAATGAGGGGAATGATCATCCCATTCGATTAACATGGTATCTTCATCGTAAGCGGGTTCATCACCTATGATGACTTTAGCAATATCGTATTTCATCTGCCCATTCATTCAAAGAGGACTTCCCGCGTGGGCGAAACGATGGACGGTCAGGTGCTTTCGGTTGCCCTCACGGCCGGATGAACACTTCTGTTCCGTTCGGGACGATGGAGGCGAGTTCGAGCACGTCTTTGTTGTGCATGCGGATGCATCCTCTCGAGACGTATTTGCCGATCGAGGCTGGGTCGTTCGTGCCGTGGATGCCGTAATGGATTTTGGATAAACTGAGCCACATCGCGCCGAACGGACCGCCTGGGTTTGGCTGGCGGTTGACGATGACAAAGTCGCCGACGGGGGTGGTGGTGACCATTTTGCCGACGCCGATCGGATACGTGCGGATCGTTCGTCCTCGATACTTTAAGACGAGTTGCCGGCGGCTGATCGATACATGGATCGTATACGGAATCGAGCCTTTGGCCGGGAGGTGGGGGATGATGATCTCTTGACCCGGGAAGATGATGGACGAGGCGGTGAGGCCGTTGGCGCGAAGCAGCGCCGCGACGGACGTGCGGTAGTCTCTGGCGATGGAGGCGATCGTTTCCCCGCGTTTGACGATATGTTTGTACATTCCCTATCACTCCTTTTTTTCGCTCGACGGAGACACCCGTTCGGGTGCATGATACATTAATGTATGAGAACATCCTAGAAAGGTTGCCAAACGAGTGGGTGAACCGTTCCCTTCGCTAGAATGCTGGTGAAAACGGGATTTTTCCCTTTTCGGGTCATCGATGGCGCTCCTGTTTTACGCAAGAAGAGCGGGAAAACGGGTGTCAGTGATGGATCTTCCACATCGGGATCAGACGATGGAGATCATGGAAGAACCGAGAGCGATAACGATCGCCGGTCGGCGATGCGTATCGCTCGTATATACGAAGGGTTGGGTCATAACGAATGGGCTTCCCTTCGTGATCGTAGCAAGGGAACAGCTCATGACGAATCGTAAGGAAATAAGATGCCCCATTTCCCATTCTTCTTTGCGACAAACACGTCTTGATGGAGTTCAAACACGCCAAAAGCGCTATGGAATGTCTGGATGACACGGATACGGTAGACGTCTTGGAACGGTTTGTGTTCGCTTGACATCGACCAAGAAGACAAGTGTTCCATCTCGTCCAGGCGGTACTCGAACGTCTCGACGCCGAAGTCTTGCATAAAGACGTGGGCGCGGCGCTGGATGTAGATGTCTTTTGGGAATTTCTTTTTCATGAGCGGGTGAAACAGCTCCCAAGAGCTGCCAAAATCCCCTGCCTGTTCATAGCGGTAAAACGTGTCCACGATTTCCTTCGCCTCATTTTGTTCGTTCGAAAGAAACAGGGTCAAAATCGCCACCAACACGGCGGCGGCGGTGAGAACCGCCACCCCCGTCCTGGCTCGGATCGTTTTTTGGCGGTAGCGTGGGAACATGGGGTCTTCTCTCCTCTCTGTTATACCATATGCACGATGGACGGCCGATATGGGCGGAGAAAGGAAGAACATGCCGCGGGCTTGAGATGACGGTGCTTTTGAGTCAAAAAATCCGCTGTGGTGTAGTAAAATAGAGGGCAGAAGCCATTGCAGCGGAATTGAATTCATTCGTTCTATGTGGAAACGGGTGGGAAAGCGGAGCGTCCATCGGCTCCGTTTTTCCTTTTCCATGTTGAGAAAAACCGAACGTGCAGGAGAGGGAGAGAGGGATGAAGAGATCATTCATTTATGTGTTGCTTGTCGGGATCATGGTCGCCTGGGGGCTGAATGTGACGGCGTTGAAAGTTTTGGTGGAGCATTTTTCGCCCGTCGCGTTGACGGCGCTGCGCATTCTAACGGCCGGGTTGGTCGTGCTTTTGTTTTTATGGGGGATCGGCAAGCTGGAACGAGTCAGTTGGAAGGAGGCGAAACAGATTGGCGTGGCCGCCTTGTTCAGCGTCGTGGCCCATCACTTCTTTTTAGCGTTGGGAATTGCGAGGACGACAGCGGTGAATGCGGGTCTTGTGCTAGGGCTTGTGCCGCTTGTGACGGCGCTGTTGGCGATCGTGTTTTTGGGACAGCGGCCGACGTTGTTTCGGCTGCTTGGCATCGCGCTTGGGTTTTTTGGCGTCGTGTTTGTTGTGGCGAGCGGCGACGGGGGCCTTGGCCATTTGTCCATTGGGGATGTGTACGTCTTTTTGGCTGTTTTGGCGCAAGGGATCAGCTTTATTATGATCAAAAAAGCGACGGTCGAGGCGCGGTTGATGACTGGGTGGATGCTTGTCTTCGGGTCGCTTTGGCTGTTTGTCTTAAGCCTCGTGCTCGAGCCGAGCGGCCTATCGAGTTTGAAAGAGGGTACGTTGCCGCTTTGGCTCATTTTCCTTGCTTCGGCTGTCGTGGCGACGGCGCTTGGCCATATGTTTTATAACCAGGCTGTTCAACATCTTGGTCCCGCTGAGTCGGCGGTGTTCATCAACCTCAATCCGCTCTTTTCGTTGCTTGGGGCGCACTGGTTGCTTGGTGAGCCGATTTCATGGATGCAGCTGGCTGGTTTTCTCTTCATCGTCGTGGGCGTGTTGTTCGGCAGCGGGGGGATGGATGATGTGGTCGCCCGTTTCCGCCGGGCGAAAGTGGCGGCTGGGGGAAGGAAGGCGGGGATGTAGCCGCCTTGGCATCCCCTGCTTTTCGGCCTTGCGTGCAAGTGGCGGAACATTTATAGTTCCAGGAATAAGGGATTCACATTGCGGTTGGCGTCTTGGCTGTCTCTTTTCTGAAAAGGGATGGCCATTTTTGTGCCATCGGCAGGATTTTGCTTGATGATGTCGAAAAAGAGAATACGAAACGTATTCGTGTGAGGTGAATGTATGGCGATCGATCACGACCGGTTGTTCAAGGAGTTGTTGCAGACGTTTTTTGAGGAATTTGTGCTTCTCTTCTTTCCGGATATGCACGAGCATATTGATTTCAACCATTTGTCGTTTTTGTCCGAAGAGCTGTTTACGGACGTAACGGCTGGGGAGAAGTACCGCGTTGACCTGCTCGTCGAGACGAAGTTCAAAGGAAAAGACGGATTGATCATTGTTCACGTAGAAAACCAAGCGTACGTTCAATCGTCATTTCCAGAAAGAATGTTTCTTTACTTCAGCCGCTTGTTTGAAAAATACCGCACTCCGATCATTCCGATTGCCGTCTTCAGCTATGATGCCATCCGAGATGAACCCTCTTCGTTCACGCTCTCCTTTCCGTTTGGCGATGTGCTTGACTTTCGCTTTTTCCATGTGGAGTTGCGCAAGCAAAACTGGCGCCAATTCATCCGCACCGACAACCCGGTGGCGGCTGCGCTGCTTAGCAAAATGGGGTATACTGAAAGTGAACGAGTGGAACTGAAAAAGCAATTTTTGCGCATGTTGGTGCGTCTTGAGCTAGACGAGGCAAGACAGCGTTTGTTGATGGGCTTTTTTGAAACGTATGTGAAGCTGTCCGATGAAGAAGAACAACAGCTTCGAAGTGAGGTGGAACAAATGGAGACGAAAGAAAAAGAACGCGTGCTGGAATTGATCATTTCGTACGAGCAAAAGGGAAAAATTCAAGGCCGAAAGGAAGGACGGGAGGAAGGGCGCAAAGAGGGAGCGGAACAAGAAAAACGGCACATTGCGAAACGGATGTTGATGAAAGGGTTTGATGCGCAGACGATTCACGAACTGACCGGATTGCCTGTGACGGAGATTGAGGAAATGAAACAAAGCGGCTTCAAGTGAATGGAAATCAAACAGGCGGGGCAAAAGGCCAGCCCCGCCCTAGCGCGTTGGTTTTGCTGCTGTGGATTCCCGTTTGATCAGTTTCGTAGACAATAGCACTTCCTGAAAAGGTTCGTTCGGGTTGTCCCACCGCCATCGCAACAATTCCACCGCTCGTTTGCCGTAGCGCTTCAGGTCGATGTCGACGGTCGTGATTTTCGGCGTCGCGATTTGCGAAAGCTGTCCGTTGTCAAAGCTGCAGACGGAAACGTCATCGGGCACTTTTAGCCCGTACTGCTGCAGGCCGGTGCTGACGAAAAAGCCAAGCCCGTCATTGACGCAAAACCAGGCGGTCGGCTGCCGCTTCAGCTCGCGGATGTAGCCTGCGATGACCGTTTCGTCTTCTTGCGCCTGGCAGAACATCCACTCCTCGTTCGGCTTCACCCCATAGTCTTTCAGCGCCAATAAGTACCCTTCATCGTCTTTGGCGAGGAGACCCCCACTTCAACGACCAAAGGGAGTAAGTGGGGGAGGAATCGCTTTTTTTGTTTTTGTATCACTAAAAAAATATGATATAATATATGATATAATATATTATATAATATACCCGTGGTGCTAGATAAACTCAAACAAGCATAAAAATAGCCCTTGCATGAGGATCCCCTTAAAATGAAAGTGCAACCAACCATTAAAAAGGAGGATCCCTATGCAAGAGCACTTTCATTTTACTACAGATCGGGCCAAGATTCAAAAGCAATATGCCGCCATGAGTCAGTCAAGACTTTGTGGAGAACATTTTTTCGGTTCACTACGGGCGTTGTCAATCACTAGTTAGCGAACCATTTTCAGGAATTAATATCGTAAGCGCTTTCGGACTCTCATCCCTCATCTTGAGGCGATGATACGATATTCCATTTTTTTACACCCAACCACCATCCCGGAGCGCCGACAACGCTTGATGGATCGGTGTCCCGGATGACCGCTGCAGACACGGTAGATTCTGACGCACCACATCTGCCCATAACCGTCCGGCCTTCCGTTTGGCCTGTTCGATCCGCTTGGACTTTGTTGAGGCCGAGGCCGCCGTTCGGGTCTCTTCTTCCTCCACCAACTGCCCATTTCTCCGCCAAATCCCGTCGATTCGGGCCGCCATCGCCCTCAGAAACGCCCGAAGCCCTTGGTCTTTCCAGCTGCGGCGGGATTTCACCCGATGCGCAAACCGGCTCATCACGCTCTCGGCGTGGCCCATCGGACGCATGCCGGTCGTCTCCACCCCTTGCTCCGACAGCCACTCCCGATAGTCCCGGATGCATCCCGGCATCGACTCGATCCGGCGGATCATGGCAGCCATCTGCTTCTCTTTCGCTTCGTCCTCCAACGTGCCGACCGCGCTGTTCAGCTCCACGAGAAGCCCCTCTTCGTCTTGTTTCGCCAGCTTCTTCCGCACCTCCCGCCAACGCGGATGGCCGGACAGACACTGACGCAGCTCCCGCGCCACATGAAATCGATCCAGCTGAAAGCACGCCCGCTTCCCAAAATACTCCCGGCAGGCCGTGATCCACGACGCCGCGTCGCCGTTGATGATCAACAGGTCCCGGCACGGATCATAGGCATATTCGTTCATCAGCCACTCTTCGAACCGTTCCCACACGTCTCCCTCCCCTTCATGGAGGTAGTGGCGCCGGTTCACGAGCTCGAGCTGCGAACCGTTTCGTTTCCATCCCTCGTGAACCGCCAGGATTTTCTCTTCTTTCGCCCGTTTCCCTTTCCCCTGGCGGGAAATAAACAGTCCATCCGCCTCCACAAACAGCACCCGGCCGTGCCGTTGGGAAACAGGGCGGTGCAGCGAGACAGGGGCCTCCAGCACCAGTTGGCGAATCGCCTCGTGGCTCATGACCGCATACCCCACGATCGACTCCAACGTACGGGCCGCTTTGCGGTAGGAAGAGCACTCTACGGCCAACTCGACCGCCGTTTCCTCGAGGCAAGGACTGATCGATCGGGCCCCATCAAAGCCTAATTCGGCATCCAGCAAGAAGGTATAGTTCCCCGTTTGCCGGTCATAGTAGTAGTTCCGTCGAAACGTCACTTCTCCAAACAGCGTTTGGATCGTAGTCGGCCGTTTGTCTTTCAGCTGATACCGGCGCTTGTCCCGCGCTTCCGCCAGTTGTTGATCAATCTCCTCCAAAAGGGCCGCCAACAAGACAGCGAACACCTTTTGAAGAGTTCTGACTAATTGTTCCTCCAGCTCTTTTAATAAAGGCCATTCTGTGGTAAGATGTTTCATGGACTCTCTCCCTCCTGTTTTCGGTTGATGTTGACAATCACCATCATAGCAGGGAGAGAGTCCTTTTTGCATGACATTTGCTTTTTTCTACCGCGCTTCGCTTGGTGGCCCCGACGAGCGTCGCGAACAAAAGTTCGCAACCCTCGTCGGGGATCATTTCGGAATGTCACCCACAAATATTTTACTCACACTGCCGCCATTTTCGTTTTTGTTTCTGCTCAACTTTCATGCATTCGCGAACAAAAGTTCGCAACCCTCGTCGGGGATCATTTCGGAATGTCACCCACAAATATTTTACTCACACTGCCGCCATTTTCGTTTTTGTTTCTGCTCAACTTTCATGCATTCAGGTGCATCTTCATCGTCGAAATCGCCATTTGGTCAAGCAAGAGGACGCTGTCATCATCGCCATTCATCTTTTAGGAAAGCTGCTCGGTTTTACTTCTGAACGGGCGTGGCATCGTTTTGTCACGGGAAATTTGTTCACAAACGGCTCGTTTCTCGAACGTTCCCGGTATAACCGCCGCTGCCGGGCGCTTGGCTTCGCTATCAAATGGATCCGCCATGAGCTGGCAAAACGTGGCCAACATCATGCCTATGCCGTCGTGGACAGCTTGCCGCTCCCATTGTGCCATACGGCAAGAATGCATCGCGTCAAACGGTTTCAAGAGATCGCCGACATCGGGTATTGCGCTTCCAAAAAGCAATGGTACTACGGGTTGAAGCTGCACCTTCAAGTGACCGATCAAGGGCTGCCAATGGGGTATGTGGTGACGGAAGCATCTTGCCACGATCGAATCGCAGCCGAAAGCGTGATGACCCAAATTCCCCACCCGTATAACTTTGGGGACAAAGGATTTATTAGCCGTGACTTGCAAAAAAGGCTGTACGAAGAATACCAAATGGCGCTTTGGACTCCGTCTCGAAAAAACCAGAAACATCGTGCGTCTGAGACATGGGAGCAGTGGATCCAACAAAAACGCAAAGTGATCGAGACGGTGTTCTCGGTTCTGGTTGACCACTATCGCATCACGGGGATCCGAGCCAATTCGATTATCGGATTTGAAGTGGCACTAGACGGTATATTGTTAGCTTATTCCCTGGTTACACTTGGGCTAGTTGAGCGCTAAAGCTCAACTAGCACCACGGGTATAATATATTTAGTGAAAGAGAGGTGAGACAAATGGACATGACGTTAACAGCCAAAATAAAAATTTACCCAACAGCGGAACAAGCAGAAGTATTGAAAGCCACCCTTTCCGCTTATCGACAAGCGTGCAACGCTGTATCTGTTGTGATTTTTGACACAAAAGTGCTTGCACAAGCCAAGTTACACGACATGACCTATCGTCTACTTCGATCAAACTACGCTTTGCGTTCGCAAATGGCGCAATCTGTGATTAAAACGGTTATCGCTAGATACCGTTCCCTAAAAAGCAATGGTCATGAATGGACATTGGTTCGCTTTAAAAAGCCTGAATATGATCTCGTTTGGAATCGAGATTACTCCATTGTTCAAGGGTTATTTTCTGTCAATACGCTAGAAGGACGAATCAAAGTGCCATTCGAACCAAAAGGCATGGAACAATATTTTGATGGCTCATGGACGTTTGGCACAGCCAAACTCGTCTATAAGCATAACAAATTCTTTTTGCACATTCCCATGACTAAAACAATTCCGACCGTAGATGAACACAACATTCGCCAAGTGGTCGGTGTCGATGTAGGGGTTAACTTTCTTGCAGCAGCTTATGATTCGCAAGGGAAAACTACCTTTTTTAACGGACGAAAAATCAAGCATATGCGTGCCAAGTACAAACGAATGCGAAAAACCCTCCAGCAAAAAGGGACGGCTTCTGCGCGTCGGAAGTTGAAAACAATCGGACAACGAGAAAACCGTTGGATGACGGATGTGAACCATGCTGTCACGAAGGCACTCGTTCGTCAATATGGAGAACGTACCCTTTTTGTATTAGAAGATTTAACAGGCATTCGTGAAAAAACAGAACGTGTATGGATCCATGACCGATATGAAACCGTATCGTGGGCGTTCTATCAGTTCCGTCAAATGTTAGAGTATAAGGCACGTTTGCATGGGTCAAAAGTGATGGTGGTTGCTCCGCATTACACCTCTTTGACATGTCCAAAGTGTGGTCATACGGAAAAAGCCAATCGAAACAAGCGTACACACACCTTTTGTTGCCGAACATGCGGATACACCTCAAACGATGACCGCATTGGTGCTATGAACCTTCAACGAAAAGGAATAGAGTACATCGTTGAAGGAACGACACAGGCATGGCCTGCGTCGTTGGGCAGTTGTCAACCTGCCCCTAATGCAACCCCAAGTCAAGGAAGGAGGACGAAGTCCGCTCGCACTTCTGGGGAGTTGCAAGCCCCCACTTCAAGCGTTAGCGAAGTGGGGGTAGTTGACACCGCTCTTGATAGCTCGGCGAATAGTTGACGTCGCCGACAAACGCGATGTCAGTATGGTTGAGCTCCAACAAATGCTGGACGGCCACATACGCCCCGAACCGATTGTTGGTCAGCACCGCATCGGTATTGACTGGCTCGGCTCGCCCATCTTAGCCCCGCTCGTCATTGCGCTCATGATGGCGTGGAAGTTTGTCGGATATTATGCGCTGCTGTTTTTGTCCGGCTTGGAAAGCATCCCGAAAGAAGTGTATGAAGCGGCGGAAATGGACGGGGCGGTCGGCTGGAAGCGGGTTTGGCACGTGACGATTCCGATGCTGTACCCTTCGTTTTATACCGTGACGATTTTGGCGGTCGGCTTGATGTTTGGCATTTTCACCGAACCGTATGTGTTGACGGGCGGCGGGCCAGAGTATGCGACCCATACGTGGCAGCTCGAGATTTACAACCAAGCGTTTGAAAAATTGAATGCGGGTTACGGAACCGCGGTCGCGATCATTAATTCGATCGTCACCTTTGCGTCGATTTTCGTCTTTCGCAAGGTGTTGGAAAAATGGGGTGGCAAACATGGCTGGGAGTAAAACATGGAAGGTCGGACTGCTTTATGTTTTGGCGTTTGCCGTTTTGTTCGTCATGGTGTTTCCGTATTTGTATATGGTGTTAGGCTCTCTTGCCCCATGGAATGAGGTCGACCGAAAGCTGATCCCGTCGTCATTGACGCTTCGCTCGTATGAATGGCTGTTTCAAGGCGGCGAAGATGTCGTGCCGCGGCCGTGGCTTCGGGCGTTTTTCAACAGTTTGCTCGTCACGTCGGCGTCAACGGTGCTTATGCTTGTGACGGCGGTGATGGTGGGCTACGCATTGTCGAAAGTGAAGTTTAAAGGGAGACAATGGGTCAACAACGCGATTTTGTTTCAAATGTTTTATCCGTCGATCATTTTGTTGATTCCGCTGTTTCTAATCGTCCGGTATTTCGGCTGGTACAACACGTATTGGGCGATGATCGTGCCCAAAGCGGTCAACTTGTGGGCCATTTTTATGTACACAAACTTTTTCCGCAGCATTCCCGATGAATTGATTGAAGCGGCAAAGATGGATGGAGCGGGCCATTTCACTATTATTCGCCGCATTGTCTGGCCGATGTCGCGCTCGATTACGACGATCATTTTCTTGTTCCTTTTTATGGAACGATGGGTGGAACTGCTTTGGGATATGCTTGTTGTGAATAACGAAAAGATGTTGACCTTAAACGTGTTGTTGGCGCAAATGTTTGGACCATACGGCGGATATCCGGGGCCGATGTACGCCGCCTCAGTGCTTCTCACGCTGCCGATTTTGATTTTGTTCCTTTTGTTTAGCAAGAATTTTAAGGAAGGGATGCAATTCATATTAAAATAATAAAAACATCATAATCGGAAGAGGGAGCAGGGAGAGACGTGATGCAGACAAGGACGCCGACCATGAAGACTTGCAAGACACTGCTTGAGGAATTTCAGCGTGCACCGCAGCCGCTTCGGGCGGAGAAGCTCGTGTTTGCCGGTGTCGGTGAGCGGGATGTGTACAACATTTCCGCGCCGTTTGAAGATGATGGCGAGTGGGTCATTGCCGGACGGGTGGAGGCACGAGACAGCGAGCAATCCGAAGTCTACTTTTTCGTCGAGCGTGAAGGGACATGGGTGCCGCGGGAAGGGGCGCCGGTGTTTGCGCTGCAGGATCCGTTTGTTTCGCGGGTGCACGGGCATCTTGTGTTTGGGGGGGTGGAGACGTTTCCGCATCCTGTGCTTCACGGGAAGTTGTATTGGCGGACGGTGTTGTACCGCGGAAACACGATCAAGGAATTGGCGCGTTTTTTCACCGGTCCCGACGGGATGAAAGACATTCGTCTTGTCGAGCTGCGGGATGGGTCGGTTGGGGTCTTCACCCGTCCGCAAGGGGCAAAAGGCGGACGCGGAAAAATCGGCTTCACCCGCATCGGTGCGCTCGATGAGTTGACGGTGGAGGCGATTGAGAAGGCTCCGCTCATTGACGGCCAATTTTCGGATGAAGAATGGGGCGGCGCCAATGAGGTGCATTTGCTTGACAATGGGCTCGTCGGCGTCTTGGGCCATATTGCTTGTTTCGATCACGAGCGGAACCGCCACTATTATCCGATGGTGTTTGCGTTCAATCCGGATACGGGGGAAGCGTCGGACATGGAGTTGATCGCCACAAGAGCCCATTTCCTCGATGGCCCGGCGAAGCGTCCGGATTTGGCGGATGTCGTGTTTAGCGGCGGACTGATTCGCAACGGGGACGGCACGGCCGATTTTTACGCTGGAACAAGTGACGCAGAAGCGCAAAAACTCACGATCGTGGATCCATTTACGAAATACGAAAGGCAGGGGTGACGATGCACCTTTACCGCTATGAAGAGAACCCGCTCATTACGCCGAACGATGTGCCGCCGTATCACGATGGGTTTGAAGTGATCGGGGCGTTTAACGCCGGGGTGGCGATGTTCCAAGGGGAGGTGTTGCTGCTGCTTCGGGTGGCGGAGCGCCCCGTGTCGGATGACCCGAATATCGTGAAAGCGCCGGTATGGAATCCAAAGACGGGGAAGGTCGAGGTTTACGAATTTCGCCAAGACGATCCGCGCTACGATTTTTCCGACCCGCGCGTTATTAAAGAGGCGGGGGCGGAGCGGTTCGCCTATTTGACGTCGCTTTCGTATTTGCGCCTCGCCCGCAGTCGGGACGGGCGGCGGTTTGTGATCGACGACCGCCCGTTCGTCTATCCATCGAATGAGCTCGAGACATTCGGTATTGAAGACCCGCGCATTACATGCATTGACGGCACGTATTACATTTATTTCAGCGCCGTGTCGCCAAAAGGAGTCGGCGAGGTGATGGTGTCGACAAAAGACTTTCAGACGGTGACGCACCACGGCATGATTTTCGCGCCGGAAAACAAAGATGTGCTCATTTTTCCGGAGAAGATCAACGGCAAGTATTACGCCCTTCATCGCCCGGTGCCGAGAAGCAACGGCCGCCCTGAGGTGTGGATTGCCGAGTCAGAGAATCTGCTTCATTGGGGGAATCATCGCTTTTTGTTCGGTCTGCGCGAAGGGAAGTGGGACAGCGCCCGCATCGGCGGCGGAGCGGTGCCGATCAAAACGGAGCGCGGCTGGCTTGAGTTGTACCACGGCGCATCGGATGACCACCGCTATTGCATGGGGGCGGTGCTGCTCGATTTGAACGACCCATCCAAAGTTCTCGCCCGCTCGGAGCAGCCGCTTGTCGAGCCGGAAGCGGATTATGAGGTGAACGGCTTTTTCGGCCGCGTCGTGTTTTCATGCGGGGCGATTGTCGATGGCGATATCGTAAAAATGTATTATGGCGCCGCGGATACGTCGATGGCGTGCGTCGAGCTGAAGCTTAGCGAGATTTTGGATTCGCTTGTCAAGGAATGAACTTGTAAACGGGAAACGCCTGATGCGTCGGGCGTTTCTTTTTTTGGCTTGTGGCTCCCTAGGCGCTTTTCTGTCGAAAGTTCTTCCTTTTGTTTCTTTCTTGGCAAAGGGATTTGATATAATGGAAAAAAACGTCGATTGATCGGGACAATCCATTACGATGTGAACTCGGCGTACGGAAGCTGCCCGCGCGCTGGTCGGGGCAATGGTGGTGACGGCATGACAATCAAACGTTCATTATGGTTGAAGTTGTCGACGATTCAGTTGATCATTCTGTTTTATTTGGCGGCCGTCGCGGTGTCGACGGTGCTGTTATGGCTGCCGATTGTGCATCAGCCGGGAGTGGAGCTTCACTGGATTGATGCGCTGTTTACGGCGGCGAGCGCCATTAGTGTGACCGGGTTGACGGTTGTGTCGATTCCGGAGACGTTTAATACGTTTGGGATTGTTTTGTTGATTGTGATGATGCAGGTGGGCGGCGTAGGGTTAATGATGCTTAGTACGTTCATTTGGCTGTTAGTTGGCAAAAAAATCGGGTTTCGTGAGCGGCAGCTGATCATGACCGATCAAAACCGTCTTGCGCTCTCAGGGCTCGTGAAGCTCACGCGGGACATCTTTTTCTTGATTCTGGCCATTGAAGCGGTCGGTGCGCTGATTTTGGGCGTGTATTTTTTGCGTTATTTTCCGACGTGGCCGGAGGCGCTTTTGCAGGCGGTGTTTGCGTCGGTCAGTGCCACGACGAACGCTGGATTTGATATTACCGGCCAGTCGCTGATTCCGTTCGCCGGTGATTATTTCGTGCAAGTCATCCATATCATTCTGATCATTCTAGGCGCGATTGGCTTTCCTGTGCTCATTGAGGTGAAGGAGTTTTTGTTTGCGCGCGACCGAGGGCGCTACCGGTTTTCGCTGTTTACGAAGTTGACGACGGTGACGTTTTTTGCCCTCGTCTTCTTTGGCACGGTGGCGATTTATGCGCTTGAATGGAGCCATTTTTTCGCTGGAAAGCCGTGGCACCGGTCGCTCTTTTACGCCTTGTTTCAGTCGGTGTCATCGCGCAGCGGCGGGCTGGCGACGATGGATATGAACGAGTTTTCCGACCCGACGTTATTGCTTTTGAGCGCGATGATGTTTATCGGTGCTTCCCCGAGCAGCGTTGGCGGGGGCATCCGGACGACGACGTTGGCGGTGATTTTGTTAACGGTTTGGCATTATGCGAAAGGGCGCTCAGCGGTCAAAGTGTTCGGGCGTGAAATTCATGAGGAAGATATTTTAAAATCGTTTGTTGTCTTTATCGGTGCGCTGTTCCTTTGTTTTGCGGCGGTTCTTGCGCTTTCCGTCTCGGAATCGTCGCTTCCTGTCGTTATGCTTTTGTTTGAAGTATGTTCAGCGTTTGGGACGACCGGGCTGTCGCTCGGCATTACCTCTGAGCTCAGCCCGTTTGGCAAGCTGGTGTTGGTGATCGTCATGTTCATCGGCCGGGTCGGCATCATTTCGTTTTTATGGCTCGTCCGCGGCCGAGCGGTGAAAGATAGCTACCATTACCCGAAAGAACGAGTCATTATCGGCTAGAAGAGGGGGACGGAATCATGAAAAAAGTGCGCAAAGCGATCATTCCGGCAGCGGGCCTTGGGACGCGGTTTTTGCCGGCGACAAAGGCCATGCCGAAGGAGATGCTTCCGATTGTCGATAAGCCGACGATTCAATATATTGTTGAAGAGGCGATGGCATCAGGCATTGAGGACATCATCATCGTCACCGGGAAAGGGAAGCGGGCGATTGAGGATCATTTTGACTATGCGTTTGAGCTCGAGCAGCTGCTGAAGCAAAAAGGAAAATTGGACTTGCTTGAGAAAGTAAAAGAGCCATCAAAAGTGGACATCCACTACATTCGCCAAAAAGAGCCAAAAGGGCTGGGGCATGCCGTTTGGTGCGCGCGCAATTTCATCGGAGACGAGCCGTTTGCGGTGTTGTTGGGCGATGATATCGTCCAAGCGGAAAAACCTTGTTTAAAACAGCTCATTGAGCAATACGAACAAACGTTCAGCTCGGTGATCGGCGTCAAGCGCGTGCCGGAGGAAGAGACGCACCGTTACGGGATCATCGACCCGCTCGAGCAGAAGGGACGGCGCTACCAAGTGCGCCGCTTTGTTGAAAAACCCGCTCCGGGCACAGCGCCGTCGAACCTCGCGATCGTCGGCCGCTACGTGTTGACGCCGGAAATTTTCTTGTTTTTGGAGAAGCAGGAAGTCGGCGCAGGCGGGGAGATTCAGCTCACCGATGCGATCGGGCGGCTGAATGAAATTCAGCGCGTCTTTGCCTACGAGTTTGAAGGAAAACGGTACGATGTCGGGGAGAAGCTCGGCTTTATCGAAACGACGATTGAGTTTGCCTTGCAAAACGAGGAGCTGCGCGCCGATTTGCTTTCGTTTTTGGAGCGGGTGGTGGCCGAGGCGAAGGGATCGAAGAGCAGCTAATTCAACCATCAGTCGGTCGCATTTCCATGTTTTGCATGACGGCTTGTCGTTTTTTAGGGATGGAGACAAAAAGGAGATTCTGCTATCGAAGCATTATCGATGGTCAACTACCCCCACTTCGCTAACGCTTGAAGTGGGGGCTTGCCACTCCCCAGAAGTGCAAGCGGACTTCGTCCTCCTTCCTTGACTTGGGGTTGCATCAGGGGGCAGGTTGACGACTACCCAACGACGCAGGTCATGCCTGCATCGTTACCGATTCTCTCGGTGTGTCTGTTGGCAGTACTTGGCTTCCACACACAACAGACGGACCTACGCTCGATGTTTTACGGTTACAACGTTTCCTGTAACCAACTCCATACATCGAGTAGCAGTTATTGGAGTGCCTTTATTGAACGGTTTTCTCCACGCCTTTATTCTATCATACACAAAAGAAAGGGGGAACGCGCATTCCTCTCCCACTTACTCCCTTTGGTCGTTGAAGTGGGAGTCTCCTGCGCGAAATAGGATGAATTGCAGTTCATACAAGTGGAAGCCATCGATGAAGCATCGTCTGCCATCAACCGTGTTCTGGATGAGTTTATGGAGGCGGAGGAAGCGGGGGAATAAACATGGCTAAGGAGGGGTTCGGATGATTCGTGCCATGGTCGGCGATCTGACCAAAGTGGAAGGAGTCGAGTACATTTGCAATGCCGCCAACGGCATCGGGCCGATGGGCGGCGGCGTGGCGGCGGCGATCCGTCGGGCGGGGGGACGTGTGATCGAGGAGGAAGCGATCCGCGTCTGTCAAGCGCAAGACCCTAAGCCCGGCGATTTGTACGTGACAGGAGCAGGCTCGCTGCCGTTTCGCGGGGTCCTTCACTTAGTGACGATGAAGCAGCCTGCAGGGGCGACGTCGTATGACACCGTCCGGGCGTGTCTCGAGCGGCTCGTCGCGCACTGTCGGGAGAACGGAATCAAGAAGGTGGCGTTGCCAGCGCTAGGGACAGGCGTCGGAAGGCTTGACAAAGAAAACGTGGCGCAGTTGTTTGTCGAGGTGTTGGGTCCGGTCGAGGACGTGGAGTTTGTGGTGGTGGATATTGATCAAGCATTCATCCGTTTTGTCCAACAGCGCCAATAAAGGGAGAAAAAGGGCCTTGACTTCGTCTTGGCCCTGCTTTTTTGGCAATGAATAACGTGTTTCCTTCTTTCTCATATCATATTATAATAAGAACACACGAATGAATGAGTTTCATTGACTTTCTCATCCGGCCGACAGGAGGTGGCATCATCGTTGATGTCCGAATGACGAAGCCGGTGTGAAAGGGAGTGGGGTTTCCTGTTCGAACCGCGATCAGGAAAAACAGCCAAAAATGCCAATGTGGGCGTTTTTGGCGCCATCCGGAGGGATGAATCATGTTATTCTCATTGCCAACATTAAAGACATGTCAAGTGTTAGTAGACGAATTTCGTTCGGCCCCACAGCCGTTTGAGCCGGAAAAACTCCGCTTTGCGGGTGTTGGGGACCGAGACGTTTATAATATTTCCGCACCGTTTGTGGATGAAGGAGAATGGGTGATCGCTGGGCGCGTCGAGGCGCGCGACAGCGAGCAGTCGGAAGTGTACTTTTTCGTCGAACGCGACGGCGTTTGGGTCCCTCGTGAAGGGGCGCCGGTGTTCGCCTTGCAAGACCCGTTCGTGTCGCGCATTCACGGTCAGCTTGTGTTTGGCGGCGTGGAGACGTTTCCGCATCCGGTGTTTGTTGGCGAGCATAGCTGGCGGACGGTCTTTTACCGTGGACCGAACATTCGCCGCTTAGAAAAGTTCGCCGAAGGGCCGGATGGGATGAAAGACATTCGCCTCGTCGAGTTGAAAGATGACTCGATCGGCGTGTTTACCCGACCGCAAGGGGAAAAAGGCGGCCGCGGGAAAATCGGTTTCACCCGCATTTTCTCGCTCGATGAGTTGACGCCGGACGTGATCGAGGCCGCGCCGATTTTGGATGCCCAATTTACGGATGAAGAATGGGGCGGCGTGAACGAGGCGCATTTGCTTGCAAACGGGCTTGTTGGGGCGCTCGGCCATATCGCTTGCTTTGACGAGCAAGGCAACCGCCATTACTACCCGATGGTGTTCGTGTTGAACCCCGAGACGATGGAGCGTTCGGAGCTGGAATTGCTTGCGCTTCGCTCCCACTTTTTAGACGGGCCGGCGAAACGGCCGGATTTGGCGAACGTTGTCTTCAGCGGCGGGCTCATCCGCAAAGGCGACGGCACCGCCGAGCTGTACGCCGGCGTCGGCGATGCGGAAGCGCAAAAAATTTCGCTCATCGACCCGTTTGCGAAATACGAAGCGCAAGAGCTCGATCGGATGTATGCTTCCGTTTAGCGAAAGGATCGGTGCGACAGACCTTCTCTTGATGAGGAAGGTTGGCGGCCGGTCCTTTTTTGCATTTGGCCGGTTTCTTGCCTTGTGCGAAGGACTTCGGTTTGACATAAACGTGACTTGTTCGGTGACGGTGTATGTGCTCAATGAGGAACGGCTATATGAGCAGGCGGATGTTCAACCTTGTTTGTTTGCATTATCGTGATGAAAGAGGAAATGTTGCTTCCTCACAGCGTTTCTTCAGTTCAAAACTTTGCAACACCGTCGCGTGACCCCTTTCGGCTTCTCCCAAATCGAACAAATCCGTCGTTTTTCAACGGTCTTCGAAAGGACTGCTTAAAAGCGAACAGCGTGGGATTCTTCCCACGCTGTTTCCGTGAAAATGCACGCGTCTTGATGGGGCATTTTCATGCCCAGGTGAAGGGCAAAGGTTGCTCATGGATCTTTTCTGTGTCCAACGGGATCGGGGCGACGTTCATCGCCTGCGTGCTGTCCTTTACGGTTGTTTTTGCCGCTTTTCCCGCTCTTTCAACTTTTCTTCCATCCGCTTCAGCAGCTTTTCCCACGGGTTTTCCGTCGTTTTTTTCTTGCGCTTTCGTTTTTCTTCCGCCATGGTCAAGCGCCTCCTTTCGCGGCGGCCGATAAGGCGAGCAAGTCGCGCAGTTCGTCATCGGACAGTTCGGTGATCCACGCCTCGCCTTCGGTGATGATGTCGGCGAGCGCTTGTTTTTGTTCGAGCATCTCGTCGATTTTTTCCTCGATTGTCCCGATGGTGATCAATTTATGGACGTGGACGAATTTCGTCTGTCCGATGCGGTAGGCGCGGTCGGTCGCTTGGTTTTCCACCGCCGGGTTCCACCAACGGTCAAAATGGATGACATGGTTGGCGGCCGTCAAGTTGAGGCCGGTGCCGCCCGCTTTGAGCGACAAAAGGAAAATCGGCGCTTTTCGTGCTTGAAACTCCTCGACCATTCGATCGCGTGCTTGTTTCGGAACGCTGCCATTTAAAAACAGCACCGGCTCGTCAAACAAGTCGGAAAGCAGCTGTTGGATCATCTCGCCCATTCGCACGTATTGCGTGAAGATGAGGCACGATTCGTCGTTGGCGCGGATTTGCTCGATCAGTTCGATGAGCTTTTCGAGCTTGTGCGACCGTTCAACGAGCTGGCGGGGGCGGCGTTCTTTCAAATACAGCGCCGGATGGTCGCAAATTTGCTTCACACCGTTTAGCATTTGCAAAATCAAGCCGCGCCGCGCAAACGGACTGGCTTCCTTTGCCCGTTCGAGTGTGTCGTTGACGAGCTGCTCGTACAAGGCAGCCTGTTCGGCTGTGAGCGGGCAATATTCTTTTTGTTCAAGCTTATCCGGCAAGTTGAGCGCAACCGCTTCATCCGTTTTCGTCCGCCGCAAGAGAAATGGGCGGATGAGTGTTTGCAGCGCCGCTTTTTTGCGGGCATCGCCTTCTTTTTCGATCGGTCCGGCAAATCGGCGTTCAAACTCGGCCGCACTGCCGAGGTAGCCCGGGTTGAGGAAGTGGAAGATGCTCCAAAGTTCGCCGAGACGGTTTTCAACCGGCGTGCCGGATAAGGCGATTTTATGTTTTCCGCTCAAGCGGCGGATGGCGCGCGCTTGTTTTGTTTGCGCGTTTTTAATGTTTTGCGCTTCATCCAAGCAAATGACGTGCCAGTGCATCTGTTTTAAATCGTCATGGTCTAAATGGGCAAGGTTGTAAGACGTAATGACGACATCGGCCTCGCCTGCCGTTTGCACGAACGCATCGTTTTTCGCCCGGTTCGGTCCATGGTGCACGTAGACGCGCAAGTCTGGGGTGAAGCGGGCGCATTCTTTTTGCCAGTTGCCGATCACGCTGGTCGGGCAGATGAGCAACGCCGGCGTGTCCGGGCGTTCGATTTCTTTGACGTGCGCCAAATAAGCAAGCAGCTGCACCGTTTTGCCTAGCCCCATGTCATCGGCCAAACAGGCGCCAAAGCCGAATCGGCGCAAAAAGACGAGCCAGTCGACGCCACGCTGCTGATACGGGCGGAGCGTGCCGTGAAAAGACGGCGGCACATTTGCTTTCGGCAATCCATCAAGCTGCTGGAGCTGACGGATGAACGCCCGGAACTGATCATGGACGTCAATGTGGATCGGGATCGATTCGTCCGTTGCCTCTTCGCGCTCCTCTGCTTCTGAAAGCAGCGTTTGCGCCACGATATCGTGGATCGGCACGCCTTCTTTTTTCGCCTTTTCCATGAGCGCCTGCGCGCGGCGGACAAGGGCGGGATCAAGGATGAGCCATTGGCCGCGCAGGCGAATGAGGCGCCGCTTTTGTTCCGCCAAAGCGGCAAACTCCTCTTCCGTCAGCTCAATCCCGTTGGTCGCGACGCGCCAATCGAAATCAGCGAGCCGCTCAAGGCCGAATAATGATTCCGCGTTGACGGAAGGCGACAGTTTCGCTTTGATCGACAGCTGCGCCTGGCGGATGTCGTGCCACCAGTCGGGAAGCAAAAGGCGCACACCCGCTTCCGTCAGCTTTAAGCTGTCTTCGGACAAAAAGCGCCACGCTTGTTCGTCAGACAGTTCATGAAGCAGCGACTCGCTTCCATTGCCCAGCCATGGCACGATCGCGCAAATGCGGCGAATGGCGCGCTGGATCGATGATGCATATGGGCGCCAGGCGCGCGGAATGTCGCTCGCAGGTGTGATGACACTGTCGTCGACGGCGATTAACACCGCTTCCAGCGTCCATACGTCGCCGTCCTCAGGCGGCTCGACGAGGCGAAGCCCGACCGTAAACGGCGGCCGGTCGCCGAGCCAGCCGATTTGTTCAAGCCAATCGTCTTCCGTTCCGGTCCATTGGCCGCTGGGGGAGGCGATCAATGGATAAGCGCGAACGATTTCGCCCCAAATGACGCGAAGCTCCGGGTCGCGCGACAGCCAGTCGGCAATCGCCAGCGACCGCCATGTAGCGACGAACGGATCGGGATCATCGTCCGTGCTGCGCCAACGGGTGCGACCCGCTTCGCTCCATGAGCCGCCTGTGTTTTTCCAAAGGGGAGCGTCTGGAAGGAAGCGGCGTTCCCCCAACCCATTCCAAATGTGTCTCGCCCACTCTTCCAATCGGGCGGTGAATTCATCCGCCCATTCGATGACGGAAAAGCGCGAGTGCGGACGCAACGCGAACAGAGTGAGCGCTTGCCACGGCGACAGCCGCACGATGTCGTCTTCGATATCGATCATGGTCCCGTAAAAGGTTTCTTCGTGCCAAGCCAATAAAGGCGAAACCCATGATGAGGGATGGGTGGAACCAGAGAGCTCGAAACATCGAATCTCTTCATTCCATCTGCAGGAAATCTGAATCGTCTCCAATGCCTTCATGGAAGCAGTTTTCCTTTCTTTAATTCTTCATGAAACGCGCGCAGGCGCGCCGTTTTGGCGAGCAGCTGTTCAAGATACGCTTCCCATTGATCGAATCGCTTCATCGAACGGTAGTGGGTCCGCAGCGTTTTCAAGTGGCGGACCGCCTTTTGGTAGCTTGACCGGTTTTTCTCGTTGAGCAGCTTGATCACGGTCCGATGATATAACGGCATGACAAGATCCGTCCCGCGCGCTTGCAATGTTTTGAGCAGCTGCGGATGCAGCTCATCAGCGGTGATGTTCGCCCATAAGAATAGGTCCACGACTTCCCGGTAGCGTCCTTGCCGATACAAAAAGTTGGTGTACTCGTTGACGCTGTACGGAAGGCTTCGCTGCAAAAAATCTTCCCATGCGTCCGAGCGGTTTCGTTGCCGGGCGTACATTTCAAACCAGTGCGCCGCTTCGTCCAAAAAACTGCTTCGGATGGGAGCGGGTATATGCGAAAGATAAAGCGGCCAATCGTCTTTTGCTTTTTCCCAAACGGCTTCAAACCGCTTCAAGAGGCCGTTTTGAATGAATCGCCCGATCCATTCCACCAAAAACAAGCCTGCCTGATCGGGGAACGCGCGGTAAAGCGCCATCGCTTCGTCGTCTTCGCCAAGCAAAAAGGAAAGATGAGCCGCCGCCATAGCGGCGCGGATGTCGTCTCGGTCTTTGGCGAGCCGAAGGAGTTCGGCCCGTTCCTCTTGCCGCCATGTGGGCTTGGTGAACAGCGATTCCCACGCGGTTGTGTAAAAGTCATAGCCGAATGATGACAGCGCCCCGTCCAAAAACAATACATCACGAACATACGGAATCGTCTGTTCAATCAACGCGTTGAGCGACCGCGGCAGCGATTGAGTAGACAATTTTTCCAAGGCGTCAAAGGCGCGGTCGGCGACATAGTTGACGTCCTGCTGCCAGGAAAACTGTCCGTAAGAGGCGAATACGACGTCATTCCACCCTTGCGCCTCTCCGTACTGCCGAAGCTTTTCCAACAAAAAGAGGGCGGCATGAAGCTCCCGCAACGGACGGGCGCCAGCTTGCTTCCCTTCGTTTTTGCCAAGTTTCGGGAGCAGCTGGAAGGCTAAACGGTACGGCCAGTTTTGGCCGTTTTGATGGCGGGAGAAAAAGTCTTCATACTGTTTCTCGAACTGGCCCCGCCAATCTTCAACCGTTTCATTGGCTGTGATCGAAAGGCCTGCCGTTTTCCCCGCGCGTTTTGGAGCAGGTGTTTTTGATTCATGGACAGCGGATTCTTTCTGCAACGGGCCGATTTGCCCTTTTTTCCAAAGGCGGAACAGCTCGCCAACGTCGAACACGTTGCCGTATATATAAAAGAACAGCGCCAAAACGTGTGGACACAGCCCTTCCGTCCCGCACGGGCAGCGATGGCGGCGGGTGACGTTGGACAAATCAACCATGACGTCATGAGGAGTTTTGTCAGACACGACCCCTTCCACTTCATGGCTGTTGATGACCATCACGTTATAGACGAACCCGTATCTGGACAAATCGCGTCCTTTTTGAATGAGCGTGTGGAAAATGGGATACGGCAATTCTTTCACCAATTCTTCTGCCGCTTGCCGCAAAAGCGGTTTGGAGATCGTGGTCTGCAACATGTCGGTCCGTCCTTTCCGATCCATTCCTTATCATCCTATTATAGCATGTGACAGCGTGTCGAAAAAAGAGGGGCAATGTGACAAAACGCGTCTGTTCTCGAGACGGCATGAAAGGACATTGCGAGCTTTTGAACGTGTACGCGTTTTGATAGAAAGAAAGCTGGTGATGGTTGAACGTCTATCGATGATGGTATAATAGGAATAGAAAAAGTCCAAATGGAAAAGAAAGCAGGTGCATCGAATATGGCGGAAACGCCGCGGAACGCGTTATGCCCGTGCGGAAGCGGGAAAAAGTACAAGCATTGTTGCGGAAAAAAAGAGGCGGTTTCGATTTCGTCATTGATTGACCGCGAGTTGATCGAATGCATGAATGATATGCGTCAGTTTGTTTTGCAGCGGTATGAGAGGGAGGCGGAAGAGCTTTTAGACCAGTTCCCGCTTGATGAGATGCCGGAGGAACTCGAGCTTGGCATGCAGATCATGGTGGTGAACTGGATGTTGTTTTGTTGGCCGGTTGATGAAACAGGACAAACGATCTTTTCTGCTTACCGGAAAAGCCGTCATTGGGAGCGGTGGCGCCCGTCTGTTCAGGCTCACATCGAGAGGTGGGAAGGAGCCGTTCCGTCGCTTGGCGAGTTCATCGGCTATGATGACGACAATCGCCCCGTTGTCCGGGATTTGTTGATGGGAGAGGAAAAGATCGTTCATTTATTGACTTCCGATCAATGGCCGAGCGTGATCGAAACAGGAGATGTGGTGTTCGGCTTCCTTGTGCCGTACCAAGACGTGTTCACGTGTTTCACAGCGGTGTTTCCGCTCCCGGCGTCAGGGAAAGATCGATTGCTTCGGGCGATTCAACAAGAAGGGGAGTGGAGCGGTCAGCCATCGGCTTTATGGATGCGCGATCGGTTCGTCGCTGTGCTTTCCGATGTGCTCTTGGAGTGGCTTTGGCAGTTCGCCAAACAGTTCAAATGGGATGATCCGAAACAAGCGGCCGTCATTCGCGAGCTCGATGAAAACGAGCCGGAGGCGCCAGCGGCGCTGCTCAATCAAGCGTTCGCCATATGGGCGATCTATTGCGGAAAAACATCCCGCCTCCCTCATTCGGTTCCCGTCTACGCCGCGGCGCTCCGCTATGTGGCTGGGCATTTGATGAAGGCGGAAGGATCGGAGGTGGAAGACATCGCCGATCGGTATGACGTGATGCCAGAAGATGTGCGATCGGCGGCGTTGGATTTTTTCCTGATGGCTGTTGATGATGAAGACGACGAGGAATGGCTCGATGACTGGGAGGAAGACTGGTTCGAAGAGGAAGGGGATGAGCTTGATGCGCGCATCAATGAATGGATCGATGACATCGATCTGATGTTGATGCGTGAAGGATGGAACGAGAAGCGAGTCAACCGTCATATTGACCGCGCCCTCCGTTCGTGGCGGAATGAGGGCCTGCTCGAGGAAGTGAATGAAAAAGAATTGCGTAAAGAACTCCGCGATGTAGCGTGGGAGATCTTCACCGATCGGGGATTCATCTAGAAGCTGGCAGAAAAACGGGCGCTGCGCGCAAGTCAGCGGCATTTCGTCAGAAAGGAAAGCCGGTTCCACAAGGGCTCTCTCATTCAACCATCATGGAGCTCAACCCAAGCTCTCTATAAGCAGAAACAGGGAATGGAATGCGTTCCATTCGTGAAACTCCAAAAAAAGCGGCGGGGAACGATCCGTTTTGACCGAATCCATAATGGATTGGGAAAAATGGCTTTGTGCGCAATTCTGACCGTTTTTAATATCTTGGTCGCCGTTTTGGAAAGGAAAGATTAGAAGGGAGGGTTTTGCATGGCAATCGGCCGAAATGACCCGTGCCCGTGCGGAAGCGGGAAAAAGTATAAGAAATGCTGCATGAACAAACAGCAAAAGCATGAGATCAAGCGGGTGCGGCAGCGCCGCTTTTTTGACCAAAAATATGAGCTGTCGCAAATGGTGCAACGGTTTTTGGATGAAGCGCTGTCTTACGATGAACGCGAAGCGGTCAACCGTACATTTCGCCAAATGATCGAACAAAAGGATCATCGTGAAGAGTTGAAGGTGTTTGAGACGCTTTGGCGTTTTTTCCTCCATCGTTATCCGAATGGATTGCGCGGCGTTGAATGGTTTCAACAGGAAAAAGGGCGTCGTCTTTCTCCAGAGCTGAAAGAAATGTTGGACCGCTGGGTTCGGCTTGTGCCGCGCCTTGTGCAATTTGTCGATTTGGATGATGAAGGAGGAGTGGCGGTTGACCGGTTGACGGGCGAGAAACTTCTCATGCCGTATTGCGAGACATTGGAGGTTGTGCGCCCTTGGGGCGGCATGTTTGCCTTTTTGGAGCCATTTGACGGCGGCTATTACGTTTGCGGTGTATCATCGATCGTAGATCCGAAGGGCGTGGAACGGGCGGAAGAGAACATTCGCGTCTTGTTGACGCAAACCGATTGGCCGTATGACAAGGTAGCCGTTGAACATTTTCTCGATATCGTCGATGCAGGCTATCCTCCGAAGGCGGACGATGTACAAGAAGAGCGCACGCGGTGGACGTATGAATACGAATGCCAAGAAGCCGCTGAGGCGATGAGGAAGCTTGCTTCGATTGGACGCGCTCACATTGATCATGATGATGGGGAGAAGGTGGAAGGTTCATGGTGCACCAATGTGTACCATTATGTCGGGGTGATTTCCCCCAAGCTGATTCGTGTATTTGAATTAGGCGGGTCATTATCGGCTCATCGGTCGCGTCTCGTGTTGTCTACCGAGGAGGAAGGGACGGCCGAACAGCTCGTGTCGCTGCTGCAAGCGTTCGGGTATTCCCCAAAAGAACGAAAACGGCGGACAGAAGCTGTTTTGCGCCGAAAATGGATCGAAAACGTTTCGCTTCATATTGATTCAGACCCAGACTCTCCCCCTTGGGTGGCAACGATGGCCGGATTGGATGTTCAAATGGAAAAAGCCCTTCACACCCCACTTGAGAAATGGAATGGAAAAACCCCTCACGAAATGGCGCGCGAGGGGCGTGTTCAGGAAGTGGATGAGTGGCTGAAAGAGTATGAATTCCATTTATTTAACATGCAAGAACGAGCCAATTTGCCGGTGCTCATCGGAGTAAATTCCATTCGCTCCCGTTATGGATTGCCCCCATCTCCGTTTAGCTCATCACATCGTCTTTCGGACTTATGGAAAATGAAATGGATGGGGCCGGAAAGAACCGAGACGTTGTTGATCCGCGCGGAATGGGAAGGGATGTATTTCACCGATGACGCATTGGCGTTTTATAACGAAGTCATCGTGAGCGGAGAAAAAGAAGCCAAAGAGGCGTTTTGGGCCATGGTTTTGCTCGTGTGTGAATATATGAACGGGCGGACGTTTTCATCGTGGCAGGACGTAGGAGAAGAAGACTGGAAACAATGCATCGTCGAGCAAATCCCGTCAAGATGGAGTTCGTTTTCATGGGAAGTGGTGAGCCGAGCGCTCGATATGTTGCTTGAGTGGGCCGATTGGCTGGACCGCCGTTATGGAACGAATCATCGAACTGTTATTGGTGCCGTGCTGGAAGAGGTCAGAAGCGAATTGGAACATTGCTTTGCTCTGCTGGATGAATGGGGGGGCGAGAGAGGAAAGGCGGATGAGGAACTGATGGCTTGGCAGCTTGCCCATTTGTTTGGCTTGTCTATTCCCCTTTCCGTCAGTTTCTCGTTTTTCCGCGTCAAGCGTGTGGAACAGGGGAAGGCGGTGCTGGATTGGCTTGCCCATAACCGAACGGTGACATGGGACATTCCGAAGCGGGCAGAGCCGCATCTGTTGCCGGGCATGTATATCGTCGCCGCGACCGATCGCAATGGCAAGATGGACGATCTTGCCCGCGTGTATCCGCCGTCTTTCTCTCCGTACGTAGAGCCGTGGCTTCAGGCGCTGGAAGCGTGGCCAGACAAGGCGGAGACAGAATGGGTTGCGTTTCAAGAGCGCCTGCTTGCCTCGTTGTCTCGCTTGATTCGCCGGCCGTAGGCGTCCCGACGGATGACGGGGCGCTTTTTCTCTTGCCATTACGCAGGTAAGAACCGGTCATATTCTTAGAATTTTGGTTGGGCGCAAAAAATGGGAATGGGAATGTGCTTGGGACGAGCAGCGAAAGTCTAAAAGGCCGGTGATTTAGTGAAAAATCTCGGAAAATGGACTTTTTTCTCAAATAGAGAAGTCTTGCAAAATCAACGCTTCTCTTTCGGCCGAAAACAATGGGTTCGGCGAAATCAGTCGTTTTTCACCAGCCTCCTAAAGTTCTTGCGACATGTATCGATGAAAGCAGTTTCGTCGTGCGCTGAAACCTCCTCCCTAGTGCTCAGCGAGGCTGCATTCCTCTGGCGCGCATACTGCGAAATGAATGAACCGGTCATCGAGAATCCTGCTGTGTATGCGGCTGCACTCCGTTATTTGGCGAGTGAAATGGCTGGAAGAGAATTTGTCAATATAGAAGATGTTTCCAAACGATACGGTGTTCCTGTAGAGGAAGTGGAAGCCACTGTGATGGAATTGTTTTTATTTAGAACAGAGTTGCTCGATGATGGAGATGATGAGGGCGAGAATGATGATGAGTGGCTCTTTGACGATGGGGATGACGGTGATGAGATCTGGTTCGACGACGGTGGGATGGAGGATGGGGATGAGCTGGACCGTGCGATTGAGGAATGGCTTGACCAAGTTGAGGAGTTGTTTGATCGCGAGGGCTGGGACGTTGATCAAGTCCATCGTTTGATTGACAAAGCGGTCCGAACATGGAAAAAGGACGGGTTGCTTGAAGGAGTCGATGCAACTGAGTTGCGCAAGGAGCTCGAGGAGCTCGTCTGGGAGACGTTTGCCGAACGGGGATTTTTGTAAGGCGGCGGACAAAGCAGGCAACGAAGCGCAGATGGGTGCGAAAGAAGGTGTCCTTGGGAGATGCCGAACCCCTTCTTTCGCGTGCACATATACATGTCTGGCTGTTGCTGCTTCCGGGTGCCGCGACGGTTGCTGAATGGATTGGAACCGGCATCGCGGAGGCCGGATTGTGGCGGTTGGATCGTTACAATCGGATATAGGCCAGCCGCTCGTTCGCTTCCTCGACGTCAAAGGCATCAGGATCAAAATCTTCGCCTTTCATGTCGTACATCCAGTCCACCAGCTCGCGCAATTCGGGGTCGGCAAGAGAGTCTTTTTGCGCCGTCGCTTCCAGCAGCTCCAGATAGCCATAGACGCCGCCGCAATCCTCGGGAGGGCACGCCCGTTTTCCTTTCAGGCAAGCGGCGCGTTCCAACGGTTTTGGGAGTGTTTCAATCTTTTCAACGGTGACGGTATGGCTCCAGTAGTCGCCAAAATCGTAAATATATAGAAATTTTTGTTTTTCTTCCGTCAGCCATTGCTGTAATGGGATGCGGCGGGCGTCCATCAGTTCTTTTTCCAGCTGAAACGAATCCCAGCCGTCAGGGATGCCGATGAGAACGCTTCCGAAATCGAATTCGTATAAATGGGCTTGTTCCCATCCCATCGCTTCTTGGATGATGAGATGAAGCTCGTGAAATGTCGCATGTCCGGGAACAAGGACGCGCCGCCAAATCGGCGGGCGGATGCCGTTTAATGTGATTTTCAGCTGGTAGGCTGTTTTGGACCGCCGCCGTTTGGAAGGGGGTGCGCTCTTTGGCGCCTCAACCCATCTGCCGTGTGGACGGTCCCGCTCTGTCGGATGGAACATGGCAGACAATTCGTCGATCAGTTTAGCAAGATTGTCGGGGTTCATAGACCTCGTCTCCTTTCGGATAAACGTTTTGTATAATAGTAGTTTATCCTGTCCATAGTAGAATTTAAACATTATTGATGGAAATATTGAAAAAAGAAAGATGGAAGGGGAGGATGACGCATGTCGATCGGCCGCGTTGTAGTGGCTGTCGTATGAAGAAGCATGATGCAGAAAAAGGAGAGCCGTTGTCGGTTGATGGATGCCGCCTCGCTAGTTTTGTCGAGCGGTTTTCCGAAGCGGCAGACAGGAAATTCCCCGTTGTGCGCGAACGATATAGTAGACAAATTGGGGACAACGGGGGAGGGAATGGGCATGAGGCGAGGGACATGGCTCGCCCTGTCGTTTTGTTTGCTATGGTTGGCTGCGGCTGCTTGGCCGGTGGGGGCGAAAGGGGAAAAGGAAATGGAGGAAACGAAGCGTCTGGCTGTGGTGACGGCGGATCGCGTGAATGTCCGCCAAGGGCCGGGAGTGCCGTATCGTCCATTGGCGAACGTCCACCGGGGCGAAGTGTACCGGTTGGTGGACATGAAAGATGGTTGGGTGAAAATTGAATGGGAGAAAAATCGAACCGGGTGGCTCGCTGCGCGGTACGTCGCGTTGGCAAAAGAGACAGCCGTCGTGCAAGAAGACCGGCTCCGCCTTCGCCAAGAGCCGAGCCGAGACGGGCGAATTATTGGGCATTTGGCGCGGGGAGAAACGGTATGGGTCATCAAGGAAGATGGGGAATGGACGGAAGTGATCGCAGACGGTGCGATCGGCTGGGTGTCTTCAGCATACCTCACTGCGGCTCGGGAGTCATCGATTTCGCATCAAACCGGAATCGTCAACGCCAGTTCGCTCAACGTTCGGGCTGAGCCGTCATTGAAGGCAGCGCGCGTCGGACGCCTTGTCCGTGGTGAAGAGGTCGAGATTGTAGAAAAGAAACCGGGATGGTATAAAATTGCCTCCTCAACAGGGCTTGGTGGCTGGGTTTCGTCCGCGTATGTGCAGGTAAAGGGTGGACAAGCCAATGAAAAGGAAGCGGAAGCGCCCCAGTCGGCTGACCGCTCGCTGCTTTCCATCATCGCGCCTAGCGACTCGCGCCTGTATGTAGACAGCTGGACGCGCGGTCCTGTTCAGGCGCTGGCCGGAAAAACGATCGTTCTTGACGCTGGCCACGGAGGCAAAGACGGCGGTGCGAAAAGTGCCGATGGCGTCAAGGAAAAGGAGTTGACGTTGGAAACGGCGAGGCTTCTAAAAAACAAGCTGCAATCTTACGGCGCCCGCGTCGTGCTGACGCGCTCCAGCGATGAGTATGTGCCGCTGTCCGCGCGCGTGGCGATGGCGCGCCTGTATCAAGCGGATGCGTTTATCAGCCTGCATTATGACAGCGCAGACGACCAACAGGCGAGCGGCATCACCGTTTATTACTACGACCGTTTTGCCGATTACGGCTTAGCGCAATCATTCGAAGACCCGCTTTCCCGATTGGCCGCACTGCCTTTCCGCGGCGTTGCGTTTGGCGACTATTACGTGCTGCGGGAAAACGACAGACCGTCTGTATTGCTTGAGCTCGGCTATGTAAGCAACCGCACAGATGCGGCGACGGTGGCGACAGACGACTATCAGGAAGCAGTGACGACCGCGATTGCGGATGCGGTTCGGCATTATTTTGAATAAGAAATGATCGTGGAGAAATCGTTGATCGGCGGTTTTGTGGTTGATTGGCTGTCAAGAAGCAAATGTCATGTAACCGGGGGTTTGGCTCCTCCCGGTTTTCTTTTGGCCGCAGAGCACAACCGGTGAACTCAGCGGCTAGGCGAAAACAATGAAAATCCCCAGGCGATTCGATATAATGAGAACAAGCGACAATAGCCGCAATGGATCAAAAAGGTGTGAGGAACGATGAAAATCACGATCGCCGGGGCGGGATATGTGGGGCTGGTGACCGCCGCCTGCCTGGCTGATAAAGGGCATGATGTCATATGCGTGGATGTCAATGAGGAAAAAATTCGGCGGTTGAATGAAGGAATCGTCCCCATTTATGAACCGGGGCTCGAACCGCTCATCCAACGGAACAGCGCCCGCCTTCGCTTTACCACAGACGATGCGGAAGCGTATCGATGGGCGGAAGTGATCATGGTCGCGGTCGGCACCCCGCCGCTGCCGGATGGTTCTGTGCAGCTTGACGCCGTTTGGAAGGCGCTCGGCCGCATTGCGATGGCGGTGGAGCGCGACTGTTTGGTGGCGATCAAATCGACGGTTCCGGTCGGCACAGGGGATGAGGCCGCGCGTTTTGTAGCAGAAAATGGACGCTCTGGGGTGCGCATCGACATTGTGTCCAACCCGGAGTTTTTGTCACAAGGAACGGCGGTGCGCGATACGTTGCAGGCGCCGCGCATTGTGTTAGGCGTCGAATCGGAGAGAGCGGAGCGGATGATGAAGGACCTCTACGCCCCGTTTGCGCTCCCGTACGTCGTGACGGACCGGAGAAGCGCCGAGATGATCAAGTACGCGGCCAATGTGTTTTTGGCGTTGAAAATTTCCTACATCAACGAGATCGCCAATGTATGCGAGTTGGTAGGCGCCGACATTCAGGCGGTGGCGGAAGGAATCGGCATGGATCCGCGCATCGGCCGCCGCTTTTTGCGCGCAGGCGTCGGGTATGGAGGCTCATGCCTGCCGAAAGATGCGAGCGCGCTTTATTCGTTGGCGGCTTCTCACGGCTATTCGCTCAAAACGGTATGGGCGGCAATGGACGTCAATGAGAAACAAAAATGGAAGCTTCTTGACAAAGCGCGTCTGCACATTGGGGATTTCCGCAACCGGACGGTCGCCGTGCTTGGCGCCGCATTCAAGCCGGGCACCGATGATGTGCGCGAATCGCCGGCATTGGCGAACATCGAACGGCTCATTGCTGAAGGGGCCGCCGTGCGCGTCTGGGACCCAGCCGCTCTCGAACATGTCGCCCGCCGTTTTGGCGATGCGGTCGTTTGTTGTCAGACGATTGAGGAAGCCATTCGCGGCGCGGATGTTTGTTTCATTTTCACCGAATGGCCGGCTGTGCTGCAATTTGACCTTCACCGCTACAAGACGCTGATGAAAACACCGGTTGTGGTGGATGGGCGGAATTGTTACGACCCGAAGGCGGCAGAAGCCGCCGGCTTAATCTACGAGTCGATCGGGCGGCCGGTGGTGGGTGGAGCGACAGGCGTTTCGCTATACGCACCGGTCGCTACACAAGCAGAAAAAGAGGGGTAAAGAAAGCAGCTGTGCCCCATCTGTTCTCTGGCGATGGTTCGTCCCCAGCGATGGCGGGAGGCGCTGCCTGCTGAAGGAATTGGATGGCATTGCGATGCTGAGGATTGTTCGTTTAGGCGCTTTCTAAAAACGTGGTGATGCATTTTTGTATCTGCAACGAGCCGTTGGGGGAGTTTGAGGAAGAAAGTGAATCGGACGAGGGTGTTGTTTGCCGATAGGACGGGGATAGTGAGGAGGTGTGCTCCATTCGTATTCGATTAGGCATATTTGGTGCGGACGATTCGCTGTCAATTATTCAGGCGGTGGCGCAAGAGTACAAAGAGCTTGTTTGCGTTCCCGTTGTGTATTGGGATGAAAGTGAAGTGATCGATTTGATCCGCCCGCTCGCGTCAGAGGTTGATATGTGGCTGTTTTCCGGACAAGTGCCGTATTCGATCGTCAAGCAGTCCGGTGAGGTCGATGCGCCGCTGTTTTATGTTCCACATATTGGTGCCAGCTTGTACCGCACACTGCTGCAGGCGCACTATACGGAGCAGATTCCGGTCAGCCGACTTAGTTTTGACACGTACGAGCGTCGCGAAATCGAACGGCTGCTGGAAGAGGCGGGCATCGAAGAACCGATTCCATACGTCAAGCATTACGAGGGAGGCATTTCGGCCCAGGAACTGTCCGACTATCATTACACCCTTTGGAAACAAGGGAAAACGGAAGCAGCGGTCACCTGTTTGCGGACAGCCCATCTCGAACTGGAGAAACTCGGGATGCCGGTGTATCGGGTATTGCCTGCCCGCTCGGCGGTGGAAGCGGTCATCCAAACAATCATTCGCACCGGACAGATGCTACAGGCGCAAGATGCGCAAATCGCCGTGCAAATGATTGAAGTCGATGCGATGCAGGCGGCCTCCCCAGAGACATTTTCGACCGATGACATATATCGTCTGGAGATGAAGACAACGGAAAAATTGCTACGGTATGCAAAAAAAGTCCAAGGGTCGCTGAAAAGCGCCGGACCGGGCCGCTATGTCATTTTTACGACAAGGGGCGCATTAAAAGAGATCACCGATGGCTATAAAACGGTCCCCTCGGCCGAGGAGACGGAGCTCCTTTACGACGAAGTCATCGCGTGCGGAATCGGCATCGGCCGAACGGCGTATGAGGCCGAAATTCAGGCTGGGAAGGCGTTTTTGCATGCGAAACAAAGCGGACGGGGTGCGTGGATGGTGGTGTTTGATGATGGAACGATCTCGGGTCCGTTAGGAAAAAGTGTGCACCTCCGCTATTCGCTCGGCGGCGGAGAACTGCGGCAGCTGGCGGAGCGGACGGGATTAAGCGCCGCGACGCTCTGCAAATTGAAAGCCATATTGCAAAAACGCGGAACCAACGAGATCGAAGCGCATGAGTTGGCTTCTTATATGCGGATTGTGCCGCGCAGCGCCCGCCGGATTTTAAACCAATTGGAGACCGTGGGCCTTGCCGAAGTGGCCGGGGAGACAAACCCGTATCCGCGCGGGCGTCCGCGCAAAGTATACCGCATTTTCTTATAATCGCTCGATCAGCTTCTGCCTTTAGCGCCAGGCAGAAGTTTTTTGTTGTCTTGAAGACGTTTTTATTATTTGTATTATTTGAAAATTTCCTCTGTTTCCATTATAATTAAGGACATATCCGAAAATTATCCGTAATTGGCGTGAGGGGAGGATAGCTTGATTCAAGGGGAACGTCTTTGGCAACGGCTCATGGAACTAGGGGAGGTCGGCAAGAAACCAAGCGGCGGCGTCACGCGCCTCTCGTTCACTGCTGAAGAACGGAGGGCCAAAGATCTCGTCGCTTCTTACATGCGCGAAGCGGGGCTTTTCGTATATGAAGACGCGGCTGGCAACTTGATCGGACGGAAAGAAGGGGCGAATCCGGATGCTCCGGTCGTCCTTGTTGGGTCTCATCTCGATTCGGTTTACAACGGCGGTTGCTTTGATGGACCGCTCGGGGTGTTGGCCGGCGTGGAAGTTGTTCAGGCGATGAACGAGCACGGGGTTGTGACGCACCATCCAATTGAAGTAGTGGCGTTTACGGACGAAGAAGGAGCGCGCTTTCGTTTCGGCATGATCGGCAGCCGCGCGATGGCGGGGACGTTGCCTCCGGAAGCGCTCGAGTGCCGCGACGCGGAAGGGATTTCCCTCGCTGAAGCAATGAAACAGGCGGGGCTTGACCCGGACCGCTTGCCGCAGGCAGCACGAAAACCAGGAACGGTGAAAGCCTATGTCGAACTGCACATCGAACAAGGACGGGTGCTGGAGGAGGCTGGTCTTCCAGTTGGCATCGTCACTGGCATCGCCGGTCTGATTTGGGTGAAATTTACCATCGAAGGAAAAGCAGAACATGCCGGCGCCACGCCGATGTCGTTGCGGCGCGACCCGATGGCCGCCGCCGCACAAATTATCGCGATCATTGAAGAGGAAGCAAGACGAACAGGGACAACGGTCGGTACTGTAGGACAGTTGCATGTATATCCGGGCGGTATTAATGTCATTCCGGAACGGGTCGAATTTGTGCTCGATTTGCGCGACTTGAAGGCTGAGGTGCGCGATCAAGTATGGAATGCCATAGCCGCGCGGGCAGAGACGATCGCCAAGGAGCGGAACGTTCGCCTCACGACCGAGCGACTGCAAGAAATGGCGCCGGTGTTATGTTCCGAGGTGGTGAAACAGGCCGCGGAAAGAGCGTGCAAGCAGCTCGGGTATCCGCCGTTTTGGCTGCCGAGCGGCGCAGCCCATGACGGCGTACAGTTGGCTCCGATTTGCCCGATCGGGATGATTTTTGTCCGCTCCCAAGACGGGGTGAGCCATAGTCCGGCGGAATGGAGCACGAAAGAAGACTGCGCCGCTGGAGCAGAGGTGCTTTATCATACGGTGTGGCAACTAGCCCAAGGGGAATAACGAAAAAGACAAACGAACAGGGGGAGATTATGGATGACAAAGGAAGAAATCAAACGGCTCGTCGATGAAGTGAAAACGGACGTCATCGCCTGGCGCCGCCACTTGCATGCCCATCCCGAATTGTCGTTCCAGGAAGAGAAAACGGCGCAATTTGTGTACGAGACGCTGCAATCATTCGGCCATCTTGAGTTGTCGCGGCCGACGAAAACGAGCGTCATGGCGCGGCTCATTGGCCAACAGCCAGGCCGAGTCGTCGCCATTCGCGCGGATATGGACGCCCTGCCCATTCAAGAGGAAAACACGTTTGAATTTGCCTCCAAAAACCCAGGCGTCATGCATGCGTGCGGGCATGACGGCCATACGGCGATGCTGTTGGGGACGGCGAAAATTTTCGCCCAGCTTCGCGATCAAATTCATGGCGAGATTCGCTTTTTGTTCCAACACGCGGAAGAACTGTTCCCGGGTGGGGCGGAGGAGATGGTGCAAGCCGGCGTCATGGACGGGGTGGACGTCGTCATCGGCACTCACCTTTGGTCGCCGCTTGAGCGTGGAAAAATCGGCATTGTGTATGGACCGATGATGGCCGCACCCGACCGCTTTTTCATCCGCATCATCGGCAAAGGCGGCCATGGAGCCATGCCGCACCAAACGATCGATGCGATCGCCATCGGGGCGCAAGTCGTGACGAACTTGCAGCACATCGTCTCGCGCTATGTCGATCCGCTCGAGCCGCTTGTTCTGTCCGTGACACAATTTGTGGCGGGTACGGCGCATAATGTCCTGCCTGGGGAGGTCGAAATTCAAGGGACAGTGCGCACGTTCGACGCCGAGCTGCGCCAGACGGTCCCGCAATGGATGGAGCGCATTGTCAAAGGGATCACCGAAGCGCACGGCGCCTCGTATGAGTTTCAATTTGACTACGGATACCGCCCGGTCATTAACTACGATGAAGTGACCCACGTCATTGAAGAAACGGCGCGCGAGCTGTTCGGCGAAGAGGCAGTGGCCCGCTTGAAACCGAACATGGGCGGCGAAGATTTCTCCGCCTTTTTGCAAAAAGCGCCCGGCAGCTTTTTCTACGTGGGCGCGGGCAATGTAGAAAAAGGCATCGTGTACCCGCACCACCACCCGCGCTTTACGATTGACGAAGACGCGCTTGAGATCGGCGTGCAAATGTTTGTCGCCGCGACGTTGAAACTGTTGGCGGAAGCAGAGTAGGATGCTTCCGCTTTTTTGTACATCATAAAGGCGAATCCGATATATTGCATGCTCTTTCTCTGTCGCTAATTCACATGGTTGAACTTGGTGTAGCTCACATGAGTGGATAAAGGAAATAAAGAGAGCATGGGAACTCTTTGCCTTCCTTAATGTTAGTTTTGGGCTTCGATTCGATCAAGACGACAAGGCTAGGCGATTTTGACAATTTTTGTGATCGGTGCTAGGTCGAGGTCTTGGTTGTAAAGAGCGTGGACAAAATCGCCGTCAAGCGTAGCGAAGTAGTCATAATGATGGTATGTTGCAATGGCGTAGTGCAAGGCATCATAGGCTTCAAGCTGAAGGAGTCGCATTTGAGCTAAGGCTAAATCTTGAATGTTGGCAAGCATCGATGTATATAGACGCTTGTCCAAAATGTTCATCTATGGCATCTTCATATGTCATCACAAACGACATAATCGGCTACCGTCCTTGTTTGTAGATGTCCACTAATTTTTTGCCAAAGGGAGAAGGTTTGGCTATTTTTTTCCGTAATTCGGCGAATGAAAGATCCTTATCCGGTTTGTTGGCCTGTTCCGTGCAAGACAGTGTCACCCTCATTTTCGTTTCCAAAGCGGAGGGCATATTGATCACCTCATTGATTCTCCTTTCTAAAAATTATAATGCTGACCGAAAAAAATGTACACATTTTCCTTTTACTACTATACCCATACCCTTGTTCATGAAAACATAAACTAGGGAGAGAATCTCCCTTAAAAGGGGAATGGGTGAAAGAAAAGAGGGGAACGGAAAAGAAGTCTTCTTTCCAGCCTGTGAGCGAACGATTTTAAAACAATGGTAAAGCAGCTTTCAAAAAAGAAAATGGAAAAAGATCACCCTCCCTGTTATGATGATAAAGGGTTCAGCGAACAAGGTGTCTACTTTCGTTTGTTGTTTAGATACCTTGTTTTGTTGGGAAAAAGGTTGTTGGCAGGTGAAACGATGAGAGCTTTCCTTTCCCGCTGGCTTCCCGTCATTCTCTGGTGCCTCGTCATTTACAGCTTCAGCGAGTCTTCCTGGTTCACTGGGGCGAATACGGCGCATGTGCTGCAGATGATTTTGTCGTACTTGCCGTTTGGCGGAGGGGATGAAGAGGGGCCGTCATGGTTGAACTTTGTGATCCGCAAAGCGGCGCATTTGACCGAGTTTGGCATTTTGGCCGCGCTTGTGTGGCGGGCGCTTGCGCCAAAACGGTTTGCGTATGCGGGCGCTTGGCTGTTTGCGACAGTGTATGCGGCAACCGACGAGTGGCACCAATCGTTTGAACCGGGGCGGACGGCGACGCCAAAAGATGTGGCGATTGATTCATGTGGGGCGCTCCTGGCGCTTTTGATTGTATGGGCTTGCCGCTGTTGGGCAAGGACCAAGCATCGGGCGGTCAAACGCGGCGTATAATAGAACAAAGCTCTCCCATCGTATAGATTTAGATGTAAACGGAAAGAATGGCCAATAACGAGTTTGCGAGAAAAGGGAGAGAGGGCCATGGTCGCGTTTATCGCGGGAATGTTTGTGGGTTCGTTTGTGATGCTCGTCATCATGAGCATGATGGCGGTGGCGAAACGGGCGGATGAAGCAAGCGAACGGTGGAGGGAAAAGTGAGAAGCTTGCAGAGGGGCGTTAGGCAATGATCGAGCGCCTTAGGTGTTCTAAGACATGCTGGTTAATACAGATGCACGGTTTCATGCACGGGAGCAGCGGCAACTCCCTTGATAAAAAGGGGCTAATGGATGATGGCTGCTGTGGTTGTCGCTGATCATTTCGTTTGCGTCGTTGGTCGCGACAGTCGTTGTGCGGTATCAAAAGAAAAGTCCTCTACTAGGTGTAGGTGGGGGTGGGGCGATTCTGCCTATTTCTAGACCGTTGCACTTTTTGCGGTCGCTGTGCGTGTTGGTCAGGGCATTGGCAGTTGTCAATGTCCTGTTTTTTATCCTATGCTTTTATCTTATTAATTTATAACCGTGATCCGGGCAAATCACAATATGGCTTCGGGAAAACGTCGAGGCGCGGGAGTCTATCGCTTTTGTTTCGTACAAGGAGGGGGAAGAAAGATGGCTCGGCCATCGATTACGGTGATCGGCAGCCTCAACATGGACTTAGTCACTGTGGCGGCGCGGTTTCCAAACCAAGGAGAGACGATTTTAGGCGAACAGTTTCTCACCACTCCCGGCGGCAAAGGGGCGAACCAGGCGGTGGCCGCCGCTCGCCTCGGCGCCGATGTGCGGATGATTGGCGCGGTGGGGGATGATGCGTTTGGTCAAGAGCTCATCCGTTCGTTGCAAAATGAAGGCGTTTCCGTCGATTGTGTGAAATCGGTTACACATCAACGTACCGGCATTGCTGCGATTACGATTTCTGAGCGGGACAACCGCATTATTGTCGTCCCTGGGGCGAATCATGCGCTGACGCCGGAGGATCTGGATCCATATGAATCCGTGATCGCCGAAAGCGATGTGTGCTTACTGCAGCTGGAAATCCCGCTTCCTGTTGTGGAGCGGGCCGTTTCGATCGCGCATCGCCACGGCGTGCGCGTCATCGTGAACCCAGCTCCAGCCCAGCCGCTGCCGCTCGTGGTGCTCGAGCAGGCGAGTTTCTTGACGCCGAATGAACATGAACGGGGCATTTTGTTTGACAAGATGGATGAAGAATCGTTTGTCGATCAGCTCATTGTCACCGAAGGGGCCAAAGGGGTGCGCATTTGGCAAGATGGACAAGAACGGCTCATTCGAAGTTTCCACGTTCCCGTCGTGGATACGACGGGCGCGGGTGATACGTTTAACGGGGCGCTTGCCGTGGCGCTGGCGGAAGGGAAGCCGCTTCATGAAGCGTGCCGATTTGCCAATGCGGCTGCGGCTCTGTCCGTGACAAAACTCGGGGCGCAGGCTGGGATGCCGAGACGAGAGGAGGTGGAATCATTTTTGGCCGAACAGGAACGAAGTCAATGAGGCAAAAAGTCGATGTGCTGCTGGTCAACCCGACGGACTCAAGCGCTGTCACGTCTGCGATTGAATCCGCCAACAGCGCCAACATCCCGGTCATTACCGTCGATCGCAGCGCGGACGGCGGGAAAGTGGTCACCCATATCGCCTCCGACAATGTGGCGGGAGGAAAAATGGTCGCGCAGTTTATCGTCGACCACTTGAAAAACGGCGGAAACATTGTGGAATTGGAGGGGATTCCGGGCTCCTCGGCCGCACGTGAACGGGGAGAAGGATTCCACCAAGTGATCGACAAAGCAGCCAATGTCAACTACCCCCACTTAGCTAACGCTTGAAGTGGGGGCTTGCAACTCCCCAGAAGTGCAAACGGACTTCGTCCTCCTTCCTTGACTTGGGGTTGCATCAGGGGGCAGGTTGACGACTACCCAACGACGCAGGTCATGCCTGCATCGTTACCGATTCTCTCGGTGTGTCTGTTGGCAGTACTTGGCTTCCACACACAACAGACGGACCTACGCTCGATGTTTTACGGTTACAACGTTTCCTGTAACCAACTCCATACATCGAGTAGCCGTGATTGGAGTGCCTTTATTGAACGGTTTTCTCCACGCCTTTATTCTATCATACACAAAAGAAAGGGGGAACGCGCATTCCTCTCCCACTTACTCCCTTTGGTCGTTGAAGTGGGAGTCTCCTGCGCGAAATAGGATGAAAGTCGTGGCCAAACAGGCGGCTGATTTTGACCGGGCCAAAGGATTATCGGTCATGGAAAACATTTTGCAAAGCCATAAAGACATTCAAGCGGTCTTTGCCCATAATGACGAAATGGCCTTAGGGGCGTTGGAGGCCTTGCAGGCGCATGGGATGAACAACGTGCTTGTTCCCTCGACCGGCTCCATTAACCATCGGAGGTCATAAAGAAACGCATCTTGGTTCATACTAAAGAAAAAGATGGAAAAAGAAAGGAACCCACCATGCTTCGCGAACTTGACTGGATGACGTACATCATGATCATTTTGGCCAGCTATCGGTTCACTCACTTGATCGTCTTTGATAAAATCACGGAATTTATTCGCAATCCGTTCATGAAAAAAGAGAAAATCCAACACGAAGACGGGAGTACGGAAATCAAGAAAGTGCCGAAATCGAAATTCGGCTATTTGTTGAACTGTTACTGGTGCGCGGGGGTGTGGAGCGCGATGTTTCTCGCGCTTGGGTATTTATTCATCCCGAAGATCGCCATGCCGTTGATTTTTGTCTTTTCCATCGCCGGGGCGCAGGCGATTCTCGAGACGTTTGTCGGGGTCGGGACGAAGGCGGTCGATCTGTTGTCGGCGGCGAAAAAACGGATGGACTAAGGCGTGTTGGCGGCAGAGGGCGGGGAACATTTGCGGGCGTGCGGCGGAAACATGCGGCACGCTCGCTTTTCTTGCTTTTGTCGATACATCATGGTTAACTTATATAATTATTTAATTATATACTGATTGACGGAAACCATTTCATTGGTCGGCGTGGCCGTTTCATGATGGTTGTTCGTTTTGATATAAGCAAATCATGATATGATGATGAATGGAGGAGGTTATATGCCGCAACTCGCAATGGAGATAGGAGCAGCCGCTCGGGTGTTGAAGCTGCTCGGCGATCCGACGCGGCTGACGATTTTGGCGATTTTGAATCAGCGGGAGTGCTGTGTGTGCGAGCTGCTGGAGGTGTTTTCGTCAAGCCAGCCGGCGATCAGCCAGCATCTTCGCAAGTTGAAAGACGCCGGGCTGATCCAAGAGGAGCGGAGGGGGCAATGGGTGTATTATTCGCTCCGGCCGCAAAGCGAATACTACTCCCTGCTGCAAGCGGTGTTGTCATACGTTCCGGACCAAGACGAAAACATTCGCAAAATCGAGACAGCGAATCCCGCGGCCCGCTGCGGGTGCTGATGATGGACAACGGGGTGAATGATGATGGATTGTTGTGAACCGAAGCGGTTGTCGTTTTTAGACCGCTTTTTGACGGTATGGATTTTTTTAGCGATGGCGGCTGGGATTGGAATCGGGATTTGGGCTCCGGGGCTGGTGGATGGGTTGAACCGCCTGCAAGTCGGAACAACCTCGATTCCGATCGCGATCGGCTTGATTTTGATGATGTATCCGCCGCTGGCGAAAGTGCGCTACGAGGAAATGGGGCGCGTGTTCAAAGATGTGAAGGTGCTCGTTTTGTCTCTCGTGCAAAACTGGGTGATCGGCCCCATTCTCATGTTTTTGTTGGCGGTCGTCTTTTTGCCTGACAAGCCGGAGTATATGATCGGCTTGATTTTAATCGGGCTTGCCCGCTGCATCGCCATGGTCATCGTCTGGAACGACTTGGCGCGCGGCGACACGGAATACGCAGCAGGACTTGTCGCCTTCAATTCCCTGTTTCAAGTGCTGTTTTTCTCGCTGTATGCGTATGTATTTGTGACGGTCATTCCTGGATGGTTCGGGCTTGAGGGAGCCGTTGTCGAGATCACGATGGCGGAAGTGGCGAAATCGGTGTTCTTGTATTTAGGCGTTCCGTTTTTGGTCGGCATGGCGACAAGATTTGTGCTTGTCAAAGCGAAAGGACGGCAATGGTATGACACGGTGTTTGTGCCGAAAATCAGCCCGCTGACGCTTGTTGCACTTTTGTCTACGATCGTGGTGATGTTTTCGCTCAAAGGTGATATGATCGTCAGCTTGCCGCTCGATGTTGTGCGCATTGCGATTCCGTTGCTGCTATATTTTGTCATTATGTTTTTTGTGTCGTTCTTTTTGGCGAAAAAATTGGGGGCTGGCTATCCGGTATCGACGACGCTCGCGTTTACGGCGGGGAGCAACAACTTTGAGCTGGCCATTGCCGTCGCCGTTGGGGTGTTTGGCATTCATTCGGGCGCGGCGTTTGCGGCAGTTATCGGTCCGCTCATGAAGTGCCGGTGATGCTGGCGCTTGTCAACGTAGCATTGGCGTTTCAGCGAAAGTATTTTTCTTCGGGCAATCCAACATCAACGTAAAGGTGGGAACCAGCGATGAAGAAAAAAGTCATATACTTTTTATGCACCGGCAACTCGTGCCGCAGTCAAATGGCGGAAGGCTGGGCGAAACAACTTCTTGGTGAGGAATGGGAAGTGCACAGCGCCGGCATTGAAGCGCATGGCCTCAATCCGAATGCGGTGAAAGTGATGAAGGAAGTCGGCATCGACATTTCGAACCAAACGTCTGACGTCATCGACCCGGATCTCCTCAACCGCGCTGATTTGGTCGTGACGCTGTGCGGCCATGCGGCCGACCATTGCCCCGTCACCCCGCCGCACGTGAAGCGCGTCCATTGGGGCTTTGACGACCCGGCGAAAGCGGAAGGGACCGAAGAGGAGAAACTCGCGGTGTTCCGCCGCGTCCGCGATGAAATCGGCGCGCGCATCCGCCGGTTTGCCGAGACGGGGGAATAGGGGCGGTGCAGCGAGGCAGGCGCAAAGAGCGGGGAAACTATCTTGCATAGGGTGCGCAGCAACTGCTCGTCGAAGTGCGGCCGGAAACGGGGAATTGGCTGGGCGGACGAAAACCGCTCGGCGTGACGAAGATGGTGAGAAGCCATCTTGTCGATCCATCGAACGTTTTGACAGACGAAATGAGCACATCGATGAAGGCGGTGCCACATTAGGTCACTGGAGGAGAAACCAAATGGAGTTATTTCATCAGTTAGCTCGCCGAAACATCAAAATCCGCAAACAGTCCGGTTTCGGAGCGCAATGGCGACAACAGTGGGAAGAGGTGTTTGCCGGCCATTTGACAGCGGAAGAAAAACAACACATCCACCTTCGTAATCGGAATGGAGTTAACGGCTACTTATGGCATGTGTTCAGCTATGGGATGAGAGGCTGTTTCACAGGAGAAGAAGCGGAAATGGCGTTTGATCAAGAAGAGAAAACGTGCTGCTATCTTTTCTTTCAACATGGCGACGATGCGTTCACCGTGGAGGATGCGTCCGGCTTGAAAGCCGCCGATCTGGCAGCGGAAAACGACAAAATCGATCTATATGTGGTGGACAGTGAGTTCAACTGGACGTTTGTCATGACGCATGAAAGCGGATGGCTTGGCCCGTATTTTAGCAGAAGGTGACAGCCATGGCTTATCGGTAGCCAAGGAAATCCAATAAGACAGAAAGAAAAAGAGTTCCAACCGAGCCCCAGGAAGACTAGGTTGGAACCTTTTTATTATCGCTCGTCGGCCGGGAACACGATGCCGGTTTGTCTTCGCGCTTCGTCCATGATTTCCATCGTCCAAAGCGAATGACGGTGTGAGTTGATGGCCGATTCGTGTTCTCCGTTTTCGATCAAACGGATAAACTCTTGTGCTTCATAATACATCGGCGGCTTGTCCTGCGGCGCGGTGATGTCCTCGACGCGTCCGTCGCGGTAGCGGATTTCCGCTTTGGCTGGTGTGTGGATGGCGTCGATGATCATGCTTCCGTCTTCCCCTTGAATCTCCGAAGGCAAGTGCGAGTTCGTGATTTTCGAATAAAAGACGACCGCGTCCATCGCCCCGTAATGAAGCACGATCGAGCCTTCGCCGTCCACCCCTGATTCGAGCTTCACGCTTTGCGCCTTCACGCTGCGGGGCTGGCCGAACAAAACGACCATCGGGTACAGGCAATAGACGCCAAGGTCCATCAGCGCCCCGTTCGAGAGGGCGGGGTTGAAGGCGTTGAGCACCGTTCCTTGTTTATAAGCGTCATAGCGCGACGAGTATTGGCAATAGTTCGCCACATAACGGCGGATGCGGCCGAGCTTATGGATGTGCTCGCGGATGGACTGGAATGTGGGGAGCAGCGTCGCTTTCATCGCTTCCATCAACACGACGCCGTTTCGCTCCGCCGCTTCGATCATCGCTTTGACTTCTCTCGCATTGGAGGCGAGCGGTTTTTCGCACAAGACGTGTTTGCCGTGATTCATGAGCAAAATCGCCTGCTCGGCATGAAGTGCGTTCGGGCTGGCGATATAGACGGCATCAATGCCGTCGCTTTCGGCCAGCTTTTGCAAGTCCGTGAACGTCCGCGGCGCCCCGACTTTGTCGGCAAACTGCTTTGCGGTCTCCTCGGTTCGCGAGTAGACGGCGGCGAGTTCGAAGGAATCGACGAGGCGCGCGGCGTCAAGAAATGCTTCGGTGATCCAGTTTGTGCCGATGGTTGCGAATCGAATCATGTTGTTTGGCCTCCTTCATTTGTATCGACCCCATTGTACCACAAATCAACGGAGAGGCTTCGTTTTGTCATCGTCATGGAGCAAGCGTGCTTTTCTCTTTAGTTTTCATACAGCTCGATCGGCAGCCCGTCCGGATCTTGGAAGAAGGTGAATCGTTTGCCGGTCGCTTCATCAACGCGGACGGGTTCGGGATCGATGCCGTGTTGGCGCAAGTAGGCAATGGCTTCATCGAGGTTGTCCACCGCCAAAGCAAGATGGCGCAGTCCGCACGCTTCCGGGTAGCTTGGGCGCTTCGGCGGGTTTTCAAAGGAAAATAGCTCAAGCTGAATGCCGCCATCAGCTTCCAAATCAAGTTTGTACGAACGGCGCTCAGCACGGTATTGCTCCCGGATGGGGCGAAATCCGAGAATTTCCGTGTAAAATCGTTTCGACCGCTCATAGTCCGAGCAAATAATGGCGATATGGTGAATCGTGGCAAGGCGCATGTCAATTCCTCCTTATATAAACGGGTGATGCCGTTGAACTAGTTTTATTTTTCAATTAGAAAAACCTTATAAAACCAACTTCTTTTTCACCCAATGCCGCCGATTGGCGCCTGTATGGCTCATACTGGGAAAAACAGCCTCCCCGCCGTTTTGGACCCGTTCCCGGTGTTTGGGGACAAATGAAATCGAAAATGTTATGTTGCGATAATGGAAGTTGCTGTCGTTGATTGTCGAAGCGGGCGAAAAATGTCTGCTCTCCTTATATTGACAGTTTGACAATCTATAGACTATCATAAATCTTGTAGGTTGGAAAATTTAAAATATTCATTTGATATTTTGGTAGAAAAAACGAATGGTCACCACGTTTTTTGTAAGCGCTTAACTTCTATGTTTCCTCATGATCGCCGCACCATGGATGCTGCACCATTGTGTTTGTTTCCCATCACAGCATGAGAACAAGGGGAAGGGGATATGGCATGATCTACGAATTTAAATTGCCTGACATCGGCGAAGGGCTGCATGAAGCGGAAATCATCCGCTGGCTCATTCGCGAAGGGGATGTGGTCAAGGCCGATCAGCCGATCGCTGAAATTCAAACGGATAAGGCGATGGTGGAAATGACGACGCCGGTCGCTGGCAAAGTGGTGGCGCTTGCCGGGCCGGAAGGGGCGACGGTGAAGGTTGGAGAGCCGTTGATTGTCGTGGAAACCGAGGCGGCGGTGGCGGCCGAAGCGGCGCCGACTGACCATTTGGCTCAGGAGCCTGCGTCTGCTGTTCATATAGAAGCCCCGCGCCCAACGGTGGGGCGCAAGCGGGCGATTGCCGCGCCCTCGGTGCGCAAGCGGGCGCGGGAGTTGGGCGTTCCGATCGATGAAGTGGAAGGAACGGGCGAAGGCGGCCGGGTGACGCTCGCCGACTTGGAGCGATATGTCCGCGAGCGGGAAGCAGCCGTGGCGGTGGCAGAGCAACGTGAAAGGAGCGGGGCCGCGGTTTTGCCAGTTGGGGGCACGGCGATAGAGCAAAAGGCGGACAAAGCCGCATGGACGTCCATCGCCAGCACGGAGCTTGTGGTTCCAGAAGAAGAGCGCATCCCGCTTCGCGGCTTGCGCAAAAAAATCGCCGAAAAAATGGTGAAATCGGCGTACACGGCGCCGCATGTGACCGGGATGGACGAGGTGGACGTGACGAAGCTCGTCGAGATCCGCAAAAACCTGGCCAGCGAGCTGGCCAAGGAGCAGATCAAGCTGACGTATTTGCCGTTTATTATTAAAGCGGTGACAAGGGCGCTGAAGCAATATCCGATGTTTAACGCTTCGCTCGATGAAGAGACGAATGAAATCGTCTTGAAAAAGCGCTATCACATCGGCATCGCGACGGCGACGAAAGCGGGGCTTGTCGTCCCTGTCATCCGCGACGCCGATCAAAAATCGATCCGCGAGCTCGCCGTTGAGATCGCCGAGCTGTCGGAAAAAGCGCACCGCCAGGCGCTTCGCCTTGACGAGCTGCAAGGAAGCACGTTTACGATCACGAGCACCGGCGCGGGCGGAGGGTGGTTTGCGACGCCGATCATCAACTATCCGGAAGTGGCGATTTTCGGAGCGCATGCGATCAAACGGCGCCCGGTTGTCGTCGGCGACGAAATTGTCATCCGCGATATGATGGGAATGTCGCTCACCTTTGACCACCGCGTCATTGACGGCGAGCCGGCCGGGCGGTTTATGCGGACGGTGGCCTACTATTTGGAACATCCGGAAGTGCTGCTTTTGGATGCGCGGTGAAGGGCGGGCCTTTGCCCCATGTTGGAAAAGGGCGAGATGGGAAAAGGAACGAGCCGCCTATGAAAATACAAATGGGAGGGAAGCCCATGTTTGATCCGGACCAATTGTCGGTCGAGGTCGTGCAAATTTTGGACGAAAACGGAAACGGCGACGAGAGGCAGCTGGCGGCGTTTTCCGATGAATGGCTGCTTCGCGCCTATCGGGAAATGCGGCGGGCGCGTGTCATTGATGAGCGGCTGTTGCGCATGCAGCGGCAGGGGCGGATCGGGACCTACGCCCCGTTCAGCGGCCAAGAGGCGGCGCAAATCGGCAGCGCCCTTGCGCTTCATAAAGACGATTGGATTTTCCCGAGCTACCGCGAAGTGGCGGTATGCTTGATGCATGGCATGCCGCTTGAGCAGTTTTTCCATTACGTGCAGGGCCGCTTGTCAGGGAAACGGATGCCGGAGGGAGTGAACATTTTCCCGACGCAAATCATCATCGCTGCTCAGACGCTTCATGCGGTCGGCTGCGCGTGGGCGTCGAAATTGAAGGGCGAACCGCACGTATCGGTGGCGTATTTCGGCGACGGGGCGACGTCAGAGGGCGATTTTCATGAAGCGATGAATTTTGCCGCGGTGTACAACGTGCCGGTCATCTTTTTCTGCCAAAACAACCAATACGCCATCAGCGTCCCGTACCGGAAGCAGACGGCCAGCCGGACGATCGCGCAAAAGGCGCTTGCGTACGGGATGAAAGGGGTGCTCGTTGACGGCAATGACGTGCTAGCGGTGTACGAAACGATGAAGCAGGCCGTCGAAGCCGCTCGCCGCGGCGAGGGGCCGATGTTGATCGAGGCGCTCACCTATCGGCTCGGGCCGCACACGACGGCGGATGACCCGACGAAATACCGCCGGCCGGAAGAAGTCGAGACATGGCGGGCGAAAGATCCGCTCCGCCGTCTGCGCCTGCTTTTGGAACGGCGCGGATTATGGACGGAAGCGCAGGAAGACGCGCTTGTCGCCCAAGTGAATGATGAAGTGACGGCGGCGTACGAGGCGGCCATCGCCAGCAAGTCCGGTTCGATTGTCGATGCATTCGATTGTGTGTACAGCGAGGCGCCCAAATTGCTGGCCGAGCAAAAAGACGAAGTGATGCGGCGCAAACAACGGAGCGGGGTGAGATAAATGGCGGAATTGACGATGATTGAAGCGATCAATGAAGCGATGCGCCAAGAGATGGAGCGCGATCCGCGCATCATCGTGCTGGGCGAAGATGTCGGCGAAAACGGCGGCGTCTTCCGGGCGACGGACGGGCTGCTTGCGCAGTTTGGCGAGGGGCGCGTGTTTGATACGCCGCTTGCGGAATCGGGCATTATCGGCACGTCTATTGGACTGGCGATCAACGGCATGCGCCCGATTGCCGAAATTCAGTTTCTCGGGTTTGTGTACCAGGCGATGGACCAGCTGGCGGCCCAGGCGGCGCGCATCCGCTTCCGCTCGGCCGGACGGTTTTCGTGCCCGATCGTCGTGCGCAGCCCGTACGGCGGCGGGGTGCGGACGCCGGAATTGCACTCCGATGCGTTGGAGGCGCTGTTTACCCATTCGCCGGGCTTAAAAGTCGTCATGCCGTCCAATCCGTACGATGCGAAAGGGCTGCTCATTTCCGCCATTCGCGATGAAGACCCGGTTCTGTTTCTGGAGCCGATGAAGCTGTATCGGGCGTTTCGCATGGAAGTGCCCGAAGAGCCGTACACGATTCCGCTCGGCCAAGCACGGGTTGTGAAAGAAGGAGACGATGTGACGATCATTGCTTGGGGGGCGACCGTGCCGCTTGCCGCCAAAGTCGCCGCCGAGATGGAAGCGAAAGGGGTCAGCGCGGAAGTGATCGACCTTCGCTGCCTGCAGCCGCTTGATCTCGACGCGATCATCGCCTCGGTGGAAAAAACGGGGCGGGTGATGATCGTCCATGAAGCAGTGAAAACGGGCGGGTTTGGCGCCGAAGTGGCGGCCTTGATCAGCGAGCGGGCGCTGTTTTCTCTATCAGCTCCAATCGTGCGTATCGCCGGCTACGACACGCCGTATCCGGTGCCGTCGGTGGAGGATGATTGGCTGCCGAACGCCGAACGCATCGTGGAAGGGATCGAAACGCTGCTGCGATACTAGGCCGGAGCGGATGGTGCGTCCGCTTCATCCCAGCGATAAGGGGGAGAACGATGAATCTATATGAATCATTGCTTGCGTTGATCGGCGACCGCGAGCGGGTGAGCATCAATGAAACGGTGCTCGAACACCACAGCAAAGGCATCGCCTACCATGCGCCGCACAAGCCAGATGTCGTCGTGTTTCCGAAAACGGCGGAGGAAGTGAGCCGGGTGATGGCGTTTGCCAACGAGCACCGCATTCCTGTTACGCCGTTTGGCGCCGGCACGAGCTTGGAAGGGCACGTCATTCCGGTCCAAGGCGGGATTAGCCTCGATTTGACGTTGATGAACCACATCATTGACATTCGTCCCGATGATTTTTTGGCGATCGTCGAGCCCGGGGTGACGCGGCTGCAACTGAATGAGGCGCTGAAGCGATACGGGTTGTTTTTCCCGGTCGATCCGGGGGCGGACGCGACGATCGGTGGCATGGCGGCGACGAACGCGAGCGGCACGAACTGCGTGAAATACGGCGTCATGCGCGATCAAGTGCTCGGATTAGAGGTGGTGCTCGCGGACGGTTCAGTCATTCAGACGGGAAGTTTGGCGGTGAAATCGTCGGCCGGCTATGACTTGACCGGCTTGTTCGTCGGATCGGAAGGGACGCTTGGCGTGTTCACCCGCCTCGTCGTCCGCCTGCATGGCATTCCAGAGGCGACCAATGCGATCAAAGTGTGTTTTCCATCGCTTGAGGCGGCGGCGCAAGCGGCGTTTGCCATTTTGCGGTCCGGCGTCGGCCCCGGCAAAATCGAGCTGGTGGACGAGGCGACGATCGCCGCGGTCAATGCGTACAAAAAAACCGATTACCCGGTGAAGCCGACGCTCTTTATTGAACTGAGCGGCAGCCCGTCAAGCGTCGAGGAAGGGACAAAGCTTGTCAACGAATTGTGCGAAGCGGAGGGGGCGGTTTCGTTTGTGGTCGAGACCGACTCGCTCGCCCGCGCGAAGCTGTGGGAAGCGCGCCACCATGCGGCGTTTGCCATTCAAGCCGCCTATCCAGGCAAGGCGATGCTCTCCACCGACGTGTGCGTGCCGCTGTCCGAACTGCCCGGCGCCATTGCCGATACGCGTCGGCTTGTTGATGAGCAGAAGATGACTGCCGCCATTTTCGGCCATGTCGGCGATGGCAACTATCATACCGTGCTTGCCTTTGATCCGAATGACGCCGAGGAGATGGCGCGGATCGAGCAGGTGCACGCCCATATCGTCCGCTATGCCTTATCGCGCGGCGGCACATGCACGGGAGAGCACGGCATCGGACTTGGCAAACGGGCATTTTTGCGTGAGGAGAAAGGAGACGCCGTCGTGTGGATGAAACGGCTGAAACAATTGTTTGACCCAAACGGCATTCTCAATCCGGGGAAAATTTTTTGATCATAGCGGACGCTCTGCATCCCTGCCTGTTGGCGGGGATGTTTCTTTTGATCGGCGGGCGGCGCAAAGGAGAAATCCGCTAAGCGTGCCTCAAACAACACCACAGTGTCAAGGCTGAGTTTACAAAAACAAACGCATTGTCCGCGAAAAGGTTGGTGAAAAACAGCCGGTTCCCTTGGATCGACCATCATGGAAAAAGAGAAACGGGTGTTTCAAGATTTCTTCATTTGAGAAGGGTTGCTAGGAAACGGGACGCCCCAGTTCCCCCCTTCCTTCTAAAACTTATATGCACAGCCCGTTCTTGCCTTTGTAACATAGTGTTACAACATAGAAACAGTTGTTTTTCGTTTTCCTTTTGTTACAACAAGGCGCCATGCCCTTTACTTTTGCCATCCGGCGCGGTTTAGTAATAGTAGATGGAGCCAACAACAAGGCGATGGCGTTGCTGCAATCAGCAGAGTTGGGCTCAAACGGTTGGGCTGCTGTCCTTTCCGATCGTTTCCGTCTTCCGTCCCAGCAGTCGATACATTTCTTTCGCTAACCGTTCGAGCAAGTAGACGACCGGAAGCTGGGTTGTGACATCGGTCTGCCCGATCCGCTCCGGTGTGGTGTAGTACGTCAAGTTGTAGTCCGAGATGTTCGCGAGTGTGCAATGTTTCCGGTTGGTGATGCTGATGATCGTGCTGCCGTTTTCCTTGAACCGGTGCACTTGGGCGAGCGTATAGGACGTCTCTCCAGACACCGACAAGGCGATGACGGCGCAGTTGTGGAAATAATGGCCGTAAATCGGAAAAAACGGATCCTTGATGTAGACAGAAAACTTTTGAAAGGCAGAAAAATAGCGCGAGCCGTATTCGGCCAAAATACCGGAGCTGCCCGATCCGACGAAAATGACGTGATCCGCCCGGGCGATCGCGGCTGCCGCATCCAGAATGGTCCGCTCGTAATCGGCGGTCAGCGTCCGTTCGAAAAATTCCTTAAGCGCCTCTTGACTGCTGATGATCGCGGTTCGCTTTGTCTCGCGCAAATACAGCTTCCATTTCGTTTTAAATTCACTGAACCCTTCGCATCCGACCTTTTTACAAAAGCGGAGCACGGTCGGCGGCGAGACATGGACGGCTTCGGCGAGCTCGCGGATGCGCATGTACGCGACTTCATGCGGATGTTTCATCACATAGTCGTAAATGGCGTAGTCGAGCTCGGAGAACTGGGCGATTTGTTCAGGAGTGAACATCGGGACACCTCGCTTTCATGGGACGGAACGTGCGATAGCTGGGAAAGGATGGCGCTTTCAAGCCCACTGGTTGATTCCTACATTGATTATACCATGCCCAACAGGGCGAAAGGGGAAGAGGAATATGGATAAACGATTGAAAATTGCGACGATTGGCGGCGGGTCGAGCTACACGCCGGAATTGGTCGAAGGGTTGATCAAGCGTTATCATGAATTGCCGGTCGGGGAATTGTGGCTTGTCGATATTCCGGAAGGCAAAGAAAAACTCGAAATCGTTGGCGCACTGGCCAAACGGATGGTCGAAAAAGCCGGCGTGCCGATCGAGATTCATTTGACTTTGGATCGCCGTCGGGCGCTTGACGGGGCGGATTTTGTGACGACGCAGTTTCGCGTCGGGGGTCTTGAGGCGCGGGCGAAAGACGAGCGCATCCCGCTCAAATACGGGGTGATCGGCCAAGAGACGAACGGCCCGGGCGGATTGTTTAAGGGATTGCGGACGATCCCGGTCATTTTGGACATCATTCGCGATATGGAAGAGCTTTGCCCCGATGCATGGCTTATCAACTTCACGAACCCGGCTGGGATGGTGACGGAAGCCGTCTTGCGCTATACGAAACAGGAGAAAGTGGTCGGCTTGTGCAACGTGCCGATCGGCATGCGCATGGGCGTCGCCAAGCTGCTTGGCGTTGATGCCGACCGCGTGCACATTGATTTTGCCGGCTTGAACCATATGGTGTTTGGCTTGCACGTCTATCTGGACGGAGTCGAAGTGACTGAAAAGGTGATTGACCTCGTCGCCCATCCAGACCGCTCCGGTGTGACGATGAAAAACATCGTTGACCTTGGCTGGGAGCCGGACTTTTTGAAAGGGTTGAAAGTATTGCCGTGCCCGTACCATCGATATTACTTCCAAACGGACAAAATGCTGGCTGAAGAGCTCGAGGCGGCGAAAACGAAAGGGACGCGCGCCGAAGTTGTGCAGCAGCTCGAAAAAGAGCTGTTTGAGCTGTACAAAGACCCGAACTTGGCCATCAAGCCGCCGCAGCTCGAGCAGCGCGGCGGGGCGTACTACAGCGACGCCGCGTGCAGCTTGATCAGCTCCATTTACAACGACAAGCGCGACATTCAGCCGGTCAACACGAGAAACAACGGCGCCATTGCGAGCATCCCTCCGGAATCGGCGGTGGAGGTAAACTGCGTCATCACGAAAGATGGACCGAAACCGATCGCCGTCGGCGATTTGCCGGTCGCGGTGCGTGGGCTCGTCCAGCAAATCAAGTCGTTCGAGCGCGTCGCTGCCGAGGCTGCGGTCACCGGCGACTACCAAACGGCGTTGGTCGCCATGACGATCAACCCGCTTGTCCCGTCTGACACCATCGCCAAACAAATTTTGGACGAAATGTTGGAAGCGCATAAAGAATACTTGCCGCAGTTTTTTAAACAGGCCAAAACAGTAGCTGGAAACTAAATCGTTTGGAAAAGCGATTGACAAAGCCGCCTGTCGCCGGGGCGGCTTTGTCATTTCATCGTGAAAAGCCGCACAACACAAGGGCTTTCTTCCCATTCACATTCCCCTTATTTTAGACAAAATCAATGCTTTTCACCAGCCTTTTCGGCAGGATTTTGCCCAAGGCGCGGCGAAGAAAATAAAGAAAGTTCAAATATCACAAGGAGGGAGACCGTGTCCGAAACGCGAATCGATCACGACCGGTTGTTTAAGGAGTTGCTGTCGACGTTTTTTGAAGAGTTTTTGCTTTTGTTTTTTCCGCACGTGTATGAACAAGTCGACTTCCGCCACGTCTCCTTTTTGTCCGAAGAGGTGTTTACGGATGTGGCGGCCGGCGAAAAGCACCGTGTGGATCTATTGGTGGAAACAAAATTGAAAGGGGGAGATGGGCTGATCATCGTCCATATCGAACACCAAAGTTACACGCAGCCGACGTTTCCCGAGCGCATGTTCATTTATGTCAGCCGTTTGTTTCAAAAATACCGCCGTCGCATTCTTCCCATTGCCATCTTCAGCTATGACGAACACCGCGATGAACCGTCCTCGTTCACCATCAAGTTTCCGTTCCTAACCGTTGTCGATTTCCGCTTTCTTACTGTTGAACTGCGCAAACAGCCATGGCGTGAGTACATTCGCCGCGACAACCCGGTCGCGGCCGCCTTGTTAAGCAAAATGGGGTATAATGAAAGTGAGAGAGTGGCAGTGAAAAGAGAATTTTTGCGCATGCTCGTCCGCTTGGAGCTTGATGAAGCGAAACAGCGGCTGTTGTTTGGATTTTTCGAGACGTATTTGACGCTGTCCGAACAAGAGGAAATCCAATTGCGAAACGAGGTGAACCAAATGGGAACGAAGGAAGCGAAAAAAGTGACGGATCTCATCGTGTCGTATGAGCAACGGGGGATGGAAAAGGGAATCGAAAAAGGAATCGAAAAAGGAATCGAAAAAGGAATCGAAAAAGGAATCGAAAAAGGCAAGATGGACATCGCGAAACGGATGCTAGGGAAAGGATATGATGTGCCAACGATTTGTGAATTGACTGGACTGTCGGTTGAGGCAGTGGAAAAGTTGAAAGGATAAACGAGTGGAGAGACCCCGTTCCGATGCAGCGAGCTTGTTTCGGAACGGTGTTTTTTTGCTCGCTCTGCACTTGATGATGGGCATGGCCATCGCCGCATGGCGAATGATGCCGGCCGGACTGACCCCTATTTGGATTTCATATAGATGCAATTCATCCATTTTCTTTTGTCTAGGCTAGCGCCCCGGCATTCGTGTACAATGGCGGTAGGAGGGATCAAGATGCGCGATTGGTGGAAACGGCTGTTTTACGGGGGCGGCATCGCCCTGCTCTTTGCAAGCGCTTCCTTCACCGCCTATTGCGCTTGGAACGTGTATGCGTATCCGAAATCAGAGAAGGAACGGGTTCCGGAAAAAACAAAAGAGGCCTATCATTTCGTGCTTGTGCCAGAGGAACTCGATAATGATTACTGGCGGCTCGTGGAAAAAGGAGCGAAAGCGGCGGCGAAAGAACTGGGGGTTGATCTTGAGTATATCGGCCCGCGGCAGGCGAATATGGATGAGCATTTGCGCATTTTGAAAAAAGCTGCGGCGGCGAAAGTCGATGGGATCATCACACAAGGGTTGACGGAAGCGGAATTTGTCCCCGTGATTAACGAAATCACGGACAAGAATATTCCTGTAGTGACGATCGATACGGATGCCCCGACGAGCCGACGTGTCGCCTATGTGGGAACGGATAATTATTATGCCGGTTTTCTCGCGGGACGGGCGTTGGCTGAGGATACGAAGGGCAAGGCGACGGTCGCGATTATTACCGGCAGTTTGACGGCGGCGCACCAACAGCTGCGAGTGCGCGGATTTGAGGATGCGGTGAGACAGGAAAAAGGCATCCGCATCGTCGCCATCGAAGAGTCGCACATTACGCGTGTGCAAGCCGCGGAAAAGGCGTATACGATTTTGAAAAAGCACCCGGATGTGAATGCGTTTTACGGCACAAGCGCGCTTGATGCGATCGGTATTGCCCAAGTGGTGGAACAGTTTCACCGCGAGCAAAAGACGTATATTATCGGTTTTGATACGCTTCCGGAGACGATCCGCTATTTGCAGAAAGGAACGATTGCGGCGACCGTGGTGCAGGAGCCGTATGAAATGGGATACAAGGCGGTCAACATGATGGCCGAGATCGTCGCCGGCAGAGACGTGCCGGCGGTGACGAATACGGAGACGAAAGTGATCCGAAAAGAGGATTTGCCGCTGCGCCCGGCGCGCCATTATGAGGTCAACACGCCATGAAGGCGCCTTCCAAGCCTCCGTAGGGAGGGGGCTGAAAGCGGAGAAAGGTTGGCGAACACCGCTAAAGCATGAGAGATGGCCGTCCTTGACGTTCGAACACGTTCGGCTTGAAGCGGCAGGGCGATGCAGGCAACAAAGCGCCGGTGACAGCGGGGTGGAATCGAGATGAACATTCGGACGAAGATGCTGCTTTGCTTTACCGTGTTTTTGCTTTTGCTCAACGGAGCGGTGTTTCTTTTGTATCAGACGAGCGAAGAGATGATGAGCGATTATGATCAACGGATGCGCCGATTGCTGTTGCTGAATGAGGTGTCGCAGCGGACGAATCGGATGACCGAACAACTCAATGCGTACGTCTCGGAAAAAGAAGGACGGTATGCACGCGCTTATGAGCGGGAGTTCCGCTGGCTGCAGCAACGCCGCCGGCAGCTCGGCGCCATCTTGCCAGTGCTGTCCGACCGGTTGGCGGCGGAAAACTATGAACATATGATTGAAAGTTTGCTGGAGGAGGCGGCGCTGACGGTCTATCATTTTCAAGCTGGAAATATTGGCTTGTACTCGTCCCACTTGCATGAAACGATGAACATTGCGTCCTTTTTGCAAGAGGAAACGTTAAACTTGATTGACGATGAGCTGACGGCCTACCAACGGCGGTACGATGAAGTGGAGCGGCGCAACCGCTATTTCCGCTATATGGGAATGGGATTGTTTGTCACGACGTTGTTGCTTGGCGCCTTGCTGGCGGTGTTCTTTTCCGGCCACGTAACGAAGCCGATCATTCTTCTCTCGCGCGCTGCCCGATCCATCGCTGACGGGCGGCTGGACGGGCCGGATGTGGAGCCGACGACGAATGACGAACTGCGATTGTTGACGATCACGTTTAATGATATGCGCCGCAATTTAAAGCAGCTGATTGCGGAGATGAAACAAAAGGCTGAGCTCGACCGGCTGGTGAAGGAGCTGGAACTCAAAAGCTTGCAAAGCCAAATCAATCCGCATTTTTTATTCAATACGCTGAACACGGTTGCGAAGATGGCGTACTTGGAGGACGCCCAGCAAACGTCGCGGCTGATTGAAGCGGTGGCGGCGATTTTGCGTTACAACTTAGGGGACTTGCAGCGGACGGTGACGCTTGCCGATGAGGTGCGCATCGCCCGTGAATATTTCTTCATCCAGCAGACGCGGTTTTTTGATCGGATCAAGTTTTCGTTAGAGGCGGAACCATCTTGCCTCGATCAACCGATTCCGCCGCTCACGTTGCAGCCGCTGATTGAAAATGCGTTCATCCATGGCATTGAGACGTACGAGCAGGGAGCCGAGCTGTCCGTTTCCGTTTTCGCCGACAATGGGCGGGTCGTTGTGGAAGTGCGCGACAATGGCGTTGGCATGGATGAGCAGGTGAAAGCGGAGCTTGAGGCGTTGATCCGCGGCGAAGAACCGCCGGCGCGCCGTGAGCAAGGGCGCGGCCATTCGACCGGCATCGGCTTGCGCAATGTCATTCGCCGGCTGCAGCTGTTTTACGGAGTGATGGATGTGGCTGAAATCGAGTCTGCGCTAGGAAACGGAACGACGGTGCGGTTATGGCTGCCAAGATGGCAAGGGGGGATGAACGGTGAAAGTGGCGATCGTCGATGATGAGGCGTTGGAGCGAAGAGCGCTTTGCAAAATGATTCACGACCACCTTCCGGACATCGAGGTGGTCGCCGAGGGCGCCAACGGGCGCGAGGCCATTGACATTGCCAAGCAATATCGCCCGGATGTGATGCTTATAGACATCAAAATGCCCGGCCTTGACGGGCTGCAAGCCATCGAAGCGATTCGCCAAGACGGATTGGATCTTGAGTTCATTATTGTGTCGGCGTTTGATTTGTTCGACTATGCGAAACAAGCGATGCGGTTTGGCGTCAAGGAATATTTATTGAAACCGAGCCGGAAGGAGGAGGTCATTTCGGCTTTGGAACGGGTCAGCCAAGAAGTGGCGGCCAAGCGGCGACACGAGGAGAGCAGCCGCCAGCTCGAGGAGCAGATTCGCCGGTTGCAGACGCTTGTGGAAAGCGAATGGCTGTCTGTCCTCATGACAGAAGACGTATCGGCTGATGAGTGGGAGCGGTGGAAGGAACTGCTGCCGTTTTCGATCGCCTCGGGAATGTTTATGGTCATTCAGTTCCCGGATGCAGGGGTGGCTGACGAATGGAAATCATGGCTGGACAAGCAGCTTAGCGGGAAGGCGCCAACGCGCTATTGGATAGGGCGGATGGCGAACCGGCGCCTGCCGGTCTTGTTTTTCCGCAGCCCAAACGATGGCGAGCCGGCTTGGAAGCCCACCGTCCAGGCATTGGCGCTCGATTTGGCGCGGCAGTTTTCCGCCCGGTACGGCGCCGCGCTGTATATCGGGCTCGGCTCCCCGTTTTCCCGCCTTGACCAACTTCGTTCCTCGTACTATGAGGCGCTGTCGGCCGCTCATTATTACGCCGACCGGCAAAAAGCACAAGTGGGGTTTCTGCCGGCGGAAGCGACGCGCGCCGGCGGGGAAGCGGAACGGGATAAACAGCTGTTTGAAGCGCTGCGCCTTGGCGACATCGAGCAAGCCCGGATAATTTGTCTGACGTATATAGAGGAACTGGCCTCTTCTCATTCACTGCCGGCCGCCGGTCGCAAAGCGGAAGAGACCTTTGTGTGGCTCGGGCGTCTTCTATCGGAGCTGGGCATTCGTTATGAGCGGCTCGCTTCCTTTGCTTCCTGCCGGTCGGCGGCAGAATTGAAGCGGGCGGCGCTTGATGAACTGGACCGCATCGCCGCTGATCTCGAGGTTTGGCGCCAGCAGCAAGCCTACGGCAAACTCGGCAAAGCGAAAGACTACATTGACCGCCACTACGCCAAGCCGCTGACGCTTGAAGAAGTGGCGGAACAAGCCGGGATGAGCCCGTACTACTTCAGCAAACTGTTCAAAGAGCACTTTGGCATCACCTTTATCGACTACGTGACGAACGTGCGCATCGAACGGGCGAAAGAAGCGCTGGCTGGGACGGACCAAAGCTTAAAAGAAATTTGTTTTTCAGTCGGCTACAACGATCCCAACTATTTTAGCCGCGTCTTTAAAAAGCAGACCGGCCTGTCGCCGAGCGAATACCGGAAAAAAGTGCAGGCGCGCTGACAAGGGGAGTGCTGTCTCCAACAAGGAAGGTGCATGGCAAGTCAAAAGGTAAGTCCCGCAGACAAAGCAGGCTGCCCCGCCCTCTTCCGGCGTCTGAAACGAAGCCCGCCCCCTGGATGGGGAGACGGGCTTTTTTCGCGCCATAAAAGCGAAATGGCTGTCCGCTGCACCGCTTGCCTGACAGGAGAACGGAAAACAAAAAAGTGAAGAAAAACGCAAAAAAGTGAAGAAATCAAGCCGCCGTTTGCTGGACAGCGCATGGTACACTCGATGTTGAAAGGGGTTTCAAAAACAAAAGACAAAGGGGGAGAACCATGAGAAAGAAAGCATCCGCATGGCTGGCGTTGGCGCTTGGAATTGGGATGGCGCTCTCAGGCTGCAGCAGCTCGAACTCTTCATCCGATCACGCCAAACAAGGCAGCCAAAAAGCGGGAGAGAAACTCGAGATTTTCAGCTGGTGGACGGGAGCCGGCGAGGAAGACGGCTTAAAAGCGCTCATCAAACTGTTCCAAGAAAAATATCCGGATATTAAAGTCGAAAACGCCGCAGTCGCCGGCGGGGCCGGAACGAACGCCAAGGCGGTGTTGGCGAGCCGCATGCAAGGGAACGACCCGCCATCAACGTTCCAAGTGCACGGCGGAGCGGAGCTGAATGAAGGCTGGGTTGCGGCTGGCAAAATGGAGCCGCTCAACGATTTGTATGAAAAAGAAGGCTGGATGGACAAATTCCCGAAAGCGCTTATCGATATGGTAAGCAAAGACGGCAACATTTACTCCGTGCCCGTCAACATTCACCGCGGCAACGTGCTGTGGTACAACAAAAAAATCTTCGCCGACAACGGGCTAAAGCCGCCGAAAACGTTCGACGAGTTTTTCCAAGCGGCGGATAAGCTGAAAGCAAAAGGCATTACGCCGCTGGCCTTGGGCGACAAAGAGCCGTGGGCGGCGACGCACCTGTTTGAAAACGTGCTGCTTGGCACGCTTGGAACGGAAAACTACAAGAAGCTTTGGACGGGCGAATTGTCGTTTAACGACCCACAAGTGAAACAAGCCGTTGAGACGTTTAAGAAAATGCTTGGCTATATTAACGAAGACCATAGCTCGCGCAACTGGCAAGACGCCGCCCAGCTCGTTGCCGAAGGAAAAGCGGCCATGTACGTGATGGGCGATTGGGTGAAAGGCTATTTTGTCAACGATTTGAAATTGAAGGTGAACCAAGACTTCGGCTATGTGCCAGTGCCGAATACGGAAGGCAAGTTTATGGTCATTACCGATACGTTCGGCCTGCCGAAAGGCGTGAAAAACCCGGATGATGTAAAGAAATTTTTAGCGGTGCTTGGCTCGGTGGAAGGGCAAGATGCGTTCAACCCGCTGAAAGGCTCCATCCCGGCCCGCATCGACGCGGATCCGTCCAAGTACGATGAATACGGCAAACAAACGATGCAAGACTTCAAAACAGCCGAATTGGCGCCGAGCTTAGCCCACGGCTCCGCAGCGCCGGAAGGGTTTGTCACGAAGGTGAATCAGGCCGTCAACATTTTCGTGACGCAAAAAGATGTGAAGACGTTCATCGACACGTTGGCTTCGGCTGCAGCAGAACTGAAGAAATAATGGAGAAAAGGGGACGGGAGCCATTCTCTTCCCCTTTTCGCCATCATGAGGAGGAATCGTAGTGGAAACGGTCAACGTCACAACGACGGAGAAGGCAACGGCCGTCCCGGCGGTGCGGAAAAAGCGGAAATGGACGGCCGATCATTGGCTGGCAGCGGCGTTTTTGGCGCCGTCGGTCGTACTGATTTTCTTATTTGTGTACGGGTTTATCGGCTGGACGGGGTATGTGTCGTTGAGCAACTGGAACTCCCTTGTACCGGATTGGTCGTTTGCCGGGTTGAAAAACTATCTGTATTTGTTTCATGATTTCCGCTTCCAGGCCGACTTGCGCAATACGCTCGTGTTTACGGTGTTGTTTATCGCCGCCGTCATCGTGCTCGGCCAGCTGCTTGCCATTTTGCTTGACCAAAAGCTGCGCGGCGAGTCGCTGTTCCGCAACATTTTCTTTTTCCCGATGGCTTTGTCCTTTGTCGTCACCGGAGTCGTGTGGCAATGGCTGTTCAACCCGTCAACGGGTGTGAATCTATTTTTGAAACCGCTTGGCCTTGATGGAAAATGGTATACGGATACGAACATCCTTGGCGGATTCCATTGGGGGAAAATCGAATTTGGCGTTCCTGTCGCCATCGTTGCTGTTGTCGTGGCGGCCGTCTGGCAAATGACCGGATTTGCGGTGGCGATGTATCTCGCCGGCCTGCGCGCCATTCCGGATGAAGTGCGGGAAGCGGCGCGGATGGACGGAGCGACCGAGTTTCAATTGTATTGGAAAATCATTTTGCCGCTGCTGCGGCCGATCACCGTCAGCGTCATCATCATTATGGCCCATATTTCGCTGAAAATTTTCGATTTGATTTACGCCATGACCGGGCCGGGGGCGAACTTTGTCACCGATGTGCCGGGCGTATACATGTTTGAAACGACGTTCCGCGGCAACTATTACGCCAACGGCGCGGCGATTGCGATCGTGATGCTGCTGTCGGTCGCCATCTTTATCGTTCCGTATCTTATCTCAAGCCGGAAGGGGGGATCGTGATGGCGAGATCCGTGTGGGCGCGGCCGTTTTTGTACGCATTGGCCATCGCCATGAGCGTGTTTTTCCTCATGCCGGTGTATGTCATGGTCGCCACGAGCTTGAAGCCGCTTGATGAAGTGACACTGGCCGACATGTGGAAACTGCCGTCAACGATCGATTGGAGCAGCTACGCCACAGCCTTTGACAAGCTCGCCCCGAACTTTTGGAATTCGATTTTGCTCGTCGTGCCGGCGACGCTGCTCTCCGCGCTGCTTGGGGCGCTCAACGGCTACGTGCTGTCGAAATGGAAGTTTAAAGGAGCGGATACGCTCTTTACGCTCATTTTGTTCGGCATGTTCATCCCGTATCAAAGCATTCTTATTCCGCTCATCCAGTTTTTGCGTGAAATCGGGCTGTACAACACGATTCCGGGGCTCGTGTTCGTCCATGTCGTCTACGGCATTCCGATTACGACGCTCATGTTCCGCAATTTTTACGCCGCGATACCGGATGAGATGATCGAGTCGGCGAAAATCGACGGCGCGGGATTTGTCCGCATTTTCCGGTATATTATGCTTCCGCTGTCGATTACCGGGTTCGTCGTCGTGGCGATTTGGCAGTTTACAAACATTTGGAACGAGTTTTTGTTCGCGGTGACGATCACGACATCCGACAAACAGCCGATCATGGTCGCCTTGCAAAATCTATCCGGCAGCCAAATCGTCCAATGGAACGTGCAAATGGCAGGAGCCTTGCTCGCCGCACTGCCGACGTTGCTTGTGTACATCTTCCTCGGCAAATACTTCGTCCGCGGCTTGCTTGCCGGTTCGGTGAAGGGGTGAGCAAAAAAGAAGGTGCACCCGTTGCGTCGATTTTACTTACGGAGGCTGTTGCTTTTTGGAAATGTATACAAGTGTGATGAAAGGTGCCCTCCGCTTTTAGGGGCATCTTCTTTTCAGGTAAAGAAGATAGTGCTTTTGTTGGCAACCTTTAGTGTGTCAGCCGATGGTTGCCTGTGGCTAGGATCAGAGACGGTTGACGGCTATGCAAAAGCGTAGTAAAATAACATAAACATAGTATTCTTATTTATTTACTATGAATTAAAGGCAGGTGAAAGGGGAGAGAGCAGTTGATTCAATTCCAATATATTGAGAGCGGAGGGGAACGTTTGGCGGTTTCGATTCATGATCCACCCGTGTCGGTTGATCATGATGATGCGCCTGTTGTTGTCATTTGTCATGGGTTTATCGGTACGCGGATTGGTGTGGATCGGTTGTTTGTCCAAGCAGCGGAACGATTTGCGTCGGCCGGAGCCGGAGTCGTCCGTTTTGATTATGCTGGTTGCGGGGAGAGCAGCGGAGAGTACGGAAACAACCGATTTGATGATTTCATTCGACAAACGAGAGATGTTATTTGTGCAGTGGAACGCATTCCGTCATTTGAACGTCGACCGCTTGTGCTTCTCGGCCATAGTTTGGGAGGGGCGGTGGCGACGGCCACAGCTGCATTGGATCGGCGTGTCGACCGATTGGTGCTGTGGGCGCCTGTGGCCTATCCCTATCAAGATATCGTCCGCATTGCCACACAAGGGCGAGGACAAGTCGATGCAGAAACGGTGGAGCACCGTGGATATGTATTGCCCCCTTCCTTTTTTGCATCGCTTGCTCATGCGAATCCGCTGAAGGCAGCAGAACAGTTTTCTGGTGATGTTCTTTTGGTTCATGGCACGGCTGATCACGATATTCCCGTTGCATATGCGGATGTGTACCGGGAGGCGTTTGGAAAACGGCTTGATTCACGATTTTGGAGCCATGTGATTGCAGAAGCCGACCATACGTTTTCCGCGATTTCGGCAAGGCGCCAACTATTCGACATTACGGCTGCTTGGCTTTCCCAACGCCCAGAGCGGGGAGGAGAGAACAAGATGAGAGAGGTGAAAAGCCAGGCGAAACAAGCCGTTTTTCATAAGACAAACATATAGCAAAAGTGGCGAAGGGGTTGACCGAAAACGAGCATGTGGTTTTCGATCACCCCTTCTTTCATGAACTGATGGATCGTATCATGAGCTCTTTGCATGAACTCCAATGGAGCGAAAGGCGGCAGCGGGATGGTGACTCGGCAGCCGCGCTCCGCCCCCGAACAGCTTCTCCCGCAAAGTGCCGTCTGTGTAGGCGGTTTTGTACAGTCCACGCCGTTGCAAGATGGGAACGACATATTCGATAAAGTCATCCAAATCCTTGGGGGTGACAAGATGGACGAGGTTGAACCCGTCCACTCCAGAGCGGCGGGCCCGCTCTTCAATCGCATCCGCGACTTGTGTCGGGTTTCCGATGATGACCGACTCTCTCGTCAGCGTTCCGGCTTTTTGCAACGCCTCACCGATTGTCAGCGGTTTTGTAGCGTCTTTGGTTAGCGAAGCCGCTTTGTAATGTCCGTGGTCGGTGGGACGGAACAAAAATGGTTCATGGGCTGGCTTTCCTTCATATTCAGCCAAATCATAGCCGCTCGCTCCGCTGAACTGAGCCTTGGCGGCATCGGCGCTCCAAAGGCGGCGCAATTGTTCGAATTTGGCTTCCGCCTGCTCTGACGTTTTACCCACAATGACGGTCAGAAAGGTGAAAAATTTGAGCTGCTCGGGATCACGCCCGCATTGTTCCGCTTGGCGGCGAATGTCCCCGATGTAGGCTCGCAGCCGCTCAGCAGAAGGTGCACCGACGAAAACGCATTCTGCATGTTTGGCCGCAAACGCTCTTCCCCTCTCTGAGGAACCAGCTTGGTATAACACAGGTGTTCGCTGTGGAGAAGGTTCGCATAAATGCGGGCCTTTGACGGCAAAGAAAGGCCCCCGATGGCGGATCGGATGAATTTTGTCTGGATCAATCAGTACTTCTGCTGTCCGATCTTCGACAAATGCGCCATCTTCCCAGCTTCCTTCCCACAACTGATAGACCACTTCCAAAAACTCATCGGCGATTTCATATCGCTGGTCGTGGGCAATCATCTTCTCCAGTCCGAAGTTGGCGGCTGCGTTTGGCAAGTAAGAAGTCACGATATTCCATGCAATTCGTCCGCTTGTCAGATGGTCCAAAGTGGAAAACCTTCTGGCGATATGAAACGGATGTTCATAAGTCGTGCTTGCCGTTAACACGAACGAAAGATGAGTGGTGACGCTTGCCATAACAGGAATGATCAATGAAGCATCGTTTAATGGAAACTGCATTCCATCACGAATCGATGGGGATGGGCTTTGGCGATAAGTATCGTATACCCCGAGAACGTCAGCGAAAAAAACGGCGTCAAACAGCCCTGCTTCCAACCGCTTCGCCATTTCCACCCAGTAGGGAAGTTCTTTGTAGCGGCGGTGACGTTCGCTGTCGGGATGTTTCCATAGGCCATGGGCGTTGTGCATCGCACTTGCCATCTCAAAGGCATTGAATAGTAAAGGACGATCCATGGCTTGTTTCCTCCTTTCCAGATCGGCGGCTCGCTGCGATGAGAGCCGCCGATGGGATGGTTACTGTTTTTTGAACCAATCGGGCCATACGTATCCTTTGTATTTTGGATCCTTTTTGATCAATTTTGCAAATTCTTTCGATCGGTAGGCGGCGATCAAATCGTTGACGAATGGTTTGTCTTTGTCTTCGGGACGGATGGTGACGACGATTAAATAGTAATCCGGCGTTTTTTCCAAGGCGACGGCTTCGGTTAACTTCAAGCCGGATGACAGGGCATAGTTGCCATTGATGAGCGCGTAGTCGACGTCCCCCAGCGCTCTTGGAAGCTGGGCTGGATCGAGCGGCTTGAGGATGACTTTTTTATAAAACTGGGCGATGTCATTCTCCGACGCTTTCGTAGGCTCGACGCCCGGTTTTAGTTTGAGAATGCCCAGCTGCTCTAGCATCGTTAATGCCCGCGCTTCATTGACGGGTTCATTCGGCAATGCGATCGTTGTGCCATCTTTGATTTCATCTAAAGAAGAATGTTTTTTAGAATACAAACCTATCGGAACAGTGGGGATGGAAATTAATGGATGCAAATGCATATGATGGGTGCGAGCAAAATTTTTTAAATACATCGAGTTTTGGAATACATTCACATCAATGGACTTTTGATGAAGTGCGATATTGGGCTGTACATAGTCATTGAATTCTACCAGTTTCACGTTGTATCCTTTTTTCTCTAAATACGGTTGAATGGCTTCCCGAATTTGATCGCTGTAGGGGCCGGCGGTGGCGCCAATCGTAATGGTTTTCTTTTCCTCCTGCGCCGAGGAAGAGGATGACGAGCATCCTGCTGTGCCGGCGAGCAGCAATATGAAAAGGGTGAATAAAAATGAAAAACGCTTCATAAGACCAATCCTCCTTTGGAAATCAGGTTTGAAGCATGGTTATCGCGGGCGACGCCCAGACGGCGCTTACCGCTTATCCATCCAGCGGGCGACGGAATCGCCGGCCAATTGGACGATTTGCACTAAGCAGAGAAGTACGATAATCGTTGTGATCATGACCGTGTTGTCGTATCGATAATAGCCAAAGCGAATGGCTAGATCCCCCACACCTCCGCCTCCGACGATGCCGGCCATCGCGGAGTAGCTGATCAAGCTGATGGCTGTAATCGTCAGTCCGTGGATGATGCCAGGAAGCGCATCGGATAAAAGGACGTCTTTGATGATCATCCATGGAGTGGCTCCGACAGCCGTGGCTGCTTCAATCACCCCCTTATCCACTTCCCGCAAAGAAGTTTCGACGATGCGGGCAAAAAATGGGGTGGCGGCCACGGACAGCGAGACGGCCGCCGCTGTTGGCCCAATCGTTGTGCCGACCAGCAGTTTTGTCAGCGGCAGCAAGGCGACTAGCAAAATGATAAAGGGAATCGAACGCACCATATTGACAAGAAATCCTAAAATGGTTTGCAACGGCTTATTTTCCCAAAACAGGCCGCGGTCGGTGACGAATAAGAGCACACCAAGCGGCAGCCCTGCGATGATGGCAGCCAGCAAAGAAATGCCTACCATGTACAACGTACCCCAAAACGCTTTGAGTAGTTCCGGAATCAAGGTTTCAAGCGGCACGATCGATCACCTCGACTCCTTTCGTCCGCTCGGCCACATAGCGGATGGCGCGCTCCACTTCTTCTTTCTCTCCGGTCAGTTCCAACAGCAGTACGCCGAGCGGTGTGTCATTGATATATTCGATTTTTCCGTGCAAAATATTGGCGCGCACGCGAAATGTTTGAAGAGTGTCGGATAAAATGGCTTGTTCAGCGGCGGGACCCTGAAACAAGACTCTCACCAATGTACCGCTTCGCGCTTGCCACAACCGTTCAGGCACGTCTAAGCGCAATATATGTTCGACAAATGACCGTGTTAATGGATGCCGCGGCTGGGTGAACAAATCGTACACGCGCCCGATTTCGACAATTTGGCCGTTTTGCATGACGGCGACGCGATCGCAAATCTCTTTAATGACTTCCATCTCATGTGTAATCACGACGACGGTAATGCCGAGCTCCCGGTTGATTTGCTTGAGAAGCTGCAAAATGGAAGAGGTTGTGGCTGGATCGAGAGCTGATGTGGCTTCATCGCACAATAGAACAGACGGATTGTTGGCCAAGGCGCGGGCGATGCCGACGCGTTGTTTTTGCCCCCCGCTTAATTGAGACGGATAAGCGTCCCGTTTATCAGACAATCCGACCAGCTCGAGCAATTCATGGACACGAGCCTCGATTTCAGCTCTTGTTTTGCCTGCTGCTTTCAAGGCGAAGGCAATGTTTTCAAACACCGTTTTGGATCGGATTAAGCAAAATTGCTGAAAAATCATTCCGATTTTCAACCGCGCTTCACGCAACGCTTCTCCGGACAAGGAAGTGATGTCCGTGCCCTCTACGATGATGCGGCCGGATGTGGGGCGTTCCAACAAATTGATGCACCGGAGCAAGGTGCTTTTTCCCGCTCCGCTATGGCCGATGATGCCGAAGATTTCCCCACTTTCGATCTGCAAGGACACATGGTCGACGCCGACCACTTTCGTACGATGGAGGGTGTAGATTTTGGTCACTTGTTGAATGTCAATCATGCCTTTCCTCCTTTCAACGGATGGGTGACGGATGGATGCCGGTGTTGTGAACGATTGCAGCGCCATTCGGAATGGCATGCGATGCAAACAATTCTACGACCGCATCTTCCATGGGTGGATTGTGCAACCCCGCCCGCACATCACGATAGTATTGTTGCAACGGATTGGAGCGGTGCAAACTTTTCGCCCCGGCGATGCGCATGGCCAAATCGACGACACGGTTGGCGCTGTTTAACGCAATGTACTTGGCTAATGCTAATTCTCGGTCCATTGCTGAACGTTTTTCTGGAATGGCGTCCCATCTTTCGGCGGTAAAATAAAGAACGTGACGGGCTTTCCACAGTTCCATATCCATTTCCGCTATTTTCTGTCGAACATGCGGCAGATGAATGATCGGTTCGGATACGCTGTTCGGCTGATAGTGCGAAGCAAACGAAATGGCGTAATTTCGGGCAGCGATGGCAGCCCCTAAGTAGCAAGCGGGAATGTGCAAAAGCCAAGCACGGCTCCCCCCGCCTTTGACGAACTCTAATTGATCGAGTTCGACTAACGCATCGGTGGGCAGTTCGACATGATCGAAAATGACGTCATCGCTTCTTGTCCCCCGCATGGCGATCATATCCCACGTTTTTTCAATGCGAATCCCGTCGCTTCGATGATCGACGAGGAAAAACCCGACTTTCCCCGTATCGGCGATGACGGCTGTGACCAATGAGTAGTCCAACGCTTCCGCCATGGAGGCAAATGATTTTCTCCCCGTCAGAATCCATTTTCCATCGCGTTTCACTGCGGTTGTAATCGGTTTTCCTCCTCGAGTCGGGCTTCCTGTTGCTTCTTCGGTGGCCAGCCGATTGATGACGGCTTTTCGATTCACGATTTCCCTGCAAAGCCACGCAAACGTGCGCGCATTCCATGTGCGGCGTTCCCGAATATCGTACACAAGACCTAAATGCCAGCCTGCGCACAACCCGGTGGAAGCATCGCCTTGGCTTAGGCGCTCTTGCACGAGGATCAATTCGTATAAAGACAATGATTGACCCCCGTATTCTTCTGGAACGGTCAGGGCTAAATAGTTGGTCTCTTTCAAAAGTTGGAAATGTTCAAATGGAAACGCTCCTTCCTCATCAATGCGCCGCATGTTCGGACGGAATTGTTCCGCAAGCATAGAGGCTTGTTGCAACAGTTGTTCGTGGCGCTCCGTTTTGACAAACAATCGGGACAAATCATTCGCTAAGTAGGGAATCAGATCAGGAAGCACCAATAAAATCACTCCTTATACACGGATCGGATTGGGCATGGGCAGTTCTAGATGGTCGCGCAATGTGGTTCCTTCATAGTCGCGACGGAATAACTCGCGCTTTTGCAAAATCGGGATCACATGCTCGACAAACAGCGACAGTCCATGCGGATAGTACGGAAACATAAGATTAAACCCGTCCGCCGCTCCTTGGCGAAACCACTGTTCAAGTTGATCAGCGACTTGTTCAGGCGTTCCGATGATGGTAAAGTGCCCTCGCGCTCCAGCGATTCGCTCGTACAGTTGGCGGATGGTCAAGCGTTCGCGGCGCGCTAAATCAATGATAAGCTGGCGCCGGCTTTGATTCCCGTTTGTTTCAGGAATGTCGTCGGGAAGCGGATCATCGAGTGAATAGCCTGAAAAGTCGATGCCCCCTAAGTAGTCAGATAAAAATGCCAACCCGACCTCCGGAACGATTAACTTTTGCAATTGTTCATATTGCTCTTGCGCTTCTCGTTCCGTTCGCCCGATGTAAGGCGCTACGCCTGGCATGATCAATAGATGATCAGGATCGCGTCCGATCCGTGCGGCTTCTTGTTTCACCGTTTGGTAAAAACGTTGGGCGTCCGCTAATGTCGATTGGGCGGTGAACACGACTTCCGCAACATGGACGGCGAAACGGATGCCGTCTTGTGATGAGCCGGCTTGAATCAAGACGGGTTTTCCCTGCGGCGGACGGGAAGAGTTCAGCGGCCCGCACACCGAGAAGTGGGTTCCATGATGGTTCAACGGCCGCCACTTCTCTGGATGAAAGTAGATTCCAGATGATGGATCGCGAATCAGCGCCTCTTCATCCCAACTTTCCCACAGACCGTTGACGACATCGACAAATTCGCGCGCCCGCTCATAGCGCAGCTGATGTTCCAAATGAGCCGTTCGGCTGAAATTGTACGCTTCTTCCTCATAGTAGGACGTAACGATGTTCCAAGCGGCTCGCCCGCGGCTAATATGGTCGAGCGAGGAAAATTTCCGCGCGATGTGAAATGGTTCGTTGTATGTGGTCGAAGCTGTGCCGGCCAACCCGATGCGGCTGGTCACGGCTGCTAAAGCGGCGAGCAATGTGAACGGCTCGAGCCGGACGATCTCGGCAGGGTGAGACAACGGCTCAATGGCGAGTCCGTCGCTGACAAACAGCATGTCCAGCTTCCCTTGTTCCGCGATTTCCGCAAGACGGCGAAAAAACGCGAAATCTTCGCACCATTCCGGCCGCACATCGGGGTGTCGCCATGCGGCGATATGATGGCCGACGCCCATAAGAAACAGTCCAAGCTTGATGTGTCGTCGTTTCATGTGGCTCAGCCCCTTTACTTGTTTGTTGGTTTCCAGACAACGTCTTCTATGGACACGTGTTTTTCAATGAAACCGATCGCGCGCAAGTCGTCTGCTTCTTGCTGCAAGTCGCGAACCGCTTGAGGGTCGATCCAGTGGACAGTAGATTGTCGTTTTTTCAACACGTGAATCCATGTGTCGACAGGCAAATTCGTGGCTTCATGAAGCAGCTGTGCAGCTTCTGTCGGATCGCGGCGGATTTGTTCTCCTGACTTCTGCAATGCTTGGACGAATTGACGAACAATATCCGGATGGCTGTCCGTCATAGCAGGTGAGCTGAAATAAAAGGTGCGATAGGGAACGATGCCCGTTCCATCTTTTAATAATGTATGTCCTTTGCTTTCAGCTACGGATAAAAAAGGATCCCAGACAACCCATGCGTCGACTTCTCCTTTTTCTAAAGCCAAGCTGGCGTCTGGTGGATTCAAATATACAGGTTGTACATCCCGAAGCGACAGACCGACAGAATGCAGGGCTTTGACCAACAGATATTCGGCGATAGATGCCTTATTGAGGGCAATTTTTCTCCCTTTTAAGTCAGCTAGCGAAGAAAGGTCGAGTCCTTTGCGTACGATGATCCCTTCAGAGGCTGGAGATGACGGCTCTCCAGCGATATAGCGAAATTGTGCCCCTTTAGCGAGGGCGAAGATGGAAGGAATATCTCCGGCTACAGCGAAATCAATGCTTCCAGTGTTGAGTGCTTCCAGAATCGAGCTGCCGGTGTTGAATTCCGACCAAGTTACGTGATATCCTTCCTGTTCGAGCTGTTTTTGTAGCTTATGTTCATGTTTCATCAACAAGATGGTTCCGCCTTTTTGGTAGCCGATGCGAATCTCGGTCAATGAACTATTGTGTGTTTGCTGTTTTTCATGGCTGCAGCTCAACAAAACCCATAAGAATAGGAAAAGCAACAATGTTGCCAGTCGACGGTTGCCTCTCAACTTCCGTCCCCCCTGTCAATGATGAAACAACTTCGCCTGCTGAAGCTTCTCCCGAACAAGCGGAATCACAGAGGCTCCCACTTGCTCAATCGTTTCCAAATGTGGGAACCCACGCAACAATACATAATCAAAGCCAAGATCGATGAATTCAATAAGCCGGTCGGCAATTTGATCAGCGGTGCCGACAAGAGCGATGGAATTGCCCGACAACACTTGTGTGAGCCCGGTCCATAAGTTTGGACCGATTTGGAAACGCCGTTTTGCGCTTGTTTTCATCAATTCGTGTAATCGCCTTGCGCCAACCGAATCACCTTTTTCAATCAGTTCATCTTTTTTTTGCTTCGCTGACTCGGATAGATGGCTGACTAACGCATCCGCTCGTTCCCATGCTTCTCGTTCGGTTTCACCCAGCACGACTTGAAAGGAGATGCTGTATTGGAGCGTTCGCCCGTAACCAGCTGCTTTTTGTTTCATTTCTTCGATTCGCTCTTTCATTCGTTCGAATGTCTCTCCCCACATCATGTACACATCCGCCACTTGCGCCGCTACTTCCTTGGCAATGTCTGAGGCTCCTCCGAAATAAATCGGCGGGCGCTGTGCGGGTTTGGGGAACAGCGAGGCGTTTTCGAGACGGTAAAATCGTCCTTCATACGTGACGGAAGGGAGGGTGAACAGTTGCTTCAACAGATGGATGTATTCCCTCGTCCGTTCATACCGCGTGTCATGGTCAAGAAAATCCCCCTCAGCCGCTAATTCGACCGGTGAACCGCCTGTCACGATATTGGGCAACGCCCGTCCATTTGTCCAAACATGGATCGTCGCCAACTGTTTGGCAAAAATAGCAGGTGAAGTGGCGCCAGGACGGGCGGCGAACAGAAGGCGCAATTTGGTCGTTCGCGCTGCGAGATAAGCTGCGACAGCCAACGAATCAAGGCAGCCTGCACCTGTCGGCAACAGCAATGTAGAAAAACCATGGGTTTCTGCTGCTTTGGCAATCGCTTCAATGTACTCTACCGTCGGCGGACGCTCCGGATTCTCGTCTGTCCCGGTCCAGCTGTTTACGTTTGTCGAATTGTTGCCAAGACCGACGAACGTACTGTCTCCGGATGTCGGGGCCATCGTAATAAATTCGACCATTTTTTCTCCTCCTTTGGATCGTCTTCAGAAAGGGAAAAGAGAGTAGAGCGTTCTCGCTTTGATTGCGCACCGTCCTTGTCAGCTAGGAACAATTGTTTCCGCTGGCAGCCGATCGCTTGATGAAAGTGAACCATTTTGCCACCGCTTTTCGAACTCTCGGAACGAAATCGGATGTCCCAACAAATAAAATTGGACGTGCTGCTCGACAGCTTGAGCGTAGGACCGTTCACAAAACGTATTCGGCGGAGCAGCGAAGGCATCGGCCCCTTTTTCTTTGGCGAAACGGAGAACTGCACTGCGGCGCCCCTCTTGCTGTTGCTTGGCGATATTCGGATAGTCTTCGTACGTTTGTGAATCCGTGTCATAAAGGCGAATGATTGCTCCTTCCATGATGGAGACAACGTTCTCCTGTTCGTCGATCACAAGAGCTATGATCATCCTTGCTCCCTCCATATAATTTCATAGTAATTCAATAGGTTTAATAAAAATATAAAGGAGCAACTTCCGTTTGTAAAATTGAAAAAATAGAAGCGATGGTTCAAAAAATATGAAGATCTGTACAACGTTCTCCCGCATAGTGGTCCAGCAAAAAACGAATCCATGTTTCCGTTGCCGGATGGCATGCTCCACTCGCAAATCGTCGCAAGATGCCGACGGTCAGTCCATGGCGAAAATCGACAATTGGCAGCGCCACTGTTCCTTCGGGAGGAGGGGTGACGGAGATTTTTGGAACCACCGCGACACCAAGCGCCGCATGAACGTAGTATTTTAGCGCCAACATATTGCTCACTTCGGTTTCATACAATGGTTGAATATCGAGTTCAATCAACTTTTTTTCCAAATGGCGCCGAAATGGGCAAGCAGCGCTTGTCACAAGGAGGCGCTCATAGGCTAAGTCGTGAAGATCGATCGATGAACGTTTGGCCAACGGGTGGGAAGAAGGAACAAGAAGCACGACATCCTCGGAAAACAATGGTTCGAAGCTTGTCCCTGTTAACGATTCCGGAGTTGCGCAAATGGCGATGTCAATGTCTCCACGCTCGGCCATGTCGATAAGCGTTTGGTTGCTATGAATTTGGATATTGAACGAAATAGCAGGGTGCTTGTTCCGGAAAGCGCTCAGCCAGGCAGGCAGACGATAGCTGGCTGTCGGTTCCATTGCTCCGATGCGGATGACGCCTCCTTCGCCCTCGATGCACTCTTTCAAGGTTTTTTGCAAGTGCTCGAAGCTTTTTAGCAAAAACGCTCCTTTTTCGCTGAGCAATCGGCCTGCTTCAGTCAACTGAAACGATTTGCCCCGTTCGATGAGGGTGACGCCGAGCTCGGATTCCAAATTTTTGATATGGGTGGTAACGGTTGATTGTGCATAGTTCAATTCTTCAGCTGCTCGTTGGAAACTACGGTGTTTCACGACCGCTTGAAATGTTCGGATGGTTCGCAAATCCATCTTGTTTCCTCCCCTCGACGTTCTCTTTTTCCCTTATAAAAAAGGCAGATTGTCCGACAGGGGCAATCTGCTTGCACGATAAGGGTGAGTGGGTGAAATCGCTTCTTACAACGAGCTAGAAACAGACAGATGAAGGGCGGAGCCCAATTCTGATAAGCTTTCATCAAGCCGGCGCTTCAATTCTTCAGGCAGCGAGTAGCCCCCTTCCGGAAGACGGGTAACCCATTGATCGACAGCGTAGACGCCGCCCAACAAGTAGCGCGCTCCCAAGGCGGACAGAACAGGTTTCAATCCGTAGTCTATCGCGAGCAAATGGGCAAGGGAGCCGCCGATGAACAACGGAAGGACGACTTTGTGCTGCAATCCCTTTTGCGGCAGCAAATCCAAGTACGCTTTCAATATTCCTGTGTAGGAGGCTTTGAAAACGGGACTGGCAATGATGATGCCATGAGACTTCTCTACTTTTTGGTTGGCGGCTGCAATGGCGGGGCTGTCAAAGCGAGCCCGCACCAAATCATCGGCCGGCAAGTCGGCTACGCGAATTTGTTCGATGGCGAATCCCTTCTGCCGCAAAGCCTGTTCGGCATACTCAATGAGTCCATTGAGGCGGGACGTGGACGATGGGTTTCCGTTGAGAATAACGATATCAGGCATGGCAACACACTCCTCTATAATTCATATAGGAATACTTGGTTTTTCGATATCGTATCACGCAACAGATGATGTGTCAATCGCCTTTTTGCAAATTTCTCCATCTTGTGTGCAAAACGGTGATGGACATCTGTTCGCTAGAATGCGGCACCCGTTTTTCCCCTTCCGTTTGGCGTGCGGCGACTTTGCTGTGAAAGGGATTCCAAATAGTCATGCTTCAAGGTAAACTAAAAAAGGAATGATCAAAAAGGAAGGGGGACGCATAGGATGCTTGGAGCCATTGAAGCCGGAGGCACAAAATTTGTCTGCGCCATCGGCGATGAACAAGGGAACATTCATGAGCGGGCGGTGTTTCCGACGACGGCGCCGGAAGAGACGATGGCGCACGTTATCGATTTTTTCCGCCCCCACAACGTGGAGGCGATCGGGATCGGGTCATTCGGCCCGGTTGATTTGCGCCCGGACAGCCCGACGTATGGGTACATTACGAGCACGCCGAAACAGGCGTGGCGAAACTTCGATTTTGTCGGCGCGATAAAGCAACATTTTCCCGTGCCGATCGGCTTTGACACGGATGTCAACGCGGCGGCGCTCGGCGAGCAGCGCTGGGGGGCGGCGCGAGGGCTTGACAGCTGCCTGTACATGACGGTCGGAACGGGTATCGGCGTTGGGGCAATCGTCGAGGGCCGCCTGTTGCATGGGCTGCTTCACCCGGAGATGGGCCACATGTTGGTCCGCCGCCATCCGGATGACGCGTTTGCCGGCATTTGCCCGTATCATGGCGACTGTTTGGAAGGGATGGCGTCTGGCCCCGCGATTGAGCGGCGTTGGGGGAAAAAGGGAGCGGAGTTGGCGGACCGCCGTGAAGTATGGGAGTTGGAAGCCTTTTATCTTGCCCAGGCGATCACCAACTACATCCTCATTTTATCGCCGAAAAAGGTGATCACGGGCGGAGGCGTCATGAAGCAGACGCACGTGTTGCCGCTTGTGCGCCGTCATGTGCAGGAACTGCTCAACGGGTATGTCGAGCACGAGGCGATTTTGCGGCGGATTGATGAGTATATTGTCCTTCCGGGGCTTGGCGACAACGCCGGCATTGCAGGTGCGTTGGCGCTTGCGGCGAGGGCGATCGAATAGCAAGAACGGCCGTCCACCGTCTTCAATCAGGCGGTGGGGCCGTTTGTTTTTTGTTTGAAGGCAGGGGCTCTGACCGACTGTTCAAAAAACTCGTTCAAAAATCGACCAATTGGTCAAAAAATATCGTTTTTGAGTTGCAAATCTGTATAACATTAGTTTATAATTAGTTTGACCATCCGGTCATGAGTGATATGGAGGCGAGGACAATGATCCATGCTCGACGGTTGGTGGAATGGCTGCAACAACAAGGTGTGCGCGCCGATTTAGTGAAACCGCGCGCGCTGCTGCCGTCGTATCGGCAGTGGATGAGGACGAATGGGAAAGGAATGAGTGGCTGCCATGGATGAGCGGCGCGCCCAATTTATTGAGGCGGCGTTGAAATTGTTTGCTGAAAAAGGGTATCACACCACTTCCATTCAAGATTTGGTCGAGGCGTGGGGGATTTCCAAAGGAGCGTTTTATCACCATTTCGCCTCAAAGGAGGAGTTGTTGCTTTCGGTGCTCCGCTACTACAGCGAAAAAATGGTCGCTGATTTCATGGCGGACGGCGGGGAAGGGACGGAAAAAGAGCGGTTTGTCCGCCAGCTGGCTGCCCATTTTTCTCACATTCGCGAGTACAAAGACTTTTTGCGTATGATGATGTCGGAGCAATTGCCGAAAGTCAATCCGGAAGTGGAACGGTATATGTTCCGCCAGCATGGGCGCCTTTTTTTATGGTATTGCACGCGCCTAGCGGAGGTCTATGGCGAGGCGGTTGGTCCGTATGTGTATGATGTGGCCATGATGACGAACGGCATCATCCGGCAATATTTGTTTTACTTCTTTTTTCGCGAGGAGGCGTTTGATGCGGACGAGGCAGCTCGTTTTCTTGTGCGGCGCATTGATGCGATTGTCGCCAGCTTCACGGCTGATGAGCGCCCGCTTTTGACCGAGGAGGCGCTTGCGCCATGGATGGAACTGGAGAAGCGTGAGCGCGAGCGTCAGCGGGAGCGGCTGGCTTCGGCGTTCGCCGCCGTCCGGGAGGCCGTCAATGGACTCAATCCGAAGCAGGGGAACGATGTGCTGGAAGCCATAGCGGCGCTGGAGGAGGAGCTGCTTGGGCGCAATGAGCCGCCGCGCGCCTATATCGTCGAAGCGCTGCTGTTGTATTTGCGGCATCAACAGGCGCCTCAACTGGCGTCGGCTTTGGATGCATTGGTCAAAGAAATGGATGAATACCAACGACAAAACGGATGGGAGAGAGAAGTATGGAAAAAGCGATAGCAGTGCCGACGAGCACTATTCGTCATCGCCCGTTGCTGATCACCGGGCTCATTATTGCGATGCTCTTTGCGGCGTTGGACGGGACGATTGTCGGAACGGCGATGCCGCGCATCGTCGGGGAACTTCGCGGACTCGGTGTCATGACGTGGTTGACAACGGCGTACATGCTCACGTCAACGACGGTCGTGCCGATCGCCGGCAAGCTCGCCGACTTATTGGGCCGGCGGATTGTCTATGTGAGCGGGTTGGTCATTTTTATGGCTGGTTCGGCGCTTTGCGGCATGGCGAACGATATGACCGAGCTCATCATTTACCGCGGCATTCAAGGACTGGGCGGCGGGATTATGATGCCGATGGCCATGGTCGTCATCGGCGACGTCTTTACCGGCAAGGAGCGGGCGAAATGGCAAGGGGTGTTCGGCGGCTTGTACGGCCTTGCTTCGGTGCTGGGCCCGCAAATCGGCGGCTTTATCGTCGACCATTTGAACTGGCGCTGGGTGTTTTACATCAACTTGCCGGTGGGCATTCTCGCCACGGTGCTGATTGCCATGGGGTTAAGCAAATATAAAGCCGAGGGGCCGGTGAAATTTGACATCGCCGGGATGGCGACGTTGACCGTGGGCGTCGTCAGCCTGCTGTTGGGACTGACGTTTGGCGGCGACCGATATCCGTGGGGGTCGTGGCAAATCGTCTCGCTGTTTGCGGCCGCCGTTGTCTTTTTCGCTTTGTTTGTTTGGGCGGAAAAGCGAGCCGAAGAGCCGATCATTCCGCTTTGGCTGTTTGGCAATCGGACGTTTACGCTGCTCAATGGCATTGGCTTTTTCATGAGCGTCGGCATGTTTGGCGCGATTATGTTTGTGCCGTTTTTCATGCAAGGCATCATCGGCGTGAGCGCCACCCAGTCCGGGACGATCATGACGCCGATGATGATTACGATGATCATCGGCAGCGTCGTTGGCGGCCGTTTGGTGTATCGGATCGGAGTGAAAACGCAACTCATCGCCGGCATGATCATTATGGCGTCCGCATTCGGGCTCCTTGGCACGATGGATGTCGATACGTCCAAATGGACGGCGACGATGTATATGATTATTCTCGGTCTTGGCACCGGGCTTGTGATGCCGATTTTGACGCTCGCCTTGCAAGAAAGCTTCCCGAAATCGGAGCTTGGCGTTGTCACCTCTTCGAGCCAATTTTTCCGCTCGATTGGCGGGACGTTTGGGATGACAGTGCTTGGCGCCATCATGAACCACCGGTCGAGCGTCTTGCTTGACGAGCGGCTCATGCCAAAGCTTGAAGCGCTGCCGGCGCAGGCGAAAGGGCTTGTCGACCGCTTTGCCGATATGATTCACACCGACCCGCAAGGCTTGTATTCCGTCTTGCTCAGTCCGGAAGCGATGGCGAAAATTCCAGCGCCGCTTCGGGACATGTTCGTGCCGGTGCTGAAGCAGTCGCTTGTCGATTCCCTGCAGGCGGTCTTTTGGTTCGGGCTCGCGTTTATCGCGGTGGGCTTGCTTTTGGTGTTCGGCTTGAAACGGATCGCCTTGTCCGATCGGGCTGAGGCGATGAAGCCGTTGAAGCAGGCAAAAGAGACCGAGTGAAGAAAAGGAAACGGCGGACCGCGCCTTTTCAGCGAGAAGGCGGGCCGCCGTTTTTTGCCGCGACGAACAAACCGCCCCGGAGGTGATAAAGCATGCGGCGGGGGCGGATGGGCGAATGGAAGCAGGCAAGCTCCATGACTCTCATTTGCCAAGCGATTCATGCATCGCGCATGGCGGTTTTACAGCAGCGTTCCGCAATGGGCGGCTACGGCGCGCCTGCATCCGCGCTTTGGCCGAAGACGCGCGAGCGGGTGAGAAAGCGGACGCCTTCCGGGCCTTCAAGCGAAAACATGCCGCCGCGCCCCGGAACGACATCGATGATGAGCTGCGTATGCTTCCAATATTCATATTGCGCCTTGGCGATGTAAAACGGGCAGCCGCCGATTTCGCCAAGCAAAACGTCGGAATCGCCGACGATCAACTCGCCGAGCGGGTAGCACATCGGCGAGCTGCCGTCGCAGCAGCCGCCGGATTGATGGAACATGAGCGGGCCGTACTTTGCTTTCAGCTTTTCGATTAACGCTAACGCTGCTTCCGTGGCGATGACTTTCGGTTCTTCAGCCATTGGGTGTCCCTCCTTTGCATTCATGCATTTCGTTTGTTTTCGGTATGGACGGTCGATCGGCGGATCGGCGGCCCGCCGCTTGGCGGAGAATGAGTGAAACAACAGCAGTGTCATCAAGGTAAAAGAGGGTGTCCCAAACGGACCGGGACACCTTGTCAACATGGTATGGTGGGCTCTTCGCCTCAAAACGGGGAGGCGGTGAAAGAGTGGGTGGGTGAGTATTAGAACAAGCCCAGTTTTTTCGGCGAATAGCTGACGAGCAAGTTTTTCGTTTGTTGGTAATGGTCAAGCATCATTTTGTGCGTTTCGCGGCCGATGCCGGACATTTTGTAGCCGCCGAACGCCGCATGGGCCGGATAGACGTGGTAGCAGTTCGTCCAGACGCGGCCAGCCTGGATGCCGCGGCCGAAGCGGTACGCGGTGTTGATGTCGCGCGTCCAGACGCCGGCGCCAAGGCCGTACAGCGTCTCATTGGCGATCGAAAGCGCTTCGTCATGATCTTTAAACGTCGTGACCGCGAGCACTGGGCCGAAAATTTCTTCTTGGAAAATGCGCATTTTGTTATGCCCTTTGAAAACGGTCGGCTTGACGTAATAGCCGCCGGACAGTTCTCCTTCGAGCATGTTCCGCTCGCCGCCGATCAAAAGTTCGGCGCCTTCTTGTTTGCCGATGTCGATGTATGACAAAATTTTCTCGAGCTGTTCGGAGGAGGCTTGGGCGCCGATCATCGTTTCCGTATCGAGCGGATTGCCTTGCTTGATTTGCTTGACGCGCTCAAGCGCCCGTTCCATAAAGGCGTCGTAAATCGACTCATGGATGAGGGCGCGCGACGGGCATGTGCACACTTCGCCTTGGTTTAAGGCGAACATCGTAAAGCCTTCAAGCGCTTTATCAAGAAAGTCATCGTCTTTGTCCATCACATCAGCGAAGAAAATGTTCGGGGACTTGCCGCCCAGCTCGAGCGTAACCGGCACGATGTTTTGCGAGGCGTATTGCATGATGAGCCGTCCGGTCGTCGTTTCGCCGGTGAATGCCACTTTCGCCACGCGCGGGTTCGAGGCGAGCGGCTTGCCGGCTTCTAAGCCAAAGCCGTTGACGATGTTGACGACGCCAGGTGGGAGCAAATCTTCGATGAGTTCGATGAGAACGAGGATCGACGTCGGCGTTTGCTCCGCCGGTTTCAACACGACGCAGTTGCCTGCGGCCAATGCCGGGGCGAGTTTCCATGCCGCCATGAGAATCGGGAAGTTCCACGGGATGATTTGCCCGACGACGCCGAGCGGTTCTTTGAAATGATAGGCGACTGTGTCGTGATCGATTTCTGAAATCGTGCCTTCTTGCGCGCGGATGCAGCTGGCAAAATAGCGGAAATGGTCGATGGCAAGCGGAATGTCAGCCGCGAGCGTCTCGCGGATCGGCTTGCCGTTTTCCCACGTTTCGGCGACGGCCAGCATTTCCAAATGTTCTTCCATCCGATCGGCGATTTTGTTCAGCAAACGGGCGCGCTCCGCTGGAGACGTGCGTCCCCAGGCGTCTTTGGCCGCGTGGGCGGCGTCAAGCGCCAGTTCGATGTCCGCCGCTTTGGAGCGCGGCACTTCGCAATACGGCTGTCCGGTGATGGGCGTGATGTTTTCAAAATACTCGCCGTCGACCGGCGGCACCCATTTGCCGCCAATGAAGTTTTCGTAGCGCTTTTTAAATGTGACAAGCGCGCCTGGCTGGCCTGGTTGTGCGTAGATCATCCCCGATTCCTCCTCCATTTGAGTTTTTTGTATTCGCTTACAAAGGAAAGAATATTATAAAAATTCTTTCCAATGAATACAATATCATGACTGAACAATACTGTCAAATCGAAAATGTCCATGCAGCCGTATAGATGGTGATGAGAAGAGGCGCCCCGTTGCGTTTGGGGCGCCCTTGGTTGGCTTCAAGGACTTGAATCGACGGTTCGGCCATCAATCGACTTCCAAGCCTTCCAGCCAGCGGCTTGCGTAGACGCTGCAAAGATGGTGGAACACTTCGATCGCCTCGTTCGGGTCAGCTGCAAAAAAGGTGCTGGCGGCCGTTTCGTTTTCTTCGCGGACGAACTCAAGCAAAAAGTCGGTGGCGATCCGGTTGAACAAAAGAAGCGCGCCGTAGGAGCGCTCAAGCTGGCGTTTCCGCTCGAGCGGGTCATCGATGGACAAAAACGGACGCTCATAGCGGGCCGTCATCTCTGACAGCCGGCGCTGGATCTTGCGCTGGGCGTCCGTGAGCATCGCCTCGATCGTCTGTGGCGATAGAAAGGTTTGCTCGCGCAGCATATAGCCCCAAATTTGCTTGAGCGCATGGGCCGATTCGCTCGCAAACGCGATGTTGCCGAGCAGATCGGCAACGTATTGCTCGTCGTCATCAGTTTGAATGCGCAGCTTCATAATGATTTCGAGCACATCGGAATGAATTTTTTCTTTCTGCCATGATTTCGTCAGCTCATGAAGCAAGACGGAAAGCGAGCGTGCCAATTCTTCTTTCGTCATGATCAGCCAGTCCTTTCCCAGCAACATCATTCTCTTTCACATTGTATCATGACGGCTGTCTGGATAAAGCAGATCCGTTATGTTTCCGAATTGACGGAGGAAAACGGCGGTTTGAGCGAAGATTGGGATCCATCGTTTCATCTCTATTTCGCGCAGGAGACTCCCACTTCAACGACCAAAGGGAGTAAGTGGGAGAGGAATGCGCGTTCCCCCTTTCTTTTGTGTATGATAGAATAAAGACGTGGAGAAAACCGTTCAATAAAGGCACTCCCATAACGGCTGCTCGATGGATGGAGTTGGTTGCAGGAAACGTTGCAACCGTCAAACATCGAGCGTAGGTCTGTCTGTTGTGTGTGGAAGCCAAGTACTGCCAACAGACACTCCCATCTCCAAATGTTCACTTCGACACGGTTCGGTTGGTCAAAGGTCATCCGGAAAAAAGGAAGGGGGAGATAAAGATGAAACCGGTTCGTTTGCGCGGTCATCATTTGCTTTGTGTGCACGGATTTCGCGGCATGGGCTACAGCCCGTCGTTCGTGGAAAAAATGTGGGAGATCGTGGCCCGCATTCGCGATGAACACGACGATTTCCCGATTGAAGTCGTCGCGGCGCTCGATGAGGCGTGCCTCGCCTGCCCGCATCATGGGGAGACAACGTGTGAAGCCGGCCCAAATTCCGATGCCCACGTCCGTTCACTTGACGGAGACGTCATTCGCCATTTAGGCTTGGAGCCAGGCAACGTGTATTGGAAGTCCGAACTGATTCGGCGGACGGCGGAACGGGTCAAGCCGGATGATTTGGACGAGTTATGCCGCGACTGCTCGTGGCTGCCGTACGGCGTCTGCAAAGAAGGAATCGCCAACGTCCGCCGCGGCAATGTGGCGCAAACGTGAGAAGTGATTTGCGGAAAAAGAATCGAAGGACGATGGGAACACGGCGCTGCGCTGAGCCGTCATTCGTTTGTCAAGGCGGGGGGCCTGTTGCAGCGGCATCTGTATATATAGATGCAACGAAGAAGTTTAACATATCCTTGACGGAAAAGCGGTTTGTCCATTTTCGACTGTCGAGGGCAAGCCTGTAGCTTGGAAGACCGAACAACCATCCGCTTCACAGACCTATACTGGGGCTGAAAGCGGCGTTGTTCGGTCGCTCGACAGTCGATCCAATGCTCGGTAAAAGCTTCAAATGGTAAAGCTTCAAATGGCATCTATATGTTTTGAAAAGAGTCATGGTCGGCGATGGCGGTGTTTTGGGACGTTGGCGGAAATTTCTAAAAAATGAATAGTTCCATGGGCGGAAAAATGTGATATGATAAACAATTATAGAGACTTTCGACAGAAAGGGTCATGAACGATGAAAGTAGCTAAATTCGGTGGAAGTTCGGTGGCGAGCGCTGCACAATTCCGTAAAGTGGCTGATATCATCAGCTCGGATATCGAGCGCCGCATCGTCGTCGTGTCGGCGCCGGGGAAACGGTACAAGGACGATGTGAAAGTGACCGATATGCTCATCCAGCTGGCCGAACAAGTTGTGGCTGGCGAGCCGCATGAGGAAACAATGGAAGCGATCGTGAAGCGGTATGCTGACATTGCCAATGAGCTGGGGCTGGAAGCCGACGGCTTTTTGGCCGAGCTTGTCGATGACTTGCAGTCGAAAATCAGCGCCTATCGAAGCGAGCCGCCTCGGTTGTTTGACGCCATTAAAGCGAGCGGCGAAGACCATAACGCAAGGCTCATGGCGCTCTATTTGCAAGATTGCGGGCTTGAGGCGAGCTACGTCAGCCCGCTTGAAGCCGGCATCATCGTCACCGATGAGCCGGGCAACGCCCAAGTGCTGCCGGAGTCGTACGACAAACTGAAGCAGCTGCGCGAACGGCGCGGCGTTTTGGTCATCCCAGGATTTTTCGGCTATTCCCGATCGGGCCATATCGTCACGTTCCCGCGCGGCGGGTCGGATATTACGGGCTCGATCGTCGCCGCGGGCGTCAAAGCGGACGTGTACGAAAACTTTACCGACGTCGATTCGATTTATTGCGTCAACCCGTCGATCGTCGCCGATGCCCGCAAGCTGAAAGAAATCACGTACCGCGAGATGCGTGAACTGTCGTATTCCGGATTTTCCGTCTTTCATGACGAGGCGCTTGAGCCGGTCTATCGCGCCGGCATTCCCGTTTGCGTAAAAAACACAAACAACCCGGCCGCTCCAGGCACGTGGATCGTCGCCAAGCGCAACCATATCGACGAACCGGTCGCCGGCATTGCAAGCGACACTGGCTTTTGCAGCATCAACATCAGCAAATACTTAATGAACCGTGAGATTGGCTTTGGCCGGCGTGTGCTGCAAATTTTAGAAGACGAAGGCATCTCCTACGAACATACGCCGTCCGGCATCGACAACATGTCGATCATTTTGCGGGCAGATCAACTCGTGGATGGAAAAGATGAGCGCATCCTCGCCCGCATCCGCGAGGAGCTTGCCGTCGATGAGGTGACGATTGAGTACGGCTTGGCGCTCATTATGGTCGTCGGCGAAGGAATGGAAAAAACGATCGGGATGGCGGCGAAAGCCACGACTGCGCTCGCCAACGCCAACATCAACTTGGAGATGATCAACCAAGGTTCGTCCGAAGTGAGCATGATGTTCGGCGTCAAAGAAGAAGTCGTCAACGAGGCGGTTCGCGCCTTGTACAACGCCTACTTCCAACAGGCAACCGTAAGCCACCTTTCCTAACGCGAAACAGGCGTCCGAAACTCGGGCGCCTGTTCTTATGTACCGAGAAGCCCCCGCTTTCACGCGATCAGCCGAAGGGGGGAATGAATCAGCGTCTTCCATCATGGATGTCCCCCAACGCCGCTCAAAATATCTTGAAAGAAGGACTTCGTTGGAACAGCCAAGTCACAGGGACAGACGGGGATGGTCTGGCTGGCAGTCTGCCTTATGGCAGGTGTCCCCGAGAATCTCCCATCTCTAAGCGTTTGCGTAGGTGGGAGAACGTTCAAGCGCTCTAGGCCGAGCTTTCTTCTTTTTTCGCTCGTTGGCGTACATAAGAGCGGCATGTTCGGAAAATACTACCAATGTACGTCAAAGAAAGCGGAAGGGAGGAAGAACGAATGCGGCAATGGCTAGGAATGGCCGTGCTTGTCGCTGTTTTCGCTTCGTTTCCGGCTGGAGCGGCGGCCATCAGCCGAAGCGAGCTGGAGCAGTACGCTGAGAGTGTCGGCTGGACGGTGAGCGACTTGTTGGACTATTTAGATCGATACGGCTTGACAGCCGCCGATTTTCGCACCATGGATGAACTGAAACAATGGCTTGGCACGCCCATCACCGACGAGCGGCTTCATGCCGTTCTGCGCCGGCACGGGCTGACGGTCGAGGAGCTCGAGGCGCTGCTTGGCCAGTTTGGCGAAACGGTGCAAGACTACACATTTGTCGAAGACTTAGACCGGGCCATCCGTTTTTACTCGCAGCACAACGCCGCCATGCAGCAAATCAACGACTTGCTTGGGGTGCTCGGGATGACGGAACAAGAAGTGCGCGCCTTCACCCGCCATATCGCCTCGCTTGACGACCCGCAGGTAGCAGAGCGGCTTTTGGCGCTTCGTGAGCGGCTGCGCCCGTTTGCGGAGACGGAAGGGCCGTGGACGGAAACAGAGCGCCGCAAACTGCGGGCGATGTGGGAAGAGGGGCTTCGCCTGCTTGAGCTTAAGGCGGACGTGCCGGACATCAAGACGGCCGGAGCGAAGCCCATCCATGTTCGCTTGTACACCCGCCAAGGCGAGAAGGTCGCCGATATCGCCATAACGCGGGAGATGCTCACATCAGGCTACATCGTCCGCGCGGGGGAGAAAGGCATTGACGCCGGGCTGCTCGCTGTCGAGATGAAAGGAAAGATGTATGGGGAAAAACTGCCGGAGACGGCGTCGCCGTATTTGGCCTATACGTTGGCCGGACTGATGCTCGCTTCCGCCGGGTTCCTTCTTTACCGGCGGGTCGGGCGGCTGAAAGGGTGAAGGAACGTGAACGGCAAGCCCGCGCAGTTTTCGTGGGGGCGCCGGGCCGCCCAATGGGCGGCGCTTTGGGCGATCGTCATCGGGGCGGCGACAGCCGGTTGGAACGGCTATTGGTACACCGTCGGTCGGATGGCGGTCAAGCGGGATGCCCCTGCGCCTTCCTCACCGCCGGCCGCAAGCCTTCCAGCGGAACGTTCGGCGCAAAAAGACGCACCGCTTGGCGTCTACCTTGGCGAACTTGCCATTCCGAAGCTCGGGGCGGCGATTCCGGTGTATGAAGGCGTTCGTGAACAAGAATTGCGCCGAGGCGTCGGCCATTATCCGGCGAGCGATTGGCCAGGGGAAAAAGGGCATGTCGTGCTATCCGGGCACCGCGATACTGTGTTCCGCCGCTTTGGCGAGCTTGAGATCGGCGATGCGCTTATCATTCGGACGGATCGCGCCGCCATCCATTACCGCATCGTCAACATTCGCATCGTCGATGACGACGACCGGACCGTTTTGGTCGAGAAAGCGCGCCCGACGCTGACGGTGACGACGTGCTACCCGTTTCGCCTCATCGGCCGCGCTCCGAAACGCTGCATCGTCACCGCCCGCCCGGTTCGGGTTGATGCCCTGGCGTTTCCAAGACGATGATTCACTTGCCTGCAGGAAGGCAAACAAAAAAGGCTGGAAAGTGCGCTCTCCAGCCTTTTACCTTTTCCGTTCCTGCGGCGCCTTGGCATCGATTCGCTCATGCATTTGCTGGCGAAACTCTTGAAGCAGCGCCTCGCCTTGCAGCCCTTTCTTGACAAGGCCGGCCAGCACGACTTCCGCCAAATGGGTGCGCCGCGGGATCATCAGCCCTTCCATCAAGACGCTAATGTGGCCGTTCATTTTCGTGATCGAACGGACGGCGACGAGCATGTTGGCCGGGTCGTTGCTCGTGTGGGTGATCGTCACTTGCAGTTGAAACTCTGGACGCCGCTGCAAGCTCACAAACATTGGCTCATAGTCGTCATCCAAATACGCCTCCACGAGCCAGCGGTTTTGCCCGTCTTCTTTGTTGATGATCAACCCGTCAATAAACGGGATGTCTTGGTGGTGCATGTCGTCATCGATGACCGAGAGCCCGACAAGCTTGAACGTTTTCATCTCGTCCACCTCGTTACCGTTGTCTTATCCAAGATTATAGCACAGGCGGACGAGGGAAGAAAAACGGGATGCCGCCCCTGTTGCTGAAAAACGATCTGCATGTTTTCCGTCGGATGCCAAAAACGCCATTTTGCCCCGCCATTGTCGACGAAGATTTCGCCTTTTTCGCTGGATTGTATCTATAGAGTGCACAAAAAAATGCAAAAATCGCGATTTTACGACCCAAAACGAGATTCGTTATCATAAAGGTGCGGTGGAGGAAAGGGGGGATGCGCCAACACATGATCAACCAAGTCGTGTTGGTCGGCCGATTGACGAAAGATCCCGAGCTTCGCTACACGGCCGAAGGGGCTGCCGTCGCGACTGTCACACTGGCGGTGGCGAGAAATTTCCGCAACGCGGAAGGGGGGATTGACGCCGATTTCGTTCCATGCGTTTTATGGCGGAAAACGGCGGAACATACCGCCAATTATTGCCGAAAAGGGTCGATGGTGGCGGTGACGGGGAGAATCCAAACGCGCCGCTACGATAAAAAAGACGGTCAACGCGTCTATGTCACCGAAGTCGTCGCGGAGTCCGTCCAATTTCTCCACTCCGGAAAGAAACCAGAATGGCCGGAGCACGTATAGTCGTTTCCCCATCCATGCCTTTCAAAGCGAATCCCCAAGAGAAAGAACGTGTCCCCAAACACTCCCCCAACGGATGGCGCTAGCACGTCGTTGTTAGCGCTTTTTTCAGCATGAGGGGAGCTACATGAGCTCGGAGCACTCTTTTACGATTGTCATGATCATCGTTTCGACATGTTTTCGCTTTTTATCCGGCAGCTTCGCGAGCGCGTACACCGCTTCGCTCATCTCTTGGTTATGAAGCAAGTAGTCCAACGCCGCGAGCACCGTTTCGTGCACGTCCGCCGTTCCGTACATGTCCGTCACTTCGCGCAACAGCTCGCGCTGGCGCGTTTCGCCGCCAAGCAAAAAATCGGCGCTGACGTCAAACAACTGGCAGAGCTTCTCAAGCGACTGCACATCGGGAAGCAAACTGCCGTTTTCCCATTTGCTGATTTGCGAACGCGATACATTCAGTTGCTCGGCCAGCTCTTCCTGTGTCCAGCGCCGTTCTTTTCGCAATCGTTTGAGCGTTTCCCCAAGGTTTGTCATCGTTTGTCACCACGCTTTTCATCATTACTCTTTAAAGATAGAAAAGCGCGGAGGTAATGGTTGTTCCTTTTTGGACCATTTATTTCTTCGTTTCCAAATTAGAACATATTTGTCGATTATTCTGTCGTTCGGCCTCTTTTTTGCCCAGGAAGCACATAGTACAATTAGTTAAAAATGGGAAATTTATAAGCAAAAAGAGGGGGTCAAGGTGAACATCTATCTTGCCGATTTTGTCATTTGTGAACGAAACGGGCAGAAGCATACGCAAAAACTGTACCATATCTATATTAAGGAAATGAAAAATCCGTTTTCCGTTCGGCTGAAAACGATCGCCCCGGCCAGTTTCACCGATTCGCTGCGCTCGCTGAAAAACGAAGGTGGACGGATGCGTTTTGCATCGGAAGGCGAGGCGCTGTTTCGCACGATCACGTGCTCGTCCGAAGCTCAGCTCTATTTTGTGTTTAAATGCACGAGCCAGTTGTACATGTTCATCGTCAAGCTCGACCTTCGCCAAAAAAAAGTTTACCGTCGCCCTCTACGAGTGGAACGAACCGAAGCAAAAATACATCCCGATCCGCGTTGACGAATGGCTGGCGATGGAAAAACAGCTCATTTATGAAGTGCTGCAGTCGATTTACCTTGTCGATGATCGGCGTGTGTCGCACTTGTTCGCCAATCTGTCGCGTCCGAAACGGGGAACACCCCATTCCGGTTCATGATCTTCTTTCTTCTCCCAATGGAAAAAAGCATTTCCTTTCATGGCTTTCATACGATATACTGAAAATATAGAACATTGCCGCGCCTCATCTTGAACATCCACTCAGGACAAGACGACAACAAACGAAAGGGGCGGCGAAGGGAGAGGACGCGTCCGTGAAACCGAATCACGCCTTCTTTGCCGCTGCCATGGTTTCGTCCTTTTTTCTTGCCCCGGATGACAGCCAGGCGGCGGAATGGAAAAAAGGCATGAGTTCCCCCGAGATTGCACAAATCCAGCAGCGTTTAAAGGAACAAGGCTTTTTTACATACCCGAAAGCGACCGGCTACTTTGGCGCCATCACCGAAGAAGCGGTCAAGGCGTTCCAACGGGCGATGAACCTGCCGACGACCGGCATCGTCGATGCCGCCACCTACGCGAAGCTGAAAAAGCCTGCGTCAAACGACACGCTTGCCATCGGGTCCCGCGGCGCGGCCGTCCGCGATTTGCAGCGCTGGCTGAAGCAGCTCGGCTATTTCCGCTATCCTCAAATCACCGGCTACTATGGCGCGGTGACCGCCGATGCGGTGAAGCAGTTTCAACGGGCGAACGGGCTTCCCGCCACCGGCCGGGCGGATCGTGGGACGCTTGAACGGCTGAAGCAAAAAGCAACAAGCCAGCCAGTGGAGTCGTCTGACGTGTTGACAATCGGTGATCGCGGCGACGACGTCCGCAAGCTGCAGCAGCAGCTTAAACAACTCGGCTACTTTACCTATTCGGACATCACCGGCTACTATGGGGTGCTGACCGCCGACGCCATCCGCCGCTTTCAACGCGACAACGGCCTGCCAGTGACCGGCGCGGTCGACAACCAAACCGTTGCCCGCCTCGCGAGCGCAGTAAAAGCGAAAACGACCTCCCCTGCACCGATCGAACGCGAGCGTCAAGCGGTTCGCCTCTCAATCGGCGCGCTCGGCGACGACGTCAAGCGCATTCAGACGAAGCTCAAAGAGCTCGGCTACTTCTGGACGGACATCACCGGCTACTACGGCACCGCCACCGCCGATGCCGTCCGCCGTTTTCAACAAGCGGCCCAACTCCCCGCAACCGGCGTTGTGGACGGCGAAACATACGAGCGCCTGATCGGACAAGCCCCTGCGGCGAAGCTGGACGTCATCGAACTCGTCGCCGATGCGGCTGAGCTGCTCGGCGTCCCGTACGTTTGGGGCGGCGAGACGCCGGAAGAGGGATTTGACTGCAGCGGGTTCATTTTTTACCTTTTCCAGCAACAAGGCATCGCCGTGCCGCGCACCGTCGCCTTGATGTGGAATGCAGGCGCATCGGTTTCCGCCCCGGAAGTCGGCGACATCGTCTTTTTCGCCACGACCACGAATAGCCCGTCGCACGCCGGCATCTATATCGGCAACGGCCAGTTCATTCATAGCGGCGCTTCGACCGGCGTGACGACGAGCCGCCTCGACCAACCGTATTGGAAACAGCGGTACTTGGGGGCGAAGCGGTTCTTTTAGCATGCTATATAGATGCAACGAAGAAGTTTACCATATCCTTGACGGAAAAGCGGTTTATCCCTTTTCGACTGTCGCAGGCAAGCCACAGGCTTCTCCGTCACGCCTTGGCGTGACGGAGGACCGAACAACCGCCTGCTTCACAGACTCATATATGTGTCTGTGAAGCGGCGTTGTTCGGTCGCCCGACAGTCGATCAAACGCCCGCTAAAAGCTGCAAATGGTAAAGCTTCAAATTGCATCTATATAGAACGACACCGATGACCAAAATGAGGAGGAAAACGAAGATGAAACATGCATTCCAAATGGCAGCCGCCATCTGCCTCGCCGCCGCCATCGCCCTCGGAGGAAATGGGCAAACGGTTGACGCCGCCGTCCAATGGGGGCAAGTCCAATGGAAACAAGGCATGATCGGCAAAGTCGTCATTTTGCGCGACACGCCCCTATACCGCTTGAACGGAGCAGCATGGCAGTCCGCCATGACGGCGAAACAAGGGCGCGAGTATCGCGCCTACAGCCAAAAACGGGCAGGCGGCGCCGTCTATTACAGCCTCGGCGGCGGACTGTATGCCAAACAAGGGGATGCCATCCAATACGTGCCGTTCACCAAAGACGAACTTCTCGCCCTTGTCGCCCGCTCATTGAAAGGGCAATACATTCTTCAGGCAGGAAATGAATCCGTCCCGTTCGTCATTGAGCGGCAAAAAGGAAATCGTCTGTTCGGCTGGTATTTATACGGCCAAAATATGTCATTGCCGCTTGAAGGCCGCATCGACGGCGCCGCGGTGACACTCTCCATTTATTTCAACGACAATGCCGAAGCGATCGCCGACTCGATCTCTTACTTAAAAGCGTACAACGTGCCGAAGGAAGAGATCGAAAAAATCGCCGAACAGCTCGCCAACAGCGGCGATTACGCCATGCAGCTGCAATTTTCCATCACGAACAGCCCGGAACAATTCGCAGGACAGTTCCGCTTTCTCGATTTGTACCTGAATGACCGCTATGACGTCGTCAAAATGACGCTTGGCCAACCGATGGACGTCACGGTGAAGAAAAACGATTGATGTTTTTGCACAAAATGTTTGCCAACCAAAACCATCAAACTGCCAAAATATCGTTCTAAATTTCTGTTACAGGCATATTCATATCAATGTCGCCATCGATGGCAATAATTTCAATGGCATATTCTCTAAAAAATTTGTATTTAGGGCTAGAATTTAGAAGAAAAATGTATTATTATAGGAGACGTGGAGCATTGAGAAATTATGCTCAAGTGCTCAAGTGCTAGCAACAGATGCTAGGCTTTCTAATCAGCCCAGCATCTAGCCGTCAAGGATGATATTGGTTGATGTTAGCACCTTTTAGGCAATGAATCTACTAAACGGCAGCCGTTTAGGATCATTGTCTTAAAGTTTCATAAAAATGAAGGGGGATTTTAGGCTTTATGGACAAAAAGAAAGCAGTCAAACTCGCCACAGCCAGCGCTGTAGCAGCGAGCGCTTTCGTCGCAGCCAACCCGCATGCTTCCCAAGCAGCCACGGACGTTGCGACGGTCGTCAGCCAAGCGAAAGCGCAAATGAAGCAAGCGTACTATACGTACAGCCACACGGTAACGGAAACGGGCCAATTCCCGGACATTAACGATGTATACGCAGCCTACAACAAAGCAAAACAAGCGTATGCGAACGCTGTCGCTGTTGTGAACAAAGCCGGCGGCGCGAAGAAAGACGCGTATTTGGCTGACTTGCAAGCTACATACGAAACGTATGTATTCAAAGCCAATCCGAAATCGGGCGAAGCGCGCGTGGCTACGTACATCGACGCTTACAACTATGCGACAAAATTAGACGCGATGCGTCAAGAACTCAAAGCAGCCGTCGATGCGAAAGATCTGAAAAAAGCAGAAGAGCTCTACCACAAAATTTCGTACGAGCTCAGAACGCGCACGGTCATCCTGGATCGCGTCTACGGCCAAACGACGCGCGAACTCCTCCGTTCGACGTTCAAAGCCGATGCTCAAGCATTGCGCGACAGCTTGATCTACGACATCACCGTTGCCATGAAAGCGCGTGAAGCGCAAGACGCCGTCAAAGCCGGCAACTTGGACAAAGCGAAAGCCGCGCTTGACCAAGTCAACCAATATGTATCGAAAGTAACCGATGCGTTCAAAGCTGAACTGCAAAAAGCAGCACAAGACGCCAATGCGGCGTATGAAGCGGCATTGACGCCGAAGGTTGAGAGTGTAAGTGCGATTAATGCTAAAGAATTAGTTGTTAAGTTTAATAAAGCTATTGATAAAAATACAATTATTGATGATAAAGGTACGAGCGCAACTGGGGACGATACGCTGAAATCTGGAGTAGTTAAGATTAACGGTTCTGATGCTGCTTCTAACTATGCTAGCTTGAGTGCGGACGGTAAAACTTTAACTATCCAGTTAGCATCTTATACTGCTGGTGCAAACGTTAAATTTGAATTAATTAACGACGGAACTAACTATGTTAAATCTGTTGATGGTAAAAAGGTACCAGCATATGCTGGACTAGTAACAACTGAAGATACAACTCGTGCGGAATTAACAAAAGTTGAATATGTAACTCCAGAAAAAGTTCGTGTATATTTCTCTGAACCAGTTCAAAATCCTGCAGCAGGTGAGTTGACTGTTGCTTATGCAGATGGTACTTCTGTTTCTTTAACTCCAACTCAACCATCTGGTGCTGCAGTTAACTACGTTGAATTTGACATAAGTGGTTTAACAGCAGGAAAAGACACTAAAATTACTTTCAATGGAATTAAAGACTATGCTAACAATGTATCTAAGCCAATATCTGTAACAGTTAAAAAAGACGATTCTGATAAAGTTGCTCCAACAGTTCAATCAATTGTTGCAACTTCACCAACAACTTTTGAAATCAAATTCTCTGAGAATTTAAAAACAATTGGTGCAGGTGCAGTTAAGGTTAATGGTACTGCTGTGACTGGAGCTGGTACTAGCGTTGCAATTTCTTCTACTGACAGTTCTGTAGTCAAAGTAACTCTTGCTTCACCAGTTACAGGTGTTGTTCCAGTTGTTGTTGAAGCTGATGTAGCACGAGACTTCAATGGAAACAAAAATACAGAGTTTACACAATTGGTAAATTTCAATGCTGATAAAGTAGCACCTGAGATTCAATCTTATAAAGTTGTTAATAAAAACTCTGAGAACTACTTAGTTCTTACATTCAGTGAAGCGGTATCAAAAGTTTCTACAGCTAACTTAGATTTCAAATATACTGACAAGTTTGGTGTTACTCAAACTATCACAGTTCCTAACTCTAATGTATCTGTGACTTCAGACGCAAAAGTGGTAGAAATTAAGCTAGAAGATAATGCTACACCTGCTGCTGATTTACCATCTAACATTGCATTTACAGTTGACATTCCAAAAGGATTCTTTAAAGATGGGTTCAACAATGATTCAGTAGCAAAAAACTTTAACATTTACAATCGATAGCACTTCTAGCAAGTTAACTCTTAAAGGTGCAACTCCAATTGTTGACGAATCTGGTAAAGGTGGCACATTATTAGTAGACTTCGCAAATCCTGTGGATGTTGCTTCTGCTACTAATGTTGCAAACTACATCGTTGAAGATGCGCAAGTTCAAAAAGTAGAGTTAGTATCAAACTCTGACTCCGGTGCTCGAGTACGTGTTTACTTAGCAGACAATACTGTTGAAGTATCTGGTAACTATAATGTAACGGTTAAAGGTATTAAAGGATTCTATTCAAACGTTACGGAAATGGACCCTGTAACTAAGAATATTTTTATCACGGAAAACGTAAGACCAACTGTTTCTAAAGTGGCTATTGATAGCTTCACTGGTTCTGCTACCAACTTAACTTTAACTGTTAGCGAACCAGTAACTAATGCAGATGCTACTACAAATGATTATGCTCTATACATTGATGGTGTTGAAGTTACAAATAAAACTGTGACTGTAGCTGCCCAATCAACAGCTGCTAATACGCTTTCAGTTGTAATTAATGAAGACTTGTCCGATGAACTTGCTGCTGGTAAGTCAGTTAAACTTGTTGCTAAAGACACACTTGATATTCAAGATGTTAATAACAACAAGATTTCAGCATCTGATATCATTATTAAGTAAAGGGTTGCGTGTCTGTCGCCACTTGAAAAATGTCGAAAGGCTCTGCAGAGAGAAATCTCTGCAGGGCTTTTTTGTATTAAAGTCAGCAAACCTACTATCAGTCCATGGTCTCTTTTAAGAGACTGTATCAAAAAACTTTTTAAGCATTTAATATAATTATGAACATCAGCTGCAAATTCCATACATTTTGAATAGCCTCAATTCCTTTCGGGGAATTGGGGCTATTTTTGTTTTAGGAGGGAAAAGGATGAGCAAGTATCAAACCATCAACCACCAACAGCTAGAGTTGCTAGAAAGGGAGGTGTCTTCCAAGCAGCCAGCGAAGCGCGTCAACATCGTGAGCCTGAAGCTCGTTCGTGAGTCTAGCGTGCTGTACAGGGAGCGGCAAATCAAATCTCCGGAAGACGCGTACAAGTTGCTGAAGCCGTTTCTCGTGGAAGCCGACCGTGAGAAGTTTGTCGTTGTCTGCCTTGACACGAAAAACCAGCCGACTGCCATCAACGTTTGCCATGTCGGCAGCCTGAACGCCAGCATCGTGCATCCGAGGGAGGTGATGAAGGCTGCCATTCTCTCCAACTCGGCTTCCATCATCGTAGCCCATAATCATCCCAGCGGTCATTGCCAGCCGTCGAGGGAAGACATTGAAGTGACAAAAAGGCTCGTGGAGGCAGGAAGGATCCACTCGAGGATTAATCGAAACAGAGAAACATTGGTTGGGCCTCTATTTTTTTTCATTCATATGCAGGAGTTTGCTTGTTTTTGTTGAAAGAATCCTTAATGATGCATGAACGGAGATTGCTCGTCATTTTGTTGGGGGCAGATGAGCCTGTTGCAAATATGACAAAAAAAGGGGGGGAGAAAAGGTGAAGATGTTTGAGTACCGCTTTGCCATTACACCTCTGTTTCACTTCATTGCAAGCAAATCGATGGAAGCAGGCTTGCATGTATGTGATGGACGTGGAAAGCAAACCGTGCAGTTGTTTATGAATGATGCAGCTTCCGAGAAAGGGAAGAAGCGCATCGGAGCCATACAATATGAAGGAAGCAACGATTACGCAATGAAAGAGCCTTACATTGTCAGCTGGAGGTTTGAACGGGCGTTGCTTCCGGATGGCCTCAAACAAGACTTGGAGGCGATCACGGCGTTTCGCAGAGATCGAAACGCAGGCCCGTCCATCAATCCAAACGCTCAGTCGATTGCTTTTAAGTTTGAAGCGTTGACGGATGCCGTCAAAGAAACGATTGAGGCGATTACGGCTGTTCTTCAGAAGCATGCAAGACGTTGAAACGGTTGCGCGCCTGGCGCTTTTCGATGGGTGGGGCGGTTTGGCTAAGACGGAGATTGGAAGGGAAACGAGGGATTAGGAGTGGCGCATGTATTTCAAATGAAAACGAAGCCGCATGGGTTTCAGCGGTACGACGAATTCATTCGCGATCAGGTCATTGGGATTGGCTGGCCGCTGATTGGCAATTTGAACGGCATAAGCAAAGATGAACGGAGAGAACGATTGCGCAATGTGTACCATTATTCGGGGACGAAGCTTGGCAACGCTCTTGGGGCGATCTGGACGTTTGTCCATACGATGGAACAAGGGGATATCGTGTTGGTTCGCCATGGCGCATGGCTCAGCATCGGCATCATTGGCCCCTATCGCTATGTGAAACATCTCGACAATGATATCGATGGGTTTTGCCACCAGCGATCGGTGGAGTGGAAGATCATCAATGAAAACGTTCGGTTGTATAATGAGAAGGTGCATGAAACATTGCGGAACCCGGGAGTTGTGACAAAAAGCAAATATACTGTACACGAACTTCAACTAGGGATTTAATGGTGAACTAGGAACGTTTGAGACATATATGAAATGGTTCAAAGGTCGAAAATAGTCATTTCGTCTCGCTTCCTTGCGAAGAAAATCATGGTACAATCATGATAAAGGTACAGCTAAGGAAACTTAGCGTCACAAAGCTACAGGGGCTAAGGGGAAACCTATGCCAGCCAGCTGCCATTACCAAAATATAAAAGGAGGAATTGGTAATGTTGAAGAAAGGATGGCCGATTTTGGTGGCGTCGATGCTCGTCGCCTCTCCGGCGTGGGCGGCCGCCAAGCCTGCGGGCAAAGTGCATGAGCGCGAAACGATGGTGAAGAAAGTGGAAGTCGTCGTCAAGAAGAAGACGGAGCAAAAGGAAACAGAAGCGAAGAAAAAACAGGAATCGTCCAAGCAACAAAAATGGCTTGCGCAAAAGTTGGCGCAGTTACATAAAAAAGTGAGCCAAATTGAAGAGCGGTTAGACAAAGTGACCGCTCGCATTCAAGCATTGAGCGAAGCGGAACCGGCAACGGATACGCAAACCTCGCCGACGCCTGCGGATTCGGCGTCAACGGGCGAGCCGTCCGCTTCTCAACCGACAGAAGCCACAGCGGCAACTGACGCTCCGAGCGGACAAGCCGTAGCCGCTAATGACGCTGTAGCTCCGGCGTCCAGCGGGCAAACGGTAACGGAGGCGCCGTCTCCGATTTCCCAACAGCCTGTTGATGAGGATCAAGCGGAGCTTGATGAGGAAAAACAAGAACAAATCGATGGCCTCATCGGCCAGCTCATTGCCCTGTCCAACCAGCTGCGGGCGGTGACGAATGACATTCGCGCTCTTGAAAAGAAAGTCGGCGCCAACAACGCAGACATTCAGAAGGTAAAAGAAAAAGTCAAGGCGTTGAACGATCAAGTGCAAGCGAACAAAAAGGCGTTGCTCAATTTGCTATAGAAATGAGAAAGGGCGCCAGTGTGTGAAGTGCCCCCTGCTGGCGAACATCCTTCTCGACGATTTAGATAAGGAATTGGAGAAGCGAGGATTGAAATTCTACCGCTACGCAGATGACTGCAACATCTATGTGAAAAGTCTGCGGGCAGGACAACGGGTGAAACAAAGCATCCAACGGTTCTTGGAGAGAACACTCAAACTCAAGGTGAACGAGGAGAAAAGTGCGGTGGACCGCCCGTGGAAACGGGCCTTCCTTGGATTCAGCTTCACACCGGAACGAAAAGCGCGAATTCGCCTCGCCCCGGGGTCGATTCAACGTTTTAAACAGCGGATTCGACGACTGACCAACCCAAACTGGAGCGTATCGATGCCGGAACGAATTCATCGTGTCAATCAATACGTCATAGGATGGATTGGGTATTTTCGGCTCATCGAAACCCCGTCTGTCCTTCAGAACATCGAGGGATGGATTCGGAGGAGGCTTCGACTCTGCCAATGGCTTCAGTGGAAACGGGTCAGAACCAGAATCCGCGAATTAAGAGCGCTGGGGCTGAAGGAAACAGCGATCATGGAGATTGCCAATACCCGAAAAGGAGCCTGGCGAACAACCAAAACGCCGCAACTCCATCAAGCCCTGGGCAAGACATACTGGATCGCTCAGGGGCTAATAGTTTGACGCAACGATATTTCGAACTCCGTCAAGGTTGACGAACCGCCTAGTGCGGACCCGCATGCTAGGTGGTGTGAGGGGACGGGGGTTAGCCGCCCCCTCCTACTCGATTGCAATGGTGACCTTCTATTTTTGCTTGGGTTGCTTCTTTTCCTGCTCTTTTAGAAAAGACAGTCCTTAAAGGCATATTCTCTTTGCGAATAATGGATTATTTGAACAGCCTTTCTGCTTCCTTATCTACTCCTCTTTTTGTATATTCAAAGACGAGTGACCAGTATAGAGCAACTTTTGCTGTGGACCACATTTTTTCATTTTTGATAGTATATAATACGTCCCTAATTTTAAACGGAATGAAGAGTATTTGTTCCATTTCCCATTTCCCCGGGATTCCTCTGCTGCGTTGTTTCATAATTTCTTCGGCTTTTTCTTTACAGTGCGCAATGCCGATGATATTCCATTGATAGTATTGTTCATCTACACCGAACCCAAGAAATTTTATATTTTCCCTAGGGATGACAACGCCTAGTTCCTCTTCTGCGCCACGTACAGCAGTATTAAATAGGTCCGGCCCTTGTCCTACCGCTTTACGGTCGTGGGAAGGATGGATTGCTTCGACAACGCTAATATCCAACTCGTTTGGCCGCACCCCGCTTTCAGGCGATCGTTTGGTTAAAATGACGTAATTGTCTGAAGTAATGACAGTGATGGCTACGCCAACGCCGTTTGCTAGCGCTGGGATTGGTTGCCTAACTGTGTTTCCGGCCAAGTATTTCTCTCGGATTGTATAACCGGAAGGAAGTTGTTTATCTAGATTCATATTTAACGCTTTAAATGTATAATAATCTGAAGGAACGAACGAAAAAATGACTTTCATATCCTCATTCACTTTTGTTCGTAGAATTGAATATTTTTCGAGAGAGAGCAAAGGTCCATTCCAACTGTAGCTTTCCCCCCGTTGTTTCTTTGCATCTTCCGCTTTTTCTATTTCTCTCCTCAAAATTTTTAAATCACTGGGAAGCTCAACTGCATGGTTGTTTACTCTTGTTTCAATATTTTCAGGAGAGTAGGTCATAACGCCATCTCCGTCACAAACAATAAACGAAGTAGTTTCATTCCCAATGGTAAAATATGAGGGATCTTTAATAGTTTTTGGCTTTGCAAGGAGGCGCTTCATGTATTTGACAAATTTCCCCCAAGCCTCCTTTAGAGGGTCTCCTAAAATGACCCCGATGATCACACCGAGAACAGCATTGATGATGTCCCGCAACATTGCATACTCCCCTTGCAAATAAAAGCTCCAAGTTTTTATTTAATCATAACATTGATGAACGATGCGTGTCACTCCTTTAATGTCGGCTGTCATTCCTTTTTTTCTATCTTCCAACGGTTTTTTGATGTGTTCTTGCTAATGTTGAGCTGTCAATCGCTCTTCGGACGGAGGTTTCAATGATAATATACAGCATGAATGCGGAAAGGAAGATGGAAAAGATCAACCATTCCCAAGAATAGGACATGGTGTTTTCCTCTATCTCTTTCGATATTGTCTATTTATTTCCTCTATTTCCCTTGTTTTTCCTATCAAAATTTTGTTGCTTTTATGGTAATATGTATAGAGATGACAATGATTTGATCCGAGTGAGGGGGATGGGCATTGCAAAAACGGAAGAAATACGCGGCGGCGAGCGTGGTGTTGGCGTTGGGGCTGCTTGCTCCGGCTGTGTCGCCGACCGCAGCGGGCGCGGAAGACCGAGATGTCGTCAAGCTGCGCATTTTAGAGACGACGGATGTACATATGAATCTCGTCAACTACGATTATTTCAAAGATAGTCCAACGAATGAGTTCGGGTTGTCGAAGACGGCGCGTTTGATCGAGCAGGCGCGCGCTGAGCAGCCGAATACGCTTCTGTTTGACAACGGGGATTTGATTCAAGGAACGCCGCTTGGTGACTATGTGGCCAAAGTGAAGCCGCTGCAAGACGGAGAAGTGCATCCAGCGGTGAAACTGTTGCATTTGTTGAAGTACGATGCGGCGACGGTTGGGAACCATGAGTTCAACTATGGCTTGGATTTCCTCAATGAAGTGTATGACGATGCCAAGCTGCCGATCGTGAATGCGAACGTGTACCGTGACGATCATGACCAAAATCCGGATAACGATGTCAACTATTTCACGCCGTATCAAATTTTAGAGAAAGAAGTCGTTGATGAAGACGGGGAGAAGCATACGCTGAAGATCGGCGTCATCGGCTTTGTGCCGCCGCAAATTATGGATTGGGACAAAGCGAATTTGCAAGGGAAAGTGATTGCGAAAGACATTGTGCAGTCGGCGCAAAAGTATATTCCAAAAATGAAAGCGGAAGGGGCCGATTTGATCGTTGTGCTATCGCACTCGGGCATTGAGACCGGCGGAAACAGCCCGAATATGGAAAACGCATCGTATTATTTAACGCAAATTCCGGGGGTCGACGCCGTGTTGACCGGCCACCAGCATAAAAAATTCCCGGCCCTTCCAGGCACAACACCAGATTTTCCGGACGGAAACGGAATCAACAATGAAACCGGCACGATCAACGGTGTTCCGGTGACGATGCCGGGTTCATGGGGCGATACGCTCGGCGTGATCGACTTGACGGTCGAGCAAGTCGACGGAAAATGGAAAGTGACGCAAGCGAAAGCCCAACTCCGTCCAGTGTATGACAAGGCGACGAAAACGCCCCTTGTCGACAGCGACCCGGCCGTTGAGCAGGCGATCCAAGCGGAACATGAAGCGACGATTCAGTACGTCCGCAGCCCGGTTGGAAAAACAACGAGCCCGATCAACAGCTATTTTGCGCTTATCAAAGACGATCCGTCCGTGCAAATCGTCACGAATGCGCAAAAATGGTATGTCGAAAAGATGTTGAAAGGGACGAAATATGAAGGCCTTCCGGTGCTGTCGGCCGGCGCTCCGTTCAAAGCCGGCGGACGCGGCGGGGCGAGCTACTATACCGACATCCCGGCAGGGGAAATCGCCATTAAAAACGTTGCTGATTTGTACTTGTATCCGAACACGGTGTATGCGCTGAAAATTACGGGAGCCGAGTTGAAAGAATGGCTTGAGTGGTCGGCGGGGCAATTCAACCAAATCGACCCGAACAAGACAGACGTTCAGCCGCTCATCAACAATGACTTCCCGACGTACAACTTCGACATTATTGATGGAGTGACGTACGAGATCGATGTCACCGAGCCGGCGAAATACGACAAAAACCAAAATGTGATCAATCCGAACGCGAGTCGGATTAAAAACTTGAAATTCGAAGGCAAGCCAGTGACGCCGAACATGGAATTTATCGTCGCAACGAACAACTATCGGGCGACGACAAACCGGATCATCAATCCGGGCGGGAAAAACACGATTTTGGCTGCGCCGGATGAAAACCGGCAAGTGATCATCGATTACATTCGGGAAAACGGAACGATCAACCCGTCGGCGGATGGCAACTGGCGGTTTGCGCCAGTGAAAGGGAAAGCGCCGGTGACCGTCACGTTTGAATCGTCGCCGGAAGCGCAAAAATACTTGCCGCAAGACGGCAGCATCCGCTATGTCACCGCCTTGCCGAGCGGATTTGCCCAATATGAATTTGCCTTGCCGCTTTGGAAGGAAGAAAAGCCCAACCCGCCCAAGCAGCCCGAGAAGCCAACCACTCCTCCAGGCCAAGTGAAAAAAGTGTACTGGGATGGCGTGGAGTTGAAAAAAGGGCAAATCGGCCGCTTGACGGTGCAAAAGCCGATCAATCTATGGAAGCGGACGAAGGATGGGCGCCTTGTGTTCGTCCGCATCTTACAGCCTGGGGAAGTGTACCGCGTCTACGGGTATGACGCGCGCTTCGGCGGGCAGTATGCGGTCGGCGGCGGGTATTACGTGACCGACATCGACACGCACATTCGCTACGAAACGCCGTCAAAGGAGAAGTTGAAGCAAGCAAATGGATGGTAACATCAAACACGGCCTTGTGCCGCCATTCATGGCGGGCAAGGCCGTGTTTTTTGCCTCAATGATAGAGCGGAATGTCTTTACAACGCGATCGCAGGCATCAAGGCCATGCCACCAACCGTGGTTCGGTCCAACGGACGAATTCATCAGTCCACGGTCGGGTTGTGATCGACCAAGCGATAGTAGAGACGGTCGTTTTTCTAGGAACCCAAACCGAAACCGAACCGCCATTGACTTTGAACTCCCCCCATCCATCACTGTTGATGGTGACGGTGTCACTCCGGTTGCCGGTAAGGTCATAGAACACTTTTCCGGCGTGTTGTTTGCCAACGTACATCCATTTGCTTCCTCCCGGCCCATCGGTGATCAGTGCGGCCAGTCCGGATCCTGGTTTTTCAGTGACGCCTTCCCTTGTCCACCCGATGATGTCGGAGTGATCAAGATAATCATGTTGCGTTCCATAAGCATAATCCCTGCGCGCGATGAGGAGCGGATCGATTTTGCTTTTCAGCGAAGGAATGTTATATTGTGGAATGCCATAATAGTCACCATAAAAGACGCACGGGTATCCTTCCTGCCGAGTTAGAATAAAGGCGTAAGCCAACGGTTTGAACCATGGGTCGACCCATGACTGCAGCGCTTGGCCGGGTTCGGTGTCATGATTATCAACGAAGGTGACGGCCAATGTCGGTTGATCTTTCATCGTCTTTGGCGAGGAGACCCCCACTTCAACGACCAAAGGGAGTAAGTGGGGGAGGAATCGCTTTTTTTGTTTTTGTATCACTAAAAAATATGATATAATATATGATATAATATATTATATAATATATTTAGTGAAAGAGAGGTGAGACAAATGGACATGACGTTAACAGCCAAAATCAAAATTTACCCAACAGCGGAACAAGCAGAAGTATTGAAAGCCACCCTTTCCGCTTATCGACAAGCGTGCAACGCTGTGTCTGTTGTGATTTTTGACACAAAAGTGCTTGCACAAGCCAAGTTACACGACATGACCTATCGTCTACTTCGATCAAACTACGCTTTGCGTTCGCAAATGGCGCAATCTGTGATTAAAACGGTGATCGCTAGATACCGTTCCCTAAAAAGCAATGGTCATGAATGGACATTGGTTCGCTTTAAAAAGCCTGAATATGACCTCGTTTGGAATCGAGATTACTCCATTGTTCAAGGGTTATTTTCTGTCAATACACTAGAAGGACGAATCAAAGTGCCATTCGAACCAAAAGGCATGGAGCCATATTTTGATGGCTCATGGACGTTTGGCACAGCCAAACTCGTCTATAAGCATAACAAATTCTTTTTGCACATTCCCCATGACCAAAACAATTCCAACCGTAGATGAACACAACATTCGCCAAGTGGTCGGTGTCGATGTGGGTGTTAACTTTCTTGCAACAGCTTATGATTCGCAAGGGAAAACCACCTTTTTTAACGGACGAAAAATCAAGCATATGCGTGCCAAGTACAAACGAATGCGAAAAACCCTCCAGCAAAAAGGGACGGCTTCTGCGCGTCGGAAGTTGAAAACAATCGGACAACGAGAAAACCGTTGGATGACGGATGTGAACCATGCTGTCACGAAGGCACTCGTTCGTCAATATGGAGAACGTACCCTTTTTGTATTAGAAGATTTAACAGGCATTCGTGAAAAAACAGAACGTGTACGTATCCATGACCGATATGAAACTGTATCGTGGGCTTTCTATCAGTTCCGTCAAATGTTAGAGTATAAGGCACGTTTGCATGGGTCAAAAGTGATTGTGGTTGCTCCGCATTACACCTCTTTGACATGTCCAAAGTGCGGGCATACGGAAAAAGCCAATCGAAACAAGCGTACACACACCTTTTGTTGCCGAACATGCGGATATACCTCAAACGATGACCGCATTGGTGCCATGAACCTTCAACGAAAAGGAATAGAGTACATCGTTGAAGGAACGACACAGGCATGACCTGCGTCGTTGGGCAGTTGTCAACCTGCCCCTGATGCAACCCCAAGTCAAGGAAGGAGGACGAAGTCCGCTCGCACTTCTGGGGAGTTGCAAGCCTCCACTTCAAGCGTTAGCTAAGTGGGGGTAGTTGACGAGAGTATTGGTCATTAACGTGCGCATATCAAATGCGCCTCCTGATTTGGAAGCAGTATAAAATTTGTTGTGTAACGGGGCATCAAACAAAGACATCGTTCCGTTTGTTTTCGTAATGTAATTGTGCAACTTGTTGATGTCATAGCTCCAATATTCCCCGACGGTAAATAGTGGCTTGCCAGTCTGAGAACGCACATACGACAACCAATCAGGAAAAAAACTGAACTTAATATGCTTGACGGCATCAAGCCGGAACCCATCAATGTTCGTTGTGTTGACATACCATTTCCCCCAGTTTTTCAGTTCGGTCACGACTTCGGGATGATCCATATCAAGGTCGGCATACATTAAGTAGTCATAGTTTCCGTTTTCCGTGTCTACTTCCCAATCCCACGCTTTGCCGATGCCGCGGAATTTGTAAATGCGGCTTAATTTTCGGCTTTCGTCCCAATCAACGCCGTCAAAATGGTACCAGCGCCACTTAAAGCTGGAGTAGGTGTTGCCCCGCCCGGGAAAATCAAATTTCGTCCATGCTTGGATTTGATAGGTGCCCGAGATTTCTTGGTTGCGGTCGGACGGATTGACTTCGACGGCGTCCACCCATTCCGTGCCGTCGGCGCCGCCTTTATGGTCGAACACGACATCGGCGTACACTTGCATTCCAGCGGCGTGGGCGGCTTGAATGGCTTGAAGATATTGAGCTTTTGTTCCATATTTTGTGCGGACGGTCCCTTTTTGATTGAATTCGCCGAGGTCATACAAGTCGTATACTCCGTACCCTACGTCGCTGCGGCTTGTTCCTTTGTAAGCGGGCGGCAGCCAAAGAGCGGTGATGCCAAGGCTGGATAAGTTGTTGGCTTCATTGGCCACTTTGGTCCATAACGTGCCATCATCCGGCAAGTACCATTCAAAATACTGCATCATGGTGCCGTTAAACGGTGCGGCAGCCTTGGCGTGCTGTCCTGTCGGGCAGAACAGCGAGGCAGTGAGCAAAAACGCGAGCAGGAACACCCACCCTTTTCGAATGATGCGGTGAAACGTTAGTACAATGCCCTTCCCCCTTAATCAAATATTACATTCGACGGTTTGGATTCCAAAAAATGAAGGGAAACGATTGCATAAAAAGAGTAAACAGGAAGCAAAACCTCGAACGTTTACGTCTATTATAATTTTTGTTTGTAATCGTTTTCAATATCGAATTTAAACGATTTTGAGTTAGGAGTGAATCGAAAATAAAAAAAACAGAGGGGAATATAGTTGAAATATTCTGTTTATTCGTATAAGATAAAGATTGATGAAATCGTTTGCATCAACCGTTTTGTGCAAACGATTGCACAAAGAATATAAAAAGGAAAGGAGAGAAGGAAGTTGGCAAAACAAAGGAGAAGGGAGCGGGGGATGATCAAGAAGGCAAGGAGAATGCTATCATTGGTTTTGGCATCGGTGTTGTTGCTGGCATTGACTCCTTTCCAGGCGGTTGCCGCTGCGAACGAGGCAGGAAGTTCTAGCGCTCTAGGGAATGGGGAGCATCGGTGGACGGCCGAATCCACGGCCTCGCAGCCACGGACGATCACGCTAGTCGGCAATTTGCAAGATGAGTTGGGCCATACGGCGGAATGGGATCCGGGGGCATTGGCGACGAGGATGCATGATGAAGGGAATGGGCTTTATACATTCACCGGGACGCTGCCAGCCGGGACCTATGAGTACAAAATTGCGGTCAACGGCAGCTGGGATGAAAATTACGGCGCCGGTGGTCGCAATGGCGCAAATCTGGTGTTGAAGCTGGATCGGCAAACCGAGGTGACGTTTTATTACAATGACCGGACGCATGCGATCGCGGATTCGACATGGTATACGGCGATTGCGAAGGAGAAACAGCCGCGTCTTGTCGGGACGGTGCTGCCGGCCATCGGCTATGAGGGGGAGAACAACGGATGGACTCCAGGGACATCGACAGCGCTGTTGACCGATGATGATTTTGACTCGGTGTACACGTTTACGGCGCGGGTGCCGAAAGGATCGTATGAATATAAAATTGTCCTCGGAAACAATTGGAACGAGAGCTACCCACAAGAGAATGCACGCTTAACCGTTTTGGAAACGACAACCATTACATTCTTCTTCAATGCGAAAACAAAAGAGGTGTACACCGACTACAACCCCAATGGCTCTGACGGTGTTGTTCAGAAAGACCGATTAAAACACAATACATGGGATACGCTGTACCGCCAGCCGTTTGGCGCGGTGAAAGCGGGAACGAAGGTAACGCTTCGTCTTGCGGCGAAAAAAGGCGATTTGACGAAAGCGGATGTGTATGTGAAAAATGCGACGACCGGAACCGCCAAAGTCTACACGATGGAAAAAGTCGGCGTGCTCGGGGATGATGAGTATTGGGAGGCTGCGTTTACTCCTTCTGCGCCGGGGGTATACGGTTATAAATTTATCGCTGTCGATGCCGGGATGAAGGCGGAATATGGCGAAGATACGAAAGAAGGACAATGGGGGAGGGCGGTCGACAAAAATGCGGAGCTGTTCCAGCTGACCGTCTATGATCCGAATTACAAAACACCAGATTGGATGAAAGAAGCGGTTGTGTATCAAATTTTCCCAGATCGGTTCTTTAACGGCAACCCTTCAAATGACAACAGCAAGCAGCAGGCACGCGGGGCGCAGCCGATTGAGCATCGCGATTGGTCGGATTTGCCCGATAATCCGCGCCTGAAAGGAACGAGCGGCTACGATGGCGACGGCGAATGGTCGAATGACTTTTTCGGCGGAGACATCGCTGGAATTGAACAAAAGTTGGATTATTTGCAGTCGCTTGGGGTGAACACGATTTACTTAAATCCGATCGCCAATGCGCCATCGAACCATAAATATGATGCGAGCAATTACAAAGAATTGGATCCGATGTTCGGTTCCCCGGAAGAATTCCAATCGTTTGTGCAGGCGCTTGCGAACCGGGGAATGCATCTCATCTTAGACGGGGTGTTCAACCACGTATCCGACGATTCGATTTACTTTGACCGCTACCACCGCTATCCGACCGTCGGCGCGTATGAATATTGGGAAGCGGTTTACGATTTGATAAATGAAAAAGGATTGAGCGAGGAAGAAGCGCGGAAACAAGTGGAAGAGAAGTTCAAACAAGAGGGACAGACGTTCAGCCCGTATGGGTTTCACCTTTGGTTCAATATTGAAAACAAAAAAGTCGATGGCCATTATCAATACCAATCATGGTGGGGCTATGACAGTCTGCCGGAGTTTAAGTCGGTGACGGGGGAAAAAGTGCCGCATCCGAGTGAATTGAACAACGATGCGCTCGCGAATTACATTTTCCGTGAATCGGATTCGGTGGCGAAAAGCTGGATTGCCCGCGGCGCCTCCGGCTGGCGGTTGGATGTGGCCAATGAGGTGGATCCGGCGTTTTGGCGCGAGTTTCGCCAAGAATTGCTTCAAGGGTCGTACGACCGCGGTCCGACGTTAAAAGAGGGGGAGCAGCCGCTCATTTTAGGGGAAATTTGGGATGACGCATCGAAATATTTTCTAGGCGACCAGTACGATTCCGTGATGAACTACCGGTTCCGCGGGGCGGTGCTTGACTTTTTGAAAAACGGAAATGCAGAAGAGGCGGACAAGCGACTGACGGCCATAAGGGAAGACTACCCAAGTGAAGCGTTTTATGCGCTGATGAACTTAATCAGTTCGCATGACACGGCGCGGGCGGTCTTTCTGCTTGGGAACGGAACGGATTCATCCGAGCGGGCGGAGCTTGATCCGAATTATAATGAGGAACTTGGGAAAAAGAGGCTCAAGCTGGCGGTGATTTTGCAGATGGGATACCCGGGAGCGCCGACGATTTATTACGGCGATGAAGCGGGAGTAACAGGCTCAAAAGACCCAGACAACCGCCGCACGTATCCGTGGGGCAAAGAAGATCAAAATCTGTTGTCCCATTATCAGAAAGTGGGGCACATTCGCCAGCACCATCAATCGTTGTTGGCCCATGGCGACATCAAGACGGTGTATGCGCAAGGGGATGTATACGTATTTGCCCGCCAATACGGGCGTGAAGTGGCGCTCATTGCCGTCAACCGCGGCAATGAGGACAAGACGGTGGCGCTTGACGTCGCTTCGTTGCTTCCGAATGGCACCGTACTCACGGATGAGTTGCATGATGGCGAGAAAGCCACGGTCGCTGGCGGAACGTTGACGGTCACGATTCCGGCCCTGGATGGACGGATGATGTTTGGGACGGTGACGGCGGAAATGCCGGCAGCAGTCAGCAATTTGCAGGCGAGCGCTTCGGATGGCTGCGTGACGTTAACGTGGGAAGGAAATGCGTCGAGATACCGAATTTACGAGTCCACGTTAAAAGGTGCCGGTTATACGATGGTGCAAGAGACGGAAACAACTTCGGCCACGATCGGTTCGTTGACGAACGGAACAGCCTATTACTTTGCCATTGCGGCGGTCGATGAAAACGGGAATGAATCACCGAAGGTCGAAACGAATCGCGTCGTTCCTCATTACCCGCTGACGAGCGACAATGTCCAGTTCGTGACAACGTTAAGCGATGCCACACTGGATTTGTCAAAGCCGCAGCAAGTGGATGTCCATGTCAACATCGACAATGTGACAAGCAAAGGAGCAGCTGATGGGTTGCAAGCGGTGTTGCAAGTGAAAGGCCCGCATGACGAAACATGGAAAGAATACAGAGCGTCCTACCAAGGACAAGACGGCGACGCCAACGTGTTCCGGGCTTCCTTCACTCCGCTCGCCGCAGGGACGTATACGTATCGTTATGCGCTGACGACCAATCTCGGCGAGGAATGGGTGTATACAGCAGAGAAGCAAGTGACGTTTGCGGCAGACAGCAGCGACCAAATAGCGCCAGCAGACGCCATCGAGCTGCGGCAGCCTGCGGTTGAATCCGGACAAGTGAATTTATCATGGACGTTTGTTGGGAAAAAAGATGGAGATGCTTATTTGTTAGCCATCGAGCGCAACGGTGATATCGTGCATACAACCACTTCGATCGGCGATTCATTTACAGACTACGATGTCGAAAACGGCACCGAGTACACGTATGTTGTCAAGTTGTATGACCGCGCCGGCAATGTTGTGGAGTCGAACACGGTCAAGGTGACGCCGGACATTGTGATGGTGAAGGTGATTTTTAAAGTGAAAGCGCCGGATTATACGCCGCTCGATGCCCGCATTACGATTCCGAACAGTCTGAACGGCTGGAACACAGGAGCGTGGGAGATGTCGCGCAACGGTGCGGTGACGCCCGATTGGCAATTTACCGTCGAGGTGCAGGAAGGGGAAACGATCACCTATAAGTATGTGAAAGGCGGATCGTGGGATCAAGAGGGGTTGGCCGACCATACGCGTGAGGACGACAACGATGATGACGTGAGCTATTACGGCTACGGGGCGATTGGCACCGACTTGAAAGTGACGGTCCACAATCAAGGAAACAATACGATGGTTGTGCAAGACCGCATTTTGCGTTGGATCGATATGCCTGTTGTCATCGAAGAGGTGCAAAAACAAGGGAATCAGGCGACGATCAAGGGAAATGCCATTAAAAACGGTGTTTTGACGATCAATGGCGAGCGGGTGCCGATTGATGGCCGGATGGCATTCTCGTACACGTTTGCGCCGGCCAGCCATCAAAAAGAAGTGTCAATTCATATTGAACCATCGGCCGAAAGCAAAACAACCATTTTCAACAACGACGGCGGAGCGATTGCGAAAAACACAAAAGATTATGTGCTGGATTTAGAAACGAAGCAATTGCGCGAAGGGAAGTTGACAACGCCGCCAAGCAACGGCGATTCTCCAGGAAGCGATTGGCCGGGCAGCGAAACGCCGTCCCATGACGGAGGGGCAACGCCAGGCAACGGCACCTCTCCGGGCAGCGGTGGTCCATCGGATGGAGCATCCCCTGGGGGGAGCGTTCCGCCGGGCGGCACAGCTCCGCCGAGGGACGAAGCACCTCCATCCAGACCGCCGCAAAAACCGTCTCCATCGAAACCAAAAGAGAAACCGAGAAAGCCAACCACTCCTCCAGGCCAAGTGAAAAAAGTGTACTGGGATGGCGTGGAGTTGAAAAAAGGGCAAATCGGCCGCTTGACAGTGCAAAAGCCGATCAATCTATGGAAACGGACGAAGGATGGGCGCCTTGTGTTCGTCCGCATCTTACAGCCTGGGGAAGTATACCGCGTCTACGGGTATGACGCGCGCTTCGGCGGGCAGTACGCGGTCGGCGGCGGGTATTACGTGACCGACATCGACACGCACATCCGCTACGAAACGCCGTCAAAGGAGAAGTTGAAGTTGGTGAATGGGGAGTAAGCAAGAAAGCGAGGCCGTCCGAATGAATGGGGCAGCCTCGCTTTTATATGTGAAAATAACGACAGGAATTTTACTTATGGTCGGCATATAATAATAAGTGAATGCATTAAGATGAAAAAAGAGGGATATTGCGAGTAATCGAGAATAAGTATGTTAAACGTTTGCAATGAGTGATAAATGCCGACATTTAGGTGAAAAGAGTGGTGATCATGAATGAAGAAAGAAGTAAGCAAAATCATAAAAGATATTTTTGTGCGTCAAAAAGGATTTGCGAAGACAGAAGACTTAACCAGAGAAGGAGTGAGCAAATATTATATTCGAAAGTTCGAGCAAAATGGAGAAATCATTAGGATAAAACGTGGGCTGTACCGTTATGCTGCATTTGAAAGTGATCAAAATGAAGAAGTGGTTGAAGTATCAAAAGTGATCCCGAATGGTGTTCTTTGTCTTTTGTCGGCATTGTCTTTTTATGAGTTAACAACTTATAACCCGTGGGAGTACCAAATTGCTATTGAAAGAAAATCAAGGAAACCCCGTTTGCCCGATTATCCGCCAATTAAAATTTTCTATTTTTCAAAAAAACAGTTTGAATATGGAATTGAAGAAGTGGAAATAGGCGGCCATAAAATAAGCATTTATAATCGTGAAAAAACGATTTGCGACATTATTCGATACAGAGAAAAAATAGGAATCGATTTAATGAAAGAAGGTTTGCGAAATTATTTACAAAGTCCTGAAAAAAACATAAATAAACTGGTGGAATGTGCTGAGAAAATGCGCATCAAGACCGTTTTATTAAAATACTTAGAGGTGCTTTTATAATGGGAAATGTTAAAAATATACCTGCTTCAGTTGGAGAAAGACTAAAGAATCTTGCCAAACAAAGCGGAAAAACCTTTGATTTCATTTTACTGTTGTATTTTCAAGAAAGGTTGCTATACCGACTTTCCATTTCTCATTATCGGGATAAATTTGTTCTAAAAGGCGGTCTCTTTTTATTTTCCTTAACACAATTTCAATCTAGGCCAACCAAAGATATTGACTTTTTAGCTAGACAAATTTCAAATGATATTCAATATATCAAAACTGCGTTTGAGTCCATTTGTACGTTAACTGCTGAAGAAGATGGAGTCGAATTTGATGTAAAGGGCATTACGGCTGAACGAATTAAAGAGGGTGCTGATTATGAAGGGATTCGTATGAAAATTCTGGCAGCACTTGGCAAAATAAAAAAGCAATTGCAACTGGATATTGGATTTGGTGATGTCGTGATCCCAAAACCACAAGAGATGCAGTATCCTACTTTATTAAATATGAAGCCCCCGGAGATTCGAGTCTACTCAACTTATTCAGTAATAGCTGAAAAGTTTGAGGCGATGATCTCACTATCTGTTGTCAACAGTAGAATGAAGGATTTTTATGATGTTTTCACACTTTTATCAACCGAGAATTTTGATGGACGCGTCTTATGGGAAGCCATATTTGAAACCTTTCAAAGACGTCGAACGAATTTAGAAAAAGAACATCGGCTCTTCACCAAAAGTTGTACTTGATTTTTTCTGAACATCCCCTATTTACGCTTGTGAGGGAACATCAGCACTTTTTGCCTATCCTTGTCAGGAAACCGTTGTCAAGTACATGTTGTGGTGAAGAGCCATTCTTTTTTCTCTTTTCTTTTGATGGAAAGGCATCTATGATGAAAGAAAAAGAGAAAGGAAGGAGCGGACGGAAGTGAGAAAATGGGTGCAGACGGCGGCAATCGGAATGCTGTTGGCTGCGGCTGGATGGCTTTGGATGCCGAGTTCATCAATGGTCAAGGCGGAGGATTGCGGGGAGCTTGTCGGAACGGAAAAAGTGTGGTGGGACGGCGTTGAACTGAAGCCCGGACAAATCGGCCGGTTGACGGTCACAGCGCCGACAGAGCTATGGTTGTCGAACAAAGCAGTGAAGACGCTGCCAAGCGGTGCGGTGTATCGCGTATACGCGTTGCGCGGCGGCTATTTTGATGTCGGCCGAGGATATGGGATCAAGAACGATGCCCGCGTCCGCTATGAAACGCCGTCAAAAGAGAAGTTGGCCGCTGCTTTATGCGTGCAGCGGGCGAAGGCAAACATGGCGGATGTCACGATGAACGGGGTGGCGATCGGCGACTCGCGCGCCAAGGTCGAAGCGATGTACGGCAAGGCGAAGCGGAAGACGAAAAACGCCTACGGCCTATATTGGGAGGCGTATGATCAGGGCGGTTACAAAAACTTTTTGATGGTGAGCTATGACCGTGATCGGGTGGCGGCGATGTACACGAATCAGCCGATTGTCCAAACGAAAAAAGGAACGGGCATCGGAACGGCGAAAACGGTGGTGGAAGCGCGCTACGGCCGGCCGCTTGCGGTGATTCAAAAAAAAGATGGCCTTTACAGCATCCAAAATGATGAATATGATACGTATCTTGTCAACGGCCGCTACGTCACCTTCTTTTATGACCGGTACAACAACAACCGGGTGGATGGCGTGCTTGTCGTCAATCGGGCGCTCGAGTATGAAAAGCCCGGGTTTTACGGAACGGCGACGGAGGAGCTGCGCACGGCCTATGAATATCAAATTTTTGATTTAGCAAACGCGGCGCGCCGCTTGCACGGGCTTCCGGCGCTCGCGTGGGATGCGAAGGCGGCGGCGGCCGCCCGTGAACATAGCGAAGATATGGCGGTCCATCACTACTTCTCTCATACGAACTTGCAAGGCCTGTCGCCGTTTGACCGCCTGAAGCGCCATGGCATCGCTTATCGCGTGGCGGGAGAGAACATCGCCTACGGACAATACGATGCGATTTTTGTCCATGAAGCGTGGATGCACTCGCTCGGTCATCGGCAAAACCTTTTATATCCGGACTTTACCCGCCTCGGCGTTGGGGTGGCGTTCAATTCATTTCATCAACCCTACTACTCTCAAGAGTTTTATACTCCGTGACCGCGGATGATGTTTTCGCTTCTACAGAGCGTCCCAACCTTGCTGGGACGTTCTTTTTTTTTTTTGACTAAATAAATGGAAAAGGGTTCCCCTTTTTGTAGAAGTTTGTCGTATAATAGAATCAGTGTCAACAAAATGATAGAAAGAGAGGAAAATAGGACCAGTGGGAAAAGCGAAGAACATCATCCGCATTGGGATCGGGGCGGTGTTGGCCGCATGGACGGCGCTGCAGGCGGCAGAAGCGGATGCCGGAGCGAATGTCGTCTACTGGGAAGGCATGCGCCTCGTGCAGGGGCAGATTGGAAAATTGGAGATCGTGAAACCGATTAACCTATGGAAACGGGAAAACGGGGCGCTGACGTTTGTCCGCGTGTTGCAGCCTGGAGAACAGTACCGGGTGTATTCGTATGACGAGGCGTTTGGCGGCCAATACGGGGTTGGCGGTGGATATTACGTCACCAATATCAAAGGGCATGTCGTGTATAAAACGCCGTCAAAGGAGAAGCTGAAGCTTGTCAATCCTGGGCGGTACGGAGCGAAACAACTGGCGGTCGGCACGGTGGTAAAGGAGGTGTCGACGCGCATCGCCTCCGGGGTGGAAAAAGAGGAAATGGAAATCGTCGGAACGCGCGGCAAGCAGCATGTGTACAAGCTTGACATCGATACGTCGAATGAGAGGCTGGCCATTGAGACGGCGCTGTCCAATGATCAAGTGCTTGGCATTGAACCGGTGCTTGAGCAGGCAAAACGGTACGATGGCCGCGACGGAATCGTACTGGCGGCGGTGAACGGCGATTATTTCAAAGAGGATGGTTCGCCGACCGATTTGATGGTGCACCGGGGAGAGATCGTGATGACGAATACAACGCCAACGGCGGAACGGACGATTTTTGGCATCAGCGCTGATGGAAAGCCGATGATTGGAAACCCAGATGTTCAAATTGGCGTTCGAATTGGAGAAGGAGGCTCATATCCCGTCGATGGCATCAACAAGCCGCGGCGCGCTCATCAGTTGATTTTGTACACCCCGTATTTCGCTGCCTCCACGAAAACGAACGCTCTTGGGACGGAAGTCGTGCTGACGAATGTACAAGGGGTGTTGAACGGGAATGGAACGGTCACCGGAACGGTGAAGAAAGTTGTAGTCGGTCAAGGCAATGAACCGCTCCAACCTGGAGAGCTCGTGCTATCGGGCCACGGCCGGGCGAGCGACTATTTGCGGCAGGCGAAAGAAGGGGATGCGGTGGAAATTTCCCTTCAGTATGACCAGCCCGAATGGAGTGGGGTGAGAGAAGCGCTCGGCGGCCGATACCGGTTGGTGGCGGATGGACAGGCGCAATCGTTTGCGATTGCTGGGGTGCATCCTCGCACAGCCGTCGGCATTGACCGCAACGGCAACGTCATGCTCGTCGTTGTCGATGGCCGCCAGCCTGCTCATAGCCAAGGCATGACGTTGAATGAGCTGGCCAAACTGATGCATGAGCTTGGCGCCGTCGATGCGATGACGCTCGATGGCGGCGGTTCTTCGACCTTTGTCGTCCGCCAGCCAAACGGGCAGCTCAAAGTCGAAAACAAGCCGTCTGATGGATTTGCGCGTCCGGTGGCGAATGCGCTTCTTGTTGTGTACAAAGAGACGCAAGAGAACGGGGAAAGCGAAGAAGTGCTTGATGATTTTGAGAACGAGTTGAAGTGGAATGCATCGGGCGTCAACTATGTGGGGGCTGCGGTCGAGCGGACGACAGAAAAGGTGAGAGAAGGAAAGCAGGCGCTGAAAATTTCATACGATTTCCGCGGGATGCCAGGGACATCCGGCGTCTATGCTAGTCGGGAGAAAGCGATTTGGATTTCGAAACGGCCGCAAGCGATTGGCATGTGGGTGTATGGAGACGGAAGCGGCCATTGGCTGCGCGCCCAGCTGCAGGATGGAAGCGGGCGCCGCATTTGGATCGATTTTGCCCGCCATGTCGATTGGATCGGTTGGAAATATGTCGAAGCCGCTGTGCCCAGCGATGTCGCGCTTCCGCTCATGCTGGAGATGCCGGTGCGTTATATGGAAACGGATATCGGACGGAAAAACGCCGGAGCGATTTACATCGACGGCCTTCGCGCCATCTTCCGCTGATGGGCGCGCCTCCCCTGCTTGCCTAGAAGAGGGAATGAACAAGGGATGTTGCTCACTAATCGAGAAAGTCCTTGCATGCTGTTCTTCTAGGCATTTGCATTTCTCTGAAAAGTATTGTATATATTAGAAAATGGGCGGATAGGCAAACCACAAGGGAGGCAAAAGTTTGACGATGGACGAGCAAACATTGTTGGAGCAGTTGCGGAAAAATCCGCCGAAGCTGGTCGGAGGATATAAAAAACAAGGATGGGCGATCAAAGTGTTGGAGCGAATCGCCAATCCGGATGTGGAAGACGAAGGGGACGGCCGGGTGACGGCCAAAGCGGTGCTGTGGGCGCAAGACGGCACGTATTACCCGGCTTTTTTGACAATTGACCTCAATCAACAAGGAAGAGTCGTCGGCGTCTATTTTATCGCTGAAAACAAGGAGCAGTTCGATTTGATTCCGTTCGAATGGGCGAAAGAGTTTCTTGGCAAGCCAGAGCAGGAAATCGTTCCGTTTCGCTACCGGACGCTGAGCAAAATCGACGGCGACAAGCAGCAAACCCATTGGCCGGACTTTCGTTGATCAAGGCTGGCTCTGACAGTCAAAAAGGTGGCTGAAGAGTCGGCCTTATTTTATGCTTTGAAGGGCTTACGTTCGATTTTTTTCAGAACATATTTTCATTTTGTTTCTTTTCCAGTAAAATTGAAATACATGTTTCCTATTTTTATAGATAGCAGGTGAAAGTGTGAGGAGAAAACGGAGAAAAGCATTTTCCATCATCGGATGGCTGGCGGTGTTTTGGTTGTCGTTTTCGCTGTTGGCTGTTCAGGCGGAAGCGGCCCCGTTCCCAAGTGTGGAGCGGCTTGAACAGCATGCCGCCCAGCTTGAGCGGGCGATGAAAGCGGATCAATGGTCCAAGCCGTACCGTCTCTTCAACCAAGTCAAACGCGATTATGAGGCGGCAAAAAAAGAAGTGGCGCGCGTGCGTCCACAAACGGCAAGGGCGCAGTTGGAAAAACGGATCGCGGCCGGAGAACAGACGATGAAAAAGGCTTCCGCCTATATCAGCGCGGTCGAAAGCGGGGAGCGATTGCGCGCCTTGACGGCCAACGTCGACCGGGCGCTGCGGACGGGGGATGTGGATGTTGTGTACGATTCCTACGGTCCGCTGGAATATCAAATTCGCAAAACAGCGATTCTCATCGGCCGCGTTCCGGGAGCGTCGCTGCGCGAAAAGATGGAAGGATGGTTTCAACGCCCGGCTTTGGCTGTCAAGCTGCGTGCCTATGATCCCATCAATATTATGAAAGCCATGGACAAGCTGCTTGATGCGTATGATGAAGGGGATATCGCGCGGGCGGAGCGGTTGCTGTCGCTTTGCGACCGGTGGCTGCCAAACGTGGTGGATGCGGCGACGCGCAAGCAGCTGGCGGTGTATATCGATGATTTTAAAGCGCCGGTTGTCTTAGATGTCGATATCGAATAAACTGGCGCATGTCGGGAGAGGAGAGACGGATATGAAGGTGATTCAGCGATGGGCGGCGGCTCTTCTATTGCTTGCGGCTTCATTTTCGGTTTGGAGTCCGCCGGCGGAGGCGGCGACGGCTCCGGCGTCAACGAAGGTGCTCGAAGAAGTGCGGGAAATTGTCCGCCAGTATTATGTGGAACCAGTGAGCGATCAAGTGCTGAAGGCGAGCACCCCGCAAGATATTGTCAAACAGCTTGACCCGTATTCTGCCTATATGACAAAGGAAGAATACGAGGAATTTTTGAAGTGGATTGATATGGAGTCTGTCGGCATCGGCGTGATGATTGAGGAAGATGAGGACGGCGTCCACATCATGTCTGTCTTGGACAATGGGCCAGCCGCCCGCGCCGGACTGCAGCCGGGCGATGTGATTCAGGCTGTTGACGGGCAGCCGGTAACGAATGAGACAATGGAAAAAGTATTGAGCTTGATCGCAGGGGAAGAAGGAACGACGGTGGCCGTAACCGTTTGGCGGCCGTCGACCGAGGAAACCGTCAGCGTCACCATCAAGCGGGAAAAAATCGACTGGCCGAACGTGGAGTTCAAACGGCTGGCAGGGAATATCGGCTATATTCAGCTATATAGTTTTGATGAGACAGCGCCTGGTGAGATCGAACGCGCCATTCGCTCGTTAAGCGGGGTGAAAGGGTGGATTTTTGACCTCCGCGACAATCCGGGGGGATATGTGGAAACGGCGCAGCAAATCGCCGGCTTTTTCCCGAATGTGAAACAGGCGTTTCAGTTGCGCGACCGTTCGAATCACCCAGAAGTGTATGCCGCTGTCAAACAGCCGGTGCAAATGGCGGGTCCGATCCGGCTGCTTGTCAACGCGTCGAGCGCGAGCGCGTCGGAAATGTTGGCGGCGGCGGTGAAGGAGCAAAAGGCGGCCGTTTTGTATGGGCAACGGACGTTTGGCAAAGGATCGATGCAGGAAATGTTTGAGCTGTCGGACGGCAGCATGTTGAAGTTGACCGTCGCCCACTTTTTCTCGCCAAAAGGGACGCCGATTCATCACGTTGGGGTGAAGCCGGATGTGCCGACGGTTGTCGGTAAAGAGCTGTATGCCGCTCACCGCGATTTGCTGATTGGCCAGCTGAAAGGGTATCAGTCGCTCGGCAAGCTGCGCAATGCGCCGGTCGATAAGACGTTTGTCGTCCGCTTCTCTCGTCCGCTCGCCAATACCGCGGTAAGCGGAGTAAAATTGTATCAATTAGGTGGACAGGAAGCGGCGGTGACGGCGCAAATCCGCCGGGGGACGGAGCTTTTGATCAAACCGGCAGCGAAGCTGGCCAAAGGGCAGAGCTATTTATTGGTCATTCCGCCGGTGTTAAAAAGCAAAGACGGCGTGGCGATGAAAAAAGGCGCTTACATGGAGATTCAAACCGCTGCTTCTACGAAATAAGGCCCTCCCGTCCAGATGCGTTGGATAGCCGTCTGCTCTTGATGGTGCAAAGTTCGGCTGCTTCGACTAAGGCTCGGCTGACAACGGGAGCGCGGTCGTTTTGAACGGAACGATGCAAAGAAAGCTGGCCTCCATCGGTCGTTTGGCGACCATGGGGGCCAGCTTTTTGCCGATTACGTTTCGCTTGATTGCGTTTCTTGCCTTTCGCTCTGTGCCGGGGAGGATGGGATTGTCACCTTCCAGGACGTCCAATCCGGTTCTGCTTTGTGCAGCAATTCCGGTGGGAAGAGGAACGTCCATGGTTTGCTGGTGTGGGCTTTCACTTCCAGATGGCACGGAAATAATCCGCGGGCGACCATGTCGCCAGCATGATCCCGCACTTCAAGCGGGATTTGTTCAAAATGGATATGTTTGTCGCTGCCGTTGCGAATGAGCAACGTGACGGCTAGTTCACCGGAAGGCAGCTGTTTCGCTTCAATGCCCATGAAGTTCACCTCCCCGGGAGCGGGAGGCGGAACCGAGTCAACGAGGGCTTGCAGCTGTTGGTGCTGCTTGGCCGACAGCGCCTGCTCCCAGCTTTCCTCTAGGTCGAGCCGATGCCGCGGTGTCAGTTCAAAGGCGATCTTCCATCCATCTTGAGGCAACTGATCGACGAGCTTGTCCTCGGCGGCGAACAAAAACCGCCACGGGCGGGCCGTCATCGGCGGCAGCTCGCCGAAAGCGCTCATATCAAACTCTTTGCGGGCGATCGCCGTGCCATCCTCGTCAAGCAGCAACAGGCGGATTCGTTCAAAGCGAACCGGCTTCGGCAGCGTGTTGCGCAAAATGGCGACAGCGACAAACCCATCGTTGTATTCGACCAGCTTGACGCCGGAAATGGAAATTTGGTTTGGCTGAAGCGGCGGCAGCTGTTCGTGGTAAAAGCGATAGACGTACGTTTCCTCTGGAGACAGCTGCCAGTCCGGATGAAACGACAGCGTCGTTTTCGTTCCGCCCTCCGGCTGTTCGACATGCTGCGCCGGCAGCTCGGCCTCCGGTTGTGTGCGTTGTTTTCGTCGGAAAATCATAGGGAACCTCCTTTACGAGGCGGCGTGCTGCGCCGCGGTTATGGTTCGTTCGCGGCGACGGCCGCTTCGTCATCGATGACAAACTGGCTTTTCAAATAGTTCATGGCTGTGGTGCAAATGCCGGCGTCGATCGCTTGCTGCAGCGCGACGAATTCGCGGTAGGCGTCCATTTCAAAGGCACGGTACGGATCCTCTTGGCCGTAGCTGCGCAAATGAATCCCCTCTTTCAATACATTCAGTTGATTTAAGTGGCGAATCCAGTGGGCGTCGATGGTTTCGACCATCAAATGCTTAAGCCGCATCGTTTGTTCTTCGTCGCACGGAAGATCGGCGAGCGCCGCTTCAAGCGATTTGTATTCGTCCCAAACAAGTTGGGCGATTTCTTCTTTTTGCTTATGGCGAAGATCCTCAATCGGATAGGCAAATTGGAAAAAGGCACGGCGCAGCTCGTTGTGCAGTCCTTCGATGTCCCACTCTTCAAACAAAACGTCTTCCGGACAATAACGGTCGATCGTTTGCGTGATATAACGCTGAATGTGCCGAAGGAGCTCGGACAGCACCTCTGCTTGCTTCAGCGCCAAGACGCGATCGCGCATATAGTAGATGACTTTGCTTTGTTGGTCAATCACAGTGTCCAGTTTCAATAAATGCAAACGCGCTGAATAATGGGCGTTTTCAATCGTTGTTTGTACTTTCTGGACGAACTTGATCGGGTCGGGCGACACGATGAGCCCGGTTTCATCCGTCTTGACTTTGCTTCGCCATTTTTCCAGCTCCTCTTGATCGTACAGCCGAAATAAATCATCCTCCAGCGAAATGATAAACTGGGAAGACCCCGGATCTCCTTGGCGTCCTGCCCGGCCGCGCAGCTGCATATCAATGCGATGGCTTTCATGCCGCTCTGTGCCGATGATGTGCAGCCCGCCAAGTTCCTTGACGCCTTCTCCAAGCAAAATGTCGGTCCCGCGCCCGGCCATATTGGTCGCGATCATCACTTGCCCTTTTTGCCCGGCGGTGGCGATGATGCGCGCTTCTTCTTCCTCCGTTTTGGCATTGAGCAGGTGGTGAGGGATGCCTGCTTTCGAAAACGCCGCTGACAACCGTTCCGACTGTGCGACCGATGTCGTGCCGATGAGAACGGGACGGCCGATGGCATTCATTTTTTTCACTTCGTCGATAATTTTCCGTACTTTCGCCTCGTACGTCTGGTAGACGAGGTCGTCCCAGTCGGTGCGGCGGGATGGCCGGTTTGTCGGAATCGTAATAACGCGCAGCCGGTACGTTTGCCAAAATTCTTCTTTCGACGGCGTAGCGCTGCCGGTCATCCCGGCTAGCTTCTCATACATGCGAAAATAGTTTTGGATCGTAATCGTGGCTTGGATGTCGTTTTCTTCGGTGATTTCCACACCTTCTTTCGCTTCAATGGCTTGATGCAGGCCGTCGCTGAACGAGCGCCCTTCCATCACCCGGCCGGTGAACGGGTCAACGATCATCACTTTGCCGTTTTTGACGATGTAATCGACATCCCGCCGCATGATAAACCAAGCGCGCAGCGACTGCATCGCATGATGGAGCAGCACGTGATGCTCCCAGTCGTATAGGTTATCGATGCCAAACGCCCGCTCGATTTTTTGCGCCCCTTCTTCGGTGAGGAAAATTTGTTTCGTCTCCGGAGACCGTTCATACTCTTTTCCTTCTTCGAAGGTGCGGACGATGCGTGCCATAATCGGGAACAATTCGGCTCCGATTCCCGATTTATTGGCGATGATGAGCGGGGTGCGCGCTTCGTCGATTAAAATGCTGTCGATTTCATCGATGATGGCGTAATACAGCGGGCGCTGCACTTTATCTTCGAGGCGGTACACCATGTTGTCGCGCAAATAATCAAAGCCGAACTCGGTGCCGGTGCCGTACGTGATGTCGGCCGCGTACGCTTCTTTTTTCTCGCTGGCCGTCATTTGCGACACATTCAGGCCGACGGTTAAGCCGAGAAAGCGGAACACACGGCCCATTTGTTCGCAGTCCCGGCGCGCCAAATATTCGTTGGCCGTAATAATGTGGACGCCTTTTCCAAGGAGGGCGTGCAAGTAGCTTGGCAAAGTGGCCGCCAACGTCTTTCCTTCCCCGGTCTGCATTTCGGCGATGTTTCCTTCATGCATCGCCAATCCGCCCATCAGTTGCACGTCGTAATGGCGCAGACCGAGCACGCGCCGCGCCGCCTCCCGGACGACGGCAAACGCCTCGGTTTTTATGTCATCGAGCGTCTCGCCGCGTTCGAGCCGTTCTTTGAAGACAACCGTTTTTTGGCGCAGTTGTTCATCGCTCAGCGAAGAAATGGTTGGTTCCCATTCATTGATTTGCGCCGCCAGCTTGGCAAGACGCTGCACTTCTCGCGCGCTTTCGTCAAATAGTTGCTTTACTTTTGCAAACATATGTCCATTCCTCTCCTAGACAGGCATGATTCACACCAAGTGCTCTAAAACCTAATTATAGCACAAGATGTTTCCTGTGGAGGGAGGATGTAAAATGTGGAATCGTTCGCCGGATTGGCGCTCGAGCTTCTCGCGGCAAGGGAAAAAGAAATTTTCCATCCTTGGGGACAAAAAAGGGGTGTAAAAAAAGATTGATTTACTCATCGTATATGGTAACATAAAGATGATGTGTGTTTCCGCGATTTTATAAGGCCAAGGTGATTGCACATGAATATGGAAGCATTTTCCGCATGTTTGGCTTCGTTTATTACAGTATTGGTCATCACCCCGTTCGTGATCAAGCTCGCCATCAAAATTGGGGCGGTCGATCGGCCGAACGGAAGAAAAGTGCATACAAAAGTCATGCCAAGGCTTGGCGGATTGGCCATTTTTATCGGTGTCGCCGTCGGCTATTTTGTCGGCGGGGTGTATAAAGAGCAAGTGACGGGGATGACGGTCGGCGCCATCATCATCGTGCTCGTCGGGATGCTCGACGATTTGTACGAGCTGTCGCCAAAAGTGAAGCTGGCCGGCCAGCTGCTGGCGGCGTTCGTCGTTGTCGCTTCCGGGCTGAAGGTCGATCTTTTGACTGTCCCGTTTGTCGGCACGTTTGAGTTGGGGCTGTGGAGCTACCCGATCACCATATTTTGGATTATCGCGATTACGAACGCCATCAACTTGATCGACGGGTTGGACGGATTGTCCGCAGGCATTTCCGCCATTGGAATTGCGGCCATTGCCGTCATGGCGGGCATGGCGGGCAAAATGCTCATTTTCACGCTCTGCTTGATCATCTTGGGCAGCGTCATCGCTTTCTTGTTTTACAACTTCCACCCGGCGAAAATTTTCATGGGGGATACCGGCGCGTTGTTTTTAGGTTATGCCATTTCCGTCCTGTCGGTGCTAGGGCTTTACAAAAGCGTGACGCTCTTCAGCTTCGTTGTTCCGGTGATCATTTTGGGTGTGCCGATTTTCGATACGACATTTGCCATTATTCGCCGCATTGTGAATAAAAAGCCGATCTCGGCGCCGGATAAGTCGCATCTTCATCATCGGTTGCTGGCCCTTGGCTTTTCGCATCGCAACACGGTGCTGCTCATTTATGCGTTTGGCTTGATGTTTGCCATCAGCGCGATTTTGTTCTCCGCCTCGACGTTATGGCAGTCCATTCTCATTGTCTTTGCCTTGATCGTCTTCGGGGAACTGCTTGCTGAACTGATCGGCTTGGTCAATGATCAGTACAAGCCGTTTATGACCTTTATTCGCAAGCTGCTTCGGGGAAGCCGAAAAGTATACGGAAATGACCGATAAATAGCAAATGGGCCGTTTGTGTCATGAAAGGGACAAACGGCTTTTTTCAGGAATGGCCCGTCTTTGGAAAATTATACCCTTCTTTTTCGTTGTTTATGCAGCTTCTGCCGTTCCTTCGCTGATTTTTTTTGCGGCAAGGCCAAGATTGCCACAAAACTGTCATTATATATTGACGCAAATGTGATAAACTAAACATGTTTATTCTACATATTTTTTGGATTTGGAGGAACTTGCGATGAACGTGCCAATGTTGGATTTAAGCGAACAGTATGAACAATTGAAGCCGGAGATCATGCGCGTATTGGATGAAGTGATGCGCTCCTCCCGCTTTATTTTAGGGGATTATGTCAAAAAGCTAGAAGCAGATATTGCCGCCTACAGCCGGGCTAGACATGGGATCGGCTGCGGCAACGGAAGCGATGCGATACATATTGCTTTGCAAGCGGCCGGCGTCGGGCCGGGCGATGAAGTCATCACGACGGCGTTCACCTTTTTCGCGACGGCAGGATCGATTGCGCGGGCCGGCGCCAAACCGGTGTTTGTCGATATCGATCCGGTGACGTTCAACATCGATCCAGCGAAAATTGAAGCGGCGGTGACGGAGAAGACGAAAGCCATCATCCCGGTGCATTTGTACGGGCAAATGGCGGATATGGAGGCGATCGCCGCGATTGCCAACCGGCATGGATTGGTTGTCATCGAGGACGCCGCCCAGGCGATCGGCGCGAAATACAACGGGAAATGCGTCGGCGAGCTTGGGACGGCGGCGACGTACAGCTTCTTCCCGACGAAAAACTTGGGCGCCTACGGGGATGGCGGCATGATCATTACGAATGATGACGAACTGGCCGAAAAATGCCGGGTCATCCGCGTTCATGGCAGCAAGCCGAAATATTACCATCATGTACTTGGCTACAACAGCCGCCTCGATGAGATGCAAGCGGCGATTTTAAGCGTCAAATTCCCGCATCTGGATCGGTGGACGGAACAGCGGCGCAAGCATGCGGCGACGTATACGCGCCTGCTCGAGGAGGCGGTCGGCGACCTTGTTGTGACGCCGAAAGAAGTCGACGGGCGCTATCATGTGTTCCATCAATACACGATTCGAGCGCCGAAGCGCGACGAGCTGCAAGCGTTTTTGAAAGAACAGGGGATCGCGACGATGGTGTACTATCCGCTGCCGCTGCATTTGCAGCCGGTGTTTGCTTCGCTCGGGTATAAGGAAGGGCAGCTGCCGGAGGCGGAAAAAGCGGCGAAAGAAGCGCTGTCGCTGCCGATGTTCCCAGAGCTGAAAGAGGAGCAGCAACAGTACGTCGTCGAGAAAATCGCAGAGTTTTACCGTCATTTCGCTTGATCGTCCAACCGGCCAAAGGAAACGTCACTTGCGCACAGCAATGGCGTTTTCTTTGGCGTTGGATCATTTGTTTTGTTCACAACACTTTGTTATTTTATGATAAGGGATGGTGGCCGGATTGACGGCGGAAAAACGACCGTTTGTGCTATACGAATATTTGCGCTTTTTTTGGCAGCGAAAATGGTGGTTTCTTGTCGTTCCGCTTGCGACGATCGTGTTGACCGTCATCGCAGGGCGGCTTTTGCTGCAGGGGGAGAAGTATACGGGGAAAGCTGTCGTGTTTACCGGATCGATTGATGTAAAAGAGTTGACGGATCCGAAAAATATAGAAGCGAAGTTTCCTGAGGTGAAAAACTTGGATGTCGTCGTTCCTGAAGAACAGTACGTGCAAATCACGGTCAAAGGCGACGATGAACAAGACGTGAGTCGAGAATTGAAGCTTGTTGTGTCGGAATACAGCCAGGGGCTCAAGCGCCATTCGCAAGAGCGGATTGATGTCACCACGAAATACTTGCATGCGCTGGAAGAACGGGAGCGCGCCTTGCAGCAAAAAGTCGATTATTATAGCGAACAAATACAGTCGGGCCGCTTGAATCCGGAACAGCTCCATGACATCAGCGACTTGTTGGTTGAGTCGGAAAACAACTTGACTGAAGTGATGGAGCGTGTCAATCGCATCCGCGGCAATCTTGTCTTTTACGAAAAACCGGCCGTATTGTCGGAAACGGTGGCGAAATCGAAAACGTATACGGGGCAGCTGATGGCCGTCGGCCTTGTCCTCGGCCTGTTTTTGACGGTCGTTTGGCTCGTGCTTTGGAAGTATATATTGGACGCGAGGAGGTACTATTCTTCATGATCCGTTTTGCCATTGTCGGCATGGGGCATATCGCCAAAAAACATATCGATGCCATTGAAAAGGCGGACGGCGCCGAGCTGGCGGCCGTGTGCGACACGAATCCGGAACGTTTGCGCGACGTGTCGGATGTTCCTGTTTACACTGATATGGAGACGATGTTGAAGGAGAACGAACAGATCGATGTCGTCAACATTTGCGTTCCGTCTGGATTGCACGCGCGGCTGGCCAAGCTGGCGGCCCGCTATCGCCGTCATATCATTGTGGAAAAACCGATGGCGCTCCGTGTGAGCGACGCCGAAGAGATGATCCGCGCGGCGAAAGAAAGCGGCGTGAAGCTCGCGGTCGTTCATCCGAACCGCTTCCGTCCAGCGATTCGGAAGCTGAAAGAGGCGATGGAGCGCGGGATGTTCGGAAAACTGAGCCATGCGAACGCCACGGTGCGCTGGAATCGAAATCAAGCCTATTATGATCAGGCGGCGTGGCGGGGGACGAAAGAGTTTGACGGCGGCGTCTTGATGAATCAAGCCATTCACAATTTGGATTTGCTGCTTTGGCTGATGGGGCCGGTCAAGGCGGTGCAAGCGATGGCGGCGACAAGGCTGCGCAAGATTGAGACGGAAGACGTCGCGGCGGCGGTCGTCGAGTTTGAAAGCGGGGCGCTTGGCGTCATTGAGGCAGCGACGACGATTTATCCGCAAAACTTGGAGGAATCGATCGCCATTTTCGGTGAAACGGCATCGGTGAAAATCGGCGGCCGGACGGCCAACTTTATCGAAACGTGGGAAGCGGAAGGCGTCAGCGAGGAAGAACGGGCAAAGCTCATCGATGAGATCAACGCCGACCCGTTTGGCAAGCCGGGGCACCAATGGATCATTGAAGATATGGTGCAAGCGATTCGCGAAGACCGCGAGCCGATCGTCACGGGTTTGGACGGATTGGCTCCTGTTCGGCTGATCGAAGCGATTTTGCGTTCGGCGGAAACGGGGACAAGAGTGCAACTATCTGAGTAGAAAGGAATGAGAGGAATGAACTACGCGGAACGGCTGTTGCAAAAATTTGAGAAACGCGACGCGGTCATCGGCGTGGTCGGGCTTGGCTACGTCGGGTTGCCGCTGGCAGTCGAAAAAGCAAAAGCAGGGTTTCATGTCATTGGCTTTGACATCCAACAAAGCCGCGTCGATCAAGTGAACAATGGGATCAACTACATCGGCGATGTCGTCGATGAAGATTTGCATGAGATGGTCAAACAAGGGCGGCTTGTGGCGACGACCGATTACGCCCGGATCGCGGAAGTCGATGCCGTGGCGATCGCGGTGCCGACCCCGCTCGATGAGCATCATCAGCCGGATACGTCCTACGTCGAAAACTCGGCGAAGGAAATCGCTAAATACGCCCATGAAGGGATGCTTGTCGTGTTGGAATCGACCACCTATCCAGGTACGACGGAAGAAATCGTGAAACCGGCGCTGGAGAAAAAAGGGCTCGTCGTCGGGGAGACGGTGTTCGTCGCCTATTCGCCGGAGCGGGTTGACCCGGGCAACAAGCAGTTTAAGACGAAAAATACACCGAAAGTCGTCGGCGGCGTGACAAAGACGTGCACGAAAGTGGCAGCGGCGATGTATCGCGCCGTGCTTGAAGGCGATGTGCACGAAGTGTCGAGTCCGGCGGTGGCGGAAATGGAGAAAATTTTTGAAAACACGTTTCGCCATATCAACATTGCGTTAGCGAACGAAATGGCCATTTTGTGCGAACGGATGGGCATTGATGTCTGGGAAGTCATCGATGCAGCGAAAACGAAGCCGTACGGATTTATGGCGTTTTATCCGGGGCCGGGGCTTGGCGGCCATTGCATTCCAATCGACCCGTTTTATTTGACATGGAAGGCGCGCGAATACAACTACCATACGCGCTTGATCGAGCTGGCCGGAGAAATCAACAACGCCATGCCGGAATATGTCGTCAACCGCGCGATGCTCATTTTGAACGAAGAAGGGAAGGCGCTGCGCGGTTCGAAAGTGACGGTGCTCGGCGTCGCCTACAAAAAAGACATTGATGATGTGCGCGAATCGCCAGTGTTGAAAATCGTCGAGCTGCTCGAGCAATACGGAGCGGAATTTGCGGTCGTCGACCCGTATGTTCCGTCGTTCCGGGCGTGCAACCGGGTGATTGAGACGGTCGAGCTGACGCCGGAACTGCTTGCACAGTCAGATCTTGTCTTGATTACGACGGACCATTCCAACATCGACTATGAAATGGTCGCTCGTCACAGCCGGGTCGTGTTTGACACACGCAACGCCATGAAAGATGTGTCGAAACCGGCCAAATACGTCAAATTGTAAGCGAAGGAGACGAAACCATGAACGTTGTCGATCCCTCTGTTGTTTGCGGTGAACGTGTCGAAATCGGCCATTTCACGGTCATCGAGGCGAATGTCAAAATCGGAAACGACGTTAAAATCGGACATCGCGTCACGATTCACGAAGGAACCGTCATCGGCGACGGCGTGACGATCGCCGACGGAGCGGTGCTCGGCAAACCGCCGAAGCCGGCGAAAACGAGCACCGTCAAGCTGTCGGGCGAGCTGCCGCCGCTTGTCATCGGCGACCATTGCACGATCGGCGCCAACGCTGTCATCTATCGAGGAGCAGTGATCGGCGCCTACACATTGATCGCTGATTTGGCGAGCGTGCGCGAAAACGTGCACATCGGCCAATATGTGATCGTCGGGCGCGGGGTGTGCGTCGAAAACCACGTCCAAATCGGCGATCGGACGAAAATCCAGTCGAACTCCTACATCACGGCCTACACAACGCTCGAAGACCATGTGTTCATTGCTCCGTGCGTCACGACGACCAATGACAACTACATGGGGCGGACGGAAGAACGGTTCGCCAAAATCAAAGGGGCGACCGTCAAGCGCGGGGCGCGCGTTGGAGGCGGAGCGATTTTGCTGCCGGGCGTGACGGTGGCGGAAGAGACGTTTGTCGCCGCTGGGGCGCTTGTGACGAAAGATACGGAACCGAGGACGGTCGTGAAAGGATTCCCGGCGCGCTTCAGCAAAATGGTCGACGAGCGGGAGTTGTTATAAATTGTTCTCGGCATTCAAGCGTTTAGGAGCGGACTCGCTCCTTTACGCGTTTATGAACGTCGGCACGAAGCTGATTGCCTTTTTGATGCTGCCGATTTATACAAGCTATTTGTCCAAGGCGCAGTACGGGGCGGTCTACTTGATCGACCAATGGACGTCGATGCTGACGTTTCTCGTCATTTTCGGTACAGATTCGGCGCTCTCTTTTTACTATTACGACACGGACGACAAAGAGAAGCGCCTTTTGTATGTGCGTAACGTCATGTACTTCCGGCTGTTTGTCGTCGCCATCTTATTTTTGGCTGTCGTTTTGGCCGGTCCGTGGATCGCAGGCGCGCTGTTTCAAGAGCCTCGCTATGTCGATTTGCTGTACATCAGTATCGCGACGTTGCTGCTCGATACGATTTTCGTCATGGCGACGACGGTGCTGCGGTTTGAATTTCAGACGAAAAAAGTCGTGATTTGGACGCTCGTGAAAATGCTGCTTGTCGCTGTGCTGTCGTATGCGGCGCTCCGGTGGTTCGCGGCGACGCCGGAAGGGCTGCTCATCGGCCGGCTCGTGAGCAGCGCGCTCGTGTTTTTGTTGATGTTGCATTTGACCGTCAAGTATATGGTGTGGCGCGTGCGCTTTGACGTGTTAAAGGAGCTGCTTGCCTACGCCGCCCCGCTCGTGCCGACTTCGCTCGCCTTTTGGGTGATCGCCAACGTCAGCACGTTTTTCATCCAACGGTTTGCGTCGTTGGAGGAAGTCGGGGTGTTTGGGGTTGCCTTGCGTCTCGCGACCGTGATCACGCTCATCACGAGCGGCGTGCAGATGGCGTGGCGTCCGTATTCGATGTCGATGAAAGACCGGCCGGAAAGCCGTGCGTTGTTTGCGAAAGTGTATATGGCGCTTTTGCTCATTGGAGCGTTTGGGCTGCTTTTGATCGCCACGGCGAGCCCGTGGCTTGTGGGAACCTTTTTCAAACCGGAATATCGCGATGCAGCGTCCTATATTCCGTTTTTATCGGCCGTCACGTTTTTGAACTTTTATTATCTGATTGTTTCCACCGGCTTGTTTTTGACAAAGGAAACCGGCTATATTTCACGGGTGTTCACGCTAGCGGCGCTTCTTCATCTTGCGTTGAACGCCGTGTTGGTGCCGCTTTGGCTCAGCTGGGGGGCGATCGCGGCCAGCCTCATGACGTATATGGTCGCCGTGGCTTTCATTTTTCGCAAAAGCCAGCAAGTGTATCCTGTGCCAGTGTCATGGAAAAAGATGGCTTTGGTTTTGGTCGGCACATTGCTCGCCCTCATCGTCATCGTCTACGTTCAGCAGGCGCCGCTTGCTGACGGCTGGGTGCTCGCTGGTTGGGGCTTGTTTGCCGCCACGCTCTTTGCCAGCCGGGTTGATCGTGATTTGCGCCGTCCGGTGCGCACGATCGAGGGCGAAAATGCGCAAAATACTTGATAACCGCTCATCTGATCTAGGAGGTGTTTCGGATGAAAATCGCCACCGTGTTAGGCGCCAGACCGCAGTTTATCAAGGCTGCCCCCGTCTCGCGCGTCTTGCGAAAACAATATACCGAAGTGCTGATCCATACCGGGCAGCACTATGACCCGAATATGTCGGCCATTTTTTTTGAGGAGTTGAACATTCCGACGCCTGACTACTATCTTGGGGTGGGTTCAGGCAGCCATGGAAAGCAAACGGGCGAAATGCTGATGAAAATTGAAGAAATTGTCATGCAGGAAAAACCGGATTATGTGCTCGTCTATGGCGATACGAACTCGACGCTCGCGGGCGCTCTTGTCGCAGCGAAGCTCCATATTCCCGTCATCCACGTCGAAGCCGGACTGCGCAGCTTCAACAAGCAGATGCCGGAAGAAATCAACCGCATCATGACCGATCATGTCTCCGAGCTCTTATTTTGTCCAACGGAGACGGCCGTGGAAAATTTACGAAAAGAAAATATTACGCGAAACGTCTGGAATGTCGGCGACGTCATGTATGACGCCATTTTGTACAACAAGGAGCTCGCACAGCGCCAATCGACGATTTTGGCTGATTTGTCGCTGGCGGAACAATCCTACTACTTGATCACCATTCACCGAGCGGAAAATACCGATGACCCCGACAAATTGAAAGCCATTTTGGCTGCTTTTCGGGATATTGACGGAACGAAAGTGTGGCCGATTCATCCCCGGACGCGGCATAAGCTTGAAGAGTACGGCTTGGACGCTTCGGCGATTCCAGGGCTTCGGCTGATCGATCCGGTCGGTTATTTGGACATGCTTCGGTTAGAGAGCGGCGCGAAAAAAATCATCACTGATTCAGGAGGCGTGCAAAAGGAGGCGTATTTCTTGCGCGTGCCTTGCGTGACGGTGCGCGAACAAACCGAATGGGTGGAAACGCTCGAAGGCGGGGCGAACATCTTAACCGGCACGGACCGCGAGAAGATCGTCGCGGCGGTTCACAAGGAAGTCGCCCCTGTTTATGTGGACGTCTTTGGCGATGGGCATGCGGCGGAGAAAATCGTGGCGGCGATCGGACAGCGATAAGGGTGCGTCGGCATGTTGGACGTGTTGATTGGGTTGATTGTTCTTGTCGCCTCCACCTTGATGTTTCGCTATGCAGCGGGGACGCTTTCATGGACGGCGCCGAATCTCGTGTCGATTGTGTACTATTACTCGTTCCTTCTGTCAAGCTTCATCGGCGCGCTGCTGATCGCCTTGGGGATGGACGATTACTACATGATTCGCAAGCTGTTTCGGCCTGAGGAATACCGGCAGATTGGATTTGCTGTCGTATGCTTTGTCATGATCGTGTTCCCGCTGTCGATGGTGGTCGTTTCAAGGCTGTGCGGATTTGAAGCGAGGCAGGAGTTTCGCGCCTATTTGCAAAAGCCGCTTTCTCCGTTGGCTGGAGCGACGGGCAGCCAAGTGTTTTATGCGTTTTTGGCGCTGTCGCTGCTCAGTTTTGCCGCCATTGCATATATGATTTGGAAAACGCCGACGATTCCGGTGTTTGCGCTCTTGACAGGGACGGATGAGAGCTTGGCTGCGTTGCGTGTTGAGGCGTCGCGCCATTTTGCCGGAAACGTGCTCGTTCGCAATATTTTTGCCATTACGCTCACGCCGCTTTTGTCGTTTATCGCTTATTTGTTTGCCGAGCTGACGCACGAGTGGCGGTGGAAGCTGCTGTTTATCTGTCTGTTTGTCGGGGCGGTGTTCGTCAATGTGTATGATTTGGCCAAATCGCCGATTTTCTTTTACGTGATGATGTTTTTGCTGATTCGCATCTACATTGGAAAAACAAGGCTGTCGGCGGCGAAATTGGCGTTGTATGGGGGAGTAGGGGCGGCGGTGCTCGTCGGCATGTACATCGTCATTCAAGGGGTGCAAGATGTTGCGACCTTTTTGTCTTACAACAAAGGCCCGATCGGCCGCATGATTTTGGCGCAAATCGCGCCGACGTTTCTTCATTTGAATTTGTTCGGCGAAGCGCTGCCATTTCTTTATGGAAAAAGCTTGCCCTCGATTTTAACAGGGTTGTTTGACGTCGAGAATGTCCGCTCCGCCCGCCTCGTGATGGCGCACGTGTTCCCAGAGCGGATTGAAGACGGGACAGGGGGAGTGTTGAACACCCTTTTTGTCGCTGAGGCGTATGCCAATTTCGGTTATGTGGGGATCGTCATCGGCACGCTGTATGTCGGTGTCGTGACGCAGCTGTTGTATATTGGGTTTCTACGGCTGCCAAAAAATCCTTTGTTTTTAAGTTTGTTCGTTTATTTTTCCATTAACATCCCCCGCACGCTCGTCGGTGGGTTCACCGATTTTTTGTTCAATCCGACCTGGGTGCTGCTCGTGGCATTGTTTGGCGGAATGGCGTTGTGGCTGCGGGTGCAGGGGGATTTACGGGCATGGTTTGCAACGAAAAGGCGAATGACCGATGAGGGATGAATGATGAAAACCGTATTGATTTATTACCCGTTTTCACTCGCCGCGGAACGAAACAGCGGGTCAAAGCTGCGGCCGTATGAAATGCATCAAGCGTTTTTGCGCTGGGGAGCGAAAGAGGGAGTGGACGTTCTTCTGATCGCCGGCACGTCAGCCGAGCGGGAGAAGCAATTTCAAGAGCTCCGCAGCCAAGGCAAGCTCGATGATGTCTGGTTTTGCTATATGGAAAACCAGACGATTCCGCTTTGGCTCACGGACCCAGGACACCGGCCGCAACGTCCGTTCGTCGACCGAGACGTTCTCCGCTACTTGAAAGCCCGCAATGTTCCGATCGGCGTCTTTTACCGCGACGTCTATTGGAAGTTTCCTGATTTGTATCCGCTCCGCGGTTGGAAAAAAACGGCCATGCAAATGATGTACCGTTGGGAAGAACGGTTTTACGAGCGGTACTGCGATGTCATCTTTTTGCCGAGCCTCGAAATGGGAACATACGTCGCGATCCGCCGCCCGATGGTCGATTTGCCGCCGGGTGGGAAGCAAAAGCCGTTTCAGCGGTTCGGGACGGCGAAACAGCCGCTGAATGCCATTTATGTTGGCGGCATCAACAATGCCGACTATGGGCTTTTGCTCCTGCTTGAGGCGATTCGCTTGGCCAACCGCCGCAAGCCGCTTGTTTCGCTCACCGTCGTCTGCCGAAAAGACGAGTACGAGCGGCAGCCGCTTGCGGTGAAAGAAGAGCTTGCCGCCTTGCAAGTGCGCGTCGAGCACGTCAGCGGCGAAGCGCTCGACCGTTTGTATGCGGAGATGGATTTCGCCTTCATCCCGCGGCGGCGGAGCGAGTATAATGATTTTTCCGTTCCCGTCAAGCTGGTTGACTATCTGTCGAGCGGCCTGCCGATTGTCGCCACCGCTTGCTCAGCGCAAAAGCGGTTGATTGAAGCGGATGGGTACGGCGTCATTTGCGACGACAACCCGTCGTCGATGGCAGAAGCGATCGCCAAGATGGCCGACATGCTCGAGGAGTGCCGCTTGCGCATTGCGCAGACGTTTATGGCGAAACATTCGTGGGAAGCGAGAGTGGAAAAGGTGAAAGAAACGTTGGTGGGGGGCCTCCGATGAAAGTCGCCTTATTGGCTCCAAGCAAATCGATCCATACGCATAAGTGGGCCCGCTTTTACCAAACGCAAGGCATTGATGTGAAAGTCGTGACGTTTAAAGACCATTACGGGCCGGAGCAAGCGAAAGAAGTCGAGACAGTCGTGCTGCCGAAATGGCTGCCGGGGAAGTTGTCGTATTTTTCCACTGTCTTTTCATTAAAGCGGCTGCTCGCTTCGTTTCAACCAGATATTTTGCACGCCCATTATGCCTCCAGCTACGGGTTGATCGGGGCGCTTGCTTCGTATCATCCGTTTTACGTCTCCGTCTGGGGGCGCGACGTGTATCAGTTTCCGAATGCCAATCGTTGGAACCGACGGATGCTTGAATATACATTCCAGCGTGCGGATGTCATTTGTTCGACAAGCCATGTGATGGCGAAAGAAACCGGAAAGTATACGGACAAACCGATCGAAGTGACGCCGTTTGGTGTTGATGTCGCCCGCTTCAAACCGTTGCCGAAACAGCCGAAACGGACCGTGACGATCGGCACGGTGAAAGCTCTTTCCGACAAGTACGGGATCGCCGATTTGATTCGGGCGTTTGCCATTGTGCACGAGCGGCATCCGCAAACGGAGCTGTTGATCGTCGGCGACGGGCCGCAGCGGAGCGAATACGAGGAGCTGTGCGCCCGCCTCGGCATCCAATCCGTGACGACGTTTGCCGGCAAAGTTCCGAACGAACAAGTGCCGCTGTATATCAATCAAATGGATATTTTCGCCGTGCCTTCGACGGAAGACAGCGAAAGTTTTGGCGTTGCCGCCGTCGAGGCGATGGCGTGCGGCGTTCCCGTTGTCGTCTCCAACGTCGGCGGGCTGCCGGAAGTCGTTCGTGAGGGAACAACGGGGTTGATCGTGCCGAAAAACAGTCCGGAAAAGCTGGCGGAGGCGTTCGAACGGCTGCTGCTTGATGAGAGGCTGCGGCAACGAATGGGGGAAAACGGCGTCAACCATGTCCATGAACATTACGATTGGACGGAAAATGCGATGCGCATGATCCGATTGTATGAACAAACGTTGAAAGGCGGTGGAGGGAGTTGATGAGGAACAAAGCCGTCATGTCAGCCGCCGCGGTTGGTGCTCGTTTGTTGCCGAAAGCGGAGGCTAAGTCGCGAAGCCGGCGGCTTTCCGTTGGCAAGCTCATGATGACCGTCGGTTCGCGGCAACGATTATCCATCCAAGGACAGCGGGACGATGCCAGGGGGGCGTTTCCCCTTTTCCACGCCTCGTTTGCGCTCGCCTCTTGGCGCTCGAAATGGAACGTTCGTTTGCGATTTTTTGGGAAAGTGGTGTGGAGCGGGCCATGAGGATCATGTACCTATGCCAACACTTCCCGCCGGAAACAGGCGCACCGCAAATTCGTGTGTATGAGGTGAGCAAAGAGCTGATCAAACGGGGGCATCAAGTGGAAGTGCTCACGGCGTTCCCGCATCATCCGCACGGCGTCATCCCCAAGCCATACCGCGGCCTGTTTTATTTGTTCGAACAATGGGACGGCATTCCCGTTCATCGGACATGGATTTATCCGTCGCCAAAGGGGAGCTTTTGGAAACGGCTCGCTTCGTATTTTTCGTTTACGTTCAGCTCGTTTTATTCGCTGCTTGTGAAAGCGAAGCCGACGGATGTGATCATTTGCAATTCCCCGCCGTTGTTTTTAGGGATCACCGGGTACGTGGGTGCGAAGTTGAAACGGGCGAAGTTTGTTTTCAACGTCGCCGACATTTGGCCGGAATCGGCCGTTGAGCTCGGCATTTTGAAAAATCGGCTGTTCATTCGAATGGCGAGATGGCTCGAGCTGTTTTTATACCGGAAGGCGTGGAAAATCGCCGCCGCGACGGAAGGCATTCGCGATTATATGATTGAGCAAGGGAAAGCGCCCGAAGATGTCTTTTTATTGCCGAACGGCGTCAACACGGATGTGTTTCGCCCGTTGCCGAAAAACAAGAAGCTGCTCGCGGAATTAGGGCTCGAAGGAAAAGTGGTGTTTACGTACGCCGGAACGATGGGATACGCCCAAGGGCTCGATTCGGTGCTGCGGGCGGCGGCCATCGTCAAAGCGAAAGATGAACGGGCGCATTTCCTGTTTGTCGGCGACGGCCAAGAGCGGGAAAAGCTGATGGCGTTAAAAGAAGAGCTTGGCCTTGACAATGTGACGTTTTACGGATCCGTTCCGGTTGAGAAGATGCCGGAGATTTTCTCCATCACCGATTACAGCATCGTTTCGCTGCGCAACATCGACTTGTTTAAAGGAGCAAGGCCGTCGAAAATTTTCCCGGCGATCGCCACCGGAACCCCGGTGCTGTATTGCGGCGAAGGGGAGAGCGCAGAGATTTTAGAAACATACCATTGCGGAAAAATCGCTCCTCCAGAAAATCCCGAACAGATCGCCGCGGCGGTTCTCGAGCTGCTTTGCCTTCCGAGAGAGGAATACGAAAAGATGGCGGAAAATGGGCGCAAGTTGGCGGTGGAGCAATACTCATGGATTCGCATTGTCGACGATTTGCTTCACGCCCTTGGCGATGAAACAAAACGTGAATCCGTCAGATGGACAGAAAAATAGAAAAAGAAGAAAGGGCGTTCCGCTCACAAAGAAGGACGCCCTTTTTTGTTCCCGCGTGATGCCGAGGTGGAGAGCAAAATCCCGTATGACATCATGGACTCTGTCGCTAGAACGAGACTTCAGCACCGGGGAAGTAGTGTTCTAAAATTTGCTCCGCCGTCCATCCGCGCTCGGCGAATGCTTTTGCTCCGTATTGGCTCATGCCGACCCGGTGCCCCCAGCCTTTTCCCGTGACGGTGATCGAGCTGACCCCTGACGGCGAGGCGGAAAGCGGCATGATGCCATCCGTTGTTTGTACTTTGATTCCTTCGACGCCGGCGAGCGAAACCGTTCCGTTCTCTGTTTGGACAGAATAAGATGACAAGGAAGAGGCGGCGATGCTGCCGTTCGTCGTTTGAATCGACACGGATGGACCGCTTTTTTGCACTTGAATGTCGAACCAGTTGGACGGCAAGATGCCGTAAAATTGATTGCCGTCTAGCGGGAACAGTTTGCGGATGGTCGTTTCATTGCCTTTCACCGTTTTTTCGCCGGCCGAGGTTTCAATCGTGACGGCCCCCACTTCCCCGTTCGCGCCGGTTTTGGTGATCGAGACGTCGTATAAAACAACCGATGGATCGGTGAGCCCGAACGAACGCAGCAGCACAGACGGGGAGAAGGTGAACGACCAACGGCTGTACGGCGATGATTCATACGGGTCATCGACGCTCGCCAAATATGGGTAGGCGGTTTGCGACGAGTTCCAGACGTCGCTTACGTTGGCGGTTCTGCCGCCGCTTGTCGAGTGGTAATACGTTTCAATGACACTGCCATTATATTTAAGATACAATCCTCTTGTCGCATCCACTGCCTCGTTCGATCGGGGAGATTCTCCATCATATCCTTTATACGTCTGTGTGTTTGGATTGGTCGTCAAACTTGTTTTATGTTTATAGGCATAGTTTCGGGCTGCAATGGCTTGCGCCTTCAGCGCCTCAAGCGGCCAAGAGGCAGGCATCTCGCTCGGCACGACTCCTTTTAAATAATCTTCCATATCTAAAATATTGACAGCATACAAGGCGCTGTTTTGCAGGCGAATGTCGACGCTTCCCCGATACCGCGTTTGGTTCACCTTGACAAGGGACAACGGCGCCGCGCCGATTGTTTCTTGAATAGTAAATCCGGTGCTTGAAAAATCCGTCTTTCCATTGTACGTGACAAACACGGTCGAAGAGGAAGACCGAAATGTCAGATTTGTCCCGCTTGGCAACGGGGTGATCGTCAACGTCTCTTTATTGACGATTTGATAGTTTCCTTCGACGGCGGCTGTCACCGATGCCCCTTTATATAAAAGGACTTGCACGGGATTGTTGTACGTTTTCACCCCAGCGGCGTTCGAGGCGGAAGGAGAGGTGATGAGCCAAAACAGGACGACGGCCAACCACGCTAGTTTTTTCACCGTCTACTTCACCTCACCAAATTCAGCGGCCATCCAACCCCGCCGCCCGTCAGACAGCTGCACGTTGTACCATTTCTCTCCTTTGCTGTTGGTAAACGGCTGGATATAGACCATCTCTGTCCCTTTTGGAACGGTCGCAATAATCGGATAAGAAGTCGTCGCTCCTTTTCGAATATTGACCGCGGCCGTGGCGATGACGTGCTTGGTGCTGTCGCTGCTGACAGCGGATGTCGAGACATCGCCTGAATGGATCCATCCTTTCAGCGATGAAGATAGGACGACGTTGTACCAAAGTCCTTGGGAAGTAAGGTGCGCCCCGACGACTTGCAGTGAAGCCCCTGCCTGTTTATAAGTGATGACGCGGTAGCTCGTTGACGCTCCGCTGCGGACGGCCGCATTGTTTTTCGCTACATAGACGACAGAAGGCAAAGAAGGCGAAGCGGGTTTGCTGGCAAGTTGTTGTTGAAGCTGTTGAATTTGTTGTTGCTGGGCGGCCAGTTGTGCTTTCAGGTTGGCAATGTCGTTTTTCATCGGGTTGAGCTGGGACGTCACCCAGTCGACGCTCGCTAACACGACTTCTTCCGATGCTTTCATCGCCGATGGCGTAAACAAGAGGGCGCCTGCCGTCATTCCGACCGCCAGGCTGGCAGCAACGGCCCATTTGGCTTTTCGTTTCATCATGTTCATCTCCCCCGTTTTTGGATATGGAAAGAAAGGAGAATAATAGCTTTCCTAAAAGGCCGGTGAAACACAACGGATTCGCTTGGTTCATGAGGAATCGCAAGGAATGAAAACGCGATGTTGCCATGTTTCTCCAGCTTGAGAAACACCGTTGCCAAAGCTTTATATCCGTTGCATCATCGGCCTTCTCATGCTATTATTCTCCGAATGTGAACAAACTAGAATTGGCTGAAGTATTCTTCCAGTCCTTCGCGAATGCCGACGGCTGCTTTTTGGCGGAACGCTTTCGTTTTGAGCAGCGCCTCTTCATTCGGATTGGAGATGAAGGCGAGCTCAACAAGAATGCTCGGCAGCTCGTTTTTCCGGTTGACGTAAAAGTCTTGCGTTTTATGGCCGCGGTCATATGTTCCGAGCTGTTGGACAAGATGTTTTTGCACGATGGCGGCCAACTGCTCGCTTTTTGGCCCGTTGAAGTTGCTCGATACGTTGTAGTACGTTGTCGTTCCGCGAGATGTCCGCGAGTACGAGTCGGCGTGAATGCTGATAAAGGCGTCGTAGTCGGAACTGTTGGCGATCCATGTCCGTTCCGACAGCTCCAAAAAGATGTCGGTGCTTCGCGTCAATTTCACGATCGCTCCGGCCCGCTCCAATTCTTCTTTTAGCAATAAGGCGGTGTCCAGCGTAATATCTTTTTCCCGCGTGCCGCCAGGGCCGATCGCCCCGGTGTCGTGCGCCCCGTGCCCTGCGTCAATAATGATTTTTTTGCCCTTGAGTCCGGTCTCGAGAATTTTCAGCGCCAATCGGTCGCTGTAATGGCGAAGGGTGAACGTGTACCCCGGTTCAAAGGTGATGAGCAGGCTGCTGCCCGTCCACTCCACCGTTTGGATGCCTGGAATGTCGGTCGACGGGACTTCAGCGTAGGAAAACGAGCCGGTGATTTTCAGGCGATTGCCAGGCAACAACGAATAGGAGACGCGGAAATTAGACGTTTTTTTCCACGTCAAATAGGCATTGTCGTTGATGGTCGAAAACGTCGGTTCCACGAGACTATTTAAGGCGACGGTAGAGGTGCTCGATTCTTCCACCCATCCGCGGACGCCATTGGATGTTTCGACATTCAGCCATCCATGATATTCGTAAAGGACAGCAAGCCGCTCATTCGCTGCCAGCGTCTTCAACGATTGATAGTTTGAAGAGGCGCCTCGGCGCAGCGGAGTGCCCGCCTGTTTGACGTATACGTAGGATGGGGCGTTGACTTCAAACGCCGGCATCCATCCCGTTTTCCCCGATGCAGAGGTGACTTGCACCCAGTCGAACGGAGATGCTTCTGTCGTCTTCAAAACCGTGACCGTTCGGTTTTTCGCAATCCGCTCGATGACGGCGGCGCTCAACGAAGGTTCGGCAAACAGCGCCGCATTAGCGGTTGTCACCTGCTTTTGCTTCCCCTGGCTGGCTGGTGGGGAAAGGTAGGATTTGGTTACGACCGTCTCGTGCACCCAGCCGAGCGTTTTTCCATTGAGGGACACTTTGTACCAAAGCGCTCCCGACGCATCTTTGGCGCTTGACAGGCTGTTCAGTTTGGTTCCTTTTTTCAGTTGGGTGACGACTTTTGCTTTTAAAGATGGAGCTTGCCGCACATTGGCGACCGACACGCTGACCGTCAGCGGCTGGCCTGAGATGCTGGACGTATCCGAGACACCGCTTGGAACCGAAATGGTTGATGACATCGTCAACACTTTTTCCGACACCCATCCCCGGACATGTCCGAGATCAACGCGGTACCAAAGTTCCTGACCATTTGTGACGAACAAATCGATCACTTTGACAGATTGACCGCGTGACACTGTGGCGACGGCGCGGTAATGGACGCTCGCCCCGCGGCGAACCGGGGAGGACTGCACAACGTTCATGAATGTCGGCAAAAGTGTCGGAAGCTGTTTGGGTATGTAGATCTGTTCCGTTTTCACCCATCCTTTGACTCCCGCCCACTCCACACGCACATACTGTTCCCCGAGCGAATTGGTGAACTCGGCCATGATGGAGACGACATCGCCGTTAGACAGTGTTTTTACGACCGGATAGTAAGGGGATGCCCCCTTGCGCATCGCGATGTCGTTGGCGGCGATGACCGCACGCTTTCCGACGAGCATGGAAGGTGGTTGGTTGGAAAAGCTGTCCGCACGCGCCCAGCCGGTGACGCCTCCGTACTCGATGCGGTACCACGTTTCACCATAGGCGTTTTGAAACTCGTCTATGACGTTCACTTGTTGGCCAGCGGGAATCGAACCAACGGCCCGATATGAATCGGTTGCCCCTCTTTTCAGCAACGAGTCTTGCTTGGCGAACATCACGTTAGGGAAGGCGGAAGAGACATGCGCTTCAGAAAAGTCGTCTGCCCGCGCCCAGCCCGTGATGCCCTTGTATTCGATGCGATACCACGTTTCGCCAGCAGCATTTTGGAACTTGTCGATGACCTTTACTTGTTGGCCAGCGGAAATGGATTCGACGATTTGATAGGAATCCGTCGCTCCTCTCCTCAGCAAAGCGTTATGCTCAGCGACCATGAGTGTCGGTGAGGATGAGGAAGGACTTCCATCGGCGGCCAAGGCGGCTGACGGCCATAGCGGGCAAGTCGCCAACAAGACGGAAAGAAGCGTTTTTTTCAAGGATTCGATCCCCCCTTTTTCTCAAGTTTGTGTTTTCTATACTATCATAGCGAATTTTGCCGTTTTATCCAACCCGAATTCAGTCCTATTATGAGAAAAAATGAAAAGTTTTGTTGAAAAAGAGAGAAAAAAGCAGAGGACATGAAAGGTTGTGCTCTTTCATCATCATTGCGGCATGATACGCTGTAAATGGAAAAAGGCGCCCCATTGCGTTTGGGAGCACCTTCTTTGTGATCGTTAATTTTGGCTTTGTGTGGATGGTGAATCGCTGCGCGTGAGGGAGGCGTTGGACGTCTCGAGCGCTTGCCGCAGCGTTTCATTGATTGAGCTGACCGATTGCTCGTCCGGGATGTAGTAGTACACGCCGTTGATCGTTTCGTCGTATCCTTTCAAATGCAAATTTTCTACATCCGCGTTTTTCATTTTTTGATAGACGTAGATGAATGACAACAACTCGGACGGAGGGATGTTCGTCCGCACGTGATCCCCTAAATCGGCGATGACGTCATCCAGCTTCGGCAGCGAGGTGATGGACGTGCTTTTGTCAATAATGGCGCGAATGACTTGCTTTTGCCGCTCGTTTCGGCCAAAATCGCCGCGGGGGTCCGATTTTCTCATGCGCACATAGGCGAGCGCTTCATTGCCATTCAACTCTTGTTTGCCTTTATGGAACGTATGCCATTTGAGCGAACCTGTCAGCTGAGCTTTGAATGTGAACGGAACATCCACCGTGACGCCGCCTAGGGAATCGACAATTTTTTCGAACCCTTCAAAATCCGTCGTCACGTAATAGTCGATCGGAACATTGATCAGCTCATTGACGGCTGCAATGGTCGATTGAATGCCGCCATGACTGTAAGAATGGGTGATTTTGTCTTTCCGCCCTTCGCTCGGGATGTAAACGCGCGTATCGCGGGGAATGCTCAACAAATACACTTTGTTCGTCTTCGGATTGACGGTCAACAACATGACGACATCAGACCGCCCCTCCTCGTCGTGGTACTGGTTTTCCACTCCGACTAACAGAACGGTAAATGGGTCTTTGCGCATCTCAATGTTTCTTGCCGGCTTGCTTGATGGATCAAGCGCTTGATAAATTTTGCTTGACGCCTGTTTCGCCTCGGAGTAAATATTGTAGCCAAAGGCGCCGACACCCCCGAGCAACAGAAGAAACACGAGCAAAAAGAATCGGCGGAGCCGCTTTTTTTTCTTTCGCTTTTTCACCGTTTTTCTTGTATGATTCATCGTTTAACCCTTCTTTCCTTTACGGTGTCGTTTTAGGAAGACGAAAGCAGCCGCTCGGCATACTCCATCGCTCCCGCCTGAATGTCCGCCCTTCCGTTTGTCAGTTCGGTCATCCACTCGCCGAACGAAGACTGGCCGTCCTCGGGAACGAGAACATCAAACGTGACGCGGTCGGCATATTGGATATTTTTAATAGTATATACGGAAGAGCGCAGCTCATTTTCCACCTTCCCAAGCCACGGGTAGTCGATCGTGACATGCATGACGCGCATGAGCCGACGCTCGACGATGCCGGCGGCGTTCAGCCCCTCGGAGACAGCGCGGCTGTAAGCGCGCACCAACCCGCCCGCGCCGAGCTTGATGCCGCCAAAGTAGCGGGTGACAACGGCGACGGTGTCTTTCACCCCTTTTTTCTTCAGCACCTCAAGCATGGGCACCCCTGCGGTGCCGCTCGGCTCGCCGTCATCGTTCGCTTTTTGGATTTGGTCATGCTCGCCGATCAAATAGGCGGAGCAGTTGTGGGTGGCATCCCAATGCTTCTTCTTGATTTGTTGAATAAAGGCGACGGCCTCTTCCTCGGTTTCAGCGCGATTGATATAGCAGATGAACCGTGATTTTTCGATCACGATCTCGCGTTCGCCGTATCCTTTGACCGTGTAATATGTTTGCAACAAAGCAAAACACCTCAACATACAAAAAACGCGAAAACGGTTTAATTTTGTTCATTTTTTTGCATGAATGGCTAGCGCTCTACTCTCATTATGGTAAACTGAAAATAAAAGAGCAATAGATAGGGCATGCTTTTATTATTATAAATCGACAACTTTTTTCCTTCAAACAAATTTTGCTGGCGCCCATGCGCACCGCTTGGCAGCGCTGTTGGAGGTTGGCAAATGGCTGAGGCAAAACAGTGGGACGTGAAGCAATTAGATCGGATTGTCGAAAAAATGATCGACACCGTTCAACACAGCAAAGACGAAATTTTCCGCATCGGGGAGCAGTCGCGTCAAGAGCACGACCATTTGCTTCGCGAACTCGAGGAGGTGAAGCGGCTGACCGTGCAGGCGATCGAAGAAGCGGACCGGCTCGAAATGGAGGCGCGCCGGGCGCGCCGCCGCCTGTCGGAAGTGAGCCAAAACTTTTCGACCCACTCGGAGCAAGATATTCGCGAGGCGTATGAAGCGGCGCACGAGCTGCATATGAAGCTGACGATGGTGCGCGAGCGGGAGAAACAGCTGCGGCTGCGCCGTGATGAACTCGAGCGGAGATTGGCGAGCCTTGCGCAAATTATCGAACGCGCCGATTATTTAGTTGGACAAATTACGGTCGTGCTCCACTACTTAAACAGCGATTTCCGCCAGGTCGGCGAGCTTATTGAAGGAGCGAAGCAAAAGCAGGAATTTGGGTTGAAAATCATCGAAGCCCAGGAAGAAGAGCGGCGGCGGCTGTCGCGGGAAATCCATGACGGCCCGGCGCAGCTGCTCGCTCACGTCCTTCTTCGGTCTGATTTGGTCGAAAAGGTGATCAAAGAGCGAGGGACAGAGGCGGCGATCGCCGAGATTCGTGATTTTCGCAAAATGGTGCGTTCGGCTTTGTCCGAAGTGCGCCGCATCATTTACGATTTGCGGCCGATGGCGCTTGATGATTTAGGATTGGTTCCGACGCTAAAAAAATACTTGCAAACGACCGAAGAATATAACAAGGGAGTCCACATTTCCTTTGTACATATCGGCGAAGAAATTCGGCTGCCGTCGCGGATGGAGGCGGCCGTGTTTCGGCTTGTCCAAGAATCGGTGCAAAACGCCTTGAAGCATGCCGAAGCGCGCCATATCGACGTCAAAATGGAAGTGACGTGCCACCATCTGCTTGTCAGTGTCAAAGACGATGGCAAAGGATTTGATCCATCGGTCAAAAAAGAAAATGCGTTCGGCTTGATTGGAATGCGGGAGCGGGTGGAGCTGCTCGGCGGCACGCTCGACATCCGCTCAAAGATTGGCAGCGGAACGACCGTGTTCATTCGCGTTCCGCTCGACCGTTCGACTGACAAAACGAACAAGGAGGAAAGGAAACGATGAAAACACGCATCGCGATTATCGACGATCACCAGCTGTTTCGCGAGGGCATCAAGCGCATTTTGGAATTTGAGGGCGATTTTGAAGTCGTGGCGGAAGGAAGCGACGGAAGCGAAGCGCTTTCGATCGTCGAAACATACCGCCCCGATTTGGTGCTGATGGACATTAACATGCCGGACATCAACGGCGTTGAGGCGACGAAACAGCTGATTGAAGCTTACCCTGATACGAAAGTCGTCGTGCTGTCGATTCATGACGATGAAAACTATGTCATGCGCGCCTTGCAGACGGGAGCGACCGGGTATTTGTTAAAGGAGATGGATGCCGATACGCTCATTGAGGCGGTGAGAATCGTCGCGGAAGGCGGATCGTATTTGCATCCGAAAGTGACGCACAACTTGATTCGCGAATACCGCCGCTTGACGTCGGAAAAAGGCGGCGTGGCGGTCAAACAAGAAGTGCGCCGTCCGCTGCATTTGCTGACGCGGCGCGAGTGCGAAGTGCTGCAGCTGTTGGCCGACGGCAAAAGCAACCGCGCCATCGGCGAGGCGCTTTACATTAGCGAAAAAACGGTGAAAAACCATGTCAGCAGCATCTTGCAAAAATTAAACGTCAACGACCGGACACAAGCCGTTGTGGTCGCGATCAAAAACGGCTGGGTGGAGGTACGCTGAACGGAACGGGGGCTCTCGCCAGTCTTTGCAGCGGTGCATTGACGATCGAAGTGGCTTCCTGTGGCATCGATGCGCCGTTTGGCGGCGAAGGAGCGGCTTGGGCAAAGCGTTGCATGAGGATCAACGATTTTCCGCTTCACGGCTTGCCCGCGTTCTTTGCCTCCTCATGCATTGAGCGGTGGTGGACAGCCAGTCTTTTTGGTATAATGGCAGAAAAGGCTGAATCAGGAAGGAATGGCGCCCGTGAAAATTGCGATTGTCACCGATAGCACGGCTTATTTGCCAAAAGACGTGCGCGAGCGGCTCGGCATCCGGATGATTCCGCTCAGCGTCATTTTTGGGGACGAAACATATCGCGAAGAGATCGATATGACGGCCGATGAATTTTTCGCCAAAATCAAGCAGCACCCGAAGCTGCCGACGACATCGCAGCCCTCAGTCGGCGAATTTGTCGACTTGTTCACTGCCATTCGTGAGGAAGGGTACGACGCTGCCATCAGCATCCACCTCTCAAGCGGCATCAGCGGCACGTACCAAGGGGCGGTCACGGCAGGGACGATGGTGGACGGATTGCGCGTTTACGCCTACGATTCGGAAATCAGCTGCATGGCGCAAGGGTTTTACGCCATCGAAGCCGCCGAGATGGCGCAAGCGGGGAAAGCGCCGGACGAGATTCTCGCCCGCCTCGATGAGATGAAGCGAACGCTGCGCGCCTACTTTATGGTCGACGACTTGGCCCATCTGCAGCGGGGCGGACGGCTGACCGGGGCGCAGGCGTTCATCGGCGGCCTCTTGCAAATCAAGCCGCTTCTTCGCTTTGAAAACAAAGTGATCGTGCCGTTTGAAAAAATTCGCACGCGCAAAAAAGCGATCCACCGCATCGAAGAGCTGTTCGCCGAAGATGCGGAAAAGGGTGTGCCGCTCAAAGCCGCCATCATCCACGCCAACCAGCCGGATGAAGCGGGCCGCTGGCGCGATGAGCTGTCCGCCCGCTATCCGCACGTCGAATTTTCGATCAGCTATTTTGGTCCCGTCATCGCCACGCATGTCGGCGAAGGCGCGCTCGGGTTGACGTGGTATCAGCCTTAAGCCGGGGCTGCAAAGCGCCGTCTCGAGGCGCTGCAGCCAAGCGCAAGGCGGAACGGTGCGCTCCGCCTTGCGCGGCGGCGAATTTGTTGTACAGTAGGTTTCTCTCTGCTTTATGAAACGGACCGAAGATGCGGGGCTGGCCGAACTTGTCGAACCGTTTTCCTTTCCTGAAAAACTTGTCGCTATTTCCCTGGGAATGTTGTCGAAACACGTTATCGATCGGCTCCATGACTCTCCTGTGAATCTTCGCTGGCATCAGGTTTCGCCGCATCCATTTCTTTCGAAGGCCGATATGTCGTGAAAAAGACGGTCAAACCACATCCTGATTCCATTTGGAAAGGCCTTTTCATCTCCACTTTCTTTTCTGATCGAATGTTGTTGTTTTGTGCATGACACCCGTCTTTTATTACCAGCCTTCTAAAGAATGCCGTGAGATCGCTCTTCCTGTACCTTTATGCGCTTCAAGTCTCTCAACTTGGGGAGAGGGTGGTTTTCCATGGCGTTTTTGCCGCGTCATCCGCTCTTTTTGGCTCCCGACTAGGAGACATGCTTTTCCTAAATGACAAAAGGAGTGATGCTCATTGTACATTCCCCCATCAGCCGCTGCTTCCCCGCTCGTCGCTTGGCTCAATGGCCAGCGCCTACCCCGAGAGCAGCTGCCGTTTCCTGATGGAGAAGTCGCTGCCGCCATCCAGACCGGTTCGCTATGCGAACAGCCCGGGCTCATCAAAACAGCGCGCGGCTGGCGCTGCGGCCGTTGCGGAAATGATGATCGCCATCTGTTCGCCTCGTTTCCATGCGCCCGCTGTGGATCGGATTGCGCGTATTGCCGCAAGTGTCTTGTGATGGGGCGCATCAGCTCCTGCACTCACCTTGTGCACGTGACGATGCCGCTTCCGTCCGAGCGGCACGAGGCGCCGCTTGTTTGGGATGGGACGCTGTCCGCCGCTCAGGAGGATGCCGCTATGGCTGTCAAACAGGCCGTGCTCGATCGAAGCGAACTGCTCGTTTGGGCTGTATGCGGTGCAGGGAAAACCGAGATTTTGTTTCCCGCCATCGCCGCCGCGCTCGAGAAGGGCTGGCGCGTTGGCCTAGCCACGCCGCGTGTCGACGTCGTCCGCGAGCTTGCTCCCCGCTTTCGTCAAGCGTTTCCGCGCGTTCCGCTTGCCGTATGGTACGGCGGAAGCGAAGAGCGCGGGCGGATCGCTTCCTTGGTCCTCTCAACCACCCACCAGTTGCTGCGGGCTTACCGCGTCTTTGACGTTATGATCGTGGATGAAGTCGATGCCTTCCCATATTCTGTTGAGCCGATGCTCCAATACGCCGTCAGTCAAGCGCGGAAAGAACAGTCGAGCCTCATTTATTTAACCGCCACCCCATCCCGCGATTGGCAGCTTGACATCACAAGAGGCAAACGGAACGCCGCCGTCATCCCCGCCCGCTACCACGGCCGTCCGCTTCCCGTCCCCGTGTTGGAATGGTGCGGCAATTGGCGCAAACGGTTAGAGCGCGGCCGCTTGCCCGAAAACGTCCTTGCGTGGGTTCTCCATCGTTTGGCGCAGGGAAAACAAGCGTTTTTGTTCGTTCCCCATATCGATGAGCTTGAAGCGGTCACCCGCCTCTTGCAGCGCGTCGATCCCCGCATCGTCGGCGTTCATGCCGAAGCCCCAGACAGAGCTGAGCACGTTCAGGCGTTTCGCGATGGGCGCGTGCCGCTGCTCGTCACAACAACGATCCTTGAGCGCGGCGTGACCGTGCCGAACATCGATGTCGCCGTCCTTGGCGCCGAAGACCGCATTTTCACGGAAAGCGCCCTCGTGCAAATCGCCGGCCGCGTCGGCCGCCACGCCGCGTTCCCTGACGGCGATGTCCGCTTTTTCCATCACGGGAAAACGAACGAGATGGTGCGGGCGCGCCGCCATATCCTTCGCATGAACGAAGAAGCGCGAAAAAGGGGGCTGCTGCGCCCATGAACTGCCTTCTTTGCCATTCTCCATATAACCCGATTAACAGCTGGCGCCAGCTTCTTTTCCTCGAAGACCTTGACGTCCTTTGCCCGCGCTGCCGCGGGTCGTTCGCCGTCATTCACGGCCGCCTTTGCGAGATGTGCGGCCGTCCGCTTGAGGAAGCCAAGCCATCGCTGTGCGCCGACTGTCTAAGGTGGCAGGAAGATGAACAATGGGGGAGGGCGCTCGTGAAAAACCGATCTGTCTATCTATACAACGACTGGATGAAAGACGTCGTCGCCTTGTGGAAATTCCGCGGCGACTATGCCATCGTCGAGGCGTTCCGCCGTCCGTTTTCCCAAGCGTTTCGCCGCCATTTCGGCCGCGGCTGGCACGTCGTCCCGATCCCGTTAAGCCGCGAACGCCTGTATGAGCGCGGCTTCAACCAAGCGGAAGCGCTCGCCCGCTTGCTTCCATCCCCGTATTTCCCTTGGCTGGCCCGCCGGCATTCCGAGAAGCAGTCGAAAAAATCGCGCCACGAACGGCTGGACACCGACAACCCGTTTTTTCTCTCAGGACATCCGCCGATAAATGGGAAGCGAATCGTTCTTATCGATGACATTTACACGACGGGCATCACCGTCCGCCACGCGGCCCGCGTGCTGCTTGAGGCGGGGGCGGCGGAGGTGTGGGCGTTGACGTTGGTGCGGGCGTGAGCAGGCTAAACATTTGCCTGCAGGATGCCGATATAAACAGTAGCAACTGAATGGAGCGGAAGGTGAACGGGGATGGAAATTCGCAACGTTTTTACCAGACAATCGATAACGTCGCCTAATCAAACGCTGATCGTGCAAAAAGGCGAAACATACGATGCTGTCATCAAAGAAAGCCAAGGGGGCGCCGCCGTTGTCGCAATCAAGGGGACCGACGTGCGGGTGCAAACGGAAGGGGAATGGCCGCAGGAAGGGCGTGCAACGATCCAAATCGTCGGTGAACAAGAAGGAGTTCCTGTGGCGCGAATCGTTCCCCGTCCGCCGCAAGAGACGGACAAACAAGCGGTTCATTTTTCTGCTTCTGAACCGTTATCACCTGAGCTGAGACAGGTCGGGGCTTGGCTGCAAAAACATGGACAATCGCTCACAAAAGAGATCGTTTCCACCTTGCGGACGTTTTTCACCGAAGCCCCAGGCACCGTAGAGCAGAAATTAGATACTGTTCGTGTGGTCATCAATAAAAAGCTGGAACTGACCAGCACCCACCTTGTCGCTGTCCATGAGGCGCTGCATGGGAAGCCGCTCGGAGAGAGGCTCGTAGATATGGTAGAGGAGCTGAAGGTGAATGAACAAAAGAAATTCCGCGTTTCCATGGAAGGAAAATTGGATGACAGGGCGTCAACTTCTATGTCCCGTGTTGGTTCTCCACAAGAATTCGTTCAACAATTGCTGCAACGATTAACAGCTCTTTTGTCCGAACCGCATCAAAAGGCAAATGGCACAGAGATGATGCAAGCGATCAATTTATTGCGCGACAAGGTTCTTCATGCCATCGAGCAACTGAAAAAAGAGCCGCATCTTGAACAAGCGCTTGACTTGATTCAAAAGGAGATTGGAGAAGGAGTTCAGATTCATCCTGCCTGGAGGCAGGCGTTCAACGAAGCATTGACCGAAGCGCGCCAGTCGATGGAAAACGGAAGAGAGCTTGCTGCCCGGAAAGCGTTGTTCGATATGTTGAGTGACATGGAACAAACCCTTTCCTCGGGATCATCGGACTATGTTCCGCTTAATGGAACATGGATGCAAGCGAGTGTGCCGATGCAAACGAAAGACTTTCTCGTGCAAACGGTCACAGCCAAAATGGCACAGGCGTCCCGTGACTTTCAGATTGTGAAGCGCAATGTGATGCGCCATTTGGAGACGGTGCTGCACTGGGCGGAACAAAGAGGACAAGCCGCCCGCTTGCAGGCAAAACAGTACTTGGAAAGCGCAATTAAGCAGTTGGACAACGTCATTTTAAAAAGTGATTTGATGCTGTTTACGGACATGGCGACGGAAAAGCAGCTGATGAAGGCGAGCTCCCAGCTGGCCGAAGCCAAAAAGCGGCTTCATCAAGGGGATGAGCAAGGCGCTCGAAAATTGGTCAATGGGGTAAAAGAGACCCTTGCGAATATGGAACTGAAACTTTCCGAAGCAAAAGTGAAGCATTTTGTGGTCGGTTTGGGAGAACCGCAGGAAGATGCGTCCAAAGCGTTTCTCCGGCACATAAACGAAGCGACGCAGCCGTTCGTTGACGGCCCATCAGCACGGCAACTGTTTGAAGCATTCCGACGGTTTGGTTTTACCCACGAGTATGAGGCGGTTGAATCGTTCGTGCAAAAAGGTGCGGACGAGGAAGGAACACTGCAAAATATGAAGGCGGCGCTCTTGCAGCTTGTGCAAAGCGAAAATGAACCCATCGCGCGCCAGTCGGTGCAAGCGCTGGCCAATTTGACTGGCCAACAGCTGTTAAACCGCTGGGACGCAGGAGTGGGCATGCAAAGCCTGTTCTTCTCCTTGCCGTTGCGATGGCAAAATGAAGTGCGGAACGTCAACGTCTATGTCAACGCCCGCCAAGATGGCGAGCGAATCGATTGGGAAAACTGTCAGCTGTATTTCTTGCTGGAGACGAAAAAACTGGGAGACCTCGGCATTTTGCTTCAAGCCAATGAGCGAAGCTTGTCCGTCACCCTTCGCAACGACCGCGATGACTTTGCCCAAAAAGCCGCGCCGTTCATCGATATGGCAAAAAAGCGATTGGAGGAGATCGGCTACCACGTCAAAATGGTCAACATCGCAAAGCTGACGAATGAAACGAAGCGGCAGGAAGAAGAAAAACGGGTGCCATCCGTTCGCCTGTACGGACCGTTTACGGAAAGAGGGTACGATTTCACGATATGATGGCGCAATATTTCAATCAAAAAAAACGAAAGCAAATGACTGGTCCGACGGCGGCCGTCATCCGGTATGACGAATCGTCGGGCCAGTCGCCGACTGTCGTCGCCCAAGGAAGCGGACATGTGGCGCAGAAAATCATTGAACTGGCGAAACAGCATCACATCCCGATTCAAGAAGACCCATTGCTCGTGCAAAACTTGCTTCAGCTTGATCTTGGCGACCGCATTCCGCCGCAATTGTATGCGGTCATTGCTGAAATACTCATTTTAATTCAGGAACTTGAAAAAAATCACTAAACATGCCTAAAATAACGACCGATATAAAAATGGGGGTAATACATAGTGGATTTTTTTACAGAAGAATGGATTTACCAAAAAAACTCGCAACAGCTGACGGCATTGTTATATGAAGGATTGATGGAATGTTTGGAAGAGGCCATCGCGGCCCTTGAACAAAAAGACTATTGGAAAGCGAACAAACAACTGCAAAAAGGAAACGACATCCTTCGCCGACTCGGCGTTGGATTGCGCTATGACGCGGGCATTATCGCCCATCAGTTGGATGCGCTTTACAACTATATGGCTGGGCGCCTCATCGAGGCGAATATGAAAAAAGACGTGAAGATTGTTCAGGAAGTGTGGCAATTAACGGCTACGATCGCCACCGCGTGGAACGAGGCGCTGAAGAGCGGCGCCTCCCCCGCGCAAACGGTGCGAAAGCCCAAAACAGCAGCGTATGAGCAGTTTGTCGCCTATGAGCAATCTTAAGCAAAGGAGTCGGTTTCGATGCGAATCAACCATAACATTCAGGCGCTCAACGCCTACCGCAATTTGGCGGCCAATCAATCGAGCATTTCGAAAAACTTGGAGCGCCTCTCCTCCGGTTTGCGCATTAACCGTGCGGCTGACGACGCAGCAGGGCTTGCCATTTCGGAAAAAATGCGCTCGCAAATTCGCGGCCTGCAAATGGCGGAACGGAACGCGCTCGATGCGATTTCGCTCATCCAAACGGCGGAAGGGGCGTTAAACGAAGTCCACAGCATCCTGCAGCGGATGCGCGAGCTGGCTGTGCAGGCGGCGAATGGGACGAACCAAGATACGGACCGCGAAGCACTTGACAGCGAATTCCAACAATTGAAAGATGAAATTGAACGGATCGGAACGGATACACAATTTAACACTATGAATATTTTAGCCAGCGGCCAAAATATTACGATCCAGCTGGGGCCGAATAATGGACAGTCCTTGACAATATCGTGGGAAAAACAAAAAAAAGATTCCCTTGGAGAAGACAAGAAAGATATTAACTCATTGGATATCAAGCAGGTGGCGAATGCCCAAGCTGCTATTGCAAAATTAGATGAAGCGATTATATCAGTGTCGAAAACGCGATCGAAAATGGGCGCTTACCAAAACCGCCTTGAGCATACGATTAACAACTTGACAACCGCGAACGAAAACTTGACCGCCGCTGAATCCCGCATCCGCGATACGGATATGGCGATGGAGATGGCCGAGTTTACGAAAAACAACATTTTGACGCAAGCGGCGCAGGCGATGCTCGCGCAATCGAACCAGCTGCCGCAAGGGATTTTGCAGCTTTTGAAAAGCTAATCGGACCGCATTGGGCGGGGCATAAACGCCTCGCCCTTTTGCTATGATTGTGCGATAATGGGGGTAGCGAGAGGTGATGGCGATGGAAGTGCAAAAAGTGACGCGCACAGGGCTGGCGAACGTGGGCCGCAAAGATGATGCCCCGATGGAATCGGTGTCCTTCACTGAAGTGATGGCGAAAACGCGCCGCGACGTCGTATGGGAGCGGATCAACGAACAAGTCCGCCAAATCGAGGAGCAAGGGAAGAAGCTTGCCGAGTCGCGGACGGTTGAGGATTTGCGCAAATACAAACAGCTCGTCAAGTCGTTTTTGGACGACGCGGTGAAAAACGGCCTGCAGCTCGAAGAACAGCGCGGCTTCAGCCGCGGCGGGCGGGCGCGCATTTATAAGCTCGTGAAGGAAGTGGATCAAAAGCTCGTTGAACTGACGAACGAAGTGTTGAAAAAAGAACAAAAGGGGCTTGAGATTTTGCGGCTTGTCGGCGAGATTCAAGGATTGATCATCAACATTTACACATAACCGCTCTGTTTATGTGGGCATCAACATAGCCCCGTGGTCGACCTGCTTGCGGCTGTAGAAGATGGCTAACGGCGCCGCATGCAGAAATGCGGCGCTGACAGAGGGATGATGTCGGCGCCAAGCCGGTGATCACGAGAAGACGCCGTTATTCAACCTAATCGCTTTTATAAGGCGGCTTTATGGCCATGATCGGGAGGGATCCACGATGGCGGAACTAGCCAATTGTTCGAAGTGCGGGCGGTTGTTTGTCAAGTTATCGACCCGCGACGTATGCGAGTCGTGCTATCAAGAAGAAGAACGGCAATTTGAACGCGTTTACGCGTTTTTGCGCAGACGGGAAAACCGCACGGCGACGATGGCGCAAGTGGTGGAGGCGACAGGGGTGGAGGAGAAGCTGATCATTAAATGGATTCGCGCAGGGCGGTTGCAGCTTGTTCATTTCCCGAATCTCGGCTACCCTTGCGACTCGTGCGGTGCGCTGATCCGTGAAGGGCGGCTATGCGCCAAGTGCCTCGGCCAGCTGCAAGCCGACTTGCGGCGGGCGGAGGGGGAAAAGGAAAAAGAAGCTCGTTCCCGCCGCGCCACTTATTACAGCCAAGATCATAAAGAGCGCTAAACATTTCCGTCAGTGTTCCGATATAAACAGTAGCACGATGTGAACCGTGTCGGTCAAGAGAGGTGAACGCGATGAAAATCCACCATATCGGTTCAATGAACGTCAACCCGTATCAACGCCAGCTCGTCAAAACAGAGCGGCTGGCGGCGGGGAAAGCCAATGGCGATCAAGTGGAAATTTCCAAAGAAGCGAAAGAGCTGCAAGAAGCGGCAAGCTGGGAACAGGCGCGGCAAGCGAAACTTGAAGAGCTGCGCCAACAAATTGAAACCGGCGCATACGAAGTCGACCCGCGGGCGGTCGCCAAGCGGATGATCGAGTATTACCGAAACCATCGATAAAGGAAGCGGATCGAGATGACATTTGCCCCACTCATTCGTCTGTTGCGGGCGCACAGTGAGCTTTATGAAAGCTTGCTGGCGCTGTCGAGGAGGAAGACGGAAGCGTTGAAGAAAAACGACATCGAGGCGCTGTCGGCTTTGCTTGCCGACGAACAGAAGCATATTTTGGCCATCCGCCAACTCGAGGAACGGCGGCAGCGATGGCTGAAGGAGACGCTCGGCGATGAGGCGGCGACCCTCTCCCGATGCATGGATCTGGCAAAAGGCAAGGAGCGCGAGGAGCTGAGGGAATGCCAAGCGCGGCTTCAGACCGCTGTGAACGCGGTGGCCGAGGCGAATGAATTAAACCGCCAGCTCATTGAGCAGTCGCTCCAGTTTGTCACCGCGATGCTCGAGACGTTCGCCCCAACGCCGTCCACGTACAGCCGCACGCAACAATACGCCCCTTCGCCCGAGCGACCGCTGTTTGAATCGAAAGCGTAAGGAGGAAGAACGATGCTCTCGACATTCCACGGCCTTGAAGCCGCCCGGCGCGGCATGATGGCCCAACAAGCCGCCTTGTACACGACAAGCCATAACATCGCCAACGCCAATACGGAAGGGTATACACGGCAGCGCGTTCAACTGCGGCCGACGCCGCCGTTCCCGACGCCCGGCCTCAACCGCCCGAACATCCCAGGGCAAATGGGGACAGGAGTGGAAGCGTCGTCGGTCGAACGGGTGCGTGAATATTTCCTCGACATCCAATACCGCGGCGAAAACAGCAAGCTCGGGTACTGGGAAGCGCGCGCGGATGCGGTGGCGAAGATGGAAGATATCATGAACGAGCCGTCCGACAGCGGGTTGGCGAAAACGATGGACCAGTTTTGGCAGGCGCTTCAAGATTTGAGCACCCAGCCGGAGAACGAAGGGGCGCGCTCCGTCGTGCGCCAGCGCGGGTTGGCGGTCGTCGAGACGTTCCATTACTTGTCCAATTCCTTGACGCAAATCCGCACGGACATCGGCACGCAAATCGGCACGACGGTGACGGAAATCAATTCCCTTCTCAACCAAATCAGCGCGTTGAATGAACGGATCGCCGAAATCGAACCGAACGGCTATTTGCCGAACGACTTGTACGACGAGCGCGATCGGTTGGTCGACCAGCTGTCGCAATATATGGAGATCGGCGTGGAAAAGCATCCAACCGGCGGAAACGCTTTGCCCATGGCCGAAGGAACGTACGACGTTTACGTGATGAACGGGAGCGCGAAAGTGTATCTCGTTCAAGGGCGCACGGCGTCTGTTGTGTCATTTCCCGACGGCAGTGATGTCGACGGCGACGGGGTGAAGGAAATGCCCCCCGCTTCAGGCGTCAATACGCTTGATGTCAGCGGGACGACCGTTTCCTTTTCCTCTCTTCCGAACGGTAAATTGCGCGGGTTGATCGAAGGATACGGCTATCAAACAGGAACCGACGCCAGCGGCCAGCCGATCGTCAAAGGGCTGTACCCCGACATGCTTGCCAACTTGGACAAACTCGCCTATACGTTCGGCACGGTGCTCAACGCCGTTCATCAACAAGGCTACGGGCTAAACGGGAGCACGAATCACCCGTTTTTTGATGGGATCAGTGCCGTAAGCGGCGCGGCGAAAACGATCAAGCTCGCCGCCGACATCGACGATTTGGCGAACATCGCGGCGTCCACAAAAAGCGGGGAAACAGGGAACGGCAACAACGCCATCAACCTCGCCAACGTCCGCAGCCTGCTTCTGTCCAATGCGACCGTTTCGCTGCAAGACAACATCGCCGTCAACTTGGCGTCCCTGAATTTGCCGCTTTCCTCAGGCACGGTTGAAACGAACTATCAAGGCTGGATCGGCCAGCTTGGCGTCGACGGTGAACAGGCGAACCGGATGAAAACGAACAGCGAAACGCTGCGCCAGTCGGTGGAGGAAAAACGGCAGTCCGTCAGCTCCGTGTCGCTCGATGAAGAGATGATGAACATGATCAAATACCAGCACGCCTACAACGCCGCGGCAAGGCAGATTACGGTGATTGACGAAATGCTCGATAAACTCATCAACGGCATGGGCGTCGTCGGAAGGTAGGTGAACGGTGATGCGCATTACGCAAAGCATGTTGGCGAACAATACGCTTAAGCAGATTACCCGAAGCTACGCCAATTTGGACAAATATCAAACCCAGCTTTCGACGGGGAAAAAAATCACCCGCCCGTCGGACGATCCGGTTGTGGCGATGAAAGGAATCGCCTACCGTTCGAATTTAGCCGAAGTCGAGCAGTTCAAACGCAACTTCTCGGAAGCGTACAACTGGGTGGAAAACTCCGATTCGGCGCTCGATAAGGCGACGCAGGCGCTCCAGCGCATCCGCGAGCTCGTCGTGCAGGCGAGCAACGACACATACGAAGAAACGCAGCGCCAGGCGATCGCCAAAGAAGTGCGCCAGTTGACCGAACATTTGGTCACGATCGCCAATACGAAAGTCGGCGACAAATACATTTTCAACGGCGCGAAAACGACCGAGCCGCCTGTGACGGTGAACCCGGACGGCACGATTTCGGTGTCGGCAAACAGCCAACAGCTGAACATTGAGCTTGCCAAAGGCATTTACATTCCGGTCAACATTCCGCCGAGCACAGCGTTCGGGGCAGGCAGCGGATTGTTTGCCGACTTGCAAAACTTGGCCGCTTCCCTCGAAAATCCGAGTACGACCGGTAATGATGTAACGGGCTATTTAGACAAACTCGACAGCCATTTGACGAATTTGCTCGGCGTCCGCGCCGAACTCGGCGCGCGCATGAACCGGATCGAGCTGATGGAAGACCGCATCGACAGCCAGCAGGTGATCGCGGAAAAAATGTTGTCGGACAACGAAGACGTTGACCTTGAAAAAGTCATCACCGATTTGAAAACGCAAGAAAGCGTCCACCGCGCGGCGTTGGCCGTCGGCGCGCGCGTCATTCAGCCGACGTTGGTCGACTTTTTGCGTTAAACTAGCGTAATGCCCGCCAAAAGGAGCGATGGCCATGCGCATTCCGCAGCTTAAGATGGAAGCGACGTACGCCAAGCTGGCGATCTCAAGCGAACCTGCGCGGCTTGACATCGCCCAGCCGCCCGCCGAGATGACGATTGAACAGCCGCCTGCCGAAATGAGCGTCGCTTCCATCCCCGCGCGCTTGACGATCGACCAGACCGAGGCGTGGGCGGCGGTGAACAACAAGCACGTATTTCGACTGATTCAAGACGCGGCCGCTGACGGGCAGCAAGCGGTGCTCGACTTCATCGAGCGCGCCGCCATTCAAGGCGATGAACTGATGCGCATTGAACACGGCGGCGATCCGCTCATCGAGCAGGCGGAGGCCAACAGCGAAGGCCCGCCGCTTGAGTTTAACATCGCCCTCGTCCCGCCGCCGTTTAGCGTCAAGGTCGACTATGAACCGGGCAGACTCACGATCGACTGGAACACCTACGCGCCGCGCATTGATGTGAAACCGCATGCGCCGATCATCCGCTGCCAGCAAGGGGCGGTCAAGATCGATCTCGCCCAGCGCCCGTCGCTTCACATTGACGTCGTCATTTGACGAAAATAGGAGGAACAAGGGATGAACATCGACACGAAATACCATGGAACGGTGGCGGTGAACGAGCAAGACATCGTCCACTTTCCCCATGGCCTGCCCGGATTCGCGGACGAGAAGCGGTTCGTCCTTCTTCCGCTCGCCGACACGCCGTTTGTCATCTTGCAGTCGGTCAAGACCCCTGCGCTCGGGTTTATCTTGATTGAGCCGTTTTCGTACTTTCCGTCGTACGAATTTGAACTGGATGAAGCGATGGTCGAACAGCTTGACATCGAAAGCGAACGCGACGTCGCGGTGTACGTCATCTTGACGGTTGCCGACCCGTTCGACAACACGACGGCGAACTTGCAGGCGCCCGTGGTCATCAACGCCCGAAAACGAATCGGCAAGCAAGTGATCTTAACGAACACCCCGTACAAAACGAAACATCGCCTCTTCCCGGAAAAAGCGGCGACGTAAAGGAGGCGGTCCGATGCTTGTCCTAACACGCAAAATCAAAGAAGCGATCCAAATCGGCGACGACATCGAAATCACCGTCCTCGCCATCCAAGGCGACCAAGTGAAACTCGGCATCAACGCGCCAAAACAGATCGACATCCACCGCAAAGAAGTGTATCTTGCCATTCAGGCGGAAAACAACGCCGCCGCCGAAGCGTCCGAAGCCTCGCTCGCCGCACTGACCGCCAAGCTGAAACAATGGAAACAACCATAACGCTGAAGCGCCCACGCGGCGCTTTTTTCGCCCCATCGACAAAAAATTTAAATTTCCCTATTAAACTTCCAAAAAACGCGCCGATATAAAAAGTGAGCGCGGCATATGGCGAAAGGCGGCCGACTTTCGCCCTAGCCCCGCCGTTCCACAAGGACGTGGAAAACATCATTTCAAGGAGGAAGAGAACATGAGAATCAACCACAACATTGCGGCGTTGAATACGTATCGGCAGTTGACGACCAATACGACCAACGCTTCGAAATCCATTGAAAAACTTTCGTCTGGCCTCCGCATCAACCGCGCGGGCGACGATGCGGCGGGTCTTGCGATCTCGGAAAAAATGCGCGGCCAAATTCGCGGGTTGGAGCAAGCGAGCCGCAATGCTCAAGACGGTATCTCGCTCATTCAAACGGCGGAAGGTGCGCTGAATGAAGTGCACTCCATCCTGCAGCGGATGCGCGAGCTGGCAACGCAGGCGGCCAACAGCACGAATACGCAAGCAGACCGCGAGCAGCTGCAAAAAGAGTTCAACCAATTGACGTCCGAAATCAACCGGATCGGTAATACGACGGAATTCAACACGCAAAAATTGTTGAACGGCAATGTGAGCGGCGCGAGCCCGATTAAACTGCAAATCGGGGCGAACACCAATCAGTCGTTTGAAATTAAAATTTTCGATATGCGCGCCCAAGCGCTTGGCTTGGCAGGGACAGCGGCCGGTAGCAAAGCTAGTGGCTTAGGTGCTGCTACTACTTCAAACGGTACGAGCGTATCGAATGAACTTAAGGTAGGCATTTCTAGCGCTACATTTACAAGTGGTGCAACGAACCAATTGACAGACGTTAGCAACGCCAGCACGCCTGAATATGCTTTAAATATCATGTCTTTCAGCGGCGCAACGGCGGCGATTTCGAAAATCGACATCGCGATCAACACCGTTTCGACAGAGCGCGCCCGTCTCGGTTCTTATCAAAACCGCTTAGAGCATACGATCAACAACTTGGATACGTCGGCGGAAAACTTGACGGCGGCGGAATCGCGCATCCGCGACGTCGATATGGCGAAGGAAATGATGGAATTTACGAAACAAAACATTCTCACCCAAGCGGCCCAATCGATGTTGGCGCAAGCGAACCAACAACCGCAGAGCGTGCTTCAGCTGCTGCGATAATCGAAAAGAACAATCAGGCCTCTTCTCGACCTCGGGGAGAGGCCGTTCTCTTTTATTTTGTTCGGAATAATTTTCCGAATCTCATTCGCTTCACACTGACAAAAATGATCCGATAATAATGATAGAAGGTGTCAGAGAGTAGTCGACAAATCTCGTGTAGGAGAGTGCAGGACATGCAACTCAACATTTTCGGACAGACGTTTGAATATCGCAATGATCGATCAGAGCTTGAAGCGATGTTCCAAAAAATCTTCTCCATGATTGACGAGGCGGATCGGCAATTGAGTCATCTCGTCATCGATGGCGTCGAAGTATATGACGATTTTGAAACCTATGTGGAGGAACGAATCGATTTCATCCGCACGATTGACGTGGTAGCGGTGACGATCGAAGAATACATACAAGATGTACTCCAGACGATGCATTCGTATTTGCTGCGCGCCTTGCCAGAGATTGAGCGCATCATTGATGAGTTTTACCAAACGCCTTCGGAAGATGCGTGGATGCGATTCGAGCAAATGCTGGAAGGAATCCAATGGATCGACCAAGCTCTTTATTGGCTCACCGAACACCCGAAACATTCGCTTGATCGCCAAGCGCTCGCTCGCATCCGGGAAACGCTGGCGGAACAATTGCGGCAATTGCTCGAAGCTGTAGAAGCAGGCGACGCGATTTTGATCGCCGACTTGATCCAGTATGAGATCAAGCCGCTATGGAAGGACATTATAGAGCACGTAAAAGTCAATGTTGTGAACTAAACGCAGACAGCAAAGGCAGTGAACCGAATTGAGCATTTACACAGGAAAAAAAATCTTAATTATCGGCGGCACGGGGACGATCGGACAGCATCTCACCAAAGCGCTCTTGCAGCATGACCCGAGCGTCATTCGCATTTTCAGCCGCGATGAGCATAAACAGTTTGAACTGGCGCAACAATTCAAACAACATGCCAAAGTGCTTCGCTATTTAATCGGAGATGTCCGCGACGAAGCGCGGGTGCTGCGGGCGATGGAGGATATTGACTACGTCTTTCATCTCGCCGCCATGAAGCATGTGCCCGCTTGTGAATACAATCCGTTTGAAGCGGTGAAAACGAACATCATCGGCACGCAAAATGTCATTCAAGCCGCTTTGAGCGCCGGAGTGAAAAAGGTGTTATTCACCAGCACGGATAAGGCCATTTCGCCCACGAACACGTACGGCGCGACAAAGCTGACGGCGGAACGGTTGATCGCGGCGACCGAGTATCAAAAAGGACCGAAGAAAACGATTTTCTCGGCGGTGCGGTTCGGCAATGTCATGGGGTCGCGCGGTTCGGTCATTCCGTTGTTTAAAAAGCAGATTTTAGAGGATCGAGAAGTGACCGTCACCCATATGGACATGCTTCGCTACATGATGACGCCGTCGCAGGCCATTTCTCTCCTTTTGAAAGCGAACGAACTGGCCGTGGGCGGAGAAGTGTTTGTGCTGAAAATGCCCGTGGTGGCGCTGAAAGATTTAGTTGAGGTGATGATTGAAGAAGTCACCAAGAAATATCGCATCAACGAGCCCATTCGCATTAAAGAGATCGGCTTGCGCCCGGGGGAAAAAATGTATGAAGAGCTGATGACAGAAGATGAAGCGCATACGGCGTGGGAAACGGACGACATGTATGTGATCGGCCCTCCCTTTGGCTGGAAGCCGCATGCCTATCCAAAGGAATGGAGCATCCGCCCGTGCCAAAACCCGTTTCAAGGCGAGATGATTGATAAAGAAACATTGCGCCGTTGGATTTTGGCAGAAGGCTTAATATAGGGGAAAAGGTGAGTGATGGAGCGATGAGCATCATGTTGTTGGCAGAGAATGAACAATTTTTGCAAAACCGCTATCCATCCATTTGGCAGCTATGGAAGCAAATTGAGCATGAATCGGTTTGGAAACAATATGAAATCGTCCCGTCCCATGCTGGGCCGCCGACGATTCAAGTTCATGTGGATGGACGCCCTCTGTATTTGCACAGCAAATACAATCCCGAACAGGAAGCCGAGCGCCTCGTCGAGCAGCTCAAAGACCAAGTGGAGCAATGCGACCATTTGTTTTTTTACGGCATCGGGCTCGGCTATCATGTCGAAAAACTGTTATCCATGTTTCCTGATAAGTCGTTCACCATTTATGAACCAAATCCATGGATCTTTTTCCGCTTTCTGTCGTACAAACGGGTGACCGAATGGCCGCTTCATCGGCTTCGCTATTTGTATGTCGAAACCGGCGAGGAATCGCGCAGGCAGTTCTTTGCTGAGTTTGCCAACGCGCTCGAGACGAATGTGGGGCTTGTGGCGCTGCCGAGTTATGAGCGCATTTTCGTCGACCAATATCGGCAATTTGTCCGACAGTTTCGAGATATTCTCCAGTCAAAGCGCATCAACTTGGCGACCGAATTTGCCTTTGGCAAGCGCTGGACATTGAACAGCTTGATGAACTTGCCGACAACGTGGAGGTCGCCAAGCATTTTCAGCCGAAAAGAACATTTTCGTTCCAAACCGGTTTTGCTTGTGGCCGCTGGGCCGTCGCTGCAGGAGGAATATGACAACCTTCGCTATATAAAGGAAAAAGGGCTGGCCTATATCTTTGCCGTCGGATCAGCGAATCGAGCGTTAGTGGCGAACGGCATCCTTCCCGACGCCGTTTGCACGTATGATCCACAGGCTCATAATTTCGCTGTGTTTTGGGACATGATTGACAAAGGCATTGACGCCAACGTGCCGATGATTTACGGGACGAGCGTCGGATACGAAACGATTCAACAATACAAAGGGCCAAAGTTTTACGCCGTCACCTCCCAAGACACGGTAACGCCATACTATTTGGACAGCCTTGACCACAGCGAAGTGATCGACGATGCGTTCTCCATCGCCATCATTACATTGCAAATCTTGGCGAAGCTGGAGGCGAATCCGGTCATTCTTGTCGGGCAAAATTTCGCCTTTCGCGACAATTACTATTATGCGAAAGAAATCAAACGGGGAGAAAAGCAGACCGCTGAAGTGCTCGAACATGAGCGGCGCGGCCTCATGCAAGTAAAGGACGTATACGGCCGCCTTGTCACGACGAATGAATCGCTCAACCAAATGCGGCTGCTGATGGAGCACTATATCCAGAAGTATGCTCAGATCGAAGTCATCAACACAACAAAAGGCGGTGCGGATATTTCTGGCGCACCATTTCTTCCGCTGGAGGCCGTCATCCAAAACCGGTTGACGAAGAAAGTCGTGAATGAAAACTGGCATGCCGGCCAAGAACGCAACCCGACGCAAGGGATGGAAGACAAAATCGGGAACATGAAGCGTGCGATGACCGATTTCATCAAGAGATATCATGAGCTTGAAGCCATGTTTCATGAGTTGGAGCGAGCCGCTATTCGAAAAAAAGAAGACAAATTGCTCAAATTATTCGCCCGCTTCGATGAGCAGTTCCGCCGCTTCACCCAAAACGACTTTTTTGACGTATACGTCCGGCCTGTCGTTCGTGTCTATACGGAAATGCTGCAAAAAGAAGCGCACAACATCCGCAAAGAGCAAGATCCCGTTGTGAAAGCGGGCAAGGTGGTTCGGGCGTTCCGCAGTTATTTGCATCTATGCCAGCAAGTCTATAACGAAATGGCGCCGTTGGTGCAAACCTATCTGCATCCCGCCCTGAAACAGAAGGACGATGGCTGGAAGAGACGCGAATGCACATCTAGTGAATTTCAATACATCGGCCAATGGCGGAAAAAGGAGATTAAAATTGAAAAACAATCGTCCGGAGAAGCGGATGTGATCAGCGCATATTACGAAACGAACGAACCGAATGCCACGATTAAGTTTACGTTTAAAGGGACGGCGCTTCGGGTGATTGGGGCGAGGCACGTGGAGTGTTCGGATCAATTGCAAGTAATTATGAGGGGATATAAAAGGAACTTCTCTGCTCAAGATAGAAAAATAGGTGATTTATTTTCTCCACAATTTGAACAGATTTTATTCCAAATATCAGGATTGTCACCAAGGATATACGATGTGGAGATAAAGTTGGCTGATGATAGAATCTTTATTTTTCAGCGAATAGAAGTGAAGGATTAGAAGCTTTTGGTCTTAGAAAGTGGAAAAGGAATGTTTTGGAATATAGAATGTTGATGGAAGGATGAAATAGCTTGAGCTTGAAAATATTTTACGGGCTAATATCTATTTGTGGGTTGAATACTACCTTTGCAAATGCACTTAGAGAAAAAGGGTTCGATACTAAGTCTGTCTCATTTTTAAAACATTACTTTGAAAAATCTGATATTGACTTTGATATTAATCAATTTACTAAACACGAAAAAATAGCAATTCGTCAAAAAATATTCGAAGAACATAAAGATCACTACGATATTTTTCATTTCTTTTTTGCCCACACATTTTTATATGACCAGAAAGATTTGATTTATTTGTCTTCTAAAGGAAAAAAATTATTTATGCACCACAATGGAACTGATGTAAGGCGACCTAGTGTATTGGAGAAATTTAATCCGTATGCGAGATTGATGTATAAAGATTTTTTGGTGAATGAGGATGAGGTAGTTAAATACATAAAAAATTGCGCTGAATGGATCCCTGTATCAATTGTACAAGATTTAGAATTGGCCGAATATGTGCAACCCTTCTATGATTACGTAGAAATACTACCTTTACCAATTGATTTGCGATTGGATAAATATAGTATTGAAAATTATGATTATGAACCAATTACTTCAACGCGAAAGAGAAGGTTGAAAATTATTCATGCTCCGACAAATCGAACATTTAAAGGGACAGACTATATTGTTGATGCTATAAAGAAAGTATGTTTGAAGAGAAACGATATCGAATTTATTTTAATCGAGAATCAAAATCATAATGATTTTCTCAAAGAGCTAGCCAAAGGAGATATTATTATTGATCATCTATTATACGGGGCTTACGGAATGTTATCGATTGAAGCAATGGCGCTAAAAAAGCCAGTCATTACTTATATCAACGATTTTGTTAAAAAAGGTTATCCTCATGATCTGCCTATTATATCCGCGACGATAGATAATCTTGAAAAGGTTATTGACCAATTAATAGATGATAAAGAAAAAATGATTTATGCAGGCGAACAAGGAAGAAAATATGTAGAGGAGTACCACGACTTAGAGAAGGCTGTTTTGCCAAGGCTCATAGATATATATGAAAAATATTGTTAGTTCCTTCATTTGGCGTATAATTTTATTTTTTGTATATTTCGTAAAAAATGAAATGTATCAAACACTATACCTACCCTAAAAAGGGATGCGACTTCCAAATGTGATTTAATCTGGATCATTATTACAAAATGTATCCGGTAAAAAAAGGATTATATAGGAGGAAAGAGAACAAAATGATAGGGAGATATAAGGTGCAAAAAAAAATTTTGAATTTATTTACATGTTTGCTGGACGATAAAGACCAAATATTGATTTGGGGAGCGGGAGAACATACTGTTGCTTTGTTAGGGTTTCTGAGAGAAAAAAATATTTCGCTCCATTCTATCCGAGGGATTGTTTCTTCTTATAAAGAATATGATCAAATAATGGGAATCCCAGTATACTCGCTTCAAGAGGCTCTTGATTGGATTGATCATATTAAGTACATTGTTGTTTCCTCACACTCTTTTCAAAATGAAATTTTGTCGGGATTAGAGAAAAATGGATTACGCTCTAAGGCGTTCGTTTTGTATGATACGGAGAAGTTTGATCCATTGTTTTATTGGAAAGTAGGAAAACAGTTGTATTACAACTATGAAGATATTCCTGAGGAACAAATTATTCATGAGGTAAAGCTAGGCAATATTGAATTTAAAATGTTGCTTAACATAAAGGAGTTTATCCAGAACACCATTTACAATTACGGCTATTATGAGGAAAAGGAAACTCGATTTTTATTACAACAAATTCAGCTGGGCCAAACGGTTTTTGACTTAGGTGCGAATGTCGGTTATTATACTTTAATGTTTGCCCGAAAAGTTGGAAATAGTGGGATAGTCCATTGTTTTGAGCCGGATCGCAAAAACTTTAGACAACTGGTGGATAATATCTATTTGAATCAATTGTCAAATGTGGTGGCTAATCAAGTCGCTGTTTCGAATGCTAATGGTTATATGACTTTGTATTCTAACTCTGATGAGCATGGAGGAATGAAATCAATTGTGCAGCAATTTGAACACGTTTATTACCGAGAAAAGGTAGAAACTATCTGCTTGGATGATTATGTTAAACAAAACGAGATTCATAAAGTAGATTTTATTAAAGTTGATATTGAAGGAGCAGAAATGCTTGCTTTTCAGGGAGCTGAACATCTCCTCTCATCTTCCAAAGCACCAGATATTATGTTAGAAATTAATCCTATTTGTTTATCAAGATTAGGATTTTCCGATATAGAGCTTCAGAAGTTGTTAATTGACTATGGATATAAAATATACTTGATAGAAGATAATGGCACGTTAAAGCATCTTCCATCGGAAATCGAAACGAGGAAGTCTATTAATGTCTTTGCGACAAAAAAAGATTATTGAGTTAAAGGGTGTTAATTATGAAAAAGTTGAGAGTAGCAGTCTTGTCAGATCATCCAAGCAATAAAGATCCTAGAATATGGAGAATGACAAAAACCTTGGTGGAATTAGGATATGAAGTGACGCTCTTTTGCCAAAAAGAAAAAGGCGATCGAGAGTATGATTATGAAGACAATATTCATATTAGGAGAGTATTAGATTATAAGTTAGGCACCTCAGTGTTAATTGATAAATATTTAATAGCACATTTTCAATTAAGAGACGCTTTGCTGAAGGAGGAACGCTTTGATATTTTCCATTGCCATGACCCAGAGACGTGGCCAATTGGATATTTAATGGCTAGGGAACAAAAGGCAAAATGGATAGCAGATTCACACGAGTATTTTCCAGACTATATTGAAAAGCGAAATTATGGGGATGATATAAATAAATATCATACTGCTGTTCAATTAGGAAAAAATCGCGGGAATTATATAAGGTTTGCAGACGGGGTTATAGCTGTTAGTGAAGAAATGTTACATGTTCTTTCCAATGAGTATTCTCTCACCTGCCCTAGGACGGTGATTTTTAATACTCGTTATTCCTCACATATAATGACCAAATCCAAACAAAAAACACGCCAAGAGCTTGGCCTCAGTGAAGAGTTTAAATATTTTGTGTTTGCCGGAAACATTATGCCAGATCGAGGCATTGATACGATTATTGAAATGATTAAGATGATGCCAGACCACTTTCGCCTTATTATTATTGGTGATGGTTTATTGGATGATTATGTAAAAGAAGAACATAAACAATCTCATAAGATTATATATTTAGGTAGATTAGAATACATAAATTTAATTAAATATGTTTATGCTTGTGATGGTTACTTGTATTTTCCGCATCACTATGGAGAAAATGTATTGAGAAATTACAAATACGCTATTCCGAATAAATTATTCGATGCTATCTTTTCTGATATTCCTTTTTTTACATATGATGGATTTGCTTTCTCTGAGATTGTAAAAAAATTCTGTGTGGGGGTTGCTTATCCAATTGGGAAGGACATAGCGTCTATTACTGAGGATATTGTTAATAAGTTAAATAACAATGCTTTTGCGAAAGAATCTTTCGAACAGGCCAAAATATACTATTCATGGGAAAATCAGAAATATAAGTTGGATAGTTTATACAAGGATATTTTTAGAGAGGAACTTAAATAATGAGGAGCAAGGTTGGGTACTTTTGTAGGAAATTTTCTGTATGAGGTGATAAATTATGACCGCTATCTGCGCAGTTGTTCCATCCTTTAACTCAGAGCTGCATATTGAACAGACCGTTGCCAGCCTTTTAAATCAGACAAAGCCACTCCATAAAATCGTTATTGTAGATGATGGCAGTCAAGATGGTACGTTAGAAGTCATTAATAGAATGATGCGGGAAAACAAAAATATAGAGTTGATTCAATTAAAACAAAACTCAGGTCCTTCGTATGCACGAAATATTGGGGTTGAGCATGCAGACAGTGATTGGATCCTATTTATGGATTCGGATGATATAGCTCATCCGCTATTAATTGAAGAGCTTCAAGCACATTTGGAGCGTTTGAATCGAACAGGTGATCAGCCAGAGTATTTTCTTGCTCATCCCAACTATCGTCATATTGATGAACATGGCAAGGTAATAGATGAGTTAAACTACGGTCGTCCATATAGGAAAGAGGAAGCTTTGGGATTTCTGCTATTAAGGAATACAATCGCGACAAGTGGTATTTTAGTGAATCGGGAGTTGTTTCGAAAAGTAGGTGGATTCAATACTGAATATCGTTATGCAGAAGATTGGGATTTATGGTTGCGAATGAGTGAACATAGCGGAATCGCCCATATCAATAAACATTTAGTTGATATTCGAAGACATTCCCATAATTTATCTGCGAGTATGTCTACCATGCATGAGTATGAAAAAAAAGTGCTGTTGTCTTATTCATTAAAGAAGATAAAAGAAGCGATCTTTAGAAGGACGAAACTTTCTCCCACGCAGAATATGTGTGATTATGTTTCCATTCTTTTTCGTTTAGACAAATGGGAGGAAGGCTATACAATTATACAAGAGTTAAAAGATGACGACCGTAATGATGAGCAGGTCTTATTCTTAGAGGGGATTTATTTTCTGAAGACCGAGAGCGCTATAGAGGCTGAGAAAAGATTTGCAGAGATACTTAACGTTAACCAGTGTGATGGGGCATCTTTAAATAATTTAGGAGCTGTGAAGTTAATCAGAGGAAAAGTAGAGGAAGGTAGGAACTTGCTGCTAAGAGCTTTAGAACTTTACCCTAATTATTTAGATGCTAGTTATAATCTTCAGGCGAATCCGCCTTATACTTGGAAATCGCTGAAGTTTACATGGAGAAAATTACGTTCTAAATTAATCTCTTATAATCGGCAATAAAATCTTTTCTACGGGTTTCGAAAGTGTTCCAAGACTATTACAAGCGTTGGAGAATGAGCTACAAAGGATACATCTTCGACCTCGACGACACGCTGTATTGTGAACACGATTACGTCAGATCGGGATTTTGGACGGTGGCGAATGAGCTGGCGAAGCAGCGTCCAGACATAGGGATAGACGGCATTCATCAAATGCTGATCGATGAATGGCGGCGAAATGGGCGCGGGCGGGTGTTTGATGACGTATGCAAGCAGCTAGGTATTGACGCCGATATTGCCCGCCTCGTCCATCTTTATCGCAGTCATCGGCCCGATATTTCGCTATATGATGATGCGAAGGAAGTCCTGGCTCATTTGAGACAGACAGGAAAAAAGCTTGGCATCATCACGGATGGGGATTCGACGATGCAATGGTCGAAAATCAAAGCGCTTGAACTCGAGCATGTCGTAGATGCCATCATCGTCACCGGCGATTTGGGAAGGGAACATTGGAAGCCGAGCGAAACGCCGTATCGCAAGATGGTGGAGGAGTTGGGGGTGGATTTTCGCGATTGCGTATACATCGGCGATAACCCCAATAAAGACTTTATTGCCGCGAAAAGGCTTGGGATGGGCACGGTGCGGATCATTCGAGATGTCGGCGATCATATGCGAACGATGTTGGGGGACGAATACGAAGCGGACATGACGATTCATTCGTTGACCGAATTGATTGACAGGCGTTTGTAGGTGGAGGGGGCTTTTTCCGCGTTTGGTGAAAGAGGTGGTTCGTATACACGTATTGGTGACCAGCATTTCCAAAAAGATTCCGTTGCTTCAAGCGGTTCGACGCGCCATGCAGAAAATCGGAATGCCAGGGATTTTGATCGGGGCTGATCGAAACAGTAGCTGCATTGGCCAATATTTTGTCGACGAATTTTGGCACATGCCTTCACTCGAACAGTTCACTGTTGAAGAATTCATTTCGATTTGCCGTCAAAAGCGCATCCGCTTCATTATACCGACAAGAGATGGCGAGCTTCCGTTCTTTTCTTCCTATCGTCAAGTATTCGAAGAGAACGGTATATTTGTCATGGTGTCTGAACGGAACGCGATTGAGATTTGTCTTGACAAGTTGCGGTTTTATGAACTGCTCTCTGCTCAAGGGTTTCCTGTCATTCCGACAGCACTTTCGTTGGAAGAGCTGAACGATGGAGACTATGTTGTGAAGGAGCGTTACGGAGCGGGGGCGAGAAACATAGGGCTTTGTTTAACGAAAGAGGAAGCAAATCAGCATGCCAAGAAGCTGGAGGCCCCTGTTTTTCAACCTTTTATCGCTGGGACAGAGATCAGCATCGATCTCTACATGACACGGACAGGACACGCGAAGGGAGCAGTGGCTCGAAAAAGGGATTACGTCGTGAATGGGGAGTCACAAGTCACCACAACGATCAGAAATGAGAAATTAGAGGGCATGTGTATCGCTGTCGCCTCCTATTTAGGGGTATACGGGCATGCGGTGATGCAAGTGATCATCGATCGTGAGGGGCAGTTTCATCTCATCGAGTGCAATCCCCGCTTCGGTGGGGCTTCGACGTTAAGCATCGAAGCTGGTTTGGATAGTTTTTATTGGTTTTTCCTTGAGTCCCAAGGGGTGAACTTGAACGATTATCCATTTATCCGTTCAACGAATGAAAAGAAACAAATTCGGTATCCCGCCGATTTCGTAATCGATTTGTAAAGGGGGATTCAGTTGAAAACACTCATCATCATCCAAGCCCGCATGGGATCATCGCGGCTGCCGGGAAAAGTGCTCATGCCGCTTGGGGATACGGTTGTGTTGGACTATGTTGTTTCACGATGCCAACAAGTAGAAGAAATTGATGAAGTGGTGGTGGCGACGTCCACTCTGATGCAAGATGATGCGATTGAAAATTGGTGCCAGAAACGCTATGTATCTTGTTTCCGCGGCTCAGAGGGCGACGTGCTTGCGCGCTATTATGAATGTGCAAAACCTTATCAGCCTGACTATGTGATTCGTGTGACGGCGGATTGTCCGTTTGTTGATTATGAATTGGCAGACCAAATTGTGGGAGCTATGAAAGCAGAACCATCGGATATTGTCATCGTGGAGGGAGAGTTGCCGCGCGGTCTAGTGGTTGAAATGGTGTCGTTTTCGGCGCTCGAATACATATACCATCATGGCAAAGAACCGCGTCATCGCGAGCATGTGACGTACTATGCCTATGAATTTCCGAGTGAATTCCGCCGCACCTATGTTCAAGCGCCGAAAGACATTTGTCAACCGCAGTTGCGCATCACATTGGATACCGAAGAAGACTATCAATTGTGCGCGGCCGTTGCGAACCATTTCAAAGGGAATCGGCTTGTTCGTTCGAGCGAGGTCGTTCAGTTTTTACTGGCTCATCCCGATGTGGCCAAGCTCAACGCCCACGTTCAGCAAAAACCGGTGGTGTAACATGTGTACGCGGAGGCAAAGCGATGAGTGATCAAAATAAAACGATTGTCCTTTATAATGGGCAAAGTCAGTATGGTGTGCTTCGATATTTTATTCAAGATCTCGCTGTAAGTTTTCAACAACTTGGTTTTGAAGTGAAAATTATAGATCTTCTAGCATCTTCATGGATAGCAGACCTAGAAAGAGTTTTAAGAGAAAAAGAGGTATTTTTCTTCTTATCCATGAATGCCATGGGAATTGACATAAAGGTTGGAGATCAGTCTTTATATGACCATTTAAATACTCCATTATTCGCCTTTTTAGTTGACCACCCTATGTATCATATAAATCGATTAAACCAAGGAGTAAAAAATCTCATTGTTTCGACTGTGGATCAAACCCATCTCTCATTTCTAAGAACCTTTTTGAATGGAGTATATTCCAAAGTTTTTATTCCTCATGGTTCTTCGTATCATGAGGTTTCTGTTTCAAGTAAGACAATAGAAGAGAGAAAGATCGATATTTTATTTGTGGGGACGTTTACAAATCCAGATCACTTCCGAAAACAATGGATAAACTGTGATAAGTATATCGGTAAATTGTTTGATGCAATTATGGAAAAATATTTATATACTCATAATGAAACGTTAATTGATATAGCTGAGAGTGTATTTGTCGACTATGGAATTGATCAGGAATATATGCATCACGTTAACTTTTGGAGCCATCTTGTGAATGTAGATTTGTATATACGAAACAGGAGAAGAATGGAAGCGGTTTTGGAAACGGCCAAGTTGGATGCTAGATTTGAGGTATATGGGAATGGATGGGAAAATTTATTCACTAATCATCATTCCATAAAGTTGAATCGGGCTATTGGTTTTGGAGATGTATATGAGAAGATGAAGGACTCCAAACTTGTTCTGAATGTTTTGCCCAATTTCGTTCACGGTGGTCATGAGAGAATTTTTACGACTATGCTAAATGGATCCGTTAGTTTGACAGACAACAATCTATTTTTGGAAAGTGAATTTAAGGACGGAGAAGATCTTCTTTTGTACTCTTTTGCTCCGTATCCTCATGCTAGGATACAGTCATTTTTAGATGATAATGCAACGTTGCAGAAGATTGCTGAAAATGGAAGAAAGAAAGTCATGGAAAAGCATACTTGGCTGGCAAGAGCGGAAAAAATCGTTGAAACGGTTATGTATCACAAACATTTTATGGCTTGAATGGATAGAGGCGGATAGGATCATGAATATTTTATTCCGTGTCGACTCATCGTTTGCGATCGGCACTGGTCATGTGATGCGCTGTTTGGCGTTGGCGGAGATGCTGAAAGAAGCTGGTTGCGCCGTTTATTTTGCGATGAGGGCAGGCCCAGAGGATTTGTGCGATGAGGTTGAACATAAAGGGTTTCCTGTGCTCCGCCTTGTGTACGAAGGACCTGTTGTACAAAAAATCGATGCGAAGCGGACGATTGAGATGATTAGGAAGCAGCTTCCATCGCTCGATTGGTGCATTGTCGATCATTATGAGCTTGACCGCTGCTGGGAAGAAAACGTGAAAGCCTATGTCGGCCGTATGATGGTGATCGATGATTTAGCGAACCGACCTCATCAATGTGATTTGTTGTTGGATCAAAACTATTACCGTCAGGCGCAACAGCGGTACCATAGTCTTGTACCGCCAAGCTGCCGTCTATTGTTAGGTCCTCAATATATGTTGTTGCGGCCGGAATTTTATGAAGCGAAAAAATTCTCCCAGCTTCGCAACGGTCAAGTGAAGCGGATCCTTCTGTTTTTCGGCGGCAGCGATCCGACGAATGAAACGGAGAAAGCGCTGCATGCTTTTCGAGAGTTGGATGTTCTTGATGTGGAAGTTGACGTTGTGGTAGGGAAAGCCAATTCGAATCGTGTTCGCGTGGAATCATTCTGTCGTGAAAAGGGCTTTCGTTACCATTGCCAAATTGATTACCTTGCTGAGTTGATGGCAAAGGTGGATTTTTCGCTGGGAGCCGGCGGCGTGTCGATGTGGGAACGATGCTTTCTCGGCCTGCCCTCCGCGGTGACGATCGTGGCGGAGAACCAAAGGCGATCGACGGAAGACGCTGCCGCGTACGGAGCCGTTTGGAATATAGGTTGGCATGCAGATGTAAAATCGGCTGATTATGCCGATATCATAGATAGAGCGATGGCTTCACGGGAAGAGCTGAAGCACATGAGCCGCAAAGCGCTCGAATTGGTGGGGAGTACAAAAGAGTATATTGTACATCCGGTCGTGAAGGCGCTATTGGAGGGATGATTCATTGATCCAAGACATTCAAATCGGCCACCGTCTTATTGGGCCAAATCATAAACCGTTTATTATTGCGGAAATGTCCGGTAACCATAATCAATCGTTGGAAAGAGCGTTGGCCATCGTGGAGGCGGCAGCGCAAGCAGGCGTCGATGCGGTGAAATTGCAGACGTATACGGCGGATACGATGACGCTCGATATGGACGAAGGAGATTTTTTGATTGATGACCCCGAGAACCTTTGGCGGGGGAATTCGCTTTATAAGCTCTATCAGGAAGCGTACACGCCTTGGGAATGGCATAAGCCGATTTTTCAACGCTGTAACGAATTAGGGCTTATCGCGTTCAGCACTCCTTTTGATGAAACGGCCGTTGAGTTTTTAGAGGAACTGAATGTGCCTGCCTATAAAATCGCCTCGTTTGAAAATACGGATTTGCCTTTGATCCGCAAGGTTGCCGAGACGGGGAAACCATTGATTATTTCAACAGGAATGGCAACAGCGGCGGAGTTGGACGAAACGGTTAGAGCGGCGAGGGAAGCGGGATGCCAGGATCTGATTTTGTTAAAATGTACAAGCACCTATCCTGCGACGCCGGAGAACTCCCATTTGGCGACGATTCCGCATATGAGAGAGCTGTTTCAATGTCAAGTCGGACTGTCCGACCATACGATGGGCATTGGAGTCAGTGTCGCCGCTGTTGCGCTCGGCGCCACTGTCATTGAAAAACATTTCACCCTTTCCCGCGCAGAAGGAGGAGTGGATGCCGCTTTTTCCATGGAACCGCATGAAATGGCTGCATTAGTGATCGAAACGGAACGGGCTTGGCAAAGCATCGGCCATGTTCAATATGGCCCTACGGACGCGGAGAAAGCATCATTGAAACATCGCCGGTCGTTATACATTGTGCGAGATATGAAGGCAGGCGAGACGTTGACGAAGGAAAATGTGCGCGCGATTCGTCCTGGCAATGGATTGCCGCCGAAATATTTTGACCAGTTGCTTGGAAAAACCGTGAAACGCGACGTGAAAAAAGGAACGCCGGTGACATGGGATTTATTATGGTAAGGAGTGATCCGTATGAGAATATTGTTGACAGGCGGTGCGGGGTTTATTGGGCGCGCCGTGGCGAAACGGTTGCTTGATGATGGACATGATGTCTGGATTGTGGATGACCTTTCGAATGGGCGGGAAGAAAATATTTCCGAGTTTCGCCATCATCGGAATTTGAAGCAATTCATCGTCGGGGATATCAAAGATGAACGTTTGCTTGCCCAGCTTTTTCGTGAACATGAATATGATCTTTGCTACCATTTAGCGGCATCGATTAATGTACAGGATTCCATTGATGATCCTAGAACGACGTTTTTCAACGATACGGTCGGAACGTTTTATCTTCTTGAACAATGCCGGAAGCATGACACGAAACTAGTGTTTATGAGCACGTGCATGGTCTATGACCGCTGCCATGATGAAGCAGGCATCGCGGAAACCCATCCGACCAAGCCTGCTTCGCCGTATGCGGGAGCGAAAATTGCGGCGGAAAATATGGTGTTGTCTTATTTCTATGCTTATCACCTGCCCGTTGTCGTTGTGCGTCCGTTTAATACATATGGTCCTTATCAAAAAACAAGCGGCGAAGGCGGGGTTGTCGCCATCTTTATTCGGAAAAAATTGATGGGGGAGCCGTTGCACATTTACGGCGATGGCACGCAAACACGCGATTTATTGTATGTGGACGATTGTGCGCGATTTGTTGTTCAGGCAGGCTATTCAGATAAGGTGAATGGGGAAATCTTGAACGCTGGATTAGGCAGGGACATCTCGATCAATGATTTGGCCAAGCTCATTGTGGGCGATGAAAAGCGGATTAAGTATGTTCCCCATATTCATCCACAGAGCGAGATTCAAAAATTGCGATGCAATTATGAGAAAGCCAAGCGGTTGCTTGGTTGGGAGCCGCAAGTGTCTCTTGAAGAAGGGATTCAAAAGACGGAAGAGTGGATCAAAACGAGCCGCCTGATGTAGTCGGGGCGGCTTTTCTTCAGTGTATCCAAGGAGGGAATGAGGCGTGAAGCTAGCGATCCATGGTGGAACCCCTGTGCGTGAATCCTTTTTGTCTTACGGACAGCAATGGATTGATGAAGAGGATATTCAAGCGGTGGTCGAAACATTGCGAAGCCCGTTGATTACACAAGGACCGAGAATTCAGCAGTTTGAAGAAGCGGTGGCCCGCTATGTCGGGGCGAAATATGCGGTGGCGTTTGCCAATGGAACAGCTGCCTTGCATGGAGCTTGCTATGCGGCTGGTATTTCGCAAGGAGATGAGGTGATTACGACCCCGATTACCTTCGCAGCCAGCGCCAACTGTGTGCGGTATGTAGGGGGCAAGCCCGTGTTTGTGGATATTGATGAAAACACGTACAATATCGACCCCAGCCTCATTGAGAAGGCCATCACGCCGCGCACGAAGGCGATTATTGCCGTTGATTTTACAGGCCAGCCTGCCGATTTAGATCCAATTCGGGAAATCGCCCAAAAATATGGTCTCGTCTTCATCGAAGATGCAGCTCATTCTCTAGGTTCGTGTTATAAAGGAAAGAAAGTAGGCTCGTTAGCAGATATGACGATGTTCAGCTTTCATCCTGTCAAGCATATTACGACTGGTGAGGGAGGGATTATTGTCACTGACGATGAGGAGTATTATCATAAATTAAAACGCTTTCGTACGCATGGGATTATAACAGAAAATGTAAACAATGATGAAGGGCCTTGGTATTATGAGATGGTGGATCTCGGCTACAATTACCGAATGACGGATTTGCAAGCAGCGCTTGGGCTCAGCCAGTTGACAAAGCTTGATGCATTTGTGCAGAAACGGCGAGAAATTGCTGCGATCTATAATGAGGCGTTTTCTAACGTTCCTGGTGTATGCATTCCTTATCAACTTCCATATGTTGATTCTAGCTGGCATTTATATGTACTTCAGTTGCAATTGGAGCATTTCCGGGTTGGGCGCAAAGAGATCTTTGAAGCGCTGCGGGCGGAAAATATCGGTGTGCACGTTCATTACATTCCGGTTTATTTCCACCCTTATTATCAACAACTAGGATATAAGAAAGGCATTTGTCCGATTGCGGAAAAGTGGTATGAAGGAGCGTTAACGATCCCCATTTTTCCGAAAATGAGCGAATATGATATCCGAACGGTTATAGAAGGGGTAAACAAAGTGCTCTCCTTTTATCGAAAATAACGAGGTTTGTCGCCTGGTTTTTATTTGATGGAAGCCGCTTTCTGAGTTTTTATTGGTGACCGCGGCAGGAAATGGCGATGGGAATGGAGAAAGGAAAAATACGGTTTCATGATTTAGGTATCGTTAACAATTTGGACCTTAGGTATTAAGGGCAAGGTTACATCTTGTTTATTTCAAAACGTATGTTCATAATGAAAATAAAGACTGTGGCATGGAGGTTGTATCATGTCTGGCAAAGAAAAGGTCGTTCATTTTAAATACTTGTTTGCTGATGACTATAATCCTGTCTACGTCAATGGGGCGCACGGCGGAATTTCTCCGCAGGGGGAGATTGTTGTGAACTTTTATTTTGAACGCCGTCCCTTGCCTTACGAGGAAACATACGTGTTTGAAGGAACGGGACAGCCAGCAAGAAAGACGGATGTACAGCCCCCTGACCATGAGGAAAATGTGATCCGCTATGTGTCAACTGGGGTTGTGATGAATTGGGAGACCGCGAAACTTTTTCACGAGTGGCTGGGTGAGCATATTATGATGTTGGAACAAATTCGGAACGAGGGGACACAGCGATGATTTTACGCGCAGAGAAGTCTTCATCTACTGGAATCGACGAGTATTTTCGTTTGCCGAAAACCCAAGCTGTCCGTGCCCGTTTTCCCGTTTCGGAACCATTGATTCGGGAAACAGTGGGAGAGGAACGTGTTCGGTTGCCTCATGTTGAGGAAACAGCAACACCAATGAAAACGGTGATATGGCGAAATGAGCATTCTTTTGGACGGGTGACTCCCTTTATTTATGACCAAGTGCGAAAGGCAGAAAACATAGCGAAACTGCAAGCCATCAGAGAACTGGGAAGCGATTGGAATGGAAATGGCGCCGATTCATTTTCCGGTAAATTGATTGAGAAGGTCTTCAATGTAATTCACACGATCATTAAGCAGCCGAAGCTGTTCCCCACAGCACGAGATAGCATTCAGCTTGAATTTGAAAAAGAAAATGGCGATTACTTGGAGTTTGAACTTTTTGAAAACAAAATTGATGTTTTTGTGTCATATGCAGATGGGTGTGAAATGGAAACATCGATCCCATACGATGTGCGGGAGATTAATCGAATCATTGTTGACTTTTATGAACCCAAAGATCGAACGGGAAGAAAGGCTGTTTAGAGCTGTTTTTCCGAGCATTGTATGGGATGAGGAGCAGAACCGTCCATCGTCTGCTTTGTTCAAAGACAAAAGAGGCGTTTCGGTTGACCGAGACGGCGGGCGAACGGAGGAAGAGATCGTTTCTAGATTTCAAGACCGTTTTGGTGTGGAAAAAGTGAAGGCTGTCGTCTATGTTGAAGCCGGTTTTTGTATGGATATAGGCGCTCATCTTGTATATTGTCCGTCGCGACGAAATCCATATCATGCCGAAATTCATGATTCTCCTAGTAAAACGATGTTATCAACCGCTAAAGCGAGAAAGCTGGCATTGCATTGTGCAGTTGTTTATCGCGCATAGATCTACAAGACTGGTGAAAACAAAATTTTCCTTCCCCCGACAAAACCGTCCGTCTCGACGCGCAAGAACCTCTAATAAAGCGTCGGAAAAAGAATCTTCATTTAGATCAATAAACCGGATGTTTGGCGGGGGAGTGACGATTTTCCATGCGTATTCGATGTCGTCTTTGTCTTCGAGGGAATTGGTCTTCTTGAATGCCACAGCTGATTTGCTTTCGCTCCCTCTCTTCTTTCTTCTGTTTCAAAAACTGCTCTAAATGTTCCAACCCCAACGTACTCATCTCCTTTGCTTTTCGATACCTTGTATTATACATCAATTTTTCCAAGAAGGACTCTTTCTTCGTTGCCCACCGCATTTCTCTCCTTCCCCCCTTCACACTTCCCATGTTTCATCCGATATAAATCATAGAAAGTGTCCAAAACAAAGGAGCGGTTTGTATGACGATTGAACGGGTGTCTTCTTCTTTCCTTTCATATGAGCCGATGCGAAGCGAACAGGTGCATGCAACCGTCGAACGCGCGGCAGTGCAGCCTCAAGAAGCGGGGGGTTCTGCTTCTTCCCTTTTTCAACCGCTTTCGGAAGAAGCCGTGGAGAAAGTGGTCAACGGCTTGAATGAGCTGGTGCAGCCGAGCCATACGTCGGTTCGGTTTGAGCTGCACAAAGAGTTGAACGAGTATTACGTGCAAGTAATCGATGAAAAGACGCATGAGGTGATCCGCGAAATTCCGCCGAAAAAGCTGTTGGATATGTACGCGGCGATGATGGAGTTTGTCGGGCTTTTGGTGGATAAAAAAATTTAACGGTGGTGAGTCGAAATGGCGAATACGTTGCGCATCAGCGGCCTCGCGAGCGGAATGGACATTGACAAAATCGTCAGCGATTTGATGAAAGCGGAGCGGGCGCCGCTTGATAAATTGAAGCAGAAAAAGCAGCTGCTCGAGTGGCAGCGCGATGATTACCGAGCGATGAACACGTTGCTTCAGGGGCTTGACGACTATTTGTTCAGCAACATCACACTCCAAAGCAGCATGCTCAAAAAAACCGTCTCGAGTTCGAACGAATCGGTCGTCACAGCGACGGCGGGCTCGAGTGCGGCGAACGTGGCGGCGGCGATTCAAGTCAATCAAGTGGCCACATCGGCCGTCTGGCTGTCCGATGCTACGAAAAGGGTGGATAAAGCGAGTTTCTCGGTAGACGCCGATGTCACGCTGACGATTAACGTGACAAACGGGGATGGGACGACGAAGCAGGCGGCGATCACAGTGAAGAAAGGAACGACGCTCGATGGGGTGATCGCCCAACTCAACAGCAACCTAGACCTTGGCGTCAGCGCGTTTTACGACGAGCAAACCGGGCGGGTTTCGATCATGAAAAAAGAGACGGGGGGGCGGGCGAGCCTTGTGCTCGCCGACCAGACGACGGCTGACTTTTTTGCGCAAAAGCTCGGGTTTGCGGGCGCGATAGCGGGGCAGGAGCTCCCGGGGAAAACGGCAGGGAAAGACGCCGACATTACCATCAACGGCTTGCGAACGACCCGCTCGTCGAACACATTTACGATCAACGGTGTGACGTATACGGTGAAAGGGACGGGCACGGCGACGGTGTCGGTGGCGACGGACGCGGACGCGATGTTTAACGCCATTAAAGGGTTTGTTGACAAATACAACGAAACGATCGCCAAAATCAACGCCGAGCTGAAAGAAGAGCGCTACCGCGACTATCCGCCGCTTACCGACGAGCAAAAGGAAGCGATGACGGAAAAGCAAATTGAGCTGTGGGAAGAAAAAGCGCGGAGCGGGATGCTTCGCGGTGATTCGATTTTGTCCAGCGCCCTCAGTAAAATGCGGATGAATGTGTACACGAAAGTGGAAGGGGCGAACATCCCAAGCGGGTTCTCGCAGCTCGCGCAAATCGGGATTACGACGTCGTCGAATTATCTAGACGGCGGGAAATTGATCATTGACGAAACGAAGTTGCGGGAGAAAATCAAGGAAAATCCGGATGCCGTCTATCAGTTGTTTAACCAAGACGGCGCGACCGATGCGGAGAAAGGCATCGCCCGCCGCCTGCGCGATACGATTAAAGCGACGATCGGGAAAATTGAGCAAAAAGCGGGGAAGACGATTTGGACGAACCAGCAGTTTGCGATCGGGCGCGATTTAATCCAGATCAATGACCAAATTGACCGGTTTCAAGATCGGCTGAAACAGATTGAAGACCGCTACTACCGCCAATTCACAGCGATGGAAGAGGCGATTCAGCGCGCCAACCAGCAAAGCATGTACTTGATGAACGCCTTTGGCGGCGGTATGCAGGGATAGGCGGGTGAAGGCTAAGGCGCCATCGTGGTGACAGTGGGTGAAGAGGCAACCCCGCTCACGGATGGCAACGAATGAAGGGCGTTCGGCGCTGTAGGCGGTGAGGAGCGGCGCGGCCCGTTGTGCTGAATCAGATGATGGCTTTGCGATGGGGTGAACATCATAGAAGAGGAGTGACGGAAGATGGCGACAAACAATCCGTATCAACACTACCAAGCGAACGCGGTGCAAACGGCGTCGCCTGGCGAGCTGACGTTGATGCTGTATAACGGGTGCTTGAAGTTTATCAAGCTTGCGCGCCAGGCGATCGAGAAAGGGGACATTGCGGCGCGCAATGAGAACTTGATTAAGGCGCAAAACATCATTTTGGAACTGATGAAGACATTGAAGATGGAGTATGAGGTTGCGAAGTCGATGATGACGATGTATGACTACATCTACCGCCGTCTGATCGAGGCGAATGTGAAAAGCGATGCGGCGATTTTGGACGAGGTGGAAGGGTATGTCGTCGAGTTTCGCGATACGTGGAAACAAGTGATTCAGCTCCATCGGCAGCGCCAATACGCGGAAGGCGGGCAGGCGTAATGGGCGTGGTGCATGATGTGTGGCGGGTGACGAAGGAGCTGCTGGAGGCGACGGCGTTGCCGTGGCCGTCCGAGGAACGGGAAGAGCGGCTTCGGACGGTTGATCGATTGCTTCAGGAGCGCGAGGAGCTGCTTCGGGAGCTGCGTCCGCCGTACAGCGAGGAAGAGCAGCGGCTTGCCCGCGAGATCATCGCTTGGAATGAAGAAATTGAGAGGCGGCTTCACCGCGTGGGTGATGAGATTCGAAACGATTTGCGCATGGCGGGGGCGAAGCGGCAGGCGAATGCCCGCTATGTTCATCCGTACGAGCAGCCGCTTTCGTTCGATGGAATGTTTTACGATAAACGGCGATAGGTGGAATGGATATGGCAAAATTGACGAGTGACGCGCTGGACATCATCCGCCAATACGCAGCGTTGCTCGAGACAGTCGAAGAAGGGCTCGACTATGTGGCGGCGAGCTTTTCTGACCCGCGGCGGATGCATGCGGACGTGCTGCTTTCGGATGTGTTGCTGGCGCTTGGGAAAATCGGCGAGACGAACGTGTATCTAGAGCAGCTGTTCGCTGAGGAGAACGATTTCGTCCGTCATCTTGAACGGTTTGTCGATGTGCTCGACGCGGCCGCGGCACTTGACGGGCAGTTTTCTGATGCAGCGGCAAAGGAGCGGATTGTTTGCGGACGGTTGTCACCGGCGTTTCAAGCTTGGAAGGCGGCGGTTTCCGGCCGGTTGCGGCGGTATGTCGTCCAATGAGGATGGATCCATTGGTGAGGTCATTGCTTAGGGGGAGATACAATCCATCGCCAGTCCATTCCAACGCAAGGTAGGGACGATCATCCGCCAGCCTTGTCTGTCGGAGGGAGGCATTGGGACCAGCGCAGCGCCACGCGACGGGAACGAATGACCGACGGGGTGGCAGCTGGCATGGAACGCGGGGCAGCGGCAGGGAACGTGCTGTCACGGTTTCGCTCGTTGTACGGGCGGCCACGGATGTTTAAGTAGAGAACGGAAAAAAAGCAAGGACAGCGCTGTGCTGTCCTTTTCGCTTCAAACCGCCTTCACAATCGTGATGTTCATCTCTTTCCGCAAGTCAATCTCATACGGACTTTTCAGCTCCTCGCCCGCGGGATTTTTGATGACGCGGACGATGGGGCGGAGCGGGAAACCCGGAAACACTTGCGAGACGACGCCGACTTCTCCGGTGTTGAGTTTGACGGTCGTGGCGACCGGGTAGACAGCGATGTAGGAAAGAAAGAGCTTAATGAGCTCGTAGTCCAAAATGCCGCCCGCCGCGGATAAGTATTCGGCTGCTTCGTGCGGCGAGTATTGTCTTCGGTGGTAGCGCGCTGACGTCAAGGCGTCAAAGACGTCGGCGATGGCGACGATGCGGGCGTATTCGTGAATTTCCTTGCCCGATAAGGCGCGCGGGTAGCCGCTGCCGTCGCACCGCTCGTGGTGCTGCAAGGCGCAGTGGGCGGAAAAGAGCGAGATGTTGCGCTGGCGACGCAGCAGTTCGAAGCCGAGATATGTATGGCGGCGGACGATTTCCTTTTCCTCTTCCGTCAAGGCTCCTTTTTTCCGCCAAAGACCGTCAGGCAGCTGGGTCATGCCGATGTCAAACAGCAGCGCGCCGATGCCGAGGTCAAGCAGCTGCTGGGGGCGATACCCTTTGGCGATGCCGATGACGCCGGCGATGGTGGCCACGTTGACCGAGTGGTGGAAAAAGTAGCCGTTCGAGATGACCAAATCCGACAAGTTGATGAGCAAGTTTTCTTGCTTCAATAAGTAGTCCAAAATGTCTTTGAACACTTTTTCATACTCTTTTCCCAAATCGAGCGAGGAGGCGCGGCTGAGCAGCTTTTTTTGCTCGATCAAGGCCGTCATCGTCTCGTACACTTTTTTCACCGCCTGCTGGCGCACGGTCGGGCTGATGAGCGGGCGCGGGCGGATGTCATATGTTTGTTTGTCGTCAATATAAATGTATTGAACCCCTTTTTGTGCTAAAGAACGGATGTAGCCGCTTGTCAGCCGCACGCCGCGCGACAAAAGGACGCTGCCGTTGGCGGCGAACAAGTCGACAGCGAGCACGTCACCGCTTTTCGCATGGGAAATATGGACCTTTCGCATCGTTCACACACTCCGTACCTTCCACATCATAAGAAAAAACACCTATGTCTATCTTACCATATTTTCCTGTGTTTTTCACAAAATCTTCAAAAATATTTTTGATTGAAACATGGATTGGATGGGTAATAAAAAAGTGTAGGGATTTACAGTTTTAAAGATAAGGAGTGGTCAGCGATGATGTATAACGTTCGCGGGGAAAACATCGAAGTCACGCCAGCGCTGCGCGAGTACGTGGAGAAAAAAATCGGCAAATTGGAGCGCTATTTCGATCGCACCGATGACGTGAATGTCCATGTCAATTTAAAAGTCTATAACGATGGACAAGGGAAAATCGAAGTGACCATTCCGATTCCGCATTTGTTGCTGCGCGCTGAAGAGCGCCATGAAGATATGTATGCGGCCATCGATTTAGTAACCGATAAGCTCGAGCGGCAAATCCGCAAACATAAAACGAAAGTCAATCGGAAGCTGCGCGACCGCGAGAAAGAAGCGAAGCTGGTTGCCCCTGTGCCAAGCGGCGCTTCCGCGGCGGAGAATAATGAAGAGGAGTTTGAAATCGTGCGCACGAAACATTTCAGCTTGAAGCCGATGGACAGCGAAGAAGCGATTTTGCAGATGAATTTGTTGGGGCACAACTTCTTCATTTTCACCAATGCGGAAACAAACCGGACGAACATCGTCTACCGCCGCAAAGACGGAAAATACGGATTGATCGAGGCGAATTAAACGGTTGCCTCTTGTGCGCATCCCCTGCTTTTTTTGGCAGGGGATGTTATAATATGCATGAGAAAAATCAAAATGGGGGAGAGCGATGGAGGAATTGTTGCGTCAAATTTTGTCCAAGTTGGACAACATGGAAAAAGGATTTTTGGTGTTCCAAGAAGAAACTCGCCAACGGTTTGAGCAGATGGATGGCCGTTTGACGGAGATGAACGGACGCCTCGTCGGCCTCGAACAGGAAATGAGCGCGGTGAAAGAGCGGTTAGACCGTGTGGAAACGCGGTTGGGCGGCGTAGAGACCCGGTTGGACGGCGTGGAAACGCGGTTGAATGGCGTGGAGACCCGGTTGGACGGCGTGGAAACGCGGTTGAATGGCGTAGAGACCCGGTTGGACGGCGTGGAAACGCGGTTGGACGGCGTAGAGACCCGATTGGACGGCGTGGAAACGCGGTTGAATGGTGTGGAAACTGAATTGGAGGAAGTGAAAGAGACGCTTCATCGGGTCGAAACGCAGCTTGTGGATGATGTGCAAATATTGCTTCGCAAAATTCATGAAAAAGTTGAGGAGAAAAGTTTTGAAATTTATGCGCTGAACCGGCGGCTTCACCATGCGGAAGCGGCGATTGAGCAGCTTCAGTCCAAGGCGTGATTCCCTCTTTTGGACATGCCCCTCTCTAAGCCTGTGCAACAGTTGTCACCTATCCCTGTAAATGATATGATGAAGAAGTGAGTCCATGAAAAATAAGGAGCGTTTCCTATGCTTGGAGTCTTAAAAAAAGTATTTGACCCGAACAAGCGTCAGTTGGCAAGGCTCGAGAAAATTGCGGATCAAGTGGATGCGCTCGGTCCGGAGATGGCCCGACTGTCCGATGAACAGCTGCGGCAAAAAACCGAGGAATTCAAAGCCCGCTACCAACAAGGCGAATCGCTCGATGATTTGCTTGTTGAGGCGTTTGCCGTTGTGCGCGAAGGGGCGAAGCGCGTCCTTGGCTTGTACCCATATAAAGTGCAAATTATGGGCGGCGTCGTCTTGCATGAAGGCGACATCGCCGAGATGAAAACTGGGGAAGGGAAAACGTTGACGGCGACGATGCCCGTCTATTTGAATGCCTTGACGGGGCGCGGCGTGCATGTCGTGACAGTCAACGAATACTTGGCGACGCGCGATGCGACGGAAATGGGCAAATTGTATGAGTTTTTAGGCATGACCGTCGGCTTGAACTTAAGCGGCATGTCGCGCGAGGAGAAGCAGGCGGCGTACAACGCCGACATTACGTACGGGACGAACAACGAGTTTGGCTTTGACTATTTGCGCGACAACATGGTGCTCTATAAAGAGCACATTGTGCAGCGGCCGCTCTATTATGCGATCATCGACGAGGTTGACTCGATTTTGATCGATGAAGCGCGGACGCCGCTCATCATTTCCGGCACGGCGCAGAAGTCGACCAAGCTGTATGTGCAGGCGAATGCGTTTGTCCGCACGTTGCGCAAAGATGTTGATTACACATACGATGAAAAAACGAAAAGCGTCCAGCTGACGGAAGAAGGAATCAACAAAGCGGAGCGCGCGTTTGGCATCGACAACTTGTTCGATTTGAAACACGTCACGCTCAACCATCATATTCAGCTGGCGCTAAGGGCGCACGTGACGATGCAGCGCGATGTCGACTATGTCGTGCAAGACGGAAAAGTGATCATCGTCGACCCGTTCACCGGGCGCTTGATGCACGGCCGCCGCTACAGCGATGGGCTTCATCAAGCCATTGAGGCGAAAGAGGGGCTCGAGATTCAAAACGAGTCGATGACCTTAGCCACGATCACGTTCCAAAACTATTTCCGCATGTACGAAAAATTGGCGGGGATGACGGGGACGGCGAAGACGGAAGAGGAAGAGTTCCGCAACATTTACAACATGCGCGTCGTCGTCATTCCGACGAACCGCCCGGTCATCCGAGAAGACCGTCCGGATTTGATTTATCGGACGATGGAAGGGAAATTCCGCGCCGTGGTCGAGGACATCGCCGCCCGCCATGCAAAAGGGCAGCCCGTGCTTGTCGGCACGGTGGCGATCGAAACGTCCGAGATGTTGTCGGAGATGCTGAAAAAACGCGGCATCCCGCACAACGTCTTAAACGCGAAAAACCATGCGAAAGAGGCGGAAATCATCGCTCAAGCCGGGCAAAAAGGCGCGGTGACGATTGCGACGAACATGGCCGGGCGCGGGACGGACATTAAGCTTGGCGAAGGGGTCAAGGAGCTTGGCGGGCTCGCGGTCATCGGCACGGAGCGTCACGAAAGCCGGCGGATCGACAACCAGCTGCGCGGCCGTTCCGGGCGTCAAGGCGATCCTGGGGTGTCGCAGTTTTACTTGTCGCTTGAAGATGAATTGATGCGCCGTTTCGGCTCGGAAAGCTTAATGGCGATGATGGACCGCCTTGGAATGGACGACTCGCAGCCGATCCAAAGCAAAATGGTGACGAAAGCGGTCGAGTCGGCGCAAAAGCGGGTCGAAGGCAACAACTTCGACGCCCGCAAACAGCTGCTTCAATATGACGATGTCCTGCGCGAACAGCGGGAAATCATTTACCGCCAGCGCTATGAAGTGCTCGATTCCGACAACTTGCGCGGCATTATCGAAAAGATGATCCAATCGGTGATCGAGCGCGTCGTCAACGCTCATACGCCGAAAGAAGAGGTTCCCGAAGAATGGAATTTGAAAGGGCTCGTTGAGTATCTCAACGCCCATCTGCTTCCGGAAGGGGATGTAACGGAAGCTGACTTGCGCGGCAAAGAGCCCGAAGAGATGATCGAGCTCATTTGGGCGAAAGTGAAGGCGCGCTATGATGAGAAAGAAGCGCAAATCCCGCCTGAACAGATGCGCGAGTTTGAACGCGTCGTCGTCTTGCGCGCTGTCGATATGAAATGGATGAACCATATCGACGCGATGGAGCAGCTTCGCCAAGGCATCCATTTGCGCGCCTACGGGCAAGTCGACCCGCTGCGCGAATATCAGATGGAAGGCTACGCCATGTTTGAGGAGATGATTGCGGCGATTGAAGAGGAAGTCGCCACCTATATTATGAAGGCGGAAATTCACCATAACCTTGAGCGCCAAGAGGTGGCCAAAGGCGAAGCGGTTCACCCGAAAGAAGACGGCGAAGAACCGAAGAGAAAACCGGTCCGCAAGGCGGTGCGCGTCGGCCGAAACGATCCGTGCCCGTGCGGGAGCGGGAAAAAATATAAACATTGTTGCGGAAGAGTGGTATAACCGTTTATAAATAATAAAGGGAGGCTCGGCCTCCCTTTTGAATGGCAGACATTCATCGTTGGCATACTATATTGATGATGAGGTGAGGACAACATGATCGATTTGGTGGAAATCAAGCAAGAGCTTGAGAAAATGGCTAAGCGATTAGCGGAAATCAGGGGGTCTCTTTGACCTCGAAGCGAAGCAGGCGCGCATTCGCGAATTAGAAGAGCAAATGGCGGCGCCCAACTTTTGGGATGATCAAAAGGCGGCGCAGGCGGTCATTTCCGAAGTGAATGCGCTCAAAGATCTCGTCGAGGAATTTTCCTCGCTTGAAGAACGGTTTGACAACTTGGAAGTGACGTACGAATTGCTCAAGGAAGAGCCGGATGACGAGCTCCAAGCTGAGCTCGTCGAGGAAGCGAAAAAGCTGATGAAAGACTTCAGCGAGTTCGAGCTGCAGCTGCTGCTCAACGAGCCGTACGACCAAAACAACGCCATTTTGGAGCTCCACCCGGGCGCGGGCGGCACGGAATCGCAAGACTGGGCGTCGATGCTGTTGCGCATGTACACGCGCTGGGCGGAGAAAAAAGGGTTTAAAGTCGAGACGCTCGATTACCTCCCGGGCGAGGAAGCCGGGATTAAAAGCGTCACGCTGCTCATTAAAGGGCACAACGCCTACGGCTACTTAAAAGCGGAAAAAGGGGTGCATCGGCTGGTTCGCATCTCGCCGTTTGACGCCTCAGGCCGCCGCCATACGTCGTTCGTGTCGTGCGAGGTTGTGCCGGAATTGGATGATAACATTGAAATTGAGATCCGGCCGGAAGAGCTGAAAATCGACACGTACCGCTCAAGCGGCGCGGGCGGGCAGCACGTCAACACGACCGACTCGGCCGTGCGCATCACCCACTTGCCGACCGGGATTGTCGTCACGTGCCAATCGGAGCGGTCGCAAATCAAAAACCGCGAAAAAGCGATGAATATGTTGAAGGCGAAATTGTACCAAAAGAAACTCGAGGAGCAACAAGCCGAACTCGCTGAGCTGCGCGGCGAGCAAAAAGAAATCGGCTGGGGCAACCAAATTCGTTCGTACGTCTTCCATCCGTATTCGCTTGTCAAAGACCATCGGACGAACGTCGAGGTCGGCAATGTGCAAGCGGTGATGGATGGGGAAATTGATGTGTTTATTGACGCGTATTTGCGTGCGAAGTTGAAGTAAAGGGCGATCATCGGATCGTCCTTTTTTTCGCTTCAAAATCGTGTTTTGGCCTTTTGACGCATCTATGCTTTCGTGATACGCTGAAGGTAATGATAAGGAAAAAGGAGGGCGATGGCTTTGGCTGTGCGCAAACAATTGCTTTACGAACTGATTGACCGGTTGGATGAAACGGATCATCAAACAGCGTACGATTTTTTGATGTACTTGCTTGATCGGTCCAGAAAGGAACGAATGGTATGGGAGCGGATTGACGAAACAGATGAAGAAGAAGCGTTGACGGAAGAAGAGCGCCAGCAGCTGCAAAGCGATGAAGGATATATCACCGGGGGAGAAGCCAAGCGTGAATTCGGGCTACAAGTTGATTTACCGTAAGGCTGCAGTCAAATTCATCGCTCGTCAAGACAAAGATGTTCAAGAACGATTCGCTTTCGGGCTGCAAGGTCTGCTTGCGATCCCGCCGCAGGGGGATATTAAAAAGTTGAAGGGGCAGGATGGATTATATCGGCTGCGGGTCGGAACATATCGTGTTTTGTTTCGCATCGATCATGAAGAACGAATCATCTATATTGAGGCGATCGGCAACCGCGGGGATGTGTATTGAGGCTTGTATTTTTTGGCTAGGGCGATCATCGGATCGTCCTTTTTTCCTTTAGCATAGCAGACCATTATCGCGTTAATCGGCTGTCATTTACTTGCCAAAACGGGCATGCTATACTCACAGAGGAAGGTGGGGAAGCATGCGGGAGCGAAGAGAGAAGACCATGCCTCCGGCGGTGGAGGCGGCTTTGGAGTATGCGTATGTTCTGATCGGCGCGGCGATCGTCGCTGTGGCGTTTAACGTGTTTTTGCTGCCGAACCGGATCGCTTCGGGCGGAGTTAGCGGCATCAGCACGATTATGCACGCGTTGTTTGGCATTGAGCCTGCCTACGTCCAATGGGCGCTCAACATTCCGCTCTTTATCGCTGGTGTTGTGCTTTTGGGCCGGCAGTTTGGCGTGAAAACGTTCGTGGGGACGGTGTTTTTGCCGCTTGTCGTCTATTTGACGAAAGAGATGGAGCCGGCGACGACAAATCCGCTTCTTGGCGCGATTTTTGGCGGCATCGGCGTTGGGCTCGGCCTTGGCATGGTGTTTCGCGGCCGGGCGTCGACCGGCGGCACTGATTTGGCGGCGCAAATCATCCATAAATATACCGGGCTGTCGCTTGGGATGTGCGTGATTTTCATCGATGGCTTGATCGTGTTGACCGCGGCGTTTGTGTTTGATATCGAACGGGCGCTCTATGCCTTGATCGCGTTGTATGTGACAAGCAAAACGATCGATCTCGTCCAAGTCGGGCTTGGGTATTCGAAAATCGCTCTGATTATTACAAAAGAAGAGGAAAAAGTGCGCCGCGCCATTTTACACGAAATCGACCGCGGAGTGACGCGCTTGCCGGCGTATGGCGGCTACACGGAACATGAGCGGCCGGTGTTGATGTGCGTCGTCGCCCAATCGGAGTTCACGAAATTGAAACAAATCGTCCGAACCATTGATCCGACAGCGTTTGTCATCGTTGCGAACGCTGCTGAGGTGCTCGGCGAGGGATTTCAACGTACGTAACAGGGGAAGAAATCGGTTATAATAAATGGGGAACGGAATTTTTCGTTTGAGGGGGAGTTCGCCATGAAATGGAAGTTGGCTGCGATGTTCCTTGGCGTTTCGCTCGCGCTCGCGGCATGCGGAGGTGGCGGGGATAACGCTGGGAACAACAACGGCAACAATGGTGGAGGGGATACCGCCGCGTCCGCCGAGCAAATTTTTAAACAAAACTGTGCGTCCTGTCATGGACAAGACCTGTCGGGCGGGGTCGGCCCGAACTTGCAAAAGGTTGGAAGCAAGTATTCCAAAGATGAAATTAAAAACATTATCGCCAACGGCCGCGGCACGATGCCGGCAGGAATCATTAAAGGGGAAGACGCCGACAAAGTGGCGGAATGGCTGGCTGCGAAAAAATAATGGACGGATGTTTCTGACTCTTTGAAAGGAAAAGATCGCTTCATTCAAGGAAGGTGCACCGCCTTGTTCGCTTAAGAACGGGGCGGTGTTTTCTGTTTTTGCATCTTTTGTCCTAGTTTCTCCATTGTTCCCCATTTGAAATATAAATGTAAAATTCGACAATAGAAAATCGTGTTATAATAATCCTTGCGGAATTTTGCAAGATTCATTCGAAACAGCTCGAGAAATGGCAGCAAGTGAAATATGCTTGACGGAAAAGATGTTTATCCATTTTCGACTGTCGAGGGCAAGCCTGTGGCTTGCCTCCGTCACGCTAAGGCGTGGCGGGGGCGGACAACCACTCGCTTCACAGACCCATGCATGGGTCTGAAAGGGGCGTTGTTCGGCCGCTCGACAGTCGATCAAATGATCCAAGCCGTAAATATGAAGGCCTCAAATTGCATCTATATAGTCGAAAATTAGGTGATTATGATGATTGAAATGCAAGATGTATACAAAACGTATCCAAACGGCGTTGTGGCGTTAAACGGCATCAACGTTCGCATCAAGCAAGGAGAATTCGTCTACGTCGTTGGGCCCAGCGGAGCTGGGAAGTCGACGTTTATTAAAATGATGTACCGCGAGGAAAAGCCGACGAGCGGGACCATTATGGTCAACGGCGTCAACCTTGCCAAGCTGAAAGACAGCAAAGTTCCTCTTTTGCGCCGCCATATCGGTGTTGTGTTCCAAGATTTCAAGTTGCTTCCGAAGCTCAACGTTTACGAAAACGTGGCCTTTGCCTTGGAAGTCATTGAAGAATCGCCGAAAGTGATCCGCAAAAAAGTGATGGAAGTACTCGACTTAGTCGGCCTCAAACATAAAATCCGCTCTTATCCGAACGAATTGTCCGGTGGCGAACAACAGCGCGTCTCGATCGCCCGCTCAATCGTCAACTCCCCGAAAATCGTGATTGCCGACGAACCGACAGGAAACTTGGACCCGGAAACCTCATGGGGCATTGTGGAGCTGTTTGAAAAAATCAACGACCGGGGAACGACGATTGTGATGGCGACTCACAACAAAGAGATCGTCAACGCGACCCGGCGGCGCGTCATCGCCATCGAAAACGGGAAAATCGTCCGCGACGAGGCGAAGGGGGAATACGGCTATGACGCTTCATACGTTTAAGCGCCACGTCCGGGAAAGCATCAAAAGCCTTGGCCGCAACGGTTGGATGACGTTTGCCTCCGCGAGCGCCGTTACGGTGACGCTTTTGCTTGTCGGCGTCTTTTTTGTCGTCATGTTCAACATCAACCATTTTGCCCAAAAAGTCGAAAACGATGTCGAAATTCGCGTCCATATCGAGCTGACGGCCGACAACCAGCAAAAAAACGCTTTGCGCCGGCAAATTGAAGCCATTCCAAACGTGAAGGAAGTGCGCTATTCATCAAAGGACGAAGAGCTGAAGCGGCTGATCAAAAGCATGGGGGAGGAAGGCTCGTCGTTCCGCTTATTTGAACAGGACAACCCACTAAGCGATGTATACGTCGTGAAAGCGGCCCATCCGCAAGATACAGTGAAAATCGCCAAACAAATCGAAACATTGCCGTTCGTCCATAAAGTCAATTATGGCCAAGGGACGGTCGAGAAGCTGTTTGACGCACTGAAAGTGGCGCGCAACGTCGGGCTCGTGCTCATTCTCGGATTGTTGTTTACGGCGATGTTTCTCATTTCCAACACGATCAAAATTACGATTTTCGCCCGCCGCCGCGAGATTGAAATCATGCGGCTCGTGGGCGCGACGAACGGGTTTATCCGCTGGCCGTTCTTTTTGGAAGGGCTATGGCTTGGAATGCTCGGCGCTCTCTTCCCGATCGCGGCGCTTTCGATCGTGTACTACAACGTGTATCAGGTGTATGAACAGTGGGTTTCCTTGCCGTTTTTTGAACTTCTTCCGTTTTCGCCGTTTATGTGGCAGTTGAGCGCACTGCTGCTGGCGATTGGCGCGGGCATCGGCATTTGGGGAAGCGTCATGTCCGTGCGCAAGTTTTTGAAAGTGTAAAAAAGAATCATACATAGGGAGAGGGGAAAGCGATGAAGAAGAAAAATATGATGGCGCTCGCCGTCGCCGCGGCGCTCGGTCTTGGCGTTCTGCCGCCGGCGGCGGATGCCGTCAGCACTCGTGATATCGAACAAAAGCGAGGGGAGATCGACGCGCTTCGTTCGAAGCGGTCAGAGGTGCAGGAACAAATCAGCGAGGCGCAAAAAAACATCGAAGCCCTTCAATCGCAGCAAAAACAAGTCGCCAACGATATGGAAAAGCTGAACATGGCCATTGAGGAAACGAGCGGCAAAATCCGCAACGTCAGCGTCGACATTGACCAAACGGAGCAAGCCATTGACGAATTAAAACAAGAAATTGCCGAAATTCAAGAACGCATTGAAAAGCGAAATGAAATTTTGAAAGAGCGGCTCCGTTCCTTGCAGGAAAGCGGCGGGACGATCAGCTACTTGCAAGTATTGCTTGGCGCGCAAAGCTTCAGCGACTTCATTGACCGGATGAGCGCCGTGACGACGATCATGGAAGCGGACCAACAAATCATCCGCGAGCAGGAAGCCGATAAAGCGTTAAAAGAGAAAAAGGAAGCCGAATTGACGGAGAAGCGGAACAAGTTGCAAGCGGATTTGCAAGAATTGAAGCAGCTGCAATCGAAACTCGCGGGCCAGCTGGAGCAAAAAAATCGCCTGATGGCCGATTTGAAGCAAAGAGAGGAAGAAGAGCATGATCATAAGATGGCGCTCGAAGAGGAAAAAGAGCTGATCGCCAAACAAGAAGCGGCAGTGAAACAACAGCTTGCCGAACTTGAGCGGCAAAAACGGGCGGAAGAAGCAGCGAAACAACGGGCGCGTACGTACACTTGGTCTGACAGTGGTGAAGCATCGTCAGGGGAAACGCCATCCGGCGGCAGCACACCGCCTGTGTCGAGCGGGGCCTTCACCCGTCCAGCCAACGGTCCGATCACCTCGGGCTTTGGCTACCGGTTTGGCGGCACGGACTTCCATCCCGGGGTCGACATCGGCAAGCGGGCTGCTGTCGTTCCCGTTGTGGCGGCCGCAGATGGCATCGTGTTCCGGTCCTATTATTCTAGCAGCTATGGCAACGTCATTTTCATCAGTCATGTGATTAATGGGCAAACCTATACGACCGTGTACGCCCATTTGGAAGCGCGTCTTGTTGGCGAAGGGCAGCACGTCCGCAAAGGGCAAGTGATCGGCTATATGGGCAATACCGGGAATTCGACCGGTCCGCACCTTCATTTTGAACTGCACCGCGGCGGCTGGAACCCAGGAAAAACGAATGCGGTCGATCCGCGTAATTACATCGCTTTCTAAATTCTGCTATACGCAACTTGTCTGTCTATGAGGCGGACAAGTTGCGTATTTTTTGATTGATTGGACATCAAGGAAATGGTTTGGCCGCACCACATCCCCCCTTGACTCTGTACCTTAGTACACTGTTTATAATGGTACACAACAATGGAAATCTTCCCGTTGTCGAAAGGAGGATGAGTGATATAGGTTTCATGAGCGAGGATCTGAACAAATTAAGAAAGAGACATTTCTGGATAGGAGTGATTTTTACCATGAAAACATACCGAATGACCGTCCGAGGCATGACATGCACCGGCTGTGAACAACATGTCGCCAGAGCGCTGGGGGCGATTGGGGCCAAGCTGATGGATGTCAGCTTCCAGCGCGGTGAAGCGGTATTCGCGTTGCCTGAGGACACGGACGTTGACATGGCGAGACAAGCGGTCCAAAATGCCCATTACGAGCCGGGGGACATTTTTCGCCTGTTTTTAGGTTGACAGGCGAACGGAAGTTTTATATAATTATCTCGAATTCAAGATTTATTGAATGAAGAGAAATGGTTGCGCCTAACGAGGATGAGACAAGAAAAAAACGGGAATCAATAGCGTAGGCGGTGGTGGTTATGGCGCTTGCGGATTCGGAACAGCAAGCGCTTGATGGCCCATCATTTCTTGCAATGAAGGAGTGGAAAAGATGATCCGCATCGACCGGGCGTCGTCCCGATATTATGCTGATTACGGGTGGCTGAAAACATATCATAGTTTTTCGTTTGGCGAGTATTACGACCCGGACAACATTCAATTCGGGCCGCTGAGGGTGTTAAACGACGATTTCGTCGCGCCGCTTGCGGGGTTTGGCGCCCATCCGCACCGGGAGATGGAAATTGTGTCGATCGTGCTGAAAGGCTATTTGCAACATGAAGACAGCACCGGACATAAGGCGGTGACAACGTTCGGCGGCGTGCAGCGGATGTCGGCCGGCACCGGCATCGTCCATTCGGAAGTGAACCCGTCGGCGACGGAAGAGGTGAACTTTTTGCAACTTTGGTTTTTGCCGGAACAATACGGATTGCCGCCGTCGTACGAGCGGACCGAGTTTCCGGTCGACAAGATGAAAAACGCCTTGCTGCCGATTGTCACGAAACACCCGTCTTCCCCGGGGATTGCTCACATTCATCAAGATTTGACGATTTATCTTTCCGATTTGGAAGCCGGGCATGAGCTGACGTTTACCCAGCCGGAAGGACGGAACATCTTTGTCTTTGTCATTGAGGGGGATTTGACGTTAAACGGCGAGGCCCATCTCGAGCGGCGCGACGCGGCCCGCATTACGGACACACCGGCGCTTCGCCTGGCGACGAACGAAGGATCGCGGTTGATGCTCATCGACTTGCCAAAAGAGGGGTGAAAGCGTTTCGTTTTTGTCCGGCTCATTGGTTTGGCTTCCATTCTAGATCGTGCCAAGAAGACGAATCAAAAAGAGGCATCGTTCGCCGCCAAGGGCGAGGGGTGCCTCTTTTTCCGCTCTGTATGAGTTGAGAAATCAACAAGGAGCGTGTAAACTAGTAAAGGATGGGCAACGCACTAGCATACTCGGTACAAGCCCAACATATGATGAAGATAAAGGCATGGCACGGCGTGAGGCGGTGCTTTTCCTTTTCGTGTTTTGCAAAAGCCGTCAGCGTTGGGGCGGAAGGGATGTTCATTTGCTTCACTGACGGAGGAGCGAGGAGAAAGCCCCCTTCTCGCACCGCAGCAAGCGGTGGGGAAGGTCAAGCATAGGGTGAGGAGGAAGCAACGTGAAAAAATCGACGACGGCCGCATTGATGGCCATATCGATGCTCATTGGGGCGGGAGGGACGTACGCTGGCCTTCAGTTGGCGGACCGCCCGATGGAAGGCTCGCTTTCGACGATTGTTTCGAATGAGCCGTCCAAGTCGACGAACGACAGCGAAGAGATGAAAAAAATCCGGCAAGCGTATGAGCTCATTAAGAATCGGTACGTGGAGAAAGTGGATGAAGAAAAACTGACGGAAGGCGCCATTCAAGGTATGATCAACACGCTCCATGACCCGTATTCCGTCTACATGGATGCGGAAACGACGGAGCAGTTCAACGAGTCGCTCGACTCGTCGTTTGAGGGGATCGGCGCCGAAGTGAGCATGATCGATGGCAAGGTGACGATCGTTGCTCCGATCAAAAACTCGCCGGCGGAAAAAGCGGGTCTGAAGCCGAACGATCAAATTTTGCGCGTCAACGGAGAAAGCCTGGAAGGGCTTGATTTATATGAAGCGGTATTGAAAATCCGCGGCAAGAAAGGAACAACGGTGGAGCTTGACATTTTGCGCCCCGGCGTCAAAAACGTGATGAAAGTCAAAGTCGTCCGCGACGAAATTCCGATTCAGACGGTGTATGACTCGATCAAAACATACAACGGCAAAAAGGCGGGCTATTTGCAAATTACGTCGTTTTCGGAAAACACGGCCGCCGATTTTAAAAAGAAATTGGCGAAGCTTGAGGCCGAACATATTGATGGCTTGATCATCGATGTGCGCGGCAATCCGGGCGGCTATTTGCAAAGCGTTGAGGAAATTTTGAAACAGCTCATCCCGAAAGGCAAACCATATGTGCAAATTGAAGAACGCGATGGCGATCGGCAAAAGTTTTATTCCGATTTAACGGCGAAAAAGCCATACCCGATCGTTGTGCTCATCGACAAAGGAAGCGCATCCGCGTCGGAAATTTTGGCGGGAGCGATGAAGGAAGCGGGCGGCTACAAGCTGGTCGGCGAGGCAACGTTCGGCAAAGGGACGGTGCAGCAGGCGATCCCGATGGGCGACGGCAGCAACATCAAATTGACGCTGTACAAATGGCTGACGCCGGACGGGCATTGGATCCATAAAAAAGGGATCAAGCCGGATGTCGCGGTGGCGCAGCCGGATTATTTCCACGTCGCTCCGCTTCATGTGGAAAAACCGCTTCGGTATGACATGAACGACGAGCAAATCGCCAATGCGCAAAAAATGCTCAAAGGGCTTGGCTTCAACCCGGGCCGCACGGACGGCTACTTCAGCAAAGAAACCGAACAAGCCGTTCAAGCGTTCCAAAAAGCGAATCAGCTGCCGGTTACGGGACGAATCGATGAGACGACGGCGGATGTGCTGCAAACGAAAATCATGGAAGCCGTCCGCGATCCGAACCATGATGTGCAGCTGAAAAAAGCGCTTGGCGTGTTGTTTCCGTCGTAAGCGAGCCGAGGGCGATTGATGCTATATATGGTAATCAGAAAGGGTGTCCCGATCCTTCTGGGACACCCTTTCTTTTTATCATCTCTATAGATGCAATTTAAAACTTTACCATTTTTCGTTTTTACCAGTGATTGCATCCGACTGTCGAGTGACCGAACAACGCCGCTTCCAGACCCATGAATGGGTCTGTGAAGCGAGTCGTTGTTCGGTCTTCCAAGCCACAGGCTTGCCTTCGACAGTCGAAAATGGACAAACCACTTTTCCGTCAAGGATATGTTAAACTTCTTCGTTGCATCTATATCGAATCGAAGGAGGCTGCTGCCAGGCCGCAAGTGAAAGCAGGAGATGTTCAAGCGGATCCGATTGATCCGTCCGACCTTTTCGGTTTTGGATCACCTATGCCTTCCTACAGGCGGGCTGGTGTTTTCTCCCTTTCTGATGGAAGCGGCAGCTGCACGGTTTTTTCGACCGCAAACCGCGGCCGCCGTTTCACCTCTTGATAAATTTTGCCGATGTATTCCCCGATGAGGCCGAGGCTCATGAGCACCAGCCCGCCGATGAACCAAACGGAAATCATGAGCGACGTCCAGCCTGATTCGGCGTGCCCGAGAAGTTTGCTGATGAGGGCGTACAGCCCGGCCGCACCGCTCGCGAGAAAGGCCAAAAAACCGATGAGCGTAATGGCGCGAATCGGTGCGACGCTTAAGGACGTGATGCCGTCAAAGGCGAAGGCGAGCATCTTTTTGAGTGGGTATTTCGACTGTCCAGCCCACCGCTCATGCCGGTCGTAAAAGACGCACGTCGAGCGGAAGCCGACGAGCGGAACCAACCCGCGCAAAAAGAGATTGACTTCCGTGTAACGGCTCAGTTCATCGAGCGCCCGCTTGCTCATCAGACGGAAATCGGCGTGGTTGTAAATCAGCTCGATTCCGATGGCCCTCATGAACCGATAAAAGGCTTGGGCGGTCGTACGCTTGAACCACGTGTCTGTCTTTCGGCTCCGCCGCACGCCATACACGATGTCATACCCTTCGCGGTATTTTTGCACAAATTCGCGGATTGCCTCCACATCATCTTGCAAATCGGCGTCAATGGACACGGCACAATCGGCGTATGCCCGAACGGTTTCGAGCCCAGCGAGCAGCGCCCGCTGATGGCCGACGTTGCGAGCGAGTTTCACACCGGAGACAAACGGGTTGCGCTCGCTTTCTTCTTCAATGAGCGCCCATGTCCGGTCGCGGCTGCCGTCGTCGACAAACACGATATGGCTGCCGATGGCGACCGCTCCTTCTTCGAGCAGCTGCTCAAGCAAAGCGGTCAGCCGCCGGGCCGTTTCCGGCAACACTTCTTCTTCGTTGTAGCATGGGACGACGATGGCTAACAATGGTTTGTCCACCATGTTTCTTGCCTCCCTTTCACTCCACTTCGTATACATAAATTTTCCAGACTGACTGTCGATCGGTGAACGCCCGCAAGAAGCGGAGATGGATGTCGCGGGCGTTTTCGATCGGGACGGAGGAAAAAATGTACTTGCCGCCAAGCTGTTTGAATGCCTTTGTGTTGATCTCGAAATGATGGATGACTTTATGCGATCGTTTCGTGAACATATAATGTTTTCCGAGCTCTGCCGAGAACAAATAGACGCGGTTGCCCCAATGGTCGAAATAGTCTTTCAGCACTGGGCTTTTGTCCAATTCTTTGGCAATGATGCGGCGAAACTTCCGCTTATACGATAACGGGTAAAAATTGTTGTACGTATCGAGCGTATAAAACCCGTTGTATTGAGCGATGGCCGGGTGAAGCCCAACGCTGGCGACGCGGTAGGACGATACCGGCTTGCCGATGTATTGCTTGATTTTGGTAAATAAATGTTCAGAATAAAACTGCTCGAACGACGGCGTGCCAGCGAGGCGATAGCGGATTTCCTCGTTAAACCCGCCAAGCAAAAGCAGCTGCAGCGCCAAGGCGATCGGCACGAGGCGCCGCCATGCGGTCCGTTCCTTGGCTAAGATTTGCAAGGCCAAGGCAAAATCGACGTAAATGACCATCGGCCGCAAAAAATGGAAGCGGGCGAAATTGAACGTATTCAAAAGTGAAATCCGTTCTTTCAGCGGCTGCCACCCTTTGTAAAACCAAAACGCATACCAAGCCGATAAGGCGATGTTCAACCAAAACAGCAAAAGGAAGCGCCGCTCCAATGGCCCGCGCTGACGGCGGCGCAAAACGAGAAAAAACGCCGCCCAAAGCACCGGCAAGATGATCGGCCCATGGACGGTCATCACATGCGTATGGCCGAGCACATAGTTTTTCAACGTCAACCGAAGGCAGTGGACGAAGCTGAGCCGCGAGGAGAGGAACTCGTTCCGGCTCGTCGGTTCGCCGCTGAAGACAAGCGAGTACACGAGGCGGTACTCGATGGCCAAAAACAAGCTTGTCATCAGGGCGATCGCGGCGAAAAACCGCTTGTTCCACTGCTTGCGGACAACGCCGTCAAACAGCCACACCGCCGCCATCGCGGCGAGGAAAAAGAAAAATCCGAGCACAAAGCTGGCGTAAAACGGAAGCAAGATGATCGCAAGCCATTCTTTCCATGTCGCTTCTCCGTTGCGGATCGACAGAAACGCCCAAAGCGCCAGCGGCATGCCGAGCGTGCTTAACATGCCGGACGGCCAAAACGGTGTCAGCGCAAAAGCAAGCGCCGCCCCGACGCGAATGAGCCATGATTCCGGTGAAGGCAAAAAGTGGCGCCTGAGCAGCCAATACATACCCAAAAAGGCGAATACCCTCGTGATCGTCTGGCTGAGCGCGTACGCCACCATGGAGGGAAACAAAGCGTGCAGCCACACGATGCCGCTGAATTCTGTGCCGAAGGCGTTGCGCGGCAACCCGTTGATCACTTGCGGGATGACGGCATCGATTGGGCCAAATAGTTGGCCGCTGCGAACGAGCACGCGATACCAGGCGATGTTCGAATCCATATTGTCGTGCACGCGAATATGGGCGTGTTCGCTTAACATGTACAGCGGAGAAAGGTAGAGAGCCAATACGATGAACGCGATGGCAACCGCTTTTCGTTCTCTTTGTTCCATCTCGCGCGCCCTCCTTTCCCATACGGGAAGATTGCACAACATGATCCATTATAAACCGCTGCGATTAAAAGAGAATAAAAAAATCGTAAAGAAGTAGTGAAGAAGAAAAACAAAAAGGCTTATCACCACAACACGTACTTGACAAGCAAGGCGTTTTTGGATCCGCTATATAGCTCAAACATGGATGGACTGATTTTTCTTTATGCGCGTGAGTAAGACATAATTGGAAACCGTCCAGGACAACTTTAGGATGAACAGCCATAAAAAAAGAAAGTGTCCCAACGCCCAATGGTGCACCGTTTATGACCACCATCATATACGCGTGAAACACCTTCACAAAATGATCGATCATCTTTTCTTGAAAGGGCGACGATCTTTTCGGTCCAACCTGCATGAAACCCGTCAGGCAAACAGCCCCATCACGCGCCTAAAGCCGCGCCGTTTTCGTTTCGCTTCTTTCGGCGGTTCATGCGGGGATGGGGGCCGGGTGTTCAACTGCTGTTCAAGACGGGCGACCGTTTGCTCCAGCACGGCGAGGCGGGCGGCGATTTCCTCCATTTCTTGACGGTGGTGCAACAGTTGAATGGAGACGACATCATCCGCTTTTTGTTCCAATTGTTGCTCGAGTTCATCCAAACGCGAGGAGACGCGGTCCATTTCCGGTTCGATATATTCTTGGAACAGAGCGTGAATGGGAACGTTTGGCGGCGTTGTGGAAGAACGGCTAGAGGCCGGCGGTGCTTCGGGTGTTGCTTCTGGCGGCGCTTCCATGGCGGCGCCTTGTTCAAATTTGACACGTTCGAGCAAGGCGACCGTTTTTTCATCAAACAAGTAGTGGCCGGCCTCGTTTCTCCGCAACGGAATGTCGTATTTGCGCACCCAGCGCTGGATCGTTTTCGGCGATACACCAAGGCGAGCAGCGACGTCGGACGTTTTCAATTCCATCGTTTCACTCCTCCTTGTTTCGTCTTGTTTATCCTTTTTCCTCTGCATCTTTGAAAATCCTTCCCAGCCGACAAAACTAGTGTTGATTCGGCAAAGAAAGTGGAAAACAGCGAAGATTCGCCATTGGCGAAAAAAGATGGCTGTGGGCATGGGAATTGGTCATGCCATTTGGTAGAATAGAAGATAAAGAATGATGAACGACGCAAGGGGTGAAGCGGATGGCAACATGGTGGCTGGAATGGCTTGAGGGCGTCGCGTCGGTTTGGCGGCAGCCGCTTCTTTATTATGGCGCCGCGCTCGCTTTGGCCGTCGGTTGGCGGCGGGTGAAGCGGGAGCGCCGCGATTTTCATGTGCGCGTCTACAGCCTATGGCAAGAGTGGCGCGGGCTTTGGACGAAGGGATGGATGGCTGGAGCGATGTTGTCGGCGGCGGCCGTCGGCATCGGGATCGCGGTGCCGCAGGAAGCGGTTTGGACGGTGACGGTGCTGACGGTGCTCTTTAGCTTGGCGATGGAAGCGCGGTTGTTGTCGCCTGCTTATCCAGTTGGCGGCGCGCTTCTCGTGTTCGGTTTGGCGGAGCGAAGCGGCGCGTTGTCCCGCTGGCTTCCCGATGGCATGACGGCGGCGCCGGCTTTGGCGGTGTGGCTTGCGTTGCTTTTGTTTTCGGAAGGATGGCTCATCATTCGCACGCGAAACGAGGCGGCCTCGCCGCAGCTTGCGAAAAGCAAGCGGGGGATGACGGTCGGCCTGCAATGGACGCAGCGTCTTTGGTTTGTGCCGGTTGTGCTGCCCGTATCAGGCGGCGCGCTGCCTCCGGCTTCCTGGTGGCCGCTCGTTTCGACGGGAGACGGCTATTCATTTTGGCTCGTGCCGTTTCTTCTCGGCTTTTCCCAGCGCCGCCAGCACATGCTGCCGGCGGAAGCGGCGCGCGCGGAGGGGCGGCTTGTTGTTCGGCTGGCGTTCGTTGTCGCCCTATTGGCTGCTTCCGGTATATGGTATCCACCGCTGGCGGTGGCGGCGGGGGCTATGGCCATCATCGGCCGCGAATGGATCGCGTTTTCCGGGCATCGCGCCGACCGCGCCCGTCCGCCCCGCTTTGCCCGCCATCCGCACGGCTTAGTGATTGTCGGCGTGCTTCCTGGCTCGAAAGCGGAAAAAATGGGGCTTTCGATCGGAGAAGTCATCATCAAAACAAACGGCGCCCCGGTGCGGACCGAAACCGAGTTTTACGAGGCGCTCCAACGCAACCGCGCGTTCTGCAAGTTGGATGTCGTCGGACATAACGGCGAAGTCCGTTTCGTCCAAGGGGCGCTCTATGAGGATGAGCATCATGAACTCGGGCTGCTGTTCGTCCGTGATCGGAACGCATCAGCGTCTGAAGCTGTTTCGTAAAGGAGAATGGATCATGTGGTTTTTGGCGGCACTCATCATTCCGTGCTTATTGGTGCTGTTGTTTGCGCGGGTGACGTACAATCGGTACATTGCTGTGCTGTTGACGACGGCGCTGCTTGTCGCTTCCTACTTGAAAGGCTATACGGATGAGCTGCATGAAATCGTCGCTGACATTGCATCGACGATCGCCGGCTTTCTTTGGGCCGGCCGCATGCTCGACCATCTGAAGCAAAAATGAAGCGGCGTTGTCGGTTCAACCGTCTGTTTTTGGAAAAAGGCATCGTCGGCTGAACCTCGGATTGTCGAAACGGAACGGAGCGAAGACGCGGACCTTGGGCATGAATGGGTCCGCTTTTTCGCGTTAGGGGAATGGAAAATGCTGTGCAGAATGGTGCGAATATGAGTTCGCATTTTTGATGCATGGATCATCACGATGTGATACAATGGGGAAAGATGGTACGAAGGAGGAGGCGAAACGGTGGAGGGCCGTTTTCAATTAGTGTCGCCATACGAACCGCAAGGCGATCAGCCGCAGGCGATCGCCAAGCTCGTTGACGGCCTGCGCCGCGGGGTGAAGCATCAAACGCTGCTTGGGGCGACGGGGACGGGCAAAACGTTTACGATCTCGAACGTGATCGCCCAAGTCAACAAACCGACGCTTGTCATCGCCCACAACAAAACGCTCGCTGGCCAATTGTACAGCGAGCTGAAAGAGTTTTTCCCACACAACGCCGTCGAATATTTTGTCAGCTATTACGATTATTATCAGCCGGAAGCGTACGTGCCGCAGACGGATACGTACATTGAAAAAGATGCGAAAATCAACGATGAAATCGACAAATTGCGGCACTCGGCGACATCAGCCTTGTTTGAGCGCCGGGATGTCATCATCGTGGCCAGCGTCTCATGCATTTACGGTTTAGGGTCGCCGGAAGAATATCGAGAGCTCGTCGTCTCGCTGCGCGTTGGGATGGAAATCGAGCGCAACGCGTTGCTGCGGCGGCTCGTTGACATCCAATACGACCGCAATGACATCGATTTTCGCCGCGGCACGTTCCGCGTCCGCGGCGATGTCGTCGAAATTTTCCCCGCGTCGCGCGATGAACATTGCATTCGCGTCGAATTTTTCGGCGATGAAATCGAGCGCATCCGCGAGGTGGACGCCTTAACCGGCGAGGTGCTCGGCGAGCGGGAGCACGTCGCCATTTTTCCGGCGTCGCACTTCGTGACGCGCGAGGAGAAAATGCGGCTCGCCATTCAAAACATCGAACAAGAGCTTGAGGAGCGGCTTGCCGAACTGCGCGCGCAAGGGAAGCTTTTGGAGGCGCAGCGGCTTGAGCAGCGGACGCGCTATGACCTTGAAATGATGCGCGAGATGGGCTTTTGTTCAGGCATCGAAAACTACTCGCGCCATTTGGCGCTGCGGCCGCCGGGCTCGACGCCGTACACCTTGCTTGACTATTTTCCGGACGATTTTTTGATCATCGTTGATGAGTCGCACGTCACCTTGCCGCAGCTGCGCGGCATGTACAACGGTGACCGGGCGCGCAAGCAAGTGCTTGTCGACCACGGCTTCCGTCTGCCGTCGGCGCTTGACAACCGGCCGCTCACGTTTGAAGAGTTCGAGCAAAAAATCAATCAAATTATTTACGTCTCGGCGACGCCAGGGCCGTACGAGCTTGAACACAGCCCGGGCGTTGTCGAACAAATCATCCGCCCGACCGGGCTTCTCGACCCAACGATCGACGTCCGCCCGACGAAAGGGCAAATCGACGATTTGATCGGCGAAATTCATGAGCGCGTCGAGCGGAACGAGCGGACGTTGGTGACGACGCTGACGAAAAAGATGGCGGAGGATTTGACCGATTATTTGAAAGAAGCGGGGATCAAGGTGGCGTATTTGCATTCGGAAATTAAGACGCTCGAGCGCATTGAAATCATCCGCGATTTGCGGCTCGGCAAATACGATGTACTGGTCGGCATCAACTTGCTGCGGGAAGGATTGGACATTCCGGAAGTGTCGCTTGTCGCCATTTTGGACGCCGACAAAGAAGGGTTTTTGCGCTCGGAGCGCTCGCTCATCCAGACGATCGGCCGGGCGGCGCGCAACGCGAACGGCCATGTGATCATGTACGCCGATACAGTGACGAAATCGATGGAAATCGCCATTCAAGAGACGAAGCGGCGCCGCGCGATTCAAGAAGAGTACAACCGAAAGCACGGCATCGTGCCGCGCACGGTGAAAAAGGAGATTCGCGACGTCATCCGCGCGACGTATGCGGCGGAAGAGACGGAGATGTACGAGGCAAAGCCGGCGGCAGCGATGACGAAACAAGAGCGGGAAGAGCTGATTCGAAAGCTCGAAGCGGAAATGAAAGAGGCGGCCAAAGCGCTCGACTTCGAGCGGGCCGCCCAGCTGCGCGATATCATTTTCGAATTGAAAGCGGAAGGGTGATGGCCGGGTGAACGGAATGGATAAAATTATCGTCAAAGGGGCGCGCGCCCACAACTTGAAAAACATTGACGTCGAAATCCCGCGCGGCAAGCTCGTCGTCTTGACCGGGCTGTCCGGGTCGGGGAAGTCGTCGCTGGCGTTTGATACGATTTACGCGGAAGGCCAGCGGCGCTACGTCGAATCGCTGTCGGCGTATGCCCGCCAGTTTTTAGGGCAGATGGAAAAACCGGACGTCGATGCGATTGAAGGCTTGTCGCCGGCCATTTCGATCGATCAAAAAACGACGAGCCGCAACCCGCGCTCAACCGTCGGCACGGTGACAGAAATTTACGATTACTTGCGGCTTCTATTCGCCCGCATCGGCCGCCCCATTTGCCCGACGCACGGCATTGAAATCCAATCGCAGACGATCGAGCAAATGGTCGACCGGCTGCTCGCTTACCCGGAGCGGACGAAAATGCAAATTTTGGCGCCGATCGTCTCGGGAAAAAAAGGGACGCACGCCAAGACATTGGAGGATATTCGCAAACAAGGGTATGTGCGCGTCCGCATTGACGGCGAGATGCGCGAGTTGACGGAGGACATTGAGCTGGAAAAAAACAAAAAACATTCGATTGATGTCGTCGTCGACCGCATCATCATCAAAGACGGCATCGCCGCCAGGCTTGCCGATTCGCTTGAGACGGCGCTGAAGCTCGCCGACGGCAAAGTGGTCGTTGACGTGATCGGCGAGGGGGAGCTCTTGTTCAGCGAAAAGCACGCTTGTCCGTACTGCGGCTTTTCGATCGGGGAGCTTGAACCGCGTCTGTTTTCGTTCAACAGTCCATTCGGCGCCTGCCCGGACTGCGACGGGCTCGGGGCGAAGCTCGAAGTGGATCTCGATTTGGTCATCCCGAACGATGAGCTGACGTTAAAAGAACACGCCATCGCTCCGTGGGAGCCGCAAAGCTCGCAATATTACCCGCAGCTGCTCGAAGCCGTGTGCCGCCATTACGGCATCCCGATGGACGTGCCGGTCAGAGATTTGCCGAAAGAGCAGCTCGATAAAATTTTGTACGGCAGCGGCGGAGAGCCGATTTATTTCCGCTATACGAATGATTTCGGACAAGTGCGCGAACAATACATCGCATTTGAAGGCGTCATTCCGAACGTCGAACGCCGCTATCGCGAGACGAGCTCGGACTACATCCGCGAGCAGATGGAAAAGTATATGGCGGAACAACCATGTCCGACATGCCAAGGCTACCGGCTGAAAAAAGAAAGCCTGGCCGTCCTTGTCGGCGGCAAGCATATCGGCGAGGTCACCGCCATGTCGGTGACCGAGGCGCTCGCCTTTTTTGACGGGCTCGAGCTGACCGAAAAAGAAGCGCAAATCGCCCGCCTTATTTTGCGTGAAATTCGCGACCGGCTCGGCTTTTTGCAAAACGTCGGCCTCGACTATTTGACGCTCAGCCGCTCGGCAGGAACGCTCTCCGGCGGCGAGGCGCAGCGCATCCGCTTGGCGACGCAAATCGGCTCGCGGCTGACGGGGGTGCTGTACGTGCTCGACGAGCCGTCGATCGGGCTTCATCAGCGCGACAACGACCGGCTGATCGCGACGTTGAAAAGCATGCGCGACCTCGGCAATACGCTCATTGTGGTGGAGCACGACGAGGATACCATGCTGGCCGCGGACTATTTGATTGACATTGGTCCGGGGGCGGGCATCCACGGCGGCGAGGTCGTCGCCGCCGGCACGCCGGAAGAAGTGATGAACGACCCGAACTCGCTCACCGGCCAGTATTTATCGGGGAAAAAATTCATCCCGATTCCGGCCGAGCGTCGCCGTCCGGACGGACGTTGGCTTGAGGTCGTCGGCGCGCGCGAGCATAACTTGAAAAACGTATCGGTGAAAATCCCGCTCGGCACGTTTGTCGCTGTCACCGGGGTGTCGGGCTCGGGCAAAAGCACGCTCGTGAACGAAGTGTTGTATAAGGCGCTGGCGCAAAAGCTGCACCGGGCGAAGGCGAAACCGGGCGAACATCGCGGCATCCGCGGGCTGGAGCATCTCGATAAAGTCATTGACATCGACCAGTCGCCGATCGGCCGCACGCCACGCTCGAACCCGGCGACGTACACCGGGGTGTTTGACGACATCCGCGACGTGTTTGCCTCGACGAACGAAGCGAAAGTGCGCGGCTACAAAAAAGGGCGGTTCAGCTTCAATGTCAAAGGCGGGCGCTGCGAGGCGTGCCATGGCGATGGCATCATCAAAATTGAGATGCACTTTTTGCCGGACGTGTACGTCCCGTGCGAAGTGTGCCACGGCAAACGGTACAACCGCGAGACGCTCGAGGTGACGTATAAAGGAAAAAACATCGCCGAGGTGCTCGACATGACGGTCGAAGATGCGCTCGACTTTTTCGCCTCGATCCCGAAAATCAAACGCAAGCTCGAGACGCTCTATGACGTCGGGCTCGGTTATATGAAGCTCGGCCAGCCGGCGACGACGCTCTCGGGCGGCGAGGCGCAGCGTGTCAAGCTCGCCGCTGAGCTTCACCGCCGCTCCAACGGCCGGACGCTCTACATTTTGGACGAGCCGACGACCGGGCTTCATGTCGATGACATCGCCCGGCTGCTTGATGTGCTCCACCGGCTCGTCGACAACGGCGATACCGTGCTTGTCATTGAACATAACTTGGACGTCATCAAAACCGCGGACTATATCATTGACTTAGGTCCGGAAGGCGGCGACCGCGGCGGACAAATCGTCGCTGTCGGCACGCCGGAAGAGGTGGCCGAGGTGGAGGAGTCGCACACCGGCCGCTACTTAAAACCGATTCTCGAGCGCGACCGGGCGCGCATGCAGGCGCAATATGAAGCGGTGAAGGCGTAAAGGCCTTTGCGGCTTTGTCCGCCGCTTGGGACACCGGCGGCCGCCGCCTTTTTTTGCCGTCGGCAGGAAACTTTTCCTAGCGGCCGTCGTATATACAGGTAAAGGAAACTTGGAAAGGGGATTGCCGATTGTCGACGAACAAAGTGTTATCCGCGCTTTGTTATTTCAGCGTCTTTTTTGCGCCGTTCATTTTGCCGATTGTCGTCTATTTTGTTGTCGAAGATCTTGAAGTCAAACGCCATGCGAAGCGGTCGCTCGTGTCGCATTTGATTCCGGCCGTTACGATCCTCTTGTTCATTGCGTTGGCCGCGTCGCCGGTGTTGTTTGGCCATTGGAGTGGGGAATCGTTTCTTTTTGGCGGCGGGCTCGTCTGGCTTGGATTCCTTGTTGCTGGAGCGGTGAACCTCGTTGTCATCGTTTGGAATGTCGTAAAAGGGATTCAAGTGTTAAAATAAGAGAAAGCGTCCGTTTGCCAGCGATGCCGCGCGAGCAGCGAACAGCGCCGCATGAAGCCTGTAAAAAGGCATTGGCCGGCGGGCGCGAGACTCGAATAAAGATGGTGATGGGATGCTTAATTGGCTGATCGGTGTGTTGATCAATACGGTGCTGCTCATGGCGATTGACGGCTATTTTGATGATATTCACTTCAGCGGCATCGGCGCGGCGTTTTTGGCGAGCGTCATTTTGGCGGTGCTCAACGCCGTCGTCCGCCCTGTGCTCATCTTGTTGACGCTGCCGGTGACGGTGTTGACGCTCGGTTTGTTTTTGTTTGTCATTAACGCCATCACGCTCATGATGACCGCCGCGCTGATGGGGGATGCGTTCCAAATCGGCGGCTTTGGCACCGCGCTGCTTGCGTCGATCGTCTTGTCGTTTTTCCATTTGCTTGTGCAAAAAGCGATTATCGAGCCGCTGCGCAACCGGTCGTAACGGGGGCGTGATCCATTGGAAGGCCGGTGGCGCCATGGTTTTCCGTGATCGTGTGAAAAGATGGCGAATGCGGCAAGGGGTTGCAATGGGAGAAACGATGCGGTGAAGATCGTTTCGGTTTGATGTGTTTGGCTTGATCGGGACGGGGGGAGCCGTCCCTGTTTTGTTTTCCCCGATGTTTTCCATTCAATGGCGGAACGAAACGTGTTACAATGGAAAAAGATGAAGAAAGGGGAGAAAGGCGACGTATGCCAAAAGTGCGGACGAAAGACATCATTGAACAGTTCCAGCTCGAGCTCGTCAGCGGCGCGGAGGGCATTTACCGCCCGATTACGACAAGCGATTTATCGCGGCCGGGGATTGAAATGGCCGGCTATTTCGCCTATTACCCGGCGGAGCGTCTGCAGTTGCTCGGACGGACGGAGCTGTCGTTTTATGAAACGTTGACGCCGGAAGAAAAAAAGTCGCGGATGGAACGGCTTTGCACCGACATTACGCCAGGGATCATCGTCTCGCGTGGACTTGAGGTGCCGCCGGAGCTGATCGAAGCGTCTGAGCGCCAGTCGGTGCCGGTCATGCGCTCGACGATGAAAACGACCCGCCTGTCAAGCCGATTGACAAACTATTTGGAAAGCAAGCTCGCCCCCACCACCGCGGTGCACGGGGTGCTTGTCGATGTGTACGGCGTCGGGGTGTTGATCACGGGCAAAAGCGGCGTCGGCAAAAGCGAAACGGCGCTGGAGCTCGTCAAACGCGGCCATCGGTTGGTCGCCGACGACTGTGTGGAAATCCGCCAAGAAGATGAAGATACGCTCGTCGGCAGCGCGCCGGAGCTGATCGAGCATCTGCTTGAAATTCGCGGCCTCGGCATTATTAATATGATGACGCTGTTCGGCGCAGGGGCGGTGCGGACGCATAAGCGCATTTCGCTCGTCGTCGACTTGGAGCTTTGGGATCCGGAGAAGCAGTACGATCGGCTCGGGTTGGAAGAAGAGAAAGTGAAAATTTTGGATACCGAATTGCCGAAATTAACGATTCCGGTCCGCCCAGGGCGCAACTTGGCGGTCATCGTCGAAGTGGCGGCGATGAACTTCCGGCTGAAGCGGCTCGGGGTCAACGCGGCTGAGGAGTTTTCGGCGCGATTGAGCGACGCCATCGAAGACGGCGCGCACGATTACGACTGATCGGCGGCGTTTCTTGCGTCAAAGGAATGGATCTCGTTTGGGCATGGAGCATAGGAGGTGGAAACGATGGAATCGACGATTCAGCCGCTCGACCGCGTGTTTTTGCACCTTGGCCCTATTACGATTTATTGGTATGGGGTCATTATCGGCACCGGTGTGTTGATTGGGCTATGGCTCGCGACGCGCGAAGCGGTGCGGCGCGGCTTGCCGAAAGAGACGTTTGTCGATTTAGTGCTGTTTGCCGTGCCGATCGCCATTGTCTGCGCGCGGGCGTATTACGTGTTGTTTGAATGGCACTATTATTCAAAGCATTTGTCAGAGATTCCAAAAGTTTGGCAAGGCGGCCTCGCCATTCACGGCGGTTTGATCGGGGCGGTGGCGACGGGCGTGGTGTTCGCCCGCGCGCGCGGGCTGTCGTTTTGGAAGCTCGCCGATATTGCCGCACCAAGCATCATTTTAGGCCAGGCGATCGGGCGCTGGGGCAATTTTATGAACCAAGAGGCGCATGGCGGCCCTGTGTCGCGCCAGTTTCTTGAAAATTTGCATTTGCCGGATTGGATCATCAATCAAATGTACATTGACGGCCGTTATTGGCATCCGACTTTTTTATATGAGTCCCTTTGGAACCTCGTCGGCTTTTTCTTGCTTCTTTGGCTGCGGCGCGTCAATTTGCGGCGCGGCGAGCTGTTTTTGTCCTATTTGATTTGGTATTCCGTCGGCCGCTTTTGGATTGAAGGGATGCGCACCGACAGCTTGATGCTGGCCGGCAGTCTGCGCGCGGCCCAAGTCGTATCCGTGACGCTGATCGTGTTGTCGATCGCACTGTGGATCGTGCGCCGGGCGAAAGGATGGGCAAAAGCAAGGTATCAAGACGAATAGCCGTCCTTATCCGTTGACGGATGACTAGGGAAAAAGAGAGGCGGCGTGTGGTGAAAAGGTCACACGGCGGCATGAAGACAAGCGAAGGAGAGAGGAGATATGGTAGGAACATTGCAGCGCGGCGTCATCGCCGGACTGAAGACGTCATGGGCGCTCGGCAAAATCATTTTTCCAGTGACGCTCATTTTAGCGCTGTTGCAGCCGACCCCTTTATTTTCATGGTTGATCGACCTTGTCACTCCCCTGATGAAGTGGTTCGGCTTATCCGGCGACGCGGCCGTGCCGCTGGTGCTCGGCAATTTGCTCGGGCTGTACGCCGCGATCGGGGCGATGCTGACGATCGAGTTTACAGTGAAAGAAGTGCTCATTCTCGCTGTCATGCTTTCCTTTTCTCATAACTTGATCGTCGAGTCTTCCGTCGCTTCGCGGACGGGTATGAGCGTTTGGCTCATGCTCGCCGTGCGCATTGGCTTGGCCGTTGTCTCCGGTTTGTTGATCGCCCATCTATGGGATGGGGGGCAGGAACTCGCTCAATATGGGTTTGTCTCGCCTGAAGCCGCCTCGCCGTCCGGCTGGGGAGAGATCATCTTGGCGGCGCTGAAAAAAGCGGCGACCGGCATCGTCCAGCTGGTTGCGATTGTCATTCCATTGATGACGATCATTCAAGTGTTGAAAGAACGCCACTGGATTGAGACGTTTTCGCGCTGGATGGCGCCAGCGACCAAGATGCTGGGCATGAGCGCGAACACATCGCTCACCCTTGCCGCCGGTTTTGTGTTCGGCCTCGCTTATGGGGCGGGGGTGATGATTCAGGCGGCGAAAGAAGACGGCGTCTCGAAGCGCGACTTGACGCTGGCGTTCATTTTTCTCGTATCTTGCCATGCGGTCGTCGAAGATACGCTCATTTTCGTCCCGCTTGGCATCTCTGTTTGGCCGCTGCTTTTCATCCGCTTGGTGACGGCCGTATTGCTGACAATGGCGGTGGCGTTCGTTTGGCGCCGCTTTGAACAACCGACTAGAAAGGAAGCCGCTTCATGACGATTCGCACCATTTTGTTTGATCTTGACGGCACATTGATTGATACGAACGAGCTCATCATCCAGTCGTTTTTGCATACGTTGGAGAAGTACTATCCAGGCCGTTACAAACGTGAGGACGTCCTGCCGTTCATCGGCCCGTCGCTCTATGAAACGTTCGGCTCGCTCGATCCGGAACGGGTCGAGGAGATGGTGAAGACGTACCGCACGTTCAACCACGCCCATCATGACGAACTGATTCGCGAGTTTGACACCGTGTATGAAACGATCGAAACGCTGCACCGCCATGGCTTCCGCCTTGGCGTTGTGACGACGAAAATGCACGACACCGCCCTAATGGGGTTAAGAAAAACGCGGCTGGCGCCGTTTTTCTCGTGCGTCATCGGCCTCGATGACGTCACGCGGCCAAAGCCGGACCCCGAGCCGATTTACAAGGCGCTTGAGGTGCTGCAGTCAACACCGGACGAAGCGCTCATGGTCGGCGACAACTACCACGACATGTTGGCCGGCCAAAACGCTGGGGTGAAAACAGCCGGCGTCGCGTGGGCGATTAAAGGGCGCCAATATTTGGAACAATATAAACCGGACTATATGCTCGAGAAAATGAGCGACTTGCTCGCCATTGTCGGCATCAACGAATGAAAGGAGGAATCATCCTCCCGGTGAGACGAACGACCAAATACCCTGTCCGAGGGGCGAACTCGCTCTGGCAGTTGTATCGCACCGTATCGTTTTGGAAAGTGCTGAAAAACGTCATCATCATTCAAATCGGGCGCTACACGCCGTTTTTGCCGCTGAAACGCTGGCTGTACCGCACGTTTCTCGGCATGAACATCGGCGAGCAAACCGCGCTCGCCTTTATGGTCATGCCGGACATTCTCTTCCCAGAAAAAATTCACATCGGCCGCAACTGCGTCATCGGCTACAACACGACGATTCTCGCCCACGAATATTTGGTTGACGAATACCGCCTCGGCGATGTCGTGATCGGCGATGAGGTGATGATCGGCGCGAACTCGACCATTTTGCCCGGCGTGGTGATCGGCGACCGCGCCGTCGTCGCCGCCGGCACCGTCGTCCATCAAGACGTCCCGCCCGGGGCGATGGCCGCGGGTTGCCCGATGCGCATTGTCCGCCGGAATGAACCGCCTTCCGATTGAACGGGGGCGGTTTTCCATTTTGGAATAGGAAAAAATGAAAGAAACGAAAAAACAGAGAGTCTGTTTTTTTGCCCCCTATAAGTTAAACTTCCAGTTGGATTTATATAGGATCAATGATGAAAATATGAAACTTTAGGTGGCAGAACTAAAAATTGTTGGCTCTTCACCACAAAGTGTACTTGACAAAGAAAGACGATTATGATAGAGAAAATCAAAACATCATTTTTCCTTTTTTATACCACACATCTCTTTTTAACAGGCATTCGTGAAAAAACAGAACGTGTATGGATCCATGACCGATATGAAACCGTATCGTGGGCTTTCTATCAGTTCCGTCAAATGTTAGAGTATAAGGCGCGTTTGCATGGGTCAAAAGTGATGGTGGTTGCTCCGCATTACACCTCTTTGACATGTCCAAAGTGCGGGCATACGGAAAAAGCCAATCGAAACAAGCGTACACACACCTTTTGTTGCCGAACATGCGGATATACCTCAAACGATGACCGCATTGGTGCCATGAACCTTCAACGAAAAGGAATAGAGTACATCGTTGAAGGAACGACACAGGCATGACCTGCGTCGTTGGGCAGCTGTCAACCTGCCCCTGATGCAACCCCAAGTCAAGGAAGGAGGACGAAGTCCGCTCGCACTTCTGGGGAGTTGCAAGCCCCCACTTCAAGCGTTAGCGAAGTGGGGGTAGTTGACGTCTAACCTGTTTAGGTGAGAATGGGAATAACAACTTTCGGTGAAGGTGTATAAGAGAGAGTTCACAAGATGCAAAGTCAGCGAAACACGTAAAAAGCCGCCCCGTAAATGGGGCGGCTTTTCCTTTTGGACCGCGCATGCGGCGGTCAGTTGAAAAATATTTTTGGCCGCACTTGAGTTCAAGGAACTCAAAGGGCATTATTTATCGTATGCTTGTTTTCCGAATCTCATGCAAAGAAAATAATAAAGCATTTTGACAGAAGTGTCAAGAACGGTTTTCTGGATCTTTTCTAAGTTTAGTGTACATCCTACGGATTTTTTCGTCAATCAAGTCCATTTGTTCGCTTGTTAATTTGAAAACGCCGTCTTTTGCTTTTTTGGGTTTGAAAATGCGAATTTTGCTTATAGGGCGCATTTGGTTTGGAATGGCCACTGCCTTTTTTTCGTTCAGTCCCTCAATCGTACCTAAAAAGACCGAGTCTTTATGTACATCCTGTTCTGTTTCGTTTTCGTCTAATGAAGATAAAGGAACGACGTTGACGACGGGATTGTTTTTTGAACTATCGCGAATGACAACAGCATAGTGCATGCCGCCGAATTCAGCGCCAACATTAAAGCCAAAATGCGCTAAAACGATTTCTGACCGCTTATAAGCTCTTAGGTAAGATGGGGCAAATGTTTCTTCCCAGACGAGATATTTGTTTTGTGTTTCAAGCCACTCAATAAATATTCTTCCCCGCTTTTCGTCCATATTCTCAATGATTTTTTGCAGTTCCATTAGCTGTCTATTCATTTCTCTTACCAAATCTTTATTCTCATGCAACTTTTTTAACAAGGCTTCTCCTCCCTTTCCATTATAATAGATGAACGAAATGTTGTCTCTTTAATGTTCAAATGCTTGGCGATCGCAGTCATGCTGTCTATGTCGGATTCGGCCATCATGATTTTTAAAGTGTGCTTAAGTCCTATGCCATCTAGAAATTTTTTCTAATATTTTCACTTACCAACAATTATAACACTAAAACATCGAATATTTTATAATATTCATCATTGAGCACCGTCTGATGTGAGATCGACACGCCCGCCGTGGATGTCCTTCATGGCTGCCTCCGTCATGCGGGAGAACATCACGAAGTTGACGTGGTACGTCAATACGAGCCCCCAGAATGTGCGGTGAAACGGCCATCCGGGACAAATCGACCTTCAGTTTGATGAGTGATGATGGAACCAAAGGGAGAAAGTCAAACAGGAACTCCCGGAATCGACACTGCAACTCGAAGGCTTGAGAATCTTGCTTGAAACGTCAGCGCTCCTTCTTGGTCATCCGGCGAAGATTGGCTTAGTAAAACGGGCAATCGTTGTTCTTGCACTTGTAGATGTGGTATTTTTTTGTGCTCTTTGATTTTCTCAAGCCGATTCTCGCCGACGAATATTTAGTGGACGAATACCGCCTCGGCGATGTCGTGATCGGCGATGAGGTGATGATCGGCGCGAACTCGACCATTTTGCCCGGCGTGGTGATCGGCGACCGCGCCGTCGTCACCGCGGGCACCGTCGTCCATCAAGACGTCCCGTCCGGGGCGATGGTCGCCGGCTGCCCGATGCGCATCGTCCGCCGGAATGAACCGCCTTCCGATTGAACGGGGGCGGTTTTCCATTTTGGAATAGGAAAAAAGGAAAGAAACAAAAAAGGAGAATTGCGGATTTTGACAAGATGGACTACCGCTATTTTTATTAGAAAGCAGATCACCGCCTATGCCGTGTGGAACGAAACGGACAAGCGCTTCTAGTTTTTTGAAGCGATCTTGTCCGTTTTGTTATTGGCAAAGCGTTTTCCCCTTGACGCTGTGGCCGCAAAGGAGTAAACTACTAATAACTTCACTTCTCTACCATATTAGCAAACTAAAGCATCTCGATAAAGGGCGTGGGGACATGGCAAAAAAGCTGTTTATGTTTGAAAAACCGTTAGGCATGCGCGATACGCTGCCGTTTTTATATGAGTTGAAAAAACAAGTGCGCTCGGTGATGGCGGAGGAAATTGAGCGCTGGGGGTACGAGTTTATTGAAACGCCGACGCTTGAGTATTATGAAACGGTCGGGGCGGCGTCGGCGATTGCCGATCATCGGCTGTTTAAGCTTCTCGACCAGCAAGGGCATACGCTCGTGCTTCGGCCGGATATGACGGCGCCGATCGCCCGGGTGGCGGCGTCGCGGTTGTATGACGACGGCAATCCGCTCCGGCTGGCGTACAACGCCAATGTGTTCCGCGCCCAGCAGCGCGAAGGCGGGCGGCCGGCGGAGTTTGAACAGATCGGTGTGGAGTTGATCGGCGACGGCACGGTGACGGCCGACGCCGAGGTCATCAGCTTAATGGTCGCCCTGCTGAAGCGGACGGGACTCGGGCGGTTTTCGGTGGCGGTCGGCCATATCGGGTATGTCAATGCTCTGTTTTTGGAGATTTTAGGGAATGAGGAGCGGGCGAGTGTATTGCGCCGTTTTTTATATGAGAAAAATTACGTCGGCTACCGTGAACATGTGAAGTCGTGGCCGCTTTCGTCGATCGATCAAAAGCGGCTGTTGGATCTTCTTTCCTTGCGTGGCGGAACGGACGTGATTGAACAGGCGAAAACGCTCGTCACAAGCGAGAAGGGGCGGCGGGCGGCCGATGAGCTGGCGGTGCTCACGGCGGTGCTTCGGACGTACGGAGTGGCCGAGGCGGTGAAGCTCGATATGGCGCTTGTCAGCCATATGAGCTATTACACTGGCATTTTGTTTGAAGTGTACGCCGAGCAAGTGGGATTCCCGATCGGCAACGGCGGGCGGTATGATGATTTATTGGCGAAGTTCTCGCGCCCGGCGCCGGCGACGGGGTTTGGGTTGCGCGTCGATCGGTTGATTGAGGCGATTGGGGAAACGGATGTGCGCGATGACATCGAGTGCATCGTGTTCAGCCAAGAGCGGCTGGCGGAAGCGGTGGAATTGGCCGAAGCGAAACGGGCGGAAGGCAAGCGCGTCGTCTTGCAGCACATTGCCGGCATTCGTGATATTGACGCCTACAGCCAGCGCTACCGGTCGATCGTGTATTTGCTTGGCCGCAGCGGGCGCGATGGGCAGTGAACATAACAGAGAAGGCGCCGCCGGTTGGTCATCGACGCTGTTGAAAACGGCAGCGATTGGCGGGACAGAGCGGATGCGAAGAACGGACGGGAGAGGCTGCCCATGGCGGTGGAGAGCATGCGGTGTACTCGAGGACCAGCGCCGCATTTGACATGATGAGGAGCAAGGAGGAAGAATGATGCTGACGATTGCCATGCCAAAAGGGCGCATTTTTGAAGAGGCGGTCGAGTTGCTGCGGCGAGCGGATTATGCGCTGCCGCCGGAATTTACCGAGTCGCGCAAGCTCGTCATTGATGTGCCAGAGGAAAACATGCGCTTTATTTTGGCGAAACCGATGGATGTCGTCACCTATGTCGAGCATGGGGTCGCGGATTTGGGCATTGCCGGCAAGGACGTGCTGATGGAAGAAGAACGGGATGTGTACGAACTGCTCGATTTGCACATCAGCCGCTGCCATTTGGCGGTCGCCGGGCTGCCCGGCGCCAAGATGAACGAAATCGCACCAAGGGTGGCGACGAAATACCCGAACATCGCGTCAACGTATTTTCGCGAGCAAGGCGAGCAAGTCGAAATCATCCGCCTGAACGGATCCATTGAACTCGCCCCGCTGATCGGCCTTGCCGACCGGATCGTGGACATCGTTTCCACGGGGCGGACGCTCAGAGAAAACGGGCTTGTCGAACTTGAACGGATCGCCGAGGTGACGTCGCGCCTGATTGTCAACCCGGCGAGCTACCGGCTAAACGGCGGGGACATTGAACGGTTGGTCGACCGATTGGCGGCGGTCATTCCCCAGCCGTAGGAAAAAAGGTGTGACAGAGCGGAAATGGGCGGTTTCTGAAGAATGGGTTGGTGGAGATTCGGGAATGGCGGAGCGGCGTTGACAACGCCGTTGGAAAATAGCATATAGATGCAACGAAGAAGTTTAACATATCCTTGACGGAAAAGCGGTTTGTCCATTTTCGACTGTCGGAGGCAAGCCTGTGGCTTGCCTCCGTCACGCCTTGGCGTGACGGAGGATCGAACAACCGCCTGCTTCACAGACCCATATATGGGTCTTTAAGCGGCGTTGTTCGGTCGCCCGACAGTCGATCAAATACTCGGTAAAAGCTGCAAATGGTAAAGCTTCAAATTGCATCGATACAGATTGCCAATGGACGAAAACCGATGGACGTCACAGAAAGGGGAGCGAACGATGAAAATCGAACGGATCCGAGGCGGCGTCTCGCTGCGGCGCACGATTGAAAGCGGAACGGAGGAGCAGCGGCGCGCGGTGCTTGATATCATCGCCAATGTGCGCGCCCGCGGCGATGCGGTGCTCAAAGAATATACAGAACGGTTTGACGGCGTAAGCTTGGATTCGCTCAAGGTGACGGAAGAGGAAATGAAGCGCGCGCATGCGGCGATGGACGCGGAGATGCTGGAGATCATTCGCCAAGCGGCGGCGAACATTCGCGACTACCATGAGCGGCAAAAGCGCGAATCATGGTGGATGACGAAAGAAGACGGCACCATTCTCGGACAAAAGGTGACGCCGCTCGATGCGGTCGGGTTGTACGTGCCAGGCGGGACGGCCGCTTATCCGTCGTCTGTGCTGATGAACGTTATTCCCGCACAAGTGGCGGGGGTGAAACGGATTGTCATCACCTCGCCGCCAAACAAAGACGGCACGCTCCCGGCTGGGGTGCTGGCCGCCGCCTATGAACTCGGCGTGACGGAAATTTACAAAGTCGGCGGCGCGCAGGCGATCGCCGCGCTTGCTTACGGGACGGAAACGATCCGGCCGGTTGACAAAATTTTCGGGCCGGGCAATATTTATGTGGCATTGGCGAAGCGGGAAGTGTTCGGGCATGTGGCGATCGACATGATCGCGGGGCCGAGCGAAATTGTCGTGCTGGCGGATGAAACGGCCCGACCGGATGAGATTGCGGCGGATTTGTTGTCGCAAGCCGAGCATGACGTGCGGGCGTCGGCCATTTTGGTGACGCCGTCGATGAAATTGGCGCTGGCGGTGGCGAGCGAAGTCGAACGGCAGCTGGAAACGCTGCCGCGCCGCGACATTGCCCAAGCGGCGCTCGAGAACTACGGCGCCATTTACGTCACCGAGACGCTTGAGGAAGCGGTGGATGTCGTGAACGAACTGGCGCCGGAGCATTTGGAAGTGATGACGGCAGAACCGCTCGCGCTTTTCGGCCGGCTCCGCCATGCGGGAGCGATGTTTTTCGGCCGCTTCAGCTCCGAGCCGGTCGGCGACTATTTCGCCGGGCCGAACCACGTGCTGCCAACCAACGGCACGGCCAGATTCTCAAGCGGCTTGAGCGTTGACGAGTTTGTGAAAAAATCAAGCGTGATTGTTTACAGTGAAACCGCATTGAAACAACATGGCGACAAAATCGCCGCCTTTGCCCGCCTCGAGGGGCTGGAGGCGCACGCGCGCGCCATTGAGGTGCGGCTCGAGAAAGGGGAATGAATGATGGCAAGGGAAGCGATGATCGCAAGAACGACGAACGAGACGAGCATTCAGTTATCGCTTTCGTTGGATGGCGAAGGGAAGGCGGAACTGGAAACGGGCGTGCCGTTTTTAACCCATATGCTCGATTTGTTCGCCAAGCACGGCCAGTTCGATTTGCACATTGAGGCCAAAGGCGACACGCATATTGACGACCACCATACGACGGAAGACATCGGCATTTGCCTCGGGCAGGCGATCAAGGAAGCGCTTGGCGACAAAAAAGGAATCAAGCGGTACGGCAACGCGTTTGTGCCGATGGATGACGCCTTGGCGCAAGTTGTGATCGACTTGAGCAATCGCCCGCATTTTGAGTTTCGCGGCGAGTTTCCGGCAGCGAAAGTCGGCGCGTTTGATGTCGAACTCGTGCATGAGTTTTTATGGAAACTGGCGCTTGAAGCGCGGATGAACTTGCATGTCATCGTCCATTACGGGCGCAATACGCACCATATGGTCGAAGCGGTGTTTAAGGCGCTCGGGCGGGCGCTCGATGAAGCAACGATGATCGACCCGCGCGTCAAAGGCGTTCCGTCGACAAAAGGGATGCTGTAGCCGATGGAGTGGGGCGCCCCCCGTGGGGAAAGAGTTCCGCAGGCGCAGGAAAGGCGGTCGGATCGAGGCAGCGCTTCCTGCGGGAAAAGCTCCATGGATGCAGGAAAGGCGACCGGATGCCAAGGAGAGGTTTGCACATGGAAGGAGCGCCGTAAAAAAGCATGCCGCCATACCGTTGTTCATTGAACAAGGGGATGGGCATGGATCAGGGAAGAAAGGAATGGGATGACGATGATCGGGATCATCGACTATGGCATGGGCAACTTATACAGCGTCAGCAAAGCGCTCGAGCGGCTCGGCTGTCCGTATGTCCTAAGCGGCGACAAAGAGGAGCTCGAGCAGGCGCGCGGGCTGATTTTGCCCGGTGTCGGCTCGTTTCGCGATGCGATGCACATTTTAAATGAGACAGGCCTAGCTGCTTTCATCCGTTCGGCGGTTGAAAACGGCACGCCGCTGCTCGGCATTTGTTTAGGGATGCAGCTGTTGTTTGACGAAAGCGAAGAAAACGGGCCGACAAAAGGGCTTGGCTTGCTTCGCGGCCGCGTCGTCCGCTTTCCGGGCGTCACGAAAACCGGCGAGCCATACAAAGTGCCGCACATGGGCTGGAACCGGCTCCGCTTTCATCGTCCGTCGCCGCTCCTTCGTGGCGTCGAGGAAGGGCATGTCTATTTTGTCCATTCGTATTATGTCATTCCAGGGGATGAGGACGTCGTGCTCGCGAGCAGTGAATATGACGTTGATGTTCCGGCGATCGTCGGGCGCGGCTGTGTGTTTGGCACACAGTTTCATCCGGAAAAAAGCGGTGCGGTCGGCATGAGCATCTTGAACAATTATGTCGGCATCGCCACGGGAAGGGGGAACGGCTGATGGCGGCGTTTACGATTTATCCGGCGGTCGATATGCGCGGCGGCAAGTGCGTCCGCCTGCTGCAAGGCGATTACAACAAAGAAACGGTGTACGGCGATTCGCCGGTCGCGATGGCCGAGCAATTCGCCGCTCAAGGGGCGGAGTGGATTCATATGGTCGATTTGGACGGAGCGAAAGAAGGGCGCCGCGTCAACGACCGGTTTGTCATTGAAGCGGCCCGTCGTCTTTCCGTCCATGTGCAAGTGGGCGGCGGCATCCGGACGGAAGAGGATATCGTGCATTATTTAGAAAATGGGGTCGCCCGCGTCATTTTAGGAAGTGCGGCCATTTCCGACCCGCCGTTTGTGAAAAAGATGCTCCAAAAATACGGCCGCCGCATCGTGATTGGCATTGACGCCCGCGACGGCTTCGTGGCGACGGAAGGGTGGCTTGCGACGTCGAACGTCAAGGCGGAAGAGCTCGGGCGGATGCTCGCTGAGGCGGGGGCGGAGACGTTTATTTTCACCGATATTGCGACCGATGGCACGCTGTCGGGCCCGAACATCGCCGCCGCGGTCCGGTTGGCCGAGGCGACGGGAAAAGAAGTGATCGCTTCTGGCGGCGTCAGCTCGCTTGACGATTTGCGCGCGCTCTGCCAATATGCTGGACAAGGCATCGGCGGCGCGATCGTCGGCAAGGCGCTTTATACGAATCAGTTTACGCTCGCGGAAGCGCTCAAGGCGGTGAACGAGCGATGATCACGAAGCGCATCATCCCGTGCCTCGATGTGAAAGACGGGCGCGTCGTCAAAGGAGTGCAATTTGTCCAGCTGCGCGATGCCGGCGATCCGGTGGAGCTCGCGAAGGCGTACGATGAGCAAGGGGCGGACGAGCTCGTGTTTTTGGACATTTCCGCTTCCCATGAAGGGCGGAAAACGATGGTCGATGTCGTCGAGCGCGTCGCCGCCCAGCTAGCGATTCCGTTTACGGTCGGCGGCGGCATCCACTCGCTTGAGGATATGAAGCGGATGCTTCGCGCCGGGGCCGACAAAGTGTCGCTCAACACCGCCGCGGTGCTCCATCCGACCTTGATCACCGAAGGGGCGGACTTTTTCGGCTCGCAATGCATCGTCGTCGCCATTGACGCGAAATACGATGAAACGCTTGGTTCATGGCGCGTCTATACGCACGGCGGCCGCAACGCCACGAACTGGGAAGTCGTCGCTTGGGCGCAGGAAGCGGTCCGTCTTGGCGCCGGGGAGATTTTGCTGACGAGCATGGACGCGGACGGCGGCAAAAACGGTTTTGATATTGAGTTGACGCGGCGGGTGAGCGAAGCGGTCCCGATTCCGGTCATCGCCTCGGGCGGCGCCGGCAAGGCGGAGCATTTCCTCGAAGCTTTCGAAAAAGGGAAAGCAGACGCGGCGCTCGCGGCATCGATTTTCCATTACAAAGAAACGTCAGTCGGACAAGTGAAAGCGTACTTGAAAGAAAAAGGGGTGAACGTGCGATGACGGCGGACATTCGCTTTGATGAAAAAGGGCTTGTACCTGCCATCGTCCAAGATGCGCAAAGCAAGGAAGTGCTCACGCTTGCCTATATGAACAAAGAGTCGCTTAAAAAAACGCTGGAGACCGGAGAAACATGGTTTTACAGCCGCTCGCGCCAAGAACTATGGCATAAAGGGGCGACATCTGGAAACGTGCAGCGCGTTGTCGACATCCGCTACGACTGCGACGCCGACGCCCTGCTCGTTCTCGTCGAGCCGGCCGGCCCGGCTTGCCATACCGGGTCGTATTCCTGTTTTTCCCGCTCGCTGGACGGCGCGGCGCGCACGCCGGCGGCCGACCGGTTCGCGATTTTGCATGAGCTTGAACAAATCATCGCCCAGCGCGACGCCGAACGGCCGGAAGGGTCGTACACGACGTACTTGTTTGAAAAAGGCGTCGATAAAATTTTGAAGAAAGTCGGCGAAGAAGCGGCGGAAGTCATCATCGCGGCGAAAAACCGGAGCCATGACGAATTGAAATGGGAAGCGGCCGACTTGTTGTACCATTTGCTTGTACTGTTGCGCGAACAAAAGCTGCCGCTTGACGCGGTGCTTGCGACGCTTGCCGAGCGGCACGCGCAAAAGGTGGAAGCGAGCGACAAAAAATAACAAGATGGTTAGGTGAGAAAAAGGAACGTCTGCCATCGCGCCGGCGTTCCTTTTTTGCACGGAAAAACCGCATTCCTAAAGTTTCTTGCTTGTTTTCGCCGCCGATATGGTATACTGTTGTTCGACGAATTTTACGGACGACGGAGGACAGAATGGGAAAACAACTGAAGCGATCATCACGAAAAGCGACGATTGTACCGTTCATCCAAAGCGGAGATTACTTTTTTAAAAAAGGAATGAAAGCATACGACCGAGGCGATTTGGAAAAGGCGAGGAAATATTTTGAGCGCGCCGTCCGTTTGGATGAGCGCGACGCCTCATTCGCCTTGCAGCTTGCCCTTGTGCTGTCGGAGCTTGGTGAATATCAATTTTCCAATCAATGGCTGTTCAAAATTATCCATGATTTGGACGAAACGATGTACGACTGTTTGTATTTTTTGGCGAACAATTTCGCCTGCCTCGGCTTGTTTCGTGAAGCAAGGCAATACGCGGAGCGTTATTTGGCGCATGAGCCGGCCGGAGAGTTTGCCGACGATGCTGCTGACTTGCTTGAGCTGCTTCGGCTCGATGGATCGGAATGGACGGAAGAAGAGGAGCAGCTGATGGTGCTGGAGGATCGGGCCCGCCGTTTGCTTGAGGAGGAGCGGTTTGCGGAAGCGATTGAAGCGCTTGAAGCGCTCGTCGCGCGCTATCCGGACGTTTGGTCGGCGCATAACAATTTGGCGCTTGCTTATTTTTACAGCGGCGATGTCGACAAAGCGAAACAGAAAGTGCGTGAAGTGCTCAAATGCGATCCCGGCAATTTGCATGCGCTTTGCAACGCGCTTGTCTTCGCCTATTACTTGCGTGAGGAAGAACAGGCGGCCGCGCTTTGCGAGACGCTGGCCGGTTTGTATCCGTTTTTTCGCGAGCATCAATACAAGCTCGGGGCGACGTTCGCGCTTGTCGGGCGGTTCGATCTGGCGTTCCGTTGGCTGCACCGTTTGTATAAACAAGGCTTTGACGGTGATGGGCCATTTTATTATTGGCTCGCTTGCGCTGCCTACTATACTGGCCATGAGTCGCTCGCTCGGCAAATGTGGGAGGTGCTTGCCACCCTTCATCCCGAAAAACGCGGTGAGGAGCCGTGGGCCGTTTCAGCGCCGGTGGATGAGGCGCTCATCCGCTTGATGGCTTGGCTGGAGGGCGACGAGCTGGCCGACCGTCTGTACGGATTGTACTTGTTCAGCCGCTCGCCGCAGGCGAAAGAGGCATCGATGTCGCTTGCGGTATGCCGCCTCTTGCCGTCCGATCCCCGTCTGCGCCCGTTTATCGACTGCTTTTTGTTCGGCTTAACCGATGGCCCGTCCGCTTGGGCGGCGAACATCGGCCGCATGGTCGATGCGCTTTCGGCGCATAATGAGGAAAAGGAAGCGCTCTGCCGCTTCGCCTTCGCGATGGCCGTCCATCCGTCGGCTGATCGCGAGCCATTTGCGAACGGAGCCGCGTGGGCGGCGGCGATCGAATACATGTGGCGCCGACAGCAAGGAGAGCGTGTGACGCAAAGAGAGATGGCGGCCAAATACGGCGTTTCGGCGTCGACGGTGCAAAAATACGTGCAAAAAGCGCGCCGGCTCTATACATGAGCAAATCAATAGACAGGGCGAATCGACTTCTATACGATGAAAATGGAATGATTCTCAAGCGAGGGAGTGGACGGTGTGGCAGACGAAAAAATTTACGATGTCATTATTGCCGGAGCCGGGCCGGCTGGGCTGACGGCTGCTGTCTATACATCGCGCGCCAATTTGTCGACGCTGATGATCGAGCGCGGCGTTCCGGGCGGGCAGATGGTCAACACTGAGGAAGTCGAGAACTATCCTGGCTTTGAAACGATTTTAGGCCCGGAATTGGCGGCGAAAATGTTTGAGCATGCGAAAAAATTCGGCGCGGAGTACGCATACGGCGATGTGAAAGAAATCATCGACGGCGAGGCGTACAAAACGGTCATCGTCGGCGATAAAGAGTACAAGGCCCGCGCGGTCATCATCGCCACCGGAGCGGAATATAAAAAACTCGGTGTACCGGGTGAAGCGGAGCTCGGCGGCCGCGGCGTTTCGTACTGTGCGGTGTGCGACGGGGCGTTTTTCAAAGGAAAAGATTTGGTCGTCGTGGGTGGGGGCGACTCGGCGGTCGAAGAGGGCGTTTATTTGACGCGGTTTGCCAATAAAGTGACGATCGTTCACCGCCGCGACAAGCTGCGGGCGCAAAAAATTTTGCAAGACCGGGCGTTCGCCAATGAAAAAATTGATTTCATCTGGAACCATACGGTGAAACAAATCAACGAAAAGGACGGAAAAGTCGGCAGCGTGACGCTTGTGCATACGCAAACAGGCGAGGAACGCGAATTTCCGTGCGACGGCGTTTTCATTTACATCGGGATGGTGCCGCTCTCGAAGCCGTTTGCCAATCTTGGCATCACGAATGAAAACGGCTATATCGTCACGAACGAAAAGATGGAGACGAAAGTGCCGGGCATTTTCGCCGCCGGTGATGTGCGGGAAAAAACGCTCCGGCAAATCGTGACGGCTACCGGCGACGGCAGCATCGCCGCGCAAAGCGCCCAGCATTACGTTGAGGAACTGAAAGAAAAGCTCAATAAGCAAGGGGTCAGCTGATCCGGTAACCAAATCGCAATCAAATCGTAATGGTTATTTAACCCAGATGTAACACGGGCGCAACACATTTGTCGTATGCTATAAGTAAGTAATTGACCCCCTTTTATATAGATCCTTGATTCGGCGCGGGCGTTTGTCCGCGTCTCTTTTTTCTTTGCCTGCGCGCTTGCATCCTGCCGCCCCGCTCGAAACGGCGGGGGATGGCGTCTTTCGGCTGGAAGCGGAATGTTGGGCCCCCGAGGTTTTTGCAGACGGGAAGCGGACGGTTTCCAGCGGTTTGAAGGTGGAGCGGCCTAACTATTTATGGTAAAATAAAAATGATTATGTGCGTGTTTGCGGATGGTTGGGGTGAACGAATTGCAACGGGTGACAAACTGCGTATTATATAAAGACGGCCAAGTGCTGCTGTTGCAAAAGCCGAGGCGCGGCTGGTGGGTCGCTCCGGGCGGGAAAATGGAGCCCGGCGAGACGGTGCGTGAAGCATGCATTCGTGAATACCGGGAAGAGACGGGCATTTATTTGAAAAATCCAGAGCTGAAAGGCGTCTTTACGATCGTGATGAAAAATGGGAATGAAACGGTGTCGGAGTGGATGATGTTTACGTTTTTCGCCGACGACTTCATTGGTGAAAACGTGCCGTCTTCCGAAGAAGGGACGCTTGCTTGGCATCAGGTGGAGACGCTTTCGACGCTGCCGATGGCCCCTGGAGACTATCATATTTTGGATTACGCCTTGAAAGGCAAAGGGGTCATGTACGGGGTGTTTGTCTATACAGAGGAATTCGAGCTGCTTTCATATCGGCTCGATCCGAGCTGATGGAGAGGAGGGGCGGAGATGGGACAAAACGGGGCGCTGCAGCCGATTCAGCTCGTCATCATCACCGGTATGTCCGGCGCGGGAAAGACGGTGGCGATTCAAAGCTTCGAAGACCTCGGCTTTTTTTGTATTGACAACTTGCCGCCGACGCTGCTGCCGAAATTTTTGGAGCTCGTCAAAGAATCCGGGAATAAAATGAACAAAGTCGCCCTTGTCATGGATTTGCGCAGCCGCGACTTTTTCGATCATTTGTTCGCCGCGCTCGATGAGCTGGGTGAGCAAGCGTGGGTCGTCCCCCAGGTGTTGTTCTTGGACGCCCAAGATTCGACGTTGGTGGCCCGCTACAAAGAAACGCGGCGGACGCATCCGCTTGCGCCGAACGAGCCCCCGCTTGAAGGAATCCGTTTGGAGCGGAAGCTGCTCGAAGAACTGAAAGGGCGGGCGCAGATCATTTACGATACGACGGGGCTCAAGCCGCGCGAGCTGCGGGAGAAAATCATCCGCCAGTTCTCATCGCACGCTCAATCCGGGTTTACCATCAACGTCATGTCGTTTGGGTTTAAGTACGGCATTCCAATTGATGCAGATTTGGTGTTTGACGTCCGCTTTTTGCCGAACCCGCATTACATTGAACATATGCGTCCGAAAACCGGGTTGGATGACGACGTATCGTCCTACGTGCTCAAGTGGGGGGAAACGCAAAAGTTTTTGGAAAAGCTCATTGATTTGTTGTCGTTTATGTTGCCGTATTACCAGCGAGAAGGAAAAAGCCAGCTGGTGATCGCCATCGGCTGCACGGGCGGCCAGCACCGTTCGGTGGCGCTCGCAGAATATATCGCCCGCCATTTTTCGGCCGACTATAAAACTGTTGTCTCGCACCGGGACATGGAGAGGAGAAAGGACATACACCGATGAGGAACGAACGAGCAGCGAAACTGGTCGTCATCGGCGGCGGCACCGGGCTTCCCGTGCTGCTGAGGGGGCTGAAGCAGCATGAATTGGATTTGACCGCCATTGTCACGGTCGCCGATGACGGCGGAAGTTCCGGGCGGCTGCGGGATGAACTGCACATTCCGCCGCCCGGGGATGTCCGCAACGTATTGGCCGCGCTGTCTGACGTCGAACCGCTCATTGTCGAGCTGTTCCAGCACCGTTTTCAAAACGGCAACGGCTTATCCGGCCATTCGCTCGGCAATTTGATTTTGGCGGCGCTCACATCGATCACCGGCGACTTTGTGAAAGCCATCCGTGAGATGAGCAAAGTGTTGAACGTGCGCGGCCAGGTTCTGCCGGCGGCGAACAAGAGCGTCGTATTGCACGCGGAGATGGAAGATGGTTCCATTGTCTCTGGCGAGTCAAAAATCCCGAGTGCGGGAAAAAAAATTAAGAGGGTGTTTTTAACGCCGGAAGACATTGAGCCGCTGCCGGAGACGGTTGATGCCATCCGCCGCGCCGATTTGATTGTCATCGGGCCGGGCAGCCTATACACAAGCATCTTGCCGAATTTGCTCGTGCCGAAAATCGGGCAGGAAGTATGCAAGGCGAAGGCGAAAAAAGTATATATATGCAACATTATGACTCAGGCCGGCGAGACGCCGCACTATACGGTGAGCGACCATGTGGAGGCGCTTCATGCTCATCTTGGCGGCCCGTTTTTGGACGCGGTGATCATCAACAGCGGAGCGATCCCGGAAGCGATCCGCCGCCGCTACGAGGCGGAGCGGGCCGAGCCGGTGCGTGACGACAGCAGCGGGCTTTCGTTGCAAGTCATCCGCGACGATATTGTCACGTACGAGGATGGGGTCATTCGCCATAATACGGCGAAAGTCGCCGCCCTTCTTCTCGGGCTTCTCCCTCACCGTTAAAGGCGGGACCCGAGTAGGCCGCAAAGCGCCATTATGGGCGGTGATGCTCCCGGTGGCCGCGCCGAAAGTCAGGCACCTCCAACCGGCCGGATGCGGGGAACGAATGGAGGTGGAGCGATCGTGTCTTTTGCATCGGAAACGAAAAAGGAATTGACCCATTTAGAGGTGAAGCCTTGCTGCTTGCGCGCGGAGCTGTCGGCGCTTTTGCGCATGAACGGTTCACTGTCGTTTTCCGGCGGGCGAATGGCCATCGATGTCCAGACGGAAAATGCGGCGATCGCTCGGCGCATTTATACGTTATTGAAAAAGGGCTACGATGTCGCCGTCGAGCTGTTTGTCCGCAAGAAAATGCGCTTGAAAAAAAACAACGTCTACATCGTCCGCGTGACCGACGGTGCGGCCTCTTTGCTTCGTGAACTTCACATTGTCAACGGCGATTTTTCGCTCATCCATGACATTTCCCCGGAGCTCGTCAAGAAAAAATGCTGCAAGCGCTCGTATTTGCGCGGCGCGTTTTTGGCTGGCGGTTCGGTCAACAACCCGGAGACGTCGTCTTACCATTTGGAGATTTTTTCGCTGTATGAGGAGCATAACCGGGCGTTATGCGAATTGATGAACAGCCACTTTTTTTTAAATGCGAAAACGTTGGAACGGAAAAAGGGGTTTATTACGTATTTAAAAGAGGCGGAAAAAATCGCCGAGTTTTTGAACATCATCGGCGCCCATCAAGCGCTGCTCCGCTTTGAGGACATTCGCATCGTCCGCGATATGCGCAACTCGGTCAACCGGCTTGTCAATTGCGAAACCGCCAATTTGAACAAAACGATCGGCGCTGCGCTTCGCCAGGTGGAGAACATCCGCTACATCGACGAGACGATCGGCCTTGATTCACTGCCGGCCAAGCTGCGGGAAATCGCGAAACTTCGCATCGAGCATCAAGACGTGACGCTGAAAGAGCTCGGGGAGATGGTTGCCGGTGGAAAAATCAGCAAATCCGGCATCAACCACCGGCTGCGCAAAATTGATGAGATCGCGGAGCGGCTGCGGGCTGGAAAGCCGGTCGATTTCCATAAATCGCTGTAAAGGGGAGATGGAGAATGGTGGAAAAACAAGTGGAAGTGAAATTAAAAACCGGGCTGCAGGCGCGCCCGGCGGCGTTGTTTGTCCAAGAAGCGAACCGTTTTTCCGCTGATGTGTTTTTGGAAAAAGACGGAAAACGGGTCAACGCGAAAAGCATTATGGGCTTGATGAGCCTTGCTGTCGGCCATGGAGCGGTGATCACGCTCATTGCCGACGGTCCGGATGAGCAAGAAGCGATCGAAAAGCTCGCCGCCTATGTGCAAAAGGAAAAGTAAAGCAGCGTGTGGGGCTGGCGGGGAAAGGAATGGAAAAGGCTGCTCCGTTTTTGTCGGAAGCAGCCTTTTTTCGTCAATGTCGGTGCAGGCGCAGCTCTATAGCGGTTCTGCCAACGTGTGCATGCCTTATTTTTCATCAGCGCGCGTCAGCACGCGGTCAATGATGCCGTATTCCATCGCTTTTTGCGCGGTCATAAAGTTGTCGCGGTCCGTATCGCGCTCGATCACTTCGATCGGCTGGCCGGTGTTTTCCGATAAAATGCGGTTCAATTTGTCGCGCAAGAACAAAATGCGCTTCGCTGCGATTTCGATTTCCGTCGCTTGCCCTTGGGCGCCGCCGAGCGGTTGGTGGATCATGATTTCACTGTTTGGCAAGGCGAACCGTTTCCCTTTCGCACCGGCGGCAAGCAAAAACGCCCCCATGGAAGCGGCCATGCCGATGCAAATTGTCGATACGTCCGGTTTGATGAACTGCATCGTGTCGTAAATCGCCAGGCCAGCTGTGATCGAGCCGCCCGGGCTGTTGATGTACAAGGAAATATCTTTGTCCGGGTCTTCCGCCGCCAAAAACAACAGCTGCGACACGATCGAGTTGGCCACTTGGTCGTCGATCGGGCTGCCAAGGAACACGATTCGGTCTTTCAATAAGCGCGAATAAATGTCGTACGCCCGCTCCCCGCGGTTCGTCTGTTCGATGACAGTCGGAATCAAATACATCAAAAACGCCTCCTTTTCCATCCTAATGGATCAATATGTACGCCTTAATCATACACGAATGGTCAATGAAGGTCAAACAAAACGACCTTCCCCATTCTTTATAACATATTCGCGGCTGGCGGCAAACATCCCTTTTTTCATCATAACCGCTTTTTCGTTTTTTTAACCTGTTGCCCCGTTGATGGGGGAAGGAACAAAGGTGCAATTTTTCCTGCTTTTGATGGCATTTTTCCTCTTGCATTTTTGCGCGATCCTGCTATAATAGAACATGCGACGGAACGAAATAGAGAAATCATGAACTTCCATGCCCTCGTAGTGTAGTGGATAGCACGAGAGATTCCGGTTCTCTTAGCGTGGGTTCGAATCCTGCCGAGGGCGCTACTTGTATCCGACCTGTTCGGATCGGAATTCCTAAACTCCTTGATACGACCGCGTTTGCGGTCGTTTTTCATTTTTGGGGAATCCCGAAAAAAACGATAGAATCCGAAAAAATTTTGCACGAATTTTGCACGGCTATTTGGTACGATCCAGTTCCGCCATCGCGAGATCGACCTGCCGGGATTCTTTTTGTTCCATCTCATCTAAAATATGCGAGTACGTTTGCAGAGTAGTGACAATATGGCGGAACGGGAAACGAGTTTGGAGCAGCTGGCTTCGATTCGGTTTCGCCAACCGTCGATCACGATTCGGACCTTGTCCGCAGACAAAGCGTATGGCGCCACGGAGTATCTGGAAGCGCTCTTTCTTCATCCAGACTACAGTTTTTTGTTTTTTGTCGTGTAAATGCCACTAATAAGTGAAAGGTGCAAACCGAATCCTCCTTCCGTTGCGTCACCCGATTGGGCGGCGCTTTTTATGTAGGTGAGGTGATACACGTGTAGAAGTTGCACGAGGTATTGAACGATAACAAAAGCTAAACCACATGAAGAAAAAGGACGGAATGACCTGGGGCGACTGGATGGAGATCATGGGGTCCGGCGCGATACGTATAAACGAGTGCGCGGGGCGGTGAGGAGGAAATGGGAAGGAATAAAGACCCTTAGGTTAAAAAACATATACTTGGTATATGGTTGTAATCCTGCCGAGGCAAAACAGCCGCCTAGGCGGCTGTTTTTCTTTTAGATCAGCAGCGGACGCGCCGCTTTCCTCGAGAGGGTTCCCAAATCAAGGGCTCGGGCGGGGCATTGGGTTTTTTCGTCTGAACAGGCGCCGGTTCGGGCGGTCGCCAAGGCCGCTTTCCGCCGTCAAAAATTTCTCCTACCCCCTCCCGCTCCCGTTGTGTACAATAAAAGAAAGGGAGGCGTGACGATGAGGGCGGAGTTATGGCAAGAGCAGCGGCTGCAGTTGTCGCTGACAAAGGAACTGGTGCAGGCGATTGAACTGTTGCAATATTCCGCAGTGGATTTGGAAGCGTTTTTATATGAACAGTCGCTGGAAAACCCGTTTTTGGAAATTCGCCGCACCCGGGTGCGGCAACGGCCAAGCCGGACAGAAAGAGACCAAAAGCAATGGCTCGAGAACATTGGCGCCCGCGCAGAGACACTTGTTGGCCATTTGCTTTCTCAGCTGCCTGCGTTGAAGCTGGCCGATCGGGAAGAGCGCATCGTCCGTTATCTCATTGCCTCGCTCGATGAGGATGGCTATTTGCGCGTGCCGCTTGCCGAGCTGGCGGCGCGGTTTTCCGCATCGGAACAAGAGATGGAACGGGGGCTGCGCCTTGTGCAGTCGCTCGACCCGCCGGGAGTCGGCGCCCGCGATTTGGCGGAATGCCTCTTGCTGCAGCTTGAACGTCTTCCTGAGCGCGACGAGCTGGCGGAAACGATCGTCCGTTATCATTTTGTTCCTTTTGCGGAAAAGTCGTGGAAAACGCTGGCCAAGCAGCTTGGCGTCAGCCTTGGCGAACTGCAGCGCGTCTTCGAGCTCATTCGCACACTCGAGCCGCGGCCGGGCATTCACTATTCGAGCGAAACGCCGCCTTTGGTCGTGCCGGATGTCATCGTCACCCGCGGGGCGGATGGAGACTGGATGGCCGCCTATAATGATGACATCCATCCGGAGCTCGGATGGAATCGGGATTACGAGCGGCGCATCGCCGCATCCGGCGACCGGCATGCCGAACAGTTTATCAAAGAAAAATATCGGCAGTTTACATGGCTCGCGAAAAGTTTGGAGCAACGGAAACAGACGCTTCTCCATTTGACGGCCGTCATCATCGACCGCCAGCGCCCGTGTTTGGAGTTGGGGCTTTCGGCGCTCAAGCCGATGACGATGCGCGAGGTGGCCGAGGAGCTCGGCGTTCATGAATCGACGGTGAGCCGCGCGGTCCGGCATAAATATGTGCAAACGCCGTTTGGCACCGTGGAGCTGCGCCGTTTCTTTTCGAATGCCGCGACGGCCGCAGGGGATGAAGCGGCATCGTCCGCCCGCGTGAAAGCGATCATTGAGGCCCTTATTTCCGAGGAAGATCGGCGGGCGCCGCTGTCTGACCAACAGCTTGCTGATTTGCTTCGCGATCGGCACGGCATCGCCATTTCGCGCCGCACGGTCGCCAAATACCGCGAGCAGCTGCGCATCCCGTCTTCGGCAAAGCGGAGGCAATATATCGGCCTGCCGTAACGGGCGGCCAATCGAAACGGCAACTGCTGTAGAAAGAGAGGAAGAAATGAATGCATATCCGATTGTATACGAAAACCAATTGCCCGCTCTGCGACAAAGCGAAAGCCGTTTTGACGGAGCTGCGGGCGGACTATTCGTTTACGCTGGAAGAAATTGATATTTACAAAGATGATGAACTGCTGGAAAAATATCAGCTGATGATCCCGGTTGTGGAATTGGATGGCGAAGAAATCGGCTGGGGAGCGATTGAAAAAGAAGCGGTGAGAAAACGGTTGCGGCGGGCGCAAAACAGTTGAACGGCTATCGTCCTCCTGCTATAATGAAAATGGCGCGGGAGGAATTTTTTATGGCACTGCGGGACATAATATGTCATACCGGGACATAAGATGTCCCTATATTCAATCGAGGAGAAAGGATCCATGCAGCCGTTATTGGAGGCACAAAAAAAATTATTGCCTGACTTGCTTGACGTTATGCAAAAACGATATCAAATTTTGCACTCCATTTCGCTTATGGCGCCGATCGGGCGGCGGGCGCTGGCGGCGAGCCTCGGCATGAGTGAGCGGGTGCTCCGGTCGGAAACAGAATTTTTGAAAGGACAAAACTTGCTTTCCGCCGATGTGTCGGGCATGCGGTTGACGGAGGAAGGCCAGGCGCTCCTTCATACGCTCAATGATTTGATGCGGGAAGCGCTCGGACTCAAAGAGCTGGAAGCCGCGCTGCAGGAACAGCTCGGCATTCCGCGGGTGATTGTCGTTGCCGGGGATAGCGACCGTTCCCCTTGGGTAAAAAAAGAAATGGGTAGAGCGTGTGTCGCCTGCATGAAGGAGCTGCTTGAGCCCGGGGACATCGTCGCCGTGGCCGGCGGAACGACGATGGCGGCGGTCGCGGAGATGATGACGCCGGATTCGAAGCTTCGCGATGTGTTGTTCGTGCCGGCGCGCGGCGGCCTTGGCGAAGATGTCGAGAATCAGGCGAACACGATTTGTGCGAAAATGGCGGAAAAAGCGATGGGCCGCTATCGGTTGCTGCACGTGCCTGACCAGCTGAGCGATGAAGCGTACGCGTCGCTTGTCGAAGAGCCGGCGGTGAAAGAAGTGCTTGAGCTCATCCAATCATGCCGCATGGTCGTCCATGGCATCGGTGAAGCGGTGACGATGGCCAAGCGGCGGAAGACGCCGCCTGTAGAGATGGAGAACATCATCGCCCGCCATGCGGTCGCCGAGGCGTTCGGCTACTATTTCAACGAGTACGGCGACGTCGTCCATAAAGTGAAAACAGTCGGCATTCAACTTGAACACCTCCCGCATGTCGAGCATGTCATCGCCGTCGCCGGAGGGGCGTCGAAGGCGAAAGCCATTCGCGCGTACATGAAACGGGCGCCGCACTCGCTATTGGTGACGGACGAAGGAGCCGCAAAAGCGTTCGTAGGGGAGTAATCTCCCTTGCTGATACAATCCAATCGCAAGGAGGAAAATAAGATGGCAGTCAAAGTGGGAATCAACGGATTTGGCCGCATCGGACGCAACGTCTTCCGCGCGGCATTGAAAAACCCGGACATTGAAGTGGTGGCGGTGAACGATTTAACCGATGCGAATACGCTTGCTCATTTGTTGAAGTACGACTCCGTCCATGGCCGTCTGGATGCCGAAGTGTCGGTGAACGGCAACAACTTGGTCGTCAACGGCAAAGAAATCATCGTCAAGGCGGAACGCGATCCGGCGAACTTGGCGTGGGGCGAGATCGGCGTTGACATCGTCGTTGAGTCGACCGGCCGCTTCACGAAACGCGAAGACGCCGCCAAACATTTGGAAGCGGGTGCGAAAAAAGTGATCATTTCCGCACCGGCGAAAGACGAGGATATTACGATCGTCATGGGCGTCAACCAAGACAAATACGATCCAAAAGCCCATCATGTCATCTCGAACGCTTCGTGCACGACGAACTGCTTGGCGCCGTTTGCCAAAGTGCTGCATGAAAAATTCGGCATCGTCCGCGGCATGATGACGACCGTTCACTCGTACACAAACGACCAACAAATTTTGGACTTGCCGCATAAAGATTTGCGCCGGGCTCGCGCGGCCGCGGAATCGATCATTCCGACGACGACCGGGGCGGCGAAAGCTGTTGCGCTTGTCTTGCCGGAACTGAAAGGCAAATTGAACGGCATGGCAATGCGTGTGCCGACGCCGAACGTATCAGTTGTCGACTTGGTGGCGGAATTGGAAAAAGAAGTGACGGTCGAAGAAGTGAATGCCGCATTGAAAGCGGCGGCCGAAGGCGAATTGAAAGGCATCTTGGCTTACAGCGAAGAACCGCTCGTCTCGCGCGACTACAACGGCAATCCGGCTTCGTCGACGATCGATGCGCTCTCGACCATGGTCATTGAGGGCAAAATGGTGAAAGTCGTTTCCTGGTACGACAACGAAACCGGCTATTCGCACCGCGTCGTCGACTTGGCCGCCTACATCGCCTCGAAAGGGCTGTAAAACCAGCTTGGCGTTGAGTTTTCCATCCGTTCAAGTCTATAATAGGGAAATGGAGGGGAGCGGGGAAATGATCCCCACTCCTTTTCCTTTGTCCAAACTGCAGCCAAAAGGGGGCACGAACGATGAACAAGAAGACGATCCGCGACGTTGAGGTGAGGGGAAAGCGCGTCTTTTGCCGCGTCGATTTCAACGTTCCGATGGAGCAAGGCGCCATCACCGATGACACGCGCATTCGCGCCGCACTCCCGACGATCCGCTATTTGATCGAGCAAGGGGCGAAAGTCATTTTGGCGAGCCACCTCGGCCGCCCGAAAGGAAAAGTGGTCGAAGAATTGCGTTTGGATGCCGTTGCGAAGCGGCTCGGCGAGCTGCTTGAACGGCCGGTCGCCAAAACGAATGAAGCGGTCGGCGATGAGGTGAAAGCGGCGGTCGACCGTTTGAACGAAGGCGACGTGCTCTTGCTTGAGAACGTCCGTTTTTACCCTGGCGAAGAGAAAAACGATCCAGAGCTGGCCAAAGCGTTTGCGGAGCTCGCGGATCTGTATGTCAACGATGCGTTCGGCGCCGCCCACCGCGCTCATGCGTCGACGGAAGGCATCGCCCATTACTTGCCTGCGGTGGCCGGGTTTTTGATGGAAAAAGAACTCGAAGTGCTCGGCAAAGCGCTCTCGAATCCGGACCGCCCGTTTACAGCGATCATCGGCGGCGCGAAAGTGAAAGACAAAATCGGCGTCATCGACAATTTGCTTGAAAAAGTCGACAACTTGATCATCGGCGGCGGACTGGCGTACACGTTCGTCAAAGCGCTTGGGCATGATGTCGGCAAGTCGCTGCTTGAAGAAGATAAAATCGAACTGGCGAAATCGTTTATGGAAAAAGCAAAAGAAAAAGGCGTCCGTTTTTATATGCCGGTGGACGTGGTCGTCGCCGACCGGTTTGCGAACGACGCCAACACGAAAGTCGTGCCGATTGACGCGATTCCAGCCGATTGGGAGGCGCTTGACATCGGCCCGAAAACGCGCGAATTGTACCGCGATGTCATTCGCGAGTCGAAGCTCGTTGTCTGGAACGGCCCGATGGGCGTCTTTGAAATGGAGGCGTTCGCGCACGGGACGAGAGCGGTCGCTGAAGCATTGGCGGAAGCTGCCGATACATACTCGGTCATTGGCGGCGGGGATTCGGCGGCGGCGGTTGAGAAATTCGGCTTAGCCGACAAAATGGATCATATTTCCACCGGCGGCGGCGCGTCGCTTGAGTTTATGGAAGGAAAACAGCTCCCAGGGGTCGTGGCGTTAAACGACAAATGACGATGCAGCGGCAGCTTGGGGGCGCGTTGGCGCCGCCCGGCAAGCGATAATGGCCGCTGACGACAACCCGGCGGCGATGGGCGGCGGCCTTTTCGCCAACGGAGGGGCGCCAGCCAACACCAAGCTTTATTCCCCGAGGGGAGCGGGGCGGTCCGCGCCGCCCAGCGAAAGGAAGGGTGAACGATGAGAAAACCGATCATTGCAGGCAACTGGAAAATGCATAAAACATTAGCGGAAGCGGTTCAATTTGTCGAGAACGTAAAAGGGCTCGTGCCGCCGGCCGATGAAGTCGATTCCGTCGTTTGCGCGCCGTTTCTCTTTTTGGATCGGCTGGTGCAAGCGGCAGACGGCACGAATTTAAAAATCGGGGCGCAAAACATGCATTTTGCCGACCAAGGGGCGTACACCGGCGAAGTGAGCCCGGTCATGCTGAAAGACCTCGGCGTCACGTACGTCATCCTCGGCCATTCAGAGCGCCGGCAGATGTTTGCGGAGACGGATGAAACCGTCAATAAAAAAGTATTGGCGGCTTTCACCCGTGGGCTTGTGCCGATTGTTTGCTGCGGGGAAACGATCGAGGAGCGGGAAGCCGGGCAGACGAATGCGGTCGTCGCTTCACAAGTGGAAAAAGCGCTCGCCGGCTTGACGCCGGATCAAGTGAAGCAAGCGGTCATCGCTTACGAGCCGATTTGGGCGATCGGCACGGGGAAGTCGTCGACGGCGGAAGATGCGAACGACGTGTGCGGCCATATTCGTTCGGTCGTCTCGCGCCTGTTTGGCCCGGAAGCGGCGGAAGCGATCCGCATCCAATACGGCGGCAGCGTCAAACCGGACAACATCCGCGACTTTTTGGCGCAAGAACAGATCGACGGCGCCTTAGTCGGCGGGGCGAGCTTGGAGCCGGCTTCATTCTTGCAATTGGTGGAGGCGGGGCGCCATGAGTAAACGACCGGTTGCGCTCATCATTTTGGACGGGTTTGCGCTGCGCGACGAAACGTACGGCAATGCGGTCGCCCAAGCTCACAAGCCCAATTTTGACCGCTATTGGAACGAATACCCGCACACAACGCTCAAGGCGTGCGGCGAGGCGGTCGGGCTTCCGGAAGGGCAGATGGGCAACTCGGAAGTCGGCCATCTCAACATCGGCGCCGGGCGCATTGTGTACCAAAGCTTAACGCGAGTCAACATTGCCATTCGCGAAGGCGAGTTTGACCGAAATGAAACGTTTTTGGCGGCGATGAACCATGTGAAACAACACGGGACAAGTTTGCATTTGTTCGGCTTGCTTTCCGACGGCGGGGTGCACAGCCATATTCACCATTTGTACGCCCTCTTGCGCTTGGCGGCGAAAGAAGGCGTGAAGCGCGTGTACATCCACGGCTTTTTGGACGGCCGCGACGTCGGCCCACAAACAGCGCCGCAATACATCAAAGAACTGCAGGAAAAAATCAAGGAATATGGCGTCGGCGAAATCGCGACGTTATCGGGCCGCTACTACTCGATGGACCGCGACAAGCGGTGGGACCGCGTCGAAAAGGCGTATCGGGCGATGGTGTACGGGGAAGGGCCGACGTACCGCGATCCGCTCGAGTGCATCGAGGACTCGTACAAACACGGCATTTACGACGAATTCGTCCTGCCGTCGGTCATCGTCCGCGAAGACGGCCGGCCGGTGGCGACGATTCAAGACAATGACGCGATTATCTTCTATAATTTCCGCCCTGACCGGGCGATCCAAATTTCAAACACGTTTACGAATGAAGATTTCCGCGAATTTGACCGCGGCCCGAAACATCCGAAGCATTTGTTCTTTGTCTGCTTGACCCATTTCAGCGAAACGGTGAAAGGGTACGTGGCGTTCAAGCCGACGAACTTGGACAACACGCTCGGGGAAGTGCTGTCGCAGCACGGACTGCGCCAGCTGCGCATCGCCGAGACCGAAAAATATCCGCACGTGACGTTTTTTATGAGTGGCGGCCGCGAAGAGAAATTTCCAGGCGAAGACCGGATTTTGATCAACTCGCCGAAAGTGCCGACGTATGACTTGAAGCCGGAAATGAGCGCCTATGAAGTGACCGATGCGCTGCTCAAGGAAATTGAAGCCGATAAGTACGATGCGATCATTTTGAACTACGCCAACCCGGATATGGTCGGCCATTCGGGCAAGCTCGAACCGACGATCAAGGCGGTGGAGGCAGTGGACGAATGCCTCGGCAAAGTCGTCGATGCCATTTTGGCCAAAGGCGGCATCGCCATCATCACCGCCGACCACGGCAACGCCGATGAAGTATTGACGCCGGACGGCAAGCCGCAAACGGCTCATACGACGAATCCGGTGCCGGTCATCGTGACGAAAAAAGGCATCAAGCTTAGAGACGGCGGCATCTTAGGCGATTTGGCGCCGACGATGCTCGATTTGCTCGGCTTGCCGCAGCCGAACGAAATGACGGGGAAATCGTTGATTGTCAAATAACGATACGAAGGAAAAGGAGTGTGTGTTCATGTCTGCGATTATTGATGTTTACGCCCGCGAAGTGCTCGATTCGCGCGGCAACCCAACCGTAGAAGTGGAAGTGTATACAGAAGAAGGCGGTTTCGGCCGCGCCCTGGTGCCAAGCGGCGCCTCGACTGGGGAATATGAAGCAGTCGAACTGCGCGACGGCGACAAAAACCGCTACCTCGGCAAAGGGGTGTTAAAAGCGGTCGAAAACGTGAATGAAATCATTGCGCCGGAAATCATCGGCCTCGAGGTCACTGACCAAGTGGCGATCGACCGGAAGTTGATTGAACTAGACGGCACGGAAAACAAAAGCAAGCTTGGCGCCAACGCCATTTTGGGCGTCTCGCTTGCCGTGGCCCGCGCGGCAGCGGATGAGCTAGGCCTGCCGCTGTACCAATACTTGGGCGGCTTTAACGCTAAAACGCTGCCGGTGCCGATGATGAACATTTTAAACGGCGGCGCGCATGCGGACAACAACGTCGACATTCAAGAATTTATGATCATGCCGGTCGGGGCGGAAAGCTTCCGCGAAGCGCTGCGCATGGGGGCGGAAATTTTCCACAGCTTAAAAGCGGTGCTGAAAGCGAAAGGCTACAACACCGCGGTCGGCGATGAAGGCGGCTTCGCCCCGAACTTGAAATCGAACGAAGAAGCGCTGCAAACGATCATCGAAGCGATCGAAAAAGCCGGCTACAAACCGGGCGAACAAGTGATGCTCGCCATGGACGTTGCCTCGTCCGAGCTGTACAACAAAGAAGACGGCAAATATCATCTTGAAGGCGAAGGCGTTGTGAAAACGTCGGAAGAAATGGTCGCTTGGTATGAAGAGCTTGTATCGAAATATCCGATCATCTCGATCGAAGACGGGCTCGATGAAAACGACTGGGAAGGCCATAAACTGCTGACCGAGCGGCTCGGCAAAAAAGTGCAGCTTGTCGGCGACGACTTGTTTGTCACAAACACGAAAAAACTGGCCGAAGGCATTGAAAAAGGCGTCGGCAACTCGATTTTGATCAAAGTGAACCAAATCGGCACGCTCACCGAAACGTTTGACGCCATCGAAATGGCGAAACGCGCCGGCTACACCGCCGTCGTCTCGCACCGCTCCGGCGAAACGGAAGACAGCACGATCGCCGACATCGCCGTCGCAACAAACGCGGGTCAAATTAAAACAGGTGCTCCATCACGCACCGACCGCGTCGCGAAATACAACCAGCTGCTCCGCATTGAAGATGAACTCGGCCACACGGCCATTTACCAAGGCATCCGCTCGTTTTACAATTTGAAAAAATAACGGGAACAGGCGTCCCCAACGGAGGGGGCGCCTGTCGTTTTGACGGAGGCGAAAAGAGAATCGAATGGCTGGCGGTGATCAAGACGTCTTGATGCATTCAGGAAAGCTGCGCCTCTCCTTTAGACGGGAGAGGAAACAGCCGTTTTATGCTGCACAGTGTAGCGTTGGATGTTGTCTCATGATGAAGAGAAAGTCAAGTATCATCATTTGTAGAAAATAGTCGAATTTTTTGTAATGATTTATATAAATTGAAATAAAGGTTTTCTCCCGTTCCACGGCGAATAAATACAAAGAGAAAATAGGGGAACGGAGAGAAAATATGATGCCAAATCACAAAGACGAGATCGAAAAGTTGTCCACTGCCATGAAAGAAGCAAAAAGTAAACGAGCATATGAACGCTACCAAGCGATTTATCTTCATTTGCAGGGATATACCAAAGGAGAAATCGCAACGATTATTGGTCGATCCAAGAAAACTATTTATAACTATATTCATGCCTACGCCCAGCGCGGTCTTGATGGACTGGAGATGAAATACTCACCTGGCGCCCCACGTCGATTGACCCCTGAGCAGGAAAAAGAGCTGGCTTTGATCATTGAACATCAGCTCCCCGTAGATGTGGGATTCGAAGCAAAATATAATTGGACGCTTGCGATAATCGCTGAACTCATTCAACAAAAGTGGGGGCCAACATACACGCTTCGCGGAACAAGTGACATTCTGCATCGGTTAGGGCTAAGCTATACGAAACCGACCTATACACTAGCCAATGCCGATGAAGAGAAACAAAAAGAATTCGTCGAAATCACCTTCCCTGAAGTAAAAAAAAACTGGTAGATGGGAACATCGCCCATGTCCTCTTTCAAGATGAGTCGATGATTCGTGATTACCAAGCGATTCAAAAAACATGGTTTGTCAAAGGAAAACAACGAATCATTCCGACGTTTGGAAAACATCAAGGGCTGAAGCTGATTGGCACGTTGAACTACGAAACAGGGGAAGTGTTTTGCATCGAAGAAGAACGCTATGACGCGGAAACATTTCTTCGATTTCTTCAACTTGTGTTAGAACGCTATCCCACAGGCAAAATAGTGATGATTTTAGATAACGCTCGAATTCACCATGCCAAACTCATTCAGCCATTTTTAAAAGAACACGAAGATCGGTTAGAGCTCGTCTTTTTGCCACCATACAGTCCGCAATTGAACTTGATTGAAGGGCTATGGAAATGGCTGAAATCAGACGTGATTTACAACGTGTTCTATTCGAGTGTGCAAGAAATTAGAAAGAATGTCCAAGCCTTTATTCAGCGAATCAACCAGAAACCAGAACAAACGATCGATCGTTTGTGTGTTCAGTTGTAAATCTTTAATTCAACTTATATATCAAAGACAAAAAAAAGAAATGATGTGTTTGATTTCGTTATCAAAATGGAAGATAATAAACATAAATATTTGATTCGCATGGTAAATTACACCAAACCTTTGGGATGGGTTCCATTTAACGACTTTCAAATAAATCAAGTCAATGAAATTGAATAGCCCGTAGTGCTTTGATGAACACTTATTTACAAGGGGCTGTATCAATGAATAAAATTATGATTTTCATTTATTGCATCTGTTTGTTTTTAAAAGCGGTTGAAAAATAAACTTTGCTGCAGATGAGCATGGTTCCTCAACTTAAAGTTTCATCAAGCACATGTTGGAATGATGAACATCAAAAAAGGTAGAGATTTATCCATAAATGGCATTGTAGGATAGGGCACACCATCGTCCAATTTTGCCTGGAAAGTAAGAAATCTTTAGAAGGCTGGTGAAAAACGACTGATTTCGCCGAACCCATTGTTTTCGGTCGAAAGAGAAGCGTTGATTTTGCAAGACTTCTCTATTTGAGAAAAAAGTCCATTTTCCGCGATTTTTCACTAAATCCCCGGCCTTTTAGGTGCTGTTCCTTTTCCTATTCCAACGAGCTGACATTGTCCCGCATAGGTCGATGGACGCAAGTGGTCCGTTCGTTTATAATATTTTTGAATGATCAGAATATTTAGGGGGGATAGGGATGGAACAAACGATTGTCGAGACGCGGTATGGGCGGCTGCGCGGTGTGATGAATGGAAGCGTTTTCGTTTGGAAAGGGATTCCGTACGCGAAAGCGCCGGTCGGGGAGCGTCGGTTTTTGCCGCCAGAGCCGCCCGATGCGTGGGATGGGGTGCGGGAGGCGACTGCTTTCGGTCCTGTCGTGATGCAGCCGTCAGATCCGATTTTCAGCGGATTGCTCGGGCGGATGAGCGAGCCGCCGAGCGAAGACGGGCTGTACCTGAACATTTGGTCGCCGGCGGCGGATGGGAAGAAGCGCCCGGTGTTGGTTTGGATTCATGGCGGCGCCTTTTTGTTCGGCTCGGGTTCTTCGCCGTGGTATGATGGGACGGCGTTCGCGAAACACGGCGATGTCGTTGTCGTGACGATCAACTACCGAATGAACGTGTTTGGCTTTTTGCATCTCGGTGATTTGTTCGGCGAAGAGTACGCTCAAGCCGGGAATCTCGGAATTTTGGACCAAGTGGCGGCGCTGCGCTGGGTGAAGGAGAACATTGCGGCGTTTGGCGGCGATCCGGACAATGTGACGATTTTCGGTGAATCGGCGGGAGCGGCGAGCGTCGGCGTGCTGTTGTCGCTTCCGGAGGCGAAGGGGCTGTTTCGGCGCGCCATTTTGCAAAGCGGTTCGGGATCGCTTCTTCTCCGTTCGCCGGAGACCGCCATGGCGATGACCAAGCGCATTCTCGAGCGTGCCGGCATCCGCCCGGGTGACCGCGGCCGGCTCTTGTCGATTCCCGCCGAGGAGCTGCTGCGGGCGGCGCTGTCGCTCGGTCCGGGAATCATGTACGGTCCGGTGGTGGATGGCCGCGTATTGCGGCGCCATCCGATCGAGGCGCTCCACGACGGGGCGGCCAGCGGCATTCCGATTCTCATCGGTGTGACGAAAGACGAGTACAACTTGTTTACCTTGACGGATCCGTCATGGATGAAGCTTGGCGAACACGAACTGCTTGACCGGATCAACCGTGAAGTCGGGCCCGTGCCGGAGGCGGCGATTCGCTATTATGCAGAAACGGCGGAGCCGTCGGCGCCCGCCTGGCAAAAGTGGCTTCGCATCATGACGTACCGCGTGTTTGTCGAGGGGATGCTGCGGACAGCGGACGCCCAAGCGGCCCACGGAGCGGATGTGTACATGTACCGGTTTGACTATGAAACGCCGGTGTTCGGCGGGCAGCTGAAAGCATGCCACGCGCTCGAGCTGCCGTTTGTGTTTCACAATCTCCATCAGCCGGGCGTCGCGAATTTCGTCGGCAACCGGCCGGAGCGCGAGGCGATCGCTGACCAAATGCATTACGCCTGGCTGGCGTTTGCCCGCACCGGCAACCCGAACGGCGATCACTTGCCGGAAGCGTGGCCGGCGTATACGAGCGAGCGCAAGGCGGCCTTTGTCTTTTCAGCCGCCAGCCATGTCGAAGATGATCCGTTTGGCCGCGAGCGAGCGGCATGGCAAGGACGCTAGAAGATTTGATTCTTGAGGGAGCACCGCCATCTGTGAAAAAATGGAGCTTCGGCCTCTCTCCGCTAAACCAACAAAGGAACGGCCAACCGCCGTTCCTTTGTTATTCGTTTGCCCCCTGAGAAGGAAGCCCGAACTGTTCCGCCAGCGCTGGGTCGCGGTCGATGGCCTCGATGAGCTTGCGCATGACGTTGACGTCAAACGTAAAGTTCGCCCCAATCGGCGAGGTGACGAAAATTTTCCCTTTCTTCGCCTCCCGCGCCCGTTTGAATTGATAGCCGTCAATCGCGATGACGACTCGTTCGTCCGGTCTTGCCATTGAAGTCCCTCCAGTCGTTGCCGATTTGCTTTCTATTGTAACGTATTTCGGCGGCGGACGACAATGATCATACCGCACCCGATTCATGGAGCGTCAAGCGGATGGAGGATGAAACGCTCCCCCATCTATGCCAAAGGGGAGGAGCAGGGAATTTTTTGGCCCCATCCCTTCGATTTAGCCCTCTAGAAAAGACAGGAAATGTAGTCTTTCCTTCAACATCGTTCCATTCTTTCGCTGCCTCCAGGCCGATCAGATCAGGTCAGATACGTTGCGATTTTTGCCAGGCATTCATCAATGATTTCATCGATTTCCTCCATTTGAGCATCTTCTGGCTTGTATTTTTTTAAAATTTTTAGATGACGGGCTTTCCAATCTAATGTTTCACAAAAAAGAGAATCTGTTCCTTTCGTCGTGTTGAGACAGGCCCGCCAGTTGCCGCCAACGGCGATCTATGGTATAGTGAAATTATTGCAACGTCGGTCGTTGGAGGTGTCAGGCATGCATGCCTTGCTTGTGACGCTGCTTGTCATTGTGTCGATCGCGCTGATCGCAGTTGTCTTGCTGCAGTCGGGCCGCAGCGCCGGGCTGTCGGGGGCGATCACCGGCGGCGCCGAGCAATTGTTCGGGAAGCAGAAAGCCCGTGGGCTCGATGCGGTGTTTCAGCGCGTCACGGTCGTGTTGGCCGTCTTGTTTTTCGTATTGACGATCTTGGTTACGTACGTACAGCCATCATAAGTCAAACATGGGGCGGTCCATAGAATGAAGGGCTGCCCTTTCTATTTCACACTAGAGAGGAAGGAGAGCCGATGATGAAAATTGTTCCGCCGAAGCCGTTTTTCTTTGAAGCCGGGGAGCGGGCGGTGCTGCTTTTGCATGGGTTTACCGGCAATTCCGCCGACGTTCGGATGCTTGGGCGATTCTTGGAATCGAAAGGGTATACGTGCCACGCTCCGATTTACAAAGGGCATGGCGTGCCGCCGGAAGAGCTCGTCCACACCGGACCGGATGATTGGTGGCAAGACGTCATGAACGGCTATCAGTTTTTGAAAAACAAAGGCTACGAAAAAATTGCCGTGGCTGGATTGTCGCTTGGAGGCGTATTTTCTCTCAAATTAGGCTACACTGTACCTATAGAAGGCATTGTGACGATGTGCGCGCCGATGTACATCAAAAGCGAAGAAACGATGTACGAAGGTGTGCTCGAGTATGCGCGCGAGTATAAAAAGCGGGAAGGGAAATCAGAGGAACAAATCGAACAGGAAATGGAACGGTTCAAACAAACGCCGATGAAGACGTTGAAAGCCTTGCAAGAACTCATTGCCGATGTGCGCGCCCACCTTGATTTGGTTTATGCGCCGACGTTCGTCGTCCAAGCGCGCCATGATGAGATGATCAATCCAGACAGCGCGAACATCATTTATAACGAAATTGAATCGCCGGTCAAACAAATCAAATGGTATGAGCAATCAGGCCATGTGATTACGCTTGATCAAGAAAAAGATCAGCTGCATGAAGATATTTATGCATTTCTTGAATCGTTAGATTGGTAATGGAGAAAGGAGGGGATGGCCAATGGATCATGTGTTGGCCGAACGCATTTTAACGTTTATGCGCGATGAGGCGTACAAACCGCTGACCGTTGAGGAACTGGAGGAAGCGTTTGGGATTGAGGATGCGGACGGGTTTAAGGAATTTGTCAAAACGCTTGTCGCCATGGAAGAGGAAGGCCTTGTCGTCCGGACGCGCAGCAACCGCTACGGCGTGCCTGAGCGGATGAATCTCGTGCGCGGCAAGGTGACCGGCCACCCGAAAGGATTCGCGTTTGTCACACCGGAGGAGCCGGGACTGGATGATATTTTCATCCCGCCGTCCGAATTGAAAAACGCGATGCATGGCGACACGGTGCTTGTGCGCGTCCAAGCCGATTCATCCGGGGCGCGCCGCGAAGGAACGATCGTCCGCATTTTGGAGCGCGGGGTGAAAGAGGTCGTCGGCACGTACACGGAAAGCAAATATTTCGGCTTTGTCATCCCGGATGACAAACGGATCGTCAATGACATTTTCATCCCGAAAAACGCGGCGAACGGCGCGGTCGAAGGGCATAAAGTCGTCGTCCGGCTCACCTCGTACCCGGAAGGACGAATGAGCGCTGAAGGGGAAGTCGTGCAAATTCTCGGCCATAAAAACGACCCGGGCGTCGACATTTTGGCGATCATCTATAAATACGGCCTTCCGCTTCAATTTCCAGAAGACGTGATCGAGCACGCCAACCGGGTGCCGGACGTCATTACGGAGAAAGACTTGGAAGGGCGCCGCGATTTGCGCGGCGAGATGATCGTCACCATTGACGGCGAGGATGCGAAAGACTTAGACGATGCGGTGACGGTGACGAAGCTTGAAAACGGCAACTATAAGCTCGGCGTTCATATCGCCGATGTCAGCTACTATGTTGAGGAAGGCTCGCCTATTGACCGCGAGGCGTATGAACGCGGCACGAGCGTTTATTTGGTTGACCGCGTCATCCCGATGATCCCGCATCGGCTGTCGAACGGCATTTGCTCGCTCAACCCGAAAGTCGATCGGCTGACGCTCTCGTGCGAAATGGAAATCACCCCGCAAGGAGAAGTCGTCCGCCATGAAATTTTCCCAAGCGTCATCCGCACGGCGGAACGGATGACGTATTCCGATGTCAATAAAATTCTCGTTGACAAAGACGAAGCCTTGCGGGAAAAATATGCGCCGCTTGTGCCGATGTTTGAGCTGATGGCTGAGCTTGCCGACATTTTGCGGGCAAAGCGGATAAAGCGCGGGGCGATTGATTTCGATTTTAAGGAGGCGAAGGTGCTTGTCGATGAAAACGGCAAGCCGTACGATGTCGTCTTGCGCGAGCGGTCGGTCGCTGAGCGGTTGATTGAAGAGTTTATGCTGGCGGCGAACGAAACGGTGGCTGAGCATTTCCATTGGTTGAACGTGCCATTTATTTACCGTGTTCACGAGGATCCGAAGCCGGAAAAACTGCAGCGCTTTTTAGAGTTCATCACGAACTTCGGCTATGTCGTGAAAGGAACGGGCAACCAAATCCATCCGCGCGCCCTCCAGCAAATTCTCGAAGCGGTGCGCGGCGAGCCGGAAGAAATGGTGATCTCGACCGTCATGCTTCGGTCGATGAAACAGGCGCGCTATGACGCCGAGAGCCTCGGCCATTACGGCCTGTCGACCGAGTTTTACACCCATTTTACGTCACCGATCCGCCGCTACCCGGATTTGATCGTCCATCGGTTGATCTGGACGTATCTCATTAACGGCCAGATGGATCTTGACACCCAGCAAAAATGGGCGGAAAAGCTGCCTGAAATTGCGGAACACGCTTCCGATATGGAGCGGCGCGCCGTTGAGGCGGAGCGGGAGACGGACGATCTGAAGAAAACCGAGTTTATGGAAGACAAAATCGGGATGGAGTTTGACGGCATTATCAGCTCGGTGACGAACTTCGGCTTGTTCGTTGAGCTGCCGAACACGATCGAAGGCTTGGTGCACGTCAGCTACTTAACGGACGACTATTACCGCTACGACGAACGCCACTACGCGTTGATCGGCGAACGGACCGGGAAAATGTACCGCATCGGCGATGAAATCACCGTCCGCGTCATCAACGTCAACAAAGACGAACGGATCGTCGATTTTGAAGTCGTCGGCATGAAAGGGCGCCGCCCGCCGAAAGCGAAAGCCGCTCCGGTCGTCATTGAAGGGAAAAAGCAAAAACAGGCCAAGGCAAAGGCGGAAGCGAAAACGAACAGCGGCAAAAGCCGCCACGCGAAGGCGAAAAAGAAGAAAAAGAAAAAACGGTGAGGAAAAGCCTCGCGCCCGGCTTTTCCTTCTTTTTCGTTTTTGATAAAATAAGAAACGCTACGATGAGGAGGGGGAAAACGGATGCCGAAAGGCGAAGGAAAGGTCATCGCGCAAAACAAAAAAGCACATCACGATTATTTCATCGAGGAAACGTACGAAGCCGGCCTCGTGCTGCAAGGGACGGAAATCAAATCGATCCGCAACGGCCGGGTGAATTTGAAAGATTCGTTCGCCAAAGTCGAAAAAGGGGAAGTGTTTCTCCATAACATGCACATCAGCCCGTACGAACAAGGCAACCGCTACAACCACGATCCGCTGCGGACGCGAAAGCTTTTGTTGCACCGCCGTGAAATCAACAAACTGATCGGCTACACGAAAGAGCAAGGGTATACGCTCGTGCCGCTCAAACTGTACATTAAAAACGGCTTTGCCAAAGTGGAGCTTGGTGTGGCCAAAGGGAAGAAAAAATACGACAAACGGGAAGACATGAAGCGGAAAGAAGCGCAGCGCGAAATCGAGCGGGCGTTCCGCGAGCGGCAAAAACTGTAGAAGAAGTCCGCGGTGGTTGGGGCGCTGGCCGCGAGGAGAAACTTGGACTCATCGGGCTTGATTGGCAGTGCGCGCAGCGGGTTTGGAAACGGGCGAGCCCCGTCCGTATGGCGGGCGCTTCCGGGACAGGACGAATGGTTTCAAACAATAAAGAAGATGTCTTCCAACATCGCCCCCGCCGTTCGAGGGAAATCCTGTTTTTTGGCGGAATTGAAAACATTCCCATTGCAAATGCGCACCGCCATGGTATAATAAAAAGTGCAACAGCCGGTTATCCCATGCTTAAGCTGTTCCGGTCTTTCTTCGCACCGCGGGGACGATCCGGATTCGACAGGGGTAGGTCGAGCTTAAGCGGCGAGCCGAGGGGGACGTCCTCGTAAAAACGTCACCTAAAGATAACTGGCAAACAAAACTACGCTTTAGCTGCCTAATTGCTGCAGCTAGCTCCTCCCGCCATCGCCCGTGTGGCGTCCGAGGGGTTCATATGAAGCGGGCTACGCCCAAATCCGCCGCCTGAGGATGAGGGAAGAGATGAACCAGGCTAGCCGCCGGGAGGCCTGTCGGTAGGCGGAACGGACGGCGAAGCGAAATATACCGACTACGCTCGTAGATGCTTAAGTGGCGATGCCTCTGGACGTGGGTTCGACTCCCACCGTCTCCATTTCCAACATCCGAACGGTTCGGACAAGAAATCGTGAAACCCTTGATGCGACTGCATTTGCAGTCGTTTTTCATTTTTGGGGAAGCCCGAAAAAAACGATAGAATCCAGAAAAATTTTGCGCGGCTTTTTATTGTAACCCATGGTGCTAGTTGAGCGTTGACGCTCAACTAGCACCATGGGTTATTGTTACATCTTATCCGAAGTGGTGATGAATATGATGGAAATTGAGGGGAAATTTAAGACGCTCAAATACTTTGTAGATGGGTATTATAATCAATCGATGATCATGAATTTGACGATATGATTAGAGAATTTAGAGACGAAGAACCAGAGAGTTTGGTTCATGCATTAAGAGCTGAATTAGCTGAATTACAAAAACTAATAGACAATGGGGATAGAGAAACATTTAAAAAAATAGAGATTTTATTGCATGATAATAGTTTACGATATATTGAGTTTGAAGATGGTCAAGCGTTTATTAATCGTGTTTTAAATGTTCTGGATAATAAAAACTAAAATATTCTCACCCAATTAATTAAAAAGCCTTTCTCATTCGAGAGGGTGAATCCACAAACACTTCATTTGAAGTGTTTGTGAATCTTGCGCAGAACGTGCAAAAAGAGAGAGTCAACGATACATATAGGGGATTCCGTACGTCTCTGTTCGGTTCAGTTCTGGGTATTCGGAAGTGAAATGAACCAAAATCGGACTGCCATCGCAGGAAGGAAAATGACGGAAAAAGTGCCGGTCTCCGTAGCGAATGGCTTCTAGCGCCAAGGTCAATTCTTGTTCGAATACTTGTTTTCGGCGGATGTTTTCTTCCTTGCCCATTTGCTTGCTGCCGACAAACACATAAATGAACAAGGCGAGATGTTGCCCTGCCTGTTTCCATTCTCCCAATACTTCATCGCGCATGGCATTGAGCCGTGTGGTCGCGAACGAGCGGCCGATCGCTAAATAGAGGTCTCCCGTCGCATCAGAGTGAGTTAACGTATACATTCGTCCGATGAGCGGGAACGTATGGGTGGTTCCGGCGGCGAACTGGGTGTGTAGCCGGTCGATAGAAAGGTGTTTCATGGCGGTCCCTCCTTCTTTCATCTTGTTCTGCAGCGATGATGGGCCCATAATATGAATATGCGCCTCGTTTGTTCATGATGAATGGATTCGTGATCGGGAAAAAGAGATAAAAAAGAAGGCCGAACGAGCGAATCTTTCGCTTCGTTCGGCCGAGCGATCGGCGCCTGTTAGTCGGTTGCGGCGGATGGCTCTTTGTCTGCCGCTGCTTCACGATGAGCGGCAGGAGTGTCGGCTTCGGCCCATTGCGGGCGCCAGGCGATGCAAAGCGCCCCGCCGATGATGCCGAGAATCGTGCCGACTAAGAAGCCGCCCAAGGCGCCCATGATCGACAGAATGGCACTGAACATACCGATGATGCCGAGCAAGGTGGATAGCCGCGGCATGGCGTAGGAAAGAATCCCCATCAACATGACCATGCCGCCAAGGAAAAAGCCGGCGAACACCATGCTTCCGGGAACGAGAGAAATTTCGTATAGCTGCATCGGAATCCATAAAATCACAAGGCTTGATAACAAGAGAAACGTCGCCCCCCAAAACGGGCGGCGTTTCCGCCAGCGACCGAACGCCTGCCAGCTAGAACGAATGATGCCCAATGTTTCTCATCCTTACTGAAATTAGTTGAGTTTTTCAAAGTACACTTTCATGCCCGGCAGCGATACTTTTTGCTGGAATAAGTAGACGGTTTTGATATCGCCGTTTTCGATCGTAATGCTGTCGGCTCCTTGTGTGAATTCTTTGGCCGCTTTCTCGACTGGGTTGCTCGTATCGCCGACATAGCTTTCTTTCATCGTCAAGCTGCCGAAGGAGATGTTGCCGTTGATTTGCGTCGCTTTTTGCACGAGGCCGTCAATGGAGACAGGCTCGCTCGCGACAATGACGACGCGAATGCCCAAGGCCGGGAAGTCTTTCGAAATCCGAAGACCTTGAATCGTCGCTTTATCCATTTCATTGACGAAGACCGGCGTCTGCGGCGCATTGCCTGCTTCCGCCACGCCGCCGTACATTTTAAACCCGCTGCCGTTTAGCTTGTCAAACTGAACAGTGAATTCGCCGACCCCGCTGATTGGTACGGCATAGGCGACGCCTGTCAGCCCGAAGGCGGACAACATAAGAGTGAGGGCAAAAAATCCTCCGAGCAAGGCGAGAAGCAACGGTTTTTTGGCCGTGTGCCCTCCTACAATCAGTGATTGGCTGGCCATATTCATGAACATTCTCCTCCCCTTCACATAAATTGAAAGCGCTTTAAATATAGATTTAATTAAATATTAAAATAATTCAAATAAAATAAAATCCCTACATTTGTAGGGTTTTTTCCCGTCTTCGTCGCAGAGGGGAGAAGGAATCAACGCACGCGTTGCGAAAATACAATAGTGAGGGAACACGGTCGACCAAAAAAGGGGGGCGTTGCCTTGTCAACAGAATTGCACAATCATTTGTTTCGACTGCTGAGAGAGGCTTCGGATATTTTGCGGCAGTATGAAAGGGAAGTGAACCGGGAATGGAAGCGGATCGGCGAAGCGCTTGGCAAGCGGAATGCGCGGGTTCAAGAGGTGTTTTCCACGCTGTGCGCATTCGTTCAGGCAAGATTGCTCCCGTACGGGGGCGAACACCCAGCGAATAGGCATCTCGAACGCATTGCGGCGTTTCATCCGGAGATGGTCATATTTTCCCTAAATTTAATGGAAAATACGGTTCATCAAGTGTTGAAGGCGCATGCGTCAGCGGCTGCTACGCTGCACCCAGCCGTGCGGTATTTGTTTTTCAAATGGAATGAATGGTTGTTGTATGAAATGAATGAGCAATCATTCAAAATCGGCCGCGATTCCTCGTGGAAAAAAGAATCCTTGTGGAAAGACGCCGTCATTTTGTTCAACGAATGGATTTTGCGGGCGCAGACGTTTGAGGAATCGGCGGCGCATATTTGTTTTGGTTTTTCCTATTTTCTTCCTTTCAGCCGCTGCGCTCTGTTTCAATTTGTCAATCAGGAGAGCACAGCCATCGGTCTGCACGGGCATGGCGTGGACAACGGGCAAATTCAGCGCTTGCGCGTGGAATTGGACAGCATTCCGATGTTGAAAGAAAGTGTGGGGAAATTGAAAGCGGAAGTGCATGAATTTCGCCATTTTCGTCCGATTTATGTGCCGAGGGCGAGCGAACAGTTTCCGCGCCTGTATGTGGACCCGTTCGGTTTGGCCTCGCTGGTGATCGTTCCGGTGTATGTGCCGACGGAAGGGAGGATGATTGGAGGCGTCGTTCTCGACCGCGGACCGGGCCGCTTCTTTGCCGTTGACCGCCGCCTGTTTCCCGCGCTGATGAAATTTGGCCAAAGCGCGGGGGAGTTGCTGTTGAAATGGATCAAGGCGCCAAAAAAAGAATGGGAAGGGATGGCGGAATCCTTGTCGCCAAGAGAAATTGAGATTTTGAAGCTGCTCGCCGACGGAGCCTCGACATTGGAAGCGGCCTGTCAGCTTTATTTGAGCGAATTTACGGTGCGCGACTACATTTCCAGCGCCTTAAGGAAACTCAACGCGAAAAATCGGACGGAAGCGGTGGCAAAAGCGCTGCGTCTTGGGTTGATTGGATGACGAGGCGGACTGGTCTGTCCGGCCGTTTCATTTCACACCATTTTCGCCGATTGCTCACCGTTTGGACACAGTTTTGTTCTATACTGCCTACTGAAAAACATGAAAACATGGCAGGGGGGAAAACTGTGGAACAAACGGTGAAGGCGGCGGACAAACAGCGGCCGATGTATGCGGCGGTCTGGAGGTGGCATTTCTATGCCGGGATCATCTTTGCGCCGTTTCTGATCATTTTGGCGTTGAGCGGGGCCGTCTATTTGTTTAAGCCGCAGATCGAATCGGCTCTGTCCGGCCATTTGTACGAGGTGGACAAGGTTGGGGAAAAAAGGCTGTCTCTCGTTGAGCTGACGGAACGGGTCAAGGAGAAATATCCGCATGATTCCGTTGTCTCTGTGACGCTTGAGAAAGAAGCGAATCGGACCGTGAAAATCGGGATGATGGACAAAGGAGAAATGGTGTTTGCCTTTGTCAATCCGTATACCGGGGAGATTCAAGGGACATTGCGCGCGGATGAGAATTGGACGGAAATCGCGAAAAAAATCCACAGCGAGCTATTGATTGGCGGAACGGCGGCCAACCGTCTTGTAGAGCTGGCGGCTTGTTGGGGCTTTATTTTGTTGGCCACGGGCCTCTATCTTTGGTGGCCGCGGCAATCATTCTCTGTTCTCGGGACGTTTTGGCCGCGCTGGCGGGCGAAAAAACGGTTGGCTTGGCGCGATTGGCATGCCGTGACCGGTGTATGGATGAGTATCGGGATTTTGCTGCTCATTGTGACAGGGATGCCGTGGACAGGGGTCATGGGGGAGGTCATCAACCGGGTGGCGACGGCGACAAACACCGGGTATCCGCCGTTTGCGTTCAGCTTCGGACTGAAGCCGGAATCGAAAGTGGTCACCAAAGAAGTGGCGCAAGACGTGCCATGGGCGGCCGAACAACTGCCTGTGCCTTCTGTTCGCAAGCGCAAGGCGGCCCCGCTTTCGCTCGATGAGGTGTATGCGATCGCGGAGGCGAAAAAGGTGAAAAAGCCGTTCACCATTTCGCTGCCGCAAGGGGAAAAAGGGGTGTTTACCGTTGCGACATCGAAGACGAAGCCATGGGAGAACGCGACCTTGCATATTGACCAATATTCGGGACGGGTTCTGAGCGATGTCCGCTTTTCCGACTACGGCGCATTGGCCAAAGCGATTACGATTGGCATCGCGTTCCATGAAGGGCGGTTGTTTGGGCTGGCCAATCAGCTCGTCAATCTCGTTTTTTGCCTCGGGCTTGTGTTTTTGTGCGTCAGCGGCTTTGTGATGTGGCGCAAGCGCAAGCCGAAAGACGGTTTCGGCGCTCCGGCGCGGGTGAAGGATCCTCAAGCGGCGAAAACGGTGTGGGGCGGCATGATCGCCGCAGCGGTCGTGATGCCGCTGTTTGCGTTGTCGCTCGTTGTGATTTGGCTGTTTGACCGTTTTGTGGTGCAAAAGATTCCGAGCGTTCGCCGCTTTCTAGCGGCGTAAACATCTTTGGAAGCGGCTTGAATGTCCTTGAGCATCAGGCCGCTTTCTTTTCTCGACGTTGGGTTTTTTTGTCATGTTCGGCACGGGGGCGGCATATGGATAAAAAGGGAATCTTCTTCAACGCATCAAAAGGGAGGAAATGAGAATGAACCAGCCCTACGCGTCCCATGCTTCGTCACCGCAGCTCATTGCTCTGGTTGACCCGTATGTGTACCACGCTTTCCAAGCTTTGAACGGCAAAGAAGTGGTGGTGGAAACAGTCCGCGGTTCGATCCAAGGAACTGTGAGGGATGTGAAGCCGGACCATATCGTCATCTCGGCGCATCAGGCGGTTTATTACATCCGCTTGGCGCAAGTGGTGTCTGTTCGCCTCAGCAATTAATGGAGAGGAGGAAAAGAGTCGTGGTATTTCAGCGGATCGACCGGCTGGCGATCGAATTGCCGAAGCCGAAGTACGCGGACCCCAATGCGGCTGCCGCTGTCCAGGAGCTGCTTGGCGGCCGTTTCGGAGAAATGTCGACGTTAAACAATTATTTGTTTCAGTCATTCAATTTTCGGCAAAAACAGAAGCTGCGCCCGTTTTACGAGTTGGTGGCGAGCATCACCGCCGAAGAGTTTGGCCATGTGGAGCTCGTGTCCAATGCGATCAACCTTTGCTTGACCGGCTCCACCCATCCAGGTGATCCGGATACAGCGCCGATGAAGGATGCGAAAGACAAGCGCAATACGTATCATTTTATCGCGACGGCGCAGACGGCGTTTCCCGGCGATTCGATGGGGAAGGCGTGGACGGGGGAGTACGTGTTCAACAGCGGCAACTTGATTTTGGATTTGCTTCACAACTTTTTCCTTGAATGCGGAGCGCGCACGCATAAAATGCGCGTCTATGAAATGACGGACCACCCTACCGCCCGCGAGATGATCGGCTACTTGCTTGTGCGCGGGGGCGTTCATATTTTGGCGTACGCCAAAGCGATCGAAGTGGCTACGGGGGTCGATGTGACGAAACTGCTGCCGATCCCGAAGTTGGATAACCGTGTGTTCGACGAGGCGAGAAAGTATGAGGATCAAGGCGTCCACCGCCGGCTTTATACGTTCAGCGATCGCTATTACAAAGAAATCGTCCGCATTTGGCAAGGAACCCATCCAAGCGATGGACAGCCGCTCGAGGTGGTCGAAGGAGCGCCCCAAGGGGGGGCGATCCCCGATTTGGACGAAGTGCCGGAAGAATTCGCCCCCGGGATTTCGGCCGAAGATTTTTTCGAAATCGCCAAGCGGCTGCAGCGGTCGGCAGGGTTGTGATGAGGCGCCCAACGGCGCCTCATTTTTTGAAAAGCAGGTCATTGAACAAAAAGGACGGCGCAACGAGGGCATGACGTTTCCCTTGAGCGTCCACGATTGGAGGAATCGCTATCTTTCTTCATGTTGTTCACCGGCGGCGCGGGCGGCAACGGTTTGGAGCACGTCGAGGAATGTTCGGGCGCTTTTCGGCAAATACCGTTGTCGGTCGAGGATGGCGGCGGCTTCCGCTGTCATCGAAGAGTCGATGATCTCCAGCACCTTGATGCCAGGGAGGCGAAACAAGGCTACGGTGGATTGCGGCACAATGGTGGCCCCGAGGCCTTGGGCGACAAGGGAGAGCAATATGGTCGCGTCCGGGCATTCGCATAGAACGTTCGGTTCAAAGCCATGACGGCGGCATTCCTCGATGACCCGCTCGTACTGTCCGGCGCCGTGCACCCGGTGGAGAAGGAGAAGCGGCCAATCCGCAAAATCGCGCATGCATAATGAGGGTTGGCCGGTTTTCCATTGCGCCGGCAACACGCCGACATAACGTTCGCCGGGCAGACGGATGACGTCGTAATCAGCCGAGTCGATCGGCAGGCGGACGATGCCGATGTCAATGCGCCGCTCGTAAAGCAGCTGACAAATGGAAAATGTATCTCCTTCACGGAGATGAAAGGTCACGTTCGGAGCTTGTTCATGGAAGTGACGGATTGCTTGGGCCAAATAGTAAAAGCACGATTTGACGCAGCCGATCGACAGCGTTCCCGCCGTTCCCTCTTCGATTTCTTTTACTTCCGCCACGGCGTCATCAAGCTGGGCGAGCAGCCGTTTCGCCTTTTCGTAAAACGCTTTGCCTGGTGCGGTGAGCTCCATTTTTTTCGCCTTTCGATCAAATAAAGGAACGCCGAGCTCTTCTTCGAGCTGCTTCAGCTGCTGGCTGAGCGGCGGCTGGGCGATATGAAGCTTTTGCGCCGCTTTCGTGATTTGCCCCTCTTCGGCAATCGTGATGAAGTATTTCAGCTGCTTCACATCGATCATGGTCGTGCCTCCTCTCTTGCTTCCATATCTTTTTCGTATAGGATGGTTGATCATTTTTGTATTTTTCATATATGAAATCATATGTTATATTAATTTTGAACATTCTGAATGATAGCGCTTCCTTATCTATTATACGTGAAAACGGGGGGAATGAAAATGCCGGCCAAAACAGGTCAGGAGTATATGGAGCGGCTCAAGCGGGCGAAAAGCAGCGTGTACATCCACGGGGAAAAAGTGGAGGATGTCACCGTTCATCCGGCGTTTTGCAACGTCGTCCGTTCGATGGCGGCGCTTTACGACCGGCAATATGAAAAGCCGGAGAAAATGTTGTACCGGTCGCCGACAACCGGGCAACTCGTCGGCATGACGTTCATTCAGCCGACAACCATTGACGAGCTCATCGCCCGCCGCGAGGCGACGCAAGAATGGGCGCGTATGTCGGCGGGGATGATGGGCCGTTCTCCCGATTATTTAAACGCGGAAGTCATGGCCATGGGCGTCGCCAATGATCTATTTGCCGAAGATGATCCGATGTTTGCCGAAAACGCGAAAAACTACTATGAGTACGCGCGTGAAAACGACATCAGCTTGACGCACACGCTCATCCATCCGCAAATGAATCGCGCCAAGGCGCTTCATGAACAAAACGATGCCGATGTGCCGCTCCATTTGGTGGAACGGCGAAAAGACGGGATCATCGTCAGCGGCATCCGTCTGTTGGCGACGCAAGGCGGGATTACGGACGAAATTTTAGTGTTTCCATCGACCGTGAAAAAATCGACAGCTGGTGAAGACCCGTACGCGCTCGCCTTTGCCATTCCGAACAATACGCCGGGCGTGAAGTTCATTTGCCGCGAGGCGTTTGACTACGGGCGGAGTTCGTGGGACCATCCGCTGGCGTCCCGCTTTGAAGAGGGCGATGCCATCGTTTCGTTTGAAAACGTGTTTGTGCCGTGGGAGCGCGTGTTTGTTTGCGGCAATTCGTCGATTTGCAACCGGACGTTCCGAGAGACGAATGCGGTCATTCATATGTCCCATCAAGTGGTGGCAAAAAACATCGTCAAAACGGAGTTTTTGCTTGGCGTCACCCTTTGTCTGATCGAAGCCATCGGCATCGGCGAATTCCAGCATGTGAAAGATAAAGGGGCGGAAATCATGCTCGTCTTGGAGACGATGAAGAGCCACCTGTACCGGGCTGAGCATAACGCCAAGCCAGACCGATGGGGGACGATGACGCCGGATTTTGCCGCGCTTGATGCCGCGCGCAACTGGTATCCGCGCATTTATCCGCGCCTGGCGGAAATCATTCGCATTTTAGGGGCATCGGGCATGATGGCGATTCCGACGGAAGCCGACTTTGACAACGAAGAAATTGGCGATATCGTCCGCCGCGCGATGCAAGGGGCGACGGTGGACGGCTATGAGCGCGTTCAGCTGTTCCGGCTCGCCTGGGATCTCACGATGAGCGCGTTCGGAGCCCGGCAGACGCATTACGAATATTACTTTTTCGGCGATCCCGTTCGGATGGGGATGGCGTATTTCGACGCATATGAAAAAGAGCCGTATCAACAGTTCGTGCGTGAATTTCTGCGCGGCGCCAAAAGCGTGTTCATTCCTTCTGACACCCAGCGGTGACAGTGCAAATGGAGTTGAATTTGATCGAAAGGGGAGAAGGATGGTGAAATTTTCTATTATTCGCTGCGCCCGCGCGGTGCTGCATGTGACCGATTTGGCCGCCGCCCGCGATTTTTACGAACGGGTGCTTGGGTTTGTCGTGACGGAAGCGGATGAGAGCCATCTGTATTTGCGGGGGCTGGAAGAATATCATCATCATAGCCTTCTATTGAAAAAGGCGCCCCGCCCTGCGGTTGAAGCGCTTGGCTACAAAGTCGGTTCCGAACAGCAATTGGAAGCGCTTTATGAATGGTTTGCGGCGCAAACGCTGCAGCCGAAATGGCTGGAAGCAGGAAGCCAGCACGCCGTCGGGAGAGCGTTTCGCGTGCAAGATCCGTCCGGGCTGCCGCTTGAGTTTTTTGCCCACATGGAGAAAACAGAGCGGCTTTTGCAGCGGTATGACGTATACCGCGGCGCCCGTGTGCAGCGCATTGACCATTTCAACTGCGCGGTGACGGACGTTCAACGCGCGTACGACTTTTATGTCCAAGGATTGGGCTTTGCCTGCTCGGAGTATACGGAAACGGAAGATGGGAAGCTGTGGGCGGCATGGCTGCACCGGAAGCAAAACGTCCACGATTTGGCGCTGATGAACGGAAAAGGGCCGCGCCTTCACCATATCGGGTTTTGGCTGCCGGACCCGCTCAGCCTCATCCATGCGTGCGATGTGCTGGCGGCGTCCGGATATGCGGCAAACATTGAACGCGGGCCGGGCCGCCACGGATTGTCGAACGCCTTCTTTGTCTATTTGCGCGACCCGGATGGCCACCGAATTGAGCTGTATAACGGCGATTATTTGACGAGTGACCCCGATTTTCCGCCGATCCGCTGGGATTTGGATGATCCGCGCCGGCAAACGTTCTGGGGGCATGCGGCGCCGGACAGCTGGTTTGAAGAGGCGTCTGTCGTTCTTGACGTTCACAGCGGTCAGCCGATCGAGCCGAACGAACCGACATTGGCGAAGCAGAAACCGACCTTCCTGATTTAGAAGAAGACCGCCGCCCTTCTGCTCGCGGTTTTCGGGATCAAGATTATATATGATTTTATCGTTGATTTCATATATGATAATGTGTACAATATAAATAAGATTCAGAAAAATAAAGTCAATAGGGGGCAAGGGGATGGCATACCGCGAGGCGAAAGAACGGCTGCGCGGCTCGATCGCGCCGGTCGTCACGCCGTTTGATGAGGAAGGAAACGTTGATTTTGCGGCGCTCGCCGCGCTCATCGATTGGCATATTGAAAGCGGCACGCACGGCATTTCCGTCACGGGAACGTCGGGAGAGCCGAGCTCGCTGACGCTTGAAGAGCGAAAACAGGTGATGGAAACGGCGAAAAAAGCGGTGGCGGGTCGGGTGCCGTTCGTGCCGGGGACGGGCTCGACCAACCATGCGGAAACGATCGAGCTGACCAAATTTGCGCAAGAGATTGGAGCTGATGCCGCAATGGTCATCGTCCCGTATTACAACCGTCCGTCTCAAGCTGCACTGTATAAACATTTTAAGGCGGTGGCCGAGGCGGTCGACATTCCGATCATCGTCTACAACATTCCGGGGCGGACGGCGGTCAATTTGGAAGTCAAAACGTTGGCGCGGCTGGCCGAAGATTGTCCGAACATTATCGGCGTGAAGGAGTCAAACAAAGATTTTGAACATGTGAACCGAGTGCTTTGGCACTGCGGGCGCGATTTTCTTCTCTTTTCCGGCATCGAGCTTTTGTGCTATCCGATGCTGGCGATCGGCGGCGCCGGATCGATCAGCGCGACGGCGAACGTCGTGCCGCATAAAGTGGCCGAGCTGCACGACGCTTGGTTTGAAGGCGACATCAAGCGTGCGCAAGATCTTCATTTTGAACTGATGGAGCTCAATGATGTGCTGTTCATTGAAACAAATCCAGGTCCGGTGAAAGCGGCGCTCGGGATGATGGGGAAAATCACCCCGAAGCTCCGGCTGCCGCTCGATTTGCCAAGCGAAGAGCATCAGCGGCAAATCCGCCGCACGCTCGTCAAATACGGGTTGCTGGCTGAAGAGACGCAGGACGAAGAAATGCAAAAAGCGACATAAAACAAGCACGTGCAACCGGTCACGAGTGTTGATGATCCGTTGCTTCCCGAAAATAAAGCACCATGCAGCTGCACGCTCCGTCGGCAAGCGAACCGCTTGCCGACGGCGGCAGAAAAGCCGGGAACAATGCTTTCTCAACTGGTTTTGATTGGTTCACCAACACGCCTGGCAACAGGCATATTAGATGCAACGAAATCGTTTAACATATCCTTGACGGAAAAGTGGCTCATCCATTTTTGACTGTCGAAGGCAAGCCTGTGGCTTGCCTCCGTCACGCCAAAGCGCGATCAAATGCTCGGTAAAGCTGCAAATGGTAAAGCTTCAAATGGCATCGATACAGATGAGGAGGATACATGATGGCGAATGTGCGCTTGCGCCTGGCCGGCATGAGGCGGACGATTGAGGCAAAGGCGGATCCGCGCGGCGGGACGGTGTCGTTTGGCGGGCTGACGCACCGCATTGATGAATTGGAATGGGACGCGCCTATTGGCGGGGCGATGTACGGGGTGGCGCTGAATGATGGAAAGGAGTGGGCGGCGCTGTCAAAAGAGATGAACGCCCCGCCGTATGAAAAGCCGCCGGAAGGCCCGGTGCTGTATATGAAGCCGGCAAACACCATCAACGCCCATCGGCGTCTGGTGCTTCTGCCTCGTGGGGTGAAGCATCTTCAGGCTGCTCCGGCGCTCGGGCTGGTGATCGGGCGGACGGCGGCGCGCGTGCGGCGCGAGCAGGCGCTCGATTTTGTATTCGGCTATACGATCGTGAATGATCTGTCGATTCCACACGAGCAGCGGCACCGCCCGGCGGTGAAGGAGCAGGCGCGCGACGGGTTCGCCCCAGTCGGCCCGTGGATCGTGCCGAAAGAGGAAGCGTCGCCGCTCTTTTCGCTCGCCGCACACGTATATGTGAACGGACACCTCGTCCAGCGTGCAGACCCGAGCCGCTTTCGCCTTCCAGTCGAACAATGGCTTGCTGAGGTGACCGAATTTATGACCCTTTACCCAGGCGATGTGCTGTTTTTCAGCTGGCCGGCCGATGCGCCGCTTGTTACAGCAGGAGATGTGGTGCGCATCGAAATCGAAAGGATCGGTGTGTTGGAAAATGAAATCGCCCTGGAACAAGGAGGCGATGAATGATGAGGCGGGCGCGTGTGGCCTGGAACGGAATCGTGACCGAAGCCGAGCCGCTCGACGATGGCCGCCTCCGCCTGCCGGACGGAACGATCGTCGGGGAGCTTGACGTGATGTGGCTTCCCCCGGTGGAGCCGGGAGTGATCGTGGCGCTTGGATTGAATTATGCCGAGCATGCCGGCGAATTGTCTTTTGTTGCGCCGAAAGAGCCGCTTTTATTTTTCAAAGGGAAAAATACGCTCATCGGCCATCGCGGCCGAACCGTTCGCCCGGAGGGGGTCAACATGATGCATTATGAATGCGAGCTCGCGGTCGTCATCGGCCGCCCGGCCAGCCGGGTGAGGGCGGAACGGGCGTACGACTACATTTTCGGTTACACGATTGCCAACGATTACGCTGTTCGCGACTACTTGGAAAATTACTACCGGCCGAATTTCCGCGTCAAAAACCGCGACCGGACGACGCCGCTAGGCCCGTGGATCGTCAGCCATGAGGAAGTCGGCGATCCGATGGCGCTTCGTTTGCGGACGTATGTCAATGGGGCGGTTGTGCAGGAAGGATATACGGGCGATATGATTTTTTCGATCCCGTATTTGCTTGAGTACATCACCGAATTCATGACGCTCGCGCCTGGCGACGTGATTTTGACCGGCACGCCGAAAGGGGCGGTGAACGTCCAGCCCGGCGATGAAGTCGTGGCCGAAATCGAACGCATCGGCCGGCTGATCAATTACATCGTCTAGCCAAAGGAGGAGGAATGATGCCACACTTTATTTTGGAATACACGGCCAATCTCGGCGAAGAGGCCGATATTCGCGGCTTGCTTGGAAAAATTCACCGCGTGTTGATCAAGCGGAGCGATTGGTTTCCCGTCGGCGGCATCCGCTCGCGCGCCATTCGGCTTGACGAGTACTATGTGGCTGATGGGGCCGAAGACGATGCGTTTGTGCACGGGACGCTGAAAATCGGCGCCGGGCGTCCGGAACAGGTGAAAAAAGAAGTCGGCGACGAGCTGTTTGCCGTGATGAAAGACCATTTCGCCCCGCTGTTCGCCAAACGCTATTTGGCGCTGTCGCTTGAGCTGTATGAATTCAACGAGGCGGGGACGTATAAACACAACAACATTCATGCGCGTTATCGGACATAGCGGGAGGGGGAAACGAATGGCAGTGCAACCAAAAGTGCTTCATTATATCAATGGGCAGTTTATGGAAGGGGCAGCCGGTGCGTATTTCGACAACATCAATCCGTTTACGAACGAACCGATCAACGAAGTGGCCGAAGGGCGGAAAGAAGACATCGACGCAGCGGTCCGGGCGGCAAAGGAGGCGTTTGATCACGGGCCGTGGCGGACAATGTCGGTCGAACGGCGTCTTCGTTACCTTTTCCGCATTGCTGACTTGATTGAGCAGTATGCGGACGACATCGCCTATTTAGAAGCGCTTGACACCGGCATTCCGATCAGCCAGGCGAAAAAGCAAGCCGCCCGCGCGGCGGAAAACTTCCGCTTTTACGCGGAAATGGTGAAGACGCGCCTTGTCGGCGAGGCGTACCATGTGAATGGACAGTTTTTAAACTATACCGTTTATAAACCAGTCGGCGTCGCCGGGCTCATCACGCCGTGGAATACGCCATTTATGCTGGAAACGTGGAAGGTGGCTCCCGCGCTGGCGACCGGCAACACCGTCGTCTTGAAGCCGGCCGAATGGTCGCCGTTGACGGCGAATAAACTGGCGGAAATCATCGATGAAGCCGGGCTGCCTCGCGGGGTGTTCAACGTCGTGCACGGGTTTGGCGAAACGGCGGGCGCCGCGTTGGTTGCCCACCCGGATGTGCGCCTCATCTCGTTTACCGGCGAGACGACGACCGGCATGGAAATTATCCGCAACAGCGCCGCAACGTTGAAAAAAACATCGATGGAGCTCGGCGGCAAGTCGCCGCTCATTGTGTTCGCCGATGCGGATCTCGAACGGGCGCTCGATGCGGCGGTTTGGGGGATGTTTTCGCTCAATGGCGAACGGTGCACGGCCAACTCGCGGCTTTTGCTTGAACAGTCGATTTACGACGAATTTGTCGCCCGGCTGAAAGAGCGCGTCGACCGCATCGTCATCGGCGACCCGATGAACCCGGCGACTGAACTCGGTCCGCTCATTCACCGCGATCATTGGGAGAGGGTGAACCGCTATATTGACATCGCCAAGCAAGAAGGGGCGGACGTCTATGCCCCCAGCGTTCCAACAGGATTGGAAAAAGGCAATTTTGTGCCGCCAACGTTGCTGCTTGGTTGCCATAACGGCATGAGGGTGGCGCAGGAAGAGATTTTCGGACCGGTCATGGCGGTCATGTCCTTTGCGGATGAAGAAGAGGCGATACGGCTGGCGAACGATGTGAAATACGGGCTGGCGGCATACGTCTGGACGAACGATATGAAGCGCGGCCACCGCGTCGCCCAAGCGATCGAAAGCGGGATGGCGTGGGTCAACTCGCCGAACGTCCGCGATTTGCGCATCCCGTTTGGCGGGACGAAATACAGCGGCATCGGCCGCGAAGGTGGGCATTACAGCTTTGATTTCTATACGGAAGTGCAAGTCGTCCACGTCGCCGTCGGCGATCCGCCGATCCCCGCGTTCGGCAAGGGGGAGAAACCGACCGCCTTGTCTGCCGAACAGGCATAACGACTAGTCAATGTATATGATCTAGTATATGATAAACGTATGGAAACGAAAGCGAAAAACAAAACCCAATTGGCTTACGAGTATATTCTTTCCCGCATTGAAAACGGCGTCTATGGCCCGGGATACCGCGTCGTCATCGATCAAATCGCCCGCGAGCTTGGACTCAGCAGCATCCCGGTGCGCGAGGCGATCCGCCAGCTCGAGGCGGAAGGGCTTGTCGAATTTAAGCCGTATACAGGCGCCGTTGTGAGCAACATCAACGAGAAAGAATATATCGAGACGCTGTCGGTGTTGGCTGTGCTGGAAGGCTATGCGACCGCGCTTGGCTCCGCCAATTTGACGAAGGAGGCGATCAACGAGCTTGAGCGGTTGAACGAACGGATGGAGCGGGCGCTTGAAGAGCTGGAGCTGGAACGGTTCAGCGAGCTGAACTATGAATTTCATTCCTTGATTTACGCCCATTGCGGCAACGCCTACCTCGAAGAGCAAATCAAGCAAATTTGGCAGCGGATGAAGCGCATCCGCGTGTACGGATTTACGTTTGTCCCGCAGCGGGCGAAAGCATCGATCGAAGAACATCGAGAGATCATCCGTCTGTTGCATGAACAGGCGCCGCCGCATGAAATCGAACAATACGTCCGTCAACACAAAATCAACACCGCCGAAGCGTTTAAGCGGCGGCGCTGATCTTCTTCCGCCGGGTGGAGGCCTGGCGGGAGAACGATGATTTGAAAGCGTTGTCAATATAAAAGGGGGCAAAAAAGATGAAAAAAGGAATGTCTCTATTGATGGCGGCATTATTGCTCATGTTCCTTGCCGCCTGTGGGAAGACGGCGACATCGGGAGGAGAGGATGAAATCAAAATTGGCGCCATTTTTTCGGCTTCCGGCGGGGCGGCCCCGCTTGGCAAACCGGAGATGGAGACGGTCAAAATGCTCGTTGAGCAATGGAACAAGCAAGGCGGCATTGATGGAAAGAAAATTAAGCTGATTGCCTATGATGACAAGTCCAACCAAAACGAGGCCGTATTATCCACGAAAAAACTCATCGAACAAGACAAAGTGACGGCCATCATCGGCGGCACGATCAGCGGCAACTCCTTAGCCATGATTCCACTCATTGAAAAAGCAGGCATTCCGTACATTTCCCTCGCCGCAAGCAAACAAATCGTCAACCCAAGCGATGGATCCTCGCGTCATTGGACATTTAAAACCGCTCAAGGGGACAATATCGTCATTCAGAAGCTGCTTGGTTTTTTAAAGGAAAAAGGATGGACGAACGTCGCTTGGCTGAACGTCGCCAATGCATACGGAACAAGCGGGCATGAAGAGTTTGTGCATTATGCCCCGGAATATGGGGTGAAAGCCGTCATCGAAGAGGAATTTGAGGCGACGGTCGATGACGCGAAAGCGATGTTGACAAAGGTGAAAAAAGCGAATCCGCAAGCCATTATCGTATGGGGAACGGCGCAGGAATCGGCGGTCGTCACGAAAAACATCCGCCAGTTGGGCATTGAGGCGCCGATTGTGGAAAGCCACGGCATCGGCACGAAAAGCTTTATCGACTTGGCCGGGGAGGCGGCCAACGGCGTATGGTTCCCTGCCGGGCGCATTTTAGTGGCCGATCAGCTTCCGGACAGCGACCCGCAAAAAGAAACGCTGCTAAAATACAAAGAACAGTTTGAGAAAGCGTACGGCTATGCCCCGACAACGTTTGGCGGACATGCGTGGGATGCGTTCCATTTATTGGTCAATGCGATCAAGGAGGGCGGCGCGGATCAAGAGAAAATACGGTCGGTTCTGGAGAATACAAGAAAATTTATCGGCATTTCGGGCGTCTTCCATATGTCGAAAGACGACCATACAGGGCTTGACGCCGACAGTTTGGTGATGGTGCAAATTCAAGACGGAAAGTTTGTGCTCGCCGAGCAGTAAACAGGGAATGAGGTCGCTAATTCCCTTTTGTTCCACCTAACCGTTGAAGGAGGGACGGGGCATGGAAGCGTGGAGCCAGTTTGTGCAGCTGCTGTTTTCCGGGCTGACGGTCGGCAGCATTTACGCGTTGGTGGCGCTCGGATTTGTCATTACGTACAGCGTGACCGGCATTTTAAATTTGGCTCAAGGCGATTTCGCTATGTTGGGGGCGTTGTTTTGCATTACGTTGGTCAATAATGGCGTGCCGTTTGCCGCGGCCATCGGCTTGAGCATGCTTGCTGTTATGGCCGTCGGCGCGTTGTTTGAACGGCTGGCGATTCAGCCGGCGCGCCGTTCGCCTGTCGCCGTGCTCATTATTATCACAATCGGCGTTTCGTTTGTGTTTCGCGGATTTGCCCTGCTCGTTTGGGGGACGGATCCATACGCGCTGCGCCCCTTTACGGGCCATGGAGCGCTTGAGGTGTTTGGAGCGGTCATCCAATGGCAAAGCGTCTGGGCGATTGTCATTTCGCTCGCAAGTTTTGCCGCCTTGCATCTGTTTTTTCACCGAACGTACATCGGCAAGGCGGTGGCGGCCTGCGTCATCAACCCGTTTGCCGCTCGGTTGATGGGAATTGACATCCGCAAAATGTCGCTTGGGGCCATGGCCGTCAGCGCCGGTCTGGGGGCGCTCGCGGGAACCGTCATCGCCCCGATTTCGGGCGCCTCCTATGATATGGGGATGATGATCGGGCTGAAGGCGTTCATCGCCGCCGTTGTCGGGGGATTGACGAACGCCCCGGCGGCGATCGCCGGTGCGTTTCTCGTTGGGCTGCTTGAATCATTTGCGGAAGGATACTTGTCCTCGGGGTACAAAGAAGCGATCAGCTTTGGGCTGTTGTTGCTTGTGCTGTTGTTCATGCCGAACGGGCTGTTTGCCAAGATGACAGGAAAACGGGTGTAAGGGGGGCGGACAGATGGAGCGCGTTCAACAAATGGCGGATGGGCGGAAACGATGGTTGTTCCTTGCCGGCGCAGCTGTCTGGCTCGGTCTCCCCTGGCTCGTCTTCGGCAATAACTACGTGCTAAGCACTCTGATTCTCATCGGGCTGTACGCGCTCGTGAGCACAGGGATGACGCTGTTGATGGGATATGCGGGCCAAATTTCGCTCGGTCAGGCGGCGTTTTACGGCATCGGCGCTTATGCGTCCGCCTATTTGACCGCGCATGCGGGATGGCCGTCCTGGCTGGCGCTGGCTGCCGGCGCGGTTTTGGCTGCATTGGTGGCGCTTGTGGTCGGCATTCCAGTTTTTCGGCTGCGTGAGCATTATTTGGCGTTGGCGACGTTAGGATTCGGTGTCATTATGTTTACGTTCTTTAAAGAATGGAAAGGGATCACGGGAGGGTTAAATGGCTTTTTTGGCATTCCCCCGATCCGTATAGCTGGGGTTCCGTTGCAAAGCGATCTCCAGTTTTACTACCTCGTTTCGTTGTTTGTTCTGGCCGGGTTATGGTTTGCCCATAATATTGTCCGCTCCCGGGTCGGAAGGGCGCTGCGGGCGATTCATGGAAGTGAAGTGGCGGCAAGTTCGCTTGGGGTGAACATTATGAAATACAAGCTGCAAATCTTTATGCTCAGCGCTGTCTATGCTTCGATTGCCGGGAGCTTATACGCCCATTATGTTACGTTTATCAATCCGGACTTATTCGGCATCGTCCCGTCGATTTCCTTTTTGATTATGGTGGTGATCGGTGGATCGGCCCATGTGTGGGGCGGGCTCGTCGGCGCGGCCGTCTATGTTTGTTTAGGAGAATGGCTCAAAGCCGTTGTCCCGCTGTTGCTTCCGAATGCCGGTGGAGAGTTTGAAATTGTCTTTTTTGGCTTGTTGTTGGTGGTCATGTTGATTTATATGCCGAACGGGTTGACGGGTGTGATGCAAAAGAGGATGCGGCGCTTTTTTGAAATGGGCGGACGTCAAGAGAAGCAGGTAGCCACAGTTGAGAGGCATAAGGCGCGTTCGATCGGAGGGGAGCGGGGATGAGCGCAGTGTTGCTCGAAGTGGAGCAATTGTCCAAGTCGTTTGGCGGCGTTCAGGCGGTGCAGAACGTGTCCTTTCACGTGAAAAAAGAAGAAATCGTCGCGGTGATCGGGCCGAACGGGGCGGGCAAAACGACCTTGTTCAATATGATCAGCGGCATTATTCCGCCGACGAGTGGTCTCGTTCGTTTTCAAGGAGCCATGGTCAGCGGCAAACAACCGCACGAGTTGGCGATGCTGGGAATGACAAGGACGTTTCAAAACTTGCAGCTGTTTGCCGAGATGACAGTATTGGAAAATGTGATGGTCGGCTTTCATACACGGTTGACGGGCGGAATCCTCAGCGCCGGCTTTCGGCTGCCGCGTACGGTGAAAGAAGAAAAGCAAGCGCAGAAACAGGCGTTTTCCTGCCTCGAGCAGGTCGGTTTGGTCCATCTCGCCTGGGAGCGGGCGGGCACGCTGCCATATGGGATGCAGCGGCTCGTGGAAATCGCTCGGGCGGCTGTGTCTCGTCCTTCGCTCATTTTGCTTGACGAACCGATGGCCGGGCTGAACCCGCAAGAATCCAAGCAGCTCGTTGATGTGTTGCTGGCGATGAGGGAACAAGGCTTTACCTTTTTGTTCGTGGAACATGATATGGAAACGGTGATGGCGATCGCCGACCGGATCGTTGTCCTCGATTATGGCAAAAAAATCGCCGAAGGGGCGCCGGAAGAAATTGCGCGGCATCCGGATGTCCTCAAGGCGTATTTGGGAGAGGAGGCGGTCTGATGCTTGTGCTTCGCAGCGTTCATGTCCACCACGGCCATTTGCACGTATTGAAAGGGATCGATTTGCACGTCGGCGAAGGAGAAATCGTGGCGATTGTCGGAGCCAACGGGGCGGGCAAAAGCACGCTGCTCGGCACGATCGCCGGCGTCTACGCTCCAACCGAAGGGGAGATTCTTTTTGAACATAAACCGCTTCCATACGGAAAGGTGGAGCAAATTGTTGAAAAAGGTATTTGCCTTGTGCCGGAGAGGCGGCAAATTTTTGACAGTCTGTCCGTGAGGGATAACTTGCTGCTGGGGGCGTACCGCCGCCACCGCCGCGACGGACAGGAAGTGAAGCGCGACTATGAGCGGGTGCTTGAACTGTTCCCGAAACTGCAAACGATGCTCGACCGTCCGGGAGGACTATTAAGCGGCGGCGAACAGCAAATGCTGGCGATCGCCCGCGGGCTGATGGCGAGACCGAAGCTGCTCTTGCTTGACGAACCATCGTTAGGGCTGGCGCCGCTTGTGGTCAAGGAAGTGATGGGGATGCTGACACAGCTCTGCGATCAATTTCAGACGGCCATGATTCTTGTCGAGCAAAACGTGCGTGCCGCCCTGCAGACAGCGGATGAGGCGTATGTGTTGGAACGGGGAAGCATCGTGGTGCACGGGAAGGCCGCCGAGCTGCTTGCCGATGAGCGGGTGGCAGAGGCGTACCTTGGAGCGGCGGGCCGCCGATGACAGCCGTATATCGTCGTTGTTTCTTTCCCCTATTTCTGCTATGATGGGGGTAGATTTGACCCTCATTTCGGCATGAATGGGGCCTAGCCATAGAGGCAAGATGTCGGACGAAGCGCCCGTCGTGTGGAAACATCAAGAAGGAAAGCCGCCCAACCGCCAGCTGAAGGCGTAGGGCTGCTGGATGACGAAAAGGGAAGGATGGGAGAAACGTATGGATGATCGTACATTTCGCAGAGCCATGGGAAAATTTGCGACCGGCGTGACGGTCGTGACGACCGAATTTCAAGGGGAAGCGAAAGGAATGACGGCGAACGCGTTTATGTCCGTTTCGCTCGACCCGAAACTTGTCGTCGTCTCCATTGGCCATAAAGCGCGAATGCATGACATTGTCAAGCAAACGGGGAAATTTGCCGTCAACATTTTGCGGCGCGATCAAGAGGAGTTGTCGCGCTTGTTTGCCGGCCAGTTGAAAGAAGAGCGCCCCGTTTCGTTTGATTGGGTGAACGGCCATCCGATTTTGCCGGAGGCGTTGGCGAATATTTTATGCAACGTCCACAGCACGTACGTGGCCGGCGATCATACGCTTTACTTTGGGGAAGTGACCGATATTTTGATGAAAGACGAACCGGGCGACCCGCTCTTGTTTTTTGAAGGGAAGTACCGGAGCATTGGACAATAAGCGCCCTTGGATGGATCGGGGCCGCTATGTCGATGCGGGTACGACGCAACAGGCAGTTCAGCCCGTCATCTTGCGTCCCGGCCGTTTCCATGGCGCTATTAGAAAAGGTGTCCCGCTGTTTGGGACACCTTCGTTGTTATTTTTTCAATACATCGTGATCAACGTACCGTTCGCCGTTCAGTTCGCTGATGACGTTGATGGCGACTTTCGCCCCGTCGCCCGCTGTGATGATCGTATGAACGCTGACGCCGGCCACCGTCCCTGCCGCCCAAATGCCGTCGATGTTCGTTTTGCCATTGGCGTCGACGTCAATCACCGTTTTAATGCGCGGCTCCGTGCCCGGTTTGGTGCGCAGGCCGATTTTTTCCGCCAGATCCGTGGCGACGCCGGTGGCGAAAATGACGTGTTTCGCCTCAAAGGAGCCGTTTTCCGTTTCGAGGCGGAATCCCCCGTCTGTTTTTTGCACATTTGTCACTTGCGTTTCCACCAATTCCGCCCCGAATTTTGCGGCTTGCTTTTTCCCGGTTTCCACCAATTCCGGGCCGCTGATTTCCGGAACCCCGTAATGGTTTTCCACCCAAGCGCGCTTTGTCATGCCTTTGTCGCTGTCAAACAAGACCGTTTTCTTCCCGGCTTTGGCGGCGAAGATCGCAGCGCTTGCCCCCGCAGGCCCGGCGCCGATGATGGCGATGTCGTACATCGTGACCGCCTCCTTCTTTTGAATATTGGCACTATTATTACCTTATCACAAATAGAAAAAGAGTCCAAATGATCTGCTCATTATTTATAATTATTATCATTTTGTATTTACTTTAAATAATCATGGGTGTATAATAGATACCAAACACGCAGCAAAGGGGAGGAAACGCGTGAATAAACCGGCCGTTTGTGAACAGTGCGGTCAGCCGTTGCGGCGGCTGAAACATTCGCTGCTTTGTCAATGCGGGATGAAAATTGTCGTGCAAAAATAATATACCGAAAAAACGGCTTCCTGTTTCTGTCGCATTCAACCGGCGAATGGCGCCGGTTTTTTTCTGTCCTCATTTGGGGCGGCGGCGAATATATAAAAGTAAAACCGCATTTTTCACAAGGGTTGGTGCCGCTGATGCACGACAAACGAGATTTGGGCGCCCGCTTGGCCGCCTTTTACCGAGGGATGGCGGAGTGGGTGGGACAAAAGCAGAAGTATTTTCCTCTTCCATCCCATGAAGAGAGCCGGGATCAGTTGCTTGCTTGTTTATATATGAGGGAGCACATGCCGTCGGATTTGCGTGAAGCGATGGAAGACGCCGGATGGCGGCTCGAGGGGCAAGAGGCTCATCTCATCGACGCGATCGAACAAGTTTTGGCATATTTGCGCACGCGGGTTGATGGCGGATGGGAGCTTCGAAAGATGACAAGAAAGGAAGCGAAACAGTTGCTTCATAAACGGGCGGAGGCAGTGTTCGGAAGCCCAAGTTCTGTTCGGCCGACACGCATTATGGTGACGATGGACGAGGCATGGGTGGATGAGCCGGGGCTGATCGAGCGGCTGCTTCTTTATGGCATGGACATCGCCCGCATCAACTGCGCCTACGGTTCTCCGGAAACGTGGGAGGCGCTCGTGGCCATCATTCGTCAAGCCGAGAAGCAGTTGGAGCAACAGCTGCAGGGGAGGCGATGCCGCATTTACATGGATCTGCCGGGGCCAAAAATCCGGGTCGACCGCTTGGCGGTCAACGCGGGGCCGATGAAGCTCTCTGTGAAGAAAAATCTATATGGAGAGCCAATGGAGCCGCTCTTCGGCCTCATTTCCTTCTCTTCTTCCCCGCCGCCGTCTCCGCTCCCCCGCGATGTTTCATTCTTGTGGCAGTTGACGGCTGAGGACGGAGCGACCGTCGAAGAAGGGGATGAACTGCTGTTTACCGATGTGCGCGGAAAAAAACGAAAACTTCGGGTCACTGAACAAATCGCGCCGTCTTGTTTTAAAGTTCTTCTTTCGCGGACGGCCTATGTGCAAAAAGGGATGAAACTGCGGCGCGGGTCGGCTTCTTTCACTCTATGTTCTGTTTTGTTCATTCCAATGAAAGCGTTTGTCACGGTCGGTACACCGCTGTATATTTATTTCGATGACGCTGCGTTTGCACAGGCGCAGAATGGCTGCGGTGTGAAAATGACGACGACGTTGGCGAAAGCGTGGCGCAATGTGCGGGCGGGAGACCGCCTTTATTTGAACGACGGCCAAATTGCAGCGCGGGTCGTGAAAGTGCACGAGCGGCATGTAGAGGCCAAAGTCGTTGCCGATGGCGGAAAGCGAAAAGCGATTAAGCAAGGAACGGGCATCCATCTTCCCGATTCGTTTCTCCATTTGACTGTTCCGCCGCTCACCGACCGCGACCTTGAATGGATTCCGTTCATCGCGAGATGGGCGGATATCGTCGGGCTGTCGTTTGTTCAGGCCCCTCATGACCTGCGAAAGCTTTATCATTTGCTTGCCGAACAAGGGGCTGGTTCTCTCCCGGTGATCGCGAAAATCGAAACGCGGGCGGCGCTTCATAACTTCGTTCGCATCTTGCTTGAGGGATTGAAGTTTCCGGCGTTTGGTGTGATGATTGCGCGCGGCGATTTGGCCCTGGAGATTGGATTTGAACATCTTGCGGCCGCACAGAACGACGTTTTGGCGCTATGCCGGGCGGCTCACATCCCGGTCATTTGGGCGACGCAAGTGCTTGAACAAATGGCGAAAAAGGGAATTCCGTCGCGCGCGGAAATCTCGGATGTTTTTCTTGGAAAACAGGCGCAATGCATCATGTTGAACAAAGGAAGGCATATTGCGGAGGCGGTGCGCTTATTGTCGTCGTTGTTGGAAAAGGAGGAGAGGCAGAGTGAGCCGCTGGCGATGCCGAAAACGGACGGCGAACGGATGAACCTGCTTAACTTGTGGGAGGATGAAGGGTGAGCGTTGGCCACTGCTTCCGCCGTCTGTTTGAGAAATGAGCCGCTCCAAAAAAGGAGTCCTGCTGTGTTAGGGGGCTCCGTATTTTTTGTCTAAATGTAAACCTATATAAAAATAAAGTTGACAAATAAAAAACATATCAGGCACAATAGAAACAAATATTTGGAGAGGAGGGAAGATGTGCGAATCCATTCCTTTGTTTGGGCGGCATTTTTTGCCGCGTTGACGGCTGTTGGTGGGTGGATCAAAATTCCGGTGCCGTATGTGCCGTTTACGCTGCAAATCGCGGCGGTGTACTTGGCCGGCTGTCTGCTTGGCCCAAAAATCGGAGCGCTTAGCCAACTTCTATATGTCTTGATTGGGCTGGCGGGCGCGCCCGTGTTTGCGGAAGGAGGCGGGCTCGGTTATATTTGGAAGCCGACGTTTGGCTATTTGCTCGGTTTCATCGCCGGGGCGTATACGTGCGGCTCGCTTGTGCACCGCTTTCAATGGACAAGAGCGCAGGACATATGGAAGGCGAATTTGGCGGCATTGTTGGTCGTGTATGTGTTTGGCTGCGCGTGGCTGTACATAGCGATGAAATGGATCGCGGGGGCTCCGCTTTCCATCGGCCAAACGCTATGGTTCGGCTTTCTTCTCCCGGTGCCGGGAGATCTCGTGCTTTGCGCCGTTTGTTCGGTCATCGCGGCGCGCGTATGGCCGCGCGTCCGACCGATCATGATGACTCGAGGGATGGGGGGATAAGAGAATGGGGCAAGCCATTTTCATGACGGGAACAGGAACAGAAATCGGCAAAACGGTCGTCACTTCCATCGTGGCGTTGGCGCTGGAGCGGCTTGGGATGAAGGTCGGCGTGTTTAAACCGGTTCAGACTGGACTGGCCGAAGACGGGGTGTCGTTTGCCGAACAATATTGGTATGAACGGGTGGCGAAGATTCCGACATCAGAAGGCATGTACTATATGGAACCGGCGATGTCGCCGCATTTAGCGGCGAAGTTGACCGGCACGTCCATCGAACCAGAGAGGGTGGCCGAACGGTTGGAATGGCTTACGCAGCGCTATGATGTGGTGCTCGTCGAAGGAGCGGGAGGGTTGGCCGTTCCGTGGTGTGAGCGCGATGGACGATGGTATATGACGAGCGATTTTGTCCGCGACTATGAGGTGCCGGCGATTCTCGTGTCGCTCTCAAGCCTTGGTGCGATTCATCACGCGGTGACGACGGCGGCGTATGCCGACGCGCAAGGCATTCGTCTGCTTGGCCTGATGTTTAATCAGTTTCAGGAACAAGAGATCATCCACCAAAACAATGTCGAAACGATCGCCGCCTTGCTTCGGCTGCCGGTGCTGGCGGTCGTGCCGCTCCTTCCTGCAGTCTCAAGGAGGGAACTGGAAACCCTAGCTCAGCATTGGATCGAACAAGGAAAGGCGAAACAACTGCTGGAGGTGCTTGGCGTTGGCGTATAGCTACGAGCAATTGGAACAGTGGGACAAGCAGTACGTCTGGCATCCATTTACGCAAATGAAGCAGTATGCCAAAGAACGCCCCTTGATCATTGAACGCGGGCAAGGAAGCTATTTGTACGATGTCGACGGCAACCGGTACTTGGACGGCTATGCGTCGCTATGGGTCAATGTCCACGGCCATAACGATCCGGAGCTGAATGCGGCGCTTCGCGAGCAATTGGAGAAAATTGCCCATTCGACATTGCTTGGTTCGGCGAATGTGCCGTCGATTTTGTTGGCCAAACGGTTGCTTGAATATTGGCCGCACATGTCAAAAGTGTTTTATTCCGATACCGGGGCGGCGGCGGTGGAAATCGCGCTCAAGATCGCCTATCAGTATTGGAAAAACATCGACCCGGTCCAATATGCGAAGAAGAACAAGTTTGTCTCGTTGAAGGAAGCGTACCACGGCGATACGGTCGGGGCGGTGAGCGTTGGCGGCATGGAAACGTTCCACCGCATTTTTGCGCCGCTTTTGTTTGAGCGGATCGAAGTGCCGTCGCCGTACGTGTACCGTATGGACGAATACGGAAGCGAGCAGGAGATCGTCGGCTATTGTTTGCGTGAGCTGGAACGGGTGCTTGAGGAGCAGCACGATCAAATCGCCGCGGTTGTCATCGAGCCGCTTGTGCAAGGAGCGGCGGGGATCATCGTCCATCCGCGCGGGTTTTTAAAAGGAGTGGAAAGGCTTTGCCGCCGGTATGGGGTGCTCTTCATTTGCGACGAGGTCGCCGTCGGCTTTGGCCGCACCGGCACGATGTTCGCTTGTGAGCAGGAAGAGGTGAAGCCTGATCTTGTCTGCCTTGGGAAAGGGATTACTGGAGGATATTTGCCGCTCGCGGCCACACTGGTCACGGAAGAGATTTATGCGGCATTTCTCGGCGATGTGGACGAAGACAAAACGTTTTACCACGGCCATACGTATACGGGGAATCAGCTCACTTGTTCCGTTGCGCTGAAAAACATTGAGCTCATCGAAAAACGCAGCTTGATTGACAGCGTAAAGCGGAAGGCGCGCCGGCTGGCCGAATGGCTTGAGCGGTTGTATGAAATTCCAATTGTTGGCGACATCCGGCAAAAAGGCTTGATGTGCGGCATTGAAATCGTGAAAGACCGAAGAACGAAAGAAGTGTTTCCGCGCGCGGCCATGGTGGAGCACCGGATCATCCTTGAGGCGCGCCGGAGGGGGCTTGTCATCCGTCCGCTCGGCCCGGTGTTGACGTTCATACCAGTTCTTTCGATGAGCGAAGATGAAATGGCTGAGGCGGTGCGCATTTTGTTCGATTCGCTTGCCTGTTTGTACGAACAGGCGCGCGCAGAGTTTCTATAAGCGGGGGCGGCGGACAGCCGCCTGCTTTTGTTTTTCGAATATACTGGGAATAAAAGAAAATAATTTCCTTTAATGAGAATATATTGTAGAAAGAGACCTTCCTTTGCATTCACGGATCGATGATTTGGGAGAAATCGCCGTTTTTCACCAGCCTTCTAGGTACTGGCCTAAGCAGCGGGCGTTTTTCCTGCATACAGTGGGACTAAAGCAAGCGGAAGGGGGGAAGCAAGATGAGCCATCTCCAAGTGGCGGATGAGCGCATTTGGCGGCCATGGGGCTGGTGGTTTTGGCGGCCGCGCCCGTTTTTCTTCGGCGCTCCGTTTTTTGGCGCTCCATTTTTCGGCGGCTTTTTAGGCGGTTTGCTCGGGAGCGCATTGGTTCCGCCGTTTTTCTATCCGTGGTGGTATGGCCCCATTTGGTGGTGAGAAACCGGCAAGGGTTGGGCGGACGGCCCACCCTCTTTTCTTGTTTGTTGCATATGAATACAGTGTAGCATTCTAGCTTTGGGGAAAGGAGAAGGAACGATGCTATTTCCAGGATTGTTGTTTGGCGCCCCATTTGTCGGCGGCTTCTTGGGCGGACTGCTCGGCGGCGCGTTAGCTCCGCGTCCGTTTTACCCGTACCCGCCGTATCCGCCGTATCCAGGCTGGTGGTATTGATCGTCTATTCATGAAAGAATAAGCATCCCTGTGGAACAAGAAGGGGTGCTTATTCAATGATCCCGGTGTCGCGGATGCGGACGTCCGCTGTTTGCAGCATGCTCCATACCGATTCGGATGGCGCTGTCATCCCTTTCTCCCCTTTCTGCGCCCTGTCTTCTTAACGGATGGAGAAAGAGGATGTCCTTCTGCCGTTCGGACATCCCCTCGTTTTGTTATTGCATGGCATTTCGTTGATAAGGGAGCTGATTCGTATACCCTTGGAACTGCTGGTACGTTTGCTGAAGCTTTTGCGGATCGGCGGCTTCAAGCTTGTACCATCCTTTTTTGAACATCAAATTGTACAAGTCGCGCTGACAGTTTTGCGTTTCGGTGAAAATATTCATCATATCTTGATATAACGGTTGGTTGCTCGCTTCATGCAAAAAGACGCTGTACGACAAGGTCATGTATTTTTCCGTCGTCAACATGTCGTTTAGAAAATCGCGCTCGTTCATTTGCGGCGTTTTCGGCACTTGCATCTCCGGATTTTGCACTTGTTTTGTGTTCATGCGGCGTTCCTCCTTTCACATCACCGGTGGCTGCGGCGGGTTTTGCAAATGGCGCAAAATCATGTCGTAATGGCGCTGATGCATCTGTCCAGCGCGCTCGATCGCCTGCACCACTTCAGGGTCTCGGCATTGCGAGGCGAAAAAGTGCGCTTTTTTCGCCGCGAGCAAGTTCCACGACATCATGTCGGAAAAATACATGGCGTCTTTGGTGGACACCATTTGCGGCGGCTCGGGCATCGCCGCCTGCGGGTTCATTTGTGGTTGCTGTTGCATCGTTGTTCGCTCCTTTCGTCGGTTGTTCGCTTGTAGATTGTGCAGAGAGTGGAAAATTATGCGCATATAAAAAATAAACCGTGGGGAAAAAACATATTCAATTGAATTGAAACATGGTACAATAAGAATGGTGAATGCGTTTCCATACAAGGAGGCTTGCAACAGTGGAGCAGTTGATGCGCGATTTTTTCCTGTTCTTATCGAAAAATAAAACATTGACGAAATGGGCGAAACGATACGGCCTTCGCTTCGGCGCTTCACGGTTTGTCGCCGGCGAAACGATCGAGGAAGCGGTGCGCGTCATCCGCCAGCTGAACGAAAAAGGATTGGCGGTCACGGTCGACTATTTGGGTGAGTTTGTCGACAATGAGCAGGAAGCGAATGAGATGGCGCGCCATTGCTTGGAGGCGATTGAGGCGATCAGCCGGGAGAAGTTGAACTCGCAGCTGTCGCTGAAAATGACATCGATGGGGCTTGATATTTCCGATGAGCTTGTCATGCGCAACATGCGCCGCATTTTGGATGCGGCAAAACAGCGCGGCGTGTTTGTGACGATCGATATGGAAGACTATTCGCGCTGCCAAAAGACGCTGGACATTTTTAAAATGTTGAAAAAAGAATACGACAACGTCGGCACGGTGCTGCAGGCGTATTTGTACCGGACGGAACAAGACATTGAAGATTTAAAGCCGTACCGCCCGAACTTGCGGCTCGTCAAAGGAGCGTACAAAGAGCCGCCTGAAGTGGCGTTTCCGGATAAAAAAGATGTCGATGAGAACTTTAAGAAGATCATTAAAATGCATTTGCTAAACGGCAACTATACGGCGGTGGCGACGCATGACGACGCCATCATCGAATATACGAAGCAGCTCGTCAAAGAATACAACATTCCCAACAGCCAGTTTGAATTCCAAATGCTGTACGGCATCCGCCCGGAGCGCCAACTCGAGCTGGCGCGCGAAGGATATACGATGCGCGTGTACGTTCCGTACGGCACGGACTGGTATGGCTATTTTATGCGCCGGCTCGCCGAACGGCCGGCCAACGTGGCGTTTGTTTTAAAAGGCATCCTCCGCAAGTAGGGGCGCAAAACAGAGGAAAACGCCGGCGGCCGCCGAGCGTTCGGGCGCAGAAGGGGACAGGCATCCAGCGAGCGGCCATGAAGCCGGTTTCCATTTTAAACCATGGCCGCTGCATATCCCGAGGCGTCGGGCGGTCATTTGAGGGAAAGGCCGTTCAGATCGTGCGGCCTTTCTTTGCTTTTCCCTATATCTGCAGCTATGACAGGCGGGAGCTGACGATGTGGGCGTCAGCTCCCTTGCATGTTGTGCTTTTTGTACTGCTGGTTTTGGCTTGTCCGTTTGCCGCCGCCGTCGGCTTCGACCGTCGGGCCGGCGTTTCCTTTGACGCTTGCGGCGCTGACGCCGCGTTCAGACGGATTTTTTTTCAGCCGGGCCATCGTCTTCACCTCCTGTTTGTTAGTATGGATGAAAGAACGGCCTCGATGTGAAAAAAATGTGCGCAAATATATTGCGAAAATTACCAACATACTATATATTGAATATAGAGAACGTTTTCACGGCTATTTTTTTCGCCGAAAAATGAATGATGATTCATTCAATGGTGTGAGGGGGAACCGAAATGGCAAAACGCATTCGGCGCGCCGCGGTGCTTGGGTCCGGCGTCATGGGTTCGGGCATTGCCGCCCATTTGGCGAACGTCGGCATTCCGACGCTGCTGTTGGATATCGTGCCGCGGGAATTGACGAAAGAGGAAGAAGCAAAAGGTTGGACGCTCGAGCATAAACAAGTGCGCAACCGCCTCGCCAATCAGGCGCTCGAGCGGCTGCTCAAGCAAAAACCGGCGCCGCTCATGTCCAAAGACAACATCGCTTTGATTGAAACGGGCAACTTCGAGGATGACTTCCACCGGCTCGCGGAAGTCGATTGGATCATTGAAGCGGTCGTTGAAAAGCTGGAAGTGAAAAAAGAAGTCTTCGCTCGCGTCGACGAGGTGCGGACGCCGGGGACGATCGTCAGCTCGAACACATCCGGCATCTCGATCGCCGCAATGGCGGAGGGGCGTTCCGACGATTTCAAAAAACACTTTTTAGGCACGCATTTCTTCAACCCGCCGCGCTATTTGAAGCTGCTTGAGATCATCCCGACGGAGCATACGGATCCGGATGTGGTCGCCTATATGAAATCGTTCGGCGAAGACGTGCTCGGCAAAGGCGTCGTCATGGCGAAAGATACGCCGAACTTCATCGCCAACCGGATCGGCACGTATGGCTTGCTCGTCACCGTCCGCGAGATGATGCAAGGCGGCTACAGCGTCGGCGAGGTCGATTCGGTGACGGGGCCGCTCATCGGCCGGCCGAAAAGCGCGACGTTCCGCACGCTTGACGTCGTCGGGCTCGATACGTTCGTGCATGTCGCCAACAACGTGTATGAAAACGTCGAAGGGGAAGAAAAAGAGGCGTTCCGCGTGCCGGAGTTTATGAAAACGATGCTTGAAAACGGCTGGCTCGGCAGCAAATCCGGACAAGGCTTTTTTGTCAAGCAAGGAAAAGACATTCTCGAGCTGAACTACGTCACGATGCAATACGAGCCGCGCAAAAAGCTTGTCACCCCGGCGGTGGAGATGGCGAAGCAGGCGAAAGGAGCGGCCGCCAAGCTGCAAACGCTCGTGTATGCCGATGGCGACCGCGCGGGAACGCTCCTTTGGAACATCATCGCACCGACATTGCTGTACACTGCCCGCCTTGTCGGGGAGATCGCCGACGACATCGTAGCGATCGATCAGGCGATGAAGTGGGGGTTCGGCTGGGAGCAAGGTCCGTTTGAACTGTGGGATGCGATCGGCCTCGAGAAGTCGGTGCGCAAAATGCAGGCGGAAGGGCGCGACATCCCGTCGTGGATCACGGACATGCTCGCCGACGGAGCCACATCGTTCTATAAAACGGAAAACGGCCGGCTGTTCTATTATGCGCCGGGCGGGTATAAAACAGTAGAAGAAAACGAAAAAGTCATCCACATCCGCCGACTGAAAGAGGCGCGCGGCGTCATCAAGAAAAATGCCGGCGCCAGCCTCATTGACCTCGGCGACGACGTGGCGCTTCTGGAGTTCCATTCGCCGAACAACGCGATTGGCGCCGATATTGTCCAAATGATCAACGAGGCGCTTGAGGAAGTCAACCGCAACTACAAAGGGCTCGTCATCGGCAACCAAGGGAAAAACTTCTGCGTCGGCGCGAACTTGGCGATGATGCTCATGGAGGCGCAAGACGAAAACTTTTTTGAATTGGAACTTGCCGTTCGCCAGTTCCAGCAAGCGCTTCTCAAAATGAAATACAACCCGAAGCCGGTCGTCGTCGCGCCGTTTGCCATGACGTTAGGCGGCGGGGCGGAAGTGAGCTTGGCGGCTTCGCGCATCCAAGCGGCGGCCGAGACGTACATCGGGCTTGTCGAAGTCGGCGTCGGCTTGATTCCGGGCGGCGGCGGCAACAAGGAGCTGTACATCAAACGGTTGAACAGCCTGCCGCGCGGCGTGGACGTCGACTACGTCAAAATCGCGGCCAGCGTATTTGAAACGATCGCCATGGCGAAAGTGTCGACGTCAGCGGCGGAAGCGCGCGAGCTTGGCTTCTTGAATCACCGCGACGGCATCACGATGAACGGCGACCATCTGCTGTATGAAGCGAAACAGGCGGTGCTCTCGATGTATGAGGAAGGGTACCGGCCTCCTGTAAGGAAGAAAGTGCCGGTGGCCGGCGAAAGCGGCTATGCCGCCATGCTGCTTGGGGCGCAGTCGATGTTCCATTCCGGCTACATCAGCGAGCACGATTTGAAAATCGCGAAAAAATTGGCGTATGTTCTAGCCGGCGGCAAAGTGCCGTACGGAACGGAAGTCGACGAGCAATATTTGCTCGATCTCGAGCGCGAGGCGTTTTTGAGCCTCATCGGCGAGCCGAAGACGCAAGCGCGCATGCAGCATATGCTTGTGAAAGGAAAACCGCTCCGCAACTAAAGCGGAGGAGATCAAGGGGGGATTGGCGTGAGAGAAGCGGTCATTGTCGCAGGTGCGCGCACGCCGGTCGGCAAAGCGAAAAAAGGAACGCTCGCCCACGTGCGGCCGGATGATTTAGGGGCGCTCGTCGTCAAAGAAACGATCAAGCGCGCGGGGAACTATGAAGGAAACATTGACGACTTGATTATCGGGTGCGCCATGCCGGAGGCGGAGCAAGGATTGAACATCGCCCGCAACATCGGCGCGCTCGCCGGGCTGCCATATACCGTGCCGGCGATCACGATCAACCGGTATTGCTCGTCCGGTTTGCAGGCGATCGCCTATGCGGCGGAACGGGTGATGCTCGGCCATTCCGACACGGTCATCGCCGGCGGGGTCGAATCGATGAGCATGGTGCCGATGATGGGGCATGTCGTCCGCCCGAACGCCCGCTTGGCGGAAGAAGCGCCGGAATACTACATGTCGATGGGGCACACTGCCGAGCAAGTGGCGAAAAAATACGGCGTCAGCCGCGAGGACCAAGACGCATTCGCGGTGCGCAGCCACCAGCGCGCCGCCAAGGCGATTGCCGAAGGAAAATTCAATGAAGAAATCGTGCCGGTCGAGGTGACGGTGCGCAAAGTAGAAGGCAACAAACTCGTTGAGGAGAAAGTCGTCTTTACACAAGATGAAGGCGTGCGCCCGGACACGAATATGGAAACGCTCGCGAAACTCCGGCCGGCGTTTGCGGTAAACGGCACCGTCACCGCCGGCAACGCGTCGCAAATGAGCGACGGGGCGGCGGCGGTCATGGTGATGGACCGCGAAAAAGCGGAGTCGCTCGGCTTGAAGCCGCTCGGCAAGTTTCGTTCGTTCGCGGTTGCCGGCGTGCCGCCGGAAGTGATGGGGATCGGCCCGGTCGCTGCGGTGCCGAAAGCGTTGAAGCTGGCCGGCCTTGAGCTGTCCGACATCGGTTTGATCGAGCTGAACGAAGCGTTCGCCTCGCAATCGATCCAAGTCATCCGCGAACTTGGGTTGGATGAAGACATTGTCAACGTCAACGGCGGGGCGATTGCTCTAGGCCACCCGCTCGGCTGCACGGGCGCGAAGCTGACCTTGTCTTTGCTTTACGAAATGCGGCGCCGCAACGTGCAGTTCGGCATCGTCACGATGTGCATCGGCGGCGGCATGGGAGCGGCCGGCGTGTTTGAGCTGCTGTAGCGGCAGCTGACAGCGAGCGGGCTTCATCAGCTCGCGCGAGGCATGCATCCGCATTTGCCCGGCTGCATGGAACGTCTATTTCCCGGGCGGCGTTGCCGCCCGGATCATCAATCATCTTTCGGGGGAGGAAATCAACGATGGCCAAAACGATGGAAGAAGCGATCAAAGGCGGCAGCTTTTTGATTGAAGACATTCCGGCGGAGCGCGTGTTTACGCCGGAAGATTTCACCGACGAACATCATATGATTGCCAAAACGACGGAAGAGTATGTCAACAATGAAGTGCTCCCGCAGCTCGAGCATTTGGAAAACCACGAGTTTGACCGTTCCGTGAAATTGCTTCGCAAAGCGGGCGAGCTCGGCTTGTTAAGCGCTGACATTCCGGAAGAATACGGCGGTTTGGGCCTAGATAAAGTCAGTTCGGCCATCATTGCGGAAAAAATGGCGCCGGCCGGCGGTTTTGCCATTTCGCACGGGGCGCACGTCGGAATTGGCTCGCTGCCGATTGTGTTGTTTGGCACGGAAGAACAAAAACAAAAATATTTGCCGTATTTAGCGACCGGCGAAAAAATCGCCGCCTACGCCTTGACGGAGCCTGGCTCGGGTTCGGACGCCCTCGGCGCGAAAACGACGGCGAGATTAAACGCGGAAGGCACGCATTACATTTTAAACGGCGAAAAACAATGGATCACCAACTCCGGTTTTGCTGATGTGTTTGTCGTCTATGCAAAAGTCGACGGCGAACATTTCACCGCGTTCATCGTGGAACGCGACTTCCCGGGCGTTTCAACTGGTCCGGAAGAAAAGAAAATGGGGATTAAAAGCTCGTCGACAAGAACGCTCATTTTGCAAGATGTGCCGGTGCCGAAAGAAAACGTGCTCGGTGAAATCGGAAAAGGCCATGTCATCGCCTTCAACATTTTGAACATCGGCCGCTACAAGCTTGGGTTAGGGGCGGTCGGCGGCGCGAAGCGGGCGCTTGAAATCACGCTCAAATACGCCAATCAGCGCCAGCAATTCAAACGCCCGATTTCGCAGTTTACGTTGACGCAGGAAAAATTCGCGACGATGGCGTCGCGCCTGTATGCCGCCGAAAGCTCGGTTTACCGCACGGTCGGCTTGTTCGATGAACGGATGGGCCTGCTTGATGCGGAAAAGGCGAAAGATGGCAAAGAAGTGGCGAAATCGATCGCCGAATATGCGATCGAATGCTCATTGAACAAGTTTTTTGCCACGGAAGTGCTCGATTACATCGTGGATGAAGGCGTGCAAATCCACGGCGGGTACGGCTTTATGCAGGAATACGAAATTGAGCGCGCCTACCGCGATTCGCGCATCAACCGCATTTTTGAGGGGACGAACGAAATCAACCGCCTTCTCGTGCCGGGCATGTATTTGAAAAAGGCGTTAAAAGGCGAGCTGCCGCTCTTCCAAAAAGCGCAGCAGCTTCAGGAAGAACTGATGATGATGGCCGCCGAAGAGCCGGGGACGGGCGCGCTGGAACAAGAGAAATACTTGGTGCGCAACGCGAAAAAAATCGCCTTGATGGTCGCCGGTTTAGCGGCGCAAAAATACGGCCAGCGCATTGAAGAAGAGCAAGAAGTGCTCGTCAACATCGCCGACATCGTCTCGAACATTTATGCGATGGAATCAGCGCTTTTGCGCACGGAAAAAGCGATTCAGGCGAGCGGTGAGGAGAAAAACAAACAAAAATTGCTGTACACGCAAATTTTCTGCCAAGAGGCGTTCAATGAAATTGAAGCCCATGCGAAAGAAACGCTCGTCGCCGTCGAACAAGGAGACACGCTGCGGATGATGCTCGCCGCTCTCCGACGGCTGACGCGCCATACGCCGATCAACGTGATCGCGAAAAAACGCGAAGCGGCCGCCGCGCTCATTGAAGCCGAACGGTATATTGTGTGATAATGGGAAGTGCCAGGCGTTTGCCTGGTGCTTCTTATTTGTTTGCCACACAGCGGAAATGAAAGGGAGGAGTGAAGATGGCGCTCACGCTCTATTGGTATCCAAAATGCGGAACGTGCCGGAAGGCGAAAAAATGGTTGGATGAACACGGCATTGAGGTGCAAACGGTGCATTTGGTCGACGAGCCGCTGACGAAAGAGCAGCTCGCCCGTTTGCACCGTCAAAGCGGGCTGCCGCTCAAAAAATTTTTCAACACGAGCGGGATGAAATACCGCGAGCTTGGCTTGAAGGACAAGCTCGACCGCGCATCGGAAGACGAGATGCTCGATTGGCTCGCCTCGGACGGGATGTTGGTCAAACGGCCGATTTTGACGGACGGCGAGCGGGTCGTCGTGGGCTTTCGCGAACAAGAATACGAGGCGTTTTTCGCGGCGGGGACATAAAAAATTTTTTGCAAAATCGGGTGAATTCAGTGAGTTTTTGCGGAAAATCGGTTATGATGAAAAGGAATATACATTTTGTCGCAATGGAGGGATACGATGAACACGCCGAAAGAACTTCGCTATACAAAGGAGCATGAGTGGGTGCGCGTGGAAGGAGAGAACGTGCGCATCGGCATTACGGATTACGCCCAATCAGAGCTTGGCGACATCGTCTTTGTCGAGCTGCCGGAAGTCGGCGCAGAGGTTACGGCGAACGAGCCGTTCGGCAGCGTTGAATCGGTGAAAACGGTCTCGGAATTGTATGCGCCGATCAGCGGCACGGTCGTTGAAGTGAATGAGGCGTTAAATGACCATCCGGAGTACGTGAACGAATCGCCGTATGACAAAGCGTGGATGATCGTCGTCAAACCGAATGATTTGAGCGAAATCGACAATTTGTTGACGGCGGAACAATACGAGGCGATGATCAACGAAGGATAAACGTTCCTGCAATCTTCGCTTCGATTCGGGCACTCTATACATACCGGAATTTGATTGAAAAAAGGGGTGCTCGCGATGGCGCTGCAAACGACGCGCATAGATGTCACGGACCGGATCATCGGCAAACTGAACGGCCGCTCGCTGGAGTTGTACGAGGAAGGAGAGCTCATCGGGCGCCTTCCGCTTCCGGCGGCCGTCCCGTTGAAAAAGGGGTATACCGAACAAAACGGAAGAATTTACAAACAGGTGACCGCTACCGTTGAGCCGGACCAAAAATATGTCGATTGCGACGGGGAAGCGGGCTGGTGTTGAAAGGCAACGGTGGATGGCCGTTGCTTTTCATTTTCAACATTTGGCCGGCGCAAGACATACAATAATAGTATCCTCATTTGAAGTTAGGTGGGTCGGACATGCGACGCGTGGAAAAAGTGATCATCGTCGAAGGGCGATCAGACAAGCAAAAAGTGGCGGCGGTGCTGAACGAACCAGTCGTCATCGTCTGCACAAACGGCACGATCAGTGATGCGCGCCTTGAGGAGCTGGCCGATGAGCTGGAAGGATGCGATGTATACGTCTTGGCCGATGCCGATGAGGCGGGAGAAAAATTGCGCCGGCAGTTTCGCCGCATGTTTCCAGAGGCGGAGCATCTTTACATTGACCGGGCGTATCGCGAAGTGGCGGCCGCTCCGCCTTGGCACTTGGCGCAAGTGCTGTTGCGCGCTCGTTTCGACGTCCGCATCGAATCGCTCATGAGGGGAAGAGGCGAGTGAAAGCGATCGACCGAAACGATGTCATGCGAGTGGTGGAAGTCGAGCCGCTTCTGGCCCTTTACTTGTATACCCCGCTGTGCGGCACGTGCCAGCTGGCGCGGCGGATGCTAACGGTGGTGGAGCAGTTGTTTCCGGCGCTGCCGTTTTACGAAACGGACATCAACTATATCCCTGAGCAGGCCGTTGCGTGGAAAATTGAAAGCGTTCCTTGCCTGCTTCTTTTTAGGGACGGAACGGTCGCAGGCAAGTGGTATGCCTTTCATTCCGTTCCGTATTTGTACGAAGTGATTCAAGCCTGCTTGCCGTCCCGATGATTCGCCTTTTTTTGACGCTGTTTGACACATTTCTTGGGAAATGACAAAAACGGCGCTCGTTCGTCAACGGGTTGTCGAGATTTTTGTAAAGGATTTCTCCTCTTCAGGTGGAAGTGAAAAAATAAAAATGGGGGAGGGGATATCCATGGAAATGCGTGAATTAGTCGGGCAGTTCGTGGAACGGATGCAAGCGTTGCGTCATTTGATGCCGATTTTGCCGGATGAGCAGCTGTGTGTTCGGTTTGAAAGTGGGGATGAAACCGCCTTGCTGTTGATCGGCAAGGAACCAGCCGCTTTAGGGATGGAACACGATGAACGGAAAACATTGACCGTGCGCGGCCCCAAAGAAGCGCTCGCGTCCTTGCTGAACGGCGAACTGAAGCTGCAGCAGCTCGTCCGCCTGCAAGAAGTGCACGTGTCAGGAAGCTTCCGTCAGCTGTTGCTTCTTGAATCGCTCCTCCATTTGGCTAAACCGTATCGGCATGTTGGGTGAAAAAATTGTTGACAGCGTTCGACAAGCGGTGATACAATCACATTCGTAAATCAATTGCATAGGCGATTGTTGCGCTCTTATCAAGAGAGGTGGAGGGATGTGCCCAATGAAGCCCGGCAACCGTCAGCGCGTGCGCTGAAATGGTGCCAATTCACACAAAGCGGCCTGCTTTGAGAGATAAGAGACGGAATGGTGCACAATACCTTTCTGTTCTCTGCGGGCAGAAAGGTTTTCTTTTTGCGCTCTGCCGCTTGGGAAGGAAGGTGAAACGATGATTACACTCGAACAAGTGACAAAAATCTATCAAGCGGCCAACGGCTCAGTCACGGCCGTCGACAATGTGTCGCTTGAGATTCGCGAAGGAGAAATTTTCGGCATTATCGGCTACAGCGGCGCGGGGAAAAGCACGCTCATCCGCTTGCTCAATGGGCTCGAGAAGCCGACGAGCGGCCGGGTGGTCGTCGCCGGGCGCGATATGACGCGCGTGAAAGGTCGGGAGCTGCGCAAGGCGCGCCAAGAAATCGGGATGATTTTCCAGCATTTCAACTTGCTTTGGTCTCGCACAGTCAGGGAAAACATTGCCTTTCCGCTTGAAATTGCCGGCGTCCCGAAAGAGGAGCGGAACAAGCGGGTGGATGAATTGATCGAACTTGTCGGCCTTTCCGGGCGCGAGGATGCCTACCCGTCGCAGCTGAGCGGCGGGCAAAAGCAGCGGGTCGGCATCGCCCGGGCGCTCGCCAACAACCCGAAAGTGCTGCTTTGCGACGAGGCGACATCGGCGTTGGACCCACAGACGACCGATGCGATTTTGGACTTGCTCGTTGACATCAACAAGCGCCTCGGGCTGACGATTGTGCTGATCACCCATGAAATGCACGTCATCCGCAAAATTTGCGACCGCGTTGCGGTGATGGAAAGCGGCCGAATCGTCGAGCAAGGCGACGTGCTGCATGTGTTCCGCAACCCGCAGCAGCCGATTACGAAACGGTTCGTCAAGCAGCTGATCGAGCCCGAGGAGACGGAAGAGGCGATTTCCCATTTGTTTGGCCAATACCCGAGCGGGCTGATCGCGCAGCTGACGTTCGTCGGCGCGGCAGCCGGAAAGCCGCTCATCACCGAAGTGGTGCGTCAGTTTGCCGTCGATGTCAACATTTTGCAAGGGAAAATTTCGCAAACCCATCAAGGTGCCTATGGGGTGCTGTTCATTCACCTCGACGGAGCGGCCGATGAAATCGACCGGGCGCTTGACTACATTCAACGCCAGCAAGTGGCGGTGGAGGTGATTCACGATGCTCGCTAACCTCCTGCCGAACGTGCAATGGGAGACGATGTGGGCGGCGACGGTCGAGACGCTGTATATGACGGGAGTGGCGGTGGCGGCCACTTTCGTCCTCGGAATCGTTCTTGGCTTGCTTCTATTTTTGACAGCGAAGGGCAACCTATGGGAAAACCGGTTTGTCAATACCGTGATTGCGGCGTTTGTGAACATTTTCCGCTCCATTCCGTTTATTATTTTGATCATTTTGCTCATTCCGTTTACCACCTGGCTCGTCGGGACGATGCTTGGCGCCAATGCGGCGCTGCCGGCTTTGGTCATTGGGGCCGCGCCGTTTTACGCCCGCATGGTCGAAATCGCTCTTCGCGAAATTGATAAAGGCGTCATCGAAGCAGCCCAAGCGATGGGTGCCTCAACGTGGACGATCATTTGGAAAGTGCTGCTGCCGGAGTCATTGCCGGCGCTTGTCTCCGGCATTACGGTGACGGCGGTGTCGCTCGTCAGCTATACAGCGATGGCTGGAGCCATCGGCGCCGGCGGGCTTGGGAACTTGGCGTATTTGGAAGGGTTCCAGCGCAACCATAACGATGTGACATTTGTCGCAACCGTATTGGTGTTGGTCATTGTATTTATCATTCAGCTGATCGGTGACTTTGTCACTTCGAAAATCGATAAACGATAAAGGGGGAAACAACTGATGAAGAAATGGTTGGGTGTGTTGCTCGCCGCCATTCTCGTGCTCGCTTTGGCGGCATGCGGCGGCAACAATAACGACAGCGCGGAAGGCGGCAAAGACGGCAAATTGGTGAAGTTGAAAGTCGGTGCGTCGAACGTGCCGCATGCGGAAATTTTGGAAAAAGCGAAACCGATTTTGAAGAAAAAAGGCATCGACTTGGAGATCATTACGTTCCAAGATTACATCTTGCCGAACAAAGCGCTGGCTGAGAAGCAAATCGACGCCAACTATTTCCAACACATTCCGTATTTGGAATCGCAAAAGAAAGAGTACGGCTATGATTTCGTCAACGCCGGCGGCATTCATATCGAGCCGATCGGCTTATACTCGAAAAAATACAAAAGCATTGAAGAACTGCCGGACGGCGCGACGATCATCATGAGCAACTCGGTCGCCGACCATGGCCGCATTTTATCGATGCTGCAAGAAAAAGGGCTCATTAAATTGAAACCGGGCGTCGATAAAACGAAAGCGACAGTCAATGACATCATCGAAAATCCAAAGCATTTAAAATTTAAGGCCGATGTCGACGCCGGGCTTCTGCCGCAAATTTACAAAAACGGCGAAGGCGATGCGGTGCTGATCAACGCCAACTATGCGCTTGACGCCGGTTTGGACCCGGCGAAAGACCCGATCGCCGTGGAGTCGCCGAAAAACAATCCGTATGTGAACATTGTGGCGGTGCGCAAAGGCGATGAAAACCGAAAAGAAATCAAAACGCTTGTCGAAGTGCTGCAATCGAAAGAAATTCAAGATTTCATCAAAGAAAAATACCACGGCGCCGTCATTCCAGCGGCGACAAACAATCAATAACGGGAGCGAATCGCTTCCGTTATTTTTTGCACAAAAAAGAGCCGCCCGAAAGTTCAAAACCGTTTTGGATGGAGAGACGCCGCGGCCGGTCTGTTTTCCCGCGCTTCATCGGTTGTTCAAACGCGCCAGTACGGCGGCGAGCATGACGATGATGACGCAGTTTTGCAGGGCGACCACTGTCGTTAAACTGAAGATGACGTCCCCGTGTTCACCGAGAATGCTGCCGATGATGATCCACGCCAAAAACGAAGCGAAAGCGACGGTTAAGGCAAAGACAACCCAACGAATCAATGGCATTCCCCCCTTTCCTATGATGATGGAAGTGGAACAGAACCGTTCGTTTTCATCATGACATTCCGTCGATGTTGGCGAAACGGTGGTGTTTCCACAAGCTTTTAATACCATTCGTTGTTTAATATCGTTTTCCTTCATCCTATTTCGCGCAGGAGACTCCCACTTCAACGACCAAAGGGAGTAAGTGGGAGAGGAATGCTCGTTCCCCCTTTCTTTTGTGTATGATAGAATAAAGACGTGGAGAAAACTGTTAAATAAAGGCATTCCAATAACGGCTGCTCGATGTATGGAGTTGGTTGCAGGAAACGCTGCAACCGTAAAACATCGAGCGTAGGTCCGTCTGTTGTGTGTGGAAGCCAAGTACTGCCAACAGACACACCGAGAGAATCGGCAACGATGCAGGCATGACCTGCGTCGTTGGGTAGTCGTCAACCTGCCCCCTGATGCAACCCCAAGTCAAGGAAGGAGGACGAAGTCCGTTTGCACTTCTGGGGAGTTGCAAGCCCCCACTTCAAGCGTTAGCGAAGTGGGGGTAGTTGACGCATACTAACAGCAGAAACGAACAAAGGGAGGAAAATGATGATGAACAACGAAACACATGCATCGGTCGAATCCGCGCTTCATCGCTACAAAGAGGGAATTGGGGCGTTCACCAAAAAACTTCCGAATGTGGCCGAGCGGTTTAACGCGTTTACGGAAGCGTGCTTTGCCGAGGGAGCGCTGTCAAAAAAAGAAAAACAATTGATTGCCCTCGGCATCAGCTTGGCGGCGCAAGACGAGTATTGCACGATTTACCATACGAAAGGATGCCTTGACGAAGGAGCGTCGGAACGGGAAATTTTGGAAGTATGCGCGGTGGCGGCCGCGTTTGGCGGCGGGGCGGCGATGAGCCAGGCGGTGACGCTCGTGCAGGAATGCCTCCGCGAGCTGCGGACAGCCCATTAGACTCCGGCAACGGGGTCTTTTTTTTGCAAAAGCTCGTACAAACAGCCCGTTTTCGTGTAAAATATAAAAAGCGCTGTCCCTTTTTCCTGTTTTTCTCCGTTTAGTTGCGTCTACATAGTGAAAAAGGGGGCGGAATAGTTGCGCATATTTTTCATTTGTTATAAGATTGTAATGAGAATAAAATGAGAATGAGCGTCCGCTGGGTCAACAGCGAGCGATGACTATTTTCAAGCAGAAATTGGAGGTATGCTGCATGGCAGTGTTGACGATTCAAAATCTCCACGTTGCGGTGGAAGGGAAAGAGATTTTAAAAGGGGTTGACTTGGAAATCAAAGGCGGGGAAATCCACGCTATTATGGGTCCGAACGGGACGGGAAAATCGACGCTGGCTTCGGCCATTATGGGGCACCCGAAATATGAAGTGACGGAAGGATCGGTGACGCTCGACGGCCAGGATGTCCTTGAGATGGAAGTCGATGAGCGGGCGCGCGCCGGCCTGTTTTTGGCGATGCAATACCCAAGCGAAATCAGCGGGGTGACGAACGCCGATTTCCTGCGCGCTGCGATCAACGCCCGGCTTGGCGAGGGCAACGAAATTTCGCTTATGAAATTCATCCGCAAGCTCGATGAAAAAATGGCGTTTTTGGAAATGAATCCGGATATGGCGCACCGTTACTTAAACGAAGGATTCTCGGGCGGGGAGAAAAAGCGAAATGAAATTTTGCAGCTGATGATGCTTGAGCCGAAGATCGCCATTTTGGACGAGATCGACTCCGGATTGGACATTGACGCGCTGAAAATTGTCGCCAAAGGCGTCAACGAAATGCGCAGCAGCGAATTCGGCTGTTTGATCATCACTCACTACCAACGGTTATTGAACTACATCACGCCGGATTACGTGCACGTCATGATGCAAGGGCGCATCGTCAAATCCGGCGGTCCGGAACTGGCGCAGCGGCTTGAGGCGGAAGGGTACGACTGGATCAAAAAAGAGCTTGGCATTGAAGACGAAACGGTCGGACAAGAAGCGTAAGCGTTAGGAGGAGGATTATGGCGACAGAAACGAAAATCCCATTCGATGAAACCTACATCCGCACGTTCTCAAGCGGGCGCGGCGAGCCGGACTGGCTGACGGCGCGGCGCCTTGAGGCGCTTCGGCTGGCGGAGCGGCTGCCGCTTCCGAAACCGGAGAAAACCAAAATCGACAAATGGAATTTCACCGAGTTCGCCCGCCACACGGTCGACAGCGCGCCGTATGATGGTCTTGGCGATTTGCCGGAAGCGGTCAAGGCGCTCATCGAGGCGGGCGAAGGAACGAAAAACTTGTACGTGCAGCGCAACCATACGCCGGCGTACGTGTCGCTGTCCGATGAATTAAAAGAAAAAGGAGTCATTTTCACCGACATCTTCACAGCAGCGCGCGAGCATGGCGATTTGCTGAAAAACTATTTGATGACGGCGGTCAAGCCGGATGAGCACCGCCTTGCCGCGCTCCATGCGGCGCTGCTCAACGGCGGTGTGTTTGTCTATGTGCCGAAAAACGTGGAGATTGAAACGCCGCTTCAAGCGGTCTATATTCAAGACGAAGACGATATCGCCTTGTTCAACCATGTCATCGTCGTGGCGGAAGACAACAGCCGCGTCGTGTTTGTCGAAAATTATATATCGGCAAGCCGCGAAGGAAACGCGGTCGTCAATGTGGTTGCCGAGGTGTTTGCCCAAGTGAACGCAAGCGTCTTTTTCGCCGCTGTCGACCATTTGGCGAAAGGCACAACGACGTACGTCAATCGGCGCGGCATCGCCGGGCGCGACGGACGGATCGAATGGGCGCTCGGGCTGATGAATGACGGCAACACGGTCTCCGAGAACATCACCCGCCTTGTCGGCGACGGCTCGTTCGGCGATACGAAAACGGTCGCGGTCAGCCGCGGCGAGCAAGTGCAAAACTTTACGACGAGCGTCATTCATTACGGAAAGCATACAGAAGGCCACATTTTAAAACACGGCGTCGTCCGCGACAGCGCGACCTCGATTTTCAACGGCATCGGCAAAATTGAGCACGGCGCGTCAAAGTCGAACGCCGAGCAGGAGTCGCGCGTCTTGATGTTGAGCGAAAAAGCGCGCGGCGATGCGAACCCGATTTTGCTCATTGATGAAGACGACGTCATGGCGGGCCATGCGGCATCGGTGGGACGCGTCGATCCGATCCAATTGTATTACTTAATGAGCCGCGGCATTCCGAGACGCGACGCGGAACGGCTCATCATCCACGGCTTTTTGGCGCCGGTCGTCGAGGCGATTCCAATTGAAGGCGTGAAAAACCAATTAATTGAAGTGATTGAAAGGAAAGTTCAATCATGAATGTGAACGACATTCGCGCGTTGTTTCCAATTTTGCATCAGGATGTCAACGGCCATCCGCTCGTTTATTTCGACAGCGCGGCGACATCGCAAAAGCCGCTGCCGGTGATTGAGGCGCTTGACCGCTATTACCGCGAGTACAACTCGAACGTCCACCGCGGCGTCCATACGCTCGGGACGAAGGCGACCGATGCGTACGAAGGCGCGCGCGAAAAAGTGCGGCGGTTTTTAAACGCCCAATCGGCGCAGGAAATCATCTTTACGCGCGGCACGACGGCATCGCTTAATTTGGTCGCCTCCAGCTACGGGCGCGCCAACGTCAAAGAAGGCGATGAGATCGTCATCACGTACATGGAGCATCACAGCAACTTGATTCCGTGGCAGCAGCTGGCGAAGCAAACGGGGGCGACGTTAAAATACATTCCAATGCAGGAAGACGGCACGATCGATCTGCGCGATGTCGAGGCGACCGTCACCGAAGCAGCGAAGATTGTCGCCATTGCTCATGTATCGAACGTGCTTGGGACGATCAACCCGGTGCGGGAGATCGCCCGCATCGCCCATGAGCGCGGCGCGGTCGTCGTCGTCGATGCGGCGCAAAGCGCTCCGCATATGAAGGTCGATGTCCAAGAACTTGATTGCGATTTTCTCGCCCTTTCCGGCCATAAAATGTGCGGGCCGACGGGAATCGGCGTATTATATGGCAAAAAGAAATGGCTTGAGCAGATGGAGCCGGTCGAGTTCGGCGGCGAAATGATCGATTTTGTCGAGCTGTACGACTCGACGTGGAAAGAGTTGCCGTGGAAGTTTGAAGGCGGCACGCCGATCATCGCCGGGGCGATTGGCCTTGGGGCGGCGATCGATTTCCTTGAACAAGTCGGCTTGGACGCCATCGCCGCCCATGAGCACGAGCTGGCGCAATACGCACTCGAACGGCTGGCTGGCATCGACGGCGTCACGGTATATGGCCCGAAAGAACGGGCGGGGCTTGTGACGTTTAACATCGAAGGGGTGCATCCGCACGATGTGGCGACCGTTTTGGACGCAGAAGGGGTCGCCATCCGCGCCGGCCACCATTGCGCCCAGCCGCTCATGAAATGGCTCGGCGTGACGGCGACCGCCCGGGCGAGCTTTTACCTTTACAATACGAAAGAGGAAATCGACCGGTTCATCGCCGCATTACAGAAAGCGAAGGAGTACTTCAGCCATGTCTTCTAACCATCCGTTGGACCAGCTTTACCGCCAAGTCATTATGGATCATTATAAAAACCCGCGCAACCGCGGGGTGCTTGAGGGCACGAACGTCGATGTCAACATGAACAACCCGACGTGCGGCGACCGCATCCACTTGACGATGAAAGTTGAAGACGGAAAAGTCGCCGACGTCAAATTTGAAGGGGAAGGCTGTTCGATTTCGATGTCGTCGGCGTCGATGATGACGCAGGCGATCAAAGGGAAAACGGTGGAAGAAGCGCTTCGGCTCGCCCACATTTTTTCCGACATGATCCAAGGGAAAGAGTACGACGATTCCGTCGACCTTGGCGACATCGAAGCGCTCCAAGGCGTTTCCAAGTTTCCGGCCCGCATCAAATGCGCGACGCTCGCGTGGAAAGCGCTCGAAAAAGGACTGCATCACCACTAAGTCTAAAGGAAGGTGAACCGAGATGGCGAAAAAAGCACCGGAAATCGGTGAATACAAGTACGGCTTCGTCGACAAGGACGTCTCCGTCTTCCGCGCCCAGCGCGGCTTGACGCGTGAAGTCGTCGAAGAAATTTCGCGGATGAAAAACGAACCGCAATGGATGCTCGAGTTCCGCTTAAAAGCGCTCGACATCTTCTACAGCAAACCGATGCCGCAATGGGGCGGCGACTTGTCAAGCCTCGATTTCGATGAAATTACGTACTACGTCAAACCGACGGAAAAATCGGGCCGCTCGTGGGATGAAGTGCCGGCGGAGATCAAAGCGACGTTCGATAAATTAGGGATTCCAGAGGCGGAACAAAAATATTTGGCCGGCGTCTCGGCGCAATACGAATCGGAAGTCGTCTACCACAACATGAAAGAAGACCTCGAAAAACTCGGTGTCATCTTTAAAGACACCGACTCGGCGCTGAAGGAAAACGAAGACTTGTTCCGCGAGTATTTCGCCAAAGTCGTGCCGCCGACGGACAACAAATTTGCCGCGCTCAACTCGGCCGTCTGGTCGGGCGGTTCGTTCATCTACGTCCCGAAAGGCGTCAAAGTCGATACGCCGCTTCAGGCGTACTTCCGCATCAACTCGGAAAACATGGGGCAGTTTGAACGGACGCTCATCATCGTCGACGAAGGGGCGCACGTCCATTACGTCGAAGGCTGCACGGCGCCGATTTACACGACGAACTCGCTCCATAGCGCGGTTGTTGAGATCATCGTCAAAAAAGGCGCGTACTGCCGCTACACGACGATCCAAAACTGGGCGAACAACGTCTTCAACTTGGTGACGAAGCGCGCCGTCTGCGAAGAAAACGCGACGATGGAATGGATTGACGGCAACATCGGCTCGAAGCTGACGATGAAATACCCGGCCGTCATCTTAAAAGGCGAAGGGGCGCGCGGCTTGACGCTCTCCATCGCCATCGCCGGCAAAGGGCAGCACCAAGACGCCGGGGCGAAAATGATCCATTTGGCGCCAAACACGTCATCGACGATCGTCTCGAAGTCGATCTCCAAGCAAGGCGGAAAAGTCACGTACCGCGGCATGGTCCATTTCGGCCGCAAAGCGTCCGGCTCGCGCTCGAACATCGAATGCGATACGCTCATTCTCGACAACCAGTCGACATCGGACACGATTCCGTACAACGAAATTTTAAACGACAACATCTCGCTTGAGCACGAAGCGAAAGTGTCGAAAGTGTCGGAAGAGCAGCTGTTCTACTTGATGAGCCGCGGCATTTCCGAGCAGGAAGCGACGGAAATGATCGTCATGGGCTTCATTGAGCCGTTTACAAGAGAGCTGCCGATGGAATACGCGGTCGAGATGAACCGCTTGATCAAGTTCGAGATGGAAGGAAGCATTGGGTAAGCTTGATGAAGCAAGGGTGGAGCGTTCGCTTGGGGGTGCTTCCCCCACAAAACGCCCACATGATCGACGCAGGGCAAAACAAGGGAGCGGCCGGCGCTTATTCTCTCCGGTGGTCTCTGGAAGCGTCAAGGCCGCCCTGCAGGCCATTTCCTCCCTCATGGGAGCATGTTTTTAGGGGAGCGCTCTTTTTTGGGCGCTCCCCTGTCATTGATTTCAAATGCCAGGCGGATCTGTTCAGCCGCGCTCAGTCTTCCTGTTTAGCGCTGCACTTTTTCAAGCGCCAATTTGATGCCGAACCCGATCATCACCGCGCCCGTGATGCCTTCGATCCATTTCTTCGTTTTCGGCCGCTTCATGAAGTCGCTGATATAATGGATGAAGGAAATGTAAAACAAAAACCATATCGCGGTCATCGCCGTATAAGCCGCCCCCATTAGGAGAAACGGAGCGAAGGAGTGCGCGCCGGGCGCCACGAACTGCGGCAAAAACGTTAAGAAAAAAGCCGCCACCTTCGGGTTCAAAAAATCGGTGAGAAACCCTTGCCGGAAGCAGGCGGGCTGTTTTTCTCCGCTATTGACATCCGTTTCCACACCTAGGGCTTCGCCTTTTTTTATGACTCCATATAATGCCTTGACCCCTAAATACGTTAAGTACACAGCCCCCACATACTTCAGGATCGAAAACAGCAGGGCAGATTGCATGATGACGGCGGAAAGCCCGAGCGACGCCGCGGCGGTGTGGAGAAACAAGGCGCAGCAAACCCCTAGTGCGGTTTTCAAGCCGCCGATCTTCCCGGCGGAAATCGTGTTTTTGGTCACCACCGCCGTGTCGGGGCCGGGCAGCACAATCAAAAATATCGATAAGAGAAGAAACGGGTACAGATGAATCATCGGAAGCCCCCCATTATCAGAATGTTCCGATGGTTACCATTGTATCGCAACGGTTCCTCGGTTGTAAATCTGGACGTTCTGAACCGCCGCTGCTCTTTGATGGGACGGCGGTCATTTTTATTTCCTGGAGGTGGCACATATGATATAGTGAAGATAGCTGGAAATCGAACGAATTGGTGATTGATATGATTTACATCGGACTGACCGGCTGGGGGGATCATGACAGCTTGTACCCGCCAGGTCTTGCGGCAAAAGACAAGCTGCTGGAATACGCGGCTCATTTTCCGACAGTCGAGGTCGATTCGTACTTTTACGCTATTCAGCCGCGTTCGAACGTGGAAAAGTGGATTCGCGAGACGCCACCGTCGTTTCAGTTTATTGTGAAGGCGTACCAAGGGATGACTGGGCATGAGCGCGGCCCGATTCCGTATGAAAGCAAGGAAGCGATGTTTGCCGCGTTTTTGGACTCGATCGCGCCGTTTCAGGAAGCGGGGAAGCTGGCGATGGTGCTGTTTCAGTTTCCGCCGTGGTTTGACTGTCGGCGCGAGCATGTGGAGTACTTGCGCTGGGTGAAAGCGCGGATGGGGGAGGTGCCGGCGGCGCTCGAATTTCGGCACCAATCATGGTTTTCGCCGCGCTTTTATGAAAAAACGCTTCGCTTTATGGAAGAGGAAGGGTGGATTCACGCGATTTGCGACGAGCCGCAGGCGGGGGAAGGGTCGGTGCCGACCGTTTTGCATCCGACCGACCGGGAAAAGACGCTCATCCGCCTGCACGGACGGAATGTCCACGGCTGGAACAAGGCGACGGCCGGCGAGAACTGGCGGGCGGTCCGCTACTTGTATCGATACAACGAGCGCGAGCTGCGCGAGTGGGCGCGCCATATCGAGGCATTAAAGCAAAAAACGAAACAAATTTACGTGCTGTTTAACAACAACTCCGGCGGCGATGCCGCTGACAACGCCAAACAATTGATCGATTTGCTTGGCATTGAGTACACGGGCCTGGCGCCGCGGCAGCTTGGTTTGTTTTGAAGCGGGGGGAGAGACAAAATGGCGTATATGTTGCTTTTTTTGATCGGCTTTATCGCGGGGACGGTGGGCAGCTTGGCCGGCCTTGGCGGCGGGGTGATCATCGTGCCGGCGCTTCTGTTTTTCGGCGCGCTCGGCTGGCTGTCGGCGGTGACGCCGCAGGTCGCGGTCGGCACGTCGCTTGTCGTCATTATTTTCAATGGCTTATCGTCCACATTGTCGTATATGAAAGACAAAATGGTCGACTATCAAAGCGGCTTGCTCTTTTGTCTTGGCAGCGTTCCCGGGGCGGTCATCGGCGCTTGGGTGAACAATACGCTGAGCGCCGCTCATTTTTCATTGTATTTTGGGCTGTTTTTAATCGCCATGTCGCTCTTTTTGTCGCTCAGTCAAAAGAAAACGAAGCGTTCGGCTGACGAGACGGCGGCGGCGAAAGAAAACGGGGTCGAACGAACGGCGGCGGAGCAGGCGCGGCCGGCGCCGTGGTGGAAACGGCGTGTTGTGCGAACGTACACGGACCGAAACGGTGAGGTGTTCACATACGGCTATCAGCCGCTCATGGCGGTCGCCATCGCGTTTGTCGTCGGCTTTTTCGGCGGGCTGTTTGGCATTGGCGGCGGCTCGCTCATGGTGCCGGCGATGATCGTGCTGTTTCGCTTTCCGCCCCATGTGGCGGTCGCCACGTCGATGTTGATGATTTTTTTGTCCTCGCTCGTCGGCTCTCTCACCCATGTCGCGATGGGAAACGTGCAATGGTCGTTTGCCCTGGCCCTCATTCCTGGGGTGTGGATCGGGGCGAAAACCGGAGCGTGGATCAATAAGCGGATGCCAAGCCGGACGCTTGTCGTCGTGCTGCGGCTAGTGCTTGTGCTGCTCGGGGCCCGGCTTGTATGGGGAAGTTTGGCGTAATGGAAGGAGGGGCGCGCGTTTTGAAGCAAACTATTTATATTTACCATACGAACGACGTGCACAGCCATTTTGAACATTGGCCGCAAATCGCCCGCTTTTTGTCAGAACGGAGAAGGGAGCATCGCGCGCGCAACGAGGCGATGCTTTTGTTTGATGTCGGCGATTTTCTCGATCGCGTGCACCCGATTACCGAGGCGACGCGGGGGAAGGCGAATGTGGACTTGTTGAACGATCTTGGCTATGATGCGGTGACGATCGGCAACAACGAAGGGATCACCCTTGATCATGATGAACTGGATACGTTGTACGAACAGGCTCGGTTTCCGGTCGTGGTCGCCAATTTGTTTCGCCGCGATGGCGTGCGGCCGCATTGGGCGTTGCCGTATGTCGTCATCCCGGCGACGGAGACGTTTCGCATTGGGGTGGTTGGCGCCACCGCTCCGTTTTCTCACTTTTACGAGCTGCTCGGCTGGAAGATCGTTCCGCCGTTTGACATGTTGGCAGCGGCGGTGGAGGAAGTGAGGCAAAAGGCCGATTGCGTCGTTGTGCTGTCCCATCTTGGGGTGAATGAGGATGAAAAAATTGCTGCGACGATCCCAGGCGTGGACATTATTTTAGGCGCTCACACCCACCATGTGTTTCTAGAAGGAAAAACATTGAATCAAACACTGCTTTGCGCGGCGGGGAAATACGGAAAATATGTTGGGGTGGTCAAGCTGGAGATTGACCAAAACCGGCTGTCCAGGGCATCCGCGACGGTCGTGGATGTCGAACCATTGCCCCGCTCCGAGGCGGTCGAGCGCCATCTTGTTTGTCTTGAGCAGGAAAGTTTGGCGCGGCTTGAAGCGGAACAAGTCGCCGTGCTCCATGATGACTTGCCGCTTGACTGGTTCGCCCCGTCGCCGCTCGCGAATTTGCTTGCTTCCGCTTTGCGTGAGTGGTGCCAAGCGGACATCGGCATGGTCAACGCCGGCGTGCTGCTTGCGCCGCTTGCGAGAGGACCGGTGACGAAAAAAGATTTGCATCGCATTTGCCCGCATCCGCTCAACCCGTGCAAGGTGAAGCTGCGCGGCGCGGAGCTCAAAGAGATTATCCTTGAGGCCAACACGGAACGGATGAAGCATTGGCAGTTTAAAGGGTTTGGCTTCCGCGGCGAAGTGATGGGGGAAATGGTGTACGACGGCGTGGACATCGAGGCCGGGCTCGAGGAGGACGGCCAATGGCATATCCGCCGCATTATGATCAACGGCGAGCCGCTCAATCCCGAGCGCACGTATGAGGTGGCGACGACCGATATGTTTGCGATCGGCCACTTTTATCCGCAAATTCAGCGGGCGGCGGAAAAAACGTATTACATGCCGGAGTTTTTGCGCGATCTTCTCGCTTGGAAATTGGCCCAATAGGCAGGCACTTCTTTTTCCATGCTTCATACATTGGAGTATGGAAAGGAGAGTGACTGCGGCGATGGTCGAAGTGAAGCCGATCATCATTGACGGGCATCCGTTTATTGCTGTGTCCGTCCAGCTGCCGAAAACGAATTTGTTGGCGGTGGCGGGTGAAAAAGGGTACATTATGTGCGGGGCGCTCGATGTGGCGCTGTTGAATGAGAAATTGCGCGACCGCGGCATTATCGCCGGGCGGGCGGTCGGGGTGCGCACGATTGAACAGCTGCTTGAGGCGCCGCTGGAATCGGTGACAGTCGCCGCTTTGGAGCTCGGCATTGAAGAGGGAATGAAAGGAAGAGAGGCGCTGTTGAAAATGCGGTGAAAAAATCCCTCCTTGCAAGCATACATATAGCTTGTAAAGGAGGGATTTCATTTTGTTGCGCCCCCGATTCGTGCGGAAGGGGCCGCTCCCGTTCCGCTATGTGTTTTTATTGACGTTCGTTTTTTTTATGTTCTCGACGGCGGCAAGCCTTTGGATTGTCAATAAAGGCATTAAGCCGGTGCTCATGGAGATTGCGGAAACGGAAACGAAGCGGATTGCCAACTTGGTGATCAATAACGCCATTGAGCAGCAGTTTCAAAAAGACAACCCTGAATTTCGGCAGCTGGTCACGGTTCAAAAGGACGAAAGCGGCAAAATTGTGTCGGTCGATTTTGACACCGCGGTGATCAATCGCATCTTATCGGAGACGGATGATCATGTGATGGAAAGCTTAAAGGCGGCGACAGAAGGACGGCTTGAACGGATGGTCCTTCCCGAAGTCGAGTCCGGAACTGGAAACAGCCGCGGCATCATTTATTACATTCCGCTTGGAAAAATCACGGATAATGCCCTCTTGGCCAACCTCGGCCCGCGCATTCCGGTGCAGTTTCAGATCGTTGGCAATGTCGACTCGGAAGTGACGAAAGAAATTCGAGCCTATGATATTAACAGTTTTTTTATTGAAATTGATATTCATGTATCGGTCGACATCCAAGTCGTCATTCCTTTTGCCTCGAAAATTTCCAATGTGACAACAGATATTCCAGTTGTGATGCGCTTTATTCCGGGAGAAGTGCCGCAGTTTTACAACAAAAACGGCGGCCCGCTCGGCCCGTCCATCCAGCTTCCGAATCGGTAGTGGGAAAGGCTGTCAATGCGCGCCTCTAAAAGGCCGGCGACTGTCATCTTCCTAAATCGATCGTTCTCGTTCGACTTTCGAAGGATCGAACAACCGCCTGCTTCACAGACCCATATATGGGTCTTTAAGCGGCGTTGTTCGGTCACCCGACAGTCGACCAAATACTCGGTAAAAGCTGCAAATGGTAAAGCTTCAAATTGCATCTATATAGTTCCGTTAGGTTGACGGATGCCCGCGTCAGCCGTTGGGAATGGTTTTGACAGAAACATGGAAACGTTATGCAAAAAAAGTGTTCTTCCCGGCGAAGGGGCTTTGGCTGTTTCTCTGGCGTTTGTCAAGAGGAAACAGCTTTTTTTGTTTTTCAAATAGAAAACAACTAGACGAGTTGGTTCGAATTTTGTAATATTATATTAAATTGAAAATAGTTTTATTATTTACATAGCAGTTTGAAAGGGGGAATGAACGGCCGGCATCGGAAGGCATGCATCAGTTTGCGGCGCCATCCGGCGCGGCGGACGAGCGCACAAGGCAGACGGGCTCTGTCGATATAGTATGCAGAGAAAGGTGTGCGCTCTGGTGACAGAACATTTTGAACAATGGGGGGAACAAGAAATGAAGAAAAAAAGAGCAGCAGGTGTCTTTTTCTCATTGATGCTGACGGCAGGTCTTTTGGCCGGTTGCGGCGGCAACCAGCAAGGCGGCAGTTCTTCAGGCGGAAACGGCGGCGGAGGCGGGGGCGGCGATGTGATTAAAATCGGCGCCAACCTTGAGCTCTCCGGCGGGGTCGCTTCGTATGGACAGTCGATCGCCGAAGGAGTAGAGCTGGCGTTTGAGGAAATCAACAAAGAAGGAATCAACGGCAAAAAGTTGGAGCTTGTCAAAGTAGACAACAAATCGGAAGCGGCCGAAGCGACAAACGGCGCCATCAAGCTGATCAGTCAAGATAAAGTCGCTGCCATTATCGGGTCGGCGACGAGCACGAACACGCTCGCTCAAGTGCAAATTGCCAATGACAATAAAGTTCCGATTATTACACCGTCTGGGACGAGCGAAACGGTGACCGTCAAAGATGGCAAAGTGAACGAGTTCGTCTTCCGGACGTGCTTTATCGACCCGTTCCAGGGAACGGTGGCGGCCAAATTTGCGTTAAACGAATTAAAAGTAAAAAAAGCGGCCGTTTTGATCGACAGCGCGAGCGATTATTCGAAAGGGCTGGCGGCTTCATTTAAAGACACATTTACAGCTGGCGGCGGCCAAATCGTCTCTGAAGAAGCGTATGTTGCGAAAGACACTGATTTCCGTGCGACGCTGACGCGCATTAAATCCAAAAATCCGGAATTCATTTTCCTGCCGGGCTATTATGAAGAAGTCGGCCTCATCGTCAAGCAGGCGCGCGAGCTTGGCTTGAACGTGCCGATCATGGGCGGCGACGGCTGGGATTCGCCGAAGCTGGTCGAGATCGCGGGCAAAGACGCGTTGAACAACACGTACATTACGAACCATTATTCGTCGGGCGACCCGGATCCGAAAATTCAAGAGTTTGTGAAAGCCTTTAAAGCGAAATACAATAAAGCGCCGGATGCGTTCAACGCGCTTGGCTATGATACAGCCTACTTCCTGGCCGATGCCATTAAGCGGGCCGGCAGCGCCGATCCGGTGAAAATTAAAGACGCGCTGGCGCAAACGAAAGATTTGCAGCTTGTCACTGGAACATTTACGGTCGATCAAAACCACAATCCTGTCAAATCGGCTATTATTTTGGAATACAAAGACGGGCAGCAGCAATTCAAAACGAAAGTGAATCCGTAATGAAAGGCTGGATGGATGCATGGACGGGGGAGGCCCCTAAGGGGCGCCCTCCCATCCGGCATTTCTTTTGGTCAACGACGAGTTTTCGTTAAGGAGCGTGCGATCATGGAACTCATTCAACAGCTGGTCAACGGCATTTCGCTAGGCAGCATTTATGCGCTCATCGCGCTTGGCTATACGATGGTGTACGGCATCGTCCGCCTCATTAACTTCGCCCATGGCGACGTCTTTATGATTGGTTCATTCGTCGGTTTTTACGCTGTGACGATGCTTCACGTCGGCTTTGTTCCGGCGCTGTTGCTGGCGATGGCCTCTTGCGCCGTGCTTGGGATGATCATCGAGCGGATTGCCTACAAGCCGCTGCGCAATGCGGCACGCATCGCGGTGCTTATTACGGCGATCGGCGTATCGCTCTTGATTGAGTACGTCACGATTTATTTGCGCGGGGCTCAGCCGGAAGCGTATCCGAGCACATTGCTTCCGGATCGGAACTTGGAGCTGTTTGGGATTGTCATCAGCAGCCAGTCGCTGTTCATCCTCGGCACGTCCCTCGTTTTGATGGTCCTTCTTCAGTTCATTGTTCACCGGACAAAAATCGGGAAAGCGATGCGCGCCGTCTCTCATGATGCGGAAGCGGCCCGGTTGATGGGGATTAATGTCGACAATACGATTTCGGCCACGTTCGCCATCGGTTCGGCGCTTGCGGGGGCGGCAGGCGTTATTTTCGGCATTTATTATACAAAAATCGAGCCATTGATGGGCATTCTTCCCGGATTAAAAGCGTTTGTCGCCGCCGTGTTGGGCGGAATCGGCATCATTCCGGGAGCGATGGTCGGGGGGCTTTTGCTTGGCGTCATCGAATCGCTCGTCAGCGGGCTTGGGTATTCGCTTTGGCGCGACGGAGCGGCGTTTGTCATTTTAATTCTCATCCTCATTTTCCGGCCGGCCGGATTGTTTGGCAAGAACGTACGAGAAAAAGTGTAAAGGATGGTAGGGAACAATGGCAACTTGGAAGCGGACTCGTGGATTTTGGGTTTCCGTCATACTGGCCTTCGCCTTTTTCGCTGTTGTCGAGTGGCTGATTGCAAGCGGGACGCTCAATGTGTTTTACGTCAACACGCTCTTTTTCATGGCGATCAACGTCATGCTGGCTGCGAGCCTTCACTTGATCATCGGCATCACCGGACAGTTTTCGATTGGACATGCCGGCTTTTTCGCCGTTGGCGCCTATGCCTCCGCGATTATGACGATGAAGCTGCAGCTGCCGTTTGCGGTCGGCGTCTTGACCGCTGGGGTGGCGGCGGCGCTCGCCGGCCTCATCATCGGCGTGCCGAGCCTGCGTTTAAAAGGCGATTACTTGGCGATCGCCACGCTCGGCTTTGGCGAAATTGTCCGCATTGCGCTCTTGAACATCGATTACGTCGGCGGGGCGAGCGGCATGACGGTGACGCATATGACGACATGGCCATGGGTGTTCGCCTGCTTGTTTGCCACCATTTTGGTGATCGCCAACTTCACGAACTCGACGCACGGGCGGGCGTGCATCTCGATCCGCGAAGATGAAATCGCCGCCGATGCCATGGGGATCAACACGACGTATTACAAAGTGGCGGCGTTTGCGATCGGTTCGTTTTTCGCCGGCATCGCCGGAGCGCTGTACGCGCATCACTTTTACATCATTCAGCCGTCGAACTTTGGCTTCCTGAAATCGTTCGACATCTTGATTTTCGTCGTGCTCGGCGGGCTCGGCAGCCTATCCGGCGCGGTGGTGGCGGCGGTGCTGCTGACGATCGTTTCGACGTTCTTGCAAAACTATCCGGAAACGCGGATGATCATTTACAGCATCGTCTTGATTTTGGTGATGCTGTACCGTCCAACCGGGCTGATGGGGACGAAAGAACTATCTTCGCTCTTCAAATGGCGGAAGGCAGCGCAGGGAGGAATGAATCATGGCGGCAAAAACACCGTTGCTTAAGGCAGAAAACGTCGGCATCCAGTTTGGCGGGCTGAAGGCGCTCTCCGGTGTGACGATGGAGCTGCATCAAGGGGAGCTTGTCGGGCTCATCGGCCCGAACGGCGCGGGGAAAACGACGCTGTTTAACTTATTGACGGGCGTGTATGTGCCGACTGACGGGCGGATTATGCTTGACGGCGAGACGTTGAACGGACTGCCGCCGTATAAAATTACGCGCAAAGGGATCAGCCGGACGTTTCAAAACATTCGCCTGTTCGGCGAGCTGTCGGTGCTCGACAACGTGAAAGTCGCCTACCATGCGCACGCCCGCCATTCGATCGCGAGCTCCATTCTCCGCCTCCCGTCCCATTTCCGCGGTGAAAAGGAAATGGAAGAAAAGGCGATCGAGTTTTTGAAAATTTTTCAGCTTGACGGCGTCATGCACGAGAAGGCGAAAAACTTGCCGTACGGCCAGCAGCGCCGGCTTGAGATCGCTCGGGCGCTGGCGGCGCAGCCAAAAGTGCTTTTGCTTGACGAGCCGGCCGCCGGCATGAACCCGCAAGAAACGAAAGAATTGATGAAGTTGATTGCGTTCATTCGCGAACGGTTTGCGTTGACGATTTTGTTGATTGAGCATGACATGTCGCTTGTGATGGGCATATGCGAGCGCATTTACGTGTTGGATCACGGCCAGCTGATCGCCGAAGGCACGCCGGAACAAGTGCGCAGCAACCCGAAAGTGATCGAGGCTTACCTTGGCGAGGAGGTGTCGTGACCATGTTGAAAGTGGATGGAATCGATGTGTTTTACGGCAACATTCATGCCTTAAAAGGCGTATCGCTTGAGGTGAACAAAGGCGAGATCGTCACGCTGATCGGCGCAAACGGCGCCGGCAAAACGACGCTTCTGAAAACCATTTCCGGGCTGCTTAGGCCGAAAAACGGCGACATCGTGTATGAGGGAGCCTCGATCGCCGGCAAGGCGGCGCAGACGATCGTCAAGCAAGGCATTTCCCACGTGCCGGAAGGGCGGCGCGTGTTCGCCAATATGACGGTCGAGGAAAACTTGGAGCTCGGCGCGTTTTTGCGCAAAGACAAAGACGGCATTCAACAAGACTTTGCCAAAGTCTTTCAGCTGTTCCCGCGCCTTGAGGAGCGGCGCAAGCAGCTGGCCGGCACGCTTTCGGGCGGCGAGCAGCAAATGCTCGCCATCGGCCGCGCGCTCATGGCGCGCCCGAAGCTGCTCTTGCTTGACGAACCGTCGATGGGGCTCGCGCCGCTTTTGGTCAAAACGATTTTCCGCATCATTCAGGAAATCAACGAGTCGGGGACGACGATTTTGCTTGTCGAACAAAACGCCCATATGGCGCTCTCCATCGCCCATCGCGCCTATGTCCTTGAATCGGGGCGCGTCGTCTTGTCGGGAACGGCGAGCGAGCTGCAGGCGAGCGAGCAGGTGAAGCAGGCGTATTTGGGTGGGCGTTGAGAAGCGATAGGCGGAAGAACGTCAGCGGAAAGCGGTTTAGGACGGTTGTGCTGCCGTGGAAAAAAAGAGGCTGACCCAAAAGGCCGTTTGTCTTTAAGATAGGCACAACATAAAGAAGCGGTCAGCACGCATATATGGAGACGGAAGAGGGCGTCCCCATCCTTTTGGGACACCCTATTTTTCTTGACCGTTTCGGCCGGCGAACGCCGGCTGGGATGGACGGACGGGAAACATCGGCGTCCGGGACGTCTCTGCTCTTGAAAAAACATGCCGCTTATTTGGGCGGCTGGCGTTGGCGGAGAGACCCCCGTCGCGCCAGCCCCCGCGCGGCTAGCGGCGCCGTTGTTGCCGCTCGGCCCGCTCCCATGCTTTTAGGTGCGGGTACGGGTCAAACGCCCATTCGGTATAGCCGTTGTCTTTGTACATGCCGTAGTGAAGATGGGGCGGAAATTTCCCCGCCGTGCCGGGCGGACCGTAGCCAGAGCTGCCGACTGAACCGATGATCGTCCCCGGCTCGACGATTTGCCCCTCGCGAAGATCGGCGGCGAAGCCGTTCAAATGGGCAAAGTAATGGTACGTGTTGTTGATGTCGCGGATGCCGATGCGCCAGCCGCCGTATTTGTTCCACCCTTTCAGCTCGACGATGCCATAGCACGTCGAGCGCACCGGAACGCCGTAGCCGGCGAAAATGTCGGTTCCTTCATGAATGCGCCGCCCGCCCCAGCCGCGCGCATCCCCCCATGTATCGCGGTAGCTGTAATTGGCCCCTAGCGGAAGCGGAAACACGTGGTTGTCCAATTTCAACGTCTGATACTTTTTATAAATTCTCGCCTTTCCTAAAATCAAGTCGACGGTTTTGGCGCGTTGGTAATAGTTCCAAAGCGCGATTTTGATATGGCGGTGATCGATGCCGTACGTCTGCAAATAGCGGGCCATGGCCATGATCACATCGTCATCGTCATCCGCCCGCGCATAGCCGTCGCCGTCTCCGTCCACGCCGAGGCCTCCAAACTGGGAGATGGTGAACAGGTCTGTATCATGCGGGTTTTTGTTCAGCGGCCCGGCCCATATTTCCGGCTTCATATAAATGCCGAGAACGCCGGTCGGTTTGGGCAAGTCGCGGCGCACTTGCCGGACGTTTCGCTCATACTGGTCAATGGCCGCAAAGTAATACCACGGGATCAAGGAAACGGCCTCGGCCTTTTTGTACAGCTCCATTCGCTTTTCATACACCGCTTCTTCCTGTTCCGCCGCCGAAGCCGCGCCGGCGGCGATCCACAGCATCGCTGCCGCCGATATGGCGGCAAGCCATCGATGCACGCGTATTCCCCCTTTCCGCCCGTTTCATATGTTTAGTTTGGGGAGAAACGGGAATTTCATAAATGTTAAAAGGAGGAAAATCGTCTGATGGACGATTTTTTTGTGTTTTCCTGCGCTTTTCATTATAATGAGAAATGAACAATCATCGACAAGTGGAGTGAGAACGATGGCGACGAAAGAAGAACACGTCCGCAAGCCGGACTGGTTGAAAATCAAGTTGAACACGAACGAGAATTATATCGGTTTAAAGAAGCTGATGCGGGAAAACCGTTTACATACCGTTTGCGAGGAAGCGAAGTGCCCAAACATTCACGAATGCTGGGCCGTACGGCGGACGGCGACGTTTATGATTTTAGGCAGCGTCTGCACGCGCGCCTGCCGCTTTTGCGCCGTCAAAACCGGGCTGCCGACCGAGCTCGATTGGCAGGAGCCGGAACGCGTCGCGGAATCGGTGCGCATCATGAACTTGAAACACGTCGTCGTCACCGCCGTCGCCCGCGATGACCTAAAAGACGGCGGGGCGGCGGTATTCGCCGAAACAGTGCGCGCCATCCGCCGGAAAAACCCGTTTACGACGATCGAGGTGCTGCCGTCGGATATGGGCGGGGTGTATGAAAACTTGAAAATTTTGATGGATGCCCGCCCTGACATTTTAAACCATAACATCGAAACGGTGCGCCGCTTGACTCCAAGGGTGCGCGCCCGCGCGACGTACGAACGTTCGCTTGAGTTTTTGCGGCGCGCGAAAGAATTGCAGCCGGACATTCCGACGAAATCGAGCATCATGGTCGGCCTTGGGGAAACGAAAGAGGAAATCATGGAAGCGATGGATGACTTGCGCGCCAACCATGTCGACATTTTGACGATCGGCCAGTATTTGCAGCCGACGAAAAAACATTTGAAGGTCGTAAAATATTACCATCCGGATGAGTTTCAAGAGCTGAAAGAAATCGCGTTGAGCAAAGGGTTCAGCCATTGTGAAGCGGGGCCGCTCGTCCGCTCGTCGTACCATGCCGATGAGCAGGTGAGCGAGGCGGCGAAAGCGCGGCAGTTGAAAGCGTAACATCCAACGAACGGCGCGAAAGCAAGCGTTGTTTCAGCGGCTGAAAGCATCATCCCGGCCGGATGAACGCGAAGAAACGGTCATGCCTTTCATCAAGAAGGCAGACCGTTTCTTTTCCCTAGCGCCCCGCTTTCGTCGCCCGCGGCGTGCCGTCGCGGAAATCGCGGTCTAATTCATCGTTTGTTTCGTTGATCATTTCGCCGTTTTCATTTTCCCCGTCGCTCAGTTTTTTCCCTTGCGGATATTTCAACATCCGCTGAATCGTCGCATCGAGAATTTGGTCGATGTTGCGCGTGTTCGAATCAAGGCGCCCGAAGCGCTCAATGTCCTTCATCAGCTGCGGATTGTCGGCGACATACACATGGTAGTAGCGTGGAACGACGGAAAGCGCTGTTTTTTTCACTTGATCGGCCGTTTGCTGCCGATTGTTCGTGTCCGCGTCATACACGACGAGCACTTCCTCATCCGTGACGAGCGTGGCGACGTCTTTGACGCCCGGTAGCTGGGTGCACAATTTGCTGATTAAATCAGCCGCTTTCTCGCGGTTGAAGGACGGCATGTCGTTATAGCCGTTTGCATCGCCGAGGATCGGGCTTTTTTGATGGCGGACGTAGCCGAAGTTGTTCATCGGCGTGTCATCGCCGTTGGGCACCCCGTTTTCATTGTACAGCTCGTTGCGGTCGGTGACATTGATCGTGTTGCCGCTCCGCTTGTAAATATCGGTGTTTTCGTCCTCGGCCGTCTGTGCGCAGCCGGCTAGGGCGACGGCCGCTCCGAACATAACGGCCAACCATGGTTGTCTCATCGTCAGCACCCCCTTCGCTTTTAGGGTGGCACACGGATGATGGTTTGATGACAGTAATTGATTGGGGGCGATGCATCGTTTATGATGGAAGTGGAAAGGCGAGGTGAGAACAGTGATTTGCATTAACAATCATTGTTACGAACTGGTGGAAAATGTGAAAAACGCCTTTAATGAAGAAGCCTTTCGCGCCCGATATGCGGACATTTTGGCGAAGTATGACTACATTGTCGGGGATTGGGGATACAACCAGCTCCGGTTGCGCGGGTTTTTTGACGACCATAACCAAAAAGCGACGTACGATACGAAAATCAGCACGTTGTCCGAATATTTGTATGAATATTGCAACTTCGGCTGCGCGTATTTTGTGCTGCGCAAGGTGAAACGGTAAGCACGGCAGCCGCCCGCTTGCCGCGAGCGGCTGCCTCGTCATTCGCCTTCGTTGTACGGAAACTGTTCGCTTTGATGCGGATCGTCGTGCGGCGGGTGGGCGGCTGGGTCGCGCCTTGGAATGTTTTGGTGGAACGATTTAAACTCGTAGTTGAAGGCGCTGTAATGCCGCTGGCCTTCCTTCCAAGGCGTGCTTTTGTTTTCGACCGGCGCGTCGTCGCGGCGCGGCGAGCCGTACGGCCCTTCTGGGAACTCTTCAGCGGTCAAGAAATTGCGCTGTTTCTCGACGACGGAAAAATCGGCGTATGTTTCCCGTTCCGCCATTCGTCTCACCTTCCTTCGTTCGTGGGCTGTTTCATAAGATGCCCGAAACCGAGGAAGGTTATGAGAGATACTCCTCCAAAAAGGCGCGCAAATCGTTGGCATCTTGTTCATGAAGCTGGTAAGCGTGCTCGATATAGCCTGGCTCCTCCAAATCGTCGCGCCCGAGAATGGCAAAGCGGTTGCTTTGCAAGTCGAGCACGAGCCACTTTCCGTAAAAACGATCCGTTTCGATGAGCGCCAAATCAAACCGCTGCCGCTCGCCGACAAAGCTGACGAAGCGGACGGCCGCTTCGACGGTGTCGTCGTATAAATAAAACCGTTCACCCATCATTTGAGCCCCTCCTGTTTTTTCGTCTATGTCCATCATAGCAGACAGGCGGCGAAAACGGGAGACAGCAAATCGCACAAAGGAACGAGGAGGGATGACGGATGTATTTTGTCGATCGCAAAAAACTGGAAGAAACGCTCAGCTACATGGAACAAATGCTGGACCGTTACAAGGCCGAGGAGCGATGGGACGAGCCGCTTCGGCAATTGGCGCTCGAACGGATCGCTCATATCGTCATCGAGGCGGTGTTGGACGTCGGCAATGCCATGATCGACGGGTTTATTATGCGCGACCCGGGCAGCTATAACGACATCATCGACATTTTGGCTGACGAACAGGTGATCTCGCCGGCGGATGCTGACCGATTGAAAGCGTTCATTGCCCATCGGAAAATGCTTGTGCACGAATATGCGCGCGTCGATCACGCGAAATTGCTCGCCGATCTGAACGAACATTTGCCGGCGCTGGAGGCGTATCCGAAGGCGGTGCGCGCTTACCTTGAAAACGAGCTCGGCCCGGTGTCGGCGTTTCGCAATTGATGGCGGGAAAGGAGAGCAAATGCATTGAAACGATACAACGGCTACCTCATTGATTTGGACGGGACGATGTACCGCGGCACCGAATGCATCGCTGAGGCGCGTACGTTTGTCAACGAGCTGCACCGCCGTGGCATTCCGTATTTGTTTGTCACGAACAATTCGTCGCGCACACCGGCGCAAGTGGCGGAAAAATTGCGTTCGTTCGGCGTGCCGGCCGAGGAGAAGCATGTGTTTACGACAAGCCAGGCGACGGCGAATTACATTTTTGAAAAAAAACCGGATGCTTCCGTGTATGTGATCGGTGAAGAAGGGCTCCAAACCGCCTTGGCGGACAAAGGATTCCGTTTGGCCGGCGAAGATGCGGATGTCGTCGTCATCGGGATTGACCGGCAAATTACATACGAAAAGTTCGCTGTCGCTTGTCTCGCTGTCCGAAATGGAGCGATGTTCATCTCAACCAACGGCGACATCGCCTTGCCGACGGAGCGGGGGCTGCTTCCGGGCAACGGGGCGCTGACGTCGGTCGTCGCTGTATCGACGCAGGTGAAGCCGACATTTATCGGCAAGCCGGAAAAAATCATTATGGAGCAGGCGCTCAAAGTGCTTGGCGTCCCGAAGGAGGACGTGCTGATGATCGGCGACTATTATGAAACCGACATTTTAGCCGGCATGAACGCTGGCATTGATACGCTTTTAGTCCATACGGGCGTTACGACAAAAGAAATGCTCGCCCGCTACGAACGGATGCCGACGTATACGGCTGATTCACTTTTGGAATGGCTTGACCGCTTGTAAACAACGCCGCTTTGCCAAAAAAGGCAAGGCGGCGTTTCATGTTGCTCGGCGCGGATGGAGGGCGCGCATGGGCGGAGCCGGCGTTACTCCGCATTGGCGGCCCGATGCGCCAGGCGGCTTGACGCCGCTGCGGCGATGGCGCCGACAATGTCGTCCAAAAACGTGTTGCATTTGCCGGTCGATTTATCATTTAAATATTGCAAAATGCCCGGTTTTTGCTTATCGATATATCCGTAGTTCGTAAACCCGATCGATCCGTACACATTGACGATTGACAGCGCCAAAATTTCGTCGACGCCATACAGCCCTTCATCGCGGCGGATGATCGACTGCAGCGGTTCATCGAGCCGACCGTCTTCGGCGAGTTTATCCAATTGGATGCCGGTTAGAATCGCATTTTGCACTTCGCGTTTCGAAATGACGCGGTTGACGTTTTCGATGCACTCCTCCATCGTTAAATCGGGATGATATTTTGATTGCAAGTAATAAACGAGCTCCGCAATTTTTTCCACGGTCACCCCCCGTTCCTCAAGCCAGCGCCGAGCCGTTTGTTCCAGATTGTTCATAATGAATTCGCTCATGAACTTCACCTGTTTCTTTTAGAAAGTCGTTTTCTATATATATGTATCATGTCATAAATAAGTCCGTCATATAAAGAAAAATGCTCATCGGCTTTTTTGGCGCCCGCTGTCATATATAAAAAGTAGCCCTCTTTTTCCGCGGCCATGCGCTGGCTGATCAGCATAGGCGCGTGAATGGGGCCGTTTCATGCTGGAGCGGAGGCGGAATCGGCTCATCGATGGGGCGGCGATGAGATGAAGGTGTGGAACGAGCGGAATGACTGGTTTCGGCAAAAAGGAAAAAGGAGGCGCGGCGATGGAAGAATGGGTGCGTGAACAGTATGGCATGCGCGTCGAGAGGTTGGAGCGAAGCGGACGGCATGCGGCCTTTTGGCATCGGCAGGAGCGTTTTTTGCTCGTTCCCGCCGATGGGCAAAGCGAAGCGGAAATGGAAGAGCGCCAGCGAATGAGCCGCTATTTGCGGGCAAAAGGAGTGGACGGCGTCGGAGAACTGGTCAAAACGACGTCCGGAACGTATATCGCTTCCTATAATGGACAGCCGTTGGCGCTCGTTCGCGCTCCGCTTCCGGCGGCTCGCTTTCGTTCGCTCGGAAGGGAATTGGCGGTGATGCATGAATGCGGGAGAACATGTCCATGGCCGATCGTCGCCTGCCGGCGCATCGGCCAATGGCGGGAGCTGTGGGCGAAGCGGATCGATCAAATGGAGGCGTTTTGGTCGAGCAAGCTCGCTTCCGGGCCGTCGTCGCTGTTTGATCGTCTGTTTATCGAATCGTTCCCGTATTATTTAGGCTTGGCGGAAAACGCGGTGCAATACGTGGCGGACACGGAGATTGACGAAGAACCAGGGCGCATCGATTACGCGGCATTTTGCCATGAGCGTCTCCCCGAGGCGAAGTGGGTTGGGGGGATCGAAGCGAAGCTGCCGACCGACTGGGTGTATGACCATTGCGCCCGCGATTTGGCGGAATGGGTGCGCCATTTGTACGAAAAGAGCGGACTTGGCTGTCAGCGGGCGGTGCGGCAGTTTTTTCAAGAGTATGAACATGCGGCGCCGCTGTCGCCGTTTGCTTGGAGACTCGTTTACGCCAGGTTGTTGTTTCCGCTTTCCTATTTTGAATGTGTCGAGGCATATTATATCGCTGTGGATGAGAGCGAACGGACAAGGCGGGAGGGGGAGTTGCGGCGCTTGCTCGATCGATCGCATGAATATGAACGATTTTTGGCCGCGTTTGCCAAGATCGCCGGCATCTCGAACCGCATCCGCCTGCCGGCGGTCGAGTGGCTGCCGCCGGCGTAACGCAGGGAAGACAGCTTCCCGCTTTTTTTTGGCCTAAACGAAAAAACGACCGCTTCCCTGCCGTTAAACCCTAAGGACAACTTCCCGTTTTTTTTCGGCCAAAGTTGTGATAAGATTTAGAAAAAACGATGCGGGAGGCTGCACCATGACGAAGCCGTATGTATTCATTACGCGAAAATTGCCCGAGGACGTGGTCGCGCCGCTTTTGGCCATCGCTGAAGTAGAGATGTGGCCCCATGAAGATATGGCCGTGCCACACGATGTGCTCGTGGAAAAGGCGAAACGGGCGACGGCCATCTTGCCGATGGTGTCTGATCCGATCGATGAAGACGTCTTGTCCGCCGGTTCGGCGCTCCGAGTCGTCGCCAATATGGGCGTCGGCTACGATAACATTGATGTAGCGGCGGCGTCCCATCGAGGCATTCTCGTTTGCAATACACCCGATGTATTGACCGATACGACGGCCGATTTGACGTTTGCGCTTTTATTGGCCACCGCCCGCCGCCTTGTCGAAGCGGCTATGTTTTTGAAAGAAGGGAAATGGAAAAGCTGGAGTCCGTTTTTGCTTGCGGGCGCCGATGTCCATCATAAAACGATCGGCATCGTCGGCATGGGGAACATCGGCCAGGCAGTGGCGAAACGGGCGAAGGGGTTTGACATGAACATTCTGTATTACAACCGCTCCCGCCGTCCGGAGGCGGAAGAGAAGCTTGGCGCCGTCTATCGTCCGTTCGCCGACTTGCTTTCAGAGAGCGATTTTGTCGTCTGCTTGACGCCGCTCACCTCCGAGACGCGCCATTTGTTCAACCGCGAGGCGTTCCGGCAAATGAAGAAGTCCGCGATTTTCATTAACGCGGCGCGCGGAGCGGTCGTCGATGAACAGGCGTTGTATGAGGCGCTGGTCGGCGGGGAGATCGCCGCGGCGGGATTGGATGTATTTGAACACGAGCCGGTCGCGGCCGATCATCCGCTCGTTTCGCTTCCGAACGTCGTCGCCTTGCCGCATATCGGCAGCGCCACGTACGAAACGCGGCGCGCCATGATGACATTGGCGCGCGACAATATCATCGCCGTGCTCGAAGGACGGCCGCCGCTGACGCCTGTGAACCGGATCTCATAAAAATTTTCATTGCCAAATGGCCGATCGTCTTTTATAATGTCTACTATAAAAATACAAATGTCTACTGTACGTAAACAGAAGGGGCGGGAATCATGGAAAAACCAATTTTGGTCGGATTGTTAGGATTAGGAACGGTCGGGAGCGGCGTGGTCAAAATTATTGAAAACCATCAGGAAAAGTTGATGCATCAAGTCGGGTGCCCGGTGAAGGTGAAAAAAATCCTTGTCCGGGATGTACAGAAACCGCGTGATGTCGCCGTTGACCCGTCGCTCCTTACGACGAGTGCGGCTGAGGTGATTGACGATCCAGACATTGATGTCATCATCGAAGTGATGGGCGGCATTGAGGAGACAAAAGAGCTGCTATTGCGGGCGCTGCGCCAAGGGAAGCATGTCGTGACCGCCAATAAAGACTTAATGGCCGTCTACGGGTCGGAGCTGCTTCGGGTGGCGGCGGAATACCGCTGCGATTTGTTTTATGAAGCGAGCGTCGCCGGCGGCATTCCGATTTTGCGCAGCTTGGTTGACGGCTTGGCGTCGGACCGGATTACGAAGCTCATGGGCATTGTGAACGGGACGACGAACTACATTTTGACGAAAATGTCGCAAAACGGTGCTTCCTATGAGGACGTGCTCGCTGAAGCGCAGGCGCTCGGGTTTGCGGAAGCCGATCCGACGTCAGACGTCGAAGGGCTGGATGCGGCGCGGAAAATGGCGATTTTGGCCCGCCTTGGCTTTTCCATGGACATCGACTTGGACGATGTGCAAGTGAAAGGCATCACTCAAGTGACGGAGGAAGACTTGAACTACGGGAAGCGGCTCGGCTACACGATGAAATTGATCGGCATCGCCCAGCGCGACGGGCAGAAGGTCGAGGTGAGCGTCCAGCCGACGTTTTTGCCGGATTCGCATCCGTTGGCGTCCGTGCACAACGAATACAATGCGGTGTACGTATACGGCGAAGCGGTCGGAGAGACGATGTTTTACGGGCCGGGGGCCGGGAGCTTGCCGACGGCGACGGCGGTTGTCTCCGACTTGGTCGCGGTGATGAAAAATATGCGCCTTGGCGTCAACGGCCGCTATGCCGTCGCGCCGCAATATGAAAAGCAGTTGAAGACGCCGGCGGAAATTTTCTCGAAATACTTTTTGCGCATTCATGTCAAAGACCAGGTCGGCGCGTTTGCCAAAATTACGACGCTGTTTTCCGAGCGCGGGGTGAGCTTTGAGAAAATTTTGCAATTGCCGCTGAAAGAGGATGGCCTAGCGGAAATCGTCATCGTTACGCATGACGCCTCGCAGCAAGACTACGAAGACATTTTGCAGCAGCTCGGCGATTTGGAAATCGTCGAACGGGTGCAAAGCTCGTATCGAGTGGAAGGAGAGAAACGGTAATGGCATGGAAAGGACTGCTTGACGCCTACGGCGATTTTTTGCCGCTCTCTGCGGCGACGCCGAGGCTGTCGCTTTGCGAAGGGAATACGCCGCTCATCCCGCTGCCGCGCTTGTCGGAGGAGCTCGGCATTGCGCTCTATGTCAAGGTCGAAGGGGCGAACCCGACCGGTTCGTTTAAAGACCGCGGCATGGTGATGGCGGTGGCCAAGGCGAAAGAGGAAGGAAGCCATACGATCATCTGCGCCTCAACCGGCAATACATCGGCTTCAGCGGCCGCCTACGCGGCGCGCGCCGGCATGCGCTGCCTCGTCGTCGTTCCGAACGGCAAGATCGCCCTCGGCAAGTTGGCGCAAGCCGCCATGTACGGCGCGGAAATTTTTGCGATTGACGGCAACTTTGACGAGGCGCTGAAGATGGTGCGCCGGTTGAGCGAAACGGCGCCGATTACGCTCGTCAACTCGGTCAATCCGTACCGGATCGAAGGGCAAAAAACGGCGGCGTTTGAAGTGTGCGACCAGCTTGGGCGCGCCCCGGACGTGCTCGCCATTCCAGTCGGCAACGCCGGCAACATCACCGCCTATTGGAAAGGGTTTAAGGAGTACCATGGAGCGAAAGGAACGGGCTTGCCGCAAATGCGCGGCTTTGAAGCGGAAGGAGCGGCGGCGATCGTCCGCAACCGGGTGATTGAACAGCCGGAGACGGTGGCGACCGCGATCCGCATCGGCAATCCGGCGAGCTGGGACAAAGCGGTCGAGGCGGCGAGCGAGTCGCGCGGGAAAATTGATGAGGTGAGCGACGCAGAAATTTTGGCCGCCTACAAGCGGCTCGCCCGGACGGAAGGCATTTTTGCCGAACCGGCGTCATGCGCGGCGATCGCCGGGGTGATCAAGCAGCGCGAACGGAACGAAATCGAACGCGGCAGCCTCGTCGTCGCGGTTCTCACTGGCAACGGATTGAAAGACCCGGCCATCGCCTTGGAGACCGCGGCGATCGAACCGATCGTGCTGCCGAACGATGAACAAGTTGTCTTGGAGCATTTGCAAGGGGTTGTCCGGGCATGAAAGAAGACGAGATGTTGAAGATCGTCGTGCCGGGAAGCACGGCGAACCTAGGGCCCGGGTTTGACTCGATTGGGCTCGCGGTCAATCGCTATTTGACGCTTGACGTCCGCTTGGCGGATGCGTGGTCGTTTGCGCCGAAAACGGCGGAAGTGAGCGGCATTCCGCGCGGGACGGACAATTTGGTGTATCAAGTGGCGGCGGAGACGGCGGACGTTTACGGCCGCCGGCTGCCGAGCTGTGCAGTCGATGTGTACAGCGACATTCCGTTTACGCGCGGGCTCGGGAGCAGCGCGGCGGCGGTCGTCGCCGGCATTGAGCTCGCCGACGCGCTGCTTGGGCTTCAGTTGCCGCGCGAGCAAAAGATGGAATTGGCGACCCGATACGAAGGACATCCGGACAATGTCGGCGCCTCGTTGTACGGGGGGCTTGTCATCGGCTGCTGCCGCGAGGCGGGCGTGGATGTCGTCCATATTCCACAATTGGATGTGGAGCTTGTCGCTATTATTCCGGAGTATGAACTAGAAACGAAAAAAGCGCGCGGGCAGCTGCCGGAACAATGGCCGAGAGAGCGGGCGGTCGAGGCGAGCGCCGTCAGCAACGTTCTCGTCGCCGCGTTGCTCACGAAAAACTGGGAGCTTGCCGGCCGGATGATGGCCGCCGATCTGTTCCATCAGCCGTATCGGAGACAGCTCGTTCCGGAACTCGAGCGGGCGGAGGCGCTCGCTCTTGAATACGGAGCGATCGGTGCGGCGCTGAGCGGAGCGGGGCCGACGGTGCTCGTCTTTGCCGAACCGGGCCAAGGAGAGCGGCTCGCGCGCCGGCTGCGCCCGCATTTTCCGACGTGCGAAATCGCGCGTCTTTCCGTCGAGCCGCGCGGCAGCCGCGTCTACAAGCTGGCGCTTGAAGCTTGAACCTTCTTGGGCGCCGGCGCGAACAGAAGTCCGTTCAGCGGCCTGGCCGTTTCGCCGCCGCGCTTGGGAGCGGGCGAAAGATATGACGGTTTTCCTTGCACAATTGGAAGGAAACGAAAACGGAGAAGCGCCCGATCAGGCGGGTTGTGGCTGCCCATCAAAAGCCTCCCCGTCGGCTCGCCGCCCCGCTGGCGATAAAAAAATCCGAACAGCGGCCGCTGTTCGGATTTTTCATATTAAAACACTTGTTCCACTTCGACGACGCCCGGCACTTCTTCAAACAAGGCGCGCTCAATTCCGGCTTTGAGCGTAATCGTCGAGCTCGGGCAGCTGCCGCACGCGCCGAGGAGGCGAAGTTTCACGACGCCGTCTTCGACATCGACGAGTTCGCAGTCGCCGCCGTCGCGAAGCAGGAACGGACGCAGTTTATCTAAAACTTCTTGCACTTGTTCTTTGATTTCTTGATCCGTCATTTCCATCGACTCCTTTCCTTAGTTTTTATTATAATCATAGTGACAAAAAAAATCTAATGATAAATTTTGCTTTTGCAAAGGGTGACAACGATGACATTCAAGCCGGTTGAAATTTGTGTGTACGGGGCTGACGTCATTTGCCCGGCATGCGTGCAGCTGCCGTCGTCGAAAGAAACGTACGAGTGGCTCGAGGCCGCGCTGCGCCGCAAGTATCCGGATCAGCCGTTTGTGATGACGTACGTCGACATTTTTGCGCCGCCGGCCGATGACGAGGAGAAGCGGGAGCTCGCGCAGACGATCGTCGAAGAAGATTGGGTGTATCCGGTCGTGGTGATCGAAGGAAACGTCGTCGCCGAAGGCAACCCGCGGCTCAAGGCGATTTGTGCAGAAATGGAAAAATTCGGGTATCAACCGTCGGCGCCGGAAGGGAAAAAGGCGGAATGAACTCCGCCTTTTTCGCCGAATAAGGGCCAGTTGTGCTGTCAGTACCCATGGTGATGCTTGTACATCCACAAAATGCCTGATTTCAACAAACGCGGCACCCGGCCGGTGAGCGGGCGGTCGGCGAGCAAGCCGAAGCCGTGCTTTTTGCCGAGCGAGCCGAGAATGCCTTTTAATTTGATCGGCGGGAATTCGCTCGGTGGTTCTTCGCCGTTCCACCGCTTTTGCAGCACTTGGACGATTTGCTCGGCTTGCGCTTCAGCGAGCTGGGCGCTCGGGGAATGCGGCAGGCTCGCACAGTCGCCGACGACGTAGGCGTTTTCATAGCCGGGGATGTGATGGCGCTTCGTCAGCACGACGCGGCCTTGCTTGTCCTTTTCGACATTCAGTTCGCGGACGACGCGGTTGGGCTGAATGCCGGCCGTCCAGACGATGACGTCGCACTTGACCGGCTCGTCGTGGTTGTACAAGACGCCAGGTTCGACTTTCGTGACGTTGGAGTTGCGGACGATTTCCACCTTGTGTTCAACGAACCATCCTTCCACATAATCGCTCAACCGTTTCGGAAACATCGGCAAAATGCGCTCACCGCGGTCAAACAGCTTGATGTGCAAGTCCGGACGGCTCTCCGCCAGTTCGCTGGCCAGCTCGACGCCGCTCAATCCCGCGCCGACGATGCCGACCGTCGCTTTCGGCGGCAAATTGTTCAGCGCTTCATAGGCGGCGCGCGCCTTATCGATCGACTGGATGCTGTACGTATGCGCCTCGGCGCCCGGCACCCCGTGGTATTTGTCTTCGCAGCCCAATCCGATCACGACATCATCGTAGCGGACGCTGCTCCCATCCTTTAAATGGACGAGCTGCTGGTCGAGATCAATCGAGACGACTTCGCCGAATTGGTACACAAGCTGCGGATGTTCCGGAAACGGGACGCGGATGTGATGGTCGCTGACCGTTCCCGCGGCCAAGGCGTAATATTCCGTTTTTAAACAATGGTACGGAACGCGGTCGATGAGGATAATATGAATGTCGTTTGGCAATTCGTCCGGGAGGAGGCGCTGCAAAATGCGCATATTGCCGTATCCTCCGCCAAGCAATACAAGTTGTCTCATCGTGAAAAATCCCCTTTTGTCGAGTTTCTAAAGCCGACAATGCCATAGAAAAGTATAACGAAATTGTGACAAAAGAACAATCATTTTTCCGCTTCCTCGATCGAACGAGCATGTTCATTGACGCCGCGCCGGAAAACCGCTACGATGGGAAGCAGGAAGGTGAACATGCGCATGATGTTGCCAATCATCGAATTTTGCATCAGCAACTTAGCCAGCGGGTCGTACAAAGCAATGGAAATGTTGGAAAAGGATCCGAACTTGGACATCATTGAATACAGTTGCTTAAGCTATTGCACACGCTGCGCGGAAACGCTGTTTGCGCTCGTCAACGGCGAGTTTGTCAGCGGCGAAACGCCTGAGCAGCTCGTGGAAAATATTTATCGGCATCTCGAGGAAAACCCAATGTTTTAACGAAAAAAGGAGGATGTCCGCGATGCGGCATCCTCTTCAATGTATAATGAAAAAACGGGGGATATTCCCATTGTGCCCAGGAGATGCCGCCATTATACATGCGAAGCGCAAAAAATGTTCAGGAGGGAGTCATGTGCGTTCTTTTTCGTTTACGAAAATGCATGGATTGGGTAATAGCTACATATACGTTGATCTGTTCCGGGAAACATTGCCCGAGGAGGAGCTGCCGGCGATCGCCCGCAGCGTCGCCGATGTCCACACAGGCATCGGCTCCGATGGCTTGATTCTCATTTGTCCATCGGAGAAAGCGCCAGTCAAAATGCGCATTTTTAACAGCGATGGCTCGGAAGGGAAAAACTGCGGCAACGGCTTGCGCTGCGTGGCGAAATACGCGTACGAGCACGGCATCGTCAGCGACCGCACCTTTTTGATTGAAACGCTCTCCGGGCTTGTCGAAGCCCGTGTTGCAGTAGCAGATGGCGAAGTGACAAGCGTGACGGTCGATATGGGCGAGCCGCGCCTTGAGCGGAGCGCCATTCCGATGCTTGGTCCGGAAGCGGAGCGGGTCGTCGCCGAGCCGTTTGCCATCGCTGGGGGCGAATATGAAATTACGGCGGTGTCCATGGGCAACCCGCATGTGATCTTTTACGTTGATGACATCCAAAAAGCGCCGGTGACGACGCTTGGCCCGCTCGTGGAAAAGGACCCGCGCTTTCCGGAAGGGGTGAACGTCGAGTTTGTCGAAGTGGTGAACGAGCGCGAGCTTCATTTCCGCGTCTGGGAGCGCGGCTCCGGCGTGACGCAGGCGTGCGGGACCGGAGCGTGCGCGGCGGTCGTCGCTTCCGTGTTAAACGGCAAAACGGCGCGCGGGGAGGAAACGGTCGTCCATTTGGCCGGCGGCGATTTAACGATCGTATGGGGGCACGACGGGCGCGTGCGCATGACCGGTCCGGCGGAGACCGTGTGCACCGGCGTTTATTACTACCGAGGCGGGCGGAACGGTTGAGCATCGAAAGGCAAAGACGGTATACTATGAAGTAAGATCGGAATCATTCAAGGGATTCGCCCCATCTGAGCCGTCGGGTGAAAGCGGGCGAACCTGTCGAAAAACGGCCAAGTTGTTTGGCCAGTGTCAACCGTTAAAGGAGGGATCATGGATGGCAGAGGCAGTTATTACGCTGACAGAAGCGGCAGCGTTTCAAATCAAAGATATGATGAAAGAGCAGGAAGAAGAGGGCGCGTACTTGCGCGTCGGCGTCCATGGCGGCGGCTGCAGCGGGTTGTCGTACGGCATGGGCTTTGACCATGAGCGGCGTGAGGATGACATCGAATTTGAGCAGCACGGCATCAAAATTTTGGTGGACCGCGACAGCGCGCCGATTTTGCGCGGAACGGTCATCGACTATAAACAGTCGCTGCTTGGCGGCGGGTTTACGATCAACAATCCGAACGCCATTGCGACATGCGGCTGCGGCTCCTCGTTCCGCACAGCGACCAATGCCGGCACGCCGGAGCAATGCTAAGCAGGCGGGATGACGTCCATCCGCCCGGCAGAGGAAAACGGCCTGCCTTGCCGTGACGTCGGGCTCTTGAGAAGGCCGGTTTTCGCCGCACGGCCGGTTGAAAACGCGGGCGTGTACCGACTGGCGAAATGTTGGAAGGGTGGTCTTTCCCTCACGAAATTGGGGAAAACGGCCGCGCTCCAACATCGGCCTTTTCGGGAGCGCCAAAGGAGGAGAAACGATGAAAGGACAAATCAATGTCATCTTGGCGCTTGTCTTGGCGCTCATTGTGGCGCTGCTGGCGGTGGCGAATGTCGAGCAGGTGACGATCCATTATTTAGTCGGCGAAACCCGCTTGCCGCTCATTATCGTCATTTTAGGTTCGGCCGTCCTTGGCGGCCTTGTCGTCGGCATGCTCGGATGGGTGCGTTTGTTCAGCCTGCGCCGGCAGGTGAAGCTGCTCGAGAGAGAGCGGGAGGAATGGACGAAAAACAAGGCTGGGAATACTGATGGCGAGTCGGTTTCGCTGGAGCGAGAGGGATGAGGCATGAGTATGGCGCCCCCAACAAAGAGGGGCGCCTTTTGCTTGAAAAACGGGTGTGGACGGGGCGGGCTATATGAATGGCTCCAATCAGTCGGGATGCGGCGTTAAGGCGAAATGCCGAGCGCCCCTTCGCTTCCGCTTGTTTTCCCGACGGAGCGCCATTAAAACAGCGATGTCGAGTGCGCCGGCTGCATCCGCGCCGTCGGGTCGATGTACGTTTTGGCGCTGCTGATGGCGATCGGCGCTTCGCCAAAGCCGCAGGCGATCAGCTTGATTTTCCCGTCGTACGTGCAAATGTCGCCCGCCGCATACACGCCGGGGATGTTCGTTTCCATCCGCGAGTTGACTTTGATCGCATTTTTTTCGATGTCAAGCCCCCAGTTTTTGATGGGGCCAAGCGAAGAAATAAAGCCGTAGTTGACAATGACGGCGTCGACATCGATCGTTTCTTTCGTTCCTTCTTTCACATGCTCGAGGATGACTTGGCGGATGGCGTGTTCATCGCCGACGAGTTCAACGGGCACAAACGGCGTTTTCACTTGCACGCTGGACTTCTTGAGCTGCTCGACGCTATGTTCATGGGCGCGGAATTTGTCGCGGCGATGCACAATCGTGACGCTTTGGGCGATCGGTTCGAGCATGAGCGACCAGTCAACAGCCGAGTCGCCGCCGCCGCAGACGAGCACGCGCTTTCCGGAAAACTGCCCCAAGTCGTTGATGAAGTAATGCAAGTTTTTTCCTTCATAGCGGGAAGCGCTTTCGATTTCGAGCCGACGCGGCTGAAAGGCGCCGTTTCCGGCGGTGATGATGACCGTTTTCGAATAATGGATTTGTTGATTGGTGACGAGTTTAAACGTTCCGTCCTCCTGCTTTTCGAGCGTGTCGACCGACTCGTTTAGGCAGACGGTCGGCGAAAATAGGTTCATCTGCTCTTTCAGCTGGTTGACAAGCTCTTGGGCGCGCACTTTCGGAAATCCGGCGACATCATATATGTATTTTTCCGGATATAACGCGGCCAGCTGCCCTCCAAGCTGCGGAAGGCTTTCGATAATTTTGACTTTCATTTGCCGCAAGCCGCCGTAAAACGCGGCAAACATCCCAGTCGGCCCGCCGCCGATGATCGTGACGTCATACATCGTGCGATCTTCTTTCATCAACATCCCTCCCTGCATGAAATGGATGGCTGCACAACTCTATCTTACCATAAATCGACGCTGTCCAAACGAAAGAAATTTTTTAGGACAAAACGGCGAAAAAAGTCTTGAAATGGGAAAGAAAAACGACTAATATGATGAGTGGAGAAATTGTTAACGTTTTGTGACAGTCTCCCGACATTTTTTTGGCAAGGAACGTGAAGTATTTCACAAATTTTGCTCAATAAAAACGGGGGCCGCAGCAAAAGCTATAAGAAACGTGTGGAAAAAAATTAAAAAGGGTGGAAGTGATTCAGGTGAGAAAGCCAAACGTTGTCATTTTAGGCGCTGGCTATGGCGGGTTGATGACGACCGTTCGCCTGCAAAAGCTCATCGGCGTGAACGAAGCGAACATTACGCTCGTCAACAAGCACGATTACCATTATGAGACGACATGGCTTCATGAGGCGTCGGCCGGGACGCTGCATCATGACCGTGTCCGCTATCTGATCCGCGATGTCATCGACCGGAACAAAGTGAAATTCATCCAAGATACGGTGACGAAAATCATTCCAAACGAAAAGAAAGTGCTGCTTGAAAACGGCGAGCTGACGTACGATTATCTCGTCATTGCCCTTGGGTTTGAATCAGAAACGTTCGGCATCAAAGGGTTGAAGGAATACGCATTTTCGATCGCCAATGTCGACGCCGCGCGGCAAATCCGCGAACATATCGAATACCAGTTTGCGACGTACAACGCGGAAGAGGAAAAGAAAGAGGAGCGATTGACGATCGTCGTCGGCGGGGCGGGATTTACCGGCATTGAATTTTTAGGCGAGCTCGCCAACCGGATGCCGGAGCTGTGCCGCGAGTATGACATCGACCCGCACAAAGTGCGCATCATTTGCGTGGAGGCGGCGCCCACGGCGCTGCCGGGCTTCGATCCGGAGCTCGTCGAGTACGCGGTCAGCCAGCTTGAGCGCAAAGGAGTCGAGTTTCGAATCGGCACGGCGATTAAGGAATGCACGCCGGATGGCATCATTGTCGCCAAAGGTGATGATGTCGAGGAAATTAAAGCCGGCACAGTCATTTGGGCGGCCGGCGTGCGCGGCAGCCGCGTCATCGAGGAATCTGGATTTGAAGCGGCGCGGGCGCGCATTAAAGTGGACCCGTACTTGCGTGTCCCGGGGCATGAAGACATTTTCGTCGTCGGCGACTGTTCGCTCGTGATTGATGAAGAAACGAACCGCCCGTATCCGCCGACGGCGCAAATCGCCATGCAAGAAGGCCAGCTGTGCGCGAAAAACTTGGCGGTGCTCATCCGTGGACAAGGGGAGCTGGAGCCGTTTAAGCCGGATATTAAAGGGACGGTTTGCTCGCTTGGCCATGATGATGCCATCGGCGTCGTGTTCGGCAAAAAGCTGTGGGGCGCCAAAGCGAGCTTCATGAAAAAAGTGATTGACAACCGCGCCCTGTATTTGATCGGCGGTTCGTCGCTTGTGATGAAAAAAGGCAAATTTAAATTTTTCTAATCGATCCAAAAAGCTCCCGTGATGGCGGGAGCTTTTTGCATGGCAACGAAACAGGGATCCGCCGCTCGATTGTCGAAATACAAACGGTGCATAACGATCGGGAGAAAAGGATGAGGACGATGGACAACAAACGAGGAAACGTTTGGATTGCGGCGGCCGGACTGGTCATAAACGAGAGCGGGGAATGGCTCGTTGTCAAGAAAAAATACAGCGGGCTAAAAGGCAAATGGTCGCTGCCGGCCGGGTTCGTAAAGCCGGGGGAAATGCTTGATGAGGCGGCGGTTCGGGAAGTGAAGGAAGAAACGGGGATCGACGCCGAACCGGTCGCGCTTCTTGGCTTGCGCACCGGCGTCATCGCTGGGGAGATCAGCGACAATATGGCGATTTTTCTGTTGCGCCCGCTCTCGCGCGACATCGTCGTGCAGACGGATGAGCTGTATGCCGCCGCGTTTTTAAGCAAAACGGCGCTTCAGAATGATCCGAACACATCAGGCTTGCTTCGCTATTTGTTGGCGCTCGAGCCGCTTGATTCCCTTTCGCTGCATGATGGACTCAATCCCGGCGATCCGTTCGGCTACACGAAATACCGCCTTTACTTCGAATCATCGAAATTGAAAGAATAGTCAAGAAAATAAAAGCGATCGAAAGATGTATCCGCTTACACGGACGAAAATGGGGGAGAATCGCCGTTTGTTTTTACAGAAAATTTTGATATATTAACAAAAAAGAAACGGAGGGGAACATCGATGACAAAAACATGGACCATAAACGACTGCCCGTACTGCGAGGGGCATGGATACGTTCAGCTGCTTTTGGGCGGATCGGAAACGTGCTACAGTTGCCAAGGAACCGGAAGCGATGGCGAAGAGGATGACGACCATTGACGTTCGTCTGAGGATATGAAACATCGTTTGGAAACAATCAGGCGATCATAAAGAAGAGAACGAACATTGACGGTCATCCGCCCGATCCAGTACACTGAAAACGGGTGTACGGGAGGTGAAGGGCGGATGCAAATGAGTTTGCCGGTTGTTTTGATTTCGATGGTTTTATTTTTTGTGTTGTTTTTTGGCATTGGTTTTTTGTTGAACATGATTTTGCGCATGACGTGGATTTTGGCGGTCTGCTTTCCGTTGATTGCGGTTTTCATTATTGATGATGTGCCGTTGACGCGCTATTTCACCGCGCCGTCCGAGGCGTTCGCCGCGCTCGGCCGGAAAATCACTTCGCTGGCGGCGGCGGATCTGTTGATTTTGTCAAGCGGATTTGCCGGCGCTCTTTGCGCCGGATGGGCGATCCGCATGCTGCGGGCGAAAGGGTATCAAATGTTTTAGAGCGTCTCTGCCTTGGGCAGGGGCGTTTTTTTTTGTGAACAGCGCTGATGAGCGCCTGAGCGGATCACAACGTCGGTTCGTGTATGTTTTTGGCAAAACGCACAAGCTTTGCGCTCGGGTTTCACAATGAGGTTGTTCATGGACGGTTTTTTCGTTTTTTGTCTCATTCGCAATGAATATTTCGATTTTGGATGGAGATAAATAGAGGTGTGAGAGGAGTTGAGAGCATTGAATGGGTTTAGGCAGTTCGTGCGCCGAACCGCGATGACGCTGCTGTTTTTGGCGGCGCTCTTTGCGACATTCGAGTCCGTTTCCGGGGTTGACGCGAAGACGGTTCTCCATCCCTTTCCGAGCGCTTTATCGATGGATCATCAGCCCGTCTGGGGAATGAAAGAGCTCGCGAAAAACGGGGGCCGCTCCGTTTTGCGGCTTGAGGATCATTTTGACTGGTCAAAATATCCTTCCGTTGAAGTGGTCGCCACCGGCTATACAGCCGGTATTGAATCGACCGGGAAAACGCCCGATCACCCTGAGTATGGCATCACGTACTCCGGCGTCCGCGTCAAGCGCGACCTTTATTCGACGATTGCCGCGGATTTAACTGTGTTTCCGATCGGCACGATTTTGTTCATCCCCGGATACGGGTTCGGCGTCGTCGCCGACAAAGGCGGGGCGATCAAAGGCCATCGCATTGACTTATACTATGAAACAGTCGAAGATGTATATAAATATTGGGGAAAACGAAAAGTCAATGTCTATATCGTGCAAAAAGGCGATGGCAAGCTGTCAGAAGAAGAGTTGAAGCGGCTGAACGAAGATGAAACGATGCAAGTGTTTCGTCAACAATATTTGGAATCGAAAAGTTAAAGGAGGGCTCCCGCTCGTCAGCCGCCAAGGAGCGGATCGCTGTCGTCAGCGGGAGGGAACAGCGCCGGATGCAAAAGCGGCGCCAATTTTTTTAATCCGACCAAGAGGCGCGGAGACGGACGGCAATAGAGCGATTCTTCCAAAATATGGATGTTCCCAGTGCGGACCGCCTCGGCCTGTTGGGCATTCGGGCGCGCCGTGACGGCTTTCGGGCTCATTTTTTTTGTCTGCACGCCGACCCAAACGAGCAAGATGTGCGACGGATTGCGGGCGAGAACGTCGTCCCATTCCGTTTGAACGCTCGCTTGCGGGATGTCGGAGAAAATGTTGCGCCCGCCGGCGAGCTCACTTAGTTCGCTCAGCCAGTTGGCGCCGCCCGGTGTGAAGATCGGCCGCGGCCACCATTCCCAATAAAGGCGGGACGGTTCAGCCGATGCGGCCCGCTCGCGATGCCAATCAAGCACGTCATGATAGCGGCGGACGAGTTCGGCCGCTTTTTTCGTTTCGCCAAGCGCCTCGCCAAGCCGAAGAAGGTCGTTGGCAATGTCATCGAGCGAATTCGGCGCCAGCACGAGATGCGGGAGCCCGCGCCGTTTGAGCTCCTCGACGTTGCGCTCCATGCCGGGCACGCTTAGGGATGCGACGACGAGATCCGGTTTGAGCGCCTCGACTTGATCCATATCAATGCGCAGATCCGGCCCGACTTTCGGCAGCTGCTTCACTTCCGGCGGCCAGTCGGACGAATCGTCGACGGCGGCGACATCGCCAAGGCGGCCGAGATAGGCGAGCAGTTCGGTGTTGCTTGGACAAAGGGAAACGATTCTCATCAGCGTCGGTCCTTTCTACATCATCGTGATGATTACGGATTCGCCTTGCCTTGCGTGATTTCCTGTCCGTTTCAGCTGATTTTTTTGCATGAACGCAAGGAGAGAAAAGTTAGATAGTCGAAAGAATCGCTTTGCTTCGCTATAATGAAGGTGGGAATGAATCAACATGGAAAGGGATGAGACGATGTTTACGGTAAAACCTTTGCCGTCGGTGGAGGAACGGGATGAAGCGCTTGTCATCGGTTTGTTTGAAGGGGCGAATTCATGGAGCGGCCTTGCCGGCGAATACGATGCCCGTCTTGGCGGACGGCTGTCGGAACTGCAGAAAGAAGGCGATATTTCCGCGAAGCGGGGGCGCATCGCCACCGTTCATCCATTTTTGCCGATGGGGGCGAAGCGGCTGTATTTCGTCGGTCTCGGCAAAAAAGAAGAGTTGACGTTTGAGCGGCTGCGCGAGGTGTTCGGCAAGCTGTTTCGCGCGTTGAAGCAGGCGAAGCGGACGAAAGCGGCGGTCGCGCTGGACACGTTTACGACCGAGGCCGTCGATGGAAACGAAGCGGCGCACGCCTTGGCGGAAGCCTATCACTTGGCGACGTATGAATTCCCTGGGTATAAGCAGAAAAAGTCACAACCGGACTACCAGCTCGAATCGCTCATCGTCTACACGGCGGCCGAAGCGGCAGAAATTGAAGCGAGCTTGTTTGTCGGTTCGGTATACGGGAAGGCGACGAATTCGGCGCGCACGCTTGTCAATACGCCGGGGAATTTGCTGACGGCGTCGGATTTGGCTGATTATGCCGTGAAGCTCGCGAACCGATACGATTTTGACTATGAAGTTTTGGAGAAAGAAGACATGGAGCGGCTCGGCATGGGAGCGCTTTTGGCCGTCAATCAAGGCTCGAAACAGCCGCCCAAACTGATCGTCTTAAAATACCAAGGAAAAGACGAGTGGGAAGACGTGATCGCCCTCGTCGGCAAAGGGGTGACGTTCGATACGGGCGGCTATTGTTTGAAGCCGCGCGACAGCATGGTCGACATGAAAACCGATATGGCCGGCGCGGCGGCGGTGCTCGGGGCGATGGAAGCCATCGGCGAACTGCGGCCGGAACAAAACGTGCTCGCCGTCATTCCGGCGACCGACAATATGATCAGCGGCGAGGCGTTCAAGCCGGACGATGTCATTACGTCGCTGTCCGGAAAAACGATTGAAGTGAAAAACACGGATGCGGAAGGACGGCTCATTTTGGCCGATGCGGTGACCTATGCGAAACAGCACGGCGCCAGCTATATCATCGATGTCGCTACGTTGACGGGCGGAGTGATCGTCGCCTTGGGCACGGACAAAACGGGCGCGATGACGAACAATGAGGAGCTGTTTGAGCAATTGCTTGAAGCGTCGATGGAAACCGGGGAGTTCATTTGGCGGCTGCCCATTACAGAAAACGACCGCGAGCGGGTGCGAAGCAGCAAAATCGCCGATTTGAACAACTCTCCGGGGCGCGAAGGGCACGCCATTATGGGCGGGGCGTTTATTGGCGAGTTTGTGGAAGATACGCCGTGGGTGCATTTGGATATCGCCGGCACGGCCGCCACAAAGAAAGACGGCGACCTCGGTCCGGCTGGGGCGACAGGCGTGATGGTGCGCACGCTCACCGCGTTTGTCGAGCGGTTTGAATAAAACGAACGCCGGCAGGCTGATCGACAGGCGCTGCCTTGGCGCAGAGGCGCCCAGTGTGAGGGCGGGGTATGCCGGCAGCGAACGAGCCGAAGCGGACGTGCATAGCTTCGGCTTTTGTTTGGCACGCTACTATAGTACATAGCAGGAAAAGCGAACAGAATGTAAATGTAGTGTAAATTTCGTGTAAAGTTTTTTGTTGTCTTATTGTAAATGCTGTGTAAATTGTTACAATAAGTAGCGGTGATTTTGATTTCGCAAATGGAGGGTGTCCGATATGATTTTTTCACCGAAAAAAGACGTTTTCTTCGACATGTTGTTTACGATTTCGGAAAATGTGAAGGAAGCGGCGCAATATTTTGTCGAGTATAAGATTCAAAGCGTAAGCGACTTGAAAGAATTTGCCCGCGTCATGAAAGAGTACGAACGAAAGGGCGATTCATTCATCCATGAACTGGTCGTCCAATTGAACAAAACGTTCATTACGCCGATCGAGCGGGAAGACATCCACCAGTTGGCGATGAAAATGGATGATGTGCTTGACGGGTTTGAGCAATGTTCGGCGCGGTTTGAAATGTTTTCGTTCACGGACATCGATGAACATATGGTGAAGTTTTTTGACTATATTTATCAAAGCACGATTGAAATTGTTCACGCCCTCGAACTGCTTGCGAACAAAAAATTGCTCGATATGCGCCAACATGCCATTAAAATCAAGGACTATGAAACGAAGTGCGACGAAATTTTGCGCGCGTCGATCAAAAACTTGTTTGTGACGCAAAAAGACCCGATTAAGCTCATCCAATACAAAGAGCTTTACGAAATGTTGGAAGAGATTGCTGACAGCTGTGAAGATGTCGCGAATACGCTCGAGACGATTATCATGCGCAACGCGTAAAAGGGGACGTTGTTTTTATGGATATGATTTTAGTCTTGACGATATTCATTGTGGTTTTCGCGTTGGCGTTTGACTTTATCAACGGCTTTCACGATACGGCCAACGCCATTGCCACATCGGTGTCGACAAGGGCGCTCACGCCGCGTCAAGCCATTATTTTGGCTGCGACGATGAACTTTATCGGCGCGCTCACCTTTACCGGCGTCGCAAAAACGATTACGAAAGACATTGTCGATCCATTCACCCTTGAGAACGGTTCTCTCGTCATTTTGGCAGCGCTGGTTGCTGCCATTGCCTGGAACTTAATTACGTGGTATTATGGCATTCCGAGCAGCTCGTCGCATGCACTCATCGGTTCGGTCGCTGGGGCAGCCATTTCCGCCGCTGGCTGGGATGTAATCCACTACCAAGGTTTTCTTAAAATTTTGGAATCATTGATTATTTCTCCATTTTTGGCGATGGGTGTTGGGTTTGTCATTATGAGTTTGTTTCGTTTCTTATTTAAAGACGCCAATTTAACAAGAACAACCAAAGGGTTTCGTCTATTTCAAGTTGTAACGGCTGCATTGCAGGCGTATACGCATGGAACGAATGACGCCCAAAAAACGATGGGCATCATTACGATGGCGCTGATCGCTGCCGAAATGCACCACTCAGATGTCGTGCCGGAATGGGTGCGCATTTCTGCCGCCTTAGCCATGGGATTGGGGACGGCTGTCGGCGGATGGAAGATCATCAAAACGGTCGGTGGAAAAATTATGAAAATCCGCCCTGTCAATGGGGCGGCAGCGGACTTATCCTCGGCGCTCGTCATTTTTTCCGCCACGTTGTTGCATTTGCCAGTCAGTACGACGCACGTCATTTCCTCGGCCATCATGGGGGTCGGCGCCGCCCAACGGGTGAAAGGCGTCAAATGGGGCGTCGCCCGCCGCATTGTGCTGACATGGATCATCACCTTGCCAGTGTCAGCGTTGATTGCTGGGTTTGTGTACCAGGTTCTCCGTTTATTTTTCTAACGAATGAAAGAGGGTGTCCCAACAGATCGGGACACCCTTTCTTATTGTTTTTCCTATGTTGTGTTTTGTTTAAGGAAAATTTCCCTTTTGGGTCAGACTCTTTTCGTGTTTAGGCCGCCGAACGGTCCGCGGCGGAGGAGCGTCCGATCGCCCGGCAAATCCTTGGGGCGATCAAGCCGGCGACGATCGACAACAAAATGTCTTTCGGCAGCGGGGCAAGCATCCAGCCCCACACCATGCCGTACGAAAGCCCTTCCGGCGCTTCCGCCCATAGTTTGTACGCCATGTACATCCAGTTCGTGCCGATGACATAGTTGATGACCATGCCAACGAGTGCGGCGGTGACGAAACGAGCTTTTGACGCCGGCTGCGGGCCGCGGTTGATGACCCATCCGGTCGCATAAGCGGCAACGATAAACGAAAGAATGAAGCCAAATGTCGGTTGGAAAATCATCGACAGTCCGCCGTTGAATTTGGCAAACACCGGCACGCCGGCGAGGCCGACGAGCATGTACACAATCATCGCCACCGCACCGAGCCGCCGCCCGAGCACCGCTCCGGCCAAGACGCAGAAAAACGTCTGCAGCGTAATGGGAACACCGCCGACGACAAGAAACGGCGCCCACGACGTAATGTTCGCCCCGATCGCCATCAAGGCGACGAACATGGCGGCGAGCGTCATGTCAATCGGTCGAAGTGAAGTCCGTCCTTCCATATGTAAACCCCCTTTTTTTGTCCGTTAACAAAATCGTACCGAACAACCGCTAGGCTGTCAATCCTCTTTTTTTCGGCGGATGATAAAGCGGCTTGGGGGGATGATAAGAAAAACGACTCCTCGAGCGCTTCATGCGGACAACGCGGCGAGGAGCGTGAAAGGAGGTCTTGTCAATGGATCGGTTCGTGCCGGATGAGGAACTGAAGCGGGCGAGCAAAATGGGGGCGAACGAAGACATCATCCATACAAGCAAACACGACGACGGCTACGATTTGCGCACCCCGGCGGAAATCGGGGCTCGGCAGCCGACGGATGAAAACGGCAATGCGTAAAAGAAGGGGTGCGGATCGACAGGAAAGAAAAACGTCTTGGACCGATTCGCGCCTCGAAAAAGCCGGAGGATCGAGCGAAAAAAGATGGCCGCCTCCCCATCGAGTTCCCTTAGAGAGGTCTTGTCGTTCTGATAAAATGCTGCCGGCTCGAATGTCGTGCTCGTTTTTCAATGGGTTTTTCGGCATGAAAAGAGAAGAAAATGAATTTATTGATTTTTATGAATAAATACCTATTTTTGATATGGTAATAAAGTTCCTTTTTTTTATTTCCAGTAAGATTTTAATTGTAAATATATAGTTTATTTACCATAACGTGTACTTGGTAAGAGACTGAGGTAGCGTCAAAAGTTCTATGAAAAACCCAAACAGACCATAAAATATAATAATTACCTGGAGGATTTACTCTTTTCAGAATAAATAAAGGGTGAACTCAATTTGTTAGAGATCGTTTTGATTGTATTGTTTTTGATCGGTTTGTTCGTTTTCGTGGTTTACTATGATATTGGCTGATTGAGAAGAATGAAAGCATTCGATATCTTTACAACCTCGGGATTCCCACAACGTTTATCGGCCTTTCGCTGCTTGTTCACGTCATTCCGCTATTCGTCTGTTTGTTCCGTTCTAATAAGAAAAATGTAGAGAAAGCCTGAATGTTGGATGCATTTTGATGAAGGAGAACCGGTTTCCATGAATCGAAAAAAAGGTTTGTCTTGTTTGTTGCCGTGCTGATGGTTATTTTCTTTTTCGTCTACATGTTTGAAGAACAAGTGCTGCGCTTTTTAGACTACAAGGCGGTCAAGCTGACGATGTTGATTTCTTTGATCACGATCATTGTCGGTGATATCATCTATCGACGTACGTAATCGGATGCGCAGTGTGAACGGAAGGAGCCGTCGGGAGACGATGTCCGGGCAAGTTCGTTGAGGCGTTGGTGCTGGACGGTGATGAGACGACGGCTTTTTTGGTTCACTAAAGTCGGCGGCCGGATCAAGAACCGTTTTTGTGTGAAAGGGGTTGTCTACCCGCTTTGTCTGGCGGGACAGGGCGCAAACGACAACACCGCTTCCAGCGCCATGCATGGTCTGGAAGCGGCGCCCGCCTCGATCGAAGCGGTGAATGGAAAAGATTCCAAAACGATCAGGGTGAAAGACGAGACTCACCTAAAAGGCGGAAACACGTTCCAACGCAAGCCGATGACGAGCTGGCAGCACGGAAACGCGCCAGGCGGCGGCGACAACGTCAGGCGGATGCCGTCGGGATTGAAATACACATCGGTTTTCGAGCGGATGCCAAGCGAGCGGATGAGGCGCTTCACTTCATCCGTTTTTCCTTCTTGGGCGGCCGACATGACCGAGGCCGCAAACGAACGGGATTCGGCCAGTTTTTTCAAAACGGTGGCAGCATCGTTCATCAGCGTCTGCGCCGTGGCGGCGGACTGGGAAAAGAGCGCCGGGTCGATCGGAGGGTACGGGCCGGCCGGCATCCGCGGGAACGGGGTGAACATGGCTGCTTGCGCCTCCTTTCCGGAAATGGAATCCGATATTACGATATGTGCAAACAGCCAAAAAGGAGCGAAGCCAAACGGCGATTTCGCTCCTTCTTTATGCATTGCGCAGGCGGGACGCTATAAATAGCGCAGCCATAAATAGGCATGCGACAGGAGCAAGGCAATGAGCGTGAGCGGCGCGCCGATTTTCAAAAAATCAACGTACGTAAAGCCATGCCCTTCGCGCGAGGCCATGCCGGCGACAATCACATTCGCCGAGGCGCCGATGAGCGTCCCGTTTCCGCCGAGGCAGGCGCCAAGAGACAAGGCCCACCACAGCACGTCAATCTGCGGGGCGTCTGGAGACAGTCCCATGCCGACTGCCATATCTTGAATGAGCGGGATCATCGTGGCGACGAACGGGATGTTGTCGATCGTCGCTGAGGCGACGCCGGACAGCCAAAGGATGAAATAAGCGGCCGTGGAAATATCGCCGCCAGTGACATCGAGCGTTTTTTCGGCCAATAATTTGATCAGGCCGATGTCAACGAGCCCACCGACCAAGACGAACAGACCGGCGAAAAAGAAAATCGTGCCCCATTCGATCGAATGAAAGACATCCTCCAGTTCGTGCTCCGGCACGGCGATGAGCATGAGCACGACCGCTCCGGTCATGGCGATGACGGCCGCATCGACATGAATGACCGAATGAAAAATAAAGCCAAGGACGGTCAGCCCGAGCACGGCGACCGATTTGCGCATCAGCTTCGCATCTTGAATATAATCGGCGTCGCGAAGCTCTATCAGCTTTTGAATCAACGCAGGATCGGTTTTCAGCTGCTTGCGGTAAACGAATGCGAGCAGCGCGACCGTCACAATGGCGATGACGATGACGATTGGCGTCAAGTTGAACAAGAAAGCGTTGAAATCGAGATGCTTGTTCGCCGAGCCGATCATAATGTTCGGCGGGTCGCCGATCAATGTCGCCGTGCCGCCGATATTGGATAAGAGCACTTCAGAAATCAAATAGGGAACGGGGGTGACTTGGAGCATCCGTGTAATTGAAAACGTCACCGGCACGACAAGCAGCACGGTGGTCACGTTGTCCAAAAACGCCGACAACAGCCCGGTCAACAGTGAAAGCATCACCAAAATGCGGACCGGGCGGCCTTTGGCGAGTTTCGCTGCTTTAATGGCCATGTATTGAAAAAAGCCGGACTTGCTCGTAATGCCGACCAAGATCATCATTCCGATCAGCAGCGTGATCGTTCCCCACTCAATATGGTGGGTGAACGCTTTTTCGATGTCAACGATGCCGAAGATGACCATGAGCGCCGCCCCGAGCAAGGCGATGACCGCGCGGTGGATTTTTTCAGAAATGATGATCGCGTATACAACCAAGAAAACGGCAATGGCAAAATAATATTGAAGATTTGACACGTGTGCGGCAGAATGATCCATTCGTACTCCTCCCTTTCCAGTTATGTCGTCATGTTGTGAAAACCGCTCCCGCACGCCGGGCATGTCCAATCACTGCGCTCGCTGGCGGCTTCACGAACATAAAACGTAAATGAACAATGCGGACAAGGGATTTCGCGCACCCGATCCATCAACATCCGCCGCCTCGGTTCGGCTGGAGCATTGGTGTCAATGATCTCGACATGGATGTCGTCGCGCGATTCGTCTTCCGCGATCACGTTTCCTTCCGCTTCATCTTTTGTGCGCCAGCGGCCGCCGAGCACATGCTGCTCAAGTTGGCTGTGCGAGGAATGTTCAAGCATTTCTTCAGCCAGTTTCATGTACTGGCGGTCCGTCAGCCCGCTGAACGGAAGGTTCTTCTTCTGTTTTTTCCAATACGCCCGCAGTTGGTCTTCGGTGAAAATCCATGTAACAATCTGATGAATCACGACATTTTTCATCCCATCCACCCTCCTTTTTCTTGATCATATCATAGAAGGCTGGTGATTTAACAGGAAATGCGGCTCAACCATAGCATTTCTTCAATGCATCAACCTTATAAATGCTGCTCTTCTCTTCACTCAAGAACCATCGGTTTAGGGGAAATGGTTGTTTTTCGCCGATCTTGTAAAGGGTGGGGGAGAAAAAACGATTGGCTTGAATGGGAAGCGTCCATCCGCCCTTCTTCTTTTTCGCCAAGGCTTTCGTTGATTCCTACGGCATCCGCCTCTTTTTCGCCATTTTCTGAAAAAAGAAATAAACAATCGCTTCTGCGTGATATAATAATAGTAAGACGGACGGCAACAGCGTGCCGGAAAGGGGGGAAGCGACGATGGACAGCCCGCAATATTTGTTTCTCGATTTTGAATTTACGATGCCGGAGACGAAAACAAACCCGAACGGGTTTTGCCCGGAAATTATTGAAGTCGGCCTTGTCGCGGTTGTTGACGATCAGATCATCGGCCAATTTTCTTCCTATGTGAAGCCGCTCCGCTTTCCGCAGCTCACGGAACGGTGCAAGTCGTTTCTCAACATCACCCAAGAACAAATCGACCGCGGAATGAGTTTTTATGAGCTGGTTTCCTTGCTTCGGCAATATGACCGCGAACGCCCGACGACAGTGATGACGTGGGGGAGCATGGATATGAAAGTGCTCCGGGAAAACTGCCAATCGGCGCAAGAGGAATTCCCATTCACGGGCGAGCATCGTGATTTAGCCATGGAGTATAAGCGGTTTTTCGGCAACAAAAACCAAACCGCGCTGCGCAAGGCGGTGCAAGAGTACGGCAATGAGGCGGTTGGAAAAGCCCATTGCGCGCTCGATGATGCGTTCACCGCGTATACGATTTTCCGGCTGGTGGAAAACGACAAAAAATATTTGGCGAAGACAAAGCCGCCGACGATTGGAGAACGGATTGATTTGACCCAGCTGCGAAAAAAATTCGCTTTATAGCCGGCTGCGTTGGCGGCGGCTTTTTTTATGTTATAATAGAAAGTGGACGATTTTTTAGGCAGAAAGGTTGTTTCCTTATGTGGCCATCGGTGCTGAATTTATTTTTGTACTTTCCAGAAGACAAACGTGAATACATTCCCGCAGCCATTTCGTTTGCTGTCTTCTTCTTGATGGCGGTGTTCACGATGCGGCTCATCATCATCATCTCCCGGCGGCAGGAGAAGGAAGCGAAGCGGCTCGAAGAACAGCTGCTTGGAAAACGAGAGGAACGGAAGGAGCCGCCCGGAGTATAAACGAGCCACCCTCCGGCAATACTGGCGGATAACAAGTGATGCTGGAGGGTGGTTCGTGTTGCGAAAAACGTACGGTGTGGTGCTGGCGGCAGCGCTCGTGTTGTCCGGCTGCGGCCAAGAGAATGGAACGAGCCGGACGGTGGAGATGATCAATGCGGATGGCGATTCGATCGGTACGATCGAGTTGACTGAACAGGCGGAAGGGGTGCGGCTGAAGCTTGACTTGGAAGGCCTCCCGCCGGGAGAGCACGCCATTCACATCCATGAAAACGGAAGCTGCAAACCGCCCGATTTCCAATCGGCCGGCGGTCATTACAATCCGGACGGGAAAAAGCACGGCCTTCTCCACCCGGAGGGGGCGCATGCCGGCGATTTGCCGAACATTATTGTGAAGGATGACGGCACGGTCAACGTCGAGTTGAAGGCGCCCAATGTGACGCTGAAAGAAGGAGAGAAAGGCTCGCTGCTTACGAAAGACGGAACATCGATCGTCATTCACGCCAAGAAAGACGACGGCATGACCCAGCCGGCGGGAGATGCCGGCGGACGGATCGCCTGCGGGGAAATCAAGTCGTCGTGAAACAGGGGCTCGCGCGCGGGCCCCTGTTTCACGTTGCCGGGGCAACGCTTCGCATGACAAATGCGAGAAAGTGACGGTTGCACAGCTTCTGCTGCACATGGATGGCGGAACGGAGCAACAGGTCCGGCGCTGCTTCTTTTCCCTTTCGCCATCCGCTTGGCCGCTCTTCTTTGGTGCAAAGCTATATAGATGCAACGAAATCGTTTAACATATCCTTGACGGAAAAGTGGCTCATCCATTTTTGACTGTCGAAGGCAAGCCGTAGGCTTGCCTCCGTCACGCTAAGGCGTGACGGAAGACCGAACAACGACTCGCTTAAAGACCCATTCATGGGTCTTTAAGCGGTGTTGTTCGGTCACTCGACAGTTGGATGAAATGACCGGTAAAAACGAAAAATGTTAAAGCTTTAAATTGCATCTATATAGCGCAGCGCCGTCGCCAGCCGCCGCAGCCCTTCCTCCAGCGTCGGGCGCGGGCAGGCGATATTCAAACGGATGAAGCCGACGCCTTCCTGGCCGAATTTGCTGCCGAACTCGACGGCGAGTTTTCCTGTTTCAAGGAGCCGACGCTTCAGCTCCGCCTCGGAAAGGCCAAGGCCGCGGCAGTCGATCCAGACAAGATACGTCGCCTGCGGCCGGATCACGCGGAGCGGCGGCAAGTGTTCCGCTAAATAGGCAACCGTCATGTCGATGTTTTGCCGCAAGTAATCAAGCAAGGCGTCAAGCCACGGTCCGCCATGGCGGTAGGCCGCTTCCGCTCCGACGATGGCGAACGCATTCAGCGTAAAAAAGCCGTGCCGCTGCTGGACGCGGCGGAACGCCCGGCGCCGCGATTCGTCGGGAAGGATGACTTCCGCTGCCTGCAAACCGGCGAGGTTGAACGTTTTCGTCGGCGCGCGGAACGTGGCGCTTTGCGCGGCCAGCTCTGGGTGGAGGGAGGCAAACGGCGTGTGTTTGGCTGGCGGGAGCGTCAAATCGGCGTGGATTTCGTCGGAAAGGACGAAGACGCCGTGCTTGAGGCAAAGTTCTCCCAGCCGTTCGAGTTCTTCTTTTGTCCATGATTTGCCTCCCGGGTTGTGCGGATGGCAAAGGATGAGAAGTTTGGCATCGGGCAGCTTTCGCTCCAAGTCGTCCCAGTCGATCGCATAGTTGTCTTCCTCAAGGCGCAGCGGACTGAATAGAAGCGTGCGGTCATGGCGGCGGACGAGATCAAACAGCGGCCGGTAGACCGGGGAAAAAACGATGATGCGATCCCCTGGTTCGGAAAACGCTTCGATGGCGGCGGCGACCGCCGGCACGACGCCGTGAGCAAACACGAGCCAAGACGGATCGATCGTCCAGTCATGACGGCGTTCAAGCCATTGGCACACCGCTTCTTTGAGTGAATCGGGAATGACGGTGTAGCCGAACACGCCGTGCTCCACCCGTTGCCGCAGCGCTTCTTGCACTTCTTTCGGTGCGGGAAAATCCATGTCGGCGACCCACATCGGCCATACGTCTTCGCGGCCGAACACGCGATGAACGTCATCCCATTTCACCGACAGCGTGCCCCGGCGGTCGATGACGCGGTCGAACGGAAACATGATCGCGCCTTCTCCTTTCTCAGCACGCGAACGATGCGGTCCTTTCCCTTCATCGAATGGAAACATTGTTGCATCTTCTCCCTTCTTTTTTTCGAATCGATGGCTTATAATGGGTTATATCATAGCATCAAGAAAGGTGGATGGCGGCGGCATGGACGGACGACAGTTGAATCGGCTTCTTCTTGAATGGATCGGCGCCTGGGACCCGTTTGGCCTTGGAAAAGACGCCTACGACGTCGAGGCGGCCAGCGTGCTCCAGGCGGTGTATGAGACGGAAGACGCCCGCACGTTGGCCGCCCGCATTCAGTCCATATATGAATTCGCCTTTGACGAGCCGATTCCTTTTCCCGACTGCCTAAAACTCGCCCGCCGGCTGCTTGAATTAAAGCAAGCGGCGTCCTGTCCGCTCCCGTGATGACGACAGGGAGCCGGCTTGGCGAAACCGACTGATGAAATGGAGGGATGCTGCGTGAAATTGAGCGAAAAAGAGCTGGAAATTATCGAAATATTGGAAAAAGACGCGCGAACGCCGATCGATGTGCTGGCGAAGATGATCGATTTGCCGGTCGAGGAAACGGAAGCATTGGTTCGAAAGCTGGAAGAGGCGAAAGTGATCGTGCAATATACGGCGCTCATTGACTGGCGGAAGGCGGACGGACGCGAAGGGGTGACGGCGATGATCGACGTCAAGGTGACCCCGAAGCGCGGCGTCGGCTTTGACGAGGTGGCGGAACGCATTTACCGATTCCCGGAAGTGAAATCGGTGTACTTAATGTCCGGCGCCTACGACTTATCGGTCGTGATCGAAGGGCGTTCGATGGCGGAAATCGCCCAATTTGTTTCCGAGAAGCTGTCGACGCTCGATTCTGTCATTTCAACGACGACCCATTTCATTTTGAAAAAATACAAACACGATGGCATCGTCTTTGACCAAGGAGATCAAGATCGCCGCATCGTGGTGTCGCCATGAAGCCGCAAACGAGAAAAACGTACGTGTCCAAGACGGTTGCGGGCTTGAAGCCATCCGGCATCCGCCGCTTTTTCGACCTTGCTTCCAGCATGGACGGCGTCATTTCGCTCGGCGTCGGCGAGCCGGATTTTGTCACGTCCTGGAGCATTCGCGAAGCGAGCATTTTGTCGCTCGAGCAAGGCTATACGTCGTATACGGCCAACGCCGGGCTCTTGGAGCTCCGACAAGAAATCGCCGCTTATTTGCGCCGCAAGTTTCATGTCGACTACTGTCCGGAGACAGAAATTTTAGTGACGGTCGGGGCGAGCCAGGCCATCGACTTGGCGCTTAGGGCGATCATCAACCCGGGCGATGAAGTGATCATCGTCGAACCGAGTTTTGTCGCCTACGAGCCGCTTGTCGTGCTCGCGGGCGGGAAGCCGGTGGCCGTTTGCACGTCTGGCGAAGACAAGTTTCAGCTCAATCCGGTGCACCTTGAACGGGCGATCACCGAGCGGACGAAGGCGGTCATCATCTGCTCGCCGAACAACCCGACCGGAACGGTGCAGAGCCGCACGGAGCTTGAAGCGATCGCCCGTCTGGCTGAGGCGCATGACTTGCTCGTCATTGCCGATGAAATTTACGCCGAGCTGACGTATGAAGGAGAGTACACGAGCATGGCCGCTGTTAGCGGCATGCGCGAGCGGACGATTTTGATTTCCGGTTTTTCCAAAGGGTTTGCGATGACCGGATGGCGGCTCGGGTTTGCGGCAGCGCCTGACGAGATTTTGCAGGCGATGTTGAAAATCCATCAGTATGCCATGATGTGCGCGCCGACGATGGCGCAATATGGGGCGCTTGAGGCGCTTCGCAGCGGAGAGCGCGATGTCGCCGAGATGCGCAACAGCTACCGGCGGCGGCGCAACTATTTCGTCGCCTCGCTCAATGAAATCGGGCTGCCGTGCCATTTGCCGGGCGGCGCGTTTTACGCCTTCCCATCCATCAAGCCGACCGGTTTGACGTCGGAGCAGTTTGCTGAGCGGCTGCTCATCGAAGAAAAAGTAGCGGTCGTCCCCGGCAACGTCTTCGGCCAAAGCGGGGAAGGCTATATCCGCTGTTCATACGCTTCATCGCTCGAACAGCTGCAAGAAGCCATTAAGCGAATGAAACGGTTTTTGGCGCGCCTGTAACTGGGGATGTTCCGCCGTCGGCGGGACATCTTTTTTTGGGGTTTGCTGTCGGTCTATGTTATAATACAGAAACATAGACGAAATTCATCAATAGGAGTGTTTCGCTTGTCAACGATCAAACGAGGAGCGATCGTGAAAGGGAAGGTGACGGGCATTCAGCCGTATGGCGCGTTCGTCCAGCTTGAGGACGGCATGCAAGGGCTGATCCATATTTCTGAAATTTCCCATCAATTTGTGAAAGATGTGCGCGATTACGTCCATGTCGGGGATGAAGTGACGGTCAAGGTGTTGGACGTCGATCGAAAGGCGAGGAGGGCGAGCCTGTCCCTAAAGGCGCTTGAACCCGCCGGGGAAAAGGAAAAACGCCATATGCGCATGAAAATGCCGCTCAAGTCGGGGTTTCGCCCGTTGAAGGAAAAACTGCGCGAATGGATTGAGCAGTCCAAGAAAGAAGATGGACCGAAACCATAAGAACCCTGCCGCCAAGCGGCGAGAGTCCATGACGCTTTTGGGCCGGGAGAGGCGCAAAAAGAAGACACCCACCGCCAAGCGGTGCGTGTCCCTTTGTGTTTCATTATGTGCGCGATGTCTTTGGCTCGGTGCGCCCAAGTTCTTCGGCCGGTTTAAATAAAAGCGCCAAGTTGATCAAGCCGGCGATGCCGACCAAGCTGTAGATGATGCGCGACCAAACGGAGTCTTGGCCGCCGAAAATGGCGGCGACTAAGTCAAATTGGAAAAAGCCGATCAGTCCCCAGTTAATGGCGCCGATAATGGTCAACAATAGCGCAATGCGCTGCAATGCTCCCATCTTGTTTGCCTCCTTTGGAAAATTTCTTTTCAACTTATAGGATGAATCGCAGTCGTGAAAAATATGCATCGTTTGCCGCCAAAGCAGTTGGCTTTACAACCGGTGGCAGGCGCTGCCATAATAGATTCAGGAAAAGGAGGGCATCCATATGCAAGAGTTTATTTTCCGCAACCCGACGAAACTGATTTTCGGAAAAGGGCAGCTCGAACGTCTCAAAGAAGAAGTGCCGAGCTACGGCAAGAAAGTGCTGCTCGTGTATGGCGGCGGCAGCATCAAACGAAACGGATTGTATGAGGAAGTCATGAAGATATTGGGGAATATTGGCGCCGAGGTCATCGAACTGCCAGGCGTCGAACCGAACCCGCGCGTCTCGACCGTAAGAAAAGGGGTGGACATTTGCAAGCGGGAAGGCGTCGAATTTTTGCTGGCGGTTGGCGGCGGCAGCGTCATCGACTGCACGAAAGCGATCGCCGCCGGGGCGAAATTCGATGGCGATCCGTGGGAGTTTATCACGAAAAAAGCGCCCGTCACCGGCGCCCTGCCGTTTGGCGTCGTCTTGACGCTGGCGGCGACCGGGTCGGAGATGAATTCTGGTTCGGTGATCACAAACTGGGAGACGAAAGAAAAATACGGCTGGGGCAGCCCGTTTACGTTCCCGCAATTTTCGATTTTGGATCCGACGTATACGATGACCGTTCCGAAAGACCATACGGTTTACGGCATTGTCGATATGATGTCGCATGTGTTTGAGCAATATTTCCACCATACGCCGAACACACCATTGCAAGACCGGATGTGTGAAGCGGTGTTGAAAACCGTGATCGAAACGGCGCCCAAACTGATCAACGATTTGGAAAACTACGAGCTGCGCGAGACGATCATGTACTCGGGCACGATCGCCTTAAACGGCTTCTTGCAAATGGGCGTCCGCGGCGACTGGGCGACGCACAATATTGAGCATGCCGTTTCCGCCGTGTATGACATCCCGCACGCCGGGGGATTGGCGATTTTGTTCCCGAACTGGATGAAGCATGTGCTCGATGAAAATGTCAGCCGTTTCGCCCAGCTCGCGGTGCGCGTCTTTGATGTCGATCCGGCGGGCAAATCGGAGCGGGATGTGGCGCTTGAAGGCATCGAGCGGCTGCGCGAGTTCTGGTCGAGCCTCGGGGCGCCGTCGCGGCTTGCGGACTATGGCATCGGCGAGGAAAACTTGGAGCTGATGGCCGATAAAGCGATGGCGTTTGGCGAGTTCGGCCGTTTCAAAACATTGAACCGCGATGATGTGCTCGCCATTTTGCGCGCTTCCCTGTAATGAGGCGATGCGGCGGTTTCGCGAATCAATCGATGATGGCGCCGGCTCGGCGACGGAATCTGCCTGAGCTGGCGCTTTTCCTATTTTCTTGGTTTGCCTGGGTGCGCTCCCAATCCCGCAGGACGGCGGAAAGGGAGGAGGGCGCGAAAAACAGCCGCCTCGCCCGAATCCATGGTTCTCGAATGAGGAAAAAGCACAACGTTGATTACGTTTCTTGAGGCGAGCAGCCTGAGCCCCTAGAAGGCTGGTGAAAAACGAGTTTTGTTCCCAAATCGGCGGCGTTTCATCAGGAAAGAAGACGAACTTCACAAGGTTTCTCTAATTGAAAAATGGTTGGGATAAGCTGTCTTTTTCGTTGCATCACCATCCCTCCAGGTGTCACGCAAGGAAATCGGCGCGGCGAACATGGCGAAAAATGAATCCGTTTCCAAAAAAGGTGGGCTGCTTGATTTCCCTTGTTTATTCCGCTAAAGTGAAAGAAGGCAATGATTCTTGAAGGGGAGGCGGAAATCGATGACCCACATTCGCTTTGACTATTCCAAAGCGCTCGCCTTTTTTGGCGAACATGAGCTTACATACTTGCGTGATGCCGTGAAAGTCGCGCATCATTCGCTTCATGAAAAAACCGGTGTTGGAAGCGACTTTTTAGGCTGGCTTGACTGGCCGGTCGACTATGACAAAGAAGAATTCGCACGCATCAAGGAGGCGGCGAAAAAAATCCAATCGGACTCTGATGTTCTTGTCGTCATCGGCATCGGCGGCTCGTACCTTGGCGCGCGGGCGGCGATCGAGATGCTGCACCATTCGTTTTACAACGCCTTGCCAAAAGAAAAGCGGAAAACGCCGCAAATCATTTTTGTCGGCAACAACATCAGCTCGACGTATATGAAAGACGTCATCGATTTCTTGGAAGGGAAAGACTTCTCGATCAACGTCATTTCCAAATCGGGGACGACGACCGAGCCGGCGATCGCCTTCCGCATTTTCCGCAAGCTGCTTGAGGAGAAATACGGCAAAGAGGAAGCGCGCCGCCGCATTTACGCGACGACGGACAGCAAGCGCGGCGCGCTTCGGACGCTCGCCAATGAGGAAGGGTACGAGACGTTTGTCATTCCGGATGACATCGGCGGCCGCTACTCGGTGCTGACGGCGGTCGGGTTGCTGCCGATTGCCGCAAGCGGCGCGGACATTAACGCCATGATGGAAGGAGCGGCCAAAGCGCGTGACGATTTCAGCTCCTCGGAGCTTGAGGAAAACGCCGCTTACCAATACGCCGCCATCCGCAACATTTTGTACAACAAAGGGAAAACGATCGAGCTGCTCGTCAACTACGAACCAGCGCTGCACTATTTCGCCGAATGGTGGAAGCAGCTGTTCGGCGAAAGCGAAGGGAAGGATCAAAAAGGCATTTACCCGGCTTCCGCTGATTTCTCGACCGATTTGCATTCGCTCGGCCAATACATTCAAGAAGGGCGCCGCGATTTGTTTGAAACAGTGTTGAAGCTGGAAGAACCGCGTCATGAGCTGATCATTGAAGCCGAAGAAAACGACCTCGACGGGCTGAACTATTTGGCGGGAAAAACGGTTGATTTCGTCAACACAAAAGCGTTCGAAGGGACGCTGCTCGCCCATACGGACGGCGGCGTGCCGAACTTGGTCATCACGTTGCCGAAGCTCGATGAATATACGTTCGGCTACCTTGTCTACTTCTTTGAAAAAGCATGCGCCATGAGCGGCTACTTGCTCGGGGTGAATCCATTTGACCAACCGGGAGTGGAAGCATACAAAAAGAATATGTTCGCCCTCCTCGGCAAACCAGGCTATGAGCAGTTGAAGGAAGAACTGGAGAAACGGTTGAAATAACAACGTGTTCCATCGCCAAGCCGCTGTTTTCTCGGGGGAGATGACTCGCGGCTCGACCCGAGTCGCGCCCGAAACGGCGGACGGAACGACGGAAAAAGCGCCTCTTCCCTTTTGTGGGGGAAGAGGTGTTTTGTTATACATACCGGATCGTCCGGCCTCACAATGCCCGGACGAGGGTTTATTGCTCCCTGCCGTTTTTCGCCAAGCGTCTGAAGCTGCCGCGGACAAATAATCCCCGCCGAACGGGAAACGATAAAAGAAAGGAGGGATTGTGCATGATTGAAATGCCATCGCGTTTGGAAGGAAAACAATTTCAACTGTACCATTTGGAAGAGCAATTAAAACCAATGGGATATACAATCGGCGGCGGGTGGGACTACGATCACGGCTATTTCGACTACAAAATCGCCGATGACGCGGGCTATCAGTTTTTGCGCGTGCCGTTTCGGGCGGTCGACGGGCAGCTTGATTCGCACGGAACGACGGTGGAGCTTGGGCGGCCGTTTTTGCTTGCGCATAAATACCAACGGGGCATCGATGATTTCGCCGATGTCGGCAACATCAGCGCCTCATTCAATCAGTTTGCCGAGCCGCAAGACCCGGATGCGACCGTACCCGAGCGATACATTTCCGTCGGAAAGGCGCTTGTCCAAGAGCTGGAGCGCCGCCTGCTCGATTAAGGGGCAAGCGCGAACAGGCGATCGCTTGGTTGAATCGGGCGGTCCGGTGCAACGGAAATCGCTCCGTGATCTCCATGGATGACGCCAAGCAGCGTCACGTTTTGCTTGAGCAGCTGCTGTTGAACGGCGGCGAATGGCTGGCCGATTTGCTGTTCGTCTGGCTCGAGAAGGCAGAGCGTCTGTCCGTCCAGGCGGTAAAGCGCCGTCTCCCACACGCTGGCGGCGCCCGGCGAGCGAAGGCTGGCGGCCATGGCGAAACTCGCCAGCAAGTTTGTCTGAATCACCTCATCCGCCCCGGCGCGGAAGGCGTTCTGGACGTTTCGGCCCGTTAGGATTTCCACGATGGCGTACACCGACGGGTTGAGGCTTTTGGCGGCAAGCAGCGTGACAATCGTATCTTTATCGGCTTCCGCTTCCGCTTTATGCGGATCGGCGGTGATGAGCAAAAAACGCGCTTCTTGAATATTGGCCTTCTCCAGCACCGCATCGTCGCTTGCCGTTCCTTTAATGAAATGAACCGGCGCGTTCAGAAGCGGGTGGGACGGAACAGTGGCGTCGATGAGAACGAAGCGCATGGAGGCGTCGTGCCGCGCGAGGCGGAGCAGCACCTCGCGCGCCCGCTCGTTCCAGCCGACGATCACCGCATGGCCGCGCTCTGTATACCGGAGCTGTCCGCTTGTAAAGGCGGTTTCCCGGGCGGCGGCCGCGGCGGAGACGGAAGCGAAATAAGCGGTGAGGATGCCGGTGCCAAGGATGATAAGCCCAATGGCCGCGAGTTTTCCGGCGACCGTTTTCGGGACGATGTCGCCGTAGCCGATTGTCGCCGACGTCACGATCGCCCACCACACGCCGTCGAACACCGTGCGGAACGTCTCTGGTTCAATGAAGCGCATCAGCGCGCCAAACAGCACGATCAACGCGCTTGCCGAGACAAACAGACGAAGCACGGGCGGCCAGCGCCAATACGATAACAGCACGTTCCTTGTTCTCATCGTCCACCCCTCTTTTGCTTTTGTCTTTTTTAGTGTGAGCCGTTTTTGCATAAACATTCCTGTTTTTTCCCATACTAGGAAACGGAACATCACAGAAAGGGGACAGTGGTCATGGATATGAACCGTGTCAAACAAATCGTTTCTTCCCCTGCCGATATCCCGGTATATTACAACGGCGTGTCGGTATGGATTGACGGGTATGATGAAGAAAAACAGACGGCGACCGTCCATTTGCGCGATGGCCGGCTTCATGAGCGCCGGGATGTGCCGGTTTCGGAATTGACGGAAGAGCGGGAGTGAAAAGGGGAGGCCGGCTGACAGTGCGGGAGCCTTCTTGCGTTTCCCGAGCGCGCTTGGTTCGAGTAAAGGAGTTTTCCGGCATGAAGCGTCCGGGCGGCCCGCAAGAAAACGGTTGTTGTTCGCCGTCTGTTTCGTGAACAAGACGGCTTTTCAGACGACAATCAGAGGGAGTCGGTGCAAGGACGTAGACATCGGATGAAACGTTGATGGAGCGAAAGACGGGGAAATCCGCCGCTTGCCGAACGACATGTCGGGCAAGCGGCTTCGTTTTGTCAGACAGCGGATTGGCGGCGCGTCCGGGCAACGCGCACCGTCAACAGCAAGGCGCAGGCGAAAAAGAGAAGATCATCCATTCCGTAGACGAGATGATCCCCTCCAACGGCAAACAGCGCGCTGCCGATCATCGGTCCGAACGCCATGCCCATATAGCGGAAAAAGTTGTACACGCCGATCGCTGTCGAGCGGTTCGCCTGAAAGACGTTCGTCAGCACAGTTGTTTGCACCGGGAGCGAAAGGCCTAAAAACAAGCCGAACAAGGCGATGGCCAAAACAAGCAGCGAAAGCGATCGTTGGGCCGCGATCAAGAAAAAGAAAATGGACAGCACGGTCAAGTACGATGCCGCCAAGAGGATGCGCCGCTCCGGGAAGCGTCCTTGAAGGCGCCCGCCGAGGAAGCTGCCGATGACGATCATGGACGACATCGCCAAGTACACCGTCCCTTTTTCCTGCGCCGACAGACCGTACCGATCCGTCAAGATGCTGGGCAAAAAGACGAGAAAATTATACAGCGAGTAATATTGAACAAATCCAAGCAGAACGATCGACGACCCGGCACGGCGGCGGAGCACTGAAGCGAAGTCGGAGAGGCGAAACGGGGACGAAACGGCCGTTTCCGGTTTCGTTTCCTTCAGCAGCAGGAAATTGCCGGCACCAACTAAGCCGCCGACGGCCACAAGCGCCAAAAAGACGGTGCGAAATGGAAAATGCTCTGCCAAAAAGCCGCCGACGATCGGCCCGACGACAGGGCCAAGTGAGACCATCATTTGAAACGTCCCCATCGCCCGCCCGCGCTCTTTGCCGGTGAACAAGTCGCCGATGACCGTGGCGGCGACGACCGACCCGGCTGCGATGCCAACGGCTTGCAAGGCGCGGAAAAACAAGAGCGCATAAATGGATGTTGAGAAAAAACAGCCGAGCGAAGCGGCGATGTAGATGACGATGCCGCCAAGCAGCACCGTCCTCCGTCCTTTCCGGTCGGTGAGCGGGCCATAGACGATTTGCATCATCGCCAGGAAGAACGTGAAAATGGAAATCGTCAAGTTGATCAAAAACGAAGAAGTCGCAAACGCCTCCCGCACTTCTGGTAAAATAGGAGTGTAAATCGTTTGCGTAAACGGGCCGAGAAACGCGGCGAGCGACACAAGATAGACGACAAGCTGGCGTTTCATCTCTTTCCCCTTTCTTTGTTTGTACATATGTATCATTATACTCTCGCTTTTTTCACTGATGGAAATAAAATGACTGTTTGCAAAAGGGGAGATGGAAAGATGGAATCATGTTTGATCCGCGATGCGGCCGCGGCGGATTTGCCGCACATCGTCCGCATTTATAATGAAACGATCCCAAGCCGGATGGTGACGGCGGACTTGGAGCCGGTGTCGGTCGAAAGCCGGCGGGCGTGGTTTGAGGCCCATGACCCGCACAATCGTCCGCTTTGGGTCGTCGAGGACGACGGCGCGGTTTGCGCCTGGCTCAGCTTTCAGTCGTTTTACGGCCGCCCGGCGTACCGCCATACGGCGGAGGTAAGCATTTATATCGCCGAAACGCACCGCGGCCGGGGGCTTGGGACGAAGCTGCTCGAGCGGGCGGTCGAACGGGCGCCCGAACTTGGGATCAAGACGCTGCTCGGCTTTATTTTTGCGCATAATGAACCAAGTTTGCGGCTTTTCTCCCGCTTCGGATTTGAACGATGGGGATATTTTCCGCGCGTGGCGGAATTGGACGGCGTGGAACGCGATTTGGTCATTGTCGGCAAACGGCTTGTATAGAATGGGGGGAGGCGGGGAAGTCATAAGTAATGAGGATGAACGGAAAGAGGGAAGGATATGAACGTCATGCCGATTCGGCTGTTTACGATCCAAGATGGGGAAGGATTTGTCGCTGACGCGTTTCAATGCCCGGTGACCGGCAATTTGATTTACAAATCGTCTGGCACGCCGTCCGTTGTCGCATATGCAGACTTGACCGACGAACAAATCATGCGCCTTGAGAAATACGGATTTCGGCGGCTCGGCGAGTCGCCGGCGCGGATGGAAAGCGGCCCGGACGGCATTGAAGAGCTGCTGCCGAGGCAATGAGGGAGAAAGAAAACGAGGTGAAAACGTTGAAGAAAAGGCCTGCCCGCTGGGGACAGGCTTTTTCTTTTCCCCAGAAGGCCGGCGAAACCCAACGGATTCGCTCGATCCGTTCGTGAGAAAGCTCAAGGGATGAAACTGCGGCGCTGCAAGGTTTTTTCAATTTGAAAAACATTGTTGCAAAGCCTGATATTCGTTCCATCACCGGCCGTTGATCATGTCAACCGGCGGATGAGCCAATAGAGCGCGGCGGCCGCCGCTAGGCCAAGCAGCGTATAAAGAACCGGACGGCCGGATCGTTCGAGCGGCGTTTTGTTCTCCAAAGCTGGCGGGTGATCGGTCTTGGCCGTCTTTTCCTTCGTCTGCGGCCGCGTTTCCGTCCCTGCCCCCTCCCTCTCTCCAGCGGCACGCTTGCCGTACATGCCCGCTCCGGTTCGTTTCGCCTCCTCGTACGCCTTGCGGACGCGCGCTTCGTATTTGTAATCGCCATAGTCATAAAAGTCTTCGACAAGTCCGGCTTTGGAGAGGTCTTCTTGCAGCAGGCGCTTGCCGACCCACACCCAGGCGAGCAGCCGCTGGTATTTGTCAAACAGCGCGTCTCCGTCGGTCTCAAGCAAAATGTTCCCTTGATGCAAGCGGGAACATGTAAACCGGCTTGCTTCTTTCCCATACGGTTCGACTTGGATCGTGCTCTCCGGCGTATCAATGAACAAAAACCTCGTCGTGTATACATGGCCGTTGACGCGGAATTTCGCCGTATCGCCGTCGATGCACTCGACCAATTCAGCCGGGTAGGTGCGGCCAAGGCGCAACGTAGAACGATCTTCTTTCTTCCCCAGTGTATGGCCGTCCAGGTCGATTCGCTCTGGGGTGAGATGCCGCTTGCATCGTTCATTGCCGTTGTATGTTTGAATAAGCTGGACAAGCTCTTGTTTCGTTTTCGCCTGCTTCGCCAGCGCAGTCGGCTCATGGAGCAAATACACGCAGTCGCTGCCGCGGAAGTGCCCGCCCAACTCATCAAGCTCGCCAGGGTGGGCAAAAGCGGAAATCGGGAACATCAACAGGAAACAAAACAAGAATATGACCATTCGTTTCAAAAACGATCCCTCCACTCGAAAAGCATTTCTTCCTCTTGAACAAAAACCGGATGTCCGCAATGGATGGGTTTCAGCACACGATCGCACATGTTATGCCGGTTTTTTCCGTTTTTCAGCGAAAAATCAAGCCAATATGGCCGTTATCGCGCTGTTAGGCGGTTTGCGTTCGTTCACGATAAAGTTTATCAAAAAAGTGGAACGATGAGGAAACATCTCGTCTGAGGGGGAGAGGATGACATGTCCAACTTGCTTTTCGATGATCAACCGTTGGTCATTTTGCCGCAACTCGCTTTGGCGATCGGGTTGAACGAAAGCATCGTTGTTCAGCAGCTGCATTATTGGCTCAAGAAAAGCGAAAACGTCCATGACGGCTATAAGTGGGTGTACAACACGTATGCAGACTGGCAGCGACAATTCCCGTTCTGGTCGGAAAGCACGATTCGCCGGATCATTCTTAAACTGGAAAAAATGGGGATCATCGTCGCGGCGAATTTCAACCGCTCCAAGATCGATAAAACGAAATGGTATCGGATCGACTATGACAAACTGGCTGAAATAACGAAAGAAATATCAGAAATGTCGGACGGACAACATGGGCAGGCGGCAGATGATGGCGTGATGACCGCGCACAATGGTGTTTCGATCGTTCAAGGTGCGGTTTCGTTCACTCAAAACGGGGTTTCGTTCGTTCACGATGAGGGTTTGACGACGCACGATGGGGATTCGATTGTGCAAGATGGCATCTCGGCCGTTCAAGGCGGCGCTTCTGTGGTTCAAGGGGGGATGTTGACGGCTCAAGATGGCATTTTGACGGTTCAAAATAGGGTTTTGCCCACTGAAGATGGGGGGTCGATGAGGCAAAGCAGCGTTTCGACGATTCAACAAGATCAGATTTCGGCCGTTTACGATGGCGTTTCGATCGGCCAAAATGAGCAGACGATGGGCGAAACAGTCCGTCCATTTGCGCAAAATGAACCATCCAGCTGGTCAAACTGGGCGGTCGAGGTGCTCAATTTGACAAGACCAATACCAGAGACGACAACAGAGATGACATCAGAGATCAAAAGAGAAGACGAAGAAGACGCGCGCGTGCGCACATACAAGGAGATCGTTCGCTTCTGTGAGGAAAACGGGTTTGGCGTGATCGGCGATTATTTGCGGGAAAAGATCAATGCATGGGTGGACGATGCGTCCGAGGAATTGGTGTTGGAAGCATTGAAAATCGCGGTGGAAAACGGCGCCAAACGGTGGGTGTACGTGGAAACGATTTTGCGCGACTGGACGGAAAAAGGGTATCGCACCGTGGACGAAGTGCGCGCCGCGCGGTTGGCGTTTCGAAAAGAGCGGATGAAGCAACGATCCGCCCCGCCTTCATCCGATGGCGGCAGAACGATGCGGAAACCGATCCGCACCGAGATCGTGCCGGATTGGCTGAAGATGGATTACAGCCAGCCGGAAGACGACGACTTTGACATCGAGCAGGCGCGCCGTGAGTTGGAGGAACGTCTGAAAAAATACAAAACCAACCCGGACGGATGAAGCCGAAGGGCGTAAGAGTCCGAGGAGTCTCATCTCATGACGGGACGTGAACCGAGCGATTTCTTGTGTGCCCCACGATTTGAGGTTCAGTCAGGTCGTTCACTGGTGCTGGCGCCCCTTCACGTTTAGATGGTGGGAGGCTTCTTTTGGGAATTTGTTCACAGGGGGATGGCTCATCGCCATCTCCCGAAACGAAAATAAAAAACCCTTGCACGGCAAGGGTTGGGCAAATGGAGCATACCGGGCTCGAACCGGTGACCTTCGCGCTGCCAGCACGACGCTCTCCCAACTGAGCTAATGCCCCAAAAAAGGATATGGATGATCTGTCCATGTCCCATTATATATATGGATGCGGACAATTGCAATCCTTTTTTGATCACCCGCTTTCAATATCAACGTGCACGACATCGTCAATGGAGCGGATGACGTAGTAAAGTTCGGCGGTCGAGCGCTTTTGGTCAATGACGGCTCTTAGTTTCAGCAAATGTTCATTCTCTTCAACGTCTTTAATGCGCATCGTTTTAATGTTGATGTCCTGTTGTTTTAAATGGTCGATGACCTTTGTAATGTTTTTGGCGTCCGCCACGGTGATTTGCAACAGCACCTCTTTTTCGCGCAGCTGCTTTGGTCCAAAAAAATTGATCAAAAACGGAATGAGTTCCACACTGACAATGAGAAGCGCGACGCCGAACGCCGATTCCCAATAGAAGCCTGCGCCGACCGCTACTCCAATCCCTGCCGCCCCCCAAATGATCGCGGCGGTCGTCAGCCCGGTGATGCTGTCGTTGCCGCGGCGCAAAATGACGCCTGCTCCTAAAAAACCGACCCCGGACACAATTTGCGCCGCCAGTCGAAGCGGGTCCATCGTAATATGGTCTTTGAGCGGAAAGACGTACGCCGATTCGATCGAAACGATTGTAAGCAAGCAGCTGGAAATGGAAATCACAAGACACGTTTTCAAACCGACCGGTTTTCGCTTCAATTCCCGTTCCAGCCCAATGATCAGCCCGAGAATGGCGGAAATCCCTAGTTTGAGGAACGGATCAAACATCATCGTTTCTCACCTCGTTCATGGTATAATGTAAGAAAACGTTCGTGAACCATTTTTGTCCGCCCTTCCGCATGAAAGTGGTAGATCAGGGCGCACACTCCTTTTCGTAGAAAGTGAGTTGGCAGAAACATGAAGCCGCCAAGCACAGCAAAGGCTTATGCCGCTCTATTCATCGGCGCGCTTGCCGTGTCAACATCGGCCATTTTCGTCAAATGGTCGCAGGCGCCGTCCGCGGTGATCGCCTTTTATCGGCTCTTTTTGGCCGTCGCCATCATGACGCCGTTGTTCCTCCGGCATCGAAGCGAACTCCGAGGCATCTCTCGGCGCGATTGGCTGTTTTCGCTTTGTTCTGGGGTTTTGCTTGCCTTTCATTTTATCCTTTGGTTTGAATCGCTCGACTATACATCCGTCGCTAGTTCGGTCGTGCTTGTGACGCTGCAGCCGCTGTTTGCCTTCGCAGGCGGCGCGTTGTTTTTCCGCGAACGGTTGACCGTCGGCGCGGTCGGGAGCGCGGTGTTGGCCATGATCGGCAGCGTTCTCATCAGCTGGGGAGACTTCCGCGTCAGCGGTGAAGCGCTGTACGGCGATGGATTGGCGCTGCTTTCCTGCGCGTTTGTCACGGCGTATTGGCTGTTCGGCCAAGAGGTGCGCCAACGGTTGTCATTGATGACGTATACCTATATCGTCTATGGCATCAGCGCGGCGGTGTTGTGGCTGTACGCGATGCTGTTTCGCCTTTCGCTGACGGCGTATCAGCTGACGGATTGGCTTTGTTTTCTCGCTCTCGCCGTCATTCCAACGCTGCTCGGCCATTCGGTGATGAACTGGGCGGTCAAATGGGTCAGCGCCTCGACGGTGTCGATGGCGATTTTATTTGAACCGATCGGCGCTTCCGCCTTGGCCTACTGGCTGTTTGGCGAACCGATCCGTCCGTTTCAATGGATCGGCGGTATTTTTATTTTAACAGGAATCGCCCTGTATTTGTGGGAGAAAAGCGAAAAAGGTCCGCTAACGGTGCAAGAACGTAGCGGACCCTAGCGTTCCGACGATAAAGGGCGGGCGGCGGATCGGCAGGCGGAATTCATCGAAGCCGCGGGCGAATTGGGACAGATAAGCGAAATCGACTTGCGTGATATCGGGAAGCAGGTAAGCGGATTTCGTCGCCCCCCGCTTTCGTTTTCGATTGAGCGCGGCGATGATGCCGTCTGCCGTCTGGATGCCGATGCCGTGCCCGTAAAAGAAGCCGTCGCCTAAGTAAATGGCATTTTCCCCTTGCCATTGCGGCGTCAGCGGATCGAATTCCGGGTTTTTAAAATAGAGGCAATCTCCGGGGAGAAAGTGTTCATCTTTTTTTGTTTGAATGCCAAGATCCCGGTCGGTATGCCAGTCATACAGCAGCAAATCCGCAAACAGCCGGTTGAATGCCGCTGGATCGATTACGTCAAGCACGGCCTTGTAAAACACGATGACGATCGCGGTCGCGCATTCAAACGCGTATCGCTCGCTATGGACAAAAATGTCCTGAATCGCTTCGGAAGCCGTGACATCTGGGCGAAGACGGAAGCCGCCGCGCTCGTCCCGCGTCCAAAAATCGCTGTTGCAGCGCGAAAAACGGAAAATGGCAAACCGCGCCCGGCTTTTCGCCAACTCGCCCGCCGCCCGAACAATGCGGTCGCGCAAGGCGATTTCAAATCGAAGCTGGTGTTTATTTGCATACGTATACAACTTAGGCGAGGAAACAAGGGCATCTAAGATTCGTTGTTCGCTGGCCGGAAGCGAAAACGAACTCGAAACGTCAAAGTTGATTGGTGATAACACGCGAATCAAAGTGAAGAAGCCTCCTTGATGAAAGGATCGCAACAACGATATAGATGCAAAACGGAAAAGTTCTCCACGTCCTTGACGAAAAAAGTCGCTTGCCTATTTCGACCGCCCGAGGCAAACAGCCGTCTTCTTCGCTGCACCTTGGCGTGGCGGAAGACGGAACGACTACCTGCTTCACAGACCCAGGCGTGGGGCTGGAAGCGGCGTTGTTCGGTCGCCTGACAGTCCATCCAGTCGCTCTGCAAAAGCCGTCGATGTGAAGGCGTCCAATCGCATCTATATAGCGATGCCATAGAAGAAATGTATGCACTCGCGCCGGTGTTCATTCCCCTTTTTTAGGAAAAGAACGCTTTCCTGTGGGATGGAGAAGAGGGAACGGGGATGGATCAGCGCGTCCTAAAATTTTTTTAAAAAAGGTATTGCTTTTTTCGAGTTAAGGTGGTATATTAGAAAACGTCGCTGATCAAAGAGGTTGTTTGACAGCGATGCGAAGCAAAAAAGCAGTTGACATCCAAAAAGATGTTATGCTAACATAAAAGAGCTGTTTGAGAGAGACAAAACAGTCGAAAGCTTGTTCCTTGAAAACTGAACGAAACGAAGCGCAATAGAAAAGCTGAGGCCGCTTTGGCCGAAGCTGGACAATACGGAAAAGCTGAGGCCCGCGGGTCGCCGCGATGGGCAAATGTTCTTCGCCTGCAGGGATTTACAATCCCGAAGGCGAAGGTTATTTGACCCCGAGC
>NC_020210.1:2257500-2990000 GCF_000336445.1 Geobacillus sp. GHH01 | reverse complement strand
GTGACAGCCCTGTAGTCGAAACTTCGTTCCCTCCCGAGCGGATCCTGAGTACGGCGGGACACGGGAAATCCCGTCGGAAGCAGGGAGGACCATCTCCCAAGGCTAAATACTCCCTAGTGACCGATAGTGCACCAGTACCGTGAGGGAAAGGTGAAAAGCACCCCGGAAGGGGAGTGAAAGAGAACCTGAAACCGTGTGCCTACAAGTAGTCAGAGCGCGTTCATGCGTGATGGCGTGCCTTTTGTAGAATGAACCGGCGAGTGACGATGGCGTGCGAGGTTAAGCCGAAGAGGCGGAGCCGCAGCGAAAGCGAGTCTGAACAGGGCGAAAAGTACGTCGTCGTCGACCCGAAACCAGGTGATCTACCCATGTCCAGGGTGAAGGCCGGGTAACACCGGCTGGAGGCCCGAACCCACGCACGTTGAAAAGTGCGGGGATGAGGTGTGGGTAGGGGTGAAATGCCAATCGAACTTGGAGATAGCTGGTTCTCCCCGAAATAGCTTTAGGGCTAGCCTCGGGATGGAGAGTGTTGGAGGTAGAGCACTGATTGGGCTAGGGGCCCTCATCGGGTTACCGAACCCAGTCAAACTCCGAATGCCAACGACTTATGCCCGGGAGTCAGACTGCGAGTGATAAGATCCGTGGTCGAGAGGGAAACAGCCCAGATCGCCAGCTAAGGCCCCAAAGTGCACGTTCAGTGGAAAAGGATGTGGAGTTGCCGAGACAACCAGGATGTTGGCTTAGAAGCAGCCACCATTTAAAGAGTGCGTAATAGCTCACTGGTCGAGTGACTCTGCGCCGAAAATGTACCGGGGCTAAACGTGCCGCCGAAGCTGCGGGATGACCGTTGGTCATCGGTAGGGGAGCGTTCTAAGGGCAGAGAAGCCAGACCGGAAGGACTGGTGGAGCGCTTAGAAGTGAGAATGCCGGTATGAGTAGCGAAAGCAGAGGTGAGAATCCTCTGCGCCGAAAGCCTAAGGGTTCCTGAGGAAGGTTCGTCCGCTCAGGGTTAGTCGGGACCTAAGCCGAGGCCGAAAGGCGTAGGTGATGGACAACAGGTTGAGATTCCTGTACCACCTCCTTCCCGTTTGAGCGATGGGGGGACGCAGGAGGATAGGGCGAGCAGGCGGCTGGAAGAGCCTGTCCAAGCCGTGAGGCTGATCCGCAGGCAAATCCGCGGATCATAAGGCTAAGCGGTGACGGCGACGGATTGATCCGGAAGTCCCCGATTTCACACTGCCAAGAAAAGCCTCTAGCGAGGGAAGAGGTGCCCGTACCGCAAACCGACACAGGTAGGCGAGGAGAGAATCCTAAGGCGCGCGGGAGAACTCTCGTTAAGGAACTCGGCAAAATGACCCCGTAACTTCGGGAGAAGGGGTGCTCTTTGGGGTGAAGAGCCCTGAAGAGCCGCAGTGAAAAGGCCCAAGCGACTGTTTATCAAAAACACAGGTCTCTGCGAAGCCGAAAGGCGACGTATAGGGGCTGACACCTGCCCGGTGCTGGAAGGTTAAGGGGAGCGCTTAGCGGAAGCGAAGGTGCGAACCGAAGCCCCAGTAAACGGCGGCCGTAACTATAACGGTCCTAAGGTAGCGAAATTCCTTGTCGGGTAAGTTCCGACCCGCACGAAAGGTGTAACGACTTGGGCGCTGTCTCAACGAGAGACCCGGTGAAATTATACTACCTGTGAAGATGCAGGTTACCCGCGACAGGACGGAAAGACCCCGTGGAGCTTTACTGCAGCCTGATATGGAATTTTGGTATCGCTTGTACAGGATAGGTGGGAGCCTGGGAAGCCGGAGCGCCAGCTTCGGTGGAGGCGGCGGTGGGATACCACCCTGGCGGTATTGAAGTTCTAACCCGCACCCCTTATCGGGGTGGGAGACAGTGTCAGGCGGGCAGTTTGACTGGGGCGGTCGCCTCCCAAAAGGTAACGGAGGCGCCCAAAGGTTCCCTCAGAATGGTTGGAAATCATTCGGAGAGTGCAAAGGCACAAGGGAGCTTGACTGCGAGACGGACAGGTCGAGCAGGGACGAAAGTCGGGCTTAGTGATCCGGTGGTTCCGCATGGAAGGGCCATCGCTCAACGGATAAAAGCTACCCCGGGGATAACAGGCTGATCTCCCCCAAGAGTCCACATCGACGGGGAGGTTTGGCACCTCGATGTCGGCTCATCGCATCCTGGGGCTGTAGTCGGTCCCAAGGGTTGGGCTGTTCGCCCATTAAAGCGGTACGCGAGCTGGGTTCAGAACGTCGTGAGACAGTTCGGTCCCTCTCCGTCGCGGGCGGAGGAAATTTGAGAGGAGCTGTCCTTAGTACGAGAGGACCGGGATGGACGCACCGCTGGTGTACCAGTTGTCCCGCCAGGGGCACCGCTGGGTAGCTATGTGCGGACGGGATAAGCGCTGAAAGCATCTAAGCGTGAAGCCCCCCTCAAGATGAGATTTCCCATCGCGTCAGGCGAGTAAGATCCCTCGAAGATGACGAGGTCGATAGGTCCGAGGTGGAAGCGTGGCGACACGTGGAGCTGACGGATACTAATCGATCGAGGGCTTAACCTATAAGCGGCTTCTTCCGACGGTTATCTAGTTTTGAGGGAATGAAAAAACTCTTGACAGCTCAGCGCGAATCATTATAATAGTAAATGTCTAAAGAGATGTCATTTCGCAGCAGCTCAGTGACGAGCATTTGCATCATCGGATGAACTGCGAGTTGCCTCGACGCATCCAGCTTCTTTGAATCGGCTGGCAGAGGAAGAGGCAGGACATCTTGTTGGGAGAATTGACCGTCGTTATGATTCCGCAGTAGCTCAGTGGTAGAGCAATCGGCTGTTAACCGATTGGTCGCAGGTTCGAATCCTGCCTGCGGAGCCATCGTGGAGAGCTGTCCGAGTGGTCGAAGGAGCACGATTGGAAATCGTGTAGGCGTGAATAGCGCCTCAAGGGTTCGAATCCCTTGCTCTCCGCCACTATCCAAAACCGTGGCCCGTTGGTCAAGTGGTTAAGACACCGCCCTTTCACGGCGGTAACACGGGTTCGAATCCCGTACGGGTCACTTCTTCGTGGAGGATTAGCTCAGCTGGGAGAGCACTTGCCTTACAAGCAAGGGGTCGGCGGTTCGATCCCGTCATCCTCCACCATTATTTGCAAAGAAAGAGTTTATCGTCGCGGGGTGGAGCAGTCCGGTAGCTCGTCGGGCTCATAACCCGAAGGTCGCAGGTTCAAATCCTGCCCCCGCAACCAAAATTGGTCCCGTAGTGTAGTGGTTAACATGCCTGCCTGTCACGCAGGAGATCGCGGGTTCGAGTCCCGTCGGGACCGCCATTGTTTCAAAATTATGAAAAGAGACAGCTCAGCAGTTCAGTTGGAGTTGCCTCAACGCATCTGGCTTCCTCGAATCAGCTTGTAGAGGAAGAGACACGGTGCAGTACAAGCAAAGCAATGAAAAACTTAATATGGCTCGGTAGCTCAGTCGGTAGAGACGAGCATCTGCTTCATCGAATTCGCTTCGAGTTGCCTCGACGCATCCAGCATCGTCGAATCCGCTGGCAGAGGAAGAGGCACAAAGCGGTATCAATAGGCAGTGTGAAAAATATAATACGGCTCGGTAGCTCAGTCGGTAGAGCAAAGGACTGAAAATCCTTGTGTCGGCGGTTCGATTCCGTCCCGAGCCACCATATAATTGATAGCAAGCTGACTTAGCTCTATTGGCAGAGACGAGCATCCGCTTCATCGAATCGATTGCGAGTTGTCCCGACGCACCCAGCTTCTTCGAATTGGCTGGTAGAGGAAGGGACACAACAAATGAACAATGAGCCACGATTTATATCATAATTATGCCGACTTAGCTCAATTGGTAGAGACGAGCACTTGCTTCGTCGAGTCGGCTTCGAGTTGCCTCGACGCATCCTGCTTCCTCGAATCAGCTTGTAGAGGAAGAGGCACAGAGCACAACAATGAGCCACCTTCTTGCATTTGTTTTATGCCGACTTAGCTCAATTGGTAGAGCAACTGAATCGTAATCAGTAGGTTGCGGGTTCAAGTCCTGCAGTCGGCACCATTCTTTGGAGGGGTAGCGAAGTGGCTAAACGCGGCGGACTGTAAATCCGCTCCCTTTGGGTTCGGCGGTTCGAATCCGTCCCCCTCCACCATGATTAAAGGGGCATAGTTTAATGGTAGAACAGAGGTCTCCAAAACCTCCGGTGTGGGTTCGATTCCTACTGCCCCTGCCATTTTGATTATCATTATGGCGACTATGGCGAAGTGGTTAACGCACCAGATTGTGGCTCTGGCATGCGTGGGTTCGATTCCCACTAGTCGCCCTTCACTTTCCGGCATTGGGGTATAGCCAAGCGGTAAGGCAACGGACTTTGACTCCGTGATGCGTTGGTTCGAATCCAGCTACCCCAGCCAATGATGCGGAAGTAGTTCAGTGGTAGAACACCACCTTGCCAAGGTGGGGGTCGCGGGTTCGAGTCCCGTCTTCCGCTCTCGATCAAGGCGGCATAGCCAAGTGGTAAGGCAGAGGTCTGCAAAACCTTTACCCCCGGTTCGAATCCGGGTGCCGCCTCCATCTAATGAATATAAAAAGTGTTGACAGACATGAAGTAATGTGATAGAATAATACATGTCGCGCCGATGTGGCGGAATTGGCAGACGCGCACGACTCAAAATCGTGTTCCCGTGAGGGAGTGTGGGTTCGACTCCCACCATCGGCATCGAAAATAGGGGAAAGGCTTTAGGGACAAGGGGTTTCACGTAAGTGAAATCCCTTGTTTTTTTATTTACCGAATACGATTCGAGAAAAGAAAATCGTGTGCGTACAATCGTGTTCGGTGAGGTGAAATGGAAAGTGAAAAGAATAGAAAATGAGAGAAAATTGCAGAGAAAGAGCAAGAGAGGAAGAAGAGGAGAGCTGAGTCGTGAAGAGTTGTTGTTAATATCTGACGACATTGGAGAAATTGAATACACATTTGAGGAATTGTTAGAGATATTTATTGAGGATTGCGAATTGAGGAATTTAAGGGAACATACGATTAAATATTACCGCAGTGAGTTAAATGCATTTGTAAAACTGCTGAAAGAGCAAGAAATCGAGTTGCGTGTAAGTGAATGGACAGGAGAAACCATTAAGCGAAATGTCATTATGTACATGAAAGAAAAAGGTCTTAAGACAGTCAGTATCAACTCCCGTTTGCGAGCCATGCGGGCGTTTTTTAACTTTTTGGAAGGACGGAATCTCATAAAAAGCAATCCGATGAAAGACATCAAATTGCTGAAGGATAGAAAAAGGATTGTAGAAACATTTGATAATCAGCAGATAAAGGCTTTATTTAAAGCATGCGACCTTCGTACGTTTGTAGGTTTAAGGGATTATACGATTATGATGTTGCTGTTGGAAACAGGGGTTCGAGTAAATGAATTAGTAAGTATAAAAACAACGGATATCATTTGGGAGCAAAAAGTCATCCGCATTCGAAACACAAAAGGTGGCTTCGAACGTTTTGTTCCTATTCAAGATAAAATGATTAATCAGTTGAAAAAATATATAGCTGTTAGAGGGAGCATTCCCGTTAGGAGCTTTTCCGGGGACTTGATCAAAAAAAGCCCTCTTGGTATGATACAGGGGTGTCAACCACATCACTCACCATACCAAGGAGGACTTCAGATGAATTGTACACAAAACTATAAAATTGATCAAGTAACCGAACAAACGCTTGTCGTGGGTATTGATATCGCGAAACGAACCCACTACGCCTGCTTCGTGGATGACCGGGGGCGCGTGCTTCGCAAATCGTTCCCGATCTTCCAGTCGAAAGAGGGGTTTCAACAGCTGTATAAAGCGATTCAGGGGGCGATGCAAGCGTTCGGGAAGTCAGAGGTGATCGTCGCCGTGGAGCCGACCGGGCACTACTGGTTGAACCTGGCCTACTTCCTCGAGGAGCACGGGATCCCGTTGGTCATGGTCAACCCGGCGCATGTGTGCCGGTCGAAAGAACTTGATGACAACCTGCCGACGAAACACGACGCCAAAGACGCCCTGGTCATTGCCAGACTGGCAAAAGACGGACGATTCCTCGTTCCCCGGCTGCTGCACGAGATTGAAGCCGATTTGCGCGTGGGGAGCACGCTCAAAGAGAAGCTCCGCAAGGAACAGACGGCGGTGAAAAACGCGATCGTCCGCTGGACGGATCGGTATTTTCCAGAGTTTTGGACCGTGTTTCGTGACTTGGGGAAAACGGCGCTTTCGGTGTTGGAGTGGACGCCGCTTCCGGCTGATATGGCCGGCCGGACGGTGGAGGAGCTTCTTGAGGTGTACCGGCAAAGCGAAGGGATGAAATGCCCGCAGAAGGCCAAAATTCAGGCGTTGATCAACACCGCGAAGGACTCGATTGGGGTGACGGAAGGGACAGCGATGGCCCGGTTTGAGATCGCCGCGTTCGTCCGCCGATACCGCCAATTGGAGGCGGAGATCGCTGCACTGGACGCCGAGTTGAAGGCATTGGTTCAAACGACGATGGAGTACCAATGGTTGAAAACGGTCGACGGGTTGGGAGACGCCACGATCATCGATCTGCTGGCGGAGATCGGCAGCTTCGCCCATTATCGGGACCCGCGCCAATTGGTGAAGTTGGCGGGCCTGACGCTCAAGGAGAACTCCTCCGGCCAGCGCAAAGGGCAAAAGCACATCTCCAAACGGGGACGGAAACGGTTGCGCTCGGTGCTGTTTCGGGCGATGATTCCGCTGATTCGGCATAACGAGGCGTTTCGCGAGCTGCATGAGTATTATACGACCCGATCCGTCAATCCGCTGACCGGAAAGCAGTCCATCGTCGCCTTGTGCCGGAAGCTGTTGAATGTGCTGTTTGCGATTTGTACGAAGAAACAAGCGTTTGACGCGGAGCGAATGAGGCGGGACGTCTTGTCCCATGTTCCACACCGGGCGGCCTAAGGCCTCCCCCCGCGAACGGAAGAAGTGTTGGACAACAGGATGACACCGGAGAAGCTGGCGTGATCTCATCCATTCGACCTTGAGTCCCGAAAGGAGCTTGGCCAGCCTCCGCCTGATGACGAGACCGAACGAGGGAATGTTGGCGCAAAGACGCCCGGAGACATGGGAGAGTTCGTCCTCATCAGCGATGCGGAGATCCAAGGGTGCATCGAATACACTTCCCCCCACGTCAGGAAAATGGATCCAGGCGTGGCCGCGAAGCGCACCCTAGGTCTGTAAGATATCCACAAAACTGAAAAAGGATGTAAGGGATTTTGTCGAAAAATATTTTTTCGGCACCCCTGAGAGGCCGAAAAGCCTTGATAGATCAACATTTCTAGAGGGAGGCAGCTAAGGTTTTAAATAAGTTTTCTTCGGAAAAGACAATTGTGGCAAGAATAGGCGGAGATGAGTTTGCAATACTTGTAGCTGATACGAATAAGGAAGAAGTAGAAAAATTATTAGCAGATATTTCAAGAGAAATATATAAATATAATGAACAGAGCAAAAATATAAAAATCAAGATGTCAGCAGGAATTGCTTTCAGCAACACTTCCATCGGAAATATGAATGAGTTGTTTGCTCAAGCGGATAAGAATATGTACAGGGAAAAGAAAGCAAAAAAAGAATCTTCCAAACATGCTTTGAATTGTTGACTACATCAATGATTTAGCAGAGTCTCTCGAGCCACTTCAAGAGGCTATTTAAGAGACGCTTAATGAATTAAGATTATAAACTTCTTTGTGTAAGAAAAATGGCTCATCGGATTATGTGATGGAAACATATTGATAATTGTATTGGAACAAAAGTTTATCCCGCCAATGAGGGATTCGTTCAATAAATATTATTTATATTTATAACAGTAACAGAAGACTGGAGGAAATGTTATGTTAGGAATAAAAGTAGAAAAATTAAATGATAACTTAGTGATTAGTTGGTTGCTATCGAAAATAGAAGTACCCATTTCTGATATTGTAGAAGTAACACTTGACGATACTTATGGTGGGGAGGAGAAGACAGCTATCAGAATTGGTACACCATATGGTGAAACGGATAGAGTGGTCATTCAAACACATTCTAATACCTATATTTTATTTACGACTGATGCAGTTTCTATTAAAAATAAAATCTGCTCGTTTATAAACGATGAACTCAAACAGAAATGAAATTCTATTTCCATGCCAAGTGTAAAAGCAAACTTTTGTTTAAAATAAAACGACAAAACAACTTTCCACTACAAAATCCGAATACCCAGGAAAATTATTACAAGTAATCCTTACGGAGATATAACTCAAATCAATACACTGCTTTGTGTATTGTCAAACTTTTGATTGGATTGAATTTTACAAAACCATTGAAAATACTGATATTATTGAAGCACCTATAAAATACGAGAGGAATGTATACAGATGACGTAAAAGAATTTATAAAACACTGTCCTGAGGTTATTTAAATAATTAAACTAATGGAAGCATTACTTCAAGAAGCAGGAAGTAATGCTTTTTTTGTTGAAGTAAAAGGTAGTTTAGTGGAAAAGCTTTTCTATATTTTGGGTTTTATGTAATAGTAGGGATATACGTTCGATTGGAGGAAATTAACTGATGATTATCAAAAATGACAAAGATATCATTCAACTGATTAAAGAAGACGAGTGGATGATGGATATATTAAGGGCCGTAAAGTCGTTGAATTTACCTGATTGGTGGGTCTGTGCTGGATTTGTTCGTTCGAAAATATGGGATACGTTACATGGTTTTAAAGAAAGAACTCCTATTCCAGATATTGACGTTATCTATTTTGATGATACCAATATGGAAGAATTAGAAGAAAAGAAGTTAGAAATGAGGTTAAGAAATATCCTCCCTAACGTTCCTTGGTCAGTGAAAAATGAGGCAAGAATGCACGTTGTCAATAACATTCCTCCTTATTCATCTTCCGTAGATGCTATATCAAAGTTTCCAGAAACAGCAACATCTTTAGGTGTAAAATTAGATGAAAAGAATGACATCATCTTGGTTGCTCCTTGGGGAGTAGATGATGTGATTAACTTGGAAGTAAAACCGACACCCTATTTTAAAGAATCAAAAGAATTATCAAAGATTTACGAAGAACGGATAACGAAAAAGAACTGGAAAAATATTTGGTATAAGGTTAAAGTTTTTCATATTGAAAATTCTTATTAAACTCTCATAGCAGAACAGAATTTTTCCTTAATCTGTGGTGCCGCGAAGCGATGCATGGATAGATTTTTTGTATACTCTTGGTAGGCAAAAATTAATTTAAGGAGAGAGTGAAATGTTAATCGGCCATATCAAGGAAATTGTCCGTTACCCTGTGAAATCTTTCAATGGAGAGAGTGTACAAAAAACTAAAGTAATGGAATATGGTTTGTATGGCGACCGTAGTCATGCTTTTTTAGATAAAACAAGACCAGGGAAGTTTTTAACAATAACACAATTCCCAGAAATGGTTCGATATAAAGCAAGATTTGTTGGGGAAGAGTTAATGGAAGAATACCCCAGAGTTGAAATAACGACACCTGAAGGTAAGGTTGTTGATTGGGGGGATGAAGACCTAATTAGAGAAATAGAAAACAAATCGAAACGGAAAGTTTCTCTTGTAAAATATACTCCCTCTTATGTACCTTTAGGGGCAATTGAAGAAGAACACATTCAATTGGTAACGGATGCTTCTTTGCTTAAATTAAAAGAAATATGGGGAAAAGAGGTCAATTATCAACGTTTTCGCCCTAATTTACTTATATCATTAAAAGAGAAAGTCCCATTTATTGAAGAAACGTGGTTTGGCAGAAGGATTAAAATAGGACGAGAAGTGGAGATTCAATTAAAAAGACATTGTGAACGGTGCATGATTATTACTGTTAATCCTGATAATGCAGAACGAGATTCGTCTTTGCTTAAAACTCTTGTACAACAAAGAAATAATCATTTTGGCGTTTATGCTTCTGTTATAAAAACAGGTGAAATTCATGTAGGCGATGAAGTCTTTCTTCTTGAATGATATTTTGCCAAATCACCATCAAACCAAATGTCAACTCTACTAAGCTCCCATGGAAGGATAGAACTTCTTGCATAATCTGTGGTGAAACTCGCTTCATGGTTGGCTAACGGGTACGATACTTCAGAAGGAGTATCGTTTTTCTTGTTGGACTAACGGGCAGTATAGTTGAAGTTACCTAAGTAAACCATTATTGTATTTTTATTTAAATATTTGTATAATTATGTAAAATCATATTTGATAAGGGGGAACTAAAGTGGAACTAATTCCTGGGTCCACTAATTTAATGGATTATCTGGAAGAATTGGATGTTGTAAATTTTTCCCATCATTTAATTCAGAAAAAAATGAATGAATTGTTTCATGAAGGACAGTCAGAAATGGAAAAGGCTAAAATAGCATTTGAATTTGTAAGAGACGAGATTTCTCATTCGTGGGATATACAAAGCACAAGAGTTACATGTAAAGCTTCTGAGGTTCTTTACTATTAAAGAAGGAATTTGTTATGCAAAATCAAATTTATTAGCTGCACTACTACGTTCGCAGGGGATACCAACTGGTTTTTGTTATCAACGATTGATGTTGTTTGATACGCCAGAAAAAGGTTATTGTATTCATGCTCTAAATGCAATTTTTCTGAAAACACTTAATAAATGGATTCGATTAGATGCTCGTGGTAATAAAAAGGGAATTGATGCTCAATTTTCAATTGACGAAGAAAAGTTAGCTTTTACTCCTCAAAAAGAATTTGATGAAAGAGATTACCCAATAATTTATGCGAAGCCACATCTAAAAACAATTGCTGTTTTAGAAGAACATACAGATGCATTAGAAATGTATAAAAATCATTTGCCAGAATATTTATAGTTGTTTAAGATAAAGGTGGCGATAGTTGAACAAGGCATACAAAAAAGACCGATTTACTTCGGTCTTTTTCTGTGGTATAAAAATCAACACTGAAATTTAACAAAGCCGAAGATTTAAAAAACTTGATAGGTAAAATTTATCTTTCGAAAACTTTTTATTCTTTTCTTATTTAACTATCCCGAAAATTAGTATTTTCATCATTTGCTGGTGCCGTAAGCACGACATGGAGGTCTATACTGAAAATTTCTCTTTCCAGTATTTTAATAAGGTTATGTAACATAGTTGAACATTCCATTAATTTTACGAACGGTTGGCAATAGTTGAGTGACAAAAAGAAAACGTTTGGTTTTTAAAAAATTATCCAAGCGTCTTTGCTTAGTGTGTGTTCAATCTTATGCTAAATGGTCAATGAAATGATGATTGTTTTATGTTGTTATTTGAGATTTTGTACTTCAAAATCTTTTGGTTAATTATCTCAGTGCAGAAAAATTTATGAATTTTAATAATGCAGGAAAAAGGCAAGAAAAAATTATTGACCAAAAATGAGATAATTTATATAATATCTGCAAACAGCATGAAGGCTTGAGTCGTATTCGGTAATAATGAACCAAAAAATGAGGAAATGAAAGAACCCCTTGTTGCATCTGGGTTTGCTTTAATTGAGAGGGATGCACGGTTTCATAATCGACTCAAAATCGTGTGGGGTAGCCCCCCGTGTGGGTTCGACTCCCACCATCGGCATCGAAATAGGGAAAAGGCTGACAAGGGATTTCACGTACGTGAAATCCCTTGTTTTTTTATTTACCGAGGAGGTAGATGTTAAGTTTTACTGATAAGAGTCAATAAAACCATCTTTACATGTTTTTTAAAGGTTATGTGGAATTTGAGGTTAATATATTTTTGGGAGGTTATTCAACTGGTGGGCAGTCTGGCTGAAGAGGGAGGATTAAAAGAAAGAATATTGAATATCTAAGTAAAATAAGAAGGTACAGGTGGGATATGTGATGTATATAACAAGATGGGCAACAAAAAATGAGCTCCCGTTACTTGCAGAATATTAGTTTAAAATGGCATGTGAGATGGGGGAAAAGGATGGTATACCTATACCAAACATTGAACGTGTTAACGAAGTTAGAAACTTATTTCTTAAGGAGAGCGAGGAGAATAATCTAAGATTCAGGGTTGCGGTTGATGAGAAAGGAAACATTGTGGCATGTGCAGGGGGGCTTATTAGAATGGAGTATGCCACTCCTCTAAGTGAAGAGCAAACTCCTTTTGGTTGGATAATTGGTGTTTATACAATTAACAATCACCGAAAAAAAGGCTTGGCTTCTCAATTGGTGGAAGAAGTCTGTTCTTGGCTAAAAGAGCGAGGAGCAAGAAGGGCTCGACTATGGGCAAGTTCACAGGGCAGGAGAATCTATGAAAGGATTGCACGAGTGTTGATTATCCAAAATTATACATACGCCTTCCATAAATTTGGGCATACTCAAACAAAGCAGCGGCCATCCCGGATTTCCAATCGAGAGGAAGCTGCCCAGAGAAAAAACGGCGAACGAACGAAATGAAGGAAAGAGAGACATTCGTCTGTTTTTTGGTTTGATCATACAGCCATCGCAGCAACACATACGCGATGAACGCCGCAAACAGTTGGTTGTATACCGCATTTTCCGTCGTGCCAAACAAGGTCGGGACATTCAGATATTGCTTCACCCAACGGAAAAAGACCTCAACAGTCCAACGTTGTTGGTACATGTCGGCAATGGTTTCCGCAGACGCATGGAAGAGGTTCGTCACGACCCGAATGTCGCGGCCATTCGCATCTCGAAAGATCACCACCCGGTGACGCTTGGTGGAGCGGCATTGTTTCGTCCCCAACTGGCACGTGAAGTCGGCTTGAACCGATGAGGATGTGCTGGAAAGGCGTTTCAAGCTTTTTTTCTGATGAAGTTCGATGTTGTCCTTCATCCGAATGACAAAGAGCTGATGCTGCTCCACAAATCGATCGAGGCGTTCGATTTTGAAATACGCCCGGTCTTCCACCAGCACTTGTTGAGCGTTCGTCAACTGTTCTCCCACCGGGCCATCATGACGCAGTCCGATGGTTTCCACCACGTCTGCCGGCAACGAGGATTCCGGCGAATACGCGACGTGCAGCTTCACTCCGGCGCGTTCGCCGTGATACGGCGCCCATGGCAGGCGGTTTTTCCCGACCGTGACGGTCGTCGAATCCACCACCCGAAGCGGTTTGGGAAACCGAAGCGAACGGCGGGTTTGGCGGTTGCACTTGGAAATGATCAACGCCAACAAGCGTTTCATGATGTCATAGGGAACTTCTTTCGCTTTCTTGGATACAGTTGAATAATGGAATCGCGGCAATCCATACAGAGGCCCCACATCGGCTCCGTGGCGAAAGCTTTTCCATTGATGCATGGCGGCCAGCAGGAAGAAGTGAATCAACTCGCGCAACGTAAAGGTTCGAGACGAATCACGATACCCAACCGCTTCGGCAATCAGTTGAATCTCTTCATCCGAAACAAGTTTTTGCATCAAATTCGGGAGTGTGGTATGCTTGTTCATAGAGAGCACCTCCTGGGTTTGTTTGTGTCGCTACTCACATTCTACAGGAAAGGTGCTCTTTTTTCTATACCCTTTGGATTTTATTGGATAATCAACACGCCTGTTATGATATGATAATGACGATACTAATCATTTCATACTCGGAGGGGATGGGTGTTGGGAAAACGGAGGAACAAGGCGGCAGCGAGTGCAGTGTTGGCGCTTGGGCTCGTCTCTTCGTCGCTGCTGTCGACGTCGGCGGGTGCTGAGGACCAAGATGTCGTCAAGCTGCGCATTTTGGAGACCACCGACGTACATATGAATCTCGTCAACTATGATTATTTCAAAGATAGTCCGACGAATGAGTTCGGGCTGTCAAAAACGGCGCGATTGATCGAGCAGGCGCGCGCTGAGCAGCCGAATACGCTTCTGTTTGACAACGGAGATTTGATTCAAGGAACGCCGCTTGGCGACTATGTGGCGAAAGTGAAGCCGCTGCAAGATGGCGAAGTGCATCCAGCCGTGAAACTGTTGCATTTGTTGAAATATGATGCGGCGACAGTGGGAAACCATGAGTTCAACTATGGCTTGGATTTCCTCGATGAGGTGTATGATGATGCCAAGCTGCCGATCGTGAACGCGAATGTGTACCGCGATGACCATGATCAAAATCCAGATAACGATGTCAACTATTTCACGCCGTATCACATTTTAGAGAAAGAAGTCGTTGATGAAGACGGGGAGGCACATACGCTGAAGATCGGTGTCATCGGCTTTGTGCCGCCGCAGATTATGGATTGGGACAAAGCGAATTTGCAAGGGAAAGTGATAGCGAAAGACATTGTGCAGTCGGCGCAAAAGTATATTCCAAAAATGAAAGCCGAAGGGGCCGATTTGATCGTCGTGCTGTCGCACTCGGGCATTGAAACCGGCGGAAACAGCCCGAATATGGAAAATGCCTCCTATTATTTGACGCAAATTCCGGGGGTCGACGCCGTGCTGACCGGCCACCAGCATAAAAAATTTCCGGCGCTTCCGGGAACGACGCCTGATTTTCTGGATGGGAACGGTATCAACAATGAAAACGGGACGATCAATGGCGTTCCGGTGACGATGCCAGGTTCGTGGGGCGATACGCTTGGGGTCATTGACTTGACGGTTGAGCAAGTGGATGGGAAATGGAAAGTAACACAGGCAAAAGCCCAGCTTCGCCCGGTGTATGACAAGGCGACGAAAACGCCGTTGGTTGACAGCGATTCGGCCGTTGAGCAGGCCATTCAGGCGGAGCACGAAGCGACGATCCAGTACGTCCGCAGCCCAGTGGGAAAAACTACGAGCCCGATCAACAGCTATTTTGCACTCGTTCAAGATGATCCGTCCGTGCAAATCGTCACGAACGCCCAAAAGTGGTATGTGGAAAAAATGTTAAAAGGGACGCAGTATGAAGGCCTTCCGGTGCTGTCAGCCGGCGCTCCGTTCAAGGCCGGCGGGCGCGGTGGACCGAGCTATTACACGGATATTCCGGCAGGGGAAATCGCCATTAAAAACGTCGCCGATTTGTACTTGTATCCAAACACGGTGTATGCGCTGAAAATTACGGGAGCCGAGTTGAAAGAATGGCTTGAGTGGTCGGCGGGACAATTCAACCAAATCGACCCGAACAAGACAGGCATTCAGCCGCTTGTCAACAACGACTTCCCGACGTACAACTTCGACATTATTGATGGCGTGACGTATGAGATCGATGTGACCGAGCCGGCGAAATACGACAAAAACCAAAATGTGATCAACCCGAAAGCAAACCGCATTAAAAACTTGCGATTCCAAGGCAAACCGGTGACGGCGAAGATGGAATTTATCGTTGCGACGAACAACTATCGGGCGACGACGAACCGGATCATCAATCCGGGCGGGAAAAACACGATTTTGGCCGCGCCGGATGAAAACCGGCAAGTGATCATCGATTATATTCGCGAAAGCGGAACGATCAACCCGTCCGTGGACGGCAACTGGACCTTTGCGCCAGTGAAAGGGAAAGCATCGGTGACCGTTTCCTTTGAATCGTCACCGGAAGCACAAAAATATTTGCCGCCAGACGGCCGCATCCGCTATGTGGCGACGTTGCCGAGCGGGTTCGCTCAATATGAATTGGCGCTGCTGCCCCGGAAAGAAGCGAAAACCGGCCATTCGAAAACACCAACAACGTTCGGACGCTGAGCGAAAGCGGGGGGAACGGCCGCTGACTTGCCGTCTATCCGCACATTATGTCGGAATCTTGTTTCACTAAAGGAATGTACCCGTGGCGCCATATAGATGCAATTTGAAGCTTTAACATTTGCAGCTTTTACCAAGCATTTGATTGACTGTCGGGCGACCGAACAACGCCGCTTTCAGACCCATATATAGATCCGTGAAGCAGGTGGTTGTTCGGTCTTTCGTCACGTCAAGGCGTGACGGAGACAAGTTTGTGGCTTGCCTCCGACAGTCGAAAATGGATGAACCGCTTTTTCGTCAAGGGTATGGTAAAAAATATGCGTTCCTTTTAAACTAAGCGAGGATGAATTTGGCTTATTTCAACAGACCGATCGCCAGTTTCCATGAGCCCCATCCGGGAAGACGCTTGTCCCCTCCCGGATGGGGTTTCGTGCTTTCATGGACATCGCAGCCAAGGCCCAAACGCTGCTGAGTGAGGGGATCGTCCCCACGATCCTTGTCTGAAAGGGATGGTTTTTCTTGCGCGGCTGCACCGCCCGCCCCTTGCCCCATTATTGCGCGTGCCGCAGGCTGGCGATGGATGCCTCATGTTCGATCGAGCGTTTGCAAAGGATGGCCAAAATGTGCTCATGGCGCTCTTGGTTGACTTCGATCCTTTTGACAATGTGATTGATTTCCATGACCGCTTGCCGGATAGGAACAAGATCGTCTTTGGTCGCCATGTTGGCTTGAATGTCGTTTACGTTGGACTGGAGTGCAGCCAGTTCCTCTTTGGTCGCCATGTTTGCTTGAATGTCGCTTACCTTGGACTGAAGCTCGTCCACAGTGGAGCGAAGTTCGGCGAGCTCGTCTTTCGTGGCCATGTTCGCCTCGATTTCGTTTACTTTGGATCGGAGTTCAGCGAGCTCGTCTTTGGTGGCCATGTTCATTTCGATGTCGTTTACTTTGGACTGGAGCTCGTCCACAGTGGAGCGAAGTTCAGCGAGTTCATCTTTCGTGGCCATGTTCGCCTCGATGTCGTCCACTTTGGATCGGAGTTCGGCGAGCTCGTCCTTGGTGGCCATCTTCGTTTCGATGTCGTTTACTTTGGACTGGAGTGCAGCGAGTTCATCTTTCGTGGCCATGTTCGCCTCGATGTCGTCCACTTTGGATCGGAGTTCGGCGAGTTCGTCTTTGGTGGCCATCTTCGTTTCGATGTCGTTTACTTTGGACTGGAGTGCAGCGAGTTCGTCTTTGGTGGCCATGTTCGCTTTGATGTCATTGACGTCGGATGTCAAGGCGCCGACGTTTGTGTGCAATTGATCGAGGCGGCTCAAAATTTGGTTCAAGAGCGCTTCCATATGGATCTCCTTTCCCTTTGTTAACTGGCGGTGATTCGGGCTCACTCTCCAAGGCTGTTTCTACGTTGCCAGCGCGTCTGGATCTCGTCGATGCAGGGCTTGGTCAAAGGGTTCAACGATCAGTGGGGATATGTGCAGCAGTGTGGGGACGTCCAATTCCCATTTTAGCACAAATCATTTGAGGAGGGACAAGAGATTTTTGCGTGTTGGGAAGGATGGGAGATGTTAGGGAGATGCGGCTTTTCGCGCTGTTTCGCAAACGGAAAACCATTGCGGCGCCGTCCTTTCCTCTTCTTGCGATTTCCCGCCAATCCGGGGAATCCATAGGTTTTCGCCGGTCTTTCAGCGGGCGGGTAATCTGTTTCGAAGGTGTCGGGCTGGATGGAAAAGGTGGTTTGACACCATTTTCAAAAAGATGGGGAGGAACTTCCGTTTCCGGCAGACTGCAAACCTTTGAGGCTGTCAGGCGGGTTCTGTCCTCAAAAACTAGGAAAATGGCCAATATACATATTGAAAACTATGCGGGTGGAAGCGATAATGTAAAGTATACATGATCTTTTCGGAACAGATCGCTCATCGCAATGAGGGGGGAGAAGGATGTTAGGCATTACCAGCTACGGAATGTATTTGCTTGCGTCGATTTTGATGCATGCCACTCCGGGCGTGGACACGATGTATATTATGGGCCGCAGTGTGGCGCAAGGGAGGAAAGCAGGCGTTTATTCGGTGTTGGGCATCTCGACGGGGGTGCTCGTTCATACGCTGCTGGCGGCGTTTGGCTTGGCGGTAGTTTTGCAGCGGTCGGTGGTGGTGTTTACAGCGATTAAAATCGCCGGGGCGGCGTATTTGGTGTACCTTGGGGTGAAAATGATGCGGCAGCCGGCGCCGCCCGCGTTGGAGTCGGGGGAGTTGGCGCCGATGAAGCTGAAAAAAATTTATTGGCAAGGCGTGACAACGAATGTGATGAATCCGAAAGTGGCGCTGTTTTTCCTTTCGTTTTTGCCGCAGTTCATCGAAACGGCTCAGCCGTACGGTCCGCTCCCGTTTCTGCTGCTCGGCGTTTCGTTCGTGGTGACGAGCACGCTGTGGGGGCTTGGCGTCGTCTATGTGGCTGCGCTGGCGACGAAACGGGTGCGCCAACATGCGAAAGCGGCGCTTTGGGTGAATCGGCTGACAGGGATCGTGTTTATCGGGCTTGGCGTGAAGCTGCTGCAAACGAAAGCGTCGTGAGCGAGGGCGGGCGGCGTCGGAACGCACGATTCTCAGCCGAATGAAAGCGCGGGCGGTGATTCATGAGGGGTTGGTTGGAGGAATGGGGGCGGATGACAAAGGAATAGCGGTGATTCTCCTTGTGGCGGGAATCGGGATGTTTCCGTTTGGGATCGTGATCCTTAAGCAGCAGTGGGAAGCATACAAGAAGGGGGAGGAGCGTGAGCGGAGAATAGCCTTGTTTTTTGAAATGATCGATCTCTGGTCAACGTGGGTGCTGTTCCTCCCCCTGCTTCTCATATTAGGAGGCGCGGCGCTGTTGTGGAGATGAGCAGAAAAGAGGGAAGCCGCCCTCTTTTTTCTTGCCGCTACGACCGCTCGCTGAAGGCGATTTGGATGCCGATGGCGGCGAAAAGGATCCCTTTTAGCCAGTTGATCCGCCGAGCGATTCGTTCGTTCGACAGCAGCCAGTGGCGCAGTTTTTCCGCACCGATGCTCACCAAGGTGAAGACAACGAGCGCTTGAACGAGAAAGATGACGCCTAACAGCAGCATTTGCCGCGGCACTTGGCCCGCCGACGGATGGACGAACTGCGGCAATAGCGCCAAAAAGAAGAGCGACACTTTCGGGTTGAGCACGTTCATGACAATGCCTTTTTTGTACAGCGAGGCGTATGCCATCGGCTTCTGCCGCCCGAAGGCGAGGCCCTCGTCTTGTTCACGGAACGCCTGCCAGGCTAGGTACAGCAAATACGCGGCGCCCGCGTACTTGACGATGGCAAACGCCAAAGCGGATTGGTACATGACGGCCGAGACGCCAAGCACAGCGGCGCTGATATGGACAAGCAGCCCTGTGCAAAGCCCGAGCGCGGTGGCGATGCCCGCCCATTTGCCTTGCGACACGCTTTGGGCGATGACGAATAAAATGTCCGGACCCGGCGCCAATGTAAGCAATATGGCGACGCCGAAAAACGACAAGATGACCTCGATCTCCATCGGAACCCTCCTTTTTGATCAGTTTGGCGGGGCGGCCGTGAAAGGCGGTTATGTATATGGATTCGCGAAAGAGCGGGCGATTCCTTCTCGAACGGCGGCGATCAAAGCGAAAACCGGCGGATCAGTTCTCTTAGAGAAACGCTGTCAGATGGGGGGCTTTTTGGTCCGACATGGCCAGACGGGGTGCCAAACTCGTTTTTCACCGGCTTTCCACGGCAGCGAAACGAAACGGATTTGCCGTTTGACAAACGCAGCGATGCGGCTGAAAATAAAAGTATGGAACGGCTTGCAAGAGGTGGGGGATATGGATTCGCTGCTTGTTTCGGCCATTCGCCAAGTTGTGAATGAATGGTTTCCCGTTGAGGCATCGCTTGTGATTTCCGACGACCGGCGGTACATTTACTACCAGCCGAGCCGGCAAATTGATTTGAAAATCCGTCCGGGTGATGAAATCAAACCGGATTCGGTCACCTACAAGGCGTTGGTGATCCGCCGGAAAATTGAAGAGCAAAAAGACAGCCGGGTGTTCGGCGTTCCGTATTTCGGCGTGTCGGTTCCGATTTTGGAAAACGGGGTGCCAAAAGGATGCGTGACAGCTGTCTGGCCGAAAAAGCCGCTTCTGGCTATTTCGTATTTGACGATACGGACGATGGACCGCTGGGTTCCGGTGCCGTTTGACGCGGTTGTTTATTTGGAAGCGCAAAACCGGAAAACGTTCGTCAAATCGATGCACGTCGGGGGCTATCATAAATACAATTTGACCGAATTGGAATTTTCTTTGCCGGCTGACCGGTTTATCCGCTGCCATCGGTCGTATATTGTCAATGTTGAGTATATCGCCGAAATTCAGCCGGATTCCCACTCGACGTTTTTGCTTGTGATGAAGGACGGCTCCAAAGTGCCGGTCAGCCAAACGTACGCTAGCCATTTCCGGAGATGGCTCGGCTTTTGATGACACCGCCGATACAGGCGGTTATTTTTGTGAAGCGGCAAGTTTTTCTGCGTGATGCAGGGAAAATGCTGCTTCGGCGCAAAAGAAAGCCCTTTTGCTCCAATTCGAATGATTTTCCCCTTGCGAGCCGCTATAATTAGGGAAAAACAAAAGGGGGAAATCGCTTTGGAACCATTCGTTTTCGAACGGATCGGCCATCAGGCGTTGCGGGAGCGGATCGTGACGGCGGAAACGGCCGCCTCATGGATTGAAGATGGCATGACCCTCGGATTGAGCGGTTTTACCCGCGCGGGGGACGCAAAAGCGGTGCCGACGGCGCTTATTGAGCGGGCAAAGCGGCAGCCGCTGAAAGTCGACGTCTATACAGGGGCTTCGCTCGGATCGGATATTGACAAGATGATGGCAGAAGCAGGCATTGTCCGGAAACGGCTGCCGTTTCAGGCTGACGCCGCGATGCGTCGGAAAATTAACGAAAGGGAGCTGCTGTTTGTCGACCAGCATTTGTCGCATACGGCGGAACTCGTCCGTTCCGGTGTGCTGAAACCGATTGATTACGCTATTGTGGAAGCGGTTTCGATTACGGAGGACGGCATGATCATCCCGACGACGTCTGTCGGCAACTCATCGATTTTTGTGGAAAAAGCAAGACGGGTCATTGTCGAATTGAACGTCGCCCAGCCGAAAGCGCTTTACGGGTTTCATGACATTTATGAAGTCGGGAAGCAAGGGGAGCGCGCCCCGATTCCGCTGACGAAAGTGGACGACCGGATCGGGACGATCGGCATTCCTGTTGATCTGGAGAAAATCGCTGGAATTGTCGTGACGAACCAAACGGATTCACCGTCGACGATTGTGCCTCCGGATGCGGAAACAGCGGCGATTGCCAGGCATTTGATCGAGTTTCTTCGCCGCGAAGTAGCGGCGGGGCGGCTGTCCGAACGGCTGGCGCCGATTCAGGCCGGGATCGGCTCTGTCGCGAATGCGGTTCTTTACGGCCTATTGGATTCTGAATTTTGCGACTTGTAAGTCTATTCGGAAGTGCTGCAAGATGCGATGTTCGATTTGCTTGATGCAGGGAAAGTGCGGTTTGCCTCGGGATGTTCGATCACCTTGTCGGAAAACAAGATGAAACAAGTGTACCACAACTTGGAAGCGTACCGGGGCAAACTCGTGCTGCGGCCGCAGGAGATTTCCAATCATCCTGAACTGATTCGCCGCCTCGGCCTCATTTCCATTAATACGGCGCTTGAGGCCGATATTTACGGAAATGTGAACTCGACGCATGTCCGCGGCACCCAGATGATGAACGGCATCGGCGGCTCGGGCGACTTTGCCCGCCATGCGCGCCTGACGATTTTTGTGACGAAATCGAGCGCCAAACATGGGGCGATTTCGAGCATCGTGCCGTTCGTCTCCCATGTCGACCATACGGAGCATGATGTCGATGTCATCATCACGGAACACGGATATGCCGATTTGCGCGGGCTCGCCCCTGTCGAGCGCGCCCCGCTCATCATCGAACATTGCGCCCATCCGGATTACCGTCCGCAGCTGCGCGATTACTTCGCTGAAGCGCTCAAGCGCGGCGGCCATACGCCGCACGTATTGGAACAAGCGTTGTCCTGGCATATCCGGTATGAACAATTTGGAACGATGCGGGAAGAAACGTATCAGCTGCAATGATGGAAAGAAACACAGGGCGTGGCGCCAAACCGCGTTCTGCGCTGGTTTTTTCATAGCGGCCGAGCGCAATAGACGGCAAAATGACGAAAGACCGCCTTGCCGATTCGGCATGGGCGGTCTTTATCATTGCGGCTGCTTCTTTTTCTCCAAAAACGCCTTCCCATAGGTTCCGTGGTCGTGGAGCATGGCGTGCTCGACTTGGATCGTGGCATGCTCAATGCCGTATTTTTCCTTCAGCATTTCATTCACCGCCAAAATGACACAAAGCGGCTGGATGCGTTCGTTGACAAACACATGAGCCGACAGCGAGTAATGGTCGGTCGAGATGGCCCATAAATGCATGTCGTGCACGTCTTCGACCCCTTCGATCTGTCGAATGTCGGCGCGGATTTGTTCGAGATCGAACCCATCAGGTACGGCTTCCATTAAGATGAGATACGATTCACGCATAATTTTCGCCCCGCCTGTGAAAATGATGGCGGCGATCACGAGGCTGATGATCGGATCGAAAATCGTCCAGCCGGTGAAGTAAATGAGCAGCGCGGACACGATGACGCCGATCGAGCTGATTAAGTCGCCGATGAAATGCCAAAGGGCGCTCTGAACGTTCAAGTTGTCTTCTTCTTTCGTGCTCCGGCTTAAGACGATGGTCAACGTCAAGTTAACGATGAGGCCGATCGCCGCGATTCCGAGCATAAGACGAAAGTTGATCGGTTCAGGATGAAGAAAACGCTGAATGCCTTCCCATAAAATCCACAGCGCAATGACGGCCAACGTCAGCCCGTTCAAAAACGATGTGATGATTTCAAATCGCAAAAAACCGAACGTAAAGCGGCGGTTCGGCGGGCGCGTTGCCATGTAGAGGGCGACCATGCTCAATCCAAGCGCCAATACATCGGATGCCATATGGGCCGAATCGGACAAGAGGGCGAGCGAGTTGGAAATCAGTCCGCCAATGATTTCAACGGCGGTGAAAAACATGGTCAACAAAAGCGTCACCCAGAGCGCTTTTTTTGATTCATGTTGCGTTTTGACGTGCGGGAGATGGTGAAAATCGTACAGTGTTGGAGCCATAATGCACCTCCGTTATTTATAATAATTATCAACTTATATATATTATAATATAAAAATCCGCCTGTGTGCAAATGAAATTTCGACAGCGAGAAAGAGCGGTTGTTGGAATTTGTCTAAAAATATAGACGAACAATTCAAGGAATGAATCCTGCTGTTGGCGAATAGGAATCAATGTTGTGTATGGCCATCATTTTGCTTCGGAAAGGATGCGATCCAGCTTGATTGCGGCGAATCCGACAGATTTAGAAGTGTATTTGTTTCATGAAGGCCGTTTGTATCAAAGTTATGAGTTGTTCGGCGCTCATGTCATCCGCGACGGCGGAGCGGTCGGCACTCGCTTTTGCGTGTGGGCGCCCCATGCGCGGGAAGTCCGTCTTGTCGGCAGTTTCAACGATTGGAATGGGGCGAATTCCCCCCTGACGAAGGTGAACGACGAAGGGGTATGGACGATCGTTGTTCCAGAAAACTTGGAAGGGCATCTCTATAAATATGAGATCATCACACCGGATGGCCGTGTTCTGTTGAAAGCCGACCCGTACGCCTTTTACTCCGAATTGCGCCCTCATACCGCCTCGATTGTCTACGATTTGAAAGGATACCAGTGGAATGATTCATCTTGGCAGCGGAAGAAACGGCGAAAGCGGATTTATGACCAACCGATGGTCATTTATGAACTTCATTTCGGTTCGTGGAAAAAGAAACCGGACGGCCGCTTTTATACGTACCGTGAGATGGCCGACGAACTCATTCCGTACGTGCTGGAGCGCGGATTTACGCACATTGAGCTGCTTCCGCTTGTCGAGCATCCGCTCGATCGTTCGTGGGGATATCAAGGGACCGGCTATTATTCGGTGACAAGCCGCTATGGCACGCCGCACGATTTCATGTATTTCGTCGACCGCTGCCATCAAGCGGGGCTTGGCGTCATCATCGACTGGGTGCCGGGGCATTTTTGCAAGGACGCCCACGGGCTGTACATGTTTGACGGCGCACCGACGTATGAATACGCGAATGAAAAAGACCGAGAAAATTACGTCTGGGGGACGGCGAATTTTGACTTGGGCAAGCCGGAAGTGCGCAGTTTTCTGATCTCCAATGCGTTGTTTTGGCTGGAGTATTACCATGTGGACGGGTTTCGCGTCGATGCGGTCGCCAATATGCTTTATTGGCCGAACAATGACCGGCTCTATGAAAATCCGTATGCGGTCGAGTTTTTGCGCCAGTTGAATGAGGCGGTGTTTGCCTATGACCCGAACGTCTTGATGATCGCTGAAGATTCGACCGACTGGCCTCGGGTGACCGCGCCGACGTACGATGGCGGCCTTGGGTTTAACTACAAGTGGAACATGGGCTGGATGAACGACATGCTGAAGTATATGGAAACGCCGCCGCATGAGCGGAAATACGCCCATAACCAAGTCAGTTTTTCCCTCCTTTATGCGTATTCGGAAAATTTCATTTTGCCATTTTCCCATGATGAAGTTGTGCATGGCAAAAAATCGCTGCTCAATAAAATGCCTGGGTCGTACGAAGAGAAGTTCGCCCAGCTGCGCCTATTGTATGGCTACATGATGGCCCACCCTGGGAAAAAGCTGCTGTTTATGGGCAGTGAGTTTGCCCAGTTTGATGAATGGAAGTTTGAGGGAGAGCTCGACTGGGTGCTGTTCGATTTTGAATTGCACCGGAAAATGGACGAATATGTGAAGCAGCTGATCGCCTGCTATAAACGGTATAAGCCGTTTTACGAGCTTGATCATGATCCGAGGGGGTTTGAATGGATTGACGTTCATAATGCCGAGCAAAGTATTTTCTCATTCATCCGCCGGGGGAAAAAAGAAGGTGATGTGCTGGTCATTGTTTGTAATTTCACAAATCAGGCGTATGACGATTACAAAGTCGGCGTGCCGCTTTTGGCGCCGTACCGCGAAGTGCTTAACAGCGATGCAGCGGAGTTTGGCGGATCAGGGCATGTCAATTCGAAGCGGCTTTCCGCTTTCCATGAGCCGTTTCATGGAAAACCGTACCATGTGCGCATGACGATTCCGCCGTTTGGCATTTCCATTTTGCGGCCAGTGCAAAAACGAGGGGAGAGAAAGCAGAATGAAGAAGAAGTGCATCGCCATGTTATTGGCCGGCGGGCAAGGAAGCCGGCTTCGCTCGCTGACGAAAAACATCGCGAAACCAGCCGTGCCGTTTGGGGGGAAGTACCGGATCATTGATTTTACGTTGAGCAATTGCACGAACTCGGGCATTGACACAGTCGGGGTGTTGACCCAATATCAGCCGCTTCTTTTGCACTCGTACATCGGCATCGGAAGCGCATGGGATTTAGATCGAAGAAACGGGGGCGTCACCGTCCTTCCCCCTTACTCCGCCTCTTCCGGCGTCAAATGGTACGAAGGCACAGCGAACGCCCTTTATCAAAATATGAATTATATTGAACAGTACGACCCGGATTACGTTCTCGTGCTGTCTGGCGATCATATTTACAAGATGGATTACCAGCAGATGCTCGACTACCATATCGCCAAACAGGCGGATGCAACGATTTCCGTCATTGAAGTGCCGTGGGAAGAGGCGAGCCGATTCGGCATTATGAACACGAATGAAAACATGGAGATTGTCGAATTTGCCGAAAAGCCGGCCAATCCGAAAAGCAATTTGGCATCGATGGGCATTTACATTTTCAATTGGCCGTTATTGAGGGAGTATTTGCAAATCGACAACGCCGACCCGCATTCGTCGCACGACTTCGGCAAAGATGTGATTCCGCGGCTGCTTCGGGAGAACAAGCGGCTCGTGGCCTATCCGTTCAAAGGCTATTGGAAAGATGTCGGCACCGTCAAAAGCTTGTGGGAAGCCAACATGGATTTGCTCGATGAACACAATGAACTTGACTTGTTTGACCGCTCGTGGCGCATTTATTCGGTCAACCCGAACCAGCCGCCGCAATACATCGCTCCCGAGGCGGAAGTGAGCGATTCTCTCATCAATGAGGGATGCGTCGTGGAAGGAACGGTGGAGCGCTCAGTGCTGTTTCAAGGCGCCCGCATCGGCAAGGGAGCGGTTGTGAAAGAATCCGTCATTATGCCAGGGGCAACAGTTGGTGAAGGAGCGTATGTCGAGCGAGCGATCGTCACTCCGGAGATCGTCATCCCGCCGCATTCGACTGTGAGCCCGGGCGATGCTGATGATGACGTCGTGCTCGTAACGACCGAGTGGATCAAGCAACGGAATAAGGACACCGCAAGGAAGGATGGAGCACAATGAACAACAACATGATGTTGGGCGTCATCGACGCGACCACGTATATGGAGGCGTTAGCGCCGCTTGTCGAGCAACGCTCAATCGCAGCGGTGCCGTTTGCCGGGCGGTATCGGCTCATTGATTTCGTGCTTTCAAGCATGGTCAACTCCGGCATTGAAAGCGTCGCGATTTTTCCGAAATACCAATATCGGTCGCTGATGGACCATTTAGGATCAGGGAAGAATTGGGATTTAAACCGAAAGCGGGACGGATTGTTTTTCTTCCCATCGCCGGACTTGTTGTTTTCCGGTGAGCGCCGGGTCGGGGCGTTTGCCCATTTTGAGCAGCATATCGACTATTTTTTGCGGAGCCGGCAAAAGTATGCGGTCATCGTCAATAGCTACACGGTGTGCAACATCGACTTTGACGCCGTCCTCGAGCGCCATATCGAACGCGGCTGCGATGTGACGCGAATTTGCCATCGCGGCGAGCCGCTGGAGATGTACGTGTTGGAGACGTCTCTTCTGCTTGATTTGATCGCCGGCTACAAAGACCACGGCTATCGGAGCATCGTCGATGTCATTCATGACGACCGCCATTCGCTGTCCATTTGCGACTATGAATACAGCGGGTATGCGGCCGTCATCGATTCGCTCGCCCGCTATTTTCAGGCAAGCATGGAGCTGCTTGACCGAAGCGCTTGGGAGCAGCTTTTTCTTCCATCGCGGCCGATTTATACGAAAGTGAAAGACGAGCCGCCGACGAAATACCGCCGGGAAGGGAATGTGAAGCGCTCGATGATCGCCAACGGCTGCGTCATTGAAGGAACGGTGGAAAACAGCGTCCTGTTTCGTTCCGTGAAAATCGGCAAAGGAGCCGTTGTGAAGAACAGCATCGTGATGCAAAAATGCCAAATCGGCGATGGTTGTGTGCTTGATGGCGTCATCGTCGACAAAGACGCGAAAATCGAACCGGGGGTCGTTTTGCAAGGGACGGCGGAGCGGCCGTTTGTCGTTCGCAAAGGAACGGTGCAAGGGGAGGTCGTGAATCGATGAACGTGCTGTTTGCCGTATCAGAATGCGCCCCGTTTGCCAAATCGGGAGGATTGGCCGACGTCGCCGGCGCGCTGCCGAAAGAGCTGCGCCGGCTTGGCGTCGATGTCCGCGTCATGTTGCCCAAGTATGAAACAATCGCTTCAAAGTGGAAAGAACGAATGGACAAAGTGGCGGAGTTCGTCGTGCCAGTCGGGTGGCGCCGCCAGTATTGCGGCGTTGAGGAGCTCGAGCATGACGGGGTCGTCTATTACTTGATCGACAACGAATACTATTTCAAACGGCCGCAGCTGTACGGCCATGATGACGACGGCGAGCGGTTCGCTTATTTTTGCCGGGCGGTGCTGGACGCGCTTCCGGCGATTTCGTTTCAGCCCGACATCATTCATTGCCATGACTGGCACACCGGCATGATTCCGTTTTTCTTGCGCGAGCAATACCGTCATGATCCGTTTTATGCGGATATCTGCACGATCTTTACGATTCACAACTTGCAGTTTCAAGGGCTGTTTCCGCGCGGGATTTTAGAGGATTTGTTGAATTTGGACGGACGGTATTTCACCGTCGACCATCTCGAGTTTTACGGAAGCGTCAGCTTTATGAAAGGGGCGCTTGTCGCCTCCGATTTGATTACGACGGTCAGCCCGACGTACAAAGAAGAGATTCAAACCGCTTATTACGGCGAGCGGCTTGACGGGCTGTTGCGGGCGCGGCGGGATGATTTGCTTGGCATTTTAAACGGCATTGACGACGAGTTTTACAACCCGGAAACCGATCCGTTTTTGGCGGCGACCTATAGCGTACATACGCGGGAAAGAAAAAAACTCAACAAGCGCGCCCTGCAGCGGCGGTTCGGTCTGCCAGAGCGGGATGATGCGCCCGTTGTCGCGATGGTGACGCGAATGACGGCGCAAAAAGGGCTCGATTTAGTCACGTGCGTCTTCCATGATCTGATGCAGGAAGAGATGCAGCTTGTTGTGCTTGGAACGGGGGATTGGCGGTTTGAACAGTTTTTCTCGCAAATGGCGGCGGCCTATCCGGACAAAGTCGGGGTGTACATCGGCTTTCACGAACCGCTCGCCCATCAAATTTATGCGGGCGCGGACTTGTTTTTAATGCCGTCGTTGTTTGAACCGTGCGGGCTGAGCCAAATGATCGCGCTTCGGTATGGGACGATTCCGATCGTTCGGGAAACGGGCGGGCTGAACGATACGGTGCAATCGTACAATGAATTCACAGGAGAAGGGAACGGGTTCAGCTTTACGAACTTTAACGCCCACGACATGTTGTACACGATCCGCCGGGCGCTGTCGTTTTACCGCCAGCCGTCTGTCTGGGAGCGGCTCATGGAGCGGGCGATGCGCGGCGATTACAGCTGGCGCCGGTCGGCGAGGGAGTATCGAAAAGCGTACGAACAGCTGAACAAAAAGGGGGAAGACGCGCTTGTTCGCGGATAAAGAAACGTTTCAACGGGCGTTTGTGACGCGGGTCGAGGCGTTGTGCGGCAAACCGTTTGCCGAATCGACGGCGCGCGATCATTATCATGTCCTTGGCCATATGGTGCGCGAACATATCAGCCGCCATTGGATCGCGACGAACGAGCGCTGCCGGGCGGAGCGGCGGAAGCAGGTGTACTATTTGTCGATCGAGTTTTTGCTCGGCCGTTTGCTCGGAAGCAACTTGTTAAACCTCGGCGTCCGCCCGATGGTCGAAGAGGGGCTTCGCGAGCTCGGCATCCGCCTTGAGGACATTGAGGAATGCGAAGCGGACGCCGGGCTCGGAAACGGCGGGCTCGGGCGGCTCGCCGCCTGTTTTCTTGACTCGCTCGCCACATTGAATTTGCCGGGCCACGGCCACGGCATTCGCTATAAACACGGGCTGTTTGACCAAAAAATCGTTGACGGCTATCAAGTCGAGCTGCCGGAGCAATGGCTGCGAAACGGGAACGTTTGGGAAATCCGGAAAGAAGAGCTGGCGGTCGAAGTTCGCTTCTGGGGAAGGGTCGAGGTGTCGGAACAAAACGGCCGCCTTGTGTTCCGCCATGTCGACAGCGAAAACGTGATGGCTGTGCCGTACGATATGCCGGTCATCGGCTTCGGGACGAACACGGTCAACACGCTCCGGCTTTGGAGCGCCGAGCCGGCGAAAACGTTCCCGCTTCATAAAGATGTGATGCAATACAAGCGGGAGACGGAAGCCATTTCGGAGTTTTTGTACCCGGACGATACGCACGATGAAGGCAAACTGCTCCGGTTAAAGCAGCAGTATTTTCTCGCCGCCGCCAGCCTCGGTAGCATCACTCGCTCCCATCGCCGCCAGCACGGGAGCTTGCGCCGCCTCCATGAATATGTCGCCATTCATATCAACGACACGCACCCGGTGCTCGCGATTCCGGAGTTGATGCGCATTTTGCTCGATGAGGAAGGGATGAGCTGGGAAGAGGCTTGGCACATTACGACCCATACGATCGCGTACACGAATCATACGACGCTGGCGGAAGCGTTGGAGAAATGGCCGATTCGTCTGTTTCAGCCGCTGTTGCCGCGCATTTATATGATCGTCGAGGAAATCAACGAACGGTTTTGCCGCGAGCTGTGGGAACGTTATCCCGGCGATTGGGGGCGGATTGAACAAATGGCCATCGTCGCCCACGGGATGGTGAAAATGGCGCACTTGGCCGTCGTTGCGAGCCATAGCGTCAACGGCGTGGCGAAACTGCATACGGAGATTTTGAAACAGCGGGAGATGCGCTTGTTTTACGAATGGGCGCCGCACAAGTTCAACAACAAAACGAACGGGGTGACGCACCGGCGCTGGCTGTTGAAAGCCAACCCTGAGCTGTCGGCGTTGATTACGGAAACGATTGGTCCGCGCTGGATCCGCGAGCCGGAAGCATTGATTGAGCTGAAGTCTTATGCTTCCGATCCGGCGTTTCAGCAGGCGTTGGCTGCGGTCAAACAGCAGCGGAAGCTGAAGCTTGCCAAGCGCATTTCGGAAAAAACGGGCATTGTTGTCGACGAATCGTCGATATTTGATGTCCAAGTGAAACGGCTGCACGCTTATAAACGGCAGTTGTTAAACGTTTTGCACATTATGCATTTATACAATCGGCTGAAAGAGGATTCACACTTCTCGATTTATCCGCGCACGTTCATTTTCGGAGCGAAAGCGTCGCCAGGCTATTACTACGCCAAGCGGATCATTAAGCTCATCCATTCCGTTGCCGACAAGGTGAACAACGACAACCAGGTAAATGAACAGCTGAAAGTCATTTTTTTGGAAAATTACCGCGTATCGCTCGCGGAAGAAATCATTCCGGCCGCCGATGTGAGCGAACAAATCTCAACAGCCAGCAAAGAAGCGTCCGGGACGGGCAACATGAAGTTTATGATGAACGGCGCCGTTACGCTTGGCACGCTGGATGGAGCGAACGTCGAAATCGCGGAAGCCGTCGGGGAGGAAAACATGTTTTTGTTCGGGCTGACGGCCGATGAAGTGCTCCGCTACTACGAACACGGAGGCTATCGGGCGCATGAGTATTACCATCATGACAAACGGATCAAACAAGTTGTCGACCAGCTTGTCAACGGCTTTTTCCCTGATGTCGGCGACTACTTTGAGCCGATTTACGACTCGCTGTTGGCGCAAAACGACGAATATTTTGTGCTGCGCGACTTTGCCGCCTACGCCGAGGCGCACGAGCGAGTTGAGGCCGCTTACCGCGATCCGGCGCGCTGGTGGCGGATGAGCGCCGTCAACATCGCCCATTCCGGCCGTTTCGCCAGCGATCGGACCGTAGCGGAATACGCGGCCGAAATTTGGGGTCTTTTGCCGTCGGGGGAACGTTTCTCAACTTAGGAAAGGACGTTGGAAAGGACGTTTTTGGGTTGCTTTTTCATCGTCTTTGGCGAGGAGACCCCCACTTCAACGACCAAAGGGAGTAAGTGGGGGAGGAATCGCTTTTTTGTGTTTTTGTATCACTAAAAAATATATTTAGTGAAAGAGAGGTGAGACAAATGGACATGACGTTAACAGCCAAAATCAAAATTTACCCAACAGCGGAACAAGCAGAAGTATTGAAAGCCACCCTTTCCGCCTATCGACAAGCGTGCAACGCTGTGTCTGTTGTGATTTTTGACACAAAAGTGCTTGCACAAGCCAAGTTACACGACATGACCTATCGTCTACTTCGATCAAACTACGCTTTGCGTTCGCAAATGGCGCAATCTGTGATTAAAACGGTTATCGCTAGATACCGTTCCCTAAAAAGCAATGGTCATGAATGGACATTGGTTCGCTTTAAAAAGCCTGAATATGATCTCGTTTGGAATCGAGATTACTCCATTGTTCAAGGGTTATTTTCTGTCAATACACTAGAAGGACGAATCAAAGTGCCATTCGAACCAAAAGGCATGGAGCCATATTTTGATGGCTCATGGACGTTTGGCACAGCCAAACTCGTCTACAAGCATAACAAATTCTTTTTGCACATCCCCATGACCAAAACAATTCCAACCGTAGATGAACACAACATTCGCCAAGTGGTCGGTGTTGATGTAGGGGTTAACTTTCTTGCAACAGCTTATGATTCGCAAGGGAAAACGATCTTTTTTAACGGACGAAAAATCAAGCATATGCGTGCCAAGTACAAACGAATGCGAAAAACCCTCCAGCAAAAAGGGACGGCTTCTGCGCGTCGGAAGTTGAAAACAATCGGACAACGAGAAAACCGTTGGATGACGGATGTGAACCATGCTGTCACGAAGGCACTCGTTCGTCAATATGGAGAACGTACCCTTTTTGTATTAGAAGATTTAACAGGCATTCGTGAAAAAACAGAACGTGTATGGATCCATGACCGATATGAAACCGTATCGCGGGCTTTCTATCAGTTCCGTCAACTGTTAGAGTATAAGGCACGTTTGCATGGGTCAAAAGTGATGGTGGTTGCTCCGCATTACACCTCTTTGACATGTCCAAAGTGCGGGCATACGGAAAAAGCCAATCGAAACAAGCGTACACACACCTTTTGTTGCCGAACATGCGGATACACCTCAAACGATGACCGCATTGGTGCCATGAACCTTCAACGAAAAGGAATAGAGTACATCGTTGAAGGAACGACACAGGCATGACCTGCGTCGTTGGGCAGTTGTCAACCTGCCCCTGATGCAACCCCAAGTCAAGGAAGGAGGACCAAGTCCGCTCGCACTTCTGGGGAGTTGCAAGCCCCCACTTCAAGCGTTAGCGAAGTGGGGGCAGTTGACTCAATCATCGTCCTTTTAGGGAATTTCGAGGGAGAAGGCATAAAAGCAAAAGGGCGTTCCGTTTGGCCGGAGCGCCCTTTCTCGCTTAGTCGTCGCCGTCGAGCCAGTCGCCGATGCCGCCGAGGATGCTGCCTTCGCCGACCGACCGTCCGCCGGCGCTCGGGGCGGCAGCGAGGACGCGGTCAGCGAGCCGGCTGAACGGAAGCGACTGCACCCACACTGCTCCCGGACCGGTGACGGTGGCCAAAAACAATCCTTCGCCGCCGAAGAAGGCGGTTTTGATGCTGCCGACATATTCAATATCGTAGTTGACGTCTTTCGTCATGGCGACAAGGCAGCCGGTGTCAATGCGAAGCGTTTCCCCGGGCTGCAAGTCGCGGCGGTGGATCGTTCCGCCGGCGTGCAAAAAGGCAAGCCCGTCACCTTCCAACTTTTGCATAATAAACCCTTCGCCGCCGAAAAAGCCAGCGCCGAGTTTGCGCTGAAACTCAATGCCGACGGAGACGCCTTTTGCCGCACACAAAAAGGAGTCTTTTTGGCAGATGAGCTTCCCGCCAAGTTTGCTCAAATCGACCGGGATGATTTTTCCCGGATACGGAGCGGCGAAGGCGACGCGGCGCTTGCCGCTTCCTTGGTTGGTAAACACGGTCATGAACAAGCTTTCGCCGGTGAGCAGCCGCTTCCCCGCGCCGACAAGGCGGCCAAGCAGCCCTTTTCCGGACGAGGAGCCGTCGCCAAATACGGTTTCCATGACGATGCCGTCATCCATCATCATCATCCCGCCCGCTTCCGCGACCACGCTTTCGTATGGGTCGAGCTCGATTTCGACAAACTGCATGTCATCGCCGTACAGCCGGTAATCGATCTCATGTGCGTTCATCATTTCGCCTCCATTAGGATCATATAACGTTCTGCTCTGTACTACGGAAAACGGCATTGGCCTGTTTCACAAAAAAGACCATCTTGCCGATGGCCTTTTTCATGGAGTCGTTTCCCCAAAATGCTGCTGGGACGGTCTTTCATCGTACCGGCGGTAGCTGTCTTTCGATGTATACGGGTCTTTTTCATACGCCGGCAAATCGCCGATGTTCGACATGATGCCTTCGTCATCCAATATGTTTTCCAGCAGCTCATGCTCCCGTGTCGGGTACACACGTACGCGTTGGCCATGCAAATCGACGGCCGCGAAATTTTCCAAGTCTTCGACATAGCCGACGTTCTCTTCCGACTCGGCATACACTTCGCTGTAGGAATCGACGTTTTTGCCAAGGTCCGAAGGGGTGTCGGACGTGCCGTAGCGGGCTGCTTCCTGCCATGCATCTTCCGCGTCGTAAGCGACCGATTCCGCGCGGTCATCGAAATCGAATTTGCCAAACGGCGGCATCAGCACGCCCTCTTCAAGCGGCCGCTTTTGCGACACCGTTTGATCCGGGCTGTGCTCACGGCAGTAGAGTGTTGTCGGCAGCGCCTCGAGCCGTTCGTATGGGATCGGACGACCGCATACGCAGCACGTTCCGTATGTGCCGTCGACGATGGCGCCAAGCGCCTGTTCAATCTCGCGAAGTTCGCGCTCGGCATGCTCCTTTAGGGCGAGATCTTTTTCCCGCTCATACAGCTCTGTCGCCTCATCGGCCGGATGGTTGTCGTAGCTCGCCAGCTCACCGACCGCATCGTGGGCGTGGCTGCGGATCATGCCGAAATGGTCGTTTTGCTTCAGCCGGTCTTCCGTCTCCCGTTTCATGTCGAGCAGTCTTGAGCGGAGGGCGGCAAGCTGTTCGTTCGTCAGCATCAGTCGCAATCCCTTCCTTCGCAGTAGCGTCTATATGGTGTAGTATGGGCGAAAATCAAAAAAAAACACGGTCATGTTGACCGTGTTACAGCCAATGGGCAATGAGCAAGCCAGCGGCGAGCAAAAAGCCGAACTGTGTATTCGTTTGCGCCGTCGCCTTCATGGCCGGCATCATCTCGATCGGCTTGATTTTGCCGATAAATCCGCGCGTCGCCGCAACCGCTTTCGGGATGCTCAACAGCGCAAGCAGCGCCCAAGGCGGAACGATGTGAAACAGAACGAGGGCGGCCGTCCAAAGAAAGGCAACGGCGAACATGGCAGCGAGCAGGCGGATGGCCCAGTTGCGGCCGATCAAAATCGCGAGCGTCTTTCGCCCTTTTTCACGGTCGCCGTCCAAGTCGCGAATATTGTTCGCCAGCAAAATGGCGCCGACCAAAATCGCGATCGGAATGGCGGTGAGCACGGCGCCGCCGCTGATATAGCCTGTTTGGATGAAAAATGAAATCAAAATAATGACAAAGCCCATAAAAAACCCAGCCGCCAGTTCGCCAAACGGCGTATAGGCGATCGGAACCGGCCCTCCGGTGTAAAAATAACCGGCCGCCATGCAAATCGTTCCGACAACGGCGAGCCACCAGCTGCTTTCGGCGCAAATGTAGACGCCGATGAGCATAGCCAACCCAAGACAGCCAACCGCCAACGCCAGCACCGTTTTCGGCTTGAGGCCGTCGCGGACGATGGCGCCGCCGATGCCGACCGATTCCGCGGAATCGAGGCCGCGTTGATAATCGTAGTATTCGTTGAACATGTTCGTCGCGGCTTGAATCAACAAAGAGGCGATCATCATCGCGGCAAACAGCAGCCAATTGACAGACGTTTCGCCCATCGCCAGCACCGTGCCGACGCATACGGGCACAAACGCCGCCGTCAACGTATGCGGGCGCGTCAGCCGCCAAAAGACGCGCCAGTCGCGGCGCGCCGGCGGGCGATGGTCCATATGTGTGAATGATTGCATATTCATTCCCCTTAGATTCTGTGAAAATGTCATTCGTTTATGTCCAAAATAAGTGTAGGCAAACGTTGAAAGCATGTCAACCCTTCCCGATAGATAAATGATTTCCTATTATATATAATGGGAAGTGGGGATGGAGGGGGAATTTTACGACAGAAAGCGTGAGGAACGTGGCGATTGGATTTCGACATCACCTGCAGCAACAATTGCATAGATTGGCGGTGAATGCAGGGCGGCCGTTTGTCAGCTGGACGGAACCGTGGGAGGGCGTTGATCCGGTTTCTTTTTTTATGCAAGGGCCGTCATGCGGCTTCCGCGAACGGTTTTTTTGGGCGGATCGAACCGGAGGCACGATATTGGTCGGCCTCGGCTCCGTTTATGCGATCGAAACGGAGAAGGCCGACAGCCGGTTTGATGACGTGGAAGCGGGCCGGCGCCGATGGGAGAAGGAGATGGAGCCATACGGCGCGGCCGATGCGCCGCCGTTATTGTTTGGCGGATTTTCGTTTGACCCCTATCGGCCGGGCACCGACATGTGGCGCGGCTTTCCGGCCGGGAAGCTCGTGGCGCCGGCCGCGCTTCTTGCCGTAAGAAACGGCAAAACGACGTTGACCGTCACCGTCCCAACGGACAAAAGAGGACGGGACTGGGAGCGGGTCGGGCGCTTGCTTGAGCGGATCAGCGACCCTATGGCCGCTCCAAAGCGGCTTCCGCGCCTTGTGTCAGACGAAGAAGAAGAGAAAGAACGATGGTTGGCGGCTGTTCGCGAAGCGATCGCCTCGATTCGGGCGGGGGCGTTGGACAAGGTGGTGCTCGCCCGCGCTCGGCGCCTGGCGTTTGCCAAAACGGTGGATGCCGCGGCCGTACTCCAGCGGCTTCGCGAGCAGCAGCCGTTTGCTTACATTTTTGCGTTTGAACAGGACGGCCGCTGTTTTATCGGGGCTTCCCCTGAGCAGCTTGTCCAAAAAGAAGGGAAAATGTGCCGGTCGGTTTGCCTCGCCGGATCGGTGCGCCGCGGGGCCGCTATGGAGGAAGACGAGCGGCTTGGCGCTTGGCTGCGGGCAGATCGAAAAAACAACGAAGAACATCAGTTTGTTGTGCAAATGATCGGTCGCTTGTTTTCTTCCGTCTGCGAGACGGTCGAGATGCCGCCCGCGCCGCAGCTGCTCAAGCTGCCGCACATCCAGCATTTATGCACTCCGGTTGTCGGCCGTGGCTGCCGCGAGCGCTCGGTGCTCCGCTTAGTGGAAATGATGCATCCGACACCCGCGCTCGGCGGAACGCCGCGCGATCGGGCGCTGGAGGTGATCCGCGCCCTTGAGCCGCTTGACCGCGGATGGTATGCAGCGCCGATCGGCTGGGTGGATGGCGAAGGCAATGGGGAATGGGCGGTCGCCATTCGCTCCGCCTTGCTCGCCGGGAAGGAAGCCATGCTGTTTGCCGGCTGCGGCATTGTCGCCGATTCCGACCCAAACAGCGAATATGAAGAGACAAATGTGAAAATGGCTCCGATGTTATCGGCGTTGGGAGTGATGAACGATGGCTGATGCCTTGTCTGTTTATGTAGCGGCATTGGTGGACGGATTGGCGCAGGCCGGGGTGGCGGAGGCGGTGATCAGCCCCGGTTCGCGCTCGACGCCGCTTGCGATGGCGATGGCGGCCCACCCTGGCCTTCGACTATATATGAATATCGATGAGCGGTCGGCCGCGTTTTTCGCCCTCGGCTTGGCGAAAGCGAAGCAGCGTCCGGTCGCGCTCGTATGCACGTCCGGAACGGCGGCGGCCAACTATGGGCCCGCGGTTGTCGAGGCATACTATTCGCGCGTGCCGCTCGTGGTGCTGACGGCCGACCGGCCGCATGAACTGCGCGATGTCGGGGCGCCGCAGGCGATTGATCAGCTGCACTTATACGGACGCTACGCCAAGTGGTTTGTGGACTTGGCGCTGCCGGAAGAGGCGGATGATATGCTGCGATACGCGCGGACGATGGCGGCAAGAGCCGTCCAAACGGCCGCCGGTGCACCGTGCGGGCCTGTGCATGTGAACGCGCCGTTTCGCGAGCCGCTTGTCCCGCATATCGATGAGGCGGTTTGGGAGCGGGTGCGGTCCGTTTCGAGAGCGCCGCAAGTATGGCGCGGCCGCCCAGCGCTGCCGCAAGAGAGCGTATCGGCGCTGTATGAGCAGCTGTCGGCGGCGGAACGCGGGTTGATCGTCTGCGGGCCGCTCGATCGCCCTGGGTTTGCCGAGGCGGTCACCGAGTTGGCGCGGGCGCTTGATTTTCCGATTTTGGCCGATCCGCTTTCCCAGTTGCGCGCCGGTACGCATGACAAAACGTACGTGCTGGACAGCTATGACGCCATATTGCGGGAGGAAACCGCCGCTTCCAAGCTTGTTCCGGATGTGGTGCTTCGGTTCGGCGCCATGCCGGTGTCGAAGCCGCTCTTTTTATGGCTCAAGCGCCATCGCGCGATTCGTCAAATTGTTGTCGACGACGGCGGCTGGCGTGATCCGACGTTGTCCGCGGACAGCTTCGTTCAGAGTGATGAATGGATTCTTTGCCGCCAGCTTCTTGAATGGGCGAAACCGAAAGAAAACAAAAGCGCGTGGTCGGCGATATGGCGCGAGATGAACGCGATCGCCCGCGCGGCGCTTGAGCGCCATCTGCCGAAAGAAGAATGGTTTGAAGGGAACGTGTTCACGGAGCTTGCCGATTTGCTTCCAGCCGGGGCGGCGCTGTTTGTCGGCAACAGCATGCCGATTCGCGATGCGGATACGTTTCTCTTTGCGACGGACAAGCCGCTTCGCGTTTTGGCCAACCGCGGCGCCAACGGCATTGACGGAGTCGTCTCGAGCGCCTTGGGCGCAAGCGTTGCCGCGAACCCGCTTGTGCTGGTGATCGGCGACTTGTCGTTTTACCACGATTTAAATGGCTTGTTGGCGGCGAAGATGCATTCGTTGTCAGCTACCATTGTGTTGTTGAACAACAACGGCGGCGGCATTTTCTCGTTTTTGCCGCAGGCGCGCCATAAAGGGGCGTTTGAAACGCTGTTTGGCACGCCGACGGATTTGTCGTTTGCCCACGCCGTCGAGATGTACGGCGGCCGCCATACGGTGCCGCACAATTGGGCGGAGTTCCGCCGCCATGTATCGGAATCGCTGTCGTCAGGCGGGCTTCATGTCATTGAAGTGCGCACGTCGCGCGCGGAAAATGTCCGAATGCATCGATTGTTGTGGAACGAGGTTGCCCGGGAAATCGCGAAATGTCTCGAATGAAGAGGATTGGCATGACCATGATGGTGAATGGGGTTTGTTACCATGCGGAACAATACGGAGAAGGAGAGCCGCTTCTGTTGCTTCACGGGTTTACGGGCAGCGCGGACACGTGGCGGCCGCTCGCCCCGTTTTGGCCGGACTTCCGTGTGATGGCCGTCGACTTGTTGGGCCATGGGCGGACCGAGGCGCCAAAGGACGCCCGACGGTATCGGATCGAACACGCGGCGGCTGACTTGGCGGCGCTCCTTGACGAATGGGGCGTCGAACAAGTGAACGTGCTCGGCTACTCGATGGGCGGCCGGCTCGCGTTGGCGTTCGCCGTTTGGCATCCGCGCCGCGTTCGCCGCTTAGTGCTGGAAAGCAGTTCGCCCGGCTTGGAGACAGAGGAGGAGCGGCGCGCGCGGCGGGAAGCGGATGAGGCGTTGGCGCGAAAGATCGAAACGGAAGGCGTCCGTGCTTTTGTCGATGATTGGGAAAAAATCCCGCTGTTTGCCACTCAGCAGACGCTCCCGGATCCGGTGCGAGCGGCGATTCGCCGCGAGCGGCTCCGCCATACGGCAACGGGGCTTGCCAACAGTTTGCGCGGGATGGGGACCGGCGTGCAGCCGTCGTTTTGGGAACGGCTTGGCGAACTTGCCATGCCTGTGCTCCTTGTTTGCGGGGAGCGCGATGAGAAGTTTTGCCGCATCGCCGCCCAAATGCACGAGCGGCTGCCCAACAGCGAACTTATCTGTGTAAAAGGAGCCGGACATGCAATTCACGTGGAACAGCCCGGCATTTTTGCTAAAATAGTAAGTGAATTCATGACAAAGGGGGAAGTGTAAATGCCGTTTGAATGGGTGAAGCAGTACGACTATGAGGATATTATTTACGAAACGTACAACGGCATCGCCAAAATTACGATCAACCGTCCGGAAGTACATAACGCGTTTCGGCCGAAAACGGTGAACGAGATGATCGATGCGTTTACGAAAGCGCGCGATGATTCGAATATCGGCGTCATCATTTTGACCGGCGCCGGCGGCAAGGCGTTTTGCTCGGGCGGGGACCAAAAAGTGCGCGGCCATGGCGGCTATGTCGGCGAGGATGAAATTCCGCGCCTCAATGTGCTTGATTTGCAACGGCTCATCCGCGTCATTCCGAAGCCGGTTATTGCGATGGTCGCCGGCTACGCCATTGGCGGCGGGCATGTGCTTCATGTCGTCTGCGATTTGACGATCGCCGCGGACAACGCCATCTTCGGCCAAACCGGGCCGAAAGTGGGAAGCTTTGACGGCGGCTATGGCGCCGGCTATTTGGCCCGCATCGTCGGCCATAAAAAGGCGCGGGAAATTTGGTATTTATGCCGTCAGTACACGGCGCAAGAAGCGCTCGAAATGGGGCTGGTCAACAAAGTCGTGCCGCTTGAGCAGCTTGAAGAAGAAACGGTCAAATGGGCGCAGGAAATTTTGGAGAAAAGCCCGACGGCCATTCGCTTCTTAAAAGCGGCGTTCAACGCCGACTCCGATGGCTTGGCCGGCATCCAACAGCTCGCCGGCGACGCGACGCTTCTCTTCTACACGACCGAAGAGGCGAAGGAAGGCATGCGGGCGTTCAAAGAAAAACGGAAGCCGGACTTCAGCCAATTCCCGCGCTTTCCGTGATGGGAATAAAGCAGCTTGATGAAGAATCAAGCTGCTTTTTGCCGCTTTTTCAAAGCGAGGAATGATGGCCGATGGGCGAGAGCGGCAAGAAAGGAGGAACGCTAGATGACAACGATGCCAAACTGGCTGAAGCAGCGGGCGTTTTTAACCCCGGAGCGAATCGCCGTGAGCGACGGGCGGCGGACCAAAACGTTTGCCGAGCTGTATGAAGCGGCTGCCGTCTGGGCGCGGCGCCTCGCGCGGGCGGGCGTCAAGGAAGGAGATATTGTCGCCTTGCTGATGAAAAATCGCATCGAGATGATCGAGATCATCCATGCGTTGTTTTTTCTCGGCGCCCGCGTCCTGCTGCAAAACGTGCGCCTGACGTCCTATGAGCTTGGCTGGCAGCTGGATGACAGCGGCGCGCGGCTTGTCATCGCCGATGAGGAGCTGGCCGGGAGTCTTGACGGCGACGGGCGCGTTCTGACCGTCGGTGCGTTGGCCGCGTTGCCCGAAGCGGACGTTTCCTTCAAGGAAACATGCGATTTGGAGGAAACCGCCACGATCATGTATACGTCCGGGACGACCGGCACTCCGAAAGGCGTCTTGCAAACGTACGGCAATCATTGGTGGAGCGCCGTCGGTTCGGCGCTCAATTTAGGGTTGTATGAGCGCGACTGCTGGCTGGCCGCCGTGCCGCTGTTTCATATCAGCGGCCTGTCGATCGCCATGCGCAGCGTCATTTACGGCATGCCGATGCGGCTGCAAACGTCATTCGACCCGAAGGAAGCGAACGAATGGATCATGCGCGGCGACGTGACGATCATGTCGGTCGTGGCTGCCATGCTTCAGCGGATGATATCGGAGCTCGGGGAAGCGCGCTACCCCGATACGTTCCGCTGCATGCTGCTAGGGGGCGGGCCGGCGCCGCGCCCGCTGCTTGAGGCGTGCAAAGAAAAAGGCATTCCGGTGTACCAGACGTACGGGATGACGGAAACGGCGTCGCAAATCGCAACGCTCGCGCCGGAATACAGTTTGACGAAGCTCGGTTCGGCCGGCAAGCCGCTTTTTCCGGCGGAGCTTTGCATCCTAAAAGACGAAAAGCCGGCTGCGCCGCATGAAGCGGGAGAAATTGTCGTCAAAGGGCCGAATGTGACAAAAGGATACTTGCATCGCCCGGAAGCGACGGCGCAAGCGATCCGCGGCGGCTGGTTTTTTACCGGCGATATCGGCTATATTGATGAAGAGGGATTTTTGTACGTCCTTGACCGCCGTTCTGACTTGATCATTTCCGGCGGCGAAAACGTCTATCCCGCTGAGGTGGAGGCGGTGCTGCTGTCGCATCCCGATGTGGAAGAAGCCGGGGTGACGGGCGTCGAGGATGAAACGTGGGGGCAAGTGCCGTATGCGTTCGTCCGCCTGAAACGCGGAGCGTCGCCAGACGAAGCGGCCCTTCGCGCGTTTTGCCGCGAGCGGCTGGCGAAATATAAAGTGCCGGCCCGCATTTACTTCGTCGACGAACTGCCGCGCAACGCCGCGCAAAAACTGCTGCGCCGCGAACTGAAAAGGCTCATTCCAAAAACAGAACAAACATTTTGATAGGAGTAGAAACATCTGTTCGGAAGCAGAAAAGGCAGGAACTCGCCTAGGCCGAGTTTCCTGCCTTTTTGCCGCTGCCATTCCTGCGGCGTTCCGACCGGGAGGCATGGCGTTCGCCGAATCGAAGCCCTTGCTTTTAGACCGCTGCGATCCAGCTTCATCCATCCGCTTTGTCCCCTGTTGGAGGACGGCAGTCAAACGTCATCCCTTGCACGGCCGATTTCCATCGCGCAGATGGAAACATAGGGATGGCCATCCAACGATGTTTTTTACTCCATCTGGCGTTGGTTTCGAAATGGACGGCCCTCAAACGTCATCCATCCACCCGAGTTCAGCGGCCCGATGGGCGACGAGCCGTTCAATCTCAGGTGGGAGCTGATCAAACGAACCGAACTCATAATCCCACAAACGGGCGAAGGAGTCGATGCAAGCTGGGTATGTTCCTAAAGCGGCCCGCTTCATTTCCGTTTGCAGCGCTTGAATGAGGCTGGCGCGTTTGTCCATCGTCATCCCCCTCGAACGATGCAAGCGCCGCCCGGTCGGCCGGGCAGCGCCTCGTTGGTCTCGCATTATGCTTCATGGGCCGGAACAAACGTTTTGCAGTCTGTTTCCGTGGAATCAGACGCCATGTTTCCGGCATGGCTGACCACGTAAATGGCTTCAGCGCTGCAGCGATTCCCTTCTGCCCAATAACGACAGTTGCGCACTTCGCAAAGAACATCTTTCGCCATGGTCATCCCCCTTGTCGTGATGAAATCGCCCGCATCTATAGTTTGACGCATTTGCAGGCGTTTTATCCATCTCTAACCGAGAAGACTCCCGCTTGGGATCAACGGAGGCAGGGGCAATCGACAGCTTCCGTTGCGCCCGTTGCTTCACGCTGTCCCAAATGGAAAGAAGGGCTTCGTGCAGAAATGGTGTTTGCCTCGTGCCGCTGTTGAAGAGGACATCATGGCCTAAAAATAGATGAAAATCTTTCTTATTTTAATTGACACAGAAAATCATTCTCAATTAAAATAAAAGAGAAAAAAGAAGAGAACAAAGGAGGATTTTATGATGGCATCGCTTCTTGTCGTTGGAGCGGATCATTTAGGCCATATTACCGATAAATTGGAGCGTTCCGGATTCCGGGAAATCATTCATCTCAATGGACGAAAAGTGAATATGGTGAAACGCGACATTCCGGAGCATGTCGACGCCATATTGGTCATGATCGATTACGTGAACCATAATTTGGCGAAGAAAGTGAAAGAGAAGGCGAAAAGCAAAGACAAGCCTATTTATTTTGCGAAACGGTCATGGAGCTCGATCAACGCCGTGTTGGAGCAGCTGGAAAAACATGCATGAACAAACAGGAGGCGAGCCATGGTGCCTATCCATCACGAGACGTTGGATGTCTGGCCGTGTGCGCTGCGCCGGTTTCTTCGCCGCGTCATTCAAGCGTATTGCGACACCGCGCCTTCGCTGCGGTCTCCGCTTTGCTTGCTCCGGCTGATTGATCAGCACCGTTCGCTCCTTCCTTTGTCGATGTTTCCGACGCCGTTGCATTATGCACTAGTGTTGGCCAAGGTGACGGATCATTTGCTGCAGTTTTTTGGTTCGATGGAAGAGGCGGCGTGCAAGCCGCTATTGTTGGCGGACGGCGGATTGGGGGAAGAGGCGGATCGAGCGTTGTACATCGTTTACCGCGACCGGGTTCGTGTGCTGCTGTGGTGCGAGGAAGAGGAAGCCATTCGGCGATGCAAAGAAACGGCGTCGTCCTTATGCAGGGACGCGATCGGATGTTGCCCGAACGAACTGGAATGCTGCTTTTTATGGACGGGCGGACGCCGCGTTGAGTGGCTTTCGGCTTGAATGGAAGGACCACAGGCATGAAAAGCGCCGTTTTATAGGCAAAGCGTTGTCGAATCAATTTTGGCTTGAACAAAGAGGAAGGGACGGCGTATAATAAACGTTAGTGAGAATGAAAATCGTTATTTTAAAAATGGAGGAGCAAGCCATGAAACGCATGCCTTGGAAAGTCATGGCCACGTCGGCGGCGGCCTCGCTGCTTTTGGCGTCCGGCTGTTCCGCCGTCGGGGAGAAAGAGAACGGCCGTTCATCGGAAGCGCCGCGCCTGCACGTGCCGGTGGCGGACGATCATTTTGATACGGCCGGCAATATGTTTGCCTACTCGGAATTTGAACTTTCGGGCGAACCGCTCGCTGAAGGGCTCGGGCTTGATTTGGACACCCTTGACGCGAGAAAACCTGATAAACCGACGAAATTCGACTATACGGCTGGCATCGAGTCATACGAGTATTCCGAAGAGGCGATGTACGAAGTGACGGAAAAGTCAGGGCTGGGGCTTCATCTCATCAACGGCCCGATCGCGAAGCAGCGGGCCGAACAGCGGCATCAGCCAGCCGATCAGGCGCTCGCCGACCGTTTTTATGAGCTTGCGGACAGCGTCGGCTATCCGCGCGAGGAACTTTTCCGCAACATGTTCCCAACCTTCATCGAGTACGCCGGCGGCGATCCGCATTATGCACAAAAGGTTGACACGGGCGTGTATGCGGAAAATGATGACGGTACATATGTTCCCGTCTATCAAGTCGATTTCCAATCGCTTCGCTGGGATCGCGGAAAAATGGACAAAGTGCTCACGCCATCGGCTTACGGCGGCGTCTTTTTGAAGCAAGCGCTTTGGGCCGGCGACTTTTTGGGGAATTTTCATCAAAAAGACAGCGATGAAGAGGTGGAGGCGAAAACGCCAAACGACGATCAAAGCGGGAACATCGCTCTTGGCGTCAGCTCCGCCGACGGGATGCAAGGGATGATTTTGACAGAACAAATATGGAACAAGCTGGCTTTTATCCGTGACCATTTATTTTATGATGCGAAGCAACAGGCGTTGACGAAGGCAGCCGGCAGCCGCTACAACCCAAGCGGGGGATTTGTCTATTTGCCGCACGCGGTGGAAGTGGCTGAAGGGGGAAGCGAGCTGGCGCCGGATGCGGCGAAGTTGGTCGTCAAAGATCCCCGCAGCTTGCTTGAGGACCAATGGCTCATGCTATGGCCGGCGGCGGAGTTTTTCGGCATGACCGACCAGCGGCCGGAAAACAAAAACCAAAACCCCGCGTTTTTGGCCGTGTTTGACGGAAAACCGTTCCCAAGCGCGCCAAAGGAAAACCTTGACGCGACGACGGCGAACGACCGCGTGGCCGACGACCCGTATTCCGTCAACCGCGACGTGCTGCTGCAAGTGTTTCGCAACATCGATGCCATGCATTTCAATGAAAAAGCGGGCGCGTTTGTGACCGAACATGACGGGCGAACGCAAGGAAATCGGGTCGATACGTTCCAAGCCGGCTATACAATGGAAGCGCTCCGCATCTTCGAACGGGCGATTGACGGGATGCCGGTCGGCTATGCGAGCGGAGAGAGCGCCAAAGGGCTCGGCACGCCGGAAGGAAAGCGGGCGCTCGAGCTCATCCGCCGGCAAGCGGATTTTATCATGCACAACTTGATGCGAAAAGACGGACTTGTCGAAAACGGCTATACGATCGGCCAAGGGCCGGATCAAGACGAGCCGACGCTTCTTGCCCAGCTTGGCGCGATCCGCGGGCTGACGGCGGCATTTTTGGCGACGAAAGACGAAGCATACCGCGATGCGGCGCGCCGTGTTTATGAGGCAATGAACAAACATTTTTGGGATCAAAAATGGCACGTGTACCATACGGGAGAAAAAGAGGACAAGTACACCCCGTGGCTCGCCGGCGCGTTGTCGGGGGTGTTCCGCGTGGCCTTGCAAAACTTGAACAACGACCAAGCGGATGAGACGGCGAAATCCCTTGACCGCGAAACGATCATCTCCCGCTACGTCGACTTTTACGACCGAATCGTCGACGGCCCGACGCTTCAGGAAGGGATGCAGGCAAGCGAGTTTTGGGATACGGGAGATGTCTACATCAAAGGGAAAAAATTGGGCAACACCGATCATGACCATGTCCCGCAAGTGCAGGCGGCCGGCGGCCCATACGGCGTGGCGCCGGTGTTGCGGACGGTCAAGGTCAACGTTGGATCCGCCAACAAATAACAGAAAGAAAGCGGCGAATACGATTGAGATTCGCCGCTTTTCTTTGTAAAATTGAGGATGGTTATCATTTTCGTGAAAAAACGGGGGAATATTGAAATGCGAAAATGGTGGTTCGCCGCGGCGATCGCCACGCTGTTGGCCGGCTGTCAGGACGAAAAGGCATGGCATGAGCAGCCGAAAGTGGTCAGACATGCCCCGGCGCACGGCGACAACATCGCCGTAAGCAGCGACGGGCGCTATGTCTACACCGCCAACATCGATGTGGATACAGTGACAATCATCAACGCGAAAACGAAAACGAAGGAAGCGGAAATTCCCGTCGGCCGCGAACCGCGCCAGCTGGCGCTCAGCCCGGATGGACGGACACTGTATGTTTCCTGCATGTACGATGATGAAGTGGACGTCGTGTCGCTTGACAAGCGGAAAGTCGTCGACCGTTGGAAAACGGGGATCGAGCCGTTCGGCATCGTCACCAGTCCGGATGGGGCGGAAGTATATGTCGCCAACTACCGCTCGGGCACGGTCTCGGTGTTTGACGCCGAGAGCGGGAAGCGGACGAAAGACATCCAAGCGGGCGATCGGCCGCGGGCGCTGGCGCTGACAGCGGACGGAAGGAAGCTGTACGTGACGCAATATTTGGCGGCCAAAGTCACCGTGATTGACACAAAGAAACGGCGGGCGGTCAAGGAAATCGCCCTCGCCCCGTCGCCGGACAAAGCCGATCGAAAAAAGAGCCAAGGCGTTCCGAACACGCTTGAGCAAATCGTCATCGCCTCGGACGGCAAAAAAGCGTATATTCCGCACTTATTGACGAACATCGATACGCCGATCCAATTTGAGGAAACGGTCTTTCCGGCCATCTCGGTCATTGATGCAACGAAAGACGTTGAGTTGCCGGACGAGCGGAAAGAGCTGTTTGCCGCGATCAATGTCACGGATGTTCATAACGAGACGATCATCGTCTCCAATCCGTACGATGTGGCGTTTTCCCCGGACGGCGGCAAAGCGTACGCGGTCATGTCTGGAAGCGAGGACCTCGTCGTCTTTGACTTGCGACGCGGCGGCAAGGCGACGCAAATTTTGCGCCGCATCCACGGCAACAATCCGCGCGGGATCGCGATTTCGCCGGATGGGAAGACGCTTTACGTCCACAACGCCATGAGCCATGATTTGGCCGTGATCAAAACCGGAGGAAAAAGCCCATATGCGAAAGCGAAGCAGGAAGATGGCACGATCCGCCTCATTGCGAAAGATTCGCTCTCCCCGCTCGTGCGTGAAGGAAAAACGATCTTTTACAGCGCCAACAGCGACGAGTTTGCCATCAACATCACAGGGAACAATTGGATGAGCTGCGCTTCGTGCCATAGCGACGGCGACATCAACGGCTTGACGCTCATGACGGCGAAAGGGCCGCGCAACGTGCCGAGCAATATTTTGGCGACGAAAACCGGGCTGTTTATGTGGGATGGGTCGCGCGACGATTTTACCGACTACATTCATACCGTGCAAGGCGAGATGGGCGGCATGACGGCGATCGACCCGTCCAAGCCGCTGCCGCCGAACGTCCAGCATATGTTTGACGCCATTCTCGCCTACTTGAACGACCCGCGCTCGTTCCCCGTGCCGAAAAGCCCGTACCGGAACCGCGACGGCAGCTTGACGGCGGAAGCGAAGGAAGGGGAGCGCCTGTTTAACGGGAAAGGGAATTGCTTAAGCTGCCATGGGGGCGAGTATTTCACCGACAGCGTCAAGGCGGTCGGGCCGGACGGGAAATTGACGACTGCCAATACCGCCTACTTGCACGACATCGGCACGGCCAATCCGAAGGACCGCGCCTCCAAAGGCGACGCCCGCGCCCGGTTCACAAACCCGCGGACGCCCAAGCAGTGGGATACGCCGACGCTGCGCGGCGTATGGGCGACAGCCCCGTATTTGCATGACGGCAGCGCGAAAACGATCGAGGAAGCAATCCGGCGCCATCGGACGAAAGAAGTGCAAACATTGACGCCGGGAGAAATTGCGGCCATTGCGGCCTATGTCCGCTCGCTGCAATAGTGAGAGTGATGGGTGAGGAAAAGGGGGCTTTTCTTTCTGCAGGGCAGAAGATAGCACCGTCATAAAGGAAGGTGTCCCACGCGTGTTGGGGACACCTTTTTCCTTGTTATTTTGGCCGTACATAGCGCTTATCGTGCATAAACAAACGCCAGAAATAGACGAAGCCGGGAAACAAAATGAGAAAGCCCACGATGTAGGAGGCAAACAGCGCCCGGAATGTATCCGGATGGGGAAAAGGAAACGAAACCGCCTGCCTCAATCGAAAGAGGCAGGCGGTTGTATTTCAATGAAGGGCTTTTTGCAGCACGCGGAGATTCTCGGCCATAAGGGAAAAGTAATCTTTGTGGGCTTTTCGATCTTCATCGGTCAGCGATTCCAAGTTATGCAGACGGAGCGGCTTGGCGCCGATTTCGTTCTGAATCACTTCCGCCGTTTTGGGATGAACATTTTGTTCGAAAATGACATAGCGGATGTGATGCTGTTTGGCTGTCTGGATGAGCTGAGTCAGCTCTTTTTGCGATGGTTCGTTGCTCGGAGAAAGCCCGGAAACGCTCAGCTGTTTGATTCCGTAGCGGTCTTCCCAATATCCGTAGGCTTGATGGGAAACGAGTATCTCTTTTCTAGGAGCTTTCTCCACTGTTGAACGGAATTGCCCGTCAAGGCGCTCGAGTTTCATCTTTAACGTTTCAAAGTTTTGCATAAACAGGTCTTTTTTTTCAGGTTTCAGTTCAATCAGCAAATCGCGGATGTTCTTGGCGATCGCAATGGAGCGGATGGGGTCAAGCCATACGTGAGGATCTTTGTCTCCGTGTTCATGGCCATGTTCTTTCTCATGTCCCTCTCCGTGTTCGTCTTTGTGCCCTTCGCCATGCGCATGCTCCTGTTCATGGTTCGATTCAAGCAATTCGATGCCGTTTGTAGCAACGAGAAATCGGACGTGCTCATTTTGTAATGTTTCCTGCAGTTTTTCGGCGAACGGTTCCATCCCGTGGCCAATGTAAATGAAGGCGTCCGCATCGGCAATCTGCTGCACGGTTTTGGTTGTCGGTTCGAACGTATGGGCTTCCACTCCCGGCGGGTAAACGCTTTTGACGTTCACGGCGTCGCCGCCGATTTTTTTCGTAAAGTCTTCAAGCGGATAGACGGTTGTATAAATCGTTAGCTGATCGTTCGATGTTTGGCCCTCTTTTGTTTCTGGCTTCGATTGACAGCCGTATAGCAAGGCGCTCGTCGCCAAAAGGAAAGACAAAATGATGGACGTTGCTCTCATGTTGAACTCCTTTCTGGAATCAAGATGTCCGCATTTATTATATCGTAATCATTACGATTTACAAGATCGATCATACAAAAAAATAAAGCAAATGGCAAGGCCATTAAGTGATTTTGTTTCTTTTCGCGTGTTCTGATGATTCAGGAACGGGATCAAAACCGCCCGGATGGAACGGATGGCATTTCAAAATGCGCTTCGCCGTCAGCCATCCCCCTTTTATGGCGCCAAAGCGCCGGATCGCTTCGATGCCATAGTTCGAGCAGGTCGGATAAAAGCGGCATGTCGGCGGCTTGAGCGGAGAAAGGAAGCGTTGATAAAAGCGGATGCACCAAATCAGCCATTGGCCCATGCCCAGTTCTCCTTTCTGTGATCATCATGATTACAATAGAACAAACCTTTCTTTTGTTCAAGCAAAACGACTGTCGTTCGCTCGGAATGGGGGCGCTCGCCCAGACCTTGCTTTTTGGGCATAGACGCCAAGCGAGAGGCAAAAAAGATGCGGGACGCCCCTCGTTTTGGTTATGATAAAGAAAGAGGATCAAAATAGCTAGGAGTGATTGACATGCCTTCACCGGTGGAAAGCTTTGAATTGGACCATTGCGCGGTCAAAGCGCCGTACGTTCGGCATTGCGGCGTTCACAAAGTCGGCAGTGACGGCGTCGTCAATAAGTTTGACATTCGCTTTTGCCAGCCGAACAAAGAAGCGATGGACCCGGCCGCGATTCATACGCTCGAACATCTGTTGGCGTATACGCTGCGCCGACATGCGGCCAAATATGATCATTTCGATATTATCGACATCTCGCCTATGGGTTGCCAAACCGGGTTTTATCTTGTCGTGAGCGGCTCGCCGACCGTGGACGAGATCATTGATTTGTTGGAAGAAGCCATGAAGGACGCGCTCGCCGCGACGGAAGTGCCAGCCGCGACCGAGCGGCAATGCGGCCAAGCGAAGCTGCATGATCTAGAGGCGGCCAAACAGCTGATGCGCTTTTGGCTTTCGCAAGAGAAAGAAGAGTTGAAAAAGGTGTTTGGTTGATGAACAAGCCAGCCCCGCGCCGCTACTGCGGCTGCTTCGGGCCGGCTTGTTGTTCGCCGCCGTGTTCATTCGGGTGCGGATCGACCGTATGCTTGTAGGCATACGCTTTGGACGTCGTGACGACCGCCAGCACGAGAACGACAGCGGCGATGATGAGGCAAACGATCAAGGTCCAGTACATCATGACGCCCGCCTTTTTTCTTTTTATTATACCATATCTGGCAGAGCTGGCGTTCATATTTCCGGTGAAATCGGGCAAGCTATCCATCGACACGTTTTCCATGTTTCATCTCTATTTCGCGCAGGAGACTCCCACTCAACGACCAAAGGGAGTAAGTGGGAGAGGAATGCGCGTTCCCCCTTTCTTTTGTGTATGATCGAATAAAGGCGTGGAGAAAACTGTTCAATAAAGGCACTCCACTCACGGCTGCTCGATGGATGGGGTTGGTTGCAGGAAACGTTGCAACCGTAAAACATCGAGCGTAGGTCCGTCTGTTGTGTGTGGAAGCCAAGTACTGCCAACAGACACACCGAGAGAATCGGCAACGATGCAGGCATGACCTGCATCGTTGGGCAGTTGTCAACCTGCCCCTGATGCAACCCCAAGTCAAGGAAGGAGGACGAAGTCCGCTCGCACTTCTGGGGAGTTGCAAGCCCCCACTTCAAGCGTTCGCGAAGTGGGGGTAGTTGACCAACAAGCCAGCTGGGTACAAGAACCATAAGGAGGAGTGAGAGGATGACAACTCGACTGATCGATCTTGTCAACAAGCAAATCGCCAACTGGACTGTGTTGTACGTGAAATTGCACAACTATCATTGGTATGTCACCGGGCCGCAGTTTTTCACGCTGCATGAAAAATTCGAAGAGTTGTACAACGAAGCCGCGACCCACATTGACGCACTGGCCGAGCGGCTGTTGGCCTTGGGTGGCAAGCCTGTGGCGACGATGAAAGACTGCCTCAAGCAGGCGTCCGTCAAAGAAGCAGCCGGGACGGAAACGGCGGAGCAAATGGTCGCTTCGATTGTCGGCGACTTTGAAACGATGATCGGCGAATTGAAAGAAGGCATGCAGCTGGCGGATGAAGTGAACGATGAAACGACGGGGGATATGCTGCTTGGCATTCATCGCAGCTTGGAAAAACACGTCTGGATGTTGAAATCGTTCTTAGGACGATAAGAAGAGGAGGCTGTCCTCAGGCCGGGGGACGGCCTTTTGCTTTGTCCTGTCTTTGTCGAAAAAGGGCGATTTTTTAGGGAATGCGCCGCGTCGCGTTCTCCTCACCGGGCATACGATAGTTACGCGTATCCTATGTTCAAGGAGGGGGGAGCGTGAACAAGCCGATCCCGATGGTTGCCGTGTCGCTGTTCGGTTCGTTTTTGTCGCTGTTTGTCGGCAGCGTGGACTCATTTGTCGTGATTTTGCTTGCTTTGGTCATTGTCGACTACCTCACCGGCATCGCCGCCAGCGCGGTTGAAGGCAAGCTATCAAGTCAAGTCGGCTTTCGCGGCATCATCCGCAAACTGTTGATTTTCATTCTGGTGGCGGCATCGCATCTCGTCGATTTGGCCATTGGATGGAACATGCATGTCATCCGCGATGCGATCATTTTTTTCTATATCGCCAATGAGTTTATCTCGATTGTGGAAAACGCCGGCCGGGCGGGCGTTCCGATCCCGTCCGTGCTGCGCAAGGCGATCGAGCTGTTGAAAGATGAAATAAAATGAGCATAGTTTTCCCCGATTGCCCCACACTAAGCAAAAAGAGCAAAAGAAGGAGTGGATGAAGGTGGCAGATGAACAAAAAAAGACGTATTACGTCTCAATGGCGCACGGGGAAATTTCCCAGTTGAAAACGGCATCGCCGTGGGACTTTCAAATTGAGGCGACCGACGAGGAAATCGCACGCCTGCGCGAGTATTTTGACCAAAACTACTCCACCGACTGGCAGGCGTTTTGGCGCACCCATGTGCCGTACATCCAATACCACTATGATCGGGAAAACGATGCGTACGACCGGACGATGGTCGACATTTACAAAATGATTTATGAGCTCGGCAACGACGAAGCGAAAGCGCACATCCGCTCGATGGGCATTCTCCCGGACGAAAAAGAAGAGTAAACGCCGCGAGTCGAGCGGCGTTTTTCTGTATAATGGGGAGAGGAAAGGGGAGAGTCCGATGCATGAATTTCGCGATTATTACGGACATCGCGTTCGGCTGGCCTTTGCGGATCATCCGTTTTCCCCCTCCCCCGGGCATGTATGGGTCATTTGCCGCTATGGCGGGCGATGGCTGTTGACGGATCATCCGCGCCGCGGCCTTGAGTTTCCCGGCGGCAAGGTGGAAGAAGGGGAAACAGCGGCGGAAGCCGCGGTCCGCGAAGTGATGGAAGAAACGGGGGGAATCGTCGGCCGGCTCGAATACATCGGCCAATATAAAGTGGAGCCGGATATCGTGAAAAACATTTATTTTGCCGACATCGCTGCGCTCGTCGAGCGGGGGTCGTATTTGGAAACGAACGGCCCGGTGCTGCTTGAGGCGCTGCCGGATGACATCCGCACGGATGAACGGTTCAGCTATATCATGAAAGACGATGTCCTTTCGCTTTCGCTTGCCGAGTTGAAACAGCGCGGACTGATCAGCCGAGGGGAAAGAAGCGGAGAACGGTGATGATTTTAGACGGCTTTTGTTGGTCATCCGGTTCCATGAAGGAAGAAGCCAAGGGGGGATGGGCGGATGCCGGCCCGACGTCAGGAATGAAAAGAGACGCCCGTCGATCGTTTACGAACGTCTCTTAACGACGGCTGCCCCATTTTTTCTCGACGATGGCAACAAGTTGGTACATAACAGTCGACAACAAAGCGACAATGAGCAGGCTCATCAATACGAGCGTGAAGTTGAACACTTGGAAGCCGTAAATGATTAAATACCCAAGCCCTTGCTTGGAGACGAGAAACTCTCCGGTGATGACACCGACCCAAGCGAGGCCGACGTTCACTTTCAACGTCGAAATGATCGCCGGGAACGACGCCGGCAGCACCGCCTCTTTAAAGCATTGGTAGCGGGTGGCGCCGAACGTCCGCAGCACTTTCAAATAGTTCGGGTCAACTTCTTGGAACGCCGAATAGACGACAATCGTCGTGATGATGATGGAAATGACGACGCCCATGGCGATGATGGACGTAAATCCCGGTCCGAGAGCGACGATCAAAATCGGCCCGAGGGCGACTTTTGGCATGGCGTTGAAGACGACCAAATACGGATCGAGCGTTTTCGCCAGGCGCGGAAACCACCAAAGGACCGCGCCGATGAGCGCCCCGCCGGCGGTGCCGATAAGAAAGCCGAGCAACGTTTCAAACAATGTCGCCCACGTGTGGACAAACAGCGAATGATCGCTGAGTTTTTCGATAAACAGCCTGATGATGGCCGACGGTGAGCTGAACAAGAGCGGATCGACCCAATGAAAGCGGCTCGCCGCTTCCCAGACGGCGAAAAAGGCGACAAGCAGCGCCGTCTGCCAAAGGCGGATCACCCGCCGCTCTTTGCGCAATGCGGCGAGGTATTCACGGTGCAGCGATTCGATGCGATCATGGAGCGGCTTCAAGGTCCTCCATCTCCTTCCAAATGGATTGGAACAATGGCGAAAACGCCGGATGCTGGCGGGCGGCAAGCGGCGGGCGGCCGCGCAGTTCATCCGGGATGACAAACGTCCGCACAAGGCGCCCAGGGCGCGGTGAAAACAAGAAAATGCGGTCGCTCATGGCGATGGCTTCTTCGATGTCATGGGTGACCAAGACGGCTGTTTTTTCGTATTGCCGCAGCGTCGCCCAGACGAGCTCTTCCAATTTCAGCTTCGTCTGCTGGTCGAGGGCGGAAAACGGCTCGTCGAGCAACAACAGTTTCGGATCAGTCGCGAGCGTGCGCACAAGCGCCGCGCGCTGGCGCATGCCGCCGGACAGCTGGCTCGGGTAATACGACTCGACGCCGCCAAGGCCGATCTCAGCGAGCAGGGCGAGCGCCCGCTTTTTCGTTTCCGGCGTCAACGTTCCCGTGATGTGGGGTCCGAGCAAAATGTTTTCCTCGATCGTTTTCCAAGGGAATAGGTAGTCTTGCTGAAGCATGTAGCCGACCGCACGCCGCGCCGTTTGGGCGTCCGATCCGCCCGACCAGAGCGGTTCGCCTTCTATGAGCACCGCCCCTTCCGTTGGTTCGATCAATCCGGCGATGATCGAAAGCAGCGTCGTTTTGCCGCAGCCGCTAGGGCCGAGAAAGGAGACGAACTCCCCTTTCTCGACGGACAGCGACACATCATCGAGTGCAGTGACAGCGGTCGTTTTTGTCAAATACGTGTGCGAGAGGCGGTCGATGACAAGAAACATTTCGTTCACCCGCTTTCGTCACTTGTTCATCGCGCTTTTGGCAAACGACGAATCAACAAGCGTGTCAACGTGGATGCGCTTCGGCAGCTCGCCGGCTTCGGCCATAATGTCTTGCAAGTGGTTCCATTCTTCTTCATCCAAAATCGGATCGGTCGCGTAGGTCCCTTGGCTTTTGTACCGGTCGACGACTTTTTCGATCAAAGCCAAATCGGTGTCTTTGAAATACGGCTGAATAGCTTTCGCGATCTCGGCGGCGCTGTGCGATTCGACCCATTGCTGCGCTTTGTAGATCGCGCGCGTAAATTTTTCAATGACGTCTTTGTTCGCTTTGATGTAGCTTCGTTTCGCCATATACGACGTGTACGGCACGCGCCCGGATTCGGTGCCGAATGAAGCGACGATATAGCCTTTTCCTTCTTGTTCAAAAATGCTCGCCGTCGGTTCAAACAGCTGGACGAAATCGCCCGTCCCGCTCGCAAAGGCGTTGGCGATATTGGCGAAATCAACGTTTTGGATCAGCTTCAAATCTTGATGCGGGTCAATGCCGTGTTTTTTCAGCACAAACTCGCCGACCATTTGCGGCATGCCGCCTTTCCGTTGGCCGAGGAACGTGCTTCCTTTCAGCATCTCCCATGTAAAGTGGTCGATTTTCTCGCGGGAAACAAGAAACGTCCCGTCGGTTTGCGTGAGCTGCGCGAAATTGATGACCGGATCGTCCGTCCCTTGCGCATAGACATAAATGGATGTTTCCGAGCCGACAAGGGCGATGTCCGCGCCGCCGGAAAGCAGCGTCGTCATCGTTTTGTCGCCGCCCCATGTCGTCGTCAGTTCGACATCCAGCCCCTCTTCTTGAAAGAAGCCTTTTGCCAGGGCGACGTACTGCGGCGCGTAAAAAATCGAGTGCGTCACTTCGGCGAGCCGCACTTTTTTGAGCGGCTTTTCGCTTTGGCCCCCGTCATTCGTGCAGGCGGAAAGCGGCAAAAGCAAGAGAAGCGAGCATAACCATACGGCCCATTTTTTCATGTTCGTTAACCCCCTTGGTTCGCATGCGGTAAACCGTGGTTTCACCTTATCGTATGCACGCAGCAAAAATGTGTGAATGCCTAGAAAAAATGGGCGGTCAGCCGAGAACGGGCGGCGGTCGGGACGCTCCTCGCGCTCCAGGGCTTTTTCAAGATGACGCTCGGCCAAGGGGAGGCATGCAAGAGCGGCGAGGCAGTCGGACATCCCCACTTGTCCTAATGAAAGAAGGCGTTGGGGGATGATGACGGGTGGTTCGCATCATCTGTTTTCGCATAGGAAGGAGGCAGGCGTATGGACGGGGACATCATCGACCAATACCGGTTTCCGTCGCCGCATCCGGGAATCGATGTGTTCTTTGTCACCTATATGTCCCAAGGGCTGAAGGTGAAAGGATTTTTAGCGGCGCCGAAACAAAATAAGGTGTATGACGGCTTCTTGTATTTGCGCGGCGGGATTAAAAATGTGGGGCAGGTGCGAGTGCCGCGCCTTGTCCAATTCGCTTCGCAAGGGTTTGTCGTCTTCGCTCCGCTTTACCGCGGCAATGGGGGCGGAGAAGGAAACGAAGATTTCGCCGGCGACGACCGTTATGACGCGCTCGCTGGGTTTCATCTCCTTCGCCGCCATCCGCTCGTCCATCCCGGGCGCGTTCACATGTTCGGCTTCTCCCGCGGCGGGGCGATGGCGCTCCATGCCGCTCTAATGGCCGAGGGGGTCTGTTCGGTGGCGGTCTGGGGCGGGGTGGCGGATCTGGAGCTTACGTATTGGGAGCGGCCTGACTTGCGGCGAATGATGAAGCGCGTCATCGGCGGGACGCCGAACAAATGCCCGGAGCGCTACCGGCATCGAACCCCGCTTTATTATCTCGAGCGGCTCCAAGCCCCGGTGCTCATCATCCACGGCGGGCGCGATGAGAACGTATCGATTGAGCACGCCTATCGGCTTGAGCGGCGGCTGAAGCAGCTCGGCAAACCGGTCACGGCTTGGTACTTCCCTGAGTTCACCCACTATTTTCCGCCGCAAGCCAATCGCGAGACGGTGCAAAGGCTCACGGAATGGATGAAACAACAGCTGACAATGTGATACGATACAACTAGAGGGGCGGCTGCGCGCGCCGCTCGGGTGGCGGCGCGGCCGCCAACGAATCGATGGGGTGCCAAGGAGGTTGGAATCATATGGGCATGCCGATGGAGCTGCAGACGGTCATTGTGACAAAAGGAAAGGAACAGCGCGTTCAAGGAAATGTGTTTGTGTTGGAAAAAGAAGGATACCGCTTGTATCCGCTTGACGTGCCGCTTGAAGTGCGCCGGACGGTGCAAAGCGAAGCGAGCGGCGTTGCGGTCGTGAGAAAGCTTGAGTGGAAAGACAGCCGGACGACGGTGACGTATGAGCTCGTCAGCCTGTATTCGACGAATTGAACGAGGCTGCACACCACGAAGCGGCTGAATGAGAGCTGAACGGGTTCATCGGACAGGAGCGCAAACGGAAGAACGGTTTGCGCTCTTGGCTCAAGTTTTTTCCGTCTATAGTTAACTTGTGGCGTCAGGCCGATTCAGACAAGCATAAAAATAGCCTTTGCTTGAGGACTTCCTGTGCGACGTTTGATCATACCATAAAAAAGTAGGGGGGAGGAGAAGGAGTTTGGCCGCGGAGAGCGAATATCATACGATGAATTCGATGCCGCAAGGAGGGAAAACGTGGCGAAAAAGCGAATCGATCACGACCGGTTGTTCAAGGAGCTGCTGTCGACGTTTTTCGAAGACTTTTTGCTTCTTTTCTTTCCTGACGTGTACGAGCACATCGACGTCCATCATCTTTCCTTTCTCTCCGAAGAGCTGTTCACCGACGTGACAGCTGGGGAAAAGCACCGCGTCGACTTGTTGGTCGAAACAAAGGTAAGAGGGGAGGACGGGCTCGTCATCGTTCACGTCGAACATCAAAGCTATAAGCAGCGGACGTTCCCCGAGCGAATGTTCCTCTACTTCAGCCGCTTGTTTCAAAAACACCGCCGCCGCATCCTCCCGATCGCCATTTTCAGCTACGACGAACGCCACGACGAACCTTCCTCATTGATGATTCAATTTCCATTTTTGACGGTTCTTGACTTCCGCTTTCTGACGGTGGAACTGCGCAAACTGCCGTGGCGCGAGTACATCCGCCGTGACAATCCGGTTGCCGCCGCCTTGTTAAGCAAAATGGGGTATAATGAAAGCGAGAAGGTGGAAGTGAAAAAGGAGTTTTTGCGCATCCTAGTCCGCCTCGAGCTCGATGAGGCGAAGCAGCGGCTGTTGTTTGGGTTTTTTGAAACGTATTTGCGGTTGTCCGAAGCGGAGGAAATCCAACTGCGAAACGAGGTGAGCCAAATGGAGACGAAGGAAGCGAAACAAGTGATGGAGCTCATCATCTCATACGAACAGCGGGGAATCGAGAAAGGCATTCAACAAGGAGTCAAACAAGGAATCGAACAAGGGTTGAAACAAGGAATAAAGCAAGGGATGAAGCAAGGGATTGAACAGGGACGCCAAAAAGGGATCGAGGAAGGGAAAATCGACATCGCGAAGAAAATGTTGGCGAAAGGGTACGATGTCGACACGATCCACGAGCTGACCGGGTTGCCGGCGGAAAAGATTGAACAGCTGAAGAAGTAAACCCGCCTTCGCATTGTCGTCGACCCCCAATCGTGCCAAAACCCCGGGGGATCGACGACAATCATTTTATGCGTTCGAACCTTACGGCCATCGAGGGTAAAGTCTATTGACAGAATTTGTCGGTGACGTTCATCGTCCCGATTGGCGTTTTGATTCTAATGTTGAAAAGGCAGGAGCGCAAACAATCCTTCGGTTTGCACTCTGCCATATGATGAAGCAAGACTGATTCCTTTGCTTTGTTCTGAAATAAAGTGATCATTTACAGAGGGAGCTCACAAAATAGTTCCCGTGATTTCTCCTCCTCAATCCTCTCTTTGATCATCGAAACGATTGGTGATGGAATCGTAAACACGAACCAAAAGCCAGCTCTTCAGTTTTTGATAAAACGCGCTCTTTGTCGCGCCCCCAAGCAAGGGGGCGAAGGAAAGCGGATGGATTTTCAACAATTTCCTAAAGGCGAATGGATATACTGAAGCAATGGAAGCCTCCCCCTTATTCTTGTGCAGAGTCTATTTTTTATTACCACAACTTCCCTTGTTTGTCAAGGATTTGTTCGGCATCGGAATGAAAAAATCCTCCCGATTTTCGTGGGAAGGAGGCGAAATGGGAGGCCCAAAGCAACGGAAAGAAATAAAAAACAGCCGGACAGGGAATACCCTGTCCGGCCGTGTTCTTGTTACACGAGCGGTCCGCCGAGTTTTTCGATGGACGGATCGATGTGGGCGAATTTTTGGAAGTTGGCGCGGAATTTTTGCGCCAGCTCTTTTGCTTTTTGTTCGTATGCTTGTTTGTCGGCCCATGTGTTTTGCGGCTGCAGGACGTCATCCGGCACGCCGGGGACGCGGGTTGGGATGGCGAGGCCGAAAATCGGATCTTTGACTGTTTCGACGTTGTCGAGCTCCCCTTCGACGGCGGCTTGCACCATCGCCCGGGTGTAGGCGAGCTTCATGCGGCTGCCGACGCCGTACGCCCCCCCTGTCCAACCGGTGTTGACCAAAAAGACGCGGACGTTGTGTTCGGCGATTTTTTGCCCGAGCATTTCCGCGTATTCGACGGCCGGGCGCGGCAAAAACGGTGCGCCAAAGCACGTTGAGAACGTTGCTTCCGGTTCGGTGACGCCGCGTTCGGTGCCGGCGAGCTTGCTTGTGTAGCCGCTTAAGAAATGGTACATCGCTTGTTCGCGCGTCAGCTTGCTGATCGGCGGCAGGACGCCGAACGCATCAGCCGTCAAAAACACGATCGTGGACGGATGGCCGGCGACGCTCGGGTCGATGATGTTTTGGATCGCCTGAAGCGGGTAGGCGGCGCGCGTGTTTTCCGTCAGCGTGCCGTCGTCGTAATTCGGCACCCGCGTCGCGTCATCGAGGACGACGTTTTCGAGCACCGCGCCGAAGCCGATGGCGTCAAAAATTTGCGGCTCTTTCTCGCGCGATAGGTTGATGCATTTCGCATAGCAGCCGCCTTCGATGTTGAAAATACCGCGGCTTGACCAGCCGTGTTCATCATCGCCGATCAAGCGGCGGTTCGGGTCGGTCGAGAGCGTCGTTTTTCCCGTTCCCGACAAGCCGAAAAAGAGGGCGACGTCGCCTTCCTGGCCGACGTTGGCCGAGCAGTGCATCGGCAGGATGCCTTGTTCCGGCAGCAAATAGTTCATCACCGAGAAAATCGATTTTTTCATTTCGCCGGCATACTCGGTGCCGCCGATCAACACGGTGCGCCGTTCAAACGAGATGATGATGAACGCTTCCGAGCGCGTGCCGTCGACTTTCGGGTCGGCTTTAAAGTTCGGCGCGCAAATGACGGTGAATTGCGGCTCATGCACGGCGAGCTCTTCGGCGTTCGGCCGAATGAACAGCTGATGGACGAACAAGTTGTGCCAGGCGAATTCGTTGACGACTTGAATCGGCAGCCGGTATTTCGGATCGGCGCCGGCAAAGCCTTTAAACACGAACAGTTCATCTTTCTTCATTAAATAGTCGAGCACTTTGTCGTACAGTTTATCAAACGTCTCCGGAGACATCGGCTGGTTGACCGCTCCCCAGTCGATCGTTTGCTTCGTTGACGGTTCTTCGACGATGTATTTGTCTTTCGGCGACCGCCCTGTGTACTTGCCGGTCGTGACCGCGACGGCTCCGGTGTGCGTCAGCCGTCCTTCGTTCCGCTGCAGGACTTTCTCGACGAGCTCGGCGACGGACAGTTGATGATGCACGTACGGTTTTTGCAGCAATACATCAAGCTTATTCGTCATGTTTGCGATCCCCATATTCAAAACCTGCCTTCTTTTTGAAATCACTCTTGAAAATAGTATAACACATTTTTATTAATAGTCCATACTAATTGTGTGGGTTTTTCAAACTTTATTTTGCCCAATGTGTCGATTTCCTTGAGGAAAGAATTTTCTCGGCTGGAAATGATAAAAAATGAATTTTGATAGTTGACTTTGCCGATTCCATTGCGATAAGATAAGTCATTGAACGGATACTCTTATCCCGAGCCGGTGGAGGGACAGGCCCGATGAAGCCCAGCAACCGTCACAACTGTACATGTGTGAAATGGTGCTAACCTGTGGCAAGGCGCAGTCCTTGAACGATAAGAGTGAAAGGAAGCAATACGATTGCCATGACCTTTCCTCAGCCGTTACAGGAAAGGTTTTTTATATTGCGAAGGGAAAAAGGGAAATGAGTTCCGTGTCGCCACATTATGCCAAGAGGAGGAAACAAACCGAATGTCAGCCAAACGCCGCTTGTTTACTTCAGAGTCTGTGACGGAAGGACATCCGGATAAAATTTGCGACCAAATTTCTGACGCCATTTTGGATGCCATTTTGGAAAAAGATCCGAACGCCCGCGTCGCCTGCGAAACGAGCGTCACGACCGGGCTGGTGCTCGTGAGCGGGGAAATCACGACATCAACATACGTGGACATTCCGCGCATCGTCCGCGATACGGTCCGGGAGATCGGCTACACGCGCGCCAAATACGGATTTGACGCCGATACGTGCGCGGTGCTGACGTCGATTGACGAACAATCGCCGGACATTGCGATGGGGGTGAACCGGGCGCTTGAGGCGCGCGAAGGTCAGATGACTGACGAGGAAATTGAAGCGATTGGCGCCGGCGACCAAGGATTGATGTTTGGGTTCGCCTGCAATGAGACGGAAGAATTGATGCCGTTGCCGATTTCGCTTGCGCACCGCTTGGCGCGCCGATTGGCGGAAGTGCGCAAAACGGATGTCTTGCCGTACTTGCGGCCGGACGGGAAAACGCAAGTGACGATCGAATACGATGAAAACGGCAAACCGGTGCGCGTCGATACGATCGTCGTTTCCGCGCAGCACCATCCGGAAATTACGCAAGAGCAAATCGAGCGCGACATTAAAGAACAGGTCATCAAGCCGGTCGTGCCCGCAGAGCTGCTTGATGAGAACACGAAATATTTCATCAACCCGACAGGACGGTTTGTCATCGGCGGTCCGCAAGGGGATGCTGGGTTGACGGGGCGCAAAATCATCGTCGATACGTACGGCGGCTACGCCCGCCACGGCGGCGGCGCGTTCTCGGGCAAAGATCCGACGAAAGTCGACCGCTCGGCGGCGTATGCGGCCCGCTATGTCGCGAAAAACATCGTCGCGGCAGGACTGGCCGACAAATGCGAAGTGCAGCTTGCCTACGCGATCGGCGTCGCCCGCCCAGTTTCGATTTCGATCGATACGTTCGGCACCGGCAAAGTATCGGAAGACATTTTGATTGAGGTCGTGCGCAACAACTTCGATCTCCGCCCGGCGGGCATCATCAAAATGCTCGACCTTCGCCGCCCGATTTACAAACAGACGGCTGCTTACGGCCATTTTGGGCGTACGGACATCGACCTGCCGTGGGAGCGCACCGACAAAGCCGCCTTGTTGAAAGAACAAGCGCTGGCGTTGGCGGACAAGTGATGAAAGAAAAAGAGCTGCCTGATCACGGCAGCTCTTTTTTGTTGGCGCACGATGTCCGCTGTTGCTGCAGCGCTTTGTAATACTGCCCTTTCTCGACATATTCGCGGCGTATGCGCTCCATTTCACGGATGTCGTCTTCCGTCAGTTCGCGGACGACTTTCGCCGGCCGGCCGAGGGCGAGCGTGTTGGGCGGAATTTTTTTGCCCGGCGGCACTAAACTGCCGGCGCCGATAAACGCGCCTTCCCCGATTTCCGCGCGGTCCAAAATGATCGAGCCCATGCCGATGAGCGCGTTTTTGCGAACGATGGCGCTGTGCAAAATGACTTGATGGCCGACTGTTACACCGTCTTCAATGATAAGCGGATTGTTTGGACTTTGATGCAAAATTGAGTTATCTTGAATATTGACCCGGTTGCCAATCACCGTTGGCGCCACATCGCCGCGAATGACGGTATTGAACCAAATGCTCGTCTCTTCGCCGATCACGACATCGCCGGTGATCGTCACATAGTCGGCGATAAAGGCGGAGGCGGCAATTTGCGGCGTTTTGCCTTTGTATGGGTAAATCATGGGCGTTCGTTCCTTTCTGCTGCAAAATCGATCGTTCACCATGTATTGTACAACGCTGCGTCCAAATCGCCAACGAAAGTGAGCGCGCCTGATCGGGATTGGTGAAAAACGTTTCGTTTCGCCCGATGAGTGGTTGGGATCGGGAAAGAAGATCCGATTTCACAAAGCTTCTCAACGTGAGAAGAACCGTTGTTGAGCGGTTTTTTCATTCCATCGCCAACCCTTTTATGGTTTGCCCCGGCCGCATTGATGGCAATACTGGAAGACGAGATCGCAGGCTGTTCAGACGCGAAACGATTTTGGTTGCTGATAAGATGGAAATGCTAGGAGACGAGACCATGGTGTTTGCACCTGAGGTGAGCCGATTGAACATTCCGAAAAACCCCATCGCCTTGATGAAAATGGTGTATCGTGACGTGCTTCCGCTTGTCCACCGCGAGCTTGCCTATTGGCGGCGCCAGGCCGAGCGCATTCCCGACCCGGAATTGCGGCGCCAGGCCTTGGCGAGCATCGCTTCGAAAACGTTCCATTGCGAAGGCGGCTCCATTTTGGCGCTCTTGGCCGGAGAAAACATGGAGGATTGCATCCGCTTTATCGTGGCTTACCAGACGATCAGCGATTATTTGGATAATTTGTGCGACCGCAGCACCTCGCTCGATCCGCTCGACTTTCGCGCCTTGCACGATTCGATGCCGGACGCTTTGACGATCGGCGCGGAGCCGTCGAACTATTACCGCCATCGCCGCGAACAGGAAGACGGCGGCTATTTGCCGGCGCTCGTCCGCACGTGCCAAGAGGTGCTCGAGACGGTGCGCCATTATGAGACGATCGCCCCATTTTTGCATGAATTGGCCGGATATTATTGCGACTTGCAAGTGCATAAACATGTCGAAGCGAGCGATCGGGTGCCGCGGCTGGAGAAATGGTTCGCGCAATACAAAGACGCCTTGCCGCCGATGGAATGGTATGAGTTTTCCGCCTGCTCCGGTTCGACGCTCGGCATTTTCTGCCTCGTCGCCTATGCGTTTGGCGAATCGCTGCCGCCGGAGATGGCGAGACAAGTGCGCGACGGTTATTTTCCGTACATTCAAGGACTGCACATTTTGCTCGACTATTTGATCGACCAGGAGGAAGACCGGGACGGCGGCGATTTAAACTTTTGCTTTTACTATCCGAATGAAACGGTGATGCTTGAGCGGCTTTGCCATTTCATCGAAGAGGCCGACCGCCATGTCGGCGCCCTTCCGCACGGCGAGTTTCACCGCCTTATTCACCGAGGGCTTCTTGGGTTGTATTTGTCGGATGCCAAGGTGAAAAAGCAGCGCGGGCTGCGCCGGCTGGCGCGCCGGCTCGTCCGCGCCGGCGGGGCGGCGTCGCAGTTTTTCTATTGGAACGGAAAAGCATACCGCTTTTGGCAGGAGCGGCAAAAACGGCTGTCCTTTTCATAAGGGCGGCCGTTTGCTTGTATTGGCAAGAGCAGTGGTTCGTCGGCGGATCGGACGGAATCAGGCGCCCCCATCCGCCCGATTCTCGAGCGCGAGCAAAAACGGCGGGTTGTTTTGCCGATTGATGAATTCGTATTTCAAGGCATGGACGCGCCGTTGATCAAGAGAACGGACGTAATCAAGGAGCGCGTCGCGTTCGCGCTTTCCTTCCGGATGGCCGTGGTAGACGACAAGAACGATGACGCCGCCCGGCTTCATGACGGAAAGCAACTGGCGGACCGCTTCGATCGTCGATTCCGGCTGGGTGACGATTTGCTTATTGCCGCCCGGCAAATAGCCGAGGTTGAACACCGCGCCGGCGATGCGCCCGTGTACATCGGCGGGAAGCGCCTCAAGCAGTTCACTATGGCTTCGCTCGAACAACGTCGCCCGCCCGCATAGCCCATGTTCCGCGAGGCGGGCGGAAGCGGCGGTGATGGCCTCAGGCTGAATGTCAAAGCCGAACACATGGCCTGTCTCCCCGACGCGTTCGGCCAAATACACGGTGTCGTGCCCGTTGCCGACGGTCGCGTCGACGGCGATGTCGCCTTCGTTGACCGCTTGATCAAGCAAAAAGCGGGCAAACGGCAAAATGTTCATCAAAGCCATCGGTTGGCCCCTCCTTGTGATCGTTTCATCGTTTACGTTGGCAGGCGTGTCGCTGCGCCAAAGATGCCGGATGCCATCGTTTTTCCCTAAAAGACTGGTGATTTAGTGAAAAGTCGCGGAAAACGGACTTTCTTCTCAAATGGGGAAGTCCTGTAACATCAACGCTTCTCTTTCAGCCGAAAACAGCGGGTTCGGCGAAATCGGTCGTTTTTCACCAGTCCTCTAAAGCCTCGCCATCCTCTGCGCCGACGTGACAGAAAACCTTGAGCTGACCGACATCGGCCTGATTGAGCTGAACGAAGATCCCCACGTCGGCATTGTAACAAAAACTTCATGGAAAATCGATCGCTGCCAATCATTGGCGTGATACGGCCGGCCTATGCGGCGCATAGTAAACATGAGGGAATATCACGAAACGAGGTGAGCGCATGGCGACAAGACAATCCGTTGAGGAATTTTTGCAGCGGTGTGAAGATGTGATCCGCTACGCGAAAGAGCAATATACAGAAGCGCAAAAGCAGGAGCATTACAACATCACCGAATACACCAACGCCCAGCAGATGCTCGAGCAGACGGTCATCGATTTGGCGCACTTGGCCCGAAGCTGCAACGCCCAGCAGCGCGAGCAGCTGCATCGGATGCGGCTCCAACTGGAGCAATTGCAAAACGACATGATTTTGCTTGACCGCTGAAACGAGGAGGAACACGACATGAAGCGACGCTTGAAACAAACGAATCCGGAACAAAAAACACGCAACGGCCAAAACAATAACGATTTGGAGCTTGGTCAAGACTTTGACCCGGTGAAGCTGGCGAAAAAGCAATACGAGGAAACGGGCGGCCAACCGATCCGCTCCAAGCAGCGGAACGGGTGACGACAAGCCAAAGGGGCGGAAGCCGCTCCGTCTTGTTCTTCTTTTCGCGCAGGAGCCCCGCTTCAAAAGCCATTGTTTCCGTGGGGAGTTAGTTTGGCAAAAAAGTGGCGGACGCATCGGAACGCTCCGCCTTTTTGATTGCATTTTTTCCTGTTTTCCCCTACAATTATTTCGGAACTCAAAATAAAAACCAGAAAAGGATGATGACCGATGCCCCGCGCTCTTTGGTGGCTGCTTGTCGGCATGGCGCTCAATGTGACAGGGGCGTCGTTTCTATGGCCGCTAAACACGATCTATTTGCACGAACAGCTCGGCCAGCCGCTCGCTGTCGCTGGTGTCGTGCTCATGCTCAACTCTGGGGGAAGCGTCATCGGCAGCTTGGCCGGCGGCTTTTTGTTTGACCGGATCGGCGGGTTTCGCGTTTTGTTGGCCGGAGCGGTGTTGACGATGGCCGCGCTCGGCGGCTTAAGCGTTTGGCACGGTTGGCCGCATTATGCGGTGTTTTTGGCGTTTGTCGGCGTTGGCAGCGGCGTCGTCTTTCCGGCGGCGTCGGCGTACGCCGGGGCGATTTGGCCGGAAGGGGGGCGGCGGGCGTTCAACGCCTTGTATGTCGCGCAAAACATCGGCGTCGCCGTCGGGTCGGCGCTTGGCGGGCTTGTCGCTTCATATTCGTTCTCGCTCGTTTTTTTCGCCAATCTTTTGTTGTATGCCGCGTTTTTGTTTACGGTTGTGGCCGGGCTGCGCCGCGTTCCGCTCTTGCCGCCGCCGAGAAAGAAACGATCCGGAGAAGCGGAAAGAGCGCCATCCCGCTCCGCGGGCTGGGCGCTTGCCCTCCTTTGCGCCGGCTATGGACTGTGTTGGTTGAGCTATGTCCAATGGTCGACGACGATCGCCGCCTATACACGCGAGCTCGGGATACCAGTCGGGCAGTACAGCTTGCTTTGGACGATCAACGGGGCGTTGATCGTCTTGGCCCAGCCGCTGTTGTCAGCGGTCATCCGCCGCTTCATGCCGACGTTGAAGCGGCAAATCGTGATCGGTTTTTTTATTTTCGCCGTTTCGTTTGCCATGCTGTTGGGGGCGCATTCGTTTGCAGAGTTTGCCGCGTCCATGATGGTGCTCACGATCGCCGAGATGATCGTCTGGCCGGCGATTCCGGCCGCGGTGAACGAATGGGCGCCCCCGGGGAAAGCCGGGTTTTACCAAGGAATCGTCAACGGGACGGCCACGGCCGGACGGATGATCGGACCGGTCATCGGCGGCTCGGTCGCCGATCTGTTTGGAATGAAACTGCTCATCATGATGTTAGCATTGTTTGCCTTATTGGCGGTGCTGGCCGCGCTTTTGCATGATCGTCGGCTCCCGAAGCGGACGGAGAACGCGGATGAAAAAACCGCGGCTTCCGTATAGATTTCGGCTTGCAATTGATCGACAAATTTTTTAAAATAATAATAAATTTGTCATTCTGTCCACTCATCGCTCGATTCATCCTATTTCGCGCAGGAGACTCCCACTTCAACGACCAAAGGGAGTAAGTGGGAGAGGAATGTGCGTTCCCCCTTTCTTTTGTGTATGATAGAATAAAGACGTGGAGAAAACTGTTAAATAAAGGCACTCCAATAACGGCTGCTCGATGGATGGAGTTGGTTGCAGGAAACGTTGCAACCGTAAAACATGAGCGTAGGTCTGTCTGTTGTGTGTGGAAGCCAAGTACTGCCAACAGACACACCGAGAGAATCGGTAACGATGCAGGCATGACCTGCGTCGTTGGGTAGTCGTCAACCTGCCCCCTGATGCAACCCCAAGTCAAGGAAGGAGGACGAAGTCCGTTTGCACTTCTGGGGAGTTGCAAGCCCCCACTTCAAGCGTTAGCGAAGTGGGGGTAGTTGACGTGCGAATAAGGCGAATAACGGTGAAGAGGAGCAGTAGCGGGCCCGACGGACGGCAGAGAGTTGACGGATGGTGCGAGTCAACCGAAGTCGGCTCGTGAACTCGCCTCGGAGTTGCCGGCGTGAACGGTCATCGACAGCGCCGGCCGTCCATCCGCGTTAAGGAAGAAAGCGGGTGCGCCGTTTGGCGCGCCAAAAAGGGTGGTACCGCGGGAAGCGCGCCTCTCGTCCCTTTGCTGTGGGGATGGGGGGGTTTTTTTGTACATATTTTCGTCAATGATGCAAGTAGAACTTGATAGGAGGAGTGCTGCGATGAGCTTCAACCACCGCGAAATTGAACAAAAATGGCAGGACTATTGGGAGAAAAACAAAACGTTCCGCACGTCCGATGATGATGACAAGCCGAAGTTTTACGTTCTCGACATGTTCCCGTATCCATCCGGCGCCGGCTTGCACGTCGGCCATCCGGAAGGATATACGGCGACCGATATTTTGGCGCGCATGAAGCGGATGCAAGGGTACAACGTCCTTCACCCGATGGGCTGGGACGCGTTCGGGCTGCCGGCCGAGCAATATGCGCTCGATACCGGCAACGACCCGGCGGAGTTTACGCAAAAAAACATCGACAATTTCCGCCGGCAAATCAAATCGCTTGGCTTTTCGTACGACTGGGACCGGGAGATCAATACGACCGACCCGAACTATTACAAATGGACGCAATGGATTTTCTTGAAGCTGTATGAAAAAGGGCTCGCCTACATGGATGAAGTGCCGGTCAACTGGTGCCCGGCGCTCGGCACGGTGCTGGCGAACGAAGAGGTGATCAACGGCCGGAGCGAGCGCGGCGGGCATCCGGTCATCCGCAAGCCGATGCGGCAATGGATGCTGAAAATCACCGCCTATGCCGACCGCTTGCTTGAAGATTTGGAAGAGCTCGACTGGCCGGAAAGCATTAAGGAGATGCAGCGCAACTGGATTGGCCGTTCGGAAGGAGCGGAAATCGAGTTCGCCGTCGACGGCCATGACGAAACATTCACCGTGTTCACGACGCGTCCGGATACGCTGTTTGGCGCGACGTACACCGTCTTGGCGCCGGAGCATCCGCTCGTTGAAAAAATCACGACGCCGGAGCAAAAGCCAGCCGTTGACGCCTACTTAAAGGAAATTCAAAGCAAAAGCGACCTTGAGCGCACCGATTTGGCGAAAGAAAAAACGGGCGTGTTCACCGGCGCGTACGCCATTCACCCGGTCACCGGCGATCGGCTTCCGATTTGGATCGCTGACTACGTCTTGATGAGCTACGGCACCGGAGCGATCATGGCCGTGCCGGCGCACGATGAGCGCGACTACGAGTTTGCGAAAAAATTCCACTTGCCGATGAAAGAAGTCGTCGCCGGCGGCGATATCGAAAAAGAACCGTACACCGGAGATGGCGAGCATATCAACTCCGAGTTTTTGAACGGGTTGAACAAGCAGGAAGCGATCGACAAAATGATCGCCTGGCTTGAGGAGCACGGCAAAGGGCGGAAAAAAGTGTCGTACCGGCTGCGCGACTGGCTGTTCAGCCGCCAGCGCTACTGGGGCGAGCCGATTCCGATCATCCATTGGGAAGACGGCACGATGACGCCGGTGCCGGAAGAGGAATTGCCGCTTGTGTTGCCGAAAACGGATGAAATCCGTCCGTCGGGAACGGGCGAGTCGCCGCTGGCCAACATCGAAGAATGGGTCAATGTTGTCGACCCGAAAACCGGGAAAAAAGGGCGGCGCGAAACGAACACGATGCCGCAATGGGCTGGAAGCTGCTGGTATTATTTGCGCTACATCGACCCGCACAACGACAAGCAGCTCGCCGATCCGGAAAAGCTGAAAAAGTGGCTGCCGGTCGATGTTTACATCGGCGGGGCGGAGCACGCGGTTTTGCATTTGCTTTATGCCCGCTTCTGGCATAAGTTTCTCTATGACCTTGGCATCGTGCCGACGAAAGAACCGTTCCAAAAGCTGTTCAACCAAGGGATGATTTTAGGCGAAAACAACGAAAAAATGAGCAAATCAAAAGGCAATGTCGTCAACCCGGACGACATCATCGAAAGCCATGGGGCCGACACCTTGCGGCTGTATGAAATGTTCATGGGGCCGCTTGAGGCGTCGATCGCTTGGTCGACGAAAGGGCTTGACGGGGCGCGGCGCTTCCTCGACCGCGTCTGGAGGCTCTTTGTCACCGAGAATGGCGAACTGAACCCGAACATTGTCGACGAACCGGCAAACGATACGCTCGAGCGCATCTATCACCAAACGGTGAAAAAAGTGACGGAAGACTACGAATCCTTGCGCTTTAACACCGCCATTTCGCAGCTTATGGTGTTCATCAACGAAGCGTACAAAGCGGAGCAAATGAAAAAAGAATACATGGAAGGCTTCGTCAAGCTCTTGTCGCCGGTCTGCCCGCACATCGGCGAGGAGCTGTGGCAAAAGCTTGGCCACACGGACACGATCGCCTATGAACCGTGGCCGACGTATGATGAAACGAAGCTTGTCGAGGACGTCGTGGAAATCGTCGTGCAAATCAACGGCAAAGTGCGGTCGCGCTTGCACGTGCCCGTTGACTTGCCAAAAGAAGCGCTCGAGGAGCGGGCGCTCGCCGATGAAAAAATCAAAGAGCAGCTTGAGGGCAAAACCGTGCGCAAAGTGATCGCCGTCCCCGGCAAGCTCGTCAATATCGTCGCCAACTGATGATGAGGGCGGGCTTCGGCCCGCTCCCTATCCACCAACGAAAGGGGTCGATCTGCCATGGAAGAGATCAAGGAAATCACGCCGGCTGAAGTGAAAGAAAAACTCGAACGCGGGGAAAAGCTGAACATTGTCGATGTGCGCGAAGACGAAGAAGTCGCCCTCGGCATGATCCCCGGCGCGAAGCATATCAAAATGGGCGACATCCCCGATCGGCTTGAGGAATTCGACCGCAACGAAGAATATATTTTCGTCTGCCGCTCCGGACGGCGGAGCGAAAACGTCTGCCGCTACTTGCAAGAGCTTGGCTATCGCGTCCGCAACATGACGGGCGGCATGCTCGAGTGGGAAGGCGAAACAGTGCCGAAGCGATAAGCGCTTCCGGCTCAAAGAACAGGGCATGGCGGCGGGCCGTCATCCAAGTGATCCCGTTTTTGTCGAGACCAAAACGACGGAACGTGTCAGCGGATGGGAAATGGATCCATCCGAACGGCCCCGTTCAGTCAAGAGGCAGAGGAATGGCTGGCTGCCGCGGGCCTTTTCATGCGTCGGCGGCTTGCGCTTCCCCGGTCCGCTTGCGGGGTAGGAGCGAAAAAGCGTCCCAGCTTTTAGGGGCGCTTTTTCCATTTTGTTTTAGTACCAAAGTGTGATGCAAGAAAAAAAAGGAAAGGATATAATTTTCGGTAAAATCAGACACTTGTTCGAAGGAGGAGCTCTCTGTTGAAACTCGGCGACCGCTTGAAATTCGCCCGCTTGATGAAAGGCCTGACCCAAGAAGAAACGGCTGAAGGCATTATTTCGGTTTCTTATTTATCGAAAATTGAGAATAACCAAGTCATACCGAGCCAAGAGGTGCTCGAATGGCTGTTTCGGCGGCTGGACATCCGGCCGGGTGGAAACGAAACAATGCCTTCATGGTTCGAATGGGTGATGTCGTGGTATAAGGCGATGACGAACCGTGATGTGCCTGCCGCGCGGGAACTGTATGAAACGGTCAAAGAACGATGCGAGCAGTCTGGGGATGCCGAAGCCATGATTTATTTTCAGCTGATGCGAATCCGGTATTGGCTGCTTCTTGGCGACAAAAAGGGGGCGGAAACGGCGGCGCAAAGCGTGCGGGACTGGTATGGGTCGTTGAGTGATGACATGCGCTATTATTATTGGAAGTTTTTTGGGCTTTTATATTATTGTCAAGAAAAATATGACGACGCCTTGCATTGTTATCAAAAGGCAGAAGAGTTGTTGAAGGGAGAATGGAAAACGAGCGGGGAGGAGGCCGATTTGGCTTACTTGTCGGCGCTTGCATGCAGCCGTCTGTGGAAATGGTTTCAATGCCTTCATTACGCCGAGCGCGCGCTGGCGCTCAGCCAGGCGGAATACGACTTGCGGCGGAGCGCCGAATGCCATGTGCTGCTGGCGATTTGCCATCGGCGCTGCGGGGAGATCGATAAAGCGGTTGACCATTGTCTGCTGGCCCAAAAGGCGGCGAGGATGGTGGATGATCGACGGCTTCTTGGGATTGTGGAACACAATCTCGGCCACTTGAAAGGAATGAAACGTCAATACCGCGAGGCGGTGCAACATTATGAGAACAGTTTGATCTATAAAGAGGCCGCTCCGCTGGATTCCCGGCTCATCACGCTTTTGTCGCTCGTGCGCGTGCATTGTGATGCCAAGCATTATCGCAAAGCGTTGATGGCTGTCGAGGAAGGGTGGAAACAGCTCGAACAAGCCCCTAACGGCGCGTCCGAGCATTATGAGTATTATTTGCATTTTTCCATTTACCGGCTGCTTTTGAGCGAAGAAGATGAACCGTTGGAGCGGCTGCTCAAACAGGAGGCGATTCCCTATTTCCAAAAAAAGAAGGAGTATGACGACGCGTCATTGTATGCCGAATATTTGGCGGATTGTTATATGCGGAGGCGCCAATACAAGCAGGCGGCCCAATATTATCAATTAAGTTGCGCTCTCTTGCGGGCGCAAACAGGCGTTTGAAAGGAGGTGAAGCTCGTGAAAAAGCGGGTCGTTGTGATCATCGTTCTCACCGTCCTTGGCCTCGCTTCAGCCTTTGGCCAAGGCATCGGGGTGAAAGAAGCGGCTAAAGATGAGCATCCGCCGCCGACGGTGATCGCCCGATAAAAGAAGCGGCTGGATTGGCGCTTTGCCTGTCTGTGTTGATCTTCTTCGAACCGATCCGTCTCCTGTTTTCGCCATGGGGCGAAAGCGGGGGATGAGTCGGTTTTTTTGTTTCGTCCGTCAAAGCACGTCCTGTGGAAATCCGTCGGCTCAAGCGAAAAGGATGAGTCGTTTTTTTGCTTGGCCGCTTCGCTGTCAGTCGTGTTTCACTTTGGCCGTTTTGTCGCAGGCGGAAAGCTGCAAAGAGGGAAAAACGGAAAATAGGCTGCCGGATCAGGCCGCATGTCGCCCGATCATTTTCCCAATACCCAATCAAAATATATTGTAATAAAATTTTTATTAGAATAAATAATTTGAAAATATAAGGAAGGGGTAAAGGGAATGAACAAACGGGCGATGCTTGGCGCGATTGGGTTGGCGTTTGGATTGATGGCTTGGCCGCTCGGTGCTTCAGCGAAGGAAAGATCAATGGTGTGGAACGAACAGTGGAAGACGCCATCGTTCGTTTCTGGTCCGCTGTTAAAAGGCGAGGATGCTCCGGAAGAATTGGTTTACCGTTATCTTGATCAAGAGAAGAATACGTTCCAGCTTGGTGGACAAGCCCGCGAACGGCTGAGCTTGATTGGCAAACAAGTGGATGAACTCGGCCATACGGTCATGCGTTTTGAACAGCGCTATCACGGCATCCCAGTGTATGGCGCCGTGCTCGTTGCCCATGTCAACGATGGCGAATTGTCCTCTTTGTCGGGCGCGCTTATTCCGAATTTGGACAAACGAACGTTGAAAACAGAAGCCGCTATTTCCGTTCAACAAGCGGAAATGATCGCGAAACAAGATGTGGCTGATGCGGTGACGAAAGAACGGCCGGCGGCCGAAGAGGGAAAACCAACGCGGCTTGTCATCTATCCGGATGGGGAGACCCCGCGCCTCGCCTATGAAGTCAATGTCCGCTTTTTAACCCCTGTCCCAGGCAACTGGATCTACATGATCGATGCCGCGGACGGAAAAGTGTTGAACAAATGGAACCAAATGGACGAGGCGAAGCCGGGCGGCGGGCAGCCGGTCGCCGGCGCGTCGACGGTCGGCGTGGGCCGCGGTGTGTTGGGGGATCAGAAATATATCAATACGACGTATTCCTCGTATTACGGCTACTACTATTTGCAAGACAATACGCGCGGCAGCGGCATTTTTACGTATGACGGACGAAACCGCACCGTTTTGCCCGGCAGCTTGTGGGCCGATGGCGACAACCAATTTTTCGCCAGCTATGACGCGGCGGCCGTGGACGCCCATTATTACGCCGGCGTCGTGTATGATTACTACAAAAATGTGCACGGCCGGCTGAGCTATGACGGCAGCAACGCCGCCATCCGTTCGACCGTCCATTATGGCCGTGGCTACAACAACGCGTTTTGGAACGGTTCGCAAATGGTGTACGGCGATGGCGACGGACAGACGTTTTTGCCGTTTTCCGGCGGCATTGACGTCGTTGGGCATGAGTTGACCCATGCGGTGACGGATTATACGGCCGGGCTTGTTTACCAAAACGAATCCGGCGCCATCAATGAAGCGATGTCCGATATTTTCGGCACGCTCGTGGAGTTCTACGCCAACCGCAACCCGGACTGGGAGATCGGCGAAGACATTTACACGCCTGGGATCGCCGGCGATGCGCTCCGCTCGATGTCCGACCCGGCGAAATACGGCGATCCGGATCATTATTCCAAACGGTACACCGGCACGCAAGACAACGGCGGCGTCCATACGAACAGCGGCATCATCAATAAAGCGGCGTACTTGCTCAGCCAAGGCGGCGTCCATTACGGCGTGAGCGTCACCGGCATCGGCCGCGACAAAATGGGGAAAATTTTCTACCGGGCGCTTGTCTACTATTTGACGCCGACGTCGAACTTCAGCCAGCTGCGCGCCGCCTGCGTGCAAGCGGCCGCTGATTTGTACGGGTCGACAAGCCAAGAAGTCAACTCGGTGAAACAGGCGTTCAATGCGGTTGGAGTGTATTAAGACGAATGAAGTTTCTGACGTCACGCGTCCCGCTGTTCGGGGGCGCGTGACGCCTTTTGTGGGCAGGATTTTCCCTAAATGCGTGGAAAAGGAAAAAGAAAACGGGGGAATGGCGATGTACAAAGTGAAAGTGTTTGATAAAGAGCATGAAAAAGATTTGGAAGCGGCGGTCAATGATTTTTTAGCCCGATTGAAAGACGGACAGTTGATCGATGTCAAGTACAGCGTGGCGGCGATGGAATCGGAAGGCGAGCAAATCTACTGTTTTTCCGCCATGGTCATTTACCGGACTTGACACTTCACACGGCTCCAGACTGCGGGATTCTTTGGCCGTTTTCGTGCTGATCCCCCCAAAGCGGGCGACGCTTTTTTCGTTGCGGCATTTCCATTTCAGGCGGCGAAATTTTGCGATCGCCCGCCTTGAAGACGGGCGTTGTCGGAATGTCAGCGAACGCCCCGGAGCACCCGAGGGGCATGAGGACGGCGGTCAATTCGTTGCTGTCTGCCCCGCGGAGCCGCTCGCCCCGTTTTTTTCCGCCAATGCATAGCGGGCCGCATTCATGCCGGCAAGGCGCCCGGTCACCAGGGCGGCGGTGATGTTGTAGCCGCCGGTGTAGCCGTGAATGTCCAAAATTTCGCCGCAAAAGTAAAGGCCGGGCATGCATTTGGACGCCATCGTTTTCGGCTCAATTTCTTTGACCGACACGCCGCCGCCGGTGACGAATGCTTTCTCAAGCGGCAGCGTGCCGTGGACGTAAAAGGTAAACTGTTTGCACTGTCGGACAAACGCCCGCAGCGCCTCATGGCCGACCGTGCCGGCAGAGGCGTGCGGGTCGATGCCGGCCCGCTCGAGCAAAAAGACGGCGTACCGCTCGGGAAGCACCGTTTTGGCGATCGTTTTCATCGCCTTTTTCGGCTCCTCTTTGCACAGCTTGGCGAACTGTTGAAACAGTTCTTCCTGCGTCACGTCCGGAAGCGCGTCGATGCTCATTTTGACCGCGCCGTCCGCCGCTTTTTTCAACGCCTTAACGACAAACTGGCTGCAGCGGAGAGCAGCTGGGCCGGAAATGCCGAAGTGCGTAAACAGCATATCCATCCGGTGGGTGATGATCGGCTTGCCGTTCGGCTTTAAGACGCTTAACGCGACGTCGCGCAGCGACAAGCCTTGCAGCGTCCGCTCTCGGATGAACGGCTCATGCGAGACGATCGGAACTTCGGTTGGAAACAATTCGGTCACCGTGTGGCCCGCTTTTTCCGCCCACGGATAGCCGTCGCCCGTTGAGCCGGTTTGCGGCACCGATTTGCCGCCGACGGCGACGACAACCGCACGGGCGTGGATCGTCTCCCCGCTTTTCAGCGTGACACCGACTGTTTTTCCTTGTTCATACAACACGTCCGCCACTGGCGATTCAAGCCGAACATCGACGCCAAGGCGCGACAATTCGCGAACAAGCGCGTCGACGACCGACTGGGCGCTGTCGCTTTTGGGAAACATGCGGCCGTGGTCTTCCTCCTTGAGCGGCACGCCGAGCCGCTCAAAAAAGCGGATGATGTCTTCATTGTTAAATACGGAAAAGGCGCTGTATAAAAAGCGGCCGTTGCCGGGAATATGGCGGACCATTTCATCCACCGGCAGCCGATTCGTCACGTTGCAGCGTCCGCCGCCGGAGATGGCGAGCTTGCGCCCGAGCTTCGTTCCTTTTTCCAACAAGAGCACCTTCGCCCCTTCTTCGCCGGCGCCGATGGCCGCCATGAGCCCGGACGGACCGCCGCCGATGATGATGACGTCGTATCCCATGTTCATTCCACCCTTTCTTTCTGCGCGTGGGTGTGAGTAAAATATTTGTGGGTGACATTCCGAAATGATCCCCGACGAGGGTTGCGAACTTTTGTTCGCGACGCTCGTCGGGGCCACCAAGCGAAGCGCGGTAGAAAAAAGCAAATGTCATGCAAAAAGGACTCTCTCCCTGCTATGATGGTGATTGTCAACATCAACCGAAAACAGGAGGGAGAGAGTCCATGAAACATCTTACCACAGAATGGCCTTTATTAAAAGAGCTGGAGGAACAATTAGTCAGAACTCTTCAAAAGGTGTTCGCTGTCTTGTTGGCGGCCCTTTTGGAGGAGATTGATCAACAACTGGCGGAAGCGCGGGACAAGCGCCGGTATCAGCTGAAAGACAAACGGCCGACTACGATCCAAACGCTGTTTGGAGAAGTGACGTTTCGACGGAACTACTACTATGACCGGCAAACGGGGAACTATACCTTCTTGCTGGATGCCGAATTAGGCTTTGATGGGGCCCGATCGATCAGTCCTTGCCTCGAGGAAACGGCGGTCGAGTTGGCCGTAGAGTGCTCTTCCTACCGCAAAGCGGCCCGTACGTTGGAGTCGATCGTGGGGTATGCGGTCATGAGCCACGAGGCGATTCGCCAACTGGTGCTGGAGGCCCCTGTCTCGCTGCACCGCCCTGTTTCCCAACGGCACGGCCGGGTGCTGTTTGTGGAGGCGGATGGACTGTTTATTTCCCGCCAGGGGAAAGGGAAACGGGCGAAAGAAGAGAAAATCCTGGCGGTTCACGAGGGATGGAAACGAAACGGTTCGCAGCTCGAGCTCGTGAACCGGCGCCACTACCTCCATGAAGGGGAGGGAGACGTGTGGGAACGGTTCGAAGAGTGGCTGATGAACGAATATGCCTATGATCCGTGCCGGGACCTGTTGATCATCAACGGCGACGCGGCGTCGTGGATCACGGCCTGCCGGGAGTATTTTGGGAAGCGGGCGTGCTTTCAGCTGGATCGATTTCATGTGGCGCGGGAGCTGCGTCAGTGTCTGTCCGGCCATCCGCGTTGGCGGGAGGTGCGGAAGAAGCTGGCGAAACAAGACGAAGAGGGGCTTCTCGTGGAGCTGAACAGCGCGGTCGGCACGTTGGAGGACGAAGCGAAAGAGAAGCAGATGGCTGCCATGATCCGCCGGATCGAGTCGATGCCGGGATGCATCCGGGACTATCGGGAGTGGCTGTCGGAGCAAGGGGTGGAGACGACCGGCATGCGTCCGATGGGCCACGCCGAGAGCGTGATGAGCCGGTTTGCGCATCGGGTGAAATCCCGCCGCAGCTGGAAAGACCAAGGGCTTCGGGCGTTTCTGAGGGCGATGGCGGCCCGAATCGACGGGATTTGGCGGAGAAATGGGCAGTTGGTGGAGGAAGAAGAGACCCGAACGGCGGCCTCGGCCTCAACAAAGTCCAAGCGGATCGAACAGGCCAAACGGAAGGCCGGACGGTTATGGGCAGATGTGGTGCGTCAGAATCTACCGTGTCTGCAGCGGTCATCCGGGACACCGATCCATCAAGCGTTGTCGGCGCTCCGGGATGGTGGTTGGGTGTAAAAAAATGGAATATCGTATCATCGCCTCAAGATGAGGGATGAGAGTCCGAAAGCGCTTACGATATTAATTCCTGAAAATGGTTCGCTAACTAGTGATTGACAACGCCCGTAGTGAACCGAAAAAATGTTCTCCACAAAGTCTTGACTGACTCTGCGCGTGGCCGATATTTTTCGTTCCATTGACAACTATGGTAAAATAGATACGTTGTCATTTTCAACGTCCATGGCTAGGGAAGGGGTCATATGTCAACATCGAAACTGCTGCGCGGCACGTTTATTTTAACGGCTGGCGTGATGATTTCTCGCCTTCTTGGTTTATTTTACGTCATCCCGTTTTACCATCTTGTCGGCGAGCGCGGCGGGGCGCTGTACGGATACGGCTATGTGCCGTACCAAATTTTTTTGAGCTTGGCGACCGGCGGGCTGCCGGTGGCGGTGTCAAAGTTTGTGTCGAAATACAACGCGCTTGGGGAATACGGCGTCGGCTATCGGCTCTTTCGCTCCGGCCTTGTCTTGATGATCGCAAGCGGCATCGCCTCATGGCTCATTTTGTACGCCCTGGCGCCCATCTTGGCGCCGCACGTCATCGATGCGAAAACGAACGTCAACTCGGTCGACGACGTCACGGCCGTCATCCGCGCGGTCAGCTTTGCGCTCCTCATCGTGCCGGTGATGAGCTTGATCCGCGGATTTTTCCAAGGACATGAGTCGATGGGCCCGACGGCGCTGTCGCAAGTCGTCGAGCAAATCGCGCGCATCGCCTTTTTGCTTGGGGCTTGCTATGTCATTTTGCGCGTTTGGGACGGCTCAATCGTCGCGGCGGTGAGCGCGGCGACGTTTGCCGCCTTTGTCGGCGCCATCGGAGGGCTGCTGGTGCTTGTGGTGTATTGGTGGAAACGGCGGCCGTATTTGCAGTCGCTGCTTGCGCGTGACCGCGGCGAAGCGGACGTGTCGCTTTTGGCGATGTATAAAGAGCTGCTTCTTTCTTCGATTCCGTTTGTTTTTGTCGGCTTGTCGATGTCGCTGTACCAGCTCGTCGATCAGTTTACGTTCAATCACGCGATGGCGGCGGCGGGCCGCGGGAACATCTCGGAGCACGCGTATTCCGTGTTCAACATGTGGGCGCAAAAGCTCGTCATCATACCAGTGACGCTCGCGACCTCGTTCAGCTTGGCGCTCATCCCGACGATTACGAAAGCGTATGTCGCGCAAGATCGGAAAGCGCTGCGGCAATATTTGAACCAGACGTTTCAAGTGCTCATGTTTTTAACGCTCCCGGCGGTGATTGGCATGGCGGTGCTTGCAGGGCCGGTGTACAGCTCGTTTTACAGCTATGATCCGCTTGGTGAACAAGTGTTGCGCTGGTATGCGCCGGCGGCGATTTTGTACGCTTTGTTTTCTGTGACGGCGGCGATCATGCAAGGCATCAACGAGCAGCGGTTTACGGTCGTCAGTTTGACAGCCGGCTTGCTTGTGAAGCTTTTGCTCAACACGCCGCTCATTATGAAATGGTCGGCCGTCGGGGCCATTGTGGCCACGATGGCGGGCTATTTCGTCTCGGTGGCGTTCAACTTATGGGTCATTCAGCGCCGCACGCGCTACCGCTATCGGTTTGTCGCCCGCCGGACGGCGTTTATGGCCATCCTGACGGCGGCGATGTCAGCGGCGGTTATGGGGGTCGAGGCGCTGTCGTCCCGATGGATCGATTACCGCGCCGGCACCGCTGAATCGGTGGGCGCTGTTTCCATCGGCGCAGCGGTCGGGGCGGCCGTCTACTTGTTTCTCAGCATCCGCTCCGGGTTGTTTTCGGCGCTGTTTGGCGACCGGTTTGCGTTTTGGCGCCGGAAAGAGAAAAAGGCGGTATCGTAGACGAGGGTGTATGGGGGGATCGGCCGTTGACCGGACGGCCGTTTCCTAGAAGCGGCTCGTTTAGGCCGGGAGCCCGGCGGACGGCGCTTCTTGCGAACATCGCGGCGCCCGAGCGAAAGGGTTCGACGACGGCTGTTTTTCGCCCTCCCCCATGCCGTTCGGCTTGCGGCAAAAAAAGAAGAAGGCGGTCGTCCCCGCCTTCTTTCTCGATTTCGCTTACGACAGGCCGAGCCGGCGTTCGATGCGATCGAGGCGGCTTTCCACCCGGTCGAGCCGGCGGTCGAGCCGTTCGACGGCCCGCTCAAGCCGTTCGATGCGCCGCGCCCAGTTGGCGAATGGCCCGCCTGGGTATCCGGGCCAAAATTGGCTGGCTGGCGGCTGTTGACGGTAATCATCCAACGTTGGGACATAATAGTAATATTCATTCATCGGCAAATCCCCCTTCTTGATGTTTCCTTCACAGTGTATGGGGGGAAGGCGGAAGCGGACTAGATGAACGCCTAATGAAGGCCATATTTTTAGGAGGGAGATTTGTGGAGCTGCGCATTGACAAGCTGCTCGCCCATATGGGGTATGGGACGAGGAAGGAAGTGAAAAAGCTGCTCAAGTCCGGAGCGGTGAAAGTGGACGGCGCGCCGGTTCGTGATGCGAAAACGAAAGTGCGGCCGGATGAGCAAATCGTGACCGTTTGGGGAGAAACGGTCGAGTACAAGCCATTCATTTACTTGATGATGAATAAGCCTTCGGGGGTCGTTTCCGCGACGGAAGATGCCGTGGAAGAGACGGTCGTCGATTTGCTTGAAGAAGAAGACCGGGCATTTTCCCCGTTTCCGGTCGGGCGGCTTGACAAAGATACGGAAGGGCTGCTGCTCTTGACGAATGACGGCCAGCTCGCCCATCAGCTGTTGTCGCCGAAAAAACACGTGCCGAAAACGTATTTTGCCGTCGTGGACGGGGAAGTGACGGAAGCGGATGTCGCGGCGTTTCAGCGCGGCGTCGTCCTTGATGACGGCTATGAAACAAAGCCGGCCAAGCTCGTTGTGTTGAAATCCGGCCTTCGTTCCGATGTCAAGGTGACGATCACCGAAGGGAAGTTCCATCAAGTGAAGCGGATGTTCCAAGCGGTCGGCAAGCGGGTCGTCTATTTAAAACGAATTCAAATGGGGCCGCTCGCCCTTGACCCGGATTTGGCCGTCGGCGAGTATCGGGAATTGACGGACGAAGAGGTGGACATGTTGAAGCAATACCGGCCAGAGACGGACGAAAAAAAAGGAACCTGACGCGGTTCCTTTTTTATGGAAAAATAGTGGATATTCATCTGTGGAAAAATGGTTCGCGTTCATCTCCCATCTTGCCTACCCTATTGGCACCGGGTTTACGAAGAGATGCGCACTTTTTTGTTTGTGGTCGTCCATTTGCCCTTGCTTGGGCTGCGAACGAGATCGTTGTACATAAGCACGTTTAAGTCGCGCTGGATCGTTCGTGGGGTGGTGCCGAACTCATCAACAAGCTCTTGGGTCGTAACCGTTCCTTTTTCGCTAATGTACATATACACGGATTTGATGCGGGTAAGCATCCGATGTGTTGAAGGTTTCAAAAGACCACTCCCTATCTTAGCATCATTCGCATGGCACAACCGACCGCTAGCAGATGAGAGATGTCTTTGTCTGTTTACTACCATTGTACACGAAATGAGAGGGAAAATGCTACCCGGTTGCCTCTATTCACGAAAAATTTCAACATTTTGTCATGAAACGGAAATCGATTTGCAACGAATGAAACATTTTGACTTCCTGTTTTTGATATGATACGTTGGCAACAAAGGGTGTTGAATAAGGAAAGGAAGAATGGCGTTGAACATCGACTGGATGAACGAAGCGAAGAAACGAAAAGACGATCTTGTCCGCGACGTGCAAGCGCTTGTCCGCATTCCGAGCGTCCGCGATGATCAGCAGGCGCAGCCGGGCGCGCCGTTTGGGCCCAAGGTGGCCGAGGCGCTTGAGCATATGCTTCGCCGCGGCCGGGAGGAAGGGTTTCGCGTCAAAAATGTGGACGGGTTTGCCGGGCATATCGAAATGGGGCATGGGGAGAAACTTGTCGGCGTGCTCGGCCATATCGACGTCGTGCCGCCTGGGGACGGCTGGACGATGGATCCGTTTGCCGCTGAGGTGCGCGATGGCCGCCTTTACGGGCGCGGCGCGATCGATGACAAAGGGCCGACCGTCGCGGCGTTTTACGCGATGAAAATCATCCGTGACCTCGGGCTGCCGCTTGACAAGCGGGTGCGGCTTATCATCGGGGGCGATGAGGAAAGCGACTGGCGGTGCGTAGAGCACTATTTTCGTCATGAAGAAATGCCGGATGTCGGATTTGCGCCGGATGCTGATTTTCCGATCATTCATGCCGAAAAAGGAATCATTGACGCCGATTTGTCGTACCGCCCGCTTGAATCGGCGGAGGCGGAAGGGCTCGCGCTTGCCTCATTCCAAGCCGGGCGCCGCTACAATATGGTGCCGGATGCGGCCGAAGCGGTGGTGGAAGGAGCGGGACGGACGGAGGAGCTGCTTGGCCTCTATGAACAGTTTTGCCGGGAGCGCGGCGTAAAGGGGAGCATCAGGCAAAGCGAAGGGGACGTCGTCTTTCAATTGGAAGGGGTGTCCGCTCATGGCGCCGAGCCGGAGCGCGGCAAAAACGCCGGCGTCTATTTGGCGCAGTTTTTGGCGTCGCTTCCGCTCGATGGCCGAAGCCGGCCGTTCATTCAGTTTGTGGCCTCCGCCTTTTTCGGCGATGCCCGCGGCCGGCGGCTTGGCCTTGCGTATCGCGACGAACAAAGCGGCGACTTGACCGTCAACGTCGGGGTGCTGTCGTATGACCGGCAGCATGGCGGAACGATTGGGCTGAACATCCGCTATCCGGTGACGGCCGACGGCGAGGCGATCCGCCGGACGCTCGCTGGCGCCGCGGCTGAACATGGATTCGCGCTCAGCCGGTTCAGCGATACGAAGCCGCATTATATCGACCCCAACCACGAGCTTGTCCGCACGCTTCAGCGCGTCTACGAAGAGCAGACGGGCGAGCCGGCCCGGCTTTTGGCCATCGGCGGCGGCACATACGCCCGCGCCTTGAACGCCGGGGTGGCGTTTGGCGCGTTGTTTCCGGGCCGTCCGGATGTCGCCCACCAGAAAGATGAGTATATCGAAATCGACGATTTGGTGAAAGCGACCGCCATTTACGCGCAGGCGATTTACGAGCTGGCGAAATAAACGGCGGTCCGCCGCCCCGGCGAAAAAGAGAGCGGGGCGGGCGTTGTTTGAACGAAAGGGGGGACGGGATGGAAGCGGCGTTCAAACGGGAGGCGGCGGTGCGAAAACAGGTGTTTCCGCTCTTTTATTTTCTCATCTTTTTTGCTTTTGGCGCGTTGTTTCCGCTTTTGTCCGTCTATTTGCAGGAAGAGGCGCGCCTTTCGGGGGCGGCGATCGGCTGGATCATGTCGCTTCCCCCGATCGTGACGATGGCGGCCCAGCCGCTTTGGGGCACGGCGGCCGATTATACGCGCAAACCGGTCGAACTGTTGACGCTGGCGCTCGGGGTGACAGCGCTGTTTGGGTTTCTTTATTCGCTGGCCGGAAGCTACCGGGTGTTCGTCGCCTTGACCGTGCTGCTGTCGGCGGCGCAAAGCGCGATCGTTCCACTCTCCGACAGCATCGCTCTTCATCATGTGCGCCGCTCGGGCGGAAACTACGGGGCGATTCGGCTTTGGGGATCGATCGGGTTTGCCGCGGCCGTGTTGGTTGTCGGATGGCTGTCTGATCATGTCGCGTTTGTGGTCATTTTTTACGCCTTTTCTGTGGCGCTGCTGGCCGCGTTGGCTTTGGCCGCCCGTCTGCCGCGCTACCCGATGGCGGCGCCGGGGGCGTTGACGCTTCGGGATGTGCGCCGGCTGCTGTCCTTCCGCTCGTTTCAGCTCTTGCTTGTCGCAACATTTTTGCTGTTTGGTCCGATTTTGGCCAATAACTCGTATTTCGGGCTGCTCATTCATGAGTTGGGCGGGACGTTAACTGGCATCGGCTTCGCCTTTTTGTTTGCCGCCGGCAGCGAGGCGCCGTTTATGAAAGCGGCGGATCGGCTCATCGGCCGTTTCGGCATGGTGCGGCTTCTTCTATTGGCTGCGCTCATCTCCGTGGTTCGCTGGCTGTCGTACGCGGTCGACCCGCCTCTTTGGTTTGTGTATGTAACGACGGTCGTCCAAGGCTGCTCGGTCGGGCTGGCGATCCCGACGGCGCTTCAATATGCGCGCCGCTTGGCGCCGGAGCGGGTGCAGGCGACGGCCGTGGCGTTATACTCAGCGGTCGGCAATGGCCTTGGCGCGTGGTTTTGCACGTTGGTGGGCGGATATTTGTTTGAGCGTTGGCAAATCGGCGCTGTCTACTTGTTTTTTAGCATCTGCACGATCGTGGGTGTGCTCGTGCTCCTTTTGCTCGCAAAACGAGAACGAACGGCAGGTGAAGAGAAGTGAAACGAAGCCATTATTTTATCGCTGTTCCGCTGACGTCTGAAGCGAAACAAGCCATTGCCCGATTTTCGGGGGATGCGGCGTCGTCGCTGCCGTTTCGCACATGGGTGCATGAAGAGGACTATCATATCACCCTCGCGTTTTTAGGCGATGTGCCGCCGAAAAAAATGGCGCCGCTGTGCGAGGCGATGGCCGCCGTCGCCGCCAAAAGCGCCCCGTTTTCCCTCGCGCTTGCCGGGCTTGGGACGTTCGGAGAGCGGACGGCGCCTCGCGTTTTTTGGCAAGGAGTCGAAACGGAAGAAGCGTTGAATGGATTGCGGCGCGACGTGTATGAAGCGTGCATGAAGCTTGGGTTTTCCTTGGACCGGCGTCCGTTTGCCCCGCATATTACGATCGCCCGCAAATGGCAGGGAGCCGAACCGTTTCGCCCGGATCGCCTCCGTTCGCTTGCCGCGGCCAAGGTGGTGTTTTCGGTGCCGGAGATCGTGCTGTATCGGACGAATATGGAACGGACGCCAAAGTACGAAGCGATCGCCGTGTTCCCGTTGCTTGGCGCGCCGATGAATGACCGGGAATAGCAGGTGAAACAATGGGTCAGCTCGTGAAACTCATGGATTGCATTTCCCGTTACGAAACGGATGTGTACTATTATGTACCGGAATTCATCCGGCTCAAGCAACGGCAATGGGAGCAGGCAAAAGCGCGGTGGCAAGCCGAACGAACGGCTGAGGCCAGCGGATGGCTTGAAACGGGCGAGACGTGGGATGTTTGGCTTGACAAACCGTCATGGTGGGAACGGCTGACGAAACGATGGCGCCGCCGTGCCGCGCTTACGGAAGAAGAGCCGTTTTCTCTTGCGCCGATGGCTCGTCCGGCGGCTACTCTGGAGGAATTGAAACAGCAGTTTTTGGATGAGTTGTTCGAGTTGCAGCTGAAATGGGCGAGTTCCACGATGATGTACGTTTCCTCCCTCGATGAGGCCGTGTATGGCGATGAGACGTTGAAATATTTTTTGCAGCGGTTTCCGGATACGCATTTATGCTTTTACCGGCCGGTGGCGATGGTCGGCAAGGCGCCGGTGGAGCTGGAGACGATGATGTTGACGCCATCCGCGCTCTGGTGCATTGCCTTTGTCGAAGGAAGGCCGGACAACATCGTCATGGCGTCAACCGGCCGGTTTTGGGTGGAACAGGCCGGAACGAACGAAACGAGGCTGGTCAACCCGGTCGTGTCGCTGCGGCGGACGGAGCAGATCGTTTCGGAGATTTTTCGCAAACATGGGGTTGATTGGCCGATCCATCTCGTGCTGTTAAACCGCTCCGGCTACATTGACAGCGGCGGTCTTTTTCCGTTTATCCGCTATATTGATAAGCGAAATTATGACGAGTGGTTTTCCCGCCTGCGCCGCTCAGCTCTCCCGCTTCGGCACGGGCAGCTGAAAGCGGCTGAGGCGCTGCTTCGCCATTGCGCCAGCTTTTACGACCGCCGGCAAGACGAGAATATGAACAGCGAGGAAGGGCAACAATAGAAACATCTGTGCATCGATAGGGCGACCGGCCGATGATTTGGCACCGCCCTTTTTCTTTTACGTATGATGGTATTAACCGGAGAAAAAAGGGGTGAACGCACATGCTTCACATCAGCCGAACGTTTGCCGCCTATTTGGACGAGATGGATCAAATCGTTGTGCTTGCGCCGAAATCGCTCGGCTTTGATGGAATGGCGCCGTTTACGCTCGTGGCGCCGAGCGGCGAGGAGATTCCGCTGTCCGTGCAGCACGTCGAGGATGTTGGGGAGACGGTGAAATATGTGTGCCGGTTTGCGTCCGCGTTCGAGTTTGGAGCGACATACTGGGTGCGTTCTTGCCGCGGGGAGGAGACCGATGTTCAAATCGGCGCCGTTGTGCGCACTCCTGCATTTGATGATCGGTTTTTCTATGATGGGCCGTTAGGAGTGGAGTATTCCAAAGAACAGGCGGTATTTCGCGTATGGGCGCCGACCGCCACCGCGGTCAACGTCAAGCTTGTTCATCCGCATCTCGGCGAGGTTCATTGCGTGCCGCTTGAGCGCGGCGAGCGCGGCGTATGGTCAGCCGCCGTCCCCGGCGATTGGGAGAGAGCGTGTTACACGTATATCACCTGCATCAACCGCGTATGGCGCGAGGCGGTGGACCCGTATGCGACTGCTGTTTCGATCAATGGCGAATTCGGCGTCGTGATCGACTGGGAGAAAACGAAGCTGGCGCCGCCCTCTTCGCCGCTTCCGCCGCTCTGTTCGCCGACGGATGCCATCATTTATGAACTGAGCATCCGTGACTTTACGAGCCACCCGGACAGCGGTGTCGTCCATAAAGGGAAGTATCTCGGGCTGGCTGAAACGAACACAAGCGGGCCGAACGGGACGGCCACCGGGCTTTCGTATGTCAAAGAGCTGGGCGTCACCCATGTGCAGCTCATGCCGTTTACCGATTTTGCCGGGGTTGATGAGCGCGACCCACAAGTGGCTTACAACTGGGGATACAATCCCCTTCATCTATATGCGCCGGAAGGGAGTTATGCGACCGATCCAGCGGATCCATACGCGCGCATCATCGAGTTGAAACAGACGATCCGCACGTTGCATGAAAACGGATTGCGCGTCGTGATGGATGCGGTCTACAACCATGTCTACGATCGGGAGCAATCGCCGCTTGAGAGGCTCGTTCCCGGCTATTACTTCCGCTACGACGCCTATGGCCAACCGGCCAACGGCACCGGCGTCGGCAACGACATCGCTTCGGAGCGTCGGATGGCGCGCCGCTGGATCGTCGATTCGGTTGTATTTTGGGCGAAAGAATATGGCATTGACGGGTTTCGCTTTGATTTGATGGGCGTGCACGATATCGAGACGATGAAAGCGGTGCGTGATGCCCTCGACGCCATCGATCCGTCGATCCTTGTGTATGGGGAAGGTTGGGACTTGCCGACGCCCCTTCCACCGGAACAAAAGGCGACGATGGCCAACGCCAAGCAGCTGCCGCGCTTCGCTTATTTCAATGACCGGTTTCGCGATGCGGTGAAAGGGAGCACCTTTCATTTGCCGGACCGTGGGTTCGCCCTCGGCAACCCAGGCGGCCGAGAACAGGTGAAGCTCGCCATTGCCGGGAGCTTGCGAGCGCTAGGCGGGCTGTTTTGCCACCCGCGTCAGTCGATCAATTACGTCGAATGCCATGACAACCATACGTTTTGGGATAAGATGGAGGCGGCCAACCATGATGAGCCGGAATGGCTCCGGAGGAAGCGGCAAAAGCTGGCGACGGCGATCGTTCTGTTGGCGCAAGGCATTCCGTTTTTGCACAGCGGCCAAGAGTTTTATCGGACGAAAGGCGGCGATGGGAACAGCTACCGATCGCCGGATGCGGTCAATCAGCTGGATTGGGGGCGGAAAAGCCGCTATGAAGACGACGTCCGCTACGTTCAAGGATTGATCGCTCTTCGCCGCGCGCATGGCGCGTTCCGCCTCGCGACGGAAGCGGAAGTGCTGCGTCATTTCACGTTTCTTGAGCCGCTGCCGCCGTCGGTCATCGCCTATCGGCTGCATGATGTCGCCGTCTATGGGCCTTGGGAGGACATCATCGTTGTGCATCATAACGAGGAGAAAGAGACAGCTATTGCGCTCCCCGACGAGCGCGAGTGGGCGGTTGTATGCGACGGACAGCGATGCGGGACAACGCCCTTTGGCCAAGCGCGCGGCATGCTTCGGCTTGACGGCATCGGCACATGGGTGCTCGTCCATCCTGCAGGGTGACCGCTCAGACGGCGCGCGGGGTTCGCCACAAGACCTTTGGAAGGCCGATGAAAAACGAGTATGTTCGCCAAGCCAATGGGGGTTGTCGGAAAGGAGAAGCCGATTTGGCAATCCTTCTGCACTTGAGAAAGACCGGCGTTGAGCAGGTTGTTTGTTTCAGTCGTCAGCCCTTTGCAAGAGCGGCTGCGCTCGTCTTTGGCGCACCCAATGAACGGTGTTCCAGTTGAGACGAAACGGGAAAGGGCGGCCGATCGGAGTGGGAGCCGCGGGGCACTTCCGCTTTGGCAGTTTTAAGCAGGGCGTTTGCCGAGAAAAATGTTTGCATGCCGGAGCGGTATTTCAGTATAATACAAGTAAAACGGACGGAGGAAGGACGCGGCCTGGCCGTCCTTTTTATTTGGGCGCGAGAAGCAAACGGAGATGTTTCTATTTTTAAGTCGCAGGTGAACACGCTTGGAACAGTTACTAGGTAAGGAGTGGGAGATCACTCCCGCTGGCGGCGCTACAGGGGATGCGTATTTTGCGGAATATGAAGGAAAGAAATTGTTTTTAAAGCGGAATTCTTCTCCGTTTCTGGCTGTATTGTCGGCCGAGGGCATCGTCCCGAAGCTTGTATGGACGAAACGGCTCGAAAACGGCGATGTGTTTACGGCCCAGCAATGGCTGAACGGCCGGGAGCTGAAGCCGTGGGAGATGGGAAGCGAGCAAGTGGCGGCGCTGCTAAGGAAAATCCATCGTTCAAAAGAGCTGGTGACGATGCTGAAGCGGCTCGGCAAATCTCCGCTGCGCGCGAAGAAAATGCTCGCTCTCCTCGCTGAGCAGCAGCGGCGTCATCCGGTCGGTGGTTCTGTCGTCTGTCAGGCGCTTGACTGGCTGGAGCAGCATGTGTCGTCATTGCCGGATGGCGAATATGTTGTCTGCCACTGTGACATCAACCATAACAATTGGCTGCTGGCCGATGATGGCACGTTGTACTTGATCGATTGGGACGGAGCGATGATCGCCGATCCGGCGATCGACATCGGCATGCTCCTTCATCTGTACATTCCGCGCGCCGAATGGAAGACGTGGCTCGACCAGTACGGATGGGAATGGAGCCAGGAGCTTGGCCTCCGCCTAAAGTGGTATACGATCGCTCATACGTTGCACTCGCTGTTTTGGCCGAAAGGGAAGGACGGCCAAAAAGAAAAGGAGCAGTCGCTTCGGTTATTGAAGCGCGTCATGGTAGAGAGTTGACCAAGCGAGGCCTCAGCGTCCGAACGGCCGGCGCCGGGGGCTGCGCGATCGCTGTGTTCGGCTGCCGCCGCGCCATTTGTTTCCGCTGCCGATGACGAAGGCGCCGCGGTCAGGACAGCCCATTCACCCAGTCGGCGAGCTGGCCTTGGTGGGCGGAAATGTGGGCGTTTAAATCAGCGCTGTATTTCCCGCCTTGGCCATAAGCGTAAATATGGGGGAGAATTTGCTTGACTTGGCCGTCCACCTCATCGTTGGCGAGCAGCGATTTAGCGAGCCGTTCAATTTGTTCGCATTCGGAAACCGTTCCGCAGCAATCGAGCTGATGTTCGGATAAAATGTCGCGAAGTACGGTCAATTGATGGTTATAGTCGAGCGGCATGCTGGTCACCATCCTTTCGCCAGGCTGTACGGTTTTATCATGCCCGGATCGAGCCGAGTTTATGATTCGAAACCGAAAAGACCCCCTGCTTCTACGCGTGAGCGTAGGTGGGAGAGCGTTCAAGCCCGGGCGTTTTTTCGCGTTTGCTTCTTTGGCGCGAGTGTGGTATCGTCAAACCAACAAACGGAAACAAGGCTGAGGTGTCAATATGCGTTTGCGCAACAAACCGTGGGCGAAAGACAAAATCGCCGCGTATCCGCAATACGTCATTCCCGATCCCGAAACAAAGCGCGGGCGATGGCGCGAGCTGTTCGGCCACGACCAACCGCTCCATGTCGAGATCGGGACGGGGAAAGGCAAATTTATCACGGAAATGGCCAAACTTCATCCGGATGTCAATTTCATCGGCATCGAGCTGTACCCGAGCGTGCTCGTGTCCGCGCTTGACAAACTGATCGAAAGCGGGCTCGCGAACGTCAAGCTGCTGAACGCCAATGCGAAAGATCTGACCGCGTTTTTTGCCGACGGGGAAGTGTCGCGCATTTATTTGAACTTTTCCGACCCATGGCCGAAAAAGCGGCACGAAAAGCGGCGGCTGACGTATCGGGACTTTTTGGCGCTCTATGACCGCATTTTGGCGGAAGACGGAGACATCCATTTGAAAACGGACAATCAATCGTTTTTCGAATACTCGCTTGTCAGTTTGTCGCAATATGGGTTTGTGCTCGCATCGGTCCAGCTCGACTTGCATCAAAGCGGCATGACGGACAATGTCATGACAGAGTATGAGGAAAAATTTTCTGCCAAAGGAAACCGCATTTACCGATGCGAGGCGGTGCGCCCGCCGCGGCGGTCGTCATAGGCCCGAACCGATTGGTCGGGTCTTTTTCTATTTCCGATTGATGGAGAAAATGGTACACTAGTGGAGGGGGGAGAGAGGAAATGGAACAGTTGCGAATTGGACAAGTCACATTGACATGGCTTCGGGGCGGCGTCACCCATCTTGACGGCGGGGCGATGTTTGGCGTCGTGCCGAAACCGCTTTGGTCGAAAAAATATCCGCCGAACGACAACAATCAAATCGAGCTGCGCACCGATCCGATTTTGGTGGAAGCCTATGGAAAACGGCTGCTCATTGAATCCGGCATCGGCAACGGCAAGCTGACCGACAAGCAAAAGCGAAACTTCGGCGTCACGGAAGAATCAGCGATTGATGAATCGCTTGCCAAGCTCGGGCTGACGCGGCGCGACATCGACATCGTCATCATGACCCATTTGCATTTTGACCATGCGTGCGGATTGACCGTTTGGGAAGACGGACGGCTCGTGCCGGCGTTTCCGCGCGCGGCGATCATCACCTCGGATGTCGAGTGGGAGGAAATGCGAAACCCGAACATCCGATCGCGCAATACGTATTGGAAAGAAAATTGGGAGCCGATCGCGGATCAAGTCGTTCCGTTTACAAAGGAAACGGAAGTCGTTCCTGGCATCCGCCTCGTCCATACCGGCGGGCATAGCGCCGGGCATGCGATCGTGCTCATCGAATCAGACGGGGAGATGGCCATTCATCTTGGCGATTTGCTTGGCACGCACGCCCATCAAAACGTCCTTTGGGTGATGGCGTACGACGATTACCCGATGGATTCGATTTTTGCCAAACAGCGATGGCTCCCGTACGGCGTAAAGCAAAATGCGTGGTTTACCTTCTACCATGATGCCTACTATCGGGCTGTGAAATGGCAGGAAGACGGGACGATGGCCGCCGCCGTGAAGCGGGAGCGGCCGCTATGACAGCGGCTTGGCGTCTACGATGGCTCCCGTGTAGGCGTTGATGAAAAACTCGTCATCCCCGTCGTCGCGGCAGACGCCGCCGCGGTATACGGTGTACGCCAGGCCGTTTTTCTCATACCGCTCCGGGGCGGATTGAATCCAGGAACCGCGGATGGCGCGCGGACCGCCAAGCGCGGCTTTCGCCAGCGCCAGCGCTTGTTCCGGGGCAAGGAGCGCCGGTTTGGAAGCGGAGCGGATGGCATAGACGACGGCCGCACCGACGGCGGCGCCGACGAGCCACTGTTTCCAAGCCATGTTTCTTTCCTCCTTTTCGCTTTGATACGGTTTAGTATAGCCGATTTTGGCGGAACATGTAAGAAGGACGGAAAGAAACGGAACGGTGAAATCGAACATAGAAAGGGAGACGCGTGATGAATAAGGACACGCTGCAATTATTCCAAACGTTGACCGAGCTTCCAGGCGCACCGGGTTATGAACATCCGGTGCGGCAGTTTATGCGCCAAGAGCTCGCGAAATACGCCGATGATATTGTGCAAGACCGCCTCGGGAGCCTTTTCGGCGTCAAACGCGGTGATGAGGCGGGCCCGACGGTGATGGTCGCCGGCCATATGGATGAAGTCGGATTTATGGTGACAGCGATCACGGATCACGGCATGATTCGTTTCCAGCCGCTAGGAGGCTGGTGGGATCAAGTGCTGCTCGCCCAGCGCGTGCAGATTATCACGGACGGAGGGCCGGTCATCGGCGTGATCGGGTCGATTCCGCCGCATTTGCTTGATGAGGAGCAGCGCAAAAAACCGATGGAGATCAAAAACATGTTGATTGACATCGGAGCGGAAAGCCGTGAAGATGCCGAACGAGTCGGCATTCGCCCCGGCCAGCCGATCGTGCCGGTCAGCCCGTTTACTTTGCTTGCCAACGGAAAAACCGTGATGGCAAAAGCGTGGGACAATCGGTTTGGCTGCGGATTGGCGATCGAGCTGTTAAAAGAGCTGAACGGCGAAACAGTGCCGAACGTCTTGTACGCCGGGGCGACCGTGCAGGAAGAGGTCGGGCTGCGTGGGGCCCAGACGGCGGCTTCGATGATCAACCCGGACATCTTTTTTGCCCTGGAAGCAAGCCCGGCCAACGATATGTCCGGCGACAAGCAGGCGTTCGGCCATATCGGCAAAGGAGCGCTCATCCGCTTGTACGACCGGACGATGATTACGCACCGCGGCATGCGCGAATTTGTGCTTGATACGGCGGAAACGATCGGCGTCCCGTACCAGTTTTTCATTTCCCCAGGCGGCGGAACCGACGCCGGGCGGGTGCATATCGCCAACCGCGGCGTGCCGTCGGCGGTGATCGGCATTTGCGCCCGCTACATTCATACGCATGCGTCGATCATTCATGTCGACGATTACGCGGCGGCCAAACAGCTCATCGTTGAGCTCGTCAAACGGTGCGACCGGACAACGGTCGAGACGATTCGCCAAAACAGCTGAGGAGAAGCGAGCGCTTCTCCTTTTCCATGACAAGGAGGGCACTGGATGAAAACTGTTGCGGTTGGAACGAACAACGAAGCGAAAATCGCCGCCGTTCGGGCGGTGCTTTCGGAAAAGGAATACCGCATTGTATCGCTTGAGGTGCCATCAGGCGTTTCCGCGCAGCCGCTGTCCGATGAAGAGACGCGGCTTGGCGCCATCGGGCGCGCCAAACGGGCGCTCGAAGCGGCGGAGGCGGACATCGGCATCGGATTGGAAGGCGGCGTGACGAAGATCGATGGGCAATGGTGGCTGTGCAACTGGGGGGCGCTCGCTGACCGAAACGGAGTGGTGGTGGCCGCCGCCGGCGCCCGCCTCGCCCTCCCGCCGGACGTCGGCGCCGGCATCGAGGCGGGGCGCGAGCTCGGCGACGTGATGGAAGCGTACACCGGGCGGAGGAACGTTCGGCGGAAAGAAGGCGCGGTCGGCGTATTGACGAACGGGCGCGTTGACCGATCGGCGATGTTTTCCCACATCGTCGAGCTTTTGGCCGGTCAATATGAATGGCTTTGTCAAAACGGGTCGTTCCATGTATGATAAATAACGAACGGTCATGCCGATGATGGCGGGCGGCTGAATGAGCGGGCCGCGCGAGGATCTAGACCGAGCGGCTGGCAACGTCAAACGGTGGAAAACGCCGCACGGGCATGGCCTGGCATTGTCAACGCCGGATGCGCCTTTGGCCAAGTCCCGGCCGAAAGAGGGAAACGGAAGGCACGGCCGCCGGCAAAACAAGGAGGAACACGAATGAACAGCCGGCAAATGTATGAGAAGATTAAAGAGCGCCTCGTCGCCCACCGGCACTGGACGTTTCGCTTTGACGCCAAGCAAGACGCGATGCGCGTCGAAGACCGCCGCACGAAAAAAGGCGTCACGATCTCGCTTCCCGGCGTGATCGCCAAATGGCACGAACAAAAAGATGAGGCGGTGCGCGAAGTCGTTTATTATGTAGAGGAAACGTTGAAAACGATGGAGGAAGACGCGGCGCTTTCCGGCAACGAGCGAAACATTTATCCCGTCATTCGCTCGGCGTCGTTTCCGACGGAGACGAAAGAAGGCATTCCGTTGCTGTTTGATGATCATACAGCCGAAACGCGCATTTACTATGCGCTCGACCTAGGCAAAACGTATCGCTTGATTGATGAGCGCATGCTGGAGAAAGACAAATGGAGCCGCGAGCGGGTGAAGGAAATCGCCCGTTTCAACGTTCGGTCGCTGCCGACGCCGGTGAAAGAGGACCGGGTGGCGGACAACGTGTTTTATTTTGTGAACACCAATGACGGGTATGATGCGAGCCGCATTTTAAACGAATCGTTTTTGGCCGGCATGCGGGCGCGCGTGGAAGGAACGATGGCCGTCGCTGTTCCGCATCAAGATGTGCTCATCATCGCTGATGTCCGCAACGACATCGGTTATGACGTGCTCGCGCAAATGACGATGAGCTTTTTTGCCGGCGGCCGCGTGCCGATCACGGCGCTGTCGTTTTTATACGAAAATGGGAAACTTGAACCGATTTTTATTTTAGGAAAAAAACGGAGAACGTAGCGGCAAGGAGGAATGAAGCGATGAACGTGTTTTACAACCGAGAAGGGGTCGGCGACGTGCTGCTCGTGTCGCTGAAACCGGCGGCGGATGAGGAACGGACGTTTGTCAGACAAGGCGATGTCGTCCGCATCATGTCCGAACGGACGGGCGAGACGGTCGGCTATAACATTTTTTCCGCGTCTTCGTACTATCCGTTTTCCGGCAACGGTCCGCTGGAAGTGAATGAGGAGCTCGTCGGCGTCATCAACGACATCTTGGCGAAAAACGGTTTTGACGAACCGATCGAAGCTGACTTGTCGCCGAAGTTTGTCGTCGGATATGTGAAAGAGAAAACGAAGCATCCGAACGCCGATAAATTGAGCGTCTGCCAAGTCGATGTCGGCGGTGAGGTGCTGCAAATCGTCTGCGGAGCGCCGAACGTCGCCGAAGGGCAAAAAGTCGTCGTCGCCAAAATCGGCGCCGTGATGCCAAACGGCCTCGTCATTCAAGAAAGCGAGCTGCGCGGCGTCCGGTCATCCGGCATGATTTGTTCGGCCCGCGAGCTTGGGCTGCCAAACGCCCCGCAGGAGAAAGGCATTTTGGTGCTGTCCGATGAGTATGAGGTCGGCCAGCCGTTCGTTTTTTGACGTTCCGACGGGCGGTGCAGACGGATTCCGACTGTTGTTTCGCCACTGGAACGACGCCAGTGGCGTTTTTTCCGACAATGAAGGCAAAGAAAGAGTGACGTGATGGATGAAATTTTGGAAACGATGGCTTCGTTTTCTCACGAGCGATGAGGAAGAGGAAGGGAACGAACAGCGAGCGAATTCCCCTCTGTCGGCCAGCATGCCCGAACGCGGCGCGGTGAATGTCATTTACCAATATCCGCAAGGCCGCTTCCGCTTTCCGTTGATTCCGGATGACCAGCCCGGTGAAAATCGGGAAAGGTCGGGGCGGGCGAAAAGCGAGGCATCCCGGCCGCTGCCGAGTCGGCGCCCGTCGGCTGGCGTTTCAAGGGAAATAGCGGAAAAACGGCCGTTCCGCCCGTCCGATGTGCCATCCCCGGTTTTTGGATATGATCGGAATCGGGGGAAACAGCGGCAACGAGCGGATGAACCCGGGCTGACCGGTGCGGGGGACATGGAGAATCGGAGCGATGAGGCGGTTCGGGAAGAGGCCCTCCGCGGCGAAGCGACACGGCGAGACGCGCGAGAGGGCACGGAAAGCCGGGCGGCTGAACCGCCAAAAGAAGAGGCGCCTTTGGCCAAGGGGGCAGAGGAATGGAACGAAGACGCGAGCGGAGCGATGCCCGCGGCTGTTATGGAAACGGAAGGAAAACATGAGCTGGCGCCGGCGGCAGGGCAGGAAGAACGTGATGCCGAGGCGGATGAAAAGAAAGGGCGGGAGCTGGACGAACGAGGCAACGAACGCGCGCCGCACGCAACAGACGGCGGCTTGGAGAGCGAAGGACGAGGGGTGCCGTCACAGATGAGGAAGAATGGAGACGGAGGGAGCGCTTCTTCGACAGAACAGCGGGAGACGACCCCAGATCGCGAAATCCGTCACTCGGCGGCGCCCGCGGGCCGGGAGGAGGCTTCCCGCCCCGAACGAACGCGCATCCCGTATAATGTGATCATGTTAAAGCAAGATTGGCGCAAACTCGAAGAAAAGGCGGCGAATCGATCGAACAGCTGCGTACTGCCGCCATTGGCGCTTCTTGAACCGCCCGAGAAAGCGGCCGAACGCGACGAGCAGTGGCTTCGCGACCAATGCCAGCGTTTGGACCGGACGTTTGCGAGCTTCCATATCGGCGCCAAAGTCGTTGGGGCGACGCAAGGACCGACGGTGACGCGGTTTGAAGTGCAGCCGGATTTAGGAGTGAAAGTGAGCAAGATTACGAGTTTAATCGATGATATCAAACTCAGTCTGGCGGCGAAGGACATTCGCATCGAGGCGCCGATCCCGGGAAAACGGACGATCGGCATTGAAGTGCCGAACCGAACGAGCCGTCCGGTGCGCCTGCGGGAAATTTTAGAAAGCGAAGCGTTCCGTAAAAGCCCATCGCCGCTTACCGTGGCGCTTGGGCTTGACATTAGCGGTGCGCCGGTCGTGACTGACATCCGAAAAATGCCGCATGGGCTGATCGCCGGGGCGACCGGGTCGGGAAAAAGCGTATGCATGAACGCGATGCTTATCAGCATGTTGTATAAAGCAGCGCCGCACGAAGTGAAATGGCTGCTTATTGATCCAAAAATGGTCGAACTGGCGCCGTACAACGGGCTGCCGCATTTGCTCAGCCCGGTGATCACCGAGGCGAAGGCGGCGGCGGGGGCGCTCAAGTGGGCGGTCGGCGAAATGGAACGGCGGTATGAACAGTTTGTCCACGCCGGCGTGCGCGATATTGAAAAGTATAACGCCCATCTTCGCGAACGCGGAAGCAGCGAGCCGCCGCTGCCGTACATCGTCATCGTCATTGATGAGCTAGCGGACCTCATGATGGCCGCTCCAGCCGATGTCGAAGAATCGATTTGCCGGCTGGCGCAAAAAGCGCGGGCGTGCGGCATCCATCTGCTGATCGCGACGCAGCGGCCGTCGGTCGATGTCCTCACGGGATTGATCAAGGCGAACATTCCGACGCGCATTGCGTTTTCCGTCTCCTCCCAAGTCGATTCGCGCACCATTTTAGATGTGAATGGGGCTGAGCGGCTGCTTGGGCGCGGCGATATGCTGTTTTTGGAAAATGGTTCGGCCAAGCCGGTGCGGCTGCAAGGCTGCTTTATTTCTGATGAGGAGATCGAGCGGGTGGCAGCGCACGTGAAAGAGAAGCAAGGCCCATCCTATCTGTTTGATCCGGACGATTTTCGGCAAACGGCGTCGATGGGCGGCGAGGATGACGAACTGTTCGAGGAGGCGTGCCGGTTTGTCATCGCCCAAGGAGGGGCGTCGACATCGAGCCTGCAGCGTCATTTCCGCATCGGCTACAACCGCGCTGCCCGGTTGATCGAGATGATGGAGGAACGAGGGTTGATTTCGGAGGCGCGCGGCAGCAAACCGCGCGATGTGTTGATGAGCGAGGATGAGTGGGAGCGCTGGCGCGAGCAGAACAGCTGAGGGCGGGCGGCCTCCTTTGGGCGGGCGGTAGTGTTTTGCCTCCTTGCGTGCTATAATGGGGAAATGAATGGTGCACCGCAATGAGAGAAATGACAAAACGAGATGGATATCATATACTGTCTTACAGAGAGACGATGGTTGGAGGGCTTAACGATGACAGCTTACCATTTTGTAGGCATTAAAGGCACGGGGATGAGCGCGCTCGCGCAAGTGCTTCATGACCTTGGCTATACGGTGCAAGGGTCGGATGTAGAGAAATGGTTTTTCACGCAAAAGGCGCTTGAAGAGCGGGGAATCCCGGTGCTGCCTTTTTCGAAAGACAATATTCGTCCAGGTTATACGGTCATTGCCGGCAACGCATTTCCGGATACGCATGAGGAAATCGAGGCGGCCCGTCAGCTTGGTGTGCCTGTCATTCGTTACCATCGCTTTTTAGGCCAGCTGGCAGGCAAGTTTACGAGCATCGCGGTGACCGGTTCGCATGGAAAGACGACGACGACGGGGTTGCTTGCCCATGTGATGCAAGGAGCCCATCCAACGTCCTATTTGATCGGAGACGGCACGGGAAAAGGAGAACCAGGGAGCAAATACTTTGTGTTTGAAGCGTGCGAATACCGCCGGCACTTCCTTTCCTACTTTCCAGATTATGCGATCATGACAAATATTGACTTTGATCACCCGGATTATTTTGCCAATGTCGACGATGTGTTTTCCGCTTTCCAGCAAATGGCGAATCAAGTGAAAAAAGCGATCGTCGCCTGCGGGGATGATCCGTATTTGCCGAACATTCAGGCGAAAGTGCCGATTTTGTTTTATGGATTCGGCGAAGAAAACGATTTTCAGGCGCGCAATATCGTCAAGACGACGGAAGGGATGGCGTTTGATGTGTTCGTGCGCAACACATTTTTCGCTTCGTTTGCCATTCCGCGCTTCGGCACTCATAACGTATTGAATGCTCTCGCCGTGATCGCCCTCTGCCACTACGAAGGGGTGGATGCGGGCACGATCGCCAAGCGGCTGCAAACGTTCCAAGGCGTGAAGCGCCGCTTCAGTGAAAAAACGGTCGGGCGCCAAGTGCTGATCGATGATTACGCGCATCATCCACGCGAAATTACGGCGACATTGGAGGCGGCAAGGCAAAAATATCCGGGGCGCGAAGTGGTGGCGATTTTTCAGCCGCATACGTATACGCGGACGCAGACGTTTTTGCGCGAGTTTGCCGAAAGTTTGCTGCAAGCGGACCACGTGTATTTGTGCGACATTTTCGGCTCGGCGCGCGAACATGAGGGCAAGCTGACGATCCGTGATTTGCAGGCGCAAATTCCGCGTTCCCAGCTGCTTGAGGAACAAAACGTAGCCGTGTTGAAGCAGCATCAAGATGCGGTGTTGGTGTTCATGGGCGCCGGCGACATTCAAAAGTTTCAACAAGCGTACGAACGGGCCGTTCTTTCCGCCTGACGGCCGACAGGGAACGGGCTGTGATGAAGATGGCCCGTTTTTTCCTGTTTCAAAAAGGAAGCCGTCTTTTCTATGTCGAAGTTTGAAAGCGGGAAAAGATGGGTACAAAGGGAATGAAACGTTCGAATGGGCAAGGAGGGAATCGGGTGGAATGGCTTTTGTATGGAAGCGTGGCGCTCATCGCGCTTGCTTTTTTGCTGCTTGTTGTTTACATAGCCAGGACGCTCATCGTTTTGCAGGAAACGCTGCGCCGGCTGACGGCGGCGATCGACCATGCCGATGAGCAAGTGCAAACGGTGGCGAAAGAAGTTCGTGAACTTCTCCATACGGCCAACGGCATCGCCAGCGATGTGCAAAAAAAAGTAGAAACGCTAAATGGCGCAATCGAAGCGGTCGGAGAGATCGGCGGCACGATTCGTTCGCTCAACCGCGCGCTTCGGCAGGCGGCTGCCGGTTTGTCGGCGCGGGCGGGCCTGGGGCAAGGAAAATGGGGCAAGGCGTTGCGCTGGACAAATGTTTTGCTCGATTTACGGGAAAAATGGAGAAAAAACAATCGTTAAAGGAGGGTGTATCGAATGGCGAAAAATAACGGTGGATTTTTGCTTGGCGCGCTGGTCGGCGGCATCGCCGGCGCGGCTGCTGCGTTGTTTTTGACGAGCGAAAAAGGGCGGAAATGGCTGGCCGAGTGGAGCAACGATGAAACGTGGGAGCCGGTGAAAACAACGGCTGTCGAATGGTTGGAAACGGCGAAAGAGAAAACGAAGGAAATCGCCAACTTCATCCCGTTGAAATCCACGACGGCGCCAGCCGGCGGGGAAAACGATGGAGAGGAAGCCAAGGAGGCGACGATTCCGATTCCGCCATCCGCCGGGCCAGCCGACCGGGAAACGCTGCAAAAGCTGCTTGAGGAAGCCGAGGCGGCGCTTGATGACGCCGAGCAAAGCATCACGTCGCGAAAAGAAACGGAGTGAAGGCGATGGGAATGGAGAAGCTGGAGACGATCGAACAGTTTGACCGCGTCATGAAGGAAACGGAGCGTTTTTTGTTCGTCAAGCATAGCCTCACCTGCCCGATCAGTCAAGCGGCGTTTGGCGAATGCGAGAAGTTCGCCGCAGACCATCCAGAGCTGGCGGTGTATTGCCTGTACGTCCAAGAGGCGCGGCCGCTCTCCAACTATATCGCCGAAACGACCGGGGTGAAACACGAGTCGCCGCAAGTGCTGCTGTTTGAAAACGGCCGCGTCGTCTGGCATGCGTCCCATTGGGCCATTACGTATGGCGCGCTCTCGGAGCATGTCGGCGCTTGACCGTCCGCCTTTACTGCGGGCGGTTTTTTGCACACTTTTTACTTTATCGCTTAAAAGCGTTTAATCAAAAAAGCATTTTTTTCGTGACAACGATAGCTCCATCGATTATAATAAACACTAATTAAACGACTTCGCTCTCCAAGACGGGGGCGCCGCTTGCCGGCAAGCGGCGAAAACAATGCACTACACTTGGCGAAAGGATGAGAAAAGCATGAGCAATGAGAGATTAGACGAACTGCGGGCGCGAGTCGATGAGATCAACTTGCAGCTGTTGAAACTGATCAATGAACGGGGGCGGCTCGTTCAGGAGATCGGAAAAATTAAAGAAGCGCAAGGGACGCACCGCTACGATCCGGTGCGCGAACGGAAAATGTTGGATCTCATTTCCGAGCATAACGATGGGCCGTTTGAAACATCGACGCTGCAGCACATTTTCAAGGAAATTTTTAAAGCAGCGCTTGAGCTGCAGGAAGACGATCACCGCAAGGCGCTTCTCGTCTCACGGAAAAAGCATCCGGAAAACACGATTGTTGAAGTGAAAGGCGAGCGAATCGGCGACGGCAATCAATATTTCGTCATGGGCCCGTGCGCTGTGGAAAGCTATGAACAAGTCGCTGCGGTGGCGGAGGCCGTGAAAAAACAAGGGATCAAGCTGCTGCGCGGCGGCGCCTACAAACCGCGCACGTCGCCGTACGATTTCCAAGGGCTCGGCGTGGAAGGGCTGAAAATTTTGAAACGGATCGCCGATGAGTTTGATTTGGCGGTCATCAGTGAAATCGTCACCCCGGCGGACATTGAAATCGCCTTGGACTATATTGACGTCATCCAAATCGGCGCGCGCAACATGCAAAACTTTGAGCTGCTTAAGGCAGCCGGCCAAGTGAACAAGCCGATTTTGCTGAAGCGCGGCTTGGCGGCGACGATCGAAGAATTCATCAACGCCGCTGAGTACATCATGTCGCAAGGAAACGGGCAGATCATTTTGTGCGAGCGCGGCATCCGCACGTACGAGCGGGCGACGCGCAACACGCTCGACATTTCGGCTGTGCCGATTTTGAAGAAAGAAACGCACTTGCCGGTGTTCGTCGATGTCACCCACTCAACGGGGCGGCGCGATCTGCTCATCCCGTGCGCCAAAGCGGCCTTGGCGATCGGCGCCGACGGCGTCATGGCCGAAGTGCATCCGGACCCGGCCGTCGCCTTGTCCGATTCCGCCCAGCAAATGGACATCGCTCAATTCAACGAGTTTATGGAAGAAGTGCGCGCGTTCCAACGTCAGTTTGTTCAGGCGTAAGACGATCCCCTCGGTTGTTGCCCGAGGGGATTTTTTGATGAGATGGCGAGTGTTGGGGCAAACTACCCGTGAACGGTTTGTGAACAAACCGGCAAAATGGTTGCGATTTCGTTGCGAGTTGGCGATAATGTATCGTATGATAGTTGTACATACATTCGGAATTTGACCGGTTATCGGATCGAGCGAAAAGGAGTGAAACAAAATGACGGTAACGATTTATGATGTGGCGCGGGAGGCGAACGTCTCGATGGCGACCGTCTCGCGCGTCGTCAATGGCAACCCGAACGTCAAACCGTCGACGAGGAAAAAAGTGCTTGAGGCCATCGAACGGCTCGGCTACCGCCCGAACGCCGTGGCGCGGGGGCTCGCCAGCAAAAAAACGACGACGGTCGGAGTGATCATCCCGGATATTTCGAGCATTTTCTTCGCCGAACTGGCGCGCGGCATTGAGGACATCGCCACGATGTACAAGTACAACATCATTTTGAGCAACTCCGACCAAAACAAAGAAAAAGAGCTGCATTTGCTCAACACGATGCTCGCCAAGCAAGTGGACGGCCTGTTGTTTATGGGCGGGACGATCACCGAAGAGCACGTCGCCGAATTTCAAAAGTCGTCGGTGCCGATCGTGCTTGCGGCGACGATGGGACCGAACGAGATTCCCTCGGTCAACATCGACTACGAGCAGGCGGCGTTTGAAGCCGTGACGTATTTGCTGGAAAAAGGAAACCGCCGCATTGTCTATGTAACCGGTCCGACCGATGACCCGATCAACCAGCGGAAGTTGGCGGGGTACCGACGCGCGCTTGAGGAACACGGCGCGCCGTATGAGGAAGAGCTCGTCATTGAGGGCGACAACTCGTACGACTCCGGCTTGGAGGCGTATGAGAAAATCACAGAGCTTGCCGAACGGCCGACGGCGGTGTTTGCTGGCACGGACGAAATGGCGCTCGGCATCATCCACAGCGCCCAAGACCACGGGGTGCGCGTGCCGGATGAACTGGAAGTCGTCGGTTTTGATAACACGCGATTGGCGACGATGGTGCGGCCGCGGCTGACGACCGTCGTGCAGCCGATGTACGACATCGGGGCGGTGGCGATGCGGCTCTTGACGAAGTATATGAACAAAGAGCCAGTGGACCACCATATCGTTGTCTTGCCGCACCGGCTTGAAGTGCGGGAGTCGACGAAATGAAAAAAGCTGGCCTCAACACGGGGGCCAGCTTCTTGCTTGCTTTGCTCCATTTCTTTTTTGACAGCTGCAATCGCCTTGCAGTCGGCCCGTTTTTCGGTGAAAACGGAAGTTGACTAGGAAAACAGGACGTAGAAATCCATTGTTTTCTTTAAATGAAAAAAAATCAAGTCCCCGCCCGGCGTTGACTGCGAATGAAATACAACGCCTTTTCCACCGTTTGCGCATTTTTTTCGCTGATCTCCGCCTTGCGCGGGATCGGGGGATACAAGTCATCCGGGTCGTCCCACTCGAGCGGAAGCGCGACGGGTGAAAGCGGTTGCCAACGTTCGCGCCACTCATCCGGCAGCGGGCCGGACACATCGGCTTGTCCCGTCATCTCGAGCCAAAGGAGCGCCCATGCCCGCGGCACGACGCGCCAGATGTCATAGCCGCCGCCGCCGACGGCGATCCAGCGTCCGCCGCAATATTCATGCGCGATTTCGTGCGCGAGTTTCGGAATGGCGCGGTAGGTTTTCATCGTCACCGACAAATGGGTGAGCGGATCGTAATAGTGGGCGTCGACGCCGTTTTGCGTCACGATGACGTCCGGGCGGAAAAAGTCGGCGATTTCCCGAAGCGCGGTCGTATAGGCGGCGATCCATGATTCGTCTTCCGTGAACGCATCAACGGGAATGTTGAACGAATAGCCGTAGCCCGCGCCTAAGCCGCGCTCGTTGACATTTCCGGTCCCTGGGAACAAATAGCGCCCCGTTTCATGAATGGAAAACGTGCAAACGTTCGGATCGTCGTAAAACGCCCATTGCACCCCGTCGCCGTGGTGGGCGTCCGTGTCGACGTACAACACGCGCAGTCCGTATTTCTCCCTGATGTATTGAATGGCGACCGCGCTGTCGTTGTAGACGCAAAAGCCGGATGCTTTGCCGCGGAAGCCGTGGTGCAGACCGCCGCCAAGGTTGAGCGCATGCTCGGCCGCTCCGGAAAGAACCGCGTCGACGGCGGTGAGGGTGCTGCCGACCAAAAGAGCGCTCGCTTCGTGCATGTTTGGGAAAATCGGCGTATCCTCGGTGCCAAGGCCGTAGTTTTGCGCCGCCGCTTCCGACAGCTCGCCGCGCCCGGCCGCTTTCACCGCCTCGATGTAGGAGCGGTCGTGAATGAGCGCCAGCTCGTCATCGGTCGCCATGCGCGGGGCGACGATCTGGCGGTCTTCGAGCGCGCCGAGCGTGCAAAGCAAGTCGTATGTCATTTTGACCCGCAGCTGGTTGAACGGATGGTCGTCATGAAATTTGTACTGAAGAAATTGCTCGCTATAGACGAATGCGCAGTTTCGGCTCATGACGTAACCCCCGGCAAGTTCGGCCATAGCACGTGATAGCCGGCGTTTTGCAAATCGCGGATCAATGGAAGCGGATTCATCGTCTGCACGCGGAAAACTAAAATTTTCTCATTCGGATCCGGAGCTGGATACACCAAGACGCTGGCGATGTTCACATGGCGCTCGCTGATGATGGCCGCCGCTTTGCTTAACATGCCGGTTTCGTTCGGCACTTTGATCTCGATTTGCGACCCCGGCTGGTGAACGCCGGTCAATTCAATGAACGTGCGGAGCAAATCCGTTTGCGTGATGATGCCGACGAGTTTCCCGTGATTGACGATCGGCAGACAGCCGATTCGGTGTTCGTAAAAGAGCGCCGCCACCTCCTCGACGAAATCGAGCGGATGGCCGACGATGAGGTCGGTTTTCATAATCGTGCTGACCGGTTTTTGCAAGTCTTCAAGATGTTCATGAAGATGGAAAATGGACGGGCTCGCGTCGCGCAAATCTTGGCTCGTCACAAGCCCCAGAAGACGTCCTTCCTCGTCGACGACCGGCAGATGGCGGATGCGGTGATGTCTTAGCAGCTGCAGCGCTTCGGCGATTGTATTGGTGGCGCGAAGCGTGATAACCGGTGCTTTCATCACTTGTTCGACAAGCATCGTTCTCCTCTCCCCTTTGTGCGTGGCATTTTATGCGCGCCGCCCGCAACCGGCAAGGCGGGCGCAAACGTCCGGACAGCTGAGAATTTCAGCTAGTACATATAGCGGTTCATAAACCGAAGCCGGTCGAACCGTTGAATCGATTCGGCGTCGACCCGTTTGCCAATGCGGACCATGAGGCAGTTCGCCGGATGGGAGCAAATTTCCGGGTCGTCGGTCGCATACCAGACGAGCCCGCCGGCGTTCATCATTTTCTCCATCACTTTTCGGTACTCCCATACGTTCAGCCCCGTGCCTTTTAGATCCCAATGCCAATAATACTCCGTTGTAATGATGATATAGTCTTCCATGGCGTCGTCCATCATCGAGACGATCAATAAATTTTTTCCGACGCCAAACCCGCGGAACTCCGGAATGACTTCAATGGCGCCAAGCTCGAGCAAATTTTCCATGTTCCCTTCCGACCAACGTTCGAGAGGATCAGGATACAAAAACGTCACATACCCGACAATCACCTCGCCGCGGCGGGCGATGATGATCCGCCCTTCCGGCAGCTTGGCGATTTCGATCAACGCTTTGTGCTGTTTGGCAGGCGGGCGGAAGGAAGTGAGGTCATGGTGGAATTCATAGCTGGCCAACGCTTCCGGCGTCACCGGCCCTTCGATGAGGAGCGTTCCTTTCGGGGTTTTCAGCTCTTTGGCGTTATACGTTTTTTTATGTTCCATTCGTCCACCACCTGAATTGGTCGTTCTGCTTCCATTATACATAAAAACGGCGCCGGCTGGTGCGGTTCAAAAAAATTTCAAAAAAGTGGGGACGAGGAATATTTTAAAAATTGAGAAATGGTTTTCAATCGACTATAATAGAAATGTAATCACTTACATAAGGGGGATCGGAGAATGAACACAGAACGGCTTCCTGTCATACAAGGGGACTACAATTTGAAAAACTACGAAGAAACATATAAACAGTTTCAATGGTCGGAAGTGGAGAAAGAGTTTTCTTGGCATGAAACGGGCCGAGTCAACATGGCGTATGAGGCGATCGACCGCCATGCTGAGTCGTTCCGTAAAAATAAAGTGGCGCTCTATTACCGCGACGCGGTGCGGAACGAGAAATATACGTTCAAAGAAATGAAAGAGATGTCCAATAAGGTGGCGAACGTCTTAAAACAGGCGGCGGACATTCAGAAGGGCGACCGTGTGTTCGTGTTCATGCCGCGTTCTCCGGAACTGTACTTTGCGGTGCTTGGGATCATTAAAACCGGCGCCATCGTCGGGCCGTTGTTTGAGGCGTTCATGGAAGGAGCGGTGCGCGACCGTCTTGAAGACAGCGGGGCGAAGGCGATCATTACGACGCCGGAGCTTCTGCCGCGCGTGCCGGTCGGCGATTTGCCGGAGTTGAAGTACGTCTTTTTGGTCGGCGACGGCATTGTCGAGGAAGGGCCGTACATCGATTTGAAAAAGCGGATGAATGAGGCAAGCAAGCATTTCGACATCGAATGGGTCGACCGCCAAGACGGCTTGATTTTGCATTACACATCCGGTTCGACCGGCAAGCCGAAAGGCGTTTTGCACGTCCATAACGCGATGATTCAGCACTATCAAACGGCGAAATGGGTGCTCGACTTAAAAGAAGACGACATTTACTGGTGCACGGCTGACCCGGGGTGGGTGACCGGGACGTCGTACGGCATCTTCGGCCCGTGGCTGTGCGGAGCGTCAAGCGTCATCGTCGGCGGCCGCTTCAGCCCGGATGCTTGGTATCAAACGATCCAAGATTTCGGCGTCACCGTCTGGTACAGCGCGCCGACGGCGTTCCGCATGCTGATGGGCGCCGGCGATGAAGTCGTGAAAAAATATGATTTAAGCTCGCTCCGCCACATTTTGAGCGTCGGCGAGCCGCTCAACCCGGAAGTCATCCGCTGGGGGATGAAAGTGTTCGGCCGCCGCATCCATGATACGTGGTGGATGACGGAAACAGGCGGGCATCTCATTTGCAACTACCCGTGCATGGAAATCAAGCCGGGATCGATGGGGAAACCGATTCCGGGCGTTGAGGCGGCGATCATTGATGACCAAGGAAACGTCTTGCCGCCGTACCGGATGGGCAACTTGGCCATCAAAAAAGGCTGGCCGTCGATGATGAAAACGATTTGGAACAACCCGCAAAAATATGAATCATACTTTATCGGCGACTGGTACGTATCCGGCGATTCGGCCTACATGGATGAAGACGGCTACTTCTGGTTCCAAGGCCGTGTTGACGATGTCATCAACACATCCGGCGAACGCGTTGGGCCGTTTGAAGTCGAAAGCAAGCTCGTCGAGCATCCGGCCGTTGCCGAAGCCGGCGTCATCGGAAAGCCGGATCCGGTGCGCGGGGAAATCATCAAAGCGTTCATCGCGCTTCGCGAAGGGTACGAGCCGTCCGAGGAGCTGAAAGAAGACATCCGCCAATTTGTGAAAAAAGGGCTTGCCGCTCATGCCGCGCCGCGTGAGATCGAGTTCCGCGACAAACTGCCGAAAACGCGGAGCGGGAAAATCATGCGCCGCGTCCTAAAGGCGTGGGAGCTCAACTTGCCGACCGGCGATTTGTCGACGATGGAAGACTGATGAGCGAAAAGCGTCTGGAACATCCGCTGTTCCAGGCGCTGTTGTTCTTTTCAGGCTGGGGCCGAAGCGGGGCGGCTGCAAAGACGGTGATGGAACGGAAAACGCGGCCAACAGCGTGATTTCTCCATTTGAAAAACTTGATACATGCCCGTTTCCTCTTCGCTTAAGAACCATCCATTTGGCGAAAATCGTTGTGCTTTCCCCATCTTCACCAAACAAGAAGGGGTGTCCCAACAAGGATCGGGACACCCTCTTTTCGATCACCATATATACGCGCCAACTCTTTATTCAAAACGAATGGCATCTTCTAAAGAAAGCCAATCAAAGAAAGACAATCTTTTGGGTCAGCTCCTTGTCACTCTACGTCACCCGACGGCGGGGGAGAAGACGGCTCGCCGCTCTTTTGACGACCGGAATTGGGCGGCGAGGCGGACGGCAGCGAAACGAGGTTCGACGGCGCCGATTCCTGTCCGGCGATGTCCACAGCAGTGACGCAGTACGCGGCGCCCGGCTGCAGCGGCGAAAACGAGGCTGCCTCGTCCGCTTTAACAGCGGCGGCGAGGCGTCGTTCCCCCGTTTCGTTCACTAGATAGACGCGGTAGCCGATGACATCCGGCTCGTTATGGCGATTCCAGACGAGCTTGCCCCCTGCAAGCCGAGCGGCGGGTGGAGCCGGTGGACGGCCGTTTTCCTTTAATGTGGAGACGAGCGATGCATCGCCCGCCTGCCCTTCGCCGTTGATCCCCCAATCGGCGAGAAGCTTCGGATTCACGATCACTTCGCGAGTGACAAACTCTTCCGGCGTCGTCTCAAGCGCCACATAGCGGCGTCCGCCGATGACGACGACCCGGCTTTCCATCACTTCCTCGCCGCTTCCTTCCCGCGGTGCAAACTTCGTATTGTACAGATCGTAGCGGACGAGCCCGGCTTTTTCGCACGCGGCCGACGGGCTGAAGCCGCTCGCGGCGCAGTAAGCGCGGCGGACGATGCCGCCTGGCATGAGAAACCGCTTCGGCGGAGCGATGAGCTTCGGGTTTTCTTGATAGGCAGCATTGATCAACCGCGCCCATAACAGCTGGGTGCGCTGGCTGTAGGAAAGCCCTTTGTAGCGGGACTCAAGCGGCGCCGGCCGGTCATAGCCGATCCAAACGCCGAACGTGACGTTCGGATTGACGGCGATAAACCACGAATCGCGCTTGTCTTGCGATGTGCCGGTTTTTCCCGCCCAATCGGCGGAAAAGGTCAAGTAGCGCGGCACCGACGAGGCCGTTCCGCCGTGAAGCACATCGCGCATCATATCGATCATCAAGTACGACGTTTGCGGCGAAAACACCGGGACGGGTTTGCTTTGATGTTTGTAAACGATCTTTCCGTTTTTGTCCACAATCTTCTCAATCATGTAAGCGTCCACGAACGATCCGTAATTGGCGAACGTCGCATAGGCGTTGACGTTTTCCTCGACCGTGACGCCAATGTGCGTCCCGCCGATCGCCAAAGCTGGATTGGCCTCTTCTTGTTTGGCGACGCTCGTGACCCCCATTTTATGCAAATAGTCGATCGGATGGCGGGATCGAATTCTCATATACGTCCGAACAGCCGGAATGTTGAACGATTGCTGCAAGGCATAGCGCGCCGTGACGAGCCCGTGCGTTTTTCCGTCCGCGTTTTTCGGTGTATACGAACCGATCGAAAGCGGCAAGTCGGGAATGATCGTCGCCGGCTGGATGACGCCCATCTCCATCGCCGGCGCGTATACTAAGAGCGGTTTCATCGTTGACCCGTTGGACCGGTGCGCCTGGGTGGCGTGGTTCAACTGCTCGCGCCCATAATCGCGGCCGCCGACGAAGCTGATGATTTTTCCCGTTTTGTTTTCGATGAGCATCGCCCCGACTTCGACCGGTTGGCGATGGGGGATCATTTTTCCTGTTTTCTTGTCTTTGGTGTAATACACATTGTCGCTTCCGTAATACGGGTAGCGGGCGGCGATGCGCTGCATTTGTTCATAAATCTTTTTGTCGATCGTCGTATAAATCCGATATCCGCCTTGGCGCAACGCTTTTTCCGCCTCGCCGAGGTAGCGGCGGAAACGAGCGGGGTCGCGCTTCACCTCTTCCGGCTTATAGCCGTCGCGCTTGGCGAACGTCTCGGCGAGCACCTCTTTCGCCCGCCGCTCAATCTCCATCGTCAAAAACGGATATTGTTCAAACGGCGACGGCTTCGGGGCGGCCAAATGCTTCGCCACATCATAGGAAAGCGCTTCCTTATACTGTTTTTCCGAGATGTAGCCGGCCCGTTTCATCCGGTACAGCACCGTTTTCATCCGTTTCAATCCCGCCGAGAGATCCGATTTGACGCTGCCGTCAGCGGCAAACGGGGTGTAGACGAACGGGTTTTGCGGCAGTCCGGCCAAAAACGCCGCTTGAGCGAGATTCAACTCTTTGGCGTTGACGCCAAAGACGCCTTGGGCCGCGGCTTGGATGCCGGCGATGTTGCGCCCTGAAGAATTGCGGCCGAACGGAACGACGTTTAAATACGCCTCTAAAATGTCTTCTTTGGAAAAAAATTTCTCCAGACGAAGTGAAAGCAGCATTTCTTTCGCCTTCCGCTCAAACGACACCTCGTTCGTCAACATCTGGTTTTTGACGAGCTGCTGCGTAAGCGTGCTCCCGCCGCTTTTGACCGGCGAGTTGGTCAGCTCTTGAAACACGGCGCGGATGACGGCCTTCGGAACGACGCCGTCGTGTTCATAAAAATGTTCGTCTTCGGTCGCGATGATCGCCTGCACGACGTATGGCGACACCTCGGAAAGAGGCACCGCCTCGCGGTCAAGGTCGGACCGGAACCGGCCTAAATATACGCCGTTGGCAAAGTACATGTGGCTCGTTTCGCCGTAATGGTAAATCTCCTTTTTCATCTCGTCGGGCGAGGGAACGGGCATATCTTTGACCAAAAAGGCAAAATAGCCGGCGCCGGCGCCGATGGCAAAGCAGACAAGGCAGAGTGCGGCGACGAGCAAAATGAAGATGACGTTCCAAACCACATCGTATGTAAGGGAAAAATAATGCCACGCTTTTTCAAGAGAAATGGAAAGTTGGTTTCGCTTCATGCCAGCCCCCCTATGCGGCAAGTCATTATATATCAGTATACCATAGGAAGGGGAGGCATTGTGGAATTTTGCTGATTTTTCGCCGTTTGTGCGAAAAGCGTTAGGGTTGACAGCGAGCGCATCGCTATGGTAATAAGAATGTATATATTTCATATGAGAAAGCGATGATGGGAACAAGTAGCGGCTGCCTCCCTGGTGCAGAGAGCTGGCGGACGGTGCGAGCCAGTCCACAGGCAGGCGTGAATTACCTCCCTGAGCAGCGATGGCGAACGTTTTTGGCACCTAGTAGCCATCCGCCGGCCGGCGCCGTTATCCAAATGAGTGAGAAAGCACCATGCTTTCTAAGTAGGGTGGTACCGCGACGAACACTCGCCCCTTCATCACGGGCGGGTGTTTTCTTTTGCATGACATTTATAGAGAGGTGAAGGACATGGATTTGCTTGCGGAATTGCAATGGCGCGGGCTCGTCAACCAAACGACGGATGAAGACGGGTTGCGCAAGCTGTTGAATGAGGAGCGGGTGACGCTCTACTGCGGGTTTGACCCGACGGCGGACAGTTTGCATATCGGCAACTTGGCCGCCATTTTGACGCTGCGCCGCTTCCAGCAGGCGGGGCACCGGCCGATCGCCCTAGTCGGCGGAGCGACGGGGTTGATCGGTGACCCGAGCGGGAAAAAAAGCGAGCGCACGCTCAATGCGAAAGAAACCGTCGAGGCATGGAGCGCGCGTATTAAAGAACAGCTCGGCCGTTTTTTAGATTTTGAAGCGGACGGCAATCCGGCGAAAATCAAAAACAACTACGACTGGATCGGGCCGCTGGATGTCATTACGTTTTTGCGCGATGTGGGCAAGCATTTCAGCGTCAACTACATGATGGCGAAAGAGTCGGTGCAATCGCGCATCGAGACGGGCATTTCATTTACCGAGTTCAGCTATATGATGCTGCAGGCATACGATTTTCTCCGCCTGTACGAGACGGAAGGCTGCCGCCTGCAAATCGGCGGGAGCGACCAATGGGGCAACATCACGGCAGGGCTTGAGCTTATTCGCAAAACGAAAGGCGAGGCGCGGGCGTTTGGCTTGACGATCCCGCTTGTGACGAAAGCGGACGGCACGAAATTCGGGAAAACGGAAAGCGGCACGATTTGGCTCGATAAAGAGAAAACATCGCCGTACGAGTTTTACCAGTTTTGGATCAACACCGACGACCGCGATGTGATCCGCTACTTGAAGTACTTTACGTTCCTGTCAAAAGAGGAAATCGAAGCGCTTGAACAAGAGCTTCGTGAAGCCCCAGAGAAGCGGGCGGCCCAAAAGGCGCTTGCTGAGGAAGTGACAAAGCTCGTGCACGGCGAAGAGGCGCTCAGGCAAGCGATTCGCATTTCTGAAGCGCTCTTTAGCGGCGACATTGCCAATTTGACAGCGGCGGAAATTGAGCAAGGGTTCAAAGATGTGCCGTCATTCGTTCATGAAGGAGGCGACGTTCCGCTTGTCGAGCTGCTCGTTTCTGCCGGCATTTCGCCATCGAAGCGGCAAGCGCGCGAAGACATCCAAAACGGCGCCATTTACGTCAACGGCGAGCGCCTTCAAGACGTCGGAGCCATATTAACGGCTGAACACCGCCTTGAGGGGCGGTTTACGGTCATCCGCCGCGGGAAGAAAAAGTATTATTTGATTCGCTACGCCTAAGAAAAAAGATCCGAAATGCATCGGCATTTCGGATCTTTTTTGCGCCTTAACGCGAGTAGAACTCGACGATGAGCGCTTCGTTGATTTCCGCCGGCAGTTCGGAACGCTCCGGCAAGCGGGTGTACGTCCCTTCCATTTTTTCCGGATTGAACGTCAAGTAATCCGGAATGTAGTTGTTCGCTTCGAGCGCTTCTTTAATCACTTGCAAGTTGCGCGATTTTTCGCGAACGGCGATCGTTTGTCCCGGTTTGACGCGGTACGACGGGATGTTGACACGGCTGCCGTCGACCAAAATGTGGCCGTGCGTCACGAGCTGGCGGGCTTGACGGCGCGTGCGGGCCAACCCTAAGCGATAGACGAGGTTGTCTAGGCGCGATTCTAACAAAATCATGAAGTTTTCGCCGTGTTTGCCCGGCATTTTGCCTGCTTCTTCAAACGTTTTGCGGAATTGGCGTTCGTTCACGCCGTACATATGGCGCAGCTTTTGTTTTTCTTGCAGCTGCAAGCCATATTCCGACAATTTCCGCCGTTGCCCCGGACCATGTTGGCCAGGCGGATACGGACGTTTTTGCAATTCTTTCCCCGTGCCGCTCAACGAGATGCCAAGGCGGCGGGAAATTTTCCACATTGGGCCAGTATAACGAGCCATTCGTTGCTCCTCCTTACGCTTTTATTCCCGTAAAATAAAAGCAGATGTGCGCCAACAATTACGGCCATTTTGTTTTCATGCATCCTCGCTCTCGCAGCTAAGAGTTACACGATGCACCTCGGCGGGTCGAGGAACAAAATGAACCATAAAAGTGGGCACAAAGGCTGCTATATTTTACACAAAGGCTATTATATGATTTTTAGAGGATAAAGTCAACATTTTGTTTCCCTTCTTCTCTATTTGTATGATATAATAAAAGATGCAATTTTTAGAAAAAATTTGTCATCCCATTCTCTCATTTGGAATGATGATGCCGGTTTGGGTGGAAAAGGCGATGAACAAGGAAGAAATGAAGCGGTATGAATCATTTAAACAAAAATTTTTCCACTGGTTTTTAGCGTTTCAGGACGATGGGCCGTTTTCGGCGGCGGCGGGCGAGTTGCTCGCGCTGCTAAAAGAAGAGCTGGCGCTCGAGCAAGCCGTTTTTTATTTGTACGACCCGGTGCGGGCTGCCTTTTATCCGGAAGCGGCCGCGGTTGGGACGCCGGACGCTGGGCCGATCGCGGCTGATGGAGAGCGGAAAGTCGCTGTTGTCGATGCCGGTGGGCCGCATATGGCGGCCCGGCTCTTTTTCATGCTTTCCGATGAGACGCCGGCGATGGTCGAGCTGATGTATCGAAAAGATGGCGGTTTTGACGAGCGGTTGTTGTGGGAGATCCGGACGGATTTGGCGCGATTGTTTCGGAAACTTAGCGCGGTGCTGCAAGGAGAGGGCGAAGAGAAACGGTATGGACAGCTGCATCACTTTGCCGCAAAAATTCATTCCTCGATGCATATCGATGTTGTGCTTGAAGAAATTATCCGCACGCTGCAAAACGTCTATCCATCATTCACCTACCACCTTCTGTTGTCGCATGACAACCATCTGCGCGGAAATTTGCCGATTAAAACGCTTGTATTGGATGAAAGGGAAAAACAGACGGCGGCGTTGCGGGCGTTTTTGACTGGACAAGTGCAATGCGAGGAGATGGAGGCGCCGCCGCGCTCGGTGCTGTACGCCCCGATTAAAGGGGTGCAGGCGGTGTATGGGGTGATTGAAATTATCGCCCCATACGCTGCGCCATTTCCAAAACGAGAGATTCATTTTATTTCGCTGCTGGCGAGCACGGCTGGAAGCGCGCTTGAGAACGCCAAGTTGTATGAACAGTCGCGCCGGCTTGTCGCCGATTTGCAGCTGATCAACGACACAATGCGCCAATTGAACGCCCGGCCGCGGCTTCATGAAGCCATTGAGTACATGGTATCGCAAATCCAACAATCGTTCGGCGCGGATGAAGTCGGTTTTTTCTTGTTTGCCGATGGCAAGTGGGAGCTTTTTCCAGGCAGCACGCCGTTTTTTTTCGACCATCGGTCCGAGCCCTATATCGAATGGGTGGAAAAGCGGCGCCAAAGCGGAAATGACATTTTATTTGCCGGCGATGTATGCGTGTCCGCTTTCGGTCCATTTCGCTCCATCATGGCGGCGCCGATGCAGCAAAACAAAGAAACGAAGGGACTGTGCATTGCGCTCGCCAGCGAGCCGTACCGCTTTACGTTTGAGATGTTCAAGCTCTTGGAATCCCTCGTTCAACATTCAACGCTGGCGTTTATGAACGCGATGCTGCGCGAAGAGCTCGAGAAGATGGTGGTCACCGATTATTTGACAAAGCTGCATACGCGCCGCTACTTGGACGAGCGGATCCAACAGTCGATGGGAACCGATGCGTCGGGAGCGTTCATGTTGCTTGACATTGACAACTTTAAGCAAATCAACGATGTGTACGGCCATCAAACAGGCGATGAAGTGCTTGTTCAAGTGGCAGAGACGATGCGCGCCAACATTCGCGACAGCGATGTGGCGGCGCGTTGGGGCGGGGAAGAGCTGGCGGTGTATTTGCCGAACGTGCCGCTGTCCGACGCCGTTGCCGTCGCCCGGCGCATCATGGAAAAAGTGCGGGAGCAAACGATCCCGGCGGTGACCGTGTCGTGCGGCATATCATGGTGGGGGCATGGCGGCTTTCAAGATGCAGAGCAGCTGTTCAAACGAGCCGACGCCGCGCTTTATATGGCAAAAGAGACGGGAAAAAACTGCATTTTTGTGCACGATGACTGTCATTTGTATAAGGTGTAAAAAAAAGGAATCCGGGCAAGCGGATTCCTTCTTCGCGCTTGGTGCGCTTTTTTCGTCAGGCGGACATGAGCACGCTGGCAAACTGCTCCAAGTAGCGGCGGTCGATGTCATCGAAGCGGTTTTTCACCGGGCTGTCGATGTCAAGAACGCCGATGACGCGTCCGTCTTTGATGAGCGGCACGACGATTTCCGATTGAGACGCTGCATCGCAGGCGATATGGCCCGGGAATTGGTGAACGTCCGGAACGACCACCGTCCGCCGCTCGGCGGCCGCCGTGCCGCACACCCCCTTGCCGAACGGAATGCGCACGCATGCCGGCAAGCCTTGGAACGGGCCAAGCACAAGCTCCTCGCCGTCTGCGAGATAAAACCCGACCCAATTGATGTCGGTGAAAAACTGGTTGAGCAAGGCGGCTGCGTTCGCCAAGTTGGCGATGAAGTTGGGTTCCCCGGAAATGAGCGATTTCAGCTGTTCGATGACGAGCGCGTAATTTTCTTCGCGTGTTCCGTTGTAAGCCATGGGACGAAACATAGAACTAGCCTCCTTTTTCATCATGGTTGGAGCAGGACTCTGGCCTCAACATCCAGCAGGATGCAAGCAGGGAAATGGCTGATTCGCCTATTTTATGACGGCTGCGGGCGGTTGTCAACCGAAAGCGCCTCGCGGTCCATCCTCTCCCGTCCTTGGTGCAAGTCGGCGGCGCGATGGGCGTCGGATCCGTAGACGATCGGGATGCCCCGCCGCCGCGCCTCGGCGATCACGCCGCCCGGCGGATACGGCTCAAGGCAGAGCGGTTTGGCGGCGCCGGCGCCGTTGTAGTCCAATTCATAGCCGAACTGCTTGATGTCATCGAGAATGGCAACAATCCACTCATCCATTGGTTCCAAGCATGGGAAACGGCGTTGGAACTTGCGCACAAGCGTCATATGGCCGATGCGTCTCGGTTTGTAGCGGCCAAGCTCCGTGCGGATCGATTGCCGCACCGTTTCGTAGTAGGCGCGGTGGACGCGTTCGACCGATCCGAACAAGCGGACGATGTCGGCGAACATATCTTCGCTGTAATCAAGGCATACATATTGCCCTTCGTGGGCCAAAAAGTGAACCGATAAAATGCTGTCGTCAAGCAGCGGGCCGACCTCGTCGAGCAGGCGGGTTGTTTCTTCCTCAAAGCCAGGAATAAAATCGACTTCGAGCCCGACACGGATGGCAATGTCGTTTCGGTAGCGGGCTTTCACCTCAGCGACGGCGTGCAAATAGCGCTCAAGCTGGCTAAGCTTCATCGAACAGTCCTGGTTGGGCGTTGGATCGATAAACCGCTCAGGAAGCGGGGCGTGCTCCGTAAAGGAAATGTCGGTATAGCCCAGTTCGATCGCGCGCTCTACATAGGCCTCAAGCGGATCTTGGCTTCCGTGCGGACAAAACGGCGTATGAATATGCCCGTCGCGCATGATCGATTTTCCTCCTTTCTCCCTTATGTATCATAGCAAAAATAGTGAAGATTCTTGTAAAAAAAATAAAAATTTTGGTCAAAAAATGTCGTTAACATGGTATCATAAAAACATTGAAAAACATATATTTTTGCCTTCTCCGCTATTTTCGTTTGTTCGATAGAAGTAGCTTGAATGCAAGGAGGGCATCAGCGGATGGGAATGGCATGGATCGTTCTGCTCCTCGGAGCGGGGGCAATCATATATAATCATGTGTACCGGAAGCGGATGTACCGGGAAATCGATCGGCTCGAGGAATGGAAAATCAACTTGATGAACCGGCCGGTGCCGGATGAGCTGGCGAAAGTGAAACAGCTGAATATGACAGGGGAGACGGAGCAGCTGTTTGAACGATGGCGCCAGCAATGGGACGACATTGTGGCAGTGAAGCTGCCGAATGTGGAAGAACAGCTGTTTGACGCGGAGCGGCTGCTCGACAAATACCGCTACCGGCAGGCGCGCCGGCTGCTTGGGCAGATCGCCGACGGATTGCGTCGTCTTGAGGAAGAAGTGCATGAAATCATTCATGAAGTGAATGAGTTGATCGGCAGCGAGGCACAAAGCCGGGCGGAGATCGAGGAGCTGCGTGCGGCTCACCGGGAAGCGAAAAAGGCGCTGCTTGCTTACCGTTATACGTTCGGTTCGGCTGCCGACTTGCTTGACGTCCGTTTAACGGAAGCGGAAAAGCAGTTTCAGCGGTTTGCCGAATTGACGGAAGCCGGCAACTATTTGGCGGCGCGCGATGTGGTTCTGACGTTGAAGGAAGAGCTCGGCCGGCTCACATCCATGATGGAAGAAATTCCTAAAATTCTTGGCGAATGCCAAACGTCGTTGCCAGCTCAGCTCGCTGAGTTGGCTGATGGCTATCGAGAGATGGAAGAGCGCGGATACATCCTTGACCATTTGCACATGGAGCGCACGCTTCAGGAAAAACGGGAAAAAATCGAGCAATGTCTGGCCATGATCCATGAGCTGCGCATCGAAGAAGCGAAGCAGATTGTCGCTGAGCTGAAAGAAGAGATCGACGCGCTCTACGATTTGCTCGAAAACGAAGTGCTCGCGCATCAATATGTGCAAACGGAAATGCCGCGCCTCAGCGGCATGCTTCAGGAGCTTGCCGCCGAGGCGAAGGAAACCGAGGCCGAGGCGCTGTTCGTCCAGCAAAGCTACCATTTGGCGCCAAGCGACCTCGAAAAGTACCGGAGCATCGAAAAGCAGCTGCACCAGTTGCAAAAGCGGTTTTTTCTCATTCAAGACCGCGTTGCCGAGGCGAAAACAGCGTATTCGCTCCTGAAAGAGGAGCTTGAGCAGCTTGTGTCCCAAATCGACCTCATGAAGGAAGAGCATGAACAGTTTCGAACGATGCTGCAGACGCTGCGCAAAGACGAATTGATCGCCCGCGAAAAGCTTGACGGCATGAGAAAAACATTGGCCGAGGCGCTCCGCCTTGTGCAAAAAAGCCGGCTGCCGGGGCTGCCTGAACCGTATGCGCTTGAATTGGCGGAAGCGAGACGCAGCTTGCAAGCCGTTGCCGCGCGTCTTGAAGAAAAGCCGCTTGACATGCCGGCGGTCGACCAAGCGTTGGAGGAGGCGAAAGCGGCTGTGGAACGGTTGTATGAGCGGACGGTGGAAATGATTGAACAGGCGACGCTGGCGGAGCGGACGATTCAATACGGCAACCGCTACCGACGCCGCTATCCAGCGGTCCGCAAAGGGCTGGAAGAAGCCGAATTTTTATTTCGCCATTATGATTATGAGGAGGCGCTCCGGCAAGCGGTGGCGGCCGTTGAAGAAGTCGAGCCGGGCGCGTTTGACCGTGTGCAGAAATTATGGCAGGAGGATAACAGCCGGGAACAGTGATAAACCACCCGATCACGAGTATTGATTATCCATTATTTTACTAAAAAACACAGCACAAGCTTTTCTGCCTCTTCTCTCGAACAGGAACGAAGCCCGGAATATTTTGAATGAGGGGGCTTCGTTTGCTGTCTTCGTAAGGCAGCCAAACCGTGGGACGCACGGGGATGGCTTGGCTGACAGCCTGCCGTGGGGCGGGTGTTCCCAAGAATCTCCCACCTCTAAGCGCAGGTGGGAGATTGTTCAATGGGTTTTTGGTGAATAATGTAAATGACTGTGTGTTTTCGTTGCCGATTGGCGCCTGTTTTGGTTAAGATGGACGATGTACAGCGATATTTTGCCGACAATGAGCGGAGGATGGAAGCGATGATTTATCTTGACAACAGTGCGACGACCAAACCATTTCCCGAGGTGGTCGATTCGTTCGTCGCCGTCGCAACGAACTATTTTGCCAATCCGTCGTCGCTCCATGGGCTGGGCATGAAGGCGGAGCGGCTTTTGGCGCAGGCGCGTGAACAAATCGCCGCCATGCTGCGCGTTAAGCCGAATGAAATCGTTTTTACCTCCGGCGGAACGGAGGCGAACAATTTCGCCATCAAAGGGGTCGCCTGGCAATATCAGCGGCGCGGCCGACATATCATTACGACGAAAATCGAGCATCCGTCTGTTGCTGAACCGTGCCGCCAGCTTGAGGAGCTTGGTTTTGAGGTGACGTACTTGCCGGTCGACCGCGAAGGAAGGGTATCGGTTGAGCAAGTGGAACGCGCGCTGCGCGACGATACGATTCTCGTGTCGGTCATGCACGTCAATAACGAAGTTGGCACGGTGCAGCCGATCGAAGAAATCGGCGCGCTTTTAGCCCGCTATCCGAAAACATTGTTTCACGTCGATCGGGTGCAAGGGATCAGCAAAGTGCCGCTCGACTTGAAGCAAGCCGGTGTTGATTTATGCACGATATCGGCGCATAAATTTCACGGATTGCGCGGCGCCGGCTTGCTTTACGTCCGTGAAGGCGTCCGCTTGGCGCCGTTGATTGCCGGCGGCGGGCAGGAGCGGCAGCTTCGGTCCGGAACGGAGAACGTCGCCGCCATCGTGGCGATGGCAAAGGCGCTTCGCTTGGCCATGGAGCGGTATGAGCGGGACATCGGCCGGCTTCAGGCGCTAAAAGACGAGTGGCTTGAAGCGCTCTCGGCGATTCCGGACATCGAGATCAACACGCCGCGCGATGGCGCCGCTCCTCACATCATCAATTTTTCGCTGAAAAGCGGCATCAAGCCGGAAGTGTTTGTTCACGAACTGGAGAAAAGCGGAATCTACGTCTCCACGACGTCGGCCTGTTCATCAAAAAAAAAGGCGCCGAGCAAGACGCTTTTGGCTATGGGGCTTGGTGAAGACCGAGCCGAGCGCGGCATTCGCATCAGCTTGTCGTTTGACAACAGCCGGGAAGAAATCGCGCCGGCGGTGGCAGCGATCAAGCAGGCGATCAAAACATTAAGCGAGGTAACGGAATAAGATGATGAACTATGACCGCATTTTGATTCGCTACGGAGAAATGACGACGAAAGGAAAAAATCGGAACATCTTCGTCCGGCGTCTTAAAAACAACATTGCCCGCAAACTGCAGGCGTTCGAGCGGATTCAGATTGAATATATGCGCGACCGAATGTACATTTTATTAAACGGCGAGCCGCATGAACCGATCATCGAAAAGCTGAAAACCGTTTTTGGCATTCATTCGTTCAGCCTGGCGATGAAGTGCGAAAACGATCTGGACGCCATTAAGGAAACGGCGCTCGCCGCCGTCCGCCAGCTCCCATACAAAGGAAAAACGTTTAAAGTGAGCGCCCGCCGCGTCGACAAGCAGTTTCCGTATCGAAGCGACGAGCTGAACTACGAGGTGGGGGCGCACATTTTGCGGCATACGGATGGACTTACGGTCAACGTGCGCGAGCCGGATATTGACGTGCGCATTGAAGTGCGCCAAGACGGGACGTATATCACGTGCCGCGACATTTTCGGCGCCGGCGGCCTGCCGGTCGGGACGAGCGGCAAGGCGATGCTCATGCTCTCCGGCGGCATCGACAGCCCGGTCGCGGGATATTTGTCGATGAAGCGCGGCTTGGAAATCGAGGCCGTCCACTTTTTCAGCCCTCCGTTTACAAGCGAACGGGCGAAGCAAAAAGTGATTGACCTTGTGCGCAAGTTGACGACATACGGCGGGAGAATCAAGCTTCACATCGTGCCGTTTACGGAAGTGCAACAAGCCATTTATCAAGGAGTTCCGAACGAGTACTCGCTCATTTCCACTCGGCGGGCGATGCTTAGGATCACCGATGCGTTGCGCCGCCGCCAGCGGGCGTTGGCGATCGTCACGGGCGAAAGCCTCGGCCAAGTCGCGAGCCAGACGCTAGAAAGCATGTACGTGATCAATGAGGTGACAAATACCCCGATTTTGCGCCCGCTTGTTTCGATGGATAAACTTGAAATTATCGAGCTGGCGAAGCAAATCGGCACACATGATATTTCCATTCTTCCGTATGAAGACTGTTGCACCATTTTTACGCCAAGAGCGCCGAAAACGAAGCCGAAAAAAGAAAAAGTGCTCCATTATGAGAGCCAGCTCGACCTCGCTCCGCTTCTGGAAAAGGCAGTCAATGACACAGAAACGCTCGTCATTGATGAAGAAACAGGGCAGGGCGATGAGTTTGCCGAGCTGTTTTGAATCTCAAAATTTACCAAAAAGCATCGCTGCATATCGCCATCTGTTTTCACACATTCTATAGGTACAAGGAGGTGAAAACAGATGGCACGCAACAACAGCAATCAACTGCTCGTTCCGGGTGCGCAACAAGCGCTGGAGCAAATGAAATATGAGATCGCTCAAGAATTTGGCGTGAACTTAGGCGCTGACACGACTTCGCGCGCCAACGGTTCGGTCGGCGGCGAGATCACGAAACGTCTCGTAGCCATGGCGCAGCAACAATTGGGCGGCGCACGCCAATTCTAATTTCATAATGATGGCTTACGCGGCGGGGGCATTCCCCGCCGCTTTCATATGAGAAAAACGGTATTCAAAATAGAACGACTATTTTGTATAATAAAGATGCCGACCAAGGCGAAACAAGACAGAGGGGGAGAGGAACGATGAGGCGGGAAGACTTGATTGCTCCCGAGCGCTACAATTTAACATCGGAAATGGAACGGCATGCGGCCGCCGGCCCGGATCGGATCGCGTTGAAATGGGAGAGCGAGCAAGGCGAAACGAAAGAGATTACATACGGCCGCTTGATGGCGCGCGCCAACCAAATTGGAAACGCTTTCTTATCGCATGGGCTCGAAAAAGGCGATAAAGTGCTCGTCATGATGCCGCGCCTCATTGAAACATACGAAGTGTATATAGGGGCGCTCAAAGCCGGGCTTGTCGTCATCCCAAGCTCGGAGATGCTGCGGACAAAGGATTTGCAATATCGGCTCGTCCATAGCGAAGCGAAAGCGGTTGTCGCTTATGCGCCGTATACGGACGAATTTGCGCCGATTGACGGCATCGAACGTTTGACGAAGTTCGTCATCGGGGAACCCCGGGACGGATGGATTCCGCTTGAAGACGCCATGGCCAAAGAGAGCGAAACGCTTGAGGCGGCGGATACCTCGCGCGATGATATGGCGTTTTTGTCGTACACATCCGGCACGACCGGCAATCCGAAAGGGGTCGTCCATTGCCATGGTTGGGCGTACGCCCACTTGCGCACGGCTGCGAAAAACTGGCTGTGCATTGAAGAAGGCGACCTCGTTTGGGCGACGGCTGGACCGGGATGGCAAAAATGGATTTGGAGCCCGTTTTTATCGGTGCTCGGCTCGGGGGCGACCGGTTTCGTCTACTACGGCCGTTTTGAGCCGGAAAAATATTTGCAGCTATTGGAAAAATACAACATCAATGTGCTGTGCTGCACGCCGACCGAGTATCGTTTGATGGCGAAAGTGCCGGACATCGGCCGCTATCATCTATCTCATTTGCACAGCGCCGTGTCCGCCGGAGAGCCGCTCAACCGCGAAGTGATCGACACGTTTGCCAAGCATTTCGGCGTCGAAGTGCGCGACGGCTACGGCCAGACAGAAAACACGCTGCTTGTCGGCGTCATGAAAGGAATGCCCATCAAGCCGGGTTCGATGGGGAAACCGACGCCAGGCAACCGCGTCGAAATTATCGATGAAAACGGCGAGCCGTGCCCGCCCGGACAAGTCGGCGACATCGCCGTCCATATCGAGACGCCGGCGCTGTTTAAGTATTATTACAAAGATCCGGAGCGGACAGCGATGCAGTTCCGCGGCGACTACTACATTACGGGAGACAAAGCGCGCAAAGACGAAGACGGCTATTTCTGGTTTGAAGGCCGCGGGGATGACATCATCATCAGCGCCGGCTATACGATCGGCCCGTTTGAAGTCGAAGACGCGCTTGTCAAGCACCCAGCCGTAAAAGAGTGCGCCGTCGTCGCCAGTCCGGATGAAGTGCGCGGCCATGTTGTCAAAGCGTTTGTCGTGCTGCGCGACGGGGTCGACAAAGACGATCCGTCTCTGATTCCGGCCCTGCAAGAACATGTGAAACAGTTGACGGCGCCGTACAAATACCCGCGCAAAATCGAGTTTGTCGACGATTTGCCGAAAACGGCGTCCGGAAAAATCCGCCGCGTCGAGCTGCGCGAGCGGGAAGCCCGCCTTGCCGGCCGGTCGTCGTAAGCAGAAAGAGCCGGTTGAGCTGGCCGTTGCCAGAAGCGGAGCGATGTCCGCGCGGCGACCAAACAAGAGGGTGTCTCAAAAGCAACGAGACACCCTCTTGCCGCATGCGCGTCGAACGGATTCGCCATTTTAGATCCGGTGTTTCGCCGGGAGAACAGACACACGCTTCACAAAAAGACGCGTTTCACTTTATCCCAGAACGAATTGTCTTTCAAGCGCACCGTTTTGACCACCCGGTCGCTTAAACGAATGTCAATCCGCTCAATATGCTGGATGCTGAGCGCTTCATTGTCGAGGCCGATGATCGGAAAATGGCTTGTTTCTTCCGACATTTTCAGCGTCAACGTCCGCGAGCCGCTCAAAATGAACGGCGAGCCGAGCGTCCGATAGCGGTTGCTGTTGAGCGAGGCGAGTTCGCTCACTTGAAAGCACGGCAAGAGCGGATCGACGACCGCTCCGTGCACCGATTTATTGTAGCCGGTGCTGCCGGTCGGCGTCGAAACGATGATGCCGTCGCCGCGGAACGTCTCGAAATGCAAGTCGTCGATGAAAACGTCGATCGCCATCGTTTTAATGATTTGCGAGCGGATCGAACATTCGTTTAAGCAGAAAAACGAAGCCGCGCCGTCGATCGTCACTTCGATGATTGGGTAGCGCCGCACTTCGAGTTTCCAATTTTTCGCCGCTTCCACCATATGATCGATGTCGTCAATATGGAAATCGCAGTAAAACCCGCGCGCCGGCAAGACGGACACGCCGACGTACAAACGGTCAGGAAGAAATCCCGTCTGCCGCACCGCCTGCAAAAACGCGCCGTCATCCCCGATGCTGACGATGATGTTCGCTTCCCGATAGTCGTCGACGACAACAAACGGACCGCGCTCTGCCAGCTCAATGAGCGGCTTCACCCGTTCGATGAGCTTGTCGTCGCGCTTATAAAAAAAATAAAGACGGTTGCGTTCCATATCCATGTTTTGCCCTCCTGCTGGCATCATCTAATCAATCGATGTACAATGAATATTGTACCACGTTTGCCAGGATTCTAAAAATATGGGCAGCCGATGCAGGGGGGAAGACGATGAATCGAAAACGATGGACCGCGTTGGCCATCGCCGCCGCCTTGTTTGTGATCTCGGTGCTTGTTCAAGCGGTTGGCGTTCTTTTGTCCGACAAGGCCGGCGGCTGGTCGGAAAGCTGGCTGGCGCTCATGGAGTCGCCATTTAGCGAAGAAGTCATCGCCGAGGGCGACCCGTTGAAAAAAATCGCTGTGTTGGAAGTGAACGGAGTTATTCAAGATGCGGGGGAAGCGGAGTCGTTTCTTTCCTCATCACAGTACAACCACCAAACGTTTTTGCAAATGATCAAACAGGCGAAAGAGGATCAAGACGTCAAAGCGATCATCTTGCGCATCAATTCGCCGGGCGGCGGTGTCGCGGAAAGCGCGGAAATTTACGATCAGCTGATGAAGCTGAAAAAGAAGACGAACAAGCCGATTTACGTATCGATGGGGGCCATGGCCGCCTCGGGCGGTTACTATATCGCGGCGGCCGGCGATAAAATTTTCGCCAGCCCGGAGACGATCACCGGCTCCATCGGCGTCATCATGCAAAGCGTCAACTATGAAGGGCTGGCAAAGAAGTACGGCGTGGAGCTTGTCACGATCAAAAGCGGGCCGTACAAAGACATCATGAATCCGGCGCGCAAAATGACCGAAGCGGAACGGGAGATTTTGCAGCAGCTGATCAATGATTCGTATGATGCGTTTGTTGATGTGGTAGCCAAAGGGAGAAAGCTGCCGGAAGACACGGTGCGCAAGCTGGCGGACGGCCGCATTTATGACGGGCGACAGGCGAAGGCGCTCCGCCTTGTCGACGAGTTCGGCTACTTGGATGACGCGATCGCTGCGCTCAAAAAAGAGCATCATTTAACCGGCGCTCAAGTCGTAAAATACGTGAACGATGCGCCGTGGAGCTCTCTCTTTGAGATGGTGTCGAACCGGATGAAGCCGGACAGCGAGGCGGCCGGGCTCATCCGCCTGTTGTCGCGCCCATCCTCGCCGCGGCTTATGTATTTATACGCCGAATAAAGGAGTGGAAACATGACGGACATGCAAATAACGGCGACGCTGGCGGATCATCTCCCGCCGGCAGAGCGCCCCCTCTGCTACGGCGGCTTTTGGCTTCGTTTTTGGGCGTATTGCCTTGATGTCATTGTTGTCTCGAGCCTCAACCGGCTCATCGTTTGGCCGCTTTTTCGCCTGTTCGATTGGCCGCTTGCGCAGGACGGTTTGTTCGCGCCAGCGGCGGTCGCGGCCGCCGTCGTCTTTTACGCCTATTTCGTGTTGATGACGAAAGCGTTTGGGCAGACGCTTGGCAAAATGGTGTTCGGCTTAAAAGTGGTCGATGAGCGCGGCGAGCCGCTCACCTGGCTGACCGTGTTGTTTCGCGAAGTCGTCGGCAAATTCATCGCGAAAAAATTGCTGTTCATCGGTTTTTTGTTTGTTGCGTTTTCCGAAAAGAAAAAAGGGATGCATGACCAGTTCGCGGATACGATCGTCGTCCGCGAGTAACAATCCGCCTGCATCAAGAACAGACCGTCAACCAATGTCCGCCTGCCGAAACGGCAGGTTTATTTTTTTTCTAGATGGCGACAATGGATGATGAAAGGGAGGGCGGACATTGAAAGCAGTCATCGCGGTCATCGCAACGGTTGTTCTTTTGCTTCTTCTCGTCGCCTGGATGAAAGTATCGGTGACGGTCGTGTTTCGCCATATGAAAGACGACGATGAATGCAAAATCGTGGTGCGCACGCTGTTTGGCCTCCTCCGCTATACCGTCCGCATTCCGCTCATCAAGCTGGACATGGATCCGGATGCGCCGGGAGTGGCGTTTCTCCATAAAAAAGGAGTGGAGGGAACGCGCGGGAAGGAGGAAAAGAAAGGGAAATTGACCCTAAAAAAAATCGCCGACCTGTTTCGGCAGCTGAAACGGTTTCTCGAGCAAGTCGTCGACTTGCATGAAATTATGAAACAATTTTACCGCCACGTGACGATTACGAAATGGGAGTGGAAAACGAGAATCGGCACCGGCGACGCCGCGTCAACGGGCTTGCTCGTGGGGCTTGGCTGGTCGCTGAAATACATGATCATCGGCGCTGCGAGCCGCTATATGAACATGAAAACAACTCCGGCTGTCGCCATCGTTCCGGCCTACGATCGGGCCGCTTCGGAAACGGTGTTTTTATGTATGATTCAGTTTCGAATCGGGCATGCTATGGTAGCAGGATTGCGAGTGGTCAAACATTGGCGCGGATGGCGGCTGCCAAAGCGAAACCCATTGGCGGCCAAGCAGGCAAATGAAGGCTACTAGGAGGAATGACGATGACGAACCATCCGATTCAAGGGCTGATGACAACAGCGATGGAAAACTTAAAACAAATGATCGACGTCAATACCATTATCGGCGACCCGGTGGAGACGCCTGACGGGAGTGTCATTTTGACCGTCTCGAAAGTCGGGTTTGGCTTTGCCGCCGGCGGCAGCGAGTTTATGCTTGACGGCCAGCAAAACGGCCACCAAGGGGCGCAAGCCGGCGGGAACGGGCAGGCCCAAGGGAACGGACATCCGTTTGGCGGCGGCAGCGGCGGCGGCGTCTCGATTACGCCGATTGCGTTTCTCGTCGTCAACTCGTCCGGGGTGAAGCTGCTCCATTTGGATGAAAGCACGCACTTATACGAAAAAATTCTCGATGTCGCGCCGCAGGCGTTTGAGAAGATTCAGGCGATGCTGAAGAAAAACAAGAAAGACGGCGCCGCAGGCCAAAAAGCAGACGACTTTGACATTTAGCCGGACCGTTGGCGTCCGGCCTTTTGTTTGTCCGCTGTCATGAACGGACAAAATCGTTGAAAAATTCCGTTCCGCGTTTTAGTATGGAAGTAGTACATATTTTTTCTAAAGGGGGAGAGAACCCATGGCCTATGTGACGTTTAAAGGGCAGCCGGTGACGCTTGTCGGCAACGAAGTGAAAGTCGGCGACAAAGCGCCGGATTTCACCGTGCTTGATCAAAACTTGCAGGAAGTGACGCTCGCGGATACGAAAGGACACGTCCGCCTGATCAGCGTTGTTCCGTCGCTCGACACCGGGGTTTGCGACGCGCAAACGCGCCGGTTTAACGAGGAAGCGGCAAAGCTCGACAATGTGAAAGTGTTGACGATCAGCGTCGATTTGCCGTTTGCGCAAAAGCGGTGGTGCGGCGCCGCCGGCATTGAGAACGTTCAAGTGTTGTCCGACCATCGCGATGTTTCGTTCGGACAAGCATACGGCGTCTTGATCAAAGAACTGCGCCTGCTTGCCCGCGCCGTGTTTGTCATCGACAGCCATGACACAGTGACGTATGTCGAATACGTGCCGGAAGTGACGAACCATCCGAACTACGAAGCGGCGATTGAAGCGGCGAAAGCGGCGAAATAATGAAAAGGCCCCGACCCGTTCGGGGCCTTTTCCGTTCCTATCGGCGCTTTTCTTGCGGCGCGAGGCGGACGGCCGTACAATATACAGAAGGGACGTTGGCAGAAAGGTGGGGACGTACAGATGATGACGCCAGTCGAACGGTTGTTCACGGTATTCGATGAAACGGCCCAACTTTTGCAAGAAGAATTGCAATGCACGTATTTAGAAGCCGTCGCGGAGACGGGGGAGAATTTGTTCCACGGCGACGTGCTGCAAGATGAGGTGAGCGAGCTGAACGCGAAACGGCTGAAAAAGCAGTATCGCGAACTGATGCTGGAACGGTTTCAAAACGAAGAAATCCGCAAGGCGTTTCAGCTTGCGGTGTTAAAAGGGATGCGCAAGCATGTTCAGCCGCACCACCAAATGACTCCGGATGCGGTCAGTTTGTTTTTGGCGTATTTGGTCCGCGAGTTTACGCGCTCGCATTTGGCGCTTAAGATCCTCGACCCGGCCGTCGGCACGGCGAATTTATTGACGGCGGTGTTAAACGGCCTTCGGGGAAAACAGGCGGCGAGCTACGGCAGCGATGTCGATGATCTGCTTGTCAAATTGGCGTACGTCAACGCGAACTTGCAAAAGCATCCGGTGCAGCTGTTTAACCAAGACAGCCTAAGGCCGCTGTTTGTTGAGCCGGTTGACGTCGTCGTCTGCGATCTGCCGGTCGGCTATTACCCGGATGACGACAATGCCGCCCGCTTCGCCTTAAAAGCGAAGGAAGGCCGGTCGTATGCCCATCATTTGTTCATCGAGCAAAGCTTGCGCTATACGAAAGAGGGCGGCTACTTGTTTTTCCTCATCCCGAATATGTTGTTCTCGAGCCCGCAGGCGGGGCAGCTGAACGAATTTTTAAAAGAGGCGGCCATTGTCCAAGGAGTCTTGCAGCTGCCGCTGTCGATGTTTAAAAACGATCAGGCGGCAAAAAGCGTGTTGATTTTGCAAAAGAAAGGGCCGAACGTCAAAAAGCCAAAACACGTGCTGCTTGTCGAGCTGCCGCGGTTTTCCAACAAATCGGCGATGCAGGCGATGATGGCGAAAATCGACGCCTGGATCACCGAGGAAAAAGAATGTTGACGAAAGGGTGTCCCAAACGCAGCAGGACGCCCTTTTTGATCACCGTATAGGCCGTCAAGCCCCTTCACAAAACGAGAGGTTGCATCTTCCTCCCCTTGCGCTCACGCGTGGAAGTGGGGTCTTCTCGGCTCAAGATGATAAATGCTGCTCTTTTCTTCATCGAAGAATCGCTGTTTTTCACCGACCTTTTCGGTCAGCTCCGTTTTCATTTTTCACAACATAAAAACTTTTTCTTGCAACCGGTTGCGAAACAAAGCGGCGCTTGAAACGCGAAAACGGGAGGCATACAATGAAAAAGGCATAGTGAAACGGCGCCCAATCGCGCACACTAACGGTAAGCGCGAGCGGATTTTGGCAAAAAAGGAGCTGTGTTTTCGATGGCGAAAGTGCTAGCCATTAATGCGGGAAGTTCCTCGTTGAAATTCCAGCTGTTTGAGATGCCGGCAGAAACGGTGTTGACCAAAGGGGTCGTCGAACGGATTGGCTTTGACGACGCGATTTTCACCATTGTCGTAAACGGTGAAAAACATCAAGAAGTGACGGCGATTCCGGATCATGCCGCGGCCGTTAAAATGCTGCTTGATAAGCTCATTCGCTACGGCATTATCCGTTCGTTTGACGAAATTGACGGCATCGGGCACCGCGTCGTCCACGGCGGGGAGAAGTTCAGTGATTCGGTGCTCATCACCGAGGACGTCATCAAGCAAATTGAAGAAGTGTCCGAGCTCGCTCCGCTCCATAACCCGGCCAACCTCGTCGGCATTCGGGCGTTTCAGGAAGTGCTGCCGGACGTGCCGGCCGTGGCGGTGTTTGACACGGCGTTCCACCAGACGATGCCGGAACAGTCGTTTTTATACAGCTTGCCATATGAGTATTACACGAAATTCGGCATCCGCAAGTACGGATTCCACGGCACGTCGCACAAATACGTCACCCAGCGGGCGGCGGAGCTTCTCGGCCGGCCGATCGAACAGCTGCGCCTCATCTCGTGCCATTTAGGCAACGGGGCGAGCATCGCGGCGGTTGAAGGCGGCAAGTCGATCGACACGTCCATGGGCTTTACGCCATTAGCCGGCGTGGCGATGGGAACGCGCTCCGGCAACATCGACCCGGCGCTCATCCCGTACATTATGGAAAAAACGGGAATGACGGCCGATGAAGTGATTGACGTGCTGAACAAAAAGAGCGGCATGCTCGGCATATCCGGCATCTCGAGCGATTTGCGCGACTTGGAAAAAGCGGCCGCCGAAGGAAATGAGCGCGCAGAACTGGCACTTGAAGTGTTTGCGAACCGCATTCATAAGTACATCGGCTCATATGCGGCGCGCATGTGCGGGGTCGATGCCATCATCTTCACCGCCGGCATCGGCGAAAACAGCGAAGTCGTGCGGGCGAAAGTGTTGCGCGGCCTCGAGTTCATGGGGGTGTACTGGGATCCCATCCTAAACAAAGTGCGCGGCAAAGAAGCGTTCATCAGCTATCCGCACTCGCCGGTCAAAGTGCTCGTCATCCCGACGAATGAAGAGGTCATGATCGCCCGCGACGTCATGCGGCTGGCGAATTTGTAGGGGTTGACGAGATTTACAAACAAAAACGTAATTTGTAACTAGCAAAAACATGCTAAAGCAACCTTTTTCATATTCGATTACGAATGTGGGAGGAGGTTGCTTTTTTCTTTGTCGATAAAAAAACGAGCATGCGTTAACAAAAAGAGAGTTTACACCATTAATGATGCGCTGAAGATTGTCCTAAAAAGAATCGTTGCAGCCATGTTGGCCAAAACAGCTGCCTCAAACAAACGGGGCGGCTATTTTTTTGTTTCATCGCTTATACGCTTTGTTGAGTGTTCATGGGTTCCCTTCGTTTTGCCTGTTTCCTCCCGGCAATTGTCGGAATTGCTGGAGGGAGTCGTTTCGCGCCAAAATGAGAGTGCACACTCGATTGAAGGGAGTGAACGGATATGGCATTGTTTCGTGATGATGCTCATGTGTATCGGGTGATCGGCGAGTTTATGCAAATTCCGTCGCGCCCAAGGACGGAAATGGAGCTGCGCAGCTGGTGGGGACAGCATCCAGCGTATCAGGAATACGGCAACGAGGTGGAGCAAATCAATCGGATTGGAGAACAAATCCGCCGTTCCCGCGCCGCGTTCGTCTTTTATTTGACCGATCCGGAGGCGGTCATCAGCATCGATGCGAGGCGGCCGGAAACCGGTGAAAACTACGCCATTTATTTCGGGCAGGCAATCGATGCGCCTGATGTTGCCATCAAGACGACCGGCGATATCGCCCACCAATTTTGGGGCGGCAACATCAACGTTCCATTGGCGCTCATGACCGGAAAAATGAAGGCAAAAGGATCGAAAGCGAAGGCGCTGCAGCTTCTGCCGCGCATCGTGCCGGCGTTTCCGCTTTATCGGCGCTATTTGGAGCTGATCGGTGAGGATGGACTTCTTCATGCCTTGTGAGCTCGGCGCTGACAGGAAGGTGATGCCCCAAACGTCATTTAGATGTTTGGTTTGATGGAAATTTTTTGTAGCCCGCTTTCATGGCCGGACAAATGTCGGGTGAAAACGCAAAAGCAAAAGGAAAAATCCGAGCATCATCGGGATGGATGAATGATTGAAAGCGGTTTATAGTAAAAGTGGGCCAAAAAATTTCTGATAGTTCAAAATATTAAGGAGGTACTGATATGCCCAGTGTGAAAGAAGTGTTTCAGATGATCGATCAACAATTGAAAGAAGACATTTCACGAGCGGAAGGAATTGTCGCCGTGTATCAATTCAATTTGAGCGGCGATGAAGCCGGCGTCTACCAAGTCGTGCTCCGGCCGGATGCAGGATTTGTCATTGAAGGGGAGCAAGAGCCTTCTGATTGCACGTTAAGCATGGACAGTGAAGATTTTAAAAAAATGGCGGAAGGGGAATTGAACGGAACGGAGGCGTTTATGAGCGGGCGGCTTCGCATTGACGGAGATATGGGGCTGGCGCTTCGCCTTCAAGAAGTGCTCGCCGCATACAACAGTGCAAAGCAGGCTTAACGGAGGAAAAGAGGGCGGTCGACAAATCGGCTGTCCTCTGACAAACCGATAGGGGAGAAGCGGACGATGCGTTTGACGGATATTTGGAAACGAAACATAGAGGAATATGGACCGTATCCGTTGCTGGTATTCGAAGGAAAAGAATATACGAACATTGAATGCGATACCCGTTCGTCTCAGCTGGCTCATGCATTGATTGAACTTGGGGTCAAGCCGGGCGACCGCGTTGTTGTAACGATGCCGAACAGCCCGGAAGTCATCATCGCCTTTAGCGGCGTCTTGAAAGCAGGAGCGGTTGTCGTGCCGGTGTTGCCGCTGTTGCAGACGCAGGAGCTCCATTACATTTTTAAAGACTGCCAACCGAAAGTGGTGCTGACGGCGGAAATGCTGTGGGCGAAAGCGAAAGAGGCCGCCAATGGCTTGCCGGCGCCTCCGATGATCGTCACGCTGGACGCTCCGGATTCTCCTCACTCTTTGCGAACGAGAATGGAACAAGCTCCTGCCAGCCTGACGACGTCGGAAGTCAATGAAAACGATCCTGCGGCTTTGCTTTACACGTCGGGAACGACCGGCCAGCCGAAAGGGGTTGTGTTGACGCACCGCAATTTGTCCACGAATGCGGAAGCGGCCGCTGAGATGGCGAAGCGGCTGCCGACCGAATTTGCACGCGTCGGCCTTGGGGTATTGCCCATCTCCCATGCGTTCGGATTTACGATGATGAACGTCGCGCTCCTTTTGGGGGATCAAGTCGTCCTTCTGCCGTATTTTGAGCCGAAAAAAGCGCTCGAAGCGATCGAGCGGCATCGGGTGACGCATACGGCGATGGTGCCGGCGATGTTTCATGCTTTATGCCATTATGCCGAGGCCGACCGGTACGACACTTCCAGCTTGGTGGCTTGCATATCCGGTTCTGCGGCGCTGCCGCCCGAACTTGCTGAGCAGTTTCAGCGCAAGTTCAACTGTCTTATTTTGGAGGGATACGGTCTGTCCGAGGCGGCGCCGATTGTGACGGCGACGGATCCGACGAAACCGATCAAGCTTGGATCAGTCGGCTTGCCGCTTCCCGGGGTTCGGGTGGCGGTCGTCGATGAATACGGAAATCCCCTGCCGCCAAACGAAGTCGGAGAACTGATTGTGTCGGGTCCAAACGTTTTTCAAGGCTACTATGGAAAAGACGAGGAGACCCGCCAGGCGCTGCGCGACGGCTGGTTGTATACCGGCGATATGGCGCGCATCGATGAGGACGGGTATGTGTTTATCGTCGATCGGAAAAAAGATGTCATCATTCGCGGTGGATTCAATATTTACCCGCGCGATATCGAGGAGCTGCTGATGTCCCATCCGGACGTGCTGGAAGCCGGCGTCGTCGGCGTCCCTTCACCGAAAATGGGCGAAGAAGTCGCCGCGTATGTCGTCGTTCGGCGCGGGGCCCAAGTGACGGAAGCGGAGCTGATCGAGTTTTGCCAAAAGCGGTTGGCGAAATACAAAACCCCGCGCTTTTTGAAAAAGGTCGGCTATTTGCCGAAAACGATGATCGGCAAAATCGACAAAAAGAAGCTGCGCGAATGGGCGAGCGAGTTCATTCCCGCTGTTCAATCGTAATGGAAAAGGAGAGGGGCAAGGTGATATCCTTTCAACCGTCGAAAGAAGAACAGGCGTTTTTTCAAGTTGCCCGCAGCCTAGCCGTTGAGAAAATTCGGCCGGTCGCAAGAGAGTGTGAAAAACATCGAACGGTTTCAGTTGATGTGAGCGAACGGGTGGATGAGCTCGGCTTGTCAACGCTCGAGCTTCCGGAATCGGGGGGAGGCTTGGAACTGCCGCTTCTGTCGCAATCGATCATCTGGCAAGCGCTCAGCTATGGCGATTTAGGCGTCATTCAAGGGCTTCCGGGGGCCGGGGAGGCGTCTTCCCTCTTTCGTCTGTCTCCCGAGCACCGCGTGTGGCACCGGTACCGGGAGATGGCGAAAGGCGGATGGCCGACTGTCGCCTGGATCGACGAAGCGGAACAAAAAGAACCGCTGAAGGAAGCGATTCGCGTGCGCCGGCGCGGCAGCGGATATATTGTGGACGGGGTGTCGTCTCCAGTCCGCTTGGCGTCGAAAGCCGACTGGGCGGTCATCGCCGCTAGGGACGAAGAAGAGGAAACGGTATTGCTCGCCTTTGATGAGCGAGTATGGGAGATCGAAGAAGGAGACATCAGGCTTGGGCTGCTGGCTGCCGGCATCGCTCGCCTTCGATTCGCAGAAGTGTACGCCGGTCCGGAACAACTCGTGGCCCGCGGCCCGGAAGCGGATGCATTGCTCAACCGCATGCGCGCCCGAAACCAAGTCATCGAAGCGGCGAAGGAAGTCGGCTTGATGGAGGCGGCGCTTGATTACACCATTGAATACACTGCGGGAAGAAAGGCGTTCGGACAGGAGATCGCCAAGTTCCAAGGGGTGTCATTTACGATCGCCGAAATGGCGTTCGAATGCCGCGGGGCGAAACTGCTTGTATGGCAAGCGGCCGCTGCAGTTGACCGAGGGGATGAACAGGCGGGCGGCTACGCCTGGAGCGCGTTGTCGCGAGCTCATCGTTCCCTGCGCTATGTCACCGATCAGGCCGTGCAAATGCTCGGCGGGCACGGGTACGTGCAAGAATACCCGGCTGAAAAATGGATGCGCGACGCCCAGGCGCAAGTGATGCTGTACGGCCGGGAAACGGATTGGCTCATCCGCCGCGGCGAACAGCTGCTGGGCAAACGGAAAGAGAGGGTGGCGCCATGATTTCCTTTGAATTCTCACCGCAGCAAAAACAAATCAAAGAACTCGTCCATTGGTTTGCTAAACATGAAGTGCGCCCGATCGCGCTGGAGGCCGACCGGCTCGGGCGGGTGCCGGACGAATGGCTGCAAAAAGTCAACAAAATGGGCATCCAGCTGAATGCGTCTTCGTTTGGCGGAGGGCGTGCTTCGGCTGATTCGGAAAAGAAAAAGGAGAAAAAAGAGCGCGAAGGCAACCGCGTGGCCGTCATCGCCGCTGAGGAGCTCGCGTGGGGATGCCCAGGCATCGCCCTTTCCCTTCCCGGCCCTGGCTTAGGCGGTCCGCCGATTCAATCGAGCGGCACGCCCGAGCAAAAGCAGCGGTTTTTGTCCATTTTCACGAAGGAGGAGCCGCGCTGGGGAGCTTACGCCTTGACGGAACCGGAAGCCGGCTCGGACGCGTCCGGCATCCGCACGACGGCGAAAAAAGTGGACGGCGGCTATCTCTTAAACGGGCAAAAAATTTTCATCACCAACGGCGCCCGCGCTTCTTGGGTCGTCGTGTTCGCCACGGTTGATCCGAAGTTGGGCCGCGCCGGGCACCGGGCGTTTGTCGTCGAAAAAGGGACGCCGGGATTTGTCGCGACCCGCACCGTCCATAAGATGGGTTTGCGCGCCAATGAAACGGCGGAGCTCTTGTTTGAAGACTGCTTTGTTCCTGATGAAAATTTGCTTGGCGGTGAAGAGCTGTACAGCGCAAACGAAAATCGCCCGTCCGGCTTCCAAGTGGCGATGAAAACGTTTGACAGCACGAGGCCGATCGTCGCGGCCATGGCCGTCGGCATCGCCCGCGCCGCCTATGAATATACGCTTGACATCGTTCGCAGCGAGTACCCGAAACAAGGACGGTTGTACTATGAAGCAGCCGCCCTGCTTGCCGAGGCGGAGCAAGAGATTGACGTTGCTCGCCTGTTGACGTGGGAAGCGGCGTGGAAAGCCGACATTGGCGAGCCGAATGCGATGGAAGCGGCTATCTGCAAGGCAGTGGCCGGGAAAATGGCGCTTCATGTATGCGCTATGTGCCTTGAACTGCTCGGGCCCGTCGGCCTTGACGGACATTTGGTCGAGAAATTGTACCGCGATGTGAAAGTGTTCGATATTTTCGAAGGCACGCAACAAATCCAGCGCCTTGTCACCGCAAGGCGGTTGTATGCGCCATACGGGGTGCACGTATAGAAGAGCGAGGCGGCGACCCAAACATCTCCGCTCGCGGTGGAGAGCGATGATCATTTATGAAGTTGCCGGTTCGATCGAACGAAAGGGGGAATTCCGATGCCTTACGAAACGCTGCGCATCGAGCGGCGAAACAAAGGAGTCGCTTGGGTGATGATCGACAACCCGCCGGCGAACGCCATTAGCGAGCGGTTAATGGAAGAATTGGAGAAAGCGGCCGATGAATTGGAAGCCGACCGCGGGGTGCGCGTTGTCGTCATCGCGTCGGCCCATCCGAAAACGTTTCTCGCCGGCGCTGATTTAAAGGATATGATTCAGCGAGGAACCCAGTTTGCCGGCAATGAAGCGGGCATCGCCGAACAAAGCGCCCGCATGCAGCGCTGCTTCGACCGATTCGCGACGATGCCGAAGCCGGTCATCGCGGCCATCAACGGCTACGCGCTCGGTGGCGGCTGCGAATTGGCGTTGGCTTGCGATTTCCGCATCATGGGCGGCGGCAAAATCGGCTTGACGGAAGTCTCGCTCGGCCTGATCCCTGGCGCGGGTGGCACGCAGCGGCTGACGCGCCTCGTCGGGCGGGCGAAAGCGACGGAACTCATTTTTCTCGCCAGACGGCTTGAACCGCAAGAAGCGCTCGAACTCGGCCTCATTCATCGCATCACGCCCCCGGAGCGGTTGGAAGAAGAGGCGGCGGCGTTTGCCGAGCAACTGTCAGAAGGGGCCGTACGGGCGATGGGGCTTGCCAAGCGGGCCATCTATGCGGCCGAAGGGCTTCCAGAAGACGGATTTGGCATCGAAGCGGCGTCATTTGCAGCAACGTTTAAGACAGGAGAGCCGGCGATTGGGCTGGCGGCGTTTTTCCAAAAGAAACAACCGCAATTTTTACGTTAAACGGAGGGATCACCGATGTCGTCATGGGCGGAACTGCTGAAAGGAAAAGTGGCGGTCGTCACCGGCGCCTCACGCGGCCTCGGGCGCGCGGATGCCTTGGCGCTTGCCGAAGCGGGAGCGGATGTCGTCATTACCGATATTTTGCTCGAATCGGATGAAGAAAGCAAACAGACGGCGCAAAAATATGGACCGCTCTCACAAGTGATGCAGAGTACAAAAGTGGTGTACGCCGAAAAGACAGCGGAAGACATTCGCGCCATGGGGCGGCGGGCGCTGGCTCTCAAAATGGACGTCACCGACCGTGAGCAAGTGAAAGAAGTGTTTGCCCGCGTCAAAGAAGAGTTTGGTTCCATTGATATTTTGGTCAACAACGCCGGCACGCTCGACCACGTTTCGCAAATCGAAAAGCAAAACGATGAGTTTTGGGAGCGCGATTTGCGGGTGAACCTGACCGGCACGTACAACTGTACAAAAGCGGTATGGCCGTATATGAAAGAGCAAGGATGGGGGCGGATCATCAACATGTCGTCTGTCGCCGGGACGCTTGGCGGCTTCGGCCAGGCGAGCTATTCGGCGACGAAAGGAGCGGTGCTGAGCTTTACGAAAAGCATGGCGCTTGAAGGGGCGCGCTACGGCATTACGGTGAACGCCATCGTCCCGGGCATCATCAACACGGAAGCGTTTCGCATGGGCAACCCGAAAATGAATGAGCGCATGATCCAGCGCACCGCGTTCCGCCGTCCGGGCGAGCCGGAAGACGTCGCCAATGCCATCGTGTTCCTTTGTTCCGATAAAGCGAAGTACATTACGGGGATTGGGTTGAATGTTTCAGGCGGCATCGAATTGTTTACGTTTTGACGAAACGGACGCCGCGCTTCGGGGCGTGCTGAAGGAAGTTCGATGTTCAGACAGAAAAGGAGGAGCGGCATGAGGGAAGTGGTGATTGTTGACGCCGTGCGCACGGCGATCGGCAAGAAAAAAGGGGCGCTCTCAAGCGTCCATCCGGTCGATTTGCTTGTTCCGGTGCTGCGGGCGCTTGTCGACCGAAATGGGCTGGATGCCGGCCTGGTGGAAGATGTCATCGTCGGCTGTGTGACAATGACCGGAGAGCAAGGGGGCAACATCGCCCGCCAAGCGGTGCTCGCCGCCGGATTTCCGGTCGGAGTGCCGGCGTTTTCCTTAAACCGGATGTGCGGCTCGAGCCAACAGGCGATTCATAGCGCGGCGCAGGCGATTTTGGCCGGCGACATCGACATCGCCATCGCCGCCGGGGTCGAAAGCATGACGCGCGTTCCGATGGGAAGCGACATGGGGCGGTTCAGCCGCCAGCTGACAAGTCGGTACAACATCGTGCCGCAAGGGATTTCTGCGGAGATGATCGCGAAAAAATGGGGGGTGTCTCGGGAAGAGCTTGATGCGTTTTCCTTGCAAAGCCATGAAAAAGCGGCGGCGGCAACCGACCGTGGGATGTTTGAGCGGGAAATCATTCCGCTTGACGTGCCGGGCGAGGAGGGGACGGTGTCCTTCACCCGCGACGAAGGGATTCGGCGCGACACGTCGCTTGAAAAGCTGGCGGCGCTCAAGCCGTCGTTCCAGCCGAAAGATGGCGTCATTACGGCCGGCAACTCGAGTCAAGTGAGCGACGGCGCGGCCGGCGTGCTGCTCATGTCGGCAGAAAAGGCGGCAGCGCTTGGCTTGCGGCCTAGAGCCCGCATCGTCGCCCGCACGGTCGTCGGCGAAGATCCGATTTTGATGTTGACCGGCGTCATTCCCGCGACGCGCCGCGTGCTCGACAAAGCCGGGCTGCGTTTGGATGACATCGATGTGATCGAAATCAATGAAGCGTTCGCTTCCGTCGTCAAGGCGTGGGAGCGGGAGCTCGAGCCGGATATGGCAAAAGTCAATCCGCGCGGCGGGGCGATTGCCCTCGGCCATCCGCTCGGCGCGAGCGGCGCCCGGCTGATGACAACGCTGCTCCATGAGCTTGAGGACATGGACGGGAAATACGGATTGCAAGTGATGTGCATCGGCTTTGGCATGGCGACCGCCACCATTATTGAACGGCTGTAAAGCAGAGAGGAGGGAAGCCGTTTGCACGCGTCGATCGAAACGGCCAAACCAAAACCGGCCCGCGACTGGGCGGCGATTGGCGCGGCCATTGAAGAGGAGCTAGCCGCCATTACGGCGGGAAAACGACGGCGGAAAATCATCGCTGTGCTTGTCAAAAACGGGCTCGGCATGGTGCTGGGCGACGCCATCGCCCATAGGCTGCGGGGAAAGGGAGGGGACAACGACTATTGGCGCCATGTCGGCCGAAGGCTGCGCCTGGCGTTTGAGGAGCTCGGCCCGACGTTCATCAAGCTCGGGCAAGTGCTCGTCACCAGGCAAGATTTACTGCCGGAGCCGGTGACACTCGAGCTTGAGAAGCTGCTCGACCGGGTGCCGCCGATCGAGTTTGCCAAAATTCAATACATTCTCGAACGCGAGCTGTCCGACGGCCTCGAGACGTTTGAGTGGATCGACGAAACGCCCCTCGGTTCAGCGTCGCTCGCCCAAGTATACAAAGCGAAGCTGAAAGACGGTCCGGTCGTCGCCGTGAAAGTGGTGCGCCCGACGGTCGAAAAGCTGTTTCAAACCGATATCGCCATTATCAAAAAAATGGCCGCCCGCCTGCAAAAGCGGCTGCCGCCCGAGCTGCAGGCCGCCCTCGATCTTGGGGGGCTCGTGCAAGATTATTACAGCAGCGCCATGGATGAGCTCGACATGACGGAAGAAGCAAGAAAAATGCAAGAAATGAAGCAAAAGTACGAAAGGAGGGCTGAACATGTCACGGTTCCGCACGTGTATGAAGCGACGAAAAGCGTCTTAATTATGGAATATATCGACGGCTGGCTCATCAAAGATTTCCCTGTTGACTTTCTCACTTTCGAAGAGCGGGTCAACATTATGATTGACCTCGTCCACCATTACGTGCAGACGATGCTTGACGGCCATTACCATGCCGATGCCCACGGTTCCAACATTATGATTGACAAACGGACGAAAAAAGCGGTCATCATCGACTGGGGGATGACCGGGCGGATGGACAGCGTGATGGCGCAAATTTTAATGCGCGTCATTTTGCACATCCAGCTCAACCAGGCGGAAGACGCCGCCGAAGTGTTTATGGAACTGATGTCGCCCACCATTTACACCGATGTTGTCAAATTGAAAGATGAACTGCGGACGTTGACGTTAAACTATGTGTCCGCCCATCAAGGCAGCAGCCGCTACAACTACGGCCGCCTCGTCCTTGAAGCGACGGCGATCGGGCTCCGCAACTACTGCAAAGTCCCGAACGGCTTGGCGCTTTGGGCGAAAGGATTTTCCGCCACCGAAGGGACGGCGCGCTGGATTTGCCCGGAAATTTCGTACGGCGAAGTCGTGGAGGCGTATGAAATTCCGATTTTAAAAAGCATCCTCGGAAAGCGCTTTAATTTTCGCGCCAACGCGAGTCTTGTCGCTGAAACGGCGGAAATGATCGCCACCTTCCCGCGCCGGTTCAACAAAGTGTTGGAGACGATGGCCGAAAACAAATGGCGCATGACCGTGCAAGTCCAAACCGACCCGGTGACGCGCAATACGCTCAACCAAATCGCCAACCGTTTGGCGCTTTCCCTCATCGCGTTTGCCATCATTATGGCCACCGGGTTTATTGTCGCCAGCATCCCGGGCGGAACGTTTCTCGGCATGGAGAAAACGACGATCGCCAACATCGGGTTGGCCGTTTCTGTCATCTTGGTCGTTTTCCTTGGCTGGCGGCTGTTCCGGACGCGCAAACAGCGGCCGCGATTTTAAAGAGGGAGGAAGGAACATGCGCGAGGAACAAGAAGAGCTGACGATGTCAAAGCGCATCGAAGCGTTTTACCGGCAAAGCGGCGGGCCGGGAAGCCCGACGATCCGGCGGTTGCTCGATAAGCATTTGCTGTATGGGAAAGACCACGGCCTGCCGGGGAAAAAGGAAGAGTTTGAGGATGTCATCCGCGATGTGTTTTTGCAAGACCATTCGACCCGGCCGCTCGTCATCGGCCTTTTCAAGCTGAAAGAAACGCTCAAGCAGGAATGGGACGCCTATTTGGATGCATTGCGGGGCCGCGGCATCCGTGAAGAGGAAGCGGATATGGCCGGCAAGCGGGTGTAATGGGCGGATGGAAAAGGAGGGAACGACATGGCAAAAGCCGCAGTATTGCACCGCTACGGGGAGCCGCTTTTCATCGAGGAAGTGGAAGTGGCAGCCCCGAAGCGCGGGGAAGTGAAAGTGAAACTGAAAGCAGCCGGCCTATGCCATAGCGATTGGCACGTCATCGACGGAACGCTCCCGCTGCCGCTGCCGATCGTGCTTGGTCATGAAGGGGCGGGCATCGTCGAAGAGGTCGGGGAAGGGGTGACAAGTGTCAAACAAGGCGACCATGTGGTGCTCAATTGGGTGCCGTCATGCGGGACGTGCAGCTATTGCCGCACCGGGCGGCCCGATCTATGCGAGGAGGCGGCAAGGCTGACGGCGACCGGGACCATGCCCGACGGGACGACGCGCTTTTCTTGGCAAGGGAAGCCAGTGTATCAGTTTTTAACAACCGGCGCGTTCAGTGAATATACCGTTGTGCCTGAGCAGGCCGTCATTCCGATTCGCCGCGACGTGCCGTTTGAAGTGGCCGCCTTGATCGGCTGCAGCGTCATCACCGGCGTCGGCGCCGCCATTCACACGGCCAAGGTGAGCCCGGGCAGCACGGTCGCGGTGATCGGCGCCGGCGGCGTCGGATTCAATATCATTCAAGGAGCCGCGTTAGCGGGGGCGAAACAAATTATAGCCATTGATGTCGTCGATGAAAAATTGGCGATGACGAAAACGTTCGGGGCGACGCACACCGTCAACGCCCGCGAGGACGATGCCGTCAGCGCCGTGCTCGACTTGACCGACGGCATCGGCGTCGACTATGCGTTTGAAGCGATCGGCCGCCCGGAGACGATGGCCGACGCATACAACATGACGCGAAAAGCGGGAACGACGGTCATCGTCGGCATCGCCGCGCCGCATGAAACGGTGGAGATCAACGCCTTTTCGCTGCCGTCCCAATCCAAAACGTTGACCGGTTCGTGGCTTGGCCAAGGCAATCCGCCGGTTGACTACCCGAAGCTGCTTGATTTGTACGCGGCGGGCAAGCTGAAGCTCGAACCGCTCATCAGCGCCGTCTATTCGCTCGACCAAATCAACGACGGATTCGCCGCCTTAAAGAGCGGGCAAAACATTCGCGGCATCATTCGCTTTGAAGAATGAGACGACAAGCCGCCCCGCGTGCGTTTGGGTGAACAAACAAGAGAAGCTGTTGGGCGGTCGGAAAGAGGGCGTTCCATCCGCCCTTGGACGAAAACGGGAAGGCCGGTGTTTGGACGGGCAAACAAGGGGATCGAAAAAACGTGGAACGATCGAGACGAGAGGGGGATTGACATGCCGGTGTTTCAAAGCGAGCAGGAAGTATACGACGTTCTCGGCCGCTTTTTTGAACGCGTGGCCGAAACGGAAGAGTCAAAAGAATTGATTGCGGCGACGGAGCTCGGGCCCGGATATGACGCGTTTGTCCAATACATTTTCCATAAGCCGGAAGCGAAAATTACATGGGCGCAGGAAAACGGGAAATTGAAAATTGTCTGCGGCGAAACAGCGCTGCGCCCGGAGCTCATTTTTGAGCAGACGGCGGATGTCGGGCATAAATTTTGGCTCGGGAAGCTCGATTTGCAGCAGGCGCTCGCCCGCCAGCAAATCAAAGTGCAAGGGCCGCTTGTGAACGCCTTGAAAGTATTGCCGCAGCTTGACGCCATTTACCCGGCGTACCGCGAATATTTGCAGGAAATCGGACGGAGCGACTTGTTGCTATAGCAGGCGAGCTTGGGAATGCATGGCGGGATGTCGCCAGGGGGCGCTGTAAGCACTTGAAAACGCGCTGTCTCCATCGGCTTTGCGCCCGATATAGCGGTTGGGAAAGGAGAAACGACGATGATTTCTATGAAAACAACAGAAGCTGGTTTATGGATTGGAGGAGAATGGCGGCCGGCGGCGGATGGCGCGATGTTTGACGTCATCGACCCGGCGACAGGCCAAGTGACGGCCCGTGTGGCCAACGCCGGGGAAAAAGATGTCGACGCAGCGGTCGCCATCGCCGAAGAGGCGTTTTCGGACCGGCGTTGGCTGTCGATTCCCCCCCTTGAACGCGGGCGCATCTTGCGGCGCATCGCCGAACTGATCCGCCAGCACCACTACGAACTGGCGCAACTCATGACGCGGGAAAACGGCATGCCGATCAATCTAGCGTTGTTTGTTGAAATTCCGCTTGCCGCCGACTGCTTCGACTTTTTCGCCTCGCTCGTCGTCAAGCCGCAAGGGGAGGTGCTGCCGTTTTCCGTCGCCGGCTCGGCGCCGGATTATATGGCGTGGACGATGAAGGAGCCGATCGGGGTGGCTGGGCTCATCACCCCGTGGAACTTTCCGCTTTTGATGCCGACGTGGAAAATCGCCCCAGCGCTCGCTGCCGGCTGTACGATGGTGTTAAAACCGGCGCCGGAAACGCCGCTGACGGCGTTGAAGCTTGCTGAGATTTGCCATGAGGCCGGCGTGCCGGAAGGCGTCATCAACGTCCTGCCTGGACTCGATGAGGCCGGAAAAGCGCTCGTCAGCCACCCTGGCGTGCCGAAAATCGCGTTTACCGGCGAGACGGCGACCGGCCGCCATATTTTGCAAGCGGCCGCGCCGCACATCAAACGGGTGACGCTCGAGCTCGGCGGCAAGTCGCCGAACATCATCTTTGCCGACGCCGACTTGGAACAGGCGGCGAAAAGCGCGCTGTTTGGCGTGTTCTACAACTCCGGGCAAGTGTGCCAAGCGGGAAGCCGCATTTTAGTCGAACGGTCGGTTTACGAAACGTTTGTCGAGCTGTTGGCCAGCAAAGCGAAAAAGCTGAAAGTCGGGCCTGGCGTGGATGCGCGCAGCGACCTTGGCCCCGTCATCAGCCGGGAGCAATACGAGAAAGTGTTGCGCTACATTGAGATCGGCAAGCAGGAAGGAGCACGGCTCGCGGCGGGCGGAAGAGCTTTGGAGGGGCTTGGCGGCGGCTATTTCATCGAACCGACGGTTTTTGCCGATGTATCGCCATCGATGCGCATCGCCTGTGAAGAAATTTTCGGGCCGGTCGCCGCTGTCATTCCGTTTCAAGATGAAGAGGAAGCCGCCTCCATTGCCAACGATACGATTTACGGCTTGGCGGCGGCGGTTTGGACGAATGACATCAAACGGGCGCTCCGCTTAGCGCGGCGGGTGAAAAGCGGAACCGTGTGGATCAACACGTACCAAGTGCTGTCGCCGACTGCGCCGTTTGGCGGGTACAAGCAAAGCGGCCTCGGGAGAGAGCTTGGCATGCAGGCGCTTGATGCCTATCTCGAGACGAAAACGGTTATTTGCGACTTGAATGACCGGCCGATGACGTTGTTTTAACAGCAGGGGAAAACCTTGTCGGAACGTTTTTACTTTCGAAGGACATTCGGACGGATCGATTTCATCAAAGCTGAACGATATAAGGAGGGAATAATGATGGTCCATCATGACGGCTTTCAAACTGTGAAAGCAACGATTGACTGGGAGCATCCGATGTATAAGTTGTATGAAAAAGCGAAGCGGAACGGCAAATGGAACCCAGCCGACATCGACTTCAGCCAAGATCAGAAGGATTTTGCCAGCTTGACGAGCGAAGAAAAAATTTCCGCGCTGCCGCTTGTTGCCGGTTTCTCGGCCGGCGAAGAGGCGGTGACGCTCGACATTTTGCCGATGGCCCACGCCCTCGCGCGCCAAGGGCGGCTGGAGGATGTCTTGTTTTTGACGACGTTTATGCATGATGAAGCGAAACATGTCGAGATGTTTTCCCGCTGGCAGCAGGCGGTCGGCATCGGGCAAATGGATTTGTCCGTCTTCCATAACGATGATTACAAACGCATCTTTTATGAAGCGCTGCCGGAAGCGATGAACCGTCTGTACACCGACGACTCGCCGGAAGCGGTCATCCGCGCCGCCACCGTCTACAACATGATCGTCGAAGGGACGCTTGCCGAATCAGGCTATTACACGTTCCGACAAATTTATAAAAAAGCCGGGCTGTTCCCTGGCCTTTTGCAAGGGATCGATTACTTGAACATGGATGAAGGCCGCCATATCCAATTCGGCCTTTATACGATCCAGCGGCTCGTCAATGAAAATGAGCGGTATTACGAGTTGTTTATCCAGTATATGGATGAATTATGGCCGCATGTCATCGGCTATGTCGCCTATTTGACCGAGCTCGGAAAGCGCCAGCAGCAGCTCGCCCGCACATATGCGCTCGAGATCGACTATGATTTGTTGAATCGATATGTGGTGAAACAGTTCAACCTCCGCAAAAAGCAAATCAGCCGCACGAAGCGCGTCGACGTCGTTGAGGAGATCGAAAAAACGGCTGCTGAGTCATGAGCGGACGGGCGGGTGGCCCCCTCCCCCCGCCCGCATCTAGAAAAGGTCGGTGATTTGGAGAAAATGCACCAGCAAGGAGCAGCTTGGTCAACAGCTCTTTCGTGCATTCGGGGACCCATCTTTTTGAAGAAAACGCGGCTTTTCACCAATCTTCTAAAAAAACAGGGGAGAAAGCGTCTCATCCAGTATTTTTCCAGCTTGGGCGCGAAATAGGTGCGAGGGAGGGCGCAGCCGGTTTGTGCGGCATGTGGGCAAGACCGCTGCTGCCTTCAAGGGGAGCAAGGTATTTATTTTGGGGGGAATAGGGATGAATCAAAGCTTGTCGGATGAAGGAACACAAAGGGGGCATGAAAAAATGGGGAGCTTGTTTGCGGTCAATCCAAAACGATTTGCCATTGCGGGTGGGACGGGATTTCTCGCCGTCATCGCTTTGGTTGCCATGTTGCTTCTGTCAGGGACGGCGTTTGCGGCGTTTCCGCTTTCAGGAGTTGGGGGATTTACGATCAGCGCTGATAAAATTACGGGAACCGGGTTTAAACTGTATCCCGCCATCGGTGAAACCGAACAAAGAGGGGCTTGGGGACAGGCCGCCGTTGACTTGGCGTCGGCGAACATCACCAATTTGGTGCTGACGAAAAACATCAACACCGAATCGGCTCTCGGCGCTTACGGCATTAAAAGCATCGATGTTGTCGTTACCGGCGGCAATGTGAGCGGGCAAAATTTAAAATTGCGCGTCACCGGCATTCAAGCGGACAGCACGTCATTTGCCGGCTTGGAGACGCAAGAGCATAAAACCGACAACCCGCTCAATGTTATCGATTTGAGCGCGCCGAGCTTGACTCTTGACAAACCGAGCTTGAACACGCATTACATGTCGGCTGGGTCGATCACGATTCCGAACATGAAGTTGAAAGTGATCGCCAACATGAAGGACGGAAGCCGTGTCGGCGACTTTTAATCCGGTCTGATCATCATTTGAATGAGAGCGGTTCATCTCCTATTCCTCCCAAAATGAATTGGATGATCTGTGATCTTGTTCCTTGTGTCGAAAGTTGCATCAACTGTGGATCAAAGGGGTGACGGAAAGAGGGACGGCGGAGTGTTCAGCTTGTCCGCTGCTGTCACTTGCCGAGAGAGAAGATGAAAACGGGTAAAGGGAGGCAAGACCATGGGAAAGATGTTCGAGATTGGGCAAATTGCGGTCATAGGGGCGCTGACGGGCGCGTTTATCGGCGGAATCGTGCTCCAAGGAGGGATTGAAGGAGCGCTGTGGGGTGGACTGGCGCTGGCCGCTGTTCTCGCGGCGGCCGTTTGGCCGCTTCTCGAACGCCCAACTGCTTTGATGCGAGCGAAATATGGAGCGGCGGCTTTTTTGCCCGGCATGCTTGTTGGCGGGAGTCAATGGCTGTCGATCGGGGTTGTTGGGGCAGCGGTGGGAGGGGCGGCGAGCAGCGCGCTGGCTGCTTTTGTTGCCTCTCGCCTCATCGTGCGCCAGGAAGAACAAGGCCGTTATATCCGCACGCGTTTTCATTACGTCTGGCTGTTTTTTGGTGGATCCCTCGTGACGTTTTTCGCTTTAAACGCCCTGTTTGTCGCTGAGAGGGCGGCGCCGTGGCAAACATGGGCGCGATCGATTCCGATGGCCGTTCAGTCCTCCATCGTTCTTGCCTTCGTGTTGCTTGGATATATGATTTGCATCGGCTGGCAAAAGAGAAAGACCGAGACATGGCGGCAAGCGCGGTCGGCTGCCCGCCGGGCGGGGGGAGCGCTGCTGGTTGGAGGGTTGCTGCTTATCGCCGCCGCTTCGATGTTCCATTATGGCCTTTGGTCTGTTCACGATGCAGCCCGCTTTGTCGGGCCGCTGTTGTCGTATGCCTTAGGTTGGATGCTGCCGTGCGCCGTCGGGCTTTTGCTTGCTAAAAACCGCTATCGTCCTGTGTTAGGATCGGTGCTCGGGATGATTGGCGCGATATTCGTCTTGATCGTTGGCATTAGCGTGTTTCCGATGTTGCTGCTTCCTGGAAGCGGGCTGATGTGGGCTGGGCTGGTCACGGGGCTGGTGATGATCGTTTTGTCCATTTTAAGCATGATCAAACCGCAAAGCCATGTCACCATCGGCAGCTTTCTTATTCTTGCTTCCATTCTGTCTTTCGTCGGTGCAGCAGGAGGTCTGATCATCGGAGGGGTGATCGGGCTTTTAGGAGGTGCGCTTGTGGTCGGATGGAGCGGGAAACAGGAAGAAAAAACAAGCAGTGATTCTTCTCCCCCCGCCTCTCCGATCCCGCCGCATTCGCCAACGATGACAGGATAAAGGAGGAACCCAATGAAATCCATCAAATGGCTCAAAATGTCGTTTCTTGCGTTGCTGCTTCTCCTCTGCTTGCCGCTTGGCGGTTCGCGTTCACTCGCTGCAGGGGAGGAACAAGGATTTGTCATTCATGCTGATAAAGTCGTCGGCATCCTCGATTTAGGGGGCATTATCCTTGGTTCGCCGAAAGTGATCGTCGGCAAGCTTCCGATTGCGTTCATCCAAGCAGACATCAGCGGATTGTCAATGGAACGGGCCATCGACACGCCGCAAGGAACCATCGTGCTGTCGATTCGCTCGGAAGGAACAGCGAGCGCCACTTGGATGAAGCTCGATGTGACGAAATTGAAGTTCGGGGGCCTTTGCTTGGATGGGTTTCCCATTAAGCAGTGCTTGAGAGACGTCACGTTGGTGGCGACGAAGATGACGGCCTCCCGTCTCTCCATCCCCGGCATGTCGCTGTCGGCCTCATTTTCTGGTGCAACTCTAGCGCAAGCGGAGCAAAGCGCACTCGAACAAACAGATCTCGCGCAAGAAGCGGAACGGCTCATCTGGCAGCTGGATGAACAAAAGCAAGGCGATAACAGCGCCGCCCGTATGGTTGAGACGCTGCAAGCAAACGTCCCAGCGTTGGAGAAGCGTGTCAAGGCGAGAACGGATGAATGGGGGACGCTCGCAGAAAAGCTGAACGCTGTTTCGGCTTCTCTCCAACAGCTTGAACGGGCCATGGCGGGCGGACAAACAGCTGGAAGCGAAGAAAGAGCGCAATATGAAGAAATCAAGGTTCGACTGCAGGAGTGGAACGAAATGATCGATCAACAAACGGCCGCCATCCGCCAAGATATCGAGAAATGGAAGGAACAAGACGCTCTATGGAAGAACGCAGTTTCGTATGCAACAGAAACGTTGAAGCTTGGAGAACAATCAAAAGCGATGAATCTTCTTTCGGCTTTGCGCTCGTCGCTTGATCGCGTCAAACAACAGCTTGACAAGCTGGAAACGGACGGAGCAGTTTGGCGCAAAACGGCGAACGAGCTTGAACAGCGGCTGAATGCAGTAGTTGAATGGTGGAAGTCCAAACCGGCTGCCGAAGCGAACAGCGCGGACGGACGTTCTCAGCCCCCGCTTCCTTCGCCGGGAGCAGATGAGGAAGGGAAACGGTAAAGACATAGAAGGTTGGTAATGATAGAAAAGAAATGCTCTTCTTGAACTGCGAAACTCTACAACGCTTTTTTCACTTGAAAGCGACAAGTTCGCGCAATGGTGGTTTTTTCACCAACCTTATAGAAAACAAGAGGGCAAGGCGTTTGGCTCCTTGCCCTGTTGGTGTGGACCGATTTCAGCAAGAAGCGCGCATGCCGACGCTACGGTGAACTACCCACCACCTACGCTTCGCTTAGAGATGGGGGCTTCAAGCGACTTGTGTGTGTTCGCCGAACGGTAAGCCACACACAAGAACCCTTTACGCTTCCCTTCGTTCCGAAGGTGTCCGTTCTAGCCATATTCTATCCTATTCGTTGGCTAACGCCAACCGACATTCATCTCCCACTTTCACTTCGTTTCAAAGCGGGAGACTTCTTTCGGAAAGATGTTAAATGATTCCGTCGCGAATCGCTTTGACAATGGCTTCAGTCCTGTTTTTGGCGTTCATTTTTTGCAAAATGGCAGACACATAATCGCGCACCGTGTATTCGCTCAAATGGAGACGCTTTGCCGCCTCGTACGTTGACGCCCCTTCGGCGACGAGCTTCAGCACTTCGATTTCCCGCGGCGATAAATGCGGCGTCGGCTGAACAAGATCGGAACGCCCTCCGCTGCATTTGGCCAAAATCTCCCCCGCGCTTTGTCCGAATTTCATCACCGCCGTGTAAAGATCATTGGACAATTGAAAGGACGTCTTCGGACCGCAATCCAAAATGGCGGCGCCGATAAGCCGATTTTCCGACGGCGCGTAAATGGGAGCGATGACAATCGATTCCAGTTGAAACTGCTTGACGTATTTCATCGGCAATCCTTGCGCGGCATGGCGGACATAAATGGGCGGCACGTTCGTCATCTGGCGGCCGAGCAGCTGCAGCCGCTGGATGTATTGCTTAATGAACGGAAGGCTGTCGATGTGTTCGTGAATGCTTTTGATGTCATGATTGTTCAGTTGATAACCGTACAATCCGAATCCGCTTTCATGAGTGCTTGAATAGGCGAACAGGGCACATCGTTCAAACGGCAAGTAAGCGACAAATCCGGTTGAAATGTACTCGATCGCTTCGTTCAGCGATTTGGCCCGCATAATCCATTGGTCAAACAACAAGACGGCGTCTTTCCAAAGATGTTGCTCTTTTGTGCGAATGACGGCCTTCTGGGCGGCATGAGACTGTTCGAGAGCGTGAAGAAGAAACGGGATGACGAGTTGTTCTTCCCCTTCTGCGCAAACGAGCAAAAGATCGCTCCCCCATGGGAGCGGAATCAATCGCATTCCGCCCGCGTCCATGCGGGAAAGAATGCGTTCACATAAAGCGAAAATCGTCTCTCCATACATCGCGCCTTCTGTGAGCACATCGGCCGCGCTTCCATGCCATTTGGCGACGATGAATCCACCGTCCGCTGTTCTTGCCAGCTGGGCGATCCAGGCGATCGGCAGCTGCTTGGATGAAACGATTTGCGAAAGAAACTGCTCCAAATCGAATTCGGGGCAGCCAGAAGCATTGACGGACTCATGAAGCTTCGAAAAAACGTACTGAATGGCTTGATGAACGCGAAATTCCACAATACCGTCCGATTGAATGGCTTCGTGAACCGCGTTTTCCATCATCGATAAAATGGCGGTGGACTGGTTGGGTGACAGCCCGCCGTTTCGCTTTTCCCACTCGCGGCGAAATGACGCCAGCCATTCATCGATATCATTCATGGGATCAAGCCATTGCGAAGAGAACACGTCAACGGCAAGCCGCAAAGGCTGGGCCGCGGCATGATGCTTGTCCTCCAGTTCGCGGCATTTGCCCAGCCAAGCGGATAAAATGTCGTCGCGGTGTTTCCGAATCATCTCCCATCCTTCTTTCAAAATGGCGTCCAATCGGATTGACAAGCGCAAGTCCATTCGTTTTCCCTCCTTAAGTTTTTTTCTTGTTTTTTGTCCAAACGATATCATTGCTTCCGTTTCGTGTATCGATCGTTCCATACAATTGGGCGTCATGGGCGTCGGATGTTGGTTGATGCCGGGAGAGAAAAACGAGTGCAAAGATGTTGGGAACAAGAGAAACCGGTTGCGGAAAGTCCTATGATCATCGTGGTGATATATATTAATAATATTATAACAATTCTGTCTATTATGATACAAATGGTTTGCGAACCGTATTTCCATTGTGTACGATAGAGATAAAGAAACGAAAGGGGATCATAAACGGATGAGCACGACCGAACATAAACAAGAAGCCCCCCAAACCGTCCGCTGCAAAGTCATCACCGTCAGCGACACGAGAACGGAGGAAACCGACCGAAGCGGCCGGCTGATGATCGAGCTGCTCACGGAAGCCGGGCATGAGGTCGTCGGCTATGAGATCGTCAAAGACGAAGCGGACGCCATTCGCGAGGCAGTGCTTGACGGCTGCCGCCGCGCCGATGTCGATGCCGTGCTCACGAACGGCGGCACCGGCATCGCCAAGCGCGACGTGACGATCGAAACGGTCGGTGCGCTGCTTGAGAAAGAACTCGTCGGCTTTGGCGAGCTGTTCCGCTTCTTGAGCTACACCGAAGACATCGGCCCGGCCGCCATGCTGTCGCGCGCCGTCGCCGGCGTGGCGATGGACACCGCCGTCTTTTGCACTCCCGGCTCCACCGGCGCTGTGCGCCTCGCGATGACGAAGCTCATTTTGCCGGAGCTTGGGCATGTCGTGAGGGAGATTCGGAAGGATAGGGCGCCGCGTTGACGAAAAGAGAACATAAGCGAAAAAGAGGATGCCCGCTGCGGGCATCCTCTTTCATTCATCAAGCCTTGATGCATTTTTCCCGCTCTTGATTGCGCAGGATGAACCGCTGGATTTTTCCGCTCGGCGTTTTCGGCAGTTCGACGACAAATTCGACTTCGCGCGGGTATTCATGCTTGGATAAGCGCGTTTTGACGAACAAGGACAGCTCGTCGGCCAGCTCGTCCGACGGCGCAAAGCCTTCTCTGAGCACGACAAACGCTTTGACGATTTCCCCTTTGACGGGATCCGGCTTCCCGACGGCGGCTGCTTCGACGACAGCCGGATGCTCAAGGAGGCAGCTTTCGATTTCAAACGGCCCGATGCGGTAGCCGGCGCTCGAGATGATGTCGTCCGCCCGTCCTTGGAACCAGAAATACCCGTCTTCGTCTTTTGTCGCCAAATCGCCGGTCAAAAACCACTTGCCGACGAGCCGCTCGGCGGTTTTTTCAGGGTCTTTCCAATACCCCTTAAAGACGTTCGGGATCGAGTCGGTGTTAAAGGCAATTTGTCCGACCTCGCCGTCGGCGACTGGGGTTCCATTCTCATCGAGCAGGGCCACGTCAAAGCCCGGCAGCGGCCATCCCATCGAGCCTGGCCGGATTTCCATCTCGGCGGCGTTGAAGTTTCCGATCAGCATCAACGTTTCCGACAAGCCATAATGGTCGTGGATCGTAACGCCCACGTGCTCTTGGAAAAAGCGGATGACTTCCGGATTGAGCGGTTCGCCCGCTGAGCTCATGGCGCGCACGTTCAGTTGATAGCGGCGAATGACGTCCGCGCCGGCCGCCGCCATCGCCCGATACGCGGTCGGGGCGTACGCGAAATTGGTCACCCGGTATTTTTCCATCAAGGAATAGCACGTCTCCGGCTTAAACGGCCCTTCGTAAAAGACGATCGGCACGCCAAAGGCCATCGGCGCAAAGGTGCAAAAGACGAGCCCGTACGCCCAGCCCGGATCCGCCCCGCCGAAAAAGACATCGTCATCGCGCAGGCCAATCGCATAGCGCATATACGGATAAATGTTGATGAGCACGTTGTGCGGCCACATGGCGCCTTTTGGCATCCCGGTCGAGCCGGACGTATACTGAATCGCGAGCAGATCGTCGACCGTCGTTTCTTCGATCGAGTGCTCAGTCGACTCTTTCGAAAGCGCTTCCCAAAATGGCTGGTCTTGATCATGAGACGGTCCGTCAATGACAAAAATGTATTCCAATGTCGGCATGTTGTCCCGCGGCGGCAGTTTGGCGCGCTGTTCCTTGTTCGTCAAGAGGACTTTCGCCTCGGAATGGTTGATGCGATATTCAATCGCCTGCGGGCCAAACGCGGTAAAGAGCGGCACATACACGGCGCCGACCTTCCAAGCCGCCAAAATGTAGACGACAAGGGCCGGGTTTTTCGGCATGAGCGCGCAGACGCGATCCCCTTTTTTCACGCCCAGCTTGCGGAACACGTTCGCCATTTGGTTCGACCAATCGCGCAATTGCCGATAGGTGATCGTTTTTTGCTCTCCTAAAGCGTTTTCATAAAACAGCGCAATGCGGTTCGGATCCTCGGCATACCGGTCGCATACTTCGTGGGCGGCGTTGAACCGGCTGCGGGGATCTCAGTCGTAATGAGCGAATGCCTGATCCCAAGAAAATGATTGAATGAGTGAGGCAGGTGATAGATGGTTGGCCATGTCTGATCCCTCCGTTGTGTGAAAAGGAGTCAAATCAATAATAATTGAAATAAAAATAAAATTCAATATATTTTTGAAGGATAATAAATGGAACCCATTGGAGAAAGGGGATAGAATGAAAAAAGAGGAGCTCCCCAGCTTGAGCGCTCCTCTCAATCGCCAAGAAAGCTTTCGTTTGCGGCAGCGTATCCTTCGTCATCACGGCGGAATCCGCCGCATCAATCCCCGATCTTCTGGTCAAAATCGTTGCAGCCGCATGGTTTGTCTGCCGTCTAAAAAGGGGACAAGCGGCATCAGCGCTCATTTGTTATGGGGTGTTATGGTTTTTCGACCCGCTTTTTTCCGTGTCGCGATGAAACGGATGGAGCAATGCGATACCAAATCCACAAATCGTTGACGATCGAAGCGAGTTCGGCGATGTCAGCATTGAGCTGGCACGAGCGTGCGAAATCCGCTTCTTGGCCGAGTTCGTCTTGTTTTTTGTTGATTTCCCGCTCCAGTTCGGCGATGCGGTCGGGGATCAAGCCGCGGATCGTTTCCCATTCCAGTAAAATCGCCTCTTGTTCGTTTGGGCTGTAGTCCTCCCAAGGCTTGTCCAGATGCGGCAGGCGGATGCCGAGCCGTTTGTCGTCGATGAAGATGCCGTTCATTCTTGCCGCCTCCTTTTTTTCTATTATACGAAACATTTCCGCATATCGGTGAGGAATTTTTATTCTTTCTTGTTGAATAAGTATTGAAAAATCACGGGAAAGCTGATAAAGTGATAATGTATTAAATTTGAATATTTATTTATATTTAAGTATATTTATGTGACAGGAGAGGAGAACGACCATGGCAAATCCGAAATTGGTGCTGGCATACTCTGGCGGTTTAGATACATCAGTCGCGATCAAGTGGCTCCAGGAGCGCGGATATGATGTGATCGCGTGCTGCTTGGACCTTGGGGAAGGGAAAGACCTCGATTTCGTGAAAGAAAAAGCGCTCAAAGTCGGGGCGATCAAATCGTATGTCATCGACGTCAAAGACGAATTTGCGAACGAGTATGCGCTCATCGCCTTGCAGGCGAACGCGTTGTACGAAGGGAAATATCCGCTCGTTTCGGCGCTGTCGCGTCCGCTCATCGCGAAAAAACTCGTTGAAATCGCCGAGCTCGAAGGCGCGGTGGCGGTGGCTCACGGCTGCACGGGGAAAGGGAACGACCAAGTGCGCTTTGAAGTGTCGATCAAAGCGCTCAATCCGGATTTGGACGTGATTGCCCCGGTGCGCGAGTGGAGCTGGTCGCGCGAGGAAGAAATCGAATACGCGAAACAGCACGGCATTCCGATTCCGGTTGACCTTGACAGCCCGTTTTCCATCGACCAAAACTTGTGGGGACGAAGCAACGAGTGCGGCATTTTGGAAGACCCGTGGGCGGCGCCGCCGGAAGAGGCGTATGAGCTGACGGCTTCGCTTGAGAACGCGCCGGATGTGCCGGATGTCATCGAGATCGGCTTTGAACAAGGTGTGCCGGTGACGTTAAACGGGAAGGCGTATCCGCTCGCGCAGCTCATTTTGGAGCTGAACGCGTTGGCCGGCAAGCACGGCGTCGGCCGTATCGACCACGTCGAAAACCGCCTTGTCGGCATCAAGTCGCGCGAAGTGTACGAATGCCCGGGGGCGATCACGCTCATCAAAGCGCATAAAGAGCTCGAAGACTTGACATTGGTGCGGGAAGTTGCGCACTTCAAACCGATCATCGAACAAAAAATCGCCGAAGTCATTTACAACGGTCTTTGGTTCTCACCGCTGAAAGACGCGTTGGTCGCGTTTTTGAAAGAAACGCAGAAAAACGTCACCGGCGTCGTGCGCGTGAAGCTGTTTAAAGGCCATGCGATCGTCGAAGGGCGCAAATCGCCGTTCTCGCTCTATGATGAAAAATTGGCAACATACACGTCCGAAGATGAATTTGACCATCAAGCGGCGGTCGGATTCATTTCGCTGTACGGCCTGCCGACGAAAGTCAACAGCATCGTGAACAAGCAAAACAAGGCGTCGGTGCCGACCGGCCAATGAAGGAAAATGAAGGGAACTTCATGAAAGGAAGGAGGAAGTCGCATTCCTCTGCGGCGAGATTCGTGAAAAAGCTTTGGGGCGGACGGTTTACGAAAACAGCGGAAGAATGGGTCGACGAGTTTGGCGCGTCGATCCCATTCGACCAAGAGCTCGTTGAAGAAGACATTGAAGGCAGCCTTGCCCATGTGACGATGCTTGGCGAATGCGGCATCCTGCCTGAAGACGATGTGGAGCAGATCAAAGGCGGGCTCATCCGCCTGTTGGAAAAGGCGAAGCAAGGGGAGCTCGAATTTTCCATTGCCTACGAGGACATTCATTTAAACATTGAAAAAATGTTGATCGACGACATCGGACCGGTCGGCGGCAAGCTGCACACTGGACGGAGCCGGAACGACCAAGTGGCGACCGATATGCATCTATACTTGCGCAAGCGGGTTGAAGAGATTCTCGGCCTCATCCGCGGGCTGCAGCGGGCGCTTGTCGCTCAAGCCGAAAAGCATGTCGAAACGATCATGCCTGGATATACGCATTTGCAGCGGGCGCAGCCGATTTCGTTCGCCCACCATCTGCTGGCTTATTTTTGGATGCTCGAGCGCGATTATGAGCGGTTTTCCGAGTCGCAAAAGCGCATCAACCGCTCGCCGCTCGGCGCCGGGGCGCTCGCCGGGACGACGTTTCCGATCGACCGGCATCGGACGGCGGAGCTTTTGGGCTTTGCCGATCTTTACGAAAACAGCCTTGATGCGGTGAGCGACCGCGATTTCATCATCGAATTTTTAAGCAACAGTTCGATGCTCATGATGCACCTGTCGCGGTTGGCCGAGGAGTTGATTCTTTGGTCAAGCCAAGAGTTCCAGTTCATTGAGCTGGATGATGCGTTTGCGACCGGCAGCAGCATCATGCCGCAAAAGAAAAACCCGGACATGGCCGAACTCATCCGCGGCAAAACCGGCCGCGTGTACGGCCACTTGATGGCGCTCCTCACGGTGATGAAAGGGCTGCCGCTCGCCTACAACAAAGATATGCAAGAAGATAAAGAAGGCATGTTTGATACAGTAAAGACGGTCATCGGGTCGCTGAAAATTTTCACCGGCATGATTGAAACGATGAACGTGCGCACGGACGTCATGGAGCGGGCGACGAAACAAGACTTTTCGAACGCGACCGAGCTTGCCGATTACTTGGCGGCAAAAGGCATGCCGTTCCGCGAGGCGCATGAGGTCGTCGGCAAGCTCGTGCTGCTTTGCATTGAGAAAGGCGTCTTTTTGGCCGACTTGCCGCTTGACGTGTATAAGGAGGCGTCGCCGCTCTTTGACGCAGACATTTATGACGCCTTGAACCCGCGCACGGCCGTCAACCGCCGCAACAGCGCCGGCGGCACCGGTTTTGCCGAAGTGCGGGCGGCGCTTGAAAAAGCGAAAGAAAAGCTAAACACCCCGTAACGGCGGGGTGTTCTTTTTTGGCATTTGCCGGCGGCACAGAGAATGGATGCATTCGTTGAGCGCGGAAGGCTATTCTTTCGGCGTCCGCACAACAAGCACATCGCATTTCGCATGGCGGACGATGTTTTCCGAGACACTGCCAATCAGAAACCGCTCGACCGCGTTCAACCCGGTCGCCCCGCAAATGATGAGGTCGGCTTTGTATTTCGGAGCGACGTCTTTGGCGATTTTCACTTTCGGCGAGCCGAATTCGACCGCGGTGTCCACATCGTCGAGTCCAGCGGCGACGGCTTGGTTTTTATACCGCTCAAGCAATTCGTTCGCATACTGTTCCGAACGTTCGGCGAGGGCATAATCGTGCGCTTCAACGGTCGTAAAGCCGCGCAAGTCGATGATGTGGGTCAAAATGAGTTTCGCCCCGTTTCGCTTGGCGATTTGAACCGCTTTTTTGAACGCCCATTCCGCTTCCTTCGAGCCATCGACGGCGACGACGATCGTTTTGTACGTCATCGTCATGTTCTCCACTCCCTTTGGATAAAAATGTTATCTCTATATAGTATACCCTCGCTGAACTGGCGGGAAACTAGACCATATATTGAGATTTTGTGAAAGAAGGAGGAAGGGCGATGGAAAAGCGGCATAACGACTGGCAGTACGAGGAGGAAGAAGTGAGGACGATCACCGAACAAATTACCGAATCGTACGAGAGCGGCATCATTGACGATGACGAATCGTATTACGACCCGCGCCGCGAAGTCGGCGAATAACCATGGCGCCCATGCGCTATGGTTATTTTTTTGTATTCCCCCTTGTTTGTAGTAAAGTAAAAATGAGACCGCAAATCGCGACGAGGAGGGAGAAGGGTGCGGCATGCGTTGATCACGGCCGGAGCGAAAGGATTGGGGAGAAAGGTGACGGAGCTGTTGCTTGATCAAGGCTACTCGGTGACGGTGAACTACCGGAGCGATGAGCAGGCGGTGCGCTCGCTTGCCGAGAAGCACCGCAGCGCCGCCGACCGCCTTCAGTTTGTGAAAGGGGATGTGACGAGAAAAGAGGATTTGGAGCGGTTAGTGGATGCAGCCATGGAGCGGTTCGGCCGCATTGACTGCCTTATTAACAACGCAGGCCCCTACATTTTCGAGCGGAAAAAGCTGGCCGATTATACGGAAGACGAATGGTACGAAATGATTGAAGGCAATTTGAGCTCGGTCTTCCATTTAGTGAGGCGGACGATCCCGATTATGCGAAAACAGCGGTTTGGCCGCATCATTACGTACGGATTTCAAGGAGCGGCGGACGCCCCGGGCTGGGTGCACCGCTCGGCGTTCGGCGCGGCGAAAGTCGGATTGGTGTCGCTGACGAAAACGATCGCCTTGGAAGAGGCAGAATATGGAATTACCGCCAATATGGTGTGCCCAGGCAACATTGTCGGCGATATGAAAGAAGCGGGGATCGCCGACGCCCGCGCGAGAAGGGATGCGGAAACGCCGGTCGGGCGCCCGGGCACAGGCGAAGATATCGCCCGCGTGATCGCGTTTTTATGCGAGGACGACTCGGATTTCATCACCGGCGCCGTCATTGACGTCACCGGCGGAGCAAACGTCATTTACCGCCATCTTTTCCGTTGAGACCAGCGCCTCCTCCTTTTTCGTTTGCTTTTGCGCGAAACGGGGCACAATAAAAGGAGAAGCGGGAAGGAAAAAGGAGGAAAATGTGATGAAGATCGGCATTCCAAAGGAGATCAAAAACAATGAAAACCGTGTCGCCATTACCCCGGCCGGCGTGATGACGCTCGTCAAAGCGGGGCATGACGTGTATGTGGAGACGGAAGCCGGCGCTGGGTCGGGGTTTTCTGACGCTGAATATGAAAAAGCCGGGGCAGTGATCGTGACAAAAGCGGAAGATGCCTGGGCGGCGGAGATGGTGTTGAAAGTGAAAGAACCGCTGCCTGAGGAGTTCCGATATTTCCGTCCAGGGCTCATTTTATTTACGTATTTGCATTTGGCCGCGGCCGAAGCGCTCACGAAAGCGCTCGTCGAACAAAAGGTGGTTGGCATCGCCTATGAGACGGTGCAGCTGGCGAACGGCTCGCTGCCGCTGTTGACGCCGATGAGTGAAGTCGCCGGCCGCATGTCCGTGCAAGTCGGCGCCCAGTTTCTTGAGAAGCCGCACGGCGGAAAAGGCATTTTGCTTGGCGGCGTGCCCGGAGTGCGGCGCGGCAAAGTGACGATCATCGGCGGCGGAACGGCGGGGACGAACGCGGCGAAAATCGCGGTCGGTCTCGGGGCAGACGTGACGATTTTGGACATTAACGCCGAGCGGCTGCGCGAGCTCGATGATTTGTTCGGCGACCACGTGACGACGCTCATGTCCAACTCGTACCATATCGCCGAGTGCGTGCGCGAATCGGATTTGGTCGTCGGCGCCGTCTTGATCCCGGGGGCGAAAGCGCCGAAGCTGGTGACGGAAGAGATGGTGCGCTCGATGACGCCGGGATCGGTGTTGGTCGACATCGCCATTGACCAAGGCGGCATTTTCGAAACGACCGACCGCGTCACGACGCATGACGATCCGACATACGTCAAGCACGGCGTCGTCCATTACGCCGTCGCCAACATGCCGGGTGCGGTGCCGCGTACGTCAACGTTTGCCTTGACGAATGTGACGATCCCATACGCCTTGCAAATCGCCAACAAAGGCTACCGCGCCGCGTGCTTGGATAACCCGGCGCTGTTAAAAGGGATCAACACGCTCGATGGGCACATCGTGTACGAAGCGGTCGCGGCGGCGCACAACATGCCGTATACGGATGTTCATTCGTTGTTGCACGGATGAAATCATGAAGATGGAGCCGCCTTGATGGCGATGAGAAAACAAAGCTGTCCGAATCGGCTTCGGGATCGATCCGGCGGACAGCTTTTGCCAATGGCCTCTCTCGGTGAACTACCCACCACCTACGCTTCGCTTAGAGATGGGGGCTTCAAGCGACTTGTGTGTGTTCGCCGAACGGTAAGCCACACACAAGAACCCTTTACGCTTCCCTTCGTTCCGAAGGTGTCCGTTCTAGCCATATTCTATCCTATTCGTTGGCTGACGCCAACCGAGATTCATCTCCCACTTTCACTTCGTTTCAAAGTGGGAGACTTCTTTCGGAAAGATGTTAAACAATGATCAACTCCTTCGAAAACGACGTCAATACCTCAACCCCATGATCCGTGACCGCGACGTCGTCTTCAATGCGCACGCCGCCGATGGATGGGACGTAAATGCCCGGTTCGATTGTAAACACCATGCCGGGGGCGAGCGGTTCGTTGTTGGCGCCATGAAGCGATGGGTATTCGTGGATCTCGATCCCTAAGCCGTGCCCGACGCGGTGGGTGAAATAGTCTCCGTAGCCGGCTTGTTCGATGACGTTTCGGGCGGCGCGGTCGATCTTCTTCATCGCGGTTTGCGGGCGGCAGGCGTCGATCGCCGCCTGCTGGGCGCGCCGAACGGTATCGTAAATGAGCCGCTGTTCGTCGCTTGCCGTCTGACAGACGACGGTGCGGGTAATGTCGGAGCAATACCCATCGACGATGACGCCTAAATCGAACAGCACGAAATCCCCCGGTGCGACCGCCGCCGTTCCCGGCACGCCGTGCGGATCGGCTGATTTTGCGCCCGTGAGCACGGTCGTGGGAAACGACATCCCTTCAACGCCGAGTTTTTTCAGCTCATATTCAATAACGGCGACAAGTTCGAGCTCCGTCACGCCCGGGCGGATGGCCGAGACGCCGATTTCGATCGCTTTGTCGGCAAGTTCCGCCGCCTGGCGCAACACCTTCATTTCCTGCTCATCCTTGATCAGGCGAAGCTGGCGCAGCTTTTCTTCGGCGTCGTGCCACTTGGCGTTTGGAAACAATGCCGAGAGACGCTCGAAACGGGCGAACGACAAATCGTTTTTCTCAACGGCAATCGAGACGGCCTTGATGCCGCGCGCTTCGAGATGGCGGCGGATCTCGTTCCACGGGTCAGTGCTGTCGTCGTAGCCGATCACCGTATGCCCAAAGCCGCTCCGGCGGGCGCGCGGGACTTCCATTTGCGGGCAGACGAGCGCGGGCTCGCCGTCAGGAAAGACCAAAAGCGCCAGCAACCGTTCGTGCGGGTCGCACCGAAATCCGCTCAAATAAAACACGTTCGCACTTGACGTGACGAAGGCGAATGAACTATGTTGTTGTTGAAGCCAAGAGGAAAATGCTTGCAACCGTTTGTTCATCGTCCCATTCCTTCCTTTTTTCACTGTTGTCCATTTTGAGCGTACCAAGAAACGGGCCGTTTGTAAATGGACAGGCAGGAAAAGAAGGAAATGGGCGAATGGCGGCGAATCATGGGAAGGGAAGGGGGAGATGTGACGATGAAAATCAGCTACCATGGCCATTCGGTTGTCCGCATTGAGACGAACGGAAAAACGATTTTGATCGACCCGTTCATCACCGGCAATGCGACGACCGATTTGAACGCGGCGGATGTGAAAGCGGATGTCATTTTGCTCACGCACGGACACGGGGATCATGTCGGCGATACGGTGGAGATCGCCAAGCGGAACAACGCCCTTGTCGTGGCCACATTTGAGCTGGCGACATATTTAAGCTGGCAAGGGGTTGAAACGTTCGGCATGAACATCGGCGGGGCGCGCGAATTTGACTTTGGCACGGTCAAGTTGACGCAGGCGTTCCACAGCTCCGGGTTTGTGACCGAGGACAAGCAAATCATTTATTTAGGCATGCCGACCGGCATTTTGTTCACGGCCGAAGGGAAAACGATCTACCATGCCGGCGACACCGGGCTGTTTTCCGACATGAAGCTGATCGGCGAGCGCCATAACATCGATGTCGCCTTTTTGCCGATTGGGGACAGCTTCACGATGGGGCCGGAAGACGCGGCCGTTGCCGCCGAGTGGCTCGGAGCGAAACTCGTCGTGCCGATCCATTACAACACGTTCCCGCCGATTGTCCAAGACCCCGAACGGTTCGTCTCGCTTCTACCGTCGGGTGTCGGCCGTGCTCTGAAGCCAGGCGAAAGCATCGAGCTGTAACAGCGGCGCCCTTCCCACTTTGGGAAGGGCGCTTTCTGATGGCCGGCGCGACCGTTGAATCCCCGCTGCTGAGCCCTGTATAATGAAAGTAACAATGCGTAAAGGGTGAAGACCGTTGGCGACCAAACATGAACAAATTTTAGAATACATCCACCGGCTGCCGATCGGCGAGAAAATTTCCGTCCGGCAGATCGCCAAGGAAATGGGCGTGAGCGAAGGAACGGCGTACCGAGCGATCAAAGATGCGGAGAACAAAGGATACGTAAGCACGATCGAGCGCGTCGGCACGATTCGGATCGAGAAAAAGCGGAAGGAAAACATTGAGAAGCTCACGTACGCTGAAGTCGTCAACATTGTCGACGGACAAGTGCTCGGCGGGCGGGAAGGGCTGCACAAGACGCTCAACCGCTTCGTCATTGGGGCGATGCAGCTGGAGGCGATGATGCGCTATACGGGTGCAGGGGATTTGCTTATCGTCGGCAACCGGACGAAGGCGCACGAACTGGCGCTTGAAGCCGGGGCGGCCGTGCTCATCACCGGCGGGTTTGACACGGCCGACCACGTGAAAAAGCTCGCCGATGAGCGGCAGCTGCCGATCATTTCGACGAGCTATGACACGTTTACGGTTGCGACGATGATCAACCGGGCGATTTATGACCAGCTGATCAAAAAGGAGATTGTGCTCGTTGAGGACATTGTCACCCCTGTCGAGAAAACAGCCTATTTATATACAGACGATCCCGTCGAGCGCTGGTATGCGCTAAATCGCGAGACGCGCCATACCCGGTTTCCGGTCGTCGACGACCAGTTGAAAGTGCAAGGCATTGTGACGGCAAAAGACGTGCTGGATGTCGACCGGCAGCTGCCGGTCGAAAAGGTGATGACGAAGCAGCCGATTACGGTGAACGGAAAAACATCGGTCGCATTTGCCTCGCACATCATGGTATGGGAAGGGATTGAACTGCTTCCGGTCGTTGATGACCATAACCGGCTGCAAGGGATCATCAGCCGCCAAGACGTGTTAAAAGCGCTGCAAATGGCGCAGCGTCAGCCGCAAGTCGGGGAGACGATCGATGATCTCATCACCGCCCAGTTTCGTGAGTCAGGCGACAAAGAAACGCTGTTTCGCTGCACGATTACGCCGCAGATGACGAACTATTTAGGGACGCTCTCGTACGGCGTGTTTACGACAATCGTCACCGAAGCAGCGGCGCGCATGCTTCGCGCGTACAAACGCGGCGATTTGGTGATGGAAAATATCACGATTTACTTCATCAAGCCGGTGCAAATCGACAGCACGGTCGACGTGCGGGCAAAGCTTTTAGAGCTCGGGCGCAAGTTCGGCAAAGTGGATGTCGAAGTGTATAACGAAGGCGATCTTGTCGGCAAAGCCATGATGATGTGCCAGCTGATCGACCGATAAACGGTAAAGGAAAAAAAGGATGTCCACTTCCTTATGGGAACATCCTTTTCCTTTATCGTTGGCCGGCGCATACGCCAAACGGCATTACCCTTGTTTTGCCGCTTCCTTTGCCTCTTCGACCGCCTGCGGCAGATAGCAGCGGTAGGCGCGGTAGCCGGCCCAAACGCTCCCGAAGCCTAAGGCGATAAAAATGGCGCAGATGATATAGGTCACGGTTGTCTGATACAAAAACAATTGGTTGATCCCGAACAAGGCAACGAACAGTCCAAGCGCCATGCTCGATTTCGCTGAGAGAAAGCGGCGTTCCATCGGACGATGGGAGCGGACGTAGCGGATTTTATAATAGACGTAAAACGAAAAGGAAAATATAATGAAAATAACCAAGGCTGGCATGGTTGGGTCCCTCCGTTGTTCATTTCTTTTTTCATTGTACATAGAAGCAGGGAAAAATGCCAGCGGTTGAATATGACAGGTGACTAAAGGGGAAGAACGAATGAAACCGGTTCATCAACAAATTCTTGATGCGATTCGTGAATTTGACACGATCATCATCCACCGCCACGTTCGCCCGGACCCGGACGCGTACGGGTCGCAAGGCGGGTTGGCGGCGTTGCTTCGGGCGTCGTTTCCGAAAAAAAGGGTGTACGCGGTCGGAACGGACGATCCGTCGCTGTCGTTTTTGCGGAACATGGATGTCATTGATGATTCTGTGTACGCGCAGGCGCTCGTGATCGTCTGCGATACAGCTAATGAGGAGCGGATTTGCGACAGCCGCTATCGGCTCGGGCGAAAGCTCATTAAAATTGACCATCACCCGAACGACACGCCGTATGGCGACATTATGTGGGTCGATACCGCCGCCAGTTCGACAAGCGAGATGATTTATGAGTTTTATTTGGCGGGGAAAGAGGAAGGGTTGACGATGACCGTTGAGGCGGCGCGTCTCATTTACGCCGGCATTGTCGGCGATACGGGCCGCTTTTTGTTTCCGCGCACAAGTGAAAAAACGTTCCGCTACGCTGGGGAGCTCATTTCGTACGGCTTTTCGCTGACGGAATTGTACGACGGATTGTATCGGACGAGCTTGCCGCTCGCCCGCTTAAGCGGTTATGTGTTGTCGAACTTTATGATCGAGGAAGGGGTGGCGGCTGTGAAAATGCCGCGGGCGCTGCTTGAGGAATACGGCGTCACCCCGCTTGAGGCGTCGCAGCTCGTCAGTTTGCTCGGCAATATTGACGGCATTGTCGCCTGGGTGTTTTTCATTGAGGAAGAACGGGAAATCCGCGTCCGCTTCCGTTCCAAAGGGCCGGTCATCAATGTGGTCGCCAAACGCTACGGCGGCGGCGGCCATCCGCTCGCAGCCGGTGCGTCCATTGCTTCTTGGGAGGAAGCGGATCGCGTGATTGAAGACGTAAAAGCGGTCTGTCGGGCTGAGCGGTGACGGAAACGGGTGGTTTTAACATCTTTCCGAAAGAAGTCTCCCACTTCTAAACGAAGTGAAAGTGGGAGGTGAATTTCAGTAAAACCGTGGGGCACACGGGGATCGCTCGGTCAACTTCCCATCATGAGATGGGATTACCCGAGAAGCCCCCACCTCTAAGCGAAGCGTAGGTGGTGGGAGTATGTCACAAAGTTGTTGTTTCAAATGAAGCGTCATGTTGATAGGAGAAGGCGTCCCGAAGGCTTTCGGGACACCCTCTTTTCCCGCAAGACGCGCTTGTTTGGCACTCCACCGCGGCGGAATGGGGCGGCAAGGCGCGCTCTACGAAAGCGGCGTCAGTTTCACTTCGACGGCCAACAAGGTAAAGATCGTGAGTGTGTGAAGTTCAAGCCGGTATGTCTTCTCGTGGATCGTATACGTTTTGTTTTCAATTGCCCGCTCAATCAGTTCGCGGCTGTTGTACACTGTTTCGATATCTTTCGCAATCAAATGGGACAAATCTTCTTTGACGCTGTCTTCAATGCGAAACGTCGTGTATGAATCAAGTTTATATTGCTCGGCGTTGGCGAGATGGACGGAAACGTCCTGCACGGTCAGCTTTTTTTTCATTTCCTTATTGTAATGAATATAGTCTTCCTGCCAAATGCGAATTTCGTTTTGCAAATCGGCGATCTGTTCGTTGAGCTCATTGACGTGTTGCACTTGTTTTTCCTGCAAGACGCCGAAAATATACAAAAAGACAAACCAACTGATGAGCGCTCCGATCGCCGCACCGGCGAAAAAGCGCTGCCATGACGGGTATTGGTAATACGGAGGAATTCTCATGGCGAAATGTGCTCCTGCGTCAGCCACGTGATGATCGCCACTCCGGTCTGTGCTCCGCCCATGGCGGACAAAATGAGCAAAAATTGCCGCACGATGTCTTTCGTTTCCCCTAAAAACAGCCCTCGCTCAACGACGTAAAACGTGTCAAACGTCCCGCCGATGGCGGCGACGACCGCCCAAATGCGCAAATCGCCGGCAAATCGGTACATGGCCGTCAGCGGCTGGCCGCCGCTCAAAAACGCGCCGAGCGCGCCGATGATGGCGCCGCCAAGCAGCACGCCGACGGCGATAAAATAGCTTTGAATAAACGCCGGCAAGAAGGCCGCTTTTTCGTTCATGCGTTTCCCCGCCCTTTCTTTCTCTCTTATCTATGTATATCAATAGGGTGGACGGAGTATGTAGCCGAAAGAAAAGTTTTCGCCCGTCAAGCGCACGGATGAGGGAGGGATGGTCATGATGTTCGTCCACTTGCATGTGTTGAGCGGATACAGTTTGTTTCAAAGTGCGGCGGCGGTGGAGGCGCTTGCAGCGAGGGCGAAACAGCTCAGCTATCAAGCGCTCGCGCTTACGGACCGGAATGTGTTGTATGGCGCTATTCCGTTTTACCGGGAATGCAAGCAGAACGGCATTCGCCCGATTATCGGCGTGACGGCTGATGTCGCTCTTTCTGGGGAGGAAGCGTTCCCGCTCGTGCTGTTGGCCGCCAATGAAGAGGGGTATCGCCATTTGCTTGAAATCAGCACCATGATACAAATGGGGGAAACAAAGCATATGGAGGAAGCCGCTCTTGTGCGCTTAAGCGGCGGCATCATCGCCATCACTCCCGGAAGCGAGGGACGCGTCGAGTCGCTTGTGGCCGCCGACGAATGGGAGCGGGCGAAAGAGGCGCTTGGCCGCTATCATCAGCTGTTTCCAGGACGGCTGTATGTCGCCGTTCAGCGCGGCGAGCAAACGCGAGCCCCATATGAAGCCGGGTTGTTGCAGCTGGCGGAGGAAACCGGCGTCCCAATCGTGGCGACGAACGACGTCCGTTACGTGGAGCGCAGCGATGCCGTGGCGTGGCGTTGCTTGCAGGCCATCGGCCGCGGCGCGCTGCTCGCTGACATTGAGGACGATAACGGCCGCTATTTGGCGGGGCCAGAGGAGATGGCGCGCCGGTTTGCGGACTTGCCGGAGGCGCTCGAGAACAGCCTGGCGATCGCCGATCAATGCGAGTTGCAGATCGAGTTTGGCGGCTGGCGGCTGCCGGCGTATCCCGTTCCGGACGGAGAGACGGCCGACAGTTATTTGCGCCGCTTATCGGAACAAGGGCTCGCCCGACGCGTGCCGTCGGCCGATGAGCGCTACTGGCGTCGGCTTTCGCATGAGCTGGATGTGATTCAGTCGCTTCATTTCAGCGACTATTTTTTGATCGTCGCCGATGTGCTCGCCTACGCCCGCCGGCGCGGCATCTTAACCGGCCCGGGCCGCGGTTCGGCGGCCGGGTCGCTTGTCGCCTACGCATTGTCGATCACCGATGTCGATCCGATCAAGTATGGGCTTTTGTTTGAACGGTTTTTAAATCCGGAGCGGGCGTCGGTGCCGGATATTGACTTGGATTTTCCTGATGACCGGCGCGAAGAAGTGATTCGCTATGTGGCGGATAAATACGGGCGCGACCGCGTTGCGCAAATCATTACGTTCGGCACGTTCGGCGCCAAAGCGGCGCTGCGCGAGACGGCCAAAGCGCTTGGCGTCCCTGGGCGGGAGGCGGAACAGGTTGCGGCGCTCTTGCCGAGCAAACAAAGTGTGACGCTCCGCCAATGGCATGCCGAGTCCGCCGCTTTTCGGCGCGCGGTGGCAGCGGTTCCGCAAGGGAGAGAGTGGCTGGCTGTTGCGCAAAAACTGGAAGGGCTGCCGCGCCATACGTCGATCCACGCTGCTGGTGTCATCATCAGCCCGGAGCCGCTCGTTCGCTTCGTGCCGCTGCAGCCAAGCCATGGCGAATGGCCGCTGACGCAATACGCGATGGGGGCGCTTGAAGCGCTTGGATTGCTGAAAATTGATTTTCTCGGTTTGCGCACGCTCACGTTGATCGAGCAGATCGTGCGTTTGATCGAGCGGCAGACCGGAAAGCCGTTTGACATCCGCACGTTGCCGCTTGATGATGAAAAAACGTACGCGCTGCTTGGCGCTGGAGATACAAACGGCATTTTTCAGCTCGAATCAAGCGGGATGAAGCGCGTGCTCGCCGAGCTGCGGCCGTCTGAGTTTGAAGATGTCGTCGCCGTCAATGCCTTGTATCGGCCGGGGCCGATGCAAATGATCCCCGTTTACATCCGGCGCAAGCGCGGCGAGGAGCCGATTGAATACATCCATCCTGACCTTGCGCCGATTTTAGCGCCGACATACGGGGTATTGATCTATCAAGAGCAAATTATGCAAATCGCCGCCCGGCTTGCCGGATTTTCGCTCGGACAAGCGGACGTGCTTCGCCGGGCGGTGGCGAAAAAAGAGAAAGCGCTGCTTGCTGAGCAGCGTCAGGCGTTTGTCGCCGGCTGCGTGGCGAACGGCTATCCGAAAGCAGTCGCCGAGGAACTGTACCGACACATCGTCCGCTTTGCCGATTACGGCTTCAACCGAAGCCACGCGGTCAGCTATGCGCTGTTGTCGTATGCGATGGCGTATATGAAAGCTCATTACCCGCTTTGTTTTTATGCGGTCATGCTCACCAATGCTTCCGGCGACCGAGAAAAAGCGGCGGTGTACTATTGGGAGGCGGCGCGAAAAGGGATCAACGTCCTTTTGCCGTCGGTCAACAAAAGCGGTTTTCGCTCTTTTGTGGAGGGGAGCGCCATTCGCCTTGGGCTCGCGATGGTGAAGCAAGTCGGCTCGGCGGCGAAGCTGATTGTCGAGGAGCGGAAAGCGAACGGACCGTTTGCCGACTTCTTTGATTTCGCTGCTCGCTTGCTGCCAAAAGGGCTCGGGCGCCCGGCGCTCGAGGCGCTCATTTCCGTTGGGGCGTTTGACGAGTTCGGTGCAGATCGGGCTTCGCTTCTTGCCAGCATTGACATTGCGATCGAACATGCGCAATGGGTTCAGGCGCTGCAAGCCGGAGGGCTGTCGTTAAAACCGAAATATGCTGCCGCACATTCGTGGCCTTTGTCCGAACGGCGGCGGCGGGAAGCGGAGTTTCTTGGCTTCGCCGTCACCCCGCATCCGGCGGCGGTGTGCCGCCCGTTGCTGCAAGCGGCGGGGGCGGTGTGTGTTGCCGATGTGCAAGGTCCGTCAACTGTAGTCGGGGGAGCGGTCGTCCGCATACGGAAAACGAGAACAAAGCAGGGTGAAGAAATGGCGTTTTTCACCGTCGGCGATGAGAGCGGGGAATTGGAGGCGGTGGCGTTTCCGAACGTTTACCGCCGCGCGGCGGACGTATTGAAAGAAGGACAGTTTGTATTGCTTGCCGGAACGATTGAGGTGCGCGGCGGACGGCGTCAGCTCATCATTCGCCGCGCCGAGCGCCTGCTCGTGTCAGCGCTGTATATTAACGCAGGCCATGCGCTATCGGATGGACCGCGGCTTGCGGCGTTGAAGCAGCTGCTCGAACAACACCACGGAAGCATTCCGGTTTATTTATACGACGAAGCGAAGCGGAAGCTTCTCCGCCTGCCGGAACGGTATGCGGTTGACTTCACCGCGCCGCTTGTCGACGAATTGCTCTCTCTATTCGGTGCTGGGCGCGTCGCTGTCAAATAAGTCACCCTTTACTATTTCGCTATTTTGTTATATCGTATAACCATTAGGTGGTCAGACCAGTGGATGAAGCGAGGGAGAGGGGTCATTGTATCAAAGAGGAGAACGTGTATGCCGAGACGTTGAAACATATCCACCGCATGATGGCGGAAGACAACTTAGCCCCTGGCGACAAGCTGCCGTCGGAGCGCGAGCTGGCCGAACGGCTCGGCGTCGGGCGTTCATCGGTGCGCGAGGCGTTGCGGGCGCTTGAATTTCTCGGCTTGATTGAAACGCGGCGCGGTGAGGGGAGGTATAGGCGTGAGGTTGGCAGCCACCAGCTGATCGACCTGTTGGCGATGTTTTTGTTGGAAAACGAACGGGCGAAGGCCGATTTGGCGGAAACAAAATGGCTCATCGAGCGCCTGTTGCTTGCCCTTGCGTGTCGGCGCCGGAGCGCGGAGGACGTAGACGAGTTGAAAAAAATCGTTCGTCAAAAACCGATTGATTTCGCGCGGTTTTTCGAGACGGTGGTGGAAGCGGCTGGCAATGTTTTGCTCGCCCGCATTTGGCGGGTGCTGTCGGGGTTTGCCGCTTCATTTGCGCCCGAGCCGCCCCTTGCCGACGCCAGCTATGAACAGCTGCTTGCCGCTTTGGAAAGGCAAGATCCGGCGGAGACTGTCGCCGTTTGGGAGGCGCAACGGCCTTCGCCGTTGTCGAAACAGGCCGGACATCGTTTGACAAACAATGATGTCCATTTTCGATAAAGTAGTAGAGAGGCGAAAACGCAAAGGAGGGGCTCCCTCGTGTGGAAAGACTTGTTTGTGAAAAAGAAAAAGTATGCACCGCTGCCTTCAGAACAAGCGAGGCATGAAGTGCCGGAAGGCGTGATGACGAAATGTCCGCAATGCAAGAAAATTATGTATACAAAAGAGTTGATCAAAAACTTGCGCGTTTGCCTAAGCTGCGGCTACCATCATCCGATGCCGGCGCGTGAACGGATTGCAAGCCTTCTTGATGACGGCAGCTTCCGCGAGTATGACGCCGATATGATCTCGGTCAATCCGCTCGGCTTTCCGGGCTACATCGAAAAACTGGAAGAAGACCGGCGCAAGTCAGGGCTGAACGAGGCGGTCGTCACCGGCGAAGGAGCGCTTTATGGCCATCCGCTCGTCATTGCTGTCATGGATTCATCGTTTCGCATGGGCAGCATGGGCTCGGTCGTCGGCGAAAAAATCACCCGCGCCGTCGAACGAGCGCGCGAACAGCAGATGCCGTTTCTCATTTTCACCGCTTCCGGCGGCGCCCGCATGCAGGAAGGGGTGTTGAGCCTCATGCAAATGGCGAAAACAAGCGCGGCGCTCAAACGGTTCAGCAACGACGGCGGCTTGTTCATCTCCGTCATGACCCACCCGACGACCGGCGGTGTATCGGCGAGTTTCGCCTCGCTTGGGGATTATAACTTTGCCGAGCCGGGGGCGCTCATTGGTTTTGCCGGCCGCCGCGTCATCGAGCAGACGGTGCGCGAAGAGCTGCCGAACGATTTCCAGACGGCGGAGTTTTTGCTGAAGCACGGGCAGCTTGATGCCGTCATTCACCGCCACGAGCTGAAAGAAACGCTTGCGGTCGTCTTGGATCTTCATCAAAAAGGAGGGGAAGAGGGATGGTGGCGGAATTAGAATTCGAAAAGCCGCTTGTCGAGCTGCGCCGCAAAATTCAAGAGTTGAAAGAGTTCATGAAAACGGCGGATGTCGATTTATCGGCGGAAATCGAAAAGCTTGAGGCGCGCCTCGCCAAGCTGGAAAACGAGATTTATGCGAATTTGACGCCGTGGGACCGCGTGCAAATCGCCCGCCACCCGCAGCGGCCGACGACGCTCGATTACATCGAGCGGTTGTTTACGAACTTTCTTGAGTGCCACGGCGACCGCTGCTTTGGCGATGACGAGGCGATCGTCGGCGGCATCGCCAAATACGACGGACTCCCCGTGACGGTCATCGGCCACCAGCGCGGCAAAGATACGAAAGAAAACTTGCGCCGCAACTTTGGCATGCCGCATCCGGAAGGATACCGGAAGGCGCTGCGGCTCATGAAGCAGGCAGAAAAGTTTTCGCGGCCGATCATCTGCTTTATCGACACGAAAGGCGCCTACCCGGGCAAAGCGGCCGAAGAGCGCGGGCAAAGCGAGGCGATCGCCCGCAACTTGTTTGAAATGGCTGGGCTCACGGTGCCTGTCGTCTGCATCGTCATCGGAGAGGGCGGAAGCGGCGGGGCGCTTGCCCTTGGCGTCGGCAATCATATCCATATGCTGGAAAATTCGACGTACTCGGTCATCTCGCCGGAAGGGGCGGCGGCGATTTTGTGGAAAGACGCCTCATTGGCGCAGCGGGCGGCGGAAACGATGAAAATCACCGCTCATGACTTAAAGGCGCTCGGCGTCATCGATGAAATCATTCCAGAAGTCAAAGGCGGCGCTCATCGCAACGCCGACGAGCAGGCAAAAGAAATTGACCGCGTGCTGCGCCGTTCGCTCAAACAGCTGTTGGCGCTTGACGGCGAAGAGCTCGTCCGGCAGCGCTATGAAAAATTTAAACAAATGGGCCAAGTGTCGTTTTTGCCGGAAACGATTCGGGCAAGATAAGGAAAAAGCTGTCTCCGTCGCGGGACAGCTTTGTTCTATCGTGAAAAAATCCACTTTTGTAAGCCGTTTCATCGATCGCTTCTGTATTGTGTTCCGCTGTTGTTCATGGTACATTAGGGATGTTCAAGAAGACGTATGAGGTCGGACGTGTGCAATTCAATGCAAACGAGGTGGAAATGATGAAACGGATTGGTGTGTTGACAAGCGGCGGCGACTCGCCGGGCATGAATGCGGCCATTCGCGCTGTCGTCCGCAAAGCGATTTACCATGGGGTGGAAGTGTACGGAATCTACCACGGGTATGCCGGGTTGATCGCCGGCAATATCAAAAAGCTGGAAGTCGGGGACGTCGGGGACATCATCCATCGCGGCGGCACCATCCTTTATACCGCGCGCTGCCCGGAGTTTAAGACGGAAGAAGGACAGAAAAAGGGGATCGAGCAGCTGAAAAAGCACGGCATTGAAGGGCTGGTCGTCATCGGCGGCGACGGGTCGTATCAAGGGGCGAAAAAATTGACGGAGCACGGCTTCCCGTGCGTCGGCGTGCCCGGGACGATCGACAACGACATTCCAGGCACCGATTTTACGATCGGTTTTGACACCGCGCTCAATACGGTCATTGACGCCATTGACAAAATCCGCGACACGGCGACGTCGCATGAGCGGACGTACGTCGTCGAAGTGATGGGCCGCCATGCCGGCGATATTGCGCTATGGTCGGGGCTTGCCGGAGGGGCGGAGACGATTTTGATTCCGGAAGCGGACTACGACATGGACGACATCATCGCTCGCTTGAAGCGCGGCCATGAACGCGGCAAAAAACACAGCATCATCATCGTCGCCGAGGGAGTCGGCAGCGGCGTCGACTTCGGACGGCAAATTCAAGAGGCGACCGGCTTTGAGACGCGCGTGACGGTGCTTGGCCATGTGCAGCGCGGCGGATCGCCGACGGCGTTTGACCGCGTGTTAGCGAGCCGCCTCGGCGCCCATGCGGTCGAGCTGCTCCTTGAAGGCAAAGGCGGCCGCTGCGTTGGCATTCAAAACAACCAAATCGTGGACCATGACATTGCCGAAGCGTTGGCGAAAACACATACGGTCGATCAGCGGATGTATACCTTGTCGAAAGAGCTGTCGATTTAATTCCCGAGGGGAAAGGAAGAAGAAGTGATGAAGCGGAAAACGAAAATCGTCTGTACGATCGGGCCGGCCAGCGAGAGCGTAGACAAGCTCGTGCAATTGATCGAAGCGGGGATGAACGTGGCGCGCCTCAACTTTTCGCACGGAGATCATGAGGAACACGGGCGGCGCATCGCCAACATTCGCGAGGCGGCGAGGCAGACGGGCCAAACGGTCGCCATTTTGCTCGATACGAAAGGTCCGGAAATCCGCACGCACAATATGGAGAACGGCGCCATCGAACTGAAGGAAGGGGCAAAGCTCATCATTTCGATGAGCGAAGTGCTCGGCACGCCGGAAAAAATTTCTGTCACCTATCCGGGGCTGATCGATGATGTGTCCGTTGGTTCGAAAATTTTGCTGGACGACGGGTTGATCGGCCTTGAAGTCAACGCAGTCGACAAGCAAGCTGGAGAAATTGTCACGACCGTCTTAAACAGCGGTGTGCTCAAAAACAAAAAAGGGGTCAATGTCCCCGGCGTGCGTGTCAATTTGCCGGGCATCACCGAGAAGGACCGAGCCGATATTTTATTTGGCATCCGCCAAGGCATCGACTTCATCGCCGCCTCGTTTGTGCGCCGGGCGTCTGATGTGCTCGAAATCCGCGAGCTGCTCGAGGCGAATGACGCCTTACATATCCAAATTATCGCGAAAATTGAAAATGAAGAAGGCGTCGCCAACATCGATGAAATTTTGGAAGCCGCCGATGGCCTCATGGTGGCGCGCGGCGACCTTGGCGTTGAGATTCCGGCTGAGGAAGTGCCTCTCATTCAAAAAATGCTCATTAAAAAGTGCAACATGCTTGGCAAGCCGGTCATCACGGCGACGCAAATGCTCGACTCGATGCAGCGCAATCCGCGGCCGACGCGGGCTGAGGCGAGCGATGTCGCCAACGCCATTTTTGACGGCACCGACGCCGTCATGCTTTCCGGAGAAACCGCAGCCGGCCAGTATCCGGTCGAAGCGGTAAGGACGATGCACCAAATCGCGCTCCGCACCGAGCAGGCGCTGGAGCATCGCGACATTTTGTCCCAGCGCACGAAAGAGAGCCGAACGACGATCACCGATGCCATCGGCCAATCGGTCGCCCACACGGCGCTCAATTTGGATGTCGCGGCGATCGTGACGCCGACGGTGAGCGGAAAAACGCCGCAGATGGTGGCGAAATACCGCCCGAAAGCCCCGATCATCGCGGTGACATCAAACGAAGCGGTCTCGCGGCGGCTGGCGCTCATTTGGGGCGTGTATACGAAAGAAGCACCGCATGTCAATACAACCGATGAAATGCTCGATGTGGCGGTCGACGCGGCAGTGCGCTCCGGCTTGGTGAAGCACGGCGACTTGGTCGTCATCACGGCCGGCGTGCCGGTCGGCGAAACGGGATCGACGAACTTAATGAAAGTGCACGTCATCAGCGACTTGCTTGCCAAAGGGCAAGGCATCGGTCGCAAGTCGGCATTCGGCAAGGCGGTCGTCGCCAAAACGGCGGAAGAGGCGTGCCAAAAAATGGTAGAGGGCGGCATTTTAGTCACCATCAGCACCGATGCCGATATGATGCCGGCTCTCGAAAAAGCAGCGGCGATCATTACTGAGGAAGGCGGGTTGACGAGCCATGCGGCGGTCGTCGGCTTAAGCCTTGGCATTCCGGTCGTCGTCGGGGTGGAAAATGCCACAAGCTTGTTTAAAGATGGGCAAGAGATCACGGTCGATGGCGGCTTTGGCGCCGTCTACCGCGGCCATGCGAGCGTGTTGTAACGGACGTTGCAGCAAAACAGGGTGTCCCAAAAGCAGCGGGACACCCTTTCGCATCGTCCTGTATACCCATTAAACATCTTTGTGAAACGAAAGATTGTATTCCTATTATAGAAAGCCGAGCTTTTGAGACAGCTCCCTTCGATTACGTGGTCGGCTTGCCGATAATAAAGCGCCAAAGATCACGAAAAACATTGGCGCTATGGAGCGTGCGGATGATGACAAGCGCGACGGGGCCGGCAATCAAGCCGAGAAAGCCGAGCAGCTTGAAGCCGACGAACAAGGCGATGAGCGTGGCGAGCGGATCGAGGCCGATCGTTGAAGAAAGCACTTTCGGCTCCATGATTTGCCGTTGGACGAGGACGACGACATACAGCACGCCCAATCCGATGGCAAACGGAATGTCGCCGCTAGCCATGGTGTAAATGATCCAAGGAACAAATACAATCCCCGTTCCCAAATATGGCAAAAGATCGACGAACCCGATGATCAATGCGATCGTAATGGCGTAATCGACGCGCAAAATAAGCAAGCCGATCAACACGATGACCGTCGTAATCGAAATGAGCGTCGCCTGCGCTTTGATAAAGCCAAACAGCGCCCGCTTTAAATCAAGAAACACCGTTTTTCCGCTTGTGCGGGCTTTCGTCGGCAGCCATTGCTGCGCCATGCGCACGAGACGCCGCCAGTCTTTGCTGATAAAAAACGTCGCCAACAGCGAAAAAATAAACACGGTCGCGGCATTCGGCAGCCAGGCGAGAAGCTGCGGAATGTTTTGCAGGATGCTTTGGACAAATTCACCAACCGTCGTCCCCATTTTTTTTCCGACGGCTTGAATGTTTTGCATAATCGTATCCTGTTGGGTGGCGCTTAAACTTTTAAACATCCCGGCCAAATCTTTGTAAATCGGGATGATTTGGTCGGCGACGAACGTCTCCATATACGTGATCAATGCTTGAAATTTTTCCGGCACGACGCGGGCTAAATATTGCGTTCCCGAAACGATTTCGGCAACAAGAAGCGTGACCAAGCCGGCGACCGCGGCAAACAACATGATGAGCGTGACGCTGACCGCTAGCCAGCGCGGCATTTTCGCTTTCCGCTCCAAAGCATCGACGAGCGGGTTGATGATCATCGCGATGAAAAAGGCGATGATGAACGGATACGTCACCGTCGCGATGTAGTACGCAGCGATGGCGCCGAGCGCGACAGCGGCGATGACAAGAAAAAAGCGCAAAAAGCGATCAACATAAACTCGGGACAATGTTTCACCTCCAACGACGTTCCATATTGATATATTACACGTTTTCTTACGGGGAAGCAAAAAGACAAGTTTCATAGGAAAGGACGGACGACCGTGAACGAACCGGTGTTGTTTTTATTGTTGTTGCTTGCGCTCGGCTTTCTTGCGAAAAACAAGTCGCTTATTGTCGCCGTCGTTGTGCTGTTGGCCATCAAACTTGTCAGCTTGGATCAAAAAGTGCTGCCGATCATTCAGTCCAAAGGGATCAACTGGGGAGTGACGGTCATTACGATCGCCGTGCTCGCTCCCATCGCCTCTGGGGAGATCGGCTTTCGGCAGCTTGTCGGCTCTTTGCAGTCGTTGTCGGCCTGGGTGGCGCTCGCATCTGGCATTTTTGTCGCCTTGATCGCCAAAAATGGAGTAACGCTCCTTGCCCATGACCCGCATATGACAGCGGCGCTTGTGCTCGGAACCATCCTCGCGGTTTCACTGTTTCATGGGGTGGCGGTTGGTCCATTGATCGGCGCTGGCATTGCCTATACGGTCATCAAAATGGTAGAATATTTTTGATCACCAGGCGGCGTGTGGGATCCTCCGTTTTAAGATGAATGGATTTCTATTTTATTCCTGATCATCATTTCTTTGGCTCTTCACCAAAAGTTGTACTTGATTTTTTCTGAACTCTATTTACGCTTGTAAGGGAAAATCAACAAATCAGTGATTTTTTCAAATCTTTGTGCAGGAAGCTGTATTGCTTGTCAAGTACATGTTGTGGTGAAGAGCCATTTCTTTTGACGTGTGACAGCTGACAAAAGTCTGATAATTGTTTATAATAATAAACGTGAGTGAGTTTTCGGCCAAGCATTGTACAGCTGTTGCGACGGGGCGGTTGCCGCCGGCGTCATGTAAGCACTTTCGCGCGCGCGTTTGTTTTTGCCTCCATTTCGAGCAAGCGCTCATCGGCCATCGGTCGTTATGGCCGGAACTTATGAAGAGAAGGGGAGATTGAACATGACAGTAACCCGTGGGTTAGAGGGAGTTGTGGCCACAACTTCAAGCATCAGTTCGATCATCGATGACACGTTGACGTATGTCGGTTATGACATTGACGATTTAGCCGAAAACGCTTCCTTCGAAGAAGTCGTTTATTTGCTTTGGCATCGCGAACTGCCGACGAAAGAGCAGCTTGAGGAATTAAAGAAACAGTTGGCGGAAAACGCTGAAATTCCAAATGAAATCATTGAACACTTCAAGCTGTATCCGATTGACAAGGTGCATCCGATGGCGGCTTTGCGCACCGCGGTATCGCTTCTCGGCTTGTATGATGAAGAGGCGGATGTGATGACGAAAGAGGCGAATTATCGGAAAGCCATTCGCCTGCAGGCGAAAATCCCGACGATTGTCACCGCCTTCGCCCGCGTGCGCAAAGGGTTGGAACCGGTTGCGCCGCGCAAAGATTTGAGCTTTGCCGCCAATTTCTTGTACATGCTGACCGGCAAAGAACCAGACGACATCGCCACGGAAGCGTTCAACAAGGCGCTCGTGCTGCATGCCGACCACGAGTTGAACGCGTCGACGTTCACGGCGCGCGTCTGCGTAGCCACGCTGTCCGATATGTATTCCGGCATCACGGCGGCGATCGGAGCCTTGAAAGGGCCGCTTCACGGCGGGGCGAACGAAGCGGTGATGAAAATGTTGACGGAAATCGGCACGGTCGACAACGTCGAGCCATACATCCGCAGAAAGCTCGCCAACAAAGAAAAAATTATGGGCTTTGGCCATCGCGTTTACCGAAAAGGCGACCCGCGCGCCAAACATTTGAAAAAAATGTCGGAAAAACTGACGAAGCTCGTCGGCGAGCCGCATTGGTATGAAATGTCGACGAAGATTGAAGAAATCGTCACATCGGAAAAAGCGCTGCCGCCAAACGTTGACTTTTATTCCGCCTCGGTTTACCATTGTTTAGGAATCGATCATGATTTGTTTACGCCGATTTTTGCCGTCAGCCGCACCTCGGGATGGTTGGCTCACATCTTGGAACAATACGACAACAACCGTCTCATCCGTCCGCGCGCTGAGTACACCGGCCCAGGCAAGCGGGCGTACGTGCCGATCGACGAGCGCGGCTAAAACAAGTGGACAAGGCGGTGAAGGCGCGCCTTCACGCCTTTTTATAAAAAAACTGCATTGGGGGTTTTGCTCGTGACGCAAGGAGAAAAAATTACAGTCCAAAATGGTGTGCTCAACGTTCCGAACAACCCGATCATTCCGTTCATCGAGGGGGATGGAACCGGCCCGGACATTTGGGCGGCCGCTTCGCGCGTGCTCGAAGCAGCGGTGGAAAAAGCGTACAAAGGTGAGAAAAAAATCGTTTGGAAGGAAGTGCTCGCTGGTGAAAAAGCGTACAAGCTGACGGGCAGCTGGCTTCCGGATGAAACGCTTGAGACGATCCGCGAATACATAATCGCCATTAAAGGGCCGTTGACGACGCCGGTCGGCGGCGGCATCCGCTCGCTGAACGTCGCGCTCCGCCAAGAGCTCGACCTGTTTGTCTGCTTGCGCCCGGTTCGCTACTTCCCAGGCGTTCCGTCGCCGGTGAAACGCCCGGAAGACACCGATATGGTCATTTTCCGGGAAAACACGGAAGACATCTACGCTGGCATTGAATATGCCAAAGGCACGCCGGAAGTGAAAAAAGTCATCGACTTTTTGCAAAACGAAATGGGCGTGCGCAAAATCCGCTTCCCGGAAACGTCCGGCATCGGCATTAAACCGATTTCCGAACAAGGGACGAAACGGCTTGTGCGCGCGGCGATCAACTACGCGATCGAACACGGCCGCAAGTCGGTGACGCTCGTTCATAAAGGAAACATTATGAAATTCACCGAAGGCGCGTTTAAAAACTGGGGTTATGAACTGGCGGAGGAAGAATTCGCCGACAAAGTGTTCACGTGGGCGCAATACGACCGAATCGTTGAAACGGAAGGCAAGGAAGCGGCGAACAAAGCGCTTGCTGATGCGGAAGCGTCCGGCAAAATCATTATCAAAGATGTCATCGCCGACATCTTCCTGCAACAAATTTTGACGCGTCCGCGCGAATTTGACGTCATCGCGACGATGAACTTAAACGGCGACTACATTTCCGACGCGCTGGCCGCTCAAGTCGGCGGCATCGGCATCGCGCCGGGGGCAAACATCAACTACGAAACCGGCCACGCGATTTTCGAAGCGACGCACGGCACGGCGCCGAAATACGCAGGGCTTGACAAAGTCAACCCATCGTCCGTCATTCTCTCGGGCGTCATGATGTTTGAGCATCTTGGTTGGAACGAAGCAGCGAAATTGATCATCAAAGCGATGGAGAAAACGATCGCTGCGAAAATCGTCACGTATGACTTCGCCCGCCTGATGGAAGGGGCGACGGAAGTGAAATGCTCCGAATTTGCTGATGCGCTCATCCGCAATATGGACTAACCTTTGAAGGAAAGGGATGGCAAACGATGGCGATGAAACGGAAAAAAATCTCGGTGATCGGCGCCGGATTCACGGGGGCGACGACGGCGTTCCTTTTGGCGCAAAAAGAGCTCGGCGACGTCGTGTTGGTCGATATTCCGCAGCTTGAGAACCCAACGAAAGGGAAGGCGCTCGATATGCTCGAGGCAAGCCCGGTGCTCGGCTTTGACGCGAATATCATCGGCACATCGGATTACGCTGACACAGCCGATTCCGACATCGTCGTCATCACAGCAGGCATCGCCCGCAAGCCGGGCATGAGCCGCGACGATTTGGTGACGACGAACCAAAAAATTATGAAGCAAGTGACGAAGGAAGTCGTCAAATACTCGCCGAACTGCTACATCATCGTCTTGACGAACCCGGTCGATGCCATGACATACACGGTGTTTCAAGAGTCCGGGTTTCCGAAAAACCGCGTCATCGGCCAGTCGGGCGTCTTGGATACGGCGCGCTTCCGCACGTTCGTCGCCGAGGAGCTGAACATTTCGGTAAAAGATGTCACTGGGTTTGTTTTAGGCGGCCATGGCGATGACATGGTGCCGCTCGTCCGCTACTCGTACGCCGGCGGCATTCCGCTCGAAAAACTCATTCCGAAAGATCGTTTGGACGCCATCGTTGAGCGGACGCGCAAAGGCGGCGGTGAAATCGTCAACCTGCTCGGCAACGGCAGCGCCTACTACGCACCGGCCGCCTCGCTTGTCGAAATGGTCGAAGCGATTTTGAAAGACCAGCGCCGCATTTTGCCGGCGATCGCCTACCTTGAAGGCGAATACGGCTATGAAGGCATTTATTTGGGCGTGCCGACGATCCTCGGCGGCAACGGCATCGAGAAAGTGATCGAGCTCGAGCTGACCGAAGAGGAAAAAGCGGCGCTCGCCAAATCCGTCGAATCCGTTAAAAATGTCATGCGCATGCTGGAATAGCGGCGAGGCAAAAATTCGGGCATTGCCCCGGATTTTTGCCCACAGTCAATGAAAGCGCTTTCTAGACAACGAAGGGGTGGGAACATGTTGAAAAAACGAAAGCTCGGGAGACGGATCGGGGAAATTCAAGCGGGGGAAAAGCTCGTGTTCCAAGCCGCCATCGAAGACAAAGACTTGCTTCTTTATCTTGGGCTGACGGATGATGCCAATCCGCTCTATATCCAGCATGATTATGCTTCACAGACGCCGTTTGGAAAACCGGTCGTGCCGCCGGTCATGTTGACGGGGATGATCACGTCCGCGGTCTCCAAATATTTGCCAGGCCCGGGCAGCTACATTACGCGGCAGGATCTTCGCTTTCTCCGCCCCGTTTATCATTATGAAACGCTCGAATTTTTGCTCGAAGTCGCCGATGTCGATGAGGCGGGCCATTGCGTGACGTTGTCCGTCATGGCGACGCGCGGTGCGGAGACGGTGCTTGACGGAACGCTGTCTGTCTGCCCGCCGCATACGTTGCCGCGCCTAGACGGGCGGGTGCTCGAGAACTTTTGACCTCATGTTGAAAGCAGTCCCCCACTTCGAAACAAAGGGGGAGTTTCATGCCGCTTTCCGCCAAAGGAAGCCAGCCAAACGCGAGGGGCAGTTTTCCGCGGGCAACCTGTCCGCAGGAAAACGCCCTTTTTTCTTTTTTTTGTCCGAATCAAGGCGTCAATTGTGGTATCATAAAGGCAGAAACCATTGGACGGGATGGAGGAGCGGCATGGGACGAAAAATTTTAGTTGTCGATGACGAACAGCCGATTGTGACTCTGTTGTCGTACAATTTGGAGAAAGCCGGATTTCACGTCGTGACCGCTCACGATGGCGAAGAGGCGCTCGTGAAAGTAGCGTCCGAGCAGCCGGCGCTCATTATTTTGGACTTGATGCTGCCGAAGCTTGACGGCGTTGATGTGTGCAAGCGGCTTCGCCAGCAGCAAATCATGACGCCGATTTTAATGTTGACGGCTCGCGATGATGAATTTGACAAAGTGCTTGGTCTTGAGCTTGGCGCCGACGACTATATGACAAAGCCGTTCAGCCCGCGCGAAGTCATTGCCCGCGTCAAGGCGATTTTGCGCCGCACGGAGATCGTTCAGCCGGCGGCTGAATCGAGCGAGCGGCTTGTTGTTGGCGAGCTGGAAATTTTTCCGGAACGCTATGAAGCAACGATCGATGGCAAGCCGCTTGAGCTGACGCCGAAAGAGTTTGAGTTGCTCCTTTATTTGGCTCGCCATAAAGGGCGGGTGTTGACGCGCGACCAGCTGCTCAGCGCCGTGTGGAACTACGAGTTTGCCGGCGATACACGCATTGTCGACGTCCATATCAGCCACTTGCGCGAGAAGATCGAAACCGATACGAAAAAACCGATGTACATTAAAACGGTGCGCGGCCTTGGCTACAAGTTGGAGGAACCGAAGCGGCATGAATAGCTTCCGCACCCGCCTTTTGTTTTGGCTCGTGACGCTCATCGCCACGGTGTTGATCGCCCTCGGGCTTTTGCTCGGGCAATTGCTGAAAGATTTTTACGCCGAGACGATGAACAAACGGATGGAAAAAGAGGCCCAAGCGCTTGCGATTTTGCTTGAAAATGAACCGCTCGAGCAAATCCGCGCCGATTTGCAGGAAATGGGGAATGAGCTGTCGTCCCGCATCACCGTGCTCGATAAAGAAGAACGGGTGCGGTTTGATAGCGGTCGCGTCGCAGCGATCAGCGACAAAGACCATGAGCGCATCGTCCGCGCGATTTTGCGCAAAAAGCAGTTTCCCCGTTTTTCCGTGATTGAAAAAACAAACGACGTCTATTACTACATCGTCCCGTACGAGCGCGGTGAGCGGAGCGGGTACGTCGTTTTAAGCACACCGACGAGCTCACTCCAAAAAGTAAACGAGCAAATTTGGGGCGTGCTCACGAGCAGCCTCGGGATGGCGCTCGTTGTCATCATCGCCCTCGTCTGGAAAATCGCCAATCAATATATGAAGCCAATTGAAGAAGCGACGAAAGTGGCGTTTGAGCTGGAAAAAGGCAATTACGCCGCCCGTGTGCCCGATGGTGAATATAACGAGGCCGGGATGCTTGTGCGCTCGATCAACCGGCTGGCCCGCCATTTGCAGGAGATGAGCAGGGCGCGGGAAATTCAGACCGATCGGCTTCACACGCTCATTGAAAACGTCGGCAGCGGCCTGTTGTTTATTGACCACCGCGGACATATTTCTCTCATCAATCGGGCGTTCCAGACTCAGTTTCATCTCGATCCGTCGGATTGTTTGCACCGTCCATACGCCGATGTGCTGCCGCATGGCGACATCGTCCGGTTTATCGATGATATTTTCATCACCGAAACGACGATGCGCCGGCATATGCGGCTGACGATTGGCATCGAGCGGAAACATTTCGATGTATACGGGGCTCCCATCATTGGCACGAACGCCGAATGGAAAGGGATTGTCGTCGTGTTTCACGACATTACGGAGCTGAAGCGTCTTGAGCAAATCCGCAAAGACTTTGTCGCCAACGTTTCGCACGAGTTGAAAACGCCGGTGACGTCCATCAAAGGATTCGCCGAAACGCTATTGGATGGCGCTATGAAGGATGAAGCGGCGCTCGAACATTTTTTGACCATCATCTTAAAAGAAAGCGAACGGCTGCAAACGCTCGTTGAGGAACTGTTGGACTTGTCGAAAATCGAGCAGCACGGATTTCAGCTGCAACTCGAAGACGTGGATATCGCTCAAGTCATCGCCGAAGCGGCTGCTGTGTTTCGCCAAAAAGCGGCGGAAAAACAAATTGATTTGCATATCGAATCGCCATCCGGGCTTGTCATCCGCGGTGACAGAAATCGGATGAAGCAAATTTTGCTGAACTTGCTCGCCAACGCCATCACGTATACGCCGGAGCACGGACGGGTCGCTGTCGAGGCGGAAGAGACGGAGAAAGAAGTGCTGATCCATGTGAAAGACACCGGAATCGGCATTGAGGAAAAGGAAATCCCGCGCATTTTTGAGCGTTTTTACCGCGTCGACAAGGCGCGCAGCCGCGATTCCGGCGGAACGGGGTTGGGCCTTTCGATTGTGAAACATTTGGTTGAGGCTCACCATGGATATATTACCGTAGCGAGCAAAGTGGGGCGCGGCACCGTGTTCACGATCCATTTTCCAAAGCCGGGGCGGTAGCCGGCTTCTTTTGATCATCTCCAACTGAGAAGCCTCCCATTTTTCAGCGTGAGCGTAAGCACGGGATGAATCGGCGCCTCCCATCATGGTGGGAGAGCGTTCAAGGCAAGCCGCAGGCATGGTACAATAGGACAAGGAAGCATCCGAGGAGGGATGAGATTGAAAAAAAAGCTTGTTTTAATCGACGGCAGCAGCGTGGCGTACCGCGCCTTTTTCGCCTTGCCGCTTTTGCATAACGACAAAGGCATCCATACGAACGCCGTCTACGGGTTTACGATGATGTTGAATAAAATTTTGGCGGAAGAAGAGCCAACTCATATGCTTGTCGCGTTTGACGCCGGGAAAACGACGTTCCGGCATGAAGCGTTTCAAGAGTATAAAGGTGGGCGCCAGCAGACGCCACCGGAGCTGTCGGAGCAGTTTCCGCTGTTGCGCGAGCTGCTGAGGGCGTATCGCATCCCCGCCTATGAACTCGAGAACTACGAAGCGGACGATATTATCGGAACGCTTGCCGCCCGCGCTGAGCAGGAAGGGTTTGAGGTGAAAGTCATTTCCGGCGACCGCGATCTGACCCAGCTCGCCTCCCCCCATGTGACGGTGGACATTACGAAAAAAGGGATTACCGATATCGAACCGTACACGCCGGAGACGGTCCGCGAAAAATACGGCTTAACTCCGGAACAAATCGTTGATTTGAAAGGATTGATGGGCGACAAATCGGACAACATCCCCGGAGTGCCGGGCATCGGGGAAAAGACGGCGGTCAAGCTGCTCAGGCAATTCGGCACGGTCGAAAATGTGCTTGCCTCCATTGACGAGATCAAAGGCGAAAAGTTGAAAGAAACGCTGCGCCAACACCGGGAGATGGCGCTGTTAAGCAAAAAGCTCGCCGCCATTCGCCGCGACGCCCCGGTCGAGCTCTCGCTTGATGACATCGCCTATCAAGGGGAAGACCGGGAGAAAGTGGTCGCTTTATTTAAAGAGCTTGGGTTTCAATCGTTTTTAGAGAAAATGGAATCGCCGTCATCAGAAGAGGAAAAACCGCTTGCCAAGATGGCATTTACGCTTGCTGACCGCGTGACGGAGGAGATGCTTGCCGACAAGGCGGCGCTTGTCGTTGAAGTGGTCGAGGAAAATTATCATGATGCGCCGATCGTCGGCATCGCTGTGGTCAACGAACATGGACGGTTTTTCCTGCGCCCGGAGACGGCGCTTGCCGATCCGCAGTTTGTCGCCTGGCTTGGTGATGAAACGAAGAAAAAAAGCATGTTTGACTCAAAGCGCGCGGCAGTCGCCTTGAAATGGAAAGGAATTGAGCTATGCGGCGTTTCCTTTGATTTATTGCTGGCCGCCTATTTGCTTGATCCGGCGCAAGGTGTTGATGATGTAGCTGCCGCAGCCAAAATGAAGCAATACGAAGCGGTGCGCCCGGATGAAGCGGTGTATGGCAAAGGGGCGAAGCGGGCCGTGCCGGATGAGCCAGTGCTCGCCGAGCATCTCGTCCGCAAGGCGGCGGCGATTTGGGCGCTCGAACGGCCGTTTTTGGATGAGCTGCGCCGCAACGAACAAGATCGGTTGCTCGTCGAGCTCGAGCAGCCGTTGTCTTCGATTTTGGCGGAAATGGAATTTGCCGGAGTGAAAGTGGATACGAAGCGGCTCGAACAGATGGGCGAAGAGCTCGCCGAGCAGCTAGGCACGGTCGAGCAGCGCATTTATGAGCTCGCCGGCCAAGAATTCAACATCAATTCACCGAAACAGCTCGGCGTCATTTTATTTGAAAAACTGCAGCTGCCCGTCTTGAAAAAAACGAAAACCGGCTACTCCACTTCGGCGGATGTGCTTGAAAAACTTGCGCCTTATCACGAGATCGTGGAAAACATTTTGCATTACCGCCAGCTTGGCAAGTTGCAGTCGACGTATATTGAAGGATTGCTGAAAGTCGTGCGACCCGATACAAAGAAGGTGCATACGATTTTCAATCAGGCGTTGACGCAAACCGGACGGCTCAGCTCGACGGAGCCGAACTTGCAAAACATTCCGATTCGGCTTGAGGAAGGACGGAAAATCCGCCAAGCGTTCGTGCCGTCGGAGTCTGATTGGCTCATTTTCGCCGCCGACTACTCACAAATTGAGTTGCGCGTCCTCGCCCATATTGCGGAAGATGACAATTTAATGGAAGCGTTCCGCCGCGATTTGGATATCCATACGAAAACAGCGATGGACATTTTCCAAGTGAGCGAGGACGAAGTGACGCCCAACATGCGCCGTCAGGCGAAGGCGGTCAACTTTGGGATCGTTTACGGGATCAGTGATTACGGCTTGGCGCAAAACTTAAATATTTCGCGCAAAGAGGCGGCTGAATTCATCGAGCGCTACTTCGAAAGCTTCCCTGGCGTGAAGCGGTATATGGAAAACATTGTGCAAGAAGCAAAACAGAAAGGGTATGTGACGACGCTGCTGCATCGGCGCCGCTATTTGCCGGATATCACGAGCCGCAACTTCAACGTCCGCAGCTTTGCTGAACGGATGGCGATGAACACGCCGATTCAAGGGAGCGCCGCTGACATTATTAAAAAGGCGATGATCGATCTGAACGCCAGACTGAAGGAAGAGCGGCTGCAAGCGCGCCTTTTGCTGCAGGTGCATGACGAGCTCATTTTGGAGGCGCCGAAAGAAGAGATGGAGCGGCTGTGCCGGCTCGTTCCGGAAGTGATGGAGCAAGCGGTCACACTTCGCGTGCCGCTCAAAGTCGATTACCATTATGGCTCGACGTGGTATGATGCGAAATAAAGAGAAGTCTTGGTGTGGAGCGCCGGCATCCCTAAGAAGGCCTGTGATGGAATGAAAAAGCAGTTTCACAACGACTCTTCTCCAGTTGGGAAGCCTTGAACATCGAGCCGTCCTTCTCAACCAACATGACCGATTTTGTGAAAATCAGCGTTTCTCACCGGCCTTTTAGGCAGAATCTTTCGGTGCGACGATTCTCGGCTGCAACTCGATGAATTGGAGCGAAACAGCTGCCGCCCCATGGAGAATCTTTCTCTCGGCGGATGAACCGGCGTCAATGCGAAAGCGTCGGCGGGAACGATGCAGGAAAACGGAGGAAAGGGGGGATCGCCATGCCGGAATTGCCGGAGGTGGAAACGATCCGTCGTACGCTTTTGCCGCTTATTGTCGGAAAAACGATTGAGGATGTGCGCATCTTTTGGCCGAACATCATCCGCCATCCGCGAGACCCCGAGGAGTTTGCGGCAAGAATGATCGGACAGACGGTGCGTGGTTTGGAACGGAGAGGGAAGTTTTTGAAATTCCTGCTCGACCGCGATGCACTCATTTCCCATTTGCGCATGGAAGGGCGCTACGCCGTTGCTTCTGCCCTCGAGCCGCTCGAACCGCATACGCACGTCGTGTTTTGCTTCACGGACGGCAGCGAACTCCGTTACCGCGACGTGCGCAAGTTCGGAACGATGCACGTTTATGCCAAAGAAGAAGCTGACCGTCGGCCGCCGCTTGCTGAGCTTGGGCCGGAGCCGCTTTCCCCGGCGTTTTCCCCAGCTGTATTGGCGGAGCGGGCGGTGAAAACGAAACGGTCGGTCAAAGCGTTGCTCCTTGATCAGACGGTCGTGGCTGGGTTTGGCAATATTTATGTCGACGAATCGCTGTTTCGCGCCGGCATTCTTCCCGGCCGGCCGGCCGCCTCTCTCTCCAGCAAAGAGATCGAGCGCCTGCATGAGGAAATGGTGGCGACGATCGGCGAGGCGGTCATGAAAGGGGGAAGCACGGTGCGCACGTATGTGAACACGCAAGGCGAGGCCGGCACGTTTCAACATCATTTGTACGTGTATGGCCGCCAAGGCAATCCGTGCAAACGATGCGGCACGCCGATTGAAAAAACGGTCGTCGCCGGCCGCGGCACGCATTATTGCCCGCGCTGCCAGCGCTAGGCGGCGTGTAAAAAGGAGAGAGGTTCCATGACGTTGACGATCGGATTGACCGGCGGGATCGCCAGCGGCAAAAGCACGGTGAGCGCGATGATGCGCGAGCTCGGCCTTCCGGTCATTGATGCTGACGAAGCGGCGCGCGCCGTCGTCCGACCGGGGGAAGACGCCTACCGTCAGATTGTCGCCGCCTTCGGTCCGGGCATTTTGCAGACAAATGGAGAGATCGATCGGGCGAAACTCGGGGCGATCGTGTTCAACGACGAAGAAGAACGGAAAAAGCTAAACGCCATCGTTCACCCGGCGGTGCGTCAGAAAATGCTCGCGGAGAAAGAAGCGCTCGTCCGTTCCGGGGCGAAAACGGTCGTATTGGACATTCCGCTTTTATTTGAAAGCGGATTGACATCCTGGGTCGATAAAGTACTTGTCGTGTATGTTGACGATGACATCCAGCTTCGCCGGCTGATGGAGCGGAACGGGTTCACTGAGGAAGAAGCGCGCGCCCGCATTCGCGCTCAATGGCCGCTGGCGGAAAAAATGAAGCGGGCCGACGCGGTCATCAACAATAACGGAACGAGGGAAGAGACACGCCGTCAGCTGTTGGCTATTTTGAAACAATGGGACGCCTTGGAAAAATAGGCGTCTTTTTTGTTCGCTTTCAGTCATTTTGTTCTCCACATTTCCTAAAAATATGATATACTATTTATACGAATATAAGAAAATAGTATAACATATATGAGAGGAGAACAAAGTGAATGAAGGCGAAAGTGGCGATTAACGGTTTCGGACGAATCGGACGGATGGTGTTCCGGCGCGCCATCAATTCCTCTGACCTCGACATTGTGGCGGTGAACGCCAGCTATCCGCCGGAAACGTTAGCCCATTTAGTGAAATATGACTCAAACCACGGTAAATTTGACGGTGAGGTCATCGCCTTGGAAGACGGCCTGCTCGTCAACGGCAAAAAAGTGAGGCTGTTAAACTCGCGCGACCCGAAACAGCTGCCGTGGAAAGAGCTTGATATCGATATTGTGATTGAAGCGACCGGAAAATTCAACGACCGCGAAAAGGCGAGCCTTCACCTTGAGGCAGGGGCGAAGCGCGTCATTTTAACCGCCCCGGGCAAAAATGAAGATGTGACGATCGTTGTTGGCGTCAACGAGCATATGCTTGACATCGACCGCCATTTCATCATTTCGAACGCCTCGTGTACGACAAACTGTTTGGCTCCGGTCGTCAAAGTGCTCGATGAAGCGTTTGGGATTGAAAACGGCCTGATGACGACGGTTCACGCGTATACGAACGACCAAAAAAACATCGATAACCCGCATAAAGATTTGCGCCGCGCCCGCTCATGCGCGCAGTCGATCATCCCGACGACAACGGGAGCGGCGAAAGCGCTTGGCCTAGTGCTGCCGCATTTAAAAGGGAAGCTTCATGGCATGGCGCTCCGCGTCCCGACGCCGAACGTCTCGCTCGTCGACTTGGTCGTCGACTTGAAGCGCGATGTGACGGTTGATGAGGTGAACGAGGCGCTGATCCGCGCTGCCGACGGCCCATTGAAAGGCATCTTGGATTTCACGATGGAGCCGCTTGTCTCGATCGATTTCAATACGAATCCGCATTCTGCGATTATCGACGGCCTGTCGACGATGGTGATGGAAGGGCGAAAAGTGAAAGTGCTCGCTTGGTATGACAATGAATGGGGCTATTCGTGCCGCGTCGTTGATTTAGCCCATCTTGTCGCGGCCAAAATGAATGAGCGTCTCAGCGTCAATGCGTAACAGCGGTTCGATGTGAAGCGCGCCGCCTGCGCTATGGCTTTTGCGATCCGCACAAACGGATCGGGCCACGGTGCGGGCGTGGGCGCTTTTTCTCTTTTTTATGCAAAAAAATTAAAAAAGCCTGTTGCAAAAACCCCCTAAACAAAGTATACTATGTCTCGTGAACTTCTTAACGGCAAGGGTAATGTGACTACTTAAAGGGTTAGGACCTCTTAGGACTAACTTTCCCCCGTGGTAGTTATACATGCCATTTTGCAACTCACCTTCTGTTTTTTTATTTGTTTGAGAAAATTGGTTAAAGGGGGATTCTTTTCATGGACACGATGGGTCGTCACGTTATCTCGGAACTTTGGGGATGCGACTTTGACAAACTGAATGATATTGATTTTATTGAAAAAACGTTCGTTGACGCCGCGTTAAAGTCGGGAGCGGAGATTCGCGAAGTGGCGTTCCATAAATTCGCTCCGCAAGGCGTAAGCGGGGTCGTCATTATTTCGGAATCGCATTTGACGATTCACACGTTTCCCGAACACGGCTATGCGAGCATTGATGTGTATACATGCGGCCATTTAGACCCGACGATTGCCGCCGATTACATTGCCGAAATGCTGGGCGCGCAAACGCGGGAAACGATTGAACTTCCGCGCGGCATGCGCCCAATCGAAGTGAAAAAGGCGCAGGCGCTGTAATTGGATCATGATAAACCGAAAGGAGCGTAAGCGAAACGCTCCTTTTTTTGCGCCCTCGGCGGTACAACAGCGGCGAAAATCATGGTATGATGGAAGAAAAAGAATGACTAGGGAGACGTGGCAATGAGCATGTGGAAAACACTCAAATACGCCTTCACAAACCATTGTGAAACGCGGGAAAATCATGAAGATGAAGAGCTAAGAAGCCATTATTACAAAGCGACGAACCGCGCTGTGATCGATGCGGTCAAGGAGCTGCTCTCGTCGCTGCCTGGCGCCGAGCTCGTTTCTGTTTCCGAAGAGCGCGGCGAAATTTGTGCACAAACAAGGCGCGGCAAAAAGTTGTTTATCGTCGCTACCGTCATTTCCGTGCGGCCGTTTGAAACGGCGGTCGACTTTTCCGCGACGACGGAGACGAAGCTATTGCCGTTTGATTTTGGGCATAGCCGGGCGGTCATTCTCGATTTGTATCGGAAGCTCGACGCCCGCCTGCCCTATATCGGTTCCGGACTGAACAGCTAACTATATCTTGTCTGCTTTCGTCCATTCCGGTATGATAGAAAATAAGAAGATCAACGGAGTGGATGTTATGCGATGTCCTTCATGCCATCATCAAGGCACGCGCGTGCTTGACTCGCGCCCGGTTGAAGAGGGTCGTTCGATCCGCCGCCGGCGGGAGTGCGAACAGTGCCATTATCGGTTTACGACGTTTGAGCGGATCGAGGAGCCGCCGCTGATTGTTGTGAAAAAAGAGGGGACGCGCGAAGAATTTAGCCGGGAGAAAATTTTGCGCGGCTTGATCAAAGCGTGCGAGAAGCGGCCGGTGGCGCTCGAGGAGCTTGAAAAAGTGACGCAGGAAATTGAGCGCGAACTGCGCAATCAAGGCGTCTCGGAAGTGAAAAGCGAAACGATCGGCGAAATGGTGATGGAGCGCCTGTCACACATCGATGAGGTCGCCTATGTCCGCTTCGCTTCCGTCTATCGGCAGTTTAAAGATATTAATGTGTTCATTGAAGAACTGAAAGAGCTGATCAAAAAAGGGCAACGGTAAAAAGGGCTTTGGCGTTAGGCGGCAAGCCCTTTTTTTCAACGTCTTTTCGGCAGGAAAGGGGAGAGCCGGTTTGAAACGAATACGGCGAAATGGAAGGTCGGAGCGATGCAACACCATTGGAAAGAGCTGATTGCTGTCGACCGTTATACCGTGCAAAGCCGTGGGGTGTTGCAAGAGGTGGACCGTAAAGTGCTGACGCTGCTTTACCAGCCGCTCATCGGCTGCCGGGCGTTGGCGCTTTATATGACGCTTTGGGGGGAGCTTGAGCTGCTTGACGGCCAGGAAGCGACCCATCATCGGCTTATGGCGCTCATGCAGTGCGGACTGCCGGACATTTACAGCGAACGGTTGAAACTCGAAGGAATCGGGCTGCTCGACACATACGTCCACGCTAAAGAGGCGGATGAACCGAAGCTGTTTCTTTATGAGCTGCGCCCGCCGTTGGCGCCAGACCAGTTTTTCCGCGACGAGATGTTGAGCGTTTTTTTGCACCGGCAAGTCGGCCGCCACTTGTTTATCCAGCTGAGCAACTTTTTTGCCCGTCCGTCCATTGATGAAACGAAATTCACCCAGGTGACGCGGTCGTTTTCCGACGTGTTTTCGGCCGTGCCCGCTGAACAAATCGTCGCCGGCCTCAGCGAAGAAGCCGGGCCCGAGCTGCTTGAAGGGAAGGATCACATCAGGCGGGATGAGGCGTCGTATGTGCTTGATGATGATGTATTCGACTTTGAGCTGTTTTTTGCCGGCCTGTCCAAGCAGCTTGTGCCGCGCCGAGCGGTGACAGCGAAAGTGAAGGAAGCGATTAAAAAGCTGGCGTTTTTATACGGCATTCCGCCGCTTGAGATGCAAAAACTGGTCCTTGGCGTCATCGATCCGGCCTATCATATCGATATTGACGCGTTGCGCCGGGCGGCGCGCGAATGGTATGAGCTCGAACATGGCGGTGTCGAGCCGCGCCTCGTCGAACGAGTGCAGCCGCTCGCCTACCGGACGATGGAAAACATCGAACCGCGCACAAAAGAGGAGCAACTAATGAAACAGCTGGAAACAATTTCCCCGCGCCAGCTGCTGAAAGAGATTTCAGGCGGCGCTGAGCCGTCGCTGGCTGATTTGCAGCTGATCGAAGATGTGATGTTTAAGCAACAGCTGCTCCCCGGAGTTGTCAACGTGCTCATTTATTATGTCATGCTCCGGACGAATATGAAGCTGTCGAAAAAATATGTAGAAAAAATCGCCAGCCATTGGGCGCGCAAAAAGGTGAAAACCGTGAAGGAAGCCATGGAGCTGGCGAAAGAAGAGGCGAAAACATACCAAAACTGGGCGAACGAAAAGGAAAAAGGGACGCGGACGGTGCGCAAAGTCGTGCGCACGGAAATCGTCCCGGACTGGCTGAACATGGATTACAGCCAGCCGGATGATGATGATTTTGACGTCGAACAGGCGCGCAAAGAGCTTGAGGAACGGCTGAAAAAATACCGTGATGAATCATAGAGGGAAAAGCCATGGAACGAGTAAACCACCTGTTGCAGCGGTTGCTTGGCAATCAACGGTTTAAACAACGCTACGAACAAATGAAACGCTACATTTTGGAGCATCCGGACGTGCAGCCGTTTTTGCGGGCGCACGAACGGCAATTGTCGGCCGATGCGGTTGACCGCAGCTTGATGAAGCTGTATGAGTTCATCGAGCAGCACGGGAATTGCCGCCAATGTCCGGGCCTTGAGCGATGCAACAACATGCTGCCGGGGTACCATCCAAATTTGGTGGTCAACGGTGGAAGGATCGACGTTGAGTACGACCGCTGCCCAAAAAAAGTGCAGCATGACGAGCGAAAACGGCAAGAGTCGCTCATTCAAAGCATGTTCATGCCGCGCGAAATCTTGCGTGCTTCGCTCTCTGACGTCGATCTCAATGACGATGGGCGGATCAAAGCGATCCGATTTGCCGAGCGGTTTGTGGCGGAATACGAGCCAGGGAAAAAAATGAAAGGCTTGTATTTGCACGGATCGTTTGGGGTGGGCAAAACGTATTTGCTCGCCGCGATCGCCAACGAGCTGGCGAAGCGAAACGTTTCGTCGCTGATCGTCTACGTGCCCGAGCTGTTTCGTGAGATGAAACATTCGCTTCAAGACCAGACGATGAACGAAAAGCTTGATTATATCAAAAAAGTGCCGGTGCTGATGCTCGATGATCTTGGGGCGGAGGCGATGTCAAGCTGGGTGCGCGATGATGTGTTTGGCCCGATCTTGCAATACCGGATGTTTGAAAACTTGCCGACGTTTTTCACGTCGAACTTTGATATGCAGCAGCTCGCCCATCATTTGACGTATTCGCAGCGCGGCGAAGAAGAGAAGGTGAAGGCGGCGCGCATTATGGAGCGAATCCGCTATTTGGCCTATCCGATTGAAATCACTGGACCGAACCGCCGCGAGCAAAATATATAAAGGCGATTTGAAACGTTGCCGTTTGCACAGGCATGTTGATTAACCCATAAAAACTAGTTGAGCAGGTTCTGTTTCTAGCTTTTCTGCCGTAGTCGGCAAGCGGTTCGTTTGCCGACTGGGGCTGACCCAAAAGGGTAATTTCCCTTAAACAAAACACAACATATTTGTTTTATGCCTGTATACGGTAATAAGAAAGGGTGTCCCGATCCTTTTGGGGCACCCTCTCCTCGAACAATGAACGCCGCTAAGCTTTGTGGTTTTTTAGTCTAAACAGCCCGTTGTCCCCATATATATAAACCAAGCATGCCTTTCGGGCTAAAGGGGGGACAGCGGGTGATCGAAATCCATTTTGACGAGGCAAGCGAGGCGGAAAAATTGGTTGGGCTGCTAGATCACCGGCAACCGGATGACGGTCCGCTGTTTCATGCCGCTTATGACGGGAACAAAACCGTGGCGGTTTACATACAGGGCGAGGAGAAGCGTGTGCTTGAGGAGCATATCATCCCAGCGATGACGGCGTTTATGCAGGAGGTGATGGAAGACCGGCTGCTGCTATCCATCATTGCCAATGTTTTTTATTTCCGCGACGTCGAAGAACAGCAGCAAATTTTGGCCCTCGCTCATTCATTTTTGGACGGCGAGCGGCGCGATTACCGGAAAAGCGCGGCGTTTGCCGCCTCGCGCACCGTGATGTTGCGCGACGCTTTTGCCTCCTTTTTGCGCGACGGCTTGTCATTTTCGTTTTCTTCGTTCGTTACGTTCCGGTTAAAGCCGTATATGGAGCGCCTCCAACATTATGTCGAGCTGGCGATTGATGAATACAAGCTGGAGCAGGAGTATCAAAATTTTGTGCAAATGCTGCGCGACTGCCTGGCTGGCCGGACGCCGCAATGGCCGCGCCTGTATTTGGTGCACGATCCGCCGCACTTCGTATTTTACGACAGCGAGCGGCGGGAGCTGTCGGCGGCGGAAGTGAGACAGTTGATCGACCGCCATCTCGTCTTCAGCCAGCCGATGTATATTGATGCATCGGTGCTCGCTCCGCTTGTCTCGCTCGCTCCGGCGGAAATTGAGCTGTACACCGATCATCCGGATGACGGCATGGTGCAGACACTGCAAAACGTGTTTCAAGAACGGCTGATCGTCTGCCGCCGCGCCGATTTTTCCCGCTTGTTTGCCGCCAACGCTGGAAATGGGGGAGAAGCTTGATTTTTCCTGCTGTTTTCGCTATAATGACGTCATGAATATGGATGAATACAAGCGATGACGAGGACATGGGCGCATTTTTACGGTTTCCAGAGAGGGAAGGCAGCGGCTGGAACCTTCCTAACACGAAAAATGCGCTTACCCCCTCAGAGCTGCGGCAGCGAACGCAACGCCCAGTAGTTGCCGCCGGTGGACGACCGTTATTCTTGTTGAGCCATGGCATGGCGAGGCGTTGCCATGGGAAGAAGGGTGGAACCACGATGAAAACTCGTCCCTTTAGGAGGGAGGAGTTTTTTTATTTTTCCATTTTCATCATCATGACAAAGGAGTGATTGCCAATGCCAGACGTCATTCGCATCACGTTCCCAGATGGGGCGGAAAAGGAGTTTCCGAAGGGGACGACGACGGAAGACATCGCTGCCTCGATCAGCCCGGGGCTGAAGAAAAAAGCGATCGCCGGCAAACTGAACGGCCGGTTCGTTGATTTGCGCACGCCGCTTCACGAAGATGGCGAGCTTGTCATCATTACCCAAGACATGCCGGAGGCGCTTGACATTTTGCGCCATAGCACCGCCCACTTAATGGCGCAGGCGATCAAGCGGCTGTATGGCAACGTCAAGCTCGGCGTCGGTCCGGTCATTGAAAACGGCTTTTACTATGATATCGACATGGAGCATAAGCTGACGCCAGACGACCTCCCGAAAATCGAAGCGGAAATGCGCAAGATTGTCAAAGAAAATTTGGACATCGTCCGCAAAGAAGTGAGCCGCGAAGAAGCCATCCGGCTGTATGAAGAAATCGGCGATGAGTTGAAGCTCGAGTTGATCGCCGATATTCCGGAAGGCGAGCCGATTTCGATTTATGAGCAAGGCGAGTTTTTCGACCTTTGCCGCGGCGTGCACGTGCCGTCGACTGGAAAAATCAAAGAGTTCAAGCTGCTCAGCATCTCGGGGGCCTACTGGCGCGGCGACAGCAACAACAAAATGCTGCAGCGCATCTACGGCACGGCCTTTTTCAAAAAGGAAGACTTGGATCGTTATTTGCGCCTGCTTGAAGAAGCGAAAGAGCGCGATCACCGCAAATTAGGCAAAGAGCTTGAGCTGTTTACGACATCGCAACAAGTCGGACAAGGCTTGCCGCTATGGCTGCCGAAAGGAGCGACGATCCGCCGCATTATCGAACGGTACATCGTCGACAAAGAAGTGGCGCTCGGATACGATCATGTCTACACACCGGTGCTCGGCAGCGTCGAGCTGTACAAGACATCGGGCCATTGGGACCATTACAAAGAAAACATGTTCCCGCCGATGGAGATGGACAACGAAGAACTTGTGCTTCGTCCGATGAACTGCCCGCACCATATGATGATTTACAAAAGCAAGCTGCACAGCTACCGCGAGCTGCCGATCCGCATCGCCGAGCTCGGCACGATGCACCGCTATGAAATGTCTGGAGCGCTTACCGGCCTGCAGCGCGTCCGCGGCATGACGCTCAACGACGCCCACATTTTCGTGCGCCCGGACCAAATCAAAGACGAGTTCAAGCGCGTCGTCAACTTGATTTTGGAAGTCTATAAGGATTTCGGCATTGAGGAATACTCGTTCCGCTTGTCTTACCGCGATCCGCATGACAAAGAAAAATATTACGATGACGATGAAATGTGGGAAAAAGCCCAACGCATGCTGCGGGAAGCCATGGACGAGCTCGACCTCGATTACTACGAAGCGGAAGGGGAAGCGGCGTTTTACGGGCCGAAGCTCGATGTGCAAGTGCGCACGGCGCTTGGCAAAGACGAGACGCTCTCGACGGTGCAGCTTGACTTCCTGTTGCCCGAGCGCTTTGATTTGACATACATTGGCGAGGATGGGAAGCCGCATCGTCCGGTCGTCATCCATCGCGGCGTCGTCTCGACGATGGAGCGGTTTGTCGCGTTCCTCATCGAGGAGTATAAAGGCGCGTTTCCGACATGGCTCGCCCCGGTTCAAGTCAAAGTGATCCCCGTGTCGCCGGAGGCGCATCTCGATTACGCGTATGACGTGCAACGGACGCTGAAAGAACGCGGCTTCCGCGTCGAAGTCGACGAGCGCGACGAAAAAATCGGCTATAAAATCCGCGAAGCGCAAATGCAAAAAATCCCGTACATGCTCGTTGTCGGCGATAAAGAAGTGTCTGAGCGAGCGGTCAACGTCCGCCGCTATGGCGAAAAAGAAAGCCGGACGATGGGGCTTGACGAGTTTATGGCCTTGCTCGCTGACGATGTGCGGGAAAAAAGGACAAGATTAGGGAAAGCGCAATAAACCGTTGACAGGCGACATAAACGTTCAAGCGCCACAAGGAAGCAACGGTGGCGATGGCCCATGTCATGGGCGGTTTTTCAAAGAAATGGCGGCGTGAACAAGATTTTCTCTTGCCAATTGAATGTTGATCCGCTATAATAAAGGGCGTTGTGTTTATCAAGATCCGCTCCTTGACATGCCATCGCCAAGGTGGTATAGTGTATAAAGTGGAATGATGGCTTGTTTGTAACAAAAGCAGAAGCACCCCGCTTCTCACCTGACCGACGCCAAGACGGCTGTTGGCAGGTTGTTACGGTTCGTCAATGCGAGTGTAAGGACGTACTGCGCGGGTGCTTTGTGCATCTGCGCTTTTTTTTGGCTGGAAGTGGGGCTCTGCTGGCAAACAAGCCAGTCGGAAAAAACCTTGGAGGTGGCTCATTATTAGCAAAGATTTTATTATCAACGAACAAATTCGTGCCCGTGAAGTGCGCTTGATCGACCAAAACGGCGAACAGCTTGGCATCAAGTCGAAGCAGGAGGCGCTTGAGATTGCGGCAAGACGCAACTTGGATCTTGTGCTTGTCGCGCCGAACGCCAAACCGCCCGTTTGCCGCATCATGGACTACGGCAAATTCCGCTTCGAGCAGCAGAAGAAAGAGAAAGAAGCGCGCAAAAAACAAAAAGTGATCAACGTCAAAGAGGTGCGCCTCAGCCCGACGATCGAGGAGCATGACTTCAACACGAAGCTGCGCAATGCGCGCAAGTTTTTGGAAAAAGGCGATAAAGTGAAGGCGACGATCCGCTTTAAAGGTCGGGCGATCACCCATAAAGAAATTGGGCAGCGCGTCCTTGACCGCTTCTCGGAAGCGTGCGCCGACATTGCCGTTGTCGAAACGGCGCCGAAAATGGACGGGCGCAACATGTTTTTAGTGCTCGCACCGAAAAACGACAACAAGTAAGGAGGAACCTGCGATGCCAAAAATGAAAACTCACCGCGGCTCGGCGAAACGGTTCAAAAAAACGGCCAGCGGCAAATTAAAACGCGGCCACGCGTACACGAGCCACTTGTTTGCCAATAAAACGAAAAAACAAAAGCGTCATCTCCGCAAAGCGACGCTTGTCTCGCCTGGCGATTTCAAACGCATCCGCCAAATGCTTGACAACTTGAAATAACGACCGACTATAGGAGGGAACGATTATGCCACGCGTAAAAGGTGGACCAGTGACGCGCAGACGTCGCAAAAAAGTGTTAAAACTCGCAAAAGGCTATTTCGGCGCGAAACACGCATTATATAGAGTCGCGAACCAACAAGTGATGAAATCGCTCATGTATGCGTATCGCGACCGCCGTCAACGGAAGCGCGACTTCCGCAAACTGTGGATTGTCCGCATCAACGCAGCGGCTCGCCAAAATGGCTTGTCCTACAGCCGTTTGATGCACGGCTTGAAGCTGGCCGGCGTGGAAGTGAACCGGAAAATGCTCGCCGACTTGGCGGTGAACGACCAAGCGGCATTTGCTCAACTCGCCGATTTGGCGAAAGCGAACTTGAATAAGTAACCATGACGGCCATCCTAACAAAGGGTGGCCGTTTTTTTTTCGGCAACGAAATGGGGGGCTTGAAAGCCGATCAGCGCTGCTGTTTTTCTGTCAAGGAAAGGGATGGATATGGTACAATACGGAATAGCGATCAATCTTCTTGCCTTTTTTATGATGGGGCTCGACAAACAAAAAGCGAAACGCCGCCGCTTTCGCATCGCCGAGCGGACGCTTTGGCTGCTGGCGTTTGCGGGCGGGGCCATCGGTGCGGCAGCTGGAATGTACACGTTTCGCCATAAAACGCGCCATCGGGCTTTTGGCTATGGCTTGCCGCTGTTGGCAGCGGTGGAGCTGTTTCTCTATTGGCGATGGATGAGGTAGAAAGGGGAGGAGAGAGTCAACTACTCCCACTTAGCTAACGCTTGAAGTGGGGGCTTGCAACTCCCCAGAAGTGCAAACGGACTTCGTCCTCCTTCCTTGACTTGGGGTTGCATCAGGGGGCAGGTTGACGACTACCCAACGACGCAGGTCATGCCTGCATCGTTACCGATTCTCTCGGTGTGTCTGTTGGCAGTACTTGGCTTCCACACACAACAGACGGACCTACGCTCGATGTTTTACGGTTACAACGTTTCCTGTAACCAACTCCATACATCGAGTAGCAGTTATTGGAGTGCCTTTATTGAACGGTTTTCTCCACGCCTTTATTATATCATACACAAAAGAAAGGGGGAACGCGCATTCCTCTCCCACTTACTCCCTTTGGTCGTTGAAGTGGGAGTCTCCTGCGCGAAATAGGATGAATTGGCCTTTGCTTTACGATATGCAGCGCATGTTGGATGAGCGGATTGAAACAGAGCACGGCCTTATGCATGAGGACTTGTTCAATCGGAAAATGCTTGCGTTTCTCGTCGAACTTGGGGAGCTGGCCAATGAGACGCGCTGTTTTAAATTTTGGAGCGTGAAACCGTCGGCGCCGGCGGAACGGGTGCTGGAGGAATATGTCGACGGTTTGCATTTTTTGCTGTCGCTCGGGCTGGATTGCGGGCTGTTTTATGAAAGCCGGGAGCTTCCGGCTGTCGAGCGGCCGCTTGTTGAGCAGTTTTTGGCCATCTTTCGCGCCGCCGAGCGGTTCGGGGAGACGAGAGCGCGAGGGGAATATGATGCGCTGTTTGCGGAGTATTGGCGGCTTGGCGTGGCGCTCGGTTTTTCTTCCGACGACATCGAGGCGGCGTATCGGCGGAAAAATGAAGTGAACCACAAGCGGCAAAACGAGCGCTACTGATCTTTTTTCGGGTGGCGAATGATTCATTTTGCCAATCGTCAGCCTTTTCAAGTATAATAAAAAAGTGGACAAAACCGGAAAGGGGTGCCAAGATGGCGAAGTTGGACGAAACGTTGACGATGCTGAAAGCGCTGACCGATGCGAAAGGCGTCCCGGGCAATGAGCGGGAAGCGCGCGATGTGATGAAGACATACATAGCTCCGTATGCGGATGAAGTGACAACGGATGGCCTCGGCAGCTTGATCGCCAAAAAAGAAGGGAAATCGGGCGGGCCGAAAGTGATGATCGCCGGCCATTTGGATGAAGTCGGCTTTATGGTGACGCAAATCGACGACAAAGGATTCATCCGCTTCCAAACGCTTGGCGGATGGTGGAGCCAAGTAATGCTCGCCCAGCGCGTGACGATCGTGACGAAAAAAGGCGACATCACCGGCGTCATCGGTTCGAAGCCGCCGCACATTCTGCCGCCGGAGGCGCGCAAAAAACCGGTGGAAATCAAAGATATGTTCATCGACATCGGCGCGACAAGCCGCGAGGAAGCGATGGAGTGGGGCGTCCGCCCGGGCGATATGATCGTGCCGTATTTTGAATTTACGGTATTGAACAATGAAAAAATGCTGCTCGCGAAAGCATGGGACAACCGGATCGGCTGTGCGGTCGCCATCGATGTGCTCAAGCAGCTGAAAGGCGTCGACCATCCAAACACGGTATACGGCGTCGGCACGGTGCAGGAAGAAGTCGGCTTGCGCGGCGCGCGCACGGCCGCCCAATTCATTCAGCCGGATATCGCCTTTGCGGTGGATGTCGGCATTGCCGGCGATACACCGGGCGTGTCGGAAAAAGAAGCGATGGGCAAACTCGGCGCCGGCCCGCACATCGTCCTGTACGACGCGACGATGGTGTCGCACCGCGGCTTGCGCGAATTCGTCATCGAAGTGGCGGAAGAGCTGAACATTCCGTACCATTTTGATGCCATGCCGGGCGGCGGTACGGATGCGGGAGCGATTCATTTAACGGGCAGCGGCGTTCCGTCGCTCACGATCGCCATCCCGACGCGCTACATCCACTCGCACGCCGCCATTTTGCATCGCGACGACTACGAGAACACGGTCAAGCTGCTTGTCGAAGTGATCAAACGGCTTGACGCCGACAAAGTGAAACAACTGACGTTTGACGAATAAAAACACCGGCCAATTCGGCCGGTGTTCGTCATTGTTTAACCGCCTGCTCGAGCGTGGTGAGCATCATGTCTTTTTGCTGTTCATTGGCGTGCGTCCAAATGGCTTCAAAGAGGACGCCGAGGCCGGGCAAATATTTTTCCTCGCCACGCTGGATCGCGTCCTCGATTGTATTCTCGAGCTGTTCTTTCGAGTTGTTGGCGACGTTGTGCATAATGGCTTTCCGCAAGTTCAAATCCATTTGTCTCACCTCATTGGCCGTATTGTACACCGTTATCGTTTGCCAATGGCGGCGGATTTATACATGGAGCGGCTCTCGTATATGGTATAATAGAGGAAAAACTAGACCGAAATGAGTGATGGCGACGATGGACGAGAAACCGCTCTATGGATTGGAACGAACGGTATTTCGCCAACTGCTCCATCTATTTTCCCGTTATGCTGATGTCATTGAAAAAGTCATTTTGTTCGGCTCAAGAGCACGAGGCGATTACAAGGAAGGATCGGATATCGATTTGGCGATCCAATTTCGAAAACCGGGAGGCCCGCTGTACCTCCTGCAATCGGACTTGGATGAACTTCCGATCATTTATCCGATCGATGTTGTTGATTACAATCAAATTCACAACGAACAGCTAAAAATGAATATTGACCAAGAAGGAAAGACGATTTTTCAAACGAACGAGCACGGGAAGGTGATGGTCACCATGAGCCGGCTGATGGATCGATTTTACGATTTCGAACGGGCGCTCTCCAAACTCCGGCAAAGTGCCGCAAGAGACGCTCAAACGGATGACCTTGTTGTTGATGCGACCATTCAACGCTTTGAATTCACGTACGAACTAGCATGGAAATGGATGAAACTTTATTTGGAGCATCAGGGATACGCTGAAGTGACGAGTCCGAGGAAAACGATTCGCGAGGCGTTTCGGGAAGGGTTGATTCAAGACGGAGAGACATGGCTTCGCATGCTCGAAGACCGCAACCGGACGTCCCATACGTATGACGAAGAAACGGCGATGGACATTTACGAACGCATCCGTACACACTATATCCCGCTGTTTGACCGTTTGCTTGACGAAATGAAACGACAGCTTGACTCAGTGACATGAGCGGCCGGCGTGCGGAACGGAACGAGCCTGGCTTTGTGAAGGAACTTGGCTTTGGTCGTGAAAGATGACAACGGCACACATTTTGTTATAATCAAATGAAGAAACTTGACGAATGAGGTGACGACACAATGGAAAAAGCGACATTCGCCGGCGGCTGCTTTTGGTGCATGGTGACGCCGTTTGAGGAGCTTGACGGCATTTACGGCATCGTCTCCGGCTATACGGGCGGGCATGTCGAAAACCCAACATACGAGCAAGTGAAAACCGGCACGACCGGCCATTACGAAGCGGTGCAAATCACGTTTGACCCGGACGTCTTTCCGTATGAGCGGCTGTTGGAGCTGTATTGGTGTCAAATCGACCCGACCGATGACGGCGGCCAGTTTCACGACCGCGGGCCGCAATACCGGACGGCGATTTTTTACCATAACGAAAAACAGCGCCAGCTCGCCGAGCAGTCAAAGCGGGCGCTCGAGGAAAGCGGGCGCTTCTCGAAGCCGATTGTAACGAAAATTTTGCCGGCGACGACGTTTTACCCGGCGGAAGAGTATCATCAAAACTACCATAAGAAAAATCCGGAGCATTACAAACAAGACCGCGCCGCGTCCGGGCGCGACGAGTTTATCGCCAAACATTGGGGGACGAAACGGTGAAGCGGATCGAATCGCCGAAAAATGCGCGCGTCAAACAATGGAAAAAGCTGCTGACCAAAAAAGGGCGCGATGAGACCGGATTGTTTTTGCTTGAAGGGTTTCATCTTGTCGAAGAGGCTGTAAAAAGCAACGCGCCGCTTGTTGAGCTGATGGTGGACGAGCGGACAGCCATCCCGCCCGGCTGGGACGTCAGCGTCCCGGTTGTGATCGTGACCGAAGCGGTGATGAAGGCGATCAGCAGCACGGAGACGCCGCAAGGCATCGCCGCGGTGTGCCGAAAGTTGCCAGCCGAGCTTGAAGGTGTGAAGACCGCCTTGCTCATTGACGCCGTGCAAGACCCGGGCAATCTCGGGACGATGATTCGCACCGCCGATGCCGCCGGGATCGATGCTGTCATCCTTGGCGAAGGGTGCGCCGATGTGTACAATCCGAAAGTCGTGCGGGCGACGCAAGGGTCGCTGTTTCATCTTCCGGTTGTCAAAGGCGATTTGGTGCAATGGATCGCGCGTTTCAAGGAGCAGGGCATTCCGGTGTACGGAACGGCCTTGGAGAATGCCGTCGATTACCGCACCGTTCCGCCTTCGTCTTCCTTCGCCTTGCTCGTCGGCAATGAAGGAAGCGGCGTCCGGCGCGAATGGCTCGAGATGACGACGGAAACCATCTACATCCCGATTTACGGCCAAGCCGAGTCGCTGAATGTCGCCGTCGCGGCCGGAATTTTGCTTTATTCCTTGCAGGCGGTGCGGTAAACGATGAGCTGCGCAAAGAAATTTCGGCCTGACCTTGCCTTTGCCCACTCATTTGCGTATAATGAATAGCGACAATTTCCCATACGGACAACAACGATGACGGAGAAAAGTAGCTTGCTGCTCGCCATCCAGGGAGAAAACGCCGGAGACTGGGAGCGTTTTTATGGCTGACGCAAGTGAAGTTCACCTCCCGAGTTGACACCGGGACCATCCCAAAAGGGGATGTAAAGGTGTTCCGGCTTTCGGCCGTTATCGCAATGAAGCGAACAGCACATTTGTGCTGTTAACAAGGGTGGTACCGCGAGCAACAACTCGTCCCTTACCGGGGGGGCGGGTTTTTTATTTTGGATAGAGGAGGGACTCAAGTGAAAGAACGGCTGTACGAGCTGAAGCAAGAAGCGCTTCGCCGAATCGATGAGGCGAAAGACGTCAAAGCACTGAATGACGTGCGCGTCGCTTACTTGGGCAAAAAAGGGCCGATCACCGAAGTGCTGCGCGGCATGGGGGCATTGCCGCCGGAAGAGCGCCCGAAACTCGGCGCGCTGGCCAATGAAGTGAGAGCGGCGATTCAGCAGGCGCTCGAGGCGAAACAAGCGAAACTGGAACAGGAGGAAGTCGAGCGGAAGCTGGCCGCCGAAGCGATCGATGTGACGCTGCCGGGACGACCTGTGAGTCTTGGCAATCCCCATCCGCTGACGCGCGTCATTGAAGAAATTGAAGATTTGTTTATCGGCATGGGCTATACGGTCGCCGAAGGGCCGGAAGTCGAGACCGACTATTACAACTTTGAGGCGCTCAATTTGCCGAAAGGCCACCCGGCCCGCGATATGCAAGATTCGTTTTACATCACGGAGGAGATTTTGCTTCGCACCCACACATCGCCGATGCAGGCGCGGACGATGGAAAAACACCGCGGGCGCGGCCCGGTGAAAATCATTTGTCCGGGCAAAGTGTACCGCCGCGATACGGACGATGCGACGCATTCGCACCAGTTTACGCAAATTGAAGGATTGGTTGTGGATCGGAACATCCGGATGAGCGATTTGAAAGGGACGCTGCGCGAATTTGCCCGCAAGCTGTTCGGGGAAGGGCGCGACATCCGCTTCCGGCCGAGCTTTTTCCCGTTCACCGAGCCGTCGGTCGAAGTCGATGTGTCCTGCTTCCGATGCGAAGGGCGGGGCTGCGGCGTCTGCAAAGGCACCGGCTGGATCGAAATTTTAGGAGCCGGCATGGTGCATCCGAACGTGCTTGAGATGGCCGGCTTTGATTCGAAAACGTACACCGGCTTTGCGTTCGGCATGGGGCCGGAGCGGATCGCGATGCTGAAGTACGGCATTGACGACATCCGTCATTTCTATCAAAACGATCTACGTTTCTTGCGGCAATTTTTGCGTGTGTAACAGAAAAAGGAGGGGTTTTCCATGCTCGTGTCTTACCGTTGGCTGAGCGAGTACGTCGATTTGACGGGGGTCACCGCCGCGGAACTCGCTGATCGCATCACGAAAAGCGGCATTGAAGTCGAGCGGGTTGAGGCGCTCGACCGCGGGATGAACGGCGTCGTCATCGGCCATGTGCTCGAGTGCGAGCCGCACCCGAACGCGGATAAACTGCGGAAATGCCTCGTTGACCTTGGCGAAGGCGAGCCGGTGCAAATCATTTGCGGCGCCCCGAACGTCGCCAAAGGGCAAAAGGTCGCCGTCGCCAAAGTCGGGGCGGTGCTGCCGGGCAATTTCAAAATCAAACGGGCGAAGCTGCGCGGGGAAGAATCGAACGGAATGATTTGTTCGCTCCAAGAGCTCGGCGTCGAAACGAAAGTCGTGCCGAAAGAGTATGCAGACGGCATTTTCGTCTTTCCGAGCGATGCGCCGGTCGGCGCCGATGCACTGGAATGGCTCGGCTTGCACGATGAAGTGCTCGAACTGTCTTTGACGCCCAATCGCGCCGACTGTTTAAGCATGATCGGCGTCGCCTATGAAGTCGCGGCCATTCTCGGACGTGAAGTAAAGCTGCCGAAAGCGGCGGTCAAAGAAACGAACGAAAACGTTCACGACTACATTTCCGTCCGCGTCGAGGCGCCGGAAGACAACCCGCTGTACGCCGGGCGGATCGTGAAAAACGTCCGGATCGGCCCGTCGCCGCTTTGGATGCAAGCGCGCTTGATGGCAGCCGGCATTCGCCCGCACAACAACGTCGTCGACATTACGAACTACATTTTGCTTGAGTATGGCCAACCGCTTCATGCGTTTGACTACGACCGCCTCGGTTCGCAGGAAATTGTCGTCCGCCGCGCAAAGGCAGGCGAAACGATTGTCACGCTCGATGATGTCGAACGGAAGCTGACCGAAGACCACCTTGTCATCACGAACGGCCGCGAGCCGGTCGCCTTAGCCGGGGTGATGGGCGGGGCGAATTCGGAAGTGCGCGATGACACGAAAACCGTGTTTATTGAAGCGGCGTACTTTACAAGCCCGGTCATCCGCCAGGCGGTAAAAGACCACGGGCTGCGCAGCGAAGCGAGCACTCGGTTTGAAAAAGGCATCGATCCGGCGCGGACGAAAGAAGCGCTCGAGCGCGCCGCCGCCCTGATGGCCGAATACGCCGGCGGCGAGGTCGTCGGCGGCGTCGTGGAAGCGAGCGTGTGGCGTGAGGAGCCGGTGGCGGTGACGGTCACGCTCGAACGCATCAACGGTGTCCTCGGCACGGCGATGTCGAAAGAGGAAGTGGCCGTGATTCTTTCGAATTTGCAATTTCCGTTCACAGAAGACAACGGAACGTTTACGATCGATGTCCCGTCGCGTCGGCGCGACATTGCGATTGAAGAAGACATCATCGAGGAAGTGGCGCGCCTGTATGGCTACGACCGTCTGCCGGCGACGCTGCCGGTGGCGGAGGCGAAGCCGGGCGGACTCACGCCGCATCAGGCGAAGCGCCGCCGCGTCCGCCGCTATTTGGAAGGGGCGGGCTTGTTCCAAGCCATCACGTATTCGTTGACGAGCCCGGACAAAGCGGCGCGCTTTGCGCTTGAGACGGCCGAATTGGTCCGCTTGGCGCTGCCGATGAGCGAAGAGCGGAGCGTTTTGCGGCAAAGCTTAATTCCGCATCTGCTTGAAGCGGCGAGCTACAACCGCGCCCGCCAAGTCGAGAACGTCGCCTTGTACGAAATCGGCTCTGTCTACTTGTCCAAAGGAGAAGGCGTCCAACCAGCGGAAAAAGAGCGCCTCGCCGGCGTTCTCACCGGCTTATGGCACGCCCATTTGTGGCAAGGCGAGAAAAAGGCCGTTGATTTTTACGTTGCCAAAGGGATTTTGGATGGCCTGTTTGACTTGCTTGGACTTGCCGCCCGCATCGAATACAAACCGGCCAAGCGCGCCGATTTGCATCCGGGACGGACGGCGGACATTGTGCTTGACGGCCGGGTCATCGGCTTTGTCGGCCAGCTCCATCCGGCCGTGCAAAAAGAGTACGATTTGAAAGAAACGTACGTGTTCGAGCTCGCCTTGGCCGAGCTGTTGAACGCCGAAAGTGAAGCGATCCGCTACGAGCCGATTCCGCGCTTCCCGTCGGTCGTGCGCGACATCGCCTTGGTCGTTGACGAAATGGTCGAAGCCGGCGCCTTGAAGCAGGCGATCGCCGAAGCCGGGAAACCGCTTGTCAAAGACGTCTCCCTCTTTGACGTCTACCAAGGCGAGCGCCTGCCGGACGGGAAAAAATCGCTCGCCTTCTCGCTCCGCTTCTATGATCCGGAGCGGACGCTCACGGATGAAGAAGTCGCCGCCGTCCACGAGCGGGTGCTCGCCGCAGTCGAGAAACAATTTGGCGCGGTGCTGCGCGGGTAAAACGAAAAGCTGTTCCAAAAAGCGACTCGCTTTTGGAACAGCTTTTTTTGATGAGAGCTCGTTTTCAAACAGATTCAGAAAACGAAGGATGCCAACAAAGGCGGATGCCCTGTCAGCCGCGTTCAGCCATAATGCGCCCGGTTTGCGACACATCGTACCCGCCGAGCGCTTCGAGTTCGGCGCGGAACGAATCGGAGCGGAGCACGTCGAGCACGGAAGCGATGAGCGATTCATTCTCCGGCGTCCGCAGCATGACGACATCATACTGTTCGTTCATTAGCGGAATGAACTCGACGCCGGCCATTCGCGCCACCTTTTCCGTGCCGATGCCGACATCGGCGAGACCTGACGCCACCGCGGAGGCGACGCTCAAATGGCTTGTTTCCTCGCGTTCATAGCCGCGAATGGCGGACGGCGACAATCCATGCAGGCGCAGCTGTTCATCTAACAGGACGCGCGCCCCGGCCCCTTTCTCCCGATTGACGATCACGACGTCGCTCCTTCCTAAGTCGTGCCACGTTTGAATGCTGCGAGGATTGCCTTTTGACACATAAAATCCAATCGGCCGGCGCATGACGTTCACCATGATGTACGCATGGCCTGTCAACAGCTTTTCCACATACGGACGGTTGTACTCGCCTGTCTGCCCGTCAAACAAATGCACGCTGACGATGTCGCATTGCCCTTTATACAGGGCGATCAGCCCATTGAGGCTGCTCGTGTAGGTGCGGAGCGATTGATAAGGGCCGTTTTTTTCCAGATGGACGCCAAGCAAATCGAGCGCCGCATCTTGGCCGCTGATGATGATGGGGCGAACGGCGGCTTCGACCGGCCGTGAAACGGCGGAAGAAACGGGACTTGTCTCCCCTTTTTGCCCGTCGATGTACCGGCGAAGATCATCCGCGGTAATCCGCATTTGCCGCCCGACGCGAAAGGCGGGCAGCTTCCCTTTTTTCACTAAATCGTACACCGTTAGTTTGGACACTTTTAATAAGGAAGCGATTTCTTCAATCGTGTATGACTGCGGCTCCGTCATCATGCCATCCTCCTTTCTTTCATTGTAGCGCAAAGAACGCATGGGGAAAAATTTTTCTTTCCTAACTATATAAGTTGAAACTTTGTTTTACATCCAGTAGAGCGCCCGCCGCATTCTACCAAACTGACTTGTATGAAGGAAAACAGAATCGAGCAATCGGAAAATCTTTATTACAACTTATATACTTATTATTATTTATAATTAGATATCATTACATATAAAAAGATAAGGGGGAGACAGATGCGAAAAATCGCATGGCTTGCCGCATTGCTCTTGCTGTTCGGCTTGTATGGCTGCGACAGCGGCTCAAAAGAGGGGAAGGGGCAAACGAAACCGGCGGATAAAGTGGAGCTCACCGTCTCCGCCGCCGCCAGTCTGCAAGAAGCGCTGGAAGAAGCGAAAACGGCGTTTGAACGAAAGCATCCGAACATCCGCATCCAATACAATTTCGGTGCGTCGGGCGCGTTGCAAAAGCAAATTTCCGAAGGGGCGCCGGTCGATCTTTTCTTTTCGGCGGCCGCTGAGCCGTTTGAAAAATTGAAAGCAGAAGGGTTGATCGATTCCAAACACGAAAAAACAGTGCTGGCGAACGAACTCGTCCTCATTGCGCCAAAACAAGGGGAAGGAGCGGTTCAGTCGCTCGATGACATCATCCGCGCCAAACGGATCGCCATCGGCATCCCCGAATCGGTGCCGGCCGGTATGTACGCGAAACAAACATTGGAGAAGGCGGGGCTGTGGGAGAAGGTGGCACCGAAGCTCGTGTACGCGAAAGACGTTCGCCAAGTGTTGACGTATGTGGAAACCGGCAACGTCGACGCCGGATTTGTGTACCGGACGGACGCGCTCGCCTCGGAGAACGTCAATATCGTCGCCGCCGTGCCAAGCGGCATGCACGACCCGATCGTCTATCCGCTTGGTGTTGTCAAGACGAGCAAACATCTCAAGGAGGCGCAACAGTTTTACTCGTATTTGACAAGCGGTCCAGCGTTGCAAATGTTCGAAGAGCACGGATTTCGCCGCGCCCGCTAGAAGACTGGTGGGCGAGTAAAAATACCGCTGAATCCTGTCTTTTCTCAACTAGAGAAGCCTAGCACAATCAGCCTTCTTTTTTGGCAAAATGCCGCCTGTTTGCTGTCCTTCACATGGGAAGGGGACATATGGTAAAATAACAAACAAGAAAACGTTATAGGCGATGGAGTTCGCCATAACCGCCGGCTTCCGGCTGATGACTCCTGCTGCAAATGAAAAGCGGCAGGAGTCTGTTTATTTTACGAAGGAGGGATGGTTATTGGTCTATCTCGCCGTCGGCGCAGCCGGCATGATCGGCGCGCTTGTCCGCTATGTCGTTGGTCTTGTCGTGCCCGCTGCCTGGTTGGGAGGGGTTCCGCTCGGAACGCTTTTGGTGAACTGGACCGGCTCGTTTTTGCTCAGCTGGCTTACGGTGGTGTTCACCCGCCGCCCGTCTTGGCCGCCGTGGCTGAAAACAGCGGCGACGACCGGGTTCATCGGCTCGTATACGACGTTTTCGACGCTCAGTGTTGAATGTGTGGAATTGATGGAACAAGGGCGCTTTGGCATGGCGGCCGTGTATATCGCCGCCAGCCTGTTTGGCGGGTTGCTCGCCTCATGGGCTGGATATGCCGCCGCTCAACCGGAACGGAAGGAAGGGATTGGATAATGTACGCACCGCTGTTTGTGGCGATCGGCGGTTTTTTCGGCGCCATGGCCCGCTATCTCATCAGCCGCTGGGCGGCTCGGCGTTCGCCGCGTTTTCCCATAGGGACGCTCATTGTCAACTTGCTTGGGTCCTTTTTGCTCGGCTGGCTCGCCGGAAGCGGCGCCGCCGATACTGAAAAACTGCTTGTCGGCACCGGCTTTATGGGGGCGTTCACCACGTTTTCGACCTTCAACTGGGAAAGCGTGCAAATGATGCAGCAACGCCAGTGGGCGAAGGTTGTCGTTTATTTGGCGGCTACGTATTTGTGTGGCGTGTGGCTCGCGTGGTTTGGCTATCGCGTGGGGCGGTGATGAGCGGCAACGAAAAATGGGCTTGATTTCTGATCGGGGAGAAAAGAGATTGCGATTCGTTGAGCCAGGGGAGGCGACGAAAATGGCAAGAGTGGAAGAGAGATTCAAGACATTGCGATATTTTGTCGATGGCTACTATAACCAATCGATCGATGATGATGAGTTTGATGATCGGGTTCGTGATTTTCGCGATTATGAACCGGAATGTTTGGTCAACGCATTGCGGAGAGAGTTGGCTGATTTGCGAACAGTCATCGCCCAAGCCGACAGGGAAACCTTTAAAAAAGTTGAAGTCTTTTTGCATGATAATCGTTTACGGTATATTGAATTCGAGGATGGCGAAGCGTTCATTGAACGTGTCTTGTGCATTCTTGATGAAACGTCTTCTTGATGATGAAAAACCATTTTTCACTTGTCTTTGGGCAGTCCGCGCGGGTCAATGGATCAAAACCGTTTCCCCGCAACCGATTCGTTCGCGGGGAAACGGAGGTCGGTGAAGGACAACGACCGAAGCACGGATGGCGTTATCTTTTGCTTTTTCCAAACAATAATTCTTCAAGAATATCATGAATGCGTGTATTTTCGTACACGCCGGCGAATCGCTCCGCTCCCGGGCCCATGGCCGTCAGCGGCACATCGGCGGCGGTGTGGCCCGTTGTCGTCCAGTCGAGGGCGAACGTTTGCGTAGAGCGGGCGATTGGAAACGGGCCGTCTTCGCCGGAGATCGTTTTGCCGTCTCCCGACTCATCCGTGCCGCCCGGCGTTTCGATCGTCAAGCCGCCGCATTCATGGTCGGCGAGCACGAGGACGAGCGTATCCCGATGGCGCTTGGCGTACTGTTTCGCTGCGGCGACCGCTTCGTCAAGCTGCTGGCCCGCTTTGATCATAAGCGATCCGTTGTTTTCATGGCTCATTTCATCAATGGCTTCTTCTTCGACAACGAGGAAAAAGCCTTTTTTATTTTGCGACAGCACGTCAAGCGCTTTTTTTGTCATATCGGGCAGCGACACGACGGGATTGTACACATCCCCTTCCCCTTCCGGTCGCTGCTGGAACATTTCTTCGTTGGCAAACAGTCCAAGCAGCTTGCGGCCGGACGCTTGTTTCAGCTCATCGGCGGTGCGGACGTACGTGTAGCCGAGCTGCTTGGCGCGTTCAACCAAGTTTCCTTGCGTGCCTTTGCTTGCTTCTTCCGGATCTTCGGCTGGATGGTCGGGGTAATAGCCAGGATTTCCATTAGGATACCAGTAATCTTCCCCGCCGCCCAAAATGACGTCCACTTTCGTTTGTTCAATGTATTGCTTGGCGATGTCGCTTTGCGCCGAACGACTGGCGGTGTGGGCGGCAAACGCGGCCGGTGTGGCGTCCGTCACTTGGGCGGTCGTGACAAGCCCTGTTGCCTTGCCGGCTTTTTTCGCTTGTTCCAAAATCGTTTCCACTGGTTTCCCTTGTCGATCAACGGAAATGGCGCCGTTGTATGTTTTCACGCCTGAGGCGATGGCAGTCGCCGCCGCGGCGGAGTCGGTAATGAATGATTTCGCGTCGGCAGAGTTCGTATGGACGAGGCCGCTGTACGGCATGCTGTCCATTTCCAATTCCCCGCTCAATCCTTTTGTAGCGAGGCGAATGGCGTTGCGATGCGCGGTGCCCATGCCATCGCCGACAAAAAGGATGACATTTTTCACTTCAGGCGGCTTCGATTGTTTCGTTGGGGCGGCCCATGCAGCTTGACTAGCATGATAAAGCGTCAGTCCGGCGCTCAGCCCGGCAATGAGCAAAGCGGTGCGGCGTTTCGATCGGAACATCGTTCTCCTCTCCTTTTTCAGATGATTTGGTCACTTTTATCGTACAAGCTGGATGTTAAGCGTTCGTGAAGGCCGTGTAATCATTTTGAAAACATTTCCTTTGTTTCGGAATGGGAGGACAGACTCGATGTTCTTTTGCTCACATTTCTCGTTGACTTTTTCTTTTTTCCTTGGTATCGTTACTAACAGTTCAATCATTGAACTAAATAAAAAAAGCCGCCGTCCCGAGGGAGATGTTTGGACAAATTGTTCAATTGTTGAACAAATGGAGGTGAAGGAATGCCGGAACGAAACATCGACGAATGGATCGACCGCTATTTGTCCGTGTCGTTTCTCGTGATGAAACGCGGCGCGGCGCTTGTCAAAGACAGCCTTTGCGAAGAGATGACGCACGATCAATATTATTTGCTTCGCTACATCCGCCGGCGGGGGGCGTGCACGTCAACGGAGCTCGCGGCGATGTTTGGCGTGAACAAAAGCGCGGTGACGGCGATGACGAATCGCCTCGTCGACAAAGGCTGGCTGCGCCGCGACCGTGACAAGAACGACCGGCGCGTCATCGTCTTATCGCTGACAGAGCACGGGGAAGCATGGGTGAAGGAGATGGACCGGAGCGTCTATCGGCTCGTCGAAGAAGTGATCGCCCGCTTTCCAGAGGAGGAGATCGAAACATTCATCCGCACGTATGAACGGTTGGCCCGCGTGCTGCAGGAGGTGGAAGAAGCGACATGAGAGCGATCATCAAAGGAAAATGGCTCGTACTTGCGGCATGGATCGCCATCGCGGCCGTGCTCATGGCGACGGCGCCGAACATGGGCGAGCTTGTCAGGGAAAAAGGGCAGCTGAGCGTGCCGGACGGCTACTCGTCGTCATTAGCGGCAAAATTGATCAAAGAGGCGAACAGCCAGGAAAACAAACAAAACGAACGCTCCGCGGTGCTTGTCTTTTACCAAAAAGGCGGATTGACGGCGGATGACAAAAAAGAGATTGAACGGGCGGTAAACGCGCTCGAAAAGAAAAAAGAGGAACTTCATGTCACGGACATCGTCTCGCCGTTTGCCAACCGGGAGCTGGAAAAAGAACTCATCTCCAAAGATGGAACGACGATGCTCATTTCCGTCAGCATCGACCCGGCTGGGCGGACGGCGAAGCAATTGACCGACGCCCTGTATAAAGCAGTCGATGGCGTCAAGGTCGAGCATTATTTCACCGGCGGCTGGATGATCGATGAAGATGTCGTAGCGAGCTCGCAGGAAGGCGTGAAGAAAACGGAAGGGATCACGGTCGTCTTTATTTTAATTGTGTTGCTCGCCGTGTTCCGCTCGCCGGTGGCGCCACTCATTCCGCTGCTCGCGGTCGGGGCGACGTATGTCGTCTCGCAGTCGGTTGTTGCGTTTTTAGTAGATAAAGTGAATTTCCCCCTGTCGACGTTCACGCAAACGTTTTTAGTGGCGGTGTTGTTTGGCATTGGGACCGACTATTGCATTTTGCTGCTGAGCCGGTTTAAAGAAGAACTGGCGAAACGCGGCGATCGGGTGGAAGCGATTATCGCCACGTACCGGACGGCTGGGAAAACGGTGGCGGCAAGCGGCATTGCCGTCATGATCGGCTTTGCGGCGATCGGGTTGTCGACGTTTAAGCTGTACCAATCGGCGGCGGCCGTCGCCGTTGGGGTCGCGGTCTTGCTTGCCGCCTTGATGACGCTCGTGCCGTTTTTCATGGCAGTGCTTGGCGAGAAGCTGTTTTGGCCGGTGCGCGGGAAGCTTGAGCACGGGCAAAGCCGGCTTTGGCTCGCCGCCGGTCGCTTTGCCTTCGCCCGTCCGCTTCTGGCGCTGGCGATTGTTGGGATTGTGACGGTGCCGGTGCTCGCGACATACAACGGCAAGCTGTCGTTTGACTCCATGGAAGAGATTGGCGATCATTACCGTTCGGTCAAAGCATTTCGCATCATCGCCGATCATTTCAATCCGGGAGATGCCATGCCGACGCAGGTGGTGGTAAAAAGCAAAGAGCCACTTGATTCGGAAGAAGGGCTGGCGTTGATAGAGAAAATGAGCCGCGAGATCGAAAAAGTTGATGGCGTGGCAAGCGTCCGCTCGGCGACGCGTCCGACCGGAGAGCCGATTCAGGAGCTGTATGTCACCGAACAAGCGAAACAGCTCAAAGACGGCCTCGGCGCCGGCAAAGAGGGGATTGAGAAAATCGGCGCCGGACTTGAGACGGCAAGCGAAAAATTGTCCTCGTCCGCGCCGCAGCTCAAGCAGGCGTCATCCGGCATCGGCCAGCTCGTCTCTGGAACGGAGCGGCTTGAAGACGGTCTGCGCCAGCTGCAAAACGGCCTTAGTCAAATCGAACAAGGCGTGCGTCGTGGAGCGGTGGGCGCCGGCGAGCTGCAAAACGGCTTAGTGACGCTTCGCGACAATGCGAAAAAGTTGCAGGAAGGCGCCGCGCAGCTGCTTGACGGCTACAAGCAGACGGAACAAGGGCTGTCGGCATTAAGCGGCCAGTACCGGCAAATCGAAGCGGGATTAAAGGCCGTCGCCAATCAGCTCGCCGCCGTGCAGGCGATGCTTGCGCAAGTCGAACAGGCGCACCCGGAGCTCGCGCAAGACGCCCAATATCAACGAGCGAAAATGACGGTCGCCGCCTTGTCCGAAAAGACGAACGAAATGGCGGACGGCCTCGTACAGTTGAACGGGGCGCTTGAGCAGGCGCGCGCCGGCTTGGCGAAAGCGAACGACTCGTTCGCCCAGCTTGCGGCCGGCCAAGCGGCGGTCAACGGCGGCTTGGACCGGATCATCGCCGGGCTTTCGGAGCTCGAAGCCGGGTTGACGAAAGCGGCCGACGGCCAGAAACAGGCGGTCGACCAATTGCCGCAATTCTCCCGAGGGCTTGAGCAAGTGAACGGCGGCCAGCGCCAATTGCTTGAGCATTTCTCCGCCCTTGGCGGCCAGCTCGACCAGCTTGTAAACGGCTTGGACCAAAGCGCGTCCGGTCTGCATAAAGTGGCGGACGGCCTCGGAACGGCGGAAACGTATTTAGCCGATTTGTCATCGGCGCCGGAGAAAGACATGGCTGGCTGGCACATGCCGAAGGAAGCGCGCGAAAGCAAAGACTTTGCGCAGGCGAAAGACGCGTATATGTCGAAAGACCGGCGCATCGTGACGTTTGATGTCATTTTAAAAGAAAATCCGTATTCGACATCGGCGCTCAGCCGTGTGGATGACATTCACGCCGCCGCTGAGCGGGCGGTGAAAGGGACGAAGTGGGAAGACGCGACGATCGCTGTCGGCGGCGTCACAAGCACGTACGCCGATTTGCAGGCGATCTCAAACGCCGACTATAAACGGACGGCCGTGCTGATGTTGATCGGCATCGCCATCGTGCTCGCAGCGCTCCTTCGTTCGCTTATCATGCCGCTCTATTTGATCTTGTCGCTCGTCCTGACGTATTACACATCGATGGCCGTCACCGAACTCATTTTCGTCAACGGCCTCGGCTATGCCGGCTTGAACTGGGCGGTGTCGTTCTTCGCCTTTGTGTTGCTGTTGGCGCTTGGCATCGACTACAGCATCTTCCTCATGGATCGGTTCAACGAATACCGCGGCCGGCCGGTGAAGGAAGCGATGCTGTCGGCGATGGGCCATATGGGGACGGTCATCATCTCGGCCGCCGTCATTTTAGGCGGAACGTTCGCCGCGATGTATCCGTCCGGCGTCTTGTCGCTCTTGCAAATCGCGACGATTGTGCTGACGGGGCTTCTCCTTTACGCCCTCGTCGTTCTGCCGCTGTTTGTGCCGGTCATGGTCCGCACGTTCGGCCGCGCGAACTGGTGGCCGTTTCGGCAGCCAGTGAGCGAAGTGGATGGTCTGGAACAACAAAAAATCAGTTAGGAAGGCGAGTCAACGCCGCTCCCCGCATGCTGGGGGCGGCGTTCTTTTTCAGGAGAGCTGGCACGATGCCGCCTCTCCTCATCAACGAAATATAGGTGCTCGTTGCTTGATCGTCCGCCAGCGATTCATTCCTTTTCCATTTCACAAAGCATATTTTTTCCTCTTTTGCCCAACATAAAGTATGATGAGTAGTAGAGAACATTCCAAAACCTAAAGGAGGGCTGCCGCATGACGAAACGAGTGCTCATGGTGGTGACGAACCATACGACGATCACCGACGACCATAAAACCGGGCTTTGGCTTGAGGAGTTTGCCGTACCGTATTTGGTATTTAAAGAAAAAGGGTATGACGTGAAAGTGGCGAGCATTCAAGGCGGCGAGGTGCCGCTTGACCCGCGCAGCATCAATGAAAAAGACCCGTCTTGGGCGGAGGCGGAAGCAGTGCTGAAGAACACAACACGTTTAAGCAAGGACGATGCACACGGGTTTGACGCCATTTTCCTTCCCGGTGGACACGGGACGATGTTCGATTTTCCCGACAATGAAACGCTGCAATACGTCTTGCAGCAGTTTGCCGAAGACGGGCGCATCATCGCCGCTGTCTGCCACGGTCCGTCAGGGCTGGTGAACGCCACATACAAAGACGGCACGCCGATTGTGAAAGGAAAAACGGTCACGTCATTTACGGATGAAGAAGAGCGTGAAGTCGGGCTTGATGTGCATATGCCGTTTTTGCTCGAGTCGACGCTGCGCCTGCGCGGGGCGAATTTCGTCCACGGCGAGAAGTGGACCGATTTCTCCGTGCGCGACGGCAACTTGATCACTGGGCAAAACCCGCAATCGAGCCGAAGCACGGCGGAGAAAGTCGTCGCCGCGCTGGAAGAGCGGGCGTGAGCGATAAAGGCTGAATGTGCGGCAAGGGGGTGTCCCAAGAGAACGGGGCACCCTTTCTTCATGACGGGATGCAGGGACACACATATTACCCGTGGTGCTAGATAAACTCAAACAAACATCATTGTTCATCAATTCCACTCCTTCACTTCCGGCGCTTGGCGATGGCAAGCGCCTTTTTCGTATTGGCGAAATGAAGCTTGGCGCACGCCGCGAGCGCTTCTTCCCCCCGCGCGCGGATGATCCGGGCGGCGGCTTCGTCAACGATGGCGCCGGCACCTTTTGGAAGCGGGAGGCCGACGGCGCGGGATAATTGCTCCATCTCCTCTAAAAACACATAGCGGGCGATGATCGAGGCGGCGGCGACTGATACGTGGACACTTTCCGCCTTGGGAAGGCAGTGCACCCGCTCGCGGATAATGCGATCTTCATCGGAAAGGTAACGGAAATACGAATCCCGTTTTAAAAATTCGTCGATGATGATTGCTTCTGGTTCGGCGGGCGCGATGGCGTCAACGAGTTTCACGAGCGTCCGGTTGTGAAGGAGCGCTTTCATTTTCGTCTGCGGCATGCCGCTTCGCTGCCAGCGGTTGTATTCGGCATTGTCCAACACGGTGACCGCATGCGGCACGGTTTCCATGATGGCGGGGGCGATCCGTTTGATTGCCTCATCGTTCAATTGTTTCGAATCTTTCACGCCAAGCGCCGCGATTTTGGCGATATGCGGCCGATCCACGTAGGCGGCGGCGACGACGATCGGGCCGAAATAATCGCCGGTGCCGACTTCATCGGAACCGATGGCGGAAAGAGACCCGAGTTGATGAGCTGCCAAAGCGGACGGCTGGTGGTCAGCTGTTTCGTTTGAGGCGCTCGCCCCTGATATCCATTTCGCTGCTTCTTGCTCCGCCGCTTTCCCTTGAAACAGCACTTTGCCTGAGCGGTAGGCGGTGATGACGACATCCGGGCGCTTGACGGCAAACAACGCTCCAGCCGGAAGCCGGTCGGATAAGGCGTCTTGGTAGTGGGCGCGCAAGGCGTCAAGCAGCTGTTGGTCGGCTTGAATCACATAGTTTGACAACGTTCGATCGCTCCTTTATCTTCTCTATCGTTGCTGTGTGTCGCTTCTTTCCATTATACCAGCGTTCATGATATGATAAACAGTAGGATTTGGCGAAATGGGGGAGAAAGCTTGACAGAACAGCCAAAAACGCGGGTGAGCGTCCGCATCTATGGACAAGACTACACGATCGTCGGCGCGGAAAGCCCGGCCCACATCCGGCTCGTGGCGGCGTTCGTTGACGATAAAATGCATGAATTCAGTGAGAAAAATCCGCTCCTTGATGTGCCGAAGCTGGCCGTGTTGACGGCCGTCAACATCGCCAGTGAATATCTCAAACTAAAAGAAGAATATCAACGGCTGGCGGAACAGCTGAAACAGGAAAAGGACGGGAAACAGGATGATTGATGTCGTGCTGTTGTTTGTCCTGTTGCTGGGGGCGATGATCGGGCTGAAGCGCGGCTTTATTCTCCAATTCATTCATATGGCCGGGTTTTTCATTGCCTTTTACGTCGCCTATCGCTATTATGAACGGTTGGTGCCGACATTGCGCCTTTGGATTCCGTATCCGACGTTCGGTGATCCGGAGACGATGAAGCTGCTGTTTCAGAGCACCCATTTAGACGATGCCTATTATCGGGCGATTTCCTTTGCACTTTTATTTTTTGTGGTGAAAATCGTGCTTCAAATCGTTGGCTCGATGCTCGATTTCGTCGCCCAGTTGCCGCTGTTGCGCAGCGTCAACCGCTTGGCCGGGGCGGCGCTCGGATTTGCGGAAGTGTATTTGCTTGTCTTTTTGCTTTTGTATATCGGTGCGCTCGTGCCGATTGACAGCGTCCAAGAACAGCTGCAGCATTCGCTCATGGCGACCGTGATTGTGAAACATACGCCGGTGTTGTCGGAGATGCTTGGCAACTGGTGGATTCATGGCCGCGTCTGACCGAGCGCGGCCGTGGTTTTGCGGGAAAGGGAGGGAACGGGGATGAGCGTCCATAAAAAAGAGGTCATCCGCCTGCTTGAAACGATCGCACTGTATATGGAGATCAAAGGAGAAAATCCGTTTAAGGTCAACGCCTTCCGCAAAGCGGCGAACGCCTTGGAAACGGATGAGCGGAGCCTCGCGGAAATTGGCGATTTCACCGCCATTCCCGGCATCGGCAAAAGCACAGCGGCGATCATCACCGAGTTTGTCGAAACCGGTTCATCATCGGTGCTCGAGGAATTAAAGCGCGATATTCCGGAAACGCTTCTTTCCTTGCTTAAGATCCCGGGGCTTGGCGGCAAAAAAATCGCCAAGCTGCATCAGGAGCTTGGCATTGTCGATATGGACGGATTGAAAGAAGCGTGCTTGGCTGGAAAAGTGCGCGCGCTTGCCGGTTTTGGCGCGAAAACGGAAGAAAAGCTGCTTGCGGCCATTGAAAAGGCAGGCAAACGCCCCGAGCGGCTGCCGCTCGCTCGGGTGCTCGCGATCGCGGCGGACATGGAACGCCAGCTCGCTTGTTTGGATGGCGTGATTCGCTTCTCGCGGGCCGGCAGCTTGCGGCGCTTGAATGAAACGGTGAAAGATTTGGATTATGTCATCGCTACCGACCGTCCGGCTGCGGTGCGCGACGGGCTGCTCGGCTTTGAGCGCGTCCGCGGGGTGCTCGCCGCTGGGGAGACGAAAGTGTCGCTTCTTTTCCAGTATGAGGATGAAGTGGCCGTTGACTTTCGGCTGGTCAGCGAGGCGCAATTCGCGACCGCGCTTCATCATTTCACCGGATCGAAGGAGCATAACGTGCGCATGCGCCAACTCGCCAAAGAGCGCGGCGAGAAAATCAGCGAATACGGCGTGGAAGACGAAGCGACAGGCGAAGTGAAAACGTTCCCGAATGAAGCGGCGTTTTACGCCCATTTCGGGCTGCCGCACATTCCACCGGAGCTGCGTGAAGATGGCACGGAAATCGAGCGGTTTTCCGCTGATCGGCCGCTTGTGCGCCTTGAAGACATTCAAGGCGATTTGCATATGCATTCGGCGTGGAGCGACGGGTCGTGTTCGCTTGCGGAGCTCGCTGAGGCGTGCCGCCGCCGCGGCTACCGGTATATCGCCATCACCGACCATTCGCACTATTTGAAAGTGGCCAACGGCTTGACCCCGGATCGATTGCGGCGCCAGCGCGAGGAAATCGAACGGCTGAACGCGCGCTATTCGGATTTTACGATTTTGGCCGGCATTGAGATGGATATTTTGCCGGACGGGACGCTCGATTACGACGATGACGTGCTCAAGGAGCTTGATTTTGTCATCGCCGCCATTCACTCTGCGTTCAAACAGCCGCGCGAGACGATCATGAAACGGTTGGAGGCGGCGCTTCGCCACCCGTACGTCGATGTCATTGCCCACCCGACCGGGCGGCTGATCGGCCAGCGCGACGGCTATGACGTCGATATCGAGCGGCTCGTGGAGCTCGCGGCGGAGACGAACACGGTGCTTGAGTTAAACGCCAACCCAAACCGGCTCGACTTGTCGGCGGCCTACGTGAAAAAAGCCGAGGAAGCGGGGGCGTATATTGCCATTAACACGGACGCCCACCATTTGGACATGCTCGAGGATATGGCGATCGGCGTAGCGACGGCAAGAAAAGGTTGGATCCATAAGGAAACGGTCATCAACACATGGCCGCTTGAAAAGCTGCAACAGTTTTTGCGCGACAAACGAAAGAAATGAATCAGCTGGGGGTCAGATACGTGCAACGAAAAGTGCTTCACACCTTGGAGTTCGATAAAGTGAAAGAGCAGTTGGCAGAGCATGCGTCCTCGCCGCTCGGTTTGGAAAAAATCGACGCTCTCATACCGTCTTCTGACTTGGAGGAGGTGGCCGCCTGGCTTGACGAAACGGATGAAGCCGCCGCTGTTTTGCGGCTTGCTGGCTATGCGCCGCTTGACGGAGTAGTCGACATCCGTCCGCATCTCAAGCGGGCGGCGATCGGCGGCACGCTCAGCCCGCAAGAGCTGCTTGAAGTGGCGGCCACCTCGGCCGCAAGCCGGCAAATGAAGCGGCTGATTATGGATCTGCATGAAGAGCACGGGGGATTGGACCGTCTGTCCACTTATGCCGATGAGCTCGTGGAGGTGCCGGCGCTTGAACATGACATTCGCCGCTCGATCGACGACCATGGCGAAGTGTTGGATGCCGCAAGCGACCGCCTCCGCTCGCTGCGCGGGCAAATTCGGTCAGTGGAAGCGCGCATCCGCGAGAAACTCGAGAACATCATCCGCTCGCCGTCGGCGCAAAAGCGGCTGTCGGACGCCATCATTACGATCCGCAATGACCGATATGTCATCCCGGTGAAACAAGAGTATCGCGGCGCCTACGGCGGCATCGTCCACGACCAGTCAGCGTCCGGGGCGACGCTGTTTATTGAACCGCAGGCGGTCGTCGAGTTGAACAACGCGCTCCGCGAAGCGCGGGCGAAAGAAAAGCAAGAAATCGAACGCATTTTGCGCGAACTTTCGGCAAAAGTCGCTGAGCAGGCCGAGCCGCTTGCGCGGGCGGTTGAGTCGCTTGCGGCGCTTGATTTTGCGTTCGCCAAGGCGAAATACGCCCGCCGGCTGCAAGCCGCGAAGCCAGCGGTCAATAGCCGAGGCTATCTTCGTTTTTTGCAGGCACGCCATCCGCTGCTGGATCAAGAAAAGGCGGTGCCGAATGACATTGAACTCGGCGGCGACTATACGACGATCGTCATCACCGGGCCGAACACCGGCGGAAAAACGGTGACGTTAAAAACGATCGGCTTGTTGACGCTCATGGCGCAAGCGGGGCTGTTCATCCCGGCGGCCGACGGATCGGAAGCAGCGGTGTTCCGTTCCGTTTTCGCCGATATTGGCGACGAGCAGTCGATCGAACAAAGCTTGAGCACGTTCTCGTCCCATATGGTCAATATCGTTGACATTTTGCGCCATGTCGATGGTGAAAGCCTTGTGCTGTTTGACGAGCTTGGGGCTGGCACCGACCCGCAGGAAGGGGCGGCGCTCGCGATCGCCATCTTGGATGAAGTGCACGGGCGCGGGTCGCGGACGGTGGCGACGACGCATTATCCCGAATTGAAAGCGTACGGCTACAACCGCCCCGGTGTCGTGAATGCGAGCGTCGAGTTTGACACCGAAACGCTCCGCCCGACGTATAAACTGTTGATCGGCATCCCCGGCCGCAGCAACGCCTTTGATATTTCGCGCCGCCTTGGGCTTGATGAACGCATCATCGAGCGGGCGAAAGCGCAAGTGAGCGCGGAAAGCCATAACGTCGAAAACATGATCGCGTCGCTTGAACGGAGCAAAAAGCAAGCGGAGGAAGAGGAAGCGCGGGCGCGGGCGGCGCTGGAGGAGGCTGAGCGTCTGCGCGCCGAATGGGAACAAAAATGGGAAGAGCTCGAAGAAGAAAAAGCGGAGCGGCTGGCGGAAGCAACGCAAAAAGCAGCCGACATCATCCGCGCCGCGGAACGCGAAGCCGAGCGGATCATTCAAGAGCTGCGCCGCTTGCAAAAAGAAAAGCAGGCGGAAGTGAAAGAGCATGAGCTCGTCGAGGCGAAAAAGCGGCTCGCTGCCGCTATGCCGAAAGTGGAGAAGCGGAAAAAGGCGAAAAAGGCTGCTTCACGCCATGTGTTCCAGCCGGGTGATGAAGTGAAGGTGACGAGCCTCAACCAAAAAGGCTACTTGATCGAAAAAGTGTCGGACGACGAATGGCAAGTGCAGCTTGGCATTTTAAAAATGAAAATCCGTGAACGCGATTTGGAGTATATCGGCAGTGCGCCGGCGAACGACGTGACGCCGATTGCGACGGTGAAAGGCAAGGACGCCCATGTGAGCCTCGAGCTTGACTTGCGCGGCGAACGGTACGAAGACGCTCTCCTTCGGCTTGAGAAGTACTTGGATGATGCTGTGCTCGCTGGCTATGCGCGTGTTTCGATCATTCACGGCAAAGGAACGGGCGCGCTCCGCCAAGGAGTACAGCAGTTTTTGAAGCAGCATCGGGCGGTGAAAAGCTTCCGATTTGGTGAGGCGAATGAAGGCGGCACTGGGGTGACGATCGTGGAACTGAAATGATGGGGGCGATGGCAATGGCGTCGTTTTGGGAGCACGACATGGTGAAAACGGCGGCCAATTTCAGCGTCGCCGTGCTGTGCATCGTCGTCTTTTTAGCCGTATTTGAATTGGTGACGAAGTACAAAAACTGGGAAGAGATTCGCAAAGGCAATGTGGCGGTGGCGATGGCAACCGGCGGAAAGATTTTTGGCATCGCCAACATTTTTCGCTATGCGCTCGCCCGCCATGAATCGCTGCCGTCGATGATCGGCTGGGGGCTGTACGGGTTTTTGCTTCTGCTGGCCGCGTACTTTATTTACGAATTTTTGACGCCGAAATTCAATATTGATGACGAAATTGCCAATGACAACCGGGCCGTCGGCTTGATTTCCATGGTGATTTCCGTCGGTTTGTCGTTTGTCATCGGCGAAGGGATTCAGTAAAGGGGAACAAACGAATGAACGCAGTAGTCAAATGGTTGTTGATCGCAGTCGGACTGCTTTTGATCGCCGGCATCGTCTATATGGCCGTGCGCAACCGATCGGTTGATGTGTTGGCGAAAATCTTGTTTGTCATTTGCGCGTGCTTTTTCTTCGTTGGTTTGGTGTACTGGTTTTGGTGACGTCTCGCTCAGGCGAGGCGTTTTTTTGATGAAAAATTAGAAAAAGTAAAATAAAATAGAAGTAAGGGGGGATTGGGATGGAAAAACCGTGGCTCGCTCACTACCCGCCGGAGATTCCGCATACGCTCGACTATCCAAAGAAAACGCTTTCCGACTATTTGCGGGAGACGGCGGAACAATTCGGAGACCATGAGGCGATCGACTTTTTCGGAAAGACGATGACGTTTCGCGAGCTGTACGAGCAAGCATTGACATTCGCGCATTATTTGCGGACGATCGGATTGAAAAAAGGGGATCGGGTGGCGGTGATGCTGCCGAACTGCCCGCAGGCCGTCATCAGCTACTATGGGACGCTCCTAGCCGGCGGCATCGTCGTGCAGACGAATCCGCTTTACACCGAGTATGAGCTTGAATACCAGCTGAACGACAGCGGCGCCTCGGTGCTCGTGACGATGGATCTTCTGTATCCAAAGGCGGAAAAGGTGAAAGGGAGGACGCCAGTCAAACATTGGATTGTCACGAGAATGCAAGATTATTTGCCCACGGTGAAGAAATGGCTGTATCCGCTTGTGCAGCGGAAGCAAAACATGCCGATTGTCCGCATCGCGGAAAGCGAAACTGTTCATCTGTTCCGCACGATCATGAGCTGCAAAGAGACGGCGCCGATCGGGGAGGACATTGATCCGGTGGAAGATGTGGCGCTGCTGCAATATACAGGCGGCACGACGGGGCATCCGAAAGCGGCCATGTTGACGCATCGCAATTTGATCGCCAATACGCTCATGTGCGCTCATTGGGTGTATAAATGCGAAAAAGGAAAAGAAACGGTGCTCGGTGTGCTTCCGTTTTTCCACGTGTACGGCATGACGACGGTGATGAATTTGTCCGTGATGATGGCGAGCAAAATGGTGCTGCTCCCGCGCTTTGATGTCAAGCAAACATTAAAAGCAATCGAGCGCACCCGGCCGACGATGTTCCCAGGCGCGCCGACGATGTATATCGCTTTGTTGAATGAGCCCGACTTGGCCAAATATGATTTATCCTCGATCAACGTCTGCATCAGCGGCTCCGCTCCGTTGCCGGTTGAGGTGCAGGAGCAGTTTGAACGGGTGACGGGCGGAAAATTGATTGAAGGCTATGGGTTGACCGAGGCGTCCCCTGTCACCCACAGCAACTTCCTTTGGGATGGGGAGCGGGTGAAAGGAAGCATCGGCGTTCCGTGGCCGGATACGGACGCGAAAATCATTTCCTTGGAAACGGGTGAGGAAGCAAAGCCGGGCGAGCGTGGAGAACTCGTCGTGCGCGGGCCGCAAGTGATGAAAGGCTATTGGAACCGTCCGGAGGAGACCGAGCAAGTGCTGCGCGACGGTTGGCTGTATACAGGTGACATCGGCTATATGGATGAGCGGGGGTATTTTTATATCGTCGACCGCAAGAAAGATGTCATTATCGCCGGCGGTTACAACATTTACCCGCGCGAAGTCGAAGAAGCGCTGTACGAGCACCCGAAAGTGCAGGAAGCGGCCGTGATCGGCGTTCCGGATCCGTACCGCGGCGAGACGGTGAAAGCGTTCGTCGTGTTAAAGCCGGGGGAGATGTGCAGCGAACAGGAGCTTGACGCGTTTATGCGCCAGCGCCTGGCTGCTTACAAAGTGCCGCGCATCTACGAGTTCCGCAGCGAATTGCCGAAGACGGCGGTCGGCAAAATTTTGCGCCGCGTGTTGGTGGAAGAGGAGAAAAAGAAGCTTGACAAATCGGCAGAATTGCCCGTAAAATGAAAATATGAATGATGGTTCATTCATTTGGCGGATGGAAAGTGAGAAAAGGAGAATCCATATTGCGGAGGGAAAAGCCGAAATTTAAGCAAATCATTGACGCTGCCGTCGTCGTCATCGCCGAGCACGGCTACCATCAAGCACAGGTGTCGAAAATCGCCAAGCAGGCCGGTGTCGCCGACGGCACGATCTACCTTTATTTTAAAAACAAAGAGGATATTTTAATTTCGCTTTTTCAGGAAAAGATGGGGGCGTTCATCGAGAAAATTGAACAAGAGACAGAAGGAATTTCAAGCCCCCTAGAGAAATTGTATGTATTGGTGAAAACTCATTTTTCCGCCCTCGCCGCTGATCCGCATATGGCGGTCGTGACGCAGCTTGAGCTGCGCCAGTCGAACAAAGAGCTGCGCCATCGCATCAATGAGGTGCTGAAAGGATATTTGCGGCTCATCGACCGCATCATCATGGAGGGGATGGAAAAAGGGGAGTTTCGCCAAGATTTAGACGTCCGGCTCACTCGGCAAATGATCTTTGGCACCCTTGATGAAACGGTGACGACGTGGGTGATGAACGAGCAAAAGTATGACTTGGCCGCCCTCGCCGATCCGGTGTACGAACTGCTCGTCAAAGGGTGCGCCGCCGGGCGTTAGGAAAGGCAGAAAGGGGAGAGGCTTCATGGAGCATTTTCGCATAGCGAAAGAGGAGTTCGTCGCCGTCGTGACGTTTTCGCGGCCGCCGGCGAACGCCCTTTCATCAGCGGTTTTGAAAGAGCTTTCAACCGTGTTGGACGAGCTCGAGACCGATCCGGAAGTACGCGTCGTGCTGCTTCATGGCGAAGGAAGATTTTTCTCAGCCGGCGCCGATATTAAAGAATTCACGTCCATCGCTTCCGCTGAGGAGGCATCCGGCTTGTCGCGCAACGGCCAACTCGTGATGGAGCGGATCGAACGCTTTTCCAAACCAGTCATTGCGGCGATTCACGGCGCCGCATTAGGCGGTGGGTTGGAGCTGGCTATGAGCTGCCACATTCGCGTGGTGGCGGAAAACGCCAAACTCGGCCTTCCGGAGCTGCAGCTTGGCATCATCCCTGGATTTGCTGGCACGCAGCGGCTTGTGCGCTACGTCGGCTTTGGCAAAGCGGCGGAAATGATGTGGACGAGCGAGCCGATCACCGGACTCGAAGCGGTTGAATGGGGGCTTGCCAACAAGGCGGTGCCGGAAGAGCGGCTTCTTGATGAAGCAAAAGCGTTGGCGAAAAAGATCGCCGCCAAAAGTCCGCTTTCCGTCCGTGCGACGATTGAACTGCTCAACGCCGCGAAGGAAAAATCGTTTGCCGAGGCAGTGCGCGAGGAAGCGGAATGGTTTGGCCGCGTGTTTGGATCCGAGGATGCAAAAGAAGGCGTGCAGGCGTTTTTGGAAAAACGGCCGCCTGTCTTTAAAGGGAAATGATCCCTGTAAATATCTGAATGTTGGAACATGAAACAATGTTCGACCAAACCGAGGAGGGGAACGACATGAACATTTTTGTGTTGATGAAACGCACCTTTGACACGGAAGAAAAAATCTCCATCGTCAATGGCAAGATCAACGAGGAAGGCGCTGAATTCATCATCAACCCGTACGACGAATACGCCATTGAAGAAGCCATTCAAGTCCGCGACAAACACGGCGGTGAAGTGACGGTCGTCACCGTCGGCAGCGAGGAAGCGGAAAAAGAGCTGCGCACGGCGCTCGCCATGGGCTGCGATAAAGCGGTGCTCATCAACATTGACGATGATGTCGAAGAACAAGACCAATATACGACGGCGAAAGTGCTCGCTGAATACTTAAAAGACAAAAACCCGGACTTGATTTTAGCCGGCAACGTCGCTATTGACGGCGGTTCCGGGCAAGTCGGCCCGCGCGTTGCGGAATTGCTCGGCATTCCGTATGTGACGACGATCACGAAGCTCGACATTGCCGACGGCGGCAAAGTGACCGTTGTGCGCGACGTCGAGGGGGATGAGGAAATCATCGAAACGTCGCTGCCGCTCCTTGTCACCGCTCAACAAGGGCTGAATGAACCGCGCTATCCGTCGTTGCCGGGCATTATGAAGGCGAAGAAAAAGCCGCTTGACGAGTTGGAGCTTGACGACCTGGATCTTGATGAAGAGGATGTCGAAGCAAAAACGAAAACGATCGAAGTGTTCTTGCCGCCGAAGCGCGAAGCGGGCAAAATTTTGCAAGGCGAGATCGCTGATCAAGTGAAGGAACTCGTTCAGCTGCTCCGCTCCGAAGCGAAAGTGGTATAAGCGGAAACCGCTGTCGGCGTTCGGATGAAGCACAACGGGGAATCAAAGGATAGGGGGACTGAAACATGGCACGTAAAGTATTGACCTTAGCAGAAGTGCGGGATGGATCGCTGCGGAACGTTTCGTTTGAAGCCATTGCAGCGGCCAAAACGATCGCCGAAGGCGGGGAAGTCGTCTCGGTGCTCGTCGGCGACCAAGTGCAGGCGCATGCGAACGAACTCATTTACCGCGGTGCCGACCGCGTCGTCGTCATCGAACATCCGAATTTGAAATTTTATACATCAGATGGCTATTCGCAAGCGTTAAAAGCCGTGATTGACAAAGAGCAGCCGGAAGGCATCGTCTTCGGCCATACGGCGCTCGGCAAAGACTTGTCGCCGAAATTGGCCATCAAGCTCGACGCCGGCCTCGTTTCCGACGTCATCGCCGTCGAAGAGGCAGGCGGCAACATCGTCTTTACCCGTCCGATCTACTCCGGCAAGGCGTTTGAAAAGAAAATTGTCACCGATGGCATCATCTTCGCGACCGTGCGTCCGAACAACATCGCGCCGCTTGAGCGCGACGAGTCGCGCACAGGCAGCGTGGAAGCGCTCGCCGTCGAGATTAAAGACTTGCGCGCGATTGTCAAAGAAGTCGTCCGCAAAACGGCGGAAGGCGTCGACTTGACCGAGGCGAAAGTGATCGTCGCCGGCGGCCGCGGCGTCAAAAGCGCCGAAGGCTTCAAGCCGCTCAAAGAGCTCGCCGAAGTGTTGGGCGGCGCGGTCGGCGCTTCGCGCGGGGCGTGCGATGCCGGCTATTGCGACTACTCGCTGCAAATCGGACAAACGGGAAAAGTCGTCACGCCGGACCTTTACATCGCCTGCGGCATCTCAGGCGCCATCCAGCATTTAGCGGGGATGTCCAACTCGAAAGTCATCGTCGCCATTAACAAAGACCCGGAAGCCAACATCTTTAAAGTCGCGGACTACGGCATTGTCGGCGATTTGTTCGAAGTCGTTCCGCTCCTCACCGAAGAGTTCAAAAAACTGAAAGTGCATTCGTAATGAACAACACGGGCGGCTGCAGCCGTCCGTTTTTTGACGGATAAATTCCGCGGCAAAAGCGAATAGTAGAAACGAAGCAAAACATTCGCGCCGACTTGCATTCCATGGTATACTTTGCTTGCAGCATTCAAGAAGATGGGAGGGAATCCATATGGCGATTGTCAACGCCACTGACCAAACGTTCGCCGCAGAAACGAAAGACGGCCTCACGCTCGTTGACTTTTGGGCGCCATGGTGCGGACCGTGCCGCATGATCGCTCCGGTGCTGGAAGAGCTTGACCGCGAAATGGGCGACAAAGTGAAAATCGTCAAAGTGAATGTCGATGAAAACCAAGAAACAGCGTCGAAGTTCGGCGTCATGAGCATCCCGACGCTGCTTCTGTTCAAAGATGGCCAACTTGTCGACAAAGCGATCGGCTATCAGCCGAAAGAGGCGCTTGTGGAGTTTGTGAGCAAGCATGCGTAATGTCGATGACCAAAAATCCAGAGGGAGGGACCTCTGGATTTTTTTGATGGCCTCAAAAAATGATTGACAACAGGAAGCATTTTCTTTATATTAATAACCAACAATTCATATTGGTTATATAGGAATTATACATTTTTTATTCATAGTTTTTCTATAGTTATAGTTTATTTTTGGGAGGTGATGCCGCTTCGCTTTATTCCGTTGCGAATTAGATGAGGAAAACGAGGAGGGACAATGATGGATCAATGGTTAAAACAGAAGAAAGCACTATGGATGCTGGCCATCGTCTTTTTGTTATGGATGGGCTCCGGATGCGACGCACATAGCGGGAAGGAAGACAAAGGATCTGCTTCGTCGCAAAAAGGGGAAGCAAGCGAGGTCATTCGGATCGGCTATCAAAAATATGGCACGCTCAATATGCTAAAAGCGCGCGGGGATTTGGAAAAACGATTGAAAAAGTTGGGGTATACGGTGCAATGGTCGCTGTTTCCCGGTGGGCCCCAACTGCTTGAGGCGATGAACGCGGGCAGCTTGGATTTTGGCCATACAGGTGAAGCGCCGCCTGTATTTGCCCAAGCAGCTGGAACACCGCTTTTATACGTGGCGACCACGCCGCCGAATCCGGCTGCTGAAGCGATTTTAGTCCCCAAAAATTCGCCAATTCGCACGATCGCGGACTTGAAAGGGAAAAAAGTGGCGTTGAACAAAGGATCGAACGTTCACTATTTGCTTGTCCAGGCGTTGGAAAAAGCAGGATTGAAACTTTCTGACATCCAGCCCGTTTATTTGCCTCCCGCAGACGCGCGCGCTGCTTTTGAGCAAGGAAGCGTCGATGCGTGGGTCATTTGGGATCCGTTCTACGCCGCGGCGGAGCAAGGCGGAAAAGCGCGTGTCATAGCAGACGGGCAAGGATTAGCAGCCAACCGGGAGTTTTTCTTTGCTTCTCGATCGTTTGCGGAAAAGCATGCGGATGTTGTCAACATCATTTTGGAAGAGCTGAAGAAGGTCGATCGCTGGGCAAGCAATGATCCGAAAGGAGTAGCCGCGTTTTTGGCTCCGGAGCTCGGCATTGATGAACAGGCGCTGGAGACGGCAGCCAAACGGCGCACATACAACATTGAGCCGGTCACCGATGAAGTCGTGGCTCAACAGCAGCAAATCGCCGACCAGTTTTTTCAGTTAGGGCTGCTGCCAAAGAAAATAGACGTGAAAGAGGCGGTTTGGCGTGAGGGGAAATGAAGAAATGCGCACAAGAGTGATGAGAGGCTGAATGTATGATAGAAAGCCGGTCTGCCTCCTTGACAACATGATCGTGGTTAGGTTCGAATGCGTCATCCAACAGGCTGAAAGGGCAGACAACTTTTGGACGAGAATCGATGGAAAGGAGTGGAAATGAAGTGAAATTATCAAGGTGGACGGGATGGGCTGGGGGGAAGGCTGTGCCGTGGGCGTTGCCGATCGGTCTACTCGCTGCATGGCAAGCGGCAGCAGCAGCTGGTTGGCTGTCTTCGCGAGTGCTGCCGGCGCCGACTGATGTGATTGTTGCGGCGTGGAATCTTGCTTCGAACGGAGAATTATGGAAACATTTGTCCGTCAGTTTTTGGAGAGCGCTGACTGGCTTTGCCATCGGCGGATCGATCGGATTTCTTCTCGGCTTGCTCAATGGAGTGTTTCGTCCGGCTGAGCGATTGTTGGACACATCGATCCAAATGATTCGCAATATTCCGCATTTAGCATTGATCCCGCTCGTTATCTTATGGTTTGGCATTGGAGAGGAGGCGAAAGTGTTTCTTGTCGCGTTAGGCGTGCTGTTCCCGATGTATGTCAACACCTTGCACGGCATCCGCAATGTCGACGCCGGCTTGCTGGAAATGGGGCGCGTCTATGGGCTTGGACCATGGCAGCTGTTTTGGCGCATTTGGCTGCCTGGTGCGTTGCCTTCGATTTTAGTTGGATTGCGCTATGCCCTTGGCATTATGTGGTTGACGCTCATCGTCGCGGAAACGATCGCGGCCGACCGCGGCATTGGATATTTGGCCATGAATGCGCGCGAGTTTATGCAGACCGATGTCGTTGTTTTCAGCATTTTGCTTTACGCGCTGTTCGGCAAGCTGGCCGACAGCATCGCCCGTTTTCTAGAAAGAAGATGGCTTCGTTGGAACGTCAATTATCAGCATATATGAAAATCGCCAAACAATGTCAGGCGCTTCAACAAATGTCCATAAGGCTTGGAAACGAATGTTGGAAGGAGGATCAATGAATGGGACCGGGACGAGGGGCGGAGTTGATTTTGGAACAAGTGGGAAAACAGTTTGGGGACAAACACGCGTTGCGCCGCGTCAATTTGGTGGTGAAGAGGGGAGAGTTTGTCGCCATCATTGGCCGCAGCGGATGCGGCAAAAGCACTCTGTTGCGCTTGGCCGCCGGATTGGAGGAGCCGACGTCCGGCCGGATCCTGGTGGATGGGGAGGAGCTGCGTGGGCTCAATGAGAAGGCACGTGTCATGTTTCAGGACGCCCGCTTGCTGCCGTGGCGGCGCGTCATGGATAACGTCGGGCTCGGATTGAAAGGGGAATGGGAGCCGAAAGCGCTGGAGGTGCTCGAGCAAGTGGGGCTGGCTGACCGTGCGGACGATTGGCCGACCGTGCTGTCAGGAGGACAGCGCCAGCGCGTGGCCCTTGCCCGCGCCCTCATCAGCCATCCGCAGCTACTGTTGCTCGATGAACCACTTGGAGCTCTTGATGCGCTCACTCGGATTGACATGCAGCGTCTCATTGAACGGCTTTGGCTTGAACAGAAGTTTACGGCTTTGCTTGTTACGCACGATGTTGATGAAGCGGTGATGCTGGCGGATCGAGTAATCCTCATCGAAGACGGGGTGTGCACACTTGATGTGCCTGTGCGTCTGCCGCGGCCGCGCCAGCGCGGCGATGCGGCGTTCGCCGATTTGGTGGATACGATTTTGCGTCGCATTTTAGGCACAAAGCCGGAGGAGAGAGCGATCGCTTCAGTTTCCATCGGTGAGAAAAGGAGGGCGTTGTAGATGAAAAAACGGTTGGTTTGGCTATCTGTGTTAAGCGCATGCTTATGCCTGCTGCTGGCGGCTTGCGGGCAAGAACGAGGCGCCTCCCCCGCCTCGTCCAAGGATTCGGCGTCAGCCGATTCATGGCCGAAAGAGCTGCATATTGGCTATCAAAAATCATCGTTTTGACTATTTTTGAAAGAAAAAGGATACTTGGAAAAACAATTACAAAAGCATGGTGTTCAAGTCAAATGGTTTGAATTCCAATCCGGTCCCCCCCTTCTGGAAGCGTTGAATGCCGGACAAATCGACATCGGTTATGTCGGCGGGGCTCCCGCGGTGTTGGCGCAGGCGAACCCGGATTCACAGTTGGTGTATCTTGCCTACGAACCGGAAGTTGCGCGGGCGATCATTGTGCCCAAAACATCGTCGATTCAAACCGTTGCTGATTTGAAAGGAAAAAAAGTGGCTTTCGGCAAAGGATCAAGCGCCCATTATACACTATTGACGGCATTAGAGACAGCTGGATTGACACTTAACGACATTACTCCGGTGTATTTGCAGCCGTCTGAAGCGCGAACTGCGTTTGAGCGTGGTGATGTGGACGCCTGGGTCATTTGGGATCCGTTCTTGGCCGATGCCGAAGTGAACGGCGGTGCGCGCATTTTGATGGATGCGAAAGGACTTCCCAAACAATATGGATTTATCGTAGGACGGAATGGGTATGTGAAGCAGTATGCAGATGTAGCGAAGACGGTCATTGCACAACTGAATAAAGTTCATCAAGAAATCCACTCCTCTCCCGATGAAGCCGCCAAACTATTGGCTAAAGAAACGAAAATTGGCGAAGAGATTTGGAAACGGACGTTGAGCCGAAGAGGATATGGGGTGTTTCCGCTGACGAAGGAGGTGGTCGACGCCCAGAAACGCATTGCGGATCGTTTTTATGAGGCCGGGGTGATTCCAAAACGGGTCAAAGTGGAAGACGCTGTGGTCGTCATAAAGGGACAATAAGGAAATCCTGTAACATTCACACTTCATCAATACAAGCTGTTCCACTGAAAATGATAGGGCATTGTGAAAAGCCGAATTCCCCTTGAACAACGCTCTTCCAAGGGGATGTTAAGGACAGCGGGGCATAAAAGAATGTGGGGGGAAAACAAATGACAACGGTGGCCATTATTTCTGGAAGTCCGTCGCGCGCCTCGAAAACGAATCGAGTGGCCGAATGGGTGAGCGAGCAATTGCAACGGATCGGCCATACGGTATATTTCATCCGATTGCGCGATTTGCCGGCGGAAGATTTGCTTTATGCGCATTCATCAAGCGATTCGATTGTGAAAACACATGATTGGATCCGCCAGTCACGAGTGGTGGTTGTACTAAGTCCAGTGTATAAGGGAAGTTACACCGGCATTTTAAAAGCGTATTTGGATTTGCTGCCGGAAAAGGCGTTTGCTGGGAAGCTAGTTGTGCCGATTGTTACGGGGGGGACCATTGCTCATCTGTTGGCTCTCGAATACGCGCTCAAACCCATTTTCTCCATTTTGGGAGCGCGGGAAATCTTGCATGGCGTCTTTATTTTGGATTGGACATTGGGGCATGATGACGAAGGCCGCCTCGTGTTTTCGGACGACTTGTTGTCGAGGATGGAAGAGGTGATTCATTCCATTTCCCATGGCTCTGAAAAAACGATCATGAGATAAGGAGGAAAACAATATGAAAGTCCTTTGGTTTATTCCTTCTCATGGCGACGGACGGTATTTAGGGACGGCAAAAGGCGGCCGCTCGCCGGAATACAGCTATTTCAAACAAGTGGCCCAAGCGGCTGATCGATTGGGATACGAAGGGGTGCTCATTCCAACGGGGAAATCGTGCGAAGATCCATGGCTGTTGGCGGCAGCGCTGGCAGCGGAAACGAGGCGATTGCGTTTTCTTGTCGCTGTTCGCCCAGGATTGATGACGCCAACATTGGCGGCGCGCATGGCCTCCACGTTCGATCGCATTTCCGATGGCCGGCTGCTTGTAAATGTCGTCACCGGCGGCGACCCCGTTGAGTTGGCGGGGGATGGGCTGTTTTTGTCACATGACGAACGGTATGAAGCGACGGACGAGTTTTTGACGATTTGGCGCCGATTGCTGGAAGGAGAAGAAGTGACGTTTGCAGGAAAGCACGTGTCAGTCAAAGGGGCGAAATTGTTGTTCCCGGCTGTGCAAAAACCGTATCCGCGCCTCTTTTTCGGCGGATCGTCGGATGCCGGCCAACAGGTTGCCGCCCGCCATGCGGACGTCTACTTGACTTGGGGGGAGCCGCCTAGACAGGTGAAAGAAAAAATAGAACGGGTAAGGGAACTCGCTCGCCAAGAAGGGAGAGAAATCGAATTTGGCATTCGTCTCCACATCATTGTTCGCGAAACAGAAAAAGAAGCGTGGGAAGCGGCAGAGCGATTGATTCAGTATGTAGATGACCGGACGATTGAAGAGGCGCAGCGGGTGTTTTCCCGTTATGACTCTGTCGGGCAGCAACGGATGCGCGAGCTGCACAGGGGGAGGAAAGAGTCGTTGGAGATCAGCCCAAACCTTTGGGCGGGGATTGGGCTCGTTCGCGGCGGCGCGGGCACCGCGCTTGTCGGTGATCCGGAAACAGTGGCTGAACGTCTCCGTGAATACGAGCAACTCGGCATCCGTTACTTCATTTTATCAGGTTATCCGCATTTGGAAGAGGCGTATCGCGTGGCGGAATTGTTATTCCCGTTGTTGTCATTGGATGTTCCTTCTTCTTCCATTCGCAGCGAGGTAGTGGGTCACGAGTTTTTTCCAAATGTGATTAAGGTGTGATCGGTTCTAAAAAAGGGGGGATGCGCTGCAAAAGAGCATCCATCCTTTTTTATTTTTGATTGACTTTGAAATTCATGTTCTTTTATAATCGTGCTTGTGTGATATTGATTATCATTTTTAATGGTCTATGGGGGGATCGATCATGTCATGGAAATGGAAGTGGCTCGCCGTGTTCGCCGCCGCGGCGTTGGCGCTTGGCGCGTGCGGCCAGAGCAAACAGACGGCGGGAACAGAAAAAGAAAGCAGCAACCAAACGGCTGTGGAAAAACAAGAAAAGCCGAAAGAGGAAGAGAAGACGGAGAACGAGAAGGAAGAAGCGGAAGTCGATTATGCGGGAGCGTTCAGCGAAGCGCTCGCGGAGCTTGAGAAGGCGAAGCAAGGCGGGGCGGTCGACTTCGGCAAAGTGGAGAGCATCTACAAAGAAAAGCTGCAGCCGCTTGTACAAAAACGTGACGCGGAATTTGAAGATACGCTTGACCAACATATTACCAACGCACTGGCCGCCGGCAAAGACGGGTCGCTTGAGCCGTTGGTTGTCAAGCAAATTTTTGACAAGCTGATGCAAAAAGTGTTTTACACGACGATCAAACATGAGTTTACCGAAGCAGAAGAGCATTGGGCCAATAAGGAAGAAGTAAAGGAAGAGCTTGAGGAAGCGAAGGCATTTTACGCGATTTTGCAGTCGACCGTGGAAAAGCGCGATGTGGCTTACGGAACGAAGTTGGTTGACGCGATCAACGGGGCGTTTGCCCAAATGGAGCAAGCGGTGCAAAACGATGATGCGCTCTCATTTGCCCTCGGCAAGCAAGTCGTGGACAAAACATTGATGAAAACATTCTATTTAGCGAGCGGAGCGCTGCCGCACGGTTATGCAGCGAAGGCGGCAGCCGAGGCGAAAGAAAACGCGGAAGACGCGAAAGTGGAACAGGCGGAAGGCTGGGCGTTTTATCAATCCGTCTATCCGTATATGAAACGGCATGCTGCGGAGGAGGCGGACTACATTTTGAAACAGTTTGACCTGCAAACCGATGTCAAAACGCTCGATCCGAAAGCGGTGAACCATGCGTTCGTGCGCGGATGGGCGAAAGTGGCGCTTCACGAATATGAAGAAAGCAAAGAAAATTGGGGGCAAGACAAGTCGGTGATCACCGCCTTAGAAGGCGCGCTCTTTATTAACATGATCGAACAGGATATCAAAACGCTGCTCGGCGACAAAGCATACACCGACTTGAACGAACAGGCGACACGCTACCTAGAGGCGGCAAAGGCAAAAAACAAAGCTGAGGGTGACAAATGGCTGCCGCAAATTGAAGCCGCCCTGCAACAAGTGATCGAAAAAGCGAAATAACCTAGCAAACAAGGGCGTCCTGTGGACGCCCTTGTTTGACGAAGGAGGCAGCAGATTTGATGTCGGCAGAGTGCTCGAGGGTGGATGTCAGGCAGCTTGTGTGCCTTCAGGGCAGCCGTCTGTCCGGAAACGTTTGGTTTTTTTCATGACGCCGCGACTTTTCCGAGCGGCTGTGGTAAGATGCTGATGGATAGTCCATTTTGTAATGGGGTGAAACCGTTGAAAATCGTTGTCACTGGAGGAGCCGGATTTATTGGCAGCCATCTAGCCGCCCGGTTAAGCGGACTCGGATATGACGTGGCTGCAGTGGATTGTTTTCATCCCTATTATCCTGCCGAACGGAAAGCGCGGCAGTTTCAGACACTCACCGGCGGTCGGGTGCCGCTTGTCCGCTTGGATTTGCTTGATGGGGAGCGAACGAAAAGGTGGCTGGTCGAGTTTCGCCCCGATGTCGTCTACCATTTGGCGGCGCTGCCGGGCGTGCCGTATTCCCTCGAGGAGCCGTTCGCGTATATCGATTATGACATCAAAGCGACGGTCAATGTGTTGGCGGCGGCGGGGGAAGCGGGAGTCAGCCATGTGCTGTTTGCTTCGTCGTCATCCGTCTATGGCGACCGCGGCAACGTGCCGCTGAAAGAAGAAATGGCTGATGGCCGCGTCGTGTCGCCGTATGCGGCGGCGAAATACGGAGCGGAATCGTTTTGTCATGCCTATGCCCATTTGTATGGCTACCAAATGACGATTTTCCGCTATTTCACCGTTTACGGGCCGTGGGGTCGTCCGGATATGGCGATCGGCACGTTTTTGCGCCGATTGTTGGTGGGCGAGGAGATTGTCGTGTATGGCAAGGGGACGGCGCGCGATTATACGTACATCGATGATATTGTCGCCGGCATGGCCGCGGCGCTTCACCGCAGCGGCGGGCGAAGCGAAGTGTTCAACTTGGGCGCCGGGGCGCCCGTCACCATGGAGCAGCTGCTCGCTGAGTTGCGGAAGCACTTTCCCGATATGAAAATCGTGCACGCGCCGGAGCGGAAAGGCGATGTGAAAGCGACATGGGCGGACATCACAAAGGCGGAGCGGGCGTTTGGTTACAAGCCGAAGGTGGCGTTTGCCGAAGGGCTCGCCCGCACGGTGGCGTGGGCGCGCGAATATGAGCGGTAGGGCGGCCAAGGCGGGGCTGCAGGCCGCCGGGGTGGCCATGGTTGTTCTGTTTGGTTGGATGACGTATCGCTATTTTGACGGCCGTGCGTTGCTTCGGCATCTCGCCGGGCTGGCCCGCCATCCGGCGGATATGGCTGCCGCCGTTTTCGTGTATGGCGCGTCCTTTTGGCTGCGGGCATGGGCATGGAAGCAATATGTCGGGAAACCGATCGCCTTTGCCGTCTATTGGCGTGGGGTGTTGCTCAGCTTGTTGATCAATCATCTCGTCCCCGTCAAAATGGGCGATGCCGCCCGCGTCGCTGTGCTTGCCCGCCAGCCGGGTGTTTCCGCCGCTGAGGCGATCGAGTCGGTTGCGGTCATGCGGTTATTGGACATGGCGGTGCTGGGCGGTTTTGCGGCAGCGGGGGTGTATGTGTACATGCATCGGATTCCCGGCCTTCCGCTGGTGGGGGCGGCCGCTGCCGCAGGGGGGGCGCTTGTGCTCGTGATGTTTCGCCGTCCGCTCCGCCTCGAACGGTTATGGCGCCGATGGCGGACGGTGTTGCAGGGCCGCCGCGGCGCGGAGATCGCTGCGGCTGTGGCGGCGAGCTGGTTGTGTGAAGCGGCCGTCATTGGCGTGATCGCCAAAGCAGTCGGCATCCCGCTTTCCTTTGGACAGGCGGTGTGGGCAAACAGCGCGGCCGTTTCCGGCCAGATCGCCCAAGTCGTCCCCGGCGGGATCGGAACGTATGAGGCGGTGATGGCGTTTGCGTTGACCCGGCTCGGCGCACCATGGGAGAAAGCGTATGCGGCGGCAGTGTTGACCCATGCGTTTAAGTTTTTGTTTTCTTACGCCGCCGGGGCCATGGTATTGTTGCTTTGGCGGTCCGATTGGCAGATGGTGCGGGGTGTATGGAAAAAGGAAAGGGAGAGGCGATGAAAGAAGCGTCACGATTCGAAAAAATGGCGGCGCGCTGCTGGAATTTGCTGAATGAAGGAAAGCCGTTTACGCCGATTTTTGTCGCGGGAACGATGACGATCTACCATGCCGCTGATTGGATGGGCGGCTCATGGGGATGGATGCTTGGTCTGGCGGCGGCGCTGCCGCTGTTTGTCATCTACTATGTCTATGATTATCCGCTGTTTTTGCGCAATTATTTATGGATTCCTTACGTTGTGTTTCTCATCGTTTGGTCGTTTGCTGATGCGGCGCTGCTGCTGTTGGCGTCGGGGCTTTACTTTTTCTTTACCGTCTTTTTTTGGGGAACGCTCTATTACCATTTGCGCATCGGCACGTCATGGTGGAATTTCACCCGCTTTTGGAAGCTCGTGCTGAAAAACAGCGATTCGACGAGCGGCAACGCTCAAGAGCAGCTGCCGAAAGTCTTTCTCCTTTTATCTGTTTGGGAATATGCGTCGATCCAAGTGGAACGAGGGGCGGATTTGGCGCCGCTGTGCGGGGCGCTTTGGCTGTTTGCTGCTTTGGTGTGGCTGTTTTCATGGATTTTGCATCGGAATTTGTTCGACTGGCAGCCCGAGATCATTCCGACTTATACGAACAATGTGCCGAGTCCAACCGTGCCGATCAGTGACAAAGTGTATGTCATCGTGATTGATGGGATGCGCAAAGACCGGTTTGAAGCGGCCAACGCCCCGTTTTTGAAACGGCTGCGCGCGCAAGGGACGGAATTTGCGCAAATGGAGACCGTGTACCCGGCGCGTACGGTCGTTTGCTTTACATCGATGTTGACGGGCACGTATCCGTTTGAGCACGGGATTCGCTCGAATATGGTATGGAAGCTCGGAGCGAAAGTGGAAACGATCTTTGACTCGCTCCGCAAAGTAGGGAAAACAGGCCGCTTGCTTGGCATCGCTCATTTGGTCGATTCGTTCGGAGATGATGTCGAAACGGTGACGGCCGTCATGCCTAACGAACTAGCTGACCGCTATATTATCGAGCGGGCGAAACGCATTGTGGAAGAGCAGCACCCGGACTTGCTTGTCGTACAATTGATCGCCACCGACCAGACCGGCCATAGCCGCGGGGTGCTGTATGACGAGTATATTGAAAAAATTGAAGAAGCCGATGCGCTGATCGCCGAGTTTGTCGCCTGGCTTGAGGAGCGAGGCGAGCTTGAGCGCGCGACGCTGATCGTCTGCGCCGACCATGGCCAAGCGGATGGCATCGGCGGCCACGGCCATCTCGATGAAGGGGAGCGGTATGTGCCGTTTTTCATGTACGGTCCGGCGATTGAGGCAGGGAAACGGGTTGATGAGAAAAGAAGCCTCGTCTCGCTGGCGCCGACGATCGCCTATTTGCTTGGCGCGCCGTATCCAAGCCATAGCCGCGGCCCGGTTTTGATCGAAGCGATGCGAAAGGAGGAGAGCGATGAAACAGCAACACGTCATCGTTTTTTTGCCGGCGCACAATGAGGAAGGGGCGATCGGAGAGGTGATTCGCCGCATTCCGCGTCATTTCCATCCCGATGTAGAGGTCAGCGTCTTGGTCATTGATGACGGGTCGACCGACCGGACTGCTGAAGCGGCGCAAGAAGCGGGAGCCGATTACATTTGCCGCTGGCCGGAAAACCGCGGCCTCGGGGCGGCGGTGCGGCGAGGGCTCAAAGAGTGTGTCCGTCTTGGCGCGGATATCGGCGTGATGATCGATGCCGATAACGAATATCCGCCGGAACAAATTCCTGACCTTTTGGCGCCGATTTTCGCCGGTGAGGCCGACTATACGATCGGCTCGCGCTTCCTTGGCACGATTCGCGGCATGAAATGGCACCGCCGCCTCGGCAACTATGCCTTTACGTGGCTGCAGTCGCTCCTGCTCGGCCAGCGGCTGTACGACGGGCAATCCGGCATGCGCGCGTTTTCCCGCCAAGCGATGGAAGAGGCGGAAATCATCCACGATTACAATTACGCCCAAGTGTTGACGCTCAACTTAGTGCGCAAAGGGTTTCGACTAAAGGAAGTGCCGATCCGCTACCAAGTGCGGACGACCGGCCGTTCGTTCATCAAGTTCACCGCCTATATGACCGCGGTCATCCCGGCCATCTGGAAGGAAATGCGCCGCCCGGTAACAAAAGCGGTCATTGACCGAAAAGCGCATCTGCTTTCTTTGGAGCGGGAGCGCCATTGTTCGTGAGGCGGCCGCCTTGGGCCGCCGGCCATTTTTCCAATATTGACAATGATGGTGATAATGATTATCATTGATCTTGATGGAGGGGGATCAGAAACGTGAAAACATCCCGTTTCTTTTTTTACATAGCAGTGATCATTATTCTCAATCTCATTCCGCTGAAAGCGTTCGCCTATTCGTATGGAGATCCGAACAAAGAAGCGGTTGCTGAGGCGTATAAAGAGATGAAAGAAAAGTTGAACGAGCAGCCGCCGAACTTTGCCGCAGCGAAGGAAATTTTCGGAACCATAAAAGAAGAAATCGACATGCACATGGGGCCTGAGCCGTCCAAGGCGGTGCTTGCAGCCATCGAAGCGAAGGACCGCCAGGCGGTGATCAAAGACATGGAAAAAATTTTAGTGCTCAATATCGCCCGACGTTTGGACAATATTGAGGCGAACTTTGATCAGTACGACACGAGCAAGCGGCTGTTGGCGAAGGCGTTTGCGACGTATGAGGCGCTGTCGCCGATCATCCAAGGGAAAGACCCTGCGCTTGACAAACAGCTGCGCACCGAGTTTGACAAGGCGCTTCAGTCGCTTGGCAACCCGGGGCTGTTTGGCGTCGGCGAGAAAAAATCAGACATCGAAACGTTCAAGAAAAGCAAGGAAACCATTTTATCGGCGTTGCAAAAGCAATTTGGCCTCAAAAGCCTAAAAGTCGGCCATTTTTCGGAAAGCGCCACGGAAAAGCCGGATGCAGTGCAAAAGAAAGAGTGGACCGATTTGTCCGAGGCCAAAAACTGGATTCCGCTCATCGTCATCGCTGTGGTGATCATCGGGACTGTCTTGATTTACGCACGTCGCCGGAAGCGTGCTTAGTCTAAACTGAATGGGAGGCGGGGGCATGGAAGTTCAAGCGCTGCTTATCACGTTTCGTGAAGCGCTGGAAGCGCTGCTGATTGTCGGCATCATTACATCGTATTTGAAACGGGTCGGTCACCGTGAATACACGAAATATGTATGGCTTGGCGCCGCTCTTGCTGTGGCGGCGAGCGTCGGCGTCGCCATGTTGTTTCAGCTCGTCTTTACCGGTTTTGCGGCAATGGGAAGCGAGACGTATTTGAAAATCGGCATCATGGTCATTTCCGCGTTGCTCTTGACGCAAATGGTGTTCTGGATGGCCGAACATAGTCGGGACATGAAAAAAAGCGTGGAAGGGAAAATGGATCAGTTTGTCACCGCCGGCAATGTCGCCGGCATGGTCATCCACTCGTTTTTGGTCGTGCTGCGCGAAGGAGTGGAAACGGTCTTCTTCTTCGCCGCCATTACGCACGGCAACATCGGCGCGGCGATGCAAGGCTGGGGAGCGGCGACCGGGGTCGTCATTGCCGCTTTTGTCAGCTACTTCTTCTTTAAAGGGACGATGCGCATTCCGTTGAAGACGTTCTTTAAAGTGACTGGCGCGTTTATCGTCCTAATTGCCGCCGGACTGCTCGTGCAAGCCATTTCGATGATGCAGGACATCGGCCTCATCGGCAGCGTCATGCCGCACGTATACGATTTGACGTGGCTGCTTCCGGAACATCCGATCGATTACGAACATTACGTGCGCGACCATGGCGTCGCCCCTGTCTTTTCCGGCGAAGTCGGCGTCTTTTTAAAAGCGCTGTTCGGTTATTCTTCAATGCCGTCGCTTGAAGAAGTGTTGGCCTATATCGGCTACTTCGTCGTCGTGTATTTGTTGGTGGCGAGCCGCCGCGGTCAAAAGAAGGCCGTGGTTGAGAAGCCGGCGGTTGCCTCGTTGGAGGAACAAGCCAAAAACGTCATGTAACGTACAAGGACGCTGCGCCTTGTACGTTTTCTTTGGAGGGAAACACGGTGGACAAACGGTTGGGCGATGATCGCTTTTGGATGAGCTTTGGTGTCGGAATGGCTGCTTTGTTGGCCGGCGCCGGTTTGTATGGGGCGAACCCGTATGCGGCCTCGTGGGACGAAGTTGACTTTGCGCGGGCGCTGGAACGCTATGATTTATTGGCCATGCAGCCGCATTTCCCGGGCTATCCGTATTTGATTCTTGGCGGCATGGCAGTGCACGCTCTGGTCGCCAATCCGGCCAAAGCGCTTTCGATCTTGAATGTGCTCGTGTTGTTTTCCGCCGCCTTTCCCATCGTTTGGCTGCTCGCTCGCCATATGCCGCGTTCAGCGGCGCTATGGGCGGCGCTTTCGGTGCTTTCTTCAAGCTACGTGCTCCTTGCCGCCGCCAGACCGATGTCGGACGGCGCGGCGCTTGGCGTGCTTTGGTGGTACATATGGGCGGTGGAATGGGCGCGGCGGCGAACAACATGGATGGCGCAGCTTTGGCCGGCCGCGTTGTTCAGCATCCTCATGGGCATCCGTTTGTCTTATGCCCCGTTTGCTGCTGCGTTGTTGATCCTTTGGCATGAAGACTGGAAAACGCACCGCCGCCTCGGCCGCGTGGCGGCATCGCTGTTGGCGGCGGCCGCCTTTCAATTTGTTTGGGTGGCGGCGGTCGCGGCGACGGAAGGCGGCCTTTGGCCGTTTTTCAAGCTTGGCTGGGCGTTTGTCGTCGGTCATTTCAGCGACTGGGGGGGAACGGCGGCGGCGAGCCCGCTTCCATTTTGGGAGCGGGTGCGCCGCTTTGTCCTTGACAACTTTCTTTGGACCGGCATGGCCAGCCGAAATGCTTGGCTGCTGGCTGCCTATGCAGTGGTCGGCGCCATCGCCTGGCGCACTGGGCCGTTTCGGCTGCCGCGCCCGCTTGTCGTTTCCGCGTTGCTGTATGCTTTGTGGGCGCTTTTCGGACAAAACATTGACAAGCCGCGTCATCTCCTTCCGCTCGTTCACATTGCGCTCGTTTTCGTGTGGGGGCGCGTATTGGCTGCACCGCGATCATGGAAGCATGTGTTGGCGGCGGCGGTTGTGCTGCTGCAGGCTGCAATCGGCATCGGGCAGCTGTGCGAGCAGGCAAAGACGCCGCCGGCAGTGTATCAGCTTGCGGACGATTTGCGTGACAAACGGCAGCCGTTTGTGGTATATACGTGGGAAGAGACGCGCGTCCTAGACTATTTGAACGTGCCCTTTCCACATAAAGACGTGCTCCATTTTTCCTTCTTTTTGCAAGACAAAGAAAACTACCGCCATGCTGCGATATATATGACCAATCACGTTGTCCAAGGGTTCGAGGCTCAAGGGATCGATGTTTCCCGCCATGTGCGCAAAGTGAAAACGTATCGTTCCAGTCTGCTTGCTGATCCGGTGTATGGGACGATTACGCTGTACGAATGGGTGGATGGAGAGTGAGGTGATGGCCAATGAACGAGCGGCTGAAAGAAAAGCTGGCCGTGCTGCCGGAACAGCCGGGTTGCTATTTGATGAAAGACAAACACGGAACGGTCATTTACGTCGGCAAAGCGAAGTCGCTGAAAGCGCGCGTCCGCTCGTATTTCACCGGGACGCATGACGGCAAGACGCAGCGGCTTGTTGAGGAGATCGCTGATTTCGAATACATCGTCACCTCGTCAAACGCCGAGGCGCTCATTTTGGAGATGAATTTGATCAAAAAGCATGATCCGAAATACAACGTCATGCTGAAAGATGATAAAAGCTACCCGTTTATTAAAATCACCGCGGAAAAGCATCCGCGCCTGCTGATCACCCGCAAAGTGAAAAAAGACGGGGGCAAATATTTCGGCCCGTATCCAAACGTGCAGGCGGCGAACGAAACGAAAAAGCTGCTCGACCGCTTATATCCGCTCCGCAAATGTTCGACGCTGCCTTCGCGCGCCTGTTTGTATTACCATATGGGCCAATGCCTCGCCCCGTGCGTCCACCCGGTGTCGGACGAACAAAATAAGGCGATGGTTGAACAAATCGTCCGCTTTTTAAACGGCGGGTATGAAGACGTGAAGCGGGAGTTGGCCGAGAAAATGCACGAGGCGGCGGAAGCGCTCGAGTTTGAACGGGCGAAAGAATACCGCGATCAAATCGCAGCGATTGAGATGACGATGGAAAAGCAAAAAATGATGCTCAACGACTTCATCGACCGCGATGTATTCGGCTATGCGTACGACAAAGGCTGGATGTGCGTGCAAGTGTTTTTCCTCCGCCAAGGAAAGCTGATCGAGCGCGACGTGTCGATCTTCCCGCTTTACCAAGACCCGGATGAGGAAATGCTTACGTTTTTGGGTCAGTTTTATGCGAAAGCGCATCATTTGAAGCCAAAAGAAGTCGTCCTCCCGTCCGACATTGACGGCGAGCTCGCCCGCGAATTGCTCGGCGTTGCCGTCGTCCAGCCGAAAAAAGGGAAGAAAAAAGAGCTTGTTGAGCTGGCGAGCAAAAACGCGGCCATTGCTCTGAAAGAAAAATTTTATTTCATCGAGCGGGACGAAGAACGGACGATCAAAGCGGTCGAACGTCTCGGAGAGCGTCTTGGCATTCCGGCGCCGCGCCGCATCGAGGCGTTTGACAACTCGAACATTTACGGGGCCGATCCGGTCTCGGCGCTTGTCGTTTTCCTCGATGGCAAGCCGGCGAAAAAAGAATACCGGAAATATAAGGTGAAAACGGTCGCGGGGCCGAACGATTATGAAACGATGCGCGAAGTCGTGCGCCGCCGCTATACGCGCGTGTTGAAAGAAGGATTGCCGCTTCCCGATTTGATCATCATCGACGGCGGCAAAGGACACTTGTCGGCGGTGCGGGATGTGCTCGAAAACGAACTTGGACTGGATGTGCCGCTGGCTGGATTGGCGAAAGACGAAAAACATCGCACATCAGAGCTTTTGGCCGGCGACCCGCCGGATGTCGTGCCGCTTGACCGGCAAAGCCAAGAGTTTTATTTATTGCAGCGCATCCAGGATGAAGTGCATCGGTTTGCCGTTATGTTTCACCGAAAGACGCGGCAGAAAACGATGTTCCATTCCGTGCTTGATGACATTCCCGGCGTCGGGGAAAAGCGGAAAAAAGCGCTGTTAAACTATTTCGGATCAGTCAAAAAGATGAAAGAGGCGACCGTTGATGAGCTGCAACGGGCGAACATTCCACGGGCGGTGGCGGAGAAAATCTATGAAAAACTGCGTCAACTACCCCCACTTAGCTAACGCTTGAAGTGGGGGCTTGCAACTCCCCAGAAGTGCGAGCGGACTTTGTCCTCCTTCCTTGACTTGGGGTTGCATCAGGGGCAGGTTGACAACTGCCCAACGACACAGGTCATGCCTGCATCGTTACCGATTCTCTCGGTGTGTCTGTTGGCAGTACTTGGCTTCCACACACAACAGACGGACCTACGCTCGATGTTTTGCGGTTGCAACGTTTCCTGCAACCAACTCCATCCATCGAGCAGCCGTGATTGGAGTGCCTTTATTAAACGGTTGTCTCCACATCTTTATTCTATCATACACAAAAGAAAGGGGGAACGCGCATTCCTCTCCCACTTACTCCCTTTGGTCGTTGAAGTGGGAGTCTCCTGCGCGAAATAGGATGAATAATGGCTGAACGGACGCCCGTTTTGCGAGCGGACGCCCGTTCTTTGCATGTCATTCGATCGCCTGCTTCCGATCCCATTTCACCAAAATGCGCGCTTTGCCGTCCCGCTTTGGCGGCAGTTCGACCGCTTCGGTGACGAACCGCTTTTGTTGTTCGATTTGCTGGGCGAGAAATCCAGCCTCAAGCTGGAACGAGCAGCTGCCGTACAAGGAAAAGCGGGCGGCGATGATGGGGCCCGACAGCTCGATATAGAGTTCGTCGTTTCGCTCTTCGCCGGTTGATAGCTCCCCCCAGCCCGCCCGTTCAAAAAATACGGCGACGTCATCGAGCGTTCCGAGCGGGTAGCTCCGCGCCAGCTGTTTGCCGGCCCAGTACAGCAGCGAAGCGGCATCTTTGCCAAGCAGCTCGGGAAGAAGCGAATGGCGAAGCAGCTCAGTCCCGAAGGCGGAAAGCGCAATTGACCCAAACATTTGATATTGGTCCTCTAATGGTGGCTGTTTCATCGTTTTCCCCTCTTTCTATCCATTTCCCCATTATAGCTGAATTGCTGCCGGAGTGCATCCTCTTTCCTAAGGTGGCGCAACTATGAGAATGTTTGAACATTTTGTGTCAGTGTTTTCTTGACGCTTGTACAATGTGGGAGTACAATGAATGTGACAAGCGAATAGGGGAATGGAAGACGTTTCCGTTTCCGCATGGCGAGCGAGAGGGACATATTTTTTATTCAATTGAAGGGGGTTTACATAATGGCAGGGAATCGCGAGTTTTACTATCGCCGGCTCCATTCGCTGCTGGGGGTTGTTCCCGTCGGCATCTTTTTAGTGCAGCACTTGGTCGTCAACCATTTTGCGACCCGTGGGCCGGAAGCGTTTAACCGGGCGGCGGCGTTTATGGAAAACTTGCCGTTCCGCTATTTTCTTGAAATTTTTGTTATTTTTCTTCCATTGTTGTTCCACGCTGTATACGGCATTTATATCGCGTTTACAGCCAAATTCAACACTCGCCAGTACGGCTATTTCCGCAACTGGATGTTCATGCTTCAGCGGATCACCGGCATCATTACATTGATTTTTGTCGTCTGGCATGTGTATGAAACGCGGGTGCAGGCTGCATTCGGCGCCGAAGTGAACTACGACATGATGGCCAACATTGTCGACAATCCGTTTATGCTCGGATTTTATATTGTTGGAATCTTGTCCACGGTCTTTCACTTCGCCAACGGCTTATGGTCGTTCTGCGTCAGCTGGGGGTTGACGGTGTCCCCTCGTTCGCAGCAAGTATTTACGTACATTACGATGATCATTTTCATCGCGCTTTCCATTGTCGGCATTCGCGCCATCTTGGCGTTTGCGTAAGACAAGCGTTCCATTCCTAAGGAATGATTCAACGATGAACTGCTGCGTTGGCTCGTGACAAACGTGCTCTAGCCGTTCGCCGAACGATCGCTTGGTCGATGGCGGGCCGGCAAGGCAAAACGTGCGGCATGCAAGCAAAAGCAGCAATCTATTAGGGAGTGAGTAGCTATGAAAAAAGGGAAAATCATCGTTGTTGGCGGTGGGTTGGCCGGTTTGATGGCCACGATTAAAATCGCCGAAGCAGGAGTGCCTGTCGAACTGTTTTCGCTCGTTCCGGTAAAGCGTTCTCACTCCGTCTGTGCCCAAGGCGGCATTAACGGAGCGGTCAACACGAAAGGGGAAGGCGACTCGCCGTGGGAGCATTTTGACGACACCGTCTATGGCGGGGACTTCTTGGCGAACCAGCCTCCGGTCAAAGCGATGTGTGAAGCGGCGCCGGGGATCATTTACATGCTCGATCGGATGGGCGTCATGTTCAACCGGACGCCGGAAGGGTTGCTTGATTTCCGTCGTTTCGGGGGGACGCAGCATCACCGGACCGCCTATGCTGGAGCCACGACCGGGCAGCAAATTTTGTATGCACTTGATGAACAGGTGCGCCGCCATGAAGTGGCCGGGCTCGTCACGAAGTACGAGCATTGGGAGTTTTTAGGCGTCGTTTTGGATGACGAGCAAATTTGCCGCGGCATCGTCGCACAAGATTTGCGGTCCATGGAAATCAAAGCGTTTCCAGCCGATGCCGTCATTTTGGCGACCGGCGGCCCGGGGATCATTTTTGGGAAATCGACGAACTCGGTCATCAACACTGGTTCAGCGGCTTCGATCGCCTATCAGCAAGGCGTTTACTACGCGAACGGCGAGTTCATCCAAATTCACCCGACCGCGATCCCAGGCGATGACAAGCTTCGGTTGATGAGCGAATCGGCGCGCGGGGAAGGCGGACGCATTTGGACGTATAAGGACGGGAAACCGTGGTACTTCCTTGAGGAAAAATATCCGGCTTACGGAAACTTGGTGCCGCGCGACATCGCCGCCCGGGAAATTTTCCACGTCTGCGTCGATTTGAAGCTCGGCATCAACGGCGAAAACATGGTGTATTTGGATTTGTCACATAAAGATCCGAAAGAGTTGGATGTCAAGCTCGGCGGCATTATCGAAATTTACGAGAAGTTCATGGGCGAAGACCCGCGCAAAGTGCCAATGAAGGTGTTCCCGGCCGTTCACTACTCGATGGGCGGCTTATGGGTCGACTATGACCAAATGACGAACATCAAAGGGTTGTTTGCTGCCGGCGAGTGCGATTATTCGATTCACGGCGCGAACCGCCTCGGGGCAAACTCGCTTCTGTCGGCGATTTACGGCGGAATGGTCGCCGGCCCGAACGCCGTCCGCTACATCCGCGGTCTCGAGAAATCGGCCGATGCGATGCCGTCGACGTTATACGACAGCTATGTGAAACGGGAGCAAGAAAAGTGGGAAAACATTTTGGCGATGGACGGCACGGAAAACGCCTACGTGCTGCATAAAGAGCTCGGTGAATGGATGACGGCAAACGTGACGATCGTCCGCTACAACGACCGGCTGCTGAAGACCGATGAGAAAATTCAAGAGCTGATGGAGCGGTATAAAAACATCAGCGTCACCGATACGTCGAGATGGAGCAACCAAGGAGCGACGTTTATCCGCCAGCTGTACAACATGCTGCAGCTCGCCCGCGTCATTACGCTTGGCGCTTACTATCGCAATGAAAGCCGCGGCGCGCACTACAAGCCGGAGTTTCCGGAGCGCAACGACGAAGAATGGCTGAAAACGACGATGGCCCGCTACACGCCAGACGGTCCGGCGTTCCATTATGAAGACGTTGACGTCTCGTTGATTAAACCGCGCAAGCGCGACTACAGCAAAAAGAAAGAGGAAGTGAAGTAAGATGAGCGAGAACAAAACGGTTCGATTCATCATCACCCGTCAAGATCGTCCGGATTCTGCTCCGTATGAAGAGGAGTTTGTCATTCCGTACCGCCCGAACATGAACGTCATTTCGGCGCTCATGGAAATTCGCCGCAATCCGGTCAACGCCAAAGGGGAAAAAACGACGCCGGTCGCTTGGGAAATGAACTGTCTGGAAGAAGTATGCGGAGCCTGTTCGATGGTCATTAACGGCAAACCGCGCCAGGCGTGCGCCGCACTCATTGACAAACTCGAGCAGCCGATCCGCCTTGAGCCGATGCGCACATTCCCTGTCATCCGCGACTTGGTCATCGACCGGAGCCGGATGTTTGATGCGTTGAAGCGAGTGAAAGCATGGATTCCGATCGACGGAACGTACGACTTGGGCCCGGGGCCGCGCATGCCGGAGCGGAAGCGGCAATGGGCGTACGAGCTGTCCAAATGCATGACGTGCGGCGTCTGCCTGGAAGCGTGCCCGAACGTCAACAGCAAGTCGAACTTTATCGGCCCGGCGCCGCTGTCGCAAGTGCGGCTGTTTAACGCCCATCCGACCGGGGCGATGCATAAAGCCGAACGGTTGCGGGCGATTATGGGCGACGGCGGACTGGCCAACTGCGGCAACTCGCAAAACTGCGTGCAATCGTGCCCGAAGGGCATTCCGTTGACGACATCGATCGCGGCGTTAAACCGCGAAACGACGATTCAAATGTTCCGCGATTTCTTTGGCAGCGACGAAGTGTAGCGGCAGAATCAAAATCCCCTTCATTCGAACAGACATGAGGGGGATTTTTTGTTTTGCTGGACAAGCGGCAGCCAACCGTCTCCGGCGAATCGAAAGATAAAGAAGAAAAGGCTCTTCATCACAAAGTGTACTTGAAAAAGAAAGACGATCATGATAAAGAAAAACCAAAACAGCATTTTTTCCTTTTTATACCACACATCTCTTTGAACAACATTGCTATCATGTTTGTCTTTAAAAGTCATTTGGTGATGAACCGAAAAAAAAAAAGACCCATTTTTCTATTAGATAAGCAAATTTTCGTCACCGCCGCTCTTGCTCTCACATACGATATGGCGAGGAAATACCCATCCGGCAGTTCGGGCCCATTGAGAGCAAGGAGGGTTACAACCGTTGAAGGACAAATCATTTCAATCGAAGCCGCTTTTGACAAAAAGAGAAAAAGAAGTCTTCGAATTGCTCGTGCAAGACAAGACGACGAAAGAGATCGCCAAAGAGCTGTTTATCAGCGAGAAAACGGTCCGCAACCATATTTCGAATGCGATGCAAAAGCTTGGGGTCAAGGGGCGCTCGCAAGCTGTCATTGAATTGCTTCGAATGGGCGAACTTGAACTATAAACGATGCCGGCTTTCCTTGTTGGACAGCCGGCTGTTATGTTCCCTTGCGGCCGGACGAGGCTTGGCGCCCGTCCGGCCTTCGTCCGCGGCGGCCGCCGCATTTTTTTGTTGATTATCTTTGCCGGTGTTGTAAAATGAAAAGTAAGAATAGCTGTCGACGCAAGCCGCCGTTTGAGGCTGGCCGCGGAAACGATCAAGGAGAGATGGTATGCCGTCTGCGATGAATGAACAAACGGTCGCCGAGTTGGAAAAATTGCTTCGCTATATCGCCGCCAATTTGAAACAGCGCGGCCGTGAAATTTTAACCAACTATCCGATCACCCCACCGCAATTTGTCGCCCTGCAGTGGCTGCTTGAAGAAGGGGACTTGACGGTCGGCGAGTTATCGAACAAAATGTATTTGGCGTGCAGCACGACGACCGACTTGGTCGACCGTATGGAGCGGAACGGACTTGTCGCCAGAGTCCGCGATGAACACGACCGCCGCGTCGTCCGCATTCACTTGTTGGAAAAAGGCGAGCGCATCATTGAGGAAGTGATTGAAAAACGCCAGAGAGATTTAGCTAAAGTGTTGGAAAATTTTTCTGAAGAGGAAATCGTTCTCTTTGAGCGTTGTTTGCGCAAATTGCATCAAGAAATGACGAAAGAATGAGGCGATCACTTGGAAAGAGCAATTGGTGTCATTGACTCAGGAGTCGGCGGTTTGACCGTCGCCAAAGAAATTATGAGGCAGCTGCCGAAAGAACAAATTATTTACTTAGGCGACACCGCCCGTTGCCCGTACGGGCCGCGGCCGGTGGAAGAAGTCCGTCGATTTACGTGGCAAATGATTGATTACTTGCGGCAATATCCCTTGAAAATGCTTGTTATCGCCTGCAACACCGCGACGGCGGTCGCGCTTGACGACGTGCGGGCGAAGCTTGACATTCCTGTGCTTGGCGTTATTCATCCCGGCGCTCGCGCGGCCCTGAAAGCGACTAGGCGCGGGCACATCGGCGTCATCGGCACGATTGGCACGATCCGAAGCCGGGCGTATGAAAAGGCGCTTCAATCCATCAATCCGCGCGTCCAAGTCGAGAGCTTGGCCTGTCCGAAATTCGTTCCGCTTGTGGAAAGCGGCGACTTTGAAGGGCAGGAGGCGATGGCGATCGTCGCCGAATCGCTCGCTCCGCTCCGTCCGCTGCCGATCGATGTGCTGATTTTAGGCTGCACGCATTATCCGTTGCTCGCGCCGCTCATTCGCACGTATATGGGCAAACGCGTGAAGCTCATTTGCTCGGGCGGTGAGACGGCTCGTGAAGTGAGCGCGATTTTGCACCACAGCCAGCTCCTTTACACCGGCGAGCGCGAACCGGAGCATTTGTTTTTCACGACCGGGCCGAAAGAGCTGTTTGAAAAGATTTCCGGGAAGTGGTTTGGCAAGCCGATCGGCACGGTCGAAGCGATTCGGCTGTAACCAACCAATCCTTTAGCGTCCATGCGCTAAAGGATTTTTTTATTCTATTTTGGAAAACGGCTCGTATACATAGTAGTACAAACTACGAGTAGGAGGGAACGTCAATGAAACGGACGACTCAAATATGGGCGGCGCCGCTGCTCGCCTCGCTGTTGTTGCTTGGCGGCTGCGGTTTGTTTGGGCGAGATGAGGCGGTGAAGGAGATCGATCCGCCGCAAGAGACGAGTTATGTCAAAGACGGCCAAGCGCTTCAGGAAGCGACGGAAAGCCAAAAGGAAGGGAAAGAGAAAGCGAAGGCCACCGAGACGGTGAAAAGAGAGCTGTACTTGATTGACAAAAACGGCTTTGTCGTGCCGCAAACAGTGGAATTGCCGAAAACGCAGGCCGTGGCGAAACAAGTACTCGAATATTTGGTTGAAGACGGACCCGTGTCAGAAATGTTACCGAACGGCTTCCGCGCGGTCATTCCGGCCGGAACGACGGTGCTTGGCACAAAATTGGAAAAAGACGGAACGTTGATCGCTGACTTTTCGCCGGAATTTAAAAACTATAAGCCGGAGGACGAAAAACGAATTTTGCAGTCCATTACGTGGACATTGACGCAATTTGACAATATCAAGCGCGTCAAAATCCGCATCAACGGCTACGATCAAAACGTGATGCCGGTCAATAAAACGCCGATCCAAGATGGGGTAAGCCGCGCCGATGGCATCAATATGGAAGCGAACGGCGTGCCAGACATTACGAATACGCATCCGGTCACCGTTTATTTTGTCGCCCAACAAGGGAACAGCACATACTATGTGCCGGTGACACGGCGTGTGTCCAATAAGGAGAAAGATGATATTGCCGCGGCCGTCAACGAACTGATTCAAGGACCAGAGCAAGGGAGCGGGCTTGTCGGCGTCTTTCAGCCGGACGCGAAGCTTGTCGATGCCCCGAAATACGAGGATGGCAAAGTGACGCTCAACTTTAACGAAGGCATTTATGGAAGCAACAAGAAAAATGTCATTTCCGACGTCGTGTTGAATTCTCTCGTTTTGTCGCTCACGGAGCAAAAAGGAGTCGAAAGCGTGGCGATCACCGTCAATGGCAAAGCCAATCTTGTCACGGAAGATGGCAAGCCGCTCACCAAACCGGTCGCTCGGCCGCAAAACGTCAATACCGGGACATTTTAACCGGTTGGTGCTGACTGGCTGGAAACGAATAGGACGTTATGGTATAACAAAGAGGTGGAAACGTATTCTGCCTCTTTCTTTTTTTCGCTAGGCGGAAAGAAATGCGGCGTCTGGCATTCCGTTGAAGATGGAGAAAAGGAGGACTCAGTTGATGAGAGCGGACGGACGAAGCAGTTGCGAGCTGCGCCCTGTACATATACACCCGCATTACATGAAGCACGCTGAAGGGTCGGTGCTCATTGAAATCGGCGACACGAAAGTCATTTGCACGGCGACGGTCGAAGAGAAAGTGCCGTCGTTTATGCGCGGCGGCGGCAAAGGATGGATTACGGCCGAATATGGGATGCTGCCGCGGGCGACAGAGCAGCGGAATGTGAGGGAAGCGAGCAAAGGAAAAGTGTCGGGGCGGACGATGGAAATTCAGCGCTTAATCGGCCGCGCGCTTCGCTCGGTTGTTGATCTTGAACAGCTTGGCGAGCGGACCATTTGGATCGATTGCGACGTCATTCAGGCGGATGGCGGAACGCGGACGGCGTCGATCACTGGTGCGTATGTGGCGCTTGTGTTGGCGCTTGCCAGACTGGTGGAAGAAGGGAAGCTCGAGGCGCTTCCGATCCGCGATTTTCTCGCCGCTACCTCGGTCGGCATCGATCCGGAGCATGGGGTGATTCTTGATTTAGATTACAACGAGGATGCGCGGGCGAAAGTGGATATGAACGTCGTCATGACCGGAGCCGGTCAATTTGTTGAGATTCAAGGAACCGGAGAGGAAGCAGTTTTTTCGCGCGCCGAGCTTGATGAATTGCTTGAAGCGGCGCAAATCGGCATCGAGCAGCTCATCGCCGTTCAGCGCCGCGCATTGGGCGAGTGGGCGGCGCGCATCGGCGAAAAAAAAGAAGCGGCAGAGGAGGACACAGAGTGAAGGAGATCGTCATCGCGACCAAAAACGCTGGCAAAGTGCGCGAGTTCGCCGCTTTGTTTGCCAAGCGGGGCGTCGAAGTGAAATCGTTGCTTGACTTTCCGGACGCTCCGGATGTCGCAGAAACGGGAAGCACGTTTGCGGACAATGCCGTGCTCAAAGCAGAAGCGGCGTCGCGGCGTCTAAAGCGGCCGGTGATCGCCGATGATTCCGGGCTCGTGGTCGATGCGCTCGGCGGCCGGCCGGGCGTTCATTCGGCCCGTTATGCCGGGGAAGATAAAAACGATGCACGCAACATCGCCAAGCTGCTTCGCGAGCTTGACGGGGTGCCGATGGAGCAGCGCACGGCTCGTTTTCATTGCGCGCTCGCCGTCGCGATCCCAGGGCGGCCGACCGCCGTTGTCGAAGCGACATGCGATGGTTATATCGCCGAAGTGCCGCGTGGGGAGGGGGGCTTTGGCTATGATCCAATCTTTTACCTTCCGGAGTGGGGAAAAACGATGGCGGAGCTTGCGCCGGAGGAAAAAAATCAAATCAGTCATCGCGCCAAGGCGCTGACGAAGCTCGATGAGCAGTGGGAGGAGATCGTCGGTGGAAAGGGGCGGACGGAATGAAGGCGGTGATTGTGAGCGACAGCCATGGGCTGACTGCCGAACTTGCTGAAATTGTCAACCGTCATCGCCATGAAGCGGATTTGTTTATCCATTGCGGTGACTCGGAGTTGGAGGTGGGGGCGGACGAGATCGCCCCGTTTGCCGTCGTGCGCGGCAACTGCGATTTCGCCGCGTTTCCTGCTGAGCGCATCGAAGAGGCAGGCGGCGTTCGGTTGTTTGTCACCCACGGCCATTTATACGGGGTGAAAACGTCGCTTTTGCGTTTATCCTATCGCGCGCAAGAAACAGGGGCTCACGTCGTTTGTTTCGGTCACTCGCATTTGGCCGGCGCCGAGCAAATGGATGGGCGGTTGTTCATCAACCCCGGCAGCATTGCTTTGCCGCGCGGAAGAAAAGAAAAAACGTACGCGGTGTTGACCATCGGCGGCGGGCGCGTGCATGTCCAATTTTATGAAGTGAATGGGCAGCCCGTTTCCGGAATGGAACGAACCTTTTCGATCTAAGCGGACAAAACGTCCGCTATTTTTTGTTTTTCGTCTTTGGCAGTTAGAGCGCGTCCGCTTTCTATGAGCCGCCAAGAAAGAAAAAATTTTTGAATCGGCAAAACCTTGATTCTATCATAATGTAAGCGCATTCAAATAGTTTGACCAATCGGAATTTTCGAAAAACGTTATTGACGGCGCAAAGGTTTCGGATTATTATAATTTTCAAATAAGAGAAACGACTCAATACAATGATCAAGCCGTTCAAAGCAACTGCTGACTGATCAAGGAAGAGGGGAACCGAAGTGGGCGAACAATGGATCTTTTTAAACGGAGAATTTGTGACAAAAGAAAACGCCAAAATTTCCGTGTATGACCATGGATTTTTGTATGGCGACGGGGTATTTGAAGGCATTCGCGTCTATAGCGGCAACGTATTCCGCCTCGAAGAACATATAGATCGGCTATACAATTCCGCGAAATCGATTTTGCTCGACATTCCGTACACGAAGGAAGAAATGATTGGCCACGTGCTCGAAACGATCCGCCGCAACGGCTATCAAGATGCGTACATCCGCCTGGTTGTTTCGCGCGGGGTCGGCGATTTAGGACTGGATCCGTACAAATGCAAAACGCCGCAAATCGTGATTATCGTCGAGCCGCTCGCGCTCTTCCCGAAGCATTTATATGAAACCGGCATCGAAGTGGTGACAGTGGCGACGCGCCGCAACCGCTCTGATGTGCTGAGCCCGAAAGTCAAATCGCTCAACTACCTAAACAATGTGCTTGTCAAAATCGAGGCGCATTTGGCGAACGTAAGCGAAGCGCTGATCTTAAACGATCAAGGCTATGTCGCGGAAGGTTCGGGAGACAATGTTTTCATCATCAAAAACGGCGTCATTTACACGCCGCCTGGGTATGTCGGGGCGCTTGAAGGCATTACGCGCCAAGCGATCATCGAAATCGCGGAGGATCTCGGCTATACGGTGAAAGAGGAGCCGTTTACCCGCCATGACGTCTATGTCGCGGATGAAGTGTTTTTGACGGGGACGGCGGCCGAAGTCATTTCGGTCATTAAAGTCGATGGCCGGACGATCGGCGACGGGACGCCGGGACCGCATACCAAGCGGTTGCTTGAAGAATTCCGCCGCCGCGTGGTCGTCGAAGGAGTAAAGGTGTATCCGACGAACGCCAATGTCGGTTGATCGTCCATGACAAGTGGATAGCGAAAAAGCGTTGACGAGGATAAGTAGTCAGCGGGGCCAACATCCACAGAGAGCCGGGGGAGCTGCGAACCGGTGATGTTGCCGCTTGATGAACTCACCTCTGAGCGCCAGCCTGAACGCCGGACGGCTAGTAGGGCTGGACGAGTGGAGACGCGCGCTTCACTCGTTACCAAAATGAGCGGCCGGCTTCGGCTGGCCGCTCCTGAGGCGGCCGTCACGGCCGTGAAGAAGGGTGGTACCGCGGAAAGGAAACCTTTTCGCCCCTTTGGCTGGAAATGACAGCCATCGTGGGCGGAAAGGTTTTTTATATGGATGACAAATCACAGGGAGGATCGATGATGACAAAAATGAAAGTCGAGGAACAAGAAAAAGCGAGGACGAAGGCGAGAATGAGCGGGTCGCTGATGCTCATTGAAGCGCTCAAGGAAGAAAAAGTCGAAGTCATCTTCGGCTATCCAGGGGGGGCGGTGCTCCCGCTGTATGACGAGTTGTATAAAGCCGGCGTGTTCCACGTGCTGACGCGGCATGAGCAAGGGGCCATCCATGCGGCGGAAGGATATGCGCGCATTTCTGGAAAACCGGGGGTCGTCATCGCCACCTCCGGCCCGGGAGCGACCAACATCGTCACCGGGTTGACCGACGCGATGATGGATTCGCTGCCGCTCGTCGTCTTTACCGGGCAAGTGGCGACAAGCGTCATCGGTTCGGATGCGTTTCAGGAGGCGGACGTTGTCGGCATTACGATGCCGATTACGAAACACAACTACCAAGTGCGCGACATCAGCGAGCTGCCGAGAATCATTAAAGAGGCGTTTCACATCGCGACGACCGGGCGCCCCGGACCGGTGTTGATCGATATTCCAAAAGACATTACGACGGCCGAAGGGGAGTTTGATTACGATCAAGACGTTCATTTGCCTGGCTATCAGCCGACGACGCAGCCGAACCATTGGCAAATCCGCCGGCTTGTCGAGGCGGTCAGCCAATCAAAGCGGCCGGTCATTTTAGCCGGCGCTGGCGTCTTGCACGCCAATGCGTCCAATGAATTGCGGCAATACGCCGAACAGCAAAACATTCCGGTCATTCATACGCTCCTTGGCCTTGGCGGTTTCCCGGCCGACCATCCGCTGTTTTTAGGCATGGCCGGCATGCACGGTACGTATACGGCGAATATGGCGCTGTGTGAATGCGATTTGCTCATCAACATCGGCGCCCGCTTCGATGACCGGGTCACCGGCAATTTAAACTATTTCGCGCCGAAAGCGACCGTCGCCCATATCGACATCGATCCGGCGGAAATCGGCAAAAACGTGCCGACGAAAATTCCAATCGTCAGCGATGCGAAAGCCGCCTTGCAAGAGCTGATCGCCCAGCAAGGCAAGCCGGCGGACACCGCGGCGTGGCTTGAGCAGCTTGACGAATGGAAGCGGCGCTTCCCGCTCCATTATGAGCCGGAAGCCGGCACGATCAAACCGCAAAAACTGATCGAGATGATCTATGAAATGACAAACGGCGAGGCGATCGTGACGACGGACGTCGGCCAGCACCAAATGTGGGCGGCGCAATATTACAAGTTCAATCGACCGCACCGGTGGGTGACGTCCGGGGGGCTCGGCACGATGGGCTTCGGGCTTCCGGCAGCGATCGGCGCCCAGCTCGCCGACCGGAGCGCTACGGTCGTTTCGATCGTCGGCGACGGCGGCTTCCAAATGACGTTCCAAGAACTGTCGGTCATTCAAGAGCTGGGGTTGCCAATTAAAATCGTCATCGTCAACAACCAGGCGCTCGGCATGGTGCGGCAATGGCAGGAGCTGTTTTACGAAAAACGGTACTCCCATTCGCTCATCCCGAATCAGCCGGATTTTGTAAAACTCGCTGAAGCATACGGCATACCGGGGCTGCGGGCGAAGACGGAGGCGGAAGCAGCTGAAGTGTTAAAACAAGCGTTTGCGATGGATGGGCCGGTGCTGCTTGATTTCCATGTCCGCGCCGACGAGAACGTGTATCCGATGGTGGCGCCCGGCAAAGGGCTTCATGAAATGGTGGGGGTGAAAGCGTGCGAAGAATTATCACGATGACGGTCAACAACCGCCCGGGCGTGTTAAACCGCATCACCGGGCTGTTTACGAAGCGGCATTACAATATCGAAAGCATTACGGTCGGGCATACGGAAATCGAGGGCGTTTCGCGGATGACGTTCGTCGTCAACGTTGACGATGAACGGACGGCGGAGCAAATCATTAAGCAGCTGAACAAGCAGATTGATGTGTTGAAGGTGAATGACATCACCGACCAAGCGATCGTCGCCCGCGAGCTGGCGCTCATTAAAGTTGCCGCTCCTCCGGCGGTCCGCCAGGAAATTTACACGCTCATCGAGCCGTTCCGCGCCTCGATCGTCGACGTAAGCAAAGACAGCCTCGTCATTCAAGTGACCGGCGAGCCGGAGAAAGTCGAGGCGTTGATTGAACTATTGCGCCCGTACGGCATTAAGGAAGTGGCGCGCACGGGAACAACCGCGTTCACCCGCGGGGCGCAAAAAGCGACCACGAACCAGAAAACGGCGTTTATCATTTAACAACCATCAATACAAAACCGCACCCATGCGCAGTCATGGCGCCATCGCAGCATTTGCGCTGTTTCTTGACCAACATTTATCTACAGGACAAAGGAGAGGGTAATCATGGCAAAAGTCTACTATAACGGGGATGCAAACGAACAATATTTGCAAGGGAAAACGGTCGCGATCATCGGCTACGGCTCACAAGGCCACGCCCATGCGCAAAACTTGCGCGACAGCGGCGTCCGCGTCATCGTCGGGCTGCGAAAAGGAAAATCGTGGGAGCAAGCAGAGCAAGACGGGTTTGAGGTGTATTCCGTCCGCGAAGCGGCGAAGCAGGCTGATATCGTCATGGTGCTGCTGCCGGATGAGAAGCAGCCGGCCGTGTACAAAGAGGAAATCGAGCCGGAACTCGAGCCAGGCAATGCGCTTGTGTTTGCGCACGGCTTTAACATCCATTTCAGCCAAATCGTCCCGCCGAATCATGTTGACGTCTTCTTGGTTGCGCCGAAAGGCCCAGGCCATCTCGTGCGGCGCACATATACGGAAGGAGCGGGCGTGCCGGCGCTCATCGCCGTCTACCAAGATGTGACCGGACACGCGAGAGAAACGGCGCTCGCCTACGCGAAAGCGATCGGCGCTGCTCGAGCTGGGGTGTTGGAGACGACGTTCAAAGAAGAGACGGAAACCGACTTGTTCGGTGAACAAGCGGTGCTGTGCGGTGGGCTGACGGCGCTCATCAAAGCCGGGTTTGAAACGCTCGTTGAAGCCGGGTATCAGCCGGAAGTCGCCTATTTTGAGTGTTTGCATGAGATGAAGCTCATCGTCGATCTCCTTTACGAAGGCGGTTTGTCGTGGATGCGCTATTCGATTTCCGATACGGCGCAATGGGGCGACTTTATCACCGGCCCGCGCATTATTAACGACGCTGTGAAAGCGGAAATGAAAAAGGTGCTCGATGACATTCAAACCGGCAAATTCGCGAAGAGCTGGATTTTGGAAAACCAAGCGAACCGTCCGGAGTTCAACGCCATCAACCGGCGTGAGAATGAGCATTTGATTGAGATTGTCGGACGCGAACTGCGAAGCATGATGCCGTTTGTGAAGGCAAAACAAGTCGAGGCGGTGGTGCCAGGTGCGAAAAATTAAGTTTTTTGATACCACATTGCGTGATGGGGAACAATCCGCTGGTGTGAACTTGAATTTGCAAGAAAAGTTGGAAATTGCCCGTCAACTTGAACGGCTGCGGGTTGACATCATCGAGGCGGGTTTCCCCGCCTCATCGAAAGGCGATTTTGAGGCGGTCAAACAAATTGCCGAAACGGTGAGAACATGCTCGGTCACCGGGCTGTCGCGCTCGGTCCGAAGCGACATTGATGCGGCGTGGGAGGCGTTAAAAGGCGGCGCGGAGCCGCGGCTCCACCTATTCATCGCCACCTCGCCGATCCATATGGTGCATAAATTGCGGATGACGCCGGAACAAGTGATTGAAGCGGCGGTTGAGGCGGTGAAATACGCGAAGCGCTTTTTCCCGATCGTCCAATGGTCGGCGGAAGATGCGTGCCGAAGCGAGTTGCCGTTTTTGGCGAAAATCGTCGCCGAAGTGATCAAAGCCGGCGCCTCGGTGATCAACATTCCGGATACGGTCGGCTATATTACGCCGAAAGAATACGGGGAAATTTTCCTCTATTTGCAAAACAATGTTCCGAATATTGAAAAGGTTTCACTCTCCGCTCATTGTCATGATGACTTGGGCATGGCGGTGGTGAACTCGCTATCGGCCATTGAACATGGAGCGACGCAGGTCGAGTGCACGATCAACGGCATCGGCGAGCGGGCCGGCAATGCGGCGCTTGAGGAAATCGCTGTCGCCCTTCACATCCGCAAAGACTACTATCAAGTGGAAACGCGCCTCAATTTGCAGGAAATTAAGCGCACAAGCAATCTTGTCAGCAAGCTGACCGGGGTCGTCGTTCCACCCAACAAAGCGGTCGTCGGCAAAAACGCGTTTGCGCATGAATCGGGCATCCATCAAGACGGCGTCTTAAAAGAAAAAACGACATACGAAATCATTTCGCCGGAGCTCGTCGGCGTGCCGTCGAATTCGATGGTGCTCGGCAAACATTCCGGCCGCCATGCGCTTCGCAACCGGGTTGAGGAGCTCGGCTACACGTTGTCCGATGAAGAAATCAATCAGCTGTTTGTCCGTTTTAAAGAATTGGCGGACAAAAAGAAGGACATTACCGACGACGATTTAATCGCGTTGATTTTCGAAGAGAAGTTCGACCACTTTAAAGATTTTTACCAATTGTCTTCCATTCAAGTGCAATACGGGACGAATCAAATTCCGACAGCGGTAGTTGTACTGAAAGACGGGAAGGGGAATGAAATCCAAGAAGCGGCGACCGGCGCCGGCAGCGTCGAGGCGCTGTACAATACATTGGAACGTTGCTTCCAAACGCCGGTGACGCTGCTTGACTACCGGATCGAATCGGTCGGCGGCGGCCGCGATGCGTTGGCCCAAGTGTTCGTCAAAGTGCGCGCCCATGACATCGAGACGAGCGGGCGCGGCACTGCACAAGACGTGTTGGAAGCATCGGCGAAAGCGTACATCAACGCCATCAACCGTGTGTTTATGATCGAAGCGATGCGCGGCGAAAACGAGAAAGTGGCAACACCATAAAACGGGGGGATTCAGAATGGGAAACTATCGGATTGCCGTCTTGCCAGGGGATGGCATCGGAAAAGAAGTGACGTCCGGAGCGGTCGAGGTATTGAAAGCGGTCGGCATCCGGTTTGGCCACGAGTTTACGTTTGAATATGGATTGATCGGTGGAGCGGCGATCGATGAGGCGGGGACGCCGCTCCCCGAGGAAACGCTCCGCCTTTGCCGAGAAAGCGATGCGGTGCTGCTTGGGGCGGTCGGCGGTCCGAAGTGGGATGACAACCCTCCGCATTTGCGCCCGGAAAAAGGATTGCTTGCCATTCGCAAGCAGCTCGACTTATATGCCAACTTGCGGCCGGTTGTTTGCTATGACAGTTTGGTTTCCGCTTCGCCGTTAAAACCGGATCTCGTGCAAGGCGTCGATTTTGTCATCGTCCGCGAGCTGACCGGCGGCATTTACTTCGGCCAGCCGAGCGGCCGCGTCGTCGAAAACGGCGAAGAAAAAGCAGTGGACACCTTGCTATATAAAAAGGAAGAAATTGAGCGGATCGTCCGCATGGCGTTTATACTCGCACGCGGGCGGAAGAAAAAAGTGACTTCGGTCGACAAGGCGAACGTCCTTTCGTCAAGCCGTCTATGGAGGGAAGTGGCCGAAGAGGTGGCGAAGCAGTTTCCGGACGTCACGCTTGAGCATATGCTTGTTGACAATGCCGCGATGCAGCTCATCCGTGCGCCGAAGCAGTTTGATGTCATTGTGACAGAAAACATGTTTGGCGACATTTTAAGCGATGAAGCCTCCATGTTGTCCGGTTCGCTCGGGATGCTGCCGTCAGCCAGCTTATCCGCTTCCGGTCCGAGCTTGTATGAGCCGGTGCACGGTTCAGCGCCTGATATCGCCGGCATGAACAAAGCCAATCCGATTGCGGCGATTTTGTCAGCTGCGATGATGCTTCGCCTGTCGTTCGGGCTCACCGCGGAAGCGGAGGCGGTCGAGCACGCGGTGCGGCAGGCGCTCGATCAAGGTTTGCGCACTGCCGACTTGGCGCCAAGCGGCGGCCGCATCGTATCAACGAACGAAATGGTCGAAGAAATCAAAACAGCGGTGCTGGATTATACGGCCATTGCTCAAATTATGACCGTTTATGCCTAAGACGTGCGAGGTGAAAGCCAATGAAGCCGAAAACGATCATCGATAAAATTTGGGAAAACCACGTCGTCTACCGTGAGGAGGGCAAACCGGATTTATTGTACATCGATTTGCACTTAGTGCATGAAGTGACCTCGCCGCAAGCGTTTGAAGGGTTGCGGCAAAAAGGACGGAAGGTGCGGCGGCCGGATTTGACCTTTGCGACGATGGACCATAACGTGCCGACCGTTAACCGATTTGTGATTACCGACGAAGTGGCGCGCAACCAAATCGCTGCGCTTGAGCGCAACTGCCGCGAGTTCGGCATTCCGCTCGCCGACCTAAACAGCGAAGAGCAAGGAATCGTTCACGTCATCGGCCCAGAGCTCGGGTTGACCCAGCCGGGAAAAACGATCGTTTGCGGCGACAGCCATACGTCGACGCACGGGGCGTTTGGCGCCTTGGCGTTTGGCATCGGCACGAGCGAAGTCGAGCATGTATTGGCGACGCAAACGCTTTGGCAGCATAAGCCGAAAACGCTGCAAATCTGCATCAACGGCCGCCTCGGCAAAGGAGTGACCGCCAAAGACGTCATCTTGGCCATTATCGGCCGCTATGGCGTTGGCGTCGGCACCGGTTATATTATCGAATTTACAGGGGAAGCGATCCGACGCATGTCGATGGAAGAGCGAATGACGATTTGCAACATGTCGATTGAAGCTGGGGCGAGAGCCGGCCTCATCAGCCCGGATGAAACGACGTTTGCCTATTTGCGCGGCCGCAAATATGCGCCAAAAGGCGAGGAGTTTGACAAGGCGGTGGAACGGTGGCGGGCGCTTGCAAGCGATGAGGGGGCGGAATACGATAAAACGATTGAAATCGATGCGTCGACGATCGCTCCGATGGTGACGTGGGGGACGAACCCCGCGATGAGCACTTCCGTCGATGGCGTCGTGCCGCATCCCGAGCAATTTGAAAGCAAAACAGAGCAAAACGCGGTGCGCCGGGCGCTTGAGTACATGGGGCTCAAGCCGGGCACGCCGATTACGGATATTCCGGTGCAGCACGTCTTCATCGGTTCGTGCACCAACTCACGCCTCAGCGATTTGCGCGCGGCGGCGAGCATCGTGAAAGGGAAAAAAGTGGCTCCGGGTGTACGGGCGCTCGTCGTGCCTGGATCGCAGCAAGTGAAAAAACAAGCCGAGGCGGAAGGGTTGGCGCAAATTTTCATCGACGCCGGTTTTGAATGGCGCGACTCCGGCTGCAGCGCCTGTTTGGGCATGAACCCGGACATCATTCCGGAAGGCGAGCACTGTGCGTCAACGTCGAATCGCAACTTTGAAGGGCGGCAAGGAAAAGGGGCGCGCACGCATCTCGTCAGCCCGGTGATGGCCGCGGCGGCTGCGATTTACGGACATTTTGTCGATGTGCGCCAGCTTGAAGCCGAGCCGGTCTGTTAAATTGACGATCGTGATGGCAAAAGAGGCGGCGCGGCATCCTAGGAAGCCGAGCTCCTTTGCCATCAGTGACATCCATAACGGAAGGGGGAAAGGACGATGAAGCCGTTTACGATCCATCGCGGAAAAACCGCCGGCATCGATCGTGCGAATATTGATACCGATCAAATCATTCCAAAGCAGTTTTTGAAACGGATTGAACGCACTGGCTTTGGCCAGTTTCTCTTTTACGATTGGCGGTATTTGAGCGACGGCACGCCAAATCCGGAGTTTGAGCTCAACCGCCCGGAAAACGAAGGGGCGACGATTTTAGTCGCCGATGAAAACTTCGGCTGCGGCTCATCGCGCGAACATGCGCCGTGGGCGCTGCAAGATTACGGATTCCGCGTCATCATTGCCCCATCGTTTGCCGATATTTTTTACAACAACTGCTTAAAAAATGGGCTGTTGCCGATCCGGCTGGATAAAGAGGATGTCCGCTACTTGCTGCGCCAAAGCGAGCGCGCAGACTATGAACTGACGGTTTCGCTTGAAGAACAGCGGGTATTTGACGATGAAGGATTTTCGCGTCCGTTTGACATCGACCCGTATCGAAAACAGCTGTTGCTAAAAGGATGGGACGAAATTGATTTGACGTTTGTGTACGAAGCGCATATCGCCGCCTACGAACGACGGCATTGTCCACGGCCGTAAGCGCCATGTGTTCCGGGAGGCAAGGAGAGATGGGCTGCTCTGCCAATCGGCGGGAGCAGCCTTTTTCGCGTTTGACGGCGCCTGCGTCCAGAGGCCGGCTGCTTTTTGGCAAACAAGCGGTTTGTGTTACCCAGCAAGGCGCGGGTTGTTTCGCTAGGGAAAACTTGTTACACTGATGGTAAATGCAAATGGGAGCGGGCGAAGATGGCCGGGAAAAAAGGAAAAATCATCATGTTTCCGCAAACGAAAGAACGGCTGATGGAAGAGGCGTTTGCTGCGCTCGAGGCGAAGCGGTATAAAGAAGCGCTCCGCTTTTTGCGCGCCGCCGAACAGCTTGGCGACCACAGCTTTCCGGTTCGGCTTGGGCTGGCTGTCTGTTGCTATGAGCTTGGGGAATATGATGAGGCGGAGCGGCGTCTTGCCGGTTTGCTTGACGAGCAACCGGGCAACGGTGAACTGTTGCAAATGTATATTGCCATATTGTTGCAAACGAATCGATACAGCAAGGCCGAAACCGTGATCCGCCACGCCTTGCGCCGTCCGTCGTTATCCGTTTCGCTGCGCGAACAGCTTCACCAGCTGCTTCGATTCAGTGAAAAAATGAATGCCCGCACGCTTCCGCCCGCGGAGTGGAAGCGGGTGAGACGGCTGCTTGAGTCCGGGGACATTGCTGAGCAGCTGCAACTGATTAAACAACTGGAAAAAGAAGACATCGAGCCGGTGCTGCCGTTGCTCAAGCAATATTTACGCGCACCGGAAAAAAGCCCGATGGCGAAAACGATGCTCCTTCGCCTGTTGACAGGGAAGCGAGTCAACGAAACGGTGACGGTTGAGAAATTTGGCCGTTGCATGGAGGTCGTCCCGTCAGCGTTGGACGAACAGACGGAAACGGAATTTGCTTCATCGCTGCTGGGTCGGCTTGAACAGCAGCTCGCGGCGGAAAGCCCGAGTTTGTATGAAACGGCGGCGGACATTTGGCTTCGCTATGCATATGTGTTGTACCCGTTTCCGCCAGAGCCGGCGGATGCAGCGGCCTGGCTTGCTGCTCTCCATTGGATGGCGAGCCGGTTTTTAGGCTTGGATGCTGACGCGACCGCCTTGGCCGACCGCTACGGTGTGGAGGCGGCGGAGATGGCAACGCTTTGCCAAAAGCTATACGAAATAGAGGAACTTTCCTCCCTCTAATGGCTCGTTCTCTGTTGAAACATGGCTGTTGTATGTTATAATATAATGGCTGTGCTATGTATCTGTTTTCGCATACTTGTCTACATAATTGGGCATCATAAAAAGATCTGGACAAGCGGAGTGCGCTATGGTCCGAGCAATGATTTCAGGTGGAGGGAACAAGGATGTCAGTCAAATGGGAAAAGCTTGAAGGGAACGAAGGCGTATTGACCGTTGAGGTCGACGCCGAGAAAGTGAACAAAGGCTTGGACGCCGCGTTTAAAAAAGTGGTGAAAAACATCACGCTTCCGGGCTTCCGCAAGGGGAAAGTGCCGCGCGTTCTGTTTGAAAAACGCTTCGGCGTCGAAGCGCTCTATCAAGATGCGCTCGACATTTTGCTGCCAGAGGCGTATGCCAAAGCCGTCGAAGAGGCAGGCATCGAACCGGTGTCAATGCCGGAGATTGACATTGAGCAAATGGAAAAAGGCAAAAGCTTAATTTTCAAAGCGAAAGTGACCGTAAAGCCGGAAGTGAAGCTCGGTCAATACAAAGGGCTTGAAGTGGAAAAAATGGATACAACCGTGACGGACGAAGATGTCGAAAACGAATTGAAACGTTTGCAAGAAAATTACGCCGAACTTGTCGTGAAAGAAGACGGGACGGTGGAAAACGGCGATACGGTCGTCATCGATTTCGAAGGGTTTGTCGACGGCGAGCCGTTTGAAGGCGGCAAGGCGGAGAACTATTCGCTTGAAATCGGCTCTGGAACGTTCATTCCGGGGTTTGAAGAACAGCTTGTCGGCATGAAAGCCGGCGAGGAAAAAGAAATCCAAGTCACATTCCCGGATGAATACCACGCGAAGCAATTGGCCGGCAAACCGGCGACGTTTAAAGTGAAAGTGCATGAAGTGAAAGCGAAGCAATTGCCGGCTTTGGACGATGAGTTTGCCAAAGACGTCGATGAAGAAGTCGAAACGCTTGACGAACTAAAGGCGAAAATTCGCGCCCGTTTGGAAGAGGCGAAAAAGAACGAGGCGGAGACTGCCTTGCGCAATGCGGTTGTCGAAAAAGCGGCAGCCAACGCCGAAATGGATATTCCGGAGGTTATGATCAAAAACGAAACCGACCGGATGCTTCGCGAATTTGACCAACGCCTGCAAATGCAAGGTTTGAACTTGCAGTTGTATTATCAATTCTCCGGCCAAGATGAAGCGTCGTTGCGCGAGCAAATGAAAGAAGATGCCGAAAAACGGGTGCGCGCGGCGTTGACGCTTGAAGCGATCGCGAAGGCCGAAAACATTGAAGTGACCGACGAGGAAGTAAACAAAGAGCTCGAAAAAATGGCGGAAGCCTACAAGCTGAGCGTGGACAAGCTGAAAGAGCTGCTCGGCAGCTTAGATGGCGTCAAAGAAGATTTGAAATGGCGGAAAACAGTTGATTTTCTTGTAGAGCACAGCAAGGTTGCGGCATAATATATCTTAAGGAAGGAACAAGGCGCGAGACTTCGTGCCTTGTTCTTTATCCACAACCATGGCGCCTGAATGGCAATTTTCAAACTTTTCCAAATGGACGACGGTTTTTTCATTCGCTTTCTCAGGAACATGTATGGTAAAATAGCGAATACATACGTTTTTACGACATAAGAGATGGCGGAAATGGATACATAAGCAGGCGCGATTTCGTTGGCAAGGGGTGAATGATATGTTTAAATTCAATGATGAAAAAGGGCAGTTGAAATGCTCGTTCTGCGGCAAAACACAGGATCAAGTGCGAAAGCTCGTTGCCGGTCCGGGGGTTTACATTTGCGACGAGTGCATTGAGCTATGCACGGAAATTGTTGAAGAGGAGCTCGGCAATGAAGAGGAATTTGAATTTAAAGACGTGCCGAAACCGTTGGAAATTCGGGAAATTCTAGATGAGTACGTCATCGGTCAAGATGAGGCGAAAAAATCGCTCGCCGTTGCGGTTTACAATCATTATAAACGGATCAATTCCGGCAGCAAAATCGATGATGTCGAGCTGTCGAAAAGCAACATTTTAATGATCGGGCCGACCGGGAGCGGGAAAACGCTGCTGGCGCAAACATTGGCGCGCATTTTGAACGTGCCGTTTGCCATCGCCGATGCCACCTCGCTTACAGAGGCCGGCTATGTTGGCGAAGACGTCGAAAACATTTTGTTAAAGCTCATCCAAGCGGCGGATTATGACGTCGAACGGGCGGAAAAAGGCATTATTTACATCGATGAAATTGACAAAATCGCCCGCAAATCGGAAAACCCTTCCATCACTCGCGACGTATCCGGCGAAGGGGTGCAACAGGCGCTGTTGAAAATTTTAGAAGGCACCATTGCCAGCGTTCCGCCGCAGGGCGGTCGCAAACATCCGCATCAAGAATTCATTCAAATCGATACGACGAACATTTTGTTCATTTGCGGTGGAGCGTTTGATGGCATTGAGCCGATCATCAAGCGCCGTCTTGGCAAAAAAGTGATCGGTTTTGGCGCGGAAATGAACCAGACGGATGTCGACGAGAAAAACTTGTTGTCGAAAGTGCTGCCGGAAGACTTGCTCAAATTCGGACTGATTCCGGAGTTCATCGGCCGTCTGCCGGTCATTACGACGCTCGAGCCGCTCGACGAACAGGCGTTGATCGACATTTTGACGAAACCGAAAAATGCCATTGTCAAGCAATACCAAAAAATGCTTGAGCTTGACGGCGTTGAGCTCGAGTTTGAAGAAGCGGCGCTCCGTGAAATCGCGAAAAAAGCGATTGAGCGGAAAACGGGCGCGCGCGGCCTTCGCTCGATCATCGAAGGCATTATGCTCGATGTGATGTTTGAGCTGCCGTCGCGCGAAGATGTGCAAAAGTGCATCATCACGCTCGACACGGTGCGCGGCACAAAGCCGCCGACGCTGATCCGTCATGACGGCACCGTCATCGAGCTGGAACGGAAAACATCTGCCTGATGGGAAAACCGCCTTTTTTCGGCGGTTTCTTTTTTTGCCGCCCATGCCCTGGGCGCCGGTCGGCGCTTTTTTTGTTTATTCCCGCCAGTTCGCGGAGATACTATCATACTACATACCATCTAAAGGCAGGAGGATATCGGGGCATGGATTGGACGAACATCGTACTGGTCATCCAGCTGTTTTTCGGGGTCATCATCGGCCTTTATTTTTGGAATTTGCTAAGAGGGCAACGTGTGCAAAAAGTTTCGATTGATAAAGAGTCGCGCAAAGAGATGGAACAGCTCCGCAAGCTGCGTTCGATTTCGCTCACCGAGCCGCTGGCGGAAAAAGTGCGGCCGAAAAGTTTTGACGACATCGTCGGTCAGGAAGACGGCATCAAGGCGTTAAAAGCTGCTTTATGCGGCCCCAACCCGCAACATGTCATCATTTACGGGCCGCCCGGCGTCGGCAAGACGGCAGCTGCTCGGCTCGTGCTTGAGGAAGCGAAAAAAAATCCGCTCTCCCCGTTTAAGAAAAATGCGGTATTCGTGGAGCTTGACGCGACGACGGCGCGCTTTGACGAGCGCGGCATCGCCGACCCCCTCATCGGCTCGGTGCACGACCCGATTTACCAAGGGGCCGGGGCGATGGGGCAAGCCGGCATTCCTCAGCCGAAGCAAGGGGCGGTGACGAACGCCCACGGGGGCGTTTTATTCATCGACGAAATCGGCGAGCTTCATCCGATCCAAATGAACAAGTTGTTGAAAGTGCTTGAGGACCGGAAAGTATTTTTTGAAAGCGCCTATTACAGCAAAGAAAATCCGCAAATCCCAAGCCATATTCACGATATTTTCCAAAATGGACTGCCGGCTGATTTCCGTCTTGTCGGGGCGACGACGCGCACGCCGAACGAAATTCCTCCGGCCATTCGCTCTCGCTGCCTGGAAGTATTTTTCCGTGAATTGGACCAAGATGAAATCGCCCTCATCGCGAAAAAGGCGGCGGAAAAAATCCGCTTGAACGTGTCAGAAAGCGGCATTCGCCTCCTTGCCGCCTATGCGCGCAACGGGCGGGAGGCGGTCAACATGATGCAAATTGCCGCTGGCCTAGCCATCACGGAAAACCGAGAACACATTTTGGACAAAGATATTGAATGGGTCATTCAATCGAGCCAAATGACTCCGCGCTATGAGAAGAAAATCGCTTCCGCTCCGGCGGTCGGCGTCGTCAATGGCCTTGCCGTGTACGGCCCGAACACCGGCGCGCTGTTGGAAATTGAGGTGACCGCTTTGCCGGCCAAAGGGAAAGGGTCGATCAATGTCACCGGCATTGTCGAGGAGGAAAGCATCGGCAGTGCAGAAAAATCGGTGCGGCGCAAAAGCATGGCGCGCGGCTCGGCGGAAAACGTCATTACGGTGTTGCGGGCGATGGGCGTGCCAGCGGACCGCTACGACATTCATGTCAACTTTCCGGGCGGGGTGCCGGTTGACGGCCCGTCAGCCGGGGTGGCGATTGCCGTCGGTATTTATTCCGCCATCTACCAGCTGCCAGTCGATCATACGGTCGCGATGACCGGAGAAATCAGCATCCGTGGCTGCGTGAAACCGGTCGGCGGCGTGTTCGCCAAAATCAAAGCGGCCAAACAAGCCGGGGCGAAAAAAGTCATCATCCCGATTGAGAATATGCAATCGTTGCTAGGCGAAGTCAGCGGCATTCAAATCATCGCCGTCCGCCGCCTCGAGGAAGTGCTCGTCCATGTGTTCGGCGAAGAGGCGCTCCGCCGCGGCCCCGCGCTGCTGCCAGCGGCTATGGACCGCTCGGAGAAAAAGCTCGTCTAGCCAAAGGAAACGGCGGCAAGGCGAACGATTGGCAACGAAAGCGGGCGGTCCGCTCGCAACCGAGTCGGGCGGTTCGCCCGGCCTCTCTTTTATGTACGGCTTCGGCGCAAGCGGATCGTCGCTGAAGTCGGTTTTTCTTTGCCTGCAGACGGAGCGCCGCGCGCTTTTTCGTTCGTCAAATTTTACAAACCCTGCTGCCGTACTATACAATAAACGAATAGAAGCGAGAGATGGAGGTGTTCGGCGTGAACGGAAAGAAAAAGGAGACGGTCGTTCCGCTTTTGCCGCTGCGTGGGCTGCTCGTGTTTCCGACGATGGTGCTCCATTTGGATGTCGGGCGCGAGAAATCGGTCAAAGCGCTCGAACAAGCCATGGTTGAGGATCATATGATTTTGCTGACGTCGCAAAAAGACGTTGCCATCGACGAACCGGACATGGATGACTTATATAAAATGGGAACGATCGCGCGCGTCAAGCAACTTCTAAAACTCCCGAACGGCACGTTCCGCGTGCTTGTCGAAGGCGTCGCTCGGGCGCTCATTACGGAAGTGATCAGCGAGGAGCCGTACTTTCTCGTCAAAGTCGAAAAGTTTGCTGATCGGGCGGCGAAAGATTTAGAAGATGAGGCGCTCAAGCGGACGATGCTTGAATATTTCGAGCAGTACATAAACTTGTCCAAGCGGCTGTCGGTCGACATTTACGCCTCGATCGTCGACATCGATGAGCCGGGGCGAATGGCGGACATCATCGCCTCGCACTTGCCGCTTAAGCTTGAGGAAAAGCAGCGCATTTTAGAAACGATCGACGTGAAAGAGCGCCTCAATAAAATCATCCAAATTTTGCACAACGAAAAAGAAGTGCTCCAGCTTGAGAAAAAGATCAGCGCCCGCGTCAAGCAGTCGATGGAGCGGACGCAAAAAGAGTATTATTTGCGCGAGCAAATGAAGGCGATTCAAAAAGAGCTTGGCGAAAAAGAAGGAAAAACGGGCGAAGTCGAGGAGCTGAAAGAAAAAATCGAGGCGGCCGGCATGCCGGAGCATGTGAAACAAACGGCATTGAAAGAGCTTGACCGCTATGAAAAAATTCCGGCGACCTCAGCGGAAAGCGCAGTCATTCGCAACTACCTCGATTGGCTCATCGCCTTGCCGTGGTCGAAAGAAACGGAAGACATCCACGACATTAAGCGGGCGGAAGCGATTTTAAACGAGGAGCATTACGGGCTCGATAAAGTGAAAGAACGGGTGCTTGAATTTTTATCCGTCAAGCAGCTGACGAAATCGTTAAAAGGTCCGATTCTTTGCCTCGCCGGACCGCCGGGGGTCGGCAAAACGTCGCTCGCCCGCTCGATCGCCAAAGCGCTCGGCCGCCGCTTCGTCCGCGTTTCGCTCGGCGGCGTCCGCGACGAATCGGAAATTCGCGGCCATCGCCGCACGTATGTCGGCGCCATGCCGGGACGCATTATCCAGGGGATGAAAAAAGCAGGCACGATCAACCCCGTCTTCTTGCTTGATGAAATCGACAAAATGTCGAGCGATTTCCGCGGCGATCCATCGGCGGCCATGCTGGAGGTGCTGGATCCAGAGCAAAATCATACGTTCAGCGACCATTACATTGAAGAGCCGTACGATCTATCGAAAGTCATGTTTATCGCCACGGCCAACCATTTGTCGGCGATTCCGCAGCCGCTCTTGGACCGGATGGAAGTGATCCACATACCAGGCTACACAGAAGTGGAGAAGCTGCATATCGCCAAGCGGCATTTGCTGCCGAAACAAATCACCGAGCACGGGCTGAAAAAGGCGGCGTTGCAAATTCGCGATGACGCGATGCTCGATATCATCCGCCATTATACGCGCGAAGCCGGGGTGCGGGAGCTTGAGCGGCAGCTCGCCGCTATCTGCCGAAAAGCGGCCCGCCTCATCGTTTCCGGCGAGAAAAAGCGGGTTGTGATCACAGAAAACAATCTTGAGGAATTTTTAGGGAAGCGAAAATACCGCTACGGCCGAGCGGAGGCGGAAGACCAAGTTGGCGTGGCGACCGGGCTGGCGTATACGGCGTTTGGCGGCGATACGCTCGCCATCGAAGTGTCGCTCGCGCCAGGCAATGGGAAACTCGTGCTGACCGGCAAGCTCGGCGATGTCATGAAAGAATCAGCGCAAGCGGCGTTCAGCTACGTGCGGTCGCGCGCTGAGGAGCTTGACATTGATCCGAAGTTCCATGAGAAATATGATATTCACATCCACGTTCCGGAAGGAGCGGTGCCGAAAGACGGGCCATCGGCCGGCATTACGATTGCGACCGCACTCATTTCCGCTTTGACGGGCAAGCCGGTGAGCCGCTTTGTCGGCATGACCGGGGAAATTACGCTGCGCGGCCGCGTTCTTGCGATCGGGGGGCTGAAAGAGAAAACGTTAAGCGCCCATCGTGCCGGATTGAAAACCGTCATTTTGCCGAAAGACAATGAAAAAGATTTGGCTGACATTCCGGAAACGGTGAAGCGCGACTTGCGCTTTGTGCTTGTCTCTCATCTCGATGAGGTGCTGCCGCACGCGCTGGTGGGGTGGAAGCGATGAATGTGAAGAAAGCAGAGCTTGTGACCAGTGCCGTCAAGCCGGAACAATATCCGGACGGCGGACGGCCGGAGGTGGCGCTCGCCGGCCGTTCGAACGTCGGCAAATCATCATTCATCAACAAAATGATCAACCGGAAAAACTTGGCGCGCACCTCCTCAAAGCCAGGGAAAACGCAAACGTTGAATTTTTATTTGATTAACGACTCGTTTTACTTTGTGGACGTGCCAGGTTATGGGTTCGCCCGCGTGTCGAAGCAGGAGCGGCAAAAATGGGGGAACATGATGGAGACGTACTTTACGACGCGCGAGGTGCTGAAGGCGGCGGTCCTGCTCGTTGATTTGCGCCATCCGCCGACGAAAGACGATGTGATGATGTACGAGTTTTTAAAACATTACGAGATCCCGGTGATCGTCATTGCGACGAAAGCGGATAAAGTGCCGCGCGGCAAGCATCAAAAACACGCGAAAATCGCGCGCGAGACGCTGCGGATGGCGGACGGCGACCCGCTCATTTTGTTTTCCGCCGAGACCGGACAAGGGAAAGACGAAGCATGGGCGGCGCTTTTGCCGTTTGTGGCCTCATGACGAAAACACCAGCGATTCCGCTGGTGTTTTCACTTCCAAGGCTATTTTCGCCTAGTCCATAATATATAGACGCCGATGGCGATGAGTCCGAGCGGCCAAAACTTCCAGACAGAGGAAAGTCCGGCTTGGACGAGGTGAAAGAATGGCTGGCCGCGCCCGGAAAACGTCAGCACGACAGCGAGAAGCAAAAAAAGCACGCCAAAGCCGGCCCCGCCTTTTTGTTTGCGGCTGCTGGCGAAAAAAGCGAGCGCGATGAGGAAAAAAAACATGTTCACGCCGCGGGGCCAGGCCGAAAATGCACTCGCAAGGAGCAACTCAACGCCAAATCCGAGTAAAAGAAAGCCGGGGAAAAGGTAAGCATATTCGCGCGCTGAATGCGCCTGGCCAAGCAAAGCCGCGCCGCAAATGGCAAGCAAGGCCGGCCACCCTTGGAAGAAATGGAAAAGGGGGGATTCCATCTGTCCGGCGAGAAAATACAGTCCGAGGCCAATGAATAAGATGCCGGCGAATACCGTTCGGGTTTTCATGATCGTCGCGTCCTCCGTTTCCCTTTTGGACATGTTTATGATAGAATGATCACTGTCTACAGTTTAGCATAGCTTTGAAGGCATGTTCACAATTTTTTCAAACCAGAACGATGGACGGTTGTGATATAATGATAAAAGGGATTCGGTCAATAAGGGGGTTGGCATCGTGCAAATCGTAGTCGTTGGCGTCGACTATAAAACCGCCCCTGTAGAAATCCGCGAAAAGCTCGCGTTTGCGGAAGCGGAACTCGGTGCGGCGATGAAACAGCTCGCCAAGCAAAAAAGCGTGCTCGAAAATGTGATCGTCTCGACTTGCAACCGGACGGAAGTTTATGCAGTGGTTGATCAACTGCATACCGGCCGTTACTATATGAAAGCATTTTTAGCCGAATGGTTTGGCGTCAAGGTGGAAGCGATTGCTCCGTATTTGCGTGTGCTTGAAGGAGAGGCGGCCATCAAGCATTTGTTCCGCGTGGCGGCCGGCCTTGATTCGATGGTGCTTGGGGAAACGCAAATTTTAGGGCAAGTGAAAGACAGCTATTTGCTCGCTCAAGAGGTCGGGACGAGCGGCACGATTTTCAATCATCTGTTCAAGCAGGCGGTGACGTTTGCGAAGCGCGCCCACTCGGAAACGGGCATCGGTGCGCACGCTGTATCGGTCAGCTATGCGGCGGTTGAGCTGGCGAAGAAGATTTTCGGCCGCCTTGCCGGCAAGCACGTCTTGATTATCGGGGCCGGCAAAATGGGGACGCTGGCGGCGCAAAACTTGTACGGCAGCGGCGTTGGCAAAGTCACAGTCGTCAACCGGACGCTCGAAAAAGCGAAGCAGCTCGCCAAGCAGTTCGCCGGCGAAGCAAAGCCGCTCAGTGAGCTGTCGTGTGCGCTTCTGGAAGCGGATATCGTCATCAGCTCGACGGGAGCCAAAGGCTATATTTTGACGAAGGAAATGGTGGCGCCGCTTGAGAAAATGCGCAAAGGCCGTCCGCTTTTTATGGTTGATATTGCGGTGCCGCGCGATTTGGATCCGGCGTTGGCCGAGTTGGAGACGGTCTTTTTGTATGATATTGACGATTTGCAAGATGTGGTGGCCGCCAATTTGGCCGAGCGGCAAAAGGCAGCGGCCCGCATTGAAACGATGATGGAGGCCGAACTCGTTGCGTTCAGCCAATGGCTGCAGACGCTCGGCGTCGTGCCAGTCATTGCCGCATTGCGCGAAAAGGCGCTGGCCATCCAAGCGGAAACGATGAAAAGTTTGGAGCGGAAACTGCCGCATTTGTCGGAGCGCGACTGGAAAGTGTTGAATAAGCATACGAAAAGCATTATTAACCAGCTGCTCCGCGATCCGATTTTGCAGGCGAAGGAACTCGCTGCCGGCCCGAATGCCGGGGAAGCACTCGAGCTGTTTATGAAAATTTTTAATATCGAAGATGCGGTGAAAGCGCAGCAGCAAGGGATGAAACGGGAAGAAACCGTGCGGAACGACCGGCAGCAAGCGGAAGCGGCCCGCCCATCGTGGCAGCTGTAAGGTGGGATGGTTGTGGCGCCGTTGTACGAACTGTCGATTTTGCTTTACATTGCGTCCATCCTGCTATACTTCATTGATTTTTTGCAGCAAAACCGGAAGGCGAACGACATCGCCTTCTGGTTGCTTTCTATTGTGTGGCTTTTGCAGACCGTGACGTTTGTTTCCCGCATCATGGAGACGAAGCGCTTTCCGATTTTAACGATGTCGGAAGGGCTTTATTTTTACGCTTGGCTGCTCATTACGCTGTCGCTCGTGATCAATCGGCTGCTGCGCGTCGATTTCATCGTCTTTTTTACGAACGTGCTTGCTTTTTTTATTTTGGCCATTCATACGTTCGCACCGTCTTCGCAGTCGCCGGCTGTTGCGGAGCGGCTCGTTTCGGAGCTGCTTATCATCCACATCACCCTTTCGCTCGGAGCGTATGCGGCGTTTACGCTGTCGTTTCTGTTTTCGGTGCTTTACATGTTGCAGTACAGTTTGCTGAAAAAGAAAAAGTGGGGGGCGCGCCTTTGGCGCATGGCGGATTTGTCGCGGCTTGATTTTTTGTCGTATGTTTTAAATGCGCTCGGCTTGCCTATGTTGTTATTAGGGCTCATTCTTGGCGTGATTTGGGCGTATATTCAAATCGACCATTTCCATTGGTATGATGCGAAAGTGCTCGGGTCGTTTGTCGTTCTTCTCGTCTATGGCGTCTATTTTTACAAGCGAGCCGTCCGGCAGATGCAAGGGAAGGCGATCGCGCTATGGAATATCGGTTCGTTTTTATTTTTGCTTGTCAACTTTTTCTTGTTTGGCAGTTTGTCAAAATTTCATTTTTGGTATTCGTAATTGAGGTGGAACGAGATGCGGAACATTGTCGTTGGCTCGCGGCGCAGCAAGCTTGCCTTGACCCAGACGAAGTGGGTGATCAACGAATTGAAACAGCTTGGGGCGCCGTTTACGTTTGAAGTGAAAGAAATCGTCACGAAAGGAGATCGGGTGCTTGATGTTACGCTCTCGAAAGTCGGGGGCAAAGGGTTGTTTGTGAAAGAGATTGAGCATGAATTGCTCGCCGGCGGCATCGATATGGCGGTCCATAGCATGAAAGATATGCCGGCTGTGCTGCCCGAAGGTTTGGTGATCGGTGCGGTTCCGCGCCGCGAAGATGCACGCGATGTGCTTGTCAGCAAAGGAAACCGGATGCTCTCCGACTTGCCGCCTGGGTCGGTCATTGGCACGAGCAGCTTGCGCCGTTCGGCGCAGTTGCTTGCCTATCGCCCGGATTTGACGATCAAATGGATTCGCGGCAATATTGACACAAGGTTGGCGAAGCTCGAAAGCGAAGAGTACGATGCGATCGTGCTGGCGGCGGCGGGTCTTGCGCGCATGGGTTGGGGCGATGACGTCATCAGCGACTATCTTCCTTTTGATGTCTGTGTTCCGGCGGTCGGCCAAGGGGCGCTGGCGGTCGAATGCCGGGAGGATGATGACGAATTGCGCCAATGGCTCAGCCGGTTAAACGACGAGCAAACCGAGCGGGCTGTTCGGGCGGAGCGCACCTTTTTGCAGCAAATGGAAGGAGGCTGTCAAGTGCCGATTGCCGGCTACGCGGAAGTGAAGGAGGGGACGGTGCGTCTTACCGCGCTTGTCGCCTCCCCGGATGGCAAAGAAATGTATAAAGAAATCGTCACTGGCGCCGATCCGGAGGCCGTCGGCCGGCAGGCGGCCGCTGTCTTGATCGAACAAGGGGCGAAAGCGCTCATCGAGCGGGTGAAACAGGAGTTGAGCCAATCATGATACACAGCGCGCTCGCCGGCAAAACGGTGCTTGTGACGCGCGGCAAAGAGCAGGCGGCATCGTTTTCTGCCAAGCTGCGCGCTGTCGGCGCCGTGCCGGTCGAGATCCCGCTCATTGCCATCCGACCGGCGGCGCCGGAAGAAATCGCTTCTATGGTTGAGCGGCTTGGCGAATACCGTTGGCTCGTTTTCACAAGCGCGAACGCCGTCCGCTTCTTTTTTCCGCACGTTTCGTTGCCGCGGCCGCTGCCGGAGATGGCTGTCGTCGGCCGGAAAACAGCGGCGGCGCTCGCCGAGCATGGTCTTTCCCCGGCGCTTGTGCCGGATGATTACACCGCTGAACGGCTGGCTGACTTGCTCATGCCGCGCGTCAAACAAGGCGACCGGGTGCTGTTTGTCAAAGGCAATTTGGCGCGCCCGACCTTGCCTGAGGCGTTGCGAAACGCCGGCGCCGCGGTCGACGAGCTCACGGTGTATGAGACCGAGCCTGATGAAAACGGCCGGGAGCGGTTGTTGTCGCTGCTGCGCCGGCGGGAGCTTGATGCGGTCACCTTGATGAGCCCGTCGGCGGTTGACAGCCTTGTCCGCCTTCTCGACAAAGAAGTGGATGCCCTTCTTTCCGGTGTTGCGGTCGCCTGCATCGGACCGGTGACGAAAGAAGCGGCCGAGCGGGCGGGCATTCCGGTCCATATTTGTCCGACGGATTACACCACGGATGGTATAATCAAAGCGATGGAACAATATTTTTCCATGGAGGGACGATGAATGGCACTGTCATTTGACCGCCATCGCCGTTTGCGGCAAACGGCTGCGATTCGGGCGATGGTGCGTGAGACGCATCTTCGCGTCGAGGATCTCATTTATCCGCTGTTTGTGGTCGAGGGAAGCGGCATTAAGCGGGAAGTGCCGTCGATGCCAGGGGTTTACCATTTATCGCTTGACCGTTTATCTGAGGAAGTGGACGACATCGCCAAGCTTGGCATTCCCGCCGTCATGGTGTTTGGTGTGCCGAATGAAAAAGATGAAGTCGGTTCGCAGGCGTATTGCGAAACAGGGATTGTTCAGCGGGCGATCCGCCAAATCAAAGCTGAACACAAAGATCTAGTCGTCATTGCGGATACGTGTTTATGTGAATATACGAGCCACGGCCATTGCGGCGTCGTCGAAAACGAGCGCGTGCTGAACGACCCGTCGCTCGAGCTCCTCACCAAAACGGCGGTGAGCCAAGCGCAAGCCGGCGCCGACATCATCGCGCCGTCGAACATGATGGACGGCTTTGTCGCCGCCATTCGCCGTGGGCTTGATGAAGCAGGGTTTGAGTATGTGCCGATCATGTCGTATGCAATCAAATACGCTTCGGCATTTTACGGCCCGTTCCGTGATGCCGCCGACAGCGCGCCGCAGTTTGGCGACCGGAAGACGTACCAAATGGATCCGGCCAACCGCCTTGAGGCGTTTCGCGAGGCGGAGTCGGATGTCAAAGAAGGCGCTGATTTCTTGATGGTGAAGCCAGCGCTTGCCTACATGGATATTATCCGCGACGTCAAAAACCGTTTTCCGCTTCCGCTTGTCGCCTATAACGTGAGCGGCGAGTATGCGATGGTCAAAGCGGCGGCGCAAAACGGCTGGATCGATGAGAAGCCGGTCGTCATGGAAATGTTGACAGGGATGAAACGGGCGGGCGCGGATTTGATCATTACGTATTTTGCTAAAGATGTCGCCCGCTGGCTGGCGGAATAAAGAGGAGGACGGAATGATGCGGAGCTATGAACGGTCAAAGGCAGCATACGAAGAAGCGGTGAAATTGATGCCAGGCGGGGTGAACAGCCCGGTGCGCGCCTTCAAGTCGGTCGGGATGACGCCGATTTTTATGGCGCGCGGCCAAGGAGCGAAAATTTACGATATTGACGGCAATGAATACATCGATTATGTGCTGTCATGGGGTCCGCTCATTTTAGGGCATGCCAACCCGCAGGTCGTGGAAGCGTTGAAGCGCGTGGCGGAACAAGGCACGAGTTTTGGCGCTCCGACATTGCTTGAAAATGAGCTCGCTAAGCTCGTCATCGAGCGGGTGCCGTCCGTCGAGGTTGTGCGCATGGTCAACTCCGGCACCGAGGCGACGATGAGCGCCCTCCGTTTAGCGCGCGGCTATACGAAGCGCAACAAAATTATCAAATTTGAAGGCAGCTACCATGGCCATGGCGATTCGCTGCTCATTAAAGCCGGCTCTGGCGTGGCGACGCTCGGCCTGCCGGACAGCCCGGGCGTGCCGGAGTCGATCGCCCAGCATACGATCACCGTGCCGTACAACGACTTGGACAGCGTCCGCTATGCGTTTGAGCGGTTTGGCGAAGACATCGCCGCGGTGATCGTCGAACCGGTCGCCGGCAATATGGGCGTCGTTCCGCCAGTGCCTGGCTTTTTGGAAGGGCTGCGCGAGGTGACGAAACAATACGGCGCTTTATTGATTTTTGATGAGGTCATGACCGGATTCCGCGTCGATTACCATTGCGCCCAAGGGTATTACGGCATTGAGCCGGATTTGACGTGCCTTGGCAAAGTGATTGGCGGCGGCTTGCCAGTCGGAGCGTACGGGGGCAAAGCCGAGATCATGGAGCTTGTCGCGCCGAGCGGCCCGGTGTACCAAGCCGGCACGCTTTCCGGCAACCCGCTCGCCATGACGGCCGGGTACGAGACGCTCCGCCAGCTGACGCCGAAAACGTACGAAGAGCTTGGCCGCAAAGCGGCGCGCCTTGCGGATGGTCTTCATCAGGCGGCGGAGAAGTACGGCATTCCGCATACGATCAACCGCGCTGGATCGATGATCGGCTTTTTCTTCACGAACGAGCCGGTGGTCAACTACGAGACAGCGAAAACGTCCGACTTGAAGCTGTTTGCCGCCTATTATCAGGAAATGGCGAATGAGGGTATTTTCCTGCCGCCGTCGCAATTTGAGGGGCTGTTTTTGTCGACGGCGCACAGTGATGATGATATTGAATATACGATTGCCGCTGCTGAGCGGGTGTTTGCCCGTCTGCGTGGATAAGGAAAGGGGCTGCCGACGGTCGGCAGCCCAATTTTTTATCATACCGCCTCTTTTCCGTTCATACAATGGATAATGTCATAGAAACTATTTGCCGAAGGGACGGAAGGAGGAGGCCCGGTTGGAGCAATCGTATTTGCGTTTTTCATTGGAAGAATCGGTCTGGTTTAAAAGAGGACAGGAAGTCGCCGAGTTTTTATCCATTTCTCTTGATCCGGTCATTTCCGTCGATGAGTACGACCAATATATTACGATCCGCGGCGCGCTTGAGTTGAGCGGCGAATTCCGCCAAGCGGACGAAGGGCAGGCCGAAGCGGATGACGACGTGTTTGAGCTGGCCAGCTATCGGTTCATTCAGCACATTGCGGTGCGCGAAGACGGGATCAGCGAACTGTCGCACCGGTTTCCAATCGATATTACGATTCCAAAAAACCGCATTCGTTCCCTTGAGGATGTATACGTGACGGTTGAATCGTTTGATTATGATTTGGATGAAAACGGAAGATTGCTGATCACTGCCGACATTTCGATCAGTGGGATCAGTGAAGCGCCGCTTGACGATGATTTGCCGGACGATGAGGAGGACGATGAGCCGCTGTTTGCCCCGTTTGAATCAATCGCCCGCAAGGAAGCGGCCGGTGAGGAAGCGTTTGCTTCCGTGGATGATCTCGCCGATGAGGCGGATGAACAGCCGGCTTTTGCCGCCGGCGAAACGACGGTTTCCGTCATGGAGCCGGCCGCCATGCGTCATGAAGAAACGGAGGCTGAGGAAGAAGAGGAGGCCAAAGAGCCGTTTTTGCCGCTTGAGACGGAAACGAAGACGGTCAGCGCACAGACGGAGGAAGACATCGCTTCGCTGCTGCCGCCAACTGAGGCGAAGGTATCGATCGGGGCGGCGAAAAAGGCGGTTGAGGAAGAAGAGGAAGAAGAAACGAAAACAAAAAGCGAAAATGCGCTTTACTTGACGAAACTGTTTGCGAAAAGCGAGGCGGAAGAGTTTACGAAACTGAAAATTTGCATCGTCCAGCAAGGAGATTCATTGGACAAGATTGCCGAACGGTATGATGTGACCGTCTCGCAGCTTTTGCGCGCCAATGATTTGGAAAGCCCAGATGACGTGCACGAGGGGCAGCTTTTGTATATTCCGGCCATGGCGGGAAGCCGTCCTTTCTCATAAAAGGGACGCTTTCCGTTTCTTTTGCCGATAAGGGGGCGTAACGATGGCCGCACAGTCTGACCGATATGATGCTGTGCTCGTCCAGTATGGGCTTCGTCCAGTGCGCATGGAGCAGCGAGGCAAAGCCGTCAAGGTATACACGAACCGCGGCGTTTTCGCTTTAAAGACGCTTGAAAGCGAGCAAGAAGCCGCCGCCGTTTGGCAGTCTCTTCAGCATGGCGGCCCCCGTTGTCTCCCGCTTTACCTGACGCGGCGGCGGTCGCTGTTTGCCACAGAAGGCGGCCGTCTTTATTATTTGCAAGCATGGCATGACGGCGAATCAAAGGTGGAGAAGGATGCCGTGGACGCCTTTTTTCGCGAGCTCGCCCGCCTCCATCGCACCACCGTCCGCACGATCGAGGTGAGTGAGGAAGAGGCGGCGGCGTACCGAAAGAAAAAAAAGGACGAATGGCAACGGGCGCGGACGGTGTGGGAAGAACGGATTGAGCGGTACGAAGCGGCGTGGTACATGTCTCCGTTTCAGCTCCAATGCTGCACGTATTTTCATGAGGTGATGCGCGCGTACTCGTTCGCTGAAGAACGGCTCGATGTGTGGGAAGAGACGCTCAAAGAGACGAAGCAATGGCGCATCGCTTGGGTGCACGGCAAAGCGCGCCTCTCCCACTATATCCCGCCGTATTGGATCAGTTGGGAGCGGGCGCATTGGAATTCGCCGCTCTTTGATGTGATCGCCGCGCTCCGTTTTCACGTACAGACAATGCCGCCGCTTGGGCGCGAGTGGCTTGAAGGAATGGAGGAGTACGAGAAGGAGTTGCCGCTGTCCGACGGGGAGCGGGCGTTTTTATACAGCCATTTGGCGGAGCCGCGTGGGTTTGTCCGCTGTTTGGAGCGGTATGAGGCCGCTTCGCGAAACGAGCGGAACGAACGGGAATATGTGGCCGCGTTGCAGCGTCGTTATTTGGCGTTCAAAAATATGGAGGCGCTCGTTATGCACCTTGTCCAACGCGACGCCGTGCGGCAGCAGGAAGAAGCGGTAGACAACGAACCGCCGGCGGATGAAAGCAGCAATGATTAAATGGGTTTTGAATGCAGCCCAAACAAAACGGCGTCGCACTAAATCCATTCCAGATGGAGCGCCACGGCAATGAAAACGAAGATGGCCAATAAAATGACATCAAACGTCGTTGGCAGAAAAATGGTGCGGATCGCTTGAAAAATGGTGAGCGGGATGATCACTTGGGCGCAGACGGCGCGCACTTGCCTCAGCCACGGCGGCCACGAATACGGGTTGAATCGCCGCATCGACATTCCCTCCTTCTCCGGTTTACTATACAATATGAAACGTGCGATGGTTTGTCACCAAATGCACACGGATGGAATAAATAAATAAAAACTTGGCAAAGATGATGGACAATGGTAGTATAATAATCGAACCATGATGACAAAAGCGAAGACGGGGAGGAGTACAGCGGTCCGCGCCTGCAGAGAGGGGAATCAGAAGCTGCGAGATTTCCTAGGATGACGGCTGCTGGAAGGTCGCCCTTGAGCTGCTTCTTTGAAAGGCGCTGCTGCCGAGTAGAGGAAGCCGGCGTCATGCCGTTATGCCAATGAAGCGCTTAAGCTTCTAGAAGGTTGGTCAACTCAACCTTTTGGCTCGCCAAACGAAGCCGGTTTTTCACCGGTGGTTTGGCCGTGTTGCAGACCTTTCCATCACCAGCCTTCTAGGCTTAAGAAAAAAGGTGGTACCGCGAAAGCAGCTCCTTTCGTCCTTTTTGGATGAAAGGGGCTTTTTTGCTTGCCGGCTGCGCGGCATTGCTCAGTGGGAAGCCGCCGTCGGCCGCATTGTCCATTATGTTGAAGGAGGGAAATGAAACATGGCACAGCACGAAGTGTCGATGCCGCCCAAATACGACCACCGCGCGGTCGAAGCGGGGCGCTACGAATGGTGGCTGAAAGGAAAATTTTTTGAAGCGACCGGTGATCCGAACAAACGACCGTTTACGATCGTCATCCCGCCGCCCAACGTCACCGGCAAATTGCACTTAGGGCATGCGTGGGATACGACGCTGCAAGACATCATTACGCGCATGAAACGGATGCAAGGGTATGACGTCCTGTGGCTTCCGGGAATGGATCACGCCGGCATCGCCACCCAGGCGAAAGTGGAAGAGAAGCTGCGCCAGCAAGGGCTGTCGCGCTACGATTTAGGCCGGGAAAAATTTTTAGAAGAAACGTGGAAGTGGAAGGAAGAATACGCCGGCCATATTCGCAGCCAATGGGCGAAGTTGGGGCTTGGCCTCGATTACACGCGCGAGCGGTTCACACTCGATGAAGGGCTCTCAAAAGCGGTGCGCGAAGTGTTCGTCTCTCTCTACCGGAAAGGGCTTATTTACCGCGGCGAGTACATCATCAACTGGGACCCGGTGACGAAAACCGCGTTGTCGGACATTGAGGTCGTGTATAAAGAGGTCAAAGGCGCGCTCTACCATATGCGCTATCCGCTCGCCGACGGCTCCGGCTTCATCGAAGTGGCCACGACCCGCCCGGAAACGATGCTCGGCGATACGGCCGTTGCCGTCCATCCGGATGATGAGCGGTACAAGCATTTGATCGGCAAAACGGTCAAGCTGCCGATCGTCGGCCGTGAAATTCCGATCATTGCCGATGAGTACGTCGACATGGAGTTCGGCTCTGGGGCGGTCAAAATTACGCCGGCGCACGACCCGAACGACTTTGAAATCGGGAACCGCCACAACTTGCCGCGCATTCTCGTCATGAACGAAGACGGCACGATGAACGAAAACGCCTTGCAATACCAAGGGCTTGACCGGTTTGAATGCCGGAAGCAGATCGTCCGCGATTTGCAAGAACAAGGCGTTCTCTTTAAGATTGAAGAGCATGTTCACTCGGTCGGCCATAGCGAACGAAGCGGCGCAGTTATTGAACCGTATTTGTCGACGCAATGGTTCGTGAAAATGAAGCCGCTCGCCGAAGCCGCCATCAAGCTCCAGCAAACCGACGGCAAAGTGCAGTTCGTGCCGGAACGGTTTGAAAAAACGTATTTGCATTGGCTTGAAAACATCCGCGACTGGTGCATTTCACGCCAGCTTTGGTGGGGGCATCGCATCCCGGCATGGTACCATAAAGAAACGGGTGAAATTTACGTCGACCATGAACCGCCCAAAGACATCGAAAACTGGGAACAAGACCCCGATGTGCTCGACACATGGTTCAGCTCGGCGCTTTGGCCGTTCTCGACCATGGGCTGGCCGGATACAGAATCGCCGGATTACAAGCGCTACTACCCGACCGATGTGCTTGTCACCGGTTATGACATCATTTTCTTCTGGGTGTCGCGCATGATTTTTCAAGGGCTCGAATTCACCGGCAAGCGCCCGTTCAAAGACGTGCTCATCCACGGCCTCGTCCGCGACGCCCAAGGGCGGAAAATGAGCAAGTCGCTCGGCAACGGCGTCGATCCGATGGATGTGATCGACCAGTACGGCGCCGATGCGCTCCGTTACTTCTTGGCGACCGGCAGCTCGCCGGGGCAAGACTTGCGCTTCAGCACAGAAAAAGTCGAAGCGACGTGGAATTTTGCTAACAAAATTTGGAACGCCTCGCGCTTTGCCTTGATGAACATGGGCGGCATGACGTACGAGGAGCTTGATTTGAGCGGCGAAAAAACGGTCGCCGACCATTGGATTTTAACGCGTCTCAACGAAACGATCGAGACGGTGACGAAGCTCGCTGAGAAATACGAATTCGGCGAAGCGGGGCGTACGCTGTACAACTTTATTTGGGACGACTTGTGCGACTGGTACATTGAAATGGCGAAATTGCCGCTTTACGGTGACGACGAAGCGGCGAAAAAGACGACGCGCTCCGTGTTGGCGTATGTGCTCGACAACACGATGCGCCTGCTTCACCCGTTCATGCCGTTCATTACCGAGGAAATTTGGCAAAACTTGCCGCATGAAGGCGAATCGATCACCGTCGCTCCGTGGCCGCAAGTGCGCCCTGAGCTGTCGAACGAAGAAGCCGCGGAAGAAATGCGGCTGTTGGTTGACATCATCCGCGCCGTCCGCAACGTCCGCGCCGAAGTGAACACGCCGCCGAGCAAGCCGATTGCGCTCTATATTAAGGTGAAAGATGAACAAGTGCGGGCGGTGCTCATGAAAAACCGCGCCTATCTTGAGCGGTTCTGCAACCCGAGCGAGCTCTTGATTGATACAAACGTTCCCGCGCCGGACAAAGCGATGACGGCGGTCGTCACCGGCGCCGAGCTCATCATGCCGCTTGAAGGATTGATCAATATTGAGGAAGAAATTAAGCGGCTTGAAAAAGAGCTTGACAAATGGAACAAAGAAGTCGAGCGCGTCGAAAAGAAACTGGCGAATGAAGGCTTTTTGGCGAAAGCGCCGGCTCATGTCGTCGAAGAAGAGCGGCGCAAGCGGCAAGATTACATCGAAAAACGCGAAGCCGTCAAGGCGCGCCTCGCCGAGCTCAAACGGTAGACAAACGATCTGGCGGTTGATTATGATGAAGACGAATCCGCTTTCCTGTGGATTCGTCTTTTTCGATGGATCATGATGGAAGGTTTGTCATATTCTGAGAAGAGGTTTGTTGTCAACATATACTCGCTTTCGCCACGCTTCTCGATGTGTGGCGCATCTGCCGCATGAAGCCGGCAGGGGGCGGCAAGACACCAATGGAAAAAGGAGGACGATGAACATGGTTCGAACGTATGAAGAAGCAGTCGCTTGGATTCACGGGCGGCTGCGGCTCGGCATGAAACCGGGATTGAAACGGATGGAATGGATGATGGAACAACTCGGCCACCCGGAACGCCGCGTCCGCGCCGTCCATATCGGGGGAACGAACGGCAAAGGGTCAACGGTCGCCTATTTGCGCTCGATTTTGCAGGCGGCGGGCTATTCGGTCGGCACGTTCACCTCGCCGTATGTCGAGCAGTTTAACGAACGAATCAGCATCAACGGCGAACCGATTTCCGATCAAGAGATCGTCGAGCTCGTGCGAGTCATTCAGCCGCTTGCCGATGAGTTGGAACAAACAGAGTTTGGCGGACCGACCGAGTTTGAAGTGATCACGGCGATGATGCTGTATTATTTTGGAAAACAGAACATTCAAGACATCGTGCTCATTGAAGTCGGGCTCGGCGGCCGCTTGGACTCAACTAACATCATTTATCCGCTCGTTTCTGTCATTACAAACGTCAGCTACGATCATATGAACATTTTAGGCGATACGCTTGGGCAAATCGCCGCGGAGAAAGCCGGAATCATCAAATCGGGCGTGCCGCTTGTGACGGCGGTGAAGGAACCGGAGGCGTGGGAAGTGATCGCCAAAACGGCGGCGGAGCGGAAGGCGAAAACATATCGTCTCGGCGTTGATTTTACTGTAACAGACTGGAAAACGATCGCCGAAGGAGAGCAGTTTTCCCTCGCCACGCCGTTTGCCGAATACCGCGATTTGCGCATTCAAATGCCCGGCGCCCATCAAGTCGACAATGCGGCGGTGGCGGTGATGGCGGCAGAATTGTTGCGCCTTGGCTATTCGTTTTTAATCGAGCCGGAGCATATCGCCGATGGGCTGGCCACTGCTGCTTGGCCCGGCCGGTTTGAGCGGGTGAGCGGCAAACCGCTCATCATTCTCGACGGCGCCCATAACGAAGCCGGCATTCGCGCCCTTGTCGAGACGGTGCGCGCTCATTATCCCGACAAGCGCGTCCATGTCTTGTTCGCCGCGCTGACCGACAAGCCGCTGGAGCGGATGATTCGGCAGCTTGATGAGCTTGCAGATACGATCACGTTTACCACGTTTGACTTTCCGCGCGCGGCGGCGGCGGAACAGCTGGCGGACCTTTCGTCCCATCCGCAGAAAGCGGTGACAGGTGATTGGATCGGTTGGATCGGGGAAAAGAAAAACCAAATGGGGAGCGATGAGTTGATGCTCATTACAGGATCGCTTTACTTTATATCTGAAGTGCGAAAACGTTTAAAAAAATAATGCCAAGCGATGAAAAGGATTGATATAATGGAAGAAAGATAGTTCTTTTGGCGCGGGAGGGGAGGCGCATGAAGCGGTGGCGCGGTTGGCTTTTATGGGGAATGTTGTTTTGGCTGATGGCAAGCCTATGGCCGATGAAAGCAGGTGTTGTGTATGCCGATCAAACAGAGGGGGCCATTACGTTCGTTTCGGATGAGAAGATTGAGGGATGGGCGACCGCACCAGGGAGCGGCAACGGGCAAGGGAACAGCATTCGCTACTTTATGATTCGCATTCAGCCGAAGGAACAAAGCGGCACGGCAGTCAGCTACCGAGCCGAAGCGGTGGAAACGCCGGCGGACCGAAACGGTGAGAAAAAGTATACGTTTTCTCTTGATATGCGCGAGAATTGGCCGTCGGCTCCGGGAACGAGGGAGACTTACCAAATCACCGTCGATGCGTATCGTGTGTTAGGAAATGGAAAAGAGGATGTGTATTTTTCGTTCCCACAGACGCCTTATCAATATACGAGGCAAACTGAGGCGAGCACGGCTAAATTGGATTTTTCCCTTTCGTTTTCACAGCCGGAATACGCCAAGCCGCCGAACGGCAATGCCGAAGGACGGCTCGATGTGACGCTCATTCCACAAGGGGCCGTTTCGTCGCCCGTCCGTCCGCCGATCGACGTTGTGTTTGTGTTTGACGTCTCCGGCTCGATGACATGGGAGAAGCTTTCGAGCGCCAAGACGGCGCTCCGCTCGGCTGTCGATTACTTTAAAGCTCATTCGCATCCGAATGACCGTTTTGCCCTTATTCCATTTTCTGACTCGGTGAGAGATATCGTGCCGTTTGGGGATCAGCCGAATGTCGCCGCCCAACTCGAGAAAATTCGGACGGTCGGCGACAGTTTGACCGCTGGAGGCGGCACGAACTATTCGGCGGCGCTGTCGCTTGCGCAGTCGTATTTTAACGACCCGGTGCGAAAAAAGTATGTAATTTTCTTGACAGACGGGATGCCGACCACCCTTAACGCAACAGAAACAATCACCTATCGGGAAGTCGAACGGATTCTTTGGTTCTACTACTATACAGGAGAAAAAATCACGGCGCCGTTGCCGCTGACGTATGAACTATATACAAACGGGACGGCCGGCATTCGTTTTACTGACAAGCGTGGCTTTTCCCGCCTGTTTACAAGCGATGGATGGGATTATGTAAACGATGCTGATGTCCCTTTAGGCCGGAGCGACTATCCGTTTCGTTACGGCAGCATAGAGAAGAAAATTCGCAGCCATGCCATCAGCGTGGCCAAAGCGCTTGGACTGAACAATATTACGCTCTATTCCATCGGCTTCGGCGACAATGATGAAGTTGATATGGACTATTTACGGTCGCTTTCAGCGACTGCCGGCGGCGAGGCGCGCCAAGGAACGGCGCAAAACTTGACCGCTTTATTCCAGCAGTTTTCCCAGCTCGCCACCACCCCGGCGGTCACCGGAACGATTCGCATTCCGCTGTCGTCATTTGGCGGCAATGTCGCCGTTGCGGAAAATGGCCAAGTATGGCTGGATGAAAATAAGCAAAATGCGTATATTTCGTTTTCGATTCCGTATGAGGTCGGGAAGCCGGCGCCGGCTCCTATTACGATTCCGGTTTCCGTCTCCTTTAAGCAAAAAGGGACCTATACGTTGACCGCAGAGTTGACATACCGCGATGTGTATGGGCAACTGCAGCCGCCGATCGCAAAATCGGCCACGATCTCGATCGTTGTCAAGGTTCATAGCTTGACATTTGGTAATTACGAACAGACGATGAACGTTGGCCAAATGCAAACCATTCCAGTGACGATCGAGCCGAGCGACGCGACGAACCCAACGCTTGCGTGGACATCAAGCGACCCGAATGTCGCATCCGTAGACCAAAACGGCACGGTGACAGCGCTAAAGCCTGGAACGGTTACGATCACCGTCCGCGCGACCGATGGCGGCAACTCGTCGGCATCGGCGGTCATCAAGGTGATTGATCCGTACGTAGCGCTCACAGGCATGGCTTTCCGCAACCCGGTGATCTATATGAATCCGGGCGATCGGCTCGAAGTGGCGGAGCAGATCCGCTTTATCCCGGAAAATGCGACGGATAAAACGCTCCGCTCTGTGACATCGTCTGACTCCCGGTTTGTCGACGTTGTCCAAGAAAATGGCCGATGGTATTTGGAAGCAGTGGATGTCGGCTATGCGTATGTGACGGCGACCGCCAATGCGAGAACGCCGGATGGCAGGCCAATTCAAGCCTCAGTGTGGGTCTTTGTCCAACCGCGTGAAGATGAGGGGGGAAGCGGCAGCAGTGGTGGGCGTTGGTGATGATGGAAAAAGCGGCCTCCTGAATTGGAGAGCCGCTTTTTTTCATTGTGTCCAAGGGATCGAGAGGATGAGAGAGGGAATTTAGCCGTCTTCGTTCACTCAACTTCAAGCCGGTCGGCGACGAGCGAGATTTGATTGACAAACGGCAATCCTGTTCCTTGTTCGACTAACACCCGTGGATTATATTTGACGATCAGACGGGATTGTTGCATGTCAGAGCTTGGAATGAAGTTCCCCGGCTCACCGTCTTTCGGCTCGATCCGGCCGCGAAAGGCGTTGATGACGAGCCCGTTGATGTCTGTATCCGGAGCAGCCGCTCCGTTCCCGCGGGCGAACAACCCGCCTTCAATGTACAAATACGATCCGACAGCATAAATCGTCGCGCTGCTGTCCGTATAAAAATACCCTTTTAAGTTCGGGATTTCACTTGAGTCTTGAAATTCATTGATGCGGGCGATATCGAGCGTGCCTTTGGACAACAACACGAGCCCTTTTCCATCCGCTCCGTCGATATGGCTGTTGTAAATGGTCGTCTTGCCAGTGACGTAAATGCTCGCGTTCAACGCCAAGTTTCCGGTGAGCGTCAAATCACCGAACACGATCAAATTGCCGCGTACAGCCGCTGTTGATTTTGTCGGTCCTTCAATGCGGAGATCGCCATTGACAATGAGCCATTGGTTTTGGCCATTTTGCCGCACGTCAATGTCGCGATAAAGGGTGATCTCCTTCCCTTCTGCGTCCAACCAAAGCGGCTTGTCTTTTGGCATCTGATTGATGGATTGTTCATACGGCGTTTCGTCGTCTGTCACGACCCGAGCCAAATTCCCTTCTTGCTCAAGCTCCCACGCTACATCGAGCGGCGCCTGGTGATCGTTTTCAATGCGCTCGATATACGCTTGTTGGGTTTCAGGCGACAACGGCGAGAGACCGGCCGCTTGAAGCAATTTATCTTTCACGGTGCGCTCGAAATCAGTATCGATGAAATCGTCCGTCTCTTGTTGAATGAGAGGGCCGCCATCGTCCGGCCATCCTGGGAAGAAAAGACCTTCTTCCATTTGGAAAGCTCGGCCGCCAGTCTTCCAGCAACTGCTCGTTTGCGTGCATGAAAACAGCAGCTTGTCATGAATGTGCCAAATCGAATCGCTCATTGATGCGGGCAGTCCGGCATCGATAGGAGCGATCGTTAACTCGCCGCTTTTTTTCACGTAGTTTGCCGCGTTGCTGATGTAAGCGTTTTGTCCGGCGTATACGTTCCCTTGCTCCACGTAGACGCCGCCGTTTAAGATGACGGTTTCTTTTGATCCGAGCGCGTATTTGAGAAAGCTGGGCGTATTCGTTAAAAAGACGAGCCGTTTGACTTTCCGCTCGCGATGGCCGTCCGTAAACGGTTTGGACAAATTGAGCGCGCGGAGGAACACTTTGTTCGTCGGAATGTTGTACAAGCGATAGGACACGTTTTCCACCTCCACGCCGTAGCGCGCTTTCAGCTTGCCGGTGATCGTCTCCGGGCTGGGGGTGTCCTCGTTAATGCCGAGAAATGCATCCCATTGACTGGGGGTGAAAATGTCATGGTGAACAAAAAAATCATCGTCTGAAAGCTCAGCTTTAAGCTCAGCAATTGCTTCATTAAGGGCTGTTTTGGCTTCGTGAAACGATTCGATGTTCTCGACGCGCACCGCGGTAAATCGCGCTTGCTGGACGGCGACTGTAAAAATCGTCAAGCCGAGCAAAAAAAAGAGGGTGATCATGAGCATTGTTGTCACCAAACTGTAGCCAGCGGCGTTCAAGCGCAGTCGGTTCATCGCAGCCCCTCCCTTCGCAGACAAAGTTTTGGAATGTAATACTTAAAAACCAAATTCCGTTGTCAATGTAAACGGCGGCACATACAGCCAACCACTCGGGTCGGCGTGTCGACGGTCGGAGACAATGAGACGGATCGTCATGACGCCGCTGCGGCACAGGTTGCCTTCTTTTCGTGCGCAACGGAATGAAAACGATGAAGAGTCGCCCAGCAAAAAGCGGGAAGAGGTGATCGTTTCGCCATTGATCGCGAGCGCGCCGTCTTGGATGGACAGCGTCATCCGCTCGATGCTTTCCGGCTTTTTCTCTTCACGGGAGACAAGCCCGGTGTCCGCATCGGCTTTGAATTCTTGGTTTTTCACAAAGGTGACGGCCGTTAACGGCGTGTTTTCCTCTTGACTTTCCATTCCATCTGGAGAGAGCGTGTACAGCTCGTTCATTATTCGGGCCATGGTGTAGTCCGCTTCGCTGCGCAAGTCGTTTTCGATGCCGATGCGCTCGTAGGCGCGAATGCCGGTTAAAAACACCGTGTAGATAGCGCCGATGATGAGCAAAGAAATGGAAACGGCGGCCAACAGCTCGATCATCGTCATACCGGCTTCGCTTCTAGCGGATCGTTTCATCGGTGATCACCCCTTCGACCCACGCCGTTTCGTTCGTGCGCTCGCCCCAACGGACGGTGGTGTATAATTTGGTCATGTAGCCGCCGGCGTTTGATTCGGCTGCTTTTTCCGTTTCAGCGCGGATGCGCGCCTGCAGCGGCGCAGGCAAGGAAGCGAATTCCGACGATGAAGTGAATGCATCCCATGCCTCCTTGTCGTATCGGACAAGGTAAACGGAAGCTTCGTAACGGACATTGTTGATTTTCGGGGCGAACTGCGCTTCACATACCGTATGCGGTTGGCCAGATTCACCGGGAAAAAACAGCGCCGCCAACGATTCGTTGCCGCAGTCGTCTTTTGTTAGCTTAAGAAACGGTGTTTGATGGTCTTCCATATACTCTTTTAGCCGGGAGAAATCTGCGTTTTTTTCAAAATAGACAGCGACGCCGCGGGCGACGTTGACGGCCACCGTCCGACCTTGGTTGTAAGACGTATGCATCATCGCATTCGTGAAAAAGTAAAACAAACCGATCGCGACGCCCGATAAAAGAGTGATGGCCAGCAACGTTTCGATCAACGTAAATCCTGCTTGACGACTAGGAAGAGGAAAATTGCTTCCCGCCATTTGTCATAACCTTCTTTCAAAATATGTAACTTTATTATACAATATTTTCGAGTCGAACCATGTAGAATTTTAGGATAAGAGAACGAGCAATGGCATATTTGTCGCGTTATTGCCAATGATACGCCGGGAAGGAACGGGTGGGCATGTGGAAAGAGGCGGTTGTTTACGTTGTTGCATTCATAGTGGCGCTGTTGGCCGTTTGGCTGCTGCCGCTTGGCTTCAGCAGGGCCGGGGGCGCGGCGGTGGTGGCAGCTGCCTTTTTGGCTGCGGGGCTGGCGCAGTTGGCCGAATCGGTGATTCCGTTATGGCAAATCGTCCTGCTCGTCGGGCTTTTGCTGTTGGCGGGCTCGTATTTGCTTGATCGTTGGTTCGGTCCGCTTCTTTACCGGTCGGTGGAGACGGAGGAAGCTGGGGAACGGAGAAAGGGAGGATGGAAAGGGAGTGGCGATCGGACGGCAGCGGGCGATAGGTACGGGACGATGGTCCAGAATGCAACGGAACATCTAGTCGATTCGGCCTGGCCGGCAGCTTTTGGACAAAACGGCGCTTCGAGGGAATTTCAAGGCGTTGACTCGGGTGGGGAGGCGTTGCGATCGCACGTGCAGGAAACCGGTAACACCGCTTCAGGAGCGTCGCCTGCAGAGTCGGAAGCAGCTTCGGGAGAGACGGAGCGGGCACCGAAATCCAGCGAGGAGCCCTGGGAAGAACAGACTGCTTTCTTGCTTCGATCGATGGATGGCATAGAGGAAGCCGCTTCCGATCCCGGAGCGGATCAAACCGAGCCGGAGGAGCTGCTTTCGTTGGATTCGGCCGATGCGGAGCAAAAAATGCGCTCCGTGGACCGAGACGATGCCGAGCAAGAGGAGTTTTTCCCGTTGGATTCGGATCGTGTGGAGCTGGAGAAGTTGTCCGCCTTGGATTTGGATGCAGTAGAGCCGACCGCCATGACGGGTGACGGTGGCGGGCTGAATGTTGAGCCGGCGCGCCGTCTGCGCGATTGGCTCGATGAGCTGCCGGTCTCGATGACGCCAGACATCGAAGCGGCGGTGCTGCAGGCGGGAGCGGCCGCCGACGGCCGCGGCCTGTTGCAGGCGCTTGATCTCAGCCATGAAGAAGAGGAGGGGCAACTTTCCGCGTTCATGTCTTCTAGCTCGGCGGGCGTTTCTGCTGTAGAAAACGGGCTGCCTTCCGGCCAGGCAATGCCGCGTGAAGGGGCGCTTTTGGAAGAAGCAATGCCGGGTATTGTCGACTGTTCGCTGCCGGAAACGGACGAGGCTGCCGAACCGCCCCGTCAGGAGGACGCGATGAAAGCAGAGCCTGACAGGCAGGAAGGGCAACGAGCGGAGCATGGCCGGTCGGAAGGCGAACAATCAACCGAGCGCCGCGAGCCGGAAGAAGATGGGCAAACGGAAAGCCGGCGGGAGGAAGAGAGCGAACGGCCAGCGCGAATGATCGGTCCGGAAGTCGTGCAGGCGATCGTTCTTGAATTGCGCCTCAACCGCCGTCGTTTGGGCGCCGCCGATTACGAACGCTGCATCCGCCGCTGTTTGGACGCTCCGCTTTCTGACCGCGATTATTACGTATTGGCCCGTTTGTTAATGGAACATTATGTAGTAGAACAACAGTACGGCAAGCTCGCAGCGTGGCTTGAGGAGCTCGCTGACCGTTTTCGCGCCTATCCGGCTGTGGCCGAAGAGTTGGCGCTTTGGCGGCAGTTTGCCGCAACACTAAATAGTTGGGGTGAACAAGATGAAAGCTAGCGCGCAAATCATTGGACTGCCGATCATCAGCATTGCTGACGGTGCACAAATCGGCACGGTGAAAAGTTTGGTGATCAACCCGGACAAAGGGTCGATCGATTTTTTGACCGTGGAACAAGACGATGTGCAGCTCAGTTTAAAGGCGATTCCGTTTAAAAAAGTCGTTGGCATCGGCGAGTTTGCCGTGACGGTGGAGCAAGGGCACGATGTAATTGACCTCTCGGAAATTCCGATCGCCAATCAGCTCGTCAATAAGCAAATCCGGATTAAAAATACGAAAGCCATCACGCGCAAAGGGCAGCTGCTCGGCGAAGCCCGCGAGTTTTTCGTTGATGAAGAGTCAGGGGATATTGTCGGCATCGCTCTTCAGCTCGAGAAAGGGGAAGCGGTGCTGCCGGCCTCGGAAGTGTTGACGTACGGCAAAGATATTTTGATCATCAACGACGGAGCGAACGAGTCGCTTCTTGATGACCCGGCGCAGTTGTTGAAGGCAGAGAGCATCGAGCCAACCGGCGGCATGGCGGAAGAGGACGTTTCCGCGCAAATGGAGGCGATGGCCGAAAGCGTGGAAAATGTTGAAGCGCTGCAGTCGCTGAGGGAAAAACAAGTTGCGCTGTTAGCTGGAAAGCGGCTGACAAAAGATATTTATGATGCAGACGGCCGCCTGCTGTTTAAAGCGGGCACTCTGCTTGGAGAAGAGGATGTGCGCAGGGCGCAAGAGGCGGGGCCAAGCGTCATCGTCGATGTCTCGATGAATGTGGAGGCGTAATGGAGGAGGGTCGGCGGTGAAAAAGGCTGCCGCGTGGAAATTGTTTGTTGTCATGGCTGTTTGCACCGTTTATTTTATCGCTTTTTCGCATCTGGGCACCTTCGCCTATGATGTTTTGGCCCCGGATGACGGCCGCCTTGGCCCGGGCACGGCGGTCGGTCCGGTGTCACTCTCCGGCATGACGCCGGAAAGAGCCCGAGAGGCGGTTGTCGAGCGGGTGAACGAGTGGCGGGCGACCGCTTCCATTTCTTTGCAGTACCAAGAAAAGCGCATTGACCTGCCGGCGGACGCGTTTGCGTTCCGTCTTGCCGAGAGCACGAAGCGGTTTGTCGACGGGAGGCGCACGCCGCTGTTTGTGATCGCTGATTTAGAAAAATGCCTCCAAGCGGCGGCAGCCATCGTTCCGCCGGCGGCGTTATCGGCGCTTGACATCAAGAAGCTTGGGGCGGATTTAGAGGGACAGGCGGCTCAGCTGCAAAAGCCATCATCTCCGATCGACTTGGCTCGCTACATATCGTTTGCAAACGGCCGGCAACCGGTCGTCAGCGAAGCGGCCGCATCGGCGCCTGACTCTTCGGCCGTCCGCTGGCTGTCTGGCGAGCGGCGCGCGGTGATCAAAGCGAAACAGCTGTTTTCGTTTGGCGATTATATGAAAAAGGTGAAGGCCGATTTGTCCGATGAAGCGGCCGATGCGATCGCTTCAGCGGTGTACCGGGCGGTGCTGGCGACCAATTTCACTGTCGTGGAGCGCTATACGAGCCGTATGTTGCCGGATGGAGTGACGCCCGGTTTTGAGGCGGCCATTAGCGGCGGCCGCGATTTGGAATGGTTCAACCCCAACACGACCGACTACACGCTTCTTCTCCGGCATGATGGACGAAAGGTGCGTGTTGCCATTATCGGATTGCCGTTTGCCTATCAATATATCATTCGCCTAGGCGAGGCGGAGTCTATCGAACCGCGTGTCATCGTCCGCTATGACGCGCGCCTGGCGCCGGACGAGAAGAGGACGGAACAGATCGGGCGGCCGGGGCTGGTTGTGACGGTGGAACGCGAAGTGCGCGACGGCGCTCGGCTCGTGCGCAAAGAAACGGTGAGCGAAGATTTTTATCCGCCAACGTATACGATTCACGTGCGCGGCCTTGAAGTGCCGGAAAGCAATGTTGGGCAAAGCGGCGACGGAGAAGGCGGAACGATGGAGCCGGCGAATGGGGTGACGGAAAACAACGGAGCGGCGAACCAACCGGATTCGACTGCGGAAAACAGCGGCGGGAATATAGAGAGCGGGACCGGGTCAAAGAAAGGCGATGAGGCGGGCAACGGGGAATCGGCCCCCGCCGCTGGCAGTGAAGAGAAGACGGATGCGGGCGGAGGGAAGGAAAAATGAGCAAAAAGCAGGAACGGAAACGGCTTGGTGATTTGCTTGTCGAAGCGGGGTTGATCACCGAAAGCCAGCTGGCCGAGGCGCTGCGCGAGAAGGCGCCCGGGCAAAAGCTCGGCGACGCCTTGTTGCAGCGCGGCTACATCACCGAACAGCAGCTGATTGAGGCGCTCGAGTTTCAGCTCGGCATTCCGCACGTCAGTTTGTACCGGTACCCGATCGATCCGAAAGCGACAAACCTCGTGCCGAAAGAGTTTGCCCGCCGCCATATGGTCATGCCGCTCAAGGTGGAAGGCGATCGGCTGTTCGTTGCCATGGCCGACCCAATGGACTTTTTCGCCATCGACGATTTGCGCCTATCGACCGGGTTTCAAATTGAAACGGCGATCGCTTCAAAAGACGATATTTTGCGGGCGATCAATAAATATTACGACATCGACGAAGCATTTGAGGATTTTTTGCAAACGCCGCCGCCTGAGGTGCGCGACGACGAGCGGGCTGCTGAGGACGATTCTCCCATCGTTCGTTTGGTGAACCAAATTTTGCAGCTTGCTGTTGAACAGCGGGCGAGCGACATTCATATCGATCCACAGGAGACGAAAGTGCTCATCCGCTATCGGATCGACGGCCTGCTTCGCACCGAACGCGCGCTGCCGAAACATATGCAAAGCATGTTGACGGCGAGAATTAAAATTTTGGCCAATATGGACATCACCGAACACCGCGTGCCGCAAGACGGACGGATCAAAATGGACATCGATTTTCATCCGGTTGATTTGCGCGTTTCAACGCTGCCGACCGTATACGGTGAGAAAATCGTCATGCGCGTCCTCGACTTGGGCGCAGCGTTAAACGATATTCATAAACTTGGTTTCAACCCGGTCAATTTAGATCGGTTCATCCGCTTGATCGAGCGGCCGAACGGCATCGTCTTGATCACCGGACCGACCGGTTCGGGGAAATCGTCGACGCTCTATGCGGCGCTCAACCATTTAAACAGCGAGCACGTGAACATTATTACGATTGAAGATCCAGTCGAATATCAGATCGAGGGCGTCAACCAAATTCAAGTCAACCCGAATGTCGGCTTGACGTTCGCCCAAGGGCTCCGCTCGATTTTGCGTCAAGACCCGAACATCATCATGGTTGGGGAGATTCGCGACCGCGAGACGGCGGAAGTGGCGATCCGCGCTTCGCTCACCGGTCATTTAGTGTTGAGCACGCTCCATACGAACGATGCATTAAGCACGATCACCCGCCTGATCGATATGGGGATTGAGCCGTTTTTAGTGGCCACATCGCTCGCCGGCGTTGTCTCGCAGCGGCTTGTGCGCCGCGTCTGCCGCGACTGTCAAGAGGTGTATGAGCCGACGAAGCGGGAGCGGGACATTTTCGCCCGCCGCGGCATTGAGGTTCATCAACTTGTCCGCGGCCGCGGCTGCCCGATGTGCAACATGACCGGTTACCGCGGACGGCTGGCGATTCACGAGCTGCTTGTTGTCACCGATGAGATGCGGCGCGTCATTTTAAACAACGAGCCGTTTTCGAAATTGCGCGAGCTTGCCCTGCAAAACAAAATGATTTTTTTGCTGGATGATGGGCTGTTGAAAGTGAAGCAAGGGTTGACCACGCTTGAAGAAGTGCTGAAAGTGGCCATTTTGCATTGATGGGTGAGATGGATGAAGGAAAAGCTTGAGGCGTTATTGCGCGCGGCCTTTGAATGCCGCGCTTCCGACGTGCATTTAACCGTCGGCGCGCCGCCGATTTTTCGCGTGAACGGGGAGTTGAGAGCTTACGGCCATGAGCGCCTGCACCCGGAGGAAACAGAGCAAATGGCGAAAGCCGTCATTCCGGCGCCGCTTTGGCAGCAGTTTCAGGAAACCGGAGAGCTTGATTTTTCGTATGGCATTGCCGGCGTTTCCCGCTTTCGCTTAAACGTGTTTAAACAGCGGTCATGCGTGTCGCTCGCCGTGCGCCTCATCCCGGTGCGCATCCCGACGCTGGAGGAACTTGGCCTGCCGGATGTTTTAAAGCGCATCGCCGAAAAGCCGCACGGACTTGTGCTTGTCACCGGACCGACCGGCAGCGGCAAATCGACGACATTGGCGGCGATGATCGACTATATGAACAAAACGATGTCGAAACATATCATCACGCTGGAAGATCCAATCGAGTATTTGCATAAACACGGGAAATCGATCATCGACCAACGCGAGGTGGGATTCGACACTGGCAGTTTTGCCGCCGGATTGCGCGCTGCGCTTCGTCAAGATCCAGACGTCATTTTAGTCGGGGAAATGCGCGATTTGGAAACAATCCAAACGGCAATCACCGCCGCGGAAACGGGCCATTTAGTGCTTGGCACGCTTCATACGGCGAGCGCGCCGGCGGCGATTGAGCGGATGATTGACGTCTTTCCGCCGGCCCAGCAGGCGCAAATCCGGCTGCAGCTTGCTTCCGTGCTCGTGGCCATCATCGCTCAGCGCTTGTTTCCAAACAGACACAAAACCGGGCGGACGGCAGCGCTGGAAATTTTAGTGAACAATGCGGCCGTCGCCAACTTAATCCGCAACGAAAAAGAACATCAAATCATCAACATTATGCAAACGAGCCGCAGCCTCGGCATGCAGACGATGGAAATGAGCGTTAAGGAACTTGCAGCCGCTGGACGCATCGATCCGCTGGCGGCTGAAGTGTATTTGGCAGGGGAGCGTGGGGACGATGGCGCAGTTTAAGTACGAGGGGCGCGACCGAAGCGGACGGAAAAAAGCGGGAGTGATCACTGCCGTTTCGCGGCGCGAGGCGGCGGCAAAGCTTCGGGAAAAAGGAATTCGCCCGCTGGTGCTTGCCGAAGTGCCGCCGTCTATATGGAACAAAGAAATTTCGTTTGGCCGCGCCGTCAAACTGCAGCACTTTGTCATCTTTTTGCGCCAGTTCGCAACGCTTGTGCGCGCCGGAGTGACGATCGTCGATTCGATCCGCATTTTGGCGGAGCAAACGGAAAGCAAGCCGCTCGCTAAGACGCTTCTTGACATCGAACAGTCATTGCGCAGCGGGAACCCGCTCTCAGCGGCAGCGGCGAATCATCCGCGCATCTTTCCGCCGCTGTTTGTCAACATGGTGCGCGCCGGTGAAGCGAGCGGGACGCTTGACGAGACGCTTGACCGCTTGGCCGATCATTTTGAAAAAATGCATCGGACGCGGCAAAAAATCGCCTCGGCGCTCGCCTATCCGATTGCTGTTGCCATCATTGCCACCGCGGTCGTTATTTTTTTGCTTGTCGCCGTTGTGCCAACGTTCGTCGAAATGTTCGCCGAGTTTCACGCCGAACTGCCGGCGATTACGAAGTTTGTGCTCAAGGCAAGCAGTGTGATGCAGCGGTATTGGTGGGCCGTCGTCCTGCTTTTTGCCGGCGTGTACGCATCGTTTGTGGCTTTTCGGCGGCAAAAGACAACGAAGTACTATTTGGATTATGCCGCCCTGCGGATGCCGATGTTCGGCACGCTCGTGCAAAAAGCGGCGCTCGCCCGCCTGACACGGACGCTCAGCTCGCTTGTTGCAAGCTCGGTGCCGATTTTAGAGGCGCTTTCCATCGCCGGGCGCGTCGTGGAAAATGAAGTGATCGCATCTGTGCTGGCTGAAGCGCGGACCTCCCTCGAGCGCGGGCAATCGCTCTCGGAGCCGCTCCGCCGCCATTGGGTGTTTCCGCCGCTTGTTGCGCAAATGATCACGATCGGCGAACAGACCGGTGCGCTTGACGCCATGCTCGGCAAAGTTGCTGATTTTTACGAAGCGGAAGTCGATGCAGCCACCGACCGGTTGAAATCGCTCATCGAACCGCTCATGATCGTGCTTCTCGCCGGCGTCGTCGGGACGATCGTCACTTCGATCATCGTGCCGATGTATGATATTTTCAACCATATTCAACAGTGAACTACCCCCACTTAATTTTCTAGCGAAAATTTGAAGTGGGGGCTTCCAAAGAAGTTTGACTGCTTCAAGCAATCCTTATTCTTTGAGGCGTGTCCACTTCGCCGCTAGAGCATAAGACACTCAGGTCTACAGCTTTACTTTTCTTTAAGATGTTTAATGCGCCATTGACATCAGCATTAACTAGTTTGCCAGACTTTGTTCGATACAAGCCGCGCTTAATACGTTTGCCGCTGAACTTATATTCTTTTGGATTGTCGGCATTATATTCAGGAATCTCATCGCCGTCAAAAAAGCTGGCTTGAGACGTATATGATTCTTCCTGTTTCAAGAATTCAATGCCGTAAAATTCACAAAGATATTCTAGTTTTTCTTTTATGTTACCGAGAGGAATATTGACAAAGTTTTGATTTGTCTTTTTTCCTAGATTCATATTGCGTTGCCATGTTTCCGCATAGCCAATGACAAGTTTGCCAATTTGATTTTCAATACAGTAGTTAATGATGTAACGGCAAGTCTTGTTGATATAATCATTCACTTTATTATTGCGATTCATAGCAAGCAAAGCCTGTTTACGAGTGGTGCCTTTGATTTTTTGCTTATCTTTTATGCTTTGAAGTCTGGCATTTTCTTTGTTAAACCATTGATTTATACTTTTTAATCTCCGCCCATCAATGATGAATGATCTGCCGTCTGATGTGACACAAGTGGCAAAATTGTTTAATCCTAAATCAATTGCCAGTGCTTTTTGGTCATTTAATTCTCTTTGATCTTCAGGCATTTCATATTTGTACTGAATCTCAAAGAACCTGGCATGATGCTTAGGAATGATTTCAATCTGCTTAATCTTTTTGTCCAGTAACACAGGCGGAATCGTTATCGTGATAGGCTTGTGAGTCTTTTTAAATAGGCGAGAATACGGTATCGTAAATTTGTTGCCGTCTATACGAATCTGGCCAATGATCAGTGAATGAAAGCCATCTTTTTTAAGATATTTTGGAATACTGATAGCCTTGTGGTCATATTTTCCTTGTTTGGCAAGACTGATCAAACCAAAGAAAGATTTAAAGGCTTCATTGACCTTTTTTAAAATTTGCTGTGCCATGTTGCTGTTTAACAGCTTATAGTTTTCGTTAGTTTTTCACGAGTGTTGATTATCCAAAATTAGACATACGCCTTCCATAAATTTGGGCATACTCAAACAAAGCAGCGGCCATCCCGGATTTCCAATCGAGAGGAAGCTGCCCAGAGAAAAAACGGCGAACGAACGAAATGAAGGAAAGAGAGACGTTCGTCTGTTTTTTGGTTTGTATCATACAGCCATCGCAGCAACACATACGCGATGAACGCCGCAAACAGTTGGTTGTATACCGCATTTTCCGTCGTGCCAAACAAGGTCGGGACATTCAGATATTGCTTCACCCAACGGAAAAAGACCTCAACAGTCCAACGTTGTTGGTACATGTCGGCAATGGTTTCCGCAGACGCATGGAAGAGGTTCGTCACGACCCGAATGTCGCGGCCATTCGCATCTCGAAAGATCACCACCCGGTGACGCTTGGTGGAGCGGCATTGTTTCGTCCCCAACTGGCACGTGAAGTCGGCTTGAACCGATGAGGATGTGCTGGAAAGGCGTTTCAAGCTTTTTTTCTGATGAAGTTCGATGTTGTCCTTCATCCGAATGACAAAGAGCTGATGCTGCTCCACAAATCGATCGAGGCGTTCGATTTTGAAATACGCCCGGTCTTCCACCAGCACTTGTTGAGCGTTCGTCAACTGTTCTCCCACCGGGCCATCATGACGCAGTCCGATGGTTTCCACCACGTCTGCCGGCAACGAGGATTCCGGCGAATACGCGACGTGCAGCTTCACTCCGGCGCGTTCGCCGTGATACGGCGCCCATGGCAGGCGGTTTTTCCCGACCGTGACGGTCGTCGAATCCACCACCCGAAGCGGTTTGGGAAACCGAAGCGAACGGCGGGTTTGGCGGTTGCACTTGGAAATGATCAACGCCAACAAGCGTTTCATGATGTCATAGGGAACTTCTTTCGCTTTCTTGGATACAGTTGAATAATGGAATCGCGGCAATCCATACAGAGGCCCCACATCGGCTCCGTGGCGAAAGCTTTTCCATTGATGCATGGCGGCCAGCAGGAAGAAGTGAATCAACTCGCGCAACGTAAAGGTTCGAGACGAATCACGATACCCAACCGCTTCGGCAATCAGTTGAATCTCTTCATCCGAAACAAGTTTTTGCATCAAATTCGGGAGTGTGGTATGCTTGTTCATAGAGAGCACCTCCTGGGTTTGTTTGTGTCGCTACTCACATTCTACAGGAAAGGTGCTCTTTTTTCTATACCCTTTGGATTTTATTGGATAATCAACACGCCTGTTAGTTTTTGCAAGATGATAGTTTTTCTCATAATTAAGAAATTCCTTGTGTTCAAAATAGTATTGTCTGACATTGTACAATCCGACGTTGTACATGTTCTTGGCAATATGGCACAGTTCTCGAAGAGTCAAGTATTCTTCTTTGGTCAAACCATTTAGCTGTTGTTTGATACAAAAATACATTTTTTCACCTCCCATCTAACTATATGATACTATATTTTACTGAATCTATCCTATTTTCAGCAAAATATAGTTAAGGCGATTCATCTCCCACTTACTCCGCTTCGCTTCGTTGAAGTGGGAGTCTTCTCGCCTAATTAAGATAAAATAAGAATATATTCCTATTTTTCTTCCTATGTTGTAGAATAATAGGGAAAACAGGCTAAAAATGAAAGAAAGGGAGAGTGAACCATGTTCAAACGGGTGTTGAAAAACGAGCGCGGCTTGACGCTCATCGAACTGCTCGCCGTCATCGTCATTTTAGGGATCGTCGCGGCGATTGCCATTCCGGCGATCGGGGGGTTGATTAATAAGTCAAAAGATGACGCCAAAATTGCTGAAGGAATTCAAATTATCAATGCAGCGAAATTGTATATGACGGCCAATACTCCAGAAACATTTCCACATACTTTAAGTAAAACGGAATTAGATTCTTATTTGGACAATGTTAAGGATGAAGGCAAAGATTATGAGGTTGAGGTCAGCAAAGACGATGAAAACGGAAAGTATTCTTATGTATTAAAAAACCATGACGCTAACACCGTGCTAGATGATGATGCATTAACAGAAGAAGAATTGCAAAATAAAAGAAGTGATGGTGCAAATAAATAATGAATCAGAAGAACAATAACAGCGCAAGGGTAACTTAAAATAAATTATTGGGGCTCTTGTAATGGCAAGTGACGTTGGGGTATATGTATATATCGCTTTAGTAGGATTGCTCCTCGCCTCATTTTTCAACGTTGTCGGGCTGCGGGTGCCGGTCGGGGAGTCAATCATCAGGCCGCGGTCGCATTGTCCGGCGTGCGGACGGACGCTATCGGCGGGGGAGCTCATTCCGGTTGTGTCGTATGTCGTGCAGCGCGGGCGGTGCAAAGGGTGCGGGGGGCGCATCTCCCCCCTTTACCCGGCGATGGAATTGGCCACCGCTGCCTTGTTTACGGCCGCGCCGATGTGGGTCGGCTGGGGCGGGCGGCTCGTTGTGGCGTGGACGTTGATCAGCTTGTTTGCCATCATTGTCGTCTCCGACCTTCGCTACATGCTCATCCCCGACCGGGTGCTTTTGGTGTTTGCCGGTTTGTTTTTGGTTGAACGGCTTGTGATCCCGTTTTTGCCGTGGGCCGATATGCTCCTTGGGGCGGCGGTCGGATTTTCGCTTTTATGGCTGATCGCCGTTTTGTCCAAAGGCGGGATGGGGGGCGGCGATGTGAAGCTGTTTGCCGTGCTTGGGTTTGTGCTCGGTTGGAAAATGGTGTTGCTCGCGTTTTTCTTGGCGACGTTGTACGGAACGGTGATCGGGCTTGTCGGCATGGCGTTGGGCCGCGTGCGGCGCGGCAAGCCGATGCCGTTTGCGCCGGCGATCGCACTCGGGGCGTTGACCGCGTTTTTCTTCGGAGAAGCGATCGTGCGCGCGTATATTTCACTCATTATGTAAAGACGGCAGAAAGGAAGCGGAATGAAGATGGCGTTATGGCGGCGAAAGGCGAAACAGGCGAATATCATCATCAAAGATCATGTCCTGCGCTATGTGGAAGCAAAGCCGGGGCAGCCGCCCGAGGCGAGGCGATGGGGCGAGCGAGCCTTGCCGCCCGGCATCATTCGCGATGGAAAAATCGCCGATCGGGAAACGTTGGCGATGATTTTGGACGAATGTGTTGACGAATGGAAACTTGACGGGCGGCGTGTCCGCTTTGTCGTTCCCGATCCGTTTGTGATGATCCGCCATTTGCCGCTTCCCGCTCATTTGTCGGACGAGGACATCCGCGGCTATTTGTTTATGGAGCTTGGTGAATCGATTCCGCTTCCGTTCGCCGATCCGGTGTTTGACTACGTCGTGGCCGAGAGAACAAACGAGGTGCTGAACGTGCTGTTGTTTGCCGCGCCGGAAGAGGCGGTGGCCGAATATGCGGCGCTCTTGGAAGACGCAGGCCTGCGCCCGGTGGCGGCCGATGTGTCCCCGCTTTGCGCCTATCGCCCGTTTTTTGTTGCCGGACAAGCCGCGGCGGACGACCACATTTTGCTTGTCCAGTTTGACGAATCGGCTGTCAATTTGAGCGTCTTCCACCGCCATTTGCCGCAGTTTATGCGCCATGTGCCGCTTGAGGCGCCCGGGGAGCCGACGGCGGCGATCGTCGACCCGTTTATTGACGTGTATAAAGAAATCGAGCGGATGATGAGCTTTTATTCGTTTTCCATCCAGCAAGGAAAACAGCAAATTACGCGCCTCTTCCTCACCGGCGACCATCCGCGGCTTGACGATGTGTTTGCCGTTATGTCAGAGCGGCTTGATGTGCCGCCGGAGCGGCTTTCTCGCTCGATTGATCCGTTGCCGGATCGTTATCATCTCGCCTGGGGATTGGCGTTGAAAGAAGGAATGGCTGACCATGATCGTTGACATCAACTTGCTGCCGCGCAAAGAGCCGCGCCGTGCGGCGGGCGCCGTGCTGGCGGCCTTCGCCGTTTTGCTTCTGCTGCTTGGCGCTGGGGGAGGCTACTGGCTGATGGAGCGTGCGAATCAACGGCTCGCGGCGCTTGAAGGGGAGCTTCGGCAAGTGCGCGCCGAGCAGGCGGCGATGGAGGCGAAGGGAAAAACGACGGAGCAGCAGCAAGCTGAGCAAGAGCTTGCTAAAGCGGTCGAATGGGCGAACCGTTATCCGCTCAAAACGGTGCCGCTGTTGCGTGCGTTGGCCAAACAACTGCCGGAGCGCGGCTTTATCATGAACTTTTCGTATGCTGGTCAAAAGACGGTGACGATGACAGTGCAGTTTGATGCGGCGGAAGAAGCGGCCTATTATTTAGATCGGCTTGAGGAAGTTCATTTGGTCAAAGCCGTCAAATTGACCGGCATCTCGGCCAGCGGCGAAAGCGGCGGGGCAGAGGGGGAAACGATCGTGCCGCGGTATATCGCGCAATATGAGCTGGAACTTCAGCCGACAGGAAAAGAGGGGGACAACGAATGATGGGCCGTTTTGGAAAATGGCCGCTCGTGTTTACCGGGGTGTTTCTTCTTGCCGCTCTTTTGTTTGCCGCTTTCTATGTTTTTGTGCTCATGCCGCGCTACGAACAAATGGATCGGCTCGAGGCGGTCGTACAAAGCGAGAAAAACGTGTTGGCTGCAATGAAAAAGCAGGCGGCGGGGAATCGAGAAGAAACGGCAGAGAGCCTGGCGGCTTTGCAGAGGAAAGTGCCGGTGCGCCCGTTCGCCGACCAACTGTTGCTGACGTTTCAAAAAGCGGAATATATTTCTGACAGCCGGCTATTGAGCGTCAGCTTCGCTGAAGGGCAAGGAACCGGAGAATCTCCTTCGCAAGGGAACGCGAATGGAGCGGAAAGCAAGGCGTCCGGAGACAAGGCGTTGATTCCTCCAAGCGGCATCCAGTCTATTACCGCCCAATTGACGGTGGAATCTCCCTCCTATTATCAGCTTGAACGGTTTTTAGAGGTGCTTGAGCACTCCGAGCGCATTTTGGCGGTGGAAGGATTGACGTTTACCGGCCCGCCGGAGTTGACGTCCACCGCTGTCGACGTGCAACCGCTCGCCTATTCCATCAATGTCCGCGCCTTTTACGCGCCGCAGCTTGAGAAATGGAAGCAGCTCATTCCCATCCGCGATGTCCCTCCGCCAAGCGGCAAAGACAATCCGCTCGTGGAAATGGCGCCGTCTTCGGGCCGGTAGCGGGGATGGTGGAAGTCCGATATGCTCATTCGCATGAAGCGGGGGATGACCCTCATTGAGCTTTTGGCTGTGTTGGTGATCATCGGCATTGTGGCGATGATCGTCGGTCTTGCCATGTGGACGGTGATTGATCGGGCGCGCGAGCGGGCGTTTGTTTCGGATGCTTATGGCTTGTATGAAGCGGCGCGGCTGTATGTCGGCGCCGAGAAAGTGGAATTTTTGCCAGCCCGTTCTTCTGCCATATTGTCGTATGGAGAATTGGTGGGCAACGGTTTGCTGGATCCAATCGAAGATCCGTTTACCGGAAATGTATTGCCGCCGGAAACGAATCCATCGTACGTGCTTGCCACGAAGCGGGAAGACGGCGGGATCGATTACGCCGTTTGCTTGAAAGGCGAGACAAAGCAGCTTTGCACCTATGAGGGGCGCGAGCAGCCGATTCCTGTCGAAGCGCTGGGGACCGAGGCGATTCGCAACCGTTGATGTCGGAAAATGAAGAACAGAAGCGGGGACAAGACGACAAATGTCTTGTTCTTTTTTTTTCCGTTTGTGGTAAGATAGGCGAAAGAAATCGAAGCAGGAAGAAGGACGGTGGCCAAATGGACAAGCAGCGCATGCGCATTATGGTGAATATCAACGGCAAGCCCCGCCCATTTACCGTGGAGCGTTCGTCGGAAGGACGGCCGTCCGAGGAGTCGGATGGATATCCGGTGGACAGCCATCTAGGGAAAGGACAGCGAGCAGAAAACGAGGCGGATGACAGCCGCCAAGTGAGCGCGTTTCAAGAAGGCGGGCCATCCGCAGGCAAGCCATCAACAGGCCTGTGGTTTACGGAGGATGGGCAAGTTCGAGAAGATGTTGAAACGACGGGTTGGGAAGAGGCGGCCGCCCTTGAGGCGGATGAACGGGTCATTTCCGTTTCCGAGGCGATGCAACAAAAGAAAAGCGCCAGACGTCGGACATGGCGGCTGCCGGCTCAAGCCAAGTCGCTGCTCGCCGCCGCGTTGGTCGCTGCGTTGGTCGGTATGGCGTTTGGCATGACGGTGCTGCGCATCATTCCGAAGGAAAAATCTGCTTCGTCGCCGGCATCTGAAGCGATGACGGAATTGACAAAGCCTGAAACAGCGGCGGGCGAAGAAGGAAGAGAAAGCGTCGTACGAGCGCCGTTTTCCATTGCGGTCATTCAAGCTGGCGTCTATTCGAATGCGGCGGCGGCCAAGCAGGCGTCCGAATCGATCAAAACAGCAGGCGTGCCGGTCGTCGTCGCGGGGCAAAAACCGGCAGCGCTCTATATCGCCGTCGGCGCGGATAAGGAAACGTTGCGGGCGGTCAACGACCAATACCGCCAAAGGGTGCCAAGCACGTATGTCAAAGAGCTGTCGTTTGCCGCCGAAGCGGCGGCGCGCCGGTCGGAGGCCATCCAAAAAGGGGAGGTTTTGTATGAAAACATGGCAGCGGTCTCCGCGGCTTTGCTTGGCGGCAGGAAAGCAGGAGAAGATGACTGGCAGGCGCTCCAAAAGGCGTATGACGCGTTAGAAAAAAGCAACGCTTCAAGCGACAAAACAGTCGGTCGGTATGTTGAAGCGCTGAAGCAGGCGTATGTCGCCCTTGCCGCATACAAAGAGCGACGGGATGAAGCGCTGTTGGCCAAAGCCCAGCAACAGCTGCTCGAGGCGCTCGCCGCTTATATCGAATTGGTGCCGCTAGGGAGCTAGAAGCCCCGTTTTTTTTTTTGCCTATTGCATAAGAATTTCCGATTTTTCGTTTCTATATTTATCTCCATACAAGTCGACTATGATATAACGTGGCGAGTGATCGGCTGGATGTAAAACAAAATTTCAACTTATATAGATGGCAACGAAAACGTTTCACATATCCTTGACGGAAAAGACGTTTGTCCATTTTTCGACTGTCGAAGGCAAGCCTGTGGCTTGGAAGCCCGAACAACCACCCGCTTCACAGACCCATACATGGGTCTGAAAGCGGCGTTGTTCGGTCGCCCGACAGTCGATCAAATGCCTAGTAAAATCTGCAAATGTTCATGCTTCAAATTGCATCTATACAGAAAATTGCCTTTCACCGCAAAATTTGCTACGATACAAGTGAATCTTCCGAACCGAAACGAGCGAAAGGAGAATGAGCGATGCCTCCACGGTTCGTGCTTGCATCCCGCTCCCCTCGACGAAGGCAGATCCTCGAGCTGGCCGGCTGGCCGTTTGATGTGCAGGAAAGCCATGCCGATGAGACGATTCCCCCCGGAACGCCCCCTGATGAAGCGGTTCAACTTCTTGCCCGCCGGAAAGTGGAGGCGGTGATGTCCTCTTTTCCCGACGCGTATGTTCTTGGCGCTGATACGATCGTTGTGTGCGATGGCCGCTTGTTAGGGAAGCCGCGCACGGAAGAAGAAGCATTCGCCATGCTGCGTCAGTTGTCCGGGCGGACGCATGACGTATGGACCGGTGTCGCCATCGCACTCCCTCAAGGGTCCATCACCTCGTTTGCGGAAAAAACAGCGGTGACGTTTTGGGAGCTCGATGACGAGGAAATCGCCGCCTATATTGCGACCGGGGAGCCGATGGACAAGGCGGGGGCGTATGGCATCCAAGGCCGCGCTGCCCTGTTTGTCAAACGGATCGAAGGCGACTATTTGACGGTCGTCGGCCTGCCGCTGTCGCGGACGGTGAGGGAATTGCGCCGGCTCGGGTGGCCGCCGGCATAGATCAAAGCAAAAGCGGCCGCCGTCTGGCGCTTTTTGGCAAAAGAACGCCCCCGCAAACGGATTCTGCTGTCGTACCGAGGGGCGGTTCAAGCCTCTCCATCTTTCGATGAAGCAAAACAAAAAAGGGGGAGTATGATGGCGTGGATGATCCGCGATGTTCCGAAAGACAGTCGGCCGCGTGAACGGCTGCTGTCATCAGGGCCGGAAAGTTTATCCGACCATGAACTGATCGCCATTTTGTTGCGCACGGGCACGAAGGAGGAGTCGGTCGTGCAGCTCGCCCAGCGTCTCCTTCGCCATTTTGAGGGGCTGAGACCGCTCAAAGACGCAACGGTCGAAGAAATGACGAACATCAAAGGGATCGGGCCGACGAAAGCCGTGCAAATTTTGGCGGCGTTGGAGCTCGGCCGACGCATCCACCAGTCCGGCTGCGCCGACCGCTATGTGATTCGCTGCCCGGAAGACGGAGCGAAATACGTCATGGAAGATATGCGCTTTTTATCGCAAGAACATTTTGTCGCCATTTATTTAAATACGAAAAATCAAGTCATCTACCGCAAAACGGTGTTCATCGGCAGTTTAAACGCCTCGATTGTCCATCCGCGCGAAGTGTTTAAAGAGGCGATCAAACGTTCCGCCGCCTCCGTCATTTGTGTGCATAACCACCCTTCTGGCGATCCGACTCCAAGCCGCGAAGACATCGATGTGACGAAACGGCTCGCGGAATGCGGCCGCATCATCGGCATCGAGCTCTTGGATCACCTCATCATCGGCGATCAAAAATTCGTCAGTTTGAAAGAAAAAGGCTACGTCTAGCGGTTCTCATTTTTTGTCGAATCAGTTATAATATCAACTATGGGTTTTTCCGAATCCGTTCGGGCGGTGTTGTACAATTTATAAATGACTTGACATCCGATCCATGTTGTCAATAGAAAATCATATGCATTTCGTTTCGGAAAGGAAGATCGATCATATGTTTGGAATTGGGACGAAAGATCTCGGGATTGATTTAGGAACAGCGAATACGCTCGTTTATGTGAAGGGAAAAGGGATCGTTTTGCGCGAGCCGTCGGTTGTCGCCATTCAGCGCGACACGAAGCAAATCGTCGCCGTCGGCAATGAAGCGAAAAACATGATCGGGCGCACGCCGGGCAACATCGTGGCGCTTCGTCCGATGAAAGACGGCGTCATCGCTGATTATGAAACGACGGCGACGATGATGAAATATTTCATTCGCAAGGCCGTCAAAACGAAAGGGTTGTTTGCCAGCAAGCCGTATGTGATGGTATGCGTGCCGTACGGCATCACAGCCGTGGAGGAGCGCGCGGTCATCGATGCGACTCGCCAGGCTGGAGCACGCGATGCCTATACGATTGAAGAACCATTTGCGGCCGCGATCGGCGCCAATTTGCCGGTGTGGGAGCCGACCGGGAGCATGGTCGTCGACATCGGCGGCGGTACGACTGAAGTGGCCGTGATTTCGCTCGGCGGCATCGTGACGAGCCAGTCGATTCGCATCGCCGGCGATGAAATGGATGAGGCGATCATTCAATACATCCGAAAAACGTACAATTTGATGATCGGAGAACGGACGGCGGAGGCGATTAAAGTCGAGATCGGCTCAGCCGGAAATCCGGAAGGAATCGGAAACATGGAAATTCGCGGCCGCGACTTGCTCACTGGGCTGCCAAAAACGATCGAAATCAGCGCCGAAGAAGTGGCTGAGGCGCTGCACGATACGGTCTATGCGATCGTCGAGTCGGTGAAAAACACGCTCGAAAAAACACCGCCGGAGCTAGCGGCTGACATTATGGACCGCGGCATCGTGCTGACAGGCGGCGGCGCTTTGTTGCGCAATTTGGACAAGGTCATCAGCAAAGAGACGGACATGCCGGTCATCGTCGCGGAAAATCCGCTTGATTGCGTGGCCATTGGCACCGGGAAAGCGCTCGACCACATCGACTTGTTTAAAAACAAGGCGAGAGACCATCGCTGACGGTAAGAAGGTGTGACGCATGCCACAGCTTTTTGGGAATAAGCGTCTCATTTTTTTGCTCGTCAGCATCGTCATCCTTGTCATGTTGATCGGCTTTTCCCTGCGCAGCCGCGAAGAATTGACGTGGCCGGAGCAGTTTGTAAAAGATACGGTCGGTTTTGTTCAGCTTCTGTTTGGGAAGCCCGCCCAGCAAGTCGCGGGCTTCTTTGAAAATGTGAGCGATCTTCGCCGTACATATAAGGAAAACGAACTGCTGAAGGCAAGACTTGAGGAATATGCGGCGCTTGAGACCGAGGTCGAGGCGCTGCGGCAAGAAAACGAACGGCTGCGCGCGTTGCTCGATAAAAAAGAGAGCTTGCGTGATTTTGTTTCGATTCAGGCGACGGTGATCGGGCGGAACCCGGATCGTTGGCGGGAAACGATCATCATCAACAAAGGCGAGCAACACGGCGTGAAAAAAGATATGGCCGTCATCACCCCAGCGGGGCTTGTCGGCAAGGTGCAGCACGCTTCCCAATTTACGTCCACTGTGCAGCTGTTAAGCGCGCTTGACCAAAACAACCGCATTTCCGCTTATATCCAAGGAAAGGAAAACGTGTTTGGGTTGATCGAAGGCTACGATGAGAAGCGACGCGAGTTGCTGCTCGGAGAAATTCCGATTGACGCCAAAGTGGAAAAAAGGCAAAAAGTGTTGACTTCCGGCCTTGGCGGCGTGTTTCCGAAAGGACTGCCGATCGGTGAGGTGACCGAGATCAAGCCGGACCAATACGGATTGACGAAAGTCGTCTATGTCAAGCCGTTTGCCAACTTGTATGATATTGACGACGTCATGATTGTGAAACGAACCATCGATGCAGCACTGCAGGAAAAGGAGGAGGCAAAGTGAACAAGTGGCGTCTCCCTTTCCTTGCGGTGTTATGTTTTGTGAGTGAGAGCCTGTTTGTTGATGTATGGCCAAAAGGCGACTTGTATGTCCACTATTTTTTTGTTCCCCGGTTTTTTCTTGTTTTTCTCGTGTTCACAGCGATGCATTTCGGCGGGACGCGGGCGATGGGGTACGGGTTCATCTTCGGTTTTCTGTATGACTGCGTCTACACAGAGCTGCTCGGTGTTTATGCGTTTGCCTATACGCTTATCGCCTACTTGGCGGGCAAAGCGATGAAATGGTTCCACCAAAACTGGTTCGTTGCATCGCTCTTGTCGCTGCTTTCCATTGTGCTGCTTGACAGTTATGTCTACGGCATCCAGCTGTTGATCGGGCGGACCGATTGGTCGTTTTCTGTTTTTTGGGACCGCCGTCTATGGCCGACGCTGCTTCTGAACGTCGCGTTTTTGCTCGTCTTTTCGTACCCGCTCGAACGGCGATTGGCCAAAATTCGCCGGTTTGAGCAGGAAGAATAAAAGAGGAAAAACGGCCCGTTTTGTAGAATTATTCGTTGGGGTGAACGTTGTGGCGAAACAAAAGCAGCAGTATGTGACGATTAAAGGGACGAAAGATGGGCTGACGCTGCATCTCGACGACCGCTGCTCGTATGACGATTTATTGAAAGAAATCGAGGAGCGGCTTGTCAAACAAGCTGGCGTCGCGCCAGACAGCCCCCTTGTCTCTGTTCATCTGAAAATTGGGAACCGCTATTTGACGCCTGCCCAAGAGGAAGAGGTGCGTGCGCTCATCCGCCGTTCAAAAAATTTGGTCGTCGATTCGATCGAAAGCAATGTCATGTCGAAAGCAGAAGCGATAGAATGGATGAGAAAAACGGAAATTGTGCCCGTTTCGCGCATTGTCCGTTCGGGACAAGTGCTTCATGTCGAAGGGGATTTGCTGCTGATCGGCGACGTGAACCCTGGCGGAACGGTCATTGCCGGAGGCAACATTTTCATTCTCGGCGCCTTGCGCGGCATCGCCCATGCCGGGTATGCCGGCAATAAACAGGCGATCATCGCTGCATCGGTCATGAAACCGATGCAGCTGCGCATCGGCGACATCATGAGCCGAGCGCCCGATTCGAAAACGGATGAAGGAAATGAAATGGAATGCGCCTATATTGATGAGCATAACCAAATTGTTGTCGACCGCCTTCAGCTGCTGATGCATTTGCGGCCGAATTTGACGCGCTTAGAAAGGAGAATGTGACCGTGGGAGAAGCGATCGTCATCACTTCCGGAAAAGGCGGCGTCGGCAAAACGACGACGACCGCGAACCTTGGGACGGCCCTCGCCATTCTAGGGAAGCGGGTGTGCCTTGTCGACACCGACATCGGGCTGCGCAACCTCGATGTCGTGCTTGGGCTTGAGAACCGAATTATTTATGATTTGGTCGATGTCGTGGAAGGGCGTTGCACAGTGCAAAAAGCGCTTGTGAAAGACAAGCGGTTCGATAACCATTTGTATTTGTTGCCGGCCGCGCAAACGAGCGATAAGTCGGCGGTCAACCCCGCGCAAATGAAACAGCTCATTGAGGAGCTGAAACAGGAATACGATTATGTGCTCATCGACTGTCCGGCTGGAATCGAACAAGGCTATCGCAACGCTGTCGCCGGCGCGGACGAAGCGATCGTCGTCACGACGCCGGAAGTGTCGGCGGTCCGCGACGCCGACCGCATCATCGGCTTGCTTGAAGCGGAGGAGCACGTCAAACCGCCGCGCCTCATCATCAACCGCATTCGCAGCCATATGGTGAAAAACGGCGATATGTTGGATGTCGACGAAATCATCTCGCATTTATCGATCGAGTTGCTCGGCATTATCGCCGACGATGAAAACGTGATCAAAGCGTCGAACCGCGGCGAGCCGATTGTGCTGGACCCAAACAGCAAAGCGTCGATCGCCTTCCGCAACATTGCCCGCCGCATCCTCGGCGAGTCGGTGCCGCTGCCGCCGCTAGAGGAAGAGGAGAAGGGGCTGTTTTCAAAGATTCGGAAAATATTTAGTTTGAAATCATGAAGTTGGCGCAAGAAGGCCGTTGAATGGGCCTTCTTTTTTTATTCATATTGTTGTGCCGTTTGGAATTCCTGATCTGTAACAACGGAAGCAGATGGTATCGATCGGTTGCGGCGCTCAGCCGAAACGTTGGTGTGAAACCGTTTGAGGGATTTGTTCGCGGACGTGTTCGGCGAGGCGCGGCGAAAAACGCTCGTTCATATTCCATGAGGTTGTCTCATAAATTAGTACAAACGTTGTTGGAAAGGTGGAGGGGGGACGTATGGATCGACGCGTCCGTGAGATGAAAAAACGCATTGAAAAACGAAGAAGGGAACGTCAATATAAGGGGCAGGTTCCAAAAGAATCTAGATGGAGCGCCGCTGATGAGGAGCGGTACGGGCTGCCGGTCGTCACGTATGACCGCTATTCGTTTGAATCCGCTCCCCATCCGTTGTTCCGCAAAGAATGGTTTTTATTCAAAACACTCATCGCTGCCTGTCTCGTGCTCGTGACGGCCATTTTGTTCCGGCATCCGTCCGCTTCCCTCGAGCCGGCGCGGCAGTTTATTGCCCGGACGATGGAAACCGAGTTTCAGTTTGCGGCTGTCTCAGCGTGGTATGAGAAAGCGTTCGGTGAGCCGCTCGCTTTTTTTGCACCGCAAAAAGAAACGAAGACGAAACCGGCGCCTTCCTACGCTGTGCCCGCTTCCGGCCGGGTGTTGGAGAGCTTTGACCAAAACGGGCAAGGAGTGATGATCGAAACCGAGAATGGAGCCAAAGTGGAAGCGATGAAAGAAGGAATTGTCACCTTTGCCGGTACGAAAGACCGTCTTGGCAAAACGGTCATCATCCAACATGCGGACGGCACGGAGACGTGGTACGGACATTTGGGGGCCATTTCAGTGAAATTGTATGACTTTGTTGAAATGGGGCAGGAAGTTGGCACGGCCGAGGCGAGCGAGACAAATAAACAGAAAGGGCTGTTTTATTTTGCGATTAAACAAGGAGATGAATTTATCGATCCGATTCAGGTGATCTCCTTTGAATAAGTATATGGCGCTGCTCGGGAAGATGCACGTCCACCCGCTGTTATGGCTGATCGGCGGTATCGCGGTGCTTACCGCCCATTTCAAGCAGCTTTGCCTGTTGTTTTTCATCGTCCTCGTTCATGAGCTCGGCCATGCGGCGGCAGCCGCGTTTTTCGCATGGCGGGTGAAGCGGATTTTGCTGCTGCCGTTCGGCGGAGTGGCGGAAGTCGAAGAGCACGGCAACCGGCCGTTTGGCGAGGAGTGGATCGTGACGCTCGCCGGGCCGGCCCAGCATCTGTGGCTCACAGCGGCGGCGTTTTTTTTGTGGAAGGCCGGCATGATGGATGGCGGGAGCTGGGAGCTCTTTTTTCGCTACAATGCGGCCATTTTCGCTTTGAACTTGCTGCCGATCTGGCCGCTGGATGGAGGCAAGCTATTGTTTTTGCTGCTGTCCTACCGCCGCCCGTTCAGCGAAGCGCACCGGAACACGGTCGCCATATCGGCCGCCGTGCTTGCTGTCGGCGTCGTTCTTTTGTTTGTGTTGGCGCCGCGCCAGCTTGATTTATGGGCGATCGCCGCCTTTTTGGCGCATGCTCTTTGGCAGGAGCAAAAGCAGCATCCGTATGTCGTTATGCGCTTTTTGCTTGAGCGGTATTATGGAAACAAAGGCGGCTATACAAAGCTGCGGACGATTACGGCGCCGGCGGACGAACGCATCTCGGCCGTGCTGCAGCGATTTTACCGCGGACAAAAGCATGCGATCATCGTCGTTCGCGACGGGCGCGAACGGGCGACGCTCGATGAAAACGAGCTGCTGCATGCGTTTTTTGCCGAAAAGCAAGCCGATGCGCCGCTTGGCGCTCTCATCTATTGATCGCGGCTATAGATAGATGCAACAAAAACGTTTCACATATCCTTGATGGAAAAGTTGCTTATCTATGTTTTTGACTGTCGGAGGCAAGCCTGTGGTTTGGGAGGCCGAACGACCGCTCGCTTCACAGACCCATACATGGGTCTGAAAGCGGCGTTGTTCGGTCGCTCGACAGTCGATCCAATGCTCGGTAAAAGCTGCAAATGTGAAAGCTTCAAATGGCATCTATATAGTCGTTTGCACCGTTTCATCATCGCCCGCCGGGGGACGAAGATGACGGTTGACGGACGGCCGTTTCTATGTTACGATAGATGACGTTGTAGACTTTTTGTCCTGCCAACAAGGGCAAAAGAGGGCGGCTGTCGCAAAAAGACGCACCCGCACTACAACCGCTCAGCGCGGGCGATGAAGCGCTCCGTCTTGGGCCGCCTTGGCGCTGGCGAGTCTGAGTCCATGAAGGAGGTGCGATGCATGTACGCAATTATCGAAACTGGCGGCAAACAATTGAAAGTCGAAGAAGGCCAAGAAATTTACATCGAAAAATTGGATGCGAATGAAGGCGATACGGTCACGTTTGACAAAGTGCTGTTCGTCGGCGGGGAAACGGTGAAAATCGGCAACCCGACGGTCGAAGGCGCAACCGTGACGGCGAGAGTGCAAAAACACGGCCGACAAAAGAAAATTATCGTCTTCAAATATAAAGCGAAAAAGAACTATCGCCGCAAACAAGGCCACCGTCAGCCGTACACGAAAGTCGTCATCGAAAAAATCAACGCGTAACGATGATCCGCGTCACGATTGAACGGGAAGCGGACGGCCGCATCCGCGCGTTTACGATGGAAGGGCACGCCCATTTTGCGAAACGCGGGCAGGACATTGTATGCGCCGGCGCTTCGGCGGTCTCGTTCGGCACGATCAACGCCATCGAGACACTTATTGGCGTAAGCCCGCATGTTTCGCTCGGCAAAGACGGCGGCTATCTCCGCTGCGAGCTTCCAAAGCTGGAAGGAGCGGCGGCAGAGAAAGTGCAGTTGTTGTTGGAAGCGATGGTCGTTTCGCTAAAGACGATCGAACGCGATTACGGAACATTTATCCGCGTGACATCCATCTAGCGGGAGGTGACTGCCATGCTGAGACTTGACCTGCAATTTTTTGCTTCGAAAAAAGGGGTCGGTTCGACGAAAAACGGCCGCGACTCGATCGCGAAACGTCTTGGCGCAAAACGGGCTGACGGTCAATTCGTCACCAGCGGTTCGATTTTGTACCGTCAACGCGGAACGAAAGTCCATCCGGGCTTGAACGTCGGCCGCGGCGGCGACGATACGCTGTATGCGAAAATCGACGGCATCGTCCGCTTCGAGCGGCTCGGCCGCGACCGCAAACGCGTCAGCGTCTACCCGGTCAGCCAAGAAGCGTAATCGATGTGAAAAAACTCTAACCGTTCGGTTAGAGTTTTTTCTTTTTGGCGTAGAAAAATCGTTCCCGTTCAATGTCAAAAAATGTTATAGTAAAAGTACATGCCTCCCCCATGGAGGCGGAAGTCCAAGCGAGGCAGGGAGCCTACGCTTAGTGGATAGGGGAGCGTTGGATGGAGAAGCGATGGACTGTCGTTGAGGTGATGCGCCATGCCCGCCATGACTGGCTGAACAAAATCCAGCTCATCAAAGGGCATTTGGCGCTCAATAAAATCGAACGGGTGCAGGAAATCATTGAAGACATGATCGCCGAGATGCATCAGGAAACACGGTTGACGAACTTGAAAGCCGAGCAGTTCGCTGAGCTTGTCATGACTTATAACTGGGAGCCGCGCCCGCTTTTTCTTGAGTATGAAATCACGGACGGCGAAGCCGATTGGTCGCGGTGCGATGAGCAGCTGACTGAATGGTGCCGCCAATTTTTTCACCTGCTTGAAGCGCAATCCGATGAGCGGACAGAAAACCATTTATGTTTGTCCATTGAGCTGTCCGACCGACGGGCGGCGCTGTTTTTGGATTATTGCGGCACGTTTCGAGATGGCGAAGCCATTCGCACTTGGCTTAAGCGCTGCGAACCATCACCGCCGCTTCGGCTCGCGTCGTTTGCCGTTGGCGAGGGCGAATTGACGGTGGAGCTTGAGCTTTTGGCGGCGGAATCTTGACCATTGGTTGGACGAAGGAAAATGGAAGGCAAAGCTTATTTTGCCCTAAGAGGTGCGAACGGATCGATCCAATCGGACCGAAAAGCGGCGGCTGGGCTTGAGCCGTCCCGCCAGCCCGCAGACGGCCGGTGCTTGCGTACATATTGACATCATGGAATCGACTCTGTATACAATAATAAGTATTAGTCATACTCATTTCGCCATGATACCATGATGGAAGCGAATCGGAGGAACAGCCATGTTTGTTGATCAGGTGAAAATTTATGTGAAAGGCGGGGACGGCGGAAACGGCATGGTCGCGTTCCGCCGGGAAAAATACGTCCCAAAAGGCGGGCCGGCCGGCGGAGACGGCGGCAAAGGCGGCGATGTCGTCTTTGTCGTTGATGAAGGGCTGCGGACGTTGATGGATTTCCGCTACCAGCGCCATTTTAAAGCGCCGCGCGGCGAAAACGGCATGTCGAAAAACCAGCATGGCAAAAATGCGGAAGACTTGATTGTCAAAGTGCCCCCAGGCACCGTTGTCATCGATGCGGATACGAACGAAGTGCTCGCCGATTTGACCGAGGCGGGGCAGCGGTTTGTCGTCGCCAAAGGCGGGCGCGGCGGGCGCGGCAACACCCGATTTGCGACGGCGTCCAACCCAGCGCCGGAAATTGCGGAAAACGGCGAACCGGGCGAAGAGCGCAACATCATTTTAGAGCTGAAGCTTCTCGCTGACGTCGGGCTGGTCGGGTTTCCAAGCGTCGGCAAATCGACGCTGCTGTCGGTCGTCTCCGCAGCCCGTCCGAAAATCGCCGAGTACCATTTTACGACGCTCGTTCCGAACTTGGGCGTTGTCGAAACGGAAGACGGGCGCAGTTTTGTGATGGCCGACTTGCCGGGATTGATTGAAGGGGCCCATCAAGGGGTCGGGCTCGGGCATCAGTTTTTGCGCCATATTGAACGGACGCGTGTCATCGTCCATGTCATCGACATGGCGGCGGTCGAAGGGCGCGATCCGTACAACGATTATCTCGTCATCAACGAAGAGCTGAAACAGTACAATTTGCGCTTGACCGAGCGGCCGCAAATTGTTGCCGCCAATAAAATGGACATGCCGAACGCCGAAGAAAATTTGCGCCGCTTCAAAGAGAAAGTCGGCGATGCGGTGCCAGTCTTTCCGATTTCTGCAGCGACAAGACAAGGAGTGCGCGAGCTGTTGTTTGCCATCGCCGACCTGTTGGAAACGACGCCGGAATTCCCGCTTCATGAACGGGAAGATCCGGCCGTGCAGCGCGTCGTGTACAAATATGAAAAAGAGGAGCCGCCGTTTACGATCACCCGCGCCAGCGACGGAGCATTCATTTTGGCGGGCGACAAAATTGAAAAGTTGTTTAAGATGACGGATTTCTCGCGCGAAGAATCGGTGCGCCGCTTCGCCCGCCAGCTGAAGGCGATGGGGGTGGATGATGCGCTGCGTGAGCGCGGCGCGAAAGACGGAGACACGATCCGGTTGCTTGATTACGAGTTCGAGTTTGTCGACGACTGGGATGAATAGAGCGGGGGAAGATGCGGTGGAGAAAAAATTTTATTTGGTGCGCGAAGACGTCCTGCCGGAAGCGATGAAGAAAGTCGTGCTCGCGAAACAGCTGCTTGAGCGGAAAAAAGCCGCCTCGGTTGCCGAGGCGGCGCAGCTCGCCAACATCAGCCGCGGTGTGTTTTACAAATACCGCGATGCCATTTTTCCGTTCCAAGCGGTGACGAAAGAAAACATCGTCACGCTCTTTTTCCATTTAGAAGACCGCTCCGGAACGTTGTCACAGCTGCTTGGCGTTGTGGCGGCGGCCGGCTGCAACGTGCTGACCATCCATCAAACGATTCCGCTTCAAGGGAGGGCGAACGTGACGCTGTCGGTCAGCACAAACGATATGAACGAGGAGATTGATGAGCTCCTCGCTAAGCTCAAACAGCTCGAATTTGTCGAAAAAGTGGAAATTGTCGGTTCGGGAGTGTATTAAAGCAAGGGAGAGGCAAACGAGATGAAAATCGGTTATTTAGGACCGAAGGCGACGTTCACCGAAGCGGCGGCTGCTCTTCTTTTTCCGTCGCAGCCGCGGGAGCCGTATGACACGATTCCCGATTGCATTGACGCCGCGGCGGCCGGAGAGATTGAAGCGGCCGTGGTGCCGCTCGAGAACGCCTTGGAAGGATCGGTCAATTTGACACTCGACTATTTAATTCACGAACAGCCGTTGCCGATCATCGGCGAAATCGTTGTGCCCATCGAGCAACATTTGATGGTGCACCCATATTTCACCCCGCATTGGCGCGAAGTGAAAGAAGTGTATTCCCACTCGCACGCCATTGCCCAATGCCGGAAGTTTTTGCATACGGTGCTGAAAGGGGCGAAGCAAGTGCCGATGACGTCAACGAGCGCCGCCGCGAAATTTGTGAGCGAGCATCCGCACTTGCCGGCGGCGGCGATCGCCAACCGGCTGGCGGCGGAAAAATACGGGCTGGTGATCGTGCAGGAAAACGTCCACGATTACGATTACAACCATACGCGCTTTATTGTCGTCAGCCGGCGCAAAGAGACGCTTTCGCCTGCTTCGCCTCTTTATGCCGGCGACAAGACGACCGTGGTCGTCATGCTGCCGCAAGACCGTCCGGGCGCACTCCATCAAGTGTTATCAGCGTTTGCCTGGCGGCGGCTCAACTTGACGAAAATCGAATCGCGCCCAGCGAAAACGGGCCTTGGAAATTATTTCTTTATTATTGACATCGACGCGCCGATGGATGACGTCCTCATCCCGGGGGCGATCGCGGAAATTGAGGCGCTCGGCTGCACTGTGCAGCTGTTGGGCAGCTATCCATATTATTTTGCTTGACACAGACAAAAACACGCGGGCGGTCTGCTGCCGTCCGCCTGTTCCTTTTTAGACGGCCCGCCGCGCAGTATTCCGCAGGGAATGAACCGATGTTCGGCCAGGTCCAGTTTACGCTTCGATGAGAAAGCCGGCTTGTTTCAAGGCGCGGCAGGCGGCGTCAAGCTTCACTGGTGAATCGGCTTCCAGCGTATGCAAATGGGTTCCGTCCGTCAGCTGCAACAAATACGACGATTTTGTCGCCTCGATTTTGGCGATGAATTGGTCGACTTCCAGGCGGTTGCTCACCATGATCGAGGCGGTTAAATCGCCGTAAACCGGATGCTCGATTTTGACGTCCTTGACTGTCACGCCGCAATCCACGAGCAAATACAACTCTTCTTTCGTCTGTTCTGGCGTATGGAAGCAGGCGACCGTCCTCGTGTACGTTTTGGCCGGTTCAGCCGGCTTTAAATACAAATAGCCTTGGCTTGTGGCGATGATTGGTTCGTTGCGCGCCTTTAACAGTGAAATGTCTTGGACGATCACTTGGCGGCTGACGTTCGTTTTCGCTGCCAGCTCAGCCCCCGTGAGCGGCGCTTCGCTTTCTTTCAACCATTGCAAAATGAGCTGGCGCCGCCTTTCCCCTAAAATTTTCTTTTCCTCTTTCACCTGCCATTCCTCCTTTCATGCCGATGTAAGTCGCTCCAATGTGGAAACGAACTGGTCGATCTCCGCTTCGGTCGTGGCCGCGCCCAATGAGACGCGGATGAATTGCTTCGCTTCTTCAGGCGTTTTCCCGACGGCGAGCATCGTCCGCGACGGCGCTTGCAGCCCGACTTGGCAGGCGCTGCCGGTGGAAATGGCGATGCCGGCGCGGTTGCATTCAAGCATCACAAGCTGCCCTTCGTACCCAGCGACGGACAAACCGATAATATGGGCAAGACGGAAATCGGGATGGCCTTCCACCGCCACCGGCAGCTGTTTGGCGGCGATGGCGTGAAGCAACCGATTCCGCAGTCGTTCCAAACGCGACTGTTCGTCCGCCATTCGTCGATGGAGCTGCTGCGCGGCCGTAATGAAGGCGGCAATACCCGGTACGTTGACCGTTCCCGGCCGAAAGCCTGATTCGTGCGTCGCTCCCGGGAATACCGGCTTCCAATGCCGGCGCGGGTTGATGTACACAGCGCCGACCCCTTTGGGACCGTACACTTTATGGGCGGAAACGGATAGGCTGTCTAGTCCTATCTCTTGAACATCTAGCTGTATTTTAGCAAAAGTTTGCACGCAGTCGCTATGAAAAAGGACGCCGTGCGCCCGCAGGAGGCGGCCGATGTCGGCAAGCGGCTGAATCGTGCCGATTTCCGAGTTGGCGTGCTGGATGGAAGCAAGGATTGTCTTCGGCGTGATCGCCCGCTCCAAATCGGCAAGTCGAATGCGCCCGAATCGGTCGACGGGCAAATACGTGACCGTATATCCTTCTGTTTCCAGCTGTTTGAACAGGTGATGGAGCGAGGCATGCTCGATTTCGGTCGTGATCAGGTGGTTTCCCTTATGCCGGTAGGCGGCAGCTAGCGAACGGATCGCGAGCACGTTCGCTTCCGTTCCGCCGCTTGTGAAATAGATCCCTTCCGCTTCTCCGTTAATCATGGCGGCGAGTTCGCGCCGGCATAAGGCAAGCAGTTGTTTCGCTTTCGTTCCGATGTCATGCAAGCTGCTTTCGTTGCCAAAGTAAACGGACGCCGCTTCAGCGTAAGCGGCGATCGCCTCTTGGCACATTGGCGTCGTTGCCGCGTAATCCAAATAAATCATATTCCCCCGCCTTTGCATCATTTTTTTCGCCAAACCTCTTGCCATTAGTTTAAATATGTGTAAATATAGATGTCAAGACAGTTGAAAAGAAAGGGGCGTCCGAGAGTGAAGGAAGGTGGCGTGATTATCGTCGGAAGCGGGCTGGCGGCGTTAACGGTCGCGTATCATTTATCTGAGCTCGACCATGTGATGATATTCACAAAAAAACGTTGCACCGACAGCAATTCATGGCGGGCGCAAGGAGGGGTGGCCGCGGCGCTGGCAGAGAGCGACGATTGGCGCGCTCATTTCCGCGATACGATGGTCGCCGGCTGCTTTCATAACGATGAACGAATGGTCGAACGGCTTGTCCGCGAAGGGCCGAGGCGGCTGCAAGAATGGATCAACGCCGGCATGGCGTTTGATCGGGACGAACGCGGCCGGTTTTGTTTCGGCCTTGAAGGCGGGCATAGCCACCGCCGGATTTTGCACGCCGGCGGCGATCAAACGGGCAAAGCACTCGTTTCGTTTTTGCTTGAGCGGCTCGAGGGACGCGTATGGATGGAAGAAGGCGAGCAGGTGATTGATTTGCTTGTGGAAGAGGGGCGTTGCGTCGGGGTGAAAACGAAGCGGGAAGACGGTTCGGTGTCCATTTGGCCGGCGTCGGCCGTCGTGTTGGCGACCGGTGGATGCGCCGGATTGTATACGTTCACTTCCAATGCGCCGACGGCGACTGGCGACGGCATTGCCATGGCGTACCGCGCCGGTGCGGCGGTGGCGGATATGGAGTTTATCCAATTTCATCCGACGATGCTCGTTGCCGGCGGAAAAGCGGTCGGGCTCGTCTCGGAAGCGGTGCGCGGCGAAGGGGCGGTGCTTGAGGCGGAAGACGGAAGACCGCTGATGGACGGCGTCCATCCGCTTCGCGATCTCGCTCCGCGCGACATCGTCGCCCGAGCGATCGCGGCGGAACTCGATCGCGGCGGCCGCGTCTATTTGAATATTTCCCGCGTGTCCCACTTCCGCCGCCGCTTTCCGACGATCGCCGCGCTATGTGAGGCCTATGGAGTCGACCTTGAAGCCGGCCGCCTTCCTGTCGCGCCGGGCGCCCATTTTTTAATGGGCGGCGTTGTCGTCAACGAGTGGGGGCAGACGACGGTTCCGGGCTTGTACGCCGTCGGGGAAGCGGCGTGCACCGGTGTGCACGGCGCCAACCGGCTCGCGAGCAACTCGTTGCTTGAAGCGATCGTCTTTGGATTCCGTGCAGCCTGCGCCATCCGCCGTCAGGCGGCGTGGCCGGAAACGGTGCACCGAGCGGATTCATCCAGCCCGCGTCGTTTGATTGTACCACGGCTGCCAGAGCGGGCGCTCATTCGCGAACAGCTGTCAACGTTTGTCGGCATCGTCCGCAACGGCGATCGGCTTCGCAAAGCGGTCGACTGGTTGGAACAGTTTTCGTTGCCGGATTGGCTGGATGGCGACCTTGAACGATTGTCGGCAGAGGAGATTGAAACAGGATACATGTTGCTAGTGGGCTGGCTTGTCGCTTCATCAGCGCTTGGGCGCACGGAAAGCCGCGGCGGCCATTACCGGAGCGATTTTCCGCGTGAATGCCCAAAGTGGCGGGGGCGGCGCCTCGTGCGGACGAAAGAAGAGTGGGCCCGCCTTGGGGCTGGGAGGTAAAGCGGCAAAGAAAACGGAGGGATGAAAGATGAACCGGTTGAAGCTCGAACAACTGTTGCGACAGTTTTTTCTTGAAGATATTGGCGACGGCGATGTGACGAGCGAGACGATTTTTCCGGCTCATGAACGGGCATCAGGCATGTTTATGGCCAAAGCCGATGGGGTGGTGGCCGGCGTCGGCATGATTGCGGCGGGCTATCAGCTGCTGGATCCGCGCGTCGAAGTAACCATCATGAAACAGGACGGCGAACGGGTCCAAGCCGGCGAAACGATCGCCGTCGCATCCGGCCCGGTCGGGCCGCTGTTGTCCGGTGAGCGCGTCATTTTAAACTTGCTGCAGCGGTTAAGCGGCATTGCCACCGTGACGCGACAGGCCGTTGACTTGCTTGGCAATAGCTCCACACGCATTTGCGACACGCGGAAAACGACGCCGGGGCTGCGCATGCTTGAAAAATATGCCGTCACATGCGGCGGCGGCTATAATCACCGCTTTGGTCTGTACGACGGTGTCATGATTAAAGACAACCATATCGCCTTTTGCGGATCGATCGCCCGCGCCGTCAAAACGGTGCGGGAGCGGCTTGGGCATATGGTGAAAATCGAAGTAGAGACCGAAACGGAAGACGAAGTGCTCGAGGCGGTCGAAGCCGGGGCGGATGTCATTATGTTTGACAACCGGACGCCGGATGAGGTGCGGGCGTTCGTCCGGCTTGTGCCAAAGCCGATCATCACGGAAGCGTCGGGGGGAATTACGCTCGCCAATGTGGCGGCGTACGGCGCGACCGGAGTCGACTACATTTCGCTCGGATGTTTAACCCATTCCGCCCCGGCGCTCGATATGAGTTTCAATTTGCGATAATGGAGGGGAGAACCGTGAACGTCCTTGAACAGTCGAAACGGCTGGATGAGATGCCGGAATGGTATAAAACGATGGAACGAAGCGAGCTCGAAGCACGCGCCCGCGCGGTGAAAGAACGGTTCGGCCGGCGCCTTTTCATCCCGGGTCATCACTACCAAAAGGATGAGGTCATTCAGTTCGCCGATGCGACCGGCGATTCGCTTCAGCTTGCCCAGCTCGCGGCAAAAAACAGCGAAGCCGAATATATTGTGTTTTGCGGCGTCCATTTTATGGCAGAAACCGCCGATATTTTAACGAGCGACGACCAAACGGTCATTTTGCCGGACTTGCGCGCCGGCTGTTCAATGGCCGATATGGCCGATCTTTTCCAAGTCGAGCGGGCATGGGCGGCGCTTATTGAGCGGTTTGGCGAGACGATCGTGCCGCTTGTGTACGTCAATTCGACCGCGGCGATTAAAGCGTTTGTCGGCCGCCATGGCGGAGCGACCGTCACCTCGTCGAACGCGAAAAAGATGATGGCTTGGGCGTTTTCACGGAATGAACGGATTTTCTTTTTGCCGGATCAGCATTTAGGGAGAAATACGGCCTATGCGCTCGGCATCCGTCTTGACGAGATGGCGGTGTGGGATCCGCATGAGGAGACGCTCCAAGGGGCGGACGATCTTGACAAGGTGAAAGTCATTCTTTGGAAAGGACATTGCTCCGTGCATGAAAACTTCACCGTGCGACAAATCGAGCATATTCGACGGATGAAGCCGGGAATCCATGTCATCGTCCATCCGGAATGCAGCTGGGAGGTCGTCCAGCAAGCAGACTACGCCGGTTCGACAAAATACATTATTGAAACGATCCGCAATGCTCCACCCGGCACCCAGTGGGCGATTGGAACGGAAATGAATTTGGTGAACCGGCTGAAGCATGAACATCCAGACAAAGAAATCGTTTCTCTCAATCCATATATGTGCCCGTGTTTAACGATGAATCGAATTGATTTGCCGCATTTCGTCTGGGCGCTCGAATCGCTTGAGCAAGGAGCGATCGTCAATCGCATCACCGTTCCGAAAGACATCGCCGCAGAGGCAAAAGAGGCGCTCGACCGCATGCTTTCGCTTGCCTAGCTTTTTCCCTGGCTTGACGAGGAGGGATCCTCGTTCGGTCAGGGATTTTTTTATCATAAATCAACGATCATCGTCATACATTGTGTTGAAAGACGATAACGGGAAACAAGCATGGTTCGATCGAGCGTAAACAGTCTCGGTTTAGGAGGGGAACGGAGTGAAAATCCATATTGTCCAAAAGGGCGACACCCTTTGGAAAATCGCCCAAAAATATGGAGTGGATTTTGAACAATTGAAAAAAATAAATGGGCATTTGAGCGACCCGAATATGATTATGCCTGGAATGAAAATCAAAGTGCCGACAGCAGGAGTGCCGGTCAAAAAAGAGACGAAAGCGCCTGTGTCACCCAAAAAAATGCACGTAAAAGAGCACCCGTACGCGGAGGCGAAACCGTTCGTCTCATTCCACATTGATACCGAGCTTGACACTGCTGTCGCCCCTGTTCCGGAAGGCGAGGCAGCGGTAAACGAACCGGCGGGTGAGGCGCCGAAAGCAGTGGTAAAGAAAACGCCCAAAGCAGTCGTAAAGGAAACACCGAAAGCGCCGGAGAAGAAGGCGGAGAATGTGCCAGTGAATGAAGCGCCGAACGTGCCGGTGAACGAAATGCCAAATGTATCAGTGAATGAAACGCCAAATGTGCCCATCAATGAAGCGCCAAAGGCACCGGCGGGTGAGGCGCCGAAAGCGGTGGTCAACGAAGCGCCAAAGGCCGTCGAGAAAAAAGCGCCAAAAGCGGCACCAAAAGCAGTGGTGAATGAAGCGCCGAACGTACCGGTGAACGAAACGCCGAATGCGCCCATCAATGAAGCGCCAAAGGCACCGGCGGGTGAGGCGCCGAAAGCGGAGGCAAAAGAAGGGGCAAAAGCGAAAGGCGCCTCTGTGCCGCCGCTTGTGCATACGATTCCGCCGGTGGTCCCGCCTCCTCAACTTTCGTTCGCTCAATCGCTGGCCAATGTGCCGCCGATTCCGCCGAAGCCGAGCAATATTTTGCCCAACATGATGAAAGAGGAGGATCATGAAAGCCCAGCTGAGTGGAAAGGGGAATCGGCGGCTGAGAGCGAAGACGCGCCGCCGCTGCCGAACATTCCATATGTTCCTGTCGCCCCGCCGACGGCCCCAACATTTGGAACTGACCAAGGATGTACGCCAGTGCCGCCAGTTTGGCCGGGGAGCGGATTTTACGCGCCGCCGCTTCCGGTCATGACGCCGTCCTATCCGCCATCGTCTGCGCCGCCGGCCGTTGAGAAAAGCGGCGAAAGTCCGGAAAACGGTTCAGCGCCGTTTTCCGGCATTAACGAAAGCAGCAGCGAATCATTAGAACCGCCGTTTTCTGGGCCTGGGGCTGCCGCCCCGTTTGCCCCGCCGGCGGGGGGCGTTTTCCCAACGCCCGGCGCTGCAACGCCAGTTTATGCGCCGCCTGCGGCGTACACTTCGCCTGCCGGCTATCCGCCTTTTGGGTATGCGCCGGCCTATGCACCGCCCCCGTACTATGGAGGGTACGCCCTGCCGGCTCCATACGGATATGCGCCGCAGTCAGCGCCGCCGCTTCCGTGGCCAGGCGTCGTTTATCCGACAAGTCCAGCGGGATACTCGCCGCCATCCTACCCGCCATCATCCGCCCAGCCGGTTGCCGGCCCCCGTTTGTTTAGCGAACCGCCGGATGAGGAGAGCGGGCATGGCGAGGAACAATAACCAAGTGAAAAGAGACGCCGCCGGCCGTCTCTTTTTTCTTCTTGACCGCCAATATCGGCTTGTTATTCAACAAGTTGTGGCATTGAAACCGCATGTCTTCGCCATTGCCGCCCGGCAAGGAATGTTTGTCGCCAAAGCGTATCGCTTTCCCGTTGCGGCCGCGCGGCACGCCTGGCTTCTTGCCGCATTAAGGAAGGCCGGTTTTTCCGCCGCGCCGGCCCCTATGCCGGTCGGGCGCGGAGGAGTGGTTGAAGCCGGCGGATGCTATTGGCTGCTGACGGAATATGTGGCCGGAGCGCGTCCAATCTCGTTTGCCGCTTGGGCTGACGCCGCTGACGGACTTCATTTGCTCGAACGTTACCATACCATAACGGCAAACATCGCCAGCAGCAAGCAGGAGGCAATGGGGCTGCCGCGTGCGCAGCTGTATGACAAATGGCGGCGCCGCTATGAGGAGTTTTGCCGACATTTGCCTGTTGTTGAAACGATCATGGACAAAGAAGACATTTTATTTACGCTGAGCTGGGCGGATTACTGTCTATCAACGTGTCGCGAGCATGCTCCAGAGTTGACGGCGGATTCTGCTGCCATCATTCATGGTGATGTCGCCTCCCATAATTTTTTGCGCACCACAACCGGCCAGATGTACCTCATCGACTATGACGCGGCCGCTCTTGCCTCGCCCGGGCTTGACTATTGCCAATACGCCAATCGCCTCTTGCCGTATATCGGTTGGTCATATTCAACACTCGCCCGTTTCGCTCCGCTTCGCCGTTGGTTGGAAAAACGCTGGTTTTTGCATGCGCTCTTATTTCCGGCTGATGTGTTTCGCGAATGGCGGTCAGCCGCCGCGCGCCGCCGCCCCCTTGTGTTTGACCGCAAGCGGAGAGAACGGTTTGTCCGCCGCCTTTATGCTATGCTACAATGAAGAATGGAATCTTTGGAAAAGGAGTCGAGGACGGATGCAAGAAAAAATTGACAAACTCGTGCAATGGTTGCGTGACCAAGTCTCATCAGCCGGTTTAAACGGGGCGGTCGTCGGCATTAGCGGCGGCATCGACTCGGCGGTTGTCGCCCATTTGATTAAGCGTGCCTTTCCGGACGATTCGCTGGGGCTGATCATGCCTTGCAAAAGCAATCCGAAAGATATGGAAGATGCGCTGAAAGTGGTGAAAAGCTGCGGCATCCGGCATTTGGTCATCGATTTGACCGAGGCGCACCGGACGTTGTTTGGCGCGGTCGAGGCCGAGCTGAAAGCCATCGGGGAATGGAGCGAAGAGCGCGCGCGCCTCGGCGATGCGAATACAAGGGCGCGTTTGCGCATGACGACGTTGTATGCGGTCGCCAACAATTACGGCTATCTCGTCGTCGGTACGGACAACGCCGCCGAATGGCATACGGGCTACTTTACGAAATACGGTGACGGTGGAGTCGATGTAGTGCCGCTCATTCACTTTACAAAAGGCGAAGTGCGCGAAATGGGCCGTCTGCTCGGCGTCCCGGAAGAAATTATCAAGAAAGCTCCAAGCGCCGGACTGTGGGAAGGGCAGACGGATGAAAGCGAAATGGGCACGACGTATGAAATGATCGATAAATATTTAAAAGGGGAAGATATTCCAGAACGCGATCGAAACATTATTGAACGGCTTCATGAACGTTCGCATCATAAACGGCAGTTGGCGATTGCGCCGCCGAAGTTTTAGCTGTCACCTCGTTGGGTTGAACTGACAGCGATAAACCCCCCGCGTTTGCCGCAAGCTAAACGTAAGGCTGGCTTCATGCCAGCCTTGGGCGAAGGAAACCAAGGGGGGTTTTCCATTGAGATACGCGGTCAGATGGATCGGCGCGTTGTCGGTCGCCGGATTGCTCGCCTCATGCACCAACTACCGGGCGAATGAGGAAGGGGCGCAGCGTTATCATGATGCGGCGAGACCGATCGGTTTTTACTCGACGGAGCGAGGCGACGATTTCCGCTATGGCCGATACGGGACGAATGCGCTCAATTATGACAACCGTTATATATGGGCGCGCCGCGGTCCGGTCACCGATTATTTGACGGACGGCGGCCGCCTCGGAGGACCAGCAGCGACCCGGTTTGACACGGACGTTCCGGCCCTTCCGCCCGACGTCGATTTCGGTGACAGCGATTACAACTACCATGGGCATTTGCACTCGCTAAACGTCGATCCGCACCCGTCGTACTACCGAAGCTATGCCGGCGGTTTGGCTGAGAAGCTCTCCCGCCGCGCCGCAGCGGTGAACGGAGTCGACGATGCCCGCGCGGTTGTGTATGGCGATCAGGCGCTCATCGCGATTGCCACAGACGACCGCCATCCCAAGCGGCTTGAGAAGCAAATCGAGCAAGCGGTCGCTCCGTACGCGGACGGCAAGCGGGTGCGCGTCACCTCGAATCCGAGCATGTACCACCGCATCCGCACGATTGACAACGCGCTTCGACGCGGGACTCCAATCAATATGGAAGAAATCCGCCGTGATTTGCGCACCATTTTTATCGATGGCACGATTCAAGAACGGCCGGAAAACACTCGGTGACAAACGAAAAAGGCGTCCCAAAAAAGCGGGGCGCCTTTTTTCATGGCTGCTCCTTCGCTGGAGCTTGGCTGACAATTTCCGCGTTTTTTGCTATAGTAATAGTCGGAACATTCCGTTGCGATGAGAGGAGAACTGTCGATGGCTGGACATTCGAAGTGGAAAAATATCCAACGGCGGAAAAATGCTCAAGATGCCAAACGCGGCAAACTGTTCATGAAACTGGCGAAGGAAATTTATGTGGCCGCCAAAAGCGGCGGAGGCGATCCAGCGTCCAATCCGAGCCTGCGCCTTGTCATTGAGAAGGCGAAAGCGGCCAACATGCCGAGCGAAAACATTGAACGGGCGATTAAAAAAGCAACTGGAACCCAAGAACATACCAACTATGAGGAAATTCGCTACGAAGGATATGGACCAGGCGGCGTTGCCGTCATGGTCGTTTGCCTGACGGATAATAAAAACCGCACCGCCGCCAACGTGCGTGCGGCGTTTTCGAAAAACGGCGGCAATTTAGGGGAAACGGGCTGCGTCTCCTATTTGTTCGAGCGCAAAGGGCTGCTCGTGATTGACCGCGAACAGCACAACGTTGATGAGGATGAATTGCTGCTGTTGGCCATTGAAGCGGGCGCCGAGGAGATGGAAACAACGGACGAATCGTTCGAAATTTATACAGCGCCCGAATCGTTTGAAACGGTGAAAGACGAACTGGAACAGCAAGGATTCACGTTTGCCAGCGCGGAAATTACGATGATTCCGCAAACGTATACGACGCTTGAGGGCGACGATTTGAAAAAAATGCTGAAGTTGATCGATACGCTTGAAGATGATGATGACGTCCAAGAAGTGTACCATAATTTGGACGAATCGGTGCTTGAGGAGTAGCGGCGTCCGTCGGCGAAGCCGGCGGATTTTTTTGTACATACATTCGAAGGTCGTGGAACATAATGGAATATGATGATCGAGCGCCGTTGGCTTGAATCCCCGCCCCATTTTTTGGATCGGCGGCAGCTTGCTTGGCAAAAAAGCTGATGGATCAAGGAATAAAATGGCGTCCGCTGGTGAAACTAGTGGCGTAAAGGAACCATCATCCGAGAAGAGAGGAACAAACGATGCGAATTCTTTCCCTCATACTGTGGATCGCCGCCATCGTGTTGCCGGTTCATTCGGCCTCCGCCGCACCGGTCAAGATGACGATTGTGCTCGAGCGGCAATACTTGGACGGAGAGATGAGTGAAGAGAAAGTCACCGAAACCGTCGATTCGATGACAGAAATATGGAAAAAATATCGCGGTTGGCAACTCGTGACGCTCGATGATCAGACGATCGTGTTTCGCAAAACCATCAACGACATTTCGCCGTTGTTAAAAACAAACGGCTACTTCGGAATTACGGACGATGGCACGTTGTCTATCTTCAACGGCAAACCGGGCCGGTCGAGCGAAATCATCCAGTCGTTTTTCCAAATCGACGTGCAAAAGCTCGAAAGCCGTCAGCAAGAAAAGCTGAAGAAAGGAATTCGCGTCCTCTCGAAAGAGCGGTATGAACAAGTGATCGAAATGTACCGCCATTTTGCGGTCGTCCAATAAACCAAGCGAAAGCCCGTGGTGCAAAGCGCATCGCGGGATTTCTTTTTGCTATAATGAAATCATATGATACAATGAAAGGACGAAAAAAGGAGAGGAGCATCCATTGATCGAGTTTATCCGTGGGTATGTCGATTACGTCTGCCCGGAATATATCGTCATCGACCATAACGGCATCGGCTACGAGATCTTTACGCCGAACCCGTTTGCGTTTCAGGAAAGCCGCGAGGCGGCGGTGACCGTCTATACATACGAATATGTGCGCGAAGGTGTGCACGCCTTGTACGGGTTCCCAACACGCGAGGAGCGCAACTTGTTCGCCAAGCTGCTGCAAGTGTCGGGCATCGGGCCGAAAGGCGGCCTCGCCATTTTGGCGGCCGGGCGTCCGGATGAACTGGCGCGGGCCATCGAGGAAGAAAACGAGGCGTTTTTATGCAAGTTTCCAGGCGTGGGCAAAAAGACGGCCCGGCAAATGATTTTGGATTTAAAAGGGAAGCTCGGGGCGCTTGCGGCGCCGGCGGCTGCACGTTCGGCCGCCCCGCTTTCCGGTGCGCTCGCCGAGGCGGTGGCGGCGCTCAAGGCGCTCGGCTACGCTGAACGGGAGATCGAGAAAATCATTCCGGCGCTCCGCGAAGAAGCGATGTCGACGGAACAGTATGTGAAGCGGGCGCTGGCGCTGCTTTTGGGATAAACAGCGGCCAAAGGGAGGGATGACGGTGAAGGAACGGCTTGTATCCGGGGAGGTCTTAGGGGAAGAGACTGCGCTTGAACCGAGTTTGCGCCCGCAATATTTGCATGAATATATCGGGCAAGATAAGATCAAAGAAAACTTAAAAGTGTTCATTGAAGCGGCCAAGCTCCGCGAAGAGACGCTCGACCATGTGCTGCTTTATGGACCGCCGGGACTTGGGAAAACGACGCTCGCCGTGATCATCGCCAATGAAATGGGCGTCAAGCTGCGAGCGACATCTGGACCGGCGCTCGAGCGGCCGGGAGATTTGGCGGCGCTTCTCACTTCGCTTGAGCCGGGGGATGTGCTCTTTATTGATGAGATCCACCGGCTGCCGCGGGCGGTGGAAGAGGTGCTCTATCCGGCGATGGAAGATTATTGCTTAGATATCGCGATCGGCAAAGGGCCGGATGCGCGCACGCTTCGCCTCGACTTGCCGCCATTTACGCTCGTTGGGGCGACGACGAGAGCCGGGGCGCTGTCGGCGCCGCTGCGCGACCGGTTTGGTGTCATCAGCCGGCTCGAATACTATCACGTCGACCAACTCGCCCAAATCATTGAGCGGGCGGCGGCCATCTTGCAAATCGGCATCGAGCGCGAAGCGGCGCTTGAGCTTGCCCGTCGGGCGCGCGGCACGCCGCGCATCGCCAACCGTTTGCTGCGGCGCGTCCGCGATTTTGCGCAAGTGCGCGGAGAGGGGGGAATTACGCTGCCGCTTGCTGTCGAGGCGCTCGAGCGGCTGCAAGTCGACCGGCTCGGGCTCGACCAAATCGACCATAAGCTGCTTTCAGCGATGATTGAAAAATTCGCCGGCGGCCCGGTCGGGCTCGAAACGCTGGCGGCCGTCATCGGCGAAGAAGCACAAACGATTGAAGAAGTGTATGAGCCGTACTTGATGCAGATCGGTCTCTTGCAGCGTACGCCGCGCGGGCGCGTCGTCACGCCGGCTGCGTACACCCATTTAGGAATGGAGGTTCCGAAGCGGTGAACAGCTTGCCAAAGTTGATCATGACGATCGGCGTTGTGCTCATCATTGTCGGGTTTGTCATGCAGTTTGTCAAACTCGGCCGCTTGCCGGGGGATATCGTCATCCGCAAAGGGAATATGACGTTTTATTTTCCCGTTGTGACATCCATCTTGCTGAGCGTTGTGTTATCATTGATTTTTTACGTGCTCGGACGATTTCGCTGAAGGAAGGAGAACTGCATGAAAGTCGATTTGTTTGATTTTCATTTGCCGGAAGAGTTGATTGCGCAAACGCCGCTTCCAGACCGGGCGGCATCAAGGCTCATGGTGCTCGATAAACGAACGGGCGCCATTCGCCATGAAACGTTTCGCAACATTATTTCGTACTTGAATCCGGGCGACTGCCTCGTTTTAAACGATACGCGCGTCATGCCGGCGCGGCTTTACGGCGAAAAAGAGGAAACGGGCGGAACGGTCGAAGTGCTGCTGTTAAAGCAATTGGACGGCGACCGTTGGGAGACGCTCGTTAAGCCGGGCAAACGGGTCAAGCCGGGGACGAAGCTCACCTTTGGCGGGGGGAAGCTTGAAGCCGTCTGCCTCGATACGCTGGAACACGGCGGGCGAGTGCTTGAGTTTTCGTATGACGGCCTGTTTTATGAAGTATTGGCCGAACTTGGGGAGATGCCGCTGCCCCCGTACATTAAAGAAAAGCTTGACGACCCGGAACGGTATCAGACGGTGTACGCCCGTGAAATTGGTTCGGCAGCGGCGCCAACCGCCGGTTTGCATTTCACCGAAGAGCTGCTTGACGCCATTCGCGAAAAAGGGGTGCATATCGTCTTCATCACCCTTCATGTCGGGCTTGGCACGTTTCGGCCGGTGCAAGTGGACGAAGTCGAGAAGCACGATATGCACGCCGAATTTTATCAAATGAGCGAGGAAACGGCCGAGACGTTAAACCGCGTCCGGGAGCAGGGCGGCCGCATCATCGCCGTCGGCACGACGTCGACACGGACGCTCGAGACGATCGCCGGCAAACATAACGGCCGATTTGTCGCCGAAAGCGGCTGGACCGACATTTTCATCTATCCGGGCTATGAGTTCAAAGGGATTGATGGGCTGGTGACGAACTTCCACCTGCCGAAATCGACGCTCATCATGCTCGTGAGTGCGCTCGCCGGGCGCGAAAATATTTTGCACGCGTATCAAGTAGCGGTCAAAGAGCGATACCGCTTTTTCAGCTTCGGTGATGCGATGCTCATCATTTGAGAAAGGAGACGAGCACGTTGACGACACCGATTCGCTTTGAACTGATCAAAACGTGCCGGCAGACGGGCGCGCGCCTTGGCATCCTCCATACGCCGCACGGCTCGTTTGAAACGCCGATGTTTATGCCGGTTGGGACGCTCGCCACGGTCAAGACGCTGTCGCCGGAAGAGCTGAAGGAAATGGGGGCCGGCGTCATTTTAAGCAACACCTATCATCTTTGGCTGCGCCCGGGGCATGACATTGTCGCGGAAGCGGGCGGGTTGCATGCGTTTATGAATTGGGATCGCGGCATTTTGACGGATTCCGGCGGCTTCCAAGTGTTCAGCCTCAGCGAATTCCGCCGCATCGAGGAAGAAGGCGTCTATTTCCGCAACCATTTAAACGGCGATAAGCTGTTTTTATCGCCGGAAAAAGCAGTCGAAATTCAAAATGCGCTTGGCGCCGACATCATCATGGCGTTTGATGAGTGCCCGCCGTATCCGGCGACGTATGAATACATGAAACAGTCCATCGAGCGGACGAGCCGTTGGGCGGAGCGCTGCTTGAAGGCGCACCGCCGCCCGAATGAGCAAGGGCTGTTTGGCATCGTCCAAGGCGGCGAGTATGAGGAGTTGCGCCGGCAGAGCGCCCGCGATTTAGTGTCGCTCGATTTCCCGGGCTATGCGGTCGGCGGGTTGTCGGTCGGCGAGCCGAAAGAGGTCATGAATCGGGTGCTCGAGTTTACAACGCCGCTTCTGCCGGCGGACAAGCCCCGCTATTTAATGGGCGTCGGGTCGCCCGATTCGCTGATTGACGGGGCGATCCGCGGCATCGACATGTTTGATTGCGTGCTGCCGACGCGCATCGGCCGCAACGGCACCGTGATGACGAGCGAAGGTCGGGTCGTCATTAAAAATGCCCAGTACGCCCGCGACTTTTCGCCGCTTGATCCGAACTGCGACTGCTACACGTGCCGGAACTATACGCGCGCCTACATTCGCCATCTCATCAAATGCGATGAAACATTTGGCATCCGGCTTACGTCTTACCATAACGTCTATTTTTTGATAAAATTAATGGAGCAGGTGAGGCAGGCGATCCGTGAAGATCGGCTTGCCGATTTTCGTGAGGAATTTTTCGAACGCTACGGCTTCAACAAGCCGAACGCGAAAAACTTTTAGCTGCCCAGAAAGGAGGGGATCGCATGAACGCGGCGATTGCCAACATCTTGCTGATCGTGCTGTTTTTCGTCATTTTTTATTTCCTGCTCATCCGTCCGCAGCAAAAGCGGCAGCGCGCCATCCAGCAAATGCAGGCGAACTTGAAAAAAGGTGACAAAATCGTCACGATTGGCGGCTTGCATGGCATTATCGACTCGGTCGATGAAGACAAAATCATCGTCCGCGCCGGCGACGGCACGCGGTTGACGTTCGACCGCTCTGCGGTAAGAGAAGTGGTGGCGGAAAGCAAGGCATAGTGGAAGCTCAGAGGGCGGCGCCTAAGCCAGGCCGCCGTCAAAAAAGCGGCTGTTTCCCAATGAAACAGCCGCTTTTGCATTGATGCGCCCGCTTACGCCCGCTCGCGGCGCACCGGAGACAAGTTGACGCCGACGATGCCGCCGAGGGAGGCGGCAATCAAAAAGCCAAGATGGTATAGCCATTGTTCGATGGTAAACGGTTTTTCGATGCCGAGAAACTGAAACAAAAAGACAATTGCCGTAAACGAAAGGCCGGTCAACCCGCCGGCAAGCCACCCTTTTTCCTGGCTTTTTCCGCCGGCGACGATCCCTCCGATGAACATGGAGATGACTGAGACGGCAAAAATGATCCATGTAAGCGACGATTCATGAAGATCCGTCCATTTGAGCAGCAACGAAAAAACGAAGCTGACGAATGCCGCCAACACAAAAATGGTGGCGACGCCGTAGACGAGTGCGCTGCCAAGCCGTGACACCGTGCTCCCCCCTTGCCTACAATCGTTTACCACAATATATTCGCCGTTGGACACGTTTAGAAGTTCATTTTCTTCTGTTTTTTCCGGCCAGCCAGTGCAGTCCGGGCAGGTAGACGAGCTCTTCGCGCCGGATGAGCCGGAACAGAACGAGGCAGGCGGCATATAGGGCGGCTGTCGCGGCCATGGCAAGCAGCGTCCAAAGCGGTGCGGGCATGGCCAAAAGCGGATGGCGGGAGAGCGCATAGCCGATTGCGCCCGCAGCGATGATGGCGCCAAGCGCTTTGATGTACTCGCGCGCATCGATGGAAAAAGACACCGTCTTGACGACCGTGGCAAAGTGAAGCAACGTCACAAGAACGGTGCTGACTGCAGTCGCCAGCGCCGCGCCCATAATGCCCAAACTTGGACGGGAAGCAAGGACGAAGATGCACACGAGCTTCACCACCGCTCCGATCAAGCTGTTCGTCATGGCGGCGTTTGCCAAATCAAGCCCTTGCAGCACGGCTTGCAGCGGGCCTTGGAAATAGTAAAACAAGAAAAACGGCGCCATCACCTGAATAAAGATGGCTGCTTCGCTTGTGCCATACATCCACCGCATTAACGGTTCGGCAAAAATATACAGGACAACGGCGGAAAGGCCGCCGGTGACGAGCGACAAGCGCATCGCCTGGGCGATCCGGTATTCGACCAAAAGCAGCTTGCGTTGCGCCATTGCTTCGCTGATGGCCGGCACCAGGGCGGTCGAAAGCGCGTACGTAATAAACGACGGCAGCGTGAGCAGCGGGATCGCATAGCCGACCAACTGGCCGTATTGCCTTGTGGCAATCGATGTGGCTACACCGGCTAACGCCAAGCTATTGGCGACGACAATCGGCTCGAAAAACCAGGAAAGCGAGCCGATCAGACGGCCGCCGGTCGTCGGCAAGGCGATGCGCATGAGGCGGACGAACGTCTCTTTGCCGGCTTGGACGTAGTGAAAAAACTTTGTCCGCAGGCGAATCGATTTTTTAACCTTAAATAAAAACAGCAAATACAATAATGCTGCCAGCTCGCCGAGAACGGAAGACGCCATGGCGCCGGCGGCGGCATACTCGACGCCGTACGGCAAAAGCGGCTGTGTGCATAAGGCGATCAAGCTGATGCGGACGATTTGTTCCAACAAGAGCGAGTAGGCGTACGGTTTCATTTGCTGGCGTCCTTGAAAGTAGCCGCGCAGCACCGAAGAGATGGCGACGATCGGCACAATTGGAGCGATGGCAAGAAGCGGATAGTACGTGCGCGGGTCGGTGAACATCGTCCGGGAGAGCCATGGCGCAGCAGCGATCAACGCCGGCAGAAGCACGATGCTTAGCGCGCCGGTGGTGGCCAGCGACACGACGAGAATTTGTTTCACCCGCTGCCGGTCGCCGGCCGCCTCTGCTTCGGCGACGAGTTTGGAAATGGCGACCGGCAGCCCGATCTGCGTCGCGGTAATCGCTAAAACGAGCGTCGGCACGGCCATCATGTACAGCCCGACTCCTTCATCGCCGATCATGCGGGCGACGACAATTCGGTTGATGAAGCCGAGAATTTTCGTAATAAAGCCAGCGGCGATTAAAATGACCGTACCTTGTAAAAATTTAGACATTTTCTCCCCCTGCCTTCTCAAATGCCTCCATCTTTTATACAATATATGCAAGGCCCATGGCCAAGCATGACAAGATTGGCAGGCGGCAATGGATACAAGGGGGGATGGGGGATGGAGGAAAACCGGAAGCTGCGCGAACAGCTCATGCCGGCGCTCGAGTCGAAGTGCGATGAGTTTCGTCTTCTCGGCTATACGCAAGTGACGATGGATGGGCTGTGGGAATGTTTATGTTCCCGCAAGTGGAAGCATCGGCCGGCGGAAAAAAAACTGCATGAGTTGGTCAGCGACATTTTCTCTCTTTCGCCGAGCGAGTATATGATGTTTTTGACGATGCGTTCGTATAAGCAGCAGGCGGCCGGCGATGATGAGTTGGAGCGGGTTTTAAAGGAGTTGTTATAGTGGAAAATTGACACTTGCCGGCTGCTGTTTCATAATGGAAGGCGAGGCCAATGTTTTGCTTGGCGCGACACCGGACGGCGCTTGGGCAAGTTGAAGGAGGAATCTTAAGGAGAATGGTAAAACGAAACCGCATCGTCGCCTTTTTTCTGCTCCTGCTTTTGTTCGCCGGAGTGATGGGGCCGACGATTCAAGGAATTGTACATAACATCAAACTGGGCCTTGACTTGCAAGGCGGTTTTGAAGTGCTGTATGAAGTGAAGCCGGCCAAAAAAGGCGATAAGATTGATCAAGAGACGCTGCAAAGCACCGTCAGCGCGCTGAATAAACGGATCAACGTCCTTGGTGTCAGCGAGCCGCGCGTTGACATCGAGGGAGGAAACCGCATCCGCGTTCAGCTCGCCGGGGTGAAAGACCAAAATGAGGCGCGCGAAATTTTGTCCACGCAGGCGAAATTGACGTTCCGCGATGTCAATGACAACGTGCTGATGGACGGAAGCGACCTCGTCCAAGGCGGAGCGAAGCTGTCGTTTGATGAAAACGGCCGGCCGAGCGTCGCTCTGAAATTGAAAGACGCCGACAAGTTCCGCCAGGTGACGGAAAAAGTATATAAAATGGGGCCGCCAAACAACATTTTAGTCATTTGGCTCGATTTTAAAGAAGGGGTGGACTCCTACCGGAAAGAAGCGGGAAAAGCGGATCCGAAATTTATTTCCGCCGCTTCAGTCAACCAAGTGTTCAATCAGACGGATGTGTCGATCGTCGGCAATTTTACGGTCAAAGAAGCGCAACAGCTGGCCGATTTGCTCAATGCCGGCGCGCTGCCGGTCGAGCTGCATGAAATTTACTCCACGTCCGTCGGCGCTCAGTTTGGGAAAAACGCCCTGCAAAAAACGGTGTTGGCCGGCATCATCGGTGTGGCGGCGATCTTCTTGTTCATGATTTGGTTTTACCGGCTTCCCGGGATCATCGCCGTCATTACGCTGTCGGTATACATTTATTTGATTTTGCTTTTGTTTGATTGGATGAACGTCGTGATGACGCTGCCGGGCATTGCCGCCCTTATTTTAGGGGTTGGGATGGCGGTCGATGCCAACATTATTACGTACGAACGGATCAAAGAGGAGCTGAAGCTCGGGAAGTCGATGCTGTCGGCGTTCCGTGCTGGCAACCGCGGGTCGTTTGCGACGATTTTTGACGCCAACCTTACGACGATCATCGCCGGCGCTGTTCTTTTTATTTACGGGACAAGCTCGGTGAAAGGGTTTGCGACGACGCTCATCATCAGCATCGTCGTCAGCTTTCTCACCGCCGTTTACGGCACGCGGCTGTTGCTCGGGCTGCTTGTGTCAAGCCGCTGGCTCGATAAAAAGCCGGAGTGGTTTGGCGTCAAAAAGTCGGAAATCTTAAACATTGCCGAAACGACCGAGGAAACGGAAGTGCCGACGAAGTTTGACCGCTGGGATTTTGTCAAACATAGCCAAAAGTTTTTCATTTTCTCTGGCGCATTGACGATCGCCGGCGTCATCTCGTTGTTTGCCCTGGGGCTGAATCTTGGTATTGACTTCACGAGCGGAACGCGCGTTGAGGTGACGAGCAGCCAGCCGATCGATGCGAAAGAGTTGAGCGGCTATTTCGAGCGGCTCGGCTACAAGCCGGAGGATGTCGTCCTGTCCGGCACGGATGGGAAAACAGGCGTCGTCCGCTTGATTGGCGTGCTCGATAAGCAAGAAATTGCCAAGCTGAAAAATGAATTGAAGCAAGCGTATGGCAACGAACCAAACATCAGCACCGTCTCGCCGGTCGTCGGCAAGCAGCTGGCCCGCAATGCGCTCATTGCTGTGCTGATTTCCTCGATCGGCATCATTCTTTACGTGACGATCCGCTTTGAGTGGCGGATGGCGTTGGCGGCGATCGTCGCCCTGTTGCATGACGCCTTTTTCATTGTCACGGTGTTCAGCTTGACGCGTCTTGAAGTCGATTTGACATTCATCGCCGCGGTGCTGACGATCATCGGGTACTCGATCAACGATACGATCGTCACGTTTGACCGCATCCGGGATTTGATGAAAAAGCGGAAAGTGAAAACGGTCGACGACTTGAAGCATATCGTCAACCGGGCGCTGCAGCAAACCTTTACGCGCTCGGTCAATACCGTATTGACCGTCTTGTTTACGGTCATCGCGTTGCTCATCTTTGGCAGCGAAGCGATCCGCAATTTCAACCTCGCCTTGCTCGTTGGACTTGTGTGCGGCGTCTATTCGTCGCTTTGCATCGCTTCTCAGCTTTGGGTCGTTTGGAAAGGACAGGAGCTCAAAAAAGGGAAAGGAGCCAAAAAAGCGGCGGCCGAGGCCGAACCGCAGGTGTAACAGCGCGCCGGAAAAGTGAATGTGCTTTTCCGGCGCCTTTTTTGTTCGGTGCAATGCTCGGGGCGGAAAATGGATACACTAACCGTCAGATGCAACATAGGCAGCGCGTGAGGCTGCTGAATGCAAAGGTGGGGGAGATGGCCATGGAACACGAACAGCGGTTCAGGCAGGCGAAAACAGCAGCGGTCGTCGGCATCGCCGGCAACATGGCGCTCGCCGTCGTCAAGGCGGCGGTCGGCGTGTGGAGCCAAAGCCAAGCGTTGATCGCTGATGCCGCCCATTCAGCGTCCGATGTTGCCGGCTCGTTCGCCGTTTGGGTCGGACTGCGGGCCGCTGCGCGCCCGCCGGATGAGGATCATCCGTACGGGCATGGGAAAGCGGAATCCATCGCCGCCATTATTGTGGCGGTTCTTCTATTTCTCGTTGGGATCGAGATCGGGCGCTCGGCGTTTCTGTCATTTTTCGCCCCACTGTCGCCGCCCGGGGCGGCCGCCATTTACGTCTTGTTGTTGTCGATTGCTGTCAAAGAAGCGATGTTTCGCTATAAATACCGGCTCGGGAAAAAGCTAAACAGCGATGCGCTGATCATCAACGCCTATGAGCACCGATCGGATGTGTTTTCGTCGTTTGCTGCGCTCATCGGCGTCGGCGCCGCCATTGTCGGTGGAAAATGGGAGATTGACTGGCTTGTATATGCCGACCCGCTCGCCGGATTGTTCGTCTCGCTGCTTGTTCTGAAAATGGCATGGGACCTTGGCCGACAGTCGGTCCATACGGCGATCGACCATGTGCTTCACGAGGAGGAGGCCGGCTATTTGCGCGAGGCGGTCTTGTCCATTCCCGATGTGCGGCAAATCAATGAGCTGCATGCGCGCGAGCACGGCCATTACGTCATCGTCGATTTGAAAATCGCCGTCGATCCGCGATTGACGGTCGAAGAGGGGCACCGGATCGGAAAGAAAGTGAAAGAAAAACTGCTGACGCTGCCGCGCGTCCGCAATGTCATGGTTCACATCAACCCGTACAACCCGGAAAAAAAACCGTAATGTCGTTGCCTGCCCTTTTCTCCTTTTTGTATAATAAGGAGAGTTGAGGTGGGAGACATGTTGAAAGCGAAAACGCGTTGGGAGGTGGAGCGCCTCGATGAGCAGACGGTGAGGCGGCTGGCTGAGGAAGCCGGCGTCACGCCCTTATTGGCGAGGCTTCTCGTCCGCCGCGGGGTGCGGACGGCCTCGGAGGCGGCGGCGTTCCTCAATCCGCTTCGCCAACCGTTTCATGATCCGTTTTTGCTTGACGGGATGGAGCGAGCGATTCAGCGTCTAAAGCGGGCGATTGACGCGGGCGAACGCGTGTTGGTATACGGCGATTACGATGCCGATGGCGTTTGCAGCACGTCGGTGATGGTGAGTGCTCTCAAGGAGGCGGGGGCGTCGGTCGAGTTCTACATTCCGAACCGATTTACGGAAGGATACGGGCCGAACATGGCGGCGTTTCGCTCCGCAAAAGAGCGCGGCGTTTCCGTCATTGTGACCGTCGACAATGGGATTGCGGCGGTCAAGGAAATTGCGGCCGCCAACGAGTGGGGGATGGATGTCATCGTAACGGATCACCACGAGCCAGGTCCGGTGTTGCCGGAGGCGCATGCGATCATTCATCCGAAGCAGCCGGGAAGTACATATCCGTTTCGCGATTTAGCCGGCGTCGGCGTTGCGTTTAAGGTAGCCCATGCCTTGCTTGGGCGGGTGCCGCGCCATTTGCTTGATTTGGTCGCGATCGGCACGATCGCTGATTTGGTTCCGCTTGTTGGGGAAAACCGCCTCTTTGTTGCACACGGGCTTGAAGCGTTGCGAGCGACGGAGCGCATCGGGCTGCGCGCTCTTTTTCGGCAATGCCGCATTGATGCGGCGGCCATCAACGAACAGACGGTCGGATTTGTCATCGCTCCGCGCTTGAACGCGGCGGGGCGCCTCGGCGGCGCCGATCCGGCAGTGGCGCTCTTAATGACGGACGATGAGAACGAAGCGGTGCAGCTGGCGGCGGAGATGGACGAGTTAAACCGCGAACGTCAGCAGCTTGTGGCACAAATCGCTGAAGAAGCGGCGGACATGGTGCGCCGCCAATTTCCTCCTGAGGAACATCGCGTCTTGGTTGTGGCAGGCGAAGGATGGAATGCCGGAGTGGTGGGCATTGTCGCTTCTAAGCTTGTCGAGCAGTTTTACCGCCCGGCGGTCGTGCTTTCCATCGACCGGGAAAAAGGGATCGCCAAAGGGTCAGCCCGCAGCATTCATGGGTTTGACTTATTCGCCAGCCTGTCGCAATGCCGCGACCTGTTGCCGCACTTTGGCGGCCACCCGATGGCGGCGGGGATGACATTGGCGCTTGATGATGTCGAAGAATTGCGGCAACGGCTGAACGCCATCGCCGCCGAAACGTTGTCTGAGGACGATTTTACGCCGCCGACGTTCATCGATGCTTCCTGTTCGATTGCTGAGTTGACGCTCGACGCCGCCCGCGGTCTTGAGCGGTTCGCTCCGTTTGGCGTCGGCAATCCGCGGCCGCTTGTTCTCATTGAAGGGGCGTCCGTTGAAACGATGCGGCGCGTCGGGGCGAACGGAGCCCATATGAAAGCCGTCTTTTCCCAAGACGGGGCCGCGATCGATGCCATCGGCTTCGGCCTCGGGCCGTTATGCGAAGAAATCGCTCCGGATGCGCGCATTTCGGCGGTCGGGGAGCTGTCGGTGAACGAATGGAACGGGTTCGCCAAGCCGCAGCTGTCGTTGTGTGATCTGGCGGTCAGCGACTGCCAGCTGTTTGACGTCCGCGGCTGCCGCGACGTCCGTCCACTTCTTGAGCGGCTGCCAAAAGAGAAGCGGCTAGTCGTCTCCTTTCGCTGCGAAACTGGGCAGCGCCCCGACGTGGCGCCATTTCGCGGGGAGCTTCATTGCGTGCCGACCGAAGAAGAGGCGGGCGCCTTATCGATTGACGACCGCTATGTCGTGCTGCTTGACGTGCCGCCGCGGCTGGCCTTGCTGTCGGCGCTTCTTGGCAGCGGGCGGCCGGCGCGCATTTACGCGGTGTTCGCCCAGCCCGAGGCGCAATTTTTCCGCACGTTTCCGACGCGCGAACATTTTAAATGGTTTTACGCCTTTTTGCATCAACACCGTTCGTTTCCGCTCGCCAAGCGCGGCGGTGAGCTGGCCCGCGCCCGCGGTTGGACGGAAGAGACGGTTCATTTTATGGCGAAAGTATTTTTAGAGCTTGACTTTATCAGCGAACAAAACGGCGTCATTTCGCTCGTTCATCAGCCGGCGAAGCGCGATTTGCACGAATCGCCGACGTACCGCCGGCGGCGGGACGAGCTCGAGGCGGAGCATCAGTTAGTCTATTCCACTTACGAGCAATTGAAACGCTGTTTGGCGGAAATGACACGTTCGCAAACGCACGAGGAGGCAAACGTATCATGGACTTAAAACAATACATTACGATTGTGCCCGATTTCCCGAAGCCGGGCATCATGTTTAAAGATATTACCACGCTGATGGACAACGGTCCGGCGTACAAATACGCGACCGACCAAATTGTTCAATATGCGCGCGAAAAACAAATCGATATCGTCGTTGGTCCGGAAGCGCGCGGCTTTATCATCGGATGCCCAGTCGCCTATGCGCTTGGCGTCGGGTTTGCGCCGGTGCGCAAGGAAGGGAAGCTGCCGCGCGAAGTCGTCCGTGTGGAGTATGGCCTGGAATATGGAACAGATGTCTTGACGATGCATAAAGATGCCATTAAGCCAGGGCAGCGTGTGTTGATCACCGACGATTTGCTCGCGACGGGCGGGACGATGCGGGCGACGATCGATTTGGTGGAACAGCTCGGCGGAGTGGTGGCCGGATTGGCGTTTTTGATTGAGCTCACCGAGCTTGGCGGCCGCAAAAAATTGGAAGGCTACGACATTTTGACGCTGATGCAGTTTTAAACAGTCGACATTGTTCGCATCTTCGGATACAATAAAGAAAAAAGGGGCACTCACACATGAGTGCTCTTTCTTATTAACCGTATGAACGCAACGGACCTCTGCGCTTTGCAGCTTCAATTTTAATCGATTAAAAAGGTGATTCAACCCTATGGCCAATGAACAAGTGCTGACAGCGGAGCAAGTGTTTGAACGAGCGAGCTGCTATTTGTCGGAGCAGGATGTCGCCTTTTTGAAAAAGGCGTACGAGTTTGCCAAACACGCCCACCGCGACCAATTCCGGAAATCGGGCGAACCATACATCATCCACCCGATTCAAGTCGCGGGCATTTTGGTGGACTTAAAGATGGACGCGACAACGATCGCCGCCGGGTTTTTGCATGATGTCATCGAAGACACCGAGGCGACAAAAGAAGACCTTGAGCGCGAGTTCGGCGCGGAAGTGGCGATGCTTGTCGACGGGGTGACGAAGCTTGGAAAAATTAAATATAAATCGCAGGAAGAACAGCAGGCAGAAAACCACCGGAAAATGTTTTTGGCCATGGCGCAAGATATCCGGGTCATTTTGATCAAGCTCGCCGACCGGCTGCACAATATGCGGACATTGAAACATTTGCCGGCCGAAAAACAGCGGCGCATTGCCAATGAGACGCTCGAAATTTTCGCTCCGCTCGCGCATCGGCTCGGCATTTCGAAAATCAAATGGGAGCTTGAGGATACGGCGCTTCGCTATTTAAACCCGCAGCAATATTACCGCATCGTCAATTTAATGAAGAAAAAGCGGGCTGAGCGCGAGCAATATTTGGAGGAAGTCATTCAAGAAGTGCGCGAACGGCTCAACGAAGTGCATATTCCTTGCGAAATTTCCGGGCGTCCGAAACATATTTACAGCATTTATCGTAAAATGGTGATGCAAAATAAACAGTTTAACGAAATTTACGATTTGCTCGCTGTCCGCATCATCGTCAACAGCATCAAAGACTGCTACGCTGTATTGGGGATTATTCATACATGTTGGAAACCGATGCCCGGGCGCTTTAAAGACTACATCGCCATGCCGAAGCCGAACATGTACCAATCGCTCCATACGACGGTGATCGGCCCAAAAGGCGAGCCGCTTGAGGTGCAAATCCGCACATTTGAAATGCACCAAATCGCCGAATTCGGGATTGCTGCCCACTGGGCGTACAAAGAAGGAAAGACGATCAAGCCGAACTCGTTTGAAGAAAAGCTGTCTTGGTTTCGGGAAATTTTGGAATGGCAAAACGACGCGAGCAATGCCGAAGAGTTCATGGAATCGCTCAAGATGGATTTGTTTTCCGACATGGTGTTCGTCTTCACGCCAAAGGGCGATGTCATCGAGCTGCCGGCCGGATCGGTGCCAATCGATTTCGCTTACCGCATCCATTCGGAAATCGGCAACAAGACGATCGGGGCGAAAGTGAACGGCAAAATGGTGCCGCTTGATTACAAGCTGCAAACGGGCGACATCGTCGAAATTTTAACTTCCAATCATTCGTACGGTCCGAGCCAAGACTGGCTGAAACTGGCGAAAACGTCGCAGGCGCGCAACAAAATCCGCCAGTTTTTCAAAAAGCAACGGCGCGAAGAAAACATCGAAAAAGGCAAAGAGATGGTGGAAAAAGAGGTGCGCAGCCTCGGCTTTGAGCCGAAAGAAGTGATGACGGCGGACAACGTAAAGCGCGTCGCCGAAAAGTTCAACTTCTCGAACGAAGACGATATGTATGCGGCAGTCGGCTATCATGGCATCACAGCGGCGCAAATCGCCCATCGGTTGACGGAAAAATGGCGGAAGCAGCGCGATCTCGAGGAACAGCAGCGCAAACTGGCCGAAGCGGTCTTCGAAGCCAAGCTGCCGGCTGGAAAAAAACGCGACTGCGGCATCCGCGTCCAAGGAATGGACAACTTGCTCATCCGTCTGTCGCGCTGCTGCAACCCGGTGCCGGGGGATGAAATCATCGGCTTTATTACCCGCGGCCGCGGCATTTCCGTCCACCGCGCCGATTGCCCGAACGTCAAGACCGAAGAAGCGGCCGATCGGTTGATTGCCGTAGAATGGGAAAGCGGGGCAAACGGCGAGCGCGAATATAACGTGGACATTGAGATCACCGGATTTGACCGCCGCGGTTTGCTGAATGAGGTGCTGCAGGCGGTCAATGAAACGCGAACAGACATTTCCGCCGTCTCGGGACGCTCCGATCATCGCCATAAAATCGCGACGATCCATATGACGATCGCCATTCATAATTTGAGCCACTTGCAAAAAGTGGTCGATCGAATCAAGCAAATTCCCGACATTTATTCCGTCCAGCGTTTGATGAACAACTAAGGGCGGCGAAAGGAGGAAGGCGAGTGAGAGCGGTCATCCAGCGGGCGAAAGAGGCCAAAGTCACCGTCGACGGCGAGACGGTCGGAGCGATCGATGCCGGGCTTGTCGTCCTTCTTGGCGTCACACACGAGGACACGGAGGACGATGCTGCCTATTTGGCTGAGAAAATCGCTCATTTGCGTATTTTTGAAGATGAAGACGGAAAAATGAACCGCTCCTTGCTTGACGTCGGCGGGGCGGTGCTGTCGGTGTCGCAGTTCACCCTTTACGGCGACTGCCGAAAAGGCCGGCGCCCGAACTTTATGGCGGCGGCAAAGCCCGACCATGCCTTGCCGCTGTATGAAGCGTTCAACGCCGCTTTGCGCGAAAGAGGCGTTCATGTAGAAACCGGCGTATTCGGTGCGATGATGGACGTATCGCTCACAAACGACGGGCCGGTCACCTTGATCATCGACAGCAGCGAGAAACCGGGAAACCGATGAAGTTTCCCGGTTTCTTTTTTATTTTCGGCGAAAAATGGGAAAGATGAAAACAAGTGCGGCAATAAGAAAGGAGGAGCGCGATGCGGCAAACCAAAAGAGGCGAGCAGGCGCATCGGGCGGACGATGTGTTGTCCGCCGACTTTCACGAATGGGTGCGGCTCGAGGCCCAATATAGAGCGTTTGAGTTGGCATCCGAATTCGGTGTGGCGCCGAAAGACGTACAAATGTTGAAAAAACAGCAGCCCCGTCCGTAAACATGGCGAGTTGGAAGGAGCGCACGCGGCGTGTGGATGTTTCGTGGGCCGAGGCGGTGTGGCCGTTTAGACGAAAAAGCTGCGAATAAAAATGTCCATCCCTGTGAGCGCTGCGCATCCGCTCAACACTGATCCGGCTCGGTAGAGGAAAAAATCCATTGCATATGTATTGACAAACATATGCCCCTATATGATAATAAGTATTGGTTTAAAATTATTATAAACTAACAGTCGCAGGAGGTAGATGAAGCAATGTCTTTGGTTGGGAAAAAAGTACAACCATTCCGTGCCCAAGCGTATCACAACGGCGAATTCATCGAAGTGACAGAGCAAGACTTCATGGGAAAATGGAGCATCGTTTGCTTCTATCCAGCGGACTTTACGTTCGTCTGCCCGACGGAGCTCGAAGATTTGCAAGACCACTACGCGACGTTCAAAGAACTTGGCGTGGAAGTGTACTCGGTTTCGACCGACACCCACTTTACGCATAAAGCATGGCACGATACATCGCCAGCCATCAGCAAAATCGAATACGTGATGATCGGCGACCCTTCGCATCAACTGTCGCGCATGTTTGATGTGCTCGATGAAGAACAAGGATTGGCGCAGCGCGGCACGTTCATCATTGACCCAGACGGCGTCATTCAAGCGGTGGAAATCAATGCGGACGGCATCGGCCGCAACGCCAGCACGCTGATTGATAAAATTAAAGCGGCTCAATACGTGCGCAACCATCCGGGTGAAGTCTGCCCGGCGAAATGGAAAGAAGGAGCGGAAACACTGAAGCCAAGCTTGGATCTCGTCGGCAAAATTTAAGGGGGCTTAGGCGATGCTGTTGGATGCTGACATCAAGGCGCAACTAGCTCAGTATTTGCAATTGCTTGAAAATGATATTGTCTTGACGGTAAGCGCGGGAGACGACAACGTTTCCCGCGATATGCTTGCTTTAATCGATGAATTAACGGCGATGTCGCCGAAAATCAAAGTGGAAAAAGCGAAGCTGGAACGAACGCCAAGCTTCAGCGTCAATCGGGTCGGCGAAAACACCGGCATCACCTTCGCCGGCGTGCCGCTCGGCCATGAATTTACGTCCCTCGTTTTGGCGCTGCTTCAAGTGAGCGGGCGGCCGCCGAAAGTCAGCCAAGACGTCGTGGACCGCATTCAACAAATCAGGGGCAAACATCATTTTGAAACGTACGTCAGCCTGACATGCCACAACTGCCCAGACGTCGTGCAAGCGCTCAACATCATGAGCGTGTTAAACCCGAACATTTCGCATACGATGATCGACGGGGCGGCGTTTAAAGAAGAAGCGGAGCAAAAAGGGATTATGGCCGTACCGACGGTGTTTTTAAACGGCAAACTGTTCGCGAGCGGCCGCATGTCGCTTGAAGATATCCTCGCCAAATTAGGGGGTGCTCCGGACGCTTCTTCCTTCGCCGACAAAGAGCCGTTTGATGTGCTGGTGATCGGCGGCGGCCCTGCAGGTGCGACAGCAGCCATTTACGCAGCGCGCAAAGGCATTCGCACTGGCATTGTCGCGGAGCGCTTCGGCGGACAAATTTTAGATACGCTCGGCATTGAAAACTTTATCAGCGTCAAATATACGGAAGGGCCGAAGCTTGCGGCCAGCATTGAAGAACATGTAAAGCAATACAACGTCGACATCATGAGCTCGCAGCGGGCAAAACGGCTCGAGAAAAAAGACTTGATTGAAGTCGAGCTGGAAAACGGCGCTGTGTTGAAAAGCAAAACCGTTGTCATCGCAACGGGCGCCCGTTGGCGCAACCTTGGCGTGCCGGGCGAGGAAGAGTTCAAAAACAAAGGGGTCGCCTATTGCCCGCACTGCGACGGCCCGCTGTTCGAAGGGAAGCACGTGGCGGTCATCGGCGGCGGGAACTCTGGAGTCGAAGCGGCGATTGACCTCGCTGGCATCGCCAGCCATGTGACGCTGCTGGAGTTCGCCCCTGAACTCAAGGCGGATGCTGTTTTGCAAGATCGTTTGTACAGCTTGCCGAACGTAACGGTGATTAAAAACGCGCAAACGACGGAAATCACCGGCACGGACAAAGTCAACGGCTTGACGTACATTGACCGGGAAACAGGAGAAGAACATCATATCGAATTGCAGGGCGTGTTCGTGCAAATCGGCCTTGTTCCGAACACCGAATGGTTGGAAGGAACGGTGGAACGGAATCGCTTCGGTGAAATCATTGTTGATAAACGCGGCGCAACGAACATTGAAGGCGTCTTTGCCGCAGGCGACTGCACAGACAGCGCCTATAAGCAAATTATTATCTCGATGGGCTCGGGTGCAACCGCGGCGTTAAGCGCGTTTGATTATTTGATTCGCCATTAAGAGGGCCGAAGGTGGACCGCCTCTTCGATCCCATGGAGGGGCGGTTCAACGAGTCGGCTCTCTTTTTTTAACATCTTTCCGAAAGAAGTCTCCCACTTTGAAGCGAAGTGAAAGTGGGAGATGAATGTCGGTTGGCGTCAGCCAACGAATAGGATAGAATATGGCTAGAACGGACACCTTCGGAACGAAGGGAAGCGTAAAGGGTTCTTGTGTGTGGCTTACCGTTCGGCGAACACACACAAGTCGCTTGAAGCCCCCATCTCTAAGCGAAGCGTAGGTGGTGGGTAGTTCACACAAGGTGAAAAATGTGATGAGACATCAAAGTTTTTCTCTTTGCGAAAAACCATGGATCACAGCCGCTAGGACAACTTGACAAACGGCCGAGATTGTCCGTAATATAAAATTACATCTTTCTCATACGGAACAACCGATGATGGAGAAAAGTAGTTAAGGCCCACATGGCCAGAGAGGAAACGCCTAAGGCTGCGAGCGTTTCTCCATGATGGCTTAACGAAAGACACTCCGTAGGTTTCCTTTTGAACGCGCTTTGCGCCAGTAAAAAGGAACGCGCGTCATGCGTTAATGGCGACAAGCGGAAGCCGGATCGGCTTCAATTAGGGTGGCACCGCGGGAATCACGCTCTCGTCCCTATCGATGACAGGGACAAGGGCGTTTTATTTTGGCAAAGGAGGATGAGCATGGCTTTTCAAATTCCAAGAGGGACGCAAGATGTGCTGCCAGGGGACACGGAAAAATGGCAATATGTCGAACATGTCGCCCGCAACCTTTGCAGCCGATATGGGTATCGGGAAATCCGGACGCCGATTTTCGAGCATACGGAGCTTTTTTTGCGCGGTGTGGGGGATACAACGGACATTGTGCAAAAAGAAATGTACACGTTCGAAGACAAAGGGGGGCGCGCGCTGACGCTCCGCCCGGAAGGCACGGCGCCGGTTGTCAGAGCGTTTGTCGAGCATAAGCTGTACGGCAGTCCGCACCAGCCGCTGAAACTGTATTACAGCGGGCCGATGTTTCGCTACGAGCGGCCGGAAGCGGGACGGTTCCGCCAGTTCGTCCAGTTCGGCGTCGAGGCGCTCGGCAGCAGCGATCCGGCGATTGACGCCGAGGTGATGGCGCTAGCGATGCATATTTACGAAGCGCTTGGCTTAAAACGGATCCGGCTTGTCATCAACAGCTTGGGCGACCTTGACAGCCGCCGGGCGCACCGAGAGGCGCTTGTTCGCCATTTTTCAAGCCGCATCCACGAGCTGTGCCCGGACTGCCAGACGAGGCTTCATACGAATCCGCTCCGCATTCTCGACTGCAAAAAAGACCGCGATCATGAGCTGATGGCGACGGCGCCGTCGATTTTGGATTATTTGAACGAAGACTCGCGTGCTTATTTTGAAAAAGTCAAACAATATTTAACTAACCTTGGCATTCCGTTTGTCATTGATTCGCGTCTTGTGCGCGGACTTGATTACTACAATCATACGACGTTCGAAATTATGAGCGAAGCGGAAGGATTTGGCGCGGCGGCGACGCTGTGCGGCGGCGGGCGTTACAACGGGCTTGTCCAAGAAATCGGCGGTCCGGAGACGCCGGGCATCGGCTTTGCCTTGAGCATCGAGCGGCTGTTGGCCGCTCTTGACGCCGAAGGTGTGGAATTGCCGGTGGAGAGCGGGCTTGACTGCTATGTCGTCGCTGTCGGTGAGCGGGCGAAAGACGAGGCGGTCCGCCTCGTTTATGCATTGCGCCGCTTTGGATTGAGGGTCGATCAAGATTATTTGGGCCGAAAATTGAAGGCGCAGCTGAAGGCCGCCGACCGGCTTGGGGCATCGTTTGTCGCCATTATCGGCGATGAAGAACTCGAGAGACAGGAAGCGGCGGTAAAGCATATGGCGAGCGGCGAGCAAACGAATGTACCGCTCGGCGAGTTGGCGCACTTTTTGCATGAACGGATCGGGAAGGAGGAGTGAGCGAATGGAACGGACGTATTATTGCGGAGAAGTGCCGGAAACGGCCGTCGGCGAGCGCGTCGTGCTCAAAGGCTGGGTGCAAAAGCGCCGCGACTTAGGCGGCCTCATTTTCATTGACTTGCGCGACCGAACGGGCATCGTCCAAGTTGTCGCCAGCCCGGACGTGTCGGCTGAAGCGCTGGCGGCAGCGGAGCGCGTGCGGAGCGAATACGTTTTAAGCGTCGAAGGAACGGTCGTCGCCCGCGCTCCGGAGACGGTCAATCCGAACATCGCGACCGGCCGCATTGAAATTCAGGCGGAACGAATCGAGATCATCAACGAGGCAAAAACGCCGCCGTTTTCGATTTCCGATGACACGGATGCGGCGGAAGACGTGCGCTTAAAATATCGGTATTTGGATTTGCGCCGCCCAGTCATGTTTCAAACACTGGCGCTTCGCCACAAAATCACAAAGACGGTGCGCGACTTTTTGGATAGCGAACGCTTTTTGGAAATTGAAACGCCGATGTTGACGAAAAGCACGCCGGAAGGGGCGCGTGACTATTTGGTGCCAAGCCGCGTCCATCCGGGCGAATTTTACGCCTTGCCGCAGTCACCGCAAATTTTTAAGCAGCTGCTCATGGTCGGCGGCGTGGAACGGTACTACCAAATCGCCCGTTGCTTCCGTGACGAGGATTTGCGCGCCGACCGCCAGCCGGAATTTACGCAAATCGACATCGAAATGTCGTTTATCGAACAAGAGGATATTATCGATTTAACCGAACGGATGATGGCTGCCGTCGTGAAAGCGGCAAAAGGGATCGACATCCCGCGCCCGTTTCCGCGCATCACGTATGACGAGGCGATGAGCCGCTACGGCTCGGACAAGCCGGATATACGCTTTGGCCTCGAGCTCGTCGACGTATCGGAAATCGTTCGTGATTCAGCGTTTCAAGTGTTCGCCCGCGCCGTCAAAGAAGGAGGCCAAGTGAAGGCGATCAACGCGAAAGGCGCTGCCCCTCGCTATTCGCGTAAAGATATTGACGCCTTAGGAGAATTTGCCGGCCGCTACGGGGCGAAAGGGCTCGCCTGGCTGAAAGCGGAAGGCGAAGAGCTGAAAGGACCGATCGCCAAGTTTTTCACCGATGAGGAACAGGCGGCGCTGCGTCGAGCGCTTGCTGTCGAAGACGGAGATTTGCTTTTGTTTGTCGCCGACGAAAAAGCGATCGTCGCCGCGGCGCTCGGCGCGTTGCGGCTGAAGCTTGGCAAGGAGCTCGGCTTGATCGACGAAGCGAAGCTCGCGTTTTTGTGGGTGACGGATTGGCCGCTTTTGGAGTATGACGAAGAAGAAGGGCGCTATTACGCCGCTCACCATCCGTTTACGATGCCGGTGCGCGACGACATTCCGCTGCTTGAGACAAACCCGGGCGCCGTCCGCGCGCAGGCGTACGACCTCGTCTTAAATGGCTATGAGCTTGGCGGCGGCTCGCTCCGCATTTTCGAGCGGGACGTGCAAGAAAAAATGTTCCGCGCCTTAGGGTTCAGTGAAGAAGAAGCGCGCCGTCAGTTCGGATTCTTGCTTGAGGCGTTTGAATACGGCACTCCGCCGCACGGCGGCATTGCGCTTGGCCTTGACCGGCTGGTGATGTTGCTCGCTGGGCGCACGAACTTGCGCGATACGATCGCGTTTCCGAAAACGGCGAGCGCGAGCTGCTTGCTTACCGAAGCGCCGGGGCCGGTCAGCGACAAGCAGCTCGAGGAGCTGCACTTGGCGGTTGTGCTTCTGGGAAACGAGTGACAGCGGCATCTGAAAAAGAAACGTTGGCAATAGGTGTTCACAAAGGCTGAAAAATGTGTTACAATCAAACTAACAACCGTCCTAATGTGTTCGTCGGATCACTGATCGTTTTGACCGAACAGTTTATGATCCGGGAGCTCGGGGTTTCCAAGCGGCGTGCACGCCTCTTCGTCACAGGGGAAGCGCAAACCTTGGAACAGGGCACCCACCTATGGGAGAGCGGGTTCAAAACGAAGGCATCGACGGCACGATTGGGACTGGCAACAGTAAGGAATCAACAACATTTCCCCTATGCGGATGGCCGCGTAGGGGTTTTGTTTTGCCAGCAAAATGCCGTTGCCTCTTTTGCTGTCTTGATGGTAGGATAAAAAGCGGCATAAACACCAATTTTGGAGCAAACGGAGAGGAGAACGATGCTGCACCAATTTTCCCGCAATGAACTCGCGATTGGCCCTGAAGGGTTGGAACGCTTAAAAAACGCCACCGTCGCCGTCCTTGGCGTCGGCGGCGTGGGGTCGTTCGCCGTCGAGGCGCTCGCCCGTTCCGGCATTGGCCGATTGGTGCTTGTTGATCGCGATAACGTCGATATCACCAACATCAACCGGCAAATCCATGCGTTGCTCTCGACCATCGGGCGTCCGAAAGTGGAGCTCATGAAAGAGCGCATCGCCGACATCAACCCGGCGTGCGAGGTGATCGCTTTGCAAATGTTTTATACGGAAGAGACGTATGAGCAATTTTTCGCCTATGATCTGGATTTTGTCATCGATGCGTCCGACACGATTGTGTACAAAGTGCATTTGATGAAACAATGCCTCAAGCGCGGCATTCCGATCATCTCCAGCATGGGTGCGGCGAACAAAATGGATCCGACCCGGTTCCGCATTGCCGATATTTCGAAAACACACACCGATCCGATCGCGAAAGTCATCCGCGCCAAGCTGCGCAAAGAAGGGATCCGCCGCGGCATTCCGGTCGTCTTTTCCGACGAGAAGCCGGTGAAAATCCGCGAAGATGTCCGCCAGGTCGTCGGCAATGACGCTTCGCCGATCCGCAAGGCGAAAATGCCGCCGTCTTCGAATGCTTTCGTTCCATCAGTTGCCGGGCTTATTATGGCTTCCTACGTGATTCATCGTCTATTAGAGGGAATTCCCATCAGGCGCGTTGGCGACGATTGAACGACTCCACCTTCATTTCGAACAAAATGGGAAGGTGGAGATTCCTGTGAACATCGGTGCATTCACCGGTTTGTTAGCGGGCGCTGTTCGTGGTTCCAGCGGTGAAAACGTGTCCCGATGCTTTGTTGGGGCACCTTCTTTTTTTATGAATGGGCGAGCGATTCGTTCGATCCGTTCGCCTCGGCGGCAAACAGCTGGGCAAGAGAGAAGCGGTCGCCTTCTTCGGAAGCGAGCTGGCGGGCGCGGGCCATGATTTTCACGAGCGCCTCATAATCTTCTTGCACGGTGGTCTGCCTCGTTTCAAGGCGTTCGAGTTTTTGAGCAAGCTGTTCGTTCCGTGCCTGCCATTCCGCCCGCTCGCGTTTCAGGCGCTCGTTGTCTTGGCGGATCGCTTCCATCTCCTCGATGCCGCGCCGCAATGTTTGCAAAAATGAAATGCACTGCTCCAGTGTCAATGGGGCCGCCGGGAGAAAAGGCGATGACCCTTCGGCGCCATCCCGTTCTCCAGAAGGACTCCAAGTAGCAACCGTACTGTCTTTTTGCCACTTTTTCATCATTTCGAGCGCCCGTTTCCGTTCTTTCCGCTGCTTTTTTGCCTGTTCGATCGCCTCAAGGTACCGTTTGCGCACCTCGGCGTTCCAACGGAATCCGCATGCTGCCGCTGTGCGGTGCAGTTGTCTCCCAACGACTTCAAAAGCGGCAAGTTGCGTTTTTCCTTCGCGTATATATTGCAGCACCGTTTCAGCCAACAGTACATCTTCTTCATGTGACCAAGCATCCTGTCTTGTTTTCATGTTGTCCACCCCATCAAATGGTAATGTTGATATGGTCATAGTTTTTCCGTTTGATTTCCACTTTAAACTTCGCCCTTTTCATTTTTCCCATTTTCATGTATCATAGAAATAGTTTTGTATGACCGGTCAGTTCAAAATAATTAGACTGATTGGTCAAAATCGTGGGATGAGAGGTGGCATGATGACGTTTTTGACTAGGTTCAGTTTGAAAAATGCGGCAGCTGTGTTTGTATGTTCGTTTTTGCTCATGTTTCTAGGACTGTATTCCTTCTCCTCCTTGAAGGTCGATTTGCTGCCGAACATTGAATTTCCCCAGTTGTCGATTGAAGCGGTCTATCCTGGGGCTTCTCCGCAAGACGTGAATGAGGAGGTCACGGCCAAGCTCGAGGAAAAACTGAAGTCCCTTGACGGGCTTAAGCAAATGCAGAGTTCTTCCTATGAAGGAATGGCTGTTATCAATCTTGAATTCCCGTTTCGGACAGATATGGAGAAAATGGAGCGGCAGGTCGAATCGCTCATTGATAAGGCAGGATTGCCCGATCATGTCCAAACGGAAGTCAATCGGTTTTCATTCGGTTCCATCCCGGTTTTCAACATTTCCTTGTTTGCCAAAAACGAAACCGATCTGCAAACGTTGCTGGAAACCGAAGTGATTCCAGAATTGAATAAAATCGACGGGGTGAATTCCGTTTCGATCGGTGGAGACAGCGAGCGCCTCATCCGGATCACAGTCGATCGGAAAAAGGCCGCTCAGGCGGGATTGACCTTGTCAGAGATTAAAAACCAAATCAATGAAAAGGTGTTGGCGTTCCCGGCTGGAACGTTGCAAACCGATACATGGCAAATTCCGGTTCGCGTCGAGGAAAAATTGAACACCATCCATGAGTTGAAAAATCTGAAACTCGTGCCGACAGCTGTTCCTATGGCGGCGAATGGATTGCAGCGCGTCTCTCCCGTGAAGCTTGGGGATATTGCGACGATTGAGGAAGTCAACGAGCAAAGCGAATTCACCCGCTATAATTTGAAGCCATCGCTGTCGATGGCCGTGACGAAAAAACAAGATGCCAATACGATTGAAGTGGCAGACCAAGTGATCAACGTGCTGAATTCCTACAAACATCAGTTTGATTATTCCATCGGGTTTGATTCGTCAGCTGGCATCAAACAATCCGTTGAATCGCTTGTCCGTGAAGGGCTGCTCGGGGCGCTGTTCGCTTCGTTGGCCGTCTTGCTCTTTTTGCGCAACGTTCGGGCGACTGTGATTGCCATCGTCTCGATTCCGCTCTCGCTGCTTGTATCGGCCATTTTTCTCAATCGTATGGATATTACCCTCAATGTCATGACGCTTGGCGGCATGGCCGTCGCCGTCGGCCGAGTCGTGGATGACAGCATTGTCGTGATCGAAAATATTTTCCGCCGCGTCCGCCGGGAGAAAACAGGCATGAGCGATGATTTAGTCGAGCAATCAACGAAAGAAATTGTCAAAGCGATTGTGTCCTCGACCATCACAACGGTTGTCGTCTTTTTGCCTCTCGGGCTTGTTGGGGGCATTACAGGGGAATTTTTCCTGCCTTTTGCCTTGACGATTACGTTTGCCCTGTTGGCCTCTTTGTTGGTGGCCGTGACGGTTGTGCCGATTTTAGCGAAATTTTCGTTCCGCCGTGTGCCGCCAGAGGAAAAAGAAGGAGCGCTTCAGCGTCTGTATGGCCGAATCATTGAATGGGCGCTCAACCATAAAGCGATTGTCTTTGTGTTGTCGGTTGTGCTATTGGTTGGTTCATTGGCGCTCGTGCCGAAACTTGGATTTACGTTTTTGCCGAACGAAGAGCAGAAAACGCTGGTGGCGAGCATTGAACTGCCGGCTTCCACATCGGTGGTCAAAACGAATGATGTGTCGTTGGAGATGGAAAAGATGTTTTTAAAACGAAGCGATGTCGAGAGCGTCACCGCCGCAGTGGGAAGCCGCGATTTCCGCACAGGATTGAAACGGCCCAATCAAGCCAGCTATTATATTCTATTAAAGGACAGCGCTGACACCGCGAAAACCGTGGCCGTTCTCGAAAAAGAAATGCGCCGCATCGCCAATCAGCTCGCGCCCGGGGCCAAAGTGGGCGTGCAAGAGATGTCGAGCGGAGGGCCGCCAACGAATAATAACGTGAATATTGACTTATACTCCAATGACTTGGAGGCGCTCCAAACAGCAGCCAAACAGGTCGAGACGTATTTAAAACAACGCGATGATGTCAAAGATGTGACGAATAACTTGACGGAAAAGCAAAAACAAGTGATTGTCGCCATTGATCCGGAAAAGGCGGCCGCTTATGGCGTTTCGGGCATGCAATTGCTCGGGGCGGTGGCCGATGCAACCAAACCGGTCGATGTAGGGACGCTGAAACTCGGCGGCAAGGATGAGCAAGTCGAACTTTCGTATGATGAAACGTTGGGATCGATCGATGAGTTGAAAGAGCTTCCGATCGTGACGAGAAACGGAGTGATTCCACTTTCAGCTGTCGCCGAAGTGAAAGAGGCGGACGTGTATACGTCCATTCAAAAGCTGGACGGAAAAGTGTTTGCCCGCGTATCCGCCCAGATTGTCGGCGACAACATTCAGAAAGTCACGAATGATATTTCGAAACATGTAAATGATTTGAAGATCCCATCCGATGTCACAGTGAAAACGGGCGGCGGAAGCGATGAGACGGTGCAGACGTTCCGCGAGCTCGGTGTGGCCATGGCGGCGGCCATCGGGCTTGTGTATTTGACGATGCTGATTACATTTGGCAAAGTGCGGGTGCCGCTGATCATTTTATCTTCCCTTTTGTTTGTTCCCATCGGTTCGCTGTTTGCTTTGTATGTGGCCGATGAGCCGCTTTCCATCAGCGTCATGATCGGCTTGTTGATGCTCATTGGCATCGTGACGACCAATGCGATCGTGCTGGTGGATCGAATCGGGCAAAACCGCGAACAAAAACGGATGACGGTGCGAAGCGCCATCATTGAAGCCGGCAAAATACGGCTGCGGCCGATTTTAATGACAGCCTTTGCGACTGTGACAGCGCTCATTCCGCTTGCGCTGACGAATGAGGCCGGCACGTTGATTTCGAAAGGGCTGGCCATCACTGTCATCGGCGGCCTGACGTCGTCGACGTTATTGACGCTTGTGTTCATTCCTGCGATGTATGAGGCGTTTTTCTTCCGGACGGCAAAACGCGAACCGATGGCAAAATGACAGGGCTGGATGGCCGGATAACGGGCCGTCCGGCATTTTTTTTCATGGCAAGATCGACTATAATGGACATGAAGAAGGAGTAAGGAAGGAGAAAACATTGGGACGGAAAGAGGACATCATTGAAACGGCGATGAAATTATTCGCCGAAAAAGGCTATCACGCTGCCTCCATGCAGGAAATCGCCGAACGGAGCGGAGTAGCCAAAGGTTCGATTTACAATTATTTCAAATCAAAAGAAGAGTTGGCTGTATCGATTTTCCGCTACCATTATGAAGTCTTGTTTCACCAGCTTAAACAAATCGAGGCTGATCCCTCCTTAACCGCGCGCGAGCGGTTTTGCCGTCAGTTGACTGTACAAATCCAGCTGTTTGACGAACATAAAGAGCTGGTGCAAATGCAGTTGGGCGAACAAGCCGTGAAGGTGAGCCATGAGGTGCAGCATCTGGTGTTTCGCATCCGCGCCCATACGCTCCACTGGTATCGCCGGGCGATTGAAGACATATACGGCGAACAAGTGCGTCCAGTTTCGTTTGATTGCGCGACGATGCTCAACGGAATGCTGAAAGAATATCTGATTTACTTGGCGGTAGACCGAAAGCCGCTACTTCCTGAGAAGCTTGCCCCCTTCTTGCTCGATCGGCTTGATGCCATCGTTGCCAGCCTGCTTGACGGCAAGACGGGGTTGCTCGATGAAACGATGATGGCGGATTACATGGCTGCGGCGACCCAAGAGCGGAGTCAATGGAAAGAACGGGCCATCAGCTGTTTAGAGCGCATGGCGGCGATGCGTCCGGTTGAAGACGATATTCTTCGCTCGCTGCGCTTATTGAAGGAAGAACTCGAGAAAGGGGAGACAGCTAGGCGGTTTATGGTGGAGGCGCTTTTGCTCTATTTGGCGAAATACTCGCTTCCGCTGTACAATGAGTTGAAGGAGGCCATTGAACGCTATTTTGATTAAAACCACCGCTCTTCCCACGGGGAGACGCCCCATTCGCCGAAAATGAATAGGCGGCATCGGAGGATGTCTGTGAACATAGCGTCATCAATCTCAAGGAGGGGGTCGGCATGCCCAAAACGACGGAGCCGCTTGCTTGGCGGATGCGGCCGCGGACGATCGATGAGATCGTTGGGCAACAGCACATCATTGGCCCTAGTACGCCGCTTTATAAAATGGTCAAAAAAGGTCATGTTCCCTCGCTTTTGCTTTACGGAGAGCCGGGGACAGGGAAGACGTCACTCGCTTACGCCATTGCCCGCACCGCCGGGCGCGAATGGGTCGCCATCAATGCGACGACCGCCGGCAAAAAGGAAATCGAAGAGGCAGTCGAAGCGGCGCGTTGGTCGGGCAATGTCCTCTTATTTATCGACGAAATCCATCGGCTGAATAAAGCGCAGCAAGACGTTTTGTTGCCGCATCTCGAATCCGGGCTCGTGACCTTGATTGGCGCCACAACGGAAAACCCGTTTCACGAGGTCAATCCCGCCATTCGCAGCCGCTGCGGGCAAATCCAACAACTGAAACCGCTCACGCCGGATGACCTCTTGATCATTCTGAAACGGGCGCTCGCTGATCCGGAACGAGGGGTCGGCGAGCCGCCGGTTGTCATTGACGAGTCGTTGTTATGGCGCATCGCCGAGGCAGCCGGTGGGGATGCGCGCGTCGCGCTTTCGCTTCTGGAGGCGGCGGTTGCGGCTGCCGATGAGCGCCACGGCCGCTTGTATATTGATGAGGATATCGTGGCTTCATGCACCGCAAACCGCGGTTTTACCCATGACAAATATGGCGATCATTATTATTCGTTGTTGTCCGCGTTTCAAAAAAGCGTGCGCGGCAGCGATGCCGATGCCGCGCTTCATTATTTGGCCCGTCTGCTTGAAGGCGGAGACTTGGCGGCCGTTTGCCGGAGATTGCTTGTGATGGCTTATGAGGACATCGGACTTGCCAATCCGATGATGGGAGTGAAAGTACAGGCAGCGGTCGAAGCGGCGGAACGCCTCGGGCTGCCGGAAGCGCGCATTCCGCTCGCGGTTGTGACGATTGAACTCTGTTTAAGCCCGAAATCCAACAGTGCTTACAAGGCGCTGGACGCTGCCATTGCCGATGTCCGTTCCGGCAAGCTTGGCGATATTCCGGATCATTTAAAAGACGCTCATTACAAAGGGGCGGCTGCACTCGGGCGTGGACAAGGCTACTTGTATCCGCACGATTATCCGAACAGCTGGGTGGCGCAAACGTATTTGCCCTCCGCTCTGGAAGGCGTCCGCTATTATGAACCGAAAGAGCATGGCGAGGAAAAACATTACGCCAAAGTGTACCGGCGGCTTGAGCAGTTGAAACAAGAGGTCAAGGTTCAGCCGTGAAGGGAAAGGGATTTTTATGATATAATAACACAGGCGTTTCATGCTCGCTTTGACCGAGCTGACCGGATGGAACGTGGCGTACATTCGCATCGGGATCGAAGCGTTCGTGCTGTTGGCCGGCTGGTTGCTCGGCGGCCCGGTGTCGTTTGGCACGTTCCTTTTTTGTGTGACGATCGGTTCGATTGCCGGCTTGGCGCTGCCGCAATGCCAAAAGGTCGCAAGCCGCCTGCTTGGACCGGCCGCCGGCACTCGGACGCAAGGGTTAAGCCGTTAGGAGGGATATGAATGAAGATTTCGACGAAAGGCCGATATGGCTTGACGATTATGATTGAATTGGCCAAAAAATATGGCGATCGTCCGATCTCGCTTCGTTCGATCGCCAAGGCGAACAATTTATCCGAACATTATTTAGAGCAGCTCGTCACGCCGCTGCGCAACGCCGGGCTCGTCAAAAGCATTCGCGGAGCGTATGGCGGCTATGTGCTTGCTGAACATCCGGCGAAAATCACCGCCGGCGACATTTTGCGCGTGTTGGAGGGGCCGCTGGCCCCGGTCGAGGAGCTCGAGGAGGAAGAGCCGGCGAAGCGCGAGCTATGGATTCGCATCCGCGATGCGGTCGAGGAAGTGCTCGACAGCACAACGCTCGAAGATTTGGCGAAGTATAGCGACGGGGATGAAGGGGCATATATGTTTTATATTTAAGCATACAGAAAGGAAAGGAGAATGGCCGTTGGAACGGATTTATTTGGACCATGCGGCAACTTCCCCGGTCCATCCAGACGTGGCTGCCGGTATGGTCCAGTGGATGACGGAACAGTTCGGCAACCCGTCAAGCATCCATCATTTTGGACGGCAGAGCCGCCGCGCGGTCGATGAAGCGAGGGCTGTCATCGCCCGCTCGATTGGGGCGAAAGAGACGGAGATTGTGTTTACAAGCGGCGGCACGGAAGCAGATAACTTTGCGGTCATCGGAACGGCCATAGCGAACCGCGGCCGCGGCAATCATATCATTACAACCGCCATCGAGCATCATGCGGTGCTGCGCGCTTGTGAATATTTAGAGACGCAAGGGTTTGAGGTCACGTATTTGCCCGTTGACGAACAAGGGACGGTATCGGTCGAGGATGTCAAGGCCGCGCTGCGCGATGAGACCGTTTTGGTGTCGGTCATGTTTGCCAACAACGAAGTCGGCACGATCCAGCCGATTCGCGAAATCGGGGCGCTGCTTCGCGATCATCCGGCTTATTTCCATACGGACGCCGTCCAGGCGTACGGGCTTCTTCCGATCGATGTGAATGAATACGGGATCGATTTGCTGTCGATTTCCGCTCATAAAATCAACGGCCCGAAAGGAAGCGGCGCGCTTTATGTCCGGGAAACGGTCCGCATCACTCCGCTCCTTTTCGGCGGCGAACAGGAGCGGAAGCGGCGCGCCGGCACGGAAAACGTCCCCGGCATCATCGGCTTGGCGCAGGCGGCGGAAATCGCTGAGCGAACAAGGGAAGAGAAACGTCGGCAATATGCGGCGTGGCGCGAGGCGATGCTTGCGATTTTCCGCTCCTCAGGGATCGACTATGCGGTCAACGGCCGCCCGGATGGCCTGCCGCATATTTTGAATGTCGCCTTCCCGGGAACGAATGTCGAATCGCTGCTCGTGAACTTGGATTTAGCCGGCATTGCCGCCTCGAGCGGGTCAGCATGCACCGCCGGGTCAATCGACCCGTCGCACGTGCTTGTCGCGATGTGCGGAAAAGAGTCGGAGCGCATCCGTTCGTCTGTGCGCTTCAGCTTCGGGCTCGGCAATACGATGGAACAAATCGAGCGGGCGGCCGAGGAAACCGTGAAGATCATAAAGCGGCTCACAAACCGCTAAAGGGGGGGAAACAGCATGAACAAAGCGCCGCACGAAACGCGCGTCGTCGTCGGCATGTCCGGCGGGGTCGACTCGTCGGTCGCTGCGCTGCTATTGAAAGAACAAGGATATGATGTGATCGGCATTTTTATGAAAAACTGGGATGACACCGATGAAAACGGCGTTTGCACGGCGACTGAGGACTACGAAGATGTCGTGCGCGTCTGCAACCAAATCGGCATCCCGTATTATGCGGTCAATTTTGAAAAACAGTATTGGGACAAAGTGTTTACGTACTTTTTGAATGAATACAAAGCCGGGCGCACGCCGAACCCGGACGTGATGTGCAATAAGGAAATTAAGTTCAAGGCGTTTTTAGAGCACGCCATGTCGATCGGCGCCGATTACATCGCAACCGGCCATTACGCCCGCGTCGAGTTTCGCGATGGCGAATATAAAATGCTGCGCGGAGCCGACCCGAACAAAGATCAAACGTACTTTTTAAACCAGCTCGGCCAAGCTCAGCTGTCGAAAGTGATGTTTCCGATCGGCCATTTGCAGAAAGCGGACGTGCGCCGGATTGCGAAAGAGGCTGGGCTCGCCACCGCTGGAAAAAAAGACAGCACGGGCATTTGTTTTATCGGTGAACGCGATTTCAAAGAATTTTTGAGCCATTATTTGCCGGCCCAGCCGGGAGTGATGAAAACGCTCGATGGCGAAGTGAAAGGGCGGCATGACGGCGTCATGTATTACACGATCGGCCAGCGCCACGGCCTTGGCATCGGCGGCAGCGGCGAACCGTGGTTTGTCGTCGGCAAAGATGTGCGCGAAAATGTGCTGTATGTCGCCCAAGGGTTTGAAAACGAATATTTGTATTCCACCTCGCTAAAGGCGGTCGATGTCAACTGGGTGTCTGACCGCAAGCCGGAAGCGCCGTTCCGTTGCACGGCGAAATTTCGCTATCGTCAGCCTGATGTCGGCGTGACGGTCCACCCGCTTGCGGACGGCGGGGCGGAAGTCGTGTTTGATGCGCCGGCGCGGGCGGTGACGCCGGGGCAGGCGGTTGTTTTTTACAACGGCGAGGAATGCCTCGGCGGCGGCACGATCGATGAAGTGTTCCGCAACGGCGAAAAGCTTTGGTATGTTGGTTGACGGATGTGCCGGTGCGCACGATCTTCAATCAGGCTATTAGGCTGGGGGCCGTTGCTTGAAAATCACGTTGAATCAGGGGGGATGGGCGGTGGCCAATTTCAACGAACAAGGCTTGGCGTATATGCGCGAGGGGAAGTATGAGGAAGCCATCCGCTGTTTTTCCGCTGCGGTCGAACAGCATCCGGACGATCCGGCCGGGTACATTAACATCGGCACGGTTCTCGTTGCTGCCGGTGAAGAAGAGAAGGCGCTTGACTGTTTCCGGCAGGCGTTGAAAATTGACAAGAAGGCGGCGGCCGCGTATTACGGCATGGGTACAGTGCATTATAAGCGTGAGCAGTTCGCGAAAGCGAAAGATATGTTTGAGCGCGCGCTAGGGCTTGGTCTTGACGATGCCGATACGCATTTTATGCTCGGCATGTCCTTATGGCGGCTCGAGATGCCGCGGCTGGCGCTGCCGTATTTGCAGCGCGCGGCTGAGCTGAACGAGACGGATGCCGAAGCGCTGTTTCAGCTTGGCCTTTGCCTCGCCACGCTCGATTATGTCGATGAGGCGAAGCGTTATTTCGAAAAAACGTTGGAACTCGATCCGCGCCACGCTGATGCGTACTACAATTTAGGCGTCATTTATGCGTACAAAGATGAGCTCGATGCCGCCCGCAATATGTTTGCCGCTGCCTTGGAAGCCAAGCCCGATCACGTGCTTGCCGGATACGGAAAGAAACTGATGGAAAAGCGGCTTGCGCCGTAAAAAGGCAGGGGGATGGCTGTTGCAAGAGCAACAAATCCTCGCCCTTGACGGACGCACGTTCATTAAAGGAGTGTGCTTGGCGGTCATTTTTCATAATGAGGAAACATTGTACACGGTCGTCCGCGTGCGCGTTGAGGAAACGAACGAAGCGCCCGTTGAGGAGGAAGTCGTCGTCACCGGCTATTTTCCGCGTTTAAACGAAGGGGACGTCTACATCTTTTACGGACAATTCCGCCAACATCCGCGTTTTGGCCGCCAATATGCGGCTAGTCAGTTCCGCAAACAGCTTCCGAACACGAAAGAAGGAGTCATTCATTATTTATCGAGCGGTTTGTTTAAAGGAATCGGCAAAAAAACGGCTGCGGCGATTGTCGAGACGCTCGGCGAAAACGCGATCGCCGCGATTTTGCGCGACCCCAGGGCGCTAGAGCGTGTGCCGAAGCTGACGAAAAAAAAGGCGAAGCAACTGTACGATGCGCTTCGCGCCCACGAAGGGCTTGAGCAAACGATGATCGCCCTCGCCCAGCTCGGTTTTGGCCCGCAGCTGGCCATGAAAATTTACCAAGCGTATGGCGAAGAAGCGGTTGACATCATCCACGAGAACCCGTACCAGCTCGTTGAGGATATCGAAGGGATCGGCTTTGGCCGCGCTGATGAAATCGGGCGCCAGCTCGGCATTTCCGGCAGCCATCCGGCCCGGCTGCGCGCCGCCTCGTTGTTTGTTCTTGAACAGGCGTGCTTGCAGGAAGGGCACGTTTATTTGCGCGAGGAAGAGCTGATGGAGCGCATCGGGGAGCTGCTTGACGGAAGGCTGAGCGGTGCGGTGGATGGACGAGCGATCAGCCAAACGCTTCTGATGTTAAGCGAAGAAGGGAAGCTGATCGCCGAGCAAGGGCGTTATTATCTCCCTTCCCTTTACTTCGCCGAGAAAGGGATCGTCTCCAACATTAAGCGGCTGCTCGGGCAGACGCCGCCGTCGGCGTTTGCCGAGTCGGAGTTTTTGCTGGCGCTTGGGGCGCTTGAGGAACGGCTTGGCATGCAATATGCCCCCCAGCAAAGGGAAGCGATCCAACAAGCGCTTTCTTCGCCGCTGTTTATTTTGACCGGCGGTCCGGGAACGGGGAAAACGACGGTCATCAAAGGCATCGTCGAGCTGTTTGCCGCCCTAAACGGCCTGTCTCTTGACCCGGCTGACTACAAACAAGGCGAGCCGTTTCCGGTGCTGCTGGCCGCACCGACCGGCCGAGCGGCGAAGCGGATGAGCGAGGCGACCGGGCTGCCGGCGGCGACGATCCACCGCTTGCTCGGCTGGAATGGGGCGGAAGGGTTCAGCCGCGACGAGAACGAACCGATTTCCGGCAAGCTGCTTGTCATCGATGAGATGTCGATGGTCGACACGTGGCTCGCCAACCAGCTGTTAAAAGCCGTGCCAAACGGCATGCAAGTCATTTTCGTCGGCGATGAGGATCAATTGCCATCCGTCGGGCCAGGGCAAGTGCTGAAAGACTTGCTCTCTTCAGGCGTCATTCCGTTCGCTCGGTTGACCGAGGTGTATCGCCAGGCGGAAGGATCATCGATCATCGAGCTTGCCCATAAGATGAAGCGCGGCGTCGTGCCGGACGATTTGACCGCTCCGAAGGCAGACCGTTCCTTCATCCGCTGCCGTGCGGGCCAGGTCGTCGATGTCGTGCGGCAAATAGCGGACAACGCGCGCAAAAAAGGGTTTTCCGTCAAAGATATTCAAGTGCTCGCCCCGATGTACCGTGGTCCAGCGGGCATTGACCAATTGAACAAAGCGCTTCAAGAGCTGTTCAACCCGCCGGCTGAGGGGAAGCGGGAGCTGTCGGTCGGTGAGGTCGTCTACCGCGTCGGCGATAAGGTGCTGCAGCTCGTCAATCAACCGGAAGACAATGTGTTTAACGGCGACATCGGCGAAATCGTTGCCATTTTTTACGCCAAAGAAAATACGGAAAAGCAAGACTTGCTCGTCGTCTCGTTTGATGGCATTGAAGTGACGTACACACGGCAAGATTTAGGACAAATCACCCATGCGTACTGCTGTTCGGTTCATAAGGCGCAAGGAAGCGAGTTTCCAATCGTCATTTTGCCCGTCGTCAAAAACTATTACCGGATGTTGAAACGGAATTTGTTGTATACTGCGGTGACAAGAAGCAAGCAGTTTCTCGTTTTATGCGGGGAAGAGGAAGCGTTTCGATTCGGCGTCGCAAAACAAAGCGACGGAGCGCGCCAGACGGCGCTCGCTGAGAAGCTGGCGGGGGCGACGGCTCCGTTTGTCGAGGTCGAACTGCCGTTTGAAGAGGCGAACATGGGGATGGAAAACGTTACGCCGTATGACTTTATGGGCGATGAGCCAAGCTAAAGGTGGCTGGAAAGGTGGGAGAACGATGCGGACGTTTTCCGACATCAAGGGCCTTCCCATTTATGAACAAACGACGGGAAAAATGGTCGGAACGATCGCTGACATTTGGTTTACCAGCCACGGCGCGGTCAAAGGGCTTGTCGCGGAACAGGGCGGTTTGTTCGGCCGCCGCCGCTATTTGCCGCTTTCAGCCGTGCAGTCGTTCGAAAACGACCGAGTCATCATCTGTGATGCAGATAGCTTCCAGCCGTTTCCTTCTCCTGACAGCGGCCACTCTCTTTACGGCGAACGCGGCCTCGCCGGCAGCATGGTTGTCGCCGCGGACGGAACAACGATCGGACTGTTGGATGACGTATATTTTGACGGGCAATTGGGCAAAATTGACGGATACGAGATCAGCGAGGGATTTTTTTCCGATTTGACCGAAGGAAAGAAACGAATGGAGCTCGCTCCGTTCACCGCCAGAGAAGGCGTGGTCACCGTGGAAACAACGATGTAAGGAGAGTGGCTGTCCATGCTCATTTGCCCGAATTGCAAACGAAAAAATTTAGGGAAAATCGGCGTCAACCAGTACTACTGCTGGGATTGCTTTATTGAGCTGTCCGTCTCGAAAGGGATGATCCACGCCCATCAAGTGGAAGAAGACGGAACGTTGAGTTCCCTTGACGACTTGTTTGACGACCACGAACGCACGATCCAATTTTAGGGGGGACACGCATGAACCGGATGATGACGTCGCTGTTAGCAGTCGGATTAGGCGTCGCCGCTTATCAGCTCGCCCAACGAAACGATTGGATGAACGGTCGCACGATGCGGAGGATGCGCCGCCGCTTGATGCAAGCGATCCGCTGACGGCGCTCGCCCTCGCCTTTGCGCGGGGGCGTCGCCTTGTGGCTGTCAAATAGTGCTAAAAGCGGTGAAGGCATATTTCCCGCCGCATCTCCTACACTAAACGGTAGGAGGTGTGGCGATGGGCGAGCAACAATGGCTGTCGTTCTTTCGCATCGGAAAATGGCTGCTGATTACGGCAATCATCTATTTGATCGTTCGAATGAAAGACGTTTGGCGGCCGGTCATTGATTTTATCGCAACGGTGTTGACGCCGTTTTTGCTGGCGTCGTTTATTACGTATTTGCTCTACCCGCTTGTGGAATCCATCCATCGCAAAGGAATGCCGCGCGCCCTTGCCATTTTGTTGATTTATTTGTTGTTTTTCGGTTTGGTCGGCTACGGCTTGTACCGCGGCGTGCCGCTATTCATCGCCCAGTTGCGTGAACTGGATGAACAGCTGCCGTCTTTGATGAATACATACCGCCAATGGGTGCGCCACATCCACGACGAGACGTCGAATTGGCCGCTTGAGGTGCACACACGCATCGAGGGGATGTTTGCCGAGATCGAGCAAGCAGCGGCGGCCGCCGTCGCGATGGCGATTCATGCCGCCAAATCGTTCATCGGTTCGGCGGCGACGCTGTTGATCATTCCGTTTATCGTCTTCTATATGTTAAAAGATATCGATGTGTTGAAAAAAGCGGTTTGGTACATGACACCGAAGCGGTGGCGTGGGCCGGGGATGGCGTTTTTGAAGGATGTCGATGAATCGCTCGGCGGCTACATTCGCGGCCAGCTGTTCGTCTGTGCGGCGATCGGTCTGGCGGCGGCGCTCGGCTTGTGGCTTGCCGGCATGGATTATCCGCTGTTGCTCGGCTTTGTCATTGGCGTGACGAACATCATCCCGTATTTTGGCCCGCTGATCGGCGCCGTTCCAGCGGTCATTTTGGCTGCCACCGTCTCGCTGAAAATGGTCGTGATCGTGCTTGTCATCATTTTTACCTTGCAGTTTTTAGAAGGGAACGTTTTGTCGCCGCTGATCGTCGGCAAAAGCGTGCATATGCATCCGCTTGCCATTATGCTCGCCCTCTTTGCCGGCGGTGAACTCGCCGGCGTGCTCGGCCTCATTCTTGCCGTTCCGACGGCGGCGGTGCTGAAAGTGGCCATCGCCCATTGGAAAGAGCATTATGCTTCGCATTGACAAATGCTCTCTGCTTGTCTATAATCTTTCAATGAAAAAAGCGAATACATAACGCGATGACGGATCGAGTATGTTGCAGTCCATCTTAACGCGCGAGTTCGCGCACAGAGAGGAATTTCCGCGGCTGAAAGAAATTCCAGATGAAGGGCAACAGAAGGCTAATCCGGAGCGCAGGCAAAACCTGACGCAAGGCTGCGTTACGGCCAAAGAGGTGATGGGCGTTTTTTGCCCATAAACAGGGTGGTACCGCGAGCATAACTCTCGTCCCTGCAGGGGATGGGAGTTTTTTTATATAAAAGGCGAAAGGGGAGGATCATCATGAAAAAGCTGACATCCGCCCAAGTGCGGCGCATGTTTTTAGAGTTTTTCCAAGAAAAAGGCCATGCGGTTGAGCCGAGCGCATCGCTCATTCCGGTCGACGACCCGTCGCTGTTGTGGATCAACAGCGGCGTCGCGACGTTGAAAAAATACTTTGACGGGCGCATCGTTCCGGAAAACCCGCGCATTTGCAACGCGCAAAAATCGATCCGCACCAACGACATCGAAAACGTCGGGAAAACGGCGCGCCACCATACGTTTTTTGAAATGCTCGGCAACTTTTCGATCGGCGATTACTTCAAGCGCGAAGCGATCCATTGGGCATGGGAGTTTTTGACGAGCGACAAATGGATCGGTTTTGATCCGGAACGGTTGTCCGTTACCGTCCATCCGGAAGACGAGGAAGCGTACAACATTTGGCGCAACGAAATCGGCTTGCCAAAAGAGCGAATCATTCGCCTTGAAGGAAACTTCTGGGACATCGGCGAAGGCCCGAGCGGTCCGAACACGGAAATCTTTTACGACCGCGGCGAAGCGTTCGGCAACGACCCGAACGATCCGGAGCTGTACCCAGGCGGGGAAAATGACCGCTATTTAGAAGTATGGAACCTTGTCTTTTCGCAGTTTAACCATAACCCGGACGGCACGTACACGCCGCTGCCGAAGAAAAACATCGACACCGGCATGGGCTTGGAGCGGATGTGCTCGATTTTGCAAGACGTGCCGACGAACTTTGAAACCGACTTGTTCCTGCCGATCATCCGCGCGACCGAGCAGATCGCCGGCGAGCGGTATGGCGAAGATCCGGACAAAGACGTCGCTTTTAAGGTGATCGCCGACCATATTCGCGCCGTGACGTTCGCGATCGGCGACGGGGCGCTGCCGTCAAATGAGGGCCGCGGTTATGTGCTGCGCCGCCTGCTCCGCCGCGCGGTGCGCTATGCGAAACATATCGGCATTGAACGTCCGTTTATGTACGAACTCGTCCCGGTCGTCGGCGAGATTATGCACGACTACTATCCGGAGGTGAAAGAAAAAGCCGATTTCATCGCCCGCGTCATCCGGACGGAAGAAGAACGGTTCCATGAAACGCTCCATGAAGGGCTCGCCATATTGGCGGAGGTGATCGAAAAGGCGAAAGAGCAAGGAAGCCGTGTCATTCCGGGCGAGGAAGCGTTCCGCCTGTATGATACGTACGGCTTTCCGATCGAGCTGACGGAAGAGTACGCCGCTGAAGCGGGCATGACGGTCGACCATGCCGGATTTGAGCGCGAGATGGAGCGGCAACGCGAACGGGCGCGCGCGGCCCGGCAAGATGTCGATTCGATGCAAGTCCAAGGCGGAGTGCTCGGTGACATTAAAGATGAAAGCCGGTTTGTCGGCTACGATGAGCTTGTTGCCGCATCGACGGTCATCGCCATCGTCAAAGACGGGCGGCTTGTCGAGGAAGTGAAAGCCGGCGAAGAGGCGCAAATCATCGTCGATGTGACGCCATTTTACGCCGAAAGCGGCGGACAAATCGCTGACCAAGGCGTGTTTGAAAGCGAAACAGGAACAGCAGTCGTCAAAGATGTGCAAAAAGCGCCGAACGGCCAACATCTTCATGCGATCATCGTCGAACGCGGAACGGTGAAAAAAGGATCCCGCTATACGGCGCGCGTCGATGAAGCAAAGCGGATGCGCATCGTAAAAAACCATACGGCGACCCATTTGCTCCATCAAGCGCTAAAAGACGTGCTCGGCCGCCATGTCAACCAAGCGGGGTCGCTTGTCGCCCCGGACCGGCTTCGTTTTGACTTCACCCATTTTGGGCAAGTGAAGCCAGAGGAGCTCGAGCGCATCGAAGCCATCGTCAACGAACAAATTTGGAAAAGCCTCCCGGTTGACATTTTTTATAAACCGCTCGAGGAAGCGAAAGCGATGGGCGCGATGGCGCTGTTTGGCGAAAAATACGGCGACATCGTCCGCGTCGTCAAAGTCGGCGACTACAGCCTCGAGCTGTGCGGCGGCTGCCATGTGCCCAACACATCAGCCATCGGGTTGTTTAAAATCGTCTCCGAGTCCGGCATCGGCGCCGGCACGCGCCGGATTGAAGCGGTGACCGGGGAAGCGGCATACCGCTTTATGAGCGAACAGCTTGCTATTTTGCAAGAGGCGGCGCAAAAACTGAAAACAAGCCCGAAAGAATTGAATGCGCGTCTTGACGGACTGTTTGCCGTGCTGAAAGAGCTCGAGCGCGAAAATGAATCGCTTGCTGCCCGCCTCGCCCATATGGAAGCTGAGCACCTCACCCGTCAAGTGAAAGATGTAAACGGCGTGCCGGTGTTGGCGGCAAAAGTGCAGGCCAATGACATGAACCAACTGCGGGCCATGGCTGATGATTTGAAACAAAAGCTCGGCACGGCGGTCATCGTGTTGGCGTCCGCCCAGGGCGGAAAAGTGCAACTGATTGCCGCAGTAACGGACGATTTGGTGAAAAAAGGATTCCACGCCGGCAAACTGGTGAAAGAAGTGGCGTCACGCTGCGGCGGAGGAGGCGGCGGACGGCCGGATTTGGCGCAGGCAGGCGGCAAAGATGCGCAGAAAGTCGCCGAGGCGCTCAACTATGTCGAAACGTGGGTGAAATCCATTTCCTAAATGGGCGCGGATCGTGTACAATGGATGTAAGAGAAGGGGATGGCCCGAACAAAGAGCGAGGTGGAAACGGTGAGCTCGTTTGATCAAACGATGCAGTTTCATTTTTCCGAAGAGCCGGCGGAAACGAATGTCCGCGAAGTGTTGTTGACGGTGTATGACGCCTTGCAAGAAAAAGGCTACAACCCGATCAACCAAATTGTCGGCTACCTGCTGTCCGGCGACCCGGCTTACATTCCGCGCCATAAAGATGCGCGCGCGCTCATCCGCAAAATCGAACGCGACGAATTAATCGAGGAATTGGTGAAATTCTATTTACAGGGGCAACGAAAGGATTAACCTGATGCGGACGCTAGGATTAGATTTGGGAACGAAAACGCTCGGCGTTGCCGTTAGCGACGAACTCGGCCTTACAGCGCAAGGATTGGAAACGATCGCCATTGATACGGAGCGCGGCGACTACGGCTTAAAGCGGCTGCGCGCCATCATCGATGAGTACGGCGTCGATACGATTGTCGTCGGGTGGCCGAAAAACATGAACGGCACGCTCGGGCCGCGCGCTGAGGCAAGCGAGCGGTTCGCCGCCAAATTGCGCGAGGAGTTTTCTTTGCCCGTTGTGCTTTGGGATGAACGGCTGTCGACGATGGCCGCCGAACGGATGTTGATCGCTGCCGACGTCAGCCGGAAAAAGCGGCGGAAAGTGATCGACAAAATGGCGGCGGCCGTCATTTTGCAGTCATATTTGGACAGTAAACGATAAATTGGAGGAGAAAACATGGAACACGGAGACCGTCATATTACGGTTGTCGACGAACATGGCAACGAGCAGCTGTGCGAAATTTTGTTTACGTTTGAATCAGATGATTTCGGCAAATCGTATGTGTTTTACTATCCGGTCGGCGTCGAAGCCGAAGACGAGGACGGCGAGACGGAAGTGCACGTTTCCGCCTTCATCCCTGGGGATGAGAACAAAGAAGGCGAACTGCTCCCAATCGAGACGGAAGAAGAGTGGGACATGATCGAAGAAGTATGGAATACGTTTTGTGCTGAACAGGAAGAGGAAGACGGCGAATAACGGACAGCAGAGGGGGCCAAAAGGATCGGGGCCCCTTTTCTTATTGTCGTATTATGTGCTGAGAAACGATAAGTTGTGTTCCATGCAATGGTTCAGACATCTTCTTGTTTGTCCGACAAATGTTGCGAAGGGCTTCGATTGACCGGCGCGTTTCCTCCCCTGGCTTTGCATTTTTTGACCGTCAAGGGCGAAAAATGCGGAACTTTGTAGTATAATATGGCCGGGTGAAAGGAGGACAAAGATGAAACAGAACGATTTTAGGGCGCCAGAGGCGCGGCTTGTGCGGAAAATCGTCTTGATTGTCTGTGCTGTTCTGCTGGCGGCGTTTGTCATTGCCGGCGCCAGCAGTTTCTTATACATCCGTTCAGCGCTTAAGCCCGTCGACCCGAATGACCGCACCCCGGTCCATGTCTCGATTCCGATCGGTTCATCGGCGGCGGCGATTGCCGAGCAGCTCGAACAAAAGCGGCTCATTAAAAGCGCGGCCGTGTTTCGCTTATATGTCCGCTGGAAAAATGAATCCGGCTTCCAGGCTGGGGAGTATGAGTTGACGCGGGCGATGCCAATGGCGCGCATCATTGAGCTGTTAAAAACGGGGAAATCGCTAAAAATCGGATTGAAGCTGACCGTTCCGGAAGGGTCGCAATTGGTGCAAATCGCTGACCTCATTGCCGCGAAAACAGGGTACAAACAAGAACAGATTATGAAATTGCTTAACGATCGCGCGTATATCGAACGGCTGATGAAAATGCACCCGGATTTGTTGACTGATGATATTTTTCGGAAAGGCATCCGCTATCCGCTGGAAGGCTACTTGTTCCCGGCGACGTATGTGTTTGCTGACGAAAAGCCGCCGCTCTCAGAGATCATTGAGGCGATGGTGGCGAAAACGGCAGCTGTGCTTGACACATATAAGGCAGCGATGAAAGAAAAGAACATGTCGCCGCATCAGCTGTTGACGATGTCGTCGCTCATTGAGGAAGAGGCGACGGAAAAAGCTGACCGCCAAAAAATCGCCAGCGTGTTTTACAATCGGCTGCACCGCGGCATGCCGCTTCAAACCGACCCGACCGTTTTGTACGCCCTTGGCGAACATAAAGAGCGTGTGTTGTATAAAGATTTGCAGGTCAATTCGCCGTACAACACGTACATTCATAAAGGGCTGCCGCCGGGGCCGATCGCCAACGCCGGCGTAATGTCGATCGAAGCGGCGCTTGAACCGGCGGCGACCGACTATTTATACTTTTTGGCGACACCGGGCGGCGAGGTCATTTTTACGAAAACGTTGGCCGAGCATAACCGGGAAAAGGCGAAGCATATTGGAAAACAATAGGTCAAAACGGAAGGTAATGGCCGGTGGGGTGAAACGGCTTCGCTTTTCCGCTGTTTTATGGTAGTATAGTTGAACAGACCAACGATAAGAGTCCTTTGCGGCTCTTATTTTTCATGACGACAAAGCGCAAATGCCGGGTTGTATATAGATGCAATTGGAAGCTTTACCATTTGTAGTTTTTCCCGAGTATTTGATCGACTGTCGGGCGACCGAACAACGCCGCTTAAAGACCCATATATGGGTCTGTGAAGCAGGCCGGTTGTTCGGTCTTCCGTCACGCCAAGGCGTGACGGAGGCAAGCCACAGGCTTGCCTCCGTCAGTCGAAAATGGGCAAACCGCTTTTCCGTCAAGGATATATTAAACTTCTTCGTTGCATCTATATAGTTCAACTTTGGCGAGCGCTTTTCAGTTTGCTGACGGCAGGGAGGAATTCCTCTTGCTTTCCAATGACATTGTTTCGTACTTGCAAAAGCTGCGTCCGGCGCCGGATGAGGACATTGAGGAGATGGAGCAGTACGCCTATCGGCACCGCATACCGATCATGGATCCGGTGAGCGTCGAAGTGCTGTTATTCATCTTGAAGCTGATCAGGCCGCGCCGCATTTTGGAAATCGGCACGGCGATCGGCTATTCGGCGATCCGGATGGCAAAGGCGCTGCCGGACGCGCGCATTGTGACGATCGAAAAAGACCGGGAGCGGTATGAGCGCGCCCGTTTTTACATCGAAAAGACGAACACCAAGCGGCAAATCGAGTCGGTGTTGGGCGATGCGCTCGCGGTCGAGGCCGGTGTGGCGGCCGCCGCGCCGTTTGATGTGCTGTTTATTGATGCCGCCAAAGGGCAATATGAGCGCTTTTTTACGCTCTATGAGCCGTTTGTGGCTGCAGGCGGCCTCATCATCAGCGACAACGTCCTGTTTAAGGGGCTCGTCGCCGCCGAAGCGCCGGCGGACAATCGACGGCTTTGGAACATCGCCCGAAAAATTCGCCGCTACAATGAGTGGCTCATGAGTCGAAGCGGTTATGATACGGTCATCATTCCGGTCGGCGATGGGCTCGCCATATCGAAAAAACGAGGTGAAGAACAGTGAAAAAACCCGAATTGCTCGTGACGCCGACGAGCGTTGCCCATATCGACGAGCTGGCTGAAGCCGGAGCGGACGCGGTCATCATTGGCGAGCAGCGCTACGGTTTGCGGCTTGCCGGCGAATTTTCCCGCCATGATGTCGCTGCCGCCGTCAAAGCCGCCCACCGGCGCGGCATGAACGTGTATGTGGCGATGAACGCCATTTTCCATAACGATAAAGTGGACGAGCTTGGCGACTACGTCGCGTTTTTGGCTGATGTCGGCGCCGATGCCATCGTCTTCGGCGATCCCGCGGTGCTCTTGACTGTCCGAGAAACGGCGCCGCACATGAAGCTCCACTGGAGCACGGAGACGACAGCGACGAACTGGTATGCGTGCAACTATTGGGGCCGGAAAGGGGCGAAGCGCGCCGTCTTGGCCCGCGAGTTGAACATGGACGCCATTTTGGAAATCAAAGCCCATGCCGAAGTGGAAATCGAGGTGCAAGTGCACGGCGCGATGTGCATGTACCAATCGAAGCGCTCGCTGATCGGCAGCTATTTTGAATATCAAGAGAAAGTGATGGAAGTTGAACGGAAGAAGTACGAAAAAGGGATGTTTCTTTACGACAAAGAGCGCGACAACAAATATCCGATTTTTGAAGACGAAAACGGCACGCATATTATGAGCCCGAACGATGTTTGCATGATCGATGAGCTCGGCGACATGGTCGAGGCCGGCATCGACAGCTTTAAAATTGACGGGATTTTGCACGAGCCGCGCTACATTACCGAAGTGACGAAGCTGTACCGCCGCGCCATCGATTTATGCGCCGATGACCGCGAGCGGTACGAACGGGAAAAAGAGGAGCTGCTTGCGGCCGTTGAAGCGCTTCAGCCGCCGCATCGCCGCATCGACACCGGATTTTTCTTCAAAGAGACCATTTATTGAGAAAAGGAGGGAAGCAGCATGCTTTTAAAAAATGATCGCATCTCCGAAATCATTGACGGCAAGCGCGTCATTGTGAAAAAGCCAGAGCTGCTCGCCCCGGCCGGCAACTTGGAAAAACTGAAAATCGCCGTCCATTACGGCGCAGACGCCGTCTTTATCGGAGGCCAAGAGTACAGCTTGCGCGCCAACGCCGACAACTTTACGATCGAGGAAATTCGCGAAGGGGTCGAATTTGCCAATCGATACGGAGCCAAAGTATACGTAACGGCCAATATTTACGCCCATAACGAAAACATCCCTGGCCTTGATGACTATTTGCGGGCGCTTGAAGATGCCGGTGTTTGCGGCATCATCGTCGCCGACCCGCTCATCATCGAAACGGCGCGCCGGGTGGCGCCGAAGCTTGAAGTGCATTTAAGCACGCAGCAATCGCTTACCAACTGGAAAGCGGTCCAATTTTGGAAAGAGGAAGGGCTCGAGCGGGTTGTGCTCGCTCGTGAAGTGGGCGCAGAAGAAATCCGGCAGATCAAAGAGAAAGTCGATATTGAAATCGAGGCGTTCATCCATGGGGCGATGTGTTCCGCCTACTCCGGCCGCTGTGTATTGAGCAACCATATGACGGCGCGCGACTCAAACCGCGGCGGATGCTGCCAGTCGTGCCGCTGGGATTACGATTTGTATCAGCTCTCGGACGGCCGGGAAATTCCGTTGTTTGAAAAAGGGGACGCTCCGTTTGCGATGAGCGCGAAAGATTTGAACTTAATCCGCGCCATTCCGGTGATGATCGAATTGGGTGTGGATAGCTTGAAAATTGAAGGGCGGATGAAATCGATCCATTACGTGGCGACGGTTGTCAGTGTCTACCGGAAAGTCATTGATGCCTACTGCGCTGACCCAGACCATTTCACGATCCGCGAAGAGTGGGTGCGGGAGCTGGAGAAATGCGCCAACCGCGAGACGGCGCCGTCGTTCTTTGACGGCTTCCCGGATTATACGAACCATATGTACGGGACGCACAGCCGGAAAACGACTCATGAATTCGCCGGTTTGGTGCTTGGCTATGACCCGGAGACGGGCATCGCCACCGTCCAGCAGCGCAACCATTTCCGCCCGGGCGATGAAGTCGAATTTTTCGGTCCGGAAATTGAAAACTTCACCCAAGTGATTGAGAAAATTTGGGACGAAGACGGCAACGAGCTTGATGCGGCGCGCCATCCGCTGCAAATCGTGAAGTTTAAGGTCAAGCGCCCTCTCTTCCCGTACAACATGATGAGAAAGGAGAATTAAGATGGGGAAGAAGCCCGTTGTCATCGGCGTCGCCGGCGGCTCCGGCTCGGGGAAGACGAGCGTCGCCCGCGCGATTTACGACCATTTCGGCGACCGCTCGATCCTTGTTTTGGAGCAAGACTTTTACTATAAAGATCAAAGCCATCTTCCGTTTGAAGAGCGGCTGAAGACGAACTATGACCATCCGCTGGCGTTTGACAACGATTTGTTGATTGAGCATATTCATAAGCTGCTTCGCTATGAGCCGATTGACAAGCCGGTGTACGATTATACGCTGCACACTCGCTCAAGCGACGTCATTCGCGTGGAGCCAAAGGATGTCATCATCGTGGAGGGCATTCTTGTCTTGGAGGATGAGCGACTCCGCAATTTAATGGACATTAAAGTATATGTCGACACCGACCCGGACATCCGCATCATCCGCCGTCTCATCCGCGATATTAAAGAGCGCGGCCGCACGTTCGATTCGGTCATCGAGCAATATTTGTCCGTCGTCCGGCCGATGCACAACCAGTTTGTCGAACCGACGAAGCGCTACGCGGATGTGATCATTCCGGAAGGCGGACAGAACGTCGTCGCCATCGATTTAATGGTGGCAAAAATTCGCACAGTTCTTGAACAAAAAGCGGTTTTGTAATAACATAACAGAGACAAAACAATATATTATATAACAAGTAAGCGTACGAACAGCCGTTTTTGCTGTTCGTACGTTTTACATAATGCAGAATATATAGAGGAGTGAGATGAATGGCGAACGAAAAGCAGTATCCGATGACGAAAGAGGGAAAAGAGAAACTGGAACAAGAGCTTGAGTACTTAAAAACGGTCAAGCGGAAAGAAGTGGTGGAGCGCATTAAGATTGCGCGCGGGTTCGGGGATTTGTCGGAAAACTCGGAGTACGATGCTGCCAAAGATGAGCAGGCGTTTGTCGAATCGCGCATCCAAATGCTTGAAAACATGATCCGCAACGCCGTCATCATTGAAGAAGACAAAGAAAACCCGGACGTCGTCTCGCTCGGCAAGTCGGTCACGTTCATTGAACTTCCAGACGGCGAGGAAGAGACGTATACGATCGTCGGCAGCGCTGAAGCCGATCCGTTTGAAGGGAAAATTTCCAACGACTCGCCGATTGCGAAATCGCTTCTCGGCCGCCGCGTCGGCGATGAGGTGACGGTGCAAACGCCGGGCGGGGAAATGCTTGTGAAAATCGTGGCTGTGAAATAAGAAGCAGGAGGCGGCCGACCTGAACAAGCGGCGGTGTGCGAAGCGAAGCGAAGAAAATTGCCGCCGCTTGACGTTTCAAACGGAAACACCTCGTCAACACTTGATGATGAGGTGTTTTCTTTATGTGGAAAAAACGAACGCTTGCCATGCTCGCCCTCATTCAACTGGGCTTGTTGTTGCTTGTCGGGCGATTGGCGCAGATCCAGCTGATTGACGCCGAGTCGTTCGCCAATCATAATTTAATTGCCGAAAGCGTCGCCCAGCGGACACAAGAACTGATCATTGACGACGGGCGCGGCTCGTTCGTCGACCGAAATGGCGCGCCGCTCACGAAGCGATACGTACCGTCGCTTGTCTTATTCCCGTTTTTAACGGCAATGAAATGGCCGATGGAACAAGTCGCCCGCATCGCCGGCGTCTCTGAAGAAGAGATTCGCCGCCAACTTGAGCAGGAGGACGGTCCGTTCGTCTTAGAGAAGGATGGAGAGCCGCTCGCCTTGAGCGCCCAGCAAATGAAGCAAATTAACGATTTGCGCATTCCGGGGGTATTTGCCGTCAACAAGCAATATCCGCTGGAAACGGTGTACGCCCCGCATTTGCTTGGCTTCACCCGTCCAGATCAGGAGCTCATCAAGAAGCGTTATCCAAAACGGCCGCTGCCGCCAAAGACCGAAGTGGGCATTCAAGGACTTGAGAAGGCGTTTGATGAATTTTTGCTCGCCGACGGCGAAACGAAGCTGCTTTATCACGTTGACGCCGAAGGGCGGCCGCTGTTTGGGCTCGATGTCAAATACAGCGATACGGGCAACCCGTTTTATCCCGTCACCGTGCAAACGACGCTTGACCGTGACTTGCAGCAAGAGATGGAGCAGATCGTTGACCGATACGGGTTGAAAAAAGGCGGTCTCGTTTTGCTGGATATTGACACAAACAGTGTGCTCGCCATGGTCAGCCGCCCAAACATGGACCCGCGTGATCCGTACAAAAACCGCGGGGCGGAAAACCAAATCGTGTTGCCGCAAATCCCTGGCTCGATTTTTAAAACAGTCATTGCGGCCGCGGCGCTTGATGAGGGGCTCGCCTCGCTTGAGACAACGTTTGACTGCAGCCGAAAAATTGACGGCAAAACCCGCGATGAGGAGCATGATTACGGCATGCTTGATTTAGCGGACAGCTTTGCCGTCAGTTGCAACAATGCTTTCGCCACGCTCGGCAAGCAGTTGATCGAGCACGATCCCGATGCGTTTGAAACGTATGCGAGAAAGCTTGGGCTGTATCCGACGGCCGGCTGGGAAGGGGCGGTGTACCATGAAGAGCATTTCCGTCAGTTCCCGGAGGAGCAGAAAGGAACGATTTGGCATGATCCGCGCGACAAGAGGGTGCCGCTTGCGGTGGCGCAAACGGCGATCGGGCAAAAAAATGTACGCGTCTCGCCGCTTGGCGTCGCCAACATGATGGCGACCATCGCCCGCGGCGGCGAAGCGCTTCAGGTGCGGGCCGTTGACAAAGTGCTGTATAAAAACGGTGCGACCCTCTTTTCGTTTCCGCCTCAACCGGCTTCAGACATGGCGCCGATCGCGCCGCAGACGGCCGAAGAGCTGCAGCGGCTTTTGCGCAGCGTTGTCACCAAAGAGGATGGCACCGGCCGCCGCTTCCGTTCGCTGCCGTATCCGGTCGCCGGCAAATCCGGGACGGCGGAGACAGGAAAAATGGACGGCGGTGCTGAATTCATTAATAAATGGTTTGCTGGCTATTTTCCAGCCGACCGCCCGAAATACGCCCTCGCTGTCGTTGAGCTCGACTGCCCGAGCGGGCGGGCCTCGACGAATGATGTGTTCGCCGCCGCAGTCGAGGCGCTTTATGCTTATGACCACGCCAAAAATGAAGTGAAGTGACGAACCAAATGTAAGGGGAATCCATGTTTCCAGCACGAACATCATCCAAAGAAGGGAGAGGAGACGGTGGCGCAAATGGGGACACGCTTTGCCGCCCGCGCCAAGCGGCGGAGAATCAACCGTTGGCTCAATGGAGCCATTGCCGTTGTCGTGCTGCTCATTTTGATTGTCGGCGGGAACTTGCTGTTTGGCGATCAACCGAGCGAGAAGGCGGTTGATCGCGAAGCCAAAACAGAAGCGGCCAATGCGAAGCGGGTGGAAGTGGAAACAGGCGAAGCGGCGGCGCCGGCGGAAGCCGAAACGCCCGCCGAGGAAGAAGATGCTGCTTCCACCGATGAAACGAGCGAAGCGGGCATGACAGAAACGCCGGGCCCGCCGGGGTCCAACGTTGAAAAAGAAATCGTCAACCCGGCATGGCAGCCGATCGGTACGACGCAAACGGAGCCGCATGAAACGGTGTTTAAGAAAGATTCGGTCGACTGGAAGGAAATGCTCGATGCCGTCAGCTATGCGACCGGCATCGCCCCGGAGGAGATGATCGTTTGGTTCATCGGCAACAACGGGCCGAACAAAGCAGTCGCGACGATTTCGACGAAAGATCAAATCGCCCATTACAAAGTGTACATTGAATGGGTGACGAACGAAGGCTGGAAGCCGACGAAAGTGCAAAAGTTGAAGCAAAAGCCATAAGCGGCATGATGAGGGGAAGCGGAGATATTCGAAACTTTGGCGGCATCAGTGAAACGATGGCGGTTCATTAGCGGCGGAAAAATACACAGGCGCCCAAAAACGAAGGGCGCCTGTTATTTTTTCGCTTTGAAATGAACGACTGCGCTGTACCACCGCTTTCCGTTTTCCATGACGTGCATTTGATGGGATACATGATGGACGGAAAGCAAGAGCGCCTTGTTATGTTCAATTTGTTCGTTGATTTTTTTCTCGAGCGTCCGCAAGTCGTCCGCTTCAAAAAATTCGATTTTGTCCTCGATCAAATCAAGAGAAATGTTCGGCATCGTTCTTCCTCCTTTCCATTGTCAGTGTAGCAAATTTTCCCGCCCTCATCCACCGGAGTACAAGGGGGAACAATACGAACGAACATGATCGTTGAACAAGGGAAAAACATATGCTACAGTAAGAGCAGGCAATACGAAAAAACATACTATATTTATAGGAATTATAAACTTTTTTGGGGTGTGACCATATGGGCAGAGAGTTTCTTGACTTGTTTGAGCAATGGGCGGAATCGTATGACCGATCGGTCGAAGGATACGATGAGCAATATCGAGACGTGTTTGCCGGTTATGACCGCATTTTAAGCACGGTCGCCGACAAAGCCGGCCAAGTCGTGCTCGAGTTTGGCGTCGGCACAGGCAACTTGACGAAAAAGCTGCTTGAGCGCGGCAAGCAGGTGTACGGGATCGAGCCATCGGCGCCGATGAGGAAAAAAGCGGCGGAAAAGCTCAGCGGGCGAGCGGTCATTCTGGACGGCGATTTTTTGCAATTTCCGACACCGCCGGAGCCGATCGACACGATCGCCAGCACGTATGCGTTTCATCATTTGACGGATGCGGAAAAAGACGAAGCGCTGGCCAAATATAGTCAATTGCTCCATCCGGGTGGTAAAATAGTGTTTGCCGATACGGCGTTTCGCGACAAAGAGGCGTTCCGCCAGGCGATTGAGGAAGCCCGGGCGCGCGGCTTCTACGATTTGGCCGACGATTTGGAACGCGAATATTATACGACGCTTGACGTATTGGCATCACTGTTTTCCAAGCATGGCTTTTCCGCCTCCTTTGCGCAGCAAAACGCGTTCGTCTGGGTGATGGAGGCGGTGAAACAAACGACATAGAAAGAGGGAGAACGATGAAAGCAGCCATTATTGGAGCCATGGAAGAGGAAGTGGCGATTTTGCGTTCGCGCATGGAAGGGCGCGAGGAAACGGTCATTGCCGGGTGCGAATTTTCCAAAGGGCGCCTTGACGGCGTGGAGGCGGTGTTGTTGAAATCCGGGATCGGCAAAGTGAACGCCGCCATGGGAACGACGCTTCTGCTTGACCGCTTTCGCCCTGACTTCGTGATTAACACGGGGTCAGCTGGCGGATTTTTGCCTTCGCTTCGTGTCGGAGATCTTGTCATTTCCAAGGAAGTCGTCCATCATGACGTCGATGTGACCGCGTTCGGCTACGCTTACGGGCAAGTGCCTGGCCTGCCGGCGCGCTACCGGGCGGATGAGGCGCTTGTTGAGGCGGCCAAGCAGGCGGCGGCGCGGCTTGATGGCCTGCAGGCAGTGACCGGCTTGATCGCCACCGGCGATTCGTTTATGAACGATCCAAAGCGAGTCGAATTTGTGCGCGGTCAGTTTCCGGAATTGTGCGCCGTCGAAATGGAAGCGGCGGCGATCGCCCAAGTGTGCGTGCAATTTGGAACGCCGTTTGTCATCATCCGGGCGTTGTCTGATATTGCTGGTGAGGAGTCGGACGTGTCGTTTGAACAGTTTTTGGAGACGGCGGCGAAACATTCGGCTGAACTTGTCTTGTCGATGCTTTCCGTTATGAAACAGAAGCGCTATTAAGATGCAGCGAAAAAGCAGCTTGTCTATGTTCTCGACTGTCGGAGGCAAGCCGCAGGCTTCTTCCGTCACGCCTTGGCGTGACGGAAGACCGAACAACCGCCTGCTTCACAGACCCATATATGGGTCTTTAAGCTGCGTTGTTCGGTCGCCCGACAGTCGATCGAATACTCGGTAAAAGTTGCAAATGGTGATGCTTCAAATTGCATCTATATAAGTTGTAATAAAGATTTTCCGATTGCTCGATTCTGTTTTCCTTCATACAAGTCAGTTTGGTAGAATGCGGCGGGCGCTCTACTGGATGTAAAACAAAGTTTCAACTTATATATAGACAACAAAACACCGCCGTTTTGCTGCTAAACTGAGCGTGAAGAAACGGAGTGACTTGTATGCGCGTAGCAAAAAGCATCCATGAGTTGATCGGCCATACGCCGGTTGTCGAAATTACGCGCTTCCCCCTCTCGGAAGGCGTTCGGCTGTTCGCCAAGCTTGAATACTTCAATCCTGGCGGAAGCATTAAAGACCGGCTCGGACAAGAGCTGTTGCGCGAGGCGTTTGCATCAGGAAAACTGAAAGAGGGGGGCACGATCATCGAGCCGACGGCCGGCAACACCGGCATCGGTCTGGCGCTGGCGGCGATCGGCAAAAATGTGAACATCATTTTTTGTGTGCCGGAAAAATTCAGCATCGAAAAACAACAGCTGATGAAGGCGCTCGGGGCGCAAATCGTTCATACACCGACTGAAGAGGGAATGGAAGGAGCAATCCGCAAAGCGGAGGAGCTCGCCCGCACGATTCCAGGCGCCTATTGCCCCCAGCAGTTCCAAAACCCGGCCAATCCAAGGACGTATTACAAGACGCTCGGTCCGGAGCTGTGGGACGATTTGGACGGACAGATCGACATTTTTGTCGCCGGCGCCGGCTCCGGCGGCACGTTTATGGGGACAGCGACGTTTTTAAAAGAAAAAAACCCGGCCATTAAAACGGTCATCGTGGAACCGGAAGGCTCGATTTTAGGCGGCGGCAAGCCGGGTCCGCATCGGACGGAAGGGATCGGCATGGAGTTTTTGCCGCCGTTTATGGATCCGGATTATTTTGATGCCATCTACACGATCGCGGACGATGACGCGTTCCGGCGCGTCAGCGAACTGGCGAGACAGGAGGGGCTTTTGGTCGGCAGTTCGTCCGGCGCCGCGTTTCATGCCGCTTTGATGGAAGCAGAGAAGGCAAAGCCAGGGACGAATATCGTCGTCATTTTTCCGGACGGGAGCGAACGCTATTTAAGCAAACACATTTATGAAGGTGGGAGGTAACGATGAGGCGGAAAACAATGCTCATTCATGGCGGCATTCCGGGGGATCCGCATACTGGAGCGGTGTCGGTCCCGATTTATCAAGTGAGTACGTATAAGCAAGAAGAAGTTGGAAAGCATAAAGGGTTTGAATACTCGCGCACCGGCAACCCGACGCGCGCGGCGCTTGAGAAGCTGATCGCCGATCTCGAGGGCGGCGAAGCCGGCTTTGCGTTCGCTTCCGGTATGGCGGCAATTACGGCCGTCATGATGTTGTTTCAAAGCGGCGACCATCTGGTGCTCACTGACGATGTCTACGGCGGCACGTATCGCGTCATGACGAACGTGCTGAATCGGTTCGGGCTTGAGGCGACGTTCGTCGATACGAGCGATGTCGCCAACATCGAGGCGCACATCCGGCCGAATACGAAAGCCATCTATATTGAAACGCCGACGAACCCGCTGTTGAAAATCACTGACTTGCAAGCCGCCGCCGCCATTGCCCGTGCGCATGGGCTGCTATTGATCGTCGATAACACGTTTTCCACTCCGTACTTTCAGACGCCGCTTGAGCTTGGCGCCGATATCGTCATCCATAGCGCGACGAAATATTTAGGCGGCCATAGCGACGTCGTCGCTGGGCTGGCGGTTGTCCGCACGCCGGAGCTTGCCGAACGGCTCCATTACGTGCAAAATTCAACCGGCGGCGTGCTCGGGCCGCAAGATTCATGGCTATTGATGCGCGGGATGAAAACGCTCGCCGTGCGGATGGAGGAACATGAAGAAAATGCGCGCCAAATCGCTGTTTTTTTGGCTGAACACAAGGCGGTCAAGCGCGTCCATTATCCAGGTCTTCCGGATCATCCGAACCACGAGTTGGCGAAAAAGCAAATGCGCGGATTTGGCGGCATGATTTCGTTTGATGTCGGCAGCTTGGAGCGCGCCGAGAACGTGCTGTCGCGCGTGCGCTACTTTACGCTTGCCGAAAGCTTAGGGGCGGTCGAAAGTTTAATTTCGTTGCCAGGGAAAATGACGCACGCCTCGATCCCGAAGGAACGGCGCGAACAGCTCGGCATTACCGACGGCCTGATCCGTTTGTCGGTCGGGCTTGAAGATGTCAACGATCTGCTTGACGATTTGGCGCAGGCGCTTGGCTGAAATTGCCGCTCCCCCCTTCCGTCCATGTATGATACAGTGAAAGGGGAGAGGAGGGATCGGGATTGAACGAACAGCAACGAAACGAGCTGCGGGCCAAGGCGGGCGACTTTAAAACATACAGCCTCGTCTTGTTCGCGTTTGGAGCGTTTCTCTATTTCGGAACGATCATCCCAGGAGCGGTTGAGACAGCGAAAAAGCCGTTCGCCCTATTGGCAGTCGCCGTCTGTTTTACCGCGTCGCTTTCCTGTTTGCGCCAAGCCGCCCGCTATGCCCGCCGTCTTGAGGAAGAAGAAAAGCGGTTCGAACCGTAAACCTGCCTTTTGGCCGAAAGGCGGGTTTTTGTTTAGCCACCATGCTGGCGTTCAAGGGAAAGCAAGCTTTTTGCCTATTTTGCAAAAAAACGGTTTACAATGGAAATAATTTTGGATATAATTGCCTACGTAGCATCATTTCCAAAGGGAGGTCGAAGACAATGACAATGATGATGTGGACAACAGTAACGCATCCATTCTATCAAACGGCTATTCGACCTTCCGCCGACCGGGAATGAACGTGCACCGATGACGAAAAACAGCGATCAGGCCGCAGAAGGGGAGTAGTCTCGCTTTCTGCGGCCTTTTTGTACGCTTAGCCGCAGAAACGCCTTCCTTCTGCGGTTTTTTGCATGGAAAGGAGGTGAGGGGGTATGACGATCCATTTGTTTTTTATCACGATCACGATTGAGCGGAGAAAGCCGCGGCAACGGAACATCGAAGAGGAGCGGTTCGCGCGTGCAGCTGAGGAGGAGTTGCTTGACCGCAAATGTTCCGCTCATCAACGGTTGTTTTAAAACAATGGAGATGAAAGGGGAGAAGATTCATGTCAATTGTACCAGTATGGCTTGTGATGTGGATGAAACAGACGGGAGACTCGACTTGACTCAGGCTAAAGGGATGCGATGGGTGCTCCGTGTGCTGTTGTTGACGGTCGAATTTCACGAATTGTTCAAAATGTGGCGGAAGCGTTCCTTGTCTTCTTTGGTAAAATAAAATCTAGAAGAGAAGGTCAAGGAGGGAACGGGGATGTTCGCCATTGTCATGTCGATCATCATTACCGCGTCGATTGCGCTTGTTGTCGCCGCGGAAGTCAGCGTTGAGGCCAAAGCGTAACGGCGGTTCTTCTGCATCGGGAGGGGGATAAGCAGGCGGACCGCATCAGCAGAACGTTGGCATCAATCGTTTTTGATTGGTCAGGTCATTGCCGGCTCATTTCGGGCCGGTCTATTTTTGTCGTAAAGACACGGACAACATCGCCCCTGCATATACATAACGATAGGCGGTTTCCGCCGATGACAGCAGGCGGGGGTGAGAGCATGTCCGGCATTTTCACGGCGTTTACGTTTCTGTTGAAAGAGCTGACGTTTCTTGTCTCGTATATTAAAAACAATGCGTTTCCCCAGCCGTTAAGCGCTCAAGAAGAGGAAAAGTATTTGGCGCTGATGGCAAAAGGCGACGAGCAAGCCCGCAACCGGCTCATCGAACACAACTTGCGCCTTGTTGCCCACATTGTGAAAAAGTTTGAAAATACGGGAGAAGAGGTCGAGGATTTAATCTCCATTGGCACGATCGGCTTGATCAAGGCGATTGAAAGCTATTCGCCGGGCAAAGGAACGAAGCTGGCAACGTATGCGGCTCGATGTATCGAGAACGAAATCCTGATGCACCTGCGTTCATTAAAAAAAACGCGCAAAGACGTCTCGTTGCATGAGCCAATCGGCCAGGACAAAGAAGGAAACGAAATCAGCCTGCTTGATATTTTAAAAGCCGAAGGCGAAGACATCGCCGATGAAATCCACTTGAACATGGAGCTCGAACAAGTCAAGCAATATATCAGCGTGCTTGATGAGCGGGAAAAAGAGGTGATCATCAATCGCTTTGGCCTCGGTCGGCAGCGGGAAAAAACACAGCGTGAAATCGCCAAAGAGCTCGGCATCTCGAGAAGCTATGTCTCGCGCATTGAAAAACGGGCATTAATGAAAATGTTTCACGAATTTTATCGGCAGGAAAAAGAAAAACGGCGGTCATAACAAAAGCGGGTTGCTGGTGCAGCGACCCGCTTTTTCAGTAGTGGAAGAATAGAAATTATTTTAAAAAACTGAATTCTTTCATTTATATCCTTTGATGAAGCGATTTCAATCAAAAATATTGACAGATTTTATTTTTAAAAGTAAAATAATTTTGTCGTCTTTTGTCTAAATTTGTCTAAAGGAGGCGAAAAAGCATCATGCGCAAGATCGGCTTGGCATGGCAAATTTTCATCGGCCTTATTCTCGGGATTATGGTTGGGGCCATTTTTTACGGAAACCCTAAAGTAGCGACGTATTTGCAGCCGATCGGAGATGTTTTTCTCCGTTTAATTAAGATGATCGTCATCCCGATCATCGTCTCGAGCTTGATTGTCGGCGTTGCCAACGTCGGTGATGTGAAAAAGCTCGGAAAGTTGGGCGGCAAAACGATCCTTTATTTTGAGATCATTACGACGATTGCCATTATCGTCGGCCTCTTGGCAGCGAACATTTTCCAACCAGGCGTCGGCGTCAATATGAAGTCGCTTGAGAAAACGGATATCCAGTCGTATGTCGATACGACGAACGAAGTGCAGCACCATTCGATGGTTGAAACATTTGTCAACATCGTGCCGAAAAACGTGTTTGAAGCGCTGTCGACCGGGAATATGCTGCCGATCATCTTCTTCTCGGTGATGTTCGGGTTGGGCGTAGCCGCGATCGGTGAAAAAGGGAAACCGGTGCTTCGCTTTTTCCAAGGCACGGCGGAAGCGATGTTTTATGTGACGAACCAAGTGATGAAGTTTGCGCCGTTTGGCGTTTTCGCCCTAATCGGCGTGACGGTGTCGAAATTCGGCGTCGCTTCGCTCCTTCCGCTCAGCAAACTTGTTGTGCTCGTTTATGCGGTCATGGCATTCTTCGTGTTGGTGGTGCTTGGCGCTGTGGCCAAATTGGTAAATACAAATATTTTCCATATTATAAAAATCTTAAAGGATGAATTAGTGCTTGCCTATAGCACGTCGAGCTCGGAAACCGTGTTGCCTAAGGTTATGGAAAAAATGGAGAAATTCGGTTGTTCGAAGGCTGTAACATCCTTTGTCGTTCCGACCGGCTATTCGTTCAACTTGGATGGGTCGACGCTGTATCAGGCGCTGGCGGCTGTCTTTATCGCTCAACTGTACGGCATCGACATGCCGATTTCACAGCAAATCTCGCTTGTGCTCGTTTTAATGGTGACGTCCAAAGGGATTGCCGGTGTCCCAGGCGTATCGTTTGTCGTCTTATTGGCAACGCTTGGCACAGTTGGCATTCCAGTTGAAGGATTGGCGTTTATCGCCGGCATCGACCGTCTTTTGGACATGGCGCGCACAGTGGTCAACGTCATCGGCAACTCGCTGGCGGCGGTTGTGATGTCGAAATGGGAAGGGCAATATAACGAAGAACAAGGAAAACAATACATCGCTGAGTTGCAGCAGCAAAGCGCCTAAGAAAAAAGTGGCTCAGATGTGTTGATTAACCATTAAAAACCAGTTGACATCGTCCTATTCCTAGCTTTTCTGCCGTAGTCGGCAAGCGTGTGGCTTGCCTTCGTCACGCCTTAGCGTGACGGAAGACCGAACAGCGCCGCTTCACAGACCCATTCATGGGTCTGGAAGCGGCGCTGTTCGGTCACTCGACAGTCGGATGCAATGACCGGCAAAGACGAAAAATGTTAAAGCTTTAAATTGCATCTATATAGATGATCATCGACACTCGTGAAAGCGGCTGAATGATCAGCCGCTTTTCCCGTTTTGTTGGCAAGGAACGTATAGTATAATGAAAAAATGGACAAGGAAGCGAAAGACAAGGAGGAAAAACGGTGCACGAAGTCATTCAATCGATGTTTTCCTTTTTGACCAGTTTAGGCTATGTCGGCATCGCTCTCGCCTTGATGGTGGAAGTAATCCCCAGCGAGATCGTGTTGGCATATGCTGGCTATTTGGTAGCGCGGGGGGATGTCTCATTTGCTGGGGCGGTGGCAGCGGGGACAGTAGGCGGCACGGTGGCGCAACTGTTTTTGTATTGGATGGGCTACTATGGCGGACGGCCGTTTCTAGATCAGTATGGGAAATATGTATTGATCCAGAAAAAACATTTGGATGTGGCGGAACGCTGGTTTGCGAAATTTGGCCCCGGCGTCATTTTTAGCGCCCGATTTATTCCCGTCGTCCGCCATGCGATTTCGATCCCCGCCGGCATTGCTCGGATGAAGTGGCTGCCGTTTACGATTTACACGGTGTTGGCCATCATCCCATGGTCCATTTTGTTTATTTGGTTGGGAGAACAGCTTGGCCAACGATGGCGGCAAATTGACGAGATGGCGGCGCCATATGTCCGACCGGCTATCGCAGCGGCGGTGGCGGTGGCGGCGATTTACATCGTTTGGCAACGACGACGCCGCGCTGCAGATGAAAACGAGCGCATGAAATAGTTGCCCTGTCCGCATGCGGTCGGCTATATTTATATACATGAACCATCTTTTGGCTAAATTTTGAGGGAAAATGAGGGACGAACGTGAAACGTTGGATGATCATTGCGTTGCTATTCGCTGTGGGGCTATGGCTTGTGCCATACAGTGTGCCGCTTCTCTTCGCACTTGCGACCGCGCTTTTGCTCGAGCCGTCCATCCGCCGATTGCAAGAAAACTATAAGCTGAAGCGCGCGCACGCCGTCACGGCGATTTTTTCATTGTTCATCATCATTCTTGGGCTTTCCCTTTACTTTCTGGTCGTGATTTTTGTGCAACAAGTGATGGCGCTCTCGCAAAAACTGCCTTACGTGTTAAACGAAGCGACGAAAGTGCTCGACCGTCTCATTCAAACGTGGCAGTCGTATTCCAGCTCCATTCCGCAGGAAATCATCGATTCGCTTGAACGCGGCGTCAATACCGTCGAGCAAATGCTTTTGTCGTTTGCGACCAACTTGACGCAGTCGCTCGTCCATTATATTGCCGCCATTCCGGCGTTTTTGATTCATTTTTTAGTGTATTTGATCGCACTGTTTCTCATTTGCCTCGATTTGCCGCAGCTGAAGCAAGGCATGCGCCGCTATTTGTCCGAACGGACCGAACAGCGGCTTGGGATGGTCGTCGCCCAGCTGAGCAAAGCGGGGATCGGCTTTTTAAAAGCGCAGTTTTTGCTTAGTTTAATTACGTTTTTCCTCGCGCTGGCTGGCCTTTTCGTGTTGGGGGTCGACTATGCGGCGTTGATGGCGCTGGTCATCGTCGTCGTTGATATTTTGCCGATTTTAGGAACGGGTTCCGTGCTTGTTCCGTGGGGGCTCATCAGCATGGCGAACGGCAACAATACGCTTGGCATCGGGCTCATCGTGCTGTTTGTCGTCATCACCGTCGTGCGCCGGATCATTGAGCCGAAAGTGTTTTCCACCAATTTGGGCATTTCCCCGCTCGCCGCGCTCGTCAGCGTCTATCTGGGGTTTCAGCTGCTTGGCTTTATCGGGTTGTTCGTCGGGCCGGTCGTTGTCATTTTGGTTGAGGCGCTTGCCAAAGCCGGAGTCATTAAATGGACGATCAAGCTTTGATTTTTTCGAATAAAGGTCTTTGCGGACGAAGGAGGAAAAACCGGCGAACCGCCGGTTTTTCTGTTTGGACATGGAAAAGAGAGTTTTGGCAAAGCGACGGCTAAAGAAAACCGCCCGCTGAAGGCGCGGCGGTCACTGAGTGGATGTGGACGAATCATTGACGTCGGTGCGCGGCAAAATTAAAATTTCGACGCGCCGGTTTTTCATCCGCCCGGCAGCGGTGGCGTTGGAGGCGATCGGCTTGTATTCGCCATACCCTTTGGCGCTGAAATAGCGCGGATCGAGTTGCTTGTTTTCAAGCAGCACTTTCATGAAATTGACGGCGCGCATGACGCTCAGCTCCCAGTTGGAAGCAAATTTCTCATTATGGATCGGCACGTTGTCCGTATGGCCGCTGATAATGATATTGCGCGGCGGGTTCATGACGAGCAAAGCGGAGATTTCCGCCGCAAGACGCCGGTCTTTCATGCGCACTTCGGCGCTGCCGGAGTCGAATAAAATATCATCCAAAATGGTAATCGCGAGCCCTTCGTCCGTCAAGGAAGTCTGCAGTTTTCCCGTCAGCTTGTTGTCGTGGATGTAGCTGTCGATTTTCGCTTTGATTTGCCCTAATTCTTCTTTTTCCTTTCCGTTTACGGCTGGGGAAGGCTGCTTTGCTTGATGCCGTCCTTCTTCGTCTTGGGCCGGTGGAGTGATCGGCTCGATCGGGCTTTGAAAGTCAAGAACACCCGTTCCGCCGGCAAAGGCGGTGCTAAAGGCGCGCGCAATTTCTTGAAACTTCTTTTGGTCGATTTGGCTGCTCGCAAACAAGACGATGAATAGGGCGAGCAATAGCGTCAATAAATCCGCGTACGGAATCAGCCATGCCTCGCTCATATGGTCGTCATGCTTGTTCTTTTTTTTCTTAGCCATTGGCCGTTTCCCCTTGCACCAGCGCTTGGCGCCGCTCGCTTTCCGGCAAGTATGAGGCGAGTTTTTGTTCGATCATGCGCGGGGCTTGTCCTTCCAAAATGGACAGCACCCCTTCAATCATGATGTAGCGCACGCGCGCCTCTTCCTTCGATTTCCGCCGCAGTTTGTTGGCAAACGGATGCCAAAGCACATAGCCGGTGAAAATGCCGAGCATCGTGGCGACAAAAGCGGCGCTGATCGCCTTGCCGAGCTCGGCGATGTTTTCCATATTGCCAAGGGCGGCAATCAGGCCGATGACGGCCCCAAGCACCCCGAGCGTCGGCGCGTACGTGCCTGCTTGGGAAAAAATCGCGGCATTCGCTTCGTGGCGCTCTTCCATGGCAACGATTTCCTCTGTCATGACATCGCGGATGAACTCTTGCGTTTGCCCATCGATTGCCATGCTGAGTCCGTTGCGCAAAAACGGGTCGTCAATGTCGTCCAATTTCGCCTCGAGCGCCAGCAGCCCTTCGCGGCGGGCGATGTTGGCCCAGTCAACGAACAGTGGAATGAGCTCGTCGATCGACGGTGTGGGCGGTTCAGTAAAAATGATTTTGAACAATTTTGGCACTTTTTTTATTTCCTTCATTGGAAACGCGATAATGACCGCTGCCGCCGTGCCGACGAGAATGATGAGGATGGCGGCCGGATTGATCAATACAGCAGGCGAAACGCCCTTAAAGTACATGCCCAGCCCGACGGCAATGACGCCAAGGATGATGCCGATGACCGATGTTTTGTCCAAATGAATCCCCCCGCTTTTTCCATACGAACGATCTACGCCATTGGGCGTTTTTATGAAGAAACCATATTTATCATATACTGAATATAGGAGGTTGAAAAGGGAAAAAGGTGTGACATGAGACGCAAAAAGCCGCCCGCTCCATTAGGCTGACGGAAAGGGCAGCTCCGGTGATCATCATATTTTTTTCAGTTTAAACGTGCCGACCATTAAAAACGATAAAATAAGCGCCAAAAACATAAACGATTGCGGCGGGAAGTACGGGATGGCTAAATAACCGAGCGTCATCAGCACCCCGGCGGCGGTGATCGGCAGCCCCGCGAAGTAGCCGTTGTTTTCTGTGATGTTGAAGCGAGCGAGGCGGAAGGCGCCGCAGGCGATATACAAGATGGTGAACACTGCCCCCGGCGCGCCGAATTCATAGAACAACCCCTGATACATCAGCAAGGCGGGAGCGACGCCGAAGGAGACGATGTCGCTCATCGAATCGAGCTGCTTGCCAAGTTCGGATTCAATGTTCATCTTGCGCGCCACAGCGCCGTCAAAGCGATCGACAAACGCTGCTAAAAAAACGAGCAGCACGCTCATATGAAGCTGCCCTTTCAGCGTAGCCAGGACGGAAAAGCCGCCAAGCGACAGGTTTGTCATCGTCAAAATGTTTGCCACGTTTGCTTTCAGCTTTTTTAACGTATAATCTAAATAGTCCGATAAGAACAAGTTTCCCCACTCCTTTTCCAACAGAAAACGCCAAAAGAAAATTCTACTACCATTATACTCATTTTGGCGGTAATATGGAAGGTAGTAACGAATGGCGATGTTGCGCTACTGGAGGGAACGTGCTTGCGAAAATGGCTTTATCGTTTGTTCATCGAGCTGACCAATCACTCGCTTTCTTCAAAGCTGCTCGCTTCGTTTGCCAAATCGCGACTCAGCGGGCTATTGATATCATCGTATGCAAAAATTTATCATATTAACCAAGACGAAATGGAAAAAAGCTTAAAAAATTATAAGACGTTGCAGCAACTGTTCGTCCGCCGGCTGAAGGCTGGGGTGAGGCCGGTCGACGCTGATGAGCATACGGTCGTCAGCCCGGTCGACGCCGTCATTGAAGACATGGGCACGATTCGAGAAAACTGCGAAATGATCGTCAAGGGAAAGCCGTATTCCATTGCAGAAATGCTCGGCAGCGTTGAAGCGGCACAACCGTATGTGAACGGGTTCTTTTTTATTCTGTATTTAAGCCCGAGTCATTATCACCGCATCCACAGCCCAATATCTGGAGTGATCGAAAAGCAGTGGGCGCTCGGCCGCAAGTCGTATCCGGTCAACCGTCTTGGCTTAAAATATGGGCGTCGGCCGCTCGAGAAAAATTACCGCCTCATCACCGAGGTCACAGCCGGCGGCAAGCGCTTGGCGATCGTGAAAATCGGCGCCATGTTCGTCAACAGCATTGAATTGACCCATGAGGGTGAGCAGCTTGTCAAAGGAGAGGAAATGGCGTATTTTTCGTTCGGTTCAACGGTCGTCTTGCTGTTTGAACGCGGAAGTTTCGCCCCTGACCCGCGCATTGTTGCGCCCATGCCGATCAAAGTCGGCGAGCGGCTCGGCTATTGGCGCGAGGCGCATGAGCGCTAAGGCTTTCCGAAACAAAAAAAGCCCGAAGGCCTTCGCTTATGAGGACAGCTTAATTTTGTGGGTCAATGAACGGCGCTGGATTTCTTTTTCAATCAACTCGATGAATTCCGGGCTGAGGTTGAGCTCTTTCGCCTTGAAGTACGACTCGATCAACAGCTCGTCGGACAAATGTTTCATCGGGGGCGTCCTCCTTTTTTGGATGGAATAGGACAAGCCTGTCATACATATAATGGTAGGTTACTTACAATGTACCATGACTTGTGAAAGAGAACAACCGTTCTGTTATCCACAGAAAGTGGTGGATAACATGTGGAAAACATGTTTATAAATCGTAGGAAATGTGATGTTTAGCTTGTGTATAATGTGGACAACAGTTATCCACAAGATGGAGGGGCGCAAAATTTGTCGAAAGTTTTTTCTATTTATCATCGGTAAACTTTGTTTTGAAACAAACGATCAAATTCGCTATGATGGGAAAAGCAAAGGGAAAGGCGGGTGTCCGGCATGCTTCACTACTTTTTGCCAAGCCAATTTGCCAAGCGTGTGATCGACATTACTCCGGATGAGCTGAAACAAAAAGGGGTCAAAGGGATCATCACCGACCTCGACAACACGCTCGTTGAATGGGATCGGCCGAGCGCCACCCCGGAGCTGGCCGCATGGTTTGATGCGATGAAGCAGGCGGGCATTAAGGTCGTCATCGTATCGAATAATAATCAACAACGCGTGCAGTCGTTTGCCGAACCGCTTGGCATCCCGTTCATCTTTGAAGCGCGCAAACCGCTGACACGCGCGTTTTTGCAGGCATTAAAGATGATGGAGCTTAAGAAAGAAGAAGTCGTCGTCATCGGCGATCAGCTGCTGACTGATGTGCTTGGGGGCAACCGGCTCGGACTGAACACGATTTTAGTCGTCCCGGTCGCCCAGACGGACGGATTATGGACGCGTTTCAATCGAAAAATGGAGCGGAGAATTTTAAAGGTGATGCGCAAAAAAGGGATGATTTACTGGGAGGAATGATCGTGGAGCCACAACTGCGTTGCATCGGCTGCGGAGCGGCCATTCAGTTTGACGATCCGAAAAAGGCGGGCTATGCGCCGAAAAGCGTGCTCGAAAAAGACGAGGAAGAAATCATTTGCCAGCGCTGCTTCCGCTTGAAACATTACAACGAAGTGCAAGACGTGCCGCTTGATGACAGCGATTTTTTAAACATGCTGCACCGCATCGGGGAATCGAAGGCGCTTGTCGTCAACATCGTCGACATTTTCGATTTCAACGGCAGCTGGATTCCTGGCTTGCCGCGGTTTGCGGCCGAAAATCCGATTTTGCTTGTCGGCAACAAGGCGGATTTATTGCCGCGGTCGGTCAAATACCCGAAGCTGCTGCGCTGGATGCGCCGCATGGCGGAAGAGCTCGGGCTCTGTCCGGTTGACGTCTGCCTTGTCAGCGCAGCGAAAGGAATTGGCATGGCGAAGGTGATGGAAGCGATCAACCGCTACCGTGAGGGCGGCGATGTCTACGTCGTCGGCTGCACGAATGTCGGCAAGTCGACGTTCATCAATCGCATCATTGAAGAGGCGACCGGCAAAGGGAATGTGATTACCACGTCATATTTCCCGGGGACGACACTCGATATGATCGAAATTCCGCTTGAGAGTGGAGCGACGTTGTATGATACGCCAGGGATTATCAACCATCACCAAATGGCGCACTTTGTTGATGCGCGCGATTTGAAGATCATTACGCCGAAGCGGGAAATCCATCCGCGCGTTTATCAGCTCAACGAAGGGCAGACGCTCTTTTTCGGAGGCTTGGCCCGCCTCGATTACATCAAAGGCGGGCGCCGCTCGTTCGTCTGCTACATGGCCAATGAGTTGACGGTTCATCGGACGAAGTTGGAAAAAGCCGACTCCCTTTATGCCAATCAGCTTGGCGATTTGCTGTCGCCGCCAAACAAACGCTATGCCGCTGAATTTCCGCCGCTTGTGCCGCGCTCGCTGTCTGTCAAAGAGCGGAAGACGGACATCGTTTTTTCCGGACTCGGCTGGGTGACGTGCAACGACCCGGGTGCCCAGCTCGTCGTCCATGCTCCAAAAGGGGTCGACGTATTTATCCGTCAATCGTTGATTTAATGGAAAGCGGGAGGGGAGAAACGTGGAAAAGGTATACGGGTTGATTGGGTTTCCCGTCGAGCACTCGCTGTCGCCGCTCATGCATAATGATGCATTCGCCCGTTTGGGCATTCCGGCGCGCTATCATTTGTTTTCCGTCGAACCGGGGCAAGTCGGTGCGGCGATCGCTGGCGTGCGGGCGCTCGGCATCGCCGGGGTGAACGTGACGATTCCGCACAAACTGGCGGTCATTCCGTTTTTGGACGAAGTGGACGAACATGCGCGCCGCATCGGGGCGGTCAATACGATCATCAACAATGACGGCCGGCTCGTCGGCTATAATACAGACGGGCTCGGTTATGTCCAAGCGTTGGAAGAGGAAATGAACATCACCTTGGACGGCAAGCGGATTTTGGTGATCGGCGCTGGCGGCGGGGCGCGCGGCATTTACTTTTCGTTGCTGTCGACGGCAGCCGAGCGCATCGATATGGCCAACCGGACGGTGGAAAAAGCGGAGCGGCTCGTCCGCGAAGGGGACGAGCGCCGCTCGGCGTATTTTTCACTCGCCGAGGCCGAAACGCGGCTGGCCGAATACGATATTATCATCAATACCACTTCTGTCGGCATGCATCCGCGTGTCGAGGTGCAGCCGCTTTCTCTTGAACGGCTGCGCCCAGGGGTGATCGTTTCCGATATTATTTACAATCCACTGGAAACAAAATGGCTGAAAGAAGCGAAAGCCCGCGGCGCCCGTGTGCAAAACGGCGTCGGCATGCTCGTGTACCAGGGAGCGCTAGCGTTTGAAAAATGGACCGGCCAATGGCCGGATGTCAACCGGATGAAACAGCTTGTCATCGAAGCGTTAAGGAGGTAACATATGCTAACGGGAAAACAAAAACGGTTTTTGCGCGCTCAAGCCCATCATTTGAAACCGATTTTTCAAGTCGGCAAAGGCGGCGTGACGGAAGCGATGACCGAACAAATTGCGGCGGCGCTCGAAGCGCGCGAGCTGTTGAAAGTGAGCGTTTTGCAAAACTGCGAAGAAGACCGCCACGCCGTCGCCGAGCAGCTCGCGGCTGGAACGGGGGCGGAAGTCGTGCAAGTGATCGGCAATACGATCGTCTTATACAAAGAATCGAAGGAGCATAAACAAATCGTTCTGCCTGATTGACAATGGGAGCAGCCACGGCAGGCGGCGGGAGGAAAGAAGATGGGAAAAATCGGGGTTTTCGGCGGCACGTTTGATCCGCCTCATTACGGTCATTTGCTCATGGCGAATGAAGTGCTTGACGCCCTTCAGTTGTCAGAAATTTGGTTTCTGCCCAACCGCCTTCCTCCCCATAAGCAGCACGAACAAGTGACCAAAAGCGAAGACCGGCTGCGCATGCTCGAGTTGGCAGTGGCTGGCCATCCGCGCTTTCATATTGAGACGATCGAACTCGAGCGGGAAGGGCCTTCGTATACGTACGACACGATCCGGCAGCTTGTCGCGATGCATCCTGATGACGAATTTTATTTCATCATCGGCGCCGATATGGTCGAATATTTGCCGAATTGGCACCGCATCGATGAGCTCATCGAGTTGGTGACGTTTGTTGGCGTCAAGCGGCCGGGGTTTTCCATGGAAACGCCGTATCCGGTCATCGAAGTTGAGGCGCCGCAGTTTGCTGTTTCTTCCTCGCTCATCCGCGAGCGGGTGCGGAACGGACAGACGATTCGCTATCTTGTACCGGAAGGCGTCAGACTTTATATTGAGGAGAAGGGGCTATATGGAGCGAGAACAGGCGTTACTGATCGTGAAACAACAGCTGACCGAGCAGCGCTACGAGCATACGCTTGGCGTTGTCGAGACCGCCGTTAAGCTCGCCAAGCAATACGGCGCCGACGCGAAAAAGGCGGAACTGGCAGCGATTTTCCACGACTATGCCAAATTCCGTCCGGTCGAGGAAATGAAACAAATCATTTTGGCGCAAAATATGCCCAACGATTTGCTTGCTTACAACAGTGAGCTATGGCATGCGCCCGTTGGCGCCTATTTGGTGCAGACAGAAGTCGGCATCAACGATCCAGAGGTGCTGGATGCCATTCGCTACCATACGTCGGGAAGGGCTGGAATGACGGTGCTTGAAAAAATTATTTATTTGGCCGACTATATGGAACCAGGGCGCCGCTTCCCGGGCGTTGACGACGTACGGCGCTTGGCGGAAGAAGACCTCAACCGGGCGCTGTTGCAGGCGGTGAAAAATACGATCGCGTTTTTGCTTGAGAAGCGCCAGCTCATTTATCCAGATACGATTCATGCGTACAATTCACTCATGCGTGAAGTGAAGGGGGAAGCAAAACGGTGACGGAACAAGAGGCGTTGCAGCTTGTCGTCCGCGCGGCGGATGATAAAAAGGCGGAAAACATTGTCGTCTTGAACATGAAAGGCATTTCGCTTGTCGCCGATTATTTTGTCATTTGCCATGGCAATTCGGACAAACAAGTGCAGGCCATCGCCCGCGAAATTCAAGACCAAGCGGAAGAACACGGCTTAGCGGTGAAGAGGGTTGAAGGATTCCAGGAGGCGAAATGGGTGCTTGTCGATTTGGGCGACATCGTTGTGCATGTTTTTGCCAAAGAGGAGCGCGAGTATTACAACCTCGAACGGCTTTGGGGGGACGCCCCGACGGAAGACGTCGCGGCTGTGCTGCAGCCATGACCTATGCTCGTTTCGCCGATTGGTACGATGCGCTCATGGCCGAGGCGCCGTATGATGCATGGCAATCGTTTGTGGAACGGGCATTCGCCCAATACACCAAACGGCCGGGGAGACGGGTCATTGACATCGGCTGCGGGACGGGAGAGCTTGCCATCCGCCTTGCCAAGGCCGGATGGCAAGTATCCGGCGTTGATCTCTCTGAACATATGCTCGCCGTCGCCCAGGCGAAAGCTGAAGCGGCGGGAGTGGAGGTGCCGTTTTTCGAGCAAAACATGGCGGAGCTCGACGGGTTTTCTGATCTGGATGGCGCCTTCCTGTTTTGCGATGCTCTCAACTATTTAACGGATGAAGAGGATGTGAAGCGGACGTTCGCCGCCGTCTCCCGCGCCCTTGGCGGCGGCGGGCTGCTTTTGTTTGATGTCCATTCGGTCTACAAAATGGACGTCCTGTTCCGCGACGCCGTGTTTGCGGACCAGGATGACGACCTCAGCTACATATGGATGTGCCATCCGCTTGATTGGCCGCACAGCGTCGGGCATGAATTAACCTTTTTCGTCCGCCGCGGCGATCTATACGAACGTTTCGACGAATGGCACGAACAGCGTACGTTCGAGCGCGCCGTCTATGAGCGATGGCTCGAATCCGCTGGCTTCGAGGTGCTTGAAGTGACCGCCGATTTCACCGATGCGCCCCCGACCGAGACGGCGGAGCGGTTGTTTTTCGTCGCGCGGAAGCGGTGAGGGGCGTGTGGTGAGGGACCTTAGCAGCCAAAAAAGATGCTGTTGCAAGAGGTTGATGGAACATCACTGAAAGTGGGGAAAGAAAAAAGAGCCGGAGGGGCTCTTTTTTTATGCGCATGTGGAAAAGAAGGGGGGGAATGTATGGCCAAACGTTGCGATCGACGCGATTGACGGCTGGGAAATTGAAAAAGATGTGTGAGTTAGAAGGATTATGAAGATATTGGTCGAAATAAATAAATATAAGGCAAATGTCCTAAGAGAAAATGTCTGATGGGGGTCGAATTGAAAATGAATGATGTTTATGCTCATACGCCACGGGAATTTTGAAATAGAAGACATGCCAAGCCCAAAGAGGATCGTATCGAACAGCAATGGAAACAGCACGGTTCTTATTGGCTCAACGCCATCCCAATGATTTACATAATCCGAATATATTTCAGGAATATTTCCTCTATCTTGCCGCACATATCATCGGCATTTTGTATTGCACCCATCCAAAAGGGATGGGTGAGGATTGAAACATCAATATCTCCTCGCAAATGCCGGGCTAATAATCGATTGCACCCAGCCAAAAGGCTGGGTGAGGATTGCAACATTATCTCCTAGCTGAAGGTTCAAGGGATATCTTTTTTGCAAAACAAAGCAGGAATTTCCCTTTCTGCGTCGAATGAAACCTATGAAAATTGTTGCTTCACCTTCTCCACATCTTCTTTAAACTTCTCATGTGTTTTCGCCAGCACTTCTTCAAAGACGCCGTTCATTCGTTGTTCCAACACAGCGATTCCTTCCCCGGTAATGCCGCCTTTGACGCATACTTTTTCCTGCAACGTTGGCAATGTGTACAGATTCCGCTTGAGCAGTTCCCCAAGGCCGATGATCATGTCAGTTGCCAGCATCGTCGCCTGTTCCTTCGTGATGGCGGTTTTGGCCGCTGCGGCGTCGATGAAGCGCTGAAGCAAATAGCTGAAAAACGCCGGGCCGCAGCTTGAGAGGTCGGAAGCGACGCGGGTGATGGCCTCGTCGATGTACACCGGCGAGGCGATGCGCCGGAGAAGATCATCGATCGTTTGCCGGCAGGCGGCTGAGCAGCGCGAGCCGAAGGTGACAAGGATGCTGCCGGAGAGCGCCCGGTTTGCAATGCTCGGAATGGCGCGCACGATTTGGCAAGGGACGGCTGCTTCAAGCTGTTCGACGCTGATCGGGCTTGTGATCGACACAAGGCAATGCTCCCTTGTCCAGTGCGGGGCCAGCTGCTGCAACAATGGGTGGATGTCGAGCGGTTTGACGCATAAAAAAACGAGACTGGATTGTTTGACGACTTCAGCCGCATCGGCAACCACTGCCATGCCGGGATGCGCGCGTTGTATCGCGAACGCTTTCGCAAGCGTACGGTTCGTGATGACGAGCTGATCCGCTTTCACGGCGCCGGAGTCGAGGAACGCTTCGATTAAGATGGTGCCCATATTCCCCGTGCCGATGACGCCGATGTTCATGTGTTGTCCCCCCTCCCGGTTTTGGTTCACCGGAACTCTCTTTTTTGATATGTATGAGAAAAAGGCTCGGTTTATGACTTGAGATGGAAAGGATGGGATCGTATGTGGGAGCATGTGCAGGAGCTTGGCAAACGGTATGGAAAAGTAGGGATGTTCTTGTTGTTTGCCGCGGCGGCGGGGTTATGGGTGTTTCGTCATCCAACGGATGAAAAGGGGCAAGTCGTTTTGCCGGCGGCGGCTGAAACGGATGCCGCCCGGACGGAAGAAAAAAAGGACGAGGCGTCAAAAAACGCTGTGGTGGATGTGAAAGGGGCGGTCGCGAACCCCGGAGTGTATGAGGTGGCGGCGAACGCTCGCATCCGCGATGTCATCGTCCTAGCCGGCGGATTGACGGATGAGGCGGATGAAACGAAAGTCAATCTAGCAGCAAAAGTGCACGATGAAATGATGATTTACGTGCCGAAAAAAGGCGAGGCTGCACCGGCGTCAAATGCGGTCGGCAAGTCTCCGAGCGATGGGGATCGAAACGAGACGCAAGTGGCCATCAATACGGCGACGGAAGAGGAGTTGATGCAGCTTCCCGGCATCGGACCGGCGAAGGCAAAAGCGATCATCGCCTATCGCGAAGAACACGGGCCGTTTCGGCGGGTGGAGGATTTGTTGAATGTAACCGGAATTGGCGAAAAAACGCTGGAGAAATTGAAGCCGTATTTGCTTGTGCCGTAAGCGAGGCGGGGGAGCGCAATGCTTCTCGTTTATGGGCGGATCAGGGCTGCTGCGGACGTTTTTCGGCGTTGACGGGGGCAGGCGGCGGCGGGTAGACTAAAAGTATGGAAACGAGCGGAGGGACGTAAAATGGAACGCATCACATGGGATCAATACTTTATGGCGCAAAGCCATTTGCTCGCGCTGCGCAGCACGTGCACGAGGCTGGCGGTCGGGGCGACGATTGTGCGCGATAAGCGCATCATCGCCGGCGGGTACAACGGCTCGATCGCCGGGGGCGCCCATTGCACCGATGAAGGGTGCTACGTTATTGACGGCCATTGTGTACGGACGATCCATGCGGAAATGAATGCCATTTTGCAATGCGCCAAGTTCGGCGTCCCGACCGAGGGGGCCGAGATGTATGTCACCCATTTTCCGTGCTTGCATTGTTGCAAGGCGATCATTCAAAGCGGCATTCGCGCTGTCTATTACGCCCAAGACTACAAAAACCACCCGTACGCCTTGGAGCTGTTTGCTCAAGCTGGCGTCCGGCTTGTGCAAGTGCCGCTGAAAACGGATGTGTTCGCCTTGCTTTCCGGCGGCGGAGGGGGAGCATGAAAGGACAAGCCGTCTATCCCGCCGCGGCGGCGCTCTTTGCCGTGGCGGCGGCCTCGCCGTCCAAAACCACATGTCTTCTCCTTATCATTTATCTCCTTCTTCTTTTCATCCGCCGGCCGCACTGTTTCCTTCCTGCTCTCGTTGCAGCTCTCTTCTTTTTTGTCTATTTTCTCATCGTTGACCATCATAACAAAACTTCCCTTTCCGGCGGCCGTCATTCGCTTTCCGTTCGTTTTTCCGCCGCGCCGGCGATCGACGGCGATCGATTGCAGGCGGCGGTGCAAGCTGGCAAGGAGCGGGTGCAGCTTCGTTACATCATTCGGACGGCTGCGGAAAAAGAAGCGCTGCGTGTGCGTCTTATGCCCGGGGTCGTGTGCCGGCTGAGCGGAATGCTCGAGCGCCCTATGCCAGCCAGCAATCCGTATGCATTTGATTACCGCCGTTATTTGCGCCGCCATCGTATCCATTGGCTCTTTCTCCCTGAGGCGATCGATCTTTCCGCTTGCGTGCGCGTCCGTCCCACCATCATCGAACGGCTTGAGGCGATTCGTGAGGCTGGCGTCCGCCGCATTGAAGCCCAGTTTCCGCCGGAAGCGGCCGGCATCGCCGCTGCGCTCATTTATGGCGAACGCCGCTCGTTGGACGAGGAAGTGATTAGCGGTTACCAGCAGCTCGGGATCATCCATTTGTTGGCCATTTCCGGCGGCCATGTCACCCTGCTTGTCGGCGCTGCGTTGGCCGCTGCCATTCGGTTTGTGACGCGCGAAGCGGCCGTGCTTGCTTTGCTCGTTTTCTTGCCTATGTATGCGGTGCTCGCCGGCGCTTCGCCGTCGGTGCTGCGCGCCTGTGCGACCGGGATGATGGTGTTGGCCGTCCAGTGGAAAAAAGGAATGATCCATCCGCTGGATGCGTTGAGTTGGACAGCGCTTGCCCTGCTCGTCTTTGACCCATATATGGTTTGGGATGTCGGTTTTCAGCTGTCATTTCTTGTCACGTTTGCCCTTCTCGCCCATGTGTCGGTGCTCGCCTCTGCTCGTTCGATGCTCCAAAACTTGTTTCAGACCGCGCTCGCCGCTCAGCTTGCCGCGCTGCCGATTTTGCTTTACCATTTTTATGAAATTTCTGTTTGGAGCATAGGGCTGAATGTCTTCTTCGTCCCTTGGTATTCATTTGTCATTTTGCCCATTGCTTTTCTATCCGCAGTTTTTTCCTTTTCTCCGCTCATTTGGCTGTTTAGCCGCCTCATTGAGCTGACGGACGCGGTTGTCCGTTTTTTCTCGGTCGATTACTCGTTTATGCTTGTGCTCGGGCGTCCGGGGCCGTGGTGCTTAGCTGGCTATCTGACGGCCATCGCGGCGGCGTTTTTGGATTGGGAGCGCGGCCGCCTGATCCGCGGATTGACAGCGGTGGCGGCGGCGACGGCGCTTCAGCTGGCCGCCCCGTATGTGGATCCGAAAGGGGAAGTGACGGTATTGGATGTTGGGCAAGGGGACTGTATTTATATTGAGCTTCCTTATCGAAAAGCAGTCTATCTCATTGATACCAGCGGGACGCCGGAATGGGTGCGCGAACCGTGGCGCAAACGGTCGCGGCCGTTTGCCGTCGGCCGCGACGTTGTCGTGCCGTTTTTAAAAGCCCAAGGGGTGAGGACGCTTGATCAACTGATTTTGACGCACGATGATGCCGACCATATCGGGGCTGCTCCCGAGGTGATGGGAGCCGTGCGCGTCAAGAAGATTGTCACAAGCCCAGGAGCGCTGCCGGCCGTCAAGGCGATGGCGCGCCCGTTTTCTGTGTCGGTGGCCGCCAGCGTGCGGGGGGATCGGTGGAAGGTGGGGGATGCCGCGTTTTCCGTATTGCACCCGGAGGCGGGAAACAATGAGGATAATAACGGCTCGCTTGTATTGCTCGCCCGCCTCGGCCGCTTGACATGGCTGTTTGCTGCGGATATCGAGGAAGAGGCGGAACAGGCGCTCATCCGCGCTTATCCAGAGCTGCGCGCCGATGTATTGAAAGTCGCCCACCACGGCAGCAAAACGTCGACAACAGAGCCGTTTTTGCGGACGATCAAGCCGCGAGCGGCCATCATTTCCGTCGGCCGCTACAATCGCTACGGGCATCCGTCCCCCGAGGTGCTTATGCGGCTTCGGCAACAACGGGCGATCATTTGGCGGACGGATGAAAACGGGGCCATTCGCTATGTGTATGACGAAAACGGTGGAACCTTTCAGGTGATGAAACCATAAGATGTAGTGCACAAAAAAGCGGAACGTTTCAGCAGAAACAAAAAATAAGGATTGCTTATGTAAGCAATCCTTATCGACCGAAAAATTCGATCAACGTTGCGATGATGAACATGGTAGCGAAAAAGCCGAACGACACGATGAATCCGACGGCGGAATCGACGGCGTCATTTCGTTGGCTTTGCACTTCCTTTTCAAATACGTTCATCGTTTTCCCCCTCCTCGTTCAATCATTTTTAGTATAGACGAAAACGCGTGAAAAATCTACCGCCGCTCGCTTCTTTTCCTTCCTTGACAACAGTTGACACAAATACTTTCAAACAGCCGGGAAAACATAAAAATAACCCGCTGGCCAATAAGGTCCTAGGACTTATAGGCTGGCGTTTATATAAAGGGGAACCGGTTTTTTCGGCAGCCGGTTCCCTTGTAAAATGACGAAAAACGGTGTATCTTTTCTAGCAGAGACGTTTGCTAGGGAATGGAGACGGGAACATGCTGGAACGCGTATGGGGAAACATTGAAAAACGGCGTTTTTCTCTTCTTTATTTATTATACGGCAATGAGCCGTTTTTATTAACGGAAACGTATGAGCGATTGGTGAACGCAGCGCTTGGCCCCGAGGAGCGCGAGTGGAACTTGGCTGTGTACGACTGCGAGGAAACGCCGGTCGAGGCGGCGCTTGAGGAGGCCGAGACGGTGCCGTTTTTCGGCGAGCGGCGTGTCATCCTCATCAAGCATCCATATTTTTTTACGTCTGAAAAAGAGAAGGAGATCGAACATGATTTGGCGAAGCTGGAGGCGTACTTGAAGGCGCCGTCGCCGTTTTCGATCGTCGTCTTTTTCGCGCCGTACGAGAAGCTTGATGAGCGAAAAAAAATTACGAAGCTCGCCAAAGAGCAAAGCGAAGTCGTCATCGCCGCCCCGCTCGCCGAAGCGGAGCTGCGCGCCTGGGTGCGGCGCCGCATCGAGAGCCAAGGGGCGCAAGCAAGCGACGAGGCGATTGATGTCCTGTTGCGGCGGGCCGGGACGCAGCTTTCCGCCTTGGCGAATGAAATCGATAAATTGGCCCTGTTTGCCGGATCGGGCGGAACCATCGAGGCGGCGGCGGTTGAACGGCTTGTCGCCCGCACGCCGGAAGAAAACGTATTTGTGCTTGTCGAGCAAGTGGCGAAGCGCGACATTCCAGCGGCGTTGCAGACGTTTTATGATCTGCTTGAAAACAATGAAGAGCCGATCAAAATTTTGGCGCTGCTCGCCGCCCATTTCCGCTTGCTTTCGCAAGTGAAATGGCTTGCCTCCTTAGGCTACGGGCAGGCGCAAATTGCTGCGGCGCTCAAGGTGCACCCGTTCCGCGTCAAGCTCGCTCTTGCTCAAGCGGCCCGCTTCGCTGACGGAGAGCTTGCTGAGGCGATCAACGAGCTCGCTGACGCCGATTACGAGGTGAAAAGCGGAGCGGTCGATCGCCGGTTGGCCGTTGAGCTGCTTCTGATGCGGTGGGGCACCCGCCCGGCGCAAGCGGGGCGTCACGGCCGGCGGTGAAGCGATCGCCCGGCCGTTTGCCGTGAACATAAAGAAAAACAAAAAAACGACCTGGCGCCAGGTCGTTTTTGATTAGGAAGCTTGGATGCTGTTCAATTTTTTCGCTAAGCGCGATTTTTGCCGGCTGGCGGCGTTTTTATGGATAAGGCCTTTGCTTGCAGCTTTGTCTAATTTTTTCGACGCAATAATGAATGCCTCGCGCGCTTTTTCCACGTCTTTCAATTCAACAAGCGCTTCAAATTTTTTGATCGCCGTACGCATGGCCGATTTCATCGAGGCGTTGTGAGCCCGGCGCTTTTCGCTCGTTTTCGCGCGTTTGATCGCTGATTTGATGTTAGCCACGTTCGTTCACCTCCGTTACCATTCCTACTTTCTGTTGTGAACAACAGGAAGAACAAGTGTTATTCTATCAAACGTGTTTGGATTATGCAAGAGTGTTCAAGCGAAAATCCTTTACGAAACATGAATGACCGGGCCTGATTGCGGCGACAATAAAAGAAAACGGCAGAAATGGGGAGGAACGACATGGAACAGCCGCTCGATTTACGCCAGTACTCGGTGCGCACGGATTTAGCGATCGAAGCGCATGAGATCGCACTCGAGGAGCGCTTGCAGCAAAAACAAGAAAGCGCCGCGCCGATTGAGGGGGTCATCATTCATGACGAGGAGATCAACGGCGTCAAGCTGTCGCATGTGCATGTCACGGAACAAGGAGCGGCCTCGATCGGCAAGAAGCCGGGCCACTACGTGACGATTGAAGCGCAAGGCATCCGCGAACAAAACACCGAGTTGCAGCAAAACGTGCAGCGCATCTTCTCCGACCAGCTCAGCGCCTTTTTCAAGCGGCTCCGCATCCCCGATCAAGCGAGCTGCTTGATTGTCGGGCTCGGCAACCAAAACGTCACTCCGGACGCGCTCGGGCCGCTGACGGTGGAAAACGTGCTTGTCACCCGTCATTTGTTCCAGCTGCAGCCGGAAAGCGTCGAGGAAGGCTTCCGGCCGGTGAGCGCTCTTGCTCCGGGGGTGATGGGGACGACCGGGATTGAAACGAGCGACATTATCGACGGCGTCGTCCGGAAAACAAAGCCGGATTTTGTCATTGTGATTGACGCCTTGGCTGCCCGCTCGATCGAACGGGTCAACGCGACGATTCAAATTTCTGACACCGGCATCCATCCTGGCTCCGGGGTCGGCAACAAGCGGAAAGAGTTAAGCTATGAAACGCTTGGCATTCCGGTCATTTCGATCGGCGTTCCGACGGTTGTCGATGCGGTCTCCATCACGAGCGACACGATCGATTTCATTTTGAAGCACTTCGGCCGCGAAATGCGCGAAGGGAAACGGCCGTCAAGCGCGCTCGCTCCGGCGGGCTGGACGTTTGGGCGCAAACGAAAATTGACGGAACAAGACATGCCGTCGCCGCAAGAACGGTCGACGTTTCTTGGCATGGTCGGCACGCTTGGCGATGAAGAAAAGCGGCGTCTCATCTATGAAGTGCTCGCCCCGCTCGGGCATAATTTGATGGTGACTCCAAAAGAGATCGATTCGTTTATCGGCGATATGGCCAACTTATTAGCCGGCGGCTTGAATGCGGCGCTGCATCGGCAAGTCGACCAAGGCAATGTCGGCTCCTACACCCATTAAACAAAAAACAGTTCTATCTTTTCCCGCTTGGCCATACGTTAAACTGAGGAGACAAGCCGGGAAAGGGTGGGAATATGAAACGATGGCGCTCCCCAAACGTCATGATCGCGATTCCAGGAGCCAGCATAAAGAAACTGTTGATGCTCATCATCCTTGGCTGCATGATGATGTTTATGCTTGTCGGAGCGCTCACATCGCTGCGGCCGGAATACCGTCCGTCGTCATCATCGCTGAACGATATGGCGGCCCATTTTCCGGAAGAGACGTTCATTCGTCTGTTCGCCTTGGAAAATCGATATTTTGCGCAGCTGCTGCCGAAAGATCGGCGGCAGACGAATTACTCATCGCTATTGTTCCGCCTGGCGACGAGCATCAATCCCGATGACCCGCGCAGCCTGCTTGGCAGCGAGCTGCCGGGCTTTGCCCTTTATGACAGCAAAATTCTCATCGCTGGTGAAGGAACGGATTATACGAACATGCCATACGAATCAGCGCCGCCGCTTGAGGCGATGCTTGCGGAACGGCAAGCCTCGGTCGATGAACTCGAACAAGCAAACAAGAACGAAGATGAAAAACCGGTTCCCCCGCCATCGCAGACGACCGGAGGGAAAAAAGTGGTCTACATTTACAATACCCATACGCATGAGTCGTTTTTGCCGGCGCTCAAAGGGGTCACTGACCCGGATTTGGCGTTTCACCCGACGGTCAACATCACAAAAGTGGGGGAAAAGTTAGCGGAAGAACTGGAAAAGCGCGGCATCGGGGCTGAAGTGAGCAAAATCGACATTGTCAGCGAATTGTTAAAGAAAGGGATGAAATACTCCCAATCGTATGATATGTCCCGCCAAACAGTGGTCGCAGCGATGAAGCAAAATCGTGACTTGCACTACTTCATCGATATCCATCGCGATTCGCGGCGGCGGAACTATACGACGGCTACGATCCACGGCGTTGATTATGCGCGTGTCGCATTCATTATTGGCGGAGAAAACGCGACATACGAGAAAAACTTGCAGCTGGCTACCGCGTTGCATCAGTTGCTGCAAAAGAAATATCCAGGGTTGAGCCGCGGGGTGATCGAGAAAAAAGGAGCCGGGACGAACGGCAAGTTTAATCAAGATTTATCGGAAAACGCGATTTTAATTGAAGTCGGCGGTGTTGACAATACGTTTACGGAGTTGTTTCGTTCCGTGTCGGCGCTCGCTGACGTATTCAGCGACTATTATTGGCAGGCGGAAAAAGTCGAAGCGCCGGCTCCGGCGGAGAAAAAGTAAAGGAGCGTCACTATGGCACGATGGTTCATCCGCTTTACTCTAGCGATCTTTCTTCTTTTTTTCGGCGTGTTGTTTGGCATGCAAGAGGCGCATCGCGGCATGGAACGGATGCGCGGTTATGCCGATCCGTCGTTTCCATCCGTCATCGATATGAAAAAAAGGGAAAATGGTGAGGTGGAAGCGGCGGTGTTTGGCCGGCCGGTCGTTGCTGGAGATTTAGGAGAAAAGCAAGAAACGATTCGCGAGCTGAAAACGTTCAACTTGTTCTCTAGGCTCGGCCAACTTTTTGCCGATGCCGTCACCGCGCTCATGGAAATGCTGTTTTCGCTCGTCGGCCGGGTGTTGGACTAGCCCGTTCATGTGCGGACGAAACAGGAACGTGCCGTCACAATGGCGGCTTTTTCTTTTTTACGCCGTCCGCCGGCTGGAGCACAAAGTGCTGCGCTTTCCATATTGTCGATTGTTTTCTTGGCGCGGCTCTTTCTGTTTCGCGTCTTTCCGGAAAGCTCGAACGGCGGCTTGGCTTTTCGTTCATCATTGAATCTTCTTCGCGCTGTTGCTATAATCAAAGCTAGTGTAGTTTTGCGAAGAAGCAGGAGTGAGAGACGATGAACCGGGAAGAACGGTTGAAACGGCAGGAACGGATCCGCAATTTTTCGATTATTGCCCACATTGACCACGGAAAATCGACGCTGGCGGACCGCATTTTGGAAAAAACGGGGGCGTTGTCGGAGCGCGAATTGCGCGAGCAGACGCTCGATACGATGGAGCTTGAGCGCGAGCGCGGCATCACGATTAAATTGAATGCGGTCCAGTTGACATATAGAGCGAAAAATGGCGAAGAGTACATTTTCCATTTGATCGACACGCCGGGCCATGTCGACTTTACGTACGAAGTGTCGCGCAGTTTGGCTGCCTGCGAAGGGGCGATTTTGGTCGTCGATGCGGCGCAAGGCATTGAAGCGCAGACGCTCGCCAACGTGTATTTGGCGATCGACAATAATTTGGAAATTTTGCCGGTCATTAACAAAATCGATTTACCAAGCGCCGAACCGGAGCGTGTGCGTCAAGAAATTGAGGATGTCATCGGCTTGGACGCCTCTGACGCGGTGCTTGCTTCGGCCAAAGTCGGCATCGGCATCGAAGAAATTTTGGAAAAAATCGTCGAAAAAATTCCGGCTCCCTCGGGAGATCCGGATGCGCCGCTGAAAGCGCTCATTTTTGATTCCCTTTATGACCCGTACCGCGGCGTTGTCGCCTATGTCCGCGTCGTCGACGGAACGGTGAAGCCGGGACAGCGCATTAAAATGATGTCGACCGGCAAAGAGTTTGAAGTGACGGAAGTCGGCGTGTTCACGCCGAAGCAAAAAGTCGTCGACGAATTGACGGTCGGTGATGTCGGCTATTTGACTGCCTCGATTAAAAACGTGAAAGATACGCGCGTCGGCGATACGATCACCGATGCCGAACGGCCGGCAGCTGAACCGCTCCCGGGCTATCGGAAGCTCAATCCGATGGTGTTTTGCGGGATGTATCCGATCGATACGGCGCGCTACAACGATTTGCGCGAGGCGCTCGAGAAGCTGCAATTGAACGATGCGGCGCTCCACTTTGAGCCGGAAACGTCGCAGGCGCTTGGGTTCGGCTTTCGCTGTGGATTTCTCGGCTTGCTTCATATGGAAATCATCCAAGAGCGGCTCGAGCGCGAATTTCATATCGATTTGATCACGACCGCGCCGAGCGTCGTTTACAAGGTGCATTTGACCGACGGAACGGAAGTTGACGTCGACAACCCGACGAACATGCCCGACCCGCAAAAAATCGACCGCATTGAAGAGCCGTATGTGAAAGCGACGATCATGGTGCCAAACGACTATGTCGGGCCGGTGATGGAGCTGTGTCAAGGAAAGCGCGGCACGTTTGTCGATATGCAATATTTGGATGAAAAGCGCGTCATGCTCATTTACGATATTCCGCTCTCCGAGATCGTCTACGACTTTTTCGACGCTTTAAAGTCGAACACAAAAGGGTACGCGTCATTCGACTACGAATTGATCGGCTACCGGCCGTCCAATCTCGTCAAGATGGATATTTTGCTAAACGGCGAAAAAATCGATGCCTTATCGTTTATCGTTCATCGCGACTCTGCGTACGAGCGCGGCAAAGCGATCGTTGAAAAGCTGAAAGATTTGATTCCACGCCAGCAATTTGAAGTGCCGGTGCAGGCGGCGATCGGCAACAAGGTCATCGCCCGTTCGACAATCAAAGCGTTGCGCAAAAACGTGCTCGCAAAATGTTACGGCGGCGACGTGTCGCGGAAGCGGAAGCTGCTTGAGAAGCAAAAAGAAGGAAAGAAGCGGATGAAACAAATCGGGTCGGTCGAAGTGCCGCAAGAAGCGTTTATGGCCGTCTTGAAAATCGACGACCAGAAAAAATAACGAGCAAGGCTGTCTCCGTTGGGGATAGCCTTGTTTGTTTCCTGCGGCGCCGCCGGCTGAAAGGAGGAGGACCGATGGCCGTTTCAGCGTATTTTCATATTCCATTTTGCGCCCATATTTGCCATTATTGCGATTTTAACAAAGTATTCGCCGCCGGCCAGCCGATTGACGACTATTTGCGGGCGATGGACAAAGAAATGGCGTGGACGGCGGCGGAATTTGGCAGCCAACTCAAGACGCTGTTTATCGGCGGCGGTACGCCGACGGTGCTTGAGCCGACGCAGCTCGGCTGTTTGCTTGCGAGCATCCACCGCCATTTTCAGTTTGACCCACAAACGGCCGAATTTACCGTCGAAGCCAACCCGGACGGCTTGACGAAAGAAAAGCTCGCTATTTTGCGCGATGCCGGAGTGAATCGGCTGAGCCTGGGGGTGCAGACATTTGACGATCAGCTTCTGCAAACGATCGGCCGCACGCACCGGCGAGGCGACGTCATACGGGCTGTAGCGTTGGCCAGAGAAGTCGGGTTTCAGAACATCAGCATTGATGTCATGTACGGTTTGCCGGGGCAGACGCTTGAGCAGTTTACGGCCGATTTAGAAGCGGCGTTTTCGCTTCATGTGCCGCATCTTTCTGCTTATTCCCTCATTTTGGAGCCAAGGACGATTTTTTATAACGAATGGCGGAAAGGGCGGCTCCGTCTACCGGGCGAAGAGATGGAAGCCGAGATGTACGAAGCGGCGATGGAGCAGATGGCTGCCGCTGGCTATCGGCAATACGAAATCAGCAACTATGCTTTGCCGGGATTTGAAAGCCGGCACAACTTGACGTACTGGAACAATGAGGAGTACTACGGCATCGGCGCTGGGGCGCACAGCTATATCGATGGGGTGCGGCGGGCGAATATCGGCCCCATCCGGCATTACATCAGCGCGATCGAACGCGGCCAATGGCCGCACCGCGATGTGCGCCGCTTGACCGTTCGCGAGCAGATGGAAGAGGAAATGTTTTTAGGGCTGCGCAAGACGGAAGGGGTGTCCAAAGTCTGCTTTCGGCAAAAGTTCGGCCGCGACCTCCATGACATATTTGGCGCGGCGATCCGCCGGGAAATCGAAAACGGACGCCTCGAGGAAACGGAGACTCACATCCGCTTGACAAAACGGGGCAAGCTGCTCGGCAATGAAGTGTTTGCCGCGTTCCTTTGCGAAATGTAAACATTGACATTTGCCGGGCGATTTGCTACCCTAGTAGTAGATTTAGCACTCGAATTGTTCGAGTGCTAACAGAGGTGAGACACGTGCTAACGGACCGCCAACTGCTGATTTTGCAGGTGATTATCGACGATTTCATTCGTTCTGGGCAGCCGGTCGGTTCGCGGACGTTATCGAAAAAGCATCAAATCGCGTTCAGCTCGGCGACGATCCGCAATGAGATGGCGGATTTGGAGGAGCTCGGCTATATTGAAAAAACGCACATTTCTTCCGGCCGTGTGCCGTCGGAAAAAGGGTACCGCTACTACGTCGACCATTTGCTGCCGCCGCAGCGGCTGACAAGGGCGGACATTCAAAAAATCCGCTCTGTGTTTGCTGAGCGCATCTATGAGCTGGAAAAACTGATGCAAAAGTCAGCGCAAATTTTATCCGAGCTGACGAACTATACATCCATTGCGCTCGGGCCGACGTTTAAAGAAAGCAAACTGAAGCGGATGCAAATCGTTCCGCTCAACGAGCAGACAGCTGTCGCCATCGTCGTGACGGACACCGGCCATGTTGAAAACCGGGTCGTGACGATTCCGTCATCAATGGACGCAGGCGACCTCGAAAAAATGGTCAACATTTTCAACGAGCGGCTCGCCGGCGTTCCGCTCATGGATTTGAAAGAAAAAATGGAGACGGAAGTGGCCGACGTATTGCGCCGGCACATCCGCAACTACGACAGCGTGCTCAATACGCTCATGGAGACGCTCGATGCCCCTGAAGAAGAAAAAGTGTTTTTCGCTGGCAAGGCGAATATGCTCAACCAGCCGGAGTTCAGCGACATCCAAAAAGTGCGCCCGCTTCTGGACATCATTGAGCAGGAAAAAGACATTTATCGCCTGCTCCGCAAGCAAACCCAAAAAGGAGTGCGGGTTTCGATCGGGCATGAAAACGAACTGCGCGGCATGGAAAACTGCAGCTTGATTACAGCGACCTATTCGGTCGGCGATGAGCCGCTCGGGGCGATCGCGATTCTTGGTCCAACGCGCATGGAATACTCGCGCGTCATCACGGTCTTAAACCGTGTCGCTTCCGATTTGTCGGCCGCGCTCGCGAAATGGTATCAAAGTCAATAAGAATGGCCATATTGGATAACGGATGGATCGCGCATCCATCCTTTCCTTGTGGCCATTGATACATAAAAGGGAAGAGCCCCGGCAGGGAGGTGAAAGCGATGGAGCAAGGAGAAAAACAAGTGATGGAACAAGCTACATACGATGAGCCGGAGCGGGAGCAACCGATCGAGGAAAAAGCCGCCCCGCAGCCCGAGGGGGAATCAGGCGGCGTTCCGCTTGAAGAGGCCGGTGGGGAGGAAGCGGCGGAGCCGGCGGAAAAAGCGCCAACGGCCGAGGAGTTGGCGGCGGCCAAGGCGCAGATCGCCGAATTGAAAGCGAAGCTTTCAGAGATGGAACACCGGTATCTCCGCCTGTACGCCGATTTTGAAAACTTCCGCCGCCGGACGCGCCAGGAGATGGAAGCGGCTGAAAAATACCGCGCCCAAAGCTTGGCGAGCGATTTGCTTCCGGTGCTTGACAACTTTGAACGCGCGTTGAAAATAGAGACGGACAACGAACAGGCGAAATCGATTTTGCAAGGGATGGAAATGGTGTACCGGTCGCTTGTTGACGCCTTGAAGAAAGAAGGCGTCGAGGCGATCGAGGCGGTCGGAAAGCCGTTTGACCCTTATTTGCACCAAGCCGTCATGCAGGCGGAAGCGGAAGGCTATGAGCCGAACACGGTTGTTGAGGAGCTGCAAAAAGGTTATAAGCTGAAAGACCGCGTGCTGCGGCCCGCCATGGTCAAAGTAAGCCAATAAACGGAAACGGAGGGTGATCAGTGATGAGCAAAATTATCGGCATCGACTTAGGAACGACGAACTCTTGCGTCGCCGTGTTAGAAGGCGGCGAAGTGAAAGTCATTCCGAATCCGGAAGGAAACCGCACGACCCCGTCGGTCGTCGCGTTTAAAAACGGCGAACGCCTAGTCGGCGAAGTCGCCAAACGGCAAGCGATCACGAACCCGAACACGATCATCTCGATCAAGCGCCATATGGGGACGGATTACAAAGTCGAAATCGAAGGGAAGCAATATACGCCGCAAGAAATTTCGGCGATCATTTTGCAATACTTGAAGTCGTACGCCGAAGACTATTTGGGCGAGCCGGTGACGCGTGCGGTCATCACGGTGCCGGCGTATTTCAACGACGCCCAGCGCCAAGCGACGAAAGACGCCGGCCGCATCGCCGGCCTCGAAGTCGAGCGCATCATCAACGAGCCGACGGCCGCGGCGCTTGCTTACGGCCTTGATAAAGAAGAAGACCAAACGATTCTCGTCTATGACTTAGGCGGCGGGACGTTTGACGTCTCGATTTTGGAGCTTGGCGACGGCGTGTTTGAAGTGAAGGCGACGGCCGGCGACAACCATTTGGGCGGCGACGACTTCGACCAAGTGATCATCGATTATTTGGTCAATCAGTTCAAGCAAGAGCACGGCATCGATTTGTCGAAAGACAAAATGGCGCTCCAACGCTTGAAAGATGCCGCGGAAAAAGCGAAAAAAGAGCTGTCCGGCGTCACGCAGACACAAATCTCGCTTCCGTTTATCAGCGCCAATGAAAACGGTCCGCTCCATTTGGAAATGACGTTGACAAGAGCGAAATTTGAAGAGTTGTCCGCCCACCTCGTCGAGCGGACGATGGGGCCGGTCCGCCAGGCGCTTCAAGACGCCGGCTTGACGCCAGCCGATATTGATAAAGTCATTTTGGTCGGCGGTTCGACGCGCATTCCAGCTGTCCAAGAAGCGATCAAGCGCGAGCTTGGCAAAGAGCCGCACAAAGGCGTCAACCCGGACGAAGTCGTTGCCATCGGTGCGGCGATCCAGGGCGGGGTGATCGCCGGCGAAGTGAAAGATGTCGTCCTGCTTGACGTGACCCCGCTTTCGCTTGGCATTGAAACGATGGGCGGCGTATTTACGAAACTGATCGAACGGAACACGACGATCCCGACAAGCAAATCGCAAGTGTTCACAACGGCGGCTGACAATCAAACGACGGTCGACATTCACGTCTTGCAAGGAGAGCGCCCGATGGCGGCGGACAACAAATCGCTCGGCCGCTTTCAGCTGACCGGCATTCCGCCGGCGCCGCGCGGCGTGCCGCAAATTGAAGTGACGTTTGATATTGACGCCAACGGCATCGTTCACGTGCGCGCCAAAGATTTAGGAACGAACAAAGAGCAGTCGATTACGATCAAATCGTCGTCCGGCCTGTCGGAAGAAGAAATTCAGCGCATGATTAAAGAAGCGGAAGAAAACGCCGAAGCCGACCGTAAGCGGAAAGAAGCCGCCGAGTTGCGCAACGAAGCCGACCAGCTCATTTTCATGACCGACAAAACGTTAAAAGAAGTCGAAGGAAAAGTGAGCGCCGATGAGATCAAGAAGGCGCAGGATGCGAAAGAGGCGTTGAAAGCGGCGCTCGAGAAAAACGACATCGACGACATCCGCAAGAAAAAAGACGCGCTGCAAGAAGCGGTGCAGCAGCTGTCGATCAAGCTGTATGAACAAGCAGCGAAACAGGCGCAAAGTGCAGGATCGCAAGGCGGCGCTGCCAATCATAAAGACAACGTGGTGGACGCCGAGTTTGAAGAAGTGAACGACGATAAATAATGCAACCGAAAGTCAAAGTCAGGCCTGCCTTGGCTTTGACTTTTTTTCTAGCATTGACATATTGCCTTGCCGCAGAGGGAAATGATAAAATTAAATTTATGTGAGTGAATCGGGAGTGGATGATCAACGATGGCGAAGCGCGATTATTACGAGATTCTCGGCGTCAGCAAAAACGCGACGAAAGACGAGATCAAAAAAGCGTATCGAAAGCTTTCGAAGCAGTATCATCCAGATGTGAACAAAGCCCCGGACGCCGCGGAGAAGTTTAAGGAAATTAAAGAGGCGTACGAAGTGTTAAGCGATGATGAAAAGCGGGCCCGCTACGACCGCTTCGGCCATGCCGACCCGAACGAAACGTTTGGCGGCGGCGGATTCCAAGGCGGAGGGTTTGATTTCGGCGGCTTTAGCGGCTTTGGCGGTTTTGAAGATATTTTTGAAACGTTTTTCGGCGCCGGTCCGCGCAGGCGGGCGAGCGGTCCGCGCAAAGGCGCGGATGTCGAGTATATGATGACGCTTACGTTTGAAGAAGCGGCGTTCGGAAAAGAAACGGAAATTGAAATTCCGCGGGAAGAGACGTGCGACACGTGCCAGGGCAGCGGAGCGAAACCGGGCACAAGCCCGACGTCTTGTCCGCATTGCCACGGCAGCGGGCAAGTGACAAGCGAACAAGCGACGCCATTTGGCCGCATCGTCAACCGCCGGACATGTCCCGTCTGCGGCGGCACGGGCCGGTACATTCCGGAGAAATGCCCAACGTGCGGCGGCACGGGACGCGTCAAACGGCGGAAAAAAATTCACGTCAAAATTCCAGCCGGCGTCGACGACGGCCAGCAGCTGCGCGTCGCCGGCCAAGGGGAGCCAGGGGTCAATGGCGGGCCGCCGGGCGATTTGTACATCATCTTCCGAGTCGAACCACATGAGTTTTTCAAACGCGACGGCGACGATATTTATTGCGAAGTGCCGTTGTCGTTCGCCCAGGCGGCGCTCGGCGATGAGATCGAAGTGCCGACGCTCCATGGCCATGTAAAGCTGAAAATCCCGGCCGGCACGCAAACGGGCACGCGCTTCCGCTTGAAGGGAAAAGGGGTGCCGAACGTGCGCGGCTACGGCCAAGGCGATCAGCACGTCATTGTCCGCGTTGTGACGCCGACGAAGCTGACCGAAAAGCAAAAGCAGCTGTTGCGCGAGTTTGATCGGCTCGGCGGAGACACGATGCACGACGGGCCGCACGGCCGTTTTTTTGAGAAAGTCAAAAAGGCGTTTAAAGGAGAAGCGTAAGCGCGATGAAATGGTCAGAAATCAGCATTCATACGACGCATGAGGCGGTCGAGGCGATTTCGAACATTTTGCATGAAGCGGGCGCCGGCGGTGTCGTCATCGAAGACCCATACGATTTGGTCAAAGAACGGGACGACTGGTACGGCGAGATCGTCGAGCTCAACCCGGACGACTATCCGGAAGAAGGGGTGATCATTAAGGCATATTTGCCGGTCAACAGTTTTCTTGGCGAAACGGTCGAACAAATTAAGCAGGCGATTAACAATTTATGGATGTATGATATCGACCTTGGCAAAAATAAAATTACATTGAGCGAAGTAAATGAAGAGGAATGGGCAACGGCGTGGAAAAAGCATTATCACCCGGTGAAAGTGTCCGAAAAGTTTACGATCGTGCCGACGTGGGAAACGTACGAGCCGGCGTCTAGTGATGAGCTGATCATCGAAATGGATCCGGGCATGGCGTTTGGGACCGGCACGCACCCGACAACGGTCATGTGTCTGCAGGCGCTTGAAAAGTACGTGCGCCCCGGCGATCATGTCATTGACGTCGGCACCGGCTCCGGCATTTTAAGCATCGCCGCGGCGATGCTTGGCGCTCAGTCGGTGCGGGCGCTCGATTTGGACCCGGTGGCGGTCGACAGCGCGCGGCTGAACGTGAAGCTCAATAAGGTGCAGCATATCGTAACGGTCTCACAAAACAATTTGCTCGACCATATCGAGGAACCGGCTGATGTGATCGTCGCCAATATTTTAGCGGAAATCATTTTGCGCTTTACTGGTGACGCCTACCGGTTGTTAAAGCCAGGCGGCCGCTTCATCACGTCTGGCATCATTCAGGCGAAAAAGCAGGACGTCAAAGACGGGTTGCTTGCCGCCGGCTTTGCCATTGAGGAAATCAACGTGATGGAAGACTGGGTGGCGGTTGTCGCCATGAAACCGTAAGCAAAGAAGGGATGGCTGTGCAGCGCTATTTCGTTTCCGGCCAGGCGCAACAAGGCGGGATCGTCGCGATCAGCGGCGATGATGCCCATCATATCGCCCGCGTCATGCGCATGAAGCCGGGGGACGGGATCATTTGCGTCTTTCCAGACGGGCGCACGGCGGTGTGTGAAATTGAACAAATTGCCAATGAGCATGTGCAAGCCCGTATTGTACAATGGAAAGAGGAGCGAAGCGAGCTGCCGGTGCGCATCTACATCGCCCAAGGGCTGCCGAAAGGTGAAAAGTGGGAGCTCGTCATCCAAAAAGGAACAGAGCTCGGCGCCGCCGGCTTTCTTCCGTTCGAAGCCGCCCGGTCGGTCGTGAAATGGGACGCGAAAAAGGCGGAGAAAAAAGTCGAGCGATGGAAAAAAATCGCGAAAGAAGCGGCTGAGCAGGCTGAACGAACGGTGGTGCCGGACGTGCGGGCGCCGCTTTCGTTTGTTGAGCTCCTCGCCTTTGGCCAAACGGTCGATGTTCGGCTGTTTGCCTACGAAAAAGAGGCGCGAAACGCCCGGCATGCCGCGCTTCCGGCGCTTCTTTCCCGCCTCCGTCCGGGCGGCGCGTTGCTGGCTGTCTTCGGGCCGGAAGGCGGGTTCAGCCCGGAAGAAGCAGAACAGCTTCGGCAGCACGGTTTTTCGCCGTGCAGCCTTGGGCCGCGCATTTTGCGGACCGAAACAGCTCCGCTCTATTTGCTTTCCGCCGCCTCTTATGAATGGGAGCTGCGCGCGCCGAACGGCGAAGCGGAGCGCGCTTAGTGAGCAACATTGGCTGTTTCTTATAAAAGTTCGGTCCCGCTGATCCTTAAGCGGGGGGCAGAGTGAGGTGAACAAGATGCCGACAGTGGCTTTTCATACACTAGGCTGCAAAGTCAATCATTACGAAACCGAAGCGATTTGGCAGCTGTTTAAAAAAGCCGGCTACGAGCGAAAAGAGTTTGAAAGCCGTGCGGATGTGTATGTGATCAACACGTGCACGGTGACGAACACCGGCGATAAAAAGAGCCGTCAAGTCATCCGTCGTGCGGTGCGCCGCAATCCGGACGCCGTCGTCTGCGTGACCGGTTGCTATGCGCAAACATCGCCGGCTGAGGTCATGGCCATTCCGGGCGTTGATATTGTCATCGGCACGCAAGACCGGCATAAAATTTTAGAGTACATCGAGCAGTTCCAGCGTGAGCGCCAGCCGATCAACGCTGTTCACAACATTATGAAAACGCGCGTTTTTGAGGAGATGGATGTGCCGGAATTCACGGATCGGACGCGGGCGTCGCTTAAGATCCAAGAAGGGTGCAACAACTTCTGCACGTTTTGCATCATCCCGTGGGCGCGCGGCTTAATGCGCTCGCGCGATCCGCAGGAAATCATCCGCCAGGCGCGCCAGTTGGTTGCCGCCGGCTATAAAGAAATCGTTCTGACCGGCATTCATACAGGCGGCTATGGCACCGATCTGAAAGACTATAACTTTGCGTCCTTGTTGCGCGATTTAGACGAGCAAGTGCCGGGGCTCCGGCGGCTCCGCATTTCGTCGATTGAGGCGAGCCAAATCACCGATGAAGTGATTGATGTGCTGAAGCGGTCGGAGAAAATCGTCCGCCATTTGCACATTCCGCTCCAGTCTGGGTCGAATACGGTGCTCAAGCGGATGCGCCGCAAATATACGGTGGAATTTTACGCGGAGCGGCTCGCCCGGCTGCGCGAAGTGTTTCCAGAGCTGGCGGTGACTTCTGACGTCATCGTCGGCTTCCCAGGCGAGACGGAAGACGAATTTATGGAGACGTACAACTTTATTCGTGAACAACGGTTTTCCGAGCTGCATGTCTTTCCTTATTCGAAGCGGACCGGCACGCCGGCGGCGCGCATGCCGAACCAAATCGATGAAGAAACGAAGCATGACCGCGTCCGCCGCTTGATCGCTCTGTCCGATCAATTGGCGAAAGAGTACGCCTCCCGTTTTGAAGGGCAAGTGCTCGAGGTCATCCCGGAAGAGCGCGACAAAGAGCGGCCGGATTTGTACGTCGGCTATACAGACAACTATTTGAAAGTCCGCTTCCCGGCAACCGAGGAAATGGTCGGTGAACTTGTCAAAGTGAAGATTACGAAAGCCGGCTATCCGTACAATGAAGGAGAGTTCGTCCGCGTTGTGCCGGATGAAATGGCCCGTTCGGTCAAATGGAGCTCATAACCCAGCCTAGTTGCTGGGTTTTTTCTGTCTTTTTCCGGAGACAATACGGATGGCTAGTTTTTGTCGAGGGAGCATGGTATGATGGTAGACGTCAGACCTTCCATCTTGACGGAAATGGCAGAAAGGGGTTTCTCCGAATGACGATGAATATCGCGAAAATGATCGATCATACGCTGCTCAAACCGGAAGCGACAGAACAACAAATCGTGCAACTGTGCACGGCAGCAAAGCAATACGGCTTTGCTGCCGTGTGCGTCAACCCAACGTGGGTGAAAACGGCGGCGCGTGAACTTTCCGGCACCGATGTCCGCGTCTGCACGGTCATCGGCTTTCCACTTGGGGCGACGACGCCGGAAACAAAGGCGTTTGAAACAATGAACGCCATCGAAAACGGCGCCCGCGAAGTCGATATGGTGATCAACATCGGCGCGTTAAAAAGCGGGCAAGACGAGCTTGTCGAGCGCGACATTCGCGCGGTCGTCGAGGCGGCGGCTGGCAGGGCGCTTGTCAAAGTGATCATTGAAACGGCGCTTTTGACCGATGAGGAAAAAGTGCGCGCCTGCCAGCTTGCGGTGAAAGCCGGCGCTGATTATGTGAAAACGTCGACCGGGTTTTCCGGCGGAGGTGCGACGGTGGAGGATGTGGCGCTGATGCGGAAAACGGTCGGCGACAGAGCAGGTGTCAAAGCATCAGGCGGCGTTCGCGACCGGAAAACGGCAGAAGCGATGATCAACGCCGGCGCGACGCGCATCGGCACGAGCTCTGGAGTGGAGATCGTCACCGGCGGGACGGGCCGCGCTGACTACTAAGCTCGGTTTCGGTCATGCAAAAACAGAATGACCTTTTCGATGGCGCCGACAAATGGAAGAGCAGCCACTGAGCAAATGACGTTGAACAAGACGCTCACATGAGCGAGCTGCACATCAGGCGCTGGGCTGAGCCTGGCGGCAAAACTGGCGAGCGGCTCGGTCCAAAAGGCGAACAAAGCGGCGCCGACGACGTTCAGCCATAGATGGGTGTAGGCGGTCAGCTGGGCCTCTTTGCTGGAGCCGATCGAAGCCAAAAGCCCGGTGATGCACGTACCGATGTTGGCGCCAAGCAACAGAGCAATCGCCGCGGACAGCGTCAACAGCTGTTCGTTTAAAAATCCCATGGCGATGCCGATCGTTGCCGCGCTCGAATGAACGAGAGCGGTGAGGACGATGCCGACAAGAAGGCCGACAGCGACGGATCGGTTCGTTTCTTTAAGCCATGCATCAACGAACGGATAGGCGGCAAGCGGTTTAGCGAGGCTGCCAAAGCCGTCCATGGCAAACAGCACAGCGGCGAGGCCGACAGTGGTCATGCCGATGCCGAGAACAAGGCGATGGCGGCCGAAAAAAACAAGCAGCGCGCCGCTGACAAGAAGTGGGATGGCGCCATCGCCGATATCAAGCGTCATCAGCTCGGTCGTGACCGTCGAGCCGATGTTGCTGCCTAAAATGATGCCGATCGATTGGCGGAACGACAAGTAGCCGGCGGCGACAAGGCCGACCATCATCACCATCACCGCTGAGCTGCTTTGCAGGAGAGCGGTCGTCGCCAAACCGGCGGCAAATCCTTGCAGCGGCGTGGCGGTAAAGCGCATGAGCCACCGTTTTAACCGATGGCCGGACAACGTGTAAAGCCCAGCTTTCATCATAAACATGCCAAGAAGAAACAAAGCGGTGTAAATGGCAAACAGCATCAGAAACGACCCCATGGGCGACTCCCCTTTCACCCTATATGTATGGGCCTTGTCCGCGGGTGATGACCGTTTTTTCAGCGCGGGGAAGAGGCGGCCAGCAGGCCGCCGCTGCTTTTTTTTATTGACCTTTTCTGTCAGCATGTATTATAATTGACAAGTACAATATGCAATGGTTGTTGTTCGGAGGGAGGGAAGCAGGATGTCCAAAACGATCGTTCGCAAAAATGAGTCGATCGACGACGCTCTTCGTCGCTTTAAGCGTGCCGTTTCGAAAACGGGCACTTTGCAAGAAGTGAGAAAGCGCGAATTTTATGAAAAGCCAAGCGTCAGACGGAAGAAAAAATCTGAGGCGGCTAGAAAGCGCAAGCACTAAGAGCATGCATTAAAGAGGGTGTATAATCGGTGAGTCTTCTCGATCGTTTGAATGACGATATGAAGCAGGCGATGAAAAACAAGGAGAAAGAAAAACTGTCTGTTCTCCGGATGCTGAAAGCGGCGCTGCAAAACGAAGCGATCAAGCTCGGCAAAAGCCCGCTCTCGGAAGACGAAGAGCTGACGGTTCTTTCTCGCGAACTGAAACAGCGTAAAGACTCCCTCCAAGAATTTGAAAACGCTGGCCGTTCAGATCTTGTCGAAAAAGTGAAAACCGAAATTGAAATTGTTCAATCGTATATGCCAACGCCGCTGACAGAGGACGAGCTGCGCGATTTGATCGAGCAGACGATCAAGGAAGTCGGCGCCTCTTCGAAAGCGGATATGGGAAAAGTGATGGGCGCGATCATGCCGAAAGTGAAAGGAAGAGCGGATGGTTCGCTCGTCAACAAACTTGTCCAACAACAGCTGTCATAAATGCAATGGGCCTTGCCGGCAGGCGGGCCCGTTGTTTTTGAAAAGCGGTGCTAGAACCCCCTTTTGTCTCATACATATGAGATGAAAGGGGGTTCTTTTTGATGGTGAAAAAATGGCGCCAGCAGATGAAGCGGTGGATGGCGGAAAAGCTTGAACTTCCCGCCGACATTATGATGGATCTGCCCCGCATTACGATGGTTGGGCACATACATATTTACATTGAAAACCACCGCGGGCTGCTCGCGTTCAGCGATAAAGAGCTCCGCCTTTTGCTGCGGAACGGACAGCTCGTTGTCCGCGGCGAACAGTTTGTGATTAAAACGATTTTGCCGGAAGAAATTTTGTTGGAAGGAAAAATCAGCCAAGTCGTTTATATAGATGAATAGCGAGGAGGAACGGAGATGAAAAACGAATGGGTCGACACGCTCGCCGGCAGCGTGCGGGTCAAAGCGAGAGGGAAAGGGATCGAACGGTTGATCAACGCCTGCGTCCGCCAAGGGATTGCCGTCTGGAACGTGAAAAAGCATAGCGCGGATACCGCGACGTTTTTCATTAAGCTCAGCGACGTGAAACGGCTGCGCCATGTCGCCCGGCAAAGCGAATGCAAACTTTCGTTTGTCGGGAGAACCGGGCTGCCGTTTTTTTGGCGGCGGGCCTGGCGGAACAGCGGGTTTTGGCTCGGCTTGCTCCTTTTTATCGCGATGGTGTTTTTGCTTTCGAACATCGTTTGGAAGATCGAAATCAAAGGGGCGGCTCCAGAGACGGAGCATCAAATCGCCCGCGAGTTGAAGCGAATGGGAGTCGAGCGCGGCGCATTTCAGTTTCTGCTTGATGACCCGGAGACGCTGCAAAAAAAGCTGACGGAACGCGTTCCGGACATCACGTGGGTCGGCGTTGAGTGGAAAGGGACGTCGCTTCACTTCCGCGTCGTTGAAAAAGAGATTCCGGAGCCGAAAAAACCGATTCCGCCGCGTCATCTCGTGGCAAAAAAAGAGGCGGTCATCGCTGATTTGTTCGTTGAAGAGGGACAACCGCTCGTTTCCGTCAACGACTATGTGCAAAAAGGCCAGCTGCTTGTTTCTGGCATTATCGGCGCTGAAGGGAGGACGAAGTTTGTGCCGGCGTCAGGGAAAGTGTTTGGTGAAACATGGTACAAGTCTACGGTCGTCCTGCCGCTCGAGACGACGTTTCATGTGTTGACCGGCAAGTTCACCGAACGGCATTATGTTGGGATCGGGCGCCTTTTGATTCCCGTTTGGGGATGGAAGAAGCCGGTGTTTGCCCATACCATCGTTGAGACAGAAAAACGGCCGTTTCGCTTTTGGAAATGGGACTTGCCGCTCTATTACGAGCGCATCACGATCCGCGAGGCGGAAGAAGTGAAGCGGCGCTACACGTGGGAAGAAGCGTTCGCGGAAGCGAAAGAGATCGCCCGCCGCGAGCTGCGGGCGAAATTGCCGGAGGAGGCGGCCATTCGCAGCGAAAAAGTTTTGCATCAGGCGAAAGAGAATGGTAAAGTAAGGGTAGAATTGCATTACGAAGTCATTGAAAATATTGCTGTACCACAACCCATCGTCCAAGGAGATTGAGAATGTCAGAGCAGTTCGTTACGATCAGCCAACATGTGCGAAACCCGCAGGAAGCGGCGGCGCTCTTTGGCGTCCATGACATCCATTTGAAGCGGATCGAGGAAGAGCTCGGCGTGTCGATTGTGACGCGCGGGGAAACGGTCAACGTCTCCGGCACGCCGCAGCAAGTTCAGCTCGTTGATGAATTGCTTCGCCATTTATTGATCGTCATTCGCAAAGGGGCGGCGGTCAGCGAGCGCGACGTTCTTTACGCCATTCAGCTTGCAAAAAAAGGAGCGCTTGACGGCCTTGTTCAGCTGTATGACGAGGAGATTACAAAAAACGCCAAAGGGAAGCCGATCCGCGTCAAAACGTTGGGCCAGCGCTATTATGTTGCAGCAATTGAACAGTATGACTTGACGTTCGGCATCGGCCCAGCCGGCACCGGAAAAACGTATTTGGCGGTCGTCATGGCGGTCAAGGCGTTAAAAAACGGCAGCGTCAAGCGCATCATTTTGACTCGTCCGGCCGTTGAGGCTGGAGAAAGCCTCGGCTTTTTGCCAGGCGACTTAAAAGAGAAGGTTGACCCGTATTTGCGCCCGCTGTATGATGCCTTAAACGATGTGTTGGGAGCGGAGTATACGCAGCGGTTGATTGAGCGCGGCACGATTGAAATCGCCCCACTCGCCTATATGCGCGGCCGGACGCTGGAGGATGCGTTCGTCATTCTTGACGAGGCGCAAAATACGACGCCAGCGCAAATGAAAATGTTTTTGACCCGGCTCGGCTTCGGCTCGAAGATGGTCATTACCGGCGATATTTCCCAAGTCGACTTGCCGAAGGGCGTCGAATCGGGGCTTTCGGTCGCCAAGCGCATTTTGGCCTCCATTGGCGGCATCGCCTTTGTGTTTTTGGAACAGTCGGATGTCGTTCGCCATCCGCTCGTCGCGAAAATTATTGACGCCTATGATGAGGCGGGCTTATAGAACGAGAGCGACGGGATCGGTCTTTTCTTGCAAAGCGAGGGGAAAACCGGTGGGAAGGTTTCGTTTTTTTCTTGAGCGGACAAAAACAGTCCGCTTTGTCCGCTTTTGGCTGTTTTTGCTTTTGGCTGTTCTGTTGTTTGCCGTTTTGTATTGGCAAGTGAAGCCGCGCCAGTATGAGCTGCGCCTGTTTGACGTCGCGAAGGAAACGATCCGTTCGCCGGTGACGGTCGAGGACAAAGAGGCGACCGCCAAGCTGAAAGAAGAGGCGGCGGCGAAAGTAGCGGATGTCTATACGTTAAAAAAAGAATATGCCGAAAACCGGGTCGACCTTCTTTCCTCGCTGTTTGCCGCGATTGAAAGCGTGCAGCGCGAGGCGGAGCCGGACCGCCCGCTCGGCGATATGATCGCCAAACTTGAGGAACGGCTGCCGCCGGAATGGCTTGCCTATCTGTCTGCCGCTGAATGGCAACGGCTGCTTGCCGCCTCGCCGGAGGAGCTCAAGACGGCGAAGGAAGCCGCCTTGACCGCGGTGCATGCCGTCATGAGCGAGCGCATTTCCCAAGCGGAACTTGACACGGCGCGGGCGGAAGCGGCCAAAGAGCTTGAATACGCTGCGCTGTCGCCGCCGCTTCGCGAGGCGGTCGCGAAGCTTTGCCGACAGGCGGTCATTCCGAACGTCGTCTACGATCGGGCGGCGACGGAAGAAAAACGGCGGCAGGCGATGGATGAAGTGAAGCCGGTGAAAATTTTGCAAGGGCAAGTGATCGTCGAGGAAGGACAGTTTATCACGAATGATGTTTACCGCCGGCTCGAGCTGGTCGGCTTGCTTGAGAGCGGGCGTCCGTCTTGGACCGCCGCTGGGCTTTTGGTGTTCGTTTTGTTGCTGCTTGCTCCGCTCATTTATTATTTTCGGACGGAAACGACGAATGAAAAGCTGTCGCTTTATACAGCCATTTTTGCGTTGATGATGACGACAATGGCGCTCATTCGCCTTCTGCCATCTAGCGGCGCTGTTTCCATCGGTTACCTTGTGCCGGCGGCGTTCGGGCCGATGCTCGTCCGCATTTTGCTCGGAGAGCGGCTCGCGATGATGACGACCATCATCGGAGCAGTGTGCGGCAGTTTGCTGTTCAATGAGGAAATTGGAACGGCCGGCGCGGTGTCGGTGTCGTTGATTGTTTACTTTCTTGCCGGCGGCTTGGCCGGGACGTTTTGTCTGCCAAAGGAGCTGGCGAAAGCGAACATTTGGCGGGCCGGCGTGTTTGTCGCCGCGGTCAATATCGTTTCGCTTTTTTCGCTGTTGCTGTTAAAAAACGGCCGCTATTCGCCGACGGAAATCGGTTTGTTGGTGCTGATGGCGGCGGCCTCAGGGGTTTTTTCTGCCATTTTGACGATCGGTCTCTTGCCGGTGTTGGAGGCGGCGTTTGGCATTTTGTCGCCGCTTCGGCTCATTGAACTGTCCAATCCGAACCATCCGCTCTTGCGCAAGTTGCTCACTGAAGCGCCGGGGACGTACCATCATAGCATTATGGTCGCCAATTTGGCCGAAGCGGCGTGCGAGGCGATCGGCGCCGACGGCTTGCTGGCGCGCGTCGCCTGCTACTACCATGACATCGGCAAGACGAAGCGGCCGCGCTATTTCATCGAAAATCAAATAGGCGGCAATCCGCATGACCATTTGTCGCCGCAGTTGAGCAAAAATATTATTATCGCCCATGTCGCCGACGGCGTCGCTTTGCTGCGCAAGCACCGGCTGCCGAAGGAGATCATCGACATCGCCGAACAGCACCACGGCACGACGCTGCTGAAGTATTTTTATCATAAGGCGCGCGAGCAAACCGAGTTTGTCTCGGAAGCGGAGTTTCGTTATCCCGGGCCGAAGCCGCAGACGAAAGAAGCGGCGGTCATCAACATCGCCGACAGCGTCGAAGCGGCTGTTCGCTCGCTATCCAACCCGTCGCAGGAAAAAATCGAGAAGATCGTCCGGTCGATCATCGCTGATCGCTTGCAGGACAACCAGCTGAACGAGTGCGACATTACGCTGAAGGAGTTGGAACTCGTCGCCCGTTCGCTTTGCGAGACGTTAAACGGCGTCTTCCATTCGCGCATCGAATACCCAGAAGTACGAAAGGAAAAGGTGAAGCATGCATGACCATTCACATTGATTTTCTAGATGAAACGAACGAGGTGACCGCTGAGCAAATCGAGACGATCGAGCGGCTGCTCGCTGAGGCGGCGGCCCTTGAAAACGTGCCGGACGGGGCGGAGGTGAGCGTCACATTTGTGGACAACGAACGCATCCGCGCGATGAATCGTGACTATCGCGGCAAAGATGCGCCGACCGATGTGCTTTCGTTTGCTCTTGAGGAGGAAGGGGAAGAAGAGGTTCACATCGTCGGCGCTGATATGCCGCCGGTGCTCGGCGATATCGTCATTTCGATTCCGAAGGCGAAAGAGCAGGCGGCGGCCTATGGGCATTCGTTCATGCGCGAGCTCGGGTTTTTGGCTGTGCACGGTTTCTTGCACCTGCTTGGTTACGATCATGGGACAGAAGAGGAAGAGCGCGTCATGTTCGCCAAGCAGGAAGACATCTTGGCGAGGTTCGGGTTGACAAGATAATGCGCGGCAAACGAGAGCGAGACCGGTTTGCTTGGGCGTGGGCGGGAATGAAGGCGGCGGTGAAAGAGGAAGCTCATTTGCGCTTCCACTTGGCGGCCGCTGTTGTCGCCTTTGCCGCCGGGTGGGTCGTTGGGCTGTCGCGCTGGGAGTGGATCGTGCTGCTCATGACAGTCGGCACGGTCATTGCGCTTGAGCTCGTCAACACGGCTATTGAGCGCGCCGTCGATTTGGCGACGGGTGAGTTTCATCCGTTGGCGAAAGCGGCGAAAGACATCGCTGCCGCGGCGGTGCTCTCGGCGGCCGGATTTGCGGTTGTGATCGGCATTTTGCTGTTTTGGCCGCATCTTCGCTAAACGAATGAGAGAGAAAATTCTAATTTTTCTGTTACATTTTGATTTCAAATGATGAAATGGATGGCGTTTTTTTGTAAAATAAAAGAAAGCAGCGTTTGCTTGCAGGAAAGGAAGAGTCACTCGTGGAGATGGAGCAGCTCATTGCCGAAGCGAAAAAAGCGCGCGAACTCGCCTACGTGCCGTACTCGAAGTTTCCAGTCGGCGCCGCGCTGTTGACGAAAGGCGGCAGTGTGTACCGCGGCTGCAACATTGAAAACGCCGCCTACAGCGTGTGCAATTGTGCGGAGCGGACCGCGTTGTTTAAGGCATATTCGGAAGGGGAGAAGGAGTTTACGGCTCTTGCGGTCATCGCCGACACTCCCCGCCCGGTGCCGCCGTGCGGCGCATGCCGCCAAGTGATCGCCGAACTTTGCCACGGCGATATGAAAGTCATTTTAGCCAACCTCAAAGGCGATGTGAAAGTCATGACAGTCAGCGAATTGCTGCCAGAAGCTTTTTCAGCGGAGGATTTGCATGCGTAAAGAAGGATACAAATCAGGATTTGTTGCCATTATCGGAAGACCAAACGTAGGAAAGTCGACGTTTTTAAACCGCGTCATCGGGCAAAAAATCGCGATTATGAGCGATAAACCGCAAACGACGCGCAATAAGATTCAAGGCGTGTACACGGACGATGACGCGCAAATCATCTTTATCGACACGCCTGGGGTGCACAAACCGAAGCATAAGCTCGGCGACTTTATGATGAAAGTGGCGCTCAATGCGCTTCGCGAAGTCGATTTGATTTTGTTTATGGTCAATGCCGAGGAAGGATTTGGGCGCGGTGAGGCGTTCATCATCGAACGGCTGAAAGAAGTGGACACCCCGGTGTTTTTAGTCATCAATAAGATCGACCGCGTCCATCCGGATGAATTGCTGCCGCTCATTGACCGATACAAAGATTTGTACCCGTTTGCTGAAATCGTGCCGATTTCGGCGCTTGAAGGGAACAATGTCGACCGCCTGCTTGAGCAAATTAAAGAGCGGCTGCCGGAAGGGCCGCAATATTATCCGCCGGACCAGATTACTGACCATCCGGAGCAGTTTATCATCGCCGAGCTCATTCGCGAGAAAGCGCTTCACTTAACGCGCGAGGAAGTTCCGCACTCGATTGCTGTCGTCGTCGAACGCATCGAGCGGCGAGAAGGATCAGGAACGGTGTACATTAGCGCGGTGATCGTGGTGGAGCGCGATTCGCAAAAAGGAATCATCATCGGCAAGCAAGGCCGGATGCTGAAGGAAATCGGACAGCGGGCGCGCGCTGACATCGAAGCGCTGCTTGGATCCAAAGTGTTTTTAGAACTGTGGGTCAAAGTGCAAAAAGACTGGCGCAACCGTATGGCGCAGCTGCGTGATTTCGGGTTCCGTGAAGACGAGTATTGACGGTTAGAAAATTTTACGCGACATAAACCGTTTTTGCCTGAGCCAAGCTATAGGTAGACCACCAATACGCAATGCCTGCAGGCGGAAAGAGGTGTCATTCCATGCTTGAGTTCACGTGGAAGTTGTTTAGCCAAACAGGCAATATCGACACGTACCTCCTATTTAAAGAGTTGGAACGAGAGCAACAGTTTGGCGGTGAAGAGCAAAACGCTGAACAGAACGAAATCGACCAGCCGATCTCGTAGCATCGTTGTTGGTAGAAGCGGTGGTGATGGGATGTTCGAAACGTGTGAAGCGATCGTCATGCGGACGGTCGATTATGGCGAAACAAATAAAATTGTCACATTGTTTACCCGAGAATGGGGAAAGGTGGCTGCGATGGCAAGGGGAGCGAAAAAGCCAAGCAGCCGCCTTTCTGCTGTTACGCAGCCGCTCTCATACGGCCATTATGTCATCCGCCGCAGCCGCGGCGTCGGCGTTCTTCACCAGGGAGAGCTCATCGACTCGATGCGGGCGCTGCGCGAAGATTTGTTTGCCGCCGCCTATGCGGTGTATATTGTAGAGCTCACCGACAAAAGCACGGAAGAGCAAAAGCGCAATCCGTACTTGTTTGAGCTTCTTTTGCAGACACTACAATATATGAGCGAAGGCCGCGATTTAGAGATTTTGACGTTCATTTACGAAATGAAAATGCTTGCAGTGCTTGGCATTCCGCCGGTGCTGGACCGTTGCGCCCGCTGCGGGGCGACGGAGGGGCGCTTCTCGTTTTCCGTCAAGGAGGCGGGCTTCCTTTGCCATCGCTGCGAGGCGTCCGATCCCCATCGGTTCCCGCTCTCTTCGGCTTCCGTCCGGCTGTTGCGCCTCTTTTTTCATATCGATCTTGCTCGGCTTGGGTCCATATCGGTGAAAGAAAGCACAAAGATGGAGCTGGGCGCCGTATTGTCCGCCTATTATGATGAATATGCCGGCCTGTCGCTGAAGACGAAGCGTTTTTTGCAGCAAATCGGTGAACTGAAAGACAAGCTCAGCCCCGACGGAGGGCAAGGAGCATCATTTTCATTGTGAATGGGGCGTGTAGTATAATATAAATGAGAGTGATAGCGTGTGGGACCTTTTTTGGCAAGGTGGTGAACGACGATCGAACTAAATAAACGCCAAGAGCAGATTTTGCAAATTGTGAAAGACTACGGGCCGATCACCGGAGAAAGCATCGCGGAGAAACTGAACTTGACGAGGGCGACGCTGCGGCCGGATTTGGCCATCTTGACGATGGCTGGCTACTTGGAAGCGCGGCCGCGCGTCGGCTATTTCTATACGGGAAAAACCGGCAAGCAGCTGTTCGCCGATAAAATGAAAAAGATGAAAGTCGAGGATTACCAATCGATTCCGGTTGTCGTCAATGAGAATGTGAGCGTCTATGATGCGATCGTCACAATGTTTCTAGAGGACGTCGGCACGCTGTTTGTCGTCGATGACGAGTCGTTGCTTGCGGGCGTTTTGTCGCGCAAAGATTTGTTGCGCGCAAGCCTTGGCAAGCAGGAACTGACGGCGATCCCGGTCAATATTATTATGACGCGGATGCCGAACATCGCCGTTTGCTACAAGGACGACCCGCTCATTGACGTGGCTGAACAGCTGATTGAAAAACAGATCGATGCTATGCCGGTCGTGCGCAAAACGGAGAAAGGATATGAAGTGATCGGCCGTATTACGAAAACGAATATAACGAAAGCATTCGTGTCGCTAGCCAAAGAGGACTAATCCAAACAAAGGAGGAGAAGAATGAACCAGCGCCTTGTTTATGTCGTATCCGATTCCGGCGGAGAAACGGCCGAGCTTGTCGTCAAAGCCGCGGCCAGCCAGTTTCACGCCTCGCCGATTCAAGTGAAACGCGTCCCGTATGTGGAAGATAAAACGACATTGGCTGAAGTCGTCGCTTTAGCGAAAATGAACCGCGCCATTATCGCGTTTACGCTCGTCGTTCCGGAGATGCGGGAATTCTTGCTCGCCGAAGCGGCGCGCGAAGGGGTCGTCGCATACGATATCATCGGTCCGCTCATTGAAAAGATGAGCCATTTGTTCCAGCTGACGCCAAGATATGAGCCGGGTCAAGTGCGCGTACTTGACGAAGATTACTTCAAAAAGATTGAAGCGATCGAATTTGCCGTCAAATACGATGACGGGCGCGACCCGCGCGGCATTTTGCGCGCCGATATCGTGCTCATCGGCGTATCGCGCACATCGAAAACACCGCTGTCGCAATATTTGGCGCATAAGCGGCTGAAAGTGGCGAATGTGCCGATCGTTCCAGAGGTCGAGCCGCCGGAGCAGCTGTTTCGAGTCGGTCCGGGGAAATGCTTCGGCTTGAAAATCAGTCCGGATAAACTGCTTTCGATCCGCCGCGAGCGGCTGAAATCGCTCGGCCTGAACGACCAGGCGATTTACGCCAATATGGATCGAATCAAAGAGGAGCTCGCTTATTTTGATGAAGTCGTGAAAAAAATCGGCTGCGACGTCATCGATGTGACGAACAAGGCGGTCGAAGAGACGGCGAGCATCATTATGAAAAAGTTGAAGCGCTAGCTTCGCCTCATCCGCACGATTTCTTGATTGGAGTCGTGCGTTTTCTTATGGCATATTGCCGCCACTTATATTATAATAAAAAATTGCGAGAAAAATGACCTATATAGGTTTAGAGCGGCCATGAGACGAGTAAACTATTTATAGCCGCTTGTCAAGAAGAACGAAAAAAAGATTTTCGACAAAGTTGTCAATCATTCGGCAAAAAAGCAGGATTTTTTTGCGATGGTGTAGAATAATAGGGGGTGTAAAGCAACCCTTGCTTTGAGAGCGCGGTCATCTGTTGCATAAGATCGTCAAGAAAAAAGTGAAATTTTCTTTTTCTTGCTGAAATATAATATACCGAAGCGCATCTTCGAGATGCACCGCTCTGATGAATCTTTGTCCAGACGGCGGGCTGAGGGGCGGGAAGCGGATGATCAAGCCAGCCGACTTTACGGGCAAGGGGGCGAAACGAACGTTTTGAAAAAATTTGTCGAAATGGAAAGGAAAATCGGCTTGCTGCCGAGAATAAATACGATACGGGGTTGTTCGTATGGGACATCGCATTCCCGAGGAAACGATTGAAGCCATCCGCCGCGGCGTTGACATCGTTGACGTCATTGGCGAATACGTCCAGTTGAAAAAGCAAGGCCGCAACTATTTTGGCTTATGCCCGTTTCACGGAGAAAAGACGCCATCGTTTTCCGTTTCCCCAGAAAAGCAAATTTTCCACTGCTTCGGCTGCGGGGCAGGGGGGAATGCCTTTACGTTTTTAATGGATATCGAAGGCATTCCGTTTGTGGAAGCGGCGAAACGTCTTGCGGCCAAAGCAGGGATCGACTTGTCCGCCTATGAGCTGGACGGCCGCGGGAGTGATGGCAGCCGAGCCGACGAGGCGAAGGCGATGGTCGAAGCACACACGTTGTTGAAACGATTTTACCATCATTTGCTTGTCCATACAAAAGAAGGACAAGCCGCGCTCGATTATTTGCAGGTGCGCGGGTGGACAAAAGAAACGATTGACCGATTTGAAATCGGCTATGCGCCGGATGTTCCTGATGCCGCCGTCAAGCTGCTGGAGAGCCGTTCGTTTCCGTTGGTGTTGATGGAAAAGGCGGGCTTGTTGGTGAAAAAAGAAGACGGGCGATACGTCGACCGCTTCCGGAATCGGATTATGTTTCCGATCCATGATCATCGCGGCGAGACGGTTGGTTTTTCCGGCCGTCTGCTTGGCGACGGGCAACCAAAGTACATGAACAGCCCAGAAACGCCGATTTTCCGCAAAGGCACGCTTTTGTATTTTTTTCACGAGGCGCGCGTGTCAATCCGCAAGCGTCAAGAGGCGCTGCTCGTTGAAGGGTTTGCCGATGTCATCTCTGCCGTGCAGGCCGGCGTTGACTATGTGGTGGCAACGATGGGAACGTCGCTGACCGAGGAGCAGGCACGCATTTTGCGCCGCCATGCTGAAACGGTCACGATTTGCTATGACGGCGACAGCGCCGGAACGGAAGCCGCCTGGCGCGCCGCCGAACAATTGAGCGCGTTCGGGTGCCGCGTGAAGGTAGCGTTGCTCCCGGACGGGCTGGATCCAGATGAATATATACGCACTTCTGGCGCCGACCGTTTTGCCGAAGAGATCGCCGCCGCCCGGCCGCTCATGGCGTTTAAAATGGATCGTTTGCGGCGGGGAAAAAATTTGCAGGAAGAAGGCGACCGGCTCCGTTATATCGAGGAAGCGCTCCGAGAAATCAGCAAGCTGTCGAGCCCGGTGGAAAAAGATTATTATATGCGCCAGCTTGCGGATGAGTTTTCGCTGTCGCTCTCCGCGCTTTACGAACAGTTGTCCCGCTCCAAGCCGGAACAGCCAAAGCCGCAGGTGAACGACGGCGGAAAACCGTCCCAGCCGGCATTGACGAAAAAATTGCTTCCGGCCTTTCAAAATGCCGAGCGGTTGCTGCTTGCCCATATGATGCGGAGCCGCGATGTGGCGTTCATCGTTCAGGAGAAGGTCGGCGGCCGATTTAATATCGAAGAGCATCGGGCGTTGGCTGCTTACATTTACGCCTTTTACGAAGAGGGGCATGAAGCCGACCCCAGCGCGCTCATGTCTCGGCTTCCCGGCGAGTTGCGGACGCTGGCGAGCGAGCTGTCGCTTTTGTTGGTCGCAGACGACGTTTCCGAGCGGGAGCTTGCCGATTGCATCCGGCATGTGTTGAATCACCCGAAATGGTTAATGCTAAAGGAAAAAGAGCAAGAAAAGACGGAAGCGGAGCGAAGAAAAGACTTTTTGACGGCCGCCCGCATCGCGAAAGAGATGATTGAGATGAAAAAAATGTTATCTTCTTCATAACATGGTGGTATGAGTTTTTAAAGGAGGTAATGAAATGGCTGAAAAACCAGCCCAATCAAAGCAGGCTGAAGCTGCCGGCGAATCGCTTGAACAAGTGAAAGAGCAACTCGCTGAGCTCGGCAAAAAGCGGGGGATCCTCACCTACGAGGAAATCGCTGAGCGGTTGTCTGGCTTTGATTTGGACTCCGACCAGATGGATGAGTATTATGAATACCTCGCTGAGCAGGGCATTGAAGTGATCAGCGAATCTGACCTTGAGGCCGATCCGGACATCGACGACTTGGCCAAAGAGGAAGAATTCGACTTAAATGACTTGTCCGTTCCTCCAGGCGTCAAAATCAATGACCCGGTGCGCATGTACTTGAAGGAGATCGGCCGCGTGCCGCTGTTGTCGGCGGAAGAGGAAATCGAACTGGCGAAACGGATCGAGCAAGGCGATGAAGAAGCGAAACGCCGGCTGACGGAAGCGAACCTCCGCCTCGTCGTCAGCATCGCCAAACGGTATGTCGGCCGCGGCATGCTCTTTCTTGATTTGATTCAAGAAGGGAACATGGGGCTGATCAAGGCGGTCGAAAAGTTTGACTATCGGAAAGGCTACAAGTTCAGCACGTACGCGACGTGGTGGATCCGCCAAGCCATCACAAGGGCGATCGCCGATCAGGCGCGGACGATCCGCATCCCGGTTCATATGGTCGAAACGATCAATAAACTGATCCGCGTCCAACGGCAATTGCTCCAAGACCTCGGGCGCGAACCAACGCCGGAAGAAATCGCCGAGGAAATGGATTTGACACCGGAAAAAGTGCGGGAAATTTTGAAAATCGCCCAAGAACCGGTGTCGCTCGAGACGCCGATCGGCGAGGAAGATGACTCGCATCTTGGCGATTTCATCGAAGACCAAGACGCGACATCGCCATCCGAGCACGCTGCTTACGAGCTGTTGAAAGAGCAGCTCGAAGATGTGCTTGATACGCTGACGGATCGCGAGGAAAATGTGCTGCGTCTCCGCTTCGGGCTTGACGACGGACGGACGCGGACGCTCGAAGAAGTCGGCAAAGTGTTCGGCGTGACGCGCGAACGCATCCGTCAAATTGAAGCCAAAGCGTTGCGCAAGCTGCGCCATCCAAGCCGCAGCAAACGGCTGAAAGACTTTTTAGAGTGACCGTTTTGTTCGATAGTTTACTTCTTCGGAAGTAAACTATTTTTTCTTTCTTTATGGGAAAGGTGGTCTATCTATGAATCGGCAACGACGGGAAACGATCATCCAAGAAATCGAATATTGGAAACGTTCGCGCCTTCTGCCGGAACATTATTGCGACTATTTGCTCGCGTTGTACACGGAAGGAGACGCCCGTTCGCACGGACGACGGTGGCGCAGCTCGCTCGCCGCTGGTCTCTGTTTATTGCTTCCAGCCGTTGCTCTTGTCATTTATTTTACTGAATTGTCATTCGTTTTGCAAACGCTCCTTTTCGCCCTATTTTTGGCTGCCTGCTTGTTCTTTTGTTGGCGGTGGCGGAACAAGCGGGAGCTCCTTCACTTTCCGCTCATCGGAAGCGCCTGGATTTTGCTTGTGGCATCCATTCTTGAGGTTGATCGGTATTTTCCCAGGCAAACGGGTGCGCTAGCAGCTGTCGTGCTCGGAAACTGTGTTCTCTGGTTTGTTGTCGGCCGCCTGCTTCACCTTCGCTACTTTTCGCTCGCCGCTGTCAGCGGGGCGTTGCTTGTAACCGCTGCCATCTGGTGGCGCTGAGGCGTGTTGTTGCCATTTCGGCAACTTAGGGCTTTTCCTTGTCCATTATTTACAGTAAAATAAAATTGTTTGCAGCGTTCTTCATTATACATAAGGGAGGTAAAAGAGATGAACCGCAATCCGCTCATCCCGTTTTTCATCATCATGGCATTCGGGATTGTGCTGACGTTCGTCTTGTCGTTTAAAGGGCTAGGCGATGCGAAGGAAATGGCCAAAGAGAAAAAAGGCGGCGAAAAAACGGAACAAACGGCCGAATTCAACCCAGAACAGTTTTACCAACAAACGTGTTCTGGCTGTCACGGCCAAAACTATGAAGGCGGCGTCGGTCCATCGTTGAAAGGGGTCGGGCAACGGCTGTCGATGGACCAAATTAAAGATGTCCTGCAAAACGGGCGCGGCAACATGCCGCCAGGGCTTGTGCCGGCGGATAAAGCCGATGCCATGGCGAAATGGCTCGCCGGTTTAAAATAATGGATGGTGAACATCCCTTTGCTTTTTGGCAAGGGGATGTTTTGTTTAGTACAATAGAGGCGCGCGGTGTTGGAGAGGAAAGGAGGGGAAGGCGAACCGCCTTCGCGCTGCAGGTGGCGGAAGGTTGGTAGCCATTGCGGTGCTATGAACGAATTTCGCCTGTCGAAACGGCTGGAAACGGTCGCCTCATTCATTCCAAAAGGGGCGGTGCTTGCTGACATCGGATCGGATCATGCGTATTTGCCTTGCTATGCCTGCTTGCACGGCTACGCATCAAAAGCCATTGCCGGCGAGGTGGCGGACGGACCGTTCCGCCTAGCGCAGCAGCAAGTCGAGAAGTCCGGGCTTTCTCATCTCATTTCCGTGCGCAAAGGGGATGGGCTTTCGATCCTTGCCCCGGGGGAGGTGAACTGCATCACGATCGCCGGCATGGGTGGGGCGCTGATCGCCCGCATTTTGGGCGACGGAAAGGAAAAGCTTGCCGGTGTCAAACGGCTCATTTTGCAACCGAACATCGGTGCGGAACTTGTTCGCCGTTGGCTTCTTGATCATGGGTGGGAGCTCGTGGCTGAGCGCATTTTGAAAGAAGATGGGCAAATTTATGAAGTACTCGTCGCCGAGCCTGGCGCCCCCCGACGGCCGTATCGCCATCTCGAGGCGGAGCTGCTCCTTGGACCGTTTTTGCGCCGGGAAAACAGCGAGGTGTTCCGCGAAAAGTGGAAGTGCGAGATTGAAAATTGGAAACGGATCATCGCTGATTTGACGGCCAAAGGGCAAAGTGAAGCGGCCAAGCGGAAAAAGCGTGAACTGGAGAGAAAAGTTCAATTGGTGGAGGAGGCGTTGTTATGAGCCGCGTTCCGTACGGTTATGAAATCATTCAGCTTCTTGAGCAGCTTGCTCCGAAACAGTTGGCGATGGAAGGGGATCGGATCGGTCTGCAAATCGGGACGCTAAACAAGCCGGTCAAAAAAGTGATGATCGCTCTTGATGTGCTCGAAGATGTCGTTGTCGAAGCGATCGATCAGCAAGTGGATTTAATCATCGCCCACCACCCGCCGCTGTACCGCCCGCTGAAGCAATTGCTGACTGATGATGGGCACGGGCGGATGATCGCCGCGTGCATCAAGCATGACATTGCGGTGTACGCCGCCCATACGAATTTGGATGTGGCCGATGGCGGTCTGAACGATTGGCTTGCCGAGGCGCTCGGCTTAAACGATACGGCTGTGCTTGTGCCGACGTATACCGAACCGTTGAAAAAGCTCGTTGTTTATGTGCCGGTGACGCATGCTGAGGTGGTGCGGAAGGCCTTAGGCGATGCCGGCGCCGGGCATATCGGCCGCTACAGCCATTGCACGTTCAACAGCCGCGGCGTCGGCACGTTTTTGCCGCACGAAGGGGCGCGGCCGTTCATCGGCGAGCAAGGGCGGCTCGAGGAAGTTGAGGAAGTGCGCATCGAAACGATCGTGCCGGCCTCTCTTGAACGGGAAGCGATTCAGGCGATGCTGGCTGTTCATCCGTATGAGGAAGTGGCCTATGATATCTATCCGCTTGACAATGAAGGCCGCCGCTTCGGGCTCGGGCGCATTGGCCGGCTGCCGCAGCCGGTGACGCTTGGCGCTTTTGCCGAGCAGGTGAAAACGGCGTTTTCCGTTCCGGCGGTGCGCGTCGTTGGCCGGCTGGATGATCTCGTGCAAACGGTCGCGGTGCTTGGCGGGGATGGGAATAAGTTTGTCGCTGCCGCCGCATCGGCCGGGGCGGACGTATACGTGACAGGGGATGTGTATTACCACACCGCCCATGACGCCCAAGCGCTCGGCCTTCACATCATTGATCCGGGACATCATGCAGAAAAAATCATGAAAGAAGGCGTAGCCCGATACTTAATCACTGAGCTCTCGAAACGTCAATGGGAGGCGGAAGTGGTTGCTTCCAGCGTCCATACTGATCCGTTTCAGTTCGTATGAACGGCCAACGAAAAAGGCTGTCCTGGATGAGCGGTTCAACCGTTTGTCCAAGACAGCCTCTCTTTATGGATGAAACAACCGTCACTCTTCTTTCTTTGTTTTCACTTTCGGCAAGATTTTTTGCAGCGGCACTTTCCGTTCCCTCTTCCATGTCGATGGGTCGTTCGGGTCAAACTGCTCCAAAAAGTCGATCACTTCTTTCGTAATCGGCGTCGGGGTGGAAGCGCCGGCGGTGACAGCGACTTTTTTCGCATCTTTAATCCAGTTGATGTCGATTTCCGTCACATCAGCGACGCGATACGCCTTCGTGCCGGCGATCTCTTCCGATACTTGGGCGAGGCGGTTCGAGTTGTTGCTGCGCGGGTCGCCGACGACGATCGTCACATCGGCTTCCTTCGCCTGCTCAGCGACCGCTTCTTGTCGGAGCTGGGTGGCCAGGCAAATTTCTTTATGCATTTCCACGTGCGGGTATTTTTCTTTCACTTTCGCCATGATATCGGCGACGTCCCATTGGCTCATCGTCGTTTGGTTTGTCACCATGATGCGCTCATTGTGAATGGACAGCTGTTCGACATCATCGATGGTTTCCACAAGATGGATTCTTTCCGGATTGATGCCGACCGCTCCTTCCGGTTCCGGATGTCCTTTTTTGCCAATATAGATGATATCGTAGCCATCGGCGAGCTTTTGTTCGATGAGCCGATGCGTTTTTGTCACATCGGGGCATGTCGCATCAATCGTGACAAGTCCCTTTTCGAGCGCTCGTTTTTTCACTTCCGGTGAGACGCCGTGGGCGGTGAAAATGACGGTGCCATGGTCGATTTTTTCCAAAATTTCCAAACGATTTTCTCCATCGAGCGTGATGATGCCTTCTTCGGCAAACGCGTCCGTGACGTGCTTATTATGGACGATCATGCCGAGAATGTAAATAGGACGCGGCAAAGATGGGTCCAACGCCGCGTTGCGGGCGATGACCATTGCATCGACCACCCCGTAGCAATACCCGCGCGGGGTAATTTTAATCACTTCCATCATATTCCCTCCCTGCCGCCGGTTGTGCGGCGGTTGTTCACCTTCCATTATATCGGAGCACCGGGGAGAAGACAAAGAATAACCGCCCTAAACAGCGGGTGCGCTAGGGCGGGGAAAGAAACTAGATATACAGTTTCGGCTTGGACGGCTTCGGGGCGGCCGGTGCTTCTTTTTCTTGCGGCTCTTCGCGCTTTGCCTGCGGAACGGAGCGTTTTTTTGGCGCCTTGGCGGCCGGCTTTTGTTTCGTTTCGTTGGCCGGTGCGCTTTCCGACGTTGTTTCGCCTTCCCCTTCATCGGCCGGTTTCAACTCGCGGAAAATGCGGATCATCGCCGGAAGATTGCGGATGAGCGGTCCATACTGTTGCACCATCGGCATGACGTTTTGTGCGATGCCAAGCATTTTTTGCACGTTGTTTAACATGCCAACCAAGCCGCCGCCCGTGTTGGATGCGGCGGTGTTAGCGGCGTTGGACAAAAACGGCAGCCCCCACGGAGACGATGCAGCAGCCGGCGGCTGCCCGCGCGAAAACAAGCGGGCCAAGAAGCCGCCGGGGCCGCTGGGGCCAAAAGGCGGCGCCGGCATGCGGGCGAACGGGGCTGGCGGCCTTCCGGCAAACGGAGAAGGCATCATCGGGGGCCGACTGTATCTCATAGCAGCTTCCTCCTTTCGGTCGTGCGGATGAACGAATGTCCTCCTTTCTACAATATGCGGGCAAGGCGGGAAAGGTTTGTTGCAGGATCGTCTTTAGTTGCGGCAGGGGGCAGCGATTCGCTATAATGGTGAAGCGGACGAAGCGGTGCCCATATGCCATTTGAAACGTTAACGTTTACGCTCTTTTATGGAGCCAGCCGGTATTGGATCGACTGTCGGGTGACCGAACCATACTGCTTCCAGACCGATGCATGGATTTGTGAAACGGTTGGTTGTTCCGTCGCGTCAAAGCTTGCCGCCGACAGTCGGAAAAATAGACGGCACGCTTTTGGGCCAACGAGATGGGAAACCTTCCAGTTGCGTTTATTTAATATAGAAGGGAGTGGTGCTTGATGACAGAAACGCAGTTTACTCGTTTTCCGTTTCAACCGTTTATCATCGAAGCGATCAAGACGCTTCGTTTTTATAAACCGACGGAAATTCAAGAGCGCATCATTCCGGGGGCGCTGCGCGGCGAAAGCATGGTCGGCCAATCGCAAACCGGAACGGGAAAAACACATGCGTACTTATTGCCGATCATTGAAAAAATCAAGCCGGAACGCGCCGAAGTGCAAGCCGTCATCACGGCGCCGACGCGCGAATTAGCGACGCAAATTTACCACGAAACGCTGAAAATCACGAAGTTTTGCCCGAAAGATCGGATGATCGTCGCCCGTTGTTTGATCGGCGGGACGGATAAGCAAAAAGCGCTCGAAAAGCTCAACGTGCAGCCGCATATTGTCATCGGCACGCCGGGGCGCATCAACGATTTCATCCGCGAGCAGGCGCTTGATGTGCATACGGCCCACATCCTTGTCGTCGATGAAGCCGACTTGATGCTCGATATGGGCTTTATCACGGATGTCGACCAAATCGCCGCCCGGATGCCGAAAGACTTGCAAATGCTCGTCTTTTCAGCGACGATTCCGGAAAAGCTGAAGCCGTTTTTGAAAAAATATATGGAAAACCCGACCTTTGTCCACGTCGACCCGAAGCAGACGGCGAACGAAAACATCGAACATGTGCTCATCCCGCTGCGCGGACGCGAGAAAACAAAACTTCTCCGTGATGTGCTCCTCAGCTACAACCCGTATTTGGCCATCGTATTTGTCAACACAAGGAAAATGGCTGACGAGGTCGCCGACCGTCTCGCTGAGCAAGGGTTGAAAGTCGGCGTGCTGCACGGCGATTTGACGCCGCGCGAGCGGAGAAAGATGATGAATCTCATCCGCGATTTGGAGTTTCAATATGTCGTCGCGACCGATTTGGCGGCGCGCGGCATCGATATTGAAGGCGTCAGTCATGTCATCAACTACGAGTTGCCTGATGATCTGCAGTTTTATATTCACCGCGCCGGACGGACGGCGCGCGCTGGCTATAGCGGCATTGCGGCGACGATTTACGAGCCGTCTGACCAAGATGCGATTGCCCGGTTGGAAAAAATGGGAATTTCGTTTGTCCACCGTGATCTCGTGCGCGGCGAATGGAAGGAGCTGCCGCCGTGGAACCGGCGGAGCAAGCGGGCGGGCGAAAAGGATGACGAACTGGCGCTGCTTTTCGCCAAACTGAAAAAAACGAAGCAGGTGAAGCCGGGCTACAAAAAAAAGCTGCGCGCGGAGCTGGAGAAGAAGAAAAAGCGGCTTGGCCGCTTCAAAAAATCATAATCGCCGTCCGCCTTTAACGCAAAGAAAAGGGAGAGAAGAACATGTTAAAAATCGGTTCACATGTTTCCATGAGCGGAAAGAAAATGCTGCTGGCCGCGAGTGAAGAGGCTGTCTCCTACGGGGCCAACACGTTTATGATTTACACCGGGGCGCCGCAAAACACAAAGCGCAAGTCGATTGAAGAGCTCAACATCGAAGCCGGGCGCAAGCATATGCAAGCGCACGGCATCGAAGAGATTGTCGTCCACGCCCCGTATATCATCAATATCGGCAATACGACCAATCTCGATACGTTTTCGCTGGGCGTCGACTTTTTGCGCGCGGAAATCGAGCGGACGGAAGCCATTGGAGCAAAGCAGCTTGTGCTGCACCCAGGCGCTCATGTCGGCGCAGGGGTGGAAGCCGGACTTCGCCAAATTATTCGCGGCCTAAATGAAGTGTTGACGCGCGAACAGACGGTTGAAATTGCCCTAGAAACGATGGCCGGCAAAGGGTCGGAATGCGGGCGGACGTTTGAGGAGCTCGCGTACATTATCGACGGCGTCGCCTATAATGATAAGCTGTCCGTTTGCTTTGATACATGCCATACGCATGACGCCGGCTATGACATCGTCAACGATTTTGACGGCGTCCTTGAGGAGTTTGACCGGATCATCGGCCTCGGGCGGCTGAAAGTACTGCACATCAACGACAGCAAAAACCCGCGCGGCAGCCGGAAAGACCGCCATGAAAACATCGGTTTCGGCCATATCGGGTTTGCTGCGCTCAACTATATCGTCCATCACCCGCAGCTTGAGGATATTCCGAAAATTTTAGAAACCCCATACGTGGGCGAAGACAAACACAACAAAAAGCCGCCGTACAAGCACGAAATCGCCATGCTGCGGGCGCAGTTGTTCGATGACCAGTTGCTTGAAAAAATCAACGCTGGGGCGGAATGAGAAAAGGGCTATGCGCCCTTTTATTTTTTTTGCACGAATTTCAAAAACAGCTCGTTCGCTTTTCGAGCGATGTCCGGCGAGGTGATTTTCGCTAACTCTCGCACCCATTTTTTCCGCTCCTCGGGGTCAAAGACGTTAATGTCGTTCTTCCGGGCGAGATGAAGAATTTGTTTCGCTTGGCTCGTCGTAATGGGCAAGCCGTACTCTCGGCTGTACGCAACGAGTTCTTCCGGAGTGATCGTTTTTAATTTTTGCTTGACAAGCTGTTGGTAAATGTTCATCGCAGCCGCCTCCTTGCTTCTGTTCCATCATATGACGTGAATGGAAAAGGCGTGTATGGTATAATGGAAAAAAACAAAAAGGGAAAGGGTGGTAGTTTGGCGCCAAAACAGCATAAAAAAGAACCGCTAGGCCATGTGTTGTATCGGGTGTTGATGATCTCCATCGGCGCCTCTTTGGCGGCGTTTGCCATCGAGCGGCTGCTCGTTCCAAACAAAATGATCGACGGCGGCATCATTGGCATATCGCTGATTCTGGACTACTTGACTCCGGACGAATGGCGGCTGCTCAATTTCGCCACGCTCGTCATCCTTTTAAACGCCCCGTTCATGTATTTCGGCTACAAGCAAATCGGGAAAACGTTCATGCTGTCAACGATTTTAGGCGTCGTGATCCTCGGCGTCACCGAACAGCTGTTTCACCATCTTTCCCCGCTGACAACCGAGCCGATTTTGGCCACCGTTTTTGGCGGGGTGTCGCTCGGTCTTGGCGTCGGATTGGTCATCCGTCATGGCGGATCGCTCGATGGGACGGAAATTTTGGGGATTTTGATGACGAAAAGAATCCCGTTTTCGGTCGGCGAGTTTGTCATGTTTGTCAACGTTTTTATTTTTGGCTGGGCGGCGTTTGTGTTTGGCCTCGAGCCAGCCATGTATTCGGTGATGACGTACTACATCGCCTCAAAAACGATCGATGCGGTCATTGAAGGGCTTGACGAGACGCGGGCGGCCTTTATTGTGACCGATCATTATGAGGAAATTTCCGACGCCATTTTGCACCGGCTCGGCCGCGGGACGACGAAATTGCTCGGCAAAGGCGGATATACGGACGAGCAAAAGGAAATCATTTATGCAGTCGTCACGCGCTTGGAAGTGACAAAACTAAAATCGATCGTCAATGAAATCGACCCAGATGCGTTCATCACCATTATGCCGACGCATGAAGTGCGCGGCGCCCGCTTTAAATCAGCGATTCATTGAGGTTTACAAAACGCGGATGGTGGGGTATACTTGCATAGTGAAGCAAATCGGAATGATTCTGAATTAGCAAGGGAGAACCGCCATGGAAAATGGGCTTGTTGTGCAAATTGAGGATGTGTCGTTCCGCTATGAAAACGAGAACGTGCTTGAGCATGTTAGTTTAACCGTGCCGAAAGGGGCATTTTTAGGATTGGTCGGCCCGAACGGCTCGGGAAAATCGACGCTGCTCAAATGTGTGCTCGGCTTGTTAAAACCGAACAGCGGCCGCATTTTTTTGTTCGGCGAGCCGATTGAATCGTTTCGCGAATGGCATCGGATCGGTTTCGTGTCGCAAAAAGCGAACAGCTTCAACCGCAGCTTTCCGGCGACGGTTGAGGAAGTGGCGGCGAGTGGGTTGGCGGCCAAACGCGGCTTATTTCGGCCGCTGACAAACGAAGACCGCCGTGTGGTCGAAGCGGCGCTCGCGGCCGTTGGGTTGAGCGGCCTGGCAAAGCGCAATATCGCGGAGCTGTCCGGCGGCCAGCAACAACGGGTATTTATCGCCCGCGCACTGGCGAGCAAGCCGGATTTGCTCATTTTAGACGAGCCGACGGTCGGCGTGGATGCGCGCCATGTGCACGAATTTTACGAACTGCTCGGCGACTTGAACCGCCGAGGCTTGACGCTTATCTTAGTGACGCATGACATCGGGACGATCACGGACCGGGTGACCGATATCGCCTGTTTGAACAAGCGCCTCTATTTCCATGGAAAGGCGGAAGAGTTCGAACATCTTGGCAACGAGGCGATTTCGCAGTTTTATGGCCATCCGCTCCACGTCCTCTCTCACGAGCATGAACGGGCGGAATGAAACGGTGACGGTGGAGGAATGACACGTGTGGGAAGCCATTTGGCAATACGAATTTTTGCGCAATGCGTTTGTTGCCGGCGTTTTGACCGGTTTTACGGCGCCATTGCTCGGCGTTTTTATTGTCGTTCGGCGGCTGTCGCTCATCGCTGATGCATTGAGTCATGTGACGCTTGCGGGCATTGCCGCCGGGCTCTTGCTTGAAAAAACGATTCCGGCAGCCGCGAGCTGGAACCCGCTTTACATCGGAATGGGGTTTTCCGTCGTCGGGGCGCTGTTTATCGAAAAGCTGCGCGCTGTGTATCGGCATTATGAAGAGCTTGCGATTCCAATCGTGTTGTCGTCCGGTCTTGGCTTGAGCGTCATTTTCATTTCGATGGCCAACGGGTTTACGACCGATTTGTTTTCGTATTTATTCGGCAGCGTCAGCGCCGTCAGCCGTGCTGACGTTTGGACAGCGTTTGCTGTCGCCGCAGCTGCCGCGATGGTGATTTTGACGTTTTACAAAGAGCTGTTTCTTCTTTCCTTTGACGAGGAATACGCCCGTGTCTCCGGCGTTCGCACCACATTGATCCATTTTTTGTTTATTGTGCTTGTTGCGCTCGTCATTGCTGCATCGATGCGCATCGTCGGCGTGCTCCTCATCTCGTCGCTCATGACGCTGCCGGTGGCGGCGAGCATCCGCATCGCCAAAAGTTTTAAACAGGTAATCGGGCTTTCGATTTTGTTCGGGGAGCTGGCCGTCATCGCCGGGCTTTGGGCGGCGTATGAGCTAGACTGGGCGCCGGGTGGAACGATCGTCATCGCAGCGGTTGTCATTTTGCTTTTCGCACTCGGATGGAAAAGGGGGCGGCAGCGATGAATATCGACGAAGCGTTGCAGTTGATGAAAGAGAAAGGATTTAAATATACGGAAAAACGGAGACAAATGCTTGAGTTGTTTGCCGAAAGCGACAAATACTTGACGGCCAAAGACGTGCTTGAAGCGCTCCGTCCCGTCTATCCGGGCTTGAGCGTTGATACCGTGTACCGCAATTTGTCGCTCTTTACGCTGCTTGGCATTTTGGAAATGACCGAGCTTTCCGGGGAGAAACATTTCCGTTTTGCCTGCGGCGCCCGCCGCCACCACCATCATTTCATTTGCATCCAGTGCGGAAAAACGAAGAAGATTGACGCTTGTCCGATGGATGGGCTTGCGGCGCAGCTCGATGGGTATGAGATCACTGACCATAAGTTTGAAATTTACGGCACATGTCCGCAATGTCAACAGAGGGGCTGATCCCAAAACGCATTCGCGTTTTGGATCAGCCCCTTGTTTATGGCCGGAGGCGCTGTTCGATTTCTCGCTTTGCTTCAAGCCAGTTATTGACGCGGATGACGTTTTCGGGGAGCGGGCCTTGGTTGTACGGAGTGTCAAACAAAATGACGGGAATGCCGCATGTTTTGGCGATTTCGCAGGCATTATCGTACTTGTCTTCAAAGAAGGCCGACAGCTTATATTGGCGGACGGCGGCGATTTTGTCGTGCGACCCAATCAGATCAATATGGTGGTAATGGACGCCGTGCCGCCGGAACCAGCGCTCGGTGAGATCGTACAAATGGCGGCCACGGGCGCTGATGTAATACAGCTCGTATTTGTCTTTCCAGCTGTCAATCACCTCAAGCGCATAGCGGGCAAGCGGAGCCCTCTCATAAATATCCGCTTCGTTTTCCTCAAGCCAGCGGTCCATTTCTTCCTCCGCCACGCCGTATAACGGCGCCAAATTGTATTGCGTAATGTCGTTTAATGCGAGCTCTTTGCCGAATGCTTCGTTTAAATACGGAATGAACGTGCTCGGACATGTCACCGTGCCGTCAATGTCGATGCCAAGCCGTTTTTTCACCGCTTCATCCTCCTGTTAGAAAATATTCACACTGATAAAATAACGCCGGTTTCTCATACTAATAATGCTTCTTACTTTAGGAAAGCGAGGGAAGCATATGGCAGACGACCGCGAGCGCACGTATAACGGAAGTTACGTGCAATCGATCGGAAAAGAGGAACCAGAACGCAATTTTATGGAAGAAACAGCGGCGGAAGTCGCTGAACCGATTCGCCGCGGCGACGAACGGGACGAAGAACGCGCGGACGGCGCCGGGCTCGGCTGGCTCGCTTTGGCCCTGTCCATCATCGCCTTGTTTATTTGGCCGATTTTGTTAGGGGCGGCCGGCATTATTGTCGGGTTTATCGCGCGCCGGCGCGGCGCAGAGACGCTCGGTGCGTGGGCCATCGGCATCGGCGTCATCGCGATTCTCGTCCGCCTGTTTATTATGCCGTTTTATACGTAAAAAGCGAGGGTGTCCCCAAGTGGGGACGCCCTTTCTCGTTGTGCAGGAACATTCCGCTCATTGGGCGGCGTTGCCTTTCAGAGCGGCTTTGTTTTCCTTTTGCTTTGCAAAGTATTCTTCCGCCAGCTTGTCGATTTCTTTTTTCAGCTCTTCCACCATTTGCTCTTCGGGTACTTTTCGGACGATTTTGCCGTGGCGGAACAACAAGCCTTCGCCACGGGCGCCGGCAATGCCGATGTCGGCTTCCCGTGCTTCCCCGGGTCCATTGACGGCGCATCCGAGCACAGCGACTTTGATCGGCGCTTGAATTTTGGCGATATAGTCCTCGATTTCATTGGCGATGCTGATCAAATCAATCTCAATCCGCCCGCACGTCGGGCAGGAAATGAGCGTCGCCGCATTGGAAGCGAGTCCGAACGTTTTTAAAATTTCGCGCGCCACTTTTACCTCTTCAACCGGGTCGGCGCTTAACGAAACGCGGATCGTATTGCCGATGCCTTTGCTTAAAATGGCGCCGAGTCCAACCGCGCTTTTGATCGTGCCGGAAAAAAGCGTTCCCGCTTCGGTGATGCCGACATGGAGCGGGTAGTCGAACGTGCGCGCCGCTTTTTCGTACGCTTCAATGGCGAGGCGTACGTCGGACGCCTTTAACGAAACGATAATATCGTGAAAATCAAGTTCTTCTAAAATGCGGATATGATATAAGGCGCTCTCAACCATGCCGTCGGCTGTTGGATATCCATATTTTTCCAAAATGCGTTTTTCCAGCGATCCGGCGTTGACGCCGATGCGAATCGGTACGCCGCGCTCTTTCGCCGCTTTCACGACCGCTTCGACTTTTTCGCGGCGCCCGATGTTGCCTGGATTGATGCGGATTTTATCGACGCCGCCTTCGATCGCTTTCAGCGCCAATTTATAATCAAAGTGGATGTCGGCGACAAGCGGGATGTTGATTCGCTTTTTGATTTCCGGTATGGCCTCAGCCGCCCGCTCGTCCGGGCAGGCGACGCGGACGATTTGGCACCCCGCTTCCTCGAGGCGGTGGATTTGCGCCACCGTCGCTTCGACATCGTGCGTTTTTGTCGTCGTCATGCTTTGAATGATGACTTCGTTGCTGCCGCCGATTGTCAGCGGACCGACGCGGACCGGCCGAGTCTTTGAACGATGGATGATTTCACCCACGGGAATTCGCTCCTTTAACATTCAAGTCGCTTTCTGCATTATTGTAACAGTGCCACCCGCCGTTTGACAAGCGATTCGCCGGTTAGCGATAGATCGGCACTTTATAAGTTTTCCCGATTTTTAATGTTTGCGCATGTTCGCCTGGATTTAACCGTTCAAAATCACGGATCAGCTGCTCGAGCGGAACGGGCAATGGACCGTTGAGTTCTTTCTCGATGATGGACAACAACGTATCGCCAGGGCGAACGGTCACCATCCGGTACGGGATGGCCGCCTGTTTCGACTGGACAACGGCTGCCGCTGTTTCAGATGAAGGGTGAAGCGTTCCGATGGCAAGGTCGCGGTAAACGATATAACTGGAAAGAAAGAGAAGCAGGAGAAACATGAATTTTTTCATGACGCTTCCTCCGCATGCGTATATCTATTTCATATGTATGCTTGTCCAGCGAAAATATGTCTTCCTTAGCAAGGTCGTTGAGTTCATGAGGAAAACACTTCAACAAAAGAATGTCTCCAATTTGAAAAACGGCATCACCGTTCTTCTTTGCCTTCAAGGCTCGCTTGACGGCTTTTTGAACATATTCCTGTTTTTTGTCTTTACAGAAACTTAACAACTGCTTTATAAGGGCCTAACAATGTCTCGCTACAATGGTCTTGTACGTTGAAAGTACGAAAACAAAACGGGGGGATTTCTGAATGTGGAGCAAACGAGTCAAATTGGGATTGGCCGCCTTGTTGATGACCGGCGTTTTGGCCGGCTGCGGGCAGACTGAAAACAACAACGCGGGCGGCAACGAAGGAACAGCAAAGAAAGAAGAAACCTACTCCGGAACCATTGCACTAGCGGGATCTACAGCGCTTCAGCCGCTGGCAGAGGAAGCGGCAAACGCGTTTATGGAAAAGTATCCGGACGTATCGATCACCGTTCAAGGCGGCGGCAGCGGTACGGGCGTCAACCAAGTGGCAGCCGGCGCCGTGCAAATCGGCAACTCGGATGTGCCGGCGGCGGAGAAGCTGGACGACAAATCGAAAGCGTCAGAGCTTGTTGACCATAAAGTGGCCGGCATCGCCTTTGCGATTGTGGTTAACGACGATGTGAAGGTCGATAATTTAACGACGAAGCAAATTCAAGATATTTTCAGCGGAAAGATTAAAAACTGGAAAGAAGTCGGCGGACCAGATGAAGCCATTCACGTGATCAACCGTCCGGCGTCATCGGGAACAAGGGCGACATTTGAGAAAACGATCATGAAAGGCGTAAAAATCGATGATTCCATCGGTACGGTGCAAGATTCGAACGGAGCGGTCGAACAGGCGATCAGCTCGACGCCGGGCGCTGTCAGCTATGTAGCCATGTCGTATTTAATTGGGGAAAAGAAAAACTTGAAAACGGTCAAAATTGACGGCGCGGAACCGACGGTGGAAAACATCCGCACGGAAAAGTACCCGTTTTGGTCGTATGAATACATGATTACCAAAGGGGAAGCGAAGGAAGAAGTGCGAGCGTTTATCGACTTTGTCAAGAGTGAAGAATTTGCGCCGACCGTTAAAAAGATGGGGTATATCCCGATGACGGAATTGGAGTAGAGAAGGGCGGAAGGCCGGCTCGTTAGGCCGGCCTTTGACAATGGAGGGATGAAGCCATGCAACAAATGCATACGAAACGGCGGAATCGCTGGCTTGAAGAGTACATCGGCCGCACGTTTGCGGTCATCTGCGGCTGGCTGATCGTTCTGATTACGGTGACGATGATCATCTTTTTGGCGGTAAAGGGAATTCAGTCCTTTACGGACAGCGGTCTTTCGCTTTCCGACATGTTGCTTTCGATGCAATGGGATCCAAACGGCACGCCGCCGAAGTATGGGGCGCTCATTTTTATTGTTGGCTCGATGCTCGTCTCGCTTGGCGCTTTGTTGATCAGTGCGCCGATCGCGTTGGCGTTGGCGATTTTCATGAACTTTATCGCTCCCAAATGGTTCGTTTCGTTGCTCAAGCCGGTGCTGGAGCTGCTTGTCGGCATTCCGTCGGTGGTGTATGGCTGGCTTGGGGTGACGATTCTCGTTCCGCTCTTGCGCGAATGGTTCGGAGGCTCCGGCTTTAGTCTGTTGGCGGGGATCATCGTCCTTAGTATGATGATTTTGCCGACTATCACCAGCATTGCGGCCGACGCCTTGGCCAATGTCCCGATGACGTATATGGAAGCATCATACGGGCTTGGCTCTACGCGTTGGCAGGCCATTTCCCGCGTCATCGTTCCGGCGGCGAAAGCCGGGATTGCCACCGGCGTCGTTCTCGGCTTGGCGCGGGCGTTTGGCGAGGCGCTTGCCGTGCAGATGGTGATCGGCAATACGATTAAGCTGCCTTCAGGCCTTGACAGCCCGACGGCGACGTTAACAAGTGTATTGACGATGGATATGGCGAATACGATCAACGGAACACCATGGAACAACGCGTTATGGACATTGGCGCTCATTTTGCTCTTGATCTCGTTTTTCTTCATTGCCGTGATCCGTTTGGTCGGCCCGAGAAAGGAGCGATAAGATGACAGCGCGAATGATCGATAAAGTTTGGACAGGCATTTTCTATGCGGTGGCTGCTGCAGTCATCGGGTTGCTCATGTTCTTTTTTGCCGTTGTGTTGTCGAAAGGAGCGGGGTTTTGGCAACCTGAGTTTCTGTTCGGACGGCCGAGCAATACGCAAGCGGGCGGCGGCATTGGTCCGCAGCTCATCAATTCATTTTATATGTTGGTTGTGACATTGCTTTTGTCGGTTCCGCTTTCGTTGGGAGCTGGAATTTATTTGGCTGAATACGCCAAACAAGGGCGGATCGTCGGGTTCATTCGCCTTTGCTTGGAAACGATGGCATCATTGCCGTCGATTGTCGTCGGGTTGTTTGGATTGTTGGCGTTTGTCACCTTGACGGGTTGGGGCTATACGCTGCTCGGCGGAGCGTTAGCCGTCACGATCATCAATTTGCCTGGATTGACGCGCATTTGCGAAACGGCGATTTTGGATGTTCCAGCCAACATTAAAGAGGGGAGTCTTGCCCTTGGAGCGACGCGCTGGCAGACGTTGGTCAAAGCGGTGCTTCCGGCCGCCATCCCGCAAATTGTCACCGGCGTCATTTTATCGGCTGGGCGCATTTTCGGCGAAGCGGCTGTTTTCATTTATACCGCTGGGCTGACGACTCCGATGCTTCGTTGGGATGCGGATTGGTCAAGCCAGGCCAACCCGCTGAACGTGTTCCGGCCGGCCGAAACGCTGACGGTGCATATTTGGAAATTGAATTCGGAAGGCATTGTCCCAGACGCAAAGCTGATCGCGGCCAAATCGGCGGCTGTATTGATGGTGGCCGTTCTTTTATTCAATTTGGCCGCACGGCTCGCTTCTTCCTTGCTTGCGCGGCATTTCTCCGGGGGGCGGCGCGCGCGTCGAGGACGAGGAGAAAGAAGCAAAGCAGCGTAAGCACAAAAAAAGCTGTCCTGTATCAACAGGCAGCTTTTTTATATTTCCCGTTTGGCTGATGGCACTTCCTTGACTGCCAAAAAGAGAACGACAAGCGAAACGAACCAATGGATCAACGCGCCGTAGGGCACGACCGCTTGCACCGTTTCCATCACGGTGAAAAAGACGGTCGACAGCGTAATGGCGTAAGCCGACATCACCCATGTATGGCGGTAGCGCAGCGTTTTGTCGAGCACGCCGGCCAAAATCAAGCCGAAAAAGGCAAAGATGCACACGCTGATGAATTTCCCGGCGCAGGCGAGCACGTATAAAACGAGCCCAAAAAGCGGAATGAGGACAGGGAGAAGCGACTGAAGACCGGCGATGAACGCGCGAACGTCTTCGTCGGTAATGGTCACATCCGGAAACGTGGCATAGCTGTAATGCTGCGCCTGATGGCCGGCGACGAGCACGGCCTCATGCTTCAAGAGCGCGATGGCGTTCGGAAACTGCTCGACGTTCTCACTCGTCACTTTGCCGGTGCTGTCAAAAATGATCGTAAATCCGCCTTGATCAATATGAATCGGCGTGGCCGCCTCCGAGTGAAGTTCGCCGTTTTCAATCGAAAACGGCGGCAACTCGTTATTCAATAAGGCGCTCGTTGTGCGGATGCCTTCCATAAGCGACGAGGAGACATAGTAAAACGTCGGAAGAATGGACAGCAACGTCAGCAAAAACAAATAACCGATCGTTTTCCCAATTCCCTGAAATCGAAAGCGGGCGATGTCTTTTGGAGAATATAAGCTTTTCCACAGTTGGACGAATACGTTCATCGCAGACACACCTTTCTTTGTCTCCTTTTCCATTGTAGCCGGGAAAGAGGAAGAATTCAACTTGAGACAAAGAAAAAGCGGGCATCTTCCCGCTTTAGTCAGAAGGCAAATGAAAGGTTTCAAGCAAGGCGCGCCATTGCAACACCCGTTCATTTAGTGCATCGGCTTCGGAACGAATGGCAGCCATGGCATTGTGCTGGTCGTCGGTAAAACTCGAAATTTGCTCCATCGACGAAGCAATCTGTTGGGCGACGGTGGCAATCTCTGCGATATGTTCACGCATTTCGCTGATTTGCCGCTCGATGGCGGCGAATTGTTCTGAAATTTGCAGCGTATGTGCGGATGAATGCGACACCATGGTGGTGATTTCTTCAAAGGCTTGTTGGCTTTCCGTGAACGTTTTTTTCGTTTCATCGAGTTGTTTTGCGCTTTCTTTCATCGATTGAACCGCGGCCTCGATTTGGCTTTGCACATCTTGGACAATGGATTGAATTTGTGCCAACGCTTGTCCTGTTTGCGCCGACAGCGCCCGGATTTCTTTCGCCACAACGGAGAACCCTAGGCCATGCTCCCCTGCTTTGGCTGCTTCAATGGCAGCGTTTAGGGCGAGCAAGTTCGTTTGTTCAGCGATGTTTCCGATTAGTGACAGAATGCTGGCAATATGGCGCGAATGATCTTTCAATGCATCGATTGTGTACATCGTTTTCGCAATGGATTGTTGCAGGTAAGCCATGTCGTTGCTTGCCCGCTCAACAAGCCGGTTGCCGCTTTCCGCTTGGGAATGGGCTTGTTCTTTGGAACGACGGGCTTCCTCCATTCGAAAGGACATTTGTTCCATTTCATCCGCCAGTTGTTGAAAAAAAGAAGCGATATCAGCCGATTTGCGCGCTTGTTGCTCTGCCCCGTACGCCGTGTCTGCCACCGCCGCTGCGATTTGTTCAGAAGCTGCTGTTGTCTCAGAGGATGTTTGGTTTAAAATGTTGGTAGCCGCTGCGATTTGTTCAGAGCTGAAGCGCATATGTTCGATCAGAACGGCCAAATTGCTGGACATCTGATGGAACCCATCGGTGAGGGCGAGAATATCTTTTGTCGCTGCATGCAATTCGATGCGCGACCGCCAATCGCCAGATCCAAGCCGTTCCATGGCTTGCTGGAGCCAAGCAATGGGGCGAGTGGCGCGGCGGATGATCCACCATCCGGCGAGGCATACGATCAAAATGGCGGAAACAGACCCTGCTAAGTTTGCTGCTTGTTGTTTCAAAAGCGGCCACAAATAGTCCTTTTCTGGAATGGCAATCATGTAGACCGCTCCTTGCAAATCACTTGAACTAGAAAATGCAGCCAGCCATTGGTCTGTACGCAAAACACCTTGCTTCTTTTTCAATATATCGCGCACGACCTGTTCGGGCAGCATTTGGTTAGGCGAGGATGGCCGTTTTGCCACCGCCCTTCCCGTTTTCGTTACAATCAATTGCACCGGATGAAGGTGTAAGGCGTGGAATTTCCGTTCATTTAACGTCAATGAATAATTCAGTTTTTGAGAAAACGCTTCATTGGTCGTTGTCGCTTTTAAAATAGAAATTTTTTCAACCATCGTTTCGCTTGATAGCTGCAACTGTTGTTGGATCGACTGAATCGCTGAATGGCGCCCTTGAATATAGCCGATTGAGGTGATGACAAGGGCCGACAACGTCGTTGTAAGCACCATGGCCATCATGGCAATGGTCTCAAGTCGAAAGGCGTTCCATAAAGAACGTGATCGCTTTGTTTCCATTTTCGCTGAGTTCCCCCTTAACTGGAAGCTATTTTATACTATAACTTGCCATTATGAAGAAATGGTCAACGTTGTGTTGAAAATATGTAAATAAAAAGCTCGTTTCCCCCGCCCGCAACAGGGTTCGACGATATGTGTGTTGAAAATATGGAAACAAAAAACGAGGACAAGCAAATCGATTGAAACATTGTGCCAACTTTGGTAAGCTAATCTCAAGCGAACGCGTTGGCGTTCGTGTACATAAACCAAAAAGGAGGAGATCGGTATGCCATTTGAATTGCCAGCATTGCCGTATCCGTACGATGCCCTGGAGCCGCACATCGACAAAGAAACGATGAACATTCACCACACGAAGCACCATAACACATACGTGACAAATTTGAATGCGGCGCTTGAAGGGCATCCGGATTTGCAAAACAAATCGCTCGAAGAATTGCTCAGCAATTTGGAAGCCCTTCCGGAAAGCATTCGCACGGCGGTGCGCAACAACGGCGGCGGCCATGCGAACCACTCGCTTTTCTGGACGATTTTGTCGCCAAATGGCGGCGGTGAGCCGACAGGTGAGCTGGCTGAGGCGATCAACAAAAAATTCGGCAGCTTCACCGCGTTTAAAGACGAGTTTTCGAAAGCAGCGGCTGGCCGTTTCGGTTCTGGTTGGGCATGGCTTGTCGTGAACAACGGCGAGCTGGAAATTACGAGCACGCCGAACCAAGATTCGCCGATTATGGAAGGCAAAACGCCGATTCTCGGCTTGGACGTTTGGGAGCATGCGTACTACTTGAAATACCAAAACCGCCGTCCGGAATACATTGCCGCATTCTGGAACATTGTCAACTGGGACGAAGTGGCGAAACGGTACAGCGAAGCGAAAGCGAAGTAATCAACAAAGCGGGGCGAAACAAAACGCCCCGCTTTTTTTCGCGACGGAGGGTGCAGGCAAAAGAAGCGGTTTTCTTCGCGCCGGGTGCATAGAGGCTGCGGAAACGGCCACACTACCGGATAGATGAAAAGGGGAGTTTGCAATGGCATTTTTCCAAAAACTAACCGGCCAAGAACAAGTGAACCGCGATTTGTTGCTTTTGCTTTGCATCGGTGGGGTTTACGCGCTCGGTGTTTCCCTGTCGAACACGTTTGTCAACATTTATTTATGGAAACAGACCGGCGATTTCCGCGACTTGGCGCTATACAATTTGGCGATTGTCACGATGCAGCCGCTGACGTTTATTTTCGCCGGCCGGATGGCAAAACAAATTGACCGCATTCTCGTTTTGCGGCTTGGCGTGTCGTGTTTAGCCGTTTTTTTTGTCACGGTTTTGCTGGTCGGCTCTCGCGCCCATCAATATTTGCTTTTTCTCGGTGCGCTGCTCGGCGTCGGCTATGGTTTTTATTGGCTGGCATTTAACGTGTTGACATTTGAAATTACCGAACCGGAGACGCGCGACTTTTTTAACGGTTTTTTCGGGGTGTTGACCTCATCAGCCGGCATGATCGGGCCGATTGTCGCCGGTTATATCATCTCATCGCTCCATGGAGCGAAAGGGTATACGTTCGTTTTCTCGCTGTCGCTCGGCTTGTTTCTTGTCGCTGTGCTGCTCAGCTTTTTCTTGAAGCGCCGCGCGGCCGCGGGAAACTATTTGTTCGTCCGCATTTTAAAGGAGCGGAATGAAAACCGGAACTGGCGGCTCATTACGAATGCCCACTTTTTTCAAGGATTGCGCGAAGGCACGTTTGTGTTTATCATTTCCGTGCTTGTGTACGTCACTTCTGGAAGTGAATGGGCGCTCGGCAAATTCGGGCTTGTCAACTCGTTTACATCGTTTGTCGCCTATTATGCCGTCTCCCGGCTGATCAAGCGTGAATATCGGATGAAAGCGATTTTGTTGGGAGGAGCGCTGCTATATGGGGCGATTTTTTTGATCGTTTTCCATCCGACCTATCCGCGCCTCATTCTTTATGCCATCACGATCGCCATTGCGTATCCATTGCTGCTTGTTCCGTATTCCTCCTTGACGTTTGACGTCATCGGAAAGAGCTGGAAATCGGCCGAGGCGCGCGTCGAATACATCGTTGTCCGCGAATTGTTTTTAAACGCCGGACGGGTGGCGTCGATTTTCGCCTTTTTGACGGCTGTGGCGCTCTTTGGCGAAGAAGCTGGCATCCGCGTGTTGATGTTTGTGTGCGGAGCCGGGCATTTGGTGATTTATTGGTTTGTCCGCCGCATTCGTTTCACCGATGGCCATCCGGAGCACGGCCGGCGCGAGCGGCTTTTGCTTCGGCCGAAGCTGGCCGGCGAACGAGGCCGTTCGCCGGTGTGAGAGGCCAAGTTTTTCCCTAGCCATGCCCGCTTTTTTCTTTTACAATAGGGGGGAAAGGAGGACCGGGGGATGAAACGGAAAAAGCGGGCGCAAGTGCCGATTCGGTTAAACATTTTGTTTTTCTTTGTTTTTTTGTTGTTTTCAGCGCTGATTTTGCGCCTTGGCGTCGTGCAGATCGTCTACGGTGAAGATTATCGGCGCGAAGTGGAGCGAACGCAGGATGAAATCGTCAGCACGCCGGTGCCGCGCGGCAAAATTTACGATCGATTCGGCCGCGTGATCGTCGACAATACGCCGCAAAAGGCGATTACGTACACGCGCTCCAAAACGACTCAGCCGGAAGAAATATTGGACGTAGCAAGGAAACTCGCCCAATACATCGACATTCCCGATGCAGAGAAAAAAGTGACGGAGCGCGATATGAAAGATTATTGGATTTTGACCCATCCGGAAGAAGCCAAAAAGAAAGTGAGCGAACAAGAACGGAAAAAGCTCGCTGACCAAGGGCTGACACAAAAAGAGATCGACAAAAAGGTGTACGAATGGACGCTTGACCGCATCACCAAGCAAGATTTGGCGCAAATTTCGAAGTCGGAGCTTGAAGTGATCGCCATTAAACATGAGATGGAGAGCGGCTACGCCTTGACGCCGCAAACGGTCAAAAGCAAAGGAGTGACCGACCGCGAATATGCGGTCGTCAGCGAGCATTTGAGCGAGCTGCCCGGCGTCAATACGACGGTGGATTGGGACCGGAAATACGTGTATGACAATACATTCCGCTCTGTGCTCGGCAGTGTGACGGAAGAAGACGAAGGCGTCCCGCGCGAACGGCTCGATTACTTTTTAGCCCGCGACTACAGCCGCAATGACCGCGTCGGCAAAAGCTATTTGGAGATGCAGTATGAAGAAGTGCTGCACGGCAAAAAGGCAAAAGTGAAAAACGTTGTTGACAAATCGGGCAATGTCATCTCGGTTGAGCAAGTGTATCCAGGCGAGCGCGGCAAAGACCTCGTGTTAACCATTGATGCCGAGCTCCAGCAAAAGGTTGAGCAAATCATTCAACAAGAGATTCTGGCGACGAAGCGCAAAGGCCGATCGCCGCTCTTGGACCGGGCGTTTGTCGTCATGATGAACCCGAAGACGGGCGAAGTGTTGGCGATGGCCGGCAAGCTTCTTCAAGACGGCAAATTTGTCGACTTTGCCATCGGCAACATCACGTCCGCCTATGCGATGGGATCGGCGGTGAAAGGGGCGACTGTCCTTACTGGTTTTCAAACGGGAGTGCTCCATCCGAATACGTATATCAAGGACGAGCCGCTGTATATTAAAAAGACTCCGGTGAAAAAATCGTGGAAAACGATGGGGACGATCAACGAGCTGACGGCGCTCAAGCAGTCATCGAACGTCTATATGTTCAAAACAGCGATCGCCATCGGGGGCGGTGTGTATCGTCCGCACGCGCCGCTTCGCATCAATCCAGAGGCATTTGCGACGATTCGCCACTATTTCAGCCAATTTGGCTTGGGCGTCAAAACAGGCATTGACTTGCCGAATGAACTCGGCGGCTTCCAAGGACAAAGTACAATTCCTGGTCTTTTGCTTGACTTGGCGATCGGCCAGTACGACATGTATACGCCGATGCAGCTGGCGCAATACGTCTCGACGATCGCCAACGGCGGCTATCGGATGAAGCCGCAGCTTGTCAAAGAAATTCGTGAGCCGTCGGCTGACGGAAAAAAACTTGGCCGGATCATGAAACGGTTCGAACCGGTTGTGCTAAACCGGATTGATATGAAGACGGAATACATCAAGCGGGTGCAAGAAGGATTCCGCCGTGTGATGCAAGAGCCGGGCGGAACGGCGTATTCGTACTTTGCGAGTGCTTCGTACAAGCCGGCCGGCAAAACGGGGACGGCAGAGGCGTTTTACGATGGACCGATCCAAAGCCGACGGAATGATCCAACGTACAACTTGACGCTTGTTGGCTATGCGCCGTACAACGATCCAGAAGTGTCGTTCGCTGTTGTCGTTCCGTGGGCGACGCAAGGGGAGAGCGACGGGATTAATGACCGGATCGGCCGCCGCATTTTGGACGCCTATTTTGAATTGAAAGCGAAGCGAGCCGCTGAAGGCGGGAGCAGCTTCGATGCGCAAGGCGGCGCGGAGGCCGCCGATGCGCGCTGACAGGAAAGGCGCCTAGCCAGGCGCCTCTTTTTTTGCGCTTGCAAAAAAATGGATCTTCACCAAAAGTTGTACTTGATTTTTTCTGAACATACCCTATTTACGCTTGGGAGGGAAAATCAGCACGTTTTGCATATCTTTGTGCCGGAAACCGTATTGCTTGTCAAGTGCATGTTGTGGTGAAGAGCCAAAAAAATGATGTTTGTTTACAAAAACTTTACATACCGTCCACACAGCGTTAACGATCGTTTTGTATGCTCATGATAGGAAAAACTCGATCTTCCGCTGCCAGTGAGGGCGGAAGGAAATGAAAGGAGTCACGCCGATGAGGACGATGGCGGTGGTGGAGCGCCGAAAAGAGGACATTCCTTCGGCCCAGTTGGTGAAAAAAGAGGTCGTTTACGAAACGAATGGACTGAACGTATGGTATGGAGAGCATCATGCGTTAAAACATATTCACCTGTCTTTTTATGAACGCGAGATTACGGCGATTATCGGCCCGTCAGGATGCGGCAAGTCAACCTATATCAAAACGCTCAATCGAATGATCGAGCTCATTCCAAACGTCCGGCTCGAAGGGGAGATTTTGTATCGCGGCCGCCGCATTTTTGACACGTCATACCCTGTTGAACAGCTGCGGACGCAAGTGGGCATGGTGTTTCAAAAGCCCAACCCGTTTCCAAAGTCGATTTATGACAACGTCGCCTATGGGCCGCGCATTCACGGGATCCGCGACCGGCGGCTGCTCGATGAGATCGTCGAAAAAAGCTTGCGCCAAGCTGCGCTTTGGGAGGAAGTCAAAGATCGGCTTCATGAAAATGCCCTCGGTTTATCGGGCGGCCAACAGCAGCGGCTGTGCATCGCCCGCTGTTTGGCCGTCGAGCCGGATGTCATTTTAATGGATGAACCGACATCAGCGCTCGATCCGATTTCGACAGCGAAGGTCGAGGAGTTGATGGGCGAGCTGAAAACAAAATACAGCATCATCATTGTCACGCATAATATGCAGCAGGCGGCTCGCATTTCCGATCGGACAGCGTTTTTCTTAAACGGAGAAGTGATTGAGTACGGCGAGACAAAAACGTTGTTTTCTCGTCCAGCTGATCAGCGGACGGCGGATTATATCGCCGGGCGGTTCGGATGATAAAAGCGGCCGGAGGGCGTCAGGCATGACGGACAAAAAGTTCGTTTCAAAAAAGATGTGTTTCTTTCAAAAAACGCTGTTTGATGCGCAGACACAGCCTTAAGAAAAGGTGTCCCGGTCCTTTGGGAGGGACACCTTCTTTCGTTATGGTTCGGCAATCAAACGGCCGATGGCTGCGTAGTCCATATCGCTCCGCACGTTGTAGACGCCGGGGCGGATGGAGCGCGTCAGCCCATGTTGTTCCAAGTAGTCGTTGAAGGCGCGGGCGCTTTGAACGATGCCAGCCTCTTCAAGTTCGCGGGCAAATGTCTCTGGCGTATCTCCTTTTTGAATAACGAGTCGATAGACGTAAACGGTTTGCCCTGATGGTTCGGACATCTGCTTGGACGCCGCTTTCGGAGCGGCGTTCGGCTGAGCGCTGCGGAGCCTGTCGTATTCCTCTTTCGCCACGGCGACAAGCCCATGCTGTTTGAGGAACGTCTTGATTTCCGCTTCCGTCGGTGCAGCCGGGGGTGAAGCGTAATACGAGGCGCCGATCAGTGCTGTCGATGCAAGCAGCCCGAGGGCAAACGAACGCATGGATCGCTTGTTCATCGGCGCAACCTCCTTACCGCCCGCTCGACTTCCGCAACGGTCAGCCCCGTCTCACGGGCGATGTCTTCGAGCGGGAATCCTTGTTTATGCAAAAACAAGATGCGCCGATCGGCCGGCGACAATGATCCGCCAAGCCGCGGCGAAGCGGACCGTTGCCGCTCCGGAATGAGGAGCTCCTCCTCGATGACTTGCAGCCGCTTTTTGATCTGGTACGTTTCTTGCGCCAGGGAAACGGTCAAATGATCGATTTGTTCTTCGAGCGGTTTCAGTTCATCTTTCGCAAAAAAGGAAAGAACAAGGAGAATAATGGCTAGAGCTGCCAAAGCGATGATTGCGTATTCCACCACATGCATCCCTCCCCTTTTCACTATACCATACCATTCTCTGCTTGTGGCGTTCTTATTGAACAAAGATGAAATTTAGAGGTGGAAATCGCCGAAGAAAAATGGTATCATAGAAAGGTCTGATTATATATAAAGTATAAAGCTCGTTTGGAGGGAAAAAAGATGCGCGTGAACATTACATTGGCATGCACAGAATGCGGCGAACGCAACTATATTACATCGAAAAATAAACGCAACAACCCAGAGCGTTTGGAATTGAAAAAATATTGCCCGCGCGATCGCAAAGTCACGTTGCACCGCGAAACGAAGTAAGCAGTGGGAAGATGATTCCTGCTGCTTTTTATCTTTATGGGAGGAAGGGGAAGATGATGGACGGCAAACAGGAATGGCGCCAGCGCATGTTGAATCAGCTTCGGCAGCTTAAAGCGGCAGAAAAAGAGATGTACGATCGGCAAATCGCCGCTCATTTATATCGGTGGCCATTATGGCAAACGGCGCGGACGATCGCCATGACGGTGTCGAGAGAGACGGAAGTCAACACCTTGCCGATCATGGAACAGGCGTGGCGGGAAGGAAAAACGATCGGCGTCCCGAAATGCGATCCAAGGGCAAAAACGATGTCCTTTCGGCGGCTTGAGTCGTTTTCCCAGCTCGAAAAAGCGTACGCCGGATTGTTTGAGCCGATTGAAAAACAAACAACGCCGATCGACCGCGATGAGTTTGATCTCATCATTGTCCCGGGGGTCTGTTTTGCCAAAACCGGCTACCGGATCGGCTATGGCGGCGGGTATTACGATCGATATTTGCGGGGAGCTTCGGCGGTGACGGCAGCGCTGGCTTACTCCTTTCAAGTGATGGACGACATTCCGGCCGAGGAGCATGATGTGCCGGTGAAATTCATTATTACGGATCAAGGAGTTCTTCACTGTGAGCGATGAATGGTGGTATATCGCGGTCTCTGCCCTCGCCGCCGGCGGAGGATGGCTGTTGCGCTCGTTGTCCATATCAGGAGCGGCGGCAGCCGTTGTCATCGGCGCAGCGGTTGGATGCGGCTTTTCATGGGGCGGAATATGGGTGTTAGGCTGCTTTTTTGTCAGCTCCAGCTTCTTTAGCCACATCGGAAAGCAACGCAAGGCAAAACTGTCTGAAAAATTGGCGAAAGGCGGGCGGCGCGATGCCATCCAAGTGCTGGCCAATGGCGGGGTGCCGGCCGTGTTGGCGCTATTGGCCGCTGTCCGTCCCGACCCGATTTGGGATGATCTGTTTGTTGTCGCCGTCGCTGCAGCGAACGCTGATACGTGGGCGTCTGAAATCGGTTCTTTAAGCCCGTGGCCGCCTCGGGTTTGGCCGAGTTTTCGGCCGGTGGAAGCCGGCACCTCAGGGGCTGTGACGCTCCTTGGCACGGCTGCTTCGTTTGCCGGCGCACTGTTTATTGCGGCTGTTGGCGTGTTTTTTCTCGACGTCCGACCCGTTTTTACTCTTGCCTTTTTCGGTTGGCTCGGCAGCTGGTTTGATACGTGGCTTGGCGCGGCTTGGCAAGCGGCTTACCGCTGTCCGGCATGCGGGGCGACGACTGAGCGGAAACGGCATTGCGGGCAGGCGACCATTCATATGAAAGGCTGGCGGTGGCTTGACAATGATGCGGTGAACGTTCTTTCCGTCATCTTTGCGGTGCTGGCCGCCTTCGTGCTGGCGCGTTAGGCGCGCCCCGCTTCATATTTGGAGAGAAAAAGGGAAAAAGAATAACGAGCATGTCATATGATAGGAGGAACAACGATGAATAAATGGTCGTACTCGCTGCTTGTCGTTGCCGCTTTATGTCTTGCTTACCGCTATCGCTACCGAATGGCCGCCTTCGCATTGCGCGTTCCGCCGTTGCGAAAGCAACTTGTCCGATTTGCGCTCCACATTCCTCCTGTGCGCAACGCCCTTGTTTCGCAAATGTTGCGTCCATGATGCAATAGCGGTGAATCATTTTTGAAGAAGTCGGTTATGAAAAAACCGGCCGCGGCGGCCGGCGCCCGCCGGCCCATTCGCTCCGGTTTGCCGGACGGTCGATGAGTTGGCTTTGTTGCTGTTTGTCGGACTTGGCCTCGCCAGGGAAAGGGAGAGGAGAACGTGATGGGAACGATGGATGTACTGTTTTGGCAGCTTGTTCAGCGTTTGTCTCGCGGCGGCTACCGCATCGTACGGATGTCTGAGCAGGCCGATGAAGTATGGCTGGAATCAAACCATTGGCGTCGCCCAACACTCATCCGCCTCGTGCGCGCTGATTTTGATTGGAGCCGATCGTTGCGCCTTGATATGGAATATACATGGCAATTCGTTCAGCAAATGAGGGGATGGAATTTCAGCAAAGCGGGCCGGGTCATCAATGTTTATGTGATGGCGTATCCGCCGGTTGACGATTGGGAATTTCTTGTCGCCGAGCCGTTGCCGCTCTCTGGAGCGTCCGATGGCGTGCTTCATACGCTCCTCCTCCACAGCGGCAATATGGGGGACGTGCTGCCGCGGCTTGCGGAGATGACGGGTGTTGCGCTCCGTTTTGAGCCGCCTGTGGAAACGTCCGATCCGTTTGCTGCCGCCGAGCGCTTAAAGCACGAGGTGGTCCGCGAATGGCGGCGCCGCCGTGAGGAGGAACGGCGCATTTTTGAGTATGGCAAGCCGATGTTCACCCGGCTGTTCATCGTCGTACAGGTTGCGATGTTTTTGGTTCTCGAATGGAGCGGCGGGAGCACGAATCCGGATGTGTTGATCCACTACGGCGCCAAATTCAATCCGCTCATTGAGGCGGGAGAATGGTGGCGGCTGTTGACGCCGATGTTTTTGCATATTGGTTTTTTGCATCTGCTGACCAACACGCTCGCCTTGTATTATTTAGGGATCACGGTTGAGCGGCTGTACGGCTCGTTTCGCTTTTTGTTCATTTACGTAACGGCTGGATTTTTCGGAGCGCTGGCGAGTTTTTTGTTTACACCATCATTATCGGCCGGGGCGTCGGGAGCCATTTTCGGGCTGTTCGGGGCTCTTCTTTACTTCGGCACTGTCTACCGGCATTTATTTTTTCGAACGATGGGAATGAACGTCATCAGTTTAATCATCGTCAACCTGTTGTTTGGCCTGCTTGTTCCCGGCATCGACAACGCCGGCCATATCGGCGGACTGGTTGGCGGTTTTTTGGCGGCTGGCGTCGTTCATTTGCCAAAACACACCGCTTTAGGGCGGCAGGCGGGAGCGTTGGCGGTGTCGGCGCTGCTTGTCGCCGCTGGCTTATGGATCGGATTTCGGTAAACGCCCCCACTTCGCTTTGTTTGAAGTGGGAGGCCTCTTTTCGAAATGTGTTAAAGAAGTTGCACGAGCATCACTTTTTCCCCGTTTTTCGCTTCAATGAGAACGAAGAGCCTGCTGTAATCTTTGCGAATGAGAATGAGCGGCATCGTGCTGCCGATTGGCGAGAGGATGGATCCATCCTCTTTTTTTATGCCAAGGATGTACGACTTGTACAATCCTTCCCAAAGACGGCCGATGACGGTTTGCGTTTTTGCCGTTGACAACCCCGGCAACGGTTGTTCCGTGTAGGCGACGAGCTCCGGCAAATAAAGGGCGTAATAATCTTTCTTTGACAAAGAAAAGTGGGTGATCAGCTCGTCCGCTTTATGACGAAGAAATTCATTCGTGGCTTTGTTCAAGACGCGCTGCCATTCGCGCTCGTCATCTGTTCTTGGCCGCCGGAACGATGCGCGCGGATGGTACGGTGAGTCAATGACGTACAAATAGCTGCTTGACATCGTTTGGCTGCTTGTGATGTTCTCTCTTGTATGCAGCTCGCCGTGATGGAACGAGACAGCTTGAAAAAAGCGGCTGTCCCGCATCCGGACCGTCTTTTCCATGTCGATCGCGTCCGTGTTCGTTTTCCATTTCGACAGCACATCGGCCAAGCGGCCATCGGCAAACAACAGCGAGATGTCCTGACGCAAATAGGCGCGGCGGTTTAAAATGGAAGCGGCTGACCAGCGGAGCGCGTAGCGTCCGGGTTCATTGTCGCCCTCAAGCGCAAGCGATGTTTTCGCTTCGATGAACGCCGCTTCGCGATCAAGCGGGAAAAACTTGATCGTTTCAGCGGTCTGATCGTGCTCCCACAGCGAGGCGAGCGCGGCGGCAAGGAAAAAAGCAAGCGCCATGAAGGGGATCATCCATCGTTTCATGACATCCTCCCGGATTGGACAAGGTTTTCACCAATATATGCATTGCAAGGAACATTTATGTATGAATTTCCTCATGCTTGTCTATGATGAGAAGTATACAGTGCAAACGATGCAGGGGGATGACGATGGAGAAACAGATGCCCAAACGCCCGGCGTCCCGTCGCCTTCATGACAATGCATCCTATTTAGCCGAACGGCTTGGAGTCGGCAAGAGCTTCGATGTCATTCGCCTTGACGTCGAATATGGCGGCCGGGCAATGGCGTTGTTTATGATTGACGGATTTGTCAAAGACGATATTTTGCATTATTTGATGAGATATTTGTCCCGGCTTGAGGAACACGAACTGGACGTTCACCCGCTTGAGAAGCTCCTGAAAAAATATCTTCCGTACGTCGAGATCGGACAGACAGACGACTTGGAAGAAGCGGTCGCGATGGTGCTTGCTGGGCCGACGGCATTAGTCGTTGACGGCGTTAGGCGGATCATTTTGATTGACGCTCGCACGTATCCGGTGCGCGGGCCGCAAGAGCCGGATACGGAACGGGTCGTACGCGGGGCGCGCGACGGTTTTGTCGAGACGATCGTCTTTAACACCGCGCTCATCCGCCGCCGCGTCCGCGACCCTTCCTTGCGCATGGAGTACGTGCAGGTGGCGCGGCGCTCGAAGACCGATATTTGCATTTGCTATATCGAGGAAATAGCCGACCCAGAACTCGTTCGCCGCGTTCGGGAATCGATTACCGCCATTGACACAGACGGGCTGGTTATGGCTGAGAAAACGGTGGAAGAGTTTATTTCCGGCCGGCATTGGAATCCGTACCCGGTTGTCCGCTATACGGAACGCCCCGATACGGCAGCGGCCCATTTGTATGAAGGCCATGTGCTTGTGATCGTCGATGGATCGCCAAGTGTCATTATTACCCCGGCAACGTTTTGGCATCATTTGCAGCACGCTGAAGAGTACCGGAATAAGCCGATCGTCGGGGCGTATTTGCGGCTCGTCCGCTTTCTGGCCGTTTGGGCGTCGGTGTTTTTGCTGCCGCTTTGGTATTTGCTCATGATCGAGCCGGAACTGCTGCCGGATCCACTCCAGTTTTTGGGAAAGGCCAAATTGGGAGACATTCCGCTGTTTGCACAAATTTTGATGATTGAAATCGGGATGGATATGCTGCGAATGGCCGCCATTCATACACCGTCTTCGCTGGCGACCGCGCTCGGCCTCGTCGCCGCGCTTATGATCGGCGGCATCGCGGTGGAAGTTGGACTCTTTTCCAATGAAGTGATTTTGTATTTTTCCGTTACGGCCATCGGTACGTTTGCGACGCCCAGCTATGAAATGAGTTTGGCGAACCGGCTCGTCCGCATTGCCTTGCTCATTTTGTCGGGCCTGTTCGGCCTGTACGGTTATGTCATCGGCATCACCGTTTGGATTCTTGCCTTGGCGCGGATGACGTCATTTGGCGTTCCGTACTTATGGCCGTTCATCCCGTTCTCCTACCGAGCGATGCGCGACGTGCTCATCCGGTCGCCGATGCCGCTCAAAAACCGGCGACCGGCGATTCTTCACCCGCGCGACCCTGACCGCTGACGCAGGTGCTGATTTTTAGCGCCTGCGTTTTTTGTCTTGACGGCCGCGGCCGTTTGCCGCTACATTAAAAGAGGAAAAAAGGAGCATGAATGATGATGAAGACGGTATACGATGTTCAGCAGCTGTTGAAACGGTTTGGCACGATCATTTACGTGGGCGACCGGCTCGCTGATCTGGAGCTGATGGAAGAGGAAGTGAAAGAGCTGTACCAGTCCCAGCTGATCGATGCGAAACAGCTGCAAGCCGCTTTGTTTATTTTGCGGCAGGAAGCGCAAATGGAGCGGGAAAAACGGATGAAAAAAGGATGAGGATGCAATGGAACCATGGTTGGTAGGCATTGACCTCGGGGGCACGACAATCAAAATGGCGTTTGTCACCACCGAGGGTGACATCGTGCACAAATGGGAAATTCCGACGAACACCGCCAGTCGCGGTGAGCATATCGTCGCTGACATTGCCCGATCGCTTGAAAAGACGCTCGCCCAGCTCGGCGGAGCGAAAGAGAGGCTGCTTGCCGCCGGCATCGGCGCCCCCGGACCGGTCGAAGAGGAAACCGGCATGTTGTATGAGACGGTCAATATAGGGTGGACGAATTATCCATTGAAGCAACGGCTGGAAGAGGCGACGGGGCTGCCCGTTTCGGTCGATAATGACGCCAATCTCGCCGCGCTTGGCGAAATGTGGAAAGGAGCAGGGGGAGGAGCGCGCCATTTGTTGTTTGTGACGCTTGGCACCGGCGTTGGCGGCGGTGTGATTGCCAACGGAGCCATTGTGCGCGGCATAAACGGCGCCGGCGGAGAGATCGGACATATGACGATGATCCCTGATGGCGGCGCCCGTTGCAACTGCGGCAAAACCGGATGTTTGGAAACGATTGCGTCCGCCACCGGCATCGTGCGGATCGCCAAGGAGAAATTGACCGCAGATGAGCGTCCGAGTGAGCTTCGCAACGGGGATGTGACGGCCAAAGCGGTGTTTGACGCCGCCAAAGCGGGCGATGCGCTGGCATTGGAAGTGGTCGATGAAGCAACGTACTATCTTGGTTGGGCGTTGGCGAATGCCGCCAATGTGACGAACCCGGAGAAAATCGTGATCGGCGGCGGCGTGTCCAAGGCGGGTGACATGCTTGTCGAGCGCGTGGCCGCCCATTTCCGCCGCTTCGCGTTCCCGCGCGTCGCCGCTGGGGCGAAGCTTGTTTTAGCGACGCTTGGCAACGATGCCGGCGTCATCGGCGCCGCCTGGCTGGCGAAAGAGCTTGTCGGCGCGTAAACAACGGAAGGTGTCCCAAAAAGGTCGGGGCGCCTTTTCTTATTGTTGGATGATATATGAGATGGGAACGAACTTTGAAGAAGGAGATGTTTGTGAACATTCGTGCACTGCTGCCTGCCAGGCGCTCATTTTTTGCCGTCTGCCGACATATGTTAAGGTAAAGAAATGGGAAGGGGAGACGGCGCATGCACCTTCAAGCATGGCCCGGCGATACGTTTGAAACATATGGGCGATGGTTTTCGGTGCCGACTGAACTGATCATCGATTCGAATCCGCATGTCAAAGAGGGATTGCGCCCTGGGCAGATCGTTGCCATCCCGGGATACGCGCCGATCGATACGTGGGAAGCGCTCGCTGACCGCCTATCGCTGCCGACGGAGGTGCTGCGGCGGCTGCCGGGGGCGATGGCGGTCATCAACGGAACAGCGCCGTTGCCGAAGCGGATTTCGTCCCCGGTCGTCCGCAGCGTCCGTCCGTATGATTTTGCCGCTTTGATGGAGGATATCACCGCCCTCGTCTGTCGCTATCCGTTTGTGCGCCAGCGGACGATCGGTCATAGCGTTCTCGGCTTGCCGCTCGTTGAACTGCAAATCGGCCGAGGACCGGTGCGCGTGCATATGAACGGATCATTCCACGCGAATGAGTGGATCACGACGGCCGTGATCATGGCGCTCATCGACGAGTACGCGAGGGCGTTGGTTAACGATGACGAGCTTAATGGCCATCGGGTGCTTGATTATTACCGTAAAGTGACTCTTTCCGTTGTGCCGATGGTCAATCCCGACGGCGTCAATCTTGTGCTGAACGGCCCGCCGGAAGAAGAGCCGCATCGGAGTGAAGTCGTCTGCATCAACAGTGGATCGCTCGACTTTTCGCAATGGAAAGCGAACATCCGCGGCGTTGATTTAAACAATCAATTCCCAGCTAACTGGGAAATAGAACAGGCCCGCAAACCGCCGAAAGCGCCGGCACCGCGTGATTTTCCAGGATTCTCCCCGCTTACGGAGCCGGAAGCGAAAGCGATGGCGGCGCTCGCCGAGTCAGGCGATTTTGCGATGGTCGTCGCGTTTCATACACAAGGCAAGGAAATTTATTGGGGATATGAAGGGTTCGAGCCGCCGGAGGCGAAGGCAACGGTTCAGGCGATGGCCGAAGCAAGCGGCTACCAGGCTGTTCGCTACATTGACAGCCATGCCGGCTACCGCGATTGGTTCATTCAAACGTGGAAGCGGCGCGGTTACACCGTAGAGCTCGGCGAGGGTGTCAATCCGTTGCCGCTCTCGCAGTTTGCACGAATATACCGCGACAGCCTCGGCCTGTTTTTAGCAGCGCTCAAAATGGCATAAAAAAACGCAAGAGGCATGATTGGCCTCTTGCGTTTTCAGTGCGTGCCGGTTGGAATGCCGTGATGTAAAATGGTCATAATGGTAAACCAGCCGAATACGGCGGTAGTGGCAAGTCCAAACAAAAATCCGAGCACGTTTTTCTCGCGCAATGTACGGAGCATTCCATAAAGGGCAAGCAGCGTTACAAGTGCAAAAATAATGACCGTACCCATCGTTTTACCCCCTCATGAAACAGTATGTACAAACGTGTCCATTCTTTTTCATTGTAATCTTTTTTCCCCCATTTGTCGAGGTCCCTTTCTCTTTTCTCTTCCATCGCTTGAAAAAAAACAGTAAAATAAAGTTAAATATTGGACATGCCAAGAAAAGGAGGAGATCGTATGGAATGGACGCGCATCCCTGTCGGTCCGATTCAGGCCAACGCTTACTTGTTGTCGTCTGCAGACCGACAATGCCTGATCGTTGACCCCGGCGCGGAAGGCGCGGCGCTCGTCCGCCGGATCGAGGAAAAAGGGCTGACCCCGTTGGCGATTTTGCTGACGCATGCGCATTTTGACCATATTGGCGGCATCCCGGACGTGCTTGCCCGCTGGGACATTCCAGTGTATGTGCACGAAAAGGAAAAACAATGGCTGCAAGATCCGGCATTGAATGGCTCGCTTTATTTCGGCGGTCCGGTCGCTGTCCGCTGCGAACCGACATGCCTGAAAGGACCGACGGCGCTGAACATTGGTCCGTTTGCGTTGGATGTCCGCGAAACGCCGGGTCATTCCCCGGGCAGCGTCTCGTATTATTGCAAACAAGCCAATATTGTGTTTTCCGGCGATGCGCTGTTTGCCGGCAGCATCGGACGCACGGATTTGCCAGGCGGCAACCATCAGCAGCTGTTGAAAAGCATTCATGACGAACTGCTTACGCTGCCGGAGGAAACGATCGTTCTTTCAGGCCATGGGCCAGAGACGACGATCGCCGCAGAGATGGATGCAAATCCGTTTTTGCATGGGTTTTCGTAAGAAAAAAAGCCGTCTACGCCGGCTTCACACAAGCAATCCCCTCGGGCAAACGCAGGGGGCTCCTTTGGGCAAGGAAAAGCGCAACCGAAGGCCTCCTGGCGCCGGAACACAAAAAAACCCTTCTTAGCCGCGCCAAGAAGGGTTTTTGGGGGATGTTCTATCCACAATAATGGGAGGGGATATAGTTAAGCTGCTACTATAACAATATATGATTATTTTCACTATGTCAACAGTAAAAAAGTGAACGACTCCCACTTCACTTTGCTTGAGGCGGGAGCTTCTTTCGGAATGATGAGGAAGACGGGGTAGAGAAATGGTGATGGATCGATTGTATGAACAGATTGCCGCGGCGCCGGGTGGGCGGGTGTCGTACGCCGATTACATGCAGATGGCTCTTTACGATGAACGATTCGGCTACTATATGCGAGAACGGGCGAAAATCGGCAAGGGAGGCGATTTTTTTACGAACAGCTCATTCGCGCCGGTGTTTGGCAAAGCGCTTGCTTCGCTTTGGGTTCGGATGGTGGAACAGAGCGGCCTGCCGCCGGCTGTTTGCGAGTGGGGGGGCGGAGACGGAAGATTGGCGCTTTCGGTATTGGAAGAATGGAAGAAAAAAAGTCCACATACATACGACCGCTTGTCGTATACGATCATCGACCAAAGCCCGTTCCACCGCCGGCGCCAGCGCGAAACGCTTCAACCCGCAGCCGAGAAGGTGGAGCAATATGACGATGTCTCTCGCTGGCTGGCCGAGCGTGGGCCGTTTTCCGGCATTGTGTTTAGCAACGAATTTTTTGATGCATTTCCCGTTCACGTCATTGTAAAGGAAGGCGGCGTTTTGCACGAATGTTTTGTCGCCGCCCGCGATGGCCGGCTCGTTGAAGAAAAGGCGCCGCTTTGCCGTCCCGCTATTGTCCGCTATTTACATGAGCGCGGATTGGATCTTGCTGAAGGGCAAAGGCTTGAGGTGCCTCTCGCGATGAAGGCGTTTTGGCTCGAGGTTGGGACGCTGTTTCATCAGGCGGTGATGGTGACGATCGACTATGGCTATACGGACGAACAGCTGCGCGCCCCGGCGCGGCGGCATGGAAGCTTGCGCGGATATTTCCGTCATCAGCTTGTTGCCGACCCGCTTCGCCATCCGGGGGAGATGGACTTGACGAGCCATGTACAATGGGATGCGTTTCGCTTGTACGCCCGTCAGGCCGGGTGGGAGGAAGTGGCGTTCGTTCGCCAAGATCGGTTTTTGCTCGCAGCCGGCCTTTTGCATGAATGGGACGTTTCAGAAGGCGGCGATTTCTTTTCGCCGGCAAGCCGCCAAAATCGAATGATCCGCGCGCTGATCGCCGACGATGGCGTCAGCCGCTTTTTTGACGTGCTGATCTTGCAGAAAGGGATGAGTTTTGCCGCGCGCGACTTTTGGCCAGCGCCCGAGTTTTTGCCGGCCGATTAACGGCTTCCTTCGCTGATCTGCAATGGAGAAAAGGAGTTCTGGTCAAAGCGGCAAAAAAACAGGCAGGAGGTTCTGCCTGTTTTTTATTCGCCCATGCCGGGCACCATCATAAACGTCGTCCAATACGTAAACGCCGCGAAGAAGATCGTCAAATACGCCCCGAAAATGTAAATGTACATTCTTTCGGTCAGCTTTAAAAAGCCGAGGAACAGGAAAAACACCGTTTGCCCAAAGAAGATGAGCGACGTCGTATGCATGTGGCCGAGGTAAAACATGACAGCAAAAATGCCGGTCCAAAAGGCGAGCACGCGGAACATGCGGTCCATTCTATATCCCTCCTTTGTTTGAAACCATTGGTCCTTACTTATTATAATGTACAACGATTGGGAATGTAAATAACGCTTTCGGACAAGGGGCAAGAAATAAAGCTAAGGCCGGCCGTTGATTTTTTCAGACAAAAAAGAAGGAAGGAGGGACGCTGTCACGGACGGATGACGATGCGGTAGGCGCAGCGATGGCTGCCTTCCATCATATTTTCCGTTTCCGTTACTTCAGCACCGGCAAACAGCGTCTCGACCATTCCTTCCAAAAAGGAGTGATGCATACCGCAAACCGTATCAGGTGCTTGCGCTGCGATTTCCTTGAACGGGCAGTTGAAAATATCGAGGTATAGCACTCCTTTTTCTTCATCATGGTGCAACTGCGGCAAACATCCAGCCGCTTCGGCCGCTTCTTCCATTATAGCGATTTTGTCTGCCATGGTGAGCGCGCTCGCTGCGCTGTTATGCGGCAAACGGCTGGCGACGAGCTCACGGCCGAATCGTCTTCCTGTTTCACGCAACGCCTCGCTTCCAACGGGACCGAGTTTGGCCATCGTTTGAATGGCGATGCGGGCGAGGAGTTGATAATCGCGGAACGGAAAATACAGCCCGATCACTTCGTCGGACAGCCGATACAGCCGGCTCGGCCGTCCGCCTTTTCCCGTTTTTTGCGTATCCGATACGACCATTCGAACGTCCTCAAGCTTCGTTAAGTGCAGGCGTGCGACATTTGGATGGATATGGAATTTTTCTGCGATTTCTTGAACGGAAACTTCGCGATGCACTTTTGCCATGTATTCATAAATATGAAATCTTGTCGGGTCAGACAATACGCTTGTGATTTTCAATGTTTGTTCCATCGGTTTCCCTCCCAAATGAATCATTGATATGGTTATTATAATGAAATCGTCCAAAGCGAGGAATGATTTTTGTCACTGCTTTCAGTGAGTGGACTGACATTCAAAAAAATTTCACAAAAAAGCTGCGCCAAAAGCAGGATAACGACTCATGCTCGTCGAAATAGAAAGCAACCTGTCGAAAGGAGGGAATCTGTGCTGAACGAGATCGAACAAACGGCAAACCGCCTCCTCGCTGAAGCGGTGCAGCGCCGCGCCTCGGATCTCCACCTCGTTCCGCGCCGCCGTGATGCCGCCGTTCGTCTTCGGCTCGATGGCATGCTTGTCGACGTTGGCGCTCTTCCGAAAGAAACGGCGGAACGCCTCATCGTTCACTTTAAATTTTTAGCCGGCATGGACATCGGGGAACGACGCCGTCCGCAAAGCGGCGCCATGGAAGTAGCGGAGTTTGGGGAAACGGTGTATTTGCGTTTATCGACATTGCCGACGCTCTACGATGAAAGCCTCGTCATTCGACTTCTGCCGCAGCGCCTCTCGCTGCCGCTTCGCGAACTATCCTTATTCTTCCACTCCACCGCACGATTATTTTCCTTTATGCAGCATCCGCAAGGGCTTGTGCTGTTGACCGGCCCGACGGGGTCGGGAAAAACGACGACCCTCTACACCCTTCTTGATCTTTGCCAAGCGGAAAGGCAACGCAACATCATCACGCTTGAAGATCCGATCGAAAAACAGAACGAACGATTGTTGCAAGTGCAAATCAATGAAAAAGCAGGCATCACATACGCCGCCGGGTTAAAAGCGGCGCTGCGCCATGACCCGGATGTGTTGATGGTCGGCGAGATCCGCGATCATGATACGGCGGCCATTGCCATCCGTTCAGCGTTGAGCGGCCATTTGGTCGTCTCGACGATGCACGCCGCCGATGCAGTCGGCGCCGTCTACCGGCTGCATGAATTCGGCATTCCGCTCGGCGATTTGGCTGAGACGCTGCTTGCCGTCTCTGCCCAGCGGCTTGTCGAGCTTTGCTGCCCGTTGTGCGGCGACGATTGCCATCCATCGTGCGGCCGTCTTGGGCGCCGCCGGCGCACGGCTGTTTATGAGTTGCTTTGCGGTTCAGCCCTGGAGGACGTGATTCATTTTCTCTCCAATGGGAGAGGGAAGCCCAAGCGCTCTTATATGACGCTCGCTCGCTTGATCCGCAAGGGGATTGCGCTCGGCTACCTGCCCGTCCGCATGCTTGAGCTCGTCGGAGGGGAAGAAAGATGAAACGCAAAATGTGGCCGCTTGTTGAACAGGCGTTGTTTTTCACCCGGCTCGGCCGGCTGCTCGAACGCGGTTACCCCCTTGGGCAAGCGCTTGAGTTTTTGGCCATCCAAGCTCCAACACACCGGCGGCTGGAAATAGAGCGCTGCCTGCAGCAGCTGCGCGCCGGGCTGCCGCTGTTTGCGGCTGTCGAAGCGCTGTCGGTCGATCGCATGGCGGTTAACCTTCTCTTTTTTGCCGAACGGCATGGCGACTTGCCGCGCGGCATGGCAGAGACAGGGGAAACGCTGGCGCAAAAAGCGCGCTTCCACGAGCAGCTTCGCCGCTTCAGCCGCTATCCGATGTTCCTTCTTTCTTTGCTCATCATCATGCTCGTCTTGATGGAATGGTGGCTGCTGCCGCAGTTTGAACGGGCGGCGGCGGCGTTTTCTCCACAACGCGGGCACACCGCTTGGCTGCTTGCGGTGGTCGCCCATGCCCCTATGGCGATGGCGGCCATCGCCGTCTTGGCGGTGTTCTCCGGGCTGTTTTACACCGCTTATTTCCGCCGCTGGCCGGTCTCCCGAAAACTTCAATTCGCCTTGCGAATTCCAGGGCTTGCTTCGTTTCTGAGACTGTTCCTCACCTGCCTGACTGCCCGACAGCTCGGGCGCTTGCTGCAGGCCGGGTTGTCGGTTTATGATGCGCTCGGCGTGTTCAGCGAGCCGTCGTCCTGGCCATTTTTGCAAATGGAAGGCCGGCGCCTTCGCCACGGGTTGATGAAAGGGATGGCGCTTGACAGATTAATCGGCGCCGCCCGCTATTACGAACAAGAGCTGGCGCTTGTCATCCGCCACGGCCAGTCGAACGGCGAGCTTGGCAAAGAACTTGAACATTACAGCGAGTTTTTGCTGCAGGTGATGGAGCAGCGAATCGAGTCGGTCTTAAAACGCATGCAGCCGCTTTTATTGGCGGTCGTTGGCTCGTTTGTTGTCGGCCTGTATTTGGCGATTTTGCTGCCGATGTTTTCGATGTTGAATGAAATGTGACAAGAATGGGACGGCTCTGTAGGAACAAGATGCTCAATCTTGGTGTGTTGCTCTTTGAGGAAGAGGCGCGCCCCTCGCCTCCTAAGGCTCAATCGACGAACAGATTCGATGGTCAATAGCCTGAACCGGTCATTCGCTAGATTCTATTTCTGAAATTTCGCATATGAGGAGGAGCGATGATGAATCAAAAAGGATTTACATTGATCGAAATGCTGATCGTGATGATGGTGATTTCTGTTCTGCTTCTGATTGCCATTCCGAATATAACCAAGCACAACAGCATGATCAATTCGAAAGGATGCGAGGCGTTTTTGAACACCGTGCAAGCGCAGGTGAAAGCGTATGAGATGGAGCATAACAAAATTCCGACGGTGCAGGAATTGCTCGCTGGCCGCTATATCAAGTCGGACAAATGTCCGAACGGTCATGCGATCCAAATCAGCACGAACGGCGATGTGAGTGAAAGTGGCTCGTAACGGCGGGTTTACGCTGCTTGAGATGCTGATCGTTTTCTCGGTGGTGCTCGTGCTTGCCGGGCTGGCTGTTCCGACGCTTGGCGGCGCTGTGCGCCATCAAGAGGAGATGTATATGCTGGCTGTGCTGCGCGCGGATTTGTATGGCGCGCAGCAGCATGCCATCGCCCGGCGGGTGAATGTAGCGGTTTTTTTTACAGACGGCGGCGCTGGGTACAAGGCGATTGATGCAACGAGCGGCCGGCAGATTGTCGCTCGTTCGCTCCCTTCTCCGTGGCGGTTTCGGCTCGGCACGCTGCGCAATCCGCTCATCTTTACTGACAACGGCAACATTGAACGGGCTGGAACTATTTGGATAGGGGGTGGCCAAATAACTTATAAAGTCACCTTTTTGCTGGGGAAAGGGCGATTTTATGTGCAAAAAATGTAGCGGCGGATTTTTGCTTGTTGAAGCGTTGTTCGCTTTGGCGCTGCTATGGACGACAGCGGCCGTTCTTCTTCCGCTGTTGACGCAAATGGCGCATGAGCGCAACAGCCTCATTCTCGAGGAGAAAGCGCGCCGGCTGTTGGCCATCGCGTTGTATGAAGAGCCGCTTGCTGGAGAAACCATGATCGCCGACGGGCGTACGGTATTTCGGCTGCAAGCGAGCGATGAAGGGGGGCGAATGTGGAAAGTATGCGTGCGTTGGAACGATTACGCCGGCCGCGAGATGGAGCGGTGCGGGTATGGCAAGCGGTAGCGGCAAAAGAAAACGGGTTTACGATGATCGAAGCACTGTTGGCGCTGGCGGCTGCGATGGCGGTGGCGGCGGCCGTTCCGGCGCTGTTGTCCGTCCGCTTGCTGGCTCCGGAGCCGACGGACGCGTTTTCCCGATTGGAATGGCGGCTGTTTGTGCAACAGCTGCAAATCGAGCTGAATGAAACGAAGCAATGGTCGACTGGCGGCCGTGTCCTCTATTTGCAAAAATGGAGCGGTGAGACGGTCAGTTTTTCTGTTGTTGCGTCAAGAGCCGAACTGATCCGCCAGGTGGACGGCGCTGGCAATGAAACGGCGCTCCGTCATGTGCGCACTGTTTCGTACCGCGCCGGCGCACGCGGGATATTTTTGCAAGTGACGGCTGATGACGGCACCGTTTGCGAGGCGTTTGTGGCACGGGCGTTTTAGCGGGCGGCTTGTACGGTGAGACCCCCTTGACCGCCGCTTCCCCCTTTTAGACTGGAAAAACGAGGGGAAGGGGAAATGGGTCGACAAGATGGCGTCATGTTTCCGATTGTGGCTGTTGTTTCTTTGTTGCTTGTCTTTTCTGTCATGCATGTCTTGCTCCTCTATGAAGCGGAACGACAGGCGGCTTATGCGGCCCGGCAGGCAGCCGAGGCGGACGAGCTTGTGCAGATGGCCGTGTTTGACGTAAAAGAACGCATCGCATCAGCCGATCCGTCGACCGCGGGAGAGGCTGGGGAATGGACCTATCCGCGCGGAATGGCCGCCTACCGGTGGGTGCGGGAAGATGCAGCGCACGTTCGGGTTTCTTTGTCCATCCGTTCGGCCTCTGGGCTGAGGCGCGCTGTCATGTTTACTGTCACGCTTCCGGCGCTTCATATTGTCGAATGGAGCGAGCAAAACGGTTAAAAGAGGAAAGAAGCGGAAAAACTAAAAGAAAAAAGGGGGGATTTGATGGCGGTCAACGATTATGTCAAGTTTGTCACCCAACAGTTTGTCGCCTACATGGACTTGCCGAAAGAGGAGCGGAGGCAGCGGCGTCAGGTGCGGAAACAAGAGCAGCTTCCGCTTTCATACCGCTTGTTTGGCATGGTGCCGCTTTCGCTTCGCTTGCTGTTTCGGCGCCGCCCGTAGCAGCCGCCCGCTGGCCTAGGCCGGCGGGCGGTTTTCGTGCCGACGGAAGGGAGTTCGTCGGTTTGAGCGCTGTGAGCCGGATGGACCCATCCCGGGGTTGATTCACGATGAGCGGGGCAGCAAATAAAACAGTCCGCCGTTGATGACGGAAACGGTGATGCGCGGCTTGTACTGCTTTTCCAACGCTTCCTTCTCAATATAATAGCACTCCGGCTTTTCTTCGCAGTCTTTGTAAAATTCATCAAGCAACGCCAAATCGTCGGCCCAGCGTCGGCGCGCCTCATCCGCCCACGCATGGTTGTCGGCGGCGATGCGGCTGCGTATGTATTGCTCGAGACGGCCGATGCCGCTTCTCGGTTTAATGAGCGGGGAGATGGTGAAACAGTAATCAGGGATTTTCGGCGTCAGCCGTCGCTCGCGCATCCGCTCATGAAACGACTCGACGATCGTTCCGCTAATGAGATGAAGGCCAAGGGAGACGATTTCATCTTTTTTTCGGTCGCATTCGTACGAAATCGTGACGTTCATGCCGAGCCATGGATGGAGGGCGGCGTTGCCGTCCAAAGGCGCGCTTGGCTCCTCATACAGGCGGATGAAGCTGCCGCGTTTTTGCGCTGAGCGGAACAGCTGGTGCAGCCGGGGAGCGCCGAAATGGAGGCGCTCGCCTTTGAGTTTGTCCGTCCGCTCGCTCGCGCGGGTGATGAGCGTCAGTCGCATCGGCTGCGGCACGCCGCCTGTCCGTTCAATATAATGCCAGTAAAACGGCCGATTCATCAGTTCTTTGTCCATTTCTGCCGTCAGCTGCACGGTGAGGTAGTCGTCGCTTGCTTCCACAAACGTGCAGCCGTTGGCCGCAAAATAGCGTTCGACAAAGCGGCGGATTTCATGTTGCTGCATGCCGCTCTCCTCCTTCCTTTCCAAGCTGCTCCGCCAGCTCGATCATCGCGACGATGTTTTCCATTTTGATTTTCATCTCCCCTTCGCTTCGTGAATGAACGAAGGCGTCTTCGAAGTAGCGCTCCAGGTTGGCGAGGTTCATTTTCGCCAAAATGTCGTCCAGCTCGCCGACGACTCGTTCGAACAGGCGGATTTTTTCGTACAGAAGCGTTAAAATATGTTCTTCGACCGTCTGTTTGACAGCGAAGTTATAAATGTAGACGTCATCCGTCTGCCCGAGCCGGTGGACGCGGCCGATTCGCTGCTCAAGGCGCATCGGGTTCCACGGCAAGTCGTAGTTGATGACATAGCGGCAAAACTGCAAGTTGATGCCCTCGCCGCCCGCCTCGGTGGCGATGAACACTTGGGCGTGGTGTTTAAACAGTTCCTGCATCCAGTCTTTTTTGCCGCGCCGGAAGCCGCCGCGAAACGGAACGGACGAGATGCCGTGCTGCTTTAAAAACCATTGCAAGTAAAGCTGCGTCGCCCGGTATTCCGTGAAAATAATGACTTTGTCATGAATGGAACGGATGAGCTCGAGCGCTTTTTCCGCCTTTGAGTTCGTCGTGACGGCGTTGATTTTTTCCAATACGCGTTCAAGCGGCTCCGGAACCGCTCCGCTGCATTTATCGATCATGTTTTTGATCGTGAGAAACAGCGCCTCGCGGCTGCTGCACGCCTCACGAAGAAGCGTGATGAGCGAAAACGAGCCGGCGAACGATTCGCGGCGGAGCGCCTTGACCGCTTCATACAGTTCCCGCTCCTCATTCGTAAACTCGATCAGCACCGGTTCAACGTGGCGCTTCGCCCATTCGATCGGCGTATCGGCGCGGCGGTTGCGGATCATCACTTTGTTGACGAGCGCTTTTAAATGGTCGTTCGTCTGTACGGCCCGCGTTTTTCCGTACGTTTTGGCAAACTGTTCCGAGCTGCCTAAATGGCCGGGTTTCAACAGCGAGACGAGGTTGAAAATTTCTTCGATCCGGTTTTGGATCGGCGTCGCTGTCAGGAGCAAACAAAACTTCTTTTTTAAATTTTGCACAAACTCGTAGTTTTTCGTTTTGTTATTTTTCAGTTTGTGCGCCTCGTCGATGATGATCATGTCGTACGACTGCCCGTAGATGATGTCACGGTGCGGCGGTTTTTTCGCCGTGTCGATCGAGGAAACGACGATATCGCACTGCTCCCAGACGTAGCTCTTTTTCTGCTGGACGGCCGGGATGAAAAATTTTTCGTTCAACTCTCTCACCCATTGCGAAACAAGGGAGGCGGGAACGAGAATCAGCGCTTTTTTCACAAGGCCGCGAATCATATATTCTTTTAAGACGAGCCCGGCCTCGATCGTTTTTCCAAGCCCGACTTCATCCGCCAAAATGGCTTTGCCGTTCATCTCCTCGACGACGCGGCGCGCCACTTCAAGCTGGTGCGGAAGGATCGTCAAGTGGGGCAGGTGTTTGGGCGCCTGCAAGCCATGAAATTCTGGGACGCTTAAATGATGGGCGGCCTCAAGCGCCAGTTCGTACATTTCCCAGCTCGCCCACGGACCGTCTTTTTCGACGCGTGCCAAAAATTCCTCCTTCCATGTTTCATCCATTTCAAGGTCAATGTTCATGGCGATCCCCTTCCCTTGTTGCGAATGTTTATATAGATTGCATGTGGTATGTTGGGTAAAACAAGAACATTATTATGACTAATTGCCATGAAAGTTCGATTATTTCCTATTGCCCTTTGACTGTGATTGATGGTAGTATAAATTTAGAACATTCTCATGACTCGTTGATCAGGGTGTTTGTTAGTATGCCCGATATGGAAACAATTTATTGATGGGCGGATGACGGCAAGGGGAGAGACTACGGAATGTAGCGCCGAAGGAGCAAGCGGAAACGCGAATCTCTCAGGCAAAAAGACTCTTGCTTGACGCAGCTCTGGAGAGCGCCTGCGTTCACGCAGGCCACCCAAGAGGAAACCGATCGGCCCCATGGACCGCGAACGGACGCGCCAAACGGGCCGGCGGGAAACTTTCAGGTGCCAGGACAGAGCCCCCTTACTTGTTGATAGGGGGAAGTCTGTCCTTTTTTGTGTGACGTGGATCAAAGGAGGGAATCAGATGCTAAAGCGCACGCCCCTATTCTCGGTGTACGCCCGTTACGGCGCCAAAACGATTGAATTTGGCGGCTGGGAAATGCCGGTGCAGTTTTCCAGCATAAAGGAAGAACATGAGGCTGTAAGAACGCGCGCCGGGCTGTTTGACGTCTCCCATATGGGGGAAATTGTCGTCCGCGGCCGTGGGAGCCTCGCGTTTTTGCAAAAGCTCATGACCAATGACGTCGCCAAACTGCGGCCCGGCCGGGCGCAATATACGCTCATGTGCTATGAGGACGGCGGCACAGTCGATGATTTGCTCATCTATCAAAAAGGAGAGAATGACTACTTGCTGGTCGTCAACGCGGCGAATACGGAAAAAGACTTCGCTTGGCTAAGCGGGCATGTTGAGGGCGACGTCGAGCTTCAAGATGTATCGTCCGAAACGGCTCAGCTTGCCTTGCAAGGGCCGGCAGCGGAGCGCGTCTTGCAGCGATTGACGGATTTTGATTTGGCGGCGCTGCGCCCGTTTTCATTCGCTGACGGCGTCGAAGTCTCGGGCGTGAAGGCGCTCGTTTCGCGCACCGGCTATACGGGGGAAGACGGGTTTGAGCTATATTGTAAAGCGGAAGACGCCGCCGCGCTATGGGAGGCGATCCTAGCGGCCGGAGCTCGTGACAGCGTTCTCCCATGCGGACTGGGGGCGCGCGATACGCTCCGCTTTGAAGCATGCCTGCCGCTTTACGGTCAAGAGCTGTCCGACTCGATTTCACCAGTTGAAGCCGGGCTTGGTTTTGCCGTCAAAACGGAAAAAGAGCCGCCGTTTATCGGTCAAGCTGTATTGAAACGGCAAAAAGAGGAAGGGCCGCCGCGCCGGCTCGTCGGCATTGAAATGATCGACAGAGGCATTCCGCGCCACGGATACCTTGTATTTGCCGACGGCGAAGAGGTCGGGTTCGTCACGACCGGCACGCAGTCGCCGACGCTGAAGAAAAACATCGGCTTGGCCTTGGTGAAAGCGGATGTGGCTGCCATCGGCCGGGAGGTGGAGGTGGACATCCGCGGCAAGCGGCTGAAAGCGAACATCGTGCCGATTCCGTTTTACAGGCGGGCCAAGTGACGATTCCAAAGCGACAAGGAAAGGGGAAAAACGCAGTGCTCCATCGTTATTTGCCGATGACGGAAGAAGACAAACAGGAGATGCTGAAGACGATCGGCGTTGCCTCGATTGACGACTTGTTTGCCGATATTCCAGAACAAGTCCGCTTCCGCGGCGAGCTGAAGGTGAAACCGGCCAAATCCGAGCCGGAGCTGTGGAAAGAGCTTGCGGCCTTAGCGGAAAAAAACGCCAGCGTAAAACAATACGTTTCCTTTTTAGGAGCCGGGGTGTACGACCATTATATTCCGGCTGTCGTCGACCATGTCCTGTCGCGCTCTGAATTTTATACGGCCTATACGCCGTATCAACCGGAAATTTCCCAAGGCGAGCTGCAGGCGATTTTTGAGTTTCAAACGATGGTGTGCGAGTTGACCGGCATGGATGTCGCCAACTCGTCGATGTACGACGGCGGCACGGCGCTTGCCGAAGCGGTGCTTCTTAGCGCCGCGCATACGAAGCGGAAGAAAGTGCTCATCTCGACCGCCGTTCATCCGCAATATCGGGAAGTCGTGCGCACGTACGCCAAAGGACAGAAGCTCGAAGTGAAAGAAATTCCGTATGACGGCGGCATCACCGATCTTAAGGCGCTTGAAGCGGAAATGGGGGATGATGTGGCGTGCGTTGTCGTCCAATACCCGAACTTTTTTGGTCAAATCGAGCCGCTGAAAGCGATCGCGCCGCTTGCGCATGAAAAGAAAAGTTTGTTTGTCGTCGCCAGCAACCCATTGGCGCTTGGTGTGTTGACTCCACCCGGAGCGTTTGGCGCCGACATTGTGGTCGGCGACATGCAGCCATTTGGCATCCCGACGCAATTTGGCGGCCCGCATTGCGGCTATTTCGCTGTCAAAGCGCCGCTCATGCGCAAAATTCCAGGCCGTCTTGTCGGGCAGACGACCGATGAGGACGGGCGCCGCGGGTTTGTCTTGACGCTTCAAGCGCGCGAACAGCACATCCGCCGCGATAAGGCGACATCCAACATTTGCTCCAATCAAGCGTTAAACGCCTTGGCCGCTTCCGTTGCGCTGTCGGCGCTTGGCAAGCGGGGCGTGAAAGAAATGGCGGCGATGAATATTCAAAAAGCGCATTATGCGAAGGTGGAACTTGAAAAGCGCGGACTGTCGTCGCCGTTTGCCGGTCCGTTTTTCAACGAGTTTGTCATCCGGCTTGGACGGCCGGTTTCTGATGTGAACGATCGCCTGCTCGAAAAAGGAATCATCGGCGGCTATGACCTTGGGGCTGACTATCCGGAGCTTGCCGGTCATATGCTTGTTGCTGTCACCGAACTGCGGACAAAAGAAGAAATCGATCGGTTTGTCAATGAATTGGGGGATGGCCATGCGTAACGATCAACCGCTTATTTTCGAACGAAGCAAGCCGGGGCGCATCGCCTACAGCCTGCCAGCGCTTGACGTGCCGGCTGTCGATGTCAGCGAGCTCGTGCCGGCCGATTATCTTCGCACTGAAGAGCCGGAGCTCCCGGAAGTGTCGGAGCTTGACTTAATGCGCCATTATACGGCGCTCTCGAAACGAAACCACGGCGTCGATTCCGGGTTTTACCCGCTCGGGTCGTGCACGATGAAATACAATCCGAAAATCAATGAAAACGTCGCCCGCCTCGCCGGGTTTGCCCACATTCATCCGCTTCAGCCAGAGAAAACGGTGCAAGGGGCGCTTGAGTTGATGTACGACTTGCAAGAGCATTTAAAAGAAATCACAGGCATGGATGCGGTCACCTTGCAACCGGCGGCCGGCGCCCACGGCGAATGGACCGGGCTGATGATGATCCGTGCTTACCATGAAGCAAACGGCGACTTCAACCGGACGAAAGTGATCGTCCCGGATTCAGCGCACGGGACGAACCCAGCGTCGGCAACGGTCGCCGGTTTTGAGACGGTGACGGTCAAATCGACCGCCGATGGACTTGTTGATTTAGAGGACTTAAAGCGCGTCGTCGGTCCGGATACAGCGGCGCTTATGCTCACGAATCCGAATACGCTCGGGCTGTTTGAAGAGCAGATCGTCGAAGTGGCTGAAATCGTCCACGCAGCCGGCGGCAAGCTGTATTATGACGGGGCGAATTTAAACGCCATTCTTGGCAAGGCGCGCCCGGGGGACATGGGCTTTGACGTCGTTCATTTGAACTTGCATAAAACGTTCACCGGCCCGCACGGCGGCGGAGGCCCAGGCTCAGGCCCGGTCGGGGTGAAAGCCGACCTCGTTCCGTTTTTGCCGAAGCCGGTCATCGAAAAAGGAGAAAACGGCTATTATCTCGATGACGACCGCCCGCAGTCGATCGGCCGCGTCAAGCCGTTTTACGGCAATTTCGGCATCAACGTCCGGGCGTACACGTACATCCGCTCGATGGGGCCGGACGGCTTAAAAGCGGTGAGCGAGTACGCCGTGTTAAACGCCAACTATATGATGCGGAGGCTTGCCGACTATTACGATTTGCCGTACGACCGCCATTGCAAGCACGAGTTCGTCCTGTCGGGACGCCGGCAAAAGAAACTCGGCGTCAGAACGCTCGACATTGCCAAACGGCTGCTTGATTTCGGCTTCCATCCGCCGACGATTTACTTCCCGCTCATCGTCGAAGAATGCATGATGATTGAGCCGACGGAGACGGAGTCGAAAGAGACGCTTGACGCGTTTATTGACGCCATGATCCAAATCGCCAAAGAGGCGGAGGAAAATCCGGAAATCGTTCAAGAAGCGCCGCATACGACCGTTGTGAAGCGACTTGATGAAACGACCGCAGCGCGCAAGCCGATTTTGCGCTATCAAAAACCAAAACATAGCGACAACTGATGTTTGAGCATTGATGAGCGCTCGCTCCCTAACGGAGCGGGCCGTTTCTTTGTACGACGGATGAGTCATTGACAGAAATGTTGAATTAGTTTATTATATAAACTAAGATCAAGAAAGAAAAAGCATGTGTCCATATGGAGAAGTTAGCCTTAACAGTCGGTGCACGGGCGCCCGACGGCTTGGGCGAAAAAGCTGATGGTCAAGAGTCGAACACGGCAGGAATCGACGGATGCAGCAACCGCCATAATAGCGAGGCGCCCCTGCCCTTTCGCAAGACACATTCGATCAATCAAATGAAAAGGATGACAGAGACGTGCGGACAGGAAACATTTCTCTTGTAAAAAAAATGAATAAACAGCTCGTCTTAAAATTGATTCGCGACCAGCATCCGATTTCGCGCGCCGATATCGCCAAGACAACCGGATTGAACAAGGCCACTGTCTCCGCGCTTGTTGACGAACTGATCGCCGAGCATTTCGTCCATGAAAGCGGAATCGGCGAGTCAACCGGCGGGCGCCGGCCGCTCATGCTTCGCTTCAACGCCGACGCCGGCTCGCTTATCGGCGTTGAGCTGGGGGTGAACTATTTGTATGCCGTGTTGACCAATTTAAACGCGGACATTCTTTGGGAGCAACGGCGTTCGTTCCGCCCGTCTGAAGGGCAGGAGGCGATCATCGGCGAAATGATGGAGCTCATCGAGGCGGCCATCCGCCGGGCGCCGGCGACGCCGTACGGCGTGATGGGAATCGGCATCGGCGTGCCGGGCGTCGTCCATACCGAAAGCGGGACCGTTGTGTTTGCTCCGAACTTGCGCTGGGACGATGTCGCCTTGGCGGCTGTTTTGCGGCAACGGTGGCCTGAGCGTCCTGTCATTGTCGAGAATGAGGCGAAACTGGCGGCGCTTGGAGAAAAGTGGTTCGGCGCCGGCAACGAGTTCGCCCACTTTGTTTACATCAGCGCCGGAATCGGCATTGGCGCCGGCGTCGTTCTTCACCATCAGCTCTATCGGGGTGTCAGCGGCCTAGCTGGTGAAATCGGCCATCATACGATCGATGTCAACGGCATTCGCTGCAGCTGCGGCAACATCGGCTGCTGGGAAATGTATGCGTCGGAAAAATACATTGAACGCCGTTTGGCTGAAGAAGGGCGTTCCGAATGGCTCGATGAACGCTTTTCCATCGCTGCGATGGCGTTGGCAGCAGAAAGCGATGAACAGTTGGCGCGCATTTTGGAGGAAACGGGGCGCTATCTCGGCGTTGGATTGTTGCAGGTGATTTATGCGTACAATCCAGAAGCAGTCATCATCGGCGGTCCGATTGCCCAAGCGGGCGAGTATGTGATCGGTCCGGCGCGCCAAGAAGTGAGAAAGCGAATTCTCGTCAAAAAAGAAAGCGAGCCGTCCATCATCTCCTCCAAGCTGAAAGAGAAAAGCTGCGCCATCGGCGCGGCTGCTTCGGTGCTTGAGGCGGTCGTCCTGCCGCCGGAATTTGCGGCGGTCTAGCGCATGCGAAAAGAGGCGCCTGCCTGTTTGGGCAGAGCGCCTTTTTGGTTAACGGGCTACGCTTTTTTCTTCACTTTCCCGGTCCATGTTTTAAATCCGCCTTTTAAATGGTACAAGTCGCGGTATCCTTTTCGGTAGAGCATTTGCGCGGCCCGCCCGCTGCGCAGTCCGTTTTGGCAGTACAAATAGATCGGCTGGTCTTTGCGCAATTCTTTCATGCGCATGCGAAGCTGCGTGAGCGGGATGTTGCGAGCCCCTAAAATATGTCCAGCCGCAAACTCATCCGGTTCGCGGACGTCGACGAGTTGCGCTTTTCGATAACCGGCGCGGAACTCTTCCTCTGTCAATGCTTTGACAATTCTCTTCTGCCAGAAGTACGTAATGACGGAATACACGATGATTGCGCCGAGAATAATGAGCAATGCTTCCACCCGTCATGCCTCCTTTCGCTTCGTCTGCTATTTCCTATTATATAAAGTCGCCGCCGGGAAGCAAAGAGGTTTTCGTGATGCCATTTTTCTTTCCTTCACCGGCGTTGTTTGCTAAACTAATAAAGGCGGCCAAAAGCGTCCCGCCCCTTGGCGGTGGTCGACAAGCCGCCGCAGCGTTTAGAGTATGGAACAATAGAGAAGGTGGAACGATGGCAAAAGAAGTATGGCGCTTTATCGATTCCGGCTATTGCCCGCCGGCGTTCAATATGGCGCTCGATGAGGCGCTTCTCGATTGGCACAGCGAAGGCAAAATTCCGCCGACGATCCGCTTTTATGGCTGGAATCCGCCGACGTTGTCGATTGGTTATTTTCAAAAAGTGGAGAAAGAAATTGATTTAGAGGCGGTCAAACGGCACGGCCTCGGCTTTGTCCGTCGGCCGACCGGCGGGCGCGGCGTCCTGCACGATAAAGAATTGACATACAGCGTGATCGTCTCCGAGTCGCACCCGGCGATGCCGAAGACGGTGACGGAAGCATACCGCGTCATTTCCCAAGGCATTTTAGAGGGATTTCGTTATCTTGGATTGGATGCGTATTTTGCCGTGCCGAGGACAGAAGAAGAGAAAGCCGATTTGCGCAGCCCGCGTTCGGCTGTTTGTTTTGACGCGCCGTCATGGTACGAACTTGTCGTTGAGGGGCGGAAAATCGCCGGCAGCGCGCAAACGCGGCAAAAAGGCGTCATTTTGCAGCATGGTTCGATTTTGCTCGATTTGGACGAAGACTTGCTGTTCAGCTTGTTTAAATATCCAAACGAGCGGGTGAAAGAGCGTCTGCAGCGCGATTTTAAAAAGAAGGCGGTCGCGATCAATGAGTTGACGAGCCGCACGGTGACGATCGAGGAAGCGAAAGAGGCGTTTTACAAAGGATTTGAAAAAGGATTGAACATCGTATTGGAACCGTACACGCTCACCGCCGAAGAGCGGGCGTACGTCGAAGAGCTGGCGCGGACGAAATACGAAAGCGACGAATGGAACTTCAAGCGCTGAGCAGCGACGCGGTAAATCGTTCGTTTTCCGGCAAAAACAGCGGCACTCCCCCGTTTTTCTCCGCTTTTCGCCTTGTTTTGTTTTTTTTTGCTTGACAAAATGAAATCATTTGTTCTCTTTAACAATATATAGTATGATTTTCATAAAAAATCATACTATATATTGTTTTTTTCTGTTTGATATGGTAAGGTAGAGAAGACAGGACAACTTTGCCAAAAACATGAGAGATTATATAAAAGAGGAGAGATAGGAGAATGACGGTGGCGTCATCCGAAAAAATGAAGATCAATATTGACAAGCTGAACGAGGATATCCGCCTATTTCCGCAAGTGCATCCGATTACGCCGGATATGCACATCACCCATAAAGGCGTATCCCGTTTGGTCATGCTTGACCGGTATTCATTCAAAGATACGGAGAAGCTGACGCTCACACCGGGCGACTTCGTCGTGTTGACGATCAAGGAGGATCCGAAATTCCCGGCACGAGGGCTCGGGTTTATCGTCGACATCGATTGGGAGGCGAAAAAGGCGCGCGTGTTGATTGAAGACGAATACCGGCACGTGCTCGAAGGGGAAGAGGCGGAGACCGGCATTGTGGTTCGGTCGCTCGACATTATTGATAAGCCGCTCGAGATTTTCTATGAGCAAATCGCCAAGCGCAATGCGACCGGGCTGGCGGCGGTGGAAAAGACGGAAGAAAAGCGGAAAGAGTGGTTCGAAAAGTTTTATCAAGAGCTCGCAAGCTTGAATTTTGTTCCGGCCGGCCGCGTGTTGTACGGGGCGGGTTCGGGCAAGGAAGTGACGTATTTCAACTGCTATGTGATGCCGTTTGTGAAAGACTCGCGCGAAGGAATTTCCGAACATCGGAAGCAGGTGATGGAAATCATGAGCCGCGGCGGCGGCGTTGGGACGAACGGCTCGACATTGCGGCCGCGCCATACGCTTGCGCGCGGGGTGAACGGCAAATCGTCCGGGTCGGTCTCGTGGCTTGACGATATTGCGAAGCTGACCCACCTTGTCGAGCAAGGTGGCTCCCGCCGCGGCGCCCAAATGATTATGCTTGCCGACTGGCACCCGGACATTATCGAATTCATCGTCTCGAAAATGCAAAACCCGCGCATTTTGCGCTACCTGCTCGAAAATATGGAAGACGAAGGCATCAAAAAAGCAGCGCGCGACAAACTGAAATTTACGCCGCTCACCGAGCGGGAGCGGGCGATGTACGAAGCGATCGTCCGATACAAGAACGCGCCTGACTACGGCGGTTTCACCGAAGACATCATCAAAGACGCCGAAGAAAAACTGCGCACCGGCGGTACATATACGGTGCACAACCCAGACTTTTTGACCGGTGCGAACATTTCCGTCTGCTTGACGAAAGAGTTCATGGAAGCGGTCGAAAAGGACGAAGAATACGCGCTCCGCTTCCCGGACGTGGAAACCTATTCCGAAGAGGAAATGCGCATTTACAACGAAAAATGGCATGAAGTCGGCGATGTACGCGAATGGGAGAAAATGGGCTATCGCGTCCGCGTCTACCGGAAAATCCGTGCCCGCGAACTGTGGAAGCTGATCAACATTTGCGCGACGTATTCGGCCGAGCCGGGCATTTTCTTCATCGACAACGCCAACGAAATGACGAACGCCCGCGCGTACGGGCAAAAAGTCGTTGCGACCAACCCGTGCGGGGAACAACCGTTGGCACCGTATTCGGTGTGCAATCTGGCCGCCATTAACTTGGCGAACATGGTCGACAAAGAACGGAAGGTCGTGGACTACGAAAAACTGAAACGCACGGTCGAAATCGGGGTGCGGATGCAAGACAACGTCATTGACGCCACGCCGTACTTCCTTGAGGAAAACAAAAAACAAGCGCTCGGCGAGCGCCGCATCGGCCTTGGCGTCATGGGGCTTGCAGACTTGCTCATTTACTGCGAAAAAGCGTACGGCTCTGAGGAAGGAAACCAGCTTGTCGATGAGCTGTTCCGCACGATCGCCACGACCGCATACCGGGCATCGATCGAGCTGGCGAAAGAAAAAGGCAGCTTCCCGTTTCTTGTCGGCGAAACGGAGGAAGAGACGCGCAAGCTGCGTGAAGCGTTCATCAACACCGGCTACATGAAACGGATGCCGGAAGATATTCGTCAAGATATTTTGAAATACGGCATCCGCAACTCGCACTTGCTGACGGTGGCGCCGACGGGATCGACGGGAACGATGGTCGGCGTCTCAACCGGGCTTGAGCCGTACTTCTCGTTCTCGTACTACCGGAGCGGGCGCTTGGGCAAATTTATCGAAGTGAAAGCGGACATCGTCCAAGAATATTTGGACAAACACCCGGAAGCCGACCCGAACCACTTGCCGCCTTGGTTTGTGACGGCGATGGACTTGCCGCCGGAAGCGCACGCCGATGTGCAGTGCATCATTCAACGTTGGGTCGACTCGAGCTTGTCGAAAACGGTCAACGCGCCGAAGGGCTACACCGTCGAGCAAGTGCAAAAAGTGTACGAGCGTTTATGGCGTTGCGGTGCGAAAGGCGGAACCGTCTATGTCGACGGCAGCCGCGATGCGCAAGTGTTGACGTTAAAGGCTGAGGAGAATCGGATTGAAGAGCAACTTGAACTGCTTCCAGAGGAGCTCGAGGAAAAAGAGACGAAACGCCCCGTCGTGCTCGTTGATACGATTCAAGATGTGCGCGCCACCGATGTGACAATCGGTTCCGAAATCGGCAATATTTGCCCGATTTGCCGCGAAGGGACGATCGAAGAGATCGGCGGCTGCAACACGTGCACAAGCTGCGGCGCGCAGCTGAAGTGCGGCCTGTAATGGCGATACGAATGGGTTTGAATGGATGAAACGCTGGTTTCCGTAGAGGAACCGGCGTTTTTTTTTTTTTTTACATAAAAGGCAAAAGCCAAAATATAGTGGTAAAAGGAGGGAACGAAAGGGGGAGCGTCATGATTGTTCATGTCGTAAAGCGCGGGGAGACGCTTTGGCAGTTGGCTCAGCGTTACGGCGTTCCACTCGAGCGGATTGTCGCCGCCAATGAACTGAGCGACCCGAACCGGCTAGCCGTTGGCCAAGCGCTCGTCATCCCGGTTCCATATCGTTACCATACGGTCCGCACAGGGGAAACGTTATGGCAAATTGCGCGCCAGTATGGAGTGGCGGTCGAAGCGATTATACAGGCGAACCGGATCACGAATCCGTCGCTCCTTTATCCAGGGACAACGTTGTTCATCCCAGCGCGCATCCATACGGTGCGAAGCGGGGAGACGCTGGCGCAAATCGCTTCGTTCTACGGAGTGACGGTTCAGCAGCTGATCGAAGTAAACGATATTACCGATCCGAACCGGATCGTCCCCGGACAGCGGCTCATCATCCCGCCGGCGAAGCCGCTCATCGAGGTGAACGCATTTACGGTGGACCAAGGGGAGAAAGGAGCGGAGCAAGTGCGCGAAGTCGGCCGCCATTTGACCTATGCCGCGCCATTCGCCTACACGATCCGCGCCGATGGCGGGCTCAATCCGATCAATGATACAGCATTCATTCAGGCGGCTTATGCCGCCCGTGTCGTGCCGATGATGACGATCACGAACTTTACGTACCAAGACCCGGGCTCGAGGCTGGCGCAGACGATTCTGGCCGACGTTGCGCTGCAAACGCGATTGCTTGACAACGTCATTCAAGTGATGCGAGCAAAAGGGTACCGCGCGTTGAATGTCGATTTTGAAAATGTCTATCCGTCCGACCGCAAGCGGTATAACGAGTTTTTGCAGCGGGCGGCCAACCGGCTTCACGCCGAAGGGTATGTTTTATCGACGTCGCTGGCGCCCAAAATAAGCGCTGAACAAAAAGGGCTGCTGTACGAAGCGCACGACTACCCAGCCCACGGACGCATCGCTGATTTTGTTGTCCTTATGACCTATGAGTGGGGCTACCGATTTGGGCCGCCGCAAGCCATTTCGCCGGTGAATCAAATTCGGCGCGTGCTCGATTATGCGGTGACCGCCATTCCGCGTAGCAAAATCATGATGGGGTTTCAAATTTATGCCCGCGACTGGGTGCTGCCGCACGTGCAAGGGCAAGAGGCGGAAACGTTCAGTCCGAAAGAGGCGCTAGAGCGCGCCATTCGCTACGGGGCGTCCATCCAATACGATGCGGCGGCCGCCTCGCCGTTTTACCGGTACACGGACGAGCAAGGCCGCCAGCACGAAGTATGGTTTGAAGACGCCCGCAGCGCGTTGGCGAAATTTGAATTGGTGAAAGAATACGGATTGCGCGGAATCAGCTACTGGGTGCTCGGGTATCCGTATCCGGAAAACTGGGTGCTGTTAGAAGACAATTTCCGCATTCGCAAGCGGGGATAAGCGGTTCGAGCGTATGCGCCGGTCATCGGGCATGCGCTTTTACTTTGTTTCTTGGAGTTCGAGCCGCTTTTTTAGCTGATAAATTTCCAGATCGTGCTGGCCGATCTTATGGTTTAAATATTCAATCGCAATGTTCGCGTTGCGCCAATCATGTGACAATATCTCGAACATGCGCCGATGGTCGGCCAGCTCGTCCTCGATTTTTTTGAAATGGCTGCGCGTCTCGATAATGAAATGGTCCAACTTTTCCTCGAGGCGTTGTTGCTGTTCTTCGAGGCGTTGCTGTCCGGCTTCTAGGCGGTCGAGGCGTTCATGAATCGGCTGCAACTCCTCTTTCAGCACCGAGCGAAGCAATTCGACAAGCTCGTGAGACATTCTGCATCCCTCCTTTCAGTTTAGTTTTATTGTATCATTGCGTTCATGAGCTGTCATGGCAAATCGCAAAGGTGTGCGAATGTTTTGCAGGGCAATCTGTATGTTGGAACGAATATAGTAAGCGAAAGGATCGAGTTTCTAGTTGATGGAATTCAATGGCATGAAGAGAGCGAAGAATGTTGTGAAAAGTCGAAGAATAAGGGAGATGATCAAGTTGAATTTCACATGGGTCGCTGAACGGTTTCGACGTTTTGCTGTTCATGAATGCCGTGGTTCTAGCCCGTTGTATGAACAGCTTTCTCTCCATATTGCCAGAGATGAGAAGCTTCTCTATCTTGCTTCGCATGCCCGCAGCGGTCAACCGATTCCCAACTTGTTGTTCGGAGCGGTGCATGATTTGTTGCTAAAAGGGTATGAACATGGGTTGCGCGAATTTTACGGAAGTATTGTTAAGGAGCCGCGGGCACCGGAAGCTGCTTTTCCTTATTTTCGCGATTTTTGTCTTCGTTACTGGGAGGATATAAAGAACATTTTGGTTCACCGGCTCGTGCAAACCAATGAAGTCCGGCGTTGTGCATATTTATACCCCGTGTTTTGTTGCATTTATGAACAAGTGAAAAAGCCTTTGTCACTCATTGAAATTGGCACAAGCGCCGGTCTGCAATTGGCTTGGGATCAGTACCGGTACGATTATGGCTGGGGGCGTCCGTACGGAAATCTGGATTCTGATGTCCTTATTGCATCAAACATTCGTGGCGACCAACGGCCATTATTGTTGCCGGAAAGCCCGCCGGTCGCTGAACGGATCGGTATCGATTTGCATGTGATTGACTTGAAAAAAGAGGATGATCGACGATGGATGAAGGCGCTCATTTGGCCCGAACATAAAGACCGGCGCCAATTGTTTGAAAAGGCAGCCCGATGTCTGGAACAAACGCCGATTCGTCTGATCGAGGGAGACGGGGTTGAACTTCTCTCTGATCTTGTTGCACAAGTTCCGTCCGATACCGTTGTTTGCATCTTCCACACGCATGTCGCGAACCAAATGTCAGATGAGGCAAAGCGTGGATTGCTTGAGCAGCTTCGTGAAATCGGCCGCCAACGGGATTTGTTCCATGTGTATAACAATATGTGGGATCCGAAACTGCATCTGGATCGCATGATCAATGGCCGAGAATGCCGGCAAATCGTTGCCGAAACCGACGGCCATGCCCGCTGGTTTCGTTGGGAGGCGGATGGATGTGGATGAGGAGGCGACAAGGAAACGAAAAAAGAATTCCAAATAAAGTAAGATAACGACTCCCCCGTTCTCGTCCATACTAAACTGTAAAGATGGACGAAATGGGGGAAAACGATGAAACCGTTTGTGCCAAAACTTGTGTATTTCGAACCGGAGGCGTTGTCGTACCCGCTCGGAAAGGAATTGTACGAGAAATTTACACAAATGGGAATCGAGATTCGCGAGACGACATCGCACAACCAAGTGCGCGGCATTCCGGGAGAGACGGAGCTAGCCCGGTATCGAAATGCGAAATCGACGCTCGTTGTTGGCGTGCGGCGGACGCTGAAATTTGATTCATCGAAGCCGTCAGCCGAATACGCCATTCCGTTGGCAACCGGATGTATGGGCCATTGCCATTATTGCTATTTGCAAACGACATTAGGAAGCAAGCCATATATCCGCGTGTATGTCAACTTGGACGACATTTTCGCCCAGGCGCAAACGTATATTGACGAGCGCGCACCTGAGATCACTCGTTTCGAGGCGGCATGCACGTCCGACATTGTCGGGATCGATCATTTGACCCATTCGCTGAAAAAAGCGATTGAGTTTATTGGCGCGACCGACTACGGGCGGCTCCGATTTGTGACGAAGTATGAGCATGTCGACCATTTGCTTGATGCCAAGCATAACGGCAAAACGCGGTTTCGCTTCAGCGTCAACTCCCGCTATGTGATCAACCATTTCGAGCCGGGAACGTCCTCCTTTGACGCGCGGCTTCAAACAGCGCGCAAAGTGGCCGGTGCCGGCTATAAGCTCGGCTTTGTCGTCGCGCCGATTTACCGGCATGACGGCTGGGAACAAGGGTATTTTGAATTGTTTCAGGAGCTCGCCCGGCAATTGGAAGGGGTGGACTTATCTGATTTGACGTTTGAGCTCATCCAGCATCGGTTTACCAAGCCGGCCAAGCGGGTCATCGAGCAGCGTTACCCGAAAACCAAGCTCGATTTGGACGAATCGAAGCGCAAGTATAAGTGGGGGCGGTACGGCATCGGCAAATATGTGTACCGTGACGAGGAAGCGCGGGAGCTGGAGGAAACCATGCGCTCGTATATTGCTCGCTTTTTTCCATCGGCCCAAGTGCAGTATTTTACGTAATGTTCCCTTCATGGTATAATGGGATTGATTGCTATTTTTTGTTTGCCTGGGCGGCCGACTGGCCCGGCAGCGTCTAGCCGAAGCGGGCAAAGCGGCAATGTTCATGAGAGATGCTGACGGCCGCTGCACTTGTCTGCGGCAGACAAATGTAATGGGAGGGGACAAACGTTGCCGACACCAAGCATGGAAGATTATATTGAGCAAATTTACATTTTGATTGAAGAAAAGGGCTATGCCCGCGTCTCTGACATCGCTGAAGCGTTGTCCGTCCATCCCTCCTCGGTGACGAAAATGGTGCAAAAGCTCGATAAAGATGAGTATTTAGTGTATGAGAAATACCGCGGACTCGTCTTGACGCCAAAAGGAAGAAAAATCGGCCAGCGGCTCGTCTACCGCCATGAGCTGCTTGAGCAGTTTCTCCGTTTGATCGGTGTCAGCGAAGAAAACATTTACCGCGACGTGGAAGGGATTGAACACCATTTGAGCTGGAACGCCATCGACCGGATCGGCGATTTGGTGCAGTATTTTCAAGAGGACGAACGCCGCCTTGAAGCGCTGCGCGATGTCCAAAAGCGCAATGAACAAGGAGAGTAAGCCGATGCTTGCTCTTTTTTGTTTGCCGTACTAAATGCCCTCCTTTTTTCTTACATATGTATAAACGGCAAAAAGGGGGAGGCGGCGGTGGACATTGATCTTGTCTTTTCCGGCGGCGGGGTGAAAGGGTTTGCGTTGCTTGGAGCGTATGAAGCGATTGAGGAAAAAGGTCTGCGCTGGAAGCGGCTTGCCGGCACGAGTGCGGGAGCGTTGCTTTCGGCGTTGCTATCGGCAGGCTACAGCGCCCGCGACATCGCCCGACTGCTTGAGGAGTTGGAGTTGGAGCAGTTTTTGGATGAACGGCCGCTATGGATTCCGTTTTCGCTTTGGAAATGGGTGCGCTTGTATTGGCATCTTGGGCTGTATCAAGGAAAGGCGTTTGAGCGGTGGCTCGAGGCGGCGCTCGCCGCCCGCGGCGTGCGGACGTTTCAAGATGTGCCGGCCGGCAGTTTGTATATCGTCGCTTCCGATGTGACGAACGGGCGCATCGTCGTGCTGCCGGACGATTTAGCCATATACGGCATTGACCCTGGGTCGTTTTCCATCGCCAAGGCAGTGCGGATGAGCATCAGCATTCCTTATTTCTTTGAGCCGGTCCGCCTTCGCGGGCGAAACGGTGTGGCTTTCATTGTCGACGGGGGGGTGCTCAGCAACTTTCCGCTGTTTTTGTTCGATGAAGAAAAGAAGAAAAAACGGCCGGTGCTGGGCGTTCAGCTGAGCCCAAAACCAGGGGAGCGGCCGAAACGAACGATCACCAATGCGCTCGATTTGTATGAGGCGCTGTTTGCGGCCATGAGAGAGGCGCATGATGCGCGCTACATTTCGCGTCGCCATGAAAAAAACATCGTCTTTTTGCCGGTGGACAACGTTATTTCTACGGAATTTTCCATCGAACTGGAAGCGCGCCGGCGCCTGATCGATTACGGACGCGAGCGGACGCGGCAGTTTTTGCGCCAATGGGCGTACTAGACGGGAAAGCGACAATAGGTCACACCTCTGCCGCCGATTTTTCAGCTGAACGGCAGAGGCAAACAAAAAAGAATCAAGCTAAAACGAAGCTCGATTCTTTTTTTTGCCTTTTTTGCCCTCGATCACGGTCAAGTGCGGAATGGCCGTCCGTTTTTTCAGCGGCCGCTTCAGTTTCGCCGGCTTTGCTTGTTTGCGCCCGGAGCGGGGATGGAGCTTTTTCGACTGCCGCACCGCCTTTAAATACGATAACCGATCTTTATCGGTGCGGCGTTGGTATACGAACCGGTAGAAGAGATAAATGGCGGCCAAAAACAGCGCAACAAACAACAGCTGGCGGAACAGCACCGTCGGATGGGCAAAAAGGGTATAGACAATGCCAAGCGTTCCAAGCAAAATCATAAGCCCGACAAGCGGATGAATGGCCCGGCGCCGCAATGAGTCCACCCCCTTTGATCGATTACTGCACCGCTTGTTTCCTTTCGGCTTCCGCTTCCAAATCGAGAAGCCGCTGAAACGAGGCGATGGCCACTTCCACTTGGTCATCGTCCGGTTCTTTTGTCGTCAACCGCTGCAGCCATAGCCCGGGATAACCAAGCCAGCGAAGCAGCGGAATATCTCTCAATTTATTTGTAAACTGCAAGACTTCAAACGAAACGCCAAGCACGACAGGAATTAAAGCGAGCCTGTTTGCGATTCGCAGCCAAAGCGGATCCGTCGGCACGAACAAATAAAGGAATAAGCTGATCATGACCGTAAATAAAATGAAGCTGCTGCCGCATCGGTAGTGAAGGCGCGAGGCGCGCTGGACGTGCTCAACAGTGAGCGGCCACCCCGCTTCAAAGGCGTTGATGACTTTATGTTCCGCCCCGTGGTATTGGAACACGCGCCTAACAAGCGGCGTCAATGAAATAAAGTAAATGTAGCCGAGCAAAAGAGCAAGCTTAAAGGCTCCTTCAAGCAAAATTTGCCCCATTTTCCCCGGTACGAGCGGTTTAAAGGCGTCGGCGGCGAGCGCCGGAACGAGCGTAAAAATGGTTTTGGCGAATAAAAACGATAGCACGCCGATGACGGCGGCGCCGAGAATCAGCCCGAATTTGGAGCGGCTTTCTTCGGCGGCCTGTTTTTCGTCCGAGGACGCCTCATATTGTTCGCTGGCAAACTGCAAATGCTTGGCCCCGTTTGCGCTCGCCTCAATAATGGCGACAATGCCGCGGACAAACGGGATTTTTTTCAGGGCAGCCAGCGTCGGATGGCTGCGGCGAGGCAGCGTAAAATAGTCAATCGTCCCGTCATGGCGGCGAATAGCGGTGACGGAGTGCGTCTTGCCAGCAAACATCACCCCTTCAACGACCGCTTGGCCGCCGTATAACGGTTTCTCCATTGATGATTTCATCAGGCCAACACCAACCTATTTTTTATGTTTATTATTTTATTCTACAAGAAATATCCGGAAACCTCTAGGTTGATGCTACGATTATGATTTCCAAAAAATCCATGATTTACACAAGAGCGGTCATTTTTTTCGTTTGATTCATGGGACGGTCGGCTTTCGGTCATACTACCAGACAAGGAGGTGCACGATGATGGCGGAACAAAAAGGGGAGCTCGAGCAAGAGAAAACGGAGCGGCCGATGACGCTCATACAAAAAACGATCATCATCGGGTTTGTCGGCGGGGTGTTTTGGAGTTTGATCGGCTATTTGGCCTATTTTTTCCATTTCAGTGAAATCAGTCCGAATATGATTCTCATCCCGTGGGTGGCCGGGGACTGGAAATATGGGAAAGCCGGCAATTATGCGGCCATCGTGCTGATCGGCATCATTTCCATTGCGGCGGCGCTTTTGTACTATGCGTTCCTGCGCAAGATCGCCGGTATGTGGGCGGGAATTGTATATGGCGTGGTGCTTTGGATGATGGTCTTTTATTTGTTTAATCCACTGTTTCCAAACGTCCAACCAGTTGCAGACTTAGAAGCGAATACGATTATTACGACGCTTTGCCTATACATTTTATATGGCGTATTTGTCGGCTATTCGATTTCGTTTGAAACGCAAGAAATGAATCGACCGGCGTCAAATGTCGGAAAAGAGGAGGCAAATGAAGGAAACTGATGAAGCTTCTTTTCGCTCTCACCCGCTCGAGTGAGTGCTGCATCAAGCGCCGCGCGGATGTCTAGCGGAAACGACCATCTTTATGGTAAAATAAAGAAGGTTTTGGAACGTTTCAGCATCAGGCGTGTTGATGAACCAATAAAAACCAGATGAGAAGGCTCTGTTCCCAGTCTTTCTGCCGTCGTCGGCAAGCGGTTCGCTTGCCGACTGGGCATATGACGGCATGCTCTCCTCAAACAATGAACGCTTTGCTGGCAAATGACATTTGCCAGCCGGCGTTCTTGTTCGAGGGAAGAGACAGAAAAGCTTGTGTTCAGCCATATGATTCTGTGTTTTTTTATCAATTTGAAGTTTTCGAATTTGTAGCTTTTACTGAGCATTGGATCGGCGTGACGGAGGCAAGCAAAGGCTTGCCCTCGACAGTCGAAAAATCGATAAGTGGCTTTTCTGTCAAAGATATGTTAAACGTTTTGGTTGCACCTATATAGTAAAATAATGGATCATCAACACTTGTGTTTCACCATCAGTCCATGGCTGCTGCGGGCGCTGCGTGAAACTGGCGCGCCTACGAGGTCTTTCGCGTCATCCTGACCGCGAAGATTTTCTCCGCTCTCGACGCAGGCAGCCAAGGAGACGAGCACACTCTAAGGGAAGAGGAGACGGAAACATGGAAAAGCTGGAAAAGCTTCGGGAGCTTCTTGACGAGCAGCATATCGACGGGCTGTTAATCACAAACGGCTACAACCGCCGCTATTTGACCGGGTTTACTGGCACGGCCGGCGCTGTACTTGTCAGCCGTCAAGGGGCGGTGTTGGTTACGGACTTCCGCTACGTCGAACAAGCATCGAGGCAAGCCCAAGGGTTTGAAGTCGTCCAGCACAGCGGGCCGATCATCGAAGAAATTGCCAATCAGGTGAAGCGGCTTGGCATCAAGAGGCTTGGCTTTGAGCAAGAACATGTCACCTATGCCGCATACAAGTCGTATGAAGAAGCCATCCGCGCTGAACTCGTGCCAACGTCTTGGCTCGTAGAAAAATTGCGCTTGATTAAGTCAGAGGCAGAGATTAAGATATTAAAGGAAGCAGCAGAAATCGCCGATGCGGCGTTTTCGCACATTTTGTCGTTCATCCGTCCAGGCGTTAAAGAAATCGAAGTGGCGAATGAGCTGGAATTTTTTATGCGCAAACAAGGGGCGTCTTCGTCCTCCTTTGATACGATCGTTGCCTCCGGCTACCGTTCGGCGCTGCCGCACGGGGTGGCGTCAGAGAAAACGATCGAGCGCGGCGAGCTCGTCACGCTTGATTTCGGGGCTTACTATAAAGGGTATTGTTCCGATATGACGAGAACGGTCGCCGTCGGCGACATTAGCGCGGAGTTGCGGACGATCTATGACATCGTTCTTGAAGCGCAGCAACGAGGCATGAACGGGCTCAAGGCAGGCATGACCGGCAAGGAAGCCGATGCGCTCACGCGCGATTACATCCGCGAAAAAGGGTATGGCGACTATTTCGGCCATTCGACCGGCCATGGGATTGGATTGGAAATTCACGAAGGACCGACGCTTTCGTTCCGTTCGGATGTCGTGCTTGAGCCAGGCATGGTTGTCACCGTCGAGCCGGGCATTTACATCCCGGGGCTTGGCGGGGTGCGCATCGAGGACGATACGGTCATCACTGCTGACGGGAACGAAGCGCTCACCCATTCGCCAAAAGAACTGATCATTTTATAATGGATTGCGTGAGGAGGATTTCGGCTAATGATTTCAGTCAACGATTTTCGCACAGGACTTACGATTGAGGTGGACGGCGAGATTTGGCGCGTCCTTGAATTCCAGCACGTCAAGCCGGGCAAGGGGGCGGCGTTCGTCCGTTCGAAGCTGCGCAATTTGCGCACCGGCGCCATTCAGGAGCGGACGTTCCGCGCCGGCGAAAAAGTGAACCGGGCGCAAATCGACACACGCAAAATGCAATATTTGTACGCCAACGGCGACCAACACGTTTTTATGGATATGGAAACGTACGAACAAATCGAGCTGCCGGCGAAACAAATCGAGCATGAACTGAAGTTCTTGAAAGAGAATATGGAAGTATTTATTATGATGTACCAAGGCGAAACGATCGGCGTCGAGCTGCCGAACACCGTCGAGCTGAAAGTCGTTGAAACAGAGCCGGGCATTAAAGGTGACACCGCTTCTGGCGGCTCGAAGCCGGCGAAGCTCGAAACCGGCCTTGTCGTTCAAGTGCCGTTTTTCGTCAACGAAGGCGACACGCTCATCATTAATACGGCCGATGGCACGTACGTTTCGCGGGCGTAAGCGCAAGCCCGACAGGCACCGTCTCGGACACCTTCCGGGGCGGTGTTTTTTATGCGCAAAATGGGCGCCGTTTTGCTCTCCCCCATCGTTTTCCTCAGTAAAAACTTCTTCTGAAACGGCTTGTTTTCGCATACGTTTGTACTAATCGATCCCATTTGGCAAAACAGGAGGGGAACATGAAACATTGGCTGCGATCGATCGACCCGTCCGTTATGGCCATGGCTGGCATGCGGATGGTGTCCGCGTTCATTGAACTGAGCGCGGCGCTGTTGATGCTTGTGTTCAATGACGTGAAAAAAGCGCTTGCCGTTAATGCCGCGCTTGCTGTCGTCGGTCCAACCGTCATGATGGTGACCATGGCGATTGGACTGCTTTCGCTTGCGGACGAGCTCTCGTTTTCACGGCTTGGGCTTGTGGCGCTCGGGATAGCGCTCATTTTGTTCGCAATTTACAAGTAAGGCATAAACGGCGCATTCCGCCCATACATATGAACTAGTCCACAAGAAAAGGGGGAGGGCCATGGAAGCGGTGTGGGGAATTTTGCCGAAAACGGTCGCCGCCGCGTTGCAGCACCATCTTCCTTCATGCCGCCGCGGAATTGAAGAAATCCGCATCCGCGTCTCCCGGCCGCTTGAGGTGATCGTCGACGGAACGGCCCGATTGCTGCCGTATGAAGTGACGAAAGAAGACGGCGTGCATTTGCTCAACAAATTGAGTCATTATTCGATCTATGCCGTCGAAGAAGAGCTGAAGCGCGGATTTATGACGATTGAGGGGGGGCATCGCGTTGGGCTGGCCGGCAAAGTCATTACTGAAGGGGGCAAGGTGAAAGCGATCCGCGATGTTTCCTCGTTTAACATTCGCATCGCCAAGGAACAGATCGGCATCGCCGAGCCGCTGATTCCGTATGTGTACGACGGCCGCTGGCGTCATACGATGATCATCGGCTCGCCGCAGACGGGAAAAACGACGCTCCTGCGCGATGCGGCGCGCTTGATTAGCAGCGGGACGAGGCGCATTCCGGCGCAAAAGGTGGCGATCGTTGACGAACGATCGGAAATCGCTGGCTGTGTGAAAGGGATTCCTCAGTTTTCGTTCGGCCCGCGCCTTGACGTGTTGGACGCCTGCCCGAAAGCGGAAGGGATGATGATGATGATCCGCTCGATGAGCCCTGATGTCATGATTGTCGACGAAATCGGGCGCGAGGAGGACAGCGAGGCAGTGCTTGAAGCGGCCAATGCTGGCGTCTCTGTATGGACGACTGTGCACGGCCGCAACATCCAAGACGTCTGGCAGCGTCCGACGCTCGGACCGGTGATGGAACAAAAGGTGTTTGAACGGTTTATTGAGCTGACGAACATTCCCCATCCCGGCTCAATCCGACGCATTCTCGACGCTGGCGGAACGGTGCTGTATGAAAGGGCGGTGGTCCATCGATGAAATGGTTTGGCGCTCTGTTGATTCTCGCCGCCTCAACATGGCTTGGGTTTGCCGCCGCCCGCGTGTTGCACGAGCGGCCGCGCCAGCTCCGCCAGCTGAAAGCGGCGCTGAGGGCGCTTGAGGCGGAAGTGATGTATGGCCATACGCCGCTTGCCGACGCCGCTATGCATCTCGCCCGGCAAACGGCCGCCCCGTTGTCCGAATTGTTCGAGCGGTTTGCCGCCGCGTTATGCACAGAAGAAACGAGCGCCGCCGAGGCATGGGAAAAAAGCTTGCGAGCCGTATGGGGAAAAACCGCTCTAAAGCAAGGAGAATTTGAAGTGATGAAACAATTTGGCGCCACGCTTGGCCAATACGACCGGCTCACCCAGCAAAGGCAAATCGCGCTGGCGCTCGCCCATCTTGAGCGGGAGGAAGCGGAAGCGCTAGACAACCAGGCGCGCTACGCCAAGATGGCGAAAAGTTTAGGCGTGTTGGCCGGCCTGCTGCTCGTCATTTTACTCATGTAGACAGGAGGCAGAATCATGGGCATCGATGTCGATCTCATTTTGAAAATCGCCGGCGTCGGCATCGTCATCGCGTTTTTGCATACGGTGCTCGATCAGATGGGGAGGAAAGAATACGCCCAATGGGTGACGCTGCTCGGCTTTATTTATATTTTGTTTATGGTCGCTTCCATCGTCAGCGATTTGTTCCAAAAAATCAAGGATGTCTTTTTGTTCCGCGGGTAGGAGGGATCGGCCATTGACATTTTGCAAATCGTCGGCCTCGGGTTGATCGCGACGTTTTTGGTCGTGTTGCTGCAAGAGCAAAAGTCGAATCTCGCCTTTTTGTTGACCGTGTTTGTCGGCTGCACCATTTTTCTGTTGTTGGTCGATCAAATCAGCAGCATTTTGGCGATGTTGCGAAAAATGGCCGAAGGCGCCCATATTCAGATGGTGTATTTAGAGACGATGCTGAAAATCATCGGCATTGCCTACATTGCCGAGTTCGCTGCCCAAATTTCCAAAGACGCCGGCCAAGGGGCGATCGCCGCCAAAATTGAGCTCGGCGGAAAAATCATCATTTTGGCGCTGGCGGTCCCGATTTTGACGGCGATCATTGAAGCGGTCATCGGCCTCATCCCGTCGGCGCGCTAAAGGGGGGAACGGATTGAAGCGAACAGCGTTCCTTATTGTCGGGCTGCTTTCTCTCTTTTTTTGTCCGTTGGTCGTACAAGCCGCAAGCGATGGACCGTCGGTCAGCGAGCAGCTCGCTCAGCTCGATGTGAGCGATATCCGCCGCTATTGGGAAACGATCGTCAGCGAGTATGGAGGGTTTTTGCCGGAAAGCGAGAAAGGGCCGCTCACCGATTTTTTAAGCGGCGACAAGCAATGGTCGCCGGCCGAATGGCTGAAGGCGCTCGCCCGCTATTTGTTTTATGAACTGCAGGTGAACGGCAAACTGCTCGGCACGCTCATTTTGCTTGCTGTCTTCAGCACGGTGCTGCAATCGCTGCAAAATGCGTTCGCTCAGCAGGAAGTAAGCAAAATCGCCCAGGCGGTCGTCTATATGGTGCTCTTGTTGATCGCCTTAAACAGCTTTCGCCTCGCGGCGGATTATGCGCTTGAGGCGGTGCGGACGATGAGCCATTTCATCATCGCCCTCGTTCCGCTGCTGCTCGCCCTGCTCGCCACTTCCGGCGGGGTCGCGTCGGCGGCGTTTTTCCACCCGATCATTTTGTTTGTGATGAACACCACCGGCACGGTCGTTGAATACGTCACCTTGCCGCTTTTGCTTCTGGCTGCGCTGCTTTCGGTCGTCAGCACGCTCAGCGACCGTTACAAGGCGACTCAGCTCGCCGATTTGCTCAACAAAGCCTCCCTCGGTTTGCTCGGCCTCATTTTGACCGTGTTCCTTGGCGTCATGTCCGTGCGAGGAGCGACAGCGGCCGTGGCTGACGGCGTGGCGCTCCGGGCGGCGAAATTTGTCACCGGCAATTTCATCCCGGTCGTCGGCAAGCTGTTCACTGATGCCGCCGATACGGTCGTCGCCGCTTCCATGCTGTTGAAAAATACGGTCGGGTTGGTCGGGGCGGCGATTTTGCTCATGATCGCCATCTTTCCAGCGGTGAAAATTTTCGCCATCGTCATCGTCTACAAACTATCGGCTGCTCTTCTGCAGCCGCTTGGCGGCGGACCGGTATTGTCCTGCCTCAACATCATCGGCAAAAGCATCGCTTACGTGCTGGCGGCGCTGCTCATTGTGTCGCTCATGTTTTTCTTAAGCCTCACCATCATGGTGATGGCCGGGAACATTACGATGATGGTCCGCTAGGGGGAGCGCTATGCAGCTAGTCATTGAGTGGGTGACAAACATCATTTTGTTTTTGTTGTTTGCTATCATCATCGATTTTTTGCTGCCGTCGGGGACGATGCAAAAATACGTGAAAATGGCTGTCGGGCTTATGCTCGTTCTCGTGATGCTCGCTCCGGTACTCAGGCTCGCTTCCGTTGATCCCGAGCAGCTCATCGCGTCGGCGCTCGTCCATTTTTCCAACGGCCGTGCGGGGGAGGAGGCAATAAAAAATCAAATCGAACAGCAGAAAAAAGAAATACAAGCCTCGCAACGCGCATATATTTTAAAACAAATGGCTGTCCAGCTCGAAAACGATGTCAATGAGGAGTTGATGGAAAAGTATGGGCTGAAAGCGGATGTCAACGTTTACGCCAAGCCAGGCGACGACTGGCGCATGCCGGATGACATCAAGACGATTGAGGTCGTCCTTTCGAAACAGAAGTCAGCCGGTTCGGTGGAACCGGTTGTCATCGATACGACGAAGCCGCCGGCTTTGCCGGAGGGCGATGCTTCGCTGGCAGAGGAGGTGCGCGCTTTTCTCGCCGGCCGATGGGAAATCGATGAAGATAAAATTGACGTGCAATTTAGGGGGAGGGAATAGAGGGGGGATGTTGCCGCTCATCAAACGGCTCTTTTCTTCAGCGCCGAAAGACGGGGAAGGAGCACAGAAAAAATGGCCGTTTTCGTACGTCGTCGTCCTGCTGTTGGCTGGTGTCGCCTTGATGGCGGCAAGCCATTGGGCAAACAGTGGAGAGGAAGCCGAAGCGAAGCCTTCCGCCGGGCAGCCGTCCGCTCCAGCCGAGCCGGCATTCCTGGCAAGCAAGGAGACGAAAGAGAAAGTGATCGCCGCCTATGAGGAGCGGTACGAAAAAGAACTGAAAGCCGCTCTTGAGGTGATCGAAGGGGTGGATGATGTCACGGTCGTCGTCAATCTCGATTCCACGGAGTTGAAACTGTATGAGAAAAAGCGTTCGACTCAGCAGCAGACAACGGAAGAGAGCGACAAGGAAGGCGGGAAGCGGACGATCGAAAACGAGTCGACCAATGAAGAAGTCATCATTATTCATAACGGCGAAGAAGAAACGCCGCTTGTCGTCGCCACGAAAAAGCCGGACATCCGCGGCGTTCTCGTTGTCGCCAAAGGGGCGGATAATTTGCAAATCAAAAAATGGATCGTCGAGGCGGTGACGCGCGTGTTAAACGTTCCGAGCTACCGCGTCGCTGTCTTGCCGAAAAAATGACCGGGTAAGGGGAGGAGATCGGCATGTTGAAAAAACAAACCGTATGGCTGTTGACGATGTTGAGCTTGGTCGTTGTGCTGTCGGTCTATTACGTGACAGCTCCAAAAAATATGAACGACAGTCCGGCATTTACCGCCAATAAGAAAACGGAAAAAACAACCGATCAGCCGAGCGTCGCTGTCGAAGAGGCGAAAAAGCCGTCCGCGTCTGGCGAAACGGGCGACGACTTGTTTACAGCGCTGCGCATGAAAATTGAGGATGAACGGAGCCGGCTGCGCGATGAGCTGAACGCCATTGTCGCTTCAGCGAACGCGACGGCGGAAGAAAAAAGTGAAGCGCTCGACAAAATTGAAAAATTGCAAGCATTGTCCGAAAAAGAAGCAACGTTGGAGACGCTCATCAAATCGAAAGGCGGTTATGAAGACGTGCTCGTGCGCGCCGATGACAACCAAGTGCGCGTGACGATCAAAGCGAAACAAAACTCAGCTAAATCGGCGAATGAAGTCATTCATATGGTGAAAAAAGAAATACCCGATGCTGAATACGTGACGGTTGAGTTTCAGCCGGCTGGATGAACGCGCTGCTCTTTAGGGCAGCTTCTTTTTTTGCGGAAAAGTCTTTTGTTTGTCCTACTGTTGTGTGTATAATCGTTATGGACACGTTTAGGCACCGCCAGAAAGGAACGGGCTGCACGATACTTGGAGAAAGGTGTGAGATCGATGAAAATTCAAGAAATCCGTGAATTGATCCGCTTGGTCGACCAGTCCTCAATTGACGAATTCGTATACGAACAAGGCGAAACAAAAGTACATATGAAAAAAGGAACGGCTGCTGTCGCCGTTGCGTCGGCTGCGGCCGCACAGACGGCGGTCGCGCCGCCGGCGCCTGCCGCTCCGGCAGCGGTCGAACCGGCTTCGGCAGCTGCTCCCGTTCAAGCAGCGGCCTCAGAAGCGCCGGCACCGAAAGCGGAAACGCCGGTAGTCAAAGAAGAAAAGCCGGCTGTGGAAGGCAACTTGCATCAAATTACTTCGCCGATGGTCGGCACGTTCTACGCAGCGCCGGCGCCGGACAAGCCGCCGTATGTGAAGCCGGGCGACAAAGTGAAAAAAGATACGGTCGTTTGCATCATCGAGGCGATGAAGCTGTTTAATGAAATTGAAGCGGAAGTCGATGGCGAAATTGTCGAGGTGTTGGTGCAAAACGGCCAGCTCGTCGAATATGGCCAGCCGTTGTTTTTAGTCAAGCCTGAATAAGGGAGAGAACGGACGATGATCAAAAAAGTGTTGGTGGCGAACCGCGGGGAAATCGCCGTCCGCATCATCCGCGCCTGCCGCGAGCTTGGGATTGAGACGGTCGCTGTCTTTTCGCAAGCCGACCGCGACGCCTTGCACGTGCAGCTGGCTGATGAGGCGTACTGCATCGGGCCGACCGCTTCGAAAGACAGCTATTTAAATTTCACAAACATTATGAGCGTCGCCACGCTGACTGGCTGTGACGCCATCCATCCCGGTTACGGGTTTTTGGCGGAAAATGAAGCGTTCGCGGAGCTGTGCCGTGAATGCAACGTGACATTTATCGGCCCAAGTCCGGAAGCGATTGCAAAAATGGGCATGAAAGACATCGCTCGCGAGACGATGCGCGAGGCGGGGGTGCCGATCGTGCCTGGGTCGCGCGGGGTGATCGAAAGCCTTGATGAGGCGCGGGCGATTGCCGAAGAGATCGGCTATCCGGTCATCATTAAAGCGACGGCCGGCGGCGGCGGGAAAGGAATCCGCGTCGCCCGCAACGAAGAAGAGCTCGTCAAAGGTATCAACATCACCCAGCAGGAAGCGGCGACGGCATTTGGCAACCCAGGCGTCTATATTGAAAAATATATCGAAGATTTCCGCCATGTCGAAATTCAAGTGCTCGCTGATTCGTACGGCAATACGATTCATCTCGGTGAGCGCGACTGCTCGATCCAGCGCCGGCTGCAAAAACTGGTCGAGGAAGCGCCGTCGCCGGCCATTGACGACGAGATGCGCCGGAAGATGGGCGAGGCGGCGGTCAAGGCGGCGAAAGCGGTCAACTACACCGGCGCCGGTACGGTTGAATTTATTTATGACCACCGGAACAAACAATTTTACTTCATGGAGATGAATACGCGCATTCAAGTCGAGCATCCGGTCACGGAACTGATCACCGGCATCGATTTGGTCAAGGAGCAAATCCGCATCGCCGCCGGTGAAAAGCTGTCGATCACCCAAGAGGACGTCACGTTTAACGGCTGGGCGATCGAGTGCCGGATCAACGCCGAAAATCCAGCGAAAAACTTTATGCCGTCGCCGGGGAAAATCGCCATGTACCTGCCGCCGGGCGGCCCGGGCGTGCGCGTCGATTCCGCCGCCTATCCAGGCTATACGATCCCGCCGTATTATGATTCGATGATCGCCAAATTGATCGTTCATGCGCCGACGCGTGCGGAAGCGATCGCCCGCATGAGACGGGCGCTTTCGGAGTTTATCATCGAAGGCATTCATACAACGATTCCGTTCCACATAAAATTAATGGAGCATGAGAAATTTCAAAGCGGTGAGTTTAATACGAAGTTTTTGGAGTTATATGATATTATGAAGGCGGAATAGGAGGTGCCTTATGTCTGAGCATGTCTTTGAAACAGAGCAAGTATACCCGGCGCTCGGCAAGGTGGAAATTGCACCGGAAGTGATTGAGGTGATCGCTGGCATCGCGGCGTCAGAAGTCGACGGCATCGCGCAAATGCGCGGCAATTTTGCCGCCGGCGTCGCCGAGCGGTTTGGAAAGAAATACCATGGCAAAGGCGTCAAGGTTGATTTGCGCGACGACGGCGTCGTCATCGATCTTTATTGCCTCGTCCAGTTTGGCGCATCGATTCCGAACGTGGCGAAAAAGGTGCAGGAAAATGTGCGCCAGGCGCTTTGGAACATGACCGGCCTCGAGGCGAGCGAAGTGAACGTTCATATCGTTGGCATCCAGTTTGAGGGCGGCAAGCAGGAACAAGGCGTCATCGAACAGTGATCTCGCAAGGCAGTTGCTTTTTCGGCGGCTGCCTTTTTGTTTTTTTGGCCAAAGTTTGTTATTGTAATGAACGAGGCCGTTATGGCGCAACCAACGGCAGCGCGAATGATTTGTGGGAAAAGGCTGGCTTTTTCCGAAAAATATGATATGATTTCATTGTGAATGTTCGTTTTTTGGAAAGGGGGACCGCCATGAAGCGGCATGAAGCACGGGAAAAGGCGTTGCAGGCGCTGTTTCAAATCGATGTCGGACGCATTCCACCAGACGAGGCGCTCCACAATGTCACGGGCGGCGGCGACATCGACCCGTTTTTGCGCCAGCTCGTCTTTGGCGTCGTCGAGCACCAGGAGGAGATTGACGAGCTGTTGCGCGCCAATTTGGAAAAATGGACGCTTGAACGCGTCGCCAACGTTGACCGCGCCATTTTGCGCATGGCGACGTACGAGATGAAATACGCCGATGATGTGCCGGTAAGCGTCAGCCTCGATGAGGCGGTCGAGCTGGCGAAAAAATTCGGCGATTGGAAATCCGGAAGTTTTGTCAACGGCGTGCTTTCGAAAGTGAAGGCGGCGCTGCAAAAATAAAACCGGCTGCATCGCGGGCTGATATTGAACGATGAACGAGGAGAGGGGAACGAAACACGATGACAGCACAAATCATTAGCGGAACGGAGATGGCGAGGACGATTCGCACCGCATTGGCGGATGAAGCCGCACAGTTGAAAGCGGATGGCGTTGAGCCGGGGCTGGCCGTCATTCTAGTCGGCGACGATCCGGCGTCGCATTCGTATGTAAAAGGAAAACAAAAAGCGTGCGCCGAGGTCGGCATTCGCTCGTTCCTTTACACGTTTCCGGCGGCGATCGACGAAGAGACGCTGCTTGCGAAAATCCGCGAGTTAAACGTCGATCCGGCGGTGCACGGCATTTTAGTGCAGCTGCCGCTGCCGGATCACATTTGCGAATGGTCGGTCATTGAAACGATCGCACCGGAAAAAGATGTCGATGGGTTTCACCCGATCAATGTCGGAAAAATGATGATCGGCCAACGGGCGTTTCTCCCGTGCACTCCGCATGGCATTTTAGTGATGGTGCAATCGGCCGGCATTGACATCGCCGGCAAGCACGTCGTCGTCGTCGGCCGAAGCAACATCGTCGGCAAACCGGTTGGCCAGCTGTTTTTGCGCGAACATGCCACCGTCACCTACACTCACTCGAAAACACCGGATTTGGCCGCCATCACTCGGCAGGCGGACATTTTGATCGTCGCTGTCGGCAAGGCGCGCCTCATCGGCCCGGAACACGTCAAGCCCGGGGCGGTCGTCATCGACGTCGGCGTCAACCGGCTTGAGAACGGCAAATTGTGCGGCGATGTCGATTTTGACGCTGTGAAAGAAGTGGCTGGCTATATGACGCCGGTGCCGGGCGGAGTCGGGCCGATGACGATTACAATGCTCTTGCACAACACGATTGAAGCGGCACGGCAGTTGGCCGCAAAGTGAGGGCAGGATCAGTGGAAGTGAAATATGTGACGGTCGGGGCGTTGACGAAGTACATCAAACGCAAGTTCGATGTCGACCCGCATTTGCGCGATCTATGGGTGAAGGGCGAGATTTCGAATTTTAAGCAGCATTCGCGCGGCCATATGTATTTTACGTTGAAAGACAGCCAAGGACGCATTGCCGCCGTCATGTTCGCCGGCTACAACCAGCATTTGCCGTTCCGCCCTGAAGATGGGATGAACGTGCTCGCGCGCGGGGAAATTTCCGTCTATGAACCGAACGGCAACTATCAGCTTTATGTCAAAGAAATGCAGCCGGAAGGTGTCGGAAGCCTCTATTTAGCCTACGAACAGCTGAAGCAGCGGCTCGAGGCGGAAGGGTTGTTTTCGCCGGTCCATAAAAAGCCGCTTCCAGCTTTCCCTCGCTGCATCGGCGTCGTTACATCGCCGACTGGAGCGGCGGTGCGCGATATTATGACGACGATTCGCCGCCGCTATCCCCTCGCTAAAGTCATTTTGTTTCCAGCGCTCGTTCAAGGGGACGGGGCGGCGCCCTCCATCGTGCGCGCCATCGAGCGGGCGAATGCGTTCGGCGAGGTTGATGTGCTGATTGTCGGCCGCGGCGGCGGCTCGATCGAAGAATTGTGGGCGTTCAATGAAGAAATCGTCGCCCGCGCCATCTTCGCCTCAAAAATACCGATTATTTCCGCTGTCGGCCATGAAACAGATTTTACGATCGCCGACTTTGTCGCCGATTTGCGGGCGCCGACGCCGACGGCAGCAGCTGAGATGGCGGCGCCGCATGTTGGGGAGCTCGCTGAGCGGCTCGCCGAGCGGAAATGGCGGCTCATCCGCGCCATGAAAGAGCGGCTTGCCGCTGATAAAGAGCAGCTTCGCCGGCTGCAAGGATCCTACGCATTCCGCTATCCCAAGCGGCTCTATGAACAAAAAGAACAGCAGCTTGATGCGTTGCTTGAGAGGCTTAGCCGCCAACGCGAACGGCTCGTCGACAAACATCGTCAGCGGCTGCATGAGCTTGACATGAGACTATGGCGGCACCATCCGGCTGCAGAGCTTGAGCGGATGAAAGAACGGCAAAAGGCGACCGCCAATGCGCTGGAAAAAGCGATGCGCACCGCGGTGGAGCGCCATCGGTTCCGCTTTCGCTCCAACCTCGCCCGGCTTGAGGCGCTCAGTCCGCTTCGCATCATGGAGCGCGGCTACAGCTTGGTGTACAATGAGCAGGGCGAGCTCGTGAAACGAACGAACCAGCTTCGAATCGGCGAGCATCTTTCCATTCAAGTTCAAGACGGACGAGTCGATTGTCAAGTGACGGGAGTGGAGGAAAAACAAGTATGAGCGAAGAAAAAGAGATGACGTTTGAAGAAGCGATGAAAAAACTGGAGGAAATCGTCGAAAAGCTCGAGGAAGGGAACGTGCCGCTTGAGGAGGCGATCGCCTTTTTTCAAGAAGGCATGAAACTGTCCAAGCTTTGCCATGATAAATTGCAGCATGTGGAGAAACAGTTGGAGTACATGCTGCGCGAAGACGGCGAGCTTGTCCCTTTTTCGCCGGAGGAGGAGTGACGGGTGGCGCAGCTTTCGGTTGAACAGTTTCTCAACGAACAAAAACGGGCCGTCGAGGCGGCGCTTTCCTCCTATATGGCGCGGCTTCGTGGGCCGGAGACGCTGAAAAAGGCGATGGCCTACTCGCTTGAGGCCGGCGGCAAACGAATCCGCCCGCTTTTGTTGCTGGCGACCATCCAAGCGCTTGGCAAAGACCCGGCGATCGGTCTGCCAGTCGCTTGCGCCATTGAAATGATCCATACGTACTCGCTCATTCATGATGATTTGCCAAGCATGGACAACGATGATTTGCGGCGCGGCAAACCGACGAACCATAAAGTGTTCGGCGAGGCGATGGCCATTTTGGCCGGGGACGCTTTGTTGACGTATGCCTTTCAATTGATGGCCGAAATCGATGATGATCGCGTGCCGCCTCCCGTCCGTCTGCAGCTCATCGAGCAGCTCGCGAAGGCGGCCGGCCCGGAAGGCATGGTCGCTGGACAGGCGGCTGATATGGAGGCGGAAGGAAAAACGCTGGCGCTTGCGGAACTGGAATACATCCACCGCCATAAGACGGGGAAAATGCTGCAATACAGCGTGCACGCCGGCGCCCTGCTTGGCGGCGCCGATGGTCGGCAGACGCGCGAACTCAACGAGTTCGCCGCACATTTAGGCCTCGCCTTTCAAATTCGCGACGATATTTTGGACATTGAAGGAATGGAAGAAAAAATCGGCAAGCGAGTCGGCAGCGACCGCGACAACAAGAAGGCGACATATCCGGTGCTTCTTTCGCTAGGCGGTGCTAAAGAGAAACTGGCGTTTCACATTGACGCCGCGAAGCGCCATTTGCAGCAAGCCAAAATCGATGACGCGGTGCTGGCCTACATTTGCGAGCTTGTCGCAGTCCGCGACCACTGATGCGGGGCGGCGGCCTCTTGTTCCCGTTGTTCGCTTTCCTTCGGGACGGAGGCGGCCTTGTTTTTTTGGTTGTTTTCCGCCGGGCGGCCGCCGCAAGTTCTATAGATACACCACAAAACGCGTCCTAGTGGTGACGGGCTGCGTTGGCGGGAAAAGTCGATTTTTCGCGCCGGATCATGTATAATAATACTACCTGTACGAGGAGAAACGGCTCGAAGAACGACAGAATGAAAGCGAGTGATCTTTGTTGGACTTGACAAAAATTGACCATCCGCGCGTTGTCAAAAATATGTCCATTCCTGAGCTGAAACGGTTAAGCGCCGAGATTCGGCGGTTTTTAATTGAGAAGTTGTCGAAAACGGGCGGACATATCGGCCCCAACTTAGGGGTCGTCGAGCTGACGATCGCCCTCCACCGCGAATTCGACAGCCCAAAAGACAAGCTCATTTGGGATGTCGGACACCAGTCATATGTGCATAAAATTTTGACCGGACGCGCCGCCGCGTTCGACACGCTCCGCCAATACAAGGGGCTGTCCGGGTTCCCGAAACGGAGCGAAAGCGAGCATGACGTGTGGGAAACGGGCCATAGCTCGACGTCGCTGTCGGCGGCGATGGGAATGGCGATCGCCCGTGATTTGAAAGGGACGGATGAATACATCGTGCCGATCATCGGCGACGGGGCGCTCACCGGCGGCATGGCGCTTGAGGCGCTCAACCATATCGGGCATGAGAAAACGGATATGATTGTCATCTTAAACGACAATGAAATGTCGATCGCCCCGAACGTCGGCGCGTTGCACAACATCCTCGGTCGGTTGCGCACCGCCGGCAAATACCAGTGGGTGAAAGATGAACTGGAGCTGCTGCTCAAGCGCATCCCAGCGGTCGGCGGCAAGCTGGCGGCGACGGCCGAGCGGCTGAAAGACAGCTTGAAATATTTGCTTGTCTCCGGCGTGTTTTTCGAAGAGCTCGGGTTTACGTATTTAGGCCCGGTCGACGGCCACGATTTTGAGGATTTGTTTGAGAACTTGCGCTATGCGAAGAAGATGAAAGGTCCGGTGCTTGTGCATGTCATCACGAAGAAAGGGAAAGGATACAGTCCGGCGGAAAACGACAAAGTCGGCACATGGCACGGCACAGGGCCGTACAAAATCGAAACCGGCGCTTTTGTCAAAACGAAAGAGGCCGGTCCGTCATGGAGCGCGCTTGTCAGCGAAACCGTGCGCCGGCTCGCTCGCACCGACCCGCGCATCGTCGCGATTACGCCGGCGATGCCGGTCGGCTCGAAGCTGGAAGGGTTCGCAAGCGAGTTCCCCGATCGGATGTTTGATGTTGGCATCGCCGAGCAGCACGCGACAACGCTTGCAGCTGGATTGGCGACGCAAGGGATGAAACCGTTTTTGGCCATTTATTCGACATTTTTGCAGCGCGCCTATGACCAAGTCGTCCATGATGTATGCCGGCAAAACTTAAATGTCTTTTTCGCCATTGACCGTGCTGGGTTGGTCGGGGCGGACGGCGAAACGCACCAAGGGGTGTTTGACATCGCCTTTTTGCGCCATGTGCCGAACTTGGTGTTGATGATGCCAAAAGACGAAAACGAAGGACAGCACATGGTGTACACCGCCATCCGCTACGACAATGGGCCTATCGCCATGCGTTTCCCGCGCGGCAACGGGCTTGGCGTACCGCTTGATGAGGAACTGAAAGAAATCCCAATCGGCACGTGGGAAGTGCTGCGCGACGGCTGCGATGCGGCGATTTTGACGTTTGGCACGACGATTTCGATGGCGCTTGAGGCGGCTGAGGAGCTCGCCAAAGATGGCGTATCCGTGAAAGTCGTCAACGCTCGCTTTTTGAAACCGATGGACGTGGCGATGCTTCACGAACTGCTTGAGAGCCGCCTGCCGATCTTAACGGTCGAAGAGGCGGTGCTGCAAGGCGGCTTTGGCAGTGCTGTGTTGGAGTTTGCTCATGATCATGGTTATCACGGAGCGGTCATCGAACGGATGGGCATCCCGGACCGCTTTATCGAACATGGAAGCGTCAGCGAGCTGCTCAATGAAATCGGGCTGACGTCGACCCATATCATCGACCGCATCAAAACGATGGTGCCAAGAAAACAGAAAAGGGCTTGAGACATGAAAGGAAAAAAAGAACGGCTCGATGTGTTGCTTGTCGAACGAGGGCTGGCGGAAACGCGAGAAAAGGCGAAGCGGGCGATCATGGCCGGGCTTGTCTATTCAAACGACGTTCGACTCGATAAGCCCGGGGAAAAAGTGCCGGTTGACATTCCGCTTGAGGTGAAAGGCAACCCGCTTCCGTACGTCAGCCGCGGTGGGTTGAAACTGGAAAAAGCGTTGCGCGAGTTTCATATTCGCGTGGAAAATAAAATTGTTCTTGACATCGGCGCGTCGACCGGCGGTTTCACCGACTGCGCCTTGCAGCATGGGGCGAAGCTGACGTATGCCGTCGATGTCGGCTACAACCAGCTTGCTTGGAAGCTGCGTCAAGACGAGCGCGTCGTTGTGATGGAGCGGACGAACTTCCGCTACGTGACGCCGGATCAGTTTACGAAAGGGCTGCCGGAAGTAGCTGTCATCGATGTCTCGTTTATTTCGCTGCGGCTCATTTTGCCGGTCGTCAAGACGGTCATGGTGCCGGGCGGCGATGTGATTGCGCTCGTCAAGCCGCAGTTTGAAGCCGGCAGGGAAAAGGTCGGCAAAAAGGGGATTGTTCGCGACCCGAACATTCACGAGGAAGTGCTCGAATCGATCATTCAATTCGCCTGTGCGGAAGGGTTCGATGTTCTTCATTTAACGTATTCACCGATTACCGGCGGCGACGGCAATATTGAATTTTTGCTTCATGCTGCCTATCCTGGAGGAAACCGGGAGGGAGAAAACCGACTGTCAGCATCCGTCGCCGACGTGGTGAGCGAGGCGCATGCCCGCTTGCGGGAGGGGAGCGTGGAGCCAAGCGGCAAATAGCGTCGGCGGGACGGACAATCTGCTCTGCACTTTGAAAAGCGGGGAGGTGGCGCAATGTGAACAAAGGGCAAAGGCATATTAAAATTCGCGAAATCATTATGAACCATGACATTGAAACGCAAGACGAGCTTGTCGACCGGCTGAGAGAAGCTGGCTTTAACGTCACCCAGGCGACCGTCTCGCGCGACATTAAAGAAATGCAGCTCGTCAAAGTGCCCATGGCCAATGGCCGCTACAAGTACAGCCTTCCGTCCGACCAGCGCTTCAATCCGTTGCAAAAGCTGAAGCGGGCGCTTGTTGATGTGTTTGTGAAGCTTGACGGAACGGGCAACTTGCTTGTGTTGCGGACGTTGCCGGGCAACGCCCATGCCGTCGGCGTCTTGCTCGACAATTTGGATTGGAACGAAATCGTCGGTACGATTTGCGGCGACGATACGTGCCTGATCATTTGCCGGACGCCGAAAGATGCGGAAAAAGTGTCCGACCAGCTGTTGTCCATGCTCTAGGCGAGGACCGGCCCAGCTCCCGTTCTGCGTTCAAGGACGGAACGACAGGGCGGTCCTCGTTTGCAAATCCGAACATACGTGCTATAATCAAAAGTGGAATGAATCGGACAGGCAAGGAGTGGTGAAATGCTCGCCGAGCTGTCGATTAAAAATTTCGCCATTATCGAGTCGCTCTCGTTGTCGTTCGACAAAGGGCTGACGGTGTTAACCGGCGAAACGGGAGCCGGCAAATCGATCATCATCGACGCGATTCATTTGTTGATCGGCGGACGCGGCTCCGCTGAATTTGTCCGCTTTGGAGCGGAAAAGGCGGAAATCGAAGGGCTGTTTTTGCTTGATGATGACCGCCATCCATGCTGGCAAAAATGCGCAGACGTTGGCATCGACGCCAGCGACGGCATGATCGTGTTGCGCCGCGATATTTTCGCCAACGGCAAAAGCGTCTGCCGCATTAACGGCAAGCTCGTCACGACGGCGGTGCTGCGCGACATCGGGGCGACGCTTGTTGATATTCACGGCCAGCATGAACATCAAGAACTGATGGATCCGTCCCGCCATCTGCCGCTTTTAGACGAGTTCGGCGGCCTAGAGGCGGCAGAGGCGCTTGCTCGCTACCGCGCCGTCTACGAGCGGTATGAGGAGCTCGGAAACAAATTGAAAAAGCTGAGCGAAAATGAACAGCAAATGGCGCACCGGCTTGATTTGCTGACGTTTCAGCTGCGTGAAATCGAGCAGGCGGCGCTCGAGCCGGGCGAGGACGAGCGGCTGATGGAGGAAAAAGTTCGCATCGTCAATTTTCAAAAAATTTATACCGCGCTGCAGAAAAGTTATGAGGCCCTCTCCGGAGAGGGACGCGGACTTGATTCGATCGGGGAGGCGATGCGCCATCTCGATGACGTCGCAGGCATGGATGCAGCGCTCAAAGATGCGCATGAAACGACGTCGAACTGCTACTATTTGCTCGAGGAAGTCATGTACAAGCTGCGCGATCAAATTGAGGAGATGGAGTACGACCCAGAGCGGCTCGATGCCATTGAAAGCCGTCTCGCGGAAATCGGGCAGCTCAAACGAAAATACGGGGCGACGATCGCCGATATTTTGCACTATGCCGAGACGATCGCCGAGGAAATCGAGACAATCGAAAATCGCGAAACGCATGTGCATGAGCTTAAGCAGCAGCTCGCTCTGGTGACGGACGAGTTGCTTACGGAGGCGAAAAACGTCACCGCTGTTCGGCAAACATATGCCCAGCGCCTGATTGAGCGCATTCATCAAGAACTGAAAGACTTGTACATGGACAAAACGAAATTTGACATCGTATTTGCCAAGCGCGAAGGATCGCTTGACGCCCCCTTGGTCGACGGCGTGCCGGTTAGGTTCCAAGAAGACGGCATCGATGTCGTCGAGTTTTACATTTCGACGAACGTCGGCGAGCCGTTAAAACCGCTCGTCAAAGTCGCTTCCGGCGGCGAGCTGTCGCGCATTATGCTGGCGTTGAAAACGATTTTTTCCAAACATCAAGGAGTGACGTCGATTGTTTTTGATGAGGTCGACACCGGTGTCAGCGGACGCGTCGCCCAGGCGATGGCGGAAAAAATTTACCACATCGCCAGCCAGTCGCAAGTGCTTTGCATTTCCCATCTGCCGCAAGTCGCTGCGATGGCGGACACGCACTTGTTGATCGCCAAAGAGACGGATGGGGAACGGACGAAAACAGTCGTGAGGAAGCTCAATGAGGAGGAGAAAGTGAAAGAAATCGGGCGGATGATTTCCGGCGTCGAGATGACGGAATTGACGAAACGGCATGCCAAAGAGCTGTTGGAACTGGCGGCGAAAATGAAACATTGATTCCTGTTTCCCCTGTTCGTCGAGGGGAGGCGCATCCCTCTCAAAGCGGGCCGATTCCGCCTGCCTGTTCTCACTTGGCGCTCGCTTTCCTTAAGAGAACTACGGTGTTTCATAAAGATAAGCAAAAAGCCGCGCGGCTGTCCGGATGCAAGTCCATCCAATTCCGGGCAGCTTTTTTATCGGCAGGGCGATTATATTTTCCCCGGTTCAGGCAAAATTAAAACTGTAACCGTTTTGGCATGGTGTAGGCGGGAGCGAGGAGAGTGGACGACATTGAATAAAGAAACGGCGCGAAAAGTCGCAGGAGTGCTTCTCCTTGGTATATTGACGGCCATCGCTTTTTCCAAACCGATGAAGGAATATTGGCAAATTCCGAAGCAGCTTGTCCTGTTTGAAGGCGATGCGGTTGAATTTCCTGCCGCTTCCCTTCCCGTACAAGCGGCCGTCAATGACCGAAACGCTCCCGAAACGCTCAATATTGAGCGAAAAAACGGTTCTCTGTCTGTAAAGGCGAAACGCCGCGGACATGAAACGATGGTGTTGCAGGTTGCCGGAATGCCGATCAAGCAAGTGGATGTCAACGTGCTGCCGACGCTCAAAGTCATTCCCGGCGGACAATCGATCGGCGTCAAGCTCAATACCGTCGGCGTTCTTGTCGTCGGTTACCACCTTGTCGAAACCGAAAACGGGAAAAAATCGCCGGGAGAGGCAGCCGGCATTCAAGTCGGCGACATCATTATCGGCATTAACGGCCAAAAAATCGAAAACATGAGCGACCTCTCCCCTTTCATCGAGGAGGCCGGCAAAACGGGAAAACCGCTTCATCTAAAAATTCTGCGCGATCAGCACTCCATGACGGTGAAGCTCGTTCCGCTGAGAGACAGGCATGACGATGTGTACCGCATCGGCCTGTACATTCGCGATTCGGCCGCCGGCATCGGGACGATGACATTTTACGACCCCAAATCAAAAACATATGGCGCACTTGGCCATGTCATCTCTGACATGGATACGAAAAAGCCGATTGTCGTGCAAAACGGGCAAATTATGCGCTCGACCGTCACATCGATCGAAAAAGGGACGAGCGGCAATCCAGGTGAAAAATTAGCCCGCTTTTCCGACGGCGAAGAAGTGATCGGCACGATCACCACCAACAGCCCGTTTGGCATTTTTGGCAAGCTTACAAAGCCACTGCCGAACGGTCCGTTCACAAAACCGATCCCGGTTGCCTTGGCGAACCAAGTGAAAGAAGGACCGGCAAAAATATTGACAGTGGTGGAAAACGACAAAGTCGAGCAGTTTGACGTGGAAATTGTCAGCACCATTCCGCAGAAATTTCCGGCGACCAAAGGCCTCGTGATTCGCGTCACGGACCCGCGCTTGTTAAAGAAAACAGGGGGCATCGTCCAAGGGATGAGCGGCAGTCCGATCATTCAGGATGGAAAACTCGTCGGCGCAGTGACGCACGTTTTCGTGAACGATCCGACATCCGGCTATGGCGTCCACATTGAGTGGATGCTGCAAGAGGCAGGCATCGATCTATACGGCAAACAAAAGAAAGCGAGCTGACAAAGTCGGCTCGCTTTTTCCCGGCAGCCAACATTCGATTCTTGCGTATATTTGGTGAAATGACGAGTGATGATTTGGTCACCATTCATCTCTTCCTGATCATCCCAAGGCCAATGTTTCGAAATGCTGTGAGCGGCTTGATTGATCCCGCCATATTGGTTAGGCTGCCACTAAAAATTTTTCAAAAAAGGCGGCAAAAATTTTGCCGGTTTGGCATAGATATTTGGTGAAACATCCGTTAAAATGAAATTTGTAAAGATTTTTCGACAAACGCATCGCTGGTGAAAACGGATATTGTCTAATGAGCTCGTTTTTTGTTATAATTTTTATTTTTTGAAAAATAAAAGGATTTTTTGCTGCTGTTGTCGAATGTACGTTAACGGAATGTTACATAGCAAGAAAAAGTGGGGGAGGACGATCGTTTTGAGCATTAAGGTGTGCATTGCCGATGATAACCGCGAATTGGTGACATTGCTTGACGAATATATCTCGAGTCAGCCGGACATGGAAGTGATTGGCACGGCGTATAACGGCCAAGACTGCCTTCATATGCTCGAGGAAAAGCGGCCGGATATTTTGCTTCTGGACATCATTATGCCGCACTTGGATGGGTTGGCTGTGCTTGAGAAAGTCCGCGCAGGTTGTGAGCATCAGCCGAGCGTCATTATGCTGACGGCGTTCGGCCAGGAGGATGTCACGAAAAAGGCAGTGGAACTCGGCGCTTCCTACTTCATTTTAAAACCGTTCGACATGGAGAATTTGGTCCATCACATTCGGCAGATTCATGGCAAAACGGCGCCGATGGTCAGAAAAACCGGCTCTGCCTACCAGGCGCGCGACAACAAACCGAAAAATTTGGATGCGAGCATTACGAGCATCATCCATGAAATCGGCGTCCCGGCGCATATTAAAGGCTATCTGTACTTGCGCGAAGCGATCGCGATGGTGTACCACGACATCGAACTGCTCGGCTCCATCACGAAAGTGCTCTATCCGGACATCGCGAAAAAATACAACACGACCGCCAGCCGCGTCGAGCGCGCCATTCGCCATGCGATCGAAGTCGCTTGGAGCCGCGGCAACCTCGAATCGATTTCCTCGCTGTTTGGCTATACGGTGAGCGTCTCGAAGGCAAAGCCGACAAACTCGGAATTCATCGCCATGGTGGCCGATAAGCTCCGGCTTGAGCATAAGGCATCGTAACGGAAAACGAATGATAGCCAAAGCAGCAAGACGCTCCGCAATCGGGGGCGTCTTTTTTGCCGTTTGGCGGCTTGCTGGAACGAAAAAAGGGGGAACGTGGCTTGCGCCGGTGTGGTGTACAGAGGCGGCTTTACCGCCAAGGGCCAGACGGTTAAGACGGGTCGTTTTCTTTTTCTTTTTTCTCCAATTCCAGCAGCTTGTTCACCAAAATGTGCGGCGGCATATGCATGATCTGCTCGATCGGCACGCCGAGCGCTTTGGCCAGCTTTTGCGCTGTTTCCAGCGAAATTTTCAACGGCTGCATCATCTCACCTCGTTTGTTCATAGTATTACTTTTAGTATAACGAACGACCGCCGGTTTCGGCCAGCTCGTTGGCTGAACGGCGAATAAAGGCGAAAGGAAGAAGGCAGAATGACATTGATTTTTGCCCACCGCGGGGCGGCGGGGACGCACCCGGAAAATACGATGGCGGCGTTTATCGAGGCGGAAAAAGCGGGAGCGGACGGCATTGAATTGGATGTGCAGCTCACAAAAGACGGCGAAGTGGTCGTCATTCATGACGAAACGGTCGACCGGACGACGGACGGCAGCGGCTGGGTGAAAGACATCACGTACTGTGAACTGCGCCGATTGAACGCGGCGGCGAAATGGAGCGGCAAGCACGGCCATTGTCCGATTCCGCATCTTGAGGAAGTGCTTGCTTGGCTGTCATCAACACGGATGGCGGTCAACATCGAGCTGAAAAATAGCCTCATTGCCTACGAAACGCTTGAGCAAAAAACGATCTCCCTCGTGCGCCGCTATGGGCTTGAGAAGCGGACGATTTTGTCGTCATTCAACCATAATAGCATGCGCCTTTGCCGAACGCTTGCACCGGAAATCGAGACGGCGCTTTTGTACATCGAGCCGCTGTATGACCCATGGACGTATGTGCGCGCCATGAACGCCGACGGGGTGCATCCGCACTATCGGACGGTGACGGCGGAATTTGCCGCCGAAGCGCGGCGGCGCGGGGTGGCGGTCCGCCCGTTTACGGTAAATAAGCGAAATGTGATGAAAACGATGTTTGCTTATGGCGTTGACGCTGTCTTCACCGACTACCCCCACCAAGCGAAGCAATGGAAAGAGAAAACGCCTTAACGAGAGACGTTAAGGCATTTTTTGTTTGTCTTGAAATGGATGGTTTCCCAGTGTAATAGGCATCAACGTTCCGGGTCAAGGCGTTTTTCGTTTTCGTTGAAAACGCGCCTGCACTTTGTTGCGCTTCCGGTCGCGGTGCAGCAAAAAACCGCCGAGAAACGCCAGCCCGGCGGCAAACAGCGCGAGCCCGGCGAGAAATTGCAACCATAAGACGGCAAACGGAGGCTGTATGATGCCAAACAACGCATCGCGCATCCATTTGATGCCAAGCGCAGCCGAAAGCCCCGGGATGACTAAAATCAACAGCGCAATCATTCGCCCCATCGCGATCGCGTTCCTTTCCGAAAAGAGTGGCCTTATCGACTATCATAGCGGTTATTGGGCGTTTGTCAAGGAAAGAGCAAATCAAGTGTGAGTAAAATATTTGTGGGTGACATTCCGAAATGATCCCCGACGAGGGTTGCGAACTTTTGTTCGCGACGCTCGTCGGGGCCACCAAGCGAAGCGCGGTAGAAAAAAGCAAATGTCATGCAAAAAGGACTCTCTCCCTGCTATGATGGTGATTGTCAACATCAACCGAAAACAGGAGGGAGAGAGTCCATGAAACATCTTACCACAGAATGGCCTTTATTAAAAGAGCTGGAGGAACAATTAGTCAGAACTCTTCAAAAGGTGTTCGCTGTCTTGTTGGCGGCCCTTTTGGAGGAGATTGATCAACAACTGGCGGAAGCGCGGGACAAGCGCCGGTATCAGCTGAAAGACAAACGGCCGACTACGATCCAAACGCTGTTTGGAGAAGTGACGTTTCGACGGAACTACTACTATGACCGGCAAACGGGGAACTATACCTTCTTGCTGGATGCCGAATTAGGCTTTGATGGGGCCCGATCGATCAGTCCTTGCCTCGAGGAAACGGCGGTCGAGTTGGCCGTAGAGTGCTCTTCCTACCGCAAAGCGGCCCGTACGTTGGAGTCGATCGTGGGGTATGCGGTCATGAGCCACGAGGCGATTCGCCAACTGGTGCTGGAGGCCCCTGTCTCGCTGCACCGCCCTGTTTCCCAACGGCACGGCCGGGTGCTGTTTGTGGAGGCGGATGGACTGTTTATTTCCCGCCAGGGGAAAGGGAAACGGGCGAAAGAAGAGAAAATCCTGGCGGTTCACGAGGGATGGAAACGAAACGGTTCGCAGCTCGAGCTCGTGAACCGGCGCCACTACCTCCATGAAGGGGAGGGAGACGTGTGGGAACGGTTCGAAGAGTGGCTGATGAACGAATATGCCTATGATCCGTGCCGGGACCTGTTGATCATCAACGGCGACGCGGCGTCGTGGATCACGGCCTGCCGGGAGTATTTTGGGAAGCGGGCGTGCTTTCAGCTGGATCGATTTCATGTGGCGCGGGAGCTGCGTCAGTGTCTGTCCGGCCATCCGCGTTGGCGGGAGGTGCGGAAGAAGCTGGCGAAACAAGACGAAGAGGGGCTTCTCGTGGAGCTGAACAGCGCGGTCGGCACGTTGGAGGACGAAGCGAAAGAGAAGCAGATGGCTGCCATGATCCGCCGGATCGAGTCGATGCCGGGATGCATCCGGGACTATCGGGAGTGGCTGTCGGAGCAAGGGGTGGAGACGACCGGCATGCGTCCGATGGGCCACGCCGAGAGCGTGATGAGCCGGTTTGCGCATCGGGTGAAATCCCGCCGCAGCTGGAAAGACCAAGGGCTTCGGGCGTTTCTGAGGGCGATGGCGGCCCGAATCGACGGGATTTGGCGGAGAAATGGGCAGTTGGTGGAGGAAGAAGAGACCCGAACGGCGGCCTCGGCCTCAACAAAGTCCAAGCGGATCGAACAGGCCAAACGGAAGGCCGGACGGTTATGGGCAGATGTGGTGCGTCAGAATCTACCGTGTCTGCAGCGGTCATCCGGGACACCGATCCATCAAGCGTTGTCGGCGCTCCGGGATGGTGGTTGAGTGTAAAAAAATGGAATATCGTATCATCGCCTCAAGATGAGGGATGAGAGTCCGAAAGCGCTTACGATATTAATTCCTGAAAATGGTTCGCTAACTAGTGATTGACAACGCCCGTAGTGAACCGAAAAAATGTTCTCCACAAAGTCTTGACTGACTCGCAAATCAAGTATGATAAAAGTGTCTGCAAAAATTGGCATACTATAAAGTGTGGTGGACGGACATGAAAAAAGTGATGCTTATTGGCGCTGACTCGCGTGGGACATCGTTGTTGAAGCTGCTCCATGGGGCATCAGGGTTTGAAGTCGTGGCAGTCGTGGATGTAGATGAACACGCTCCGGGGTTGCAGCTGGCGCGCCGATGGGGGATTGCCGCCGCCAGCGACTGGCGTCCATGGATGGCCAAACCGCTTGATTTGATCATTGAAACGACGGGCAGGGCGGATGTTTTGGAAGAAATCCGCCGACGGGCACCCGAGGGGGCGAATATTGTTCCGAGCGCGGTCGCGCGGATGATGGCCGAGCTCGTTGCAGAAAAAGAAGCGCTCATCGCTGAGCTGAAAAGTGAAGCAGCTCGGCGCGCGCTCATCTTTCATTCGTCCCATGATGGCATGATTGTTGTAGATGAATATGCTTACATTACCGATATGAATCAAAGCGCGGCGGAGCTCCTTGGAGTGGACAAAGACGAAGTGATTGGCAAACCTATTTTGGATGTTTTGCCGTCAAGCGGCTTGCCACGCGTGCTCGAAACGAGGCAGACCGAATTTCATCAGGAAGTGGAACTGGCCAATGGAAAAAAATTGATCACCACCCGCATCCCGATCATCGATGACAATGGCAAACTGTTTGGGGCGCTCGCTGTGTTTAAAGACATTACCGAGCTGGTTGCTTTGGCGGAAGAAATCACCGACTTAAAAGAAGTCCGCATGATGCTTGAAGCGATCATCCACTCGTCGGAAGAGGCAATTTCTGTCGTCGATGAAAATGGGAACGGCATTTTGATCAACCCGGCGTATACACGGCTTACCGGCCTGACAGAGGAAGACGTCATCGGCAAACCGGCGACGGCCGACATCGCGGAAGGGGAAAGCATGCACATGCAAGTATTGAAAACGCGCCGCCCGGTGCGCGGAGCGCGCATGAAAGTCGGCCCGAAAAACCGGGATGTCATCGTCAATGTCGCGCCGATTATTGTTGATGGCGTATTGAAAGGGAGTGTCGGCGTCATTCATGATGTGTCAGAAATTCAGCGGCTGACGACTGAGCTCAATCGGGCGCGGCAAATCATCCGCACGCTCGAGGCGAAATATTCGTTTGCGGATATTGTCGGTGAGTCAGAGGAGATGAAGGTGGCGATCGAGCAGGCGAAGCTGGCGGCGAAAACACCGGCGACGATTTTGCTGCGGGGGGAATCAGGGACGGGCAAGGAGCTGTTCGCCCACGCCATTCACAACGCGAGCGACCGAAAGTATAACAAGTTTATCCGCGTCAATTGCGCGGCCATTCCGGAAACATTATTAGAAAGCGAACTGTTTGGCTATGAGGAAGGAGCGTTTTCCGGTGCGCGGCGCGGCGGCAAGAGAGGGTTGTTTGAAGAAGCAAACAACGGCAGCATTTTTCTTGACGAAATCGGCGAGCTGTCGGCCAGCACGCAGGCGAAGCTGCTCCGCGTTTTGCAGGAGCGGGAAATCGTTCGCGTCGGCGGGACGAAGCCAATCCCGATCAACGTCCGCGTCATCGCCGCCACGAACGTCAACCTTGAAAAAGCGATTGCCGAAGGTGCATTTCGCGAAGACTTATACTATCGGCTCAATCGGATGCCGATTTATATTCCGCCGCTGCGCGCTCGCAAGGAAGATATTCCAGCGCTTTGCCGGCATTTGATCCAGAAACTGAACCAAGATTATGGGCGCAACGTCGAAGGTGTCACGGATGAAGCGATGGCGAAGCTTCTTGCCTATGATTGGCCGGGAAATGTCCGCGAGCTCGAAAACGTGCTCGGGCGGGCGATGATTTTTATGAAATTTCATGAGGTGATGATCGATGCCACGCATTTGCCGCCGCTCGCTTCGCCTTCGTCAGTGCCGGCTCATCGAGTGGAAACGGAAGAGGAGATTCGGCCGCTTGAGGAAATGGTGAGCCGATACGAAGCGAGCTTGATTGAGCAGGCGCTTCGCCGCCATCGCGGCAATAAAACAGCGGCGGCTCGGGCGCTTGGCATTTCGGTGCGCAATTTATACTACAAACTGGAAAAATACAACCTTGACAAAAAAATCATGCAATAATTTGCGCATTGTGAAAGAAATTGCGCATATCGGTTTGTTTGTATCACTTGTTTTAAAACGCTTTCATCTATTTTTTAGTTGGCACGGTTTTTGCGTAAAAAGACCGTGCCGCACGATTTGCAGAAAAGGTTGGTGCAGATGATGAAGCTTGAATCTTTAGTGGAAGAAGCAAGACAATGCCAGGACCGGACGGTGGCCGTGGCGGCGGCGGAAGATGAAGAAGTGATCGAAGCGGTGGCGATGGCGCTCGAACACCGTCTCGGACGCTTTGTGCTTTATGGCGATCGGGAGCGGCTCGGACGACTGTTGAAGGAAAAAGGATGCGCCCGCTTTTCCGACGTCGATGTCGTTCATGCGAATTCGATCGGGCAAGCCGCAGAGCTTGCCGTGCGCGCCGTCCATTTGAACGAGGCGGATGCGTTGATGAAAGGGCATGTGCCGACAGCAACGCTGCTGAAAGCCGTTTTGAACAAAGAATACGGGCTGCGCACGGGAAAGGTGTTGTCCCATGTCGCTGTTTTTGAGGTGCCGGAGTTTGACCGGTTTGTCATCGTCACCGACGCGGCGATGAACATCGCTCCGGATTTGGAGCAAAAGGTGCAAATTGTCAACAACGCCGTCAGCATCGCGCGTTCCATCGGCATCGAGCGCCCAAAAGTCGCGGCGCTGGCGGCGGTGGAGACGGTCAATCCGGCTATGCCGGCGACCGTCGATGCAGCGGCGCTCGCGATGATGCAAAAGCGGGGGCAAATCGAACATTGCCTGCTCGACGGACCGCTTGCGTTGGACAACGCGGTGTCGCTGGCGGCGGCGAAGCATAAGCGGATTGAAAGCGAAGTGGCTGGACAGGCTGATATTTTGCTTGTGCCGGACATTGAATCCGGCAACATGCTGTATAAGTCGCTCGTCTATTTTGCGAACGCACGCGTCGGCGCTGTCATCGCTGGGGCGAAGGCGCCGATCGTCTTGACGTCGCGCGCCGACTCGGCGGAAAGCAAACTGTATTCGTTGGCGCTTGCTATTTGTTCGGCAGCAAAATGAAATAGATGAAGGAGGCCATCAGTGTTGGAACTGTTTCAATATATGGAAAAATATGATTATGAGCAAGTGTTATTTTGCCAAGACAAAGAATCCGGATTGAAGGCGATCATTGTCATTCATGACACGACGCTCGGCCCGGCGCTCGGCGGGACGCGCATGTGGATGTACAATTCGGAAGAAGAGGCGCTTGAAGACGCCTTGCGCCTCGCCCGCGGCATGACATACAAAAACGCGGCCGCCGGCCTTAATTTAGGCGGGGGCAAGACGGTCATCATCGGCGATCCGCGCAAAGATAAAAACGAGGCGATGTTCCGCGCTTTCGGCCGGTTCATTCAAGGGCTGAACGGCCGCTACATTACGGCGGAAGACGTCGGCACGACCGTTGCCGATATGGACATCATCTACCAGGAAACGGACTATGTCACCGGCATTTCGCCGGAATTCGGCTCATCCGGCAACCCGTCGCCGGCCACGGCTTACGGCGTATATCGTGGGATGAAAGCGGCAGCGAAGGAAGCATTTGGAAGTGATTCGCTTGAAGGAAAAGTTGTCGCCGTCCAAGGAGTCGGCAATGTCGCCTACCATTTATGCCGCCATTTGCACGAAGAAGGAGCGAAACTCATCGTTACCGACATCAACAAGGAAGCGGTGGCGCGCGCGGTCGAGGAATTTGGGGCGAAAGCGGTCGACCCGAACGACATTTACGGCGTGGAGTGCGACATTTTTGCTCCATGCGCGCTCGGCGGCATCATCAACGACCAAACGATTCCGCAGCTGAAAGCGAAAGTGATCGCCGGCTCGGCGAACAACCAGCTGAAAGAGCCGCGCCATGGCGACATGATCCATGAAATGGGCATCGTCTATGCACCAGATTATGTGATCAACGCCGGCGGCGTCATCAACGTCGCCGATGAGCTGTACGGCTACAACCGTGAACGGGCGATGAAAAAAATCGAGCAAATTTATGACAACATCGAAAAAGTGTTTGCCATCGCCAAGCGTGACAACATTCCAACGTATGTGGCCGCTGACCGGATGGCCGAAGAACGAATTGAAACGATGCGCAAAGCGCGAAGCCAATTTTTGCAAAACGGCCATCATATTTTAAGCCGCCGCCGCGCCCGCTAATAGCGGCGCGGGGCGGCCTTCCGCCCCGCCGGCGGATGATGGAGGGACAGCAACGATGGAAGAGCAGAAGTTTCGCATTTTAACGATCAATCCAGGCTCGACTTCAACGAAGATCGGCGTCTTTGAAAACGAACGGCCATTGCTCGAAAAAACGATCCGCCACGAGGCGGACGTGCTTCGGCAATATAAAACGATTGCGGACCAGTATGAGTTTCGCAAGCAAACGATTTTGCAAGCACTGGATGAAGAAGGGATCAATTTATCGAAGTTGAGCGCCGTCTGCGGCCGCGGCGGGCTTCTTCGTCCGATCGAAGGCGGTACGTACCGCGTCAATGAGGCGATGCTTGAAGATTTGCGCCGCGGTTATTCGGGACAGCACGCCTCCAATCTCGGCGGCATTTTGGCGCATGAGATCGCCTCGGCCTTAAACATCCCGGCGTTTATCGTCGACCCGGTCGTCGTCGATGAACTTGATCCAATCGCCCGGATCAGCGGATTTCCGCTCATTGAGCGGCGCAGCATTTTCCACGCCTTAAACCAAAAAGCGGTCGCGCGCCGCGTCGCCAAGCAGCTCGGCAAACGGTATGACGAACTGAACTTGATCGTCGCCCATATGGGCGGCGGCATTACGGTCGGCGCCCACAAGCAAGGAAGGGTCGTCGATGTCAACAACGGGCTTGATGGCGAAGGCCCGTTCAGCCCGGAGCGCGCCGGGACGGTGCCAGCGGGCGATTTGGTTGCTTTATGCTTCTCTGGTGAATATTACCGCGAAGAGATCATGAACATGCTCGTCGGCGGCGGCGGCCTTGTCGGTTATCTTGGCACGAATGATGCGGTGAAAGTCGAGAACATGATCGAAGCCGGCGATGAAAAGGCCAAGCTCGTGTATGAGGCGATGGCGTACCAAGTGGCGAAAGAAATCGGTGCGGCAAGCGCCGTGCTTTCCGGCAAAGTTGACGCCATCATTTTGACCGGCGGACTGGCGTATGGCAAATCGTTTGTCGAACAGATCACTCGCCGCGTGCAATGGATCGCCGATGTCATCGTCCATCCGGGCGAAAACGAACTGCAGGCGCTCGCGGAAGGCGCGCTTCGCGTCCTGCGCGGCGAAGAAGAGGAAAAAGTGTATCCAGGCGAGGCCGTTTCGCCGATTCCAGCCCGGCGCTGATGCGGCAATGGACAGAAAGGAGAAGGCAAGATGGCAAAAGAATACGATGTCGTCATTCTCGGCGGAGGAACGGGTGGCTATGTGGCCGCCATTCGCGCCTCGCAGCTCGGGTTGAAAACGGCCGTTGTGGAAAAAGGGAAGCTCGGCGGCACGTGCCTGCACGCTGGCTGCATTCCGTCCAAAGCGCTGCTTCGCAGTGCCGAAGTGTACGCACAAACGAAAAATGGCGAGGCGTTTGGCGTCATCGCCGACGGCGTGCGCCTTGATTTTGCCAAAGTGCAGGCGCGCAAAGCGGCGATTGTTGAGCAGCTCCATAAAGGAGTGCAGCATTTGATGAAAAAAGGGAAAATCGATGTGTACGCCGGCACCGGCCGCCTGCTCGGCCCGTCGATCTTTTCCCCGCTGCCGGGGACGGTGTCGGTCGAAATGAACGACGGCAGCGAAAACGAAATGCTCGTCCCGAAATTCGTCGTCATCGCCACCGGTTCGCGCCCGCGCACGCTGCCGGGGCTCGAGCCGGACGGCGAATTCGTGATGACGTCCGATGAGGCGCTGCAAATGGAGACGCTCCCCTCGTCCATCTTGATCGTCGGCGGCGGTGTGATCGGCATGGAATGGGCGTCCATGCTCAATGATTTCGGCGTTGACGTGACGGTGCTCGAATATGCCGATCGCATTTTGCCGACAGAAGATGAAGACGTGTCAAAAGAAATGGAAAAACTGCTTCGCCGCCGCGGTGTCAACATCGTCACGGGAGCGCGAGTGCTCGCGGAAACGCTCGAAAAAGGAAACGGCGTCACAATCCAAGCGGAGCATCAAGGCGAGCGGAAAACGTTTGCGGCTGACAAGATGCTCGTTTCCGTCGGGCGTCAGGCGAACATTGAAGGGATTGGCCTTGAGAACACCGACATCGTCATTGAAAAGGGATATATTCAAACGAACGAGTTCGGCCAAACGAAAGAAGCGCACATTTACGCGATCGGCGATGTGATCGGCGGTCTGCAGCTCGCCCATGTCGCCGCCCATGAAGGGATCGTCGCCATTGAACATTTAGCCGGGCATAACCCGGCGCCGATTGACTACACGATGGTGCCCCGCTGCATTTACACCCGTCCGGAAGCGGCGGCGGTTGGCTTAACCGAACAAGAGGCGAAAGCGAAAGGCTATGATGTCAAGGTCGGCAAATTTCCGTTTAAAGCCATTGGCAAGGCGCTTGTGTTCGGTGAGGCGGAAGGGTTTGTGAAGCTCATCGCCGACCGGAACACGGACGATCTGCTTGGCGTCCATATGGTCGGGCCGCACGTAACCGATTTGATTTCCGAAGCCGGTCTCGCCCGCGTGCTTGATGCGGCTCCTTGGGAAATCGCCCATGCGATCCACCCGCATCCGACGCTGTCAGAGGCCATGGCGGAAGCGGCGCTGGCGGTCGATGGCAAAGCGATTCATTTTTAACCGATTTCGCCGTATGCGCGCGGCGCGTGATCATGGTTGACTATGTGAATCTAAGGGAGGTTGTTGCGATGGCGCAAAACCGTCATCAGGCGCTTGGATTAAGCGATGACACGGTGTTGGAAATGTATGAAACAATGCTTCTCGCCCGCAAGCTCGATGAACGGATGTGGCTGCTAAACCGCGCGGGGAAAATTCCGTTCGTCATCTCATGCCAAGGGCAGGAGGCGGCGCAAGTCGGCGCGGCGTTTGCCCTCGACCGGACGAAAGACTATGTCTTGCCGTATTACCGCGATGTGGGCGTTGTCCTGACGTTTGGCATGACGCCGAGAGAATTGATGTTGGCGGCGTTTGCCAAGGCGGAAGACCCGAACTCGGGTGGCCGGCAAATGCCTGGCCATTTCGGGCAAAAGAAAAATCGGATCGTCACCGGTTCATCGCCTGTGACGACGCAAGTGCCGCACGCGGTCGGCTTTGCGCTGGCGGCGAAAATGGAAAAGAAAGATTTCGTCGCCTTCGTCACCTTTGGCGAAGGGTCGTCGAACCAAGGCGATTTCCACGAAGGGGCAAACTTTGCCGGCGTTCATAAACTCCCAGTCATCTTTATGTGCGAAAACAACAAATACGCCATTTCCGTACCGATTTCGAAACAACTCGCGTGCGAAAAGGTGTCGGACCGCGCCATCGGCTATGGCATGCCGGGCTATACGGTCGACGGCACCGATCCGCTTGAAGTGTACCGCGTCGTGAAAGAAGCGGCCGACCGCGCCCGCCGCGGCGAAGGGCCGACGCTCATCGAGGCGGTGACATACCGGCTGACGTCGCACTCGTCGGACGACGACCACCGCGTCTACCGGACGGAAGAAGAGCTCGCCGAAGCGCGCGCCAAAGACCCGATCGTGTCGTTTGCCAACTATTTGAAAGAAACCGGCGTTTTGACCGATGAACAAGATGAAGAAATTCAAGCGCGCGTCATGAAAGAAGTGAACGAAGCGACCGACTATGCGGAGAAGGCTCCGTACGCCGAGCCGGAGCATGCGCTTCGCTACGTGTATGCCGAGGAGTAAGGGGGAATCGACGATGCCTGTTATTTCCTATATTGATGCCGTCACGATGGCGATTCGCGAAGAAATGGAACGAGACCCGCGCGTGTTTGTGTTAGGAGAAGACGTCGGCCGAAAAGGCGGAGTGTTCAAAGCGACGCAAGGATTGTACGAGCAGTTCGGCGAAGAGCGCGTCATCGACACGCCGCTTTCCGAGTCGGCGATCGTCGGCGTCGGCATCGGCGCGGCGATGTACGGCCTGCGCCCGATTGCCGAAATTCAGTTTGCCGATTTTATCATGCCAGCGGTCAACCAAATCATTTCGGAAGCGGCGCGCATCCGCTACCGCTCGAACAACGACTGGAACTGCCCGATCGTCATCCGTGCCCCGTACGGCGGCGGCGTTCACGGCGCTTTGTACCATTCGCAGTCCGTCGAAGCGATTTTCGCCAACCAGCCTGGGTTAAAAATCGTCATGCCGTCGACGCCATACGATGTGAAAGGGCTGCTGAAAGCGGCGATTCGCGACGAAGACCCAGTGCTCTTTTTCGAGCATAAACGCGCCTACCGCCTCATTAAAGGGGAAGTGCCGGAGGACGACTACGTGCTTCCGATCGGCAAGGCGGACGTCAAGCGTGAAGGCGATGACATCACCGTCATCACGTATGGGCTGTGCGTCCATTTTGCCTTGCAGGCGGCCGAGCGCGTCGCCCAAGACGGCATTTCCGTTCACCTGTTGGATTTGCGCACCGTCTATCCGCTTGACAAAGAAGCGATCATCGAAGCGGCGAGCAAAACAGGAAAAGTGCTGCTCATTACGGAAGACAACAAAGAAGGCAGCGTCATGAGCGAAGTCGCCGCCATTATCGCCGAGCATTGTTTGTTTGATCTCGATGCGCCGATTATGCGCCTCGCCGGCCCGGACGTTCCGGCCATGCCGTATGCGCCGACGATGGAAAAATTCTTTATGATCAATCCAGAAAAAGTCGAAAAAGCGATGCGCGAATTAGCGGCGTTTTGAGGCGAAGACATTGCAGCCAAGATAGGAGGGTATCGATGTGGCCATCGAACAATTGACGATGCCTCAGCTTGGGGAAAGCGTCACGGAAGGCACGATCAGCAAATGGCTCGTTTCCCCGGGCGACAAAGTGAACAAATACGACCCGATCGCTGAAGTCATCACCGATAAAGTGAGCGCGGAAATTCCGTCGTCGTTTGCCGGCGTCATTCGCGAGCTGATCGCCAAAGAAGGGGAGACGCTCCCAGTCGGCGCGCCGATTTGCACGATCGAAGTCGAAGGCGCTGCACCGGCTCCGGAAGCGAAGCCGGCGGATGAAGCGCCGAAAGCAGAAGACAACGCGGAACCAGCCGCTCCGAAACAGACCGGCCGGGCAAACAACGGCCGCTATTCGCCGGCCGTGCTCCGCCTTGCCCAAGAACATGGCATTGACCTTGAACAAGTGAAAGGCACCGGCCTTGGCGGGCGGGTGACGCGCAAAGATTTGCTGAAGCTCATTGAGTCTGGACAAATTCCGAAAGCGGGAGCGGCACCGGCGGCGGAACAAGCGGCGCCAAAAGCGGAACCGAGAGCGGAACAGACGGCCCCGGCCGCCGCGGCGGCTCAACCGTCTGCCGCGCCAACCGCGCCGCAGGCAGCGCCGATCAAACCAGCGGCCCCGAACGTCGAAGCCGGAGCGGGCGACATCGAAATTCCGGTCACCCCGGTGCGCAAGGCGATCGCCGCCAACATGCTCCGCAGCAAACACGAAGCGCCGCACGCTTGGACGATGGTCGAAGTCGACGTCACCGATCTTGTCGCCTACCGGGATGCCATCAAAGACGAGTTCAAGCGGCGTGAAGGCTTCAATTTGACGTATTTCGCCTTCTTCGTCAAGGCGGTCGCCCAAGCGCTGAAAGAATTCCCGCAGCTGAACTCGACGTGGGCGGGCGATAAGATCATTCAACGCAAAGACATCAACATCTCGATCGCCGTTGCGACGGACGATGCCTTGTTTGTTCCGGTCATCAAGCACGCCGATGAGAAAACGATCAAAGGCATCGCCCGCGAAATCGCCGAACTGGCGGCGAAAACGCGCGCCGGCAAACTGCGCCCGGAAGACATGCAGGGCGGCACGTTCACCGTCAACAACACCGGCGCGTTCGGCTCGGTGCAGTCGATGGGCATTATCAACTACCCGCAAGCGGCCATTTTGCAAGTAGAAACGATCGTCAAACGCCCGGTCGTGAAAGACGGCATGATCGCCATCCGCGACATGGTCAACTTATGCTTGTCGCTTGACCACCGCGTCTTGGACGGCCTCATTTGTGGACGCTTCCTCGCCCGCGTCAAAGCGATTTTGGAAAACATGAACAAAGACAACACGCCGATTTATTAACGATTCCCCCATCGCCATCGGTTGGCGGTGGGGGTTTTTGCGTGGCGCGATTTCAAACTTCTTTCACAAATGTGAGGTATAATGAGGGCGGAAACAAACGTGCGAAGGAGAAAAACAAGATGAAACGAGCGAGCGTGTGGATGCTGTTGTGTCTGTTCTTTATGCTAAGCGGCTGCGCCAATCCGTCGTTTCCCCCGGTGGTCGATTCGCTTTCCGTCGTCATCAGCCTCGATGTCAAAGCGGAAACGGTCACCTTTTTGAACGCAGAAAACGGCCGCAAAATCGCCCGCTGGAACATCAACGAACCGTTTCAAGGCGGGGCGTTGAGCCCAGACGGCCGGACGCTTTTTTTGTACGGGCGGGATCTTGACGGGGTCTATCGGTACGATCTGGCCACCGGGAAGCCGCTCGCCGAGTGGAAAACGGGGAGTGGCATCGTCAGCGCGGCCCCGTCCCCGGATGGCCGCACGTGGTTTTTCGGCGACAGCACTCATCACGCGGTGCTTGTCGTCGACCGGGATGGGAACAAGATCGCCCGCCTTTCGGTCGGACGCTCCCCGATGACGTTGCTGGTCAATCGCGCTGGAACGAGGTTGTATGTGATCGATTTTCAAGACGAACGGGCGTGGATCATCGATGTGGACCGCCGCTGCGTCATCCGTTCGTTCGCCGTGCCAAAGTTCGCCTTAGGCGGAGTGGTGCGCGAGCAGGAAGGAGAGCTGTGGGTTGGCGGGCACGGCAGCGGAAGCCGTGTGGAAACGAACATTCATGTCTACTCGCTGCAAGACGGCCGCTTGCTCCGGACGATCGCCGCTCCGGTCATGCCGGTCGATTTCGTCGAAACAGGCCGCGGCGTGTTTGTGCTAAGCCATGGCTCCAACACAGTTTACCAATTTTCCCTAGATGGAAAGAAACTCGCTTCGGCGTCTGTCGGCGCCAATCCATTTGCGATGGAAGCGGCGTTCGGTCGTTTGTATATCGCGAGCTATGACAGCGATGAAATCATCGTGGTCGATGAGGCGACGTTGCGTCCGCTTGTCCGTTGGAAAACAGGGGATGGCCCGCTGCAGCTATTCATTCGGGAGGGACGAACATGAGCGAACGAACCGTTTTAATCGTCGATGATGAAGAAGAAATGCGCCTGCTCGTTGGCATGTATTTGGAAAACGCTGGCTTTCGCTGCCTCGAAGCAGGGGACGGGGAAGAAGCGCTGGTGCTGCTTTCGCAACATCCGGTTGATGCCGTGCTGTTGGACGTCATGATGCCAAAACAGGACGGATTCGCCGTCTGCGCCCGCATCCGCGAGCAGTCGGACGTGCCGATTTTGTTTTTGACCGCGCTTGGCGAAGAATGGGACAAAGTGAAAGGATTGAAGCTGGGAGGCGACGATTACATCGTCAAACCGTTCAGCCCGGGAGAGCTCATCGCCCGCCTTGAGGCGGTGCTGCGCCGGGTGCAGCGCGTCCGCGAGCACGACGGACGGCTGCAATTTGGCGACCTTGCCATCGACGAAAAAGGCCGAACCGTGACCGTTGGCGGCAAACCGGTGAAATTGACGTTGAAAGAGTTTGAGCTGTTGCTGTTTTTGGCGAAGCACCGCGGTCAGGTGTTCAGCCGCGACGACTTGCTCGTCAAAGTGTGGGGATATGATTATACAGGAAACGCCCGCACGGTCGATACGCATGTGAAAACGCTGCGCATGAAGCTGAAAGACGCCGCTCGCCATATCCAAACCGTCTGGGGCATCGGCTACAAGTTTGAGGGATGAACATGAAACGGCTTCGGTTAGGACAAAAACTATGGCTGTCGATCGGCGCCGCGGTCGTGGTGACGCTGGCGTTTTCTTTTGGTCTTCTCAATTATTTTTACCGGACGGTGTACATGAAAGAAGTTGAGCGAACGTTGATCGCGGAAGGGACGAGCCTCGCCCGCGACTATCGCGGCGGGGCGGTGACGGAGGCATATCGCCGTCAAATCGAATGGTATGACGAAAAATCAACGGCCACGATCTTGTTGATTGACAACCCGCGCGAACTGAGCGCCTGCTTTCCGTTTCCGGTCCACTATGACGCGTTAGTCAGCGGCCGCGACCGGGAAACATTGTTAGCCGGGAAGCCTGTTGTCAAAACGGGATACGAAAAGCGGTTCGGCCGCCGCGTGATGGCGGTCGTCGTTCCGCTTTTGGACGGCAAGCGGCTTGAAGGAGCGATTTACTTGTATTTGCCGTTAGCCGACGTTCAGGAAGCAACGAAGCGGGCGGCCGCCGCGTTTTGGCCGTTGGCCGCCATATTCGCCGCCGCGCTTTTGGTTGTCGGCCGACGGATGGTGCGGCAGATGACCGAGCCGCTGCAGGCGATGGAACAAGCGGCAGAACGCATGGCGGAAGGACGCTACGAAGCGGACATCCCCGTGCGGAGCGATGATGAAATCGGCCGCCTGGCGGAGGCGTTCAACCAAATGGCGGACGCCATTGCCAAAGAAGACGAGCGGAAGCGCGAGTTTTTAGCGAACGTCTCGCATGAGCTGCGCACGCCGCTCAGCTATATGAAAGGATACAGCGAAGCGCTCCTTGCTGGCCTCGCGAAAACGAAGGAAGAAGAAAAGGCGTACCTTCGCCTCATCCACCGCGAAACGGAGCGGATGGAGCGGCTGGTGCGCGATCTTCTTGACCTGGCGCGCCTTGAAGGGCAAAGCGTGCCGCTCGAGCGCGAGCCGGTGGCGTTCGCCCAAGTGATCGAAGATGTCATCGCCACGTACGAACCGATCGCCGCGCAAAAGCGGATCGAGCTGGCGTGCGAGTTGGACTATGACATCATCGTCAACGGCGACGCCGACCGGCTCGAACAAGTCGTGCGCAACTTGCTTGACAACGCCATCCGCTACACCCCAGAAGGCGGTGTGGTGACGGTGCGGCTTTCCCGCTTGTCGGAAGCGGAAGGCGAGCTTGTCGTCCAAGATACGGGCAAAGGCATTCCAAAAGACCAGCTCCCGTTTCTCGGCCAGCGCTTTTTCCGCGTCGATCGCGCCCGCACTCGCAAAGAAGGCGGCACCGGCTTGGGGCTTGCCATCGTCAAACAAATCGTCTCTCTTCATGATGGCTCGATTCGGTTCGACAGCGACCTTGGACGCGGGATGACCGTATTCGTCCGCCTGCCGCTCGTTCGGGAAGAGGAATAAACATCGTTCAAGACACAGGAATGGATGGTGTATAATCAATATAAAATTAGGAGGCAGGTGGAGGATATGGGTTCACCAGAAAAGGAACAGGCCCCTATGACGTACAAAGAGTATGCGACATGGCCGGAAGGAAAACGGTGCGAGGTGTTGGATGGGAACATCATCAGCATGGCGCCGTCGCCGACACCGGAACATCAATCCGTTTCGCTCCAACTTTCCATTGAATTCGGGATGCATCTTCGTGGGAAGGATTGCCGCGTGTTGGCCGCCCCGATCGATGTGTATCTTTTCGAAGATCATCGAAAGGGATGGATGGATGAAAACGTCCGAAACTGGGTATGCCCCGATCTTGTCGTCATCTGCGACCAAAACAAAATTCAAAAAAACCGCATTGTCGGGGCTCCGGATTTGGTCGTCGAGATCTTGTCCCCCGCCACGGCCAAAATCGACCGGATGGACAAACGGATCGCGTACGAGCGGGCCGGGGTGAAGGAATATTGGATCGTTGACCCGGCGAATCAAGTGGTGGAAGTGTATTTGCGCGGAAAAACAGGAAGATTGGAACTTCATGGAGTGTACAACCGGGATGACGCCGTTTTGGTTCATGTATTGAAGGATTTCGTGATCGATTTGCGAAACATTTTCCAATGAATAAATGGCAGTTGAGATTTTCGCTAAGCGGCGATTTGGAGGGGGACGAGGGAGCATCGTCCAAGAGAGCATGCAACAACGCCCTCTTCCTTTCATGTTTTTTCAGGGCTTCTTGGAGGATTTGTGAATCGTTGAGATGGTGTTGTTTCGCCAAGTCATCGAGCCATTTCGGGATCGTTCATGTTTTTTTGACCGCTTTGTTTTCCATTTCATGGCGAAATGGTGGCATCAGCAAGTTGTTTGCCTTTTTGTTCATTGCCCAAACGCGGCCGATGTACTACAATAAACATAGAAACCGTTTTTTCCCACACGAAGCGTCATCAGCGCTTCGTTCTGAGCAGACGGGTTCGAGAGGGAAAGGTGCGGCTTGAAAAGAAAGCGGTTTCTTATGTCTGGAAGGCAAAGGGGGATCGGAATGAGCGATGTCGCAAAGATGAAGGAAGCGGCGTTTCCGGCTCCGAGGGTGGAGGAGTGGGAGCGGGAAGCGGAAAAGTCGCTGAAAGGCAAGCCGCTCGAGCGGCTTGTATCGATGACGTACGAAAACATTGCGGTCAAACCGCTCTATACGCGCCGCGATGTGGAGGCGCTCGGCCCGCTTGAGCAGTACCCGGGCTTTGGCCGCTATGTGCGCGGGGCGCGGCCGGAAGGGTATCGGGGCGAGCCGTGGAAGGTGAGCCAGGAGATTTCGGCAGCGAGCCCGTCCGACTGGAACGAGGCAGTGAAGCACGACTTGGAGCGGGGGCAGACGGAAATCCATCTTGCCCTTGGTCGGCTGCCGTTTGCCGTCGAGTCGGTTGATGATGTGGCGGCGATGTTTGATGGCGTGCCGCTGGACCGCTATTCGCTCCGTGTGGACGCCGGGGCGCGGTCGCTTTCGTTTTTGGCGCTGTTGGCCGCTTATTTAGAGGAACGGGGAGTGCCGCTATCGAGCGTACGGGGCGCGATCGGCATGGATCCGCTCGGAGCGTGGGCGGAACAGGGGACGCTCCCGTGTTCGCTTTTGCGGCTGTATGATGAAATGGCGGAAGCAACGAAGTGGACGAAGGAACAGATGCCTGCCGTCCGCACGATTTTGGTGCGCGGCGAGCCGTACCATAACGGCGGGGCGAACGCCGTGCAGGAGCTGGCGTTTGCGCTGGCGGCGGCGGTCGAGTACATCCGCGCCGGGCTGGATCGGGGGCTGACGGTGGATGACATCGCGACACGGATGCAAGCGTCGTTTGCGGTTGGGGCGGACTTTTTTATGGAAATCGCGAAACTGCGGGCGGCGCGGCGGTTGTTTGCGCAAGTGATCGAAGCGTTTGGCGGCGGTGAATCAGCAAGGCGGATCGAGCTGCATGTGCGCACGTCGCCCTTTACGAAAACGGTGTACGACCCGTATGTGAACATGCTCCGAGCGGCGGCGGAAGCGTTTGCGGCCGTTGTCGGCGGCGCCGATGGCGTGCACGTGTCGCCGTTTGACGAGGCGCTCGGACTCGCTGATGAGTTTTCGCGACGCATCGCCCGCAACACGCAGCTCATTTTGCTCGAAGAGGCGCATGTGGCGAACGTCATCGATCCGGCGGGCGGCTCGTATTATGTGGAAACGTTGACCGCCAAGCTCGCCGAAGAAGCGTGGAAGCTGTTCCAGCGTGTGGAGGAAAAAGGCGGCATGGCGAAGGCGCTCGAAGACGGCTTCGTGCAGACGGAAGTGGAAGCGGTCGCCAAGCGGCGGCTGGATCGTGTCAAGACGCGGAAGGAAAAAATCGTTGGCACGAACGTGTACGCCAATTTGGAGGAAACGCCGGTTGAAAAACCGAAGCAAGACGCAGCGAACGTGGCGCCGCCGCTGGATGAAAAGCGGGTGGCCGATATTCGCGCCTCGCTCGCGGGCGGGAAGTGGATGGAAGCGGCGATTCGTGCGGTTCGTCGTCGAGCAACCGCTCGGGAGATCGCGGCGGCGTTGGTCGATGGGAACGCGGTTGTTGCCATCACGCCGATTCGGGCATGGCGCTTGGCCGAGCCGTTTGAGCAGCTGCGGAAGGCAGCCGAGGAGTATGCCGAACGCACAGGAAGCAGGCTTTCCGTTCACTTGATCAATATCGGGCCGCTTGTCCGTCATCAAGCGCGCGCCGATTTCATCGCCGGGCTGTTTGCGGCCGGCGGGGTGGCGGCCGAGCGGAGCGATGGCTTCGCCTCGGTCGCGGAAGCGGTCGAATGGGTGCGGAACACGAACGGGACGCATTATATCGTGTGCGGCGCCGATGACGATTATCCGGCGTTCGTTCCAGCGTTGGCTGAGGCGTTCAAGCAAGCCAAGCCGAACGCGAAGCTGTATGTCGCCGGAAAGCCGCCGGAAGAGCTTGAGAGAACGTACGCGGACGCGGGCGTGGACGGATCGATTCATCTCGGTTCGAACGCGTACGATGTGATCGTGGCGTTTCTAACGGAAAGAGGGGTGGCGCTTGATGGCGAAGTACGTTGATTTTACCAACATGACGCTTTCCGACGCAACGGCCGATGTGGATGAGAAACAGTGGAGAGACGCGGTGGAGCGGCGCGTGCAAGCGTCGATCGATGAGCTGTTGTTTCAGACGAACGAACACATTGCGGTGAAGCCGCTTTATACAAAGAATGACATCGATGGGCTCGATTTTCTTGATTATATGCCCGGCTTGCCGCCGTACTTGCGCGGGCCGTACCCGACGATGTACGTCGTGCGGCCGTGGACGATCCGCCAATACGCCGGCTTTTCGACCGCTGAGGAGAGCAACGCCTTTTATCGGCGCAACTTGGCGATGGGGCAAAAAGGGCTGTCGGTCGCCTTTGACTTGGCGACGCACCGCGGCTATGACTCCGACCATCCGCGCGTCGTCGGCGACGTCGGCAAAGCGGGGGTGGCCATCGACTCGGTGCTCGATATGAAAATTTTGTTTGACGGCATCCCGCTCGACCAAATGTCAGTGTCGATGACGATGAACGGGGCGGTGCTCCCGATTATGGCGTTTTACATCGTCACCGCCGAAGAGCAGGGAGTGACGCAAGACAAGCTGTCCGGCACGATCCAAAACGATATTTTGAAAGAATATATGGTGCGCAACACGTACATTTATCCACCGGAGATGTCGATGCGCATCATCGCCGACATTTTCGCCTATACGGCCAAATACATGCCGAAGTTCAACAGCATCAGCATTTCCGGCTACCATATGCAAGAAGCCGGGGCGCCGGCCGATTTGGAGCTGGCGTACACGCTCGCTGACGGGCTTGAGTACGTGCGCACCGGCTTGAAAGCCGGCATTGACATCGACTCGTTCGCGCCGAGGCTGTCGTTTTTCTGGGCGATCGGCATGAACTACTTTATGGAAGTGGCGAAACTGCGGGCGGCGCGCCTCATGTGGGCGAAAATGATGAAAACGTTCAATCCGAAAAATCCGAAATCACTCGCTCTCAGGACGCATTCGCAAACGTCGGGTTGGAGCTTGACTGAGCAAGATCCGTTCAACAACGTCGTGCGCACGCTCATCGAGGCGCACGCGGCGGCGATGGGGCATACGCAGTCGCTCCATACGAACGCCTTGGATGAAGCGATCGCCTTGCCAACCGACTTCTCGGCGCGCATCGCCCGCAATACGCAGCTGTACTTGCAGGAAGAAACGGGCATTTGTCGGACGATCGACCCGTGGGCCGGTTCGTATTACGTCGAGACGTTGACGAACGAGTTGATGAAGCGGGCGTGGGCGCATATCGAAGAAATCGAAAGCTTAGGCGGGATGGCGAAAGCCATTGAAACCGGCATCCCGAAAATGCGCATCGAAGAAGCGGCGGCCCGCCGCCAAGCGCGCATCGATTCAGGAGCGGAAACGATCATCGGCGTGAACAAATACCGCCCGGAAAAAGAAGAGCCGATCGACATTTTGGAAGTCGACAACACCGCCGTGCGCCAGCGGCAAATCGAGCGGCTGAACGAGCTAAAGGCGACGCGCGACAACGAGCAGGTCGAAGCGGCGCTTGACGCCATCACGAAAGCGGCGGAAACGGGCGAGGGGAACTTGCTCGAGCTTGCTGTCCAAGCGGCGCGCGTCCGGGCGACGCTCGGGGAAATTTCGTATGCGATCGAAAAAGTGGCGAGCCGTCATCGCGCCGCCATCCGCTCGATCAGCGGCGTTTACAGCTCGGAATACAAAAACGAAGCGCAGCTGGAACGGGTGAAGCGACGGGTTGAGCAGTTCGCCGAACTCGAAGGACGCCGCCCGCGCATCTTGATCGCGAAAATGGGGCAGGACGGCCATGACCGCGGGGCGAAAGTCATCGCCACGGCGTTTGCCGATTTAGGATTTGACGTCGACATCGGCCCGCTCTTCCAGACGCCGGAAGAAACGGCGCGCCAGGCGGTCGAAAACGACGTGCACGCTGTCGGCATCAGCTCGCTCGCCGGCGGGCATAAAACGCTCGTGCCGCAGCTTGTGGCGGAGCTCGAAAAACTCGGCCGCGGCGACATTCTCGTCATCGTCGGCGGCGTCATTCCGCCGCAAGACTACGCGTTTTTGTATGAGCACGGCGCCGCGGCCATTTTCGGACCGGGCACGGTCATTCCGGAAGCGGCGGACAAAGTGCTCGATGAAATTTACGCCCGGCTTGGCTATGAGGAAGTGAACCAATGAACGGCGAAGAGAAACGGCGGGAACAGGCAAGCGGCCAGAGCGCAGTTTCGGATGGGCAGCCGCGGCGCCCGGAATGGGCGGACGGCAATGGTCTGTCGTCGTACGTGCAAGCCGAGCGCCCGCCGGCGCCGAAGCGGCTCGTGCGGCGAAAAGAACGATCGGTTAAAGAATACGTCCAAGGAGTGCTCGCCGGCGACCGCACCATTTTGGCGCAGGCGATTACGCTTGTCGAAAGCAATGCGACCAGACATATGGATCTCGCCCAGCAAGTGCTCAATGAACTGCTTCCGCACGTCGGCCGCTCGATTCGCATCGGCATCACCGGCGTGCCGGGAGCAGGAAAAAGCACGTTCATTGAAGCGTTTGGCACGTTTTTATGCGAGCAGGGCCATCGCGTCGCCGTCTTGGCCGTCGACCCGACGAGTTCGTTGACCGGCGGCAGCATCCTCGGCGACAAAACGCGGATGGAGGCGCTCGCCCGCAATCCGCTTGCTTTCATCCGTCCGTCCCCATCGGGCGGGGCGCTTGGCGGCGTACACCGAAAAACGCGCGAGACGATGATGCTGTGCGAGGCGGCCGGCTATGACATCATCCTCGTCGAGACGGTCGGCGTCGGGCAAAGCGAGTTTGTCGTCCGCGGGATGGTTGACTTTTTCTTGTTGCTCGCCTTAACCGGCGCCGGCGACGAGCTGCAAGGCATGAAGCGCGGCATCATGGAGCTGGTGGACGCCATTGTCATCAACAAGGCGGACGGCGATAATAAAGAAAAAGCAAAAGCGGCGCAAAAAGAATACAACCAGTTTCTCCATTACCTCCGCCCGGCCACGCCCGGCTGGGAGACGAAAGCGTACACATGCTCGGCGCTTTTGGGTGAAGGGATCGCCGACATGTGGCGCGTCATTCAAACGTTTGTCGAAACGACAAAGCGATCCGGCGTCTTTTTCGACCGCCGCCGCCAGCAGCAAAAAGACTGGATGCACGCCATGATCAAAGAATATATCGAAACGCGCTTTTTCGCCGACCCGATCGTGAAAGAAAAGCTCCCGATGCTCGAGAACAGCGTCATTTCCGGCGCCAAGCCGGTCACCGCCGCCGTCCGCGAGCTGATCGAGGCGTATGAACGGAAGCGGGGCGGTGAACTGTGATATGATAAAGGCAAATCGAAGGAGGTGTTGAGATGTTCCAATTTCAATTTCCGCTCTATAACGACATCGTCGAACAAGCGCGGCGCGAAGCGGTCGAAGCCGGATTTGAAGAGCTACGCACGCCGGAAGACGTCGATGCGGCATTCCGCCGTCCGGGCACAACGCTCGTGCTCATCAACTCCGTGTGCGGCTGCGCCGGCGGCATCGCCCGTCCGGCAGCGGCCCACGCGGTTCATTACGACAAGCGCCCGGACCATTTAGTAACTGTCTTTGCCGGCCAAGACAAAGAAGCAACCGCCCGCGCGCGCGAATATTTTGTCGGCGAGCCGCCATCCTCGCCGTCGTTCGCGTTGTTAAAAGACGGGAAATTGTGCGCCATGTTGCACCGACACGACATCGAAGGGCACGAACCGGTCGCTGTCGTGCAAAAGCTGCAGGCGCTGTTCGATGAATATTGTGAGGAAGTGTGAAAGGAGAACCCGAAGTTCCAAAAGGGACTTCGGGTTTTTGCATGACCATTATTGTTTGTGATAATAGAAATGAAGAAGGAAATTGATCGTATCAGTCAAATAAATGAGCAACAAGTCACAACTGTTTTAGATGGTGTTTCAGAAAATGTCATGAGTAAAATTTACAAAGAATGGGTATTAAAATTATTACTGTATCGAAAAGAATGGCTCGTAAATTGGTATATGGAGACCTCCCTCTTTAGGTGTTTCATGCCGATACGACCGATAAGACGGTATATGGTGCGTACGAAACGAACTCGACCGAAGTCTTGCAAATCACCTATGGCTACAATCGGCATCATTATTGGCAAAAACAGATGGGATTCGGGTTGGTCGGCAATCAAGACGGCCTTCCGTTTTACGGAGATGTGCACGACGGCCATCTGCCCGATAAGACATGGAATCCTTCCGTGTTGGCACGGATGAAAGAATAGTTTGAACGCGCGGGAATCGAAGACGAATGGATTTACGTGGCCGATTCGGCCGCCATGACGCGCGGCACCTTGGCGCAAACGAAAGCCGCCAACGCCTTTTTGATCACGCGCTGCCCGGCTTCGCTTCGGATCGGCAAAACGGCGCTGGACCAAGCCGATGCCGAGGACACGCCGTGGAGCGATCCGTTCGTCTTGGCAGAGAAAAACGGCGCCGCGTATCGAGTGTGGGAAACCGCCTCGACGTATGAAGGCCATCCGGTTCGGCTGATCGTCGTTGAATCCAGCGCGCTGGACCAACGAAAAGGGAAGAAACTTGAAAACAAACGGAAAAAAGAAGCAGAGCTTCTTTCACAAGAACAAGCCCAATGGGAGAGCCGCCTGTTTTCCTGCCGGGAAGACGCCGAACAAGCGCTGGCGTCTCTCAAGGCTTCCCTTCGCCCTCGGTTCCATCGCGTCGAGGCGTCCGTTGACGAGGTCATTCGCCCGAAAAAACGGCGCGGACGGCCGAAAAAAGGGGCGGAACCGGAGGTGGAAACGCGGTTCGCCCTTCGCCTGAACGCGGCATTCGACCAAGAGGCGTGGGAGCGGGCGAGACGGAAAGCGTTCCGTTTTGTCTTGGTCACGACCGTTCCGGAGGAATGGAAGGGCCAACCGATGGACGCGAAAGAGATCTTGAAGCTGTATAAAGGCCACATCTCGGTGGAAATGAACTTTGCCTTTTTGAAAGACCTGTTCTTTACGGATGAAATCTATGTAAAAAAACCGGAACGGGTCGCGGTGCTGGGGTATTTGTTTTTGTTGGCGTTGGCCATTTATCGCGTCTTCCAGCGCCGGGTGCGCCAATTCATTACTCCGGAGCAGCCTCTAAAGGGCGCAGGAGGACGCAAACTGACCCGGCCGACGGGGCAAGCGATCTTTCAGTTGTTTCAGTATGTCAAAGTGGTGCTTCTCAAGCAGCCAGACGGGCAAATCCAACGTGCGTTAAGCCAACCGCTCACGTACGAGCAGCGAAGGATTCTGCAAGGGTTGGGGTTGGACGAGAGCATTTACGTCTAATGGGATAAAGAACGACCAGCGATGGTAAAAAAAGGATTGCCATCGCTCGTTGTGTTGGTTCAAAAGTTATTCTAAAAAAACAAATAAAAAATCCTTTCGTTCTACTTAGTAGGGGTGCGAAATGTGAGTTCCAATGTCAAATGAATCCTTGAAATACAAGGAAAGTGAAGGAATTTCCACACCATGGACGTTCGAATTCGTATCATTTATGAAAGTTCCTATTTGAAATAATAATCGCTATCTTTGAGGACCTTGGCCTCCATCAATTGAGCGTCGTTTTGTTCAGGAATTCTCCGCTTTGTTCCACTAGGATGTTAGTGTTTGCATCAATCTATTCCTCTTCCGCAAACATTGAACACTTCTCCTCCCTACGGTATGGGAAAATCATTGTGTTTGTTTCCCCACCATGCTATGATCATTAGTAAAGAAACCAAGAAATTTGGTTATTTTTTTGGAAGGAGGGGAATAATATGGTACCATCAGATTCGATGACAAAGGAGAAGGTACCGATGGACAATATCCCTAACCGTAAGAAAAACCTTGTGAAACGAATTGCCGTATCGAGCAAAAAACAAATTACGATCCCAAAGGATTTTTATGAGCAATTAGGAATTGGAAACGAGGTGTTAATTGAGTTAGCGGATAATAAGTTAATTATTCATCCTATTCATGAGGATCATTTTGACTTTTCCGATCTGATTTTAAAAGACTTGATCGAAGAAGGATATACAGGCGAAGAACTATACAAAGAATTTGTATACCGTAAATCGCAAATTGCCCCTGCATTCAACGCGATGATTTCTGAGGAAAGACCGAAGGCAAAAACGTATACCGCGGATACGTTAGAGGAGTTATTCGGCGAAGATGATGAACAATAATCGGCTGCAATTGCTCCCAAAAGCAGAAAAAACCATCAAAAAGCTGACAAAGAAAGATCCGGTGCTGAAACAGCGTTTGAAAGAAGCCTTGCGGGAGATTCTTTCCCATCCAACGGAAGCAGGAGAAGCGAAAACAGGGGATTTGGCAGGGATTTACGGTTACGACATTTATCATCAAGGAGTCAATTACGAAATCGCCTATTTTATTGATCAGGATGAAAGCGGGAATATGGTGGTCGTTGTCTTGGCGGGAACCCGCGAAAATTTTTATGATGAGCTGAAGCGTTATATGAAAGCGAACAAAGCGAGACTTCCTAAACCATAGCTGTGATAGGTTAAGAAAAACAATGGCCATTTTACCTCTCTCTTCATGTCTTGTCTGCCGTTGTTGATACGATAAAAGGAGACGGCGCGATGAAAATCGGATATCGGACGTTAAAAACCGCGGTGGGGGCGGCGCTAGCGATTGCCATCGCTCAGCTGATCGGCCTGCATAATTTCGCTTCCGCTGGCATTATCGTCATTTTATGCGTCCAAGTGACGAAAAAGCGGTCGCTTGAGACCGCTCGGGCCCGTTTTGCGGCGTGCGTCGTTGCGGTCGGGTTTGCGGCGTTGTTTTTTACCGTCTTCGGCTATCATCCGTGGACGATCGGGCTGTTGCTGCTGCTGTTCATTCCAGTGACCGTCAGGCTGAAGGTGAACGAGGGCATTGCCACAAGCTCGGTCATTATTTTGCATTTGTATGCGGCCGGGGACATCACGTGGGGATTGATCGCCAATGAGATCTTGCTGGTGGCGGTTGGCATTGGTGTAGCGCTGCTGATGAACATGTATATGCCGAGCGCCGAGAAGCAGCTCAAAGAGTACCAACGCATCGTTGAGGATTTGTTCCGCATCATTTTAAAAGAAATCGTCCGCTACTTGCGCACCAATGAACTCGATTGGGACGGAAAAGAGCTGCCGCTCGCCGCGGAGACGATCGAAAAAGCGAAAAAACTCGCCATGCGCCACGCCGACAACCAATTATGGCGGAATGAGGATGAATATGTCCGCTACTTCCGCATGCGCGAGCGGCAGTTGGAAATCATTGAGCATATGCTTCCGCTTGTGACGTCACTTACCTATACGGTCGAGCAGCGGATGATGATTGCGGATTTTATCGACGAATTAAGCGACGCCATTCATCCGGGGAATACGGCGGACCGCTTTTTGCGGCGCCTTGCCGAGATGCGCGAACAGTTTAAGGCGATGCCGCTGCCAAAGACGCGCGAGCAGTTTGAAGAGCGGGCGGCATTGTTTCATTTGGTGCGCGAATTGGAGCGATATTTAATCATCAAAAGCGAATTCCACCCCGGAAACGAACGAAAACCGCAGCGGCTGAAGGCATGATGCAGGGCATATGTCCATCTGTTTTGGCGCACACTATAGCCAAACATTCAAGCAAAGGATGGACGGATATGCGGGTATGGTTGGCCATTTGTCTCGTGCTCACCGCCGTGTTGGGGGCGCCTTTCCAGACAGCGGCGGAGGCGAAGCCGCTCGTGATTGTGAACAAAGCGATCAATAAGCTCGCGCTCGTCCGCGACGGCCGCATCGAAGCCGTTTATCCGGTGGCGACCGGGGTCAATGCCGATTTGACGCCGGAAGGAATGTTTACGGTGACGGTGAAGGCGAAACACCCGTATTATCGGAAAAAGAACATCCCGGGCGGGGCGCCGAACAATCCACTCGGCGCAAGGTGGATCGGCTTTAACGCGCGCGGGACGGACGGGCGCACGTACGGCATTCATGGCACGAACAACCCGGCGTCGATTGGCGGCTACGTTTCGCAAGGCTGTGTGCGCATGCACAACCGCAATGTCGAGCAGCTGTATGAACGGGTGCCCATCGGCGCCAACGTGCTCATTCTCCGCAGCAACGAATCGTTTTACGCCATTGCCAAACGGTACGGCGCTGTCCAATGAAAAACGCAAGCTCCGTTTCGGAGCTTGCGTTTTTTTGGGCAGGTTTAAAACCACATGCTGATGCCGGCGAGGAGCGTCGTCAGCAGCATGCAAATGAGCATCAAGTAAACCACGAATTTTTGCGTTTTGCGCGACAACGGTCCGTCCTCCTTCCGTCCGCTGTTCTACGTTTATTGTAACGGCAAACAGCGGAGCGGACAAGGAAAAAAGCAGGATGAGAGATGAAACGAACCGCTCCATGGCTTGACCGTTGCGCAGACAAAGAAAAACAAAAAAAGCAGGATTTTTTGTCGAAACGGCGAATAATAAAACGTTGGCCTCATCATTTTGCAGCAAAGGAGACCAAGACGATGCAGGTGAAAAAAGTCGACCATATCGGCATTGCTGTCCGCTCGATCGAGAAAGCGCTTCCGTTTTATATGGATGTGCTCGGCCTGCCGTTTCTCGGCATCGAGGAAGTTGAGTCGGAACAGGTGAAAGTGGCGTTTCTGCAGGCCGGAGAGGCGAAGCTTGAGCTGCTCGAGCCGCTGTCGCCAGAGAGCGCGGTGGCGAAATTTATCGAGAAACGCGGCGAAGGGATCCATCACGTGGCGCTTGGCGTCGAGGACATCACCGAGCGCATCCGTGAGCTGAAGGAGCACGGCATCCGTATGATTCAAGATGCGCCGAAACGCGGCGCCGGCGGGGCATGGGTCGCGTTCATGCACCCGAAATCGACCGGCGGCGTGTTGTATGAGCTTTGTGAACGGACGAAAACGGAGGGACATCAATGAGCGACATGTACGACAAAATCAACGAACTGTATGACCGCCGACGTGAGATTGAACTGGGCGGGGGCGATGAGAAAATTGAACAGCAGCACGCGAAAGGGAAGCTGACGGCGCGCGAGCGGATTGACTTGCTGTTGGACGAAGGGACGTTTGTCGAGCTCAATCCGTTCATCGAGCACCGCTGCACCGATTTTGGACTTGGCGAAAAGAAGGGGCCGGGCGATGGGGTCGTCACCGGCTACGGGAAGATCAATGGACGCACCGTGTTTGTGTTTTCGCAAGATTTCACCGTCTTCGGCGGCGCGCTTGGGGAAATGCATGCGAAAAAAATCACGAACATCATGGATTTGGCGGCGAAAACCGGGGCGCCGGTCATCGGCTTGAACGATTCGGGCGGCGCCCGCATTCAAGAAGGGGTCTTGTCGCTTGACGGGTACGGGCACATTTTTTACCGCAACGCCATTTATTCCGGCGTCATCCCGCAAATTTCCGTCATTATGGGGCCGTGCGCCGGCGGGGCCGTCTATTCCCCGGCCATCACGGATTTTGTGTTCATGGTCGAAAAAACGAGCCAAATGTTCATCACCGGTCCGAAAGTGATTGAAGCGGTGACCGGGGAGAAAATCAGCGCCGAAGATTTAGGCGGCGCCCGCGTGCACAACACGATCAGCGGCAACGCTCATTTTGCGGCGGCGAATGAAGAGGAGGCGCTCGCCGAGGTGCGGCGGCTGCTTGGCTATTTGCCGTCAAACAATAACGAAAAGCCGCCGTCTGGCCCGATTCCGGACGGGGACGACTACCGCCCCGATTTGGCCGATGTCGTGCCGATTGACGCCGTCCGCCCGTACGATGTGCGCCACGTCATCGCCCAAGTCGTCGATGACGGATCGTTTATGGAAGTGCAAAAAGATTTCGCCAAAAACATCGTGATCGGCTTTGCCCGCATCAAAGGCGAAGTGGTCGGGCTTGTGTGCAACCAGCCGAAGTTTATGGCCGGCGGGCTGGACATCGACTCGTCGGACAAGGCGGCGCGTTTTATCCGTTTTTGCGATTCGTTCAACATCCCGATCATTACGTTTGAGGACGTCACCGGCTTTTTCCCGGGCGTCAAGCAGGAGCACGGCGGCATCATCCGCCATGGGGCGAAAATTTTGTACGCCTACTCGGAAGCAACGGTGCCGAAAATTACGGTCATTTTGCGGAAAGCGTACGGCGGCGCCTACGTCGCCTTAAACAGCAAATCGATCGGCGCCGATGTCGTTTATGCGTGGCCGAACGCCGAAGTGGCCGTCATGGGGCCGCAAGGGGCGGCGAACATCATTTTCGCGAGCGAAATTGAAAAAAGTCCGAACCCGGAAGAAACGAGGGCGCAAAAAATTGCCGAATACCGCGAGAAATTCGCCAATCCGTACGTCGCCGCCAAATACGGCATGATCGATGACGTCATCGACCCGCGCGACACGAGAATCAAGCTCATTCAGGCGCTGGAGATGCTTCGCCATAAGCACGAAGAACGGCCGAAGAAAAAGCATGGCAACATTCCGCTGTGAACGAACGGGGGCCAAGAGGCCCCTTTTTTGTTGCTCGGCCCTTCATTTTCGCACGGGGATTCACGTATGTCAGGCTCTTTCCGATGCCGTGCTTTCCAATCGCTCACCGGATTTTTTCGCCTATATACGGACTCGACATTTGATCCGGCAGTCCGCGCCGGTACATTTCGAGCGCGTCCGTATGCGTCTTAGGCGTGCGGATCGTTCCGGCGTCCGGTTTGGCTCTTGGCGGAACATTTCGGTATACTTAAGGTGGAATACATAAGCAGGAGGAAGAAAGTTATGGTCAATGAACAGCGTCTTGTCGACGAATTTTTGGAACTCGTGCAAATCGATTCAGAAACGAAGCATGAAGGGAAAATCGCCAACGTGCTCAAACAAAAGTTTGAAGCGCTCGGACTCGAGGTGATCGAAGACGATGCCGCCGCGAAAACGGGGCATGGGGCGGGCAACTTGATTTGCACGCTCGCGGCGACGAAAGACGGGGTGGATCCGATTTATTTCACGTCGCATATGGATACGGTCGTGCCGGGCAAAGGCGTGAAGCCATCGATTCAAGACGGCTATGTCGTCACCGACGGGACGACGATTTTAGGGGCGGACGACAAGGCGGGCTTGGCGGCGATGTTGGAAGCGATTCGGGTGTTGAAAGAGCAAAACATCCCGCACGGCGTGATCCAGTTTATCATCACCGTCGGAGAAGAGTCGGGGCTTGTCGGGGCGAAGGCGCTCGATCCGTCGCTCATCCAAGCGAAATACGGCTATGCCTTGGACAGCGACGGCAAAGTCGGCAACATCGTCGTCGCCGCCCCGACGCAGGCGAAGCTGAAAGTGGTTGTGCATGGCAAAACCGCTCATGCCGGTGTGGCGCCTGAAAAAGGGGTGTCAGCCATTACGATTGCGGCGAAAGCGATCGCGAAAATGCCGCTCGGCCGCATCGACGAGGAAACAACGGCCAACATCGGCCGCTTTGAAGGCGGCACGCAAACGAACATCGTCTGCGACCGCGTCGATATTTTAGCGGAAGCCCGCTCGCTTGTCCCAGAAAAAATGGAAGCGCAAGTGGCGAAAATGAAAGAGGCGTTTGAAACGGTCGCCGTGGAAATGGGCGGCCGCGCCGATGTCGAAGTGGAAGTGATGTACCCTGGCTTTAAGTTCAGCGACGGCGACCATGTCGTGGAAATCGCCAAACGGGCGGCGGCGAAAATCGGCCGGCCGTGCAAGCTCGAGCGAAGCGGCGGCGGCAGCGATGCCAATATCATCGCCGGCTTCGGCATTCCGACGGTCAACCTCGCTGTCGGCTATGAAGAGATCCATACGACGAACGAGCGGATGCCGATTGAAGAGTTGGTCAAACTGACGGAAATGGTCATCGCCATTGTCGAAGAAGTCGCCAATGCCGAGTGAGCATCCCGAGGCTGGATGCTCTTTTTCTCGAGCGGAGAACATTCGCGCTGAAAATAGGATGAAAGCTGCCGATAAAAAAAGCAAAGGCAAGATGTTGAAGAAGAGAGGGCTGGGGAATGGACAAATACGTCATCTTTCGCGTTGAGCGGGAACAGTACGCCGTTTCGATCGCGTATGTCGTCTCGATTGAAAAAATGACAGAGCCGACCGCCGTTCCGCATATGCCGGACTATATGGCCGGCGTCGTGCGCATCCGCGGCGAGCTTGTGCCGGTGCTTGATATGCGGGAATTGTTGTACGGAAGAGCGATTGAGGAAACGGATCAGACACGCCTCATTGTCGCCGCTGTGGATGGCTTGTCGGTCGCGTTTATCGTCGATGAGGCGAAAGAGATCGCCGATATTGAGCCTGAGGCCATTAAACCGCTTCAACTGATGTCCGCGGAGCGCACGCCGTATGTAGTCGGGATGGCGGCGCAAGCCGACCGGCTGTTGACCGTGCTTGACCCGCGCGTCTTGTTTGCCCATTTGGACGAGGCAGAGGAGATTCGCGAGCAGGTGGCCGCTGCCCAAGCCGCTGCCCGGGCAGGAGAGACGGTATAGGTGTTTGCCTATACCGTTTTTTCTTCCGCGCATATCCTAATCATGGAAATGAACTTCAACTCATGAAGAGGAGGCGCATTCCATGGTTCGACCGTTTGGCCCGTATCCGGGCGGCTTTTATCCGCCGTACTTTGGCGGCTACGGCCACTATCCGTATGGCTACTATCCTTATTGGCACGGGGGCTACGGCGGCTATCACCATTTTCCATACGGGATGTATGATGGCCACTATCCGTTTTCCCCATACGGCTTCCCGCACTATGGAGGCTACTAAGCATGAGGGGCGTTGCGCCCCTTTCATTTTCAATATGAAAATGGCAAACAAATCCGTCGTGCAGACTCGTTCATAAATCGGTTTAGAAAAACTTGCAGGCAAACGTAAACGTATGGTATGTTGTTTGATGAACAAACCAAAACGGAAAGGGACGTTGAATCATGGCGAAACAGCAAATCGGCGTCATCGGACTGGCGGTCATGGGGAAAAACTTGGCGTTGAACATTGAAAGCAAAGGCTATTCAGTGGCGGTATACAACCGTTCGCGCGAAAAAACGGACGAGTTTTTGCAAGAAGCGAAAGGAAAAAACATTGTCGGTACATACAGCATCGAAGAATTCGTCAACGCCTTGGAAAAACCGCGGAAAATTTTGCTGATGGTGAAAGCGGGAGCGCCGACGGACGCGACGATCGAACAGCTGAAGCCGCATTTGGAAAAAGGCGATATTGTAATTGACGGCGGCAATACGTATTTTAAGGATACGCAGCGCCGCAACAAAGAACTCGCCGAACTTGGCATCCACTTTATTGGCACGGGCGTCTCGGGCGGCGAGGAAGGGGCGCTGAAAGGCCCGTCGATCATGCCAGGGGGCCAAAAAGAAGCGCATGAGCTCGTGCGCCCGATTTTTGAAGCCATCGCCGCCAAAGTCGACGGCGAGCCGTGCACGACGTACATCGGTCCGGACGGCGCGGGGCATTATGTCAAAATGGTGCATAACGGCATCGAATACGGCGACATGCAGCTGATCGCTGAAGCGTACTTCCTGCTCAAACATGTGCTCGGCATGGATGCTGCAGAGCTGCACGAAGTGTTCGCCGACTGGAACAAAGGCGAGCTGAACAGCTACTTAATCGAGATCACGGCCGACATTTTCACGAAAATCGATGAAGAAACAGGCAAGCCGCTTGTCGACGTCATTTTGGACAAAGCCGGGCAAAAAGGGACGGGCAAATGGACGAGTCAAAACGCCCTCGATTTGGGCGTGCCGCTGCCGATCATCACGGAATCGGTGTTCGCCCGTTTCCTCTCGGCGATGAAAGACGAGCGCGTGAAAGCAAGCAAAGTGCTGGCAGGCCCAGCGGTGAAGCCGTTTGAAGGCGACCGCGGCCACTTCATCGAAGCCGTGCGCCGCGCGCTTTATATGAGCAAAATTTGCTCGTACGCCCAAGGATTTGCGCAAATGAAGGCGGCTTCTGAGGAATACAACTGGAACTTGCGCTACGGTGATATCGCCATGATCTTCCGCGGCGGCTGCATCATCCGCGCGCAATTTTTGCAAAAAATTAAAGAGGCGTACGACCGTGATCCAGCGCTTTCGAACTTGCTCTTGGATCCGTATTTCCAAGACATCGTCGAACGCTACCAAGACGCGCTCCGCGAAATCGTCGCCACCGCGGCGATGCGCGGCATTCCGGTGCCAGGATTCGCCAGCGCCCTCGCCTATTACGACAGCTACCGCACCGCGGTGCTCCCAGCCAACTTAATCCAAGCGCAGCGCGATTACTTCGGCGCCCACACGTACGAACGCGTTGACAAGGAAGGCATTTTCCATACGGAATGGTTGAAATAAAGAAAAAAGCCCTTAGAGTCATTCACCACTCTAAGGGCTTTTCGTGTTCGATAAAGCTAAAATTCGTTCCGTCAACTGGAACTGCATCTTCAGAATGGGATGACCACTGATCGAGTGGGCGAACGTTGGAACGGTTTTGGTTCTTCCCTCACTCGCTGCATCGTTTTAAAGCGCCTCGCGAATTAGCTTTTTGTAATAACGAACGGACAACACGCCAAACAGCGAATAGCAGACCGTGTAAATCGCCATCACCGTCAACATCGGCGTCCACAGTTCGGTGCCGAAAAAGAACCAGCCGGAACGGACGGCGAAATAGCTGTGAGATAATCCGAGCAGCAACGGAATGCCAAAGTAGAACAGCTGTTTCCGCCGAATGCCCCCGAGCAAGTCTTTTTCAGTGAATCCCAGTTTGCGCAAAATGGTGTAATTCGGCCGCTCTTCTTCGCCGGCGCCCATTTGCTTGAAGTAAAGAATGCAGCCGGATGTGACCAAAAAGACGAGTCCTAAAAAGGTGACGACAAACATGATCAATCCGAACGTTTGCTTTCGGTGGCGGCTCATCATCAGGCGCGAATCGGCGATGGAGGAAAACTCCATGCGTTGAAACAACTGATCAGCCCGTTCAATATTTGTTTCGTCAGTCAGATGAATTCCGATATGCACCTTTTTCTTTTGTGGATCGGTTTCTTTTTGCAAACGATCAAACATCGTTTGGTCGACGATGACAGTCGGCATGCCGTACGTGAAATGATAGTTGACGTAATAGTCTTTTTTCATCCCAAGGTAATGAAGCGGGACCATGCGGCCGTTTTCTTCTAAGCGAATCGTTCCCGTTTCTTTAAACGGCAAGAATTGACGGAGCATGTCCCGATATCCCGTCAGCAGTGCTTCATTAGGCTTGACATCGATGCGGCCTGTACTTGTGTCGCTGATCACCGATAGCGGCGCGGCGGACGGCTGAAACTGGAGCCGGCTTTGATCAGCGATGTCCAAAATCATCGAAATATCAGTCGGTGCTTCGATGACATCGATCATCGTTTCCCGATAGCGAATATCATGAGATCGCAGCGCCGCCGTAAAACGGGCGGCATCCTTTTTGTCCGTAAACGCGAAATCGGCGGCGACGTTGTTTTTGGCTGATTGCTCGGCTGAATAATAGGAAATATAGCTTAGTGAGATCAACCCGATCGCGATGGCCGACACGGTCGTGATGATCGTAAGCAGCAACGCGTTCGATTTCATGCGAAACATGAGCGACGATACCGATAGCACGTCGTTGATAGACAAATAGCCACCTTTTTGTTTTCGCCATAGGTGGAACAGAAAGCTGATCGTTCCTTTGAAAAATAAATAGGTGCCGATGATGACAGCGCCTAAAATGAACGCCATGGCCATGAATAATCCTTGAACGCTCTTCCAGTCGCTGCTAAACAATTTCGTCGATATACCATAGCCGCTGCCGATGAGGATGATCCCCACCATCCCCACGACCATGTTCCATACGGATACGTGTTTTGCTTCGGTTGTGGATGTAGTGCGGAACAAGGATAAAATCGTCTGTTTTTTGAGAAACAAGCGGTTCATCCCCATCATGAGGACATCAATCACGCTGAACACAATCAACGTTTGCACCAATGCTCGGCCAGAAAAGGAGAGAGATGCCGCTAGCGGAATATCGATGATTTTAAACAAAATCATCATCAACAGCTTGGAAGCGGCAAATCCCACCAATATGCCGATGATCAGTGTGCCGTAATAAAGAATGACGTTTTCGGCCGCCAGCATAAAAAAGATGTTTCGTTTCGTCATGCCGATCAACTGCAAAAGAGCGATCTCATGGCTCCGACGCTTGATAAACAGGGCGTTGGCGTACAAAAGAAAGACGGCGACAATCACGATAAGAAGCACCGCGCCTGTGCGGACGGCCGCCGCGCCTTTCACTCCCCCTTTGATGGCATCAAGCGATGGATCGTACTGCAATGTCACGAACGCGAAATACAAGGCGGAAGTAAACATCAAGGCAAACACGTACAAATAATAATGTTGGATGTTTTGTTTCAAGTTGCGGAACAGGAGTTGCTTCATGCTCATGGCCGAACACCGCCCAGCACGCCTTGCGTTTGCATAATGGCTTGGAAAAATTGCTGCCGCGTTTCCGTTCCTTTATACAGTTGCGTATACAATTGTCCGTCTTTGATAAAAACGACACGGCCTGAGAAACTGGCGGCGACCGGATCGTGGGTGACCATGATGATTGTCGTCTTCCGTTTTTTATTAAGTTGTTGCAGCTTGTGCAATAAATCGGAAGCCGATTTTGAATCGAGTGCGCCCGTCGGCTCATCGGCAAAAATGATGCTCGGTTCATGGATGAACGCCCGCGCCGCCGCAGCGCGCTGTTTTTGCCCACCAGAAATTTCGCTCGGATAGTGGTTTTGGATGTCAGTAATGCCAAGTTCAGCCGCCAATTCTGCAAATTTCTTTTCCGCTTCTCGCTTGGGCGTTTTCGTAATCGATAAAGGCAAAAGGACGTTCTCCTTCACCGTCAGCGTGTCAAGCAAATGATACTCTTGAAAGATGAATCCGACATGGCGTTTGCGAAATTCTGCCAGCTCTCGGTCTTTCATGGCGACGACGTTGTTTCCTTCGATGAAAATAGCGCCCTCGCTCACCCGGTCGATTGAGGAAAGAACGTTGAGGAGCGTCGTTTTCCCTGATCCAGAAGGCCCCATGATCGCGAGAAATTCCCCCTTCTCCACACGCAGATCGATGCCTTTGAGCACTTCTTGTAGGTTCTTTTTCGTTCCGTACGTTTTGTAGATGTTGGTTGCTTCCAATATGACCATCTCGTTTTCCCTCCTTCGTTTCTATCATAAGCAATGGGGTTGGTTTTTTCCTGCGTTTGGCCGAACAAAACGAAACCGCGTGTGACAAAATCGTCACATGCGGTGCGTGCGGATGATGTCATTTTCTTGTGGAAATAGGATCGTAAATGTCGTTCCGCGTCCGGGCGTGGATTCGACATGAAAGTCAAGAAGAAGCGGTTTGGCGGCTTTTTTCGCCAAATACAGCCCCATCCCCGTCGCCGCTTCATTTTGGTGTTCGGTGGTGGAGGTGAATCCTTTCTCGAAAATGCGCGGCAAGTCCTTTGGATCAATGCCCAAGCCGAAATCTTGAATTTGCAAGCGGGCATGGCCGTTTTTCATAAAGCTTTTCACGACAATGTCAGATGACTCGCTGTATTTCACCGCATTCGTGATGATTTGCCGGATGATAAAAGAAAGCCATTTGGCATCGCTTAGGACGGAGCGGACGTCCAATTGAAGGTCAAAGCCGATGCCTTTTTGCATACACCACGATTGCAGCGGTTTAATCTCATTGATGAGAAGCGGCTCAAGCTCGACTTGTTCGATATATAAGTCGTTTTCCATGTGTGGAAGCCGTCGTTGATGAAGTTGCTGATCAAGAAGCAGATGAATGCGCAGCCACTCGTACAAGAGTTGCGCTTTCGTGTTTTCGTCCCCGACCCGTTCGATGATGAGCCGCATGGCCGTCAGCGGCGTTTTCATTTCGTGAATCCATGACAACAGTTCATCTTTCTCTTGTTCCAACGTGGCGAGGTGTTCTTTCAGCTCCTGTTTCCATTGGTCCGTTTGGCTGGCGAGGACGCGTTCGACGATCTTCTCCAGTGGGCTTGCCGCCTGCAGGGCAGAGACGGGATCGAGGCCGCGCTCCCACTCTTGCAAACGTTGATAAAATGCCGTTTCTTTTTTCCAACGGATGATGACAAAGACAACAAAGATGATAGTCGTTAAAAAGACGATGTAAAGGATGGAGGAGAGCGGAATCGTCGGATCCAGATAAGCGACAAACAGGATGAACAGCTCCAGAAAGAGAAAGAGGGCCATCCAGCTTTTTCGTTCCCACAAATAGTCTTTGATCATCAGTGGCTCCCTTCTTCCGTAGCCATATAGCCTTGCCCAATTTTCGTTTCAATGAAGCGGCCCAAACCGAGTTCGTCGAGTTTTTTCCGCAGGCGGTTGACGTTGACGGTCAGCGTGTTGTCGCTGACAAACCGTTCGTCTTCCCATAGCCGTTTGATCAGCTCCGTCCGAGCAACGATCTGGTTTTTCTTGGCCAATAAATGTTTCAAAATCAACAGCTCGTTTTTCGTCAGCTCCACTGTTCCGTGTTCATTTGAGACTGTGCTTTTTTCATAGTCGACCGTTGCCCCGCACCATGTTTGCAGCTGAACGGGTCCGGCATTGTAGTTGTACACGCGGCGGAGCAGCGCTTGGATTTTGGCGATCAGCACATCGAAATGAAACGGCTTTTGGATGTAATCATCAGCTCCAAGCTGCATCGACATGACCATATCAGTCGGGTGGTCGCGCGATGATAAAAACAAAATCGGGACGTTCGAATGAGCACGAATCTGGCGGCACCAGTGGAACCCGTCAAATTTCGGCAGCTGGATGTCGATGATCACCAAGTGCGGCTTGCAAGCAGAAAACTCTTCCATCACACGACCGAAATCGCGGATGCCGCAAACGTCGTACGACCATTGTTCCAAACGTGCTTTGATTTCTTGAAACAACGTCACATCATCTTCAATGAGCAAAATGTTCAATTTTGCCTCACCCCACTTGTTTCTATTGGGAGTTCCGTTTTCATTATATTTGTTTCACCGTTCGGGGGAAAGGAGGTTCAAAATGGAAAGCATGAAAATGCATTACACAGCAAAGCGATGGCCGCTGTTCGTGATCGGCGGCAGTTGGTGCATGCGGCCGAACAGGGGGCGTATGGCAAAAAGAGCTTGAAGTGATGATCAACGGTGGGCTATCATGGATATTGAGGATGGATAAGGAATGGTCAAATGTCGGTGCTCGATTGTTTGAGCTATGCTATGCGCAAGGAATGTATAAGGAAGGAATTAGAAATCATTGTTTGACGGGGGATTGGAATGGGAACAACATTTAGGAAAGGTTTTTTATTTTGTCTCTTCTTGTTTATCTGTCTTTTCCATGTGTTTCCTTCCGCTAAAGCGGAAGCGGCCGGACCGCGTACGCAACAGCTTCCTGGGCGCGTGCTCGATTGGGTCATGGATGATCAAAATGGGTATATTTATGCGCTCACGGAAAAGGGGATGTTATTATTTATTGAAGCGAGCACATTGTCGATCAAAAAGCAGGAACCCGTTTCTCTGCGGGCATACAGCGCTTTATGGCGGAAATATGCCCAGCGGTCGGTCACTCTTCTTTTGCGGGACGGGAAGCTGTATGTGCCGTCTGAAACATCGATAGACGTTTTTGACGTCAAAACGAAACGGCTGATTCAACGAGCCCCGTATAACGGATTGCCGTTTGGCTTATTAGGCAACAAAATCGTAACTTTCGGAAAGCAGTACGGGCGCGGGAAGACGACGTATGAGATGTACATGTGGGATTTGGCGGCGAAACGCCAAACAAGCCGGCTGATTGCTGATCCTAACTTTTTTTCCGTTTTTTCAGAGGAAAATACGTTGTTTTTCGATGAGAAGCGAGGTCTGGCCTTCATCGGCCGCAATGTTTCCATTCCTGATTTAGCGGTATTGCGCCTGTCCGATTTGAAGGTGGTGAAGCGAGTTTCGTATCAAGGGCCGAGAGGCAGCGCGCCCATCCATCCGCTCATCGTTGACGGAAGCGATGTGTTTTTTGCGGGAAGGCGCATTGATGCCGGAAATATCAACATGGTGCACGACTGTTATAACGGCCCCGTTTTAGATGTTCAAGGGGCCTACGTGGTGACAAATAAGGCGGTGTATGACCGTTACACCTCTGCTAAGATAAACGCGCTTCCATTCCCGACGAACTATGCGTTGATGGATGCAAAGTACAATTTGTATTTGATCAAAGAAGGGGAAAATCGAATTTATAAATATCCATTGCCGGCCGATGAGAGCTATTATGTTCGATCGTCCCATTATGCTTTCACCAATGTCCCCATTTCCCATTTGGCTTATGATTCGTCGACCGGATGGTTGTATGTGTTGTCCGCCGAAGACAGCAAACTGTTTGTCATTCGCGCCAGCGACATGAAAATGGTGAAAGAAATTCATCCCGGACCGCAGCCGACGGATGTAAAAATTGATGGCGGCAAGGTGTATGTTGCGCTATCGGGAGCGACGAAAATGGCGATTTACGACGCCAAAACAATGCGGTTTCTTGGAACGGTGCCGCTGATCGCTGCTCCGCGTTCATTGGCGATCGGGGACGGGAAAATTTTCTTCACGGACAATAGCCGCACGTTGACGGGATCGATTGCCGTTTATGATATGAAGACGAAAAAACAATGGCGAATCCCAAAGGTATTCATCAATCCGTTGATTGGGTATGACGAAAAACAAAATGTATTGTATGTCGGACAGGAAGGAACATCGGATCATGATCTGTATGCGGTGCGGCTTTCCGATTGGCATGTTTCGCAACTATTGTCCTTCCCTGGAGGGGATGATGCCTTTTTTATGAACGGCGGGGAGATTTTTTACGGAAAGGCGCGCATCAATCCAGCCCAGCCCGGCGCATTGGTGGCCGCTGAATTTCCGGAGCCGCTGCGGGCGGCGAGCCGTCAATATATCATCACCAGCCGTGCCATTTATAACCGGGCAACAGGAACGAAAATCGCCGATTTGTCATCTGAAGCGTTGCTCGCAACGGCTGGAGATGATGGAATGATCTTCACGTATCGAAAAGTGGCTACGAACCATTATTTGATTAAGCAAAAACTGTCTCAATAAAATTGCCATTGCTGGGAGCGTTGGTGCTCTCCAAAGCGCATGAAACAGTTTTCACAACGTCTAGACGGGCTTCGTACCTCCGCCCGTCTAGTTTTATAAAGAAGCAAATATGTCATAATGAGGATGATGCCCAAGGGTGAATTTTCCAAGGCGTTCAATCACTGAAACACGTCTGTTCACAGATAGGAGGGTCTTTCCATGTCACAACAGCGTAAATCGATCATCCCCGACAACTTTTTATGGGGCGGAGCGGTGACGTCGTTTCAGACGGAAGGGGCGTGGAACGAAGGCGGCAAAGGGCTGTCGATCGTGGATGCGCGCCCGATTCCAAAAGGGCATTCCGACTGGAAAGTGGCGGTCGATTTTTACCATCGCTACAAAGAAGACATCTCTTTGTTCAAGGAGCTCGGCTTTACCGCCTACCGGACGAGCATCGCTTGGACGCGCATTTTTCCGGACGGGGAAGGGGAGCCGAATGAGGCGGGGTTGGCGTTTTATGACGCTGTGTTTGATGAATTGAGGGCGAACGGCATCGAGCCGGTCATTACGCTGTACCATTTCGACTTGCCGCTGGCGTTGGCGAGAAAATACAACGGCTTCGCATCAAGGAAAGTCGTCGACTTGTTTGAGCGGTACGCGCGCACCGTATTTGCGCGTTACCGCGGGAAAGTGAACTATTGGCTGACGTTCAACGAACAAAATTTAGTGCTCGAACAACCGCATTTATGGGGGGCGATTGGGCCGGAAGACGAAGATCCGGAAGCGTTTGCCTACCGCGTCTGTCATAATGTGTTCATCGCCCACGCGAAAGCCGTGAAGGCGCTGCGCGAAATCGCTCCCGAGGCGAAGATCGGCGGGATGGTGACGTATTTGACGACGTATCCGGCGACATGCCGGCCGGAAGACGCTTTGGCCAACGTGCAGGCGAAAGAGCTATTCCTTGATTTCTTCTTTGATGTGTTCGCCCGCGGCGCTTATCCGCGTTATGTGACGAATCATCTGGAGAAAAAAGGAATCCTTTTGCCGTTGGAAGAAGGGGATGAACAGCTGCTCCGGGAGCAAACGGTCGACTTTTTGTCGTTCAGCTACTATCAAAGCCAAATCGTCCGTCACCAAGAACAGGATGAACGGATCGTCAAAGGGCTGGAACCGAATCCCTATTTGCCAAAGACGAAATGGGGCTGGGCGATCGATCCGATCGGGTTGCGGATTGCCTTAAAAGACGTGTATGCCCGTTACGAAATGCCGATTTTCATCACCGAAAACGGCATCGGGCTTGAGGAGGAGCTGAATGAGGACGGCACGGTCGAAGATGATGAGCGGATCGACTATTTGCGCCGCCATATCGAACAAATGAAGATGGCCATGGAAGAAGGGGTCGAGGTGATCGGCTATTTGATGTGGGGGGCGACGGATCTATTAAGCTCGCAAGGGGAGATGCGCAAGCGCTACGGCGTCATTTTCGTCAACCGCGACGACGAGAACTTGCGCGATTTGAAGCGCTATAAGAAAAAAAGCTTCTACTGGTTCCAGCGCGTCATTCGCACGAACGGGGAAGAGCTGTAAACAGAGGCGAGGAAGCCCCCGCCATTTTACTAGTCTTTAGGGCGGCCATGGCGAATATTCAATTTGAAATGATCAAACAGCCGGTCCCATCGGGGGACCGGCTGTTTTTACGGCTCGCGGTCCAACAGCAAGACGCGCGCCGGGGCGGCGTCGGTGCCGACGAGTTTGAGCGGAGCGGCGACCATGAAATAGCGGCCTTCGGGGACGTCTTTCAGCCGCAGCCCTTCGATGACGATGACACCGGCGCCAAACAGCGTTTTATGGGTCGGGTGGCCTTCTTGCGCTCGCTCAATGCCAAGGGCGTCGATGCCGACGCCGCGGATCCGTTTGTCGGCTAGATACCGAGCCGCGTCTTCGGCGACGAAAATAAACTCAAAGTTAAATGCATCATCAAAGGAGTTTTTCGTTTTAAACAGAACGAAGTCGCCTTCTTGAATGTCAAGATGCGCGATGTCGTCTTTCGTGATCCGGTCGTTGACATCGGTTAAATCGAACAGCTTGCACGGGCCGACGAGGTCGTCCAATGGAATCGTTTCAAACGTCGCCCCGCCTTCGACCATATGAAGAGGGGCGTCAATGTGCGTGCCGGTGTGCACGTCCATGTCAATGCGCGATTCGGTCACATAGCCGTTGGTGACGGTGGTGCGCTTCGGCTGTTTTTCCGGTTTGTTTTTATACACGGGCATGCCCTCGTAAATCGGGGCCGTGACGTCATACACTTTCATCGTTCATTCGCTCCTTTGCATGAGGGATAAAGGGGCAAGCGCCCTATGTTGGTTTGTCAAAGAGGACGAGATGGGCGCAACAGGCGGGCCATCGCGTCTTTACGAACGCGGATGCTCGATCGGCCACCAGTGGAAGCCGTCTTGTTTGAGCAGCTTGTCCGCGGCCGCCGGGCCCATGGAGCCAGCCGCGTAGTTCGGAAAGTCGGAAGCTTTTGTGTTCGCCCACACCTCAGAAATTGGGTCGACAAATTGCCATGACGCTGCCACCTCGTCCCAATGAGTGAAGTTCGTCGCATCGCCGCGCATGCAGTCGTACAACAGCTTTTCGTACGCTTCGGGCGTGTTGATGCCGTCGATGCAGTTGTTGCAATAGTCGAGTTGAAATGGAGCTGTTATGGTCGTCGATTCCCCGGTTTTTTTGCCGTTTAAATGAAGGGTGATCCCTTCGTCCGGCTGGATGTGGATGACGAGCAAGTTCGGGGCGATCGTCTCATTCGTCCGGTAATACAAGTTCATCGGTACATCTTTAAATTGGACGACGATTTTCGTCGATTTTTCCGCCATCCGTTTGCCGGTGCGAATGTAAAACGGCACGCCAGCCCAACGGAAGTTGTCGATCAGGAGTTTTCCAGCGACGAACGTTTCCGTGTTCGAGTCCGGATCGACGTTCGGCTCCTCGCGATACGCCGGCACGTTTTTGCCGTGGATCACCCCGCGCCCGTATTGGCCGCGCACGAAATAGCGGTCGACTTCATCGTGCGCAATCGGGCGCAAGGCGCGCAACACTTTCACTTTTTCATGGCGGATGTCATCGGTCGTTAATTTGATCGGCGGTTCCATCGCCAACAGAGCGACCATTTGCAGCATATGGTTTTGCACCATGTCGCGCAACGCCCCGGAATGGTCGTAGTAGCGGCCGCGGTCTTCGACGCCGAGCGTTTCGCTCGATGTGATTTGAATGTTGGCGATGAACCGGTTGTTCCAAAGCGGCTCGAAAATGGCGTTTGAAAAGCGGATGACCTCGATGTTTTGCACCATTTCTTTGCCGAGGTAATGGTCGATCCGGTAGATTTCCCGCTCGGAAAAGACGCGGCGAATCTCGTCATTCAGCTTCTCGGCGCTCGCCAAGTCATGCCCGAACGGCTTTTCGATGACGAGCCGCTTAAAGCCGTGCGTTTCCGTCAATCCTTCCGACTGCAAGCGGGAAGTAACGGTGCCGAAAAATTCCGGCGCCATCGCCAAATAAAAGATGCGGTTGCCTTCGGTCTTGTATGTGCCGTCGAGCTGTTCGAGGAGCGACTTTAAGCGCTGGTACGACTCGGCTTCCGTCACGTCGAACGGATGGTAATAGAAATGGGAGGTGAATCGGCCGTCGGCGAGCTTTTGGTGAAACGCCGTTTCGACCGAGTCGCGCACATAGTTCCGGAACTCGTCGGCCGACAACGGGCGGCGCGCGACGCCGACGACAGCGAATTGCTCGTTCAAATGCCCTTTTTCATACAGGCGGTAAAGGGACGGAAACAGTTTCCGTTTCGCCAAATCTCCCGTCGCTCCGAAAATGACGATGATCGATTTCGGATTCATGTTGTCCACCGTATGTACCTCGCTTTAACCAAATTTGTCTCTTCAATGAAACCATTGTAGAGGTTTGCCGGTCGGAACGCAAACACTTTGTTGCTTTCCGGCGGGAAAGCGTTTATGTTCATGAAAGAGCCGGGCGCCAACCCGGCGTTTTTGAGCGCAAAAGAAAGTTGAAAAGCCGTTTTGACATTGGTACGCTAACAACAGGCAATGTTGAGCGAGAAAAAGGAGTGAAGCGCGTTGGAACTGTTGTTTTTAGGCACGGGTGCCGGCGTGCCGGCCAAAGAGCGCAACGTATCGTCCGTCGCCCTGCAGCTGCTTGGCGAACGCGGGGCGACATGGCTGTTTGACTGCGGCGAAGCGACGCAGCATCAAATTTTGCATACCGCCATTCGCCCGCGCCGCATCGAGCATATTTTTATTACGCACTTGCATGGCGACCATTTGTTCGGATTGCCTGGACTGCTAGGCAGCCGTTCGTTTCAAAGCGGCGAGACGCCGCTTACGGTCTTCGGCCCAAAAGGCATTCGCGCGTTTGTCGAAACGGCCCTTGCCGTCAGCGGGACAAAGCTCCGCTATGAACTGAACATTGTGGAGATCGATGAGGGCGTCATTTTTGACGATGAACGGTTTTCCGTCATCGCCAAACGGCTCGATCACGGCATGCCGTCATACGGTTTCCGCGTCGTTGAAAAAGATTTGCCCGGCCCGCTCTTGGTCGAGCGATTGCAAGCACTCGGCGTCCGCCCCGGCCCGATTTATCAAGAAATTAAGCAAGGAAAAACGGTCGTGCTGGATGACGGCACGGTCATCGACGGGCGCGAATTTGTCGGGCCGCCGCAAAAGGGGAGAATCGTCGCCGTGTTGGGCGATACCCGTTTTTGCGAAGCGGCGATTGAACTCGCCCGCGATGCCGATGTCGTCGTCCACGAGGCGACGTTTGCCGCGGCGGAACAGCGGCTGGCCCATGACTATTTCCATTCCACGACCACAGACGCAGCCGAGGTGGCGAGGCGGGCCGGGGCGAAGCGGCTTATTTTGACCCATATCAGCTCTCGCTACCAAGGTGAGGCGGCGCTGCAGCTCGTCGCCGAGGCGCGCAGCGTGTTTCCGAACACCGAGCTCGCCGTTGATTTCGCCTCGTTTTCGATCCCGCGCGGTTAAAACCGCCAGCCGCGCTCATATTGGACGGGCGCCGAGATTTTTGCGCCCAGCTCTCTCGCCGCGGCGTATGGCCAATACGGGTTGCGCAGCAGCTCGCGCCCCAAAAAGACGAGATCGGCGCGGCCGTTTTGCAAAATTTCTTCCGCTTGCCAGCCGGACGTAATGAGGCCGACAGCGCCGGTCGGGATGTCTGCTTCACGGCGGATCAGTTCGGCAAATGGCACTTGGTAGCCGGGATAGACGTTCATGCGCGCCGGAACAATAGCGCCGGAGCTGACATCGACGAGGTCGACTCCTTGTTCTTTCATCCGCTTGGCGTATGGGACATAGTCTTTGGCCGTCAGCCCGTCCGGATGGTAGTCGGACGCCGAGATGCGGACAAAAAGCGGTCCGTCCCACACCTCGCGGACAGCGTCGATCACCTCGCCCAAGAAACGGTAACGGTTTTCCGGAGAGCCGCCGTACTCGTCTTGGCGCCGGTTGGAGAGCGGCGATAAAAATTCGTTAATGAGGTAGCCGTGGGCGGCATGGATTTCAATGACGTCAAAGCCGGCTTCCTTCGCGCGCCGTGCGCCGTTTTGGAACGCTTGCACCGTTTCTTCAATGTCGGCTTTCGTCATTTCTTTTGGCGTCGGCGACGAATCATCAAACGGGACGGCTGACGGAGCGATGATCTCTCCCGGCACTTGCGATTTTCTCCCCGCATGGGCAAGCTGGATGCCGATGGCCGCCCCATGCTCTTTCACAAGCCCAACGAGTTCGCGAAGCCCGGCGATATGGTCATCGCTCCAAATGCCTAAGTCGCGTTCAGAAATGCGACCTTGCGGCGTCACGCCGGTCGCTTCAACGATAATCAAGCCGACTTGGCCGACAGCGCGAGCCGGGTAGTGGATTTTATGCCACGTGCGTACGGCGCCGTCTTTCGTGTCGCACGAATACATGCACATCGGCGACATGACAATTCGGTTTTTCAGCGTCAGCCCGCGGATTGTATACGGCGAAAACAGCATCGTGTTCATGACAAGCAGCTCCTTTCTAGGCCAATGAATGGTTCATTACTGAATGATAGCACGCTGCTTATCAAAAACAAAATAAAACGGATTGTCGCCGTGTTCGGGCTAGGCGGGAAAAGGAGCGGCGCGCTCCGGAGGTCCGCTCTTTACGCTTCGGCGATGGCAGCGAGAAGAGCGCTGCCGAGCTCTTCGGAGCGGGCCGTCGCCCTTCGGATGCAGGCGATGACCGCTTCTTGGAACCGGTATTGCTCAAGCACGCCAATGCCGGCTTCGGTCGTGCCGCCTGGACTTGTCACTTCGCGGCGCAAGACGGATGGATGTTTGTCGGACGCTTTTAGCATCTCGGCTGCGCCGATGATCGTTTGCAAAATGAGCCGTTTGGCGACATCTCGCTCAAGGCCGATGTCGGCCGCCGCTTTTTCCATCGCTTCGACCAAGTAATACACATACGCCGGACCGCTTCCGGACAGGCCGGTGACCGCATGCAAGTCCTTCTCCGGCACAACAGCGACGATGCCGACCGTTTCAAACAGCTGTTTGGCGACCTCAAGATGTTCTTTCGCGGCGAAGCGGCCGCCGGCGATGGCGGTCGCCGACAAACCGACGGCGGCGGATGTGTTTGGCATGGCGCGCACGACAGGGATGTTGCGCCCGGCGAGCCGTTCGATCGTTTCCGTTGTCACGCCGGCCAACAGCGAAAGAATAAGATGATCGGACCGGATGGATGGTGCGATGGCGTTCATGGCTTCGGCGACGTCTTTCGGTTTCATCGCCAAAATGATGATATCCGCTTGTTTGACGGCTTCTTGCGCGCAATCCGCCGTGCCAACACCGTATTGACGCGCCAGTTCCTCAAGACGGGGGCGGTTTCGTCGGTTGGCGACGACAATGTGCGCCGGATGGCAAAACGCTTTCGTCATGCCGGCGATGAGCGCTTCCGCCATCGAGCCGGCGCCGATGAGCGCGATCGTTCGTTCGTTGTTCATCATTCCACTCCTCCTTGCCTTGGTGTATCCATCCAAAAGAAAAAGGTTTCCCGTCCTGCAAAAGGACGGAAAACCTTCGTTTCCGCGGTACCACCTTTTTTGGCCCGATTTGGCCCAAGCGCCAAACAGGCCCGACTCTGCCCCGATAACGCCGGGGAGGCGTTTAGGTTGGCCTAACAGCTCCTAGGGTAGGTTCAACCGCAAAGAGGGCCGCAAAGCCTTCCAGCCGCGGGCTTCGCTCTCTGGTGCCGTTTGCGGTTTACTGGCCCTGTTCATCGCCGGTTTGCCGTATCCGTGATGTTATTAGTCATTATGCCGCGGGACGAGCACGGTTGTCAAGAGAGGAGAACGAATTTTTTTGCAATTTCGTCGTGCGGAAGAAAAAGGCATGACAAATGGATGAAATCAGTGTAAACTGTAAAATAAAATATAATGAATCATTATTCATTTTGCCTAATGAAACGGTTCGAACGGGATGGTTCATGAACTTTGGGAAAGAAGGGAACGCAATGAACGAAGAACGAGTGTATCGGATCACGGTGCCGACGCCGTTTCCGGTCGGCGATGTGCATATGTACGTGATCGCCGGCGATCGGTTGACACTGGTCGATGCCGGAGTGAAAACAGAGCAGGCATGGCAGCTGTTTGTGAAGCAGCTTGGCGAGATCGGTTATGCGCCGCAGGATATTGAACAAATCGTCATTACTCATCATCATCCGGATCATGTCGGCTTGCTTGATTATTTTCCGCATGCGCCGATCATCGGCCATCCGAAAGCCGATCCGTTTTTGCGCCGTGAACGTTCGTTTATGGAACGGTACGTCCAATTTTTTCAAGAATTTTTTACGGAATGCGGCGTTGACCGCCGCTTGTTCAGTCAGCTGTCCAAAGAAGGCGGATCGCTTCGATATGCAAGCCGGCGCGGGCTTGACATCATGGTGACGGAAGGGGACGCGGTGCCGGGGATGCCCGGGTGGCAGGTCATCGAAACGCCGGGGCATGCGCAAAGCCATATCGCCCTCTACCGCGAGGCGGATGGGTTGCTGATCGGAGGCGATCATTTGCTTGTTCATATTTCCCCGAATCCAATGATGGAGCCGCCGGCGGAAGGGGAGACGGGACGGCCGAAACCGTTGTTGCAGTACAACGAGTCGCTGCAAAAAATGCTGCAATACGACATCGTTCGCTCGTTAAACGGCCATGGCGACGATGCGACCGATATTCCGGCGCTCGTTCGCGAGCGGCTCGATAAGCAGCGCCAGCGCGCCGAGCGGGTGCTCGAAATGGTGAAAGAACGCCCGCATACGGTGTTTGACGTTTGTCAAAAGCTGTTCCCAACGGCTTACGAACGCCAGCTCATGCTGACGATGTCAGAGACGATCGGCCAGCTTGATTATCTCGAGGCGAACGGGTATGTGACGAAAAAGCAGGAAGCCGGCCGATACGTCTACGAAGCGGTGGGGGTGTCGGTGTGCGGCTGAAGGGGCGCCATGTCGTCATTACCGGAGCGTCGGGAGGAATTGGCGAGCAAATCGCCTATGAAGCGGCGCGCCAAGGGGCGGTGCCGGTGCTCTTGGCGCGCAGTGAAGAAAGGCTGAAAGAAGCGAGCGCGCGGATCGAAGCGCAAACCGGTATTCGCGCCCCGTATGCATCGCTTGATGTCAGCGACCGCGGCATGATCGAGGCGGTTGTTTCCCAGCTCATTGCGGATCTTGGCGCGATCGATGTGTTGGTCAACAACGCCGGGTTTGGCGTCTTTCGCTATGTCGAGGACATCGACTTGGATGAAATGGAGAGGATGTTTGCCGTCAACGTCTTCGGCCTCATCGCCTGTACGAAGGCGGTGTATTCGCATATGAAAGAGAGAGGAAGCGGTCATATTATCAACATTGCGTCGCAAGCCGGCAAAATCGCGACGCCGAAGTCGAGCGTCTATTCCGCGACGAAACATGCCGTCATCGGCTTTACTGACAGCCTCCGCCTCGAGGCGGGGCGCTTTGGCGTTTTTGTCACGGCCGTCAATCCGGGGCCGGTGGAGACGAACTTTTTTTCGGCCGCTGATGAATCGGGAGAGTATGTGCGCAATGTCTCGCGTTGGATGTTAAGGCCGGAGGCGGTGGCGAAGCGCGTTGTTGCCGCGATGATGACGCCAACGCGCGAAGTGAACATGCCGCGCTGGATGGATCTCGGCAGCCGGCTGTATCGCCTTGCGCCGGGTTTGGTGGAAAAGGTGGCGAAACGGGCGTTTTTCCAAAAGTAAGTCAAAGAAGCTGGTCGAAAACGGTCATGTTGTTTGATCGTTTTGCGTCTATGGAATACGAGAGGGTGTCCCGAGCCTGTGGGACACCCTTTTACAATCGCAGCGCCGCTTTTCTTTCTCATTAGGGGCATTTGACACAAGTCGGGTCAAGAACCGGCGATGAACCGGTAGACGGCGTCATGGACAAGTTCATAGATGTCCGCGTTTGGCTGCCTCTCTTTGGCGGCGGCAATGCGGGCGCAAAGCTCGCGCCAGTCGTCTTCGTCAAGCGGCATCATGTCATCATCGTAGCCGTAATGCCGCAGACAGTTGCGCGCTTGTTTTTGCAGCCAACGTTCATTCATCGATTTCACCGTCCGTTATGAAACTTGTGCAAAGACGTCCTTGCCTGTTGGCTGGGAAGAAACGGCCGTTCGTTACGATTCGCTCGATTCCGGCGACGGGGCGCGGACGACCGATTGGAATCGGCCTTTATGTGAACCGTCACAAAACGGTTTATTGTTCGACAGCCCGCACCGACAGAGCGAAAACGTTTGTTTCGTCACAAACGGCTTTCCTTCTCCATCGAGCAGTTCCACATCGCCGGTGACGCGCAGCGAACCGTTGTCATTCACTTTGATTTGCACGTTTGCCATCGCTTGTTCCTCCTTTGCTTTGACAGTTTCGCGTGTTGGCAGGTAAAATGAAAAGGAAAATCAATAAGGAAAAAGGAGTCAGGCATGAGTGTATCGATCACGTTTACGGATGCAGCCAAACGGGCGCTTGCCTCTATTGTAGCGCAATCCGAACGGCAGTTAAAGCTGGCGTTTGACACGGACGGCTGCGGCTGTTTGGTCGACGGCGTGCCGGCGCTATGGCTTGTCGACAAGGCCGATGACGATGATTGGGCCGTCGAAACGAATTTCGTGCCGGTGCTCGTGGAACGGTCGCGGCTCATCTTTTTTGATGAAGCGATGACGATTGACGTCAAGCCGGGAACGACCGTTTTTCAGCTCAAAAGCCCAGGGCAAACGTTGAATGGTCATATGCCGCTTGTTGAGGTGAAATCCGGCGATGAACGGTAAGTTAGAGCAGCTCGCAAAGACGGCGAAGCAAAAAACATGGGTGTCGTTCACCCATGAAAACGATCCGTACAGCTTGCTTCATTGGTCGGTCGCCGGCCCGTATCATGAGGCGAAAGACGTCTGGCTGCTGCAAAACGAAATGACGTTTGAAACGAAAGAGTTTCCGACGCTTGAGTCGGCCATTGCTTGGCTTGGCGAGCATATGCCGCACATCACCGAAGTGTTGTAAAGGGGATGCCCTGAAAGCCGGTTTGGGCTGCAGGGCGCCCCTTTCTATAAAAATCCGCATATGCCATTTCTATGTCATTGAGGACTGTTTTGCCGCTTGGTCGGGTGGGTTGCTTTTTCCAGCTCTTCTTTTGCGATCACCGGCTTGACCGTATCAGCGGACGGTTTTCCTTTTTGGGCGCGGTTTTTCGCCATCCATCATCTCTCCTTTTCTTTGTCGTGTAGTTGTATCGTTTGACAAATGAACGATTGTTATGCAAGGGGGCGGACATGATGAAGAAGATCGGGCGAAAAAAAGAGCAAGGGACGGAGGCTTTGACGATCGCCGACCGGCTTGGCGCCGCGGTGGAAGCGAAGCTGCTTGAGAAAAAGCGGGTGCTTGCCGAGGAAGAACAGCGGCGTCGGGCGGCAGAGGAAGCGCGGCGCCGCGAGGAAGCGCGCCGCCGCGAGGAACAGAAATCGTTTGCCGAGCTGCTTGAGGAAAGCGAGCTAGACTGGCGGAAATTTAAGTAGCGGAGGGGATGGACGATGAAATCGAATGCGGCAGCGGCGCGCCCCTCTTCTTTTCCATTCTGGACGGCCGGAGCGGTCGTCGCGTTGGCCGTCAATTTGCGCGCGCCGCTTACGACGGTCGGCCCGCTCGTGCCTGATTTGCAGCGGGGGCTTGGCCTTTCCTACGCGGCCGCCGGGGCGTTGACGACAATTCCGCTTATGGCGTTCGCCTTGCTGGCGCCGGCGGCAGCGGCTCTCGCCCGCCGGTTCGGGATGAAGCGGACGCTCTTTTTTTCGTTGATCGTTTTGCTCGTTGGCGAGCTTCTCCGGCCGCTCTCCGGCGTTGGCTGGCTGTTTGCCGGCACGGTGCTGATCGGTGCATCCATTGCGGTGGACAACGTCTTGCTGCCGGCGCTGGTGAAAGAGTCGTTTCCCGAACGGGTTGGTTTCATGATGGGCATTTATACAGTGACGATGAACATGAGCGCGGCGTTCGCTTCCGGGATCGCCGTTCCGCTTGCGGATGACTGGGGGCTTGGCTGGCAAGGGGCGCTTCGCTTTTGGGCATTGTTGGCGGCTTTGGCGCTTTTCGTTTGGCTGCCGCAAGCGCGCCGCCAGGAGCCGGACGGCGCGCCGTCCGGAAGCCGCCGCTCAACGCTTTGGCGGTCATGGCTCGCCTGGCAAGTGACGTTGTTTATGGGATTGCAATCGTTTTTCTTTTACTGCGTCGTCACTTGGCTTCCGGAGCTTGGACAAAGCAAGGGGTTGGCCGCCGGGGCGGCCGGATGGCTGCTCTTTTTCTTTCAGTTTGCCCAGCTGCCGATGATGTTCGTCTCTCCGATGCTCGCGGAGCGGATGGACAATCAAAAGGTGCTGATTGGTTCAGCTGTGCTTTGCATGGGAGCTGGGACGCTTGTCTTTTTCGGCGGGCAAGGGTGGTGGCTGTGGGCGGGGGCGCTTGTTGCCGGCATCGGCGCCGGCATGGCGTTTTCGCTGGCGATGATGCTGTTTACGCTGCGGACGCGCCATCCGCTCGCCGCCGCCCAATTGTCCGCCATGGCGCAATCGGTCGGCTACTTGCTTGCCGCTTCCGGTCCGCCGTTGTTTGGCGTATTGTATGATGCGGCCGGACGGTTTACCGCTCCGCTTGGCATGTTGTTGGTCGTTTGTGCGGCCATGATGGCGTTCGGGTTGGGGGCGGCGAGGAATCGGTATGTGGAAGAGGATGGATCGACTTTTGTGGGAGCGGCCGGTCCATTTGGAAAAAAGAGCCCGTAACGGACATTGGCAGCCGTCGGGCTCTTTTGGTTTGTTTTTTCGTTTTGCCTCTTGTCAGCGCCATGGCCGCCGGCAAGTTCAGTGACGTACATAGGCAGGGAATAGAGGCTGCGTACAGCCTGCGGTTGATGCCGGCCATAGGCGTCGGAGTCAACTACCCCCACTTCGCGAACGCTTGAAGTGGGGGCTTGCAACTCCCCAGAAGTGCAAACGGACTTCGTCCTCCTTCCTTGACTTGGGGTTGCATCAGGGGGCAGGTTGACGACTGCCCAACGACGCAGGTCATGCCTGCATCGTTACCGATTCTCTCGGTGTGTCTGTTGGCAGTACTTGGCTTCCACACACAACAGACAGACCTACGCTCGATGTTTTACGGTTGCAATGTTTCCTGCAACCAACTCCATCCATCGAGCAGCCGTTATGGGAGTGCCTTTATTGAACGGTTTTCTCCACGTCTTTATTCTATCATACCACAAAAGAAAGGGGGGAACACGCATTCCCCTACCACTTACTCCCTTTGGTCGTTGAAGTGGGAGTCTCCAGCGCGAAATAGGATGAAGCACGATGGCGATTCCGGCGCTTATCGGTGCGCTTCATACACCGAGCGTTTTGTCGCTTGTTTCAGCCATTCGTATTCAGTGCGGTCAAGCGGCGGGGCTGACGCAGCGGCGACGTTTTCCTCAAGCTGTTCAAGGCGGCTGGCGCCCGGGATGACGGCGGCAACGACCGGGTCATACAAGCAAAATTGCAGCGCGGTCGCGGTCAAGGACCGGCGTCCGGCCGTTTTTTCCTTCAGCTTCGGGATGAGCGCCTGCAGTTCTTCATACGAATAATCGAGGTAGCCGTGTTGTTTCACCGCGCTGCCCGCCTGCTCAAGCGGGCGGCTCGTGAGCAAGCCTTTTGCGACCGGGCCGCGGGCGATCACGCTGATGTTGTGTTCGCGAAGAAGCGGAAACCATTCTTCCGGGCGGCGGTCGAGCAAGCTGTATTGCATCATGACGCTGACAATGTTCGAGCGCTTCACATATTCGCGAATGACGTTTGGGCGGATCGAGGAGATGCCGTACCAACGGATGACGCCTTCTTGCTTCAGCTCTTCGAACGCTTCAATCGTCTCATCGATCGGGTCGTCGATCGTGCCGCCGTGGAGCTGGTATAAGTCAATGTAGTCCGTTTGCAGGCGGCGCAGGCTTTCTTTGACCGCTTGTTTGATATAGGCTTTTGACGGATCCCAGTCCCAGCCGCTTCCGTCTCGGCGCCAACGGTTGCCGACTTTTGTCGCGATGATGACTTGGTCGCGTTTTCCTTTCACCGCTTTGCCGACAAATTCCTCGTTTAAGCCGCGGTCGTATAAATCGGCTGTATCCAAGTAGTTGATGCCGCGCTCCAATGCTTCATGGATGAGATAGATGGCATGGTTTTCATCAGTGCCGAGCGACATGCAGCCAAGGCCGATTTCGCTCACATACAAGTCCGATGTGCCGATGCGGCGTTTGTTCATGTTTTGCGCCTCCTTTCGCGATCGATGATGATATGTTCATTGTACAACGGAAGCGAAAAAATGGCCAAACATGTAGTACAATGGAAAAGAATCGATCCAATTTGATAGGGGAGAATGAACATGGAGCTGTATGAAAAAACAATCCGCAGAGAGAAGCTGTTCAGCGGCCGCATCATTGACTTGTATATCGAGGAAGTCGAGTTGCCAAATGGGAAAACGAGCCGGCGCGAGGTGGTCAAGCACCCGGGCGCGGTGGCGGTGCTGCCGCTGTTGCCGGATGGGAAAATCGTTCTTGTCCGCCAGTATCGAAAAGCGTTGGAGCGCGCATTAGTCGAGATTCCGGCGGGCAAGCTAGAACATGGGGAAGAGCCGCTCGCTTCCGCACACCGCGAGCTCGAAGAAGAAACCGGCTACCGCGCCCAATCGATGCGCCATCTCATGTCCTTTTATACATCCCCAGGGTTTGCCGATGAGCTCATCCATTTGTATGTCGCCGAGGGGCTGGAAAAAGCGGAGGACGGCGCCGGTTTGGATGAAGATGAATTTGTCGAACTGTTGGAAGTGACATTGGAGGAGGCGCTTGCGATGCTCGAACAACGCGACATTTACGATGCGAAAACGGCATACGCCTTGCAATATTTGCAGCTGCGCCGCGCGCTAGGGGAGCAAAATGCCTGATCAAACACACGCGGGCGGCCTCGGCCGTTATTACGCTGATTTACATATTCACATCGGCCGCACCGCCTCGGGCCGCCCGGTGAAAATTACGGGGGCGCGCACGTTGACGCTTGAGAACATCTTGCATGAGGCGGCTGAGGTGAAAGGGATCGACCTCGTCGGTGTCATTGACAGCCATGTGCCCGAAGTGCTGGACGAGCTCGAGCGGGCAGTGGAGAAGCACGGTTGGCGCGAACATGAGGGGGGCGGCGTCAGCGCCGGGAAGGTGACGCTTTTGTTAGGCAGTGAAATCGAAGTATATGACGACCATTGCCATGGACCGATCCACGTGCTCGTTTTTTTGCCGACTGTGCAGACGATGCGCACGTTTTCCGGCTGGCTTGGCAAACGGGTAAAGAACGTGTCGCTCAGTTCGCAGCGCATTTACGTGTCCGGCCGTGAACTGCAAGCTGCCGCGAAAGAGCAGGGCGGCTGGTTCATTCCCGCGCACGCGTTCACCCCGTTTAAAAGCTTGTACGGAAAAGGGGTCAAGCACAGCCTGACAGAAGTGTTTGACCCGGATTGGATTGATGCCATTGAACTTGGGTTAAGCGCCGACACGGCGATGGCGGACCAGATCGCCGAATTGCATCGCTACCCGTACTTGACGAATTCCGATGCCCATTCGCTGCGGAAAATCGCCCGTGAATATGAAGAAGTGCGGCTCGCCGCCCCGACGTTTGCCGAATTTGAAAAAGCGCTGCGCGGTGAAGACGGGCGCGCGATTGTCGCCAACTACGGTTTAAATCCCAAACTCGGAAAATATCACCAGACAGTGTGCGAGCGCTGCCTTGCGCCGGCTGCACCGGACGTCGACAGCTGTGCGGCATGCGGCCATCATCGCTTCGTGAAAGGCGTGTTTGACAGGCTGGCGGAGCTGAAAACGGCGGAACGCAGGCCGAAACGGCCGCCGTACATTTATCAAGTGCCGCTTGAATTCATCCCCGGCCTTGGTCCAAAAGCGTATGAAAAGCTGCTCGCCCGTTTTGGCACGGAAATGAGCGTTCTTCATGAGGCGGCGGAGGAAGAGATCGCGGAGACGGTGGGAGAAAAGTTGGCCCAACTGATCGTCCTTGCCCGTAGCGGTGCGCTCCATATCGAGGCCGGGGGCGGTGGGAGATACGGGAAAGTGCGGGAGGGGTAACCACTCGGGCAGCGCTCCTGCCGTTCATCATCATGCCGTGCGTGCTGCTTGGCCCAGCCCAGCCATGCGCCAATGGACCGAGGCGGCGTGCCGCCCGTGGAGTTGGTCACACGTCGGTGTTGAGCTGCTTTTTCATTCCATCACCAGCCTTTTAGAAAAACAGTCATACCGAAAGCGGATGGACATACAATCTACTAAGAGACAAAGTAGGAGGACGAAGCACAATGAGAACCCATCCGCTGAAATCGGCTATCGCTGTCCATTGGCGTGAACATGCTTCGCTGTATGTGTTTGTCATCGTCCTGTTTCTCATGGGCGTCATTTTCGGCGCCATTGTCGTCAACAGCCTCGGTTTCAGTCAAAAGCAAGACTTGTACTATTACTTGACGCAATTTTTTGGACAAGTGTCAAAAGACAATATCGCAAGCGCCCATGATATGTTCCGGCAAAGCTATATGCACAACGTCAAATATACCGCGCTGATGTGGGTGCTTGGCATTTCTGTCATTGGCTTGCCGATCATTCTTGTTTTGCTGTTTTTCAAAGGCGTCGTCGTCGGCTTTACGGTTGGCTTTTTAGTCAACCAAATGGGTTGGCGCGGGTTTCTTTTGTCGTTTGTGTCCATCATGCCGCAAAATTTGGTGGCCATTCCACTCATGATCGTCATGGGCGTCATTTCGATTTCGTTTTCCTTGCACATGGTGCGCAACCAGTTTATGAAGCGGCCGCATGGATCGATGTTTCCGATGGTGATGCGCTACGCAGCGGCGATGGCGGCTGTCGCCCTTGGGTTGCTTCTTTCCTCAGCGGTCGAGGCATATCTTTCGCCGGCATTGATGAAACAGGCGGTTCAATGGACAATGAGTTTAATCATAATGAATATTATATAATAACCATTATCATTTCTTCATAATAGTGATTTTACTTTGATACTTCCCTCGTGCATTTGTTATAATGATGGGTGAATGGCGAGGGAGGAATGAAAAGATGGAAGATCGTGTGGAACGAATCAAGAAGCAGCTGCATTCGGCGGGTTACAAGTTAACGCCGCAGCGGGAAGCGACGGTAAGAGTCCTGCTTGAACATGAAGAAGACCATTTAAGCGCGGAAGACGTCTACCTCCTCGTGAAAGAAAAATCCCCAGAAATCGGGTTGGCGACCGTTTACCGGACGCTCGAGCTGTTAACCGAGCTGAAAATTGTCGATAAAATCAATTTCGGGGACGGGGTGTCGCGCTATGACCTCCGCAAGGAAGGAGCGGCCCATTTCCATCACCACCTCATCTGCTTGGAATGCGGATCGGTGGCGGAAATTCAAGAAGATTTGCTTGAGGATGTCGAAGCGATTGTTGAGGAGAAGTGGAAATTTAAAATTAAAGACCATCGTTTGACGTTCCACGGCATTTGTCACCGTTGCCAGCAAAAGCATGAAGAAAAATAAAAACCTTTTCCAACGGGAAAGGTTTTTTGCGTATAAACAACGAAACAAATGGCATATCCTCATACTAGCAAGCTGACAAGCAGCTGATAGGGAGGATGCCATGAAAACCGTTTGGCAAATGGTGAAAGTGTTTCTTTTATTTACGGGATGCACCATTTTATTTTATTATAGTCTTGTATGGTTTAACCGCGAGTACGAGTATTACCACCGATACGATGAGCCGAAGGGATCGGCGGTCAAAGTATCGGCGGCGGAGAGTGCGCCGCCAAGTTGGCTCGACCGGCTGTTATTTTTTTATCGCGATGGGGAGTAGAGAGCGTTGGAATACGAGTTGAAAGATTTTCTGCATTATTTGACGGTGGAGCGGAATTTGGCGCACAATACGATCGTTTCGTATGAACGCGATTTGAAAAAATACGTCCGCTATTTGCGCCAAGTCGAGCAGCTTCAGGCGTGGGGCGAAGTGGAGCGCCTCCATATTCTCCATTTTTTAAAGTTTTTAAGCGAACAAGGGCAATCGGCGCGGACGATCGCCCGCCATTTGGCGTCGATCCGTTCGTTTCATCAGTTTTTGCTAAGGGAGAAAATCGCGGCGCAAGACCCGACCGTCCATATCGAAACGCCGCAGTTTGAACGGACGCTGCCGAAAGTGCTGTCGGTCGAGGAAGTCGAGGCGCTGCTTGCAGCGCCGCAAGTGAGCACACCGTTTGGGCTGCGCGACAAGGCGATGCTGGAGCTGTTGTATGCGACCGGCATGCGCGTCAGTGAGCTTGTGCAGCTCAACTTAAGCGACGTGCATTTGACGATGGGGTTTGTCCGCTGCTATGGAAAAGGGCGGAAAGAGCGGATCGTGCCGATCGGGCGCATGGCGATTGAAGCGCTTGCCCACTATTTGGAGCGAGGGCGCCCGCAGCTTGTCAATCCGCGACGACGGGCAACGGAGGCGCTGTTTTTGAACCATTATGGCCAGCGGTTGACACGGCAAGGGTTTTGGAAAATTTTAAAGCGGCTCGCGAAAGAAGCCGGCATCGAAAAAGAATTGACGCCGCATACGCTTCGGCATTCGTTTGCGACGCATCTGCTTGAGAACGGAGCCGATTTGCGCGCTGTGCAAGAGTTGCTTGGGCATGCCGACATTTCGACGACGCAAATGTATACGCATGTTACGAAAACGCGCCTAAAAGACGTGTACAAACAGTACCACCCGCGCGCCTAGCAGCTGCCGTATGCTAGGCGCTTGCCTGTCGTTTTAGTTGTCAGACTTCTGACCAATTGGCCATAGGCGTGTTTTCGCGAAAATACGGGAACGATAGAAAGAGACTCCATTTTTCATTGCAGGCAGGGGGAATGAATGTGAAAACGACATACCGGCGCGTTTTTTTGATTGTGATGGATTCAGTCGGCATCGGCGAGGCGCCGGATGCCGAGAAATACAACGACAAAGGAGCGGATACGCTCGGCCATATCGCTGAGTATCGCGGCGGCCTCTATATGCCGAACATGGCGAAGCTCGGCCTAAGCCATATTCGTGAGATCAAAGGGGTGCCGAAAGTCGAGCGACCGCTCGCGTACTATACAAAAATGAAGGAAGCATCGGCTGGAAAAGATACGATGACAGGCCATTGGGAGCTGATGGGCCTTCGCATCGACAAGCCGTTCCGCGTCTTTCCGAACGGGTTCCCAGATGAATTGATCGCTGAGCTCGAGCGGCGCACCGGCCGGAACGTGATCGGCAACAAACCGGCGAGCGGAACAGCGATCATCGAAGAGCTTGGCGAAGAGCATATGAAAACAGGGGCGATCATCGTCTATACATCAGCCGACTCCGTCTTGCAAATCGCCGCCCATGAACAAGTTGTGCCGCTTGATGAATTGTACCGCATTTGCGAAATCGCTCGTGAATTGACGCGCGACGAGCCGTATATGGTCGGGCGCGTCATTGCCCGACCGTTCATCGGCAAACCCGGCCATTTTGAGCGAACCGCCAACCGGCACGACTATGCGCTTAAGCCGTTTGGCAAAACGGTGATGAATGAATTGAAAGACGCCGGTTATGAAGTGATTGCCATCGGGAAGATCGCCGATATTTACGACAATGAAGGAGTTACCCAGTCGTTGCGAACGACATCCAATATGGACGGAATGGATAAGCTCGTCGACACGCTCGGCATGGACTTTACCGGGTTGAGTTTCGTCAATCTCGTCGATTTTGACGCTAAATACGGCCATCGCCGCGACCCAAAAGGTTACGGCGATGCGCTCGAAGAGTTTGACGCCCGGCTCGCCGATGTGTTGCCGCGTCTGAAAGAAGACGACTTGCTGATCATCACGGCCGATCATGGCAACGACCCGGTGCATCACGGAACCGACCATACGCGCGAATATGTGCCGCTTTTGGTGTACAGCCCGCGATTTCGCGGCGGCAAGCCGCTCCCAGTCCGCGAGACGTTTGCCGATGTCGGCGCAACGATTGCGGATAACTTCCAAGTCAACCGGCCGCCGTACGGAACAAGCTTTTTGGCTGATTTGGCCTAACTTCATAAAGAACGATGAGGGGGAAAAGAATGGATCGACAAGCGATTGAAAAAACCGCCGGTCATTTGCGCCCATTGATGCCAACTCCGCCTGAAATCGGTCTCATTCTCGGCTCGGGGCTCGGCGTGCTCGCTGATGAAATCGAAGAGGCGGTTCGCATTCCGTATGAAGATATTCCCGGATTTCCAGTGTCGACCGTTGAAGGACACGCTGGACGGCTCGTATATGGGCGGCTTGAGGGGGCGACCGTTGTCGCCATGCAAGGGCGGTTTCATTATTATGAAGGGTATTCGCTTCAGGAAGTGACGTTTCCCGTCCGGGTGATGAAGGCGCTTGGCGTCCGTGAATTGATCGTGACAAACGCTGCGGGCGGCATCAACGAACGGTTCCAGCCCGGCGATTTCATGATCATTTCCGACCATATCAACTTGCTGGGCACAAATCCGCTCATTGGTCCGAACGATCCGGAGCTTGGTCCGCGCTTTCCGGACATGACGGAAGCGTACAGCCGGCGGCTGCGCGAGCTCGCCAAGGAAACGGCGGCGAGACTTGGCGTTCGCGTGCATGAAGGAGTATATGTCGCCAATACGGGGCCGTCGTACGAAACGCCGGCGGAAATCCGCATGATTCGTACGCTCGGCGGCGATGCGGTCGGCATGTCGACCGTCCCGGAAGTGATCGTCGCCCGCCACGGCGGCATTGAGGTGCTCGGCATTTCGTGCATTTCGAATATGGCTGCAGGGATGTCGGATGCTCCGCTTCACCACGACGAAGTGGTTGAAACGGCCGAGCGGGTGAAGACGGACTTTTTGCGGTTTGTGAAAGCGATTGTCGCCGAAATGGCGAAATCAAAACGAAAAAGGTGATCGCGATGCGAATGGTCGATTTGATTGCGAAAAAGCGCGACGGAAAGGCGCTGACGAAGGAAGAAATTGAGTGGATCGTCCGAGGGTATACAAACGGGGACATTCCCGATTACCAAATGAGCGCGCTCGCGATGGCGATTTATTTCCGCGGCATGACCGAGGAAGAAACGGCCGCGCTGACGATGTCGATGGTGCACTCCGGCGAAATGCTCGATTTGTCGAGTATTCGCGGCGTGAAAGTCGATAAACATTCGACCGGCGGGGTCGGCGATACGACGACGCTCGTTTTAGGGCCGCTTGTCGCTTCTGTCGGCGTGCCGGTGGCGAAAATGTCTGGGCGCGGCCTCGGCCATACGGGCGGCACGATCGACAAACTCGAGTCCGTGCCCGGGTTTCATGTCGAGATCAGCAAAGACGAGTTCATTCGACTCGTGAATGAAAACGGAATCGCCATTATCGGCCAAACGGGCGATTTGACACCGGCTGACAAAAAGCTATATGCGCTTCGCGATGTGACGGCGACCGTCAACAGCATTCCGCTCATCGCCTCGTCGATCATGAGCAAAAAAATCGCCGCTGGGGCTGATGCCATCGTCTTGGATGTGAAAACGGGCGCCGGAGCGTTTATGAAGAAACTTGACGAGGCGCGCCGGCTCGCTCGAGCGATGGTCGACATTGGCAAGCGCGTCGGCCGCCGGACGATGGCGGTCATTTCTGACATGAGCCAGCCGCTCGGCTATGCCGTCGGCAACGCCTTGGAAGTGAAAGAGGCCATCGAAACGTTAAAAGGAAACGGGCCGCACGATTTAACCGAACTTTGTTTGACGCTCGGCAGCCATATGGTCTATTTGGCGGAGAAGGCGCCATCGCTTGATGAGGCGCGCCGTTTGCTTGAAGAGGCGATTCGCAGCGGGGCCGCCATCGCGGCGTTCAAAACGTTTTTGGCCGCTCAAGGTGGAGATGCATCGGTCGTCGACGATCTGGATAAATTGCCAAAGGCGGCCTATACGTCGACCGTCACGGCGGCTGCCGACGGCTATGTCGCCGAGATGGCCGCCGATGACATCGGCACGGCCGCCATGTGGCTCGGCGCCGGCCGGGCGAAAAAAGAAGACATGATCGATTTGGCGGTCGGCATTGTGCTCCATAAAAAAATCGGCGATCGCGTGCAGAAAGGGGAAGCGCTCGCCACGATTCACAGCAACCGGCCAGATGTGCTTGACGTGAAAGAAAAGATCGAGGCGGCTATTCGTCTGTCGCCGCAGCCGGTTGCTCGGCCGCCGCTCATTTATGAGACCATCGTATAGAGAGGGACGCTGGCGATCCGCAAGGAAAAAAGCAGTTGTTCAAGTAGAAGACGCCTGAAACGCGTGTTTCAGGCGTTTTTTTTTGTTTTTTGGAAAATGAGCTGTTTTTTGTATAAAAATATCTCGCCTGGAAAAAATGGCATGTATAAAGAATGGAGGTTTGGGAGATGAAAACGAAAGTCACTCGTCTTCTTTTATTGCCGTTTCTTCTTTTTCTTCCTCTTTCTGCCCATGCCGAGGCGAAAGAGATGAAGGAGGCGAAAGTGAAGCTGGCCGATGAGGCGAAATCAGCCATTTTGATTGAACGCGACACCGGCAAAGTATTGTATGAAAAAAATGCCCATGAACCATTGCCGCCGGCGAGCATGACGAAAATTATGACGATGCTGCTAGTCATGGAAGCCATCGATGAAGGAAAGCTGTCCTACGATGAAAAAGTGCGGGCGAGCGAATACGCTGCGTCAATGGGTGGATCGCAAATTTTCCTCGAGCCGGGCGAGGAAATGACCGTCGATGAGCTGCTGCGCGGCATTGCCATCGGTTCGGCCAACGACGCGTCGGTCGCTATGGCTGAGCAGATCGCCGGGTCGGAAGAAGCATTTGTCGAGATGATGAATGAAAAAGCGAAACAGCTTGGCTTAAAAAACACCCATTTCGCCAATGCGACCGGCCTGCCGGCGGAACATCACTACAGCAGCGCTTATGATATGGCCATGATGGCGCGCGAACTGTTGAAATATGAAGATATTACCAAATATACGAGCAAATACGAAGACTATTTGCGCGAAAATACGGACAAAAAGTTTTGGCTCGTCAATACGAACCGGCTTGTCAAATTTTATCCGGGCGTTGACGGCCTGAAAACCGGATATACAGCCGAAGCGAAATATTGTTTGACCGCCACGGCGAAAAAGAACGGCATGCGCGTCATCGCTGTTGTGTTTGGAGCGCCGACGCCGAAATCGCGCAATGCGCAAATTACGAAGATGCTCGATTACGCGTTTTCCCAATATCGAACTCACCCGGTGTACAAACGGAATGAAACTGTCGCCCGCGTCAACATAAGCAAAGGCAAACGGTCATCCGTCGAAGCGGTGACGTCGGAGCCGGTGTCGGTGCTGACGAAAAAAGGGCAGTCGGTCGAGCAGATCGAAAAAGTGATTAAAGTGAAAGACAATGTGAAAGCACCCGTTCGCAAAGGCGATGAGCTTGGCGTCCTCATTTTAAAACAGGATGGAAAAGAAATTTTGCACAGCCCGATCGTCGCCAAGCAAACGGTCGAAGAAGCGAGCTTTTGGGACTTGTTTAAGCGGGTGTTTGGCCGCTTCGTGCAAGCGGGATAATGTCAAGTTTTGCGGTCTTTTCGCTCTCTTTGGCGAACGACCACTAGTTTTGTCGGGCGGCAGGATTTCGGGCGGACAGCAGCGAAATGTCTCCATATCCTGAAATGGACAAGGGGGAACACGCTGTGAGTCTCGCGATCGACTTGGAAGTGAAGCAAGACGTGCTCATCGTTCGCCTGTCTGGGGAGCTTGACCATCATACAGCCGAAGAATTGCGTGAACAAGTGACGGATGTGCTCGAAAACCGAGCGATCCGCCACATCGTGCTCAATTTAGGACAATTGACGTTCATGGACAGCTCTGGCCTCGGCGTCATTCTCGGACGCTATAAACAAATCAAAAACGTCGGCGGGCAGATGGTTGTATGCGCCGTATCGCCGGCCGTCAAACGGCTGTTTGACATGTCGGGTCTGTTTAAAATCATCCGCGTTGAGGCGGATGAGCAATTCGCCTTGCAAGCATTGGGGGTGGCGTAAATGCGCAACGAAATGCACCTCCAATTTTCTGCCCGCAGCGAAAATGAATCGTTCGCCCGTGTGACCGTGGCGGCGTTCGTCGCCCAGCTTGACCCGACGATGGACGAACTGACGGAAATTAAAACGGTTGTCTCTGAGGCGGTGACAAACGCGATCATTCACGGCTACAACAACGATCCGAACGGCATCGTCTCCATTTCGGTCATCATTGAAGACGGTGTCGTCCATTTGACGGTGAGAGACGAAGGAGTCGGCATTCCTGACATCGAAGAAGCGCGCCAGCCGTTGTTTACGACAAAGCCCGAGCTCGAGCGGTCAGGGATGGGCTTTACCATTATGGAAAACTTCATGGACGAAGTCATCGTTGAGTCGGAAGTGAACAAAGGGACGACTGTGTATTTGAAAAAGCATATTGCGAAAAGCAAAGCGTTATGTAACTGAGGGAGACATGCCTATGGATGTCGATGTCAAGCAAGATCAGTCGCCAATCAAAGATCAGGAGATGAAAGAGCTGATCCGCCGCAGCCAAGAAGGCGATCAAGAAGCGCGTGATGAAATTATTGAAAAAAACATGCGCCTCGTCTGGTCGGTCGTTCAACGTTTTTTAAACCGCGGCTATGAAGCGGACGACTTGTTTCAAATCGGCTGCATCGGCTTGTTAAAGTCGGTCGACAAGTTTGACCTGTCGTATGACGTCAAGTTTTCGACGTACGCCGTGCCGATGATCATTGGGGAGATTCAGCGGTTTCTTCGCGACGACGGCACCGTCAAAGTGAGCCGTTCGCTGAAAGAGATGGGCAACAAAATCCGCAAGGCGAAAGATGAGCTGTCGAAAACGCGCGGGCGGGCGCCGACGGTTACGGAAATCGCCGACCATTTAGGCATTTCGCCAGAAGACGTCGTTCTGGCTCAAGAGGCGGTCCGCTCGCCGACATCGATTCACGAAACGGTGTACGAAAACGACGGCGATCCGATTACGTTGCTTGATCAAATTGCTGACGCCGACGAAGCGTCATGGTTTGACAAAATCGCCTTAAAAAAAGCGATCGAAGAACTCGACGAGCGTGAGAGGCTGATCGTCTATTTGCGCTATTACAAAGACCAAACCCAGTCCGAAGTGGCATCGAGGCTCGGCATCTCTCAAGTGCAAGTATCCCGGCTGGAAAAGAAAATATTGCAGCACATAAAGGACAAAATGGACGGATAGTCCATTTTGTCCGCACGGAGTGAGCAACAAAATGGACGGATAGTCCATTTTGTCCGCACGGAGTGAGCAACAAAATGGACGGATAGTCCATTTTGTCCGCACGGAGTGAGCAACAAAATGGACGGATAGTCCATTTTGTCCGCACGGAGTGAGCAACAAAATGGACGGATAGTCCATTTTGTCCGCACGGAGTGGGCAACAAAATGGACGGATAGTCCATTTTGTCCGCACGGAGTGAGCAACAAAATGGACGGATAGTCCATTTTGTCCGCACGGAGTGGGCAACAAAATGGACGGATAGTCCATTTTGTCCGCACGGAGTGAGCAACAAAATGGACGGATAGTCCATTTTGTCCGCACGGAGTGGGCAACAAAATGGACGGATAGTCCATTTTGTCCGCACAGGTGTGTTCAAAATCGACGGATGTCAATTCATCGGCGGTGAACCATGAATCGCATCCGTCTTTTGGTCTGTAAGCGCATTTTGGAACGCTTTTTCCAGAGCAAGCAACAAAAGTCTAAAAAAGAATGGGCATTTTTTGCCCATTCTTTTCTATTTTTATGAAATCGATGGTGAACGCCGACAGGCCGCATGATCGGTGTTTTTGCCAACCAAACTAAAGAAAAACAAAATGGGGACAAAGGTGTGAAGCAAATGGCCAACACCGTATTTATCAAGCCGCGCCATCGCGTGCAAGTCAAGCCGGGGGCGGTGGTGACGCTCGGGCAGGCGGCCCAAATCGCTGCGCCGGATGGCGGGCTCATTCGGCGGTTGAAGACGATTCCGCTCTATCGCATCCAGCCCAGCGATAAAAATATCGTCATCATCGATATGATGCAAATGATCCGGGCTGTGTTTGATGTGGATTCCTCGCTTGATGTGCAGATGATCGGCCCATCGCAGACGATCATTGAAGTCGTCTATGAAAAACGGAAGGTTTCGACCGCTTCCTTCGTTCTCGTTTGGCTTCTTTTGTTCGTCGGTTCGGCGATGGCGATCATGAACTTTCACGAGGACGTCAGCATGCAACGGGTGCATCGCCATCTGTACGAGATGGTGACCGGCCAGGCGGTCGATAAACCGCTGCTTTTGCAAATTCCATATTCGCTTGGGCTCGGCATCGGGATGATTTTATTTTTCAACCATTGGTTCCGCAAACGAATCAACGAGGAGCCCAGCCCTCTTGAAGTCGAAATGTTCAACTACCAGCAATCGATCGATCAGTACGTCATTTTGCATGAAAACAAAGAAAGCTTGAGGCCTCTTGACGACGCTTGAGATTTTGCTGGTAGTGTTCGTCGGCTTCGCCGGAGGGTTGGCGGTCGGAACCGGATTTGTCGCTTTTTTGGTCGTGCTTGGCGTCATCCCGCGCCTGACGCAGCTGACGAAAACGCCAAAACGCATTCACGCCTATGAATGGGGGGCTGTAGCCGGCGCCATCGTTGGCGGTTGGATGAGTTTGCGCCATTCTGTTTGGCATTTATCCAAATATTGGCTAGCGCCGATTGGATTGTTTCATGGTGTGTTTATCGGAATGCTCGCTGCCGCTTTAACAGAGGTGTTGAACGTTTGGCCGATTTTAGCGAAGCGGATCGGCGTCGATGATAAAATCGTCATTTTACTTATGGCCATCGCCTTTGGCAAAGTGGCCGGTTCGTTGTTTCATTGGCTTTATTTTGTCGATCACTTTCGCTGACAAAGGGGGAAGGAAACGTGGGATTAAAGTCCGATTATGTCCGCGAGGTGAAGGCGTTTCAGCCTTCTCCCCCATACGCCGCCAATGCGGTAAAAGCGTTTCTTGTCGGCGGGGCGCTTTGTGCGTTGGCGCAATGGCTCGTTGATTGGTATGGCGGCACGTTTGCCGCTTCGCCGCTCGAGGCTCATCTGTGGGCGTCTATGGTGATGGCCGGATTGGCGATTGTGCTGACGGCCGTCGGGAAATATGATGATTTCAGCCAATTTGCCGGTGCGGGGGCGACGATGCTCATTACAGGGCTGGCCAATGCCATCGCGAGCGCTGCCATCGAACATCGCAGCGAAGGATGGACGGCCGGGGTGGCCGGGCAGATGTTGAAAGCCGGTGGGGCAGCGGTCATTTATGGTCTGATTGCCGCCTATGTGCTTGGCCTTGTTTGGCCGTGACGAAAAGAGGGATTGGCCATGAAACGTGTCGGAAAGCAGACATGGGTGTTTGACGATGGTGTTTACATCCAAGCGGCCGCTGCCGCAGTCGGGCCGCTTGAAGCCGACGGGCCGCTCGGAAGTTATTTTGATGTTTGTCATCGCGACTTATATTGCGGTGAAGCGACGTGGGAGCTGGCCGAGCGGAGGCTGATGCGGGAGGCGGTGGATTGCTGCTTGCAAAAGGCGGGCGTCTCTGCCGAAGAAGTCGATCTATTTTTGGCCGGTGATTTGTTAAACCAAAATGCGACATCGAACTATGTCGCCCGCGAGCTGCCGATTCCGTTTTTATGCTTGTTCGGCGCCTGTTCGACCTCGATGCAAACGTTGGCGGCAGCCGCTGCGTTTGTCGCTGGTGGATTGGCTGATCGGGCGCTTGCGGCGACAAGCAGTCATAACGCGACGGCCGAACGGCAGTTTCGCTACCCGACTGAACTGGGGGTGCAAAAGCCGAAAACGGCGACGTTCACCGTCACGGGCGCCGGCGCCGCGCTCGTTGGCCGCGCGCCGGGACGTTGGCGCGTCCGGGCGGCGACGATCGGCAAAGTCGTTGACGCCGGGCTGAAAAACCCACTCGACATGGGGGCGGCGATGGCCCCGGCGGCGGCCGATACGATCGAGCAGCATTTCCGTGACTTAGGCGTCTCGCCGGGCGATTACGATTTGATTGTCACCGGCGACTTGTCGCGCGTCGGCAGCGTCATCGTCCGCGAGTTGCTTGCTGAATCAGGCTACGATGTGACCGACGTTTACAACGATTGCGGGCTGATGATTTACCGGCCAGATCAAAAGGTGTTCGCCGGCGGCAGCGGCTGCGCCTGCTCGGCGGTCGTCACGTACGGGTATTTGCTTCAAGAGCTCGCCCGCGGAACGTTTCGACGCCTGTTTGTCGTCGCTACCGGGGCGCTCTTGAGTCAAACGATGGTGCAGCAAAAACAGTCGATCCCAGCGATCGCTCACGGCGTCGTCATCGAAGCGGCTGGACAGGAGCCGGATTTGCCGCCGTAGGACGTCTTTTATTTGGGAACGATCAGGAGGGAATGTGATATGGAATACGTCCGTGCCTTTCTCGCCGGCGGGCTGCTGTGCGCCATCGTTCAGCTCATCATCGACCGCGGCAAATGGACGCCGGCTGGCGTCGCCGGTTCGCTTGTCGTCTTTGGCGTACTCCTTGGCTTTGGCGGCGTCTATGATCCATTCGTCGCTTGGGCTGGCGCCGGGGCGACGATGCCGCTATGCGGATTTGGGTATTGGTTGGCGAAAGGGGCCATGGCAGAACCGCGGCCGGAGGGATTTGTCGAAACCGGAGCAGCGGTGTTCCGATTTGCCGGCGCCTTGTTCGCTTTTATCGTGGCTGGCTCTTTTGCCGCGGCGCTCACTTGCAAACCGAAAGGGTAGAGATGATGGAAAAACGACGAGTCATTTTAGTAACGGATGGGGACGAGTTCGCCTGCCGGGCGATTGAGCGGGTTGCCGCCGAGATCGGCGGCCGTTGCATTTCTCGCTCGCAAGGCAATCCGACGAAACTGAGCGGTGAACAGTTGGTCGAACTCATTTTGCAAACGCCGCACGATCCAGTGTTTGTCATGTTTGACGATTGCGGCGCCCTCGGGGAGGGGGCCGGAGAGCAGGCGCTTCGCTATGTGGCGGGGCATGAGCAAATTGAGGTGCTTGGGGCGCTGGCGGTTGCCTCCAATACGCACCAGCATGAATGGACAAAAGTGCATGTGAGCATCGACCGTGACGGCGTGATGACCGAATATGGGGTCGATAAAGAAGGCGTCCGGGACCTCGAGATCGGGCGGATCAATGGCGATACCGTCTACTGCCTTGACCGGCTGAACATTCCGCTCATCGTCGGCATCGGCGACATCGGCAAAATGGGATATCGAGACCATGCGAAATACGGAGCGCCGATTACGCGCAAGGCGGTCGAGTTGATTCTCGAAAGGAGTGGTGGCCATGCCGGAAAAAGAAAAGAAACCGAAAGCGCCGATCGCGAAGCGGCTCGTTGACAACGCGAAGTTTTTGCAACAGCGGATCGGCGTCGGGACAAGCTTTGATTTAGGCGTGCGGAAAATCTATGTCCTAAACCGGGAAGTACATATTTACTACTGCAACGGTTTATGCGACACGCAATACATTATCGAATTGTTAAAACAAATTGTGCGCGTCAACGATGATGAACGCCAGGCGTCCCAAGCGTGGCAGATCATCGAAAATCGACTCGTTCATCAGCAAGTCAGTCCGGTGACGAGCCTCGACGAAGCGGTTGACAAGCTGCTGTCGGGCTTGATCATCGTCTTGATTGAAGGCGAATCGACCGGATTTGCTGTCGACGTCCGCAGCTATCCGGGTCGGCAGCCGCAAGAGCCGGATACGGAAAAAGTTGTGCGCGGCGCCCGCGACGGCTACGTCGAGAACATCATTGTCAACACGGCGCTCACCCGCCGCCGCATCCGCGACGAGCGGCTGCGCTTTGAAATTTTGCAAGTCGGCGAGCGGTCAAAAACGGACGTATGCATCGCCTATATTAAAGACGTCGCTGACCCGGGGCTTGTTGAACTCGTCAAGAAAGAGTTGCAGCAAATCAACGTCGATGGACTGACGATGGGCGACAAAACAGTCGAAGAGTTTTTAGTCAAGCAAGGATACAACCCGTACCCGCTCGTCCGTTATACCGAGAGGCCGGATGTAGCAGCGACGCACCTGCTTGAAGGGCACGTGCTCATTATGGTTGATACATCGCCAAGCGTCATCATCACGCCGACAACATTTTTCCACCACGTCCAGCATGCCGAGGAATACCGGCAGTCGCCAGGGGTCGGGACGTTTGTGCGCTGGGTGCGGTTTTTAGGCATTTTGACGTCGTTGTTTTTGCTGCCGCTGTGGGTGCTGTTCGTCCTTGAACCGTCGTTGCTGCCCGAATCGTGGGGGTTTATTGGGCCGAACAAACAAACGAACATCCCGATCATTGTGCAAATTTTGCTCGCTGATTTTGGGATTGAGTTTTTGCGGATGGCAGCCATTCATACCCCGACGCCGCTATCAACCGCGATGGGTTTGATTGCCGCCGTCTTGATCGGACAAATCGCCATCGATGTCGGGCTGTTTGTGCCGGAAGTGATCTTGTACATTTCGGTGGCGGCGATCGGTTCATTTGCGACGCCAAGCTATGAGTTGAGCGTGGCGAATAAGATTTCTCGATTGGCATTGGTCATTCTTGTCGCCTTGTTTAAAGTGCCCGGGCTCGTCATTGGCACGACCGTTTATTTGCTTTGGCTCGCCAGCATCCGCTCGCTTAATACGCCGTACTTATGGCCGTTCATCCCGTTCGATCCAGCGGCATTTATGCAAATTGTCGTCCGCCGTTCGGTTGCCGGAGCGAGAGTGCGCCCGAGCATCGTTCACCCGCAAGACCGGCAAAAACAGCCGTCATGACGCGAACGATCCATTTGGAAGCGGCCGTCTCCACCTATTGGCGGCCGCTTTTTTCGTTTTAGCGCTATTGCAACTTTTTTATAATTATGATAAGTTATATTTAATTGCTTGCACTGATGGTGCTTGCCTCAGTGCTTCGCACGTTTGCACGGACGGAATGGGCATGGCCCAGCGCGGGGTGTGCGGCCTTCTGTTTCAAGGCAGAGCCGATGGCGCTCTGCGGTTTTCCATTTTGTAAAGGCAGTTGCCGATTTTGCAAACTGTCTTTTTTGCTTTTGCCATGCGATTTCGATAGAGGAATGAGGGGTTTGCGATGTTTCTTCACGGGACAAGCCGCGTGAATGAACAAGGGCATTTGGAAATCGGCGGCGTCGATGTGGTCGAGTTGGCCAAAACGTATGGCACGCCGCTTTATATTTATGACGTTGCGTTGATCCGCGCTCGGGCGCGCGCGTTTAAAGAAGCGTTCCAGCGTCACGGCGTGCGGGCGCAAGTCGCGTATGCGAGCAAGGCGTTTTCCGCCGTCGCCATCGTGCAGCTGGCCGCTGAGGAGGGATTGTCGCTTGACGTCGTCTCAGGCGGTGAGCTGTATACGGCGCTTGCGGCCGGTTTTCCGCCTGAGCGCATCCATTTTCATGGCAACAACAAAAGCCGGGACGAATTGGCGATGGCGCTTGAACACGGCATCGGCTGCATCGTTGCCGACAACTTTTACGAACTCGAGCTGATCGAAGAGCTGGCGGCTTCATCCGGTCGGACGGTGCCGGTTTTGCTCCGCGTGACGCCGGGGGTCGAGGCGCATACGCACGATTACATTTTAACCGGGCAAGAAGATTCAAAGTTCGGCTTTGACTTAAACAACGGTCAGGCGGACGAGGCGTTTCGCCGTGTTATGGCATCGGCCGCGTTTCAGCTGCTCGGCGTTCATTGCCATATCGGCTCGCAAATTTTTGAAACAGCTGGGTTTGTGCTCGCGGCGCAAAAAGTGTTTGCCAAGCTGGCGGAGTGGAACAAGGAGCACGGATTTGTCCCAGCGGTTGTCAATCTTGGCGGCGGCTTTGGCATCCGCTATACGGAGGAAGACGACCCGATTCCGGTGACAGCGTACGTCGACTGCATTGTGGAAGAGGTGAAAAGGCAGGCCGAAGCTTGCCGCTTGCCGTTGCCGGAAATTTGGATCGAGCCGGGGCGGTCGCTCGTGGGTGATGCCGGAACGACGATTTATACGATCGGTTCGCGCAAAGAGGTGCCCAACGTCCGCACCTATATTGCCGTTGACGGCGGCATGAGCGACAACATCCGTCCGGCGCTTTACGGAGCGAAATACGAAGCCGCGCTCGCCAACCGGGTGTTCGGCGAGCCGACGGAAGTCGTATCGATCGCCGGGAAGTGTTGCGAGTCAGGCGACATGCTCATTTGGGACATCGCCCTGCCGGAAGCGAAGCCGGGCGATTATTTGGCCGTTTTTTGCACCGGCGCTTACGGCTATTCCATGGCGAACAATTACAACCGTCTGCCGCGCCCAGCCGTTGTGTTCGTTGAAAACGGCGACGCCCAGCTCGTTGTGAAACGGGAGACATATGAAGATTTGATCCAATATGATTTGCCTTTGAAAACGAAAGTGAAAAAGTGAAGGCCGCCGGTTGGAAAGAGAACGGCCTCCACAAAGAAAAGGCGCCCGCTGCTTTTTTTGGGGCGCCTTCTTTCATTGTTGATTTGAGGAAAATGCTGATTTGATCGCGTTCCAAATTTCTTTCAAGATGTCGATCAGATTTTGAATGAACGTTTTCCCTTCTTCTGACTGCAAAAACGCCGATAGCTGTTCTTTCGCCTTGCTCAGCTGATCATTCACTTGATCCCAATTAATATGGGCATTTTGCATTTTATGGAAAAGGGAAATCAGGTTGTTGATTTCATTCTCGCTCAGCGTAATGCCAAGGTCGTTGGCGATTTTTTCAATAAGGGCGCGCAAATCAGCGTCCGTCTGCGGTGGGTTGTTGGCGATTTCTTGTTTGATTTTCGCCAGCAGGGCGACCGCTTTGTCCGCGCCGATCGAATCGGCGAGCTTCGCCGTCTGCACCATTTCCTCGTTCGCCACTTTTTTGACATCATCAGGGATGGCTTGGTCCGAGGAAATTTCATACGCCTTCATCAGCCCCGTCAGCGCTGCGGTGCCGGAAACCGGGAACGGAGCGGTGATGTAAATATCGGCATCTTTCACCCCTGCGGTGATCAAGGCGTTTGTATACATCTCTTTCGTCACCCATGTGATGTTGTGCGTTTCGACATGAAGCCCCGAGCCAGGCTCTTTTATCGTGATCATCGACGACGAGATGGCGCGCGTGCCGATTTGCGCTTTCGGAATGAGTCCGTCCAAATATTTATGCTCCTCAACGTTTGAGACGGTGATCGTTTGCGCCCCGTCCGGCGCCTTCATTTCGTCGAGCACTTTTTGCTTTTGTTCATTCGTTAAGTTTTCCCCGAGCGTCACAATGACATCGCCCGGCGCGGCATCGGCCGCTGCGATGCCCGGAGATGCCAAGAGCACCGCCCAAAGCAGCGATGAAGCGATCGTTCGTTTCACATAGCTCGCCTCCTGTTTACGAAAATGCATTATCATTATACCGCACGCTCGCCTGCTTGGCTATCGGAAAAACGCGACGCGGTCAGGCGGCGTGCGAATTTGAAAAGACATTTTTTCTTTTGTTTCACTTGGCCATCATGGTATGATAAAAGCAGTTTCGATGTCGAAAAGGAGCTGGATGCTTGTGGCGAAAAAAGGATATATTCTCATGGAAAACGGCGGGAAAATCGAGTTTGAACTGTTCCCAAACGAGGCGCCGGTGACGGTGGCCAATTTTGAGAAGCTCGCAAACGAAGGCTTTTATAACGGGTTGACGTTCCACCGCGTCATCCCTGGATTTGTCAGCCAAGGAGGATGTCCACGCGGCAACGGAACGGGCGATGCCGGCTATACGATCCCGTGCGAGACGGACAACAATCCACACCGACATGTCACCGGCGCGATGTCCATGGCGCACCGCGGCCGCGACACCGGCAGCTGCCAGTTCTTTATCGTCCACGAGCCGCAGCCGCACTTGGATGGGGTGCACACCGTCTTTGGCCAAGTGACATCGGGCATGGACGTCGTGAGGACGATGAAAAACGGCGACGTGATGAAGGAAGTGAAAGTATTTGACGAACCGTAAACAGCGCATGAGCGAGGATGATCGGACTGTTCGAAACAACTGGCGCTTGTTTTTCTTTTTGCTTGCGGCCAGCCTGTTGTGGGGAGCGGCGTATTGGATTTGGGTTGCGGAATGATGATGCAGGGCGTTTCGTGTGGTATAATGAACATAACGATATCGTGATGCATCCTTCGGGGCAGGGTGAAATTCCCGACCGGCGGTGATGGGGCTTTCCGCCCCTCAGCCCGCGAGCCGAAAGGCAGGATCCGGTGCGATTCCGGAGCCGACAGTATAGTCTGGATGGGAGAAGGATGCCAATATGCGCACGGCTGTTTTCGGCCGGTTCAGACCGCGTGGGCAGCGTCTGTCGGCCGACTAGGCATGGTAGTATCTTTTGTTTCCGACCGGCCGGTATAGCCTGCTTGGCGAACATGTGTTTGTTTGCGCATCATTGGTCATTCTCTCATCGATGAGCCCCCGGGGACATCCCGGGGGTTTCATTTTTATTGAAGGAGGGAGTGCGGTGCATAACGATGAACATTATATGCGGCTCGCTCTCGATGTGGCCAAAGCTGGAGTCGGGCAAACGTCTCCCAATCCTGCCGTTGGCGCGGTCGTTGTCAACGGTGGGACGGTTGTTGGGCTTGGCGCCCATTTGAAAGCGGGTGAGCCGCACGCGGAAGTCTATGCGATCCGCATGGCTGGCGAGAAGGCGCGCGGTGCGACGGTGTACGTGACGCTTGAGCCGTGCAGCCATTATGGAAAAACGCCGCCATGTGCCGATTTGCTCATCCAGGCGGGCGTCCGTCGCGTCGTCGTTGCCACGACCGACCCGAATCCGCTTGTCGCGGGAAAAGGGATTGCCAAGCTGCGCCAAGCGGGCATTGACGTTGATGTTGGCGTATTAAAAGACGAAGCGGACGAATTGAATCGGATGTTTTTCCACTATATCGCCGCAAAAACGCCGTTTGTCACGTTGAAGTTCGCATGCAGCCTCGATGGCAAAATCGCGACGGCGACGGGGGAAAGCAAATGGATTACATCAAGCGCGGCGCGTGAGGATGTCCATCGCCTTCGTGCGCAGCATGACGCCATTTTGGTCGGCGTCAACACCGTTTTGACCGACAACCCGAAGCTTACCGTCCGCTTTGGGGAAAAGCGGAAAAATCCGCTCCGCATCATTTTGGATACAAAATTGCGTACACCGCTTGACGCCCATGTCGTCGCTGACAAGGAAGCAGAAACGTGGATCATCACCGGCGGCGTCAGTCGGGAACAAGCGGCGGCGTATGAGCGCCTTGGGGTGCGCGTATTTTCAATGCCGACGGCCCAGATCGATGTCCGCGATGTGCTCCGTCTGCTTGGGGAGCAGGGAGTCATGTCGCTGTTTGTCGAAGGCGGCTCGCGCGTTCATGACAGCTTCCTCCGCGCGGGAGCAGTCAATGAGGTCATCGCCTATATCGCTCCGAAGCTGATCGGCGGCCGCGGGGCGCCGACGCCGGTCGGCGGCCTTGGCTTCGCCCGGCTTGCTGAAGCGGTGGAGCTTGACATCCGCCGCATCGAGACGATCGGCCCGGACATCAAAATCGTCGCCGCGCCGAAACGGAAGGAGGAATCGTTGTGTTCACTGGCATTATTGAAGAGATCGGCACGATCGAACAAATGAAGCAAACCGGCGACGCCATCGTGATGACGATTGGCGCCAAGCGGGTGCTCGAAGATGTGCGGCTTGGCGACAGCATCGCCGTCAACGGCGTCTGCTTGACCGTCACATCGTTCACCGAACGGCAGTTTACGGTCGATGTCATGCCGGAGACGGTGAAAGCGACGGCGCTAAAAACATTAAAGCCGGGATCGAAGGTGAATTTGGAGCGGGCAATGGCGGCTGGGGGACGGTTTGGCGGCCATTTCGTCACCGGGCATGTGGACGGCGTCGGGCGCATCATCCGGCAGTGGCCGAAAGCGAACGCCGTCTACTATGAAATCGAAGTGCCGGCCTCGCTGCGCGCCTATATGATTGAGAAAGGATCGGTCGCTGTCGATGGGACGAGCTTGACGATTTTCGGTCTGAGCGAGCGCACGTTCATCGTTTCACTCATTCCGCATACGCGTGAGGCGACGATTTTAGGCGAAAAGCGGCCGGGCGATCTCGTCAATATCGAGTGCGACATGATCGGCAAGTACGTCGCCGCTTTCCTCGACGCGAAAGCGACGCCGACCTCCAAATTGACGGTCGAATTTTTGGAGCAGCACGGCTATAAATAGTGGAAAAGGGGGGCAAGCTTGATGTTTGACACGATTGAAGCAGCGCTTTCGGCGCTGAAAAACGGAGAAGTGATCATCGTTTGCGATGACGAAGACCGCGAAAATGAAGGCGATTTTGTCGTGCTGGCCGAAAAAGCTACGCCGGATGTCATTAACTTTATGATCACTCATGGCCGCGGGCTCGTCTGCGTGCCGATTACGGAGGAATTGGCGGAGCGGCTCGAGCTTGAGCCGATGGTCACTCATAACACGGACGCGCATGGCACAGCGTTTACGGTGAGTGTCGACTACAAAACGACAACGACGGGAATCAGCGCCTACGAGCGGGCGGCGACGATTCAGGCGCTGCTTGATCCGAATGTGAAAGCGAGCGATTTTAAACGTCCTGGCCACGTTTTTCCGTTGATTGCGAAAAAGGGGGGCGTCTTGCGGCGCGCCGGCCATACGGAAGCGGCGGTCGATTTGGCCCGTTTGTGCGGCGCGAAGCCGGCCGGCGTCATTTGCGAAATCATTAAAGAGGACGGGACGATGGCTCGCGTTCCTGATTTGCGGCAAATCGCCGATCAGTTCGGATTGAAAATGATCACGATCAAAGATTTGATCGCCTATCGGAGTCAGCGGGAAAAGCTCGTGAAACGGGAGGTGGACGTTTGGCTGCCGACCGAATTCGGCGAATTTCGCGCCATCGGCTACACAAACGTGCTCGACGGAAAAGAGCATGTGGCGCTTGTCAAAGGAGAGATCATCCCGGATGAGCCGATCTTGGTGCGCGTCCATTCCGAATGCTTAACTGGCGATGTGTTTGGCTCGTACCGGTGCGACTGCGGTCCGCAGCTGCATGCGGCGCTCAGGCAAATCGAGGCGGAAGGGCGCGGGGTGTTGCTTTACATGCGCCAAGAAGGGCGCGGCATCGGCCTTATGAACAAGTTGCGCGCTTACAAGTTGCAGGAGCAAGGTTATGATACGGTCGAAGCGAACGAAAAACTGGGCTTCCCCGCCGATTTGCGCGATTATGGCATCGGGGCGCAAATTTTGAAAGATCTTGGCGTGACGAAAATGCGCCTGCTCACGAACAACCCGCGCAAAATCGCCGGCTTAAAAGGGCATGGACTCGAAGTCGTTGAACGGGTGCCCATTCAGATGCCAGCGAAAAAGGAAAATGAAAAATATTTGCGCACGAAACATGAAAAATTAGGACATATGCTTCATTTTTAATGATGGGAGGAGCAACGAACATGCGCATCATTGAAGGAAACTTAGTCGGCACCGGATTGAAAATCGGCATCGTCGTCTCTCGTTTTAACGAATTCATCACGGGCAAGCTTTTATCTGGGGCGATCGACGGCTTGACGCGCCATGGCGTGAGCGACAGCGACATCACTGTCGCCTGGGTGCCGGGTGCGTTTGAAATCCCGCTTGTGGCGAAAAAAATGGCGGAATCGAAGCAGTTTGACGCTGTCATTACGCTTGGCGCCGTCATCCGTGGGGCAACGAGCCATTTTGACTACGTCTGCAGCGAGGCGGCCAAAGGCGTCTCCCACGCGGCGCTTGCAAGCGGTGTTCCGGTCATTTTCGGCGTGTTGACGACGGACACCATTGAACAGGCGATCGAGCGGGCCGGCACGAAAGCGGGCAATAAAGGATGGGAAGCGGCGGTGTCGGCGATCGAAATGGCGAACGTCTTGCGGACGCTTGCGTAATTTGCGTAAAAAGGCATGAAATGGTTCACAATATCGGTGAGAATGTTTATAATACGTATAGAGAAAATGACAAAAACTTTTCCATTTCGGAAAAGCGTTTGTCGATAATGAGGGATTTTTATGTTAATCCGTTACCGAAAAAACTATGAGAAAATCGCCATGGGACTGTTGTCGTTTATGCCGACGGAAAAAGACCTGAAACGGCTGCAGCAGACGATGAAACAGTATGAAACAAACAACGATTGGCAGCTGTTTTTATGGAAAGAAGGGGATGACATCGTCGGCATTATCGGCGTCCTGTTGCGCGCTCCTGATGTTGTGGAAATCCAGCACATCAGCGTCAATCCGTCACACCGCCACCAAGGGATTGGAAAACAGATGGTCAAGGCATTGAAAGAGGTGTACCCGGGCCGCCGATTGTGCGCCAACGAGTGGACCGCCTCGTTTTTCGATAAATGCCATGCGTGCAACGAATAACGAAACTAGCGCGGCGCCGCGCTCAGGCGGGCGGCGGAGGGGGAGGGAAGCCAACTCCTTCCGCTTTGGCCCGTTTTTTTTGTTCGCGTGCGGCGATGACGTCCGAGCGGTCGCGGCGCCGGTGTTTATCCACAAGATCAAGGTTGGCTAGGTCGCTGGCTTGCCCCCAAACGAGCTGCCGGCGGGCGCAGGCGGCCTGGCATTGCTCATAAAGGGAACGGTCGCGAATCGGCAGTTCGACGCTTTCGTACGGTTCGCCGCGAGTGATCCGCCCAGCCGTCTCGTCGAGCAAGCGGGCGAGCGCCTCGTCATCGAGGCCGAGCCGCCGGATCATCTCTTGCGCTTCGTCAAGCAGCGCCCGCGCCCGTCGAATGAGGCGCAGCGCTCCCAAGACGTTGCCGCGCCGGTAATGGTAAAAAGCGACCGCCATTTGAATGAGCACAAGCCAACCTTTGTTTCGACCGTCTTGTTTCCAATGTTCCTCCAAAATTTCGTGGCATTCAAAATAATCGCGGTCGCTATGGAAATGGACCAAATACTCGATATACGCTTTTGGATACATCGGCCATCGTTCCTTTCAAAAGTGGGCCGCGCCATGTGAAGGCGGACGGCTCTTCTTCGATTATACAGCTTCGGCGGCCTGCGGCGCAAAAAAGAGACTGTTTTCCGTTCGCTTCGCCGCTTCGTTATGATACAATAAATGTACTGCAGCTGGAGACGAGCCTACCGGGCGGTGGTTCTGGAAAAAATGGTGGGATGGATGTGCAATTGCCGTACAACGTCAAAATCGAAGCGTTTGAAGGGCCGCTTGATCTGCTTTTGCATTTGATCAACCGCTATGAAATTGATATTTACGATATTCCGGTCGCGCAAATTACGGAGCAGTATATGGCGTACATTCACGCCATGCAGGAGCTTGAGTTGGATATCGCCAGCGAATATTTAGTGATGGCGGCCACCTTGCTTGCGATCAAAAGCAAAATGCTGTTGCCGCCCTCCAATGAGGAAGCTGTCGACGGCGACATCGAGTGGGGCGATGACGGGGACCCGCGCGAGGAGCTGACGCAGCGGCTGCTTGAATATAAAAAGTTTAAAGAGGCGGCGCGCGAACTGAAGCGGCGCGAAGAGGAGCGGGCGCTTTTGTTTACAAAGCCGCCGAGCGACTTAAGCGCATACGCGGATGAGAAAAAGGCGGCGCCGCTGGATGTGAACGTATACGATATGCTTGGCGCCTTGTCGAAGCTGTTGCGCCGCAAAAAACTGCAAAAACCGATGCGGGCGAAAATCTCCCGCCAAGATATTTCCGTCGAACAGCGCATGGCGGAAATTTTGCATGAACTAAAGCAGGCGAACGGGCGGAAAAACTTTTACGAGCTGTTTCCGTCCTACGATCGTTCGTATATCGTCGTGACGTTTTTGGCGATTTTAGAGTTGATGAAGCAAGACGAAATCATCGTTGAGCAAGAACGGAATTTCAGCGATTTGTTTCTTGCGGTGAAACCAGCCGGTTGAGGCGGTGCGGTTTGGCCGCGGCGGTTCGCTGCGGCGGGCCGCTTTTCTTTTGTTGTTTGTTTGCCCATGCCATGATAAGGCGGAGAGTTGACTCACATTGGGGTGAGAAGACTTGGGAAACGACGAAAACAGGAGGAAAGGAGGAGGGGCGCCAACGAGTTTGGCGTGGCAGAAGGGCGATGGAACAAAACGAAAGAGAAAAAAAGGGAGCCGGCGCGCTCAAGCCGGCGAAGGCGATTGTCGAAGCGCTGTTGTTTGCTGCCGGTGACGAAGGGCTGTCGCTTTCACAAATTGCCGCTGTGTTGGAAGTCAGCGAGCTAGAGGCGAAAGCGGTGATCGAGGAGCTTCAACAAGACTGCCGACGGGAAGAGCGCGGCATCCAGCTTGTCGAACTTGGCGGCGTGTTTTTGTTGGCGACAAAAAAAGAACACGCCCCCTATTTAAAGAAGTTGGTCGAAGCGCCGGGAGCATCGCCGCTGTCGCAGGCGGCGCTTGAGACGCTCGCCATTATCGCATACCGCCAACCGATTACACGCGCGGAGATTGAGGAAATTCGCGGCGTAAAAAGCGACAAGCCATTGCAGACGCTGATGGCACGGGCGCTCATTAAAGAGGTTGGACGAGCCGAAGGAACCGGGCGGCCGATTTTGTACGGGACAACCCCGGAATTTCTCGATTATTTCGGGCTAAAAACGCTCGAGGAGCTGCCGCCGCTGCCGGAATGGGCGGACGATGGCGAATCCGAGCGGGAAGCGGATTTATTTTTCGAAAAATTAGCAGAAAATTTGAGCGATGGGCAGCCGGAATATGGTAAACTAAAGAAAAATGGCTGATCGGGGAAGGAGAGCGCTCATGAACGTTTGCCGCCTGTACGGTGAAGAGCTGCAAAAGTCGCAATCGAACACGTTTGAAGACTATTTCAACCGCTCGGAAGTCACGTACCGCGACGGGGGCGAAGAGCGGACGCTGTCTGTGTTGTATTTGCGCCATTTTGAGGCGGCGCTACTTGATTGGCTGCCGTATGAAAGCGATCCACTGTTTACGGCTAACGGGCGCGACATTCGTTTGCGCGACATCATTGCTCTTGTCTGTTTATGGAAAAATCCGGCGTATCGGCAGCGAAAGCGCGTCTATATTCACGATGAAGAGGAATTGCGCCGTTATTTTGCCGAGGTAGACGCCAAAACGCTGCAGGCGCTTGTCAGCGAATGGGCGGAAACCGGCGAGTGCCGCTTGCCTGAACGGTCGGCGTAACGAGAAAATGCGGTTGGCGCCGCGTTTTCTGTGCGTCCGGACAAGGAAACCGTTTGGTGCAGCCGGCGGTTTGCCAAAGTAGCCTGCCTTTTTCAGAAAAAAGGGGGGCTGACCCAAAACGCGAATATGTTTTGGGTCAGCCCGATTTTTTTGAGCGGTTTATCTATGGCTCATTTGCAGACCCGCCGCAGGGAAGCATTGCGGCGATTCTGTTCTTCCTTGCTGTCTTTTCCTATGATGACTGCCCTCGCTCCTCTATGTATGAGCGGCCGGGAATTTGGGTGAATGCGGACAAGAACGATTTCCCCATGACAGCATACGATATGGCGAACAAAACAGGAGGAGGTTTTTACCAAATGGACGATCAGGTGTTGTTCGCCCAATATGCGGCTAGGGTGAACGAATGGGGAAATCAAGTCAAGGAGACGCTCGCTTTGCGTGGGGCAAGCACGGATGGCGCTTCGTCGCTGCTCGAGTTTATTGCCGAGCATGACGGCGAGTGGACGGAAGAGGCCGTCCGCGAGCTTCAGCGCCTTGCCGATGACGTGTATGTCGGTGCGCTTCGCCAGTATGTCATGGAAGCGGCTGCGTGGGGAAGACAAGTTGAACAGGCGCTGTCTGCACGCAGGATGGCTGAGGATGTTGGGCTTTCGTCTTTGTTGGCGTACATCGATGGACACGGCGATGAATGGACCGAAGAAGCGATTTACGAGCTCCAGCGTCTTGTCGATGACGTATACACTCGGGCCGTCCGCCTGGCTGATTCGTCAGCTGCCGAGCGGGAAGAAGAGGCGACGCAAGAACAAGTCGAAGGGGAATCGGTGTCGCCTGAACTGGAGAGTGAAAACAAAGAGAACGAAGACGGATGGCTTGACACCAGCGGGACGGCAGAGCGGGTTGAGGACGCAAAGGAGCCGGCTTTTATGGCGGAGCTCTCCGACTCGCTGCCTGATATAGCTGACGGCGAGCCGGGTCAAGCGGACAACGTGACCGATGGAAAGCGACGCTGGGTGGATGCGGACGACGGCGGTGAGCCGCGTCAACAAGCAGCGCCCGGCCGTCATGTCTTGCCGCCGCTGCCGTACCGTTATGATGCACTCGAGCCGCATATTTCCGAAGAAATCATGCGCCTCCACCATACGAAGCATCATCAAAGCTATGTCGACGGTCTCAATCAGGCGGAGCGGATGATGGCCGAGGCGCGCCGGACGAACAATTTTGATCTGTTGAAACATTGGGAGCGGGAAGCGGCGTTCCACGGCTCCGGGCATTATTTGCACACTATCTTTTGGTACAACATGCATCCAGAGGGCGGCGGCGAGCCGCGCGGGGAGCTGCGGGCGCAAATCGAGCGCGATTTTGGCAGCTTTGCCGCCTTTCGCCGTCATTTCACCGAAGCGGCGAAAAGCGCCGAAGGGGTCGGCTGGGCGCTGCTCGTTTGGGCGCCGCGAGCGCACCGGCTGGAAATTTTGCAGGCGGAAAAACACCAGCTCATGGCGCAATGGGATGTGATCCCGCTTCTCGTGCTTGATGTGTGGGAGCATGCCTACTATTTGCAATACAAAAATGATCGGGCGGCGTACATCGAACATTGGTGGAACGTCGTCAACTGGCGCAACGTTGAAGAGCGCTTTCATGAGGCGCGGAAGCTTCGTTGGCAGCCGTTTTAAACGGGCGGGGGGGAACCCCCTGCCCGTTTTTTTGGGAGAGCAGGCGCTGCGATCCATCAGGACACCTGTCCGTCTTTTCGGGGAGCGGCTTTCTCTTTGCAGGGAAATGTCATCAATGCGCCCAGCGCAAGCGCCGGAGCGGATCGTTCAGGGCTGTCTCCCCTTGCAACGGCATTTTTTCATCATATTTGTCCCATCGACGCATACACTTGTACAAAACGCGGCTTTGGGGTTCAGCCTGTTTCCGCCGCGACGTTTCTTCGGCTGCGGCCCGTTCAGCCTAATCGGAAAGGAGGAACAGGCGATTCCTCCCCGCTCCTTAAAGGAGGGGGATCCTCGCCGATATGAGATGAATAAGCAGAAGCGGCTCATTGCGCTCATTCTTGCACTCGCTGCGGGGATTATGGCATTTGTTCCAGAGCGGATGCGCGCTATGGATGGGGTGAGCGCAAAAAGCGCGATTTTGATAGAGCAGCATTCCGGGCGGGTTTTGTTTGCCAAGGATGCCTATACCAAACGGCGCATCGCCAGCATTACGAAAATTATGACCGCCATTTTGGCGATTGAATCGGGGAAGATGGACGACACGGTGACGGTCAGCGCCCGCGCTGTCCGGACCGAAGGGTCGTCAATTTACTTGCGCCAAGGGGAGAAAATCAAACTGCGCGATTTGGTATATGGGCTGATGCTTCGTTCCGGCAACGACGCGGCGGTGGCCATCGCTGAACATGTCGGCGGCAGCGTCGAAGGATTTGTTTTTTTAATGAACCAAAAAGCGGCTGAAATCGGGATGCGTGATACCGAGTTTGCCAATCCGCACGGGTTGGATGACGCGGAAAACCACTACTCAACCGCGTACGATATGGCGCTGCTCATGCAATATGCGATGAAAAACAAAGAGTTTCGGCGCATCTCGGGGACGAAGGTGTACCGCGCCCCCGCTCCGCCCGGCGAAGACGGCGCGCGTGTGTGGCGAAATAAAAACAAGTTGTTGACAAGTCTTTACGAATATTGCACCGGCGGCAAAACCGGCTATACGAAACGGGCCCATCGCACGCTCGTGACGACGGCGTCCAAAGGCGGCGTCGATTTGATCGCCGTGACGTTGGATGCACCGGACGATTGGAATGACCATATCGCTATGTACGAATATGGATTTTCTCATTATCACATCGCCAAAGTGAGCAGCGAGCGGGTGGTCGACAAAATTTCTGATCCGTTTTACCGCGGGCGGCTGCAGGCGGTCCGCGATTTGCGATATCCGGTGACCGATAAAGAGGAGAGCGGGCTGCGGGTGAAAGTGTATTTGCTGAAGCCGCGCAAGGGGTGGGAAAAATACCCAGAACGGGCGCCGACAGAGGTCGGAAAGGCGGTGCTTTATTTGCATCAAAAGGCGGTTGATTCGGTGCCGCTGCTGTATGAACCGGGAAAGGAAGGAAGCGGCCGAGGGTTTTTATGGCAAGCATTTCGCTTTTTAGGTGTGAGAAGCGATGGTTAACCTCATTTGGGTGATGATGGCGGTCATTGGCATCGTCTTTGCGGCGGCCAACGGCACGATGGACGAAGTGAACAAAGCGGTGTTTGAAAGCGCCAAAGAAGCGGTGACGATCAGCATCGGCATGGTCAGCATTTTAGTGTTTTGGCTCGGGCTGATGGCGATCGCTGAACGCGCCGGCTTGCTTGACAAAGCGGCGCGCCTGTTTATGCCGCTCGTACGCCGCTTGTTTCCAGAGGTGCCGCCCGGCCATCCCGCGCTCGGCTATATCGTCTCGAATATGGTCGCCAACATGTTCGGCCTTGGCAATGCGGCGACGCCGATGGGCATAAAGGCGATGGAGCAGCTAAAAAAGCTCAACGGCGGCCGCGACGAGGCTAGCCGGTCGATGGTGACATTTTTGGCCATGAACACATCAGGCATTACGCTCATTCCGGCGACCGTCATCTCGATCCGAATGACGTACGGTTCAGCGGCGCCGAGCGAGATCATTGGGACGACGATCGTCGCCTCGACGATTTCGACGATTGGGGCGGTATTGATTGACCGGTACTATTATTGGAAACGGATGCGGAAAGGCAGGAAGCCATAATGGCCATCGTCCAACTTCTTTCTGTTTGGCTGATCCCTGCGCTCATCGCTTTTATTTTGCTTTACGGTACAGCAAAGAAAGTGCCGACGTACGAAGCGTTTGTGGAAGGCGGCAAGGAAGGGATCGAGATCGCGTTTTCGCTCATCCCGTATTTGGTCGGCATGTTGGTGTCGGTCGCCATTTTCCGAGCCTCAGGGGCGCTTGATGCCATGATGGAAGTGATCAAACCGCTGGCTGATGCCATTGGACTGCCGGCCGAAGTCGTTCCGCTTGCGGCTCTCCGCACGCTTTCCGGCACGGCGGCGCTCGGCATGACGACTGATTTGATTGCTGCATACGGCCCCGACTCGTTCATCGGCCGCCTTGCCTCCACCATTCAAGGCAGCACCGAAACGACGCTTTACGTGCTTACCGTCTATTTTGGCGCCGTGGGCGTCAAAAAAATGGGCGATGCGTTAAAAGTCGGCATTTTGGCCGACATTCTCAGCTTTATTGTTTCTGTTTTCATCGTTTTGTTTGTATTCGGGCGCTAGCGGCGCCTTTTTTCGTTCCCGCCGTTCGGCGGGTTTTTGTTTGCAAAGGGAACGGGAAAGGTGAAAAATAAAAGTGCCGCACTTGTATCTGTTAGACGGAAAGGGTAAGATGATGAAAGAGGTGAGAGAGAATGGAACGGTTGCAAAAAGTGATCGCCCGCGCCGGCATCGCGTCAAGGCGCAAGGCGGAAGAACTCATTTTGCAAGGGCGGGTGAAAGTGAACGGCCGCGTCGTCAAGGAGCTTGGCGTCAAGGTCGGGCCGCGCGATGATGTCGAAGTCGACGGCATCCCGATCGAGCGCGAAGAGCCGGTGTATTATTTGTTGTACAAGCCGCGCGGGGTGATTTCCAGCGTCAAAGATGACAGAGGCCGCAAAGTGGTGACCGATTTTTTCAAAGATCTGGACAAACGCATTTATCCGATCGGGCGGCTTGACTACGATACGTCTGGACTGCTTTTGTTGACGAATGACGGCGACTTTGCCAACCTGCTTATGCACCCGCGGTATGAAATTGAAAAAGTGTACATTGCCAAAGTGAAAGGCATTCCAACGCACGAGCAGCTGAAACGGCTCGAACAAGGAGTGCAGTTGGAAGATGGCATGACGGCGCCAGCCAAAGTGAAGCTGCTCTCCGCCGACCGGAAGAAGGGGACAGCCATTGTGGAAATCCGTATCCACGAAGGACGAAACCGGCAAGTGCGCCGCATGTTTGAGGCGATCGGCTGCGAGGTGCTGAAGCTGAAGCGGGAGCGGTACGCGTTTCTCGATTTGAAAGGGCTGCGCCCCGGCGAATACCGCGAGCTGACGCCGCATGAGGTGAAGTTGCTGCGCGTCCTTGCCCAATCCGGGGGAAGAAAATGACGAAGATTGTCACATAACGTTCATATCCTTGCGCATAAACGAGCGAGGGACTTTGCTATAATGGAAAATGGGAGATTGTGAACCGCTTGCCTCCCCCTCTAGCGTTGGCTGTGGGGGAGGAGAAACGTAAAGGGGTTTGAACGATGAAAAAACAACAGCGCTTAGTGATGAGGACAGCGATTTTGCTCGTGTTGCTCGCGGCGATCGGCTATACGATTTACACGAATTTTTTCACGGAGAAAACGGCTGTCGCTGTTGGTTCGACGGCGCCTGATTTTGTGCTGACCGATTTGAAAGGGCATGAACATCGTCTTTCAGACTATCGCGGCAAAGGCGTTTTTTTGAACTTTTGGGGAACGTGGTGCAAGCCGTGCGAGCGGGAGATGCCGTATATGAACGAGCTGTACCCGATTTACAAAAAACAAGGGGTTGAAATTTTGGCTGTCAATGTCGGTGAACCGAAGTTGAGCGTTGAAAAATTCGCGGAACGGTTCGGCCTGACATTTCCGATTGTGATCGACCGTCAAGATCAAGTATTGAACGCCTATAACGTCGGGCCGCTGCCGACAACGTTTTTGATTGACAAAAACGGCGAAGTAAAACAAATCATTACCGGAACAATGACGAAAGAAGACATCGAACGGCATCTAGAAAGCATCAAACCGTAAGGAGTTTTGCGCCATGGAACACGTCAAATGCGAATGCGGCCATGTCAATCCGCACGGCACGGCGTTTTGTGAGTCGTGCGGCAAGCCGCTTGCCGATTTGGGAGAAAAACTGATTTTGGACATGCGCTACGAAGGAAGCGCGCGCCGATCGCAAACGTACAAAAAAACGATGATCGACCAAATTTGGGCGTTTTTCTCGTCGGTCAAAGTCGGGGTGGCGCTCATCGTCATCACGCTCATCGCTTCGGCGATCGGCACGATTTTCCCTCAGCAAATGTATATTCCGCCGAACGTCGATCCGGCGGAGTATTATAAGCAGCAGTACGGCTGGGCAGGGAAGCTGTATTATGAGCTCGGCTTTAACAACTTGTACGGCTCATGGTGGTACATTTTGCTCATCGCCTTAATCGGCGTTTCGCTTGTCATTTGCAGCTTGGACCGGGTCGTTCCGCTTTACCGCGCCTTGAAGCGGCAAGGGGTGAAGCGCCATCCGCGCTTTTTAGAGCGGCAGCGGTTGTTTGGCGTCTCGCATGTGAGCGATCTCGACAAGACGATGGCTGTGTTGAAAGAACGGCTGGCTGCGCGGCGCTACCATGTCCGCGAGGAAGACGGGCATTTGCTCGCTGAAAAAGGGCGTTTTTCCCGCTGGGGGCCGTACGTCAATCATATCGGCCTCATCATTTTCTTGATCGGGGTGATGCTTCGTTCCGTTCCCGGCATGTACATCGATCGGGTGATGTGGATTCCGGAAGGGGAGACGAAAGAAATTCCTGGGACGAACGGCCGCTACTTTTTAAAGAGTGAAAAATTTATTTTTGAAACATATGAGAAAGGCAAAGACAACGAAGTGTTCAACGCTGCCATCGACCGCGTCGGCAACGGGATGATCGCCAAAAACTATCAAACAAACGTTGTGTTGTATAAGCGCGTCGGTCCTGTGATCCCCGGCGCCAAGCCGAAGCTTGAAAAAGTGAAGGAGTATCCGATTCGCGTCAACGAGCCGCTGGAGTTCGACCATTATGCGCTCTATCAAGTCGATTTCCGCTTGAATGAGCCGAAAGCGATGTCATTTCAGTTGGCGGACAAGCAGTCGGGGAAAACGTTCGGCACGGTGACGGTCGATTTGTATGATCCGAAAGAGTTGTACAATCTCGGACATGGGTATCGCGTTGAGCTATTAAGCTATTTTCCTGATTTTGAGTTTGATGAAGACGGCAATCCGTCAACGAAGTCGCGCGTGCCGAACAATCCGGCGTTCGTGTTCAAAATGTACGCGCCGGACCGTCCGAAAGGGGAAGTCAGCTTCGTCGCCATCCAACAAACGATCGAACCGTTTGGCAACAACAAGTACAAAATGGCGTTCGCGGGGCTTGAGACGCGCAATGTCTCCGGTTTGACCGTCCGCCGCGACTTTACGCTTTGGATTTTAGGGGTAGGCGGCGCGATTTTCATGATCGGGCTCATCCAAGGGATGTATTGGAACCACCGCCGCATTTGGGTGCAACGGGTCAACGGCGAGCTATGGATCGCCGCGCACACGAATAAAAATTGGTTCGGCTTGAAAAACGAGCTGCGCCGTTTGCTTGACGGCACTGGTGTGAATATGCCGGCCGATCAGCTCGAAGAAGGGAAACAGGCCGGACAAGGGGGGCAAGCTCATGGACATGGCACAGCTTAGCAGCACATTGCTCTATATTTCGTTTGTGTTATATTTGATCGGCACGTTTTTTTTTGGCGGCGCCATTCGCGACAAACGGAAGGAGCGGCAAGGAAAGGATCGTTGGTCGCAGCTTGGCATTGCCGTGACGATCATCGGTTTTCTCACCCAGGTCGGGTATTTCATCACGCGCTGGATCGCTGCCGGGCATGCTCCGGTGAGCAATTTGTTCGAGTTTACAACGTTTTTCGGCATGATGCTTGTCGCTGCTTTTATCATTGTTTATTTCATTTACCGGTTGAGCGTGCTCGGCCTGTTTGCGCTTCCGGTCGCGTTGCTTGTGATTGCTTACGCAAGCATGTTTCCGCGGGAAATTTCGCCGCTCATTCCCGCCTTGCAAAGCGATTGGCTGCACATCCATGTGACGACGGCGGCGGCTGGTGAAGCGATTTTGGCCATCAGCTTTGTCGCTGGGCTCATCTATTTGATTCGCGTCGTCGATCAATCGAAGCCGTCGAAACGGACGTTTTGGCTCGAAGTGGTCATGTTTTGCTTAATTACTACGCTCGGCTTTGTCATCGTTTCGACAGCGTTCGGTCTTTCTGGGTATGAAGCGAAGTTCACGTGGGTCGACAAAAACAAGCAGACGGTTGAGGTCATCTACGATATGCCGGCGCTCGTTGGGCCGCACAAAGGGGAGCTTATGAAAGAAAGCGCCGGCCGCATGGAGCCGCTTGTTGAGATGCCGGCGATCATCAATGCAAGAAAGCTCAATACGGTCATCTGGTCGCTCATAGCCGGAACGGCGCTGTACATCATGCTTCGGCTTCTCTTGCGCAAGCGCGTTGCCGCCGCACTCAAGCCGCTCGTGAAGAACGTTAACTTGGATCTGACCGATGAGATCAGCTATCGGGCGGTGGCGATCGGCTTTCCGGTGTTTACGCTCGGGGCGCTCATTTTCGCGATGATTTGGGCGCAAATCGCCTGGACGCGTTTTTGGGGCTGGGACCCGAAAGAAGTATGGGCGCTGATCACTTGGCTGTTTTACGCTGCCTTTTTGCACCTTCGTTTGTCAAAAGGCTGGCATGGTGAAAAGTCGGCATGGCTCGCCGTCATCGGCTTTGCCATTATTATGTTTAACTTAGTGGCGGTCAACCTCGTCATTGCGGGATTGCACTCGTACGCCGGAACATAATGGAAAACAACCGGATGCTCTGTTGGCGAGCATCCGGTTTTTCGGTAAACTAGAAAATAGGGAGTGTTTCCATTGATGATGGGAGGGTGCAAAGCATTGGAAAAACAAGAAAAAACCATCCGTATTTTAGTGGTTGACGATGAAGAGCGCATCCGGCGGCTCTTGAAAATGTATTTGGAGCGGGAAAACTATGTGATCGATGAGGCCGGCGACGGCAATGAAGCGTTGGAGAAGGCGTTGACGAATGATTATGACGTCATTTTGCTCGATCTGATGCTGCCGGGCAAAGATGGAATTGAGGTGTGCAAAGAAATCCGCGAGCAAAAAACGACGCCGATCATCATGTTGACGGCAAAAGGCGAAGAATCCAACCGCGTGCAAGGGTTTGAAGTCGGCACGGATGATTACATCGTCAAGCCGTTCAGTCCGCGCGAAGTCGTGCTGCGCGTAAAAGCGCTGTTGCGCCGCGCGGCGAACGCCGCCTACGCGCCGGTGGAGACGACGGCGAAAGACGTGCTTGTGTTTCCGCATTTGACGATTGACAACGATGCCCACCGGGTGACGGTCGACGGCAAGGAAGTCAGCTTAACGCCGAAAGAATATGAGCTGCTTCTCTTTTTGGCCCGCTCGCCCGACAAAGTGTTCGACCGCGAACAGCTGTTGAAGGAAGTATGGCATTACGAGTTTTTCGGCGACTTGCGCACGGTCGACACCCACATTAAACGGTTGCGCGAAAAGTTGAATAAAGCGTCGCCGCAGGCGGGAAAAATGATCGTCACCGTCTGGGGCGTCGGCTACAAGTTTGAGGCAGTGAGCGACTAATGTGGCTGTTTCGCAGCGTCGTCGGCAAGCTATGGTTTACGATTTTGTTGCTCGTTTCGTGCGTGCTGTTTATTTTAAGCATTTTGCTTATTAAATTTTTGGAAGATTATTATGTGCAGGAAGCGGAAAACGACTTGACCCGCCTGGCGACAAAAGTGGCCGAGGTGATGCACGATTACCGCGATGAGCAGCTTGCCCGCTCGATCGCTTGGACGCTTGTGGACAATCGAACGAAAGCCGTCATCGTCGCCGATGAGTCGCACTATTGGTATTCGCCTGGCGATGCTGGGTTGGACAATATGCCGCTGTCGTCGATTCGCCAAGATCGGGACTTGCGGCGTGTGCTGACAGATGGGAAAACGGTGAAAAAGCGTTTGTATATGCCGGAGCGGCATCCAAAAGAAAAGCTGCCCCGTGATATGATCATTGTCGGCGTGCCGATGTCGATGCCGGATGGCAGCCGAGGAGCTGTGTTTATCTATCAGTCGCTCGAGGCGATCGCCGACGCGACGGAGCGGACGAAAGAGTTAATTTTTCTCGCCGCGTTTATCGCCATTGTCATGACGACGTTTTTTGCCTTTTTCTTGTCGACGCGCATCACCGCTCCGCTCCGGAAAATGCGGCAAGCCGCGTTCGAAATGGCGCGGGGCCATTTCGATATGAAAGTGCCGATTTTAACGAACGATGAGATCGGTGGGCTGGCGATGGCGTTCAACCAAATGGGACGGCGTCTGCAGTTTAACATCAACGCCTTAAACCAGGAAAAAGAACAGCTCGCCAGCATTTTAAGCAGCATGGCCGACGGCGTCTTGACGTTTAACCGCGACGGGGAAATTTTGATTACGAACCCGCCGGCTGAGCGGTTTTTGCAGGCGTGGTATTTTGAGCAAGGAAACGACGCGGAAGCGATGGCGCCGTTGCCGCCGCAAGTGAAAGAGCTGTTCGCCCGCGTCGTTCGCGAGGAGAAGGAGCAATCGACCGAAGTGACGCTGCAGGGGCGGACGTGGGTCATTTTAATGACGCCGCTGTACGGCAAAACGATGGTGCGCGGCGCGGTGGCTGTTTTGCGCGACATGACCGAAGAGCGGCGGCTTGACAAGCTGCGCAAAGACTTTATCGCCAACGTTTCGCACGAATTGCGCACGCCGATTGCCATGCTTCAAGGCTACAGCGAGGCGATCATCGACGATATCGCGGCGAGCGAAGAAGAGAAGAAAGAGATGGCGAAAGTCATTTATGACGAGTCGCTGCGCATGGGCCGCCTTGTTAACGATTTGCTTGACTTGGCGCGCATGGAAGCTGGCCATATCGAGCTAGAGTACGAACAAGTCAAGCTTGTTCCTTACATCGAGCGGGTGATCCGCAAGTTTTACGGGCTGGCGAAAGAAAAGCAGATTGAGCTGACAGCCGAGTTTCGCGATCGGGACATCGAAATCGCTCTCGATCCGGATCGGATCGAACAGGTGCTGACGAACTTAATTGACAACGCCATCCGCCATACGGAATCGGGCGGCACAGTTCGCCTCATCATCGAACCAAGCGGCGACGGCGTGACGATCCATGTCCAAGACTCTGGTTCCGGCATTCCCGAAGAGGATTTGCCGTTTGTGTTTGAACGGTTTTACAAAGCCGATAAAGCGCGCACGCGTGGCCGTTCCGGCACCGGGTTAGGCCTTGCCATCGCCAAAAACATCGTCGAAGCGCATAAAGGGCTCATTACCGTTCACAGCAAACTGAACGAAGGAACGACGTTTTCGTTTTATTTGCCGGCCCGCGGACCGAAAGGAGCGTAGCGCCGTTTGGAAGAGCGGGGAAGCCACGGCTTCCCTGCTTCTTTCATGCTGAAGCGAACTGGTTGACGGATTTGTTTTAGTGGTATAGACAACTAGAATATATAATGTTATAATGAGATACAGAAAGTGGGGAATCGCGATGAAGCGGTGGATATTGAAAAATGCCGCGGTGTATGCAGAAACAGGAAACATTGAACAAGGGTATGTGCTGATCGAAGGGGAAAAAGTGGCCGCGATCGGGCCGATGTCGTCGTGCCCAACTGATGCAGGGGCGGAAGTGATCGAGCTTTCCTCACGGTTTTCCATCGTGCCGGGATTCATCGATGTCCATATTCATGGGGCGGCTGGGGCGGATGTCATGGATGCGACCCCGGAGGCGCTTTACAAGATGGCCAACGCCTTGCCGGCGGAAGGGACGACGAGCTTTTTGGCGACGACGATGACAGCGCCAAGTGAACAAATCGAAGCCGCGCTTCGCAACGTCGCTCGCTATATGGCGGAGGCGAACAGGCCGGGAGCCGCCGAAGTGCTCGGTGTTCATCTGGAAGGACCGTTTTTGTCGCCGAAGCGCGCCGGAGCGCAGCACCCGCGCCATCTCGCCGATCCGGACATCTCACTGTTCCAGCACTGGCAAAAGGCGGCGGGCGGCCATATCCGCCTTGTCACGCTTGCCCCAGAGCGGAACGGGGGGCTGGAACTTGCCTCCTACTTGAAACAGACGGGTGTGATCGCTTCGATCGGCCATTCCGATGCCGTTTACGACGAAGTAAAAGCGGCGGTCCATGCAGGGGTGACGCATGCGACCCACCTGTTCAATGGGATGCGCGGCATCCATCACCGTGAACCGGGTGTCGCCGGTGCTGTGCTTATGTTTGAAGAAGTGATGTGCGAGCTGATCGCCGACGGGTTGCACGTTGCGCCGCCGATGGTCCGCTTCGCTTACCGGAATAAAGGAAGCGATGGGCTCATATTAATCACCGATGCCATGCGGGCGAAATGTCTAGGTGATGGGCGATATGAACTTGGCGGCCAAGAGGTGACTGTTCGGGGCCAAGAGGCGCGGCTTGCCGACGGCACGCTGGCGGGAAGCGTGCTCAAGCTTGGCGAGGCCATCCGCCGTGTGCTCGATTATACTGGCTGCACGCTTGAAGAGGTGATCCGCATGGCGAGCTGGAATCCGGCGAAACAGCTTGGCTTGCTTGATCGGAAAGGCAGCTTGCGGCCCGGCAAAGACGCCGATGTCGCCGTTTTGAATGAACGATATGAAGTCATGATGACGTTTTGCCGCGGCGTTCTTGCTTATCGCAAACCGGATGAAAGGAGGAAGAGCGATGGCCATAACGCTTTTGGAAGCCGCTGACTATACCGAGATGAGCCGCCAGGCGGCGGACATCATCATCAAACAAGTCAAGGAAAAGCCGAACGCCGTTCTCGGCTTGGCGACCGGTTCGACGATGCTCGGCGTGTACCGCGAATTGGCCGCCGATCATCGGCAGCATGGGACATCGTATCGGCTTGTGCGCACGGTCAATTTGGATGAATACGTCGGCCTTGGTCCGGATCATCCGAACAGCTATCGCCATTATATGAATGAGCATTTGTTTTCAAAGCTTGACATCCCGCTTCACGAGACGCATGTGCCGAACGGCTTGGCTGCTGATCTTGACGAAGAATGCCGCCGCTACGAACGGCTCATCGATGAAGTGGGCGGCATCGATTTGCAGCTTTTGGGCATCGGCCGCAACGGCCATATCGGCTTTAACGAACCAGGGACGCCGTTTTCGACAGCCACCCACGTCGTCGAGCTGACCGAGTTGACACGGGAAGCGAACGCCCGCTTTTTCCCATCGCTTGATGACGTGCCGCGCCGTGCCATTACGATGGGGATTGCGACCATTTTGCGCAGCCGCCGCCTCGTGCTGTTGGCGTCGGGACGAGAAAAAGCAGAGGCCATGGCCCGGCTTCTCGAAGGCGTTGTCACACCGGACTTGCCGGCTTCCGCGCTTCACCTTCATCCGGACGTGACGATCATTGCCGACCGGGAGGCGCTCTCGCTCATTCCGAAGGAAAAGCGGCGGGTGGATGCGCCATGATCGATAAACAATCGCCGATTCCGATTTACTATCAGCTCGAGCAATATATAAAAGAAAAGATTGAAAAAGGAGAATGGCAGCCGGGCGAGATAATCCCGTCTGAGCGCGAGTTGGCGGAAATGTATGACATCAGCCGAATGACCGTTCGGCAGGCGGTCAACAATTTAGTGAACGATGGCTATCTCATCCGCCGGCGCGGGAAGGGGACGTTTGTCGCCGCCCAAAAAATCGAGCAGCCGCTGAAAGGGCTGACGAGCTTTTCCGAAGATATGCGGGCGCGTGGCCTGGAGCCGGGCACGATCGTCCTCAGCTTTGAGATGGTTCCGGCTTCCGAGAAGCTCGCTGAAGGACTTGGCGTCACGGAAGGCGATGACCTTTACGAAGTCCGCCGCCTTCGGTTGGCCGACGGCTTGCCGATGGCGTTGGAGACGCTGTACATTCCTGTCCATCTTGTTCCCGGGCTGACGCGTGATGTTGTAAGCGGTTCCGTCTATGAATTTATCGAAAAAGAAAAAGGTCTGGTCATCGGCTCTGCAGTTCAAACATTGGAAGCCTCGGTCGCCCGCCAGGTGGAGGCGGAGCATCTGAAGATGAAAGAAGGAGCGCCGGTGCTGCTGCTTGAGCGGCGCACGCACCTTGTCGACGGCCGGCCGCTTGAAGTCGTCAAATCGGTGTACCGCGGCGACCGGTACAAATTTATGATTGAGATGAAAAGGGGAGGATCATGATGTTAGGCTTTTTACAGACCCGCGAGCGAGAAAGCCCACTCCTTTAGGGATGGGATGAAAGCGAGCCGTTTTTCCAATATTGAATGATTTTATAAAAACCCGTGGTGCTAGATAAACTTGATCAAGCATAAAAATAGCCCTTGCTGGCGGATCTCCAGTAGAATGAAAGTGTCACCCAACATTCGAAAGGAGAGATCCCCCATGCAAGAGCACTTTCATTTTACTACAGATCGAGCCAAACTTCAAAAACAATATGCCGCCATTTTCTGTTTTGTTTCTGCCCAACTGTCGTTGATTCAAATGGATCTTCATCGCCGCAACCGTCACTTGGTCAAGCAAGAAGACGAAGTGGTTATGGCGGTTCACCTTTTGGGGAAGCTGCTGGGCTTTTCTTCCGAACGAGCCTGGCATCGCTTTGTCACGGGAAATTTGTTCACAAACGGCTCGTTTCTTGAACGCTCCCGATACAACCGCCGCTGCCGAGCGCTTGGCTTCGCGGTCAAATGGATTCGTCATGAACTGGCGAAACGTGGCCAACACCATGCTAGACATTGTCGACAGTTTGCCTCTTCCGTTGTGCCATCCCGCGAGAATGCAGCGCGTCAAGCGATTTCGAGGGATCGCGGATATGGGGTATTGTGCTTCCAAAAAGCAATGGTACTACGGTTTCAAGCTGCACCTTCAAGTGACCAATCAAGGGCTGGCCATGGGCTATGTCGTGACGGAAGCGTCCTACCACGACGTCAAAGCCGCTGAAACGGTGATGACTCCAATCCCTCATCCCTACAACTTTGGGGACAAAGGATACATCAGCCGCGCTCTTCGAGAAAAGCTGTACGAAGAACACCAAGCTGCGTTCTGGACACCGTCTCGACACAATCAAAAGCACGGCCCATCCAAGGCATGGGAAGAATGAATCCGAAAAAAACGCAAAGTCATCGAGACAGTGTTTTCGATTCTCGTAGACCAATACCGGATCACCGACATTCGAGCGAATTCCATTGCCGGGTTTGAAGTGGCACTCGATGGCATCTTATTGGCGTATTCCCTGGTCACACTAGGGCTAGTTGAGCGCTGACGCTCAACTAGCACCATGGGTTATAAAAAAATGGTATCCTGTAATCGCTACGAGGAGGTGAATCCATGCCGACGATCACACTAAGGCTGGAACTGCACAAGCCGACGAAAACCAAACAAGACATGTATGAACGGATGACAAAAGTGAATACCGCGTTTGCGAATTGGCTGTTGAATCATCCCGAGCTGAATCAAGCAACGAGCAAACTATTTAAAGAGTTTTCGTCGCAGCGGTTTCCTTCCGCCGTCGTCAATCAGACGATTCGAGAAGTGAAGTCCCAAAAGAAAAACCAGAAAACACATAATTTTCAAACATTATGGTGTTGCTTTAACAATCAAAACGTAAAGGTGGAAAAGAAAGGAGCGTTCTACACGGTTTCCTTCCCCACACTGGAGAAGCGAATTGGCGTGCCAGTGGTTGCGCGCCCCTACCAAGAAGCGTGGCTGAATCGGCTGCTGGACGGAACCGTCAAACAAGGGGCCGCCAAGCTCTACAAAAAGAGAAAGAAATGGTACTTGGCTGTTGCGGTCACATTTGAAGTGGAACCGCGACACGAAACAAAGGTGATGGGAGTTGATTTAGGGCTTCGCTATATCGCCGTGGCCAGCGTGGGAACGAAATCGTGGTTTTTCAAAGGGAACCAATGCGCCTTTGTGCGCCGACGCTATGCGGCTTTGCGGCGAACGTTGGGCAAAGCCAAGAAGCTCCAGATGATTCGCAAAATCGGCCGCAAAGAGTCCCGCTGGATGAAGGATCAAAATCACAAAATCAGCCGTCAAATCGTGAATGTTGCGCTCGCCAACGGTGTTGGCGTGATTCGGATGGAAGATTTGACAGGCATTCGGAAACGGGCAACATCGGCTAAAGAAGCAGGACGAAGCCTTCATTCTTGGGCATTTCACCAACTACAAACGATGATTGCCTATAAAGCCGAAATGGCAGGCATTCGGGTGGAGTGGGTGAATCCAACTTATACGAGCCAAACGTGTAAATGTGGACATCGAGAGAAAGCGAACCGAAACGGCATCTGCTTCCGATGCCAAAGGTGTGGATACACTCTCCACGCCGACTTGAATGGCGCCATCAACATCGCCAAAGCGATTTCGGGCTTCGCCTCCTAACCTAGCGCACTGGTCACAGGTGCGCCGCCCATCGGGGTACACTCTAACCCGATGGGACGGGGTGATGACACACCCCTAAACTTGGGCGTTGTCCGAACCAGAAATGGAGGAGGACGCGAACGACCCAAGAATCCCACGGCTTTAGCCGTGTGGAGTGTCAAAGCGGCTAGGAAAAGCGTTAATGCTGCCGATTGCCGTATTGCCGGCGGCGGGATTGCTGCTTCGGCTTGGCCAGCCTGATTTATTGAATATTCCGTTTATCGCCGCCGCGGGCGATGCGGTATTTTCCAACTTAGCGTTGATTTTCGCCATCGGCGTGGCGATCGGTTTTTCGAAAGACGGCAACGGCGCCGCCGCTCTGGCCGGCGCGATCGGTTACTTTGTCTTGACAAAAGGGGCCGCCGCGATTGATAAAGACATCAATATGTCTGTGTTGGGCGGCATCATCTCCGGAGTGATCGCCGGGCTTTTATACAATCGCTATCATGATATCAAGTTGCCCGACTGGCTAGGCTTCTTCGGCGGACGGCGGTTTGTGCCGATCGTGACATCGCTTGTCATGCTCGTGCTTGCCTTGATTTTTGGCTATGTATGGCCGCCGATTCAAGATGGCATCAACGCGGTCGGCCATTGGATCGTTGGCGCCGGGGCGGTTGGCGTCGGCATTTTCGGGTTCCTCAACCGGCTGCTCATTCCAGTCGGATTGCACCATGTGTTAAAACAATCGATTCAAGCGTCAGAAGGCAGGGTGATCGTCGCGGAAGTCATCGGGGAATTTGCGCCGCTGTATCCGGCGGTCACCAACGCCGAACTGGCCGCGGCGTTTGGGGCGGATTTGCCGACGATGAAACATTTTTTCGATCGCGACGTATTACAGAATGAGGGTACGGCGCCTTGTTAAGGCAAAACGCCGTTCATCCGCCAATAGGCGAGCGCCGATAAAACGTGGAAGGAGCCGGAGGAACATGAGCATGTTTGGAAAAGTCGCCGCCGATGTGCTTGGGCTAAGCGACATCGGTGCGGTCATTCAGCCGAAAGACTATGACAAAGTCGATGCCGATGATTATGTGATGCACGAGGATGGGGAGAAAATCTATTTTCTTATCAAATCAAAATCGGATGAGTATTGCTTCACCAACCGCGCGCTCATTCATTTGGACGGCACGAGCGCCGCGAGCAAAAAACGGACGCTGCGCCGCTACGATTACTATAAGCATCCGATTTCCGACGTGTCGCTTGAGACGGCCGGGACGGTCGATTTGGACGCGGAAATTAAATTTAAAATTGGATCACATTCCTACTCCATTGATGTGCATAAAAAGCATATTGAGGAACTGAAAGATTTGTATAAATCGCTGCTGGCGATCGCGGACATTTGCCATGAAAACGAAACGAAGTTCAACTATGCGGAGCGGAGTTTGGAACTGGCGGCCAAGGTGTTGGCCAACATGCGCGGTGACGGCGCCAATGTGTCGGCGGATTTTCAAGCCGTGAATGAATACGCTTTTCGCTGGCTGACGGAAGCGAAAAAGAACTATACGGTGAAGGATTTCGGCTTTGTGTTTGACAAATATATTCAACAGTGACGAGATGAAGGTTGTATCGGGGAAAGACGCCGTGCCAGAGGCGAGGTATCTTTCCTTAACCCGTGGTGCTAGATAAACTTGAGCAAGCATAAAAATAGCCCTTGCTGGCGGATCTCCTGTAGAATGAAAGTGCGACCTGCCATTCGAAAGGAGAATCCCCATGCAAGAGCACTTTCATTTTACTACAGATCGAGCCAAGATTCAAAAGCAATATGCCGCCATTTTCGTTTTTGTTTCTGCCCAACTTTCATGCATTCAGGTGCATCTTCACCGTCGAAATCGCCATTTGGTAAAGCAAGAGGACGCTGTCATCATCGCCATTCATCTTTTAGGAAAGCTGCTCGGTTTTACATCCGAACGGGCATGGCATCGTTTTGTCACGGGAAATTTGTTCACAAACGGCTCGTTTCTTGAACGCTCCCGATACAACCGCCGTTGCCGGGCGCTTGGCTTCGCTATCAAATGGATCCGCCATGAGCTGGCAAAACGCGGCCAACATCATGCCTATGCCGTCGTGGACAGCTTGCCGCTCCCGTTGTGCCATACGGCAAGAATGCATCGCGTCAAACAATTTCAAGAGATGGCAGACATCGGATATTGCGCTTCCAAAAAGCAATGGTACTACGGATTGAAGCTGCACCTTCAAGTGACTGATCAAGGGCTGCCGATGGGATATGTTATCACCGAAGCGTCTTGTCACGACCGGGTGGCCGCTGAAACCGTCATGACGCAAATTCCACATCCGTATAACTTCGGTGACAAAGGGTATATCAGCCAAACGCTGCGAAAGAAGCTGTACGAAGAGCACCGAGTCGCGTTTTGGACGCCCGTCCGAAACAATCAGCGAATTCGCCAATCGGATGCATGGAAACAATGGATGAAGCGAAAACGTAAAGTGGTGGAAACCGTGTTTTCGATTTTAGTCGATTCGTATCGGATCACCAAGATTCGCGCGAACTCGGTTTCTGGATTTGAAACGGCACTGGATGGTATTTTACTGGCTTACTCACTTGTTGTTCTCGGGCTAGTTGAGCGCTAGCGCTCAACTAGCACCACGGGTTTAAGGTATATAAGCTGTAATAAAGAATTTCCACGGTTTTGTATTAATGTTCAAGCCAGTATATAATGCGAGTATGCCGAGAGTCTGGTGGATAAACACTTTTTTGAATTATATAGATGCAATTTGAAGTTTTCACATTGGTAGCTTTTACTGAGCATTGGATTGACTGTCGAACGACCGAACAACACCGCTTTCAGCCCCATGTATGGGTCTGAGAAGCGGGTGGTTGTTCAGTCGTCCGTCATGCCTTGGCGTGACGGAGGCAAGCAAAGGCTTGCCCTCGACAGTCGAAAAATCGATAAGTGGCTTTTCTGTCAAAGATATGTTAAACGTTTTGGTTGCACCTATATAAGTGTTTTAAGACACAGAAGGAATATTAAAATATAGGTATAGAAAGGGTTGAGGAATTTGAAGATTAAAGATGTATTTGGGGATTTGCCTACACTTACTACTGAACGTTTAATATTAAGAAAATTAACGTTAGATGATGCATATGATTTATTTGATTATGCGTCAAATCCGGAAAACTGCAAATATTTACCTTGGAGACCTCATCATACCATTGAAGATTCAATTCAATTTTTAGAATTTGTAATTAAGTCTTATAAAGAAGGTAGTTTAGCTCCGTGGGGAATCGTTTCAAAAGCAGACAATAAAATGATCGGGACAATTGATATAGTTAAATGGTTACCCAATCATCATAAAGCTGAGATAGGTTTTGTTTTATCGTATAAGTATTGGGGGAAGGGATTAGCAGTTGAAGCGGCTAATAAAATCATTGAATTTGGTTTTGACAAGATGGAATTAAACAGAATTGAGGCATTTGCTATGATTGAAAATGTTCAATCTTTAAGAGTTTTACAAAAGTTAGGGATGCAATTTGAAGGGGTTATGAGAGAACATTGGTATATTAAAGGTAAATTTAGGGATATGGCTATATACTCTATTCTAAAACGAGATTATTTTAAATCAAGGAACGGGTTGCAAAACGCATAACGGATGAATAAAGGGACACAAAAAATCCACTCTTATTGGGAATCATATACAGTTACTAAAAAACTTCAAAGGGGTGACACTATCAAGAGTTCCAATTCTTTGATCGAATACACCGATGAAATCGATCCTCTTTTAGAGGCTTTATTTCGATGCATCGATCAACTTTTTTCTGGAAATACCTTATGTGGCGGGAAGATCACAGGTGTCTAAAAAGGTAATTGATTAAATGTTTATTTTGGAAAACGTGCTTTACGATCGATTCTTTGTAGCAGTTGATGAACATCTTCCGCTGTTTTTGCTATTTTTGATGTATTTATGAGTCTCTCATCTGTCCACCTTTTCAAGGACCAGCCGATGCTTTCAAAAGTAAGAATTTTCTGATGTTCATCATCATCTCTTAAACGATGTATGTGTTTAATCTCTGAAAGTGATCATGGTGGATGGTACGGCCCTTTGAAACATTCTTGTAGTATGATCTCCAAACAAAATGGGTCATTTCAACTCGGTATTACTAGTTTAAAGGTATAAAGAACGGTTGAACAAGTGAGAATTCTTTTTGTTTTCTCGATTAACCGCTGGAATAGTGGAGAAACAAAAGGTGCCTATGGTTATGTGATTGCTGTCTTCTTGAAAACTGGATTTGAAAAGTGTCTGTTTGATCTCCATAATGCGTTGAATGGATATTTGATCAATTAAAGATTAACGGGGTAGAGCAGCCGCGTTGGTATAGATTTCATTGCTATCTGTTACATGTACAATTATAAATCATTATTGGAAATTTTTAATTTACACTCTATTTTTACCGCGTTATCAATTATAAGAAGAAGTTAAATTCTGAATATATATAAAAAGATATGTATTGCATGATGTTTAGTTACCCGTGGTGCTAGATAAAATCAGACGAGCATAAAAATAGTCCTTGTATGAAAATCTCCTTTTAAAATGAAAGTGCTCATCTAACATTAGAAAGGAGAAATCCCATACAAGAGCGTCTTCATTTTACAACGGATCAAGCGGAAATTCAAAAGCAATATACGGCGATCTTGTTCTTGGTATCAGCGCAACTGTCTGGCGGCTCTAAATGTATTGTAGCGCTGAAATCGTCATTTGTTAAAGCAAGGAAATGGGTCATAATCGCCATTCATATTCTTGGAAAGTTGTTTTGTTTTACTTCGGAACGAGCAGGGTATCAGTATGTCATTGGAAACTTATTCACTAGGGAGATGTTCCCTGAACGCTCTCGATATAACTGTTGTTGTCGGTTGCTCCGTTTTTCCGTTAAATAGAGTTTTTCTAATAGATCCGTCACCAACTAGCGAGGCACGGACAACATCATGCCTATGCTGTTGTGGAGATCTTGTCCCTCTTGCGCTGTGTCATCACGTGAGGCGTTAATGTTCAACTAGCACCACGGATTTTCCTTATTTTTTTCAAGATGGCAGTATAGATGGGGCAGCTGCTTTTTTTCTGCAGGAGAGGGCTAGGATCATTCCGCGATGTAGGAGGAGAGCTTGATGGATAAACACCAACAAGCCATTATCACCGTTTCAGCCTATATTACGAATGACACGGGAGAGGTTTTGCTTGTTAAAAGCTATGACCGCTCCGATACGTGGGAAATGCCGGGTGGACAAGTTGAACCGGGCGAGCCGCTCGATCGGGCCGTTCATCGTGAGGTGCATGAAGAGACTGGCGTTGACATCCGTCTCATTGGGGTCAGCGGCGTGTACTACAATGAAACTAAAAATATCATAAACATTGCATTTAAAGCGACATATGTGAAAGGAAACGTTTTTCCCCAGCCTGAGGAAATTCAAGAGGCGAAGTTTGTGTTGATCGATGAGTCGAATATTGATGAATATGTGACATGGCCGCATTTGAAATCGCGGGTGCTCGATGCGATGAAAAGGGGATGCTCTGTTCCTTATGAAGCATGGGTCATGAATCCGTCTCGATTATCTGCAAGAGTGGGAAGGTGAAGTGCTGTAAATTCATAGTTGTCAAATGCTAAACGCTGCATTATTATAAAAATGTCCATATCCCATAACTGAATCCATTCGCAGCAAGGCGCCGAAAAGGCTTAATAGGGAATCCGGTGGGAATCCGGAGCTGTCCCCGCAACTGTCAATGCGGACGAAATGAAATCGCCACTGTACGGACGGATGGCTTGCGCTGTTTTCCGTACGGGAAGGCTTCAGAGTAGGATGAAGCATGAGCCAGTAGACCTGCCTTGCTTGCCGCAGTTTCCGAATCTTCGGGGGGTGAGACGCGGAAACAGTCGCATAGGGCATTGTTGTGCCCATTGGCGGTCTGTTTCGCGCTCATTCCCAGATTTAGGCGGAATGGGCGTTTTTTATTGTACATACATCACTGAAGGGGGAATGACGGATGAAACGTTGGACATGGCCGGCGGTGGTGGCGGTGTTCTTCCTTCTGGCCGCCGTGCTGGTCGGCTGCAGCGGTGGAGCCAATAGCAACGCCCAGCCAGCGAAAAAAGAAGAACCGAAAACGGAACAAGCGGCGTTTCCGGTGACGGTGAAAGACGGGCTTGGCGAGGATGTCACGATCAAAGCGGAACCGAAAAAGATCGTCTCGCTCATCCCAAGCAATACGGAAATCGCCTATGCGTTGGGGTTGGGCGATAAGATCGTCGGCGTCAGCGATTTTGACAATTACCCGGAAGACGTCAAAACGAAAACGAAAATCGGCGGCATGGAATTCAACGTCGAGAAAATCATTTCGCTCAAACCGGATCTTGTCTTGGCCCACGCGTCAAGCGCCCATAACTCGCGCGATGGCCTCAAGCAATTGAAAGACGCCGGCATCACCGTGCTTGTCGTGAATGACGCGAAGTCGTTCGACGATGTATATGCGTCCATCGACTTGATCGGCAAAGCGACCGGGACGACAGACAAAGCGAAGCAAGTGATTGATGAGATGAAAGAGAAGCTTGCGAAAATCAAAGAAAAAGCGAAACAAATCCCGGCGGACAAACAGGCCAATGTCTGGATTGAAGTGTCGCCGCCGCCGCAAATTTATACGGCCGGCAAAGGGACGTTTATGGATGAGATGCTTCAAGTGATTTCGGCGAAAAACGTCGCCGGCAGCTTGGAAGGCTGGCCGATGGTGACGGAAGAAAAAGCCGTGGCCTATAAGCCGGATGTCATCATCACGACATACGGCGGAGCGAAGCAAGTGTTGGCGCGCGCCGCTTGGAAAGACGTGCCGGCGGTGAAAAACAAGCGGGTGTATGACGTCAACACCGACTTAGTAAGCCGACCGGGTCCGCGCCTTGTCGAAGGGGTCGAGGAACTTGCCAAAGCCATTTACCCGGATGTGTTCAAGTAAAATGTGGATGTATATATTGGCCGTCACCGCGGCCGTGTTATCGCTTCTCGTAGGGATATCGACAGGATCGCTGTCGATTCCCTTTTCTTCTATTGTCCGCATTTTGGCGGCTGAATGGTTCGGAGCGGCGCTGCCTCGCCACATTCCGGCTGATTGGGTGCCGATCGTGATGGCGATCCGCTTGCCGCGCGTCGTGCTTGCGTTTTTGGTCGGGGCGTCATTGGCGCTGGCCGGGGCCGCGTTTCAAGGGCTGTTAAAAAATGCGCTCGCCGATCCGTACACGCTCGGTGTCTCGTCCGGCGCGTCGGTCGGGGCGGTGCTCGTCATCTTTCTCGGCTGGCAATGGCCGTTCTTTGGCACGTTTACGCTGCCGGTCGTGAGCATCTTGTTTGGCATGGCGACGCTTGCCGCCGTTTTGGCGTTCACTCGCGCTGTGGAGCGGCGCATGTCGGTTGAGACGATCATTTTAGCCGGCATTATCTTCGGCGCGTTTTTCAGCGCGTTCATTTCGCTCATGATCGCGTTGACCGGGGAAGAATTGCGGCAAATCATCTCATGGCTGATGGGAAGCGTCGCGATGCGCGGCTGGAAATACAGCGGGCTTTTGTTGCCGTTTTTTCTCATCGGCGCGGCGGTGCTTCTCGCCAACGGCCGCGAGTTGAACGCGTTTGCTTTTGGCGAGGCGGCGGCGCTTCATGTCGGCGTTGATGTTACGCGCCGAAAAGTCATCATTTTGACGGCGGCGGCGCTGCTCACCGGCGCGGCGGTGTCGGTGTCCGGGACGATCGGTTTTGTTGGGCTCGTTGTTCCGCATATGGTTCGGCTTGTGTGCGGGCCAAACTACCGGGTGCTGCTGCCGCTGTCGCTCTTGTATGGCGGGGCGTTTCTTGTGCTTGCCGATGTGGCGGCGCGGACGATCATCGAACCGCGCGAACTGCCGATCGGCGTCATCACCGCGCTGATCGGCGCCCCGCTATTTGCCGTCTTGTTTTTCCGAAAAATGAAGCGAAAGATGGGATGATGATGCTCGAGGTGCGGGCCGTATCGCATCGGTATGGACCAAAGCAAGTGCTTGATCGTGTGACGTTTTCCGTGGAAAAAGGGGAGCTTTTTGGCATCGTCGGGCCGAACGGCAGCGGAAAAACGACGCTGCTGAAACTCATTTGCAAAGAGCTGCCGCTGGCAAGCGGGGAGATCGTCATCGATGGCCGAAAGCTCTCGGCGCTGTCTGCGAAGCAATGGGCGCGGATGGCCGCCGTCTTGCCGCAGACAGCGGAGGCGGCGCCCGGCTATACGGTGAGGGAAACGGTGGCGCTCGGCCGCTATCCTCATCAGCGCGGCTTCTTTCCGACGTGGACGGAGGACGATGAAGCCGCCCTCCGAGACGCGCTTGCGGCCGTCGGCCTGACGGGGAAAATCGATGAACCGCTCGAACGATTGAGCGGCGGCGAGCGGCAGCGCGCCTATTTGGCCCGCGCACTCGCCCAAGAGCCCAAGCTGCTCTTGCTCGATGAGCCGACGAACCATATGGATGTGAGCGGCCAAGTCCGGCTTTTGGACCGGCTCGCCGAAGCGGCGCACGCCCGCGGCTTGACGGTCGTCGCCGTTTTCCACGATATGAATGCGGCGAGCTTGTATTGCGATCGGGTGCTCGTGCTGAACAAAGGGAAAATAGCCGCGCTCGGCGCCCCTGCGGATGTCATGACGCCGGCGTTGCTTGAGGAAGTGTTTGCCGCGCCGATTGTGCGTCTGGCCCATCCGGCGTCGGCAACGCCGATGTTTTCGTTCATGCCGAACAAGAAGCAAGGGGAATCGCCGGTCGGCGGGCTGCGGCTTTCCTTTCTTGATGACGCCGCTGTGCTTACTGCGGCCGCGCCGCTTCGCGTCCTGTCCTCGGCATTGATCGGCGCCGGATTTCAATGGGCGACCCATTTTGTCAACCGCCAAGTCGGGTTGGATTACGATTGCAGTGATGCGGAAGGAGACATGCGCCGCTATTTGGAGCAGCACGGGTTTCCGCCGGAACGAACGGTCGGCATGATGACGGCGGTTGATGTCCGGGATGCTGTTTGGCTTCAGAAAGAAGGGGAAGCGTTTTCGGTTGCGGTCATGGCGACCGCTGGCGTCGGCAATGCGGTTGATGCCGCTCGGGCGTGGCAGCATAAGCCGCTTGCGGCAAGGCCGGGAACGATCAATATGGTGATTGTCATTGACGGAGTGCTGACGGAAGCGGCGTTTGTCCAGGCGATGATGACGGCGACGGAAGCGAAGGTAAAAGCGCTCGCCGATCGTTCCGTTTGCGACCCGGAAACAAGGACGCTTGCCACCGGCACGTCGACCGATTCGCTCGCCGTGGCGGCGACGCAAACCGGGCGGACGTTTGCCTATGCCGGAACGGCGACGGAACTCGGGCGCGCGATCGGTCGGCTCGTGTATGAAGCGACGATCGAGGCGCTTGACCGCTACAAGCGGCGGAGGGGGCGGCGATGACGCATTTGCTGGCAATGACGTTGGCTTTGCTGTTGGATGCGCTGCTTGGCGACCCGCGCTGGCTGCCGCACCCTGTGCGCGGGATGGGAACGCTGATTGCGTGGCTTGACCGCCGCTGGAATCAAGGAACAAAGCGGCGGGCGAAAGGGGCGGCGGCCGTGGCGGTCGTGTTGGCCGCTGTTTACGGGGTATCGGCGTTGGTCGTTTATGTGGGCTACGCGCTGTCCGTATACGTGGGGGTGGCGATTGAGGCGGCGCTCATTTTCACCACCATTGCGACCAAAAGCCTCGCTGAAGCGGCTGAGGATGTGCGCCGGCCGCTTGAAGCGGGCGATCTTCCCGAGGCGCGGCGGGCGCTGTCGATGATCGTTGGCCGCGACACCGAGCGGCTCGATGAGGCCGGCATCACCCGCGCCTGCGTCGAAACGGTGGCGGAAAATACGAGCGACGGCATCACGGCTCCGCTCTTTTACGCGGCCTTGGGCGGCGCGCCGCTTGCCATGCTGTACCGGGCAGTGAACACGTGCGATTCGATGCTCGGCTATAAAAATGAAACGTATCGCGAATTTGGCTGGGCGGCCGCCCGGCTGGACGATGCGCTCAACTACATTCCGGCGCGGCTGACGGCGCTCGTGATGGTGTTGGTCTGCGGCGGCCGCCGCCTTCGTTTGGCGCTGTCGATCTTATTTCGCGATGCCCGCCGCCACCCAAGCCCGAACAGCGGCTGGCCCGAGGCGGCGATGGCTGGATTGCTTGGGGTGCAGCTGGGCGGGACGAATACATATGGCGGCGTCGTCTCTGAGCGGCCGACACTCGGCGATCCCGATGTTCCGCTGCGCTCGGTTCATATTCGCCAGGCGGTCGGCATCATGATCAGAACGGTGCTCGCCTTTACGTTATTGCTGCTATGGATCGGGGGGATGATCGTTGCGTTGGCCGGCGCATGGGGCGAATCCGCGCGCGTTGTATGAGCAATGCGGATTGGCCCCTCCGAACGAATACATTGATTTCAGCGTCAATACGAACCCATATCGACTGCCGCCGTCGGCTTGGCCGAACGGCGAGGAATGGATTCGCTGGGCCGGTGAGTATCCGGATTCGGAAGCGAAGGCGCTCAGGGAGCTCGTTGCCAAGCAGGAGCAGATTCGACCCGGACAAGTGCTGGTGACGAACGGGGCAGCGGAGGCGATTTATTTGTTGGCCGCACTATTTGCCGGCCGGCGCGTCGGCATCTTGGAGCCGACGTTTTCCGAGTATCGGCGCGCCTGCCTTGCTTACGGATGCGAAGTCAAGTCTTTGCTGGCAGAGGAAAACCGCGGTTTTTCGTACGACATTGACCAAGCGGCGGCATGGGCAGCGGAATGCGACGCGGTTTTTTTCTGTCATCCGAACAATCCGACCGGAACCGTGATGCCGGAGCGTGATCTCCGCTCGCTCGTCGCTGCAGCGGACCAAGCGGGGACGTATATCGTGGTGGATGAGGCGTTCTATCCGTTTTGGCGCGGCGGATTTACAGCCATGCGGTGGCTGGATCGCTATCCGCGCCTCATTGTGCTTCGATCGTTGACGAAAATCCATCATCTGGCCGGCGCGCGCCTTGGTTATGTCGCTGCCGGCGAGGCGGTGATCGCTTCGCTGAAAACGCATCAGCCGCCATGGAGCACAAACTGCATCGCCCAACAATTGGCGCTTCGTTTCATGGCGATGGAATCGTTTGTCAAGTGGACGAAAGAACGGATCGCCGCCGAGCGGGAGCGCGTGTTTCGGTCGCTGCCGGCCGGCCGGTATGCCGTCTCGCCATCGGTGGTCAATTTTTACTTGCTGCGTCCGCTCTCCGGACGGACAGAGGATTTGTTTTTCTATTTATTGCAGCAAGGAATCGTCCCGCGGCATACAATGAATTTTCTAGGACTCAACGGACGTTACGTGCGGCTTGCGGTCAAAACGCAGGTGGAAAACGATCGGCTGCTTGAAGCGCTTGCGAGGTGGGATGGATGATCGTGTTTGTCAGCGGCGCCGCGCGCAGCGGAAAAAGTGAAGCGGCAGAGATGTGCGCCATCCGGCTTTCTCGCGGCGGTCGGCTTCACTATATCGCCACCGCGCAGGCAATGGATGAAGAAATGGAAGCGCGCATCCGCCGTCATCAAGAGCGGCGCGCGGCGCAGGCCGCGCATTGGACAGTGTGGGAAACCCCGTTCTCTTCTCAGGAGATTGCCGCTTCCCTGCGCCCAGATGATGTCGTCCTGCTTGATTGCTTGACGGCCTGGCTGGCTTACGAACTGTTTTCCGGGGAACATTGGAAAACAGAAGAGGACGACCGGGCCACCGCACGCCGCTTGCTTGACGGAGTGCGGGCGTGGGATGCCGCCTGCCGCGCGGTCGTGATTGTATCGAACGAGCTGTTTGCCGGGGGTGTTCCGGATGATCCTGGCACATTTCGCTACATGAAAACGCTTGGCTCGCTTCACCAACAGTTGGTCGCGGAAGCGGCGGCCGCCGCGGTCGTTGAATGCGGCCTTCTCCGCGTGAAAAAAGGGCGGTGGCCGGGATGAAGCAAGCATGGAACGGATGGCTGTTGGCGCTGCAGCTGTTTACCACGATCCCGATTCGGCGCTCGATCGAATGGAACGCCGCCCATGTCCGCTGGCTCGTGCGCTGTATGCCGCTTGCGGGGGCGCTGATCGGGGCGCTTTCGGCCGGAGTGTATGCACTCTTTTCCTCGTTTTCATTCAGCTCGCCGCTTGTTTGGGCGCTTCTTCTTCTTTGGCTTGGCATTTGGATGGCCGGGGGGATGCACGCTGACGGCTTTATGGATGTGAGCGACGCGTTTTTTTCGTACCGCGACGTCAAGCGGCGGCAAGAGATCATGTCCGATTCGCGCGTCGGCGCGTTTGCGGTGTTGTCGCTTATTTGTTTGTTGTCATTTCGTTGGCTGTTTCTGTACGAATCGCTCCAGACAGGCGTTCCGCCGGCGCTGTTCGCCGCCGTTCCGCTGTTGTCGCGGGCCGGGGCTGTCTGGCTTCTTTCCGCCGGCAAGCTGGCGAAGCCGACAGGAATGGCGTCAGCGCTTCGCGAATATAGTTCATGGCGCGATGCAGCATGGGCGCTGGGATTGACATGCCTTGTGCTTTTGCTTCTTCCGGCGGCGGGCGTTCCGCTGGCGGTGGTTGCAGTGCTGGCCGCGGTGATGGCGCTTTGTTCCCTCGCGGCAAAGCCGTGGGCGGAAAAGCAGTTTGGCGGCGTGAGCGGCGATGTGCTCGGGGCGTTCATCGAAGGGGGAGAGACGGTGCTATGGGGCGTCATTTGGCTGTTACACTCATCCGCCATGGGATGACGGAACAAAACAGACGCCGAGCGTATATCGGCTGGACGGACGCACCGCTTTCGCCTGAGGAGCATCGCCGGCTGCGCGGCTTGCGGATCGAGTGGCCATGTCCGGTTGATTGTCTCGTGGCAAGCGATCTGCGCCGCTGCCAAGAAACGGCCGCCTTGCTGTTTGGCGGACGCGGGGCAGATTGGTGCACCAGCCGTTGGCGCGAGCTTCACTTTGGCGCTTGGGAAGGAAAAACGTTTGCTGAGCTGGAAGCGGAGCCCGCCTACCGCCAATGGCTTGCGTCGCCCTTTTCTGCGGCGCCGCCCGGCGGGGAGCGTTATGCCGACTTTCAAGCGCGCATCAAACAGGCGCTTGCGGAGACGATTGCTTTCGCTGAGCGGGCGGGCGCCCGTCATGTGGCTGTCATCACCCATGGCGGCCCGATTCGCCTCCTGCTCGAGCAGTATGCGCCCGATGCCCGTTCGTTTTGGGAATGGGAGGTGCCATTTGCCGGCGGATATACATTGGAATCGACGATCGAGCGTTGGAAAGGGGGAGAGCGGTGCATTTCGTTATCGGTGGTGCGTTTCAAGGAAAACGAAAATGGGTGAGGGAACGGTATGGAATAAATGATGGAGTTCATATTGTATGGCATAACGGTTATGTGGAGCCGTATAGGCCGCCGGATGGCATCGAAACGGCAAAAACGGTCGTCTTTGACGGGTTGGAAGCCGCCATCCGCCCCCGTCCGGACCCAGACGAGTGGGAATCCTATTTCCGCGCTTGGCAGCGGTGGGAAGCGGCAGCGCCTAACCGCACGGTCGTTTGGATCGGCACCGATGTGACGCAAGGCGTTGTTCCGGTTGATCCGCAAGAGCGGCGCTGGCGCGACGCCGTGGGAATGTGCTACCAGCGACTAGCTTCCTTGTGCTGCCGCGTCGACCGGCTTTGGTGCGGACTGGCGGAGCAATTGAAATAAGGGGGAGAGGAACAGTGAAATTGTATACGCGAACAGGAGACCAAGGGAAAACGAGTTTAGTCGGCGGGCGCGTGGACAAAGACCATTTGCGCGTCGAGGCGTACGGAACGATTGACGAGGCGAATTCGTTCATCGGATGGGCGCTTGCGTTATTGGCCGGCGATGAACGGTTTCGCGACCTTTGCGCTGAGCTGCAAAAAATCCAGCACGAGCTGTTTGACTGCGGCGGCGACCTAGCCATCGTCAACGGCAAGCTTCCGTATAAGGTGACCGAGGCGATGGTCACATTTTTAGAAGAGCGCATTGATGCGCACGTGCAAGAAGCGCCGCCATTGCAAAAATTCATTTTGCCGGGCGGCTCCAAGGCGGCTGCGGCGCTCCATATGGCGCGTACGGTGGCAAGACGGGCGGAGCGGTGCATCGTTTCCTTGCAAAAAGCGGAGCCGATCAACGATGTTGTGCTCAAATATATGAACCGCCTGTCCGATTATTTGTTCGCCGCTGCCCGGGTCGTGAACGCGCGTTTAGGGGTGAAGGACATCGAGTATGAACGGAGCGCGATTGTGTTCCGCGACAAGGAGGAGAAACAATGAACCGCCGCTTGGCTTGGACGGCCGTTTGTTTGGCGCTTTCGGCGATCGGATCGTTCATCAAGCTGCCGACGTTTGTCGGCAGCATCGCTTTGGACAGCGCACCGGCGCTTGTCGCCGCCGGGGTTCTTGGCCCGCGCGCCGGAGCGGCGGTCGCTGGGCTTGGGCATTTGGTTTCGGCGTTGATCGGCGGTTTTCCGCTCGGCCCAGTTCATTGGTTTGTCGCTCTTGAAATGGCGGGGCTTGGCGCCCTGTTCGCCGTGCTGCATCGGCGGGGATGGAAAATCGGCAACGCTGTCGTCTTTTTCATCGGCAATGCGTTTTTGGCGCCGTTGCCGCTTGCCGTTTCGTTCGGCTGGCCGTTTGTTTTTGCCGTCATTCCGCCGCTTTCGGCAGCCGCGGCGGTCAACGTGTTGATCGCTTTGGCCGTCATGCCGGTTGTCGTCCGGTTGGCGGCGAAAGCGGGGGTGGAGGCGCCGCATGCGTGATGTGCTTTTCCTTCCGTTTGCCGACGGCATGGAGCTCGCCGTTGCGGCCGACGGTTCGGCGGCGGTCGGGGACAAGCCGGGCGATGCGGTGTCCGTCTCGGTGGATGTTGTTGCGTATTTTTCCGCCCGCGTTGCCTTGATGGAATTGTTAAGCGTCGGAGCGGAAGCGAGGGTCGTCGTGCTGCAAAACTTCATCGCTGATGACCGGTGGGAAGCTCTTTGCCGCGGTGTCAGGAGAACGTGCCGCGAGCTGGGGATCGATCTCCCGATCACCGGCAGCACGGAATCGAATTTTCCCACCGTGCAGTCGGCGCTTGGAGTGACGGCCATCGGGACGGTGGCCAACGAACGGAAACGAATCGGCATCACGCCCGAAGAGGCGAAGTTTGCCGTCATCGGCCGTCCTCTCGTCGGCTCGGCCGTGCTTTCGCATCCGGAATGGGTTGCGCCGCTTCCGCTGTTTGCCGCGCTTCTCCGCACACCATACATTTACGAATTGATTCCCATCGGCTCGAAAGGTATTTATTACGAATGGACACAGCTGTTAGCCGCTAACGGCCGCCAAGGGCGGGCCTGCGCATGCCCGCTTCCGCTCTTTTCCTCCGGCGGCCCGGCGACGTCGGTGCTTGTCAGTTATGATCCAGATGGCGAACGTGAAATCAAAAAGCAAGCCGGCTCTCTCTTTTTTCCACTGCACGTCGAGTGGTAAAAGCCGGCTGCTTTTGGTGAAAAAATCATTCCCTTTTTCGCTCGGACCCGTTATCATGAAGATAATGGGATTTTTTTGTCGTGGTCCATGGAGGAGATAGGGGGAGAGAAGCGATGGACCCCGTCTTTGAACAGTTGTATGAAAAGTACCATCATGATTTGTTTAATTTTTTATTCTACATGGTGCGGAATCGAGAGCAGGCCGAAGATTTGGTTCAGGAAGTGTACGTCAGAGTGCTGCGCTCATACAAACGATTTAAAGGGCAGTGCAGCGAAAAAACGTGGCTGCTGTCCATTGCGCGCCATGTGGCCATTGATTTTTTCCGCAAGCAAAAACGCCGACGCCAATGGGCTGGTTCGGCGGAATGGAGCGAGGAACAAATCGGCGCCGACGAGCCGATTCCTGAGGAAATGGCGATTCAAAAAGAGGAGATTCAGCTTATGTACCGTGGTTTGGCGCGCTGCACGGTTGATCAGCGGCTTGTGCTCGTCCTTCGATTCATCCAGTCGCTGTCGATCGCGGAAACGGCGGAAGCGCTCGGCTGGACGGAAAGTAAAGTGAAAACAACGCAGCACCGCGCACTAAAGGCGCTCAAGCAATATATGGAGGAAGAGGCAAAACAGGAGGGGTGGCGGTGTGAAAAAGCTCAATTGGAATGAGCGATGCATTGAACATGGCCTTGAACAGTTGCCCGTCATCAAAGACCGGCGCACGAAAGAAGAAGTGTATGTCCGGCTGGTGCGCGCTCAGCGGATGGCGCGCTGGAAGCGGCGTTGGCTCCCAGCGGTTGCATCGGCGGCCGTGCTTGCATTGGCGGTTTATGCCGGTCCGCATTTTATCGTTCCAACACGTTCGGACAAAAACGAGGCTTCCTCATCCCCTGTTCAGACGCTAGAGGCGGATGGCGCTTCCTCTCACCCAAAAGCGATGATGGCCGCCAGCGAACCGGCGAATGCAGTGGTGATTGCCTTGCCCGATGAGCGAATCGGCCAAGTGGTGCCAGTGGTTGTTCCCCTTCCTGGCCGTTTTGCGCCGAAAGAACGGCTGTCCGCGGCGCTCGGTGAGCTTGCCCGTTCCCCGTTGCGTGAGGCGTCCGCGTGGCTCGACGGTGTGAAGATGGCCCCGGCGGCAGGCGATGGGCGCGTATGGGTTGTTCGCGTTCCAGCGAGCCATCGCGTGTTTGCCGCCAGCCATGAGGAACAGCGCCTCTTTTTCGACGCGGTCATGGAAACAGTGCGGCAGATGGGCGGGCGAAGCATCCGCTTTTTCACTGGGGAGGAGGAGGGGCTCGATTTGCCAGTGTTGGGTCGTCTAAAAACGACAAAAATCAATGAGCAGAAGCGAATGTATTATCAAAACCGCTCCTCCTCCTTCGGCTATCCGGTGCTCATCCCGGCGCTAGGCAGCGCCCGCTCGTTTCCTGAGGCGCTGCAGCAGATGAAAAAATCGACGATCCACGGGCTTGAGCCGGCCATTCCACCAGGGGTGGAAGTTGATTCGGTCGATGTCGATGCGCGCCATGCTACGGTCCGGCTTCATTTGTCCGCTCGACCAAGCGCGGAAGAAGCGGCGAGCATGGCGGAGGCCGTGCTGCTGACGGCGAAAGAGTTTGGGTTGCTTGACGTCACATTCGAATCGAGCGGGTTATCGACTCTTGGCCCGTATCCGCTTGGGAAGCCGATCAACGTGCCGGCCGGACCGAACGCCGCGTTGCTGGCAACCGGCCCGTAGCCGCCAGCGTGAGCTCTTAGCGGTTTTTTTGTTAATGTTGACGCGAGGCCGTTCTATCGGCGTTCGTTTTGACATAAGACATATATGGTGCGACATAGGCAAGGAGGGATGGAAATGGGCGATGTGATGAGACGCCTCTTGGCGGTGGCTGGCGTGGCGGTATGCGTCGGACTGTTGTTTCTTGTCGGCGCCAACGGATGATTGGATGAATATTCGCAAAACGGTTGTCCTTTCTTGCGGTAATGCGTTATAATGAGAAAAACAGCAGGAGAGGAGAAACGCCGATGTTGACCGATTACCATAACCATTTGGAACGAGGGACGTTGACGCTGGACTATTTGCGCCAGTTCACCGACGAAGCGGCGAAAAAAGGCATCCAGCATTTCGGCATTTCCGAGCACGCGTACCATTTTTACCAAACGAAAAACATTTTGTCCAATCCGTGGGTCGACGCGCGCCGCTGCTACGATATGGACGATTATGTCCGGCTGTTCCACGAAGCGTGGGATGCGGGCCTCGATGTGAAAATGTCGATCGAAATGGATTATACGCCGGGCAAACACGAGGAAATGGCCGCCTTTATCCGCTCATACGAGTTTGACTATGTCATCGGTTCGATCCATTGGGTCGACGATTTCGGCATCGACTTAGCCGAATATCGCCACGAGTGGGAACGGCGCGATTTGTACGATACATACCGCAAATATTTCGATCAAGTCGTGACGCTCGCCGAGTCGAATTTGTTTGACATTATCGGCCACCTCGATTTGGTGAAAATTTTTAAATACGTCCCGGAAGATGAGGAATTTTTGCTTGAACAATACGATCGGGCGACAACAGCGCTCGCCAATTCGAAAACGTGCGTCGAAATCAGCACCGCCGGGCTGCGCAAGCCGGTTGGCGAACTGTATCCGGATCCGCGCCTGCTCCAAATGTGCTATGACAAAGGCATTCCGATTGTGTTGTCGTCCGACGCGCACGTGCCTGAGCATGTCGGCGCCGATTTTGACAAGGCGGTGGAACTCGCCCGCAGTGTCGGCTACACCGAGCTGATGACGTTCTCGAAAGGGGAGCGGAAGGCGGTGCCGCTCGGCTGAACGGAACTGACAAAACACGAGGGTGTCCCAAAAGGATCGGGACACCCTTTCTTAGTATGTAGGCGTAAAACAATCATGAAGAAACGATGCATTGTGTTTGGTTTAAGGAAAAACAACCTTTTGGGTCATGATCATCGCCTTTTCGCAAGAGGGAACTATACGATGCGAATGGCTGCTGTGGGGCTTGCTCGAACGAAAAACGCAGGCTCCTTTCTGGGAAGGCCTGCGTTTTTTGTATGATCTGCCCGCAGAAGCGGGTGGTTACGCTTCGAGCCGCTTCACCGTTTCGATGTCATCAATTTGCGCCAACGCCTGCAATACCTCATCATCAACCGGTTTGTCAAGCGATAAGATCATCATCGCCTTGCCCCCCGCTTCTTGGCGGCCGACTTGCATGGTGGCGATGTTGACATCGTGCGCCCCAAGCACGTTCCCGACTTTGCCGATCATCCCCGGCCGGTCTTGGTGCTGGATATACAGGAGATGGCCTTCCGGGGCAAAGTCGATGGCGACGCCGTCAAAATGGACGATGCGGTCGCCGTAGTTCGGCACGTGCGTCCCTTTGATGGTGAACGTTTTGTTTTCGCCATGGACGGTGAGCGAAATGCAGTTCGCATAGCCGTGCGTTTCATCGGAAAATTTTTCGCCGTATGTGATGCCGCGCTCTTTGGCGACCATGGCGGCGTTCACCTCGTTGACGGTTGAGGCGACGCGCGGCCGCAGGAAGCCGGCGAGCAGGCTGCGGGTGATGTACGTCGTCTCCAGATCAGCGACCGTGCCGGCGTAGGTGACCGACAGCTCTTGCACCGGGATGTTCATAAACTGCGATGCAATCAAGCCGAGCTTCCGGCCTAAATGATAGAATGCTTGAATTTTTTCATAGACGTCTTTCGACAACGCCGGCAAGTTGATCGATGAGGTGACGGGCCGCCCTTCAAAAAAGTGGAGCAGCTCTTCCGCGACTTGGGTGGCGACGTTCAGCTGCGCTTCGACGGTCGACGCCCCTAAATGCGGCGTGACGATCACATTGTCAAACGCTAAAAGCGGATGATCCCCTGGCGGCTCTTGTTCAAAGACGTCGAGGGCGACGCCGGCGACATGCCCGCTTTCCAAGAACGGGATGAGCGCCTGTTCGTCGATGATGCCGCCGCGGGCGCAGTTGATCAAATAGACGCCCTTTTTCGTTTTCGCCAAGTTTTCCGTGCCAAGCAACCCGCGCGTTTCTTTCGTGAGCGGCGTATGAACGGTGATGATGTCAGCCACGGCCAGCACTTCGTCAAGCGAGTGAATCGAGACGCCGAGTTTTTCGGCGCGTTCTTTCGTTAAAAATGGGTCGTACACGTGCACGCTCATGCCAAAGGCGCGCGCCCGTTTGGCGACTTCCGAGCCGATGCGGCCGAAGCCGATGATGCCCAATTTTTTGCCAAACAGCTCGTTGCCGACAAACGCCGAGCGGTTCCACTCCCTCGATTTGACGGAAATGTGCGCCTGCGGGATGCGTCGGACGAGGGCGGCCATCATGGCAAAGGTATGCTCAGCGGCCGAAATCGTATTGCCGTTTGGCGCGTTAATGACGACGATGCCGCGTTTCGTCGCTGCATCGACATCAATGTTGTCGACGCCCACCCCGGCGCGGCCGATAATTTTTAAGTTCGGCATTTTTTCCAATAGTTCTTCCGTCACTTTGGTGGCGCTGCGCACGAGCAAAGCGTCAAAGGTGTGCAATTCCTCTTCCGCTTCGGTTGTTTTCTTTTGCACGATGTCGATCTGCGCCGATGCGCAGAGCGGCGCCAAACCTTCTTCACTGATGGCGTCGGAAACGAGTACGCGAAACACAGTGGGTGCCCCTTTCTGTTTCAAGGATGTTAAATTTCTGATAATTTAACATGCGAAAGCGGTTTCTGTCAATGGGGGAAAAAGAAGTCATACCAATGAAAACGTTTTTTTGAGCAGGAATGTTCGGGGTTTGAAAAAGAAAAGCGCCCATATCAAACGACATGGGCAAAATTGTTCGGAAATAGAAAAACGGCGTCTGGTGAAATGAGATGTTGGACGGATTACTTGTTTTTCTGTTCGTTGTAGCGGGCGATGCATTCGTCGATCAATTTGGCGGCTGCTTCCGGCCCCTCCCATGTGCCGATTTCCGTCCGTTTCCCTTGCAAGTCTTTGTAGCGTTCAAAGAAGTGGGCGATTTCTTTCAGTTTGTGCTGCGGGAGGTCTTCAATCGATCTCACTTCGTCAAAGCGCGGATCTTCGACCGGAACGCCGATCAATTTCGCATCTTCTTCGCCGCTGTCGACCATGTTCAAATAGCCGATGACGCGCGTGTCGATGACGCAGCCCGGGAACGTCGGGTTTGTCGTGATGACCAAAATGTCGAGCGGGTCGCCATCCAGCGCCAACGTATTTTGCAAATAGCCGTATTCAGCCGGATAAAACATCGGTGAATATAAGACGCGGTCGAGCTTGAAAATGCCCCGTTCTTTGTCGAATTCGTATTTGTTTTGGCTCCCGGTTGGAATTTCGATAAACGCTTCGACAATTTTATTTTCGAATGCCATAACCCGTTCCTCCTTTGTTGGTTATGTATACATGAAAACTTGTCCACCCAGCAGGCGCGGCGGACAAGCCAATCTTATTGTAGCACGTTCGTTCAAGATGCGCCACTTGTGATTTCACGCTTGCATCAAAAAACCCTCTTGCCGGCAAGGCAAGAGGGGGAATGTCAGTCGAATTTATTCGGATCGCCGTCAAACGGCTCGTCAGCAACTTTGATCGATTCAGTCGGACAGCCTTCGAAGGCGTCCATCATATCGTCAATCAAAATCTCCGGCACTTCGACGATGCCTTGGTTGTCATCAAGGGTGACGTAGGCAATGCCGTCCTCGTCGTAGTCGTAAATGTCGGGAGCGGCGGCGCCGCAAGCTCCGCAGGCGATGCAAGTCTCTTTATCCACAATCGTATACTTTGGCATAAAAATCGAACCTCCCCAAGTTTATTGGAAACGGACGGGCCATCTCCGTGTTGCCTGCTCGGAAATGAACTTTTCACTTTTAATAATAAGACCGTACGGCCGGCTTTTCAACAAAAAAATCGCTCTCTTGTATTTTTACACATATGCATCTTATTTAGTTTTGTTATCATATGGCGGAACTGTCAACCGATCGATTTTTCTGCCGACCGGTTGGGCGATTTTTGCTACAATAGAGGCGAGGGAGGAACGCAGGATGCGGCATGGCTATGCCTCATTTTTGCTCGCCCATTGCTTGCGCCGCTTCAACGGCGAACGGACGCTGGCGGCGGTGTATCATTTATTTTCGGGAAAAAAATCGGCGCAGACGCTCCAAGACAGCAAATGGTTTCAGCTTGAGCCGCTGTTTGGCACATGGAAGAATGTGACGATGGCGGCGCTCGAGGAAGCGGCAATGGCGCTTGTCGAACAGCGACTCGCTTTATCCGCGAAACAGCGGACATACACGTTGACCGCGGCAGGGGAAGAATGGCTTGCCGAGCAAGCAGCGCTTTTCCCCCGCCATCTGAACGGCTGGCGCTATCATGAGGCGGAACCGCTGTTTTGGCAGCGTCTTTCCTTGATCGGGCAGACATTGTCAAACCTCGTCTATGGGCGGCGTTTTGCACCGATTTGCCGCGACGAGCGGACGCTTCAATGGGTGAAGCAATATTTGCTTGCAAAAGGATCGAGCCAGATGTTGGCCGAGACGCTGTATCAAGAGCTCATCCGGCTGCTTGAAGCGGTTTCGGAAGAGGCGGCGGTGATCTTTACGCTGCGTTTGACGAGCGCGGTCCGCATCGGCTGGACGATGGAGCAAATCGCGGCCTATTTGCAAAAGGACGCGCTCTACGTGCAGTTTCAATTCCGCAACGTGCTTCATTACATCATGGCGGAAGCTGAGGCTGGACGCGTTCCGATGATGGCCGAATTGATGAGCGGACTGACGCCGGCGGTGCTGACACAATCGGCGCAAAAAACGTACGAATGGCTGCGGAAAGGAAAAACGATAGAAGATATTTCCAAGATTCGCCGCTTGAAGCGAAGCACGATTGAGGATCACGTTGTCGAAATCGCTGCCAATGTGTCCGGTTTTTCGATCGCCCCGTTTGTCGACGATGAAAAGGCGGCGGCCATTCGAGCGGCGGCGCAGGCGCTTAGGACGAGGAAATTGAAAGAGATTCGCGAGGCGCTTGATGGCAAAGTCAGCTATTTCGAAATTCGGCTCGTGTTGGCAAAGGAAGTGGGACGTTGGACGAGTTGACGAAAACGCTGCGCATGAAGTTCGGACATGCTTCATTCCGCCCGGGTCAGCGGGAAGTGGCGGAAGATGTGCTTGCTGGGCGCGACGTGCTGGCGATGCTGCCGACCGGAAGCGGCAAGTCGCTTTGCTATCAGCTGCCAGCGTATTTGCTTCAAGGCAGTGTGCTGATCGTTTCGCCGCTTGTGTCGCTCATGGAGGACCAAGTCGAGCAGTTGCGCCGGCGCGGGGAAAAGCGAGTGATTGCTTTTCACAGCCTGCTTGATGCCGAAGAAAAATGGCAGGCGCTCGCTTCGCTTGCGGAGTTTCGCTTTATTTACGCGTCGCCGGAGATGCTGCAGTCGGCAAAATTTTTAACGGCGCTTCGGCGCGTATGCATTTCGCTTTTTGTCGTCGATGAAGCGCACTGCATTTCTCAATGGGGATATGACTTTCGCCCGGACTTTTTAAAGCTTGGGGAGATCCGGCGCGCGCTCGGGGCCCCGCCGTGTTTGGCGTTGACGGCGACGGCGCCGCCCGAGGTGCAGGAGGATATTATTCGCACGCTCGGGATGGATGGCGCCCGCCGCCATATTCATTCCGTCGATCGTCCGAACATCGCCTTGTGCGTGGAGCATTGTTCATCAACGGAGGACAAAGCGGCGCGCTTGGCCGATTATGCCAAGCGTCTCGAAGGCCCGGGAATCATTTATTTTTCGAGCCGTCAATGGGCGGAAGAGATGGCGCGCCGGCTCGAACAGTGCGGCGCGGGGCGGGTCGCCTATTACCATGCCGGCATGGACGGGGAGCAACGGCTGCTCGTGCAGCAGCAATTTGTCTACGGTCAGCTTGACATCGTATGTTGTACAAGCGCATTCGGCATGGGCGTGAACAAAGAAAACGTCCGATTTGTGCTTCATTTTCATATGCCGGCCCAGCTCGAGGCGTACGTGCAGGAAATCGGGCGCGCGGGGCGCGACGGAGCGCCAAGCCTTGCTGTGTTATTTTATGCGGACGGCGACCGGGCCATGGCCCAGGCGGTGGCGGAGGCCGAGCTGTTAAGTCCGCGCGAGCTGCGTGAGTGGTGTTGGCGGCTGCCGGAAGGAGCCGGATGGGAAGCGGCGATGGCGACGCTCGAGGCTGCCGGATTCACCGACGTACAAAAGCGGCTGTTGGCGTATTTTTTAGAACGGGAACAACGGGCGATGCCTGGTTGGCTGACAGCGGAGGCGAAAGAGCGGCTGTACGGCAGGATGGCAGCCGCCATCGAGGCGCGGCGGCGTTGGAAGCGGAAAAAACTGCAGGAAATGGATGAATGGGTGCACTTGTCTTCGTGTCGGCGTCAAGCGCTTGTCCGCGCGTTTGGCGAGGAGCTGACGGATCAGCAGAATGTCTGCTGCGATCGCTGCGGGCTTTCGCTTGACGGCTATGAACGAGCCGTCCGCCGTCCGGAGGAGGCGCCGGTTCGCCATTGGCGCGAGGAGTTGTGGGACATGCTTTTTGGCGGGGGGCGGACGAATGAAACGGCAAAGTGAACAAATCCGGCAGATGACAGAGCGCGAGCTGCTTTTTCATCTTTATGTAACGCAAGGGTTGCTGCTTCTTGCCGCCGGCGGCTGTTCGCTCTTTTTGTTCGATTGGGCGGAGTGGCGCCGGCTTTGGCGGTTCGATCTCACCGATGTGCTGCTATACGGAGCGGGCGGGGCGGCGCTCGTGCTGGCGGTCGATTTTTTGGCCATGCGCTATTTGCCGGATGATTGGCATGACGACGGCGGGGTGAACGAAAAAATATTCCGCGGCCGCTCGATTCCGCATCTCTTTTTTTTATGTGCGCTCATCGCTGTGACGGAAGAATGGCTGTTTCGCGGTGTTGTGCAGACGCATTGGGGGCTTGGAGCGGCAAGCGTCATTTTTGCTGTGCTGCATGTGCGCTATTTGGAAAAATGGTTTTTGTTTCTGATGGTTGTGCTCATCAGTTTGTTTCTCGGTGCGCTTTACGAACAGACCGGGAGTTTATGGGTGACGGTTGTCGCCCACTTTTTGATCGATGTGGTGCTCGCTTTGCATATTCGGTTGCAGCGGGAGGAAGGGGTGAAGCGATGAAAGGAACACAGGAGCGCCGAGCTGGGCGGCGCTTGCGGATCGATGAGAGCGCGCCGTCCTCGCGCATCAAACGGCGGAGGGAAAAAGAAGAACAAAAGCGAAAATACGTCCCGGCCCGCCTGCTCGTGTTCTTGTTTTTGGCGTTGCCGGCAGTCGTGCTGGCCATCCACCATGTCCAATCGAAGTCCGACACGGTCACAGTCGTTCGTCATGAAGATCAAAGCGGCCGCGAGACGGTGCGCATTATTCAAGACGACGAAGTCAAGAGGACAGAACAGGCGGCCAAATCGAAGCAGAAGAGCGCCGCCGACCGAGGAAGCGTCGGCGGCCGGGAAAAGAAGACCGATGATGAACAAGGAAAAATCATCACCCATGTCGTCGCAGCCAATGAGACGCTCTACAGCATCGCCATGAAATATTACGGCACGCCTGATGCGATCGATCTCATTAAAAAGGAAAACGGCTTGTCGACGGGCCGCCTTCAGCCAGGGCAAACGCTGCGCATTCCGCTTGACGAAAACCATTGAGCGAAACAAAGCATTGTCTGCCGCTCCCCTTTCTTTGTTCTAATGCTGCCTTCTGCGGCATATGATGGACAATAAAAACAGGACAAGGGGGAGAGGAGATGGTCCATTTTCCAGATGAATTTCCCCTCGATGAAGTGGCGAAGGAAATGTTGATGGCCGTCATCGAAAAAAAGAAAAAATGGGAGCGGCTCGAAAAGCGGACGTTGCTCTTGCAGGCGGCCGCGTTTTCCGGTTTGGCCGTTTTCCTGCTTTATCTTTTGGCCAAGGCGGCGGCTTTCGGGACGTGGGGAGAGCGGATCGCCTGGTTTTTCGCTGCGCCTGCCCATGTGTTGATTCTGCTTCTTTTAAGCACCGTTTATTGGGCAGCCGTCTACTACAAAGGAAAAAGCGAAAAGGCGGAAGACGATTTTCACGCCCTCCGCTGTGAGATCATTCAAAAAAGCATCGATTTATGGCAGGACCAAGAACAGTGGAACGGGCGCCATCGGCTGTTTGAATGGATGAAGCGGGAGTATGGCATCAATCTTTATTATGAACAAAGTTGAGCGGGGGTTCCGCTCAGCTGCTGGCTTAGAAAACCTTTTTATGGTTGCGCTCCTCTTTTAAAATTTCCACCGCTTCACGGAACCGTTGGGCATGGATGATTTCCCGCTCGCGCAAAAAGCGGAGTCCGTCGTTTAAATCCGGGTCGTCGCTCATATTGATGATCCACTGATATGTCGCGCGCGCTTTTTCTTCGGCCGCGATGTCCTCATACAAGTCGGTGATCGGGTCGCCTTTCGCTTGGATGTACGTCGCCGTGAATGGAACGCCGGCGGCGTTATGGTAAAAGAGGGCGCGCTCATGGTCGACGTAATGCGGCTCCAGCCCGGCTTCTTTTAGCTGCTCAGGCGTCGCGTCTTTCGTCAGTTTGTACACCATCGTTGCGATCATTTCAAGGTGGGCGAGTTCTTCCGTACCGATGTCGTTTAGCAGCCCGATCACTTTCGGGGGCAGCGTATAACGTTGGTTTAAGTAACGGAGCGCAGCAGCGAGCTCCCCGTCCGCTCCGCCGTACTGTTCGATCAAATATTTTGCCAGCCTCGGGTTGCACGTGCTGACGCGGACCGGGTACTGCAATTTTTTTTCATAAATCCACATGATCCGTTCCCCCCTTGCGTTCGTGATGGATCGGCTACACTTGCCAAGGCCATGGCGTGTCGTCCCAGTTCCACGGGTAGTTGGAATAGCTATGGCCAAACTGTTCAAGCGGACCATAGGCGGCTTCAAATTGTTTTTTCAGCTGTTTCCGTTTTTTGGCGAGTTGGTTAAATTGTTGAATCGCTTGATAGTCGGTCGGATGGGTGTCCAAGTAGAGTGTCAGTTCGACGAGGGCAAAGTCGACGGCTTGCAGCTCTTCAAGCTGTTCATAATACTCCTTTGGCATTTGTTTCATGAGCCATCACCTTTTGTCTTTGTTTCGTAAGGGCTGTAGTACGGATCGTAAAACACTTGCCAAAGCGTCCCTTTCATCAACGCTTCACGAAGAGGGAATTGCGGCAAGTTTGGCGGCTGGAATCCGACGTACAAGTTCGGCGCGGTGACGTATGTTTTCACGCGGATCGGCGGGCATGGGTCAAACGGGCTTGTATACGGCTCATATTGTTTGCGCGTTGTAAACATGAAACCCCTCCTTTTTTGGCAAAGTTCAGTCTATATTATGATAGAGCAGTACCGTTCATGCCTGTTTGTCATGGCGAATCATGGCAATAATAAGGAGGAAAAAATGGGCCGCCTATGGATGATCGCCTTTGTCGCTGTCTTGTGCACGTATTTGTTTTTTCGCTGGCTGCCGCCCCTTGAGCCGTTTTCCCCAACCTTGTTTTTGACGCAGCTGTTGTTTTCCCCGTTTCGAACATGGCTTGCTTTTGCTTGTTTTTTGCTCGGCGTCGCTGCCAACGGGGCGCTTCTTAGCATCGCTGTAACCGGGACGGTGCGCCTGTTGTCCGGCCGGCGGCTCCGCTTAGGCCAATGGTTGTTCAGCTTGGCGGCGCTCGGCCATTTTTATTGGGCGTTTCGGTTTCATTGGCGGCTGGCGGCGCTTTTTTTCGTTTTTTCCTTTTTTTATGGTATGATGACGATGAGAGACCGCCGGTTGACGAAAGATGACCGGCTTTAGCAGGAGGAAGTATGGTCATCGGGGGAATGATCACGAGTTTTCTTGTTTTGCTTGGTTATATGTGGAAAGAAGCGCACAGCAACCGGGTCCGTCATGTGACGCTGTCATTTCCTCATTTTCCCGACCATTGCCCGCCGCTTACAATTTTTTTTATTTCTGATATTCATCGGCGGGTCGTTTCGTTTCGCATGCTTGAGGAAGTGAGGAGAAAGGCTCACCTCGTCGTGATTGGCGGGGACTTAGTTGAAAAAGGGGTGCCGGAAGCGCGCGTCCGCGAAAATGTGCGCCGGTTGCAAGCGGTCGCTCCCGTTTATTTTGTCTGGGGAAACAATGATGACGAGGTCGACTACGATCTTCAATCATTGCTCGAGGAAGAGCGCGTCCATATGCTCAAAAACAAAGCGAAAGTATGGGAGCACGGCGGTGTGCCGGTCGCGCTCATCGGCGTCGGTGATGTAAGCCGGAAGGAGGCGGATATCGATCGGGCGCTTGAACACGTTCCGCCTCAATCGTTCCGTATTTTAGCCTGCCATAATCCGGCGATCGTTGCCCGCCTGAGGGAGGAACACTACATTTCACTCGTGCTAAGCGGTCATACACATGGCGGGCAAATTCGGTTGTTTTCGTTTGGGTTGTATGAGAAAGGAGGGCTCAAATGGCGCAACAACACCGCGTTGTTTACGAGCAATGGCTACGGGACGACCGGAGTGCCGCTTCGCCTCGGAGCGCCGGCAGAGACTCATCTCATCACGATTGTGCCCGGAAAACTGACACTCGAGAAAAAATGCTTGTCTAAAACGGGGAAAACGATGTAAACTCATTAATAACAACAAACGAACCAATTGCCGCTTGCGTCATACAATAACGGTAAGAGATGGCTCTGTAGGTAAGGAGGGGTGCCGATGCGTCTTGAGCGCTTGACCCACAACAAAATTAAAATTTTCTTGACGTTTGACGATTTGCTGGACCGCGGGTTGACGAAAGACGATTTGTGGAAGGACACGTTTAAAGTCCATCAGCTGTTCCGCGACATGATCGAGGAAGCGAGCGAAGAGCTCGGCTTTGAAGTGAACGGATCGATCGCGGTCGAAGTCTACTCTTTACCGGCACAGGGCATGGTCGTTATCGTCACGAATGAAGGCGACTACGACGACATCGAAGAAGAATTCGCCGACGACTATATCGAAATGCAAGTAACGCTCGATGAGAGCGATGACATATTTTACGAATTCCAAACGTTCGAAGATGTCATCCAGCTCGCTCATCGCCTGTATGCGGTCGGCTGCCTCGACGGCACGCTTTATTCGTACCAAGGCCGCTTTTACTTGCACGTCGCCGAGGAACCGCCGATTCCGCTCGACAACTTTGTCGCCTTGCTGGCCGAGTTTGGCAACCCGGCCACGATAACGATACACCGTGTGCAAGAATATGGGAAACAGTTGATCGAACGGCGCGCCATTGCGCAGCTCGTTCACTATTTCCGGGCCAACTAGGGCGCAGCCAAGACTCCTTTATATGGACAAGGAGTCTATTTTTTCGCGCGAAAGGCTTCCATAAAGCGGTTCGCGCGTTTCATCATTTTTCCTTTGCAGACGCCGACAGAAGGTGTATACTATGACATGGAAGGCGACAAACTATTACAGCGAGCTTATAGGAGGTTTACGTATGGCAGCCGATAAGCATACGGAAGAGAAAGGGCAACAATACGACGTGCTGGCGTCGACACAAATTGTTATACATAGAGCGTTGGAAAAGCTCGGCTATCCGGAAGAGGTGTATGAGCTCTTGAAAGAGCCGATCCGCGTGCTGACGGTTCGCATTCCGGTGCGCATGGACGACGGATCGGTGAAAATTTTTACCGGCTACCGGGCGCAGCATAACGATGCCGTCGGTCCGACGAAAGGCGGGGTGCGTTTCCATCCTGATGTGACGGAACGAGAAGTGAAAGCGCTGTCGATTTGGATGAGCTTAAAGTGCGGCATCGTCGACTTGCCATACGGCGGCGGCAAAGGCGGCATCGTCTGCGATCCGCGCACGATGTCGTTCCGCGAGCTTGAGCGGCTAAGCCGCGGCTACGTGCGCGCCATCAGCCAAATCGTTGGACCGACAAAAGACATTCCGGCGCCGGATGTGTTTACAAACTCGCAAATTATGGCGTGGATGATGGATGAGTACAGCCGCATCCGCGAGTTCGATTCACCGGGCTTCATCACCGGGAAACCGCTTGTCCTCGGCGGTTCGCACGGCCGGGAAACGGCGACGGCCAAAGGGGTGACGATTTGCATTCGTGAAGCGGCGAAAAAACGCGGCTTGTCGCTCAAGGGAGCGCGCGTCGTCGTCCAAGGGTTCGGCAACGCCGGCAGCTATTTGGCCAAATTTATGCACGACGCCGGGGCGAAAGTCGTCGGCATTTCCGATGTGTACGGCGCGCTGTACGACCCGAACGGGCTCGACATCGACTATTTGCTTGAACGGCGCGACAGCTTTGGCACGGTGACGAAGCTGTTTAAAAATACGATTTCGAATCAAGAGCTGCTTGAGCTCGATTGCGATATTTTGGTGCCGGCGGCCATCGAAAACCAAATTACGGCCGAAAACGCTCCGCGCATTAAGGCGAGCATCGTCGTCGAGGCGGCGAACGGGCCGACGACGCTTGAGGCGACGGAAATTTTGACGCAGCGCGGCATTTTGCTCGTTCCGGACGTGCTGGCAAGCGCTGGGGGCGTGACGGTGTCGTACTTCGAATGGGTGCAAAACAACCAAGGTTACTATTGGACGGAAGAAGAAGTGGAACAGCGGCTTGAAAAAGTGATGGTCAAAGCGTTCAACAACGTGTATGAAATGGCGCAGACGCGCCGCGTCGACATGCGCCTTGCCGCCTACATGGTCGGCGTCCGCAAAATGGCGGAAGCGTGCCGGTTCCGCGGCTGGGTGTGAGGCGAGCAAGCAGTGATATTTGCAAGCTTTGGTGAAATCCCCTATCATAAGATAGGGGATTTTTTGCTTCATGCGAGGTGGCAAAAACGATGAAAGAGGAGAAAATCATTATTGTCGGCGGCGGTCCGTGCGGGCTGGCGGCGGCGATTGCTTTGCAAGACGCCGGATTTTCGCCGCTGGTGATCGAGAAAGGAAACATCGTCCATTCGATTTATCGGTTTCCGACGCATCAGACGTTTTTCAGCACGAGCGACCGGCTCGAGATCGGCGGGGTGCCGTTTATTACGGAAAACCGGAAGCCGACGAGAAACCAGGCGCTTGCGTATTATCGTGAAGTCGTTGTCCGCAAACAGCTTCGCATCAATACGTTCGAAGAAGTGAAAGCTATTAAGCGCCAGGAAGACGGGACGTTTCTCGTTGAAACCTCAAAAGCGCTATATCGGGCCCGATACGTGGTCGTGGCCACCGGCTATTACGACCATCCGAACTATATGAACGTGCCGGGGGAAGAGCTGCCGAAAGTGATGCATTACTTTAAAGAAGCGCATCCGTACTTCAACACCGACTGCGTTGTCATCGGCGGCAAAAACTCGAGCGTCGATGCGGCGATGGAGCTCGTCAAAGCTGGGGCGCGCGTGACGGTCCTCTACCGGGGCGGGGAATATTCCAAAAGCATTAAGCCGTGGATTTTGCCGGAATTTGATGCCCTTGTGAAAAAAGGCGTCATTCGCATGGAGTTTCATGCCCATGTGAAAGAGATCACGGAAGATGCGGTCATTTACGAAGTGAACGGGGAGACGAAAACGATCAAAAATGATTTCGTGTTCGCCATGACCGGCTACCATCCGGACCATCGCTTCTTGATGAACATCGGGGTGCAGATCGACCCGGAAAGCGGCCGGCCGCATTATGATCCGGAGACGATGGAAACAAACGTGCCGGGGGTGTTTATCGCCGGGGTGATCGCCGCTGGCAACGATGCGAATGAAATTTTTATCGAAAACGGCCGCTTCCATGGAGACGCTATTGCCGCCTGCATCGCCAAGCGCGAACGGGAGGGGTCAGCCAAGCAGCTGCAGTAGCGCTTCTTGGCCAATACATCGACTGGGCATATGACGGCATGCCCTCCTCGAACAATGAACGCTTTGCGGGCAAATGACATTTGCCCGCCGGCGTTCTTGTTCGAGGGAAGAGACAGAAAAGCTTGTGTTCAGCCATATCATTCTTTGGCTCTTCACCAAAAGTTGTACTTGATTTTTTCTGAACATACCCTATTTACGCTTGTGAGGGAAAATCAACAAATCCGTGATTTTGGCACATCTTTGTGCAGGAAACCGCATTGCTTGTCAAGTACATGTTGTGGTGAAGAGCCCATTCTTTGTTTTTTAGTAAAATAATGGATCATCAACACTCGTGTCATGATGCGAAAGCGAGAAAGCGAGGGTGGCTTGCGTGACGAAACGGAAAGTGGTGCTCCTGACAACCGGCGGCACGATTGCGAGCAAGCGAAACGAACGTTCCGGCCGCCTGCGGGCTGGGGCGCTAAGCGGTGAAGAACTCGCGGCGATGTGCCATTTGCCGAAAGAAATTGAAATCATCGTGGAAAGCGTATTTCAATTGCCAAGCATGCATTTGACGTTTTCGCATTGGCTTGAGCTGAAAAAACGGATTGAGGCGCATTTCACCGATCCATCCGTTGATGGCATCGTCGTCACTCACGGAACCGATGCGCTCGAAGAAACGGCCTATTTCCTTGATTTGACGATCGATGACCCGCGGACGATCGTCGTCACCGGTTCGCAACGGGCGCCGTCTGATTTGGGCAGCGATGTGTACATCAACATCCGCCATGCCATTTACGCCGCGTGCGCCGAGCCGTTGCGTGGGGCGGGGACGGTCGTTGTGTTCAATGAACGCATTTTTGCCGCGAAATACGTGAAAAAAGAACACGCCTCGAACATTCAAGGATTCAACGCTTTCGGCTTCGGCTATTTAGGCATCATTGACAACGATGAGGTGTACGTGTACCAAAAGCCGATCCGACGCGAATATTACAAGCTTGTGCGCCCGCTTCCGCCGGTGGACATTGTGAAATGCTACTTGGAGGCGGACGGCAAGTTCATTAAAGCGGCTCGAGAAAGCGGCGTCGCTGGCATTGTGCTCGAAGGGGTCGGCCGCGGGCAAGTGGCGCCAAAAATGGTCGATGAAATCGTCAAAGCCATCGAAGCGGGGATCAAAGTCGTGGTGACGACGAGCGCCGAGGAAGGGGCGGTGTATACAACGTACGATTACCCCGGCAGCGCCTACGATTTGCATAAGAAAGGGGTTATTCTTGGCAGCGACTACGATGCGAAAAAGGCGCGCATCAAGCTCGCTGTCGCTCTTGCTGCCGACGCCGCCGTTGATGGCTTGTTCGCTTATTAGGCAACAAGCGGCCCAGCAATTCCTCTTTTTTTCTCCCCTGTTTCGTGGTACGATGAAGGTAAAAATGCCAAAGAAACGGGGATCGAGGATGTTTTCGTTGATTTCCGCCGGCGTCGCCCCCGGGGTGGCGCTGCTTAGTTATTTTTATTTAAAGGACGAGTATGAAGCTGAGCCGCTTTCGTTTGTGTTGCGCATGTTTTTGTTCGGCGTCTTGCTTGTGTTTCCGATCATGTTCATCCAATACGTGCTGTCGGCAGAAGGGATCGTCGCGTCGCCGGCAGCCGAGGCGTTTCTTTCCGCTGCGCTCCTTGAGGAGTTTGTCAAATGGTTTGTCGTTTATTTTTTTGTGTATGACCACGACGAATTTGACGAGCCGTATGACGGCATTGTGTACAGCGCCAGCGTCTCGCTTGGATTCGCGACGCTGGAAAACATTTTGTACTTGTTGGCCAACGGAGTGGAGACGGCCATTGCCCGGGCGCTTTTGCCGGTGTCCAGTCATGCGCTCTTTTCCGTCATCATGGGGTTTTATTTCGGCAAGGCGAAGTTTGCCGTAAAAAAGCGCCGCTATTATTTATGGGCGTCGTTTTTGTTGCCGTTTTTCCTTCATGGCGTCTATGACTGGCTGCTGCTCGCCAAAGAGCGTTGGGGCTATTACATGGGTTTGTTTATGCTCGCCTTATGGTGGGCGGCGTTGCGCAAAGTAAAACAAGCGAAAGGATACGCCCGCCCTCAAGCGGTGCCGCCTGTGAAAAGCCAAGCGTAAAAGCTTTGGCTTTTTTCTTTTTTTCGCATAAAAAAGGGAAACGGAAGGAAAATAGGGGTAAAAACGGTGAGTGTTGACGGGAGGTTCACATATGGCAAGAAAATGGGTTCTATTCATCGCATTGGCTGTTTGGACATGCATTTACCCATCAGGCCATGCTTTCGCGTTTTCCCCGCAAGTGATTCAGCGTGGAGCAGTTGGCGATGATGTCATTGAACTGCAGGCGCGGCTGCAATACCTTGGGTTTTACAACGGCAAAATTGACGGCGTGTTTGGCTGGCGAACGTATTGGGCGCTGCGCAATTTCCAATACGAATACGGCTTGCCGGTCGATGGACTAGCCGGATCGGAGACGAAACGGAAGCTTGTGAACGCTTCAAAATATTACGAGCAGTTTGTGAAAGAGCAAATCCGCCAAGGAAACGATTTCACCCATTACGGCGGCATTCCGCTCAGCCAGCAGGTGAAAAAACGCGGCGGAGGCGGCGGGCGAACGGTGAAAACGACAGCATCCAATGTGCCGAAAGGGTTTTCGCAAAACGACATTCGGCTCATGGCGAACGCTGTCTACGGCGAGGCGCGCGGCGAGCCGTACATCGGGCAAGTGGCGGTTGCCGCCGTTATTTTAAATCGGCTGGAGCATCCGTCGTTTCCGGATACGGTCGCTGGGGTGATTTTTCAGCCCGGCGCGTTTACCGCGGTCGCCGATGGGCAAATTTGGCTGACGCCGAATGAAACGGCGAAAAAAGCGGTGCTTGATGCGATCAACGGCTGGGACCCGACCGGCGGAGCGATTTACTACTTTAACCCAGCCACGGCGACGAGCGCTTGGATTTGGAGCCGCCCGCAAATCAAGCGGATTGGAAACCATATTTTTTGCAAATAAAAGGAGGGAGACGAGATGGTGCGAAACTTACTGATTGCAGCGCTTGTCGTCGCTGTCGTCGGCACTGGCTACTGGGGCTACCGCGAGCATCAGGAAAAAAACGCGATCTTAATTCATGCGGAAAACAATTACCAGCGCGCGTTTCACGATTTAGCCTATCAGATCGATTTGCTGCATGACAAGCTTGGAGCGACGCTGGCAATGAATTCGCACGCCTCATTATCGCCGGCGCTCGCCGAAGTGTGGAAAATCGCGTCTGAAGCCCATTCTGATGTCGGCCAACTGCCGCTGTCTCTTTTGCCGTTTAACAAGACGCAAGAGTTTTTATCGAAAATCGGCGAGTTCAGCTACCGGACGGCCGTGCGCGATTTGGAAAAAGAACCATTGACGAAAGAAGAGTATAAGACGCTCGAGGCGCTGTACAAAAGCGCTGGCGCGATCCGCCAAGAGTTGCGCAACGTGCAGCATTTAGTGCTGGAAAACAATTTGCGCTGGATGGACGTCGAACTGGCGCTGGCGACGAACGACGAAAAAGGCGACAACATCATTATTGACGGCTTGAAAGCAGTGGAGAAAAATGTTGATACATTCTCAAGTTCGTCCGAGTTCGGCCCGTCGTTCATCGGCCTCGCCAATGAGGAAAAAGGCTTTGTCCGCGCGAAAGGGCGCCCGATTTCCAAAGCGGAAGCCAAACGGATCGCTCGCGAGTTCCTTGGATTAAAGGGAACGGAGAACATCAAGGTGACGGACGGCGGCAATGGGGCGGATGAGCGTTTTTACAGTTTAACGATTCACGATCCGAAAACAAAGGGCGACATTTATATGGATGTGACGAAAAACGGCGGATATCCGATTTGGGCGTTAAACAGCCGGCCAATCGGCAAGCCGAAGATCAGCTTGCATGAGGCGGCCAACCGTGGGATGGCGTTTTTGCGACGGCATCAATTCACCGGCTTTGAATTGTACGACAGCACGCAATACGATAATGTCGCCGTGCTGACATTTGTCAAAAGCGAAAACGGCGTCCGCATTTACCCGGAAGCGATCCAAATGAAAGTGGCGCTTGACAACGGCCATGTCGTCGGCTTTACGGCGCGCGACTATTTGTCATCGTCCATTCCGCGTCCGTTGCCCAAACCGACGCTCACCGTCGAGGCGGTGAAGAAAAAGGTAAACCCACATTTGAAAGTGATGGAAGAGCGCCAGGCGGTCATTATGAACGATTTGCAAAAACCGGTGCTTTGCTATGAGTTTTTAGGAACGCTTGGCGATGAAACGTATCAACTGTTCATTAACGCCGCAACCGGCCTTGAAGAAAAAGTCGAGAAGCTTGAAAGCGTGGAGCCGAATTACAGATGAAAACAAAGGGAGGAAAAGCTGGGGCTGTCGGCTTTTCCTCTTTTTTTGGTCAAAGGCAGCCGGACGGTATGGTATAATCGTCATGGGACATCATGCGGGTCAGCGAAACGATCGCCGGTTCGGCAGCTGACTGAAAAGGGGAAAAGGAACCATGATGATCAAAATCGGAGATTCGATCCGGCTTGAGCCGTCGGACGGCTCAGCGCGGCAATACCGAAGCAAAGCGCTCGCCGTTGCTGACGGGGCGGTTCATATCAGCTATCCGATCGATGAACAGAGTGGAAAAACCGTTTATTTGTTGAACGGGATGCAGTTTAAAGCGACTTTTGTCGGGCAAGACGGCGGTTTATACATGTTTGATACCGAAGTGAAGGGAAAAATCCGCGATCCGTTGCCGATGGTCGTCTTGGCTTACCCGGGCGAGGAATACGTCGTGCGCATCCAGCGCCGCCGTTATGTACGGGTGAAAGCGAATGTCGATGCGGCCGTCCATCCGTCTGACAGCGAGTTCGCTCCGTTTGTGACGATGACGGTGGATATCAGCGCCGGCGGCGCCGCCCTCCTTGTGCCGCCGGCGCACGCTCCGCTTCTTCGCCCCGGCATGGCGGTCGAGCTTTGGCTCGTGTTGGCGATGCGCTCCGGCGAATACCATTACGTGCAAACGAAGGCGTCGATTGTGCGCATGGCTGATGACGAACGCGGCATGGCGAAAATGTCGGTGGAGTTCACAAACCTCGCCCCCCAAGACCGCGTTCGGCTCATTCGCTACAGCTTTGAACGGCAGCTTGAGGAGAGAAAATGGGAGAACGAACAGAATAAATGAGCTGGGCGCGTGGAATACTGCTAGAAAAAATGGGAAAGCAGGAGGCTTGCGCCATGAAACGGATCGAACAGCTGTTGTGGAAGCTTGTCGTCATCCAGACGATTTGCCTGTTGATCGCCCAATGGCTTGTGTTGTACACGCCAGCGGCGTTGTATATCGGCAAGGTGTATGAATACGAAGGGGTAGCCAAGCCGGAAAAAACGAAAACAGTTGAAACGGCCGTCGACCGTTGACGGCGGATATGGTACAATGAACATGGAAACATGCAGGGTTTTCCTGCATTTTTCTTTGTGCACTCATCAAGCGATTTTCGGTAAAGCAGGAGGAAATGATGAAACGACGAATCAGCATCGCGATCGACGGACCCGCCGCGGCGGGAAAAAGCACGGTCGCCAAACGGATCGCTGAGCGGCTTTCCTACGTATACATCGATACCGGCGCCATGTATCGCGCGCTGACGTACCGGGCGCTTGCATGCGGCGTCGACATCCATGATGAGCAGGCGCTCCTGTCGCTGCTTCGCGATACATCGATTGAGTTGAAACCGTCGCCGCATGGACAGATCGTCCTAGTCAATGGCGACGATGTGACCGACATCATCCGCGGTGAGGCGGTGACGAATGCGGTGTCGCTTGTTGCGAAGCATCCGCTTGTGCGCGAGGAGATGGTCGCCCGCCAACGCGCCTTGGCGGAAGGGGGCGGCGTCGTCATGGACGGGCGCGATATCGGAACGCATGTGCTGCCAAACGCCGAAGTAAAAATTTTCCTGAAAGCTTCGGTCGAGGAGCGGGCGCGGCGCCGGCATGAGGAAAATCTCGCGCGCGGCTTTCCATCCGATCTTGAAAAGCTGAAAGAAGAGATCGCCCGCCGCGACCGGCTCGATTCGGAACGGGAGACAGCGCCGCTTCGCAAGGCGCCGGATGCGGTGGAAATCGATACGACATCGCTGTCGGTTGAGGAAGTGGTGGAGCGGATTATGGAGATTGTCAACGAAAGGATTGGATGACGGTGGACTTTTATTCATTCGCCAAGGGGATCGTCAAGGGAGTGCTCACCCCTTTTTACCGCATTCAAACGATCGGGATTGAACAATTTCCAAAGGAAGGCGGCGTGCTTCTTTGCGCCAACCATATCAGCAACCTAGATCCGCCGGTCATCGGCATTACGGCGCCGCGGCCGATTCGGTTTATGGCGAAAGAAGAGCTGTTTCGTGCTCCGGTCGTGAAAACGCTCGTCAAAAGCTTGCATGCCTTTCCGGTCAAGCGCGGCATGAACGACCGCCAGGCGCTGCGCACGGGGCTTGAGGTGCTGAAGCAAGGCGAAGTGCTCGGCATTTTTCCGGAAGGGACGCGCAGCAAAGACGGCCGGCTGAAAAAGGCGTTGCCCGGCGTTGGCTTTTTCGCTTTGCGCACCGAGGCCGCCGTTGTCCCGTGCGCCATTGTCGGCCCGTACCGTCCGTTTGTGCCGCTTAAGGTTGTGTACGGAGCGCCGATCGATATGGCGCCGCTGCGCGCGCGGAAAGCGAGCCCGGAAGAAGCGGCCGATTACATTATGGATCATATCCGCCGGCTGCTGGAAGAGCATCAGCGAGCATGAAAGGAATATGCTGTTCGAGGCATCCCTTCCGCCGCCTCAATGAGCATTATAGTACATGTTGATTGAGAAAATATGGTATACTAACTAGAAAAGCGTCCTTATTTTGCCGACAGCCGGCCGCGGCCTCGGCGCGAGGCGCGCTTTTGACAGTTGTCAGTCGATGAAGGAGGGTTTTTGCGATGACAGAAGAGATGAATGTGCAAGTCAATGTGTATGAAGTGGGCGATATCGTCCGCGGCAAAGTGGTGAAGCTTGAGGACAAGCAAGTGCTGGTCGAGGTGGAAAACAGCAAGCAAAGCGGCATCATTCCGATCAGCGAGCTGTCGAACTTGCATATTGAAAAACCGAGCGATGCCGTCGCTGTCGGCGATGAAGTGACGGCCAAAGTCAAAAAAGTGGAAGAAGGAAAAGACGGGGAAGAAGGGTTGCTCATTTTATCGAAAAGAGCGGTGGACGCCGAGCGGGCGTGGGAAGATCTTGAGCGCAAATTTGCAAGCGGCGAAACATTTGAAACAGTCATTAAAGACATCGTCAAAGGCGGTCTTGTCGCCGATGTCGGAGTGCGCGGCTTCATCCCGGCGTCGCTTGTCGAGCCGCATTACGTCGAAGATTTTTCCGATTATAAAGGAAAAACGCTCGCCGTGAAAGTCGTCGAGCTTGACCGCGAGAAAAACCGCGTCATTTTGTCGCATCGGGCGGTCGTTGAGGAAGAACAAGCGCGGCAGCAAAAAGAACTGCTCTCCCGCCTTGAGCCGGGGCAAGTGTTGGATGGCGTCGTCCGCCGCATTGCCGATTTCGGCGTCTTTGTCGATGTCGGCGGGTTTGATGGGCTCGTACATATTTCCCAGCTTTCCCATACGCGCGTCGCTCATCCGTCGGAAGTGGTGAAAGAAGGCGATGCGGTGAAAGTGAAAGTGTTGGCTGTCGACCCGGAACAAGGCCGCCTGTCGCTGTCGATCAAAGAAGCGCTGCCGGGCCCATGGGAAGGCCTCGGCGAAAAAGTGAAACCGGGTGATGTCGTCACCGGGACGGTGAAACGGCTCGCTTCATTCGGCGCGTTTGTGGAAGTCTTCCCAGGCGTCGAAGGATTGGTGCATGTGTCGCAAATCGCCAACCGCCGCATCGGCTCGCCGCATGAAGTGCTGAAAGAAGGCGACGTGGTGAAGGCGAAAGTGCTCGACGTCAACGAAGCGGATCACCGCCTTTCCCTCAGCATCCGCGCGCTGCTTGAGGAGGAGGCGGCCGCGCCGGCCGAGGATTACAGCCAATACACAAGAACGTCGGAAACGCGCGGCTTTCAGCTCGGCGAAGTGATTGGCGAGCAGCTGAAAAAATTAAAGTAATGTAGAGCCACAAGATCAACTAGCTGTCAAAACAAAGCGAAAGCTCCCTTCTGTCCGATGGCTTGAGCCATCTGGACGGAGGGAGCTTTTTTGCTTGATTCATTGCAGTAGGGTGCGGCTGTTGCTCGCATCGGGACAAGAGCGGCCGCAAGGGAAGAGAAGGACCGCTTTTTCTTAATGGCGGTTCCGTTCCCGCGCTTCCTCCGGCGTGTCGAGCCGAGCCGCTCCTTTATAGGAGAGGGACTGATCCCGATCTGACTCGACGCGCCGCGATTGCTTCAGCTTTTTTTCCTGTCGATCTTTTCCCATTTCGCCATGGCTCCTTTCTGCTTCGGTACAGCGATCATTTTTTACTATGAACGAATGCTGTTTTTTCTATACAGGAATGAACGTTCATAAAAGATGACATAATGAACATAATAAGGAGTGGAAAAGATGGAAGGAGCTTATTTTTATTTCTTTTTTTGGGCTTTATGGATTGCAGCGACATTTTTGATGAAAAAGACCGTCGAGCGGACGAAGCTGGCTGCATTTTCGCTATTCATGATCAGTTCGGCCTCGATGACGGTGAAGATCAGTCCCATTCATATGGCGGCGTCCTTTTTTGTGCTTTTTTTCTCCTCTTGTTACGCGGCGGTCACACAGCGGCCATGCGGATGGCTGCGGATGGCGCTGTCAGCGTCCGGCTTGGCGTTTGCCTATGCCGCTTTTCGTCTGCTTGCCTTGTTTGATCCGGTCTGGATTTGGCTTGATGGCCAATGGATGCTTGGCTGGTGGATGGCCTTGATCAGCAGTCTGTTCCACCGCCGCATATCCGCCCGCCTTCTTTGTCTGGCGCTCGGCGGCTGTCAAGGGGAAGTGGTGTACGCCATGTCCATCTTGCGCATGGCGCCGGGTTATGTGCTTGGGTCGTTTTCCTTTTTGGATGCGCTCGCCATTAGCGCATCATCTTTGCTCGTTTGGGAATCGATCCGCTTCTTCTCGCTGCAGCTTGAGGAAAAACGGCCTGTAAGGAGGACGAGGCAGCCGTGAACGAATACACGTTTCCGATTTTATACGGTGTTGCCGCTGGGGTGTTGACGCGGATTTATTTGTTGCGCACCGATTACCGGCAATACCCGACGTATTTGCACGGTCGGACAATCCATATCGCCTTAGGGGCCATTGCCGCCGGCCTGGGAACGGTCGCCGTGCCGGCGATTATGGAAAAAGAGTTCGCAGCGATCACGTTTTTGGCCTTGGCCGCCTCACAATTTCGCGACGTACGCAATATGGAGCGCAATACGTTGAACGAGTTGGATCAGTATGAGCTGGTGCCGAGAGGAAAAACATACATCGAAGGCATCGCGATTGTGTTTGAAGGGCGGAACTATTTAGTCATTTTCGTCTCCTTTTTATCGACGCTCTTTTATTTAGTATGGGACATTTGGGCCGCGCTTGCCGCCAGTATCATCGGCCTTATGACGGCGCGGCGGTTTATGAGCGGAAGCCGGCTGAAAGACATTGCCGAGGTCCAATATGTCAAGCCGCATTTTGAAGGGGCAGGGCTGTATGTTGACAACATCTATATCATGAACATCGGCTTGCCGGCGCGGCGCGAAGAAATTTTGCGCTATGGAATGGGGTTTATTTTAACGCCGAAAAATTTCAACGCCCGCACGACGATCGCCAATCTTGGGCAGCGGCAGGCGATTTTGCATGATGTATCGACCGCCCTCGGCATTTACCGCGACTCGGGAACGCCGGCGCTCGTGCCGCTCGCCAAGCGCGATTTGAATGACGGACGCGTCGGCATTTTTATTTTGCCGCAAGTCGAGGATGTCGAGAAGGCGAAGGCTGTCATCGAAAACGTGCCGGTGCTTGAGAGCGCCATCCGCATGCCGAAGAAACGGCGTTGGAAGCGGAAGGGGTGGAGCGGCGATGACGCATGAAAAAATAATTTTGGCCGTCATTACGATGAACGGCGGGCGCGTCGCCGGCGGTGCGCCGATCTTTATTTGCCAAACGAAAGAGGAAATGGAACAGATCGCCGCGAATTTAGAGGCGATTTTGGATGGCATCGCCCATGAAGTGGGCGAGGGGCTTCTTATTATCGTCAAACATTAGTTGTTGAGCGTTTCGCTTTTTGATAAAATAAAGCAGTTGTAGCCTACCCTGGTTCATCGCTAAAAGATGCACTTGATTGGTAAAAAGTCATTTCCTTCCTAGCCTCGCAGTCAAGTGCCCTTGGCGTTGATGGACCGATGCCCTTCCGAAAAGGGCGTTTTTTTTCAGCGACAAAGGTAAGGAGAAAACGAAGATAAAGGGTGGTAGCATGGCAAATCCAGTCGTGGCCATTGTCGGCCGTCCAAATGTAGGAAAATCGACGATTTTCAACCGTATTGTCGGGGAACGCATTTCCATCGTCGAAGACGTACCTGGAGTGACGCGCGACCGCATTTACAGCCGAGCCGAATGGCTGAACCATTCGTTTTATTTGATCGATACCGGCGGCATTGACATTGGCGACGAGCCGCTGCTTGTGCAAATTCGCCAGCAGGCGGAAATCGCCATCGATGAGGCGGATGTCATCATCTTTATGACGAACGGCCGGGACGGTGTGACTGCGGCTGATGAAGAGGTGGCCAAGCTGCTCCGCCGGTCGAATAAGCCGGTTGTGCTCGCGGTGAACAAAATCGACAATCCGGAAATGCGTGATTTGATTTACGACTTTTACGCTCTGGGCTTTGGGGAGCCGTATCCGATTTCCGGAGCTCATGGGACAGGGCTTGGCGATTTGCTTGATGCTGTTGTCCGTCATTTTCCAAAGGGCGGTGGACAAGAGTATGAAGAAGACGTCATTAAGTTTTGCCTCATTGGCCGGCCGAATGTCGGCAAATCGTCGCTTGTCAACGCCATTTTAGGTGAGGAGCGGGTCATCGTCAGCGACATCGCCGGTACGACGAGGGACGCCGTCGACACCTCATTTGTGCGCGAAGGGCAGGAATATGTTATCATTGATACGGCAGGGATGCGCAAACGAGGAAAAATTTACGAAAGCACGGAAAAATATAGCGTCTTGCGCGCGTTAAGGGCCATTGAGCGCTCGGACGTCGTGCTTGTTGTGTTAAACGCTGAGGAAGGCATCATCGAGCAGGACAAAAAAATCGCCGGATACGCGCATGAAGCGGGTCGCGGTGTCATTTTGGTCGTCAATAAATGGGATGCGATTGAAAAGGACGACAAAACGATGGTCGAATTTGAGCGGAAGATTCGCGACCATTTTCCGTTTTTGGACTATGCGCCGATTTTGTTCGTATCGGCGAAAACGAAGCAGCGGCTGCATAAGCTCTTGCCGCTCGTCCGGCTTGTGAGCGACAATCATGCGATGCGCGTCCAGACAAATGTGCTCAATGAAGTCATCATGGATGCGGTGGCGATGAATCCGACGCCGACGCATAACGGGCGGCGTCTGAAAGTTTATTACATGACGCAAGTCGCCGTCAAACCGCCGACGTTTGTCGCGTTTGTCAACGACCCGGAACTGATGCATTTTTCATATGAACGGTTTTTGGAAAACCGCATCCGCGATGCATTCGGTTTTGAAGGCACGCCGATTAAAATCATCGCCCGCCCGCGGAAATAAGAAAAGCGGAGGCCGCGCGCCAAGCTCCCGAGGCAAAATGTTCTCCGCGCCGAGAAGTGCTTGCACTTCGAGGGCGGAGGTTATTTTGCGGAAGGGAGCTAGCGGCCGGAGCTAGACAGGAAGAAAAGCGGAGGCCGCGCGCCCATCAGCGACACGCGCTGCGGGGCCGGCGAAGAGGCTCGAACCAAGGAAAGCTTGGTTCTGTGTGGGTGGTGTCACAGGAGCGTAAGCCATGTGTCGCCGCCGCGAAAGTCGGACGAACAGGAGCGAAGAGGCGGCGCGATTGCTATTTTTCAAGGTTGCGACAATCGGATAAAGGAAGTGGAAAACGATGGAGAACATCGCCGTATTGGGGGCTGGAAGCTGGGGAACGGCGTTGGCGCTCGTGCTGGCTGACAATGGGCACCACGTCCGGCTCTGGGGTCATCGGACCGAGCAGATCAGCGAAATCAACGAAAAGCGGACAAATGAGAAATATTTGCCAGGCGTTCGCCTGCCGGACGCCATTATCGGCTATGACGACCTTTGCGCTGCGCTTGACGGCGTTGCGATCGTTGTGCTCGCCGTGCCGACGAAAGCGATCCGCTCGGTGCTTGCGGACGTGCGCGCCTGCTTGGCCAAGCCGATCACCATTGTTGCCGTCAGCAAAGGAATCGAACCAGGGACGCATAAGCGGGTGTCGGAAATGGTCGCCGAGGAAATGGGGGAATGGCTTGCAGATGTTGTCGTTCTCTCCGGGCCGAGCCATGCCGAGGAAGTCGTGCTCCGCCACCCGACGACCGTGGCGGTATCGTCGCCAAATATGGAAGCGGCGCGCCGCATTCAAGACATCTTTATGAACCATCACTATTTTCGCGTGTATACGAACCCGGATTTAATCGGCGTCGAAGTCGGCGGGGCGCTGAAAAATATCATCGCCTTGGCCGCTGGAATCAGCGACGGGCTTGGCTACGGGGATAACGCCAAAGCGGCCCTCATCACGCGCGGGCTCGCCGAGATTGCCCGCCTCGGCTGCGCCCTCGGCGCTAATCCGTTGACATTCGCTGGTTTGACGGGAGTCGGCGATTTGATTGTCACGTGCACGAGCGTCCATTCCCGCAACTGGAGAGCCGGCTACATGCTCGGCCAAGGAAAAAAGCTGGACGAGGTGCTTGAGAGCATGGGGATGGTCGTCGAAGGGGTGCGAACGACAAAAGCCGCCTATGAGCTGGCGAAAGAGCTTGGTGTGAAGATGCCGATCACCGAAGCTCTCTATGACGTATTGTTTGCGGGAAAAGACCCGAAAGAGGCGGTCGATTCGCTCATGGCGCGCGGAAAAAAAGAGGAAATGGATGACTTAAACAACATTTTTGCCGAACAAGAATGATGAAAATAGGCCAATGGCGGTACAAGTCGTCTTCGTTCTGCATACAATATGGCGAACCATCATCGGCTTGAGCTTCCGGAAGGGTATGAGGGGATGCTGAAGTAAAGAAAGCCCCGCTTTACTTCAGCTTTTTTTTTGCCAATGCTATAATGATAGTTGTCGAAAAAAAGGAGGAGCGTCCATGTCACCGGCGTTAGCGAAAATGTGGATCGCCATCGCCTCGATGGTGTTTATGTTTATTTCCGTCGGCTTCATTTACTTAAGCCGCTACAAAGTCAAGATGAAATGGCTTCGCTTTCTGTTGGCGCTCGTCGCCTACATTCTTTTGATTTTCGCCGGCATCATCATCATTTTCGTCGTATTCAGCGGACCGACACCGCAATAGGCAAAAAGGTGGGAAAGATGAAACGAATCGCTCGCTTGTTGTTGTCATGTATATGTTTGGCGCTGCTTTCCGGCTGCTTGTATCCACAAGAGCGGCTGAAACAAAACCAAATTCCTTACAAAGACCAAGTGGCGGCCGTCCAATCGGCGGTGGATGAGTACCGGAAGGCGACCGGCGGGCTTCTGCCGATTAAAACACGCGACATGAACACGCCGATGTATTTGAAGTATCCAGTCGATTTTCAAAAGCTCGTTCCCCGCTATATGCAGGAGCCGCCGGGAAACGCCTATGAAAGCGGGGGCGTCTTCCAGTATATGATCATCGATGCGGAAACGAACCCGACGGTCAAGCTGCTTGATCTGCGCTTAGCCGAACGCATCCGTGATCTGAAGCTGCGGCTTAGCATGTACACGGACAAGCATAAATATCCGCCGTTTCAAGACGTCGTTGCGCCGGGCGTATTTACGCTCGATTACAAAAAGCTCGGCTATAAAGAGCCGCCTTATGTCGTCAGCCCGTTTTCCGGCAACAACTTGCCGTTTGTCATCGACGGGAATGGAGAAATTTACATTGACTACCGTTCTGATTTGTATGCGGCGTTGAAAAAATATCCGCACCACTACAAGCCGGGTGACGATATTCGCCCGATTTTGACCGACCATTCGCTGTTTGTGCCGGCGTATTCGTTGCCCTATACGATCGACGCCAAGACGAATGAACCGATTTTTTTTACAAAATGAGTCATCTTCCCTTCTCTAGGAAAATACATTCTAGAGAAGGGATTTTTTCTATTTTAGTCATAACCGAATCGGACAACATCATATGCATATAGTGTCCGACTATGCTAGCTCATTCCACTGTTTCTTATAACGACCGAAGGACTGGAGGGGAGTCATTTGGAAAAGGTCGATATTTTTAAAGATATCGCCGAGCGGACCGGCGGCGACATTTATTTAGGGGTCGTCGGCGCCGTCCGCACCGGAAAATCGACGTTTATTAAACGGTTTATGGAGTTGGTCGTGATTCCGAACATTAAAAACGAAGCCGATAAAGCGCGCGCCCAAGATGAACTGCCGCAAAGCGCCGCCGGCAAGACGATCATGACGACAGAACCGAAGTTCGTGCCCAACCAGGCGGTGACGGTGAAAGTCGACGAGGGTCTTGAAGTCAACATCCGGCTTGTCGACTGCGTCGGCTACGCCGTGCCCGGCGCAAAAGGATATGAAGACGAAAACGGGCCGCGGATGATCCACACGCCTTGGTATGAAGAGCCGATCCCGTTCCAAGAGGCGGCGGAAATCGGGACAAGAAAAGTCATCCAAGAACATTCGACGATTGGAGTCGTCATTACGACGGACGGCACGATCGGGGAAATTCCGCGCCAAGACTATGTCGAAGCGGAAGAACGGGTCATTAGCGAGCTCAAAGAAGTCGGCAAGCCGTTCATTATGATCGTCAACACCGTTCGGCCGCACCATCCGGAAACCGAGGCGCTTCGCCGCGAGCTCGCCGAAAAGTACGACATTCCGGTGCTCGCCATGAGCGTGGAAAGCATGCGCGAAGCCGACGTGTATAACGTGCTTCGTGAAGCATTATATGAATTCCCGGTGCTTGAAGTGAACGTCAACTTGCCGAGCTGGGTGATGGTGCTGCGCGAAGATCATTGGCTGCGCGAAAGCTATCAAGAAGCGGTGCGCGACACCGTCAAAGACATCAAACGGCTGCGCGACGTCGACCGGGTTGTGCAGCAGTTTGCCGAGTACGATTTCATCGAAAAAGCGGCGCTTGCCGGCATCGAAATGGGGCAAGGGATCGCCGAAATTGACTTGTATGCACCGGATGAGCTGTACGATCAAATTTTAAAAGAAATCGTCGGCGTCGAGATTCGCGGCAAAGACCATCTGCTTCAGCTCATGCAAGACTTCGCCCATGCGAAAGCGGAATATGACCAAATCGCCGACGCGCTGAAAATGGTCAAACAAACCGGCTACGGCATCGCTGCGCCCGCTTTGTCTGACATGAGTCTTGACGAACCGGAAATCATCCGCCAAGGGTCGCGCTTTGGCGTCCGTTTGAAAGCTGTGGCGCCGTCGATTCATATGATCAAAGTTGACGTCGAATCGGAGTTTGCACCGATCATTGGCACGGAAAAGCAAAGCGAAGAGCTCGTCCGCTATTTAATGCAAGACTTCGAAGACGATCCGCTGTCGATTTGGAACTCTGACATTTTCGGCCGCTCGCTCAGCTCCATCGTCCGTGAAGGCATCCAAGCGAAACTTGCGCTCATGCCGGAAAACGCCCGCTACAAGCTGAAAGAAACGCTTGAGCGCATCATCAACGAAGGCTCCGGCGGCCTCATCGCGATTATTTTATAGAAAAGCGGAGGCCGCGCGCCAAGCTCCCGAGGCAAAATGTTCTCCGCCCGCAGAAGTGCTTGCACTTCGAGGGCGGAGGTTATTTTGCGGAAGGGAGCTAGCGGCCGCAGCTAGACAATAAGAAAAGCGGAGGCGCCGAGATTAGCTCTCGAAGCCAAATGTTCTTCACCCGCAGGGGGTGCTTGCACCCCGAGGGGGAAGGTTATTTGGCAGAAGAGAGCTAGGCGCCGCAGCTAGACAGAAAGAAAAGCGGAGGCCGCGCGCAAGCTCCCGACAAGGGAGCTTTTTTTGATGCCATTTTTTCAGTTGCTAAGCGGCAAAGGGAAAAAATCGCCAAAACCTTTGAGAAATCAGGATTGGCACTTGATTATAGGCATGGCGTTATGGTAATCTTTTATCTGAAATCGTTGTTTTGGTGAAATATGCCTAAAATTGGCCGTTTTTGCGAAAAAAGATGTTGAATTTCCGCGGTCAATTGGTTAAGATTAGGCATGTCACCGCCTGTTGGCGGGAAGAAGGCGGCTTTCCTCGCCCTTGGCTTCGTTTGCGCCCGGCGAAAACAGGAGGAGCCCAAACTGTTGGGAAGGGGCTTCAGCCGGCGGCATAGGCGCATCTCCTGCGGACTGTCGCGAGGCAAACATAGAATGATTGGCTGCGCCGGCGCGGCGCGCGGGCCTTCTTGCCGCTGGAATTGGATGTCTATGTATAGAAAAGCAGAAAAGTGTGCACAAATGGTAGTAAACAAGACCAGCCCCTTGGGAGGAGGTGAATGGCATGAACAAAACGGAATTGATCAACGCGGTCGCTGAAACAAGCGGTCTTTCCAAAAAAGATGCGACAAAAGCCGTTGATGCGGTGTTTGATTCGATTACAGAAGCGCTGCGAAAAGGCGATAAAGTGCAATTAATCGGTTTTGGAAACTTTGAAGTGCGCGAGCGCGCCGCCCGGAAAGGACGCAACCCGCAAACGGGCGAAGAAATGGAAATTCCGGCAAGCAAAGTTCCTGCATTCAAACCGGGCAAAGCATTGAAAGATGCCGTCAAGTAAGCCTACATAGCAGGAGCGCAGGAGGGAAGGGCAGGTGATCCACCGGCCCTTCTTTTTTGTTTTTTTTGGCTCCCTATGCTAGAATCGGATTACATGCAGCTTTTATGATGCAGGAGGATGTTGTTTGTATGCCAGAGATCAATTTTGCGCAAATTGAATATGCGGTCCGCCTCATTCTTGAGGCGATCGGGGAAGATCCAAACCGCGAAGGGCTCGTCGATACGCCGAAGAGGGTGGCGAAAATGTATGCCGAGGTGTTCGCTGGGCTGCAGGAAGACCCGAAGCAACACTTTCAAACCGTATTCAGCGAGGAACATGAGGAGCTTGTGCTCGTCAAAGATATTCCGTTTTATTCGATGTGCGAACACCATTTAGTGCCGTTTTTTGGCGCTGCCCACGTCGCCTATATTCCGCGGGAAGGGAAAGTGACCGGGCTGAGCAAGCTCGCTCGAGCCGTTGAGGCGGTGGCGCGCCGCCCGCAGCTGCAAGAGCGCATCACGGCAACGATCGCTGATTCGATCGTCGAGGCGCTTGAGCCGCATGGGGTGATGGTCGTTGTTGAGGCGGAGCATATGTGCATGACGATGCGCGGGGTGAAAAAACCGGGGTCCAAAACAGTGACGACAGCGGTGCGCGGCGTGTTTGAAACAGATGCCAACGCCCGCGCTGAAGTGCTTTCGTTAATCAAAGCGTAAGGAGGGAAGAGGATGTACACAAACAGCGATTTTGTCGTCATTAAAGCGCTCGAAGACGGGGTGAACGTCATCGGGCTGACGCGCGGCGCGGACACAAGATTTCACCATTCGGAAAAGCTTGACAAAGGCGAAGTGTTGATTGCTCAGTTCACGGAACATACGTCGGCGATCAAAGTGAGAGGAAAAGCGTATATTCAAACGCGCCACGGTGTGGTTGAATCGGAAGGGAAAAAGTAAACCAGCAAATTTCTAGCAAACTAGAGCGTTTTCGACAAAATTATGTTATAATGGAGTCCGTCATGGCGGTGCGGATATTTTTTGGGGGACAAGGGTGAGAAGAGTGAATGACATCATGGTGAAATTGGCGTCATTGAAGGAACAAATCGAACGGCTGCTTGACCATTCGTATTTGCGCGCGCATGTGCCGGCGCCGGCTGTTGATGAAGACCGGCTGCTGCTTTCGCTGTCGATGATGATGGATGCTCCGGCGGCGCCAAATGAGCCGGACCGGTGCATCATCGCCATGATGCTCATGCAAATCGCCCTTGACACCCATGATCAGGTGACAGACCGCGGCGGCGATTTGCGGACGCGGCAGCTTGTCGTTTTGGCCGGCGACTTGTACAGCGGGCTTTATTACGACTTGCTGGCGCGCTCGGGCGATGTTGCGCTCATCCGTTTGTTCGCCGAAGCGGTCCGCGAGATGAATGAGCAAAAAGTGCGGCTGTATGAAAAAAAGGTGGAGCGGATCGAGACGCTGTTCGCCGCGGTCGGCACGATCGAGTCGGCGTTGCTTGCGAAGCTTGCCGAGCGCATCGGGGCGCCGCAATGGGGGCGATTTTCCGGCCATTACTTGCTGTTGCGGCGCTTGCTGCTCGAGCAGGAAGCGTTCGTCCGCACGGGGTCATCCATGCTGTTTGAGCAAATGGCGCATATCGCCTTTCCATGGGCCAAAGGGCTGACGAAAGAACAAAAGCGGCATTTGCTTCGCCTTTGCGAGCGTTATATTGACCATTGCAAGGAAGCGCTGCTGGCGGCGAATTTGCCGATGAACGACCTGCTGCGGTTTCGCATGGCGGAACTTGCCGGCGGATTTCAAGCCATCGTCAAAAAGTCGGTGGAAGAAGGGTAGAACGATGCATCAATCGAAAGAAGAGCGAGTCCATCGCGTATTTGAAAACATTTCTGCACATTATGACCGGATGAATTCTGTCATCAGCTTCCGCCGCCATTTGAAATGGCGCGAAGACGTCATGCGGAGGATGAATGTGCAAAAAGGGAAAAGGGCGCTCGACGTTTGCTGCGGAACGGCCGACTGGGCGATCGCGCTGGCTGAGGCGGTCGGGCCGGAGGGGGAAGTGTACGGCCTTGACTTCAGCGAAAACATGCTGAAAGTCGGCGAACAAAAGGTGAAGGCGCGCGGCCTCGGCAATGTCAAGCTCATTCACGGCAACGCCATGCAGCTGCCGTTTCCCGACAATTCGTTCGATTATGTGACGATCGGCTTTGGCTTGCGCAACGTTCCTGATTATATGACGGTGCTGAAGGAAATGCACCGCGTCACCAAGCCGGGCGGCATGACCGTCTGTCTGGAAACGTCGCAGCCGACGTTGTTTGGTTTCCGCCAGCTTTACTATTTTTATTTTCGGTTTATTATGCCGCTGTTTGGCAAGCTGTTGGCGAAAAGCTATGAGGAATACTCGTGGCTGCAGGAATCGGCGCGCGAATTTCCAGGGCGGGACGAGCTGGCCGAGATGTTCCGCGAAGCCGGTTTCGTCGATGTCGAGGTCAAACCGTACACGTTCGGCGTAGCGGCCATGCATTTAGGCTATAAACGATGAGTCAAGGTGAACACCATGAAGTTAAAGGCGATGTATTCGTTTTTAAGCGATGATTTGGCGGCGGTCGAAGAGGAGCTGGAGCGGACGGTCCGATCCGAATACGGGCCGCTCGGGGAAGCGGCGCTCCATTTATTGCAAGCGGGCGGAAAGCGCATCCGTCCCGTTTTTGTCTTGCTGTCCGCCCGCTTTGGCCATTATGATTTCGAACGGATTAAACATGTAGCCGTAGCGCTCGAACTCATCCATATGGCATCGCTCGTTCACGACGATGTCATCGATGACGCCGACGTGCGGCGCGGCCGGCCGACGATCAAGGCGAGATGGAGCAACCGCTTTGCCATGTATACAGGCGATTACCTCTTCGCCCGTTCGCTTGAGCGGATGGCGGAGCTTGACAGCCCCCGCGCTCATCAAGTGCTGGCGAAAACGATCGTTGAAGTGTGCCACGGGGAAATCGAGCAAATCAAGGATAAATACCGATTTGATCAGCCGCTTCGCACGTACTTGCGGCGCATCCGCCGAAAAACGGCGCTATTGATCGCCGCCAGCTGCCAGCTTGGCGCCCTTGCCGCCGGCGCGCCGGAGGCGGTGGCCAACCGGCTGTATTGGTTCGGCCATTACGTCGGCATGTCGTTTCAAATTACCGATGACATTCTCGATTTCACCGGCACGGAAGAGCAGCTCGGCAAGCCGGCCGGAAGCGACTTGCAGCAAGGAAACGTCACCCTCCCCGTGCTGTATGCCCTTTGTGATGAACAGGTGCGGGCAAAAATTACGGCCGTCAACGCGGACACGGATGCCGAGGAGATGGCGGCGGTGCTAGCGGCCATTAAACAGACAGACGCCATCGAACGATCGTATGCGCTAAGCGACCGCTATTTGGAAAAGGCGCTTCGCCTGCTTGGCGAGCTGCCGGCCAACGAAGCGCGCACGCTGCTTCATGATCTCGCCCTCTACATTGGGAAAAGGGATTATTAGCGCTTTCAAGGACGCTGTTGCCAACGGCGGAAAACAATGATACTATGATGGGTGGGAATCCGTTTCCCAGTACATACGACAGTAGAGGTGGAGAGCGAATGGCAGAACGGACATTCATCATGGTAAAACCGGACGGGGTTCAGCGCAATTTGATCGGCGAGATTGTCGCCCGTTTTGAAAAAAAAGGCTTCCAGCTTGTCGGCGCGAAGCTGATGCAAGTGTCGCGCGAACTCGCCGAGCAACATTACGCTGAACATAAAGAGCGCCCGTTTTTCGGCGAGCTTGTCGACTTTATCACCTCGGGGCCAGTGTTTGCCATGGTGTGGGAGGGCGAGAACGTGATCGCCGCCGCCCGGCAAATGATGGGGAAAACGAATCCGCAGGAGGCTGCCCCTGGCACGATCCGCGGCGATTTCGGCTTGACGGTCGGCAAAAACGTCATCCACGGCTCCGACTCGCCGCAAAGCGCCGAACGCGAAATCAGCTTGTTCTTTAAAGAAGAAGAGCTCGTCAGCTATTCGAAACAGATCAATGCATGGCTGTACTGATGCGAAGACCGGCCGCCATTCGGCCGGTTTTTGCCGTTTTTGTACATTGACAGGGGAGAGGGACAGGCGACGATGGACGATTATGCGCAGTTCATTGCCAAAGTAAAGCGAAAAACAGGCATTGACTTATCGCTATATAAGGAAGCCCAAATGAAGCGGCGTTTGGCGTCGTTGTACATGAAAAAAGGGCTAAAAAGCTTTGCCGAGCTGTTTGCAGCGATGGAGAAAGAGCCGGCGCTATGGCATGAATGCTTGGATCGGATGACGATCAACGTCTCGGAGTTTTACCGGAACGCCAAGCGTTGGGAGGTGCTTGAGCACACCATTTTGCCGCGGCTATTGGCGGAAAACCCGCGCCCGAACGTGTGGAGCGCTGCCTGCTCAACGGGCGAGGAGCCGTATACGCTCGCGATGGTGCTCGCAAAACGATTGCCGCTTCACCGCGTGTCGGTGTTGGCGACCGACATTGACGATAATGCGCTCGCCCGCGCGCGCCTCGGTTTGTACAGCGAACGGTCGCTTGTAGAGCTGCCCGAGGAAATGAGAAAAAAGTTTTTTACGAAAGAAGGCGAATATTATAAAATAGACGAAAAGATTAAACAAACGGTCAAGTTTCAAAAGCACAACTTGCTCGCAGATCCGTTTCCGCGCAACATGGATTTGATCGTCTGCCGCAACGTGCTCATTTATTTTACGGAAGAGGCGAAGCGGATGCTGTATCGCAAATTTCACGACGCGCTCCGGACGGGAGGCGTGCTGTTTGTCGGCAGCACCGAGCAGATTTTCAATCCCGGCCTGTACGGTTTTGAAGTCGAAGAGACGTTTTTTTACCGAAAAAAATAGCTCCGCGCCGGCTTCTTTTTTTCTTGAAACTATTTTCATTTTTCGAATTTATGATATATTTTTACTTAAACGCGTTAAAGACCTGAAGGGAGAGACAAACATGCGGTATTTGACGGCAGGGGAATCGCATGGGCCGCAATTGACGGCCATTTTGGAAGGAGTGCCGGCCGGGCTTGAGCTGCGCGCCGAGCACATCAATAAAGAGCTGGCGCGCCGGCAAAAAGGATACGGACGCGGCCGCCGCATGCAGATTGAAAAAGATGAAGTGAAAATCACAGGCGGCGTTCGGCACGGGAAAACGCTCGGCTCGCCGATTGCGCTCGTTGTCGAGAATCGTGATTTTAAACATTGGCAAACGATTATGGCGGTTGAGCCGATTGATGACGAAGCGGAAGTGAAGCGGAAAGTGACGCGTCCGCGCCCAGGGCATGCCGATTTAAACGGCGCCCTGAAATACGGACATCGCGATATGCGCAACGTGCTGGAGCGCTCGTCGGCGCGTGAAACGACGGTGCGCGTGGCGGCTGGAGCGGTGGCAAAACGCATTTTGGAGGAGGTCGGCATCCGCGTCGCCGGTCATGTCATCGAAATCGGCGGCGTGCGCGCAAAGAAGCTCGATTATCGTTCGCTTGAAGAATTGCAGGCAGTGACGGAAGAATCACCGGTGCGCTGCTTTGACCCGGAGGCGGGGCAAAAAATGATGGAAGCGATCGATTGGGCGAAGAAAAACGGTGATTCGATCGGCGGCATCGTTGAAGTGATCGTTGAAGGTGTTCCGGCCGGAGTGGGCAGCTACGTCCATTACGACCGAAAGCTTGATGCGAAAATCGCGGCCGCGATCGTCAGCATCAACGCGTTTAAAGGCGTTGAATTCGGGATCGGCTTTGAGGCGGCGCGCCGCCCGGGAAGCGAAGTGCACGATGAAATCATTTGGAGCCCAGAACAAGGCTTTTCGCGCCGGACGAACCGGGCGGGCGGCTTTGAAGGCGGGGTGACGACCGGGATGCCGATCGTCGTGCGCGGAGTGATGAAGCCGATCCCGACGCTGTACAAGCCGCTTCAAAGCGTGGATATCGAGACGAAAGAGCCGTTTGCGGCAAGCATTGAGCGATCGGACAGCTGCGCCGTGCCGGCGGCGAGCGTTGTCGCTGAGGCCGTTGTCGCCTGGGAAGTGGCGGCGGCGATCGTTGAGCAGTTTGGGCAGGATCGGATGGACTTGATTAAGGAAAATGTGGAACGCGCCCGCCGCTATGCAAAGGAGTTTTGACGATGATCGAACGGACGATTGAAACGGCGACGAAGCGCTATCCGCTTCTTTTGGGCGATGGGGCGGCCCGCGTGCTGCCAAGCTTGCTTCGGTCGCTCTCCTGTCCGCCAGGGACAAAACTTTTCATCGTTACCGACGATACTGTGGCGCCTCTTTATTTGGATGAGGTGCGGGCGTTGCTTGCCGCCGCTGAGTATGACGTGTACGCCTACGTCATTCCAAGCGGGGAGGCGGCCAAGTCATTTGATCATTATTACGCTTGCCAGACAGCGGCATTGCAGTGCGGCCTCGACCGCCGCTCGGTTATCATTGCGCTTGGCGGCGGCGTTGTCGGCGATTTGGCTGGGTTTGTCGCCGCCACCTATATGCGCGGCATCCGTTACATTCAAATGCCGACGACACTCTTGGCCCATGACAGCGCCGTCGGCGGCAAAGTCGCCATCAACCATCCGCTCGGCAAAAATATGATCGGCGCCTTCCACCAGCCGGAAGCAGTTGTGTATGACACCTCCTTTTTGCGCACGCTGCCCGAGCGCGAGCTTCGGTCCGGGTTTGCCGAAGTGATCAAACATGCGCTGATCCGCGACCGCCGCTTTTACGACTGGCTGCGCGCGGAAATCAAGACGCTCGCCGACTTGCGCGGCGAGAAACTCGCCTATTGCATTGAAAAGGGCATTGACATTAAGGCGTCCGTCGTGCGTGAGGATGAAAAAGAAACCGGGGTGCGCGCCCATTTGAATTTCGGCCATACGCTCGGCCATGCGCTGGAAAGCGAGTTAGGCTACGGCGCGCTCACTCACGGGGAGGCGGTTGCGGTTGGCATGCTGTTTGCCGTCTTTGTCAGCGAACGGTTTTACGGCCGGTCGTTCGCTGAGCATCGATTGGCCGACTGGTTCGCCGGATACGGCTTCCCGGTGTCGCTGCCGACAACGGTTCAGACGCGCCGCCTGCTTGAGAAGATGAAAGGCGACAAAAAAGCGTACGCCGGAACAGTGCGGATGGTGCTTCTCTGTGAGATCGGCGACGTGGAAGTGGTGGAACTCGAAGACGACAACCTGCTCACGTGGCTGGACGAGTTTGCCAGACAGGGGGGGAAAGGATGATTCGCGGCATTCGCGGAGCGATTACAGTGGATCGAAATGACGCCGAGGAAATCGTGGCGGCAACGGAAACGTTGCTTCGTGAAATGATCCGCGCAAACGATGTCGCCGCTGCCGATGTGTCGTTTGTGCTCATTTCCGTCACTGACGACATCACCGCCGCGTTTCCGGCGCAGGCGCTGCGCCGTTTGGACGGCTGGACATATGTGCCGGTCATGTGCACGAGGGAAATTCCGGTGCCCGGTTCATTGCCGCGCTGCATTCGCGTCATGATGACGGTGGCGACTGAGAAACAGCAAGAAGAGATCTGCCACGTGTATTTAAAAGGGGCGGTCGTGTTGCGCCCGGATTTGTCGTTGACAAAAAAAACAGAAATGTAATATAGTGAAAATAACCTCTTTGCCCCCTGAGACATCGGGGGGCGTTAGAAGTGGAGCGAGAGTGGAGAGCGAGCGTAGGGTAGATGAGAATGAGCGAGTTTAGCTGAGGTGAGCGTTTTTTCATTCGCCGACATCTGCCCAAAGACGGTCGTCTTTGGGCGTTTTCTTTTCCCTCTCTTTTTTCGCCTCATAAACCCTCATTCTCCGCCCGCTGATCATGAAGGGAGGAGAAGTGATGTCTGCTGATGGGCTGGCCGCTTTTTTGACGGAAGCGAACGAATTTCGAACCATCCCGATTGTGCGCAAATTTGTAGCCGATGTCATTGAGCCGCTCGGCGTGTTTGCCAATTTGCGCGAGGAAGCCGTGTTTTTGCTTGAAAGCAAGGATGACGAATCACCGTGGGCGCGCTATTCGTTCATCGGTGTGGCGCCGTTTTTGACGCTGGAGAGCGAAACCGGCGAAACGTTTTCGGTGAAGGACGAAAACGGGAACGAACAAATCACCGCACCGACGCTGAAAGAAGCGTTTCAATGGGTCGAGCGGACGCTTGCCGTCAAGCCGCTTGCCGAGACGGTGCCGTTTACAGGCGGTGCAGTTGGGTTTTTAGGCTACGATTTCATTTCCGCCATCGAAAAAGTGCCGCGCCACAAAAACCGCGATGTGCCGATGAAGACGGCCTATTTCGTGTTTTGTGAATCGCTGTTTGCGTTTGACCAAAAAAAGCGTGAGTTGCTCGTCATTCACTATATTCGGTTGAGCGGCAACGAAACGGAGGAAGAGAAAATCGAAGCGTACCGCGCGGCCGAACGGCGCATGGCCGATCTCGCGGCGAAAGCGGCCCGCCCTCAAGCCGAGCAGCCGCTCTTGCCGGCGGAAAGCGAATCGGGGCGGACCGCCTCGTTTGCCAAAGCGGTGTCCAACTATGACAAAAAACAGTTTTTGCGCGATGTGGAGGCCGTGAAACGGTACATCGCGGCCGGCGATGTGTTTCAAGCGGTTCTGTCGCAGCGCTTCTGCGTGCCGGTTCAAGCCGGAGGCTTTGCCATTTATCGTCTGCTCCGATACATCAACCCGTCGCCGTACATGTTTTATTTCCAGCTTGACGGTGTGGAAATTGTCGGCAGTTCGCCGGAAAAACTGATTCAAGTGCACCGTCGGCGCGTTGAAATCGATCCGATTGCCGGCACACGGCGGCGCGGCCGATCGCCGGAGGAAGACGAGAGGCTGGCTGATGAGCTGTACCACGACCCGAAAGAACGGGCTGAGCATTATATGCTTGTCGATTTGGCGCGCAACGACATCGGCCGGGTCGCCAAGTACGGAACGGTCGAGGTGCCGGTGTTGCTTCAGATCGGCAAGTTTTCACACGTGATGCACTTAATTTCCAAAGTCGTCGGTGAACTGGACGACAACGTCCACCCGATCGATGCACTCCTTGCCGCCTTTCCGGCTGGAACGGTGAGCGGGGCGCCGAAAGTGCGGGCGATGCAAATTTTGCAGGAACTCGAGCCGACAGCAAGGGGGCTGTATGCCGGAGCGATTGCCTATATCGGGTTTGATGGCAACATCGATTCGTGCATCGCCATCCGGACAGCGGTCGTGAAAGACGGCTATGCCTATGTGCAAGCCGGCGCCGGCATTGTCGCCGACTCCGTTCCGGAACTGGAGTGGAAAGAGACGCGCAATAAGGCGAGCGCCTTGATGAATGCGATTGAACAAGCGGAACGACTATTTGCGAAAGGGGAGAGGGCCGTATGTTGAAGCAGCTGCTTGTAAAATGTGCGGAAGGGAAAGCGTTGACGGAAGACGAAGCGTATGCGGCGATGAATATCATCATGTCCGGCGAGGCGACGGACAGTCAAATCGCAAGTCTGTTGTCCATGCTCCGCCTGCGCGGAGAGACAGTCGATGAGCTCGTCGGATTTGTGCGGGCGATGCGCGACCGGATGACTGCCATTGAGGCTAGTGATGATGTCATCGATACGTGCGGCACGGGCGGCGATGGGGCGGCGACATTCAACGTTTCCACCGCCGCGGCGATCGTCATTTCATCGCTTGGCGTCAAAGTCGCCAAGCACGGCAACCGCGCTGTTTCGTCAAAAAGCGGCAGCGCTGATGTGCTCGAGCGGCTCGGCATCGACATTCAAACGTCGCCGTCGGCCGCCAAACAGGCGTTGGAAACGAAAGGGCTGGCGTTTTTGTTCGCCCCGCTCTATCACGCGGCGATGAAACACGCCGCCGGGCCGCGGAAGGAAATCGGTTTCCGCACCGTTTTCAACTTGATCGGCCCGCTCGCCAATCCGGCGCGCTGCAAGCGGCAAGTCGTCGGCGTCTATTCGACCTGCTACGCTGAGAAATTGGCGGAGGCGATGCGCCGCCTCGGCTCGGAACATGTGTTGTTTGTCACCGGGCGCGATGGGCTTGATGAATGCAGCATCGCTGCAGAAACGGATGTCGTGGAGTTGAAAGACGGTGCGATCCGCCGCTTTGTCATCGCACCAGAAGACGCCGGCTTGCCGCGCGGCGAGCTTGCCGATGTGCAAGTGCGCGATCCGGAAGAGAGCGCCGCGCTTCTTGAGGCGGTGATGGCGGGAACAGCGCCGGAGAGCGCCATCAATATCGTTGCGCTGAACGCCGGCGCCGCCCTGTATGCCGCCGGCAAAGCTGAAACGATTGCCGAAGGAGTGGCGATGGCGAAAGAGGCCATTTTGTCCAAAACCGCATACGAACAACTGCAACGCCTGCGGGCGAAGGAAGTGATTCATGATGCTTGAGCAAATTTTAGCAGCCAAACGGGAAGAAGTGGAAACGTTGACGCTGCCGGCGCCATTGCCAGAGCGAAAGCGCCGGCCATTTGCGGCGGCGCTCCGTCGGCCGCGGCGGATGCTTGGCTTGATCGCTGAGGTGAAAAAAGCGTCGCCGTCAAAAGGCATCATTCGCCCGGATTTTGACCCGGTGGCCATCGCGAAAGCATATGAGCGCGCCGGTGCCGACGCGATCAGCGTGCTGACGGATGAACGGTATTTCCAAGGGCATCGCCGCTATTTGCGAGCGGTGAAAGAAGCGGTTAACGTTCCCGTGCTGCGCAAAGATTTCATCATCGATCGGCGGCAAGTCGAGGAAAGCGTCCGACTCGGGGCGGATGCGATTTTATTGATCGGCGAGGCGCTCCCGCCGGAAACGCTCGAGGAGCTCTATCATGAAGCGTACAGCTTGGGGCTCGAATGTTTGGTCGAGGTGCATGCGAAAGAGACGCTCGAGCGGATTTTCGATCGGTTTACGCCGGAGATCGTCGGCATCAACAACCGCGACTTGCATACCTTTGTGACAACACTTGAGGCGACCAAAACGCTCGCTCCGCTCATCCCGCCATCGTGCGTCATCGTCAGCGAAAGCGGGATCGGTTCCTTCAATGATGTGAAGACGGTCAAATCGTACGGAGCGCAGGCCATGCTCGTCGGCGAGTCGCTCATGCGCCAAGATGATGTGGAGCGAGCGGTCTACCGGCTGTTTGGGGAGGAAGATGGGGATGATTCGAATTAAATATTGCGGCAACCGTTCGGCTGAAGACGTGCAGGCCGCTATCGCGAGCGGGGCTGATTACCTCGGCTTTATTTTCGCCGAAAGCAGGCGGAACGTCTCTCCGAGTGAAGTGCAGCAATGGCTTGAGCCCCATAAGCTTGGCGCAAAGCAACTTGTCGGCGTCTTTGTCAACGCCCCCGTTAGGCGGATCGCCGCTGTCGCCGCCGAGCTGCCGCTTCATGTCATCCAATGCCACGGCCGTGAAACGCCGGCGGAGCTGGCGGCGGTGAAAGAGGCGGTGCCGCTTTCCGTCTGGAAGGCGATCCACCATGGCGACGGTGCGCTTGCGGCGATGAGGCAGTACGCTGGCATTGCCGATGGCTACGTCGTTGACAGCCGCGCCGCCGGCGCCTGGGGGGGGACGGGCGTCGCTTTTGATTGGGAGGCGGTGCCGCACTATTTGGAAGAGGCGGCCCGCCAAGGCGTGCCGTGCTTCATCGCCGGCGGCATCACTCCGGACAATATCGAGCGGCTGCTTGTCTACCGCCCGGATGGCATCGATATCAGCAGCGGCATTGAAACGGACGGACGCAAAGATCCAACGAAGATGAAACAAATCGAAGAAAAAATAAAACATCACGGGTGTCGATGATCCGTTATGTACGAAAAAACACAGAATGATATGGCTGAACACAATTTTCTGCCTCTTCCCTCGAACAAGAACGCCGGCGGGCGAATGACATTTGCCCGCAAAGCGTTCATTGTTCGAGGAGGGCATGCGGCAGCATGAGCGAGCCGCTTGCCGACTACGGCAGAAAAGCTCGGACTAGAGCCTTCTCAACAGACTTTTTATTGGTTCATCAACACGCCTGATAAAAAAATAACAAAGCGAAGGGCCAAAAGACGGCGCTGACGCTCGGACGGTTAACAAACACAGGCACTTTGAAGAAATGCGGCTCTTCGTCTTTCAACTTTTATGAAGGAGAAGGTGGGGTTAGATGATGGAACGCGTTCCGAATGAATACGGCCGGTTTGGCGATTTCGGCGGCAAGTTTGTCCCTGAGACGCTCATGCTTCCGCTTGAGGAAATCGAAGCGGAGCTTGACAAAGCGCTTGCCGATGAATCGTTCAAACAAGAATACATCCGCATTTTGCAGCATTACTCCGGTCGCCCGACCCCGCTCACGTTCGCGCCGAATTTGACACGGCAAGTCGGCGGCGCGAAAATGTATTTAAAGCGCGAAGATTTAAACCATACGGGCGCCCATAAAATCAACAACGCGATCGGCCAGGCGCTTTTGGCAAAACGGATGGGCAAGAAAAAGCTGATCGCTGAAACCGGAGCCGGCCAGCACGGCGTCGCCGCGGCGACGGTGGCCGCCCATTTCGGCATGGATTGCATCGTTTTTATGGGCGAAGAAGACATCAAGCGGCAGGAGCTGAACGTGTTTCGCATGAAGCTGTTGGGCGCCGAAGTCGTGCCGGTGTCAAGCGGCAACCGAACGTTGAAAGATGCGACGAACGAAGCAATTCGCTATTGGGTCGCCCACTGCGACGACCATTTTTACATGATCGGCTCGGTCGTCGGTCCGCATCCGTACCCGAAAATGGTGCGCGAGTTTCAGCGCGTGATTGGCGATGAAGCGAAAGAACAGTTTCTCGCCCGTGAAGGGAAGCTGCCGGATGTCATCGTTGCCTGCGTCGGCGGCGGCAGCAACGCCATCGGCATGTTTTACCCGTTTTTGCAAGATGACGTCCGCCTCGTCGGCGTCGAGGCGGCCGGCAAAGGGATCGACACTCCGCACCATGCGGCGACAATCACAAAAGGGACGAAAGGGGTCATACACGGGGCGATGACCTACCTGTTGCAAGACGAGTACGGACAAATTCTCGAACCGTATTCGATCTCAGCCGGCCTTGATTACCCCGGCGTCGGCCCGGAACATGCGTATTTGGCGAGCATTGGCCGCGTCCGCTACGAAAGCGCGACCGATGCCGAGGCCGTCGCTGCGTTTCAATTGTTGGCGCAAACGGAAGGCATCATTCCGGCCATCGAGTCGGCCCATGCGGTGGCGAAAGCCGTCGAGCTCGCCCGCGAGATGCCGCCGGATGAAACGGTGCTCATTTGCCTGTCCGGCCGCGGAGATAAAGATGTGCAAACGATGATGCGCCATCTTGGTGCGAGGGAAGGTGAAGACATTGCCACTGTCCGTTAATCCGCCGCTATTTATCCCGTTTATCGTTGCCGGTGATCCGGCTCCCGATGTGACGATCGATCTCGCCTTGGCGCTTGAGGAGGCCGGCGCTGACATATTGGAGCTTGGCGTGCCGTACTCCGACCCGCTCGCTGACGGACCGACGATTCAACGCGCCGCCGCAAGGGCGCTTGACGGGGGCATGACGCTGCCGAAAGCCATTCAGCTTATTGGCGAGATGCGAAAAAAAGGGGTAAACATTCCGATTATTCTCTTTACGTATTACAATCCTGTGTTACAATTAGGAGAAGAATCCTTTTTTGCTTTAGCGCGGGAAAATGGCGCTGACGGCGTGCTCATTCCCGATTTGCCGTTTGAGGAAAGCGGTCCGCTCCGCGAACTTGGCGAACGGTTTGGTCTCCCGCTCATTTCGCTTGTTGCGCCGACGTCGAAGCAGCGGATCGAGCGGATCGCTTCGGCGGCGCAAGGGTTTTTGTATTGCGTCTCCTCGCTAGGCGTTACAGGCGTGCGTGAGACGCTGCCGGAGACGCTCGGCGATTTCCTCCGCGAAGTGAAGCGGCATAGCCGCGTCCCGGTCGCCGTCGGCTTTGGCATTTCGGCGCCGGAGCAAGTCGCGATGTTGAAAGAGGTGTGCGACGGCGTTGTCGTCGGCAGCGCGCTCGTGCAAAAAGTCGAGCAGCTGGCTCCGAGGTTGCAGGCGCCGGACGAAAGGGAAGCGGCCGTCGCCGAGTTTGCTGCCTACGCCCGTTCGCTTGCCGCGCCGCTTCGAGAAGCCTATTCTTCGCGCTAAAAGTTCCGAATTGAAGGAGTTGGCGACAATCATGCAAGTAAAGGAATCGCTCCGGGGTCTTTCTCCGTACCAGCCGGGAAAATCGATCGAAGAAGTCAAACGGCAATATGGCTTGCCTGAGATTATTAAACTTGCTTCTAACGAGAATCCGTACGGTTCGTCGCCAGCGGCAAAAGCGGCCATCGCCGCTGAGCTTGACCGCCTCGCCGTCTATCCGGACGGCTGCGCCCGCACGTTGCGCGAAAAGGTGGCGAAGCATCTTGGCGTCAAGGAAACACAGCTTCTGTTTGGCAACGGTTCGGATGAGGTGGTGCAAATTCTTTGCCGCGCCTTTTTAGAGCCGGGGGCGAATACGGTGATGGCGGCGCCGACGTTCCCGCAATACCGGCACAATGCCATCATCGAGCGGGCCGAGGTGCGCGAAGTGCCGCTTGTTGATGGGCGTCATGATTTGGAGGCGATGCTTGCTGTGATCGATGAAAACACGCGCATCGTCTGGATTTGCAATCCGAACAACCCGACGGGCACGTATGTGAATGACACCGAGCTGCGCGCTTTTTTGGATCGCGTGCCGCGTCATGTGCTTGTCGTCGTGGACGAAGCGTACTACGAATATGCGACGGCGCCCGACTACCCGCAGACGGTGCCGCTTTTAAACGAGTACGAGCAGCTTGTCGTCATGCGCACGTTCTCGAAAGCATACGGGCTCGCTGCGCTCCGCGTCGGCTACGGCGTGGCGAGTGAGACGCTTATCCGCGCCGTCGAGCCGGCGCGCGAGCCGTTTAACACGTCGACCATCGCCCAAGCGGCCGCGGCGGCCGCACTTGACGATCAAGCGTTTATCCGCGCCTGCGTCGAACGAAATCGCGCCGAGCTTGAGCGGTATTATCGCTTTTGCGAGGAGAACGGCCTGAAGTACTACCCGTCGCAAACAAACTTTTTGTTCATTGATTTCGGGTTGGACGGCGACGAAGTGTTCCGCTATTTGCTGGAGCGCGGCGTCATTGTCCGCTCTGGCCAAGCGCTTGGGCTGCCGACCGGCGTGCGTGTGACGGTTGGCACGAAAGAGCAAAACGACCGGGTGTTGGAACTCGTTTCGCAACTGCTTCGGGAAAAACAGCTCGCCTGACCGTTCAGGGGCGGGATGGATAGAAAAGATCGGCCCGTTGCTTTTCGAAAGCAGCGGGCGCACGTTTACATAAAGTAGGTGGGACGATTGGAAGGAAAAGTGTTCATTGTCGGCCTCGGCTTGATCGGCGGATCGATTGCATTGGCGATTAAAAAAGCGCATCCGGAGGCGATGATCATCGGCTACGACGTCAATGAGCGGCAGCTCGGCTTGGCGCGTTCGCTCAAGGTGATCGACGAAGCCGCCCGTTCGCCCGAAGACGGATACGGACAGGCGGATTTGATCGTTCTGGCCGTTCCGGTCATGCAGACGGAGGCGCTGCTTTCATCGATGCCGCTCGAGCGGTTGAAGCGCGGCGTGATCGTTACCGATGTCGGCAGCACGAAGCAGCGCATCGTCCAAGGCGCCCGCCGCCTGTTGGATCATGGCGTAGCGTTCATCGGCGGCCATCCGATGGCCGGGTCGCATAAAAGCGGTGTGGCGGCGGCAAGGGCTCATCTGTTTGAAAACGCCTTTTACATTTTGACGCCGACGGACGATGTGCCGCCGCAGCAAGTCGAGGCGTTGAAACAGTGGCTTGCGGGAACGAAAGCGCAGTTTGTCATCTTAACGCCCAAAGAGCACGACCGCATCACTGGCGTAATCAGCCATTTTCCGCATTTGATTGCGGCGAGCCTCGTTCATCAGGCGCGCGAATACGAGTGCGAAAACGCCCTCGTCAGCCGGCTGGCGGCCGGCGGCTTCCGCGACATCACCCGCATCGCGTCGAGCAATCCGGAAATGTGGCGCGATATTTTTATCCATAACAAGCATGAACTGCTTGCGCTCTTTGACCGCTGGATCGCCGAAATGGAGCGGCTGCGTTCGTTTGTCGAAGAAGAAAACAGCATCGCGATTTACCATTACTTTTTGGAGGCGAAACAGTTTCGCGACGGGCTGCCGTCGAGAACGAAAGGAGCGATTCCGTCGTTTTACGATTTGTATGTCGACGTGCCGGATTATCCGGGCGTCATCTCCGAAGTGACCGGCTATTTGGCCGAAGAAAACATCAGCATCACGAACATCCGCATCATTGAGACGCGCGAAGAAATTTACGGCGTGCTCCGCCTCAGCTTCCAAAGCGAAGACGATCGGGCGCGGGCGAAAGCGTGCCTCGCCAAACATACGAACTATGCCACCTATGAAGGGTAGCAAGGAAAAACAATGGAGGGATTTTGCATGCAGTTGCCAACCAACGTGTCGTCGCTCCGAGGAATGATCGAAGTCCCTGGCGACAAATCGATTTCCCATCGCGCCGTCATGCTCGGGGCGCTTGCTTCTGGACGGACGGTGATTGACCATTTTTTGCCTGGGGCGGACTGTTTAAGCACGATCGACTGTTTCCGGAAACTCGGCGTTGACATTCGCCAGGACGGGACGACAGTCGTTGTCGAAGGAGCCGGCCCCGGCGGGCTGCGCGAGCCGGCTGCGGTGCTTGATGTCGGCAACTCGGGAACGACGGCGCGCCTGTTGCTCGGCATTTTGGCCGGCCAGCCGTTTCACGCCTGCCTTGTCGGCGATGAATCGATCGCCAAGCGGCCGATGGGGCGGGTGACGAAACCGCTTCGCGAAATGGGAGCGCGTATTGACGGGCGTGAGGGCGGCAATTATACGCCGCTTTCCATCCGCGGCGGCGCGCTTCGCCCGCTTTGCTACACTTCGCCGGTGGCGAGCGCGCAAGTAAAATCGGCCATTTTGCTCGCCGGCTTATTCGCTGACGGCGTGACGTCTGTTGCTGAGCCGCACCGCTCGCGCGACCATACCGAGCGGATGGTTCGGTTGTTTGGCGGTGAAGTGAATGTGGATGGCTTGACCGTCTCGGTGGCCGGTCCGCAACGCTTGCGCGGGACGCACATTTACGTTCCCGGCGATATTTCGTCAGCCGCCTTTTTCCTTGTCGCCGGCGCCATTGTGCCAAACAGCGAAATTACGCTGAAAAACGTCGGCTTAAATCCAACGCGGACCGGCATCATCGATGTGCTTACACAAATGGGGGCGGATATTGCGATTGACAACGTCCGCAACGAGGAAACCGAGCCGGTCGGTGATATTACGGTCCGCACGTCGACGCTTCGGGCGGTCGAAATCGGCGGGGATCTGATTCCAAGATTGATCGACGAAATTCCGATCATTGCCTTGCTCGCGACGCAGGCGGAAGGAACGACCGTCATCAAAGACGCGAGCGAACTGAAGGTGAAAGAGACGAATCGGATCCATACGGTCGTCACCGAGTTGAAAAAACTCGGCGCTGACATCGAAGCAACCGACGACGGCATGATGATCCGCGGCAAAACGCCGCTTTATGCCGACGGGATTGTTGTCGACAGCCATGGCGACCACCGCATCGGCATGATGCTCGCCGTTGCTGCCTGCATCGCCAAAGGGACGGTCCGCCTCGAGCGTTCGGAAGCGGTCGCCGTTTCCTATCCGGCGTTTTTTGCCGACCTCCGTTCGCTGCTGTAAAAGGCCTCCCGCCCCAAGCGGGCGGGCGGTCATATTTTGCGTTGTTCGTTCATATATTGTCAGTGAGAGGAAGGGCTCCGTATTTTTTGAAAGCGGATACATTTCCTGTTTCTGGATGAAAAAACGACGCACCTTCCAGACGGCGAGCGGTTTGGTTGCGGAAACGGCCATGATCGATTATCATCATTCATGTTCCCATTGTAACAGTACATAACGATTTGAATGGCAAAGGCGGATGGCCGCCTGCCGCAAGAGAGGGCTGACGAAACGATGACACGCGTCGAACAAATCATTCGCTTAGTGGAAAACGGAAACGTCGACCAAGCGTTGGCGCTCGTGCCGAAAGTGAAAAAATATGGAAGTGATGAAGAAAAATACGCGCTTGCCGACTGCTTGTACGGATGGGGAATGCCGGAAGAGGCGAAGGAGCTGCTTGAGGAGCTGGCTGCCCGCTATCCGGATGACGGCGACATTCGCCTGTTTTTGGCGGAAGTGTATACGGAGCTTGAAGCCGAAGAGGAAGCGCTCGCCATTTTGTCGGAGATCGACGAAGACGATCCGCAGTTTGTCCGCGCGTGCCTTCTTGCCGCCGATTTGTACGAAATGCAAGGGCTGGCGGAAGTGAGCGAGCGGAAGCTGCGTCAAGCGTACGAGAAAGCTCCAGATGAGCCGATCGTGCAGTTTGCGTTGGCTGAGTTGTATTTTTCGCACGGGGAATACTCAAAAAGCGTGCCGCTTTATGAACAGGTGCGGAAGACGAATAAGGAGATGGCCGGCGTCTTGATCACTGAGCGGATCGCTGAGGCGCTCAGCCGTTCCGGGGAATTCGAGGCGGCGCTTCCGTATTATGAGGAGGCGCTCAATGAAAAAATGGACAGTCGGACGCTGTTCGCCTACGGATTCACCGCGTTGCAGGCCGGCTATACACAAACGGCCATCGATAAGCTCAGCGCTTTAAAAGAGCTCGATCCGGACTACACTCCGCTTTACCTTTATTTGGCGAAAGCGTATGAACAAGAAGGACGGCTCGTGCAAAGCTATGAGACGGCGCTTGAGGGCGTCGGCGTCGACGAATGGAACAAAGAGCTCCGCCTTTACGCAGGCAAGCTGGCGCTCAAGCTGAACAAGCCGGAGGAGGCAGAGGAACATTTGAAAAAAGCGCTTGAGATCGATGGCGGGTACATCGAGGCGCTCACGGTTTTATCGGCGCTTTGGCTAAACGAACAGCGCTATGAGGATGTCGTCGCGCTTCTTGAGCAGGCGATGGCCGATGGCGAGTACGATCCGCAGTTTGAATGGGACCTTGGGCGCGCCAAACATCGGCTTGAGATGTACGACGATGCATTAAATCATTACGGCGAGGCATATAATTTCTTTAAGCACAATGTCGAGTTCCTCGAAGAGTACGGATATTTTCTCATCGAGGAAGGAAATCGGGCGGCGGCGAAAGAAATATTTCAACAGATCGTCCGTCTCGACCCAACCCATACGGAGGCGGCGGAGATGCTGCTTGAGCTCGAAGAGTAGGGGAGAAGCGGTGGCCCAACCTCTTTCTTGGAAACCGATCGAGGGGGAAGCGCAGAATGACGCACGTATCCGTCAATGAGAAAAAAGAGTTTATCCGTTGGTTTTTAAGCCACTATCAGTTGAAGCGGCGCGAGTGTGTCTGGATTTTAAACTATTTGATGAGCCATGACCAGCTCATGCAAAAGGTGCATTTTGTCGAGAATGCCCAATATTGCCCGCGCGGCATCATTATGTCGACTCACTGCGTCGACGATGTGCCGTTCCGTTTTTACAAAGGCAATGTGATGACAACCGATGCAGAGAAATCGTTCCATGACATCCGTTTAAACCGCGACGAAGATATTTACATTCAACTGAATTTCCGCGCTTCTTTTCACTCGCCGCAATATGTCGCTGTGCTTGAGGAAAACCCGTATGCGCCGAAGCAGGCGCAAGTGAGCGAAAACGACCAGCGCCTCGCCGAGCAGTTTTTGGAACGCTCCATTTACGAATTCCGGCGCGGGCGGCTCATGAAGCTGATCGATGAGGCGCTTGACCGCCATGATGAAGAGGCGTTCCGCCGCCTGACCGATGAATTAAACAAATTGTAAAAACCTTGCCGCCGGCAAGGTTTTTCTTTTGCCGAAAAATATGGTATGGTGATGAAGGGAAGAAACTTTAAGGAAAAGGAGAGTACGAATGAAGTGGACAGGCGAGGACGTCGCCCTCTATGAACGAGAGCGCGACTACATCGACACGGCGCTCCTTCCGCTTTTGCCGGTGGCTTTCGGCCAAGGAGCGAAGCGGCTCGCTTCCGGCGGGGAGCTTGTCGGGCTCATCGCGGCCGAGGTCGAGCGGCAGCTGAAGGGCCGGTTGTTTTTGATGCCGTCGTTTGTGTATTTTGCCGATGAGCCGCGGGCGCTGCTTACCGAAAGGCTGGCGGATTGGACCAACCGGCTTAGGCGGGAAGGAATGAAGCATCTGTTTTATGTGACGTGCGACCGTGCGTGGCAAGAGGGCGAAGAAGCTGACCGCGTTTGGTTCGTTCCGGTTGTTCCGCTCGAGAGCATGGGTGAATCGTACAAGCACGAGCTTGTCAGAGAGCAGGCCGCCGAGCTGCTCCGCTTTCTCATCGGTCGATGGGCGCAAGAGTAGATGCGGCAAAGTCCGACGTTTTGCCGCCTGCGATATTGACCTTGTCCAGCAATTGAGCTATCATTAGAATGTCCTAGTTTTCCATATGTGTTATACATACAATCGTCCGGTGCGGACTTGATTTTGCATAGAGGGGGGAAGACGATGAGCGACAACAAACATCGTGTAACGAGACGTCAGTTTTTAAACTACACGCTGACCGGGGTCGGCGGCTTTATGGCAGCAGGGATGCTCATGCCGATGCTCCGTTTTGCTTTCGATCCGATCTTGAAGGATGAAGCAGGGACGGAGATGGTCGCGGTAGCAGACGTCAAAGAGATTACGACCGAACCGAAGCGCTTCGACTTTAAAGTGAAGGTGAAAGACGCTTGGTATGAGTCGGAAGAGCCGAAGTCAGCTTGGGTGTACAAGGATGAAAAAGGGGAGATCATCGCCCTTTCGCCGATCTGCAAACACCTTGGCTGTACGGTCGACTGGAACACGGACAAAGAGCATCCGAACCAGTTTTTCTGCCCATGCCACTATGGGCGCTATGAGAAGGACGGCACGAACGTTCCGGGGACGCCGCCGCAAGCTCCGCTTGACCGTTACGAGTACAAAGTGAAAGACGGCAAGCTGTATTTAGGCAAGGCGAAACCAAGAAAGGAGGCGTAATGCGTGTTAAACAAGCTGTATGACTGGGTCGATGAACGCTTAGATATTACGCCTTTATGGCGGGATATCGCCGATCACGAAGTTCCGGAGCACGTCAACCCCGCCCATCACTTTTCCGCCTTTGTCTATTGTTTCGGCGGGCTGACGTTTTTTGTCACGGTCATTCAAATTTTGTCAGGCATGTTTTTGACGATGTACTACGTCCCGGATATTAAAAACGCGTGGGAATCGGTGTATTACTTGCAAAACGAAGTGGCGTTCGGCCAAATTGTGCGCGGCATGCACCACTGGGGGGCGAGCCTTGTCATCGTCATGATGTTTTTACATACGCTGCGCGTCTTTTTCCAAGGGGCTTATAAAAAGCCGCGCGAAATGAACTGGATCGTCGGCGTATTGATCTTTATGGTGATGATGGGTCTTGGCTTCACCGGCTACTTGTTGCCGTGGGATATGAAAGCGCTGTTTGCGACGAAAGTTGGTTTGCAAATCGCGGAAGCGACGCCACTCATTGGCCCGGCCATTAAGACGCTGTTAGCTGGGGACCCAGAAATTGTCGGCGCGCAAACGTTGACGCGCTTCTTTGCCATTCACGTCTTCTTCTTGCCGGCCGCTTTACTCGGCTTAATGGCAGCGCACTTTTTAATGATTCGCAGACAAGGCATTTCCGGTCCGCTATGATCGGTCGGCCCGCGTTTAGAGGCGATAGAAAAAAGGAGGGAACCACGCAATGCATCGCGGAAAAGGAATGAAATTCGTCGGCGATTCCCGTGTTCCCGCGGTGAGAAAACCGAATATTCCAAAGGACTATTCGGAATATCCCGGGAAAACGGAAGTGTTTTGGCCGAACTTCCTGCTTAAGGAATGGTTGGTCGGATCGGTCTTTCTCGTCGGTTTCTTATGCTTGACGGTCGCCCATCCGTCGCCGCTTGAGCGGATCGCCGACCCGACGGACACGACGTACGTGCCGCTGCCTGACTGGTATTTCTTGTTCTTATACCAATTGCTCAAATATTCGTATGCGTCTGGTCCGTATACGGTCGTCGGCGCGATCATCATCCCAGGGTTGGCGTTCGGCGCGCTCTTGTTGGCGCCGTTTTTGGACCGCGGCCCAGAGCGCCGTCCTTGGAAGCGTCCGGTCGCGACCGGGATGATGCTGTTGGCGCTTGCGGCGATGATTTATTTGACATGGGAAGCGGTCGTCACACACGACTGGAAAAAAGCGGCTGAACAAGGGAAAATTCGGGCGGAAGTGAAAATTGACACGAACGCGGAAGGCTATAAAATCGCCCAAGCGAACACATGTACATCGTGCCACGGACAAAACTTGTCCGGCGGTGCTGGTCCGTCGCTCATCGGCACCGGCTTGAAACCGGAAGAAATCGCGAAAATCGCGAGAGAAGGGAAAGGCAACATGCCGCCCGGCGTCTTTAAGGGCACGGATGAAGAGTTGAAAAAACTGTCCGAATTCATCGCTGGACTGAAAGCGGAATAATCGTTTCGACACGAAAAAGCTGACTCGCGTTAGTCAGCTTTTTTCGTGCCAACATGAAACCGAGGCGAGGTGCAGATGATGGCATGGCTTTATGCGCTGTTGGCTTCCCGGCCGGTTGTTTGGCTGCTCTTGTTCGTCAACGCGGCCGGCACCATCTATGGATATTATTGGTATCGTTATCAACTTGCCGATACGCCGCCCGTCTTTTTGCCGTTTGTTCCCGACAGTCCGACGGCGAGCCTTTTTTTTGTGCTCGTCCTCGCCGCTTGGCTGCTGGGCCGATCTTCGCCGCTGTTTGAGGCGCTCGCGTTGGTGACGCTTGTCAAATACGGGATTTGGGCCGTCGTCATGAATGTGCTCGTTTGGCGCGTCACCGGCACGCTCGATTGGGCCGGGTGGATGCTGATCGTTTCGCACGGGGCGATGGCGGTCGAAGGAATGCTGTACGCCCGGTTTTATCGATTCCGCTTCCTTCACCTTATGCTGGCGGCCGTGTGGACGCTGCATAACGATGTCATCGACTACGTTTTTGGCATGATGCCGCGCTATAGTGTGCTGGCTGACTACGCCAACGAAATCGGCTATTTTACGTTTTGGTTGAGCATCGCATCGATTGCCGCTGCGTATCAGCTTGGCGTCCGCCTCCGGCGCCAGCCGCTTCTGCCGGGCGGCATGTCTTTCCGGCAGGCATCAGAGTAGAGCGTGGAACACAAGGAGGAACGTTGGGCGGCAGCTTTCTATTATAGATGCAACGAAGAAGTTTAACATATCCTTGACGGAAAAGCGGTTTGTCCATTTTCGACTGTCGAAGGCAAGCCACAGGCTTGCCTCCGTCACGCCAAGGCATGACGGAAGACCGAACAACCGCCTGCCCCCCTAGACCCATATATGGGTCTTTAAGCGGCGTTGTTCGGTCCCCCGACAGTCGATCGAATACTCGGTAAAAGGTGCAAATGGCAAAGCTTCGAATTGCATCTATATAGCAGTTGCCTGGTCTACTCTTGTCCACTCCTTCATACATTGTACTAGTGGATGAGGGAGGGACGATGATGAAGCGAATCGGGCTAGCCATGTTGTTGTCGCTCGCCTTTTTATGGCCAGCGCCCATTGGCGCGGCTGGACAAACAAACGGTTGGGAGCAGTTGGACGATATTTCCGACGAGGCGCTGCAATTGGCGAAAAACGGTCGTTTTGCCGAAGCAAAAGAAGTGCTCCGCTATTTTTCCAAGCGGTTTTTCGCCCTTGGGGCAAAAGAACGGTTGAAATCGGCCGATGAATTGCGGGCGGTGACCGTGACGCATGAGCAGGCAGTCAAGGCGATGACGGCGCCGATCTCCGCGGAAGACAAAGTGGCGGCGATCACCCAGTTTCGCCTTGTTGTTGACGCCATCCATTCGACATACCAGCCGCTTTGGACGGAGATGGAGCCGGCTGTCATGGAGGCGTTTGCCGCGGTCGAAAAGGCGGCACAACAAGGCGAGCAGAAAGCGTATGCCGCTGCCCTCCGCCAGTTGCTTGACCGCTATACATTGATCGAGCCGAGTGTGAAAATCGACGTGCCGCCGGATATCGCGACAAAGGTCGATGACGATCTTGAGGCGTTGCAGGCCGCCGCGTTTTGGCAACGCGGCGAAGACGAGCAGCGTGAGCAACTCGCCGATGCGCGTCAAGATCTTGAAGCGCTGTTTGCCGGGGTGAAAAAGGACGAAGCTGATCCGTCGCTGATTTGGGTGATGATTTCCACTGGCGGAGTGATCGTGTTGACGCTGACGTACGTTGGCTGGCGGAAGTACAAAGGAGAAAAGGAAGAGAAGCGGGCGCGGCAGCCGGAAGACTAAGCACCGGCGCTTTTTGCGGGGCTGACCCAAAAGGCCGTCTGTCTTTAAGATAGGCACAACATATAGTGTTAAAGAAGCGGTCAGCACGCATATATGGAGGCGGAAGAGGGCGTCCCCATCCTTTTGGGACACCCTCTTTTTTGTTTTCCCGTCGCTTTGTGCAAGCACCGCCCCGGCACTTTCAAGCGGCGCTTGCCGGGCTTGTCCCGGTTGGGCTTTCGCGCCAGCGGCTTTTCATGGTTCCAGCGGCCGCTTTTGTTCATCGAGCGTAAACCCTTCGCCGAGCACATCATGCACATCGGTGACGGCGACGAACGCATGCGGATCAACGGATATAATGACACTTTTTAAGCGCGGCAGTTCGTTTTTGGCGACGACGCAATACAAGACGTCGCGGTCGCGCTTCGTATATGAGCCGCGCCCTTTCAGCACGGTGACGCCGCGCTCCATCTCTGTCAAGATCCGGTTGGCGATCTCTTCGCTTTTTTCTGAGATGATGGTCGCCCCTTTTGCCGCATAGCCGCCTTCCTGCAGAAAATCAATGACCCGGGCGGCGATAAAGACGGCGACCAACGTATACATCGCCTCGCGGTATGACAGGTAAAGAAGAAGCGACAACGTGATGACGGTGGCGTCAAAGGCAAACATCGTTTTGCCCATGCTGATGCCTTTATATTTATGGACGAGGCGGGCGATAATATCGACGCCTCCGGTTGTGCCGCCGTAGCGGAAAATAATGCCGAGGCCGACGCCGATAAAGACGCCGGCAAACAAGGCGGCGAGCGTCATGTCATGTCGAAGCGGCATATGAATCATGTAGCGCTGAAAGATGGACAAAAAGACGGAAACGGCGACCGTGCCGATGACGGTATAGAGAAACGTCTGGCGGCCGAGCAGCTTCCAGCCGATGAAAAAGAGCGGAATGTTGAGCGCCAAGTTGGTGATCGCTGGATCCAGTCCGAACAAAAAATAAAGAAGAAGCGTAATGCCGGTAAACCCGCCTTCCGCCAAATTGTTTTGCATGTTGAAATGAACGAGCCCGAAGGCGAAAATGGCGGCGCCAAGCAAAATAAACAGGCAGTTTTTGATCTTTAGTCCAAAAATCATACCGTCCCTCCGTCCGCAAAAATAGTCGGCGCCCTTAATTATAGAGGAACTTGTCCATATAGGCAATGACGAGCGAAAACGGACGGAATTGACAGCGGGCGAAAACATTTGTCAAATGCGCCGCTTTTCGCTAACATGAAAACAGGCGAGGTGACAAGCCATGCAGGAGAAAACGATGAAACAAATGCAACAGGAAGTGGATGACTATATCAGTCAATTCAAAGAAGGCTATTTCAGCCCGCTCGCCATGCTGGCGCGGCTGACGGAAGAGCTCGGCGAGCTGGCGCGCGAGGTGAACCATTACTACGGGGAAAAACCGAAAAAGGCGACCGAACAAGAAAAAACGGTGGAAGAAGAGCTGGGCGATTTGCTGTTTGTGCTCATTTGCTTCGCCAATTCGCTCGGCATTGATTTGCAGGCGGCGCACGACCGGGTGATGGACAAGTTTCGCACCCGCGACCGCGACCGCTGGACGCGGAAGGAGGAAGGATCATGACGATTCGCATTGCCATCGCGGGGCCGCGCGGCCGCATGGGCCGAGAGGCGGTTGCGCTCGTGCAGCAAACCGATCACTTTGAACTGGCTGCGGTCATCGACCGCCGTTACGATGGACAAAATTTAGCGGAGATCGACCGATTTTCCGGCGTCAACGCCCCGATTTACACCGATGCGGCCCGCTGTTTTGCCGAGGTGAAGCCGGATGTATTGATCGATTTGACAACGCCGGAAGCCGGAAAGCGGCACACCGAGCTGGCGCTGCGTTACGGCGTTCGTCCGGTCGTCGGCACGACTGGATTTACGCCGGAAGATATCGAGCGGCTCACCAAGCTGGCGGAAGAGAAAGAAATCGGCGCCATCATTGCGCCGAACTTTGCCGTCGGAGCGGTGTTGATGATGAAATTCGCCCGCATGGCGGCCAAATATTTCACTGATGTGGAAATCATTGAATTGCACCATGATCAAAAGCTTGACGCACCGTCCGGAACGGCGTTGAAGACGGCGCAGCTCATTGCCGAAGTGCGACCGTCGAAAAAGCAAGGCCACCCGAACGAAAAGGAAACGCTTGCTGGCGCGCGCGGCGCGGAATATGACGGCATCCCGATCCACAGCGTCCGTCTGCCGGGCTTTGTCGCTCATCAAGAAGTGATTTTCGGCGGCAACGGCCAGACGTTGACGATCCGCCACGATTCGTTCGACCGCCGCTCGTTTATGTCCGGGGTGAAGCTGGCAGTGGAAACGGTGATGCATTTACATACGCTTGTCTATGGGCTGGAGCATATTTTGGAATAGTGTGCAAACTGCGCAAACGGGGGAGAATGGAATGAAAATCGCGTTAATTGCCCATGACCAAAAAAAGGCAGAGATGGTCGCATTTGCGACCGCCTATGCGCCTGTGCTTGCCAACCATGAATTGTACGCCACCGGCACGACCGGCTTGCGCATCCAGGAGGCGACCGGTCTTCCCGTTCATCGCTTCCAATCAGGGCCGTACGGAGGCGACCAAGAAATCGGGGCGATGATCGCCCGCAATGAAATGGATCTGGTCATTTTTTTCCGCGATCCGCTCACCGCCCAGCCGCATGAGCCGGACATCAGCGCATTGATGCGGCTTTGCGACGTCTATGCCGTGCCGTTGGCGACGAACATCGGCACGGCCGAGCTGCTCATCCGCGCGTTGGAGCGCGGCGATTTGGCATGGCGCAGCATTGTGCGCGGCCAAACAAAAGGCGGGGAGGAATCGAAAACAGAAAGGTGACAGCGATGAAGGAAACGTGTGACTTGTTGGCGTTCGGCGCCCATCCGGATGATGTCGAAATCGGCATGGGAGGGACGATCGCCAAATACGTACGCCGTGGGTACCGTATTGTCATTTGCGACTTGACGCAAGCCGAGCTGTCGTCCAACGGCACGGTCGACGAGCGGCAGAGAGAGGCGGCCGAGGCGGCCCGCCGGCTCGGTGTATCCGAGCGGTTCAATCTTGGGTTGCCTGACCGCGGCCTTTACGTCGAGGAAGAGGCGATCCGCCAGATCGCAGCGGTCATCCGCCGCTATCGGCCGCGCCTTGTATTCGCCCCCTATTGGGAAGATCGACATCCGGATCACGGGCGATGCGCCCGCCTTGTCGAGGAAGCGGTCTTTTCCGCCGGCATCCGCCGCTATGGCGCCGGAGAGCTTGGCGATGCGCACCGCGTTCGGGCGGTGTATTATTATATGATCAATGCCTTTTGCCGCCCGCATTTTCTCATCGATATTAGCGAAACGATCAATGACAAGCTGGACAGCCTGCGCGCGTACGAAAGCCAGTTTCAAAAACGGCCTGGCTCGGTTGACACCCCGCTGACCAACGGCTACATCGAGATGATTGAAAGCCGCGAGCGCTGGTTCGGTCAACAAATCGGCGCGGCGTATGCGGAAGGGTTTTTGACGAAAACGCCGATTCATCTTTCCAATTTGTTTGAGGAGGAGCGATGAAGCTGAAAATCGGGATTGTTTGCTATCCGACGGTCGGGGGCTCCGGAGTGGTCGCCACTGAGCTTGGCAAGCTGCTGGCGGAGCGGGGGCATGAGATTCACTTTATCTCATCGAGCATGCCGTTTCGTTTGAATAAAGTGTACGGCAACATTTATTATCATGAAGTCAGTGTCAACCAATATTCCGTCTTTCAATACCCGCCGTACGATTTGGCATTGGCAAGCAAAATTGCTGAGGTGGCAAAGCGGGAACGGCTCGATGTGCTTCATGCCCATTACGCCGTTCCTCATGCCGTCTGTGCGGTGTTGGCGCGGCAAATGGTCGGCGAGCTGCCGATCATCACGACGCTGCACGGCACGGATATCACCGTGTTAGGCTATGACCCGTCGCTTTCCGATATGATCAAATTTGGCATCGAGCAGTCGGATATCGTTACGGCGGTGTCTGACGCCCTTGCCCGGGAGACGTATGAACTGCTCGATGTGCAAGCGACGATCCATACCGTCTACAATTTTGTCGATGAACGCGTCTACCGTCGTCGGGAAGCGGGCCATTTACGGCGCGAGTACGGCATTCGCGACGATGAACGAGTTGTGATCCATGTCTCGAATTTCCGGAAAGTGAAGCGTGTGCCTGATGTAGTGCGAGCGTTTGCCATCGTGCGCCGGCACGTGCCAGCCAAGCTCTTGCTTGTCGGCGACGGTCCGGAAATGACCGTCGTCTGCCGGCTTGTGAAAGAGCTTGGGCTGCAAGATGATGTCCGCTTTTTAGGAAAACAGGATAAACTCGAAGAGCTGTATTCGATCAGTGATGTGATGATGCTTTTGTCCGAAAAAGAAAGCTTCGGGCTCGTATTGCTTGAAGCGATGGCGTGCGGCGTTCCGTGCATCGGCACGGCCATCGGCGGGATTCCGGAAGTGATTGAGGATGGGAAAACCGGGTTTTTATGCCCGCTTGGCGATGTCAAAGAGGCAGCAAGACAGGCGATGGCGCTGTTGACAGACTGCCGGTTGCACGCTGAGATGGCAAGACAGGCGGTGCAAACGGTTGAGCGCAAGTTCCGCTCGGCCGACATCGTCGGCCAGTATGAACAGCTGTACGCTTCGCTTGCGGCAAGGAAGGTGAAACGATGAAACCGCCGTTTGAACAGGCGCTCGGCATTATCCGACAATTGAAGCGGCATGGCTATGAGGCGTATTTTGTCGGCGGCGCGGTGCGCGACTTGTTGATCGGGCGTCCAATTGGCGACGTCGATATTGCGACAAGCGCTCTGCCGGAAGAAGTGATGCGCTTGTTTCCGAAAACGATCGACGTCGGTTCGAAACACGGCACGGTCGTCGTCGTGCATGAAGGAACGGCGTACGAAGTGACGACATTCCGCACGGACGGCGATTATGAGGACCATCGCCGTCCGGAGTCGGTGACGTTCGTTCGTTCGCTTGAGGAAGACTTAAAGCGGCGCGATTTCACGATGAACGCCATCGCCATGGATGAACGCGGAACGATCATTGATCCGTTTGGCGGACAAGAGGCGATCGAGCGGCGGCTCATTTGCACGGTCGGGGCGGCGGACGAACGGTTTCGCGAAGATGCGCTCCGCATGATGCGGGCTGTTCGCTTCGTCAGCCAGCTCGGATTTGCGCTCTCTGAGGATACGAAGAGCGCGATTGTCCAAAACGCACCGCTTATGGCCCACATTTCTGTCGAACGGATGACCATGGAAATGGAAAAACTGCTCGCCGGTCCGTTCGTTGCCGAGGCGCTGCCGCTGTTGGCCGATACCGGGCTGTTCGCTTATTTGCCTGGGCTGGCCGCAAAAGTGCAGCTGCTGCGCTCGGCCGCCGCCTTTCGCTGGCCGTGGCTTACAAAGCGCGAAGAGCGCTGGGCGCTTCTTTGCCGCGCGCTTGATGTCAAAGACATCCGTCCGTTTTTGCGCGCCTGGAAGCTTCCCAACAAAGTAATCGATGAAGCTGGCGCCATTTTGGCGGCGCTCGATGATGTCCCTAGGCCGGAGGAGTGGACGAACGAACAGTTGTTTTCAGCCGGCCTCGAGCGGGCGCTATCGGTTGAAGCGGTGCGCGCCGCGCTTTGCGGCGCGCCGTCTGAACCGCATCATGAGGAGCTCCGCCGCCGCTTTGCGGCGCTGCCGATCAAAACGAAAGGGGAGCTTGCCGTCAACGGGAAAGACGTCATTCGCTGGGCTGGAAAACCGGCCGGTCCGTGGGTGAAAGAGACGCTGGATGCCATCTGGCGGGCGGTCGTCAGCAGCGAAGTCGAAAATGAGAAGGAGCGGATTTACGCATGGCTCATGGAGCGCAATCGGACACACGAAAAAAACTGTTAGAGTTGTTTGCCGAAGCGAACGGCGAGTTTTTGTCCGGGCAAAAAATCAGCGAACAGCTCGGCTGTTCGCGGGCGGCGGTATGGAAGCATATCGAGGAGCTGCGCAAAGAAGGATTTGAACTCGAAGCAGTGCGCCGCCTTGGCTACCGGATTATCAGCACGCCGGATAAAGTGACGGCCAACGAAATCCAGCTCGGCTTAAAAACGGAAAAACTTGGCCACGCGATCCACTTTTTTGACGAAGTCGATTCGACGCAGCGCATTGCGGCAAGGCTCGCGTATGAAGGGGCGCCGGAAGGAACGCTCGTCGTCGCGGAAGAGCAAAAGGCCGGGCGCGGGCGTTTGGATCGGAAATGGTTTTCCCCAAAAGGGACGGGCATTTGGATGAGCCTCATTTTGCGGCCGGCCATCCCGCCGCAGCGGGCGCCGCAGCTGACACTGCTTGCCGCGGTGGCCGTCAGCCAGGCGATTCAGGAAGTGACCGGGCTTGTCCCAGACATTAAATGGCCGAATGACATTTTGCTTGACGGCAGAAAGTGCGTCGGCATTTTAACGGAGCTGCAAGCCGACCCTGACCGCGTCCATTCGGTCATCATCGGCATCGGCATCAACGTCAACCAAACGATCGAGCAGTTTCCGGAGGATATCCGGGCCATCGCGACATCGCTGGCCATTGAAAAGGGCGGGCCCGTAAAGCGCGCCCCGCTCATTCAAGAAATTTTGTTCCGGCTTGAGCGGCTGTATGAGCAATATTTGGCGCATGGCTTCCGTCCGATTAAGCTTCTTTGGGAAGGGTACGCCGTTTCGATCGGCAAGCCGGTGACAGCGAGAACGCTGAACGGCGTGATTCGCGGCATCGCCCGCGGCATCACTGACGACGGGCTGCTCATCCTTGAAGATGAGCAAAAGAACATCCATTACATCCATTCTGCCGATATTCAGTTCTAATTTGCCACTAGAAAAATTGTAACAATTTTGTTAAAATACAAAGCGAGGAAAAGGGCAGTATCTTTCGCAAGAAGAACTGCACCGAGGCCGACAGCACGAATAGGTGAAGGAAATGATCTGCCTTGATCCTTTTTTGAAGGACTAGGACAGAGGGATGAACGAAACCGACGGCGGTTTTATGGCGTCCTTCTTTCTCAAGGCGGGAAAGAAGGACGTTTTGTTTCGGGCGGTTCATCTCCTCTGCAGTCAAAGAGGAGGGAACGAAAATGAAAGCGAAAACCGATTTTTTCCACATGAAGCAGGCGGGCGAGCCGATCGTGATGGTGACCGCCTACGATTTTCCGTCCGCGAAGCTTGCCGAGCAAGCCGGCGTCGACATGATTTTGGTCGGCGATTCGCTCGGCATGGTTGTGCTCGGGTATGATTCAACGATCCCGGTGACGGTCGATGATATGATCCACCATACGAAGGCGGTTCGCCGCGGTGCGCCGAACACGTTTATTGTCACCGATATGCCGTTTATGTCGTACCATGCGTCCAAAGAAGAGGCGCTGCAAAACGCCCGCCGCATCATGCAAGAGTCAGGGGCGAACGCCGTTAAAGTCGAAGGGGCGGATGAAGTCGTCGACATGATTGCCGCGCTGACGAAAGCCGGCGTGCCGGTCGTTGCCCATCTCGGGTTGACGCCGCAATCGGTCGGCGTTCTTGGCGGCTATAAAGTGCAAGGCAAAGATGCCGAAAGTGCGAAAAAGCTGCTCGATGATGCGAAACAATGCGAGCAGGCGGGAGCGATCGCCCTTGTCTTAGAGTGTGTTCCGAAGCAGCTCGGGGCGGCCATGGCCCGGGAACTCACCATTCCCGTCATCGGCATCGGCGCTGGGGCGGAAGTCGACGGTCAAGTGCTCGTGTATCACGATTTGCTTGGCTACGGTGTCACCCGCGTGCCGAAGTTTGTGAAACAATACGCGTCCATCCAAGAGACGATCGTCGAGGCGTTAGCCAACTACGTCGCTGATGTCAAACTGCGCCAGTTCCCGGAGCCGGCGCACACGTTTACGATGAAGGAAGAAGAATGGGTGGCGCTTTACGGAGGAAAGCAAGGATGATCGTGATGGATCAGATTGCAGCGATGCAGGCGCTCATGCGCCAATATCGCCGTGAAGGAAAGACGATCGGGTTCGTTCCGACGATGGGCTATTTGCATGAAGGGCATACCTCCCTCATCGATCGGGCGCGCGCGGAAAACGACATCGTCGTCCTAAGCGTTTTCGTCAACCCGCTTCAGTTCGGACCGAACGAAGACTTTGCCCGCTATCCGCGCGATTTCGAGCGCGACCGGCGCATCGCCGAACAGCATGGAGTCGACGTCTTGTTCCATCCGGAAGCGGACGAGATGTATCCGGAGCCGCTTACCGTACGAGCGATCGTTCAAGCGCGCGCCGACGTGCTGTGCGGACGGTCGCGCCCCGGCCATTTTGACGGCGTGGCGACGGTGCTCATGAAGCTGTTCAACATTGTTATGCCCGACCGCGCGTACTTTGGGATGAAAGATGCCCAACAGGTGGCGGTCGTCGACGGCTTGATCCGCGATCTCAATTTTCCGATCGAGCTCGTGCCGGTGCCGACGGTCCGCGAGGCGGACGGGCTGGCGAAAAGCTCGCGCAACGTCTATTTGTCGCCGCAAGAACGGAGTGAGGCGCCGGCGCTGTATGCAGCGCTTCAAGCAGCCGCTTCCGCCGTCGAACGAGGAGAGCGGAGCGCAGCGGCCATCCGCCGGATGGTTAGAGAGCATATTGAAGCGCATACGCACGCTGAGATCGATTATGTCGAAGTATGTTCATATCCGGATTTGACGCCGCTTGAGACGCTCGCCGGGACAGTGCTGATCGCTGTCGCCGTCCGATTTGCGAGCGCCCGGTTGATCGACAATATCATGATTGAGTTGCCCAAAACCGGCGAACAAGGGGATGGAAAGGGGGAGCAAGCATGTTTCGCACGCTCATGAACGCCAAAATTCACCGCGCTCGTGTAACAGAGGCCAATCTCGATTACGTCGGCAGCATCACGATCGATGAAGATATTTTGGATGCCGTCGGCATTGTGGCGAATGAAAAAGTACAGGTAGTGAACAATCATAATGGAGCCCGTTTTGAAACATACGTCATCCCCGGTGAGCGCGGCAGCGGCGTCTTTTGCCTAAACGGCGCCGCCGCCCGCCTTGTGCAAAAAGGGGACGTTATTATCGTCATCTCATATGTGCTCGTTCCAGAGGAAAAAATCGCCGCCCATCGACCGAAAATCGCGATTATGGACGAAAACAACCGAATTGTGCAGCTCATCGCTGAAGAGCCGGCGCATACGGTTTTATGAGGGCAAAAAGGGGCTTTCCGCCCCTTTTCGTTTTGAGGTGATCGTTTATGGCAACGCGCTTTGTCATCATTGACTTGGAGACAACCGGAAATGGGCCGAAAAAAGGCGATCGGATCATCCAGCTCGGCATGGCGGTCGTCGAAGATGGCCTGATTGTCGAACGGTTTGCCAGCTTTTTTAACCCGGAACAGCCCATTCCGCTGTTCATTCAGCAGCTGACGAACATCAACGAACAGATGGTCGAAGGAGCGCCGCTGTTTGCTGACAAGGCGGGCGAGATCGCCGCCTTGATGCACGGTGCTTACTTTGTCGCCCATAACGTCGACTTTGATTTGCCGTTTTTGCAGGCCGAGCTTGAACGGGCTGGCTGGCCGCCGTTTGCCGGTCCGACGATCGATACGGTCGAGCTCGCCCGCATCGTGTTGCCGACTGCCGAAAGCTATAAGCTCGGCGATTTGGCGAGGCAGCTCGGCCTTCACCACGATCGTCCGCATCAAGCGGACAGCGATGCGGAAGTGACCGCCAAGCTGTTCATTGCCTTGCTCAAGCGGCTCTCCCGTCTGCCGCTTATGACGCTTGAGCAACTGCGCGGTCTTGCCCGCCACTTGAAAAGCGATATTTACTTGCTCCTTGATGCGGTCATCGCCAAAAAGCGGAACAAGGCGCCGGCCGACCGCGCTGTCGCCGTATACCGCGGCATTGCGTTGAAACAACCGGCGCCGGAGCCAGATGAGAGCGATCGGCGCCCCGCTTTGGCTTCGTTCGCTGCCTTTTGCGAACAGGAGCCGCCCCTTCCGCTTCCCGGCTACAAGCGGCGCGCGGGGCAGTGGGAGATGATGCGGCTCGTTTATGAGGCGCTGTCGACGTCCCAGCACGCGCTCATTGAAGCAGGGACTGGACTTGGCAAATCGCTCGCCTATTTGATTCCCGCTGCTTTTTTTGCCTGTGAGCAGCAAGAGCGGGTCGTCATCAGCACGCATACCCTCCAGCTGCAGGAGCAGCTCATTCGCCGCGATTGGCCGGTATTGCGGCAAATCGCGCCGTTTCCGCTCCGCGTTGCCGTTTTGAAAGGAAAGCAAAATTACTTATCCCTTGACAAGTTCGCTTCGTTTTTGTCGGAGCCGTCTGACACGTACGATGCGGCGCTCTTGAAATGCCAGGTGCTCGTTTGGCTGCTTGAGACCGACAGCGGCGACTTGGACGAATTGAATGTGTCATCCGGCGCCCGTCTCCTATTGTCCGCGCTTGCCATCGGCGAAGAGGAAGACGGCGGGCGGCATCATTTTTTCGCCCGGGCGAAAGAGCGCTCCGAACGGGCGGATGTGGTCATTACCAACCATGCGCTTTTGCTTCATGATTTGACCGCCCCGGCGTCGCTTTTGCCGCCGTTTCGCCATCTGATCATCGATGAGGCGCATCGGCTTGAAGATGCCGCCGCCCGGTGTTTTGGCGAGCAGATTGGCTATGTGTCGTTTCGCCTGCTGACCGCCAAAATCGCGCAGACGATCGCGAAATGGCAAGAAGCAGAACAGGACGCACCGAATGGGGCTCTTGTCCGTTGCCAGCAGCGCCTTGAGGAGCTGCAGTTTGAAGGGGACGAGCTGTTCCGCCTGTTGCGCCGCTATGCGTTGGACAAAAAGCCAGCTCGCGCTGGACGTTGCCGCTATCGCTTTTCGCCGACGGACGAACAGAGCCGGGCGTGGCAGGCGGCGGTGGAGTTATGCTGGCGCCTGCGCGATTTGGCGGCGGCGCTATCCGCTGAAGCGAAGCCGCTTCTATCCGCTGATACGAGTGGCGATTTCCCACCATCCGCCTTGCTGTCGGCTGATTTGGCGGCTCTCAACCGGCAAATGGCTGCGCTTGTGCGTTTGCTGACCGAAAAGGAGCCGGGTGTCGTCCGGTGGATCGAAGCGGACGAAAAAGGGGCGGCGAACGCTGTCCGCCTTTACTCGCAGCCGGTTGACCTTGCTGACTTTTTCGCCGATCAACTGTTTATGAAAAAACGGAGCGTCGTTTTGACGTCGGCGACGCTCACTGTCCGCGGCCGGTTCACGTATATGGCGGCGCGTCTCGGTCTTGAGGATTTTTATCCACTTTGCCGCTCGTTTCCGCCGCCGTTTCGTTACGAGGAGCAGGCCGCGCTCTTCGTGCCGGCGGACATGCCGCTCGTTTCTGCCGTGCCGCTTGAAGATTACGCCGAAGCGGTCGCCGCTTCGGTGCTTGCGATCACCCGACGCCTCGGACGGCGGGTGCTTGTGTTGTTCCCTTCGTATGAACTGTTGAAACTGACGGTTGATGCGTTGAAGACGGAGGAAGAAGGCGAGCCGTTTGTTTTGATCGCTCAAGGGGTGCAAAGCGGCAGTCCGGCAAAGCTCTTGCGGACGTTTTTGCAGTTTGAGCATGCGGTGTTGTTTGGGACGAGCAGCTTTTGGGAAGGGGTCGATCTGCCAGGTTCAGCGCTCGATGTGCTTGTCATCGCCCGCTTGCCGTTTGCGCCCCCGGACGATCCCGTGATGGAGGCAAAAAGCGAGCGCATTCGCCTAGAAGGCGGCGATCCGTTTTCCGAGCTGGCGCTTCCTGAGGCGGTGCTTCGTTTTAAGCAAGGGTTTGGCCGCCTCATTCGCACGGAAGACGACAAAGGAGCCGTATTTGTGCTGGATCGGCGGCTTTTGGCTTCCCCGTACGGCGCGGATTTTCTCGCTTCCTTGCCGCCGCTTTCGGTGCATGAAGGCGCGCTTTCTGAGCTGCTCGACAAGGCGGAAACTTGGCTTTCTTAAAGCGCGCTTTATTTCTCATAAAGATGGACGAAACGGCGCAATCTAAAGGTGTCAGGCGGCAAAAAACCCCGCATGAAGCGGGGGGAAAGAAGCAAATTGGCGTTGACGGTGTAGGCGGGCAAATTTGTTATGAAATGATCGGACAAACCTGCTATAATAGGGAAGAAGCACAACTGCGATGACAGTTTGCGCCTTGCCGTTTGGCTTTGTCGGCTTGGCCGCAGAGGTGCGAAGAAGCACGCCTTTGATGTCACCTTCGCTGTATTTGTATTGTTGCCGGAGCCGCCGGCGTGTATAAGTAACAAAATTTGCGCCGCACAGGAGGAAACGACGAAAATGGAAAGCAAAATCGAAGTGCTCGCTACCGTCAAAGTTCAGCACTCCGACGACTTGTACAAAATTGTCGACTGCTTGAACCGAACGCTGAAGCGCGACAATTTGATGTTTGGCCTTGCCTTGGATGAAAACGACAAGCGCCAGGCCATCTTTACGATTTATCGGACGTGATCACGATGAAAAAGTGGGGTTGGTTCACTCTGCTTTTTTTTGGATTCCTCATTTGGCAGGCATGGTCGATTTATGACGAGGCGATGGCGCCCAAGCGGCTGATGGTGGAACATGCGTTGGCGCGGGCGAAGGAAGCCGCCGGGCTTGCTGATGTGAAGAAAGTCTATACATATTATGGCGACGAAGCGTGCACCGTATTCATCGGAAGAACAAAACAAGGGAAAGCGGTCGTCGTTTGGGTGCCTGAAAAAAAGGGGAGTGTCGTCGTCAAGGGCGTGGACAGCGGCATCAGCGAGGCGGAAGCGCGCGCCATTTTGCAACGCGACCGCCGACCGCGGCGCATCATCGACGCGACGCTTGGCATGGAAAAAGGCGTGCCTCTTTGGGAGTTGACATATATTGATGCGGAAGGAAGGTATTCGTTTTATTACCTTCACTTTGCGGATGGGGCCTTCCTGAAGAGGTACAGTTTTCAACAGTGAGGACGTGAGGGGGAAGAAGCGATGAAACTGGCAAAACGGGTGGCGTCGCTGACGCCATCGGCGACATTGGCCATTACGGCGAAAGCAAAGGAACTGAAAGCGGCCGGATATGACGTGATCGGCCTTGGGGCCGGCGAACCGGATTTCAACACGCCTGAGCACATTATCGCGGCGGCCATCAAGGCGATGAATGAAGGGCATACGAAATATACGCCATCAGGCGGGCTGCCGGCGCTGAAAGAGGAAATCATCAAAAAGTTTGCCCGCGATCAAGGGCTTTCGTACGAGCCGGCGGAAATCATCGTCTGTGTCGGGGCGAAGCATGCGCTTTATACGCTCTTTCAAGTGCTGCTTGATGAAGGCGATGAGGTCATCATTCCGACGCCGTATTGGGTGAGCTACCCGGAACAAGTGAAGCTGGCTGGCGGCGTTCCGGTTTACGTTGAAGGGCTGGAAGAAAACGACTTTAAAATGACGCCGGATCAGCTGAAACAGGCGATTACCCCGAAGACGAAGGCGGTGATTATCAACTCCCCGAGCAATCCGACCGGCATGATTTATACGGCCGAGGAGCTGAAAGCGCTCGGGGAAGTATGCTTGGCGCATGGCGTGTTGATCGTTTCGGACGAAATTTATGAAAAATTGATTTACGGCGGGGCGAAACATGTGTCGATCGCCGAACTGTCGCCGGAGCTGAAGGAGCAGACGATCATCATCAACGGCGTATCGAAATCGCACTCGATGACAGGGTGGCGCATCGGCTACGCGGCTGGACCGAAAGACATCATTCAAGCGATGACCGATTTAGCAAGCCATAGCACATCGAATCCGACATCGATCGCTCAATATGCGGCCATTGCCGCCTACAGCGGGCCGCAGGAGCCGGTCGAACAAATGCGCCAAGCGTTTGAAAAGCGGCTTGACATCATTTATAACAAGCTTGTGCAAATTCCAGGCTTCACCTGCATCAAACCGCAAGGAGCGTTTTATTTGTTCCCGAACGCCCGAAAGGCGGCGGATATGGCCGGATGCCGCACGGTCGACGAGTTCGTCGCCGTCTTGTTGGAGGAAGCGAAAGTCGCGCTTGTGCCTGGTTCTGGGTTTGGGGCGCCAGATTACGTCCGCTTGTCGTACGCGACCTCGCTTGAGGCGCTCGAGACAGCGATCGAACGCATCCGCCGGTTTATGGAGGCGCGGGCCTAAGGCGCTTTGCGCCAAGGTGTCAGAGTGGAAAGAAAAGGGCGGCTTTGTTTGGCGCAAAGCCGCTTTTTCCGCGTCGGTCTGTCGGCTGGCTCCGGGCGGCTGCGCCGAAGGGCGATTGGTGGGGGCAGCATCGTTTTGCGCTGCTTTGGCTGGTCGTTGCCGTGACGCCGACGGAACGGTATAATAGCGAATGATGGACGTGTCGATTATTGGAGGGAATCAGTGCGTGAAAACGACGACGATTGCGGAAGTGAATCAATACGTAGGACAACAAGTGACGATCGGCGCTTGGCTCGCGAACAAGCGCTCAAGCGGGAAAATCGTCTTTTTGCAGCTGCGCGACGGCACTGGCTTTATTCAAGGCGTCGTCGAAAAGGCGAACGTCTCGGAAGAGGTGTTTCAACGCGCAAAAACATTGACGCAAGAAACGTCGCTCTATGTGACGGGCACGGTGCGCATCGACGAGCGCTCCCCATTTGGCTACGAGCTGTCGGTTGCCGATTTGCAAGTCATTCAAGAAGCAGTTGACTATCCGATTACGCCGAAAGAGCATGGCGTCGAATTTTTGATGGACCATCGCCACCTTTGGCTTCGGTCGCGGCGCCAGCACGCGATCATGAAAATTCGCAACGAAATTATCCGGGCGACGTATGAGTTTTTCAACGACCGCGGGTTTGTGAAAGTCGACGCCCCGATTTTGACTGGCAGCGCACCGGAAGGAACGACCGAACTGTTTCATACGAAATATTTTGATGAGGATGCCTATTTGTCGCAAAGCGGCCAGCTCTACATGGAAGCGGCGGCGATGGCGCTCGGCAAAGTGTTCTCATTCGGCCCGACGTTCCGCGCCGAAAAATCGAAAACACGCCGCCATTTGATCGAGTTTTGGATGGTGGAGCCGGAAATGGCGTTTTATGAGTTTGAAGACAATTTGCGGTTGCAAGAAGAGTACGTCTCCTACCTTGTGCAGTCGGTGCTCGAGCGCTGCCGGCTTGAACTCGGGCGGCTCGGGCGCGACGTGTCGAAGCTTGAGCTGGTCAAACCGCCGTTTCCGCGCCTAACGTATGATGAGGCGATCAAGCTGCTTCATGAAAAAGGATTGACCGACATCGAGTGGGGCGATGACTTCGGTGCGCCGCATGAGACGGCCATCGCCGAAAGTTTTGACAAACCGGTGTTCATCACCCACTATCCGACCTCTTTGAAGCCGTTTTATATGCAGCCGGACCCGAACCGCCCCGACGTTGTGCTATGCGCCGATTTGATTGCGCCGGAAGGATACGGGGAAATCATTGGCGGCTCGGAACGGATTCACGATTATGAGCTGCTCAAGCGCCGCCTTGAAGAGCACCATTTGCCGCTTGAAGCGTATGAATGGTATTTGGATTTGCGCAAATACGGTTCTGTGCCGCATTCAGGGTTCGGGCTCGGCTTGGAGCGCACTGTCGCTTGGATTTGCGGCGTCGAACATGTGCGCGAGACGATTCCGTTCCCGCGGCTGCTCAACCGGCTTTATCCGTAAAAAACCCCCTGCAAAAAGGGGGTTTTTTCGCCGCCGTCATGTTATACTATAGTTGAGGTGCATCGGCATGGAAAAGAAAAAGGTGGCCGAATGGCTGGCGCAAGGAAGCATCGCCGTCCCGAAGCTGTTGCTTGGCCACTACAAGCAGCTTGGGTTGGGCGAGGGGGAGCTCGTCTTGCTTTTGCATATGCAGTCGTTTTTCGAAGAAGGCGTCTTGTTTCCGACGCCGGCCGAGCTGGCCGAAAGAATGACGGTCTCGGCAGCGGAATGCATGGAGATGGTGCGTCGGCTCTTGCAAAAAGGGATGATCGCGATTGAAGAGCATACGGATGAACAAGGCATTCGCAACGAAAAATATACGCTTGAACCGCTTTGGGAGAAGCTCGTGCATCATTTGTACACCCAGGCGGCTCAACAGGGGGAACTCGGCCGGCAGGAGGAAGAGGAGAGCTTATACACCGTTTTTGAGCAGGAGTTTGGCCGCCCGCTCTCCCCGTTCGAGTGTGAAACGCTTGCGATGTGGATCGATCAAGACGGCCATGAGCCGGCCATCATTAAAGCGGCGCTGCGCGAAGCGGTGCTGTCGGGGAAGTTGAATTTCCGCTACATCGATCGCATCTTGTTTGAATGGAAAAAGAACGGCATTCGCACGATTGAACAGGCGCACGATTACGGCAAAAAGTTTCGCAAGCCGTCCTCCCGTTCCGCGAGACAGACGGCGGGAGAATTTAAACAGACGATCCCGTTTTTCAATTGGCTCGACTCGTAACGAGAGGCGCTGTCTCTCGTTTTTGTTTGTCCAAAAATGGCCAATCGAACCGGTAAAAGGCGTCGTTTTGTTCGGGCCAATATGGCAATAAGGAGGAGACGAGGTGCTGACAAAGCAACAAATCCGCTACTGTTTGGATGAGATGGCAAAAATGTTTCCAGATGCGCATTGCGAGCTGGTGCACCGCAATCCGTTTGAGCTGCTGATTGCGGTTGTTTTGTCGGCGCAATGCACCGATGCGCTCGTCAACAAGGTGACGAAACGGCTGTTTGAAAAATATCGGACGCCGCACGATTATATTGCGGTGCCGCTTGAGGAGCTCGAGCAAGATATCCGCTCAATCGGCTTATATCGGAACAAAGCACGAAACATTCAAAAGCTGTGCGCGATGTTGATTGACAAGTACAACGGCGAAGTGCCGCGCGACCGCGATGAGTTGATGAAGCTGCCGGGCGTCGGGCGGAAGACGGCGAACGTCGTTGTGTCCGTTGCGTTCGGCGTGCCGGCCATCGCGGTTGATACACACGTCGAGCGCGTCAGCAAACGGCTCGGCTTTTGCCGCTGGGACGACTCGGTTTTGGAAGTCGAGAAGACGCTGATGAAAATCATCCCAAAAGAAGAATGGTCGATCACCCACCACCGAATGATTTTTTTCGGCCGCTACCATTGCAAGGCACAGTCTCCGCAATGTCCGTCATGTCCTCTTCTTCATTTATGCCGTGAAGGAAAAAAACGGATGCGAAAACGGGAGGAAAAAGCGGCAAATCAGAAGTGAACGGAGCCGTGAAAGGGCTTGGTGAAGAAGGGCCAGCAGCATGCCGGTCGGTCATGAAAAAACGGATGGCGCAAAAGCCATCCGTTTTTTGGGAATGCAACGGTTATGGACGGGTGCCAAGACCCGCTCCGGATCCGTTTTTTAACGGCGGGGAGACAGGCGGCGTTCCGCTGTTTGCACCCGTTCCACCGTTCGTTCCGTTCGTTTGGCCGCTGTTGTTCGTTCCTTGGTTGTTTGTTCCATCCGTTTGGCCATTGTTTTGGTTGGCCCCGCCGCTGTTGCCATTTTCTTGTCCGCCGCTTGCGCCGCCGTTTTGTTCATTGTTGTTTCCCTGACCGTTTTCGTTTCCGTTATTCCCGCTGTTGCCTTGATCGGTGCCGCCGTTTTGCCCGCCGCTGCCTTGGCTGTCATCCCCCGGTTGTTGTGGCACGGGAGTTTGATCTTCTCCGCCGGGGACATGAACGCTGGCTATGGCCGGTTTGCTCATTCGTTCGCCGTCTTTTGCGTACACGGCGATTGTGTACGTCCATCCTGGCGTCGGATTGGAAATCGTGATCGAACGGTCTTTTGTGGTGATCGTATTCGTTTGACCTTGGCCATCTTTGACGCGCACCTCGAAGATCGTCTCATCGGTTTGCTCATCGTATGACCACGAAACCGAGATGGCGTTCGCCGCTTGGTCGTACACAGCGGTCAACCCTTTCACCGCCGGCAGTTCTTCCGGCACGTCGTTCGCCGTCTCCGTCGGCTCAGTGCCGCGCACGAACAATTCATACGTAATTTCGCTTTCCGGCGTGTATTTGCCGGCAAGTTTCGGCGGGTTCGTGCCTTTTTTGATCGGCAGCTTGACGACGCTGTCCGGCTGTTTGAATTCCCCACTACCGTCATCGATGTGGGACATGATGTCTCTGAGCAAATATTTCGGGATTTTCTGCTCATATTTATCAAGCTTTGCCGTGCTGCTTCGCTTGCTGAAGCCGACCCAAATGGCCGCCGTATAGTTTGGCGTATAGCCGACAATCCAGCTGTCCGGCACATCGTCCCGGTCAAGGCCGAATTTTACTCCATCTTTCCCATAGTTCGTCGTCCCTGTTTTGCCTGCGAGCTCAAGTCCTGGAACATTGGCCAATTGACCTGTTCCGGAGCGGATGACAGACTTCAGCACGTCCGTGATCATGTAGGCGGTATAGTCGTGCATCACTCGTTTTGGTTTGGGTTGCAAATCCATTTCCGTGCCGTCCGGGAAGACGATTTTTGTCACGGCATATGGCTTCGTATAGACGCCGTTATTACCAAAAGCAGTGTACGCTCCAGCCATTTGCAGCACCGATACGTAGCGGGATACTCCGCCGATAGCGTAAGGCTCATATACTTCATCAAAGCCCATGCCGAGTCGGTTAGCGAACTCCATCGCCCGCTCTTTGCCGACGGCTTGATAGGTTTTGAGCGCCGGAATGTTGTATGACCACGTGAGAGCTTTGCGCAATGTCACCGGCCCAGCGTATTTTCCGCCGGCGTTGCGGATCGGCGTGCCGTCCGAATACGTATACGGCTCGTCAACAAGAATGTGCGCTGTTGACCATTTTAAATATTCAATCGCCGGGCCATAGTCCAAAATCGGCTTGATCGTCGAACCGGGCTGGCCGACCGGTTGGATTGCGTAGTTGAAGCCGAATTCGATATTGTCGCGATGGCGACCGCCGCCTAACGCGCGAATGGCGCCTGTTTTGGTGTCGACGACGGCGATGCCGGATTGCAAATCCTTCTTATTGGTAAAGTATTTGTCAGAGTTTAATAGCTTTTCTACGTATGTTTGAACGTTTTGATCGAGCGTTGTATAAATTTTCAGCCCATCTTCAAAGACGTTGACGTTCGCTTTGTCGGTCACTTCTTTGATTACTTCGTCAATGAAGGCGTCATATGGTACATCATTTTGCGATTTTTTCCGTTTTGTCAGCATCGATTGAATCGGGACTTGTTTCGCTTTTTCCGCTTCTTCCTGGCTGATAAAGCCATGTTTCACCATAAGCGACAATACCGTATCGCGCCGTTTTTTTGCCGCCTCTGGATGGTCATACGGATTATACCGGTTTGGGGCCTGGGGCATGCCAGCGAGCAAAGCTGCTTCCGGAAGAGTGAGTTTTTTCAAGTCTGTCTTGCCAAAATAATATTCGGCGGCGCGTGCGACGCCATAAATGCCGTCTGAATAATAAATTTTGTTCAAATACATTTCCAAAATTTCATGTTTCGAATATTTTTGTTCCAGCTGCAGTGCCAGCCAAGCTTCTTGCGCTTTCCGTTCCAACGTTTTCTTTGATGAAAGGAATGTCATTTTCACGACTTGCTGGGTGATCGTGCTGCCGCCTTCCGCCCCAAATCCTTCCTTGATGTTGGCGAGGACGGCGCCGGCCAAGCGGACGATGTCGATCCCGTGATGTTCATAAAAGCGGGCGTCCTCTGTTGCCAAGACGGCATCTTCAAGCACTTTCGGCACGTCTTTATACGAAATGTACGTTCGCTTGTAGCCGCCAAGCTCCGCTACTTGTTTTCCATTCATATCGTACAAGACGGAAGAAAGCGGATCTTTAATTTTGGCCTCATCCAGCGGAGGAGCGTCCTTAACGAAATAGGCGAAAGTGGCAATACCCCCGATGGCGCCAAGGACCATCATCAGCAATATCGCAATGGCGACGGTTTTCAACCATGACCTTCCTCGTTTCGTTTTCGCTTTCTTCTGTTTGGTCTGTTTCGCTGCCTGCTTTCGTTCTACGCGAGAACGATATTCACCAGACATAAGCAAATCCTGCCTTTCTTACAAGTTTTCACTTCAACGGGTGAAGTACACGTTGTCTACTACACTAATATAATCAATTCTCGGCTGGTAGCCAAGCGGAATGGAATGTCCATGCCGTTCGATCTCTTGTTTCGGAATCGACTTTCGTCCGCCGGCTTCCTGTTTGTTCCACCAAGCGATCAAATGAGAGGCGTCAAGCAAATACGTTTCATTGAGCAAAGAAAAACGCAAAATCGCAAAACAAATGCCGCCGTGGGCGACGACTTGCTCCATATGGCGGATTTGATGAGCGTGGAAATTTTTCAGCGGAAACGCCGTTTTGTTTTTTGTCTCTTTCGCCTCAAAGTCAATGTACTTGCCGCGGTACACACCGTTGTAGTCGGTCGTCGACGCTTGCCGGAAGTAGGCTTCGGTAATGACGGCGGCGCTCCGTTTCGGATAGTCGACGCGCACGATTTGCACCGGGGTCGGCTTTTTATGGATGACCGCGATGCCGCGTTCCCGGTAATATTCATTCGTCGCGTTTAAGTCGTCTTCGAGCGTCATGCCGCGATTGGCATAATCGGCCGCCGGCCGGCGCGCGGCGTTCGGCTTGTTTCCGCGATACTCTTTTCCGCTCGGGTATTTGAGTGCCATCGCGTTCATCTCCTTTGAATGGTTTTTATTATACCATACGCTCCGGTCATATGCGCTCTTTTTCTTTTCCTCCTTTCGACTGAAGGCAAGCGAAGGAGGTCAATGTCGAATGGCGGCTGCTTGCCACTTTCTTTGCCGAATTCGTTCTACTTTTGTCGCCGCAGCAGGAGTCGTCCTTCCCGCCGCGAATGGAATATCATCATGCGAGAAATGGGGGAGAGGGAATGGAAAAACGGCTCGTGAAAAAAGAGGAGATCGAAAAGCAGCTGCAGGAAATAGTTGCACTCATCGAGCAGGTCGATGCGAAAATGGAAAAAGTGATCGCCGATGTCATCGAAGAGCGTTATGCGCAAAATCAAGCGCAGCTCGGGCGCCTTGAAGGGCAGATCGCCGGCGTGGAACAGCGGCTTGAGAAGGAGAAGCAGAGCGCTGCACTTCCGCTTTCGTCGAAATTGTATTTCGTGTAAGCCGGCCGATATGGTATCATCAAACAGAAGCGCATCGCGGCAAAACGCATCCGTTCTCCGGGCCATAGGGCACAGGGCAAACCGGATTTGCCGGCATGGATAAAGGAGGAGGCGCCATGGAAAAAGAGCTTAAGGCGTTGACGAAGCGCCTGCAACAATACAACGAACAGTTGCTTTTGATCGCCCGGCGCGCCCGCGAGCAGAACGAGGAGCCGGATTTTTTTGGCGACGTGAAACCGATGGCCGAAGAGGTGCAGGCCGTTGCCGAACGGTGGAAGGACGCCGCTTCCCGCTGGGTCCGCCATGCGCGGCCGAAATATGTCCATGAGCGGCAAATTGAGGCCGCCGCCGACCATATGGCGAAGCTGTGCGTTGAGGCATTTTATCCATCCGTTCCTGAGCGCCGCATCAAGCAATACAGCCAGGCCGTCGCTTATACGCTGGCGCTTGTCAAGGAACGGCTTGACGACACGAGCGAAGCAGGCAAGGAGAGGTTTTGACGGGGCAGGAGAAAGCGGCCGCACGGAAAAAGGGGCTGACCCAAAACGCGAGTGCGTTTTGGATTAGCCCCCTTTTTTGTTTTATGTGTCTTTGCCTGTTGTGATCGAGACAGGGCCGCCTTCTGCAGTAGCGACGGTGTTGATCTCGTATTCGACCCGCTCCGTATGCTTGGGCGGCGCTGGTTTTCCATGTTTCGGCTTTTCATGGTCATGGCCTTTCAATTTATGGTTAAAGTGGACGCCTCGACCCATCGCCAATCCCCCCTTGTACGACAATTCCTCTTGCCTCTTTAGGGTGGGAAGAAACATCGTTTTTTATGCGTCTTGAGGAACAGGGGCAAAAAAAAAGAAGGGAAAAGCTCCCTCATCGTCCTACAGCCCAGCGTATTCCCCTGCTTCATCCGGCTGAGAGGCGCCGGCTTTTTCGAGCTCACGCACGAGATCGCGGTACTCGGCGAGCGAAATTTCCCCGCGCAAATACAGACGGCGGGCAAAATCAAGCAGTTCGTTCGCCTCAGCCGGTTCGCAATGTTTGACCGCCATAAACTTATGCTTTAACTCCGTCACGTTCATTGATGCTTTTCCCCCTTCCCCCTTTTTTACATCGTACCATGAAAATAGGAAGAAAGAATGATTTCGGAAAATTAAAACTTCCGACAAGAGGTGACATGTCCGCACACGTCGTCAGGCGTTTGCACATATACTAGTGGCAGCTCGCCTCCTTAGCCTAGGGGGAATCGATTATCAAACATGGGGGAGAGGAGACATGCACCGTTATCCGCGCCCAGTTTCGCCGCCGGTTTATGGACCATACGGCTCAGGCGGCCATTATAGTCCTTATTTTCACTATGGGGTTTCATCCTTCCCATCGGCGCCGGTTCACTGGCCTCATCTTCCGTCCGGCCATGCCGCGCCTCCCTCGTATCCGATGCCGTATCCAAAGCCAGGACCGCTTTTGCCGCCGCCGCGCCCGTCGTTTCTCGCCCAGTTTAAAAACAGCGACGGAACGTACGATATCAACAAAATGATGAGTACCGTGGGGCAAATGATCAATACGGTCAATCAAGTGAATGGCGTGTTGAAAGGATTGCTCGGTACGTTTAAAAAATGAAACCGCGTCATGGCGCGACGGTCGAGCGCGCTTGAAAAAGGGAAACCGCTCCGCCGTTTGCACGGGGAGCGGTTGTCACGTTGTCAAATGAGCAACTCATACACTTCATTGAGCTGATACACGCGCTCATAATCGCGCTCATCCATCGCATAGCGGATTTCATGGGGCAAAATGCGGTCCAAAAAGGCGCTTTCTTCTTGCGTTAAGTCGCGGACAAATTCCCCTTCGCCTCGGTATGGTTTGCTGATCAGTTTTTTGTAAATGCGTTTTGGGGTGTCGCTGTGGTGATCCAAATAGTTGGACAGCACTTCGCGCAAGTAAGCGAGTGTTTGTTCCATCATCGTCCGCCCCCTTCAAAAAAAGAGACAAACTCTTTGCTTGTGTTTGTGCGGCCTTGGACGTACGGATTTTCTTCCGTCACGCGGTCCGGGTCGAGGTTTGTTTTGATGACAAGCATCGGCTCATCCGACGGCTCGTTGATCAGTCGGTCGTTCAATTGTTTGAAATCGGGCAGTTTCGCCATTCGTTTTGCACCTCCTATCAGTAGCGTAGCTTGTCAGCCGAGAAAGTATGTATGCATCGTTTTGACCGCGGCAAGGCAAGCAAATGGCAAACAATAAGGGGGCGGCGGTGACAGACTGCAACGACAACTGGAAGCGGAAAAACAAATACACGAACAACCGTGAGGAAATCGCCAATGAATGGGTGATCAAAAAAGGAACGCCGGAAGAGGGCGAACGTTCCGGAAATTCACTCCATAAACAATAGAAGATGGACAAGAAACAAGCCGCTCCCCATGCAGGGAACGGCTTGTTTCACGCCCAAGCGCGGCGCTGGCCGTTGCCAAAATGGTTTTTGAACGCACACACAGGCTGGATCGTCTTCAATCGATATCGATATATTTCCGTTTTTGCGGCAGCTGGATGGTGAGCGTCCCATTTTGAAACGAGGCTTTCACCTCATGCTCAGCGACCGGATACGGAAACGGAATCAGCCGCGCCACGCGCCGCCGTGCGTGGCGGCGTTCGTATACATGGCCGTGATGATCTGCCGATTCAATGGTTTCATTGTGATCGACGATCAGCTGCAGCCCATCTTCCTGCCATTGCAAGCTGATTTGTTCCCTTTTGATGTCAGGCAGCCGGACAATGATTTGGTAATCGTGCTTCGTCTCTTTCACCTCGATCGGAATGTACGCGGCAGCAAACGTTTGTGCGAAATAGTCATCGAGCGTTTCAAACAGTTTTTGCAGCGGCCGTTCATCAAACCATTGATTCATCATTTTCCGCAAATGATGGAACGGGTGATGGCCTCCCCCATTGGCTGGTGGTTGAAATGATTCATTCATTGCGCTTCCCTCCCTTTTTTCAAAACAGCGAAATGACTCTGTCGGGACGCTGCCGATTGGCAAGGCGATTCACTGTCAATGTATGTACGGAGCGAAAAAAAAGCTACTCCGTACTTTTTTAGGGAGTTTTCATCTTGTTTTAACCCAGATGGAATATAATGACACCACCATCCATGAGATGCACATCAATAACGCTGTCGGTTGCCCGGCGGCGGGAGGAGGGATGGCGCGATGCATTGGGTTCATTGGTTGGTGACATTGTTTTTTTCTGGAACAGCCGTGTCGCTTCTTTCCTATCAAGCGTTGGAAATCGTTCAAGCCATTGTCGATTGGATCGTTGACCGCCACTCGTAAACAGCTGCCTGCGCCGCTTTTGGCCGATTCATTTTTGAGGGCGTCTCGAACAGGCGCCCCATTCCTTTTTTGACTGCTGGCTGTCCGTTGGCGGTGGATGATTTGTTGTGTATAGTGAAAGATGTATAAAATGAAAGCAAACAGCCGCAATGGAGGAGGAGCAGCTGATGAACGGACGTATTTTATTGATTGAAGATGAAGCCGGGCTCGCCCGGTTTTTGGAGCTTGACTTAAAGCACGAAGGCTTTGACGTGCATGTATGCGCCGATGGACGCGAAGGGCTCGAGCTCGCTCTTTCGGAGCAGTGGGATCTCATTTTGCTTGATGTGATGCTGCCGAGTCTCAATGGCATGGAAGTATGCCGCCGCATCCGGGCGGCGAAATCGACGCCGATCATGATGATCACAGCGCGCGACAGCGTGTTTGACCGCGTCATGGGACTCGATAACGGGGCCGATGACTACATCGTCAAACCGTTTGCCATTGAAGAGCTGCTCGCCCGCATCCGCGCCTTGTTCCGCCGCGTTCATCCGGAAGCGAACGCCCAAGTGTTGACGTTTAAAGATTTAGTCGTTGACGTGCAGGCGCGCACCGTGAAAAAAGGAGACGAATTTATTGAGCTGACGAAGCGGGAATACGACTTGCTCGTCGCCTTTATGCAAAACATCAATGTCGTCTTGACGCGTGATGCGCTCCTTGACAAAGTGTGGGGATTTGACGCCGAAGTCGAGACGAACGTCGTTGACGTCTATGTCCGCTACTTGCGGCAAAAGCTTGACGAACACGATAAAGAGCGGTATATCCAAACGGTGCGCGGCACGGGATATGTGATGCGGCCATGAAGAGGGAGGCGATTCGCCGGCTTTCGCTGAAAGGGAAGCTGACCGTTTTGTCTGCCGGGGCGATTTTCATTACGTATTTTGTGTTTACGTTTTTGCAATATCATGTGGTGAAACAATGGCTGCTGAAGGAAGAAGAAAAAACGATGGAACAAACGGTGGCGGAAATTGAAACCTATTACGCGGAAAAACGTAATCTATCGTGGGAGGAAATTCGCCGCAGCCGCGCGTTTTTGGAAAGGTTGAATGAACGATACCAACTCATTCGCGTCACGGATGAGAAAGGAAACGTCATCGTCTCCGTTTCAAATGGGGCAGCGGTGTCGCTATCGCCGAGCGAGATGCCCGACAAGCGGAAAATGGATGAGCATTTCATCAACAATGAACGGTTTTTGCTGCTCCGTCAGCCGATTCATATCAGCAACTTGCATGGAACGATCGAAATCGCCCGCCGGCTGGCGAGGTTCCAGCAAGTGACCAACACGCTCTTTCTCATCATGACGGCGATCGGCTTTTTGGCCATGGCCGCAAGCGCTGTCGCCGGCCGGTTCGTGGCGCAAAGCTTCGTCCGGCCGTTGCAAACGCTGGCCAAAACGATGGCCGACATCAAAAACAACGGGCTGAAACGGCGCATTGATGTGCCTCCGGCGCGCGATGAAATTGCGGAACTGATGGTGATGTTCAACGGCATGATGGATGAAATTGAGCGGTCGTTCGCCATGCAGCGGCAATTTGTCGAGGATGCGTCCCATGAACTGCGCACGCCGCTCGCCATTTTGCAAGGCCATCTTTCGTTGCTGCAACGGTGGGGGAAGCACAACCCGGAGATTTTGGAAGAATCGCTTGAGGCGGCGATGAAAGAGGCGGAGCGGCTGAAGCGGCTCGTTCTCGAGCTTCTGGACTTGTCGCGCGCCGAGGCGATCACGGTGCCGGATGAGGTCGCGCCGATGGATGCCGCGGCGGCTGTCGGACAAGTCGTCAAAAATTTCCGCGTCTTGCACCCGGACTTCCAATTTCTGATTGACCAGCCGGATAAGCCGATTGCGCGCGCGGCGATGGCGAAGCATCATTTTGAACAATTGCTGTTCATTTTGCTTGACAATGCGGTAAAATATTCTCAGCGAGTGAAACAAATCGCGATTTCCTTGCGCGAGGAAGGGCCGTTTGTCATCGTGTCCATCCGTGATTATGGCATTGGCATCCCAAAAGAGGAGCTGAAAAACGTCTTTTTGCGCTTTTACCGCGTCGACAAGGCGCGCAGCCGCGAACAAGGCGGCGCCGGGCTCGGCCTTTCGATTGCCAAGGAGATCATCGATAAGTACGGCGGGCAAATTGCGTTGGAAAGCGAAGTTGGGAAAGGAACGACGGTCGAACTGGCCATTCCGAAAGCGGAATAGGAGAGGAGCGTGAGGCAATGGGACATCCCCATGAGGAAGAGGCGGCAAGCAAAAAAGGGATTCATCACCTCGTTGAAAAATTCCGCAAGCGCGGGGTGAAAATCGCGACATGCAAACCGCGGACGATGATGTCGCTTGAATGCTTAGATGAGATCGACAAAATGAGAGGATGAATCGAAGAAAAGAAAATGGAAGCGAAACAGCGCATCATTCCGGCCATTAAAACGATGAAGCAATTTGACGCCTTTTTGTCAAGCGGTTACACGGTCGGCGTGTTGCTTGAGGTGCATATTGCCCAGTTAAAAAGCATCTTTGCCTATGCGCGCCGGCATGGCAAGGAGTTGATCATTCACGTCGACTTGGTGCAAGGGCTGAGCCATGATGAACATGCGGCGGAATACCTTTGCCAAGAGTTCCGCCCGCATGGCCTCATTTCCACGAAAGCGGGCGTCATTATGAAGGCGCGTCAAAAACGAGTCTTGGCCGTGCAACGCATCTTTTTGCTCGATTCTCATGCGTTGGAGAAAAGCTATCAGCTGATCGCCAAAACGAATCCGGACTGCATCGAAGTCATCCCGGGCGCCATGCCGCACATCATCCGCGAAGTGAAAGAACGGACGGGAAAACCGATTTACGCCGGCGGCCTCATTCGCACGGTCGACGATGTCGAGCGGGCGCTGGAAGCCGGCGCGGCATCGGTGACGACGTCAAATGAAACGCTTTGGCGCCATTATGACCGACCCCGCGGTGAGGAAGCCGGTGGAAGTCGTTGAAGCGTCGAGCTAGCCAAACGGGCGACGATCTGTTATAATGGAATCAACAAGTTAATTATCAGTCAGGAGACATGGAGAGACCATGCACACATGGTAGGCGAAGGCTTATCGTGTTTGCACTGGTCTCTTTTTGCCTTTTTTACAAAGGAGGAGTTTGACATGACGTTCTCAAGCAAACAGCGGAGCGATGTTCTTCAAGCGATGAGCGAAAAACAATATGATCTTCTCGTCATCGGCGGGGGGATCACCGGCTCTGGCATCGCCCTTGATGCCATCTCGCGCGGCATGACGGTCGCGCTTGTCGAGATGCAAGATTTCGCCGCCGGCACGTCAAGCCGGTCGACGAAGCTCGTTCACGGCGGCTTGCGCTACTTAAAGCAGTTCGAGGTGAAGCTTGTCGCGGAAGTCGGGCGCGAACGGGCGATTGTGTATGAAAACGGCCCGCACGTCACCACACCGGAGTGGATGCTGCTGCCCATTTACCGCGGCGGAACGTTCGGCAAGTGGAGCACGTCGATCGGCCTTTGGTTGTATGACCGGCTGGCCGGCGTCAAGCAAAGCGAGCGGCGCACGATGCTTAATGCCCGGCAGACGTTGGAAAAAGAGCCGCTCTTAAAGCGCGACGGCCTGATTGGCGGCGGCTATTACGTCGAGTATCGGACCGACGATGCCCGCTTGACGATCGAAGTGATCAAAAAAGCGGTCGAGCTTGGCGCCGACGCCGTCAACTATGTCAAAGCCGAACAGTTTTTGTATGACGAGCGCGGCCGCATCACCGGCGCCCGCTGCCGCGACCTGCTCGGCGGACGAGTGTATGACATCCGCGCCAAAAAAGTCGTCAATGCCGCCGGACCGTGGGTTGATGCGCTGCGCGACAAAGACGGATCGAAAACCGGCAAGCGGCTTCGGCTGACAAAAGGCGTCCATATCGTCATCGATCAAAAGCGTTTTCCGCTCAAGCAGGCCGTCTATTTTGACACCCCGGACGGCCGGATGGTGTTTGCCATTCCGCGGGATGGGAAAACGTATGTCGGCACGACCGATACATTTTATGACGATGATCCCGCTCATCCGGCCATGACCGAAGAAGACCGTGATTACTTATTGCAGGCGATTCACTACATGTTCCCGTCTGTCGGCGTCACTGCCGACGATGTCGAGTCGAGTTGGGCTGGCGTCCGTCCGCTCATTTATGAAGAAGGGAAAAACCCGTCGGAAATTTCCCGCAAAGACGAGATTTGGACATCGCCATCCGGCCTCATTACGATCGCCGGCGGCAAACTGACCGGCTATCGGAAAATGGCAGAAACGGTCGTTGACCTCGTCGCCAAACAATTGGAAAAAGAAGAGGGAAAAACGTTCCGCCCGTGCCAAACGAAACAGCTGCCAATTTCCGGCGGCGATGTCGGCGGCTCGCACCGGCTGCCGGCCTTCATCGCCGAAAAGACGAAGGAAGCGGCGCGCTATGGGCTGACAGAAGAACAAGGGGCGCGGCTGGCAAAACAGTACGGCACAAATGTCGACCGGCTGTTTGCGTTAAGCCAGCAATACGACCGCTCGTCCGGCTTAACGCGCGAAACGTTCGTCCGCCTCGTCTACGCCATCGAGGAAGAAATGGCGGTCAAACCAGTCGACTACTTCATCCGCCGCACCGGAGCGCTGTTGTTTGATATTGATTCGGTCCGGCGTGAGAAAGAGGCGGTTGTTGCGTTTATGGCGCGGTATTTTGGGTGGACCGAGGAAGAGCGGGACGTGTATGAGAAAGAACTCGACAAGGAACTGCGGCGTGCGGTGTTGGCGGAGGAAGGAGAGGAGTGAATGATCCTTTGAAGGAAATGATGAGCGCCTAAATCCAGGGCGCTTTTTTGATGGATTTTTTCGTAAAAATTAAGTAAAATTTAAACAAAAACAAAGCGGGGGAAGAGAATGTCAGTTGCATACAATCCGCAAACGAAGCAGTTTCGTTTGCGGGCGGGAAAGGCGAGCTACGTGATGCAGCTTTTCCGCTCCGGCTATTTGGCGCATGTCTATTGGGGAAAAGCGGTGCGCGATGTTCGAGGCGCGCGGGCGTTTCCGCGGCTCGATCGCGCGTTTTCCCCTAACCCCGACCCATCCGACCGCACGTTTTCGCTCGATACGCTGCCGCAAGAATATCCAGCTACGGCGGCGACGAGCTGATGTATGCCGGAGTGGCGGTGCCGCACCGCTTGGGCGATTTTATCAGCATGATGTGGCGATTGAAAGCCGTTCGATGATAGGGGGGATGATGCGGCCTGAGCGGATGCATCAGGGCGAAACAAACGAATCGAACCCGGCATGTTAGATGCCGGGTTCAAACTGTTTGAGCTTCTCGATAATGCGCCGCTTCCGATAAAGCATCTTCCCGGTTTCGGCGATGTCTTCCATAAACGATTTGTTAAACAGCGAACCGAAAATGACGCCGATGATCGGAACGGCTTGAAACAGCTTTTTCCATCCGTATTGGTCGCGGAACGTCATCATCACTTCCCGCCAGCCTTGCAGTTCGGAAAAGACGCGCCCGCGTTCATGGGAGAACGACGAAAGTTCGTCCAAAATCGCTTTTTTCCCGACGATGTCCGCCGCGGCAAACTGAAGGCATTTGACGACAAACACGCGCTCCTCTTTGTCCTTCGGATCGTATCCATACACGATGGCGATCTCTTGCAGCGTTTTCAGCGCTAAGCCGAGAAGCGCCGGAATGTCCACCGCCAACGTCAACGCCCCGCCGACCCCGGTCGCCGCCCCTTGCAGCTGGGCGAACGTGACGCGGGCATCAATCAACTCGTCGCAAACGCGATCCATCGTCGCAAGCGGCAAGTGCGGCACCTCGGCCAACGACGATACGCCAAGCTTGTCCAATACCTTTCCTTCATTCACTAAGTATTGCCCGCCGCTTTGAATATAGCTGCCCAGCTCATCAAGCAGCTGCCCGAGTTTTCGATGGACGGCTTTTGGCGTCAGCTTATCGAGCACTTGAAACGGCAAGCGGCCGAGCTTTTCCCAAAACCATAGGTCTTTTTGGGAGTGTTCCCACTGTTCGATTTGCTTTAGTTCTTTTTGCAGCTCCAGTATGGCATCCATGCTTGGGCCTCCTGTTCCTTCTTTATGTTTAGGATAAGTTGATTGTAACGAATTATACGGATGAAGGAAGGGCTTTGTTTCTAACAAGAAGCTTGTCGGTATAATCAAAATCGGAATTTTTCGTTGATGGATAGTAAAATTTTAACTAAAATATTTATTAGACTAGATGACCTTAAGGAGGCTTTTTCATGATCGCAGCTTTAAAACAACAATTTACCCAACTTTTTGGCGGCTCGGACGAAGCCATCTGCACTTTCTTCGCCCCCGGCCGCGTCAATTTGATCGGTGAGCATACGGATTACAACGGCGGGCATGTGCTGCCGTGCGCGCTTACGATCGGCACGTATGCGCTTGTCCGGCAAACGGATGAGCCGTTTGTCCGCCTTTACTCCCAAAACTTCCCGGAAACGGGAGTGATCACGGTCTCTTACGATGACTTGTCATACCGGAGCGAGCACGGCTGGGCGAATTACCCGAAAGGGATCTTGGCTGCGTTTCAAGCGTTACGTCCGCTTGAGACCGGATTGGACATTTTGTATTATGGAACGATCCCGAACGGCGCAGGACTGTCGTCATCCGCGTCGATTGAGCTCGTGACCGCGGTCATGCTCAACGAACTGTTCAGGCGCGGGCTTGACCAACTAGAACTTGTGAAAATGAGCCAAACCGTAGAAAATAAATACGTTGGCGTCAATTGCGGCATTATGGATCAGTTCGCCGTCGGCATGGGGAAACAAGATTGCGCCATCCTGTTAAACTGCCAGACGCTCGAGTACCGCTATTTGCCGCTCGTGCTCAACGATTGTTCGATTGTCATCGCGAACACAAACAAAAAGCGCGGCCTGGCGAACTCGGCGTACAACGAGCGGCGGGCGACGTGCGAGGCGGCTCTTGCGAAGCTGCAAAGCGTGCGGAACATCGCCTCGCTCGGCGAGCTGACAAGCGCGGAACTGGCCCGTTATGCACATCTTCTTTCCCCGCTTGAACAAAAACGGGCCCGCCATGCGGTGACGGAAAACGAGCGGACGCTTGAAGCCGCCCGGGCGCTTGAGCGCGGGGATCTCGTCCGCTTTGGCGAGTTGATGAAACAGTCGCATTTGTCGCTGCGCAATGATTACGAAGTGACAGGCGTTGAACTCGACACGCTCGTTGAAGCGGCATGGTCGCACGAAGGAACGGTCGGGGCGCGCATGACTGGGGCAGGATTCGGCGGCTGCACGGTGAACATTGTGAAAAAGGCATGCGTTCAAGATTTCATTGAACGGGTCGGAAACGCGTATGCCGAAAAAATCGGTTATGAAGCAAGCTTTTATGTCGTTGAAGTTGGTGACGGGGCGAGAGAACTCACGGGACTGGAGGAGATGAGCCGATGATTTTGGTTTGCGGAGGGGCAGGGTATATCGGCAGCCATGCGGTGTACCGTCTGCTTGAAAAAGGGGAGCACGTGGTCGTGGTGGATAACTTGCAGACGGGGCACCGGGAGGCGGTTCACCCTGATGCGGTGTTTTGCCAAGGCGATATTCGCGACCGCGATTTTTTGCGCGAGGTGTTTCGCCAGCACGACATTGAGGCGGTCATTCATTTTGCGGCGAACTCATTGGTCGGCGAAAGCATGGAAGAGCCGCTGAAATATTACGACAACAATGTGTACGGCACACAAGTGTTGCTTGAAGTGATGAAAGAATTTGGCGTCAAGCAAATCGTCTTTTCTTCAACTGCCGCGGTGTATGGGGAGCCGAAACAAATCCCGATCGTCGAAACCGACCCGACGGAACCGACGAACGCGTATGGAGAAACGAAGCTGGCGATGGAAAAAATGATGAAATGGGCGGACCGCGCCTATAGCATCCGCTCGATTTCGCTCCGCTACTTTAATGTCGCCGGGGCGTACGGCACGACAATCGGTGAGGACCACAACCCGGAGACGCATCTTATTCCATTGATTTTAAAAGTGCCGCTTGGCCAGTGCGAGGAAATCTACATTTTCGGTGATGACTACGACACGCCTGACGGCACGTGCATCCGCGACTACATTCATGTGCTTGATCTCGTCGATGCCCATTGGCTGGCGCTCGAGAAATTGCGGAGCGGGGCAGACAGCGATGTATACAATTTAGGCAACGGAAATGGATTTAGCGTCAAAGAAGTGATCGAAGCGGCTCGGCAAGTGACCGGACACCCGATCCCCGCCCGCGTCGTGGCGCGGCGCCTGGGCGATCCGGCGAGACTTGTCGCTTCATCGGAAAAAGCAAAGCGCGAGCTCGGCTGGGAGCCGAAATACCCGTCCATTGCGGACATTGTCGCGTCGGCATGGGAATGGCACAAAGCGCGGCCAAACGGCTATCGGGGTGTGTAAGTGATGGAACGAATTTGGACGTCGATTGAACAACTGATCCATTATGCGAAAAAGCACGGCCTTCTTCCCGAGGAAGATGTCGTCTACGCGCGCAACCGCCTGCTGGCAACGCTCCGACTCACGGAATGGCAGCCGGCCGAGGTCAAGGACGTTCCCTTGGCCTCGCCCGCTCCCATATTGGACGCTATGATTGATTGGGCGTACGAACAAGGATTGTTGGAAACGAATACAACGACCGAGCGCGATATATGGAATGCGAGACTGATGGACTGCGTCATGCCGCGGCCGTCGGAAGTGATCCGCGCCTTTTACGAGCGATACCGCCGCGACCCGCAGGAGGCGACGGACTGGTTTTATTCGCTGAGCCAAGCGTCCAATTACATTCAAACGGCGCGCATCGCCAACAATCAGCACTGGAAAGTGTCAACCACCTATGGAGAATTGGATATCACCATTAACTTGGCGAAGCCGGAAAAAGACCCGAAGGAAATCGTCAAATTAAAAGAGATGCCGTCATCCTCGTATCCAAAATGTGTATTATGCAAAGAAAACGAAGGATATGAAGGAACGTGGCGTCATCCAGCCCGTTCCAATCACCGTGTCATCCCGATCACGTTATTGGATGAACAGTGGTATTTCCAATATTCTCCCTACGTGTACTATCATGAACATTGCATCGTCTTTTCCGCCGAACATGTGCCGATGAAAATGGAGCGGAAGACGCTTAGCCGTTTGCTCGATTTCGTCGAAAAGTTCCCGCACTATTTCATTGGCTCGAACGCCGATTTGCCGATTGTCGGCGGCTCGATTTTAGTGCATGACCATTTCCAAGGAGGGCGCTATCCGTTTGCGATGGAAAAGGCGGAGATCGAAGAGTGTATCCCGTTGCCATCGTTTCCGTCGGTCACAGCCGGCATTGTGCGCTGGCCGATGTCCGTCATCCGTTTGACTGGACCAAAAGAGGACGTGTTGGATGCGGCTGCCTTTTTGTATGAAACATGGCGGACGTACAGCGACCCAAGTGTCGAGATTATGGCCTACAGCGGCGATGTTCCGCATAACACGATCACCCCGATCGCCCGGCGGCGCGGCGATTTGTTTGAGTTGGACATCGTTTTGCGCAACAATCGGACATCAGCGGAACATCCGTACGGCATTTTCCATCCGCATGAAGAATTGCATCATATTAAAAAAGAAAATATCGGCTTGATCGAAGTGATGGGGCTGGCGGTGCTGCCGGCACGGCTTGCCGTGGAACTGGAGACGCTGGCCGATTATCTCGTGCATCGGACAAAAAAAGAAGACTGGGACGAGTCGATGCATAAACATTGGGATTGGTGCGAAGCCATTCACTCGGCCTATCCGGACATCACGAAGGACAACGTCCATGACATTTTGCGGCACGAAGTCGGACAACGGTTTGTGACCGTGTTGGAACATGCCGGGGTGTTTAAGCGGGACAAGCGAGGGAAGGACGCGTTTCGCCGCTTTATACAGCACGCTGTGGAGCGCATGTCGTCTCTTGTTTAAATGCGGCGAAAAAACGCGTTTCATATGAAACATAAGGAAGGGATCGCAAACAGACGATGGCTACGTTAAAAGAAATCGCGGAAAAAGTCGGCGTTTCGGTCGCGACGGTGTCGCGCGTGCTTAATTACGATGCAACGCTGTCCGTTTCCGATGAAACGAGAAGGCGCATTTTTGAAGTCGCCCAAGAGCTGAACTACAAAACATTGCGGGAGCGAAGCCAGCAAGCGCGCGAATCGTTTCGCTTCGGGCTCATTCACTGGTATTCGGAGCGCCAGGAAATCGATGACCCGTATTATATGGCGATTCGCCTCGGAGTGGAAAAAGAGTGTTTTGACCGCGGCATCGAACTCGTCAAATTGTTTAAACAAAACGGCGCCTATCCGATTGAACGGATGGAGGCGCTCGACGGCATCATCGCCGTCGGAAAATTCGGGCCGAAGGAAGTCGAGGTTTTTGCCGCCGGGGCCAAACAAATTGTGTTTGTCGACTGTTCGCCTGATGAGCATCGGTTTGATTCAGTCGTCATCGACTTGCGTCAAGCGACGGTGACGGTGCTTGATTATTTGCTTCGGTTGGGGCATACGAAAATTGGCTATATCGGCGGCCGTGAATATGTCGACGGGGAAACGCCGATCCGCGATGAGCGCGAAGCGGCGTTTTACGAATATTTGTATGTCAAAGGGCTGTATGATTCCCGCTATGTATGGATCGGTGCCTTCACTGCTGAAGATGGCTATCGGCTGATGAAAGAGGCTGTTTCAGGCGGCGACTTGCCGACGGCGTTTTTCATTGCCAGTGATTCGATGGCGATTGGCGCCCTGCGTGCGCTGCATGAAGCCGGGATCGCTGTTCCGGAAGAGGCGGCGATTGTCGGATTCAATGATATTCCGACGGCCGCATTTCTTCACCCGCCGCTTTCGACGGTGAAAGTATACACAGAATTTATGGGTGAAACAGCGGTTGAGCTGCTCATCGAACGGTTGACGACGAAACGAGCGATTTGCAAAAAGGTCGTCGTGCCGACAGAGCTCGTCATCCGCTCAAGCAGCGAGGGCAACGAAAAGGGGAGCGGTCGATAAGCCGCTCCCTTCCGCATTAATGGAACTCGATATCAACGCGTTTTTTCGTTCCTGTCGTTGTTTTCGGGATATGAATGTCCAGCACGCCGTTTTTGTACGTCGCGCGAATGTTTTCCGTCGCCGCATCCGCCGGCAGGGTGATCGAACGCTGGAAGCGACCGAAGAAGCGTTCGCGCCGGTGCATTTGTTCTTCTCTTACATCGTGGTGGCGTTGAATCGTGCCGCTGATGGTCAACATGTTGTTCTGCAC
>NC_020210.1:1370000-2252500 GCF_000336445.1 Geobacillus sp. GHH01 | reverse complement strand
CGCAAACCGACACAGGTAGGCGAGGAGAGAATCCTAAGGCGCGCGGGAGAACTCTCGTTAAGGAACTCGGCAAAATGACCCCGTAACTTCGGGAGAAGGGGTGCTCTTTGGGGTGAAGAGCCCTGAAGAGCCGCAGTGAAAAGGCCCAAGCGACTGTTTATCAAAAACACAGGTCTCTGCGAAGCCGAAAGGCGACGTATAGGGGCTGACACCTGCCCGGTGCTGGAAGGTTAAGGGGAGCGCTTAGCGGAAGCGAAGGTGCGAACCGAAGCCCCAGTAAACGGCGGCCGTAACTATAACGGTCCTAAGGTAGCGAAATTCCTTGTCGGGTAAGTTCCGACCCGCACGAAAGGTGTAACGACTTGGGCGCTGTCTCAACGAGAGACCCGGTGAAATTATACTACCTGTGAAGATGCAGGTTACCCGCGACAGGACGGAAAGACCCCGTGGAGCTTTACTGCAGCCTGATATGGAATTTTGGTATCGCTTGTACAGGATAGGTGGGAGCCTGGGAAGCCGGAGCGCCAGCTTCGGTGGAGGCGGCGGTGGGATACCACCCTGGCGGTATTGAAATTCTAACCCGCACCCCTTAGCGGGGTGGGAGACAGTGTCAGGCGGGCAGTTTGACTGGGGCGGTCGCCTCCCAAAAGGTAACGGAGGCGCCCAAAGGTTCCCTCAGAATGGTTGGAAATCATTCGGAGAGTGCAAAGGCACAAGGGAGCTTGACTGCGAGACGGACAGGTCGAGCAGGGACGAAAGTCGGGCTTAGTGATCCGGTGGTTCCGCATGGAAGGGCCATCGCTCAACGGATAAAAGCTACCCCGGGGATAACAGGCTGATCTCCCCCAAGAGTCCACATCGACGGGGAGGTTTGGCACCTCGATGTCGGCTCATCGCATCCTGGGGCTGTAGTCGGTCCCAAGGGTTGGGCTGTTCGCCCATTAAAGCGGTACGCGAGCTGGGTTCAGAACGTCGTGAGACAGTTCGGTCCCTATCCGTCGCGGGCGGAGGAAATTTGAGAGGAGCTGTCCTTAGTACGAGAGGACCGGGATGGACGCACCGCTGGTGTACCAGTTGTCCCGCCAGGGGCACCGCTGGGTAGCTATGTGCGGACGGGATAAGCGCTGAAAGCATCTAAGCGTGAAGCCCCCCTCAAGATGAGATTTCCCACCGCGTTAGGCGGGTAAGATCCCTCGAAGATGACGAGGTCGATAGGTCCGAGGTGGAAGCGTGGCGACACGTGGAGCTGACGGATACTAATCGATCGAGGGCTTGACCTATAAGCGGCTTCTTCCGACGGTTATCTAGTTTTGAAGGAATGAATTCTTCTCATGATGCGGAAGTAGTTCAGTGGTAGAACACCACCTTGCCAAGGTGGGGGTCGCGGGTTCGAGTCCCGTCTTCCGCTTTTCCATCATGCGCTCGTAGCTCAATTGGATAGAGCATCTGACTACGGATCAGAAGGTTAGGGGTTCGAATCCTCTCGAGCGCGTTTATTAACTAACTTCAAAAAAAGATATTGACAAAAAAAACAATTAGCGATTATATTTTTATTGCAGTCGTTTCTAAGACAAGTCCTAATGATATTGATCATGCGGGTGTAGTTTAATGGTAAAACCTCAGCTTCCCAAGCTGAAGTCGTGGGTTCGATTCCCATCACCCGCTTTCCTTTATTTTATCGTGAATATCGTATGGATATTGTTCCAGCAGCTCAGCTGGATAGGGCAACGAGCAAAGTCATCTTCGAAATGGCTACGAGTTGTCCCGACGCACCAAGCTTCCTTGAGTAGGCTTGTAGAGGAAGGGACAGCAGGAATGTTGGGGTGTCCTGTTGATTATGTCCCAGTAGCTCAGCAGGATAGAGCAACGAGCAATAGCTTCTTTGAAACAACTGCGAGTTGCCCCGACGCATCGGGCTTCTTCGAATCGGCTTGTAGAGGAAGGGGCAGCGGAATAATGAGAGTGTCATGATTGCTATGTCCCAGTAGCTCAGTAGGATAGAGCAGCGGCCTTCTAAGCCGTCGGTCGGGAGTTCGAGTCTCTCCTGGGACGCCATTTACATACGGAAGGAACGCACGAAGTAGCGTGAAAAAAAGTCTCCTATTGCGAGCGCCGGATCAGAGGGCGCTGTGATAGGAGACTTTCGTTTTTTGATTAAACATATACGGCGAAATCGCACGGAAATCAATCTCCTATCGCGGTTTAGCTGAATTGTGATGGGAGATTTTTTTCTTCCGTACGCAATAGAACCTCTATTTGTCTGGGCCGGGCTTGCCGACCTTTCTCTCTTTTGGCATCGCACGCTTACTGCGATCGCAGAAGCATTTTCTCGTTAATGGAACAGCTGTGTTTTGTCTTGCAAATGAAAACAAATTGAAACGTTCCTTTCGGCGAAAGTTTGTTAAAATGTATAGGATAGAAATAAAATCATAAAACGTGCCATACAATGAACATGCATGGCAAATATACGAGTCAGGTGATCGACATGGGGTTTGAACAGCAACTTGTTCATAAAACATTTTACGAGACGCTCGTCGAGGCGGGGGAACGCGACGTTGTCAGCGCGCTTGGCGATATTTTTTTCACGGCGCATCGGGATGGCGCTGATTTGTCGTCGATTCGCTTTGCCCAAGGGGAAGTGTATTTCCACCGCCGCGACTACGAAGCGGCGATCTTTAAATGGGAACAAGTCCATCACGACGATTTGCGCCCGTGGGCGCAAAAAAATATCGCCGACAGCTACTATGAGCTTGGACGGCTCGAGCTGGCCGAGGAGCTGTACCGTTCGATTGAGACGGAAAGCGAAACGTTGCATGCGGAAATCATTTTGCGCCTGTTTTCGCTCTACCGTGAGTTGGGGGAAAACGCGAAAGCGGATGATATGATTAAGCGCGGTGTGACGTTGTATCCGGATTATCCGAACATGACCGAATGGGCGCGCGCCTTTTTCGAGGAGCAAGGTGATTGGGAAAGCGCCGTCGAGCTTGCTTTAGGAGAGGCGGTGCGGACGTCGGCGCGCCGCTGGGCGGACATCTTGACCGGTTATGTGGAACAAGGACATGCGCGAACGATGGCGCCTGCGCGGTTTTCACGCTGCCTGGCGCTGTTGTACGAAACGGATCGGGTGAAGTTTGAACGGCTTGTGCAGGCGCTATGGAACGGTTATCGGGATGGTGACCTCTATTTTTCGTGGCTCGCGGAGTGGAATCGCCTCTATGATGAGTTGTCGATCGGCCGCGACTACGACTGGAAGCGAATTCCTGGCCTTTTAGGGGAAGCCTATGCAGGATTGATGAAAGGCCCGTACCGATTGAAAGAGTTGGTGGAAGTGGCGCCGCCGCTTGTCAAAAGCTGGGTGAGTTTAGCCGACGGTCCGGAGACAGCGGTGGCCGCGGCTGCCTTGTTGGCGTGGAGCGAGAAATTTCCTGAGGCGTTTGAAGAAGAGACGGTCAACGACGCCGCTAAGCGGCTCGTCCATGCGAAACGGCAAGCTGGGGAAGCGGGTGTGTCGCTATTTGAAGAAATTGCCGATTGGGCGGAAGAACAGCGGGCGGGTTCGCACTTCCGCTTCCGCTGGGTCGTGCGGCAGTTGTCCGATTCGCGGACGCATTGCGTTTTGGTCGCTGGAGCGTCGCGCCATGAACGGTTGGCGTTTTTGCGGACGTTGGTCGGCGAGGCGGCGTTGGCGGCGCCATCTGCGCCGGTGCTGGCATGGAGAAACGGCGGGGAGCTGGAAGTGGCGAAAATCAGCGATGATCAGTTTACCGTTTTCTCGAGCATTGATGAATTTCAACAGGCGGCGGGAGGACGCGCCAACCGATTTCCTGATGATGTTGTCATTGAATGTGCGGCTCCGTTCTCACTCGTGCCGCAAGGGATTGTCTTGCTGGATATCGGGCCGCTCGGCGGGCGCGCTTCATTCGACCATGAAGCGTTCGTATCGTTTTCGCTCGCTGACAGCGTTCTTTTTCTTCTGAACGGCGAGGATCCGCTTTCCAGCGCTGATGAGCAGCTGTTGCTGCGGCTTCATGAGCGGGCGCCGCATGTGCCGATGTACGTGCTGCTTCCTCCGGGCGACGGGATGGTGGATGAAGAGGAGACGGCGCGAATGGTGGAGGAAGTGGAAGCGCACGTTCGTACGATCGTTCCGGAAGCCCGTGTCATCGTCTATTCCCCGCATGCGCCAAGCCGCAAGCAGCAGCAAGCCCTCGTCGGCTGGCTTGAGGAGATGCGCCGATGCGTGTCCCCTGTCCGCCGCGAGGAAGCGATTTTAACGACGATCCGCCAGTTCATCGCTCATTTGTTCCGGCAGCGGGCCGAGGCGGAAAGCCGACTGGCGGAGCTGGTCGTATGGAAAAAAGAAATGGCGGCCAAACTGAGCGGCGCCATTCATCAGCTTGGCGACCTGCAAGAGGAGAAAACGGCCAAAACGGCAAAGTCGTTCCACACCGTCTTGGCGGAAATGCGGGGCGAGCTGTTGACGGCGATTCCCGATCTGTTGCGCAGCATGGCGGATCTTGTGAGCGAAGACAGCGATTTTTCCCGCTTGCATCTTGAACTGAACGACAAAGCGAACGAACGGCTTCGCGCTTACCTTGATGAAGAGGCGCTGCCAAAGCTGCGCCGCGCCATGGAACAGTGGATTGCAGCGACGGAAGACGAATTCAACGAATGCCAGGTGTTTTTGCATGAAATGGGCGAAGGGTTTAACGCCATGTTCGGCCAGGAACGGCTCAAGCTCGAATGCGATTTTCGCATTCTCGCCGATTGGCGGCGCGATACGGATCGGTTGATCAACGGGGTGCAAGTGGGCAAGGTGAACGTTTTCTTGCGGAGAACGCCAAGCCAGCTGCTGTTGAAAGGGGCGGGCAAACTGCTCGGCGCCTTTGCGCAAAACAAGGCGATGCTGGCGCAAAAGTATAAGCAGTTGATCCAGACGCAAGATTACGCTGAGGTGGTGGAGGCGATCATCCAGCAGTTGCTGCTGCCGTTTGAATGGTTTGCCAAATCGCTTGAGCGTGATGTCACTCAATTTTTCCATGCGCCATTGACGGCGCTCGATGAAATGTTGAAACGGCTGGAGCTGGAGATCGCTGCCCAGGAAGGCGAGCTCAAACATATGCGCAAAAACCCTGAGGCGTACCGCGACCCGCTCGTGCTCTTTGGCATTCGTTTGCGGCAATGCGAGCAGCTGGCGCAGGCGGCATCTGCCGCTGTGCAATTGCTGCAGGACGAAAACAAACCAATCCGTTCGGTCTAATGGTTCCGTGCAAAACCGTGCTTGAACGGAATAAGGCTGCGCCAACGGTCGGGTCTGGCCGCTCGTTTGGCGCAGCCTTATTGTTTAGAGCTGGTGAAACCGATTACGCCAGTTCGAATGCCCAGTTGCCGCTGCGGAAAATCGGCTCGCGCTTCCCGTCTTTCGTCACGCCGTCAATGTTCAGATCAGCTGAGCCGATCATAAAGTCGACGTGGACGAGGCTGTCGTTGACGCCGCGGCGGTCGAGTTCGTCTTTGGACAATGAAGCGCCGCTCTTGATATTGGTCGGATACGCCTTGCCGAGCGCCAAATGGCAAGCGGCGTTTTCATCAAACAGCGTGTTGTAAAAAATGAGATTGGACAGCGACACCGGCGATTGGTGCGGCACGAGGGCGACTTCCCCGAGGCGGCGCGCGCCGTCATCGGTGTCAAGCAAGTGCTTAAGCGTCTCATATCCTTGTTCGGCGCTGAAGTCGACGACTTGACCGTCTTTGAACGTGAGCGTAAACCCATCGATCACGTTGCCGTTGTAATTGAGCGGCTTCGTGTTGCGCACCGTGCCGTTGACGCCGTCTTTATGCGGCATGGTAAACACTTCTTCGGTCGGGATGTTGGGATTGAAGCGCACGCCGCTTTGACTCGTCGCCGCGCCGCCGTGCCAGACGTGCCCGTCGACGAGCTCGACTGTGAGATTGGTGCCGGGCGCTTCGTAAACGAGTTGTTTGTATTGCTTGTTGTTTAAGTAATCGACGATGCGGGCGAGCCGGTCGTTATGTTCGCGCCAGGCAGCGATCGGATCGTCATGATCGATGCGGGTGATGCGGAAAATCGCTTCCCATAATTTGTCGATGGCTTCTTCATCGCGCAGATCGCCAAATACTTTTTGCGCCCACGCCGGTGTGGGGACGGAAATGAGCGACCAGCAGTTCCGGTCGGCCATAATGGCGCTCCGATAGTTGGCGAGCGCTTGCGCCGCTGTTTTATTGGCGGTCGCGATCCGCTTTGGATCGACGTCTTTTAACAAGTCCGGATTCGGGGCGTAAATGGATAAAAAGGCAGCGCCTTGTTCGGCGAGTTCTTCCATCGCTCTTGCCCGCCACATCGGATATTCGGAAAACGCTTCCTCTGGGGCGTGGTGAAATTTAATGTATGTAAGCGCCTCGTCGTTCCACTCGACATACACATGCTTTGCCCCGGTTTCGTACGCCGTTTTGGCGATTTTGCGGACGAGCGGCGCCGCCTCGAGCGGGGCGTTGACGAACAGCGTTTGCCCAGGCTGAATGTTGACGCCGACTTTCACGGCCAATTCAGCGTATTTGTGTAACTCGTTTTCCCAGCGATCCATATCGTTCACTCCTTTTTTTGGTGTCAAGTCCACTTTATTACATGACGATGCGTTTCGCAACTTTTTGAACAACGAAACGTGATGACTGCCTAAGGAAAAGAAAGGTGACAACGAGTTGAGTTAGGATTTAAAAAAGCAAACCGGCATAAATCGCTTCTTATCGTCATAATGGTAGTAATGAAATAAATAAGTCATGAAGCTGCACTTTTATTGGCTGCACCGGCATTGTCGTCTTCGTTCGATGGCAATGTCGGTTTTTTTACGGGGGAAACGGTGGGCGGTGGTGTCGTGAGGCAAACAATATAGCGAGGGGGAGAAACAATGAATGGCATCATCTTGGCGGAACTCGTGCTGTATTGTCTTGTGATGGCAGCGCTTGGCTATTGGTATGGGAAAAAGGAGATGAGCCATTCCGACTTTTTGCTTGGCGGAAAAAAACTTCCCGGTTGGGCGCTCGCGTTTTCCGAGCGGGCGACGGGCGAATCGGCATGGCTGCTGCTTGGCTACACGGGGTTTGTGTTTGCGAGCGGTCTTTCCGCGATTTGGGTGGCGGTGGGCATTGTGATCGGCATTATCGGCGCCTGGCTTTTTTTGGCTGACCGGTTTCGCCAAGAGGCGGAGCGGTACGGCGCGCTGACCTTGCCCGGCTATTTGGCGAAACGGTTCAGCGCGCATGGGCAAACGATTTTATGGCTTGCGACCGTCCTTATTTTTAGCTTTATGATGTTTTATTTCAGCGCACAAATTGCCGGAGCGGGCAAGACATTGTTTACCGTTTTCCATATCGACCCAGCGCTTGGCATGGTCATCAGCGTGGCGATTGTCATTATCTTGTCATACACCGGCGGATTTGTCAGCGTCGTCTGGACGGATATGATTCAAAGTGTGCTCATGCTGGCGACGCTCGTGATTTTGCCTATCGTGGCAGTGGTGGAAATTTACAGTGGTGGCTTGTCGATCAGTGAAGCGCTCCATCACGCAAAACCGGGCCTCGATTCATGGACGGGGGGAGTCACTGGATTTGCGCTTGGGCTATTGTTGTTTAACAATTTTGCTTGGTTTTTCGGCTATCTTGGCGGACAGCCACAGTTGAGCGTCCGCTTCATGGCGTTGAAAGACGCCCGCGAGGCGAAAACGGCCAAAACAGTGGCGATCGTTTGGACATTATTGGCGTATGGCGGAGCGTTTTTGATCGGCCTTGCGGCGATTGCCCTTTACCAAGGACAATCATTCACCGATGTCGAGACCGTGCTGCCGCAAATGGTGTTGGACTTGTTGCCGCCATGGTTGGCCGGGCTGCTGTTATCCGGCATTTTGGCCGCCATCGTGACAACGGCCGATTCGCAGCTGCTGGTGATCACGAGCTCCATCAGCGAAGATATTGTCCGCCGCTCGCTGCGCCTCCGCCTGTCGGAAAGGCAGCTTGTCGCGCTTTCCCGCGCGGTGGTGGTCATCGCCGGGCTGCTTGGCTTGGTGCTGGCGATGACATCTGAGTCGCTTGTGTATTTCATTGTCAGTTGGGCATGGGCAGGGATCGGCTGCACGTTGTCGCCGGCGATTTTGCTCTCTTTCTTCTGGAAGCGGTATTCCGGCGTCGGCGTCATCGCAACGATTGTGGCCGGTTTTGTCAGCACGGTCATTTGGATTTCTTCTCCGCTTGAGGCCATCGTTAGCTCGCGGTTTACGACATTTGCCATTGCGCTGGCGGCCGGGGTGCTGTTTAGCCTGTTGTTCCCTGACCGGCAACGGACGAAGTAGCCTGCCACGCGGCTGATACGGATGCCTCCCCCGCGCGTCAGGGGGAGGCATCGCCGTCATGGCTGTTCGCTGTCCAAAAACTGACGCACGATCTCGGCGCATGCCTCTCGGTCGTACCGGTGGTAGAACGTCGTTGCAAACCGAGCCGGATCGCCGAAGAAAAACCGCTCATACAGCGTTTGCCGCGTCCCGAAGGCGCTCATCGCCATATCCCAGGCGAAGCGGAACAGCCGCACCCGTTGTTCGGCGGGAAGCATCGCCGCTTGCAAGTACCGATCCAAATCTGGACGGAGCGGGGAAGAAAAGTCCGCTTCCGTCGGCAGGCAGACAAGCCCGCTGGCGCCAAGCAGCTGAATGATGTCGGCAAAGCGTGGATACAGGCGCTGGTATAAAAAGGCAGCAGCGTAAAGCGGGGCGGCGTCCGGCACCATTGTGCCGCGCCGGTCTGGTTTGGCATGGAGTTCCGAGGCAAGGAGCATTCCCCTGAGCGCCTCCAAAGCAGCGGCGATTTCTCCGATTTTTTCCTGCACATGCTGGTACCCGCCGATTTGGATCGCCTCGCTAAGCAGTTCCACCGCCCCAAGGAAAAACTCGGTTTTGACAATGCGCCGCGCCAACACTTGATGCAGCAGCATAATGGACAGGTGGGTTTCCTCATCCAGTTCTTTGGCAAGCCAGGCGTTTTTGTAGAAAAATACCCGGTCCCAGGGCACAAGCACTTCATCGAATACGACCATGGCATCGATTTCATCAAAGCGCGAGCCAAGAGGGGCGTCAAACGACGAAGTTCCTGCAGCCAACGGCGGCCGGCAAACGAACTTCAGCCCCGGCGTATTGCTCGGGATGGAAAAGGCGTACATGTATTCATCGCCAAGAAGCGTCCCGCCGGCCGGCAAAACGAGCAGTTCATCGGTCATGCCGCCTTGGGTGGCGAGCAGGCGGGCGCCTTTGATGAGGAGTCCGTCCGCTGTTTCACGGACGACTTTGGCGGCGATCGGCCCGCCGTCTTCTTCCATATAGCCGAGGGAGCGGTTCACTTGCGGATTGACGAACGTATGGGTAAAGGACAAGTCATTGGCGACCGCCCGCTCATATAGACGCTCGATATGCTCGGCATAGGACGGGTGCTGCTGTCCAAAAAAGTCAGCCGCAGAGGCAAGTGCCATCACCGCGGTATTCATGTAATCAGGAGAGCGCCCCATCATCCCGGCGGTCAGGCGTGCCCATTCCTGAAACGCCAAGCGCCGGTGTTCGAGATCTTCTTTTGTCATCGGCCGCAAAAACGATGCGCCGGCCAGTTCCCCCGTTGATGTGTGGAATGTCAGCACCGGCTGCTTCGTTGGGTCGTGCTGGGCATCGTATAGACGCGCCTGGCTTCGGATCGCGCCGGCGAAGGCCGGGTGCTCCGACAACTTTCCCACGACCCGCTCGCCGTTGATCCATACATTGGACCGAAGATGGTCAATGCGCTCGATATATTGGGTTCCGTTAATAATGGCCATAGTTTCCATCCCCTTTTTCCGTAAAAGCCGTTTATGACCATTGTATGCGCGCCTAGGAAAAAGGGGAGGGATTCATTCACGGACGAAACAGGCTACTTCCGTCCGGTTGCGCCCGTTTTGCTTGGCCCGATAAAGCGCCTGATCGGCAAGGGAAAGAAGGGACTCCGCGCCTTCATTTGGCTGTGGGACGGCGACGGCGGCTCCGACGCTGACCGTAACAACACAAGCAGCAGGGGAGGAATCGTGCGGAATGGCGAGCCGTTCGACGTTTGCCCGCACCGCCTCAGCGGCAGCCGCTGCTTCGGACGGCGAAGTGTGCGGCAAAATGACGGCAAATTCCTCACCCCCATAGCGCGCTGCCGTCCCGCCGTATTGCTTGGCTGTTTGTTCAAGCGACAAGGCGACTTTGCGCAAACAGTCGTCCCCGCATTGATGGCCGTACGTGTCGTTGAACCGTTTGAACGCATCGATGTCGACCATCATGACGGCAAACGGCGCTTTCTGCCGCTTTGTGCGTTCCCACTCGCTGGCGAGGCGCTCATCGAATGAACGGCGGTTGGCGATGCCGGTCAATCCGTTTTCCTATGGATAAAGACCTAATGCTTAATATTGTGAATGGATCTCGTAGTCATAATTCCACCATAACTTTTTGAATATATTGTGAAATAGTGAGCAAATATGCTCCGCCAGACGAAAAAAACGATTAAGATAAAAGTGTAAAGAACATTTTCTAAAACGAAAGGGGAGAAATACGATGGTTGTCAAATGGTTGCGCGAGCACGTCACAGCGTCGTGGTTGATGATGGTGTTCCGGTTGTATTTAGGGTATGAGTGGGTAATGGCGGGATGGGGGAAAATCACGCAAGGGTTTGACGCCACCGGATTTTTAAAAGGAGCGTTGGCGAAAGCCGCTGGGGAACATCCGGCCGTGCAAAGCTGGTGGGCGGCGTTTATCGAACACGTGGCGTTGCCGAATGTCGGATTGTTCAACGTTCTTGTGCCATGGGGTGAATTTCTCGTCGGGATCGCGCTCATTCTCGGATTGTTTACGACGTTTGCCGCCCTCATGGGAGCTGTTATGAACTTCGCCTTCATGTTCTCAGGCACGACGAGCACGAACCCGCAAATGGTGCTTCTTACCGTCTTTCTCCTCGTCGCCGGGGCCAATGCGGGACGCTGCGGTTTGGACCGTTGGGTGTTGCCATATCTCCGCCATTGGTGGATAAATAAAACGCATCGTCCACACCGTCCGGCTACGGCGCATCAATGACCGCCATCAAGCCGCGTAAGCTGCGCCGGGCTTTCCTCCTTTTCCGAACGGCCGCTCCTTCTCCAACGTGGAAGGGGGTGGTCGTTTGCCGCGTCGGATAAAATGATTGGCTGTTCGAGAAAGGAATTTGGCGAATGACGGCGAAATGATATGCATATGGATGAAGCAGGAGACATGAACAAGTATTTGAAAGCGTTTTCTGCAAGGTAACATACTAACCGTTCAGTATTTTTTATAAGGGATGGTGAAACGAATGAATGAAACACGCCCATACTGGCCGAGCGGGCTGCCGAAGGAACTCCGCTATGAGCTCGGCGAACAGCCGCTCTATGGCTATTTGCGCCATCGCGGCGAACGCGAGGAAAACGAGCCGGCGTACATTTTCTATAACAAGGTGATCACGTGGGGAACCTTGCTCGATCACGTTCACCGTTTTGCCCGCTATTTGCGGGAAAAAGGGGTGGGGAAAGGAAGCTATGTCGCTTTGTACATGCAAAACTGCCCGCAATACATCATCGCTCACTTTGCCGTTCAGCAGCTCGGCGGCATTGTCGTCCCGCTCAACCCGATGTACCGCGAATCCGAGCTCGCCTATTTTTTCGCTGAAGTGCCGCTTGCCGGCATCATCGCCGGAGAGGAAGGAGTGCCGCGCGTTCGACAAGCGGAACAACAAACAGCGCCGTTGTCGTTTACCGTATCGTGCCATTACGGCGAGTACCCTGATCCATCTGGAGAGATCCCACTTTGCGAGGAGGTGCTGCAACCGAAGCAGGCGTGTGAAGGCGTGGATGAGTTCGCCGCCATCATCGCCGCTTATTTGCCGTTTGATGAAGCCGCCCCTATTGACTTATGGAACGATGTCGGGCTGATCATTTTTACCTCAGGGACGACCGGACGGCCGAAAGGAGCGATGCTGACATACGGCAACGCGCTGTTTAAGACGGCTGCATCCGCGCAGGCGAACCGGCTGACGGAAAAAGCGGAAGTGCTGATGGCCCATTCGCCGCTTTGCCATATTGCCGGGATGGTGATGGGGTTGAATACCCCGGTGTATACCGGCCACCCGTGCGTGCTGTTCACCCGCTTTGACCCGTTGGCGACGATCAAGGCCATCGAAACGTACAAGGTGACCGCCTGGTACAGCATCGCGCCGATGAACGCTGCTATATTGCAAGTGCTGCCTACGACTTCGGCTGATGTGTCAAGTTTAAAGCGCAATTTGGCCACCAGCTTCGGTCTGCCAGTGACGAAAGACCTTGCCGAGCGGTGGGCGGAAGCGACCGGCGGCTGCCTGTTGTACGAAGCCGCCTACGGGTTGAGCGAGACGCATACGTGCGACACGTTTATGCCGGATGACCGTGTGAAATTTGGATCGTGCGGCATCCCGACATATGAGACGGACATTCGCATCATCGACCCGGAAACGAAACGGGAGCTTGGGCCTGGGCAGTCGGGGGAAATTGTCGTCAAAAATCCAGGTGTCTTTAAAGGCTACTTCCGGCGCGATGACGCGACGAACGAGACGCTGAAAGACGGGTGGGTGTACACGGGCGATATCGGGTATGTTGATGAAGACGGCTATTTGTATTTCCAAGGGCGGTTGAAAGAAATGATCAAAGTGTCCGGCTACAGCGTCTTTCCGGAAGACGTCGAGGCGCTGTTGAACGAACATCCGGCCGTCAAGCAATGTGCGGTCATCGGCGTGCCTGACCCGATGAAAGGGGAAGTGCCGAAAGCGTTTGTCGTGCTTCATGATTCGCGCAAAGGAAAGGTGGCGCCGTCTGAGTTGATCGAATGGGCGAAAGCGCATATGGCGGCGTTCAAGTATCCGCGTTATATCGAATTCATCGATGAATTGCCGGCGACGCCGTCAGGCAAAGTATTGCGAAAGCTGCTTCCAAGAGAATAAATATAGCGGCGGAGTTTGGCGCGGGCCGCCCCGCCTTTTCCGAAAAAAAGGGGGGATCACGGTGGACAATTTGCGGCAATTAACAGACGAACTGATGGCGAAAAAAGCGCGCGCCGTGTTGGGCGGCGGCGAAGAGAAAATCGCCAGGCAACATGAAAAAGGGCTGCTGACGGCCAGGGAGCGGATCAGCTTGCTTGTGGATGCAGGAACTTTTATCGAGTTCGGACAGCTGAACACATCCGATCAGCCCGGCTTGGAAGAAACGACGTACGGGGATGGACTTGTCGCCGGCATCGGCAAAGTGGACGGCCGCCCGGCGGTCATCATCGCCGGGGATAAGACGGTGCTCGCGGGAACGGAGGGGAGCGTTCATTTGCGCAAGTCGCGGCAAATGCATGCGCTGGCCGTAAGAAACGGCTTGCCGATGTTTTTTCTCCATGAAGGCGGCGGGTTGCGCATGCCGGATGGGATGGGCTCGGACGGGATCAGCGACAAATTGTTTCCTCGCGAGCTGCTCACCCACCACCGGCAAGTGCCGACGATGGCGGCAATTTTGGGGGACAGCTACGGCGGGCCGACATGGACGGCGGTCAGCTGCGACTTTGTCACGCAGCTGAAGGGGACGTGCATGGCGATCGCTGGACCGCGCATGCTTGAGTTGGCCAACGGGCAGCGCGTCGCGCCGGAAGAGCTCGGCGGCGTCGACATCCACCATCAATACACCGGACAGATTGACGCCGATGGCAAGACAGAGGCAGAATGCATTGGGCAACTAAAAAGGTTTTTTTCGTACATGCCGCAAAACGCGAACGAGCGGCCGCCGCTGCGGAAGACGGACGATGATCCATACCGGATGGTGGAGGAAGTGTTTTCGATTTTGCCGGACAGACGAAGCCGCGTCTATGATATGCGGCGAATCATCGCCTGTCTTGTCGATGACGGCGATTATTTTGAGTATCAGAAATCATTCGGCAAAGCGCTGATCGCCGCTTTGGCGCATCTAAACGGCCATGTCGTCGGCATCATCGCCAATCAGCCGAGCCAATATGCGGGGGCGCCCGGGCCGCAGGAATGTCAAAAGGCGACGGAATTCATTTGCTTGTGCGACTCATACCATATTCCGCTCATCTTTTTGCATGACACACCGGGGTTTCGCATCAGTGTCGAGGCGGAAAAAGCGAAAATGGCGACGAAAATCATGGTGTGGAATCAGGCGCTGGCGCTATCCACTGTCCCGAAAATCTCCGTTGTCATCCGCAAAAGCATCGGCGCGGCGTACGGCAATATGTGCGGGCCGGGGATGGGAGCGGATGTTGTTGTCGCTTGGCCGAGCGCGGAAATCAATTTCACCGGTCCGGAAGTCGGCGTCAACGTCGTATACGGCCGCGAACTTGAACGCGCCGACCACCCGCACGAGCGGCGTCAGGAGCTGCTCAAGCAGTGGTCGTTTGACAGCTCGCCGTATGGAGCGGCGCGCAAACATTTGATCGATGACGTCATCCATCCAGCAAAGACGCGGAAATTCCTTTGCCAGACACTTGAATATTTGCTGACATCGAAGCGCGAAAAAAGCGAGCGGCTGCTCGCCGCTTGGCCGACGGGGGTTTAATGGAAGTTAATGGGGAATCCCCCTCCGCCAGTGGCGGAGGGGGTGGCGCTGGGCTGTTTCTCTTTCATCGAGGGGCAGCGGTCGGATGCCGCATGTGAGAGGTGAAAAGTCGAAAAATACATTGACAATCCAATGGAAATGGAATATTCTTTAATTAGAAAGATGTCTAAATATCGAATGTTTTTGTCCGTATTTAGATAATTTCCTAAATGTCTAACTATAGACCGGCATGAAAAATCGTTTGCATGTGCCGCGTACGAAGCTGTGATAAACGAAAGATGCCCCTCAGCGGTTCATCCAACGAAAACTCGTTTGCAGGGTGGGATCGCCATTGTCATTCAACGAAGCGTTTAAAGCGATCGCCGACCCGACGCGCCGGAAAATTTTATCCTTGTTGCGGAACGGGGAGTTGACAGCAGGGGAGATCGCTTCGCATTTTGATATGCAAAAACCGAGCGTCTCGCATCACTTGAAAATTCTCAAACAGGCTGATTTGGTGCAAGACCGGCGTGAGGGACAGCATATCTACTACTCTCTGAACACGACGGTGTTTCAAGATTTGCTGCGCTGGTTTTACGATTTTGTCGAAAGGGGAGAGAAACATGTGGAAGAGTAATCGGCTTGCGATCATGCTTACAGTTTTCGCCTATGTCATCAGTCTGGCTGCCATTCCTTATTTGCCGGATCAAGTGGCCATTCACTGGAACGCAGCGGGTGAAGCCGACGGCTTCAGCAACAAATGGTTGGGTGCCTTCCTTCCCCCCTTATTGATGACACTTCTCATCATGTTGATGGGAGTGTTGCCGAAGTTTGACCCGAAAAAAGAAAGTTACGGCCGTTTTCAAAAAAGCTATCGCATTGTCAACGCGGCGCTCGCCTTCTTTTTCTTGCTCCTGCATATCGCAACATTGGCGTACAATCTCGGAGTTCCGGTCGATGTTGGACGGCTTGTGCCGATTGGTGTCGGAGTGCTGTTCATCGTGTTGGGAAACTACATGCCGAAAATCAAACCGAATTATTTTATCGGCATCCGCACGCCGTGGACGTTGGAAAGCGAGGCCGTTTGGAACAAAACGCACCGCCTTGGCGGCAAGGTGTTTATCGCGATGGGGATTTTGTCGATGCTCACCGCGTTTTGGCGCGGAGAGATGAGGGCTGTTTTGTTTCTCGTCATCATCGTTGTCGGCAATTTGTATCTCATCGTTCAATCGTTTCTTTATGAGCAGCAAGAACAGCGCAACCGTTCATAAATAAGCGGCAGGGGGGAGAGGGACGTGGGAATGATCGGTGCGGCGGTGCAGCTTGCCATTTCACTGCTTGTTCCTGTTGGTCTCGCATGGTACGGGAGAAAAAAAGGATGGCTTTCATGGAAAGCGCTCGGCGTCGGGGCTGTTGTGTTTCTCGTTTTCTCACAAGTATTGGAAAAAGCGCTGCACATCGCTGTGCTCGAACCGGGCCGGCCAGCGTTAAAAGGAACAGACAGCGTTTGGCTCTTTGTCCTGTACGCCGCGCTCGCCGCTGGCGTGTTTGAAGAACTTGGCCGCTATGTCGGGTTCCGTTGGCTGCTAAAGCAACATCGCGGATATGGCGATGGTTTATCATTCGGGCTTGGGCACGGCGGGACGGAAGCGGTATTGCTCGGGGCGGTTGGCGCGGTCAATGTCATCGTGCTTGCGAGCTTGATTCAATCCGGATCATTCGACAAAACGATCGCCCCATCGCTTCCGGCAGGACAGGCGGAGCTGATCAAGGAGCAAGTGTTGCACACGCCGTTTGCGATGTACGTGTTAGGCGGCTTGGAACGGCTGTTTGCGCTTACAGTGCACGTGGCGCTGTCGCTCCTCGTTTTGTTTGGGGTGCGGGAGAAGCAATTCCGCTATGTCCTGTACGCCATTTTGATCCATGCGGCGATGGACGTGATGCCGGCGCTTTACCAAGCGAAAGTGGTCACGAACGTTTGGGCGGTCGAAGCGGTGCTGCTTGTTTGGGTGCTCGCCGCTGTTTCGTTCATCCGCCGCATACAACCGGCATTCGAACAGGGAGGGGAAAACCGATGATTCGTGTCAAACGGCTTGACCATGTGCAAATTTGCATTCCGTTTGGCGCCGAAGACGAAGCGCGCGCCTTTTACACCGGTGTGCTTGGTTTTCAAGAAATCGAAAAGCCGGCATCGCTGAAAGGAAACGGTGGGCTTTGGTACAAAGTCGGCGATATCGAGCTCCATATCGGGGCGGAACAACGCGACGGCTACAACAGCAAAAGCCACCCCGCTTTCGAAGTGGAAGATGTGGAAGCGGCGCGCCGTTATTTGGAAGAGCACGGCGTCGCGACGCAAGACGAAAAACCGATCCCAGGAGTGAAGCGCTTTTCATTTCGCGATCCGTTCCGCAATCGGATCGAGCTGTTGGAAAAAATCAGGTGAAACCGTGCTTGAGGCGAGAAGGGCCGCTTTCCCCTTCGCTATCGTAAACCCGTCTCATTTGGGGCATGCTAGGGATGAAGGAGGGGAGGGCGATGAAACGGAAACCGGACAACCAACGCGCCGGGCATCCGGCCCGCGCCGCCGACACACGGACGGCAGGCCGGACAGCGATGAAGGAACAAACGGTGCAAGAGGCCTACAAAGAGCGGGAAGAGCTGACGGCCGATTAAATCAAAAAGCGGGAGAAAGGACGCGTCCTTTCTCTCGCTTTTTTCGTTACGAATGCTCCTCTAAGCTTGCGACCGGCACGCTTTGCTTTTGATTTGGGTTGTCAAGCGGGTGGATCGTTGCTACGCCTTTTTGTTGGTCAACATGCTCAATGTAAATGCGCTGGCCGTTGTACGTGACGTTTGCCATCACCGGCGACGACGCGATTTCTTGCGCCCGACGGACGTCCATTTCCACCACCTCCTTTTTGCCGATAACACGCATAGTATGACATGTCTGCGATTGAACTATGCATGCGGTCGAGGGTGGAAAAGAATAATTTCCAAAACAATGTGCTAAATAATCAATTAACAAAACCGATCATCTTTTCCTAGCCGAGTTGCGGGTTTTAATGTAAACTATTTTTTATAAACAGTTTACATATAAGGAGGGATAGGGATGAAAACCGAACTGACCGTCAAACTGCACGAATGGGAACAAAAAGCGCAAAAACGCCAGCTGCGCCGGGCAGAGGCTTCAGGCGCTACGGTCATCCTGAACGGAAAGCCGATGTTGAATTTAGCGTCCAATAATTATTTAGGGTTGGCGGATGATAGGCGGCTCATCGAAGCGGGCTGCGAAGCGATGCGGGCCTACGGAGCCGGAGCGGGCGCGTCGCGGCTCGTCGTCGGCAATCATCCGCTCTATGAGCGGGCGGAAGCCGCATTGAAACAATGGAAAAGAGCAGAAGCGGCGCTTATTTTCAACAGCGGCTATACAGCCAACATCGGCGTATTGACAGCGTTAGTCGGCCGCGATGATCTTGTTTTTAGTGACGAGTTGAACCATGCGAGCTTGATTGATGGCATCCGCTTGAGCAAAGCCGCCTGTTTCTGCTATCGGCATAACGACATCGATCAGCTGGAATCATTGTTGAAGCAATCTCCGCCCGATAAGCGGAAATGGATCGTCACCGATGCCGTCTTCAGCATGGACGGCGATCTAGCGCCACTACCGAAGCTTGTCGAGTTGAAACGGCGCTACCGCGCGATATTGATTGTCGATGAAGCGCACAGCGGCGGCGTGTTTGGACCGAACGGCGAAGGGCTGCTTCACCATTTCGGGTTTGACAAGGAAGAGGATGTGATCGCCATCGGCACCTTCAGCAAAGCGCTTGGCAGCTTTGGCGCGTATGTAACAGGAGAGCCGTGGCTGGTCGACTATTTGATCAACAGCGCCCGCAGCTTCATTTTTACCACCGCCTTGCCGCCGGCGGTTCTCGCCGCCAATGAAGCGGCTATTCATATCGTTCAATCCGAGCCAAAGCGGCGCGAGCGGCTGCACGCCCTAAGCGAAAGATTCCGCACCAAGCTGAAGCGGCTTGGGTTTGACATAGGCGGCAGCGAGACGCCGATCGTTCCGGTGATTGTCGGTCCGAACGACCGGGCCGTGGCCATGAGCGAGCAGCTGCAAGAAGCTGGCATCGCGGCCGTCGCCATCCGGCCGCCGACCGTCCCTGAGGGAACGGCGCGCATTCGTTTTTCCGTCACCGCCGCCATGACGGCAGAAGACATTGATATGGCGGTTGACCGTATCGCTTGGGCAGGAAGGCAGATCGGATTGATTTCATAGGGAAAAACGGCGTCACGAGGAGGAAACGCGTGAGAGAACAAAAAACCAGCCGGACGTTTTTTCGGCTGGTTTCCTTCGATCGGGATGACAGGATTTGAACCTGCGACCCCACGCACCCCATGCGTGTGCTCTACCAAGCTGAGCTACATCCCGAAATGGATGGTGAGACATCTTCAATTATACAAGAAAAGCAGGACAAAATCAATGGCGAATTTTGCGTTGAGTTGGAAAAGGATGCCGTTGAAAGACTAGCGGCATCCTTGTTGCTGACAAGTCTGTTTTTTTCTGTTTTCATGCTCCTTTGAACGTATCTTCCTCTGTCTGTCCGCCCCTGCTTTTGCGACAGGGAATTCGCCATTGATTATACGACAAAGCATGCAAGATGTCCCGCTAAAGAACTCGTGATGGGAAACGAGTTGTTCAGCAGAGACTCTTTTTAAGTTGAGGAACTTTGCAAAATCGACTCGACTTCCGCCACAAAAACCGCCGATAGGCCGAAAAGAATGGTTTTCCCCGTCTTCTACACGCCTTGGAAAACGAGCGCGGTGTCAATCGTTCCGATCACAGAATCGAACGTTTCTCCGCAGGCGATGATCGTCTCGGCGTATCGATCATGTTCGAGTGTGCACTGACGGATCGTTTTGTTGTATGGGTCAACGATCCAGTATTCTTCCACTCCGTAGGCGCAGTACAAATCTTTTTTCAGTGTCACATCGATTTTGTAGGTTGACGGGCTGACCACCTCGATGACGATGAGCGGCCGCCCCTTATAGCCGCCGATGATTTTTTCCGGCCGTTCGCAATAGACAGCGACATCCGGCTGGATAAACTCGTTCATCACGTTTCCGTTCTTCTCGAGTTTCACGGACAAGTTGGAAATCGGTTGACATGGGCTTTTTCCTTTGATCACGGAAACAAGATTGTCGCAAACGATTTGATGTTCCCATGACGGGGATGTGGACATGTTGATGGCTTCTTGCACGCTCCTCACCTCTTTTTCATTATACTTGAAACGGTTCTCCTTTGTCTGCAACGGGTTGTGGAGAAAAAGAAAACGCTAGGTTGCCAGGTGGTATTCAAGTATACTAAAAAGAAAAGAGGAAAGGAGGCCGTTTTCATGCGAGCGCCGGGAAAAGGGCAGCCGTTCACTTATGCGCAATATATGTTGCTCGACGAAGATGTACGCTATGAGGTCATTGACGGCCAAGTCTTCAACATGTCCCGCGCTCCGACGCCGAAACATCAGGCCGTGCAACGTGAATTGTTGGTGGAATTTGCGACATATTTGCGGGGGAAAGAATGCACCGTATTTGGTGCTCCGATCGACGTTTGTTTGGCGGATCGGGATGATCCGGAACAAATTCGCGAATGGGTTGAGCCAGATCTTGTCGTTGTCTGCGACAAAAGCAAAATTCGCGAAAAACGAATTGTCGGCGTGCCGGATCTCGTTGTGGAGATTATTTCAAAATCGACGGTGCGCAAGGACAAAATTGTCAAATTTCACCGTTATGAGCGGGCAGGGGTGAAAGAATATTGGATTGCCGATCCGATGAATGAGACGATTGATGTCTATGTGCTCGAAGAAGGAAGATTCCGCCATCAAGGGATGTATGTCCGCGATGATACGATTCCTGTCCGTCTGTTTCCCGGATTTGCGATCGAATTAAAAAACGTATTTGCCGAAGAAGAATAAGAAAAACGGCTGCTGTTCAAACAGCAGGTTCAGGCCGCCGACTGGAGGAGAGCGGGGCGGTTTTTGCCGGCGGTCCGCTTGGCGAGGGCAAAGCGCCCCCCCTGTCTGAAATCGCCGCTGTTTGCATCGTTTGGGCATAGAAACGGAAAAAACAGGCGATACTAACGATCGGTGATGCCTGTGTACAGTCAAGAACAATTGGTCCGCTTTGTCGAAGAAGCGAAACAGTACGCCCGCTATGGAAAAGTAGCCGATTACATTCCCGCCTTGGGCAAGGCCGATCCAAATGAACTGTCAGTTGCCGTTTACACCCCGGACGGCAAGGTGGCAAGCGCCGGGGATGTGACGGTGAAAGTGACGCTGCAAAGCATTTCCAAAATTCTTGCCCTGGCCCTTGTGTTGATGGATCACGGAGAAGATGAAGTGTTCCATAAAGTCGGCATGGAGCCGACGGATTATCCGTTTCATTCCATTGCCAAATTAGAGGAAAAGCCTGCCAAGCCGCTGAATCCGATGATTAACGCCGGCGCGCTTGTCGTCACGTCGATGATTCAAGGCGGCTCGGTGTCCGAACGGCTGGAACGGCTGTTGGCGTTTGTTCGCCGATTGGCGGGCAACGAACAGATCGCGTATTCGGAGGAAGTGGCCCGCTCCGAATTTGAAACCGCGTTTTTGAACCGTTCGCTTTGCTATTTTCTCAAGCAGCATCGTATCATTGACGAAGATGTCGAAGAGCTGATGGATTTGTACACGAAGCAGTGCGCCATTGAAATGACGTGCATCGACCTGGCGCGCATCGGCTTGGTGTTCGCGCTTGACGGGCGCGACCCGCATTCGGGCGAGCCGATCATGCCGCTTGATGTCGCCCGCATTTGCAAAACATTTATGGTCACGTGCGGCATGTACAACGCATCCGGCGAATTTGCCATCAAAGTCGGCATCCCGGCGAAAAGCGGCGTTTCAGGCGGCATTCTCGCCGCCGTCCCGGGCCGGTGCGGCATCGGTATTTTCGGCCCGGCTCTCGATGATAAAGGGAACAGCGTGACCGGGGTGAAACTGCTCGAGCGGCTGTCAAAAACGTATTCATTAAGCATTTTCTAAGGAGGCAATCACGATGAAAACATTTACGGTCCAGTTTCACCGCGAAGACGACGTCGAAGCGATGAACGTCGGCAAGTTGAGCCAAGAGGATTTTGACAAGGCGACCGAAGGCGGGACGCGGCATTTGTTTGACCTTGACACCAATATCGGCTATTTCGTCTTTTTCGACGCTGAGGACAACGAAGGCAACGTATCGTATTTAATGCTTCAATATGAAGAAGACAACGAAGACCCGAGCGCGTGCTACAGCTTTGAGCTGAAAGACTTTTACGAATTTATGGCGCTGTATTTGAACGACCTTGAATTCGCCGACGAAGAAGAAATGACGGAAGACGGCGAAGAGGAATACGGACCGATCCACCACCTGGCGCATTTGCTTTATCATATCGTCGAGGAAGGGAAGACGGTGGAGGTGTGAAGGAACATCCCAAGCGAGTTTGCTTGGGGTTCTTTGTTTATAAAGCAAAAAAAGCATTTAGGGACTTGACGAACGATTTTTCGGCAATGTAAGATGATTTTGTAATCGATTACATAACCAAGGTGCAAAAAGAAGCTGGCAAAGCGGGCAGGGTGACCGACGGCCTAGACAGGTTGCTTTGGTTGAACAGGGAAGCATGGGAACACTGCACGTTTTCAGCTTCGAGAGGAAAGAAAAAAGCGGACATGAGGGTGTTCATCGTTTTGTATGTAATCGATTACAAAGAATGTGTATAGACAAGCAGTGGGGGATGCCAAGTCAAACGTCAATGGATGTCATGTCCAGGAGGTGATTGGGGCAGTCGAAGCAACCACTATACGCGATGCCATGCGGTGTTTGACAAATCCAAAATTTAAAGGGGGAGAATCATGGTGAAAAAGACACTCAAAACATCGGCTGTTTTGTTAGCGCTTACGATGGGGCTCGCGGCATGCTCCGGCGGCCAAAGCGAGAGCCAGACGGGCCAAGACAGCAAAAACGAAGAAGGGAAAACGAGCCAGTCTGAAAAAGTGAAAATTGTCTATGCCCGCGGCCAAGATTCCACGAAAGCCACCGAAAAAATCATTGAAGCGTTCGAGAAAACGCACCCGAACATCGATGTGGAATTTCGCGAAATGCCGGCTGACACCGGGAAGCAGCATGATGCTTACGTTACGATGTTAAATGCGCAGTCATCGGAAATCGATGTCATGGATCTTGACGTCATTTGGCCGGCGGAGTTTGCACAAGCGGGTTATACGCTGCCGCTCGACCGTTTTATTGAGAAAGACGGCATTGACCTCAGCAAATACAACCAAGGGGCGCTTGCGGCCGGCAACTTTAATGGCAAGCAATGGGCAATGCCGAAATTTATTGACACCGGTATGCTGTTTTATCGCACCGACCTCGTGCCTGAGGAGAAAGTGCCGAAAACATGGGATGAATTGTTAAAGACGGCAAAAGAGCTGAAAGGAAAAGGCGGCACGAAGTTCGGTTATTTGATGCAGGCCAAGCAGTATGAGGGGCTCGTCTGCAACGCGGTAGAATTTATCGCTTCGTATGGAGGGAAAATTGTCGACGAAAACGGCAACGTCGTCGTCAACAGTCCCGAAGCTATTAAAGGTTTGAAAAAAATGGTCGAAATCGTTCAATCGGATGTCGTGCCGAGCAACGTGACAACGTTTATGGAACCGGAATCCCATACCGCGTTCATTGAAGGACAATCGCCGTTTATCCGCAACTGGCCTTATCAATACGCGCTAGCGAACGACAAAGAACAATCGAAAATCGTCGGCAAAGTCGGCGTGGCTCCGCTTCCGGCCGGAGACAAAGGTTCGGCTGCCGCGCTGGGCGGCTGGATGACCGCGATCAACAAATATTCGAAACATCCGAAAGAAGCATGGGAATTTGTCAAATTTATGACGGGGCCGGAGGGGCAAAAAATTTCTGCGATTTACGGCGGTTTAGCGCCAACGCTTCCGGAATTGTTTAAAGATCCAGATGTCTTAAAAGCCAATCCGTTCTTTGCGGAAGAAGGATTTGTCAATGCGTTGAACGCCGCTGTGCCGCGCCCGGTCGTCCCGAACTATCCAGAAATTTCGGAAATCATCCAAATCAACGTATCGAAAGCGCTGGCCGGGGAGCTGACGGTCGAACAAGCTGTGGCCAATATGGAAAAAGAAATGAAAGCAGCCTTGAATAAGTAAGTCGAATGACTGGGCCAGCGCGCTGCAGCCGATCCGAATCGGGCCAGCGCCCGGCTGAGGCCCCATCAGCCAAACACGTTGTTTGACTACTTTTGGTTCATTAGCCTTCAGCCCGTCATCTACCCGGTGCTGAAGGCTAATATCCTTTTCCAAGCAGAAGGGAGAGAACAGCGATGAGGAATGAAAAGCGAATGGAGCGCCTATTAGGCTATTCGCTTGTCGCACCGGCCATGCTGCTCATTTTAGCGATCGCCATTTGGCCTGTCATCCAGTCCTTTTATTACAGCTTGTTCGACTATCGGCTCAACGACCCGACCAAATCGTCGATTCACTGGAGTTACAGCCTCGATCTGGAAGGATATCTACAAAACTATCCGTTCCTCAAAAGCGCTCTTAAGCAGGAAATGGCGGCTGCGGATGGACAAACGAAACAAACGTTGGCGCAAATCGAACAAAAGCTCGCGAAACTGGATGCGGCGATCCGTTCGAATGATCAAGTGGCAAGGCAATATGACAAAGTGAACGAAGTGCTCGACAATTTCGAGACGCCAAGCGATGAGCTGAAGATCGTCGAGCTGGACAAACAGACGGCCGAGCGGCTGACCGACACGGTTGATGATGTCGTCCGAGCGCTGAAGGAGATGAAAAAAGCGGGCGAACTGCAGCAGGCGGATAAAGTCGTCGGCTTGGCCGAAGGGCTCGAAGGGGTTGTGATCGAGCCGAACTTTGTCGGCCTCAAGCATTATAAGGACAGCTTCAGCGACATGCGCTTATGGAAGGCGTTATGGAATACGACGTTCTTTACGGTCGTGTCGGTCGCCATTGAGCTAGTGTTAGGGCTCGGAATTGCGTTGCTCATCAATAAGGCCTTTTTTGGACGAGGGGTGGTGCGGGCGACGATTTTGATTCCGTGGGCGATTCCGACTGCCGTATCGGCGCTGATGTGGAAATTTTTATATGATGGACAAAACGGCATTGTCGCCCATTATTTTGAAACAATCGGTTTGGTCGACCGGATGGGAGATTTGTTGACGACGGAAGCGGGGGCGATGTTTGCGGTCATTTTTGCCGATGTATGGAAGACAACCCCTTATATGGCGCTTTTGCTGCTGGCCGGGCTGCAAACGATTCCGAGTTCGTTGTATGAAGCCGCCTCGATCGACGGGGCTACCAAATGGCAGCAATTCACCCAAATCACGCTGCCTCTGTTAAAATCAAGCATTTTAGTCGCATTGTTGTTCCGCACGCTCGATGCGTTCCGCGTGTTCGACCTGATTTACGTCTTAACCGGCGGAGGGCCGGCGAACTCGACGGAGACGATTTCGATTTTAGCGTATAAAGTCATGTTCTCGCAGACGAATTTCGGTGCGGGATCGGCGCTCGCTGTCATCGTGTTTCTCTGCGTGGCGGTGATTTCCATGATCTATATTCGCTGGCTTGGGAAAGATTTGTTGTCTGATGGCTCCAGCGTCAAACGATAACGAAGGGGTGAGACGATGCAAAAAAAAGCCGGTCCGTTCTTTTACGTGTTTTTGGCCCTGTTTGTGTTCTTTGTGATGTTTCCGTTTTTATGGGTTTTGCTCAGTTCCGTTAAACCGCTCAGCGAATTGTTTGGCGACAAGGCGTTTGAATGGTTTACAAGCCATCCGACGTTGAAGTCCTATGTATCGGTCTTTGTCAATTACCCGTTTTTGCGCTATTTATGGAACAGTACGGTCGTGGCGACCATTACGACGGTGTATACGGTCTTTGTTGCCGCGTTTGCGGCTTATGCGATTGCGCGCTTGGAGTTTAAGGGCAAGACGGTCATTCTCGGCTTGGTGTTGGCTGTATCGATGTTTCCGCAAATTGCCACCATTTCTCCGATTTACATGTTTGTGAAAAAGTTCGGGTTGACGAACAGCTACTTGGGATTGATCATTCCGTATACGACGTTTGCCTTGCCGCTCTCGATTTGGCTGCTTGTCACCTTTTTCCGCAAGATTCCGTTTGACTTGGAAGAAGCGGCGAAAATGGACGGGGCGACGCCGATGCAGACGTATTTTAAAATTATTTTGCCGCTCGCTGTGCCGGGGGTGTTTACGACGTCCATTCTCGTCTTCATTGCCGCATGGAACGAATTTTTATTTGCCTTGACGATCAACACAGCGGAAACATACAAAACCGTTCCGGTCGGCATTGCCATGTTCCAAGGCCAGTATACGATCCCGTGGGGCGAAATTTCTGCAGCCACCGTGGTGGTGACGATCCCGCTTGTGATCATGGTGCTGTTGTTTCAGCGCCGCATCGTTTCCGGGCTCACGTCCGGTTCGGTAAAAGAATAAAGAACGAACATGAAAAAGGATGCCAGGTGAGCATCCTTTTGTTTTTTGGGTAATGCCCATTTTGAAACACGAAACAGAGGAGGAGCAGTTCTATCCGCTTCACTCCGTTCATATGTTAATGACAGACGGCTGGCGGGGAGGGATGCGCAAAGGAAAATCTACACAGACAATATTCTGAATATTAGAAAAATATAGCTGTCAGACCGGAAGGGGGTGGAATTTCATTTTACTCTTTTTTGCACCAATCAAGAGGAGGGGAAGGCGTGCGATTTGACCGTCCGTTTGAACAGTATGCACTTGGCGAGCGCCACCGTTCGCGCGGGCGGACGATTACCGAAGCTGATATTGTGCAGTTTGCCGGCGTTTCCGGTGATTTTTATCCGCTCCATCTCGACCGCGAGTACGCACGGCAGACGCGGTTTGGCGAACGGATCGCCCACGGGATGCTGACAATGTCGGTGGCGACGGGACTATGGGTGATGGAGCCGGGATGTGTGCTCGCTTTTTACGGCATCGACGCGCTCCGCTTCGTCCGTCCGGTGAAAATCGGCGATACGATTTACGTGGAATCGGAAGTGAAGCGGTTGACGGAACGGGGCGAGGAAGCCGGGCTCGTCACGGTGCATCAGCGGATTGTCAACCAGCGGGAAGAAACGGTCGTCGATGCCGTTGTGCATGTGCTTGTAGCGCGGGAAGGGAAAGCTCCATGACGGGCTTGTGAAACGTCATGACGGTCTGACAAAGAAACGAGTCCATGACGGTTTGTTTTTGGAAGCGCTAACATTATGTTCGTTTTTTTGCTATCATCCATTTGTTTTTCCGTTTCCATGAGATGCGCGCACTTTGATTGCGTGAAAGGGGTGTTGTGAATGGCTGTAACGATGATGGATACGGTGGAATTGAAGCGTCAAAAAAAGCGGGCGGCGATTTCCAGTGTGGTCGGCACGACGATTGAATGGTACGATTTCTTCCTTTACGGGACGATGGCCGCTCTCGTGTTTCCACAATTATTCTTTCCAGAGGGAGATTCGTACGTCGCCCTGATGCAATCCTTTACCACCTTTGCGTTAGGATTTATCGCCAGGCCGGTCGGCGCCGCGATTTTCGGCCATTTCGGCGACCGCATCGGGCGGAAGGCGACGTTGGTCGCCACGCTGCTGTTGATGGGATTGGCGACGGCGTTGATCGGCCTGATGCCGACCTATGAGCAAATCGGCCTGTGGGCGCCGGTGCTAGTGACCGCGCTGCGTCTCATTCAAGGCATTGGCGTCGGCGGGGAATGGGGCGGCGCAATTTTGATTGCGATGGAGTGGGAAGAAGGCAAACGGCGTGGGTTTATGGCCTCGCTGCCGCAAATGGGCGTGCCGTTCGGGCTGTTGTCCTCTTCCCTTGTGACGACGCTGATGCTTGCGGCGGGCGGCGACAGCTTTTATGCGTGGGGATGGCGCGTTCCGTTTCTCATAAGCTTCCTTCTCATCGCCATCGGGCTGTACATCCGGCTGAAAGTGCTCGAATCGCCGCTGTTCCAAGAAGCGATGAAAAAACAAGAAACGAGCAAGATGCCGGTCGGCGAGGTGCTGGTCAAGCATCCGCGCGAAATTCTATGGTCAGCGCTTGCGCGGGTGATTGAAAACGGGTCATTCTACATTTTTGTCACATTTATCGTCAGCTATGGGACGACATTTTTGGGGATGGAAAAAAGCGTTTTCGTCAATGTGACGATTATCGCTGCGGTGATCAACGCGCTTTCGATCGTCTATTCCGGCCATTTATCCGATCGGTGGGGCCGCCGCCGCGTCTACATGACGGGCACGATTTTGTTGATGCTTTGGGCGTTTCCGTATTACTGGCTGGTCAATACGAAAAGCGTCGGGCTCATCTTCTTGGCGACGGTCGTGGCCATGGTGTTCCACGGCATGCTGTATGGCCCGCAGGCGGCCATGATCGCGGAAAACTTCCCGACGCGGCTTCGCTACAGCGGCGCTTCGCTCGGCTACCAGCTGGCCTCGATCATCGCCGGCGGCCCAGCCCCGCTCATCAGCACGTGGCTGTTGCACAAATACGGCAGCGCCACCGCCATCTCCTTCTATATCGTCGTCATGGGCTTGATTTCACTCGCTGGGGTGAAAATGCTGCAAGACCGTGCGCGCCAGGCGATTGATTAGATGAATCGGACTGAACACCACTATGGGCGCCTTTGCGTTCGGGCAAAGGCGCTTCTTCTTGCCGCCTGCTAAGGATGACGGTGGGCGGGATATGTTTGCCTTACACGTTCATGCTCATGATAATGGTGTGGTGCTTGAATCCGAGTGTTTCATACAGTTTCATCGCTTGATTTCCTGCATATACACGCAAACGAACCTCTGAATATCCATCTTGTTTCAAATGTTCGATGCCGGCTTCTATTAATTTCCTTGCCATTCCCTTTCCTCTAAATTCTTCTAACACAAACAATTCATAGATGAATCCATATCTTTTCCCAGTAAGCAGGTCTTGACTTGCTCCGATTAAAATCCAACCTATCAGATGATTGCCTTCCGTTGCGATCAAATAATAGCTCCCTTTCTGCAATAATGGCTCAATCAGTTGTTTGACTTTTTCATCTGACGGTTTTGCTTCGCCTAATGTGCCTTCGAATAATGCTTGTGGTGTGAGTGATAAAATCGTTTTGTATTCCGAATCGTTTGGTTTTCTAATTTCCATGGAGTTCCCCTCTCCCAATGATTCATAGATGGTTGGTTAGGCTTTTTTAGGCACTGGATCTTCGAAAGTCACGGGCTTCACAAACACGGCGGTCTCCGGGCATCTTTAGGCCATGCTGTTCGTACGACGATCGGTTGGCCGCTTGTCGCCGCCAACCGTCTTCTTTCGGTATTTTCCAGGGCCATCCACTTGCTTTTGATTTCCCTACTTTTCAAGCAATCCCCGAACATCTTCCTCTGGGAGATCCACCAACCGGGCAATGTCTTCCACCGTCATTCCTTTGCGCGCCATGTTGCGAATCAGTTGCTTCATTCCTTGTTTCATTCCTTGCTTGATCCCTTGTTCAATCCCGCGTTTCATTCCTTCTTCCAATCCCTCTTTCCTTCCCTTTTGCTCATAGGAAATGATCAGCTCCAACACTTTTTCTCTTTCTTTCGTTTCCATCGCCTTCACCTCTCTTTGCAGTTGTTGCTCTTCCTCCTCCGACAGCTTCACATACGTTTCAAAAAAGCCCAACAAGAGCCGCTGCCTCGCTTTATCCAGCTCCAATCTCGCCAACATGCGCAAACACTCTTTTTTCAACTCGACTTTCTCACTTTCAGTATACCCCATTTTGCCAAGGAGGGCAGCTGCGATCGGATTGTCATGCCGGATGTAGTCTCTCCAATGTTTCTTGCGCAGCTCTACGGGGAAAAAGCGAAACTGCAGCACGTCGCCAAAGGGAAACTCGATTGAGAACACGGATGGTTCCTCGCGAAGGGCATCATGGCTGAAGACAGCGATCGGAACGATGCGCGTGCGGTATTTTTCAAACAGACGGCTGAAATAGATAAACATGCGCTCTGGAAACGATGGTTGCACGTAGCTTTGATTCTCCACATGAACGATGATCAGCCCATTTTCCCCTTTCAGCTTCGTCTCGACCAATAGATCGACGCGGTATTTTTCACCTGCCGTGACATCGGTAAACAGTTCTTCGGACAGAAAAGACAAATGGCTGAAATCAATGTGTTCGTGCATGTCGGGGAAAAAGAGGAGAAGAAACTCTTCGAAGAACGTTTGAATCAGCTCTTTGAACAATCGGTCATGGTCAATGGCCATTCGATCACCTCATTTTGAAACGTTACATGATAAACTGGTTCGTGAGCAGAAGAAAAAATCCTGCATGGAAACTATAAAAAATCGATTACGAGAAGGCTGGTGGAAAAACGGCTGTCACCAGCCAATCAACGGCATTTCGCCAAAAAGAAGGAGCAACCCATGTCTGAGACGGATAGGAAAAACAACGCTTGACAACCGTCCTGTCTTTCCGATACGATGGTGATGTAATCGATTACATAAGCGAGAGGACTACGACCAATGGCAAGCATAAAAGACGTGGCGAAGCGGGCGAACGTATCGACGGCGACCGTGTCGCGCGTGTTGCGCAACACGGGCAATGTCACCGAAGAGACAAGGCAGCGCGTGCTTGAAGCCATTGAAGCGCTGAACTACCAGCCGAACGTGCTCGGCCGGTATTTGCGGCGGATGGAGACCGAGACGGTGCTCGTCGTCGTGCCCGATATTACGAATCCATTTTTCTCGAAAGTGCTGCGCGGCATTGAAGCGGTCGCCCTCAAGCACGGCTATCAAGTGCTGCTTGGCGATACGCAAAACGATGCCCGGCTTGAGGAGCAATATTTGAACGTATTGCCGCAGCGGCAAGTCGACGGGATGATTTTTTTGACCGCCCGCATCCGCAAAGAGCTGGTGGAAGAGATGGCGCGGCAGTTTCCGATCGTCTTGGCGTGCGAGTATTTGGAAGGGGCGGACATCCCGACCGTTTCGATCGACAACATCAGCAGCGCCCGTAAGGCGACCGAACACTTGATCCGCCTCGGCCATCGCCGCATTGCCCACCTGTCCGGGCCGATGGACGTCATTTTAAGCCGCGACCGGCTGCGCGGCTACCAACAGGCGCTGGCGCAGCATGAGCTTGAGGCGGACGCTGCGCTCGTGCAGGAGGGTGATTTCACCTATGAGTCCGGATATCATTTGACGCTCAAGCTACTCGCCCTTGAGAAGCCGCCAACCGCGATTTTCGCCGCCAACGATGAGATGGCGATTGGGGCGATCAAAGCGGTTCGCCATCGCGGCGGGCGCGTTCCCGACGATGTAGCCGTTGTCGGATTTGACGACATTCAAATGGCCTCGATTTTTGAACCGAGCCTTACAACCATCGCCCAGCCGATGTTTGAGATCGGCCAAAAAGCGATGGAGCTGCTGCTTCGGCTCATTGAAGGAATCGATGTCGAGCGGCGCCAGCTCGTTCTTCCCGACCGGCTTGTCATCCGCGATTCATGTGGAGGCGGGCGCTCTGTCTGAAGAACTGGACAGAGCGTCCCGTTCCGGTCCTGGGGGACGGGCGGATTTTCCGGTGATGATGTAATCGATTACATCAAGCAAATGATGGGAGAACCGATGGAATATGGAAGCCGCAAACATAAAATGCAAGGGGGAAAAGGACATGGGGAACACGATTCCAATCCGCCTCGGCTTGATTGGAGCTGGAGGCATTTCCAAAGAACATATCAAGGCGGCGCTCGCCCTGCCCGAGCGCGTCGTCTTGCAGGCGATTTGCGACGTCAATGAACAAGCGGCCGCGGAGAAAGCGAAAACGTACGGCATCCGTGAAGTGTATCGCGACTACAAGGAACTGCTCGCCTCACCAGATGTCGATGCCGTCATCATTACCGTGCCGAATTTTTTGCACGCCCAAGTGGCGGTCGACAGCTTGCGGGCCGGGAAACACGTGCTTTGCGAAAAGCCGATGGTGACGAAAGCGGAAGAGGCCGACGCCATCATCCGCGCCCGTGATGAGTCGGGAAAACAGTTTATGGTGTCGTTGAACAACCGCTTCCGCCAAGCGGCGCAATGGCTGCATGAGCGAATTCAATCCGGTGCGTTCGGCGAGATTTATTACGCGAAAACGGGCTGGGTGCGCCGCCGCGGCATTCCCGCATGGGGGGCATGGTTTTTTGACCGCGAGCGCTCCGGCGGCGGTCCGCTCATTGACTTGGGTGTCCATATGCTCGATGTGACCCTTTGGCTGCTCGGCAATCCGAACCCGGTTGCCGTGACGGGGAAAACGTACGCGAAGTTTGGCCCGCGTCGCCAAGGGGCATGGCCGGGAACGACGTTTTCGCCTGATGCCGCCTATACGGTCGAAGATTTCGCCGCGGCGTTCATCCAGCTCGAAAACGACGCGACGGTGCTGCTGGAGACGAGCTGGGCGTCGCACATTGAAGAAGAGCGGGCATATGTCGAATTTCTTGGCACGGAAGGCGGCGTGCGCTGGGAGTGGAACATCGCCGGCAACCGCCAAGAAGTGAAATGGTTCCGCAACGAACACGGCGTTCCGGCCGATGTCACGCTCCATTTTGAGGACCAGGGCGAACGGGTGGCGCTCCTTGACCACTTTGTCACGAGCATCACGGAGGAGACGGCACCGCTTTGCACGGCGGAACAAGGGCTTATGATCGCTAAAGTGTTGGAAGCGATTTACGAGTCGTCCGAACAAGGGCGGCAAGTCCGCATTGAATGGTAAAGATTAACTGATTTGTGCTTGCCGCGGCAAGCCGAAATCCAATCGAGGGGGAACGAACCGATGACCACACCCATCCGCGTTGTCGTCTGGAACGAATTTCGCCATGAAAAGAAAGATGAACAAGTAAGAGCGATTTATCCGGAAGGAATGCATACCGTCATCGCGCGCTACCTGGCTGAAGCGGGGTTTGACGCTGCGACCGCTGTCTTGGACGAACCGGAGCACGGCTTGACCGACGAGGTGCTCGACCGGTGCGACGTCCTCGTCTGGTGGGGGCATATCGCCCATGACGAAGTGAAAGATGAGGTTGTCGAACGCGTCCACCGCCGCGTGCTGGAAGGAATGGGGCTCATCGTCCTTCATTCCGGTCATTTCTCGAAAATTTTCAAAAAGCTGATGGGGACGACATGCAATTTGAAATGGCGCGAAGCCGATGAAAAAGAGCGTCTCTGGGTCGTCGCCCCGGGCCATCCGATCGTGGAAGGAATCGGACCGTACATCGAGCTTGAGCAGGAAGAAATGTACGGCGAGTTTTTCGACATCCCCGAGCCGGACGAAACGATTTTCATCAGCTGGTTTGAAGGCGGAGAAGTGTTCCGCAGCGGCTGCACGTTCACGCGCGGGAAAGGGAAAATTTTCTACTTCCGCCCCGGCCATGAAACGTATCCGACGTACCATCACCCGGATGTGCTGAAAGTGATCGCCAACGCCGTCCGCTGGGCCGCGCCGGTCAACCGCGGGGAAATCGTTTTCGGCAACGTCAAGCCGCTTGAGCCGATCAAAGCGAAACAAGGAGGAGTGACGCCATGAACCGGATCAACGTCGGCATTATCGGCACGGGCTTTTCCGCTTCTTCCCATATTGAGGCGCTCCGCCGCCTGCCGTTTGTGAACATTGTCGCCATCGCCTCAAGCAGCCAAGAAAAAGCGGAGGAAGCCGCGCGCCGGTTCGGGATTCCGAAAGCATACGGCGACTACCGCGCTTTAATTGACGACCCCGATGTCGAAGCCGTTCACAACTGCACGCGCAACGTCCTCCATTTCCCGATCAACAAGGCCGCGCTCGAGGCAGGGAAACATTTGTTGTCGGAGAAGCCGCTCGCCATGGACAGCGAACAGTCGGCGGAATTAAAGCGGCTCGCTGCACAAAGCGAAAGCCTTAGCGCGGTCTGCTTCAACTACCGCCACTACCCGCTCGTTGTCGAGGCGAAAGAGCGGCTCGCCCGTGAGGCGAAGCGCGTTCATTTCGTGTACGGCGGCTATGTGCAAGACTGGCTCTTGTATGACACGGACTACAACTGGCGGCTCGACCCGGCGCAAAACGGCCCGTCGCGCGCCATCGCCGACATCGGCTCGCACTGGTGCGACACGGTGCAGTATGTGCTCGGCAAGAAAATCGTCGAAGTGTTTGCCGACTTGCGCACCGTCCATCCGGTTCGCTACAAGCCGAAACAGGAAGGGAGCACGTTTGCATCCGGCCGCAGCCAAGACGCGGAGCCAGTCCAGATTGACACCGAAGACGGCGGCAGCGTGCTCGTCCATTTTGACGACGGCACCCACGGGGCGTTTACGATTTCCCAAGTGAGCGCTGGCCGGAAAAACCGGCTCTATTTTGAAATCGCCGCCGATGAGATGACGCTCGCCTGGGACCAAGAGCACCCGAACCGCCTCTGGGTCGGACGCCGCAACGGCCCGAACGAAGAAATCGTCCGCGACCCAGCGCTCTTGTCGCCGCAAGCCGCTGCTTACGCCCATTATCCAGGCGGTCATGAAGAAGGCTGGCCGGACGGGCTGAAAAATTTGTTTCGTGATTTTTACAGCGCCATCATCCGGAAACAACGCGGCGAGGCGCTCGGGGAACTGCCGTTTGCGACGATCGCCGACGGCCATCATACGATGAGGATCGTCGACGCCATTTTGGAAAGCCATCGCACCAAACGGTGGGTGCGGGTGGCGGAATAAGCGGCGTCAGCACCGCGGAGACGTCGGCCTCGTTTCGCTGGCTGGGTGCTAGAATGATGCCACAACAAAATGGAACGGCGGAGCCGGCCGCCGACCGGCCGGCTTCACACCGCTAGAAAGGGGAGAAGAACGAGATGAAAGTAGGCGTATTTACCGTTTTGTATCAACAGCTGCCGTTGGAAGACATGCTCGACAAAGTCGCCGCCATGGGCATTGAGGCCGTTGAGCTTGGCACCGGAAATTACCCGGGCAACGCCCATTGCGATCCTGACGCGCTGTTGGACCAACCGGAAAAAATCAAAGCGTTGAAAAAAGCCGTCGCCGACCGCGGCCTTGTGATCAGCGCGTTAAGCTGCCACGGCAACCCGCTTCATCCGGACAAAGCGTTCGCGAAACAGTCGCATGATACATGGAGGAAAACGGTCAGGCTCGCTGAGCAGCTTGAAGTACCGGTCATCAACGCCTTCTCCGGCTGCCCGGGCGACCATCCCGGCGCCAAATACCCGAACTGGGTCACGTGCTCTTGGCCGCCGGATTACTTGGAAATTTTAAAATGGCAATGGGAAGAAGTCGTCATCCCGTACTGGCGCGAAGAAGCAGCGTTCGCCAAGGAGCACGGCATCACGCAAATCGCCTTTGAAATGCATCCGGGCTTCGTCGTCTACAACCCGGAAACGCTCCTCAAACTGCGCGAACACGTCGGTGAAGCGATCGGCGCCAACTTTGACCCGAGCCACCTGCTTTGGCAAGGCATCGACCCGGTTGAGGCGATCAAACTGCTCGGCCGCGAAAAAGCGATTTTCCATGTCCATGCGAAAGACACGTACCTAGACGAAGCGAACATCCGCAAAAACGGCGTGCTCGATACGAAACATTACAGCCAAATCCTCGACCGCTCGTGGGTGTTCCGCACCGTTGGCTACGGACAAAGCGAAAAAATGTGGCGCGACATCGTCAGCGCCCTGCGCGCCGTCGGCTACGACTACGTGCTGTCGATCGAACATGAAGACATGCTCGCTTCGATCGATGAAGGGCTGTCCAAAGCCGTCGCGCTTTTGAAAAAGGTGCTGTTCAAAGAAGAACTGCCGGAGATGTGGTGGGCGTAAAAAGAAGGCGGCAAGGGAAAATGATCCCTTGCCGCCCGCCGTTTCAGCGTAAGCGCGAAAAAGACCCTCCAACGCCTGCCAAGAGGCGCACCTGCTTTAGACCACTTGCGCCGTCTCGCGGCCAACGCGCCCTTTCATGAACAGCAGCCGGTGCCCGTCCACCGTCAAATCGATCATCGCGCCATCCAACACATCATCGCCTGACTTTTTTCCGTTTGCCTGCAAGTACGCGACCCGGTACCACTTGCGCCCGTACTCAAAATACATGTACCGCCCGCGCCGGAAATCGATCCAAAACTTCACCGCCTCGCCATTTACGTTCTTCCATACATACCCCCACGCCCGGTCTTGGCGGATCGGCGCCATTTTTGGACGCGCGGAATTGATGGCTTCATAATACAGGCGGTGTTTGATGTCAAACAGCACCATCCCGTTTGCCTCCCTCTAGAAATGTTGATTTATCAAGGCTTTTCGGCCCCTCAGGGGTGTCCAAAAAATATTTTTCGACAAAATCTCTTACATCCTTTTTCAGTTTTGTGGATATCTTACAGACCTAGGGTGCGCTTCGCGGCCACGGCTGGTTATATTTTCCTGCCGTGGGGGGAAGCGTATTCGATGCACCCTTTGGATCTCCGCGTCGCTGATGAGGACGAACCCTCCCATGTCTCCGGGCGTCTTCGCGCCAACATTCCCTCGTTCGGTCTCGTCATCAGGCGGAGGCCGGCCAAGCTCCTTTGGGGACTCAAGGTCGAATGGATAAAATCACGCCAGCTTCTCCGGTGTCATCCTGTTGTCCAACGATTCTTCCGTTCGCAGGGGGAGGCCTTAGGCCGCCCGTTGCACCTGGGACAAGACGTCCTGTTTCATTCGCTCCGCGTCAAAGGCTTGTTTCTTCGTACAAATCGCAAACAGCACATTCAACAGCTTCCGGCACAAGGCGACGATGGATTGCTTTCCGGTCAGCGGGTTGACGGATCGGGTCGTGTAATATTCATGCAGCTCGCGAAACGCCTCGTTGTGCCGGATCAGCGGAATCATCGCCCGAAACAGCACCGAGCGCAGCCGTTTCCGTCCCCGTTTGGAGATGTGCTTTTGCCCTTTGCGCTGGCCAGAGGAGTGCTCCTTGAGCGTCAGGCCCGCCAACTTCACCAATTGGCGCGGGTCCCGATAATGGGCGAAGCTGCCGATCTCCGCCAACAGATCGATGATCGTGGCGTCTCCCAACCCGTCGACCGTTTTCAACCATTGATACTCCATCGTCGTTTGAACCAATGCCTTCAACTCGGCGTCCAGTGCGGCGATCTCCGTCTCCAATTGGCGGTATCGGCGGACGAGCGCGGCGATCTCAAACCGGGCCATCGTCGTCCCTTCCGTCACCCCAATGGAGTCCTTCGCGGCGTTGATCAACGCCTGAATTTTGGCCTTCTGCGGGCATTTCAGCCCTTCGCTTTGCCGGTACACCTCGATGAGCTCCTCGGCGGTCCGACCGGCCATATCAGCCGGAAGCGGCGTCCACTCCAACACCGAAAGCGCCGTTTTCCCCAAGTCACGAAACACGGTCCAAAACTCTGGAAAATACCGATCCGTCCAGCGGACGATCGCGTTTTTCACCGCCGTCTGTTCCTTGCGGAGCTTCTCTTTGAGCGTGCTCCCCACGCGCAAATCGGCTTCAATCTCGTGCAGCAGCCGGGGGACGAGGAATCGTCCGTCTTTCGCCAGTCTGGCAATGACCAGGGCGTCTTTGGCGTCGTGTTTCGTCGGCAGGTTGTCATCGAGTTCTTTCGACCGGCACACATGCGCCGGGTTGACCATGACCAACGGGATCCCGTGCTCCTCGAGGAAGTAGGCCAGGTTCAACCAGTAGTGCCCGGTCGGCTCCACCGCGACGATCACCTCTGACTTCCCGAACGCTTGCATCGCCTCCTGAATCGCTTCATACAGCTGGCGAAAGCCCTCTTTCGACTGGAAGATCGGGAACGATTTGCGAAGCACACGCCCCCGGTCATCCACGAAGCAGGCGTAGTGGGTTCGTTTCGCGATATCGATGCCCACGACAAGCGTTTGTTCGGTGACTTGATCAATTTTATAGTTTTGTGTACAATTCATCTGAAGTCCTCCTTGGTATGGTGAGTGATGTGTTTGACACCCCTGCATCATACCAAGAGGGCTTTTTTTGATCAAGTCCCCGGAAAAGCTCCTAACGGGAATGCTCCTTTTGGACATGATACTATATGTATAGCGCCAAACGGGCAAAAATAGACATGCTGGCTCACTCATTTCGTCTCAGCATTCGCCCAGCGAGCAACCGAACGGCCAACGTCAACAGAAACATTGTAACGAGTGAGTATTCCCACTTCCAACCATGATATTCGATCAAATCCGTATGCCGTTCAAAGACAACCTCAAGGGCTGTCAGCACCGCCGCATACCCCGCGCATTGCGCCGCCACACCCGGCCAGCGCGCTCGGCGCGAGGTGGCATAGACGTACACACTGACAACCGGATAGAGAAGATATTCAAAAATGACGCTGTTATTTGTAGTTATTTGTATAAGAAGCAAAAAAACGGACCGGATACTCGAGCAGCCCGGCCCCCGCCACGATCGAACCGAAAAAACTCGCCGCATATGCATTCAGCAAAAACGACACCCATACATCCCGCGCCGGCAAAAAGCGGAAACTCAACAGCAAAAGCCCCACCCCGACCGCAACAAGCGCCCAAAGAATCCATTGTTCCATGATCGCCCCCTGGATGCGAATGATGTCGATTTTTCTTTAGCATGGGATGAAAGAGGGGGGAGTATGTGAAATTTTTGGTGTTTTCATTTTGCAACAGGCAATAGGCCTTAGAAGTGATGGTCTTATGTATGTTCTGTCCTATGAAAAAAAGTGGAATTTTGTAAAATAGTAGGCTCTTCACCACAAAATATACTTGACAATCAGGTTGTTTTCTGATCAAGGGTACAAAAAATGCGAAATTTCCTGTATGGTAAAGGTGACCAAACCATTATAAATGCACCTTGAAAAGTTAACCTTTGCATCACGCTGCACACCCCAAGCGTCGAAGCACCTCTTCCGGTTGTTGATCTATATATTCCATAAACCGGGCAATGGCTTGGTCAATATCCATTTGATCTTTGTGAAACACATTGGCAATGACCGCATCCTTGAGCCATTTCCACAAGCGTTCGATGGGATTCAGCTGTGGGGAATAAGGAGGTAAAAAGATCAAGTGAAACGATTCCCCTTCTTGGCGCAAGAAATCTCTCACCATTTTGGCATGGTGGATGCGGGCATTGTCGAGCACGAGCACGATCAGCTGGTCTGGATAACGGCTCTTCAAGATCTTTAAAAAATCCAAAAACGTCGTCGCATTCGCAGCGACTGCTCGATGAAGAACGGTGTCCCCATTGAGCACATTCACCGCCCCAAATACAGAAACGTGGGCATGATGGCCGTACGTGGGCACTTGTTTTTGTCGGCCTGCCTCCGACCAAGTGGCCCGCAGGATTTGATAAGACCGGACATGAGTTTCATCGGCATATAAAAGAATCGTATCGGGAGTGATCAATTTTTTTTAATGAGATCCATTTGTTTCTCAAACGCCTGCTGTTGTTCGGCATCGCCTTTGGCCAGGGTATAGGTGGGACGAGTCCAAGACAATCTCATTCGATGTAAAAGTTTGCGAATTCCTTCCCGGGACATGTCCACCTCGTAGTGTTCACGGATATAAGACTGAAGAATCCGCGTATTCCAAGAAGAAGCGATGTCCCAACCGAGTTCGGCCGGGGTGTGGGTCAAGATCGTCTGTTTCAGTTCCTGTTGCTGTTCCAGTGTCAAAAACGGCTCCCGGCCCGGCGGATATTTCCGATCGAGCAGGAGATCGAGCCCTCCTTCGTTGAATAAGGAGACATAAAATGCGACGCTTTGGCGGCACAGGTTGAGCATGGAAGCGACGTCTTTCCCCAGATACCCTTCCATGACGAGGCGAACGGCCATGACGCGTTGACGCAGGGAAATGTTTTTGATTTTTTTCTCTTCCTTTCGAAGGGTTCGTGGCGTCCATCCATGGTCATTGGTGATTTTCAATCGTTTCATTCCGTTTCCGCTCCTTTTCTTCGTGAAGTACCTAGGAGCAGTATAACCGGGGTGGAAGCCACTTATACGGACGTTAATGTTTCAATGTGCATCTATATAAATAAAGCTTGCTCTTTTTAAAAGTCTTTTAATGGAACGGTTTGCTTCATATAAAACAATATTTTGGTCAATAGTTTTTAACACTTTATTTTCCATGACAATTTGTCCGTTAATGATGGTTGTTTCGACGTCATCTCTCGAAGCAGAATAAACGATTCGAGAAATGGGATCGACATCATAGGAAGGATACGTATGGAAATTGTTCAAATTTAAGATAACTAAATCTGCTTTTTTGCCAACTTCAATACTTCCAATTTCATTCTCTAATCCTACTGCTTTGGCACCGCCAATTGTGGCCATTTCGAAGACGCTTCTGGCATTCATAGCTGTAGGTCCGTATGTAGGTTTCTGGATAAGTGCTGCTAGTCTCATTTCATTAAACATATTTAAATTGTTATTGCATGGGGCTCCATCGGCACCTAGGCTTAAAGAAACGCCCATGCTGAGTAAATCTGGAATATCAGCGATTCCTGATGCCAGTTTTAAATTTGATCCGGGACAATGACTGATATGAACCCCTTTTTCTTTGATTATTTTCTTTTCCTGCTCATTTAGCCATATGCAGTGGGCTAGTATCAATCGTTCATTTGCCAGCCCCAGATAATCAAGATATTCAATGTTTCTCATGCCTGTTTCTTTTTGCACTATTTCAACTTCTTTTCGATTTTCTGCTGCATGGGTATGGACTTTCACATTATACTCTTCTGATAAATTTCTGATCTCTTTCAATAACTCTTCCGTACATGAAATGACAAAGCGAGGAGAGAAGGCATAGCGAATTCTCCCATTATCAAACATATTCCATTTTTCTAACAAATCGACGCTTTTTTGTATAGAATCAGACGTCTTTTCTTGTAATCCAATTGGAACATCATCGCCTTTATCCATCATCACTTTTCCTGACAAAGCTCTTATCCCGCTTTTGGCGATGGCTTGAAAAGCAAACTCTGTATGATGGACTGTTTCCATATCGACTACCGTCGTTGTCCCGCTTTGAATAAGTTCCCCGATTCCAAGCATTGCAGAATAATAGATTGAATCTTCATCATGTGCTGCTTCCAATGGCCATATTCGCTTTTTCAACCAATCTAGTAACTCTAAATCATCTCCTCTCCCTCGGAAAAGAGTTTGGCATAAGTGAATGTGAGTTTGTATAAATCCCGGTATAACGGTACGATTTTTCGCATCGATGATTTTATCAACATGATTTGGATTTAATTCTGAACCGATTGAGTGAATCGTGTCATTTTTTATGAAAATGTCGCCAATTATAATCTCATTAGCTGGATTCATTGTAATAATTTGTGCATTTTTAATTAACAAAGTTCCCATTCGATTCCCCCCCATTGCTTGTCGCAACTATTTTATTGTTGGCTAACATAGCGTAAATAATAGCTGTTTATATGAATGCAAATTGACTTTTCAGCATGAGTGAAACGTTTTAACAACTCGTTTTACTGATGTTTTTTAATCTATGGTTGGTGTACAAGCATATGTATTCGTCGTTGATAACGATATCCTAAAATAAAGATAAATACATTTCAACAAATATGTAACAAATTATTACATGTATTCAAAGCGGAAAATAAAATTAGCCGTATTCGAAATTATTTCATTTTTTGTGTTATAAAAAATAACAAATTAAATGATAAAAAATTCTAAAAAAAATATAATCGAAATCGAATCATTAATATTTCGTGAGGAGGTCGATTGTTTGGAGAGCGGTATTTTACTTTTACTTAGTCTCAATAGGCACAACTGAACATTTATATACTAAAGGGGGACAAAGAAGGAAGTGAGAAAGTATTTCCAGTTTGATGAACTCGGCACAAACTACCGGACAGAAATCGTTGCCGGGTTAACGACGTTCTTATCGATGGCTTATATTTTATTTGTAAACCCGTTCACGCTTTCATTGGGAGCGGTGAAAGATTTTCCGAACGAACTTCGAATTGATCAAGGTGCGGTGTTTGTCGCAACCGCATTGGCTGCGGCGTACGGCTCGATTTTGATGGGGATTTTAGCAAGATATCCGATCGCGTTAGCGCCAGGGATGGGATTGAATGCGTTTTTTGCATTTACGGTTGTATTGCATATGCAAATTCCTTGGCAAACAGCGTTAGCAGGCGTATTTGTTTCAGGAATGATCTTTACAGTTTTAACGTTGACAGGTATTCGCGAAAAAATTATTGATGCGATTCCGATAGAATTAAAATATGCGGTCGGAGCGGGAATTGGTCTATTCATTACATTTATCGGATTCCAAAACGCTGGAATCATTGTCGACAATCCAGCGACGTTAGTCGGTTTAGGTGATTTTAAAAACGGGAATACGTTATTGGCCATTTTCGGTTTGTTTGTTACTGTTGTTTTAATGGTGAAAAAAGTAAATGGCGGTGTTTTTTACGGAATGGTGATTACCGCTGTTGTAGGAATGATTGTTGGATTAATTGAAGTTCCGCATAAAATTGTTGGAGCGATTCCTGACATTTCTCCTACTTTTGGAGTGGCGTTCGAACATTTGGACGACATTTTTACCTTAAAAATGTTAGGGGTTGTGTTAACGTTCTTTATCGTTGACTTTTTTGATGCGACCGGAACGCTTTTAGCGGTGGCGAACCAAGCGGGATTGTTAAAGGACAACAAGTTGCCGCGCGCAGGAAAAGCACTGCTTGTCGATGCGACAGCAGTGATGGTCGGAGCGATTTTCGGAACATCAACAACGACTTCTTACATTGAGTCATCCGCAGGTGTTGCGGCAGGCGGACGTTCAGGATTTTCAGCCGTTGTCACAGGGATTTTATTTTTGTTAGCGTTATTCTTCTCGCCGTTATTAAGCGTTATTACTGCTCCGGTAACAGCGCCAGCTCTAATTATCGTCGGGGTGTTAATGGCGTCTTCAATTGGGGAGATTGATTGGAAAAAATTAGAGGTTGCTGTCCCAGCCTTTTTCACGCTGATCACGATGCCGCTTTCTTACAGCATCGCCACGGGAATTGCGGTCGGTTTCATCTTCTATCCAATCACTATGATCTTAAAGGGCCGCGGCAAAGAAGTTCACCCAATTCTATATGTATTGTTTTTTGTTTTCCTTGCTTACTTTGTGTTCTTAAGAGAATAGAACGAAAAGAGGGTGCTCGCGAAAAAGGGTATCCCGTTTTACTTCTTTTTGTTATTTTCACTGTTTCCAACCAAAACCTCGGCTTATTATTTTCGGCGCCAGCCCTGATGCGGTTTCTCTTGCCAGTTTTGCAGCAAAAACCGGCTTTTCTGTTACTGTATGTGATTGGAGAGCAGCGCTATGCAATAAAAAAATTTTTCCTAATGCAGATCAGCTCATTGTTGGATCCCTGCAAGAAGCAGTATCGAAATTACAGTTTACCCCTCGGGATTTTGTTGTCATTTTAACTCATCAATTTCAACGAGATAAAGAACTGTTGTAATTGCTGGCGGAAAAAGACTTGCGGTACATCGAGGTGATAGGTTCTAAACAACGAACTTCTCGATTACTTGACTTCGGAGAATTGCCATTTCAAATCAGCACACCGGTCGGATTGACTATTGGAGCTGAAGGCCCTGAAGAAATTGTTATTAGTATTCTTGCTGAATTAATTCACGTAAAAAAGATGCTGTTAAAAAGCAAGGTGCCATTTTTATGAAATCCGTTAGAATTTTGGGATTTTCTTAGCGGCGGGAAAAAGCAGCCGAATGGGGACACATAAGCTTTCCCTTCCCATCAGGGATCGGACGATAGGAAGTTTATCTCTGTATGCGGCTGTTACATCTGAACTTGACCATATCTTTGCAATTACAAGAGGGGATGACACGTTAGATTGGATTGATTGGGTGTTAAGAATGAAAGCATTGAAAAATCGCTGGACGGTTGTCCGTTGTTGCGAGGCAGAAAAAGGGCAATCGTTCTCTTTAAAAGCGGGTTTATCTAGGGCAAAAGAGGAGAAAGCAGATGGGGTGGTCGTTCTCCTTGCTGATCAGCCTTTTATTCGAGCAGAAATGATTAACGAACTAATCTTTCAGTACGAACAATACGTAAGCAACCATAAAAAACTAGATTTTGTAGCCGCGATGTTTGGGAACTTATTAAGGCCGCCTGTTTTACTATCAAAAAATCTTTTTCTAAAACTGATAACACTCACAGGAGATGCTGGTGCACAAGGAATTATACGCCAAAATCCCGATTTAAACGGGATTTCCATCATCTATGAAGATCGAAAGGCTTTTTTGATATTGATACAAAGGAAGATTACCAATTGGCGAGAGAAGGAGGGATATAAAAATGAGCATGAGGATACTGGCTGCAAAAGTTTGGACTCCAACAGACATTAAAGAGGCATGGACATTAAGGGAAAAATTTCATTTGCAATCATGCTTTGTTGCTGGAGGGACACTGCTACAAACTCAGTGGGAAAAGGGGGTACCGTATCCTCCTCAACTGATAAGTCTTGAAAAAGTAGAAGGACTTGAGGGGATTAACTACAAAACGGAAGGAACAAAACGTTTTCTACAGATTGGTGCAATGACCAAGTTGGCCACTTGTCGCAATCATCCTGTTATTAAAGAAAAGTGGTCTTTATTATCAACAGCAATTCAGCAAATTGCTGCGCCAGCCATTCGTAACTTAGGAACGATTGGTGGAAATGTAGCCTATGGATTTGGTGATGCCATTCCTGCTCTTTTAACGATGGATGCGGAAGTGTCATACTTTGATGGAAAAACAATAAAAACCGAAAAACTAGATCATTGGTTGAATACAAGACAAAATAAGGAGGTTCTCCTTACTGGCGTCATTCTGCCAGAATATCGTCACTCTTCATTTGTTACTCAATTTTATAAAAAGGTTGGACGGAGAGAGGCTTTTTCAGGATCAGTTGTGACGGTTTCAGGAGTGATAGGCAAAAATGATGCAGGGGTGATCGATTTTGTTCGATTAGCAGTAGGTGGAGGAGATAATCGTCCTCATCGTTTAAAAGCAACAGAACAATTGCTAATAGATCAAATGATAAATCCCAAGTTGTTAAGGAATGTATATGAAACGATCCTTAATGAATTTCATCCCATTTCTGATGTTTTTTACTCTGATGACTATCGGCGATGGGTGACGGCCAATATCATTATTTCCGAATTAAGTAGATTGGAGGGATAATCATGAAATTTACCTATTCTAACAATTTACAGAGATCCCTTATACGACCAGATGGAGTAGATAAGGTAACAGGTAAATTAAAGTTTTTAACAGATCTTTCTTTTCCTAATATGCTTCATGGGAAAATTTTACGTAGTGCGTATCCTCATGCCAAAATTATTTCTATCTCTACAAAAAAAGCGGAAGAGTTGCCGGGAGTGCGAGCTGTTATTACTAGTAAAGATGTGCCGGGATTAAATCGATTTGGGTTAATTTTTCCCGATCAGCCGGTTTTGTGCGATGAGCGGGTTCGATATGTAGGAGATGCTGTTGCTGCTGTGGCAGCAGAAACGGAAGAAATAGCGGAAAAAGCGCTTCAGCTAATCGAAGTGGAATATGAGCCTTTGCCTGTTATCGATGATCCGGAACAGGCTCTTCTTCCTTCAGCACCTCGATTACATCCTGACGGAAATATTCTTCATCAAGCTTCCTATCAAAAAGGAAATGTAGAAGAAGCCTTTCAAACATGTGATGTGATTGTGGAAGAAACGTATGAGTTGCCTCGTCAAATGCACGCGTATATGGAAACGGAAGGAGGGGTGATTGTTCCAGAAAAGGATGGAAGGATTACTGTGTATGTCGGAACACAACATGGATATAAAGATCGTTTCCAATTAGCCCGAATTTTAAATGTTCCTGAAAGTAAAATCAGGGTGGTTTCCAGTCCAATCGGCGGATCTTTCGGCGGCAAAGATGAGTTGAATATTCAGCCGTACGGTGCATTATTGGCGATAAAAACTGGATGTCCGGTGAAAATTCACCAAAGCAGACGCGAATCTGTTAGATCCGGACTAAAAAGGCACCCAATGAAGATTACGATGAAGACAGGTGCCAGCCGTAATGGTAAAATTCTTGCTCATCAAGTACGAATTATTGCGGATACGGGTGCTTACGCTACGTTAGGTCCGGCTGTATTAGATTTTGCGGTTGAGCATGCAACAGGACCTTATATTATCCCAAATGTGCATGTTGAAGGGTTAAGTGTCTATACAAACAATGGTGTTGCTGGAGAGTTCAGAGGATTTGGAGGAAATCAAGTGACCTTTGCGTTGGAGGGGCAAATCGACCGTTTGGCGGTCAAGCTTGGAATCTGTCCAATGGAGTTGAGAAAAAGAAATCTCCGCAAAGCCGATGATCTAGGTCCAGTAGGTCAAGAGATTGCACCTACTGATGGGGCAGCACAAGTTTTAAAAGCGATTAGTCAATCTCCTCTTTTAAATAAAAAAGAGAGCATAGAGTGGGGAGAAGGCACTGATCGATGGAAAAAAACAGGTATAGGCGTTGCCATTGCGATGCACGGAGGAGGACTTGGATATGGACGTTTAGACCCAGCAGGGGGCCGTCTATCGTTAAATGAGGATGGAAAAATTGAAATTGCTTTCGGCTTCGAAGAATTTGGCCAAGGGCTGCTTTCTGTCATTGAACAGCTAGTAATAAAAGAAATAGGCTGCTCAGCAAATGATATAAAAATCACGATTGGCGATACTGATCGCGTTCCCCGCTCCGGTTCTTCTACCGCTTCACGGGGAACAAGCATGGTGTGGCATGCGCTTCAACGGATGAAAGATCCTTTTAAAAAAAGATTATTAGAAAAAGCTTCTCAATGCACTGGAGTGCCAGCCACTCAATTGTATTTAGGTCCCATTGGAATTTGGTCCTGCGGATTGAATTCTGAGCCTCTCATCACTTATCAGCAAATAGCCCATGAAACGAAGGATGATCCCATCCAAATCGAGACGGAATTTCATTTTCCAACGACTCCTCATTCCATTCCTGGCGGGCACTATTTATATTCTTTTGCCGCTTGTGCGGTAAAAGTCGAAGTAGATGAATTAACGGGAATAGTGCGAGTGAAAAATTTGGAGCAGGCGGTTGCTGCAGGTCCGGTGATTTATCCAACAGGCTACTTGGGGCAAATTGAAGGTGGCTCAGTTATGGCATTAGGATATACGTTACTAGAAGAAGCGATAATGGAAAAGGGAAAGTACGTAACAGAAAATTTCGACTCCTATCTTATTCCTACCATAAATGATATTCCGCATTCTATGGATATAACAGCTATAGAAGAATTGTACGAGGGAGATCCTTATGGTCCAAGAGGTGTAGGCGAAATTGGGACGGTGGCCGTTGCTCCGGCGATTGCTAAAGCTATTTATGACGCGATTGGCTTGTGGGTTACTAAGCTGCCTGTGTCTCGTGAGGAAATTGTAAAAGCAGTGAATCAAAGGGAGATGAGAGAGTGGTTGACAACAAAATTGTAGGAAAAGCTAAACCTCCGTTGGAGGAAAAAATAAAAATCTCGCTTATTGTTAATGAACAAGCAAAGGAACTGTTTGTAGATGCAACTATGCGTCTTGTTGATATACTAAGAGAAGAATTGCAATTAACGGGCACAAAAGTTTCTTGTGGAATTGGTCGATGCGGTGCCTGTTCAGTCATTATGGATGGAAAATTAGTCAATTCTTGCTTAGTGAGGGCCTATCAATCAGATCAGAAGGAGATTATAACGATTGAAGGTCTAGGAAGGAATGGACTTCATCCGATTCAAAAGGCTTTTTTGGAAGAAGGAGGCTTTCAATGCGGATACTGCACACCGGGAATGATAATGGCTGTAAAATCCATTTTTGATCAATATGCCAATCCAACTGCGGAGCAAATTCTCGAAGGATTATCAGGAAATCTTTGTAGATGTACCGGTTATGGCGGCATCATCAGAGCGATTCAGAAACTGGCTCAATTATAAAAATATAAAGAGTACGGGTTTTCCCGCAAGTTTGCGGGAGATCTTTTTATAATCGGTTTCATAGCGTAACAAAAGGGCTGATTCAACGTGTATTTGAATCAGCCCCATATATTTTTAGCTTCCTCGATATACTTGATATCCCCACGGAGAGATGAGCAAAGGAATGTGGTAATGGGAATTAGGTTGGGAAATTCCAAAGTGAACTACAACTTTATCTAAAAATAGAGGTTCATCCAATTTTAGGCCTTTTCTCAGAAAATAATCACCGATGTAAAATACAAGTTCATATTTCCCTGGAACGATTTCGTGCTCATCTAATAATGGCCGGTCAATGCGACCATGTTGATTTGTGATAGTCGTTTGCAGCAACCATTTTTTTGTTTCCAATTCATCATCGAAACGAAACAACTTTATTTTTACATTTTCAGCTGGTGTTCCATGTGTTAAATCTAAAATATGTGTCGTTAACCCGCTCATCTAAGTGCTCCTTTATATTGAATTTCAGCAGAAAGCATTTTGTGTTGCAAGTCTTCTTGTGTAACAGTAAAGCACTGAAATCCGTATGGTGGTCGCGGTTCAGTATATACTTTTCCTTGTGATCCAGGAATTTCTTCAACGATTTTATCCCATGTATGGTTTTGAGATTCAAAGTTTATTTCTTGGAGTTGAGGGAATCTTTCTAATATTCTGCAACCGATTAAATAAATTAAGTGTTGGATGGAAAGTGTTTCTGTTTCATGAAATACCGAAGTGGCAATGTCGCGAATTTGTTCGGCTGCAACATAATATTCTGGATTATCACCAAATGAGTCTTCAATGTTTTTGTATTTCCATTTGATGTTTAAGTAAACAAATAGCGGGCGGTTTGTATCCTCTGGAAGGGTTGTGTATTCGTCGCGAATAAAACCGACAAAAGAATTACCGCTAACTTTAATTAATTGAAGGTCAGAAATTCCGCTGTATTGATCGATAATATCTATACTGTCATTTTCTCTTCGAACCATGTTTAAAGTAGCAAAGGAATATTCATTTCGGGATCTTTTAAAAACTAGGTCACTAGCTGTTATATTTCCATCACTTAATGTGAAAGTTGTTTCAAATGGAATTTCCTCTCCAATCAATGAAATAGTTTCAATATGAGAATATTTCTTTAAAAATGAAGTTGCTACATATTTTAAAAATCCTTCAATCGTTGTTCCTGTATAGCTGGCTAAATGTCTTTGAATAAAATTTTTCATCGAGTCCGTTGCAACGACTAAGCTATTATCTCCTTCCGTAAAAGAGGTTAACAACTTTGCTCCTCCCACTGCTATTTTTACATTTACTCCAAAAATAATATTATTTCGACCAGAAAAAGAAGATTCAGGAATCGTTCTTATCCCTGTAAGTGGTTTTAAATTTGTGCGGTAGGCAAATACGTCTCCTTTTCCATAATACATGACTCTTTCTTTATTATTGGTCATAGAAATCATCTCTCCCCCATTAATTATTTCTTGTAAACGAAACATCGCGATTTTTTTTATTTCTTCTAATGCTTGTTCAAACTCTGTTCTATAATTATTTTTTAGTCTTTCTTTTATCGTTCTATAAATATCTTGTTTTGTTTTTCCGCGAACTGCCATTACGAAAGGGAATCCAAACTTATCCATATATTCTTTGTTGAGTAGCATTAGATGATTATGTTCATCTTCTGTTAATTCATTTAATCCAGCATGTTTCTGTTCCTTTTGAGAGAAATCTGTTACTTTTGCATTAGTGCCTAAATGTGGGTGCATTCTAATTAATTTTAATTTTTCGTTCTCCGAAGCTGTTTCGACAATCTCCACCATTTTATCATATAGAGATTGAAATGAGGAGAATGGCCGATAGGGCTCTGCCCGTTCTGCCACCCATGAAGAATGCTCAAAAACTCCTCCTAATTGATTAATAAATTCAGAAGCACTCATTTCGTTTAATTGTTCTAATCGCATCATTTTCCCCCTTTTCTTGTGATTCTATTCTATTGTTGTTTTTAAAGTGTTATTAACAGTTGGCTTTTCCTTTAATGAAAGATTAAAAAACAAGTTTAAGATAATAGCAGTTAAGCTGCCTGTTACAATTCCATCTCCTAAAAGAATTCGCATGATTTGCGGCAATTGAGCAAAGAGATTAGGGACCACTGTTGAACCAAGCCCTAATGCAATCGAGCAGGCTACGATTAATAAGTTATTTTGCTGTTGAAAATCTACAGAGCTAAGCATTTTAATGCCTGAGGAAACTACCATTCCAAACATGACAACCATTGCTCCCCCTAATACAGGAGTAGGGATAATGGTTGTAAAGGCAGCGATTTTAGGAATTAACCCAAGCAAAACAAGAATGCTGCCAGCGGCAATTACAACGTTTCTCGTTTTAATCTTGGTTAGTTGAACAAGTCCGACATTTTGAGCAAAAGTGCTGTAAGGAAATGCGTTAAATAGGCCGCCTAAAATAAATGACAATCCTTCAGCGCGGTATCCGCGAACTAAGTCTTGATCGTTAATATCTTGTTCACAAATTTTGCTTAGCTATTCCAAAAAACTTGTTCTTCCAAGCTTGAAGTAATGTTGCAATTCCGCATGTCAGCAAATCGATGGCTACTAAATATGCTAGCTCCTTTGACGATAGATGTAACGCTCTTCCGACGATCAGAGGAACTAAAATGGCGCCAGCATACATGGCTAATACATGCTGTAAACCGAGAGAAACAATTTGGGCCTTTCCAAGATTTTTGTTCAATGGCATTCCCTCCTCTTTTTTGTAAATAAAATGACATTAATTGTTGCTTTATATAACATAATAAAGTAAGGTGATGTAGATGTCATTAGTTAATTTGTACAATTATTTTTTTAGAGGAGTTGACAAATTGCATAAAAAACAAAAAGTTCAGTATGAAATTAGGCGGAGTAGGTAAATATCGATGTTACAAAATCTAACAATTATAAAAAAGACTTTTTTTATAAATGAAGTAAATTTTTGATGCGAAACGCTAAACGAAGGCGGAAGGTAGTATCAGGATCTTTTAGGCTTTTTCCGATTAGTTTTTCGCAATTTTCTAAACGATAAATTACGGTATTTCGATGAACGTATAGTTTCTTCGCTGTTTCTGAAATTTGACAATGGTTCTCTAGAAATACAAATAATGTATGCAATAGGATTTGGTTTTCGTGTATAGACTGATCTGATAATTTTTGTAATGTTTCGTTGTAAAAATCTTTTAAATCTTGTGTGGGGATCATCTGTAAAAGTTCGGAAATATCTTTTCTTCGATAGATTTGAATAAACTGGCGATTTCCTGACAGCCGGCCAGTCTGCAATGCTTCCAAAGCTTCCCTGAATCCTTTTTGGACATCTAAAAATTGTTGGCATAAGTTGCTAAGTCCGAAAGAAACAGTCCGATTATATCTGTTTTTGATTTTAATCTGCAGCTCTTCTAGGAAAGGGAGAATGATCGTATTGAGTTCTGTCCAAGATTCTGTGATAGGGAATAGTAAAATACAAATATTTCCTTTTACGAAATGATGAATGGATTTAGAAAAGATGTGACTTTCTTCTTCTATAAACTCAAAAATAGTATCAATTTCTTTGTGGGATTCTGTGAAACTTAACATCGTCCTGCTCTCATCAAGTTTTCCAACTGCACAAATATAGGATTGGTCGTTGATAATCTGAAATTCTTTTGCCTTAATAGTCACTTCTTCTAGGGATTGAAATGCCCCTTCTGTAAAATTAATAAAAAACTCATTGCGCACTTTTTTTGTGTATTGTTTTAATGCATTTTCTTTCATTAATTCAAAGGAAATAACATTGGCTGCTTGCTCAATGGTTAAAATCATTGACGGGTTAGAAAAGGGAATCATACCTATTACAGCTAAGCAACCGCTGTTTTCCTCATGGGTGTAGATTGGAAATACAGAAACAACCTCTCGGTTAGATATAATGGAAAAACAAGAATAAGAAGTGTTTGGTAAAAAAAAGCGAAATCCATTTGTGTATAGTTTCCTGAGTTCATCAGAAAGATTGGAGAACGGATGAGAAGAACCGATAATTCGAAAATGCTTATTCAGTAATATAATTGGATATTTAATCATGGAAGATAAGCTTCTGAGCAAGGATGTTAACCCTTTGCCACTCATAATATGCTTGGTAAATTTTTGATGCGTTTCAATAGCTAAGAGCAATTCATTTGTTCGTTTATCAAGAATATAACTTAATAATTGGTTGACAACTTCTCCTAATGAAATATCTATTGGCAGTTCTATGATGGGGAATCCGATTTCATTGGCATAGGCAAGAGCGTTTTCCGGAATTTCTTCTAAAAACCGTTTTGTTTTAATGGCAAGACCTGCACATTGTTGTTCCACCATGCTTTTGATTAACTCAAGTAAGTCGTGTGGGTTGTCTTTAAGGTGATATGCTGTAGTTACAAGTAATTCATTCGGTTTTAAGTAATAGATGATATCGGGAGCATCCATCATATTTACACTATACACCTCTCTTTCTTTTCCCTTATGCCCCGCAATTAATCTTGCATTGTGGAAAGCAGGTATATGTAATATATCTGAAATCTTCATACTCCTCACTCCTTTTGGTTAAATTGCACAAAAAATTATAAAATTTATAGCGATTTTACCAATGATTATAGAGGAAAATCAAGCTAAAATCAACTTATATAACACAATATGTTATATTTTATAACATTTTATATAACATTTATTTTCATTTGAAAAAGAAAGAGGCGAGAGTGGGGATGCAGACGCTTTATCAAAAAGTAAACGCAGATCGAATCGTACGGCGGATTGAAGAACTTGCGAAATGCAGCATGACTAAAAAAGGAGTGACCCGCCTTTCCTTTTCAAGGGAAAGCGAAATGGCTAATGAGCTGGTGGCGCAATGGATGCAGGAAGCAGGCATGACAGTTCGCAGGGATGGTCTTAATAATATCATCGGTCGTTACGAAGGGAAATGGCCTGACGCGCCAGTACTGCTCATTGGGTCGCATCTCGACTCTATCATTGAAGCTGGGAAATATGACGGGGTACTTGGCGTGATTGCAGCGATTGAAGTGATTCAAACCCTATATGAAAACGGTATGAGACCCAACAATCCAATTGAAGTGATCGGCTTTTGCGATGAGGAAGGTGCTAGATTTCATACAACGCTGCTTGGCAGTCGGGCAATTGCGGGTAATCTGCGGGAAGAAGAACTGTTTGCGAAAGATGCAAATGGGATTACATTGGCAGAAGCCATGAAAGAGATCGGTCTTGATCCATTTCAATACCACACGGCTGCCCGTCATCCGAAAACAATCCTTGGTTATCTTGAATTGCATATTGAACAAGGTCCAATTCTTGAACAAATGAATCAAGCCTGCGGGGTCGTATCCGGGATTGCTGGACAGTCCCGATATAAATTCCGGGTGGAAGGATTAGTGGGGCATGCGGGAACCGTACCGTTGCCGCTGAGAAAAGACGCACTTGCCGGAACAGCAGAAATGATCCTGGCAATCGAACAGATCGTTCTCCAATATGAGAATCTGATGGCTACCGTAGGAAAGCTGTCTGTATTTCCGGGGGCCAGCAATGTGATTCCGGGATTGGTCGAAGGAACACTTGATGTCCGGTCGATTGACGATGGAACTAGAAGAACCGCACTGAACCGAATCATAGAGGAATGTAAGGAGATTGCCAAACAACGGGGATTAGTTTGCGAGTTTACAAAAGTCATGGAATCTCCTGCTGTGCTATGTTCGAGTCGTTTTATCGATGTGATTTCTTCGGTTCTCGAGGAGCGCAAAATGAAGTCAGTTCGACTTGTTAGCGGAGCGGGACATGATGCGATGGCATTAGCTTCTATAACTGACATTGGCATGATCTTTGTCAGATGCAAAAATGGTCTGAGTCATCATCCTGACGAATTTGTAGCAGCCGAGGACATTAAAATAGGAACCTCTGTGCTGCTGGATGTTGCTCTGAAGTTGACATCATAAAAAAGTCTTAAGATTAGAAGGGGGAATCATCAATGGCAACTATCAAATGTCAAGCGAAGCAGGAAATTTTGCAATGGATTGAATCTGAAAGGCACAACCTCATCAAATTTCTACGGGAACTGGTCGCCATACCGTCGGACAATCCGCCGGGCGACTGTTATGCCATCGCAGAGCACATTTATAAACGTCTGCATGATTTTCAATTTGAAGATGTCGCGCTGTTGGAAGTAGACCCGGAGGAAGTCAGGGAAAAAGGGATGGTTCGGGTGGCAAACGTTGTCGCTAAAACCATCTTTGGGGACGGAAAAGGGCCTGAAATTGTCCTCAACGCTCATGGAGATGTGGTGGCGCCGGGACTTGGCTGGACGTATGATCCGTATGGCGGACAAATCGTTGACGGGAAGCTGTATGGTCGCGGTGCTGCCGTATCCAAATCGGACATTGCATCGTATACCTTCGCGGTCATGGCCCTTCGTCAAGTGACAGAGAAGTTGTCGGGCAAAGCGTCCTTGGCATTTAACTTCGATGAGGAGACAGGCGGAGAAATCGGTCCGAAGTGGATGATCGAAAAGGGATATATTCAGCCGGATATGGCGTTTTCAGCTGGATTCACGTATTCGATTGTAAACTCCCATAACGGATGTCTGCACCTTGAGATACGAATCAAAGGCAAGTCGGCACATGCAGCAGCGCCGTATACAGGACATGACGCCATCGAAGCGATGACCGGTGTGCTACAGGCGCTGTACGACTATCGCCGGACGTTAGATCAAAAACGTTCCAGTGTTCCTGGAATCGAGTCTCCCACATTAGTAGTCGGATTAATCTCGGGAGGAATCAACACTAACGTGGTGCCGGATCAGTGCACAATCCGGATTGACCGCCGGTTGATCCCTGAGGAAGACGGGGAACAGGTGGAAATGGAAATTCGCGAACTGGTGGAACAGGTGGTTAAGCGCTATGAAGGAATCCGGGCGGAGTTTGAACGCATACTGCTGGCGAAAAGCTTCAAGCCGACACCGGTAGATTCCCCATTGATCCAGACGCTTATGGCAAACTGGAAAGAAATTATGGACGGAGAGCCAGAGATTCACGGAATTCCGTTGTACACCGATGCGAGACATTTTGCGGAAGCCGGAGTTCCTGTCGTCCTGTTTGGCGCGGGTCCTCGGACCTTGTTGGAAGCCAACGGCCATCGGGCGGATGAACATGTCCGGATTGAAGATTTGGTCAAAGCAACAAAAATTGTGGCACTTACTCTTTATGATTTGCTTCGGACAGACAAATAACTTTATTCTCTTTGCGCTTTAAACAACAAAAGAGGACTCCTTGGTACCGCGAGTTGGCTGGTCGTTGTGGAAACAGAATTGCCTACCAAGGAGTGCCCAAAATCCTTTGAATGTGATGGAATCCAACCGTGTTCTTGTCATTACACTTTTTGTTTATTGCTATAGCACAACGAACATCCTTGCGGTTTGGTGTTTGAAACAAAAATGAGAGTACAGTGTACAGACAGTGTGAGTAAGTAACACGGTATGACCAAATCTAGTAATCAAGTTCATAACAATCTATGGGGAGGGGGATTACAAATGAACAATAAAGTGGACAATGTGCAGGAGGAATTATTTACTGAAACGATTACCGACTATAGCGAGCGGCTCTACAACGAGGACTTGGCTCCGCCAAAGGAGCGAAAATGGGGTTTCTTTAGCCTGTTGTCAATGTGGATGTCTGACGTGCACAGCATCGGCGGCTATACATTTGCTGCAGGACTGTTCTTTTTGGGGCTTGCAGGCTGGCAAGTTTTCATTGCGATCATTCTCGGTGCCCTGCTTGTAAATTATTTTGTCAACCTACTCTCTATTCCCGGAACGAAAATGGGTCTTCCGTACCCCGTTATGGCGCGTATTTCATTTGGCGTGTTTGGTGCAAACATACCGGCGCTTATACGGGGAATTATCGCGATTTTTTGGTATGGCATACAAACATACCTTGCCTCGAATGCGGTGGTCGGTGTACTGCTACTATTTATGCCGGGTTTAGTTACTCTAAATGATACATCTTTTCTAGGCCTTTCTTTATTGGGGTGGATCGGATTCCTGATTCTCTGGGCTTGGCAATTGCTTATCGCAGTATATGGCATGGAGAAGATTCGCAAATTTGATAATTTTGCGGGTACCGCAGTATATGTGATGATGCTGTTCTTGCTTATTTGGATCGTTGTTAAGGCGAATGGAAATATCAACATCATGGACAGATTTGTTGAAGCGTCTGCAGGTAAACAAATTCATTCTTTCTTTGCGGCAATCGCATTGGTAGTAGCGTATTTCTCGACACTGATGTTGAATGCCTGTGATTTTACACGTTTTTCTACTTCAACAAAGGTAACAAAACGTGGTAATTTCTATGGTATACCAGTTAACTTGACAGCATTTTCCTTGGCTACTGTAGTTATTACAGCAGGTACAATTACAGTTTTTGGTGAGGCAATTGTTGATCCTGTTTTGATCGTGCAAAAGATTGAGAATAGTGTGGTCAATTTAATTGCAGCAATTGTTTTCATCGTTGCAACGTTAGCCATTAATATTGTCGCGAACCTTGTATCTCCTGCATATGATCTTGCCAATGCAGCGCCGAAACATATAAATTTCAAGAAAGGAACGATTATTACCGCGATTCTGTCCGTTCTTGTCATGCCCTGGAAAATTTATGGGAGCCCTGTAGCTGTCAACTATTTCTTGGGAGGGCTTGGAGCTTTCCTCGGTCCAATTTTCGGAGTAATGGTTATTGACTATTACTTAGTTAAGCAGCAAAAAGTTGATGTTCACTCTCTTTATAAGGAAGGTGCCACATCCCCTTATTGGTATAAAAATGGGTTTAACCTACAGGCGTTGGCTGCCTTTATTATCGGATCTATTTTCGCTGCAATTGTCGCACTAGTTCCAATGTTTTCATATTTTGCTCCCTTTTCATGGTTTATTGGTGCAATGATTTCTGCCGTCGCCTACCGCGGATTAATGCAACGCAATCAACAAATAGTTGTGGATAAAACTCAATCTATATCTGTAATCGAGTAAAAGGGGGATTGGCGTGAAAGAAAGTAGTTACGATCTTATTATACGCAATGGGCAGATTGTTACCGAAGATGGAATATTTCAAGGGGACATTGCCGTGTGCGAGCAAAAAATCGTTCAAATTGGATCTATACCGTCAGGGAGAAAAGCCAAGCTAGAGATTGATGCTTTCGGTCTGCACGTCTTGCCCGGTTTGATCGATACCCATGTTCACTTTAATGAACCCGGTCGGACGGACTGGGAAGGTTTCTACACAGGCTCCCGAAGTTTGGCTGCGGGGGGAGTCACAACTTTCTTTGATATGCCTCTTAATAGCAGTCCCCCGACTACATCGACATACGGCTTTCAAGTCAAAAAAGAAGCGGCCATACAAAAATCGATTCTTGATTTTGGCCTTTGGGGAGGACTTGTTCCAGGAAATCTGGATTCCCTGGAACATCTTAAAGATTTAGGTGTTATTGGATTCAAAGGTTTTATGTCCGATAGCGGCATCGATGAGTTCCCTCACGTAGACGATTGTACTTTATTTAAAGGAATGCAAAAAATTGCAAGGCTGGGTTCCATCCTGGCCCTCCATGCCGAAAGTGATGTCATTACGAAACAACTCGCAGATTGGTATAAATCACAAGGGAATCGGACTGCACGGGATTATGTGGCTTCCCGTCCCGTTATATCAGAAATCGAAGCTGTAGGCAGGGCAGCGGCATATGCGGAAATTACGGGATGCAAGTTGCATATCGTACACGCAAGCAGTGGTAAGGTCATCAAGTATATAAGCGAAGCAAAACAAAGGGGGGTTGATATAACTGTTGAAACTTGCCCCCATTATCTGTCTTTTACCATTGAGGATCTGGAACGGCTTGGCGGAATGGCGAAATGTGCACCGCCTCTGCGGGAACGGGAGGATGTAGAATCGCTGTGGGAAGCTTTAAAATCCGGTGAAATTGATATCATCGGTTCAGATCATTCTCCTTCTCCTCCAGCAATGAAAGTTGCTTCGGATAACGGTGATTTCTTCAGTTTGTGGGGCGGAATATCGGGCGCACAGACAACCTTGAATGTTATGCTTGAGGAGGGGTATTGGCGGCGTGGAATTCCCTTGGAAGTCATTGTACGAGTAACAGCGACCAATCCGGCAAAACGGTTTGGTCTGTATCCACGGAAAGGTACTATTGCCGTTGGGAGTGACGCTGACCTGACATTGGTCGATTTGCAATCTTCTTTTGTCCTGAAGGAAACAGATCTTTTATATCGGCATCAACAAAGTCCGTATATAGGGAAAAGTTTCCGGGGGATAGTAACGCATACAATTCTTCGCGGAAGGGTTGTTTTTCAAAGAGGTGAAATAATTGACAGCAACATTTCTGGGCAAATAGTATAAATTATAGCCTGTTTCTTCTTCTAAGAAAATGGCATGAGTATTTCAGCTAAAGAGTAGAATGATAAGAAAATGAATGGATAATATTTGAAGAAATATAAAAATTCAGAATAATAATGCATATTCGCGCATGTAACAGACGGCGGAGAAACCCGTACCAACGTGGCTGTTCCAACTGGTTCAGGACATTTAAAGAGTCCATCGCAAAGTAGGTTTTCAATAAAGAAACATTTGATCGGCGTCTTTTTCAACACTGGTGGTTTTCTGTTACATAAAATAAATAAGAGGAAATTGATCTATATAAATTGAAATAAAGGTTTTCTCCCGTTCCACGGCGAATAAATACAAAGAGAAAATAGGGGAACGGAGAGAAAATATGATGCCAAATCACAAAGACGAGATCGAAAAGTTGTCCACTGCCATGAAAGAAGCAAAAAGTAAACGAGCATATGAACGCTACCAAGCGATTTATCTTCATTTGCAGGGATATACCAAAGGAGAAATCGCAACGATTATTGGTCGATCCAAGAAAACTATTTATAACTATATTCATGCCTACGCCCAGCGCGGTCTTGATGGACTGGAGATGAAATACTCACCTGGCGCCCCACGTCGATTGACCCCTGAGCAGGAAAAAGAGCTGGCTTTGATCATTGAACATCAGCTCCCCGTAGATGTGGGATTCGAAGCAAAATATAATTGGACGCTTGCGATAATCGCTGAACTCATTCAACAAAAGTGGGGGCCAACATACACGCTTCGCGGAACAAGTGACATTCTGCATCGGTTAGGGCTAAGCTATACGAAACCGACCTATACACTAGCCAATGCCGATGAAGAGAAACAAAAAGAATTCGTCGAAATCACCTTCCCTGAAGTAAAAAAAAACTGGTAGATGGGAACATCGCCCATGTCCTCTTTCAAGATGAGTCGATGATTCGTGATTACTAAGCAATTCAAAAAACATGGTTTGTCAAAGGAAAACAACGAATCATTCCGACGTTTGGAAAACATCAAGGGCTGAAGCTGATTGGCACGTTGAACTACGAAACAGGGGAAGTGTTTTGCATCGAAGAAGAACGCTATGACGCGGAAACATTTCTTCGATTTCTTCAACTTGTGTTAGAACGCTATCCCACAGGCAAAATAGTGATGATTTTAGATAACGCTCGAATTCACCATGCCAAACTCATTCAGCCATTTTTAAAAGAACACGAAGATCGGTTAGAGCTCGTCTTTTTGCCACCATACAGTCCGCAATTGAACTTGATTGAAGGGCTATGGAAATGGCTGAAATCAGACGTGATTTACAACGTGCTCTATTCGAGTGTGCAAGAAATTAGAAAGAATGTCCAAGCCTTTATTCAGCGAATCAACCAGAAACCAGAACAAACGATCGATCGTTTGTGTGTTCAGTTGTAAATCTTTAATTCAACTTATATATCAATGGGAATAGAAATTTTTCTTCAGACTTAAAAAACCCTATTGAAAGCGCTATTCAGTTTATTCAGATGAACTATGGATACTCTCTTACGCTAAAAGAGGTAGCAGATCAGGTATATTTAAGCCCATCTTATTTCAGTCGATTATTTAAAGAAGAAGTCGGTATGACATTTGTGGAATATTTGTCGTTTGTTAGAGTGCAGAAAGCGAAAAGTTTACTTAGATTTTCCAGTCTGCCGATTGAAGTCATAGCTCATAATACGGGATTTTCTAATCCTGGCTACTTTGCGACTACTTTCAAAAAAATTGTGGGAAAAACGCCAAGTGAATATCGGGAGCAATTCTATTTTCAGGAAAAGGGGGTAAAGTCGTGATTGCTATAAAAAAAGAATTGGAACGTTGTAAACAGGAAGGGCTTTCAGGAGTACTTGGAACGATTATTTCGACAGAAGGATCTACTTATCAAAAAGCAGGAGCAAAATGTTTTATTTCAGAAGACCGGAAGCTTACTGGGCTTTTAAGTGGCGGATGCGTGGAATCAGATATTATTGAACACGCCATGAAAGTTCTAGAGACTGGAAAACCGACCATCATCCATTATGATTTTTACGGAGACGATGACATCGTTTGGGGTCTTGGGGTTGGTTGCAACGGAAAAATGAATACTTTTTTACAGCCGTATCTTCCTGCCAAACAACCTGAAAAGGCAGCTATTATTGATCGGTACTTTTCGGACTCTCTTCAAAAAACGTTACACACTGTCACGATTGTGAAAGCGAAAGACGAATCGCTGCAAGGGAAAATGTGGGTCATTGATAGTGCTTTCGATAATAGCGACATACCTATCTCTGTTCGGGAGATTGCCGTCGATTATATGATGAGAAAAAAGGATTTGAAAAATGAAATGGTTTATTTAGGTGGCGAGCAAGATTTGTACGTGTATTATGAATCAATAAGTCCACCGCCTCATCTTATCGTTTTCGGCGCGGGTCCTGATGCCATTCCACTTGTCAAGATGGCGAAAAATTTGAAGTGGCTAGTTACTGTGCTTGATTATCGCTCATCTTATTGCAATGAGGAAAATTTTCCAGAAGCCGATTTCATTCATGTCTATCCTGCTGGTAGCGTACCAAACGTTTCCCTTCATGAAAACTCATATGTTGTCATTATGACACACAACTTCTTGCATGATAGGGAAATTTTAGAATCTATTTTAAATTCAAATGCGGCCTACATCGGACTATTAGGACCGAGAAAAAGAACGGATAGATTGATTGCGACAAGCAACACCCTCCTATCCAATGAAAATGTCTATCGCATCCATAGTCCGATTGGACTGGATATCGGAGCGAAAACGCCAGAAGAAATCGCACTCAGTATTTTGGCTGAAATCATGATGGTATATAGAGGAGGAACTGGAAGAAAACTGTCGCAACTGGCATCTATGGCGCATTCTGTATGAAGGAGGTGCCAGTCTATTAAGATGAGAAAGAACATATGGGGAATTATCTTAGCTTCAGGTTTTTCAAAGCGCATGGGAAAACCAAAGCTGCTTCTTCCGTACAAAGGTAAACCTATTATCCGGCATGTGATTGATGAAAGTATGGAGTCGCGTTTAAGCGGTGTGGTTGTCGTAGTCAATCCCGAGGTTGCCGAGCTTAGAAATGAAGTTTCTAGGTCGTGCGTGAGCAAACTCGTTTTGAATGAACAGGCGGGACAAGGAATGTCAACATCGTTAAAAGCAGGGTTGATGAATCTGCCTTTAACGGCTGATGCTGCTGTTGTGTTGCTTGGTGATCAGCCGCTTGTCTCATCAGATGATATAGATGCGGTAATTGAATGTTATGAATCGAATGGCGGCCCCCTCATTGTCCAAGCAAGCTATCAATCGAAAAGAGGGCATCCTGTTCTGTTTGATTGCTCGATGTTTCCGCATCTTTTCAATGTAACAGGCGATGAAGGCGCGAGATCTGTTTTAAAAATGTTCTCGAATAAGATCTGTTTTGCTAGAATCGATAAACCATTCCCAAGTGATATTGATACACCGGAAGACTATGAGCAGCTTCTTAGGAAGGAGCATTCCCGTTAGGAGCTTTTCCGGGGACTTGATCAAAAAAAGCCCTCTTGGTATGATGCAGGGGTGTCAACCACATCACTCACCATACCAAGGAGGACTTCAGATGAATTGTACACAAAACTATAAAATTGATCAAGTCACCGAACAAACGCTTGTCGTGGGTATTGATATCGCGAAACGAACCCACTACGCCTGCTTCGTGGATGACCGGGGGCGCGTGCTTCGCAAATCGTTCCCGATCTTCCAGTCGAAAGAGGGGTTTCAACAGCTGTATAAAGCGATTCAGGGGGCGATGCAAGCGTTCGGGAAGTCAGAGGTGATCGTCGCCGTGGAGCCGACCGGGCACTACTGGTTGAACCTGGCCTACTTCCTCGAGGAGCACGGGATCCCGTTGGTCATGGTCAACCCGGCGCATGTGTGCCGGTCGAAAGAACTCGATGACAACCTGCCGACGAAACACGACGCCAAAGACGCCCTGGTCATTGCCAGACTGGCAAAAGACGGACGATTCCTCGTTCCCCGGCTGCTGCACGAGATCGAAGCCGATTTGCGCGTGGGAAGCACGCTCAAAGAGAAGCTCCGCAAGGAACAGACGGCGGTGAAAAATGCGATCATCCGCTGGACCGACCGGTATTTTCCGGAGTTTTGGACGGTGTTTCGCGATCTGGGAAAAACGGCGCTTTCGGTGTTGGAGTGGACGCCGTTTCCGGCCGATATGGCGGGTCGGACCGCCGAGGAGCTCATCGAGGTGTACCGGCAAAGCGAAGGGCTGAAATGCCCGCAGAAGGCCAAAATTCAGGCGTTGATCAACGCCGCGAAGGACTCCATTGGGGTGACGGAAGGGACGACGATGGCCCGGTTTGAGATCGCCGCGCTCGTCCGCCGATACCGCCAATTGGAGACGGAGATCGCCGCACTGGACGCCGAGTTGAAGGCATTGGTTCAAACGACGATGGAGTATCAATGGTTGAAAACGGTCGACGGGTTGGGAGACGCCACGATCATCGATCTGTTGGCGGAGATCGGCAGCTTCGCCCATTATCGGGACCCGCGCCAATTGGTGAAGTTGGCGGGCCTGACGCTCAAGGAGAACTCCTCCGGCCAGCGCAAAGGGCAAAAGCACATCTCCAAACGGGGACGGAAACGGCTGCGCTCGGTGCTGTTTCGGGCGATGATTCCGCTGATCCGGCACAACGAGGCGTTTCGCGAGCTGCATGAATATTACACGACCCGATCCGTCAACCCGCTGACCGGAAAGCAATCCATTGTCGCCTTGTGCCGGAAGCTGTTGAATGTGCTGTTTGCGATTTGTACGAAGAAACAAGCGTTTGACGCGGAGCGAATGAAGCAGGACGTCTTGTCCCAAGTGCAACGGGCGGCCTAAGGCCTCCCCCTGCGAACGGAAGAATCGTTGGACAACCAGATGACACCGGAGAAGCTGGCGTGATTTTATCCATTCGACCTTGAGTCCCCAAAGGAGCTTGGCCGGCCTCCGCCTGATGACGAGACCGAACGAGGGAATGTTGGCGCGAAGACGCCCGGAGACATGGGAGGGTTCGTCCTCATCAGCAACGCGGAGATCCAAAGGGAGCATCGAATACGCTTCTCCCCACGGAAGGAAAATATCCCCAGCCGTGGCCGCGAAGCGCACCCTAGGTCTGTAAGATATCCACAAAACTGAAAAAGGATGTAAGGGATTTTGTCGAAAAATATTTTTTGGACACCCCTGAGAGGCCGAAAAGCCTTGATAGATCAACATTTCTAGAGGGAGGATCCCTATGCAAGAGCACTTTCATTTTACTACAGATCGGGCCAAGATTCAAAAGCAATATGCCGCCATTTTCGTTTTTGTTTCTGCTCAACTTTCATGCATTCAGGTGCATCTTCATCGTCGAAATCGCCATTTGGTCAAGCAAGAGGACGCTGTCATCATCGCCATTCATCTTTTAGGAAAGCTGCTCGGTTTTACTGTAAATTATCACTTTATTTCGGAACAAAAGAGCCATTTTTTTGCACATTCCTTCAGAAAGCCCTCTCCCCTTTTCTGAAAGAATGTGCTAAATTTTTTGTGAATTATTTCGGAAGAGAAAATCCATCGGTTCATAGGAGGGGGAGGAGGACGTGATTCAATTTCATGACTTTGGCATTGACGTCCAAACGTATGCAGAGCGTGGAAAAGAAAACGACTTCCCTCTTCTGAAAAAGTGTCCGCATTGCCGGGCCAAGCGCCCGTTGCACCGCCACGGTTACGATGAGCGAAACGCATTGACCCCACATGGTGATGATCGCATTTGGATTGTCCGGTATCGCTGTCGGGAATGCTTGAAGACGGTGAGTGTGCTGCCTTCCTTTCTCCTCCCGTATTTTCAGTATACGTTGTCCGCCATATGGCAAGTTGTGAAAAGAGCAGTTGGGATTGACCGAGGGGACGAACCGGGCTCCGTTCCTCCTGACAAAGGACGGCATCATCTTTTATGTCCGACGGTTCTACCGAAACCTATCAAGCCTTCATAGCTTTTTTGCGAGGCGGTGGAGGATCATAGGCCCTATCGTGAAAAAAGAAAAGGAACGGGCTTCCTGGTGGATCCGGACGTTGGAGAAACACGGTCTTGATTCGGTCATCAGAGACATGTGGGAGGACGGATTCCGACACCCTTTTGCGAATCAAATGGGATCCTGATTTTACATACATGCCCTAAATTGGAAATAGTTGAGGTTCCCACAAACCTTTCCTATCGACGGAGAAAAAGCGATCCGGTACGATAAGGGCAGACGGACCGGAACGGTCCTGATTCCAAGTGAGACCAGGAGGAGATTCGAATGGATGAGTCGATGAGACACGACATTGCCCTGTTTCGGTACGGGCTAATCGCTCCGTTGGTGAATGGGCAGGTGGAACCGAAGACGTATCTGAAAGAGGTGAGCGAGCGAGTGCACCATGTTCCCCACCAGGGCGACAAACGAATCGCAGCCAAGACGATCCTCGATTGGTGCACCCGATACAAAAAAGGGGGCTTTGACGCCTTAAAGCCGAAGCGCCGTTCGGACCGCGGCCACTCAAGGCGTCTGTCGCCCGATGATGAGGATCATATTTTAGCCCTAAGAAAAGAACATCCCACCATGCCCGTGACGGTGTTCTACGAACACCTGATCGAGCAGGGGGAAATCCCAGAAAATCATACCTCTTACTTTACTATATACCGATTGTTGAAAAAACACAACCTGGTGGGAAAAGAAGAGTCAGTCAAGACTTTGTGGAGAACATTTTTTCGGTTCACTACGGGCGTTGTCAATCACTAGTTAGCGAACCATTTTCAGGAATTAATATCGTAAGCGCTTTCGGACTCTCATCCCTCATCTTGAGGCGATGATACGATATTCCATTTTTTTACACCCAACCACCATCCCGGAGCGCCGACAACGCTTGATGGATCGGTGTCCCGGATGACCGCTGCAGACACGGTAGATTCTGACGCACCACATCTGCCCATAACCGTCCGGCCTTCCGTTTGGCCTGTTCGATCCGCTTGGACTTTGTTGAGGCCGAGGCCGCCGTTCGGGTCTCTTCTTCCTCCACCAACTGCCCATTTCTCCGCCAAATCCCGTCGATTCGGGCCGCCATCGCCCTCAGAAACGCCCGAAGCCCTTGGTCTTTCCAGCTGCGGCGGGATTTCACCCGATGCGCAAACCGGCTCATCACGCTCTCGGCGTGGCCCATCGGACGCATGCCGGTCGTCTCCACCCCTTGCTCCGACAGCCACTCCCGATAGTCCCGGATGCATCCCGGCATCGACTCGATCCGGCGGATCATGGCAGCCATCTGCTTCTCTTTCGCTTCGTCCTCCAACGTGCCGACCGCGCTGTTCAGCTCCACGAGAAGCCCCTCTTCGTCTTGTTTCGCCAGCTTCTTCCGCACCTCCCGCCAACGCGGATGGCCGGACAGACACTGACGCAGCTCCCGCGCCACATGAAATCGATCCAGCTGAAAGCACGCCCGCTTCCCAAAATACTCCCGGCAGGCCGTGATCCACGACGCCGCGTCGCCGTTGATGATCAACAGGTCCCGGCACGGATCATAGGCATATTCGTTCATCAGCCACTCTTCGAACCGTTCCCACACGTCTCCCTCCCCTTCATGGAGGTAGTGGCGCCGGTTCACGAGCTCGAGCTGCGAACCGTTTCGTTTCCATCCCTGGTGAACCGCCAGGATTTTCTCTTCTTTCGCCCGTTTCCCTTTCCCCTGGCGGGAAATAAACAGTCCATCCGCCTCCACAAACAGCACCCGGCCGTGCCGTTGGGAAACAGGGCGGTGCAGCGAGACAGGGGCCTCCAGCACCAGTTGGCGAATCGCCTCGTGGCTCATGACCGCATACCCCACGATCGACTCCAACGTACGGGCCGCTTTGCGGTAGGAAGAGCACTCTACGGCCAACTCGACCGCCGTTTCCTCGAGGCAAGGACTGATCGATCGGGCCCCATCAAAGCCTAATTCGGCATCCAGCAAGAAGGTATAGTTCCCCGTTTGCCGGTCATAGTAGTAGTTCCGTCGAAACGTCACTTCTCCAAACAGCGTTTGGATCGTAGTCGGCCGTTTGTCTTTCAGCTGATACCGGCGCTTGTCCCGCGCTTCCGCCAGTTGTTGATCAATCTCCTCCAAAAGGGCCGCCAACAAGACAGCGAACACCTTTTGAAGAGTTCTGACTAATTGTTCCTCCAGCTCTTTTAATAAAGGCCATTCTGTGGTAAGATGTTTCATGGACTCTCTCCCTCCTGTTTTCGGTTGATGTTGACAATCACCATCATAGCAGGGAGAGAGTCCTTTTTGCATGACATTTGCTTTTTTCTACCGCGCTTCGCTTGGTGGCCCCGACGAGCGTCGCGAACAAAAGTTCGCAACCCTCGTCGGGGATCATTTCGGAATGTCACCCACAAATATTTTACTCACACGGAAAAGAAATCTTGCCGATGCCGGAGCGAAAGCGTTTTGCGTATGACCAGATCAATGAGCTATGGCAAGGGGACTTATCCCATGGACCCACGATTCGCGTCCATGGGAAAGCCCAGAAAACGTTTTTGATCGCGTATATCGATGACTGCTCGCGGTTTGTGCCGTACGTATAGTTTCCCTTCGGAGAAGTTTGACGGGCTGCGGATCGTCACGAAGGAAGCGGTGCTTCGTTGCGGGAAGCCGAAACGCATTTACTCGGACAACGGGAAAATTTATCGGTCCGAGGTGCTGCAGTATGCGTGCGCCGAGATGGGGATTACACTCATCCACACCCAGCCGTATGACCCGCAAAGCAAGGGAAAAATCGAACGGTTCTTCCGCACCGTACAGACACGGTTTTATCCACTGTTGGAGCTGAATCCGCCGAAATCGCTTGACGAGTTGAACGAGCGTTTTTGGAAGTGGCTTGAAGAGGAGTATCATCGAAAACCGCACGCCTCACTGGACGGAAAAACGCCGCATGAGGTGTTTCAATCGCAAGTGCATCTCGTGTCGTTCATCGAAGATGGCGATTGGCTGGATGCGATTTTTCTGAAGCGGGAGCACCGCAAGGTCAAAGCCGATGGAACGATCACCTTGAACAAGCAGCTGTATGAAGTGCCGCCCCGGTTCATTGGGCAATCGATTGAACTCCGCTATGACGAACGGGGCGTCTATGTGTACGAAGATGGAAGGAAGGTGGCGGAGGCCGTTCGGGTTCGTTTGGAGGACAACGCCTATGTAAAACGCCATCGGTCCCCGTTTGCGGCGATTCCGGCGAAGGAGGGAGAACACGGTGTATAAATCGTTTTACTCCCTTTCGCGGGAGCCGTTTGCGAAAGAAACAGACCCGTCCGAGGCGTATCAAGGGGCGTCATTTCAGGAAGCGTTGCGGGCGCTGGAGTACGTGAAACGAACCCGGGGGATCGGGCTGTTGATCGGAGAGCCGGGGGCGGGCAAGACGTTCGCCCTTCGGGCGCTGAAAGAGTCATTGAATCCATCATTGTATCATGTCGTCTACTTTCCGTTATCCACCGGAGGCGTGATGGATTTTTACCGTGGACTGGCCTTGGGATTAGGAGAGGAACCGAAGTACCGCAAGGTAGATCTCTTCCGCCAAATCCAGCAGGCGATCGAGCGATTGTATCATGAACGACGGATCACGCCGGTGTTCATTTTGGACGAGATGCATTTAGCAAAGGATGCATTTTTACAGGACATCGCGATCTTATTCAACTTTGAGATGGATTCGACCAACCCATTTGTCTTGATTTTGGCCGGGCTGCCCCATTTACAGGGGAAGCTGCGGCTCAATCAGCACCGCCCTCTCGACCAGCTGATCATCATGCGATACCGGATGGGGCCGCTGGAGAAGGAAGAGGTGGCGGGCTACATCGAACATCGGATGAAACAGGCCGGGGCGAAGCATCAGATCTTCACTCCATCGGCGTTAGAGGCGATTGCCCTGCAGTCGCGGGGATGGCCTCGGGTGATCAACACGTTGGCCACGACGTGCCTGTTATACGGGTATCAGCTGAAAAAGGACGCCATTGACGAAGAAATGGTGCGCATGGCCGCAGAGGAAATGGGGTATTAGCACGAAAGGGGCCGAATCGGCTCTTTTGTGCTTTCTCTTTTCCATAGGTCCATCAGGCGCGCTGGAAATCTTCATCTGAAAGAGCGTGCAAATGTTCCGAAAGAATGTGCAAAATCCGGAACAATCCGCAAAAATTTTGCACATTATTTCCGAATCCGCCTGAAATAATTTGAAAAAGGGATTCTGAAATAATGTGCTAGTTTACACTCATGCGCGTAGAGGATTTACAGACGCCATAAGATCCATGCCCGCCAATAGTGTAAAACCAGTGACCGCAACCGAAGGCCTGAATTTCTGTAATCAACTGTTTGCGGTGGAACGTAAATTAAAAAAATTAGATCCTAAAGATCGGTATGAAGAACGTCTAAAGCAAAGCAAGCCTATCTTAGACGCTTTTTTGTCATGGCTTCAAAAGCAAGAACAACAAGTGTTGCCAAAGAGCGCACTAGGAAAAGCCATTGCATACTGTCTGAACCAATGGGACAAATTAATAGCCTTTTTAGAGGATGGGCGACTGGAGATCGATAATAATCGCAGCGAACGCTCCATCAAATCGGTGGTCATAGGAAGGAAAAATTGGCTTTTCGCCAATACACCACAAGGTGCACGAGCAAGTGCCATCATCTACAGCATTGTGGAGACAGCGAAAGCGAATCAATTAAATCCATATTACTATCTTCGCTATCTTTTTGAGCAGCTTCCCAATATGGATTTGTCAGACAAGAATGCATTGGATCAAATGCTTCCTTGGTCAACCACACTCCCTGTTACATGTATTGCTTTTAATCAGCTAACTAAATAATACCTTAAGCTCCGGCCTTCAAAAAGGTGGGGGCTATTTGACGTTTACATTTATAAAACAAAAAACTGAGCAACCATGAAGCTGCCCAGCTTTTGTTTTCAGATTTTACTTCGATTCACGTCTTGGCAAATATTTGGTTGTAAAAATTTCTTTTGCATCAAACGTCTTTTCTAATAAACCTAGATCATACAACTGTTTAATAAGTGTTGCCCAGCGTTCTTCAGTCATATACCCGACTCCATGCTCTGCTGCATCCCCTCCATATACAAAATCTTTTTGTGCTTCCGCTTCAAATTTCAAAGATTCTAACTCCATATCAGTGTTGTTTTTCTGAATCACTTTATTGATCTCTTCGTAAGAATCTTTATATAAATACCATCCTTCAACAAAAGCCTCTACAAAAGCTTTTACAGTTTCTTCATTTTTTTCTAAATAGTCTTTTGTAACATATAAGACTATGTTATACGGATTATACCCTGCATCAGATATTAACTTCGTTTCGACCTCTACTCCATCTTTTTTTAAGAAGAACGGCTCTGATGTAACAAAGGCTTGGCTTACGGAATTGACATCGCTAATAAAATTCGAATGTTGGCCAGTATAAGCCAATTCTTGTACATTATTTAAATTGTATTTTGATTTTAAAAAATCCCAATACGTAATACCAGGTTGAATATACACTTTTCTTCCATTTAATTCATCAAAATCATTGATTCCTTTCCCTTTATGGAACATTAATGCTTGCGGGCTTCCTTGCATGGCAGCAGCTACGGCGACTAATTCAATTCCTTGATTTCTAGCAATAACCATTTGGTCAGCATGTGCAAGTCCAAAGTCAGCACTTCCAGATGCAACCATTTGAATAGAGGATACTTGCGGCCCGCCCGGTTCAATCGTGACTTTTAAACCTTTTTTTTCAAATAATCCATTTTCTTGTGCTGCATACAAACCGCCATGCTGCGCTTTAGGGAACCAGTTTAATACAATTTTTACATCTTTTAAGTTTTTTTGTTCTTCATTTGAATTGCTATTTCCCTCGCTTGTCGAACTGTTCGACTCTTGCCCACTGCAGGCGGCAAGGATAAACATGAATATAATCCCAATTAATAAAAAATTTGCTTTGCGCAATGCCTTCATTTTATTTTCCCCCTCGTATAGCACTTTGTTTTTTACTACCAAAATTGTAGTTTTGAAAATATTAAACTGCTCCCAACTTTATCCCTTAATTCAGCAAGCCATTGGCTATTAATTGCTCTGATTTTAAACTTAATTCCACTCATGCCAGTAATAAGCAATATTATGTTAAATTTATATAAATCTCTTTTTAAACGCGCATTGCGTAGATTTTATTTGTCTCCCTTCATCGCTGATTCGTGCCATGATCTAAGCATGAAATGAGAAAACAAACTTATGAGAAGGTAAAAGACAATCCCAAAAATAGCAGCGGCAATTCCACAAGCAAATAAATATGGTGTTTTTAATTGAACAGCTGCGACCGTAATACCATAACCTAAACCACCTTTCCCTCCGCCAATCCCTGCTATATATTCACCCGTAATAGCACCAACGATAGATAGTGTGCTAGATATTTTTAACCCGGTCATCATGTAAGGCATAGCAGCTGGTATTCGAAGCTTCCACATTCTTTGCCATTTTGACGCATTATATAAAGTAAATAATTCGCTCATGTTTTTGTCGACTGAATTCAATCCCATTAAAGTATTTGAAATGATGGGAAAAAATCCGATTAAAAATGAAATCATCACAATCGAGTTGAAGCCTGAACCGAACCAGATAACAACGATCGGTGCAACGGCCACAACTGGTATCGTTTGTAAAATAACCGCATATGGGTAAATGCTTATTTCTAAAATTCTGGAACTAGCTAATAAAACCGCGACGCCAATCCCAATGATGGCACTTATTAAAAATCCAATCACAGATTCAGCTACCGTTATTTTTATGGCTGGCCATAATAAATCCCAATCTTCAATCGCCGCTTGAATAACATCTGTCGGTTTTGGAAGTATAAACGGCTTCACACCAACCATAATCGGAACAAACTGCCATAAAGAAAGAAAAACAACAAGCGCAACAATCGGACCAATGAACTTCCATTTTGACTTGTTCCGTACTTTAAGTCTGCCAGTATTATTGGGTTGAGTGACAATTTCCTTCGTTTGAGTAGTTGCTGTTTGTACAGACATTTATCCCAACTCCCTTCGAGTTGTACTATCCTCAAGACTTCGCGCGGCAATATTGACATACTCTGTAAACCTTTCATCTGTTCGCTCCCTTGGATAAGGAAGGTCGACATCGATAATAGAGGATAATCTGCCAGGCCGCGCTGACAACACTGCAATTCTAGTAGAAAGATATACAGCTTCATATACATTATGGGTCACGAACAAAATCGTCATATTCTCCCTTTTCCATATTTCGAGCAGTTCCGTCTGCAAAGTCTGTCTTGTAATCTCATCTAATGCAGCAAACGGTTCATCCATTAAAAGCATTTTAGGTTTTGCAGCTAACGCCCGAGCAATAGACACTCTCATCTTCATTCCGCCGGATAACTGCCTAGGATAAGATTTTAAATGATCTTTTAACCCCACCATCTCTAATACTTTGATCGCATCCTCTTTACGTCTTTTTTTATCAGCCCCCCTTAATTCTAACGGTAATAATACGTTTTCGAGCACTGTTCTCCATGGAAGTAAATTAGCATCTTGGAAAACGAACGCAATATCATTTGTATTTTTTATAATTTCTTTAGGGTTTTGCCCAAACACTTTTACCTTGCCCTCAGTAGCTTCGCCTAATCCTGCTACCATTCTTAATGCCGTTGATTTCCCGCAGCCTGATGGACCGAGAAAACTTATAAATTCCCCTTCTTTTATCGAAAAATGAAATTGGCTTAAAGCGACAGTGCCAGTATTGTAAATCTTACTAACATGTTGAAATGAGACAACTTCGTTTTGAATTGCGTCCACCGCTATCCCTCCTCATAATTATTTTGTTAGAATAGCTGAGTTTGTTAATCTCGATTTTCTATAATTGACTTTTGTATGCTTTGCAGCCGTTTCCAGCATTTTTTCGGCAGCTTTTTGCGCCCGAATGGCAAATTGTTCTTCATCGATATTCACGAGACGCCCTTCATCTACAACAATCTTCCCGCCAACGATGGTCATATCAACTTGCGGTGTGCCCGCAAGAATCGGAAGCGCCGTATCATTAAAGAGAGCACCGGCAAACTCTAATCGATTCGTATCGATCAAAAACATATCTGCAGCCTTGCCGACTTCTAAGGAACCAATGGCATCTTCCCAACCAAGCACTTTAGACGAACCTCTCGTTGCAATCGATAAACAATCTTCAGCGCTCAGCGCTGTTGTTCCATGCTGAAGATTATGGAGCAAGTTCATGATTTTTAAATCAAGTAATAGATTAGATGAATCATTGGAAGATGAACCATCGACACCAAATCCCACTTTTACTCCTGCATGTAACATGTCCATAATTCGCATCGTTCCGGATGCCATTTTCATATTGCTGCTCGGACAATGAGCAACTCCGCAGCCGCAAACACCCAGCTTTGCAATTTCCTTGTCATTAAACCAAATTCCATGCGCATACCACACGTCACCGCCAACCCAACCTGTTTCTTCCATTAATTCTAACGGACGCATGCCAAGCTTTTCTCTGCAAAAGTCCTCTTCATCGATCGTTTCCGCCAAATGGGTATGCATCCGAACACCATAACTGCGGGCTAAATTTGCTGATTCACGAAGCAAGTCTTTACTAACTGAAAATGGCGAACATGGTGCAACACCTACCCGCAACATTGAAAATTTACTAGGGTCATGATAGGTTTCAATAACCCTCATGGAATCTCGAAGAATAACATCTTCGCTTTGAACGACTTCATCTGGCGGCAATCCCCCTTTTGATCTACCTAAACTCATAGAACCTCTAGTTGGGTAAAAACGAATTCCAATCTCACGAGCTGCCCGTATTTCTTCATCGATTAATTCCCCACTTACTCCATTTGGAAACACGTAAAAATGGTCAGCGGTTGTTGTACAGCCACTTTTAAGCAATTCGCCTAATCCGACCATAGCACTTAAATACACATCTTCTGGCTTTAAATGGCGCCAAATATCGTACAAAGTGATTAACCAATCAAACAACTCAACATTCTGCACCCAAGGGATATTTCGAGTGAAAGTCTGATATAAGTGATGATGTGTATTGATTAACCCCGGATAAACAATTTTTCCACGTGCATCAATAACAGTGTCCGCTGTCTCAAAAGGCAAATCATATCCGATCGCTTTAATTTCTTGTCCAACAACATACATGCTGCCGCCTGGGTATTCCGTTCGCTTTTCGTCCATCGTAATGATGTTTTTGGCATTTTTTATTAATAATGTCCTCATTTGTTCAACCCCTTATGCCAATCTCAACTTTATGTTAATTTTTATAACATTACACGTAATATATTCTTATTATATACGCTTTTTAATAGTTTAACATTAGAGGATATTTACAATTTTGAATATTATTTTGTGCATTTTAACTAAATTTTTTTGAATGATATTATTTATAACAATTATATGTAATATATTTTAACAAATAATACAATCACCTTATGAAAAGGATTCAATTAAAAAACTGTAGTTTCCCCTTTTTTTGCTATTTGTTCAATAAAAAAAGCCCAGTTAACTGAGCTAATGATCCCTTTGTCAACTACCACTGCGTCTCCATTATTTTTTACCTTCTATATAAATTGAAATAAAGGTTTTCTCCCGTTCCACGGCGAATAAATACAAAGAGAAAATAGGGGAACGGAGAGAAAATATGATGCCAAATCACAAAGACGAGATCGAAAAGTTGTCCACTGCCATGAAAGAAGCAAAAAAGTAAACGAGCATATGAACGCTACCAAGCGATTTATCTTCATTTGCAGGGATATACCAAAGGAGAAATCGCAACGATTATTGGTCGATCCAAGAAAACTATTTATAACTATATTCATGCCTACGCCCAGCGCGGTCTTGATGGACTGGAGATGAAATACTCACCTGGCGCCCCACGTCGATTGACCCCTGAGCAGGAAAAAGAGCTGGCTTTGATCATTGAACATCAGCTCCCCGTAGATGTGGGATTCGAAGCAAAATATAATTGGACGCTTGCGATAATCGCTGAACTCATTCAACAAAAGTGGGGGCCAACATACACGCTTCGCGGAACAAGTGACATTCTGCATCGGTTAGGGCTAAGCTATACGAAACCGACCTATACACTAGCCAATGCCGATGAAGAGAAACAAAAAGAATTCGTCGAAATCACCTTCCCTGAAGTAAAAAAAACTGGTAGATGGGAACATCGCCCATGTCCTCTTTCAAGATGAGTCGATGATTCGTGATTACCAAGCAATTCAAAAAACATGGTTTGTCAAAGGAAAACAACGAATCATTCCGACGTTTGGAAAACATCAAGGGCTGAAGCTGATTGGCACGTTGAACTACGAAACAGGGGAAGTGTTTGCATCGAAGAAGAACGCTATGACGCGGAAACATTTCTTCGATTTCTTCAACTTGTGTTAGAACGCTATCCCACAGGCAAAATAGTGATGATTTTAGATAACGCTCGAATTCACCATGCCAAACTCATTCAGCCATTTTTAAAAGAACACGAAGATCGGTTAGAGCTCGTCTTTTTGCCACCATACAGTCCGCAATTGAACTTGATTGAAGGGCTATGGAAATGGCTGAAATCAGACGTGATTTACAACGTGTTCTATTCGAGTGTGCAAGAAATTAGAAAGAATGTCCAAGCCTTTATTCAGCGAATCAACCAGAAACCAGAACAAACGATTGATCGTTTGTGTGTTCAGTTGTAAATCTTTAATTCAACTTATATAAAAACAGAGAAGCGGTATAATAAATGCATGAGAAAACTTAATAAAATTTCTATGACGAATGGCATGTTTGAGAGAGGGAAAAGAAAATGGCGTATATTATTCCAGAATGTCCGACATTTAAAACAAGAGGAGAAGAGAAGCTATTTAATGCTTTAAAAGCAAACCTGGACGATTTATGGACAGTGTATTATGAACCTGTAATTAACGGGAAATATCCGGATTTTGTACTTTTTCACGAATATTACGGCATTCTTATACTGGAGGTAAAGGATTATACTACCCAGACGATTCTGGAAATTAGAAAAGATTACTGGAAAATATACAGCCAGGGGAAGGAGGTCAGTATAAAAAACCCGTTTAGTCAAGCAATTGAGTATCGAAATGAGTTAATAAATCTACTAAGCAAACACAAGGAATTAGTGGAACAAGCAGGAAACTTTCAAGGGAAATTGAAGTTTCCAGTCGCTGTAGGATGTGTTTTTGTAGATTTGACAGCGTCTGATATTATCAACTTGTGCATTGATCAGGTGATTCCGCTAGGACAATTGTTCTGTATGGAAGATCTTGAGGACAGTCATGTCTTTAACGAAAAAATCAACGGCATAATGGAAACACTCTTCACCATTAACAGTCTTTCACGAGAAGAAGCCCGCATTGTAAAACAAGTTATTTATCCAGTGATTAAAGTTAATTATTCTGGACAAGTAGATAGATCATTGGAAGAGGAACAACAAACGGGAAAAGAGGAGAAGGAACGAAAAGAAATATTGAATGTCCAATTGATTTCTTTTGAACATTATGTTGATGAATTTTATTATGTTGTTGATCGAATCCATCATCTTTGCCAAACGGGAGCAGCAAGAAACATAACGATTGCCTATCCGTTAAATCGCTTCTTGAGAAGAGGAACAGTAAAGGAGTTTATTAGTGATTTATTAAAAAGCAGAGGGCTTTTGGCAAAAAGAGGGCTAACACTGAAGCTTTTTGAGCTGGAACAGTTAAGCGACTATTGTAGGAGTACCGACTATCTCTTTATTGTCGACATTAACTCTATTCGTTCAACTGATGTTTATGAACGACAGCTAAGACCAATTATAGAGGGAAAGATTTACAACGGTCCTATCATGTTAACGGCGAATAAGCCATCATGGCTGACGAAGAAGCTAAAAAATCGATTAGCGTAACGCTAATCGATTTTTAACCAATTTTGATAGCAAATTTTGCTTTTTGGACAGTTCGCAGAGCCAACGAGTACAAGTTTTTCCTTGGCTCGTGTTAAGGCAACATATAACACTCGCAGTTCTTCCGAATAAATTGAATATTGATTTAAGTTTACGGCTTCCTCATAGTTTTTTGAAACAATTTTTGTGCCTGTTGAATAATATTTTTCATAACAAAATTCGAGTGTCATTTGGTGACGATGATATAAAATTTCAGGATTTAGCGCCCGTTGGCTAATGCTTTGATCCAAATTTGGAAGGATCACAATCGGAAACTCGAGTCCCTTAGCCTTATGAATCGTCATCATTGTTACATACCGGTCATCGGAATCAGCATCCAAAACATCTGCCTGCGGTTCATCTTTCTTCGCTTGAATCATAGCTGAGAGCCATTGGATGAACTGCCCTAACGTAATGTGTTCATTGAAGCCTAGATCTCTTGCAAGCTGTTTTAATTTTACGAGATTGGCATAAGCTTGTTTCGGATACGCTTTATGGGCAAGGGTAAACTTATAAATATAGTCTAATATTTGTGCCGGAGTAAATTTTGGGATTAACGGCTTTATATTTTTATAAAGTTCGTCGAGTTTATTGTGATCATAATTAATAAAAATAGTACCCAATGCCTCAAAAGCGTACTTGCTCATTGTTGGCATGTATAGATATTGGAGCAGCTTCAGGGCATCGATGATTTCCCGGCAGTTGTAAAAATCTCCGCTTCCAATCACCTTGAAAGGAATTTTTTGCTTTGTAAATTCTTTCTCAAATGCTTTAATCTCAAAGTTCTTTCGAAATAACAGACAATAACGGCTAGGATCGTCATTGCTTAATTTTTTCTTCAGCCACTCAGCTACCTTTTTCTCCTGCGATTCCGTCGGATTGCATAGAATCCATTCCGATATTTCGCTAAAGCTTATATGGGCCTCCTCTTCTTTTGGTTTCAGTGGTTCTTGGTAAAAAGTATAATTGCTGCTTTCCTTTTTCTTAATGCGGTCAAAAACGGTGTTGACAAACATTACTAGCGACGGATTGGAGCGCCAGTTTGTTGATAATGTCAGCACCATGCCATCCTTGGCAATCCATTCCTCAATTTTCGAGTATGAGTCGATATCAGCTCCCCGAAACTCATAGATCGATTGTTTCAAATCGCCGACGAGAAATAAGGCAGGGGCATCGTCGGATCCATCGCAAATTAATTTTACCATTTCCGCTTGGTATAGCGATGTATCTTGAAATTCATCAATAAAGATGTATCTGTACTTTTGTTGGATTTTCCGCAATAAACCATAATCGTTTTTGAGTATTTTATAGCAGTACTCAAGAAGATCATCGACGTCTAACGAGTTATATTTAAGCAAATAATTGTGTTCATGAATGCGTTTTAGCAATTCAACCAACTCTATTTTTAATCTCCTTGTTGTCCGCTCTTCCAACGACGAATAGCGTTTCGTGCGAGTCAGCACTGTCTCAATGTCCAAGCCTTTCGTACGGAGCAATTCATATGACGTCGAAAGTATATCTTTTAACTTATGGACAGGCATAATATTTAGATGTTCTACAGGCTCGTTATTGGCTCTTTTTTCTTGAATCCAGACTTCGATGACTTCAGTAATGGCCTGTTTATGTGAATCATTTTTTATATGGAAGTTTGGATTAAACAGTACATCATCTAAATAATAAGGGCCAGCTTCATTTAAAATGTTCTTGCAAAACTTATGAATGGTCGAAATTTGGGAAGAGTTGAGCAGTTCAAGTTCATACCGAAACCGTTTCCGCTCGCTTTCCGATGAACAACTGCTCCATTTAGCATAAAGGCGATTTTTTAATCGTGCTTGCAATTCTTCTGTTGCTTTATTCGTAAACGTAATGATCGCCATCTGCGTGATGGATAAAGATGGGTCTTCCTCGATTAACCGAACAATTCGCCGAATCAATACTTCTGTCTTCCCAGTTCCAGCACCGGCTTTAACTAGAATTTTTCGGCTGTTTGCATCAATCACTGCTTGCTGTTCTTTCGTCAGATTCATGTCTCAGCCTACTCCCTTTTCTTTACAGGCATTTTCAAAAGCGCAGTAGCGGCAGTGCGCTCCAGCTTTTTTAGAAAAGTGGCCTGATTCGATTTGTTGTGCGTAATAGGATAATGATTGTTCTGCCGCGCGTTCTTTTCGGCAAAACCTGCTAAGCAAATCAAAGTAATCCTTTTTAACTTGATCGAGCTTTTGCTGTTCATCCCTCGTTTCATTTGCAGAGAATGATAATATCTTCCTCATATTGGTAATAGAGTAATAATGAGTGATTGTTGGATAGGAAACGCGCAATTGACGCTCGCCGACAAATGTATATCCTTTAATTTTTGATTCTTGTCTTTGTTGTGTAATGGATAATGATGCTCGGTTGTAATCTGGGTTTGATAATATTTGGTTAAGCAATCTTTGTAGATGGAAATGAACACGCATTTTTACATCTTCCCAATAACGCTGCGCCATTGGAAAAGCAGTTTTTAGTTCTTTCTCTGCATGAGCAATAATATTAGGCAAGGCATGCGTAATTGTATGCATATTTTCCTTGGAGACTTCAGGAAACTGATTTACTAATAAAACAACAGCCTTCTCATACAAAAAAGAAGCTGCATAGTTTTGAAGGTGGAAGGCGGATGAATATACGTATTCATGCTCCAAGTTTTTTTCGTAATAAAATCTCCTTGGACAGAGTTGGTAAACTGCAACATCTTCAATCGTGATGATTTTATCCTTAGACATAGGCGGCAGATTTTGTTCATAGAATGGCAAAACCTGAGCATCGGAAAGTCTGCCGGCGTCAAATAGCAGACCTTCTTTTTCTAATAGGTTTTCAATGGATGACAGGTCGTCGTCTGTTTCCCCAATTCCGAGTGCTTTAGCTATGTCATATAAGTAATGAGATGGGGATAATTTAATTCCGTCCTCAAACCGCGAATAGCAAATAAAAACAGACTTTTTCGCTGCTTGTAGAGCAGTATAGATATAATATACTGAGCGGTCTGCATAATAACGCAACAAGGAAATTTCATTCGAAAACTTTTGTACAGTGGCGGTGTTTAAAATTTTTCGTTCAATGTCCGCCGACATCGGCCATGCATAAGCAATCCGTTCTGGATACATATGCTGGTTGAATCGGGTAATAAAAACATATTCGTATTTTTGGTACTCTACGTTGTTTGGTCCGGTGACCAAAACTTTGCTCAGTCGTACTTTTCTTTGATCATTCTCTTTTTCATGCTGCTTGTCATTCAAAACTGCATAAATGCGTCTTGCAAATTCGGAACGAGTAATTGCAAGATGGTTATGAAGAGTCAATTCTTCCACAATTTCCGAAAGCCGCTCTTTGATTTCCTCCTCTATTTCATTTGTATAAGGTGATTCTTCAAAGTAACGAACAATATGGTCAAGATGTTCTGTAAACGTCATATCCGATGCGGACATTAAATCAGAACTGATCGTTGCAATGATTTCAATGATATTTTTTACGTTAATTAATGTGTCCTTGCTAATGTAATATAATGGGTGAGATGTATAATCATCATTTATTTGATCCTTCGCTGCAATTAGTTCGTCGATTTTGTTGAACCAATCAGGAAATGTTTTACAGTCCTCGAAAAAGGCCTGCAGATCGACGATGCACTGAAATACAGCTTTATCAGGAATCTGTATTAAATCACCTTCAATGAGTTCAAGAACCATGTTTATATCTATAAAATGAGGAAGTTCTAGCACTCCGATACGGTCATCGGTATGGATTTTGAGCAAATTAAAAACGGCTCTTCCATGAGGAAGATGAATCAACGAGCGTTCAGGAACTTCCATTGCAATTCCATAGATTTCGGCAAGTTCTCGAACCGTCGGGCGTAGCTCCATTGGATTCGGTGTAATTAAGGCAATTTCATGAGGTTTTGCTGCTCCTTGTTCGATCAGTTTGCCTGCACGCTCTACAATATAGTCCAGTTCTTCCTCTTCAGAAACGAAACGCAATACTGTTACTGAACGATCGCTAATCTCATTAACTTTAGAGTGAAAAATGGATTGCGCAAGTTGCCGGACAGTACTATGGGCAATTTGTTGTGATTTGATCGATTTCCACTCTGTCATAGGTGCGAAGTTCACATAGGTTGTTTTAACTGCTTCGAACGCAGGGTTATTCGGAAAGTCTAGGTCGATAGGAATAAAGCAAATAATTTTTTTATCCACTTGTTGAAAACGGTTGATGAGCATTTGATGTTTTGGCAATATGGGCAAGAAGGCACCATCAAGCAAAAGCATATCAAAACTTTCAAAGTCGCATTCTTGAAGAAGCCGTACACACGCCTGTCCGTAGTCAAGTACACCTTGTTGTGAAAGCTCTGCTAAATAATTTTCATACAAGTCGCAAATGAGTCTCCACGACTGTGTAGCATCAAGAGCGCGAATTTCCTCTAGGGATAGGCCGCTTTGCGAAAGTGTAATGAAGCACTCAGAGATATCTTGTAATGAAGATTTCCAAGCAATATTATTAGAGAATGAATGACTTTCTAAAACCCGCCCAATTATTACTGCAGATTCTCGTTTGGACAAAACGGTATATGGTCCAGTTTTGATTAATTTTAGCAGGAAACGGTCCATTTCATAAAGGAAAATTCCTTTTTGTTCTAATGTTTTAGCTACTGTTCGAAAATCAGTTTCATTATTTTGAAATAACTCTTTGTGTTGATTTCTGTAACTTTGCAATCTCTTTCGATACAAAATAAGGGTTGGTACAATATGGAGTATTTTTTTTTGACTGTATAAACTAATCTTTTTATTAAGCCATTTGTCTACGTCGTCTGTATAAGGGGTACAAAGTATTTCCAAGTTCATCCCACCTGTATATATTTTCTAAGAGATATAGTATAATATGAAAATAGGAATTATCAACCTTTATTATAAAGCAGTTTTTGTGGCTATGGATCCCATCAATTGTATATTTTTGCGGAACAAAAGACATTAATTTAAGTCAAAAGGCATAAAAGGAGGAACAGCAATGAATAAGGATGATGAAAAACTTCTGGAATCTATATGCCAAAAACATGGCGTCCATCCTTCCTATCTTAAACAGTTGTTTCTTATTGAGAAAGAATATGCGGATAGAAATATGTATACAAGAAGTGGTATCTATAAGGATATTAAGCGTAAAATTGACGAATGGACGAAATGAGGTAAGGAGAGAGGGTCATGATTTTTGAGTATATAAAATTCAAAAACTATCGCCCTTATTATGGGGAGCAGATCCTTCATTTTCGCGGCCGGAAAAAAGAGCCGCCTTCGGCATACAAGAAAAATATTATATTAATTGGAGGATTAAACGGTCACGGAAAAACGTCATTAATTAACGCGATCTTTATTTGCTTTTATGGTCGCCGTAAATTCAAGGCCAAAGAGTATGAGGAATTGCTTCGAAATGCAGTAAACAAAAAGCATCTTGCCGAGGGGGGGAACGAAGGGTCCGTTGAACTTGCTTTCACCGACCATACGGGGAGCTATGCCATTGAGGTGGTCTTTAATCACCGGGATCTTAAGGAAACTCGTCGCATCTATCAATTAAATGAAGAGATGCAGAAAGTACGGGAAATCGCCACGACAGAGCAAGCATTTTTCGAGTTTATCGACCAACGCATTCCAATGGATGTATCACAATTTTTCATATTCGACGCAGAAAAAATTCGCGATTTAGTCGGCGAACAAGACAGCGCAGAGACGATCCGCGCCATTCAAAAAGTTGTTTCTTTGGAGCTTTACAACCAATTGTTAAAGGACTTGGATCACATATCGAGGGAGTTGACAAGGGATTTAAAGAAACAAGTGAAAGATAGCGACATTGAGGCGATTCTTGACCGCGCTGATGAAATAAGTGACAAGCTTGATAAATACAAAGATGAAGAAACTAAGATCGATGAACAGCTAGCTGTGCTGTCTGATCAAGTAAGGCATCTTGAGCGTGAGCGGCGGCAGCTTATTGCGCAATCGAGCGCGACAAAGCAAGAATTGAGCCGATGGATTGGCGAGTACGAAGAAAAGGTTAATCAATATCGGGCCTTTTTAAAAAAATTTAAAGAAAAAGAGCTTTATCAGTTGATCTTGCTTCCGGCAATTCGTCAATTAAAACAAAACATAAGAAAAGAACGGGAATATTTAGATGCGAAATATAAAGAAAAAATGCAGTTTGCGCCATACGAGCAGTTTATTGAGAAACTTCTGGAAGTGAGTGTTTTTCCACCTCTCTTAAAAAGTCAGAAAAACCAATTAAAAGCGAAAGGTAAAGACATTTGGGCCCAACTAAATAACATTCAACGGTCACTTCTTAAAGAAGATGTAAATGTTATTCATGATTTATCGAATAAGGATTATCACTTTTTATTGCAGTACCCTGAAGCGAAAGCGCAGAACATTCGCACGGTTCTCGAAGAAATGAAAAAGGCGGAGGATATGTTAGAAAAGTATAGAGCTCAATTTGATGAGGCTCCTGATGCGGTGGATACAACCGAGCTTGATGAGCAAATTAAGGAATCCCATCAGCAGCTTGGGGAGTTGCGGCAAAAAAAGAAAGATGTATTTTCCATTGTTCGTAAGTTGCGTGATGAACACACAAAACTTCAACGAGAAATTACAGAAAAGCAAAAGTTAAGGGACGAGCTCGGGCCGGTCGAGAAAAAAATCCAGTTGTTAAACAAGCTCCGTAGCGCAACACAAGAGTTTATCGACCAAGTGACGTTGTTGAAAGCCAAGCAGTTGAAACTTCAAGTAGAGACGATCATGGAACAAATGTTTCGGAAAAGCGAATTTGGTGAAGTAAAATTCCACCCAGAAAAATTCACGTTAACTATTTACAACAAAGAAGGCCAAGAAGTTGACTTAATGTCACGATCGGAGGGTGAGAAGCAGTTGATTGCCCTCGCGATGATTTGGGCGTTGACGAAAGTATCGGGAAGCCAGATTCCGTTTGTCATTGATACGCCATTAGCGCGCTTGGACAGCATTCACCGGTCTAACCTTGTACAACATTACTTTACGAAGCTAAGCGACCAAGTCATCATTTTATCAACGGATACAGAGATCACAAGCGATTTTTATAGTGAACTTGCTCCGTTTATTGAAAAATCTTATATTTTAAACTTTGATGAGGAAGAACAATATACGAAAATTGAGGAAGGATACTTTTTTGAGAAGGTGAAAAATCCGTGGCTGGTATGAAACTATCAAAGAATGGATTCGAAATTTTACAAAGAGTGATGGCAGAGCTCGAAATGGAACGTCCTGACGTGTTAAGACTCGCGTTTGCCAAGGGATTGACGGAATCGGAACTAATTCAGGAAAGAGAAAAAGAGGAGATGGCGAATATCGATATTCCGGTATCTGTTATCGCGAAAGGTGATGATATCGTATTGATCAAACATCTGTTGATCGATAAAGTGCAGACTCAAATTAATGATGAAGCGTTGGATAAGCTTATTATCAGCTGCATTGAACAAGGATTAGAAATTATGAATGAGGAATTAAATCAGCTGACAGGGGCGGATAGCTATTTTTTCTACTTATTAGAAAAGCATGGGATTGCATAGGGATGTATAAAAAACAGGGGATGATGAATTTTATGATCATCCCCTGTTTTGTTTTAAGTAGATGTTTAAATAGACAAGCTTTTTACAGCATGATCCAAACAGACGCAAAAACGGTCGATGTCTTCTTGACTGATGTATTTATTCAGCGAGACCCGGAAAGAACTACGGATTTGAATAGCATTAAGCCCCATTTCTTTCAAAACATATGAAGGTTCGTTAATGGAGCAAGCTGAGCCGGTCGAGATCGCAAATTGATCCTTTAAGGTACGAATGATCAACTCATTGCTTACATTAGGGATTGTAAAGTTTAATATTCCAGGAATTTTGTCGATTGGATGTCCGTTAAATTGAATGGCCGGAAACAAATCCTTTAGCTTATTTACTAAGTATGTTTCCAATTCCATCAACTTCTGATGTTGATCTTTGTAATTCAGTTTTGCCAGTTCGGCAGCTTTCCCTAGCCCGACTATATTATGGACGCTTAACGTCCCGGAACGGTATCCGTTCTCCTGATTGCCGCCATGGAGAAGGGGAGTGATTTTTGTCCGCAAACCAAGCTCCTGTTTCCGGATAAAGCAAGCGCCAATTCCTTTTGGTCCATACAGTTTATGGGCAGATAACGAGAGAAAATCGACCGGTGTTTTAGAAAGATCGACCTCAATTTTCCCGACCACTTGGGTTGCGTCTGTATGAAAAAACGCATTCGGATAGTGCGATTTAACATATTGGGATAAAGCGGGGATATCATTCAAAGTTCCGGTTTCATTGTTTCCCCACATGATCGATACGAGAATGGTATCCCCACGCATGGCCTTTTTCAACGATTCCAATTGCACTTGTCCAAGAGAATCCACGTCTAAGTAGGTGACCTCAAAACCTTCTCCCTCTAAAAACTTGCACGTTTCTAAGACGGATTTATGTTCGGTTTTGGATGTAACGATATGCTTTCCCTTCTCTTTGTAAAAATGGGCAACTCCTTTTAGGACAAAGTTGTTGCTTTCAGTAGCACAGCTTGTAAAAATAATTTCATCTGGATCGCAAAAGAGGAGGGAAGCGACGTGGGAGCGCGCTTCCTCTACCGCTCTTTTTGCATTTTCCGCAAGGGTGTAATATTTGCTTGACGGGTTACCATACTCTTCAGTCAAGTATGGCCACATCGCTTTGCTGACTTCCGGATCGATCGGAGTCGTAGCGCTGTTGTCGAGATAAATCATCGTATCATCTCCAACTCAAAGTTTGCTAACCCTTTAATTAACTTTTCATAATTGCCGGCATACTTATACTCATTTTCTAACCATTTAGCCCCGCGGTCCAGATGTTTTTTGATCAAGGACGGAAAGTATTCATCATCTGTGATGGGACGGCCCAGCTGCTGAGCGATCAGCGCTTTGTAAACAAAATCGTACTCCCCCGTCAACGTATTGCGGTTGAATTCCAAGCCGTTAGTATCCGACTCGAACGATTCGATTGGCTCTTTCGACAGCAGGGACAATGCAATAGCCAGACGTGCGAGGACGTTAGGCGTAAGATTTGTGCTGGATTGCAGCTGTTTTAAAATATCCATTGTCTCCTTTGACGTTTTTAGGCGAAACTGCATAGATCAAATCCTCACTTTTTGGAAGAAGTAATGGTTATTAACATGGACTCGGTTTGAACTGCGGTCATAATGTAAAGAAAATTCCCGCTGGATATAAGGTTTCATTTGATTATAGTAGTATTCGTCCACTTCTGTATTCGTTGACAAGATAATGACCTGATTGGCAGCGATAGGCAAGTATTTTTGGATTAAGTTTTCTTTATGCGTCCGATCGAGGCGGCCAAACAAGGTGTCCAGTACAAAAGGTATTTGCCGTTTAGACGCTTTTAATAGCGCCCAAAGCAGTGATAAAAAGAATAATTGTGTTTCCCCTGCTGATAAGGAGTGTTTAAATACAGGTTTATTGGAATAGTTTAGCATCGTGATTTCAAACGTTTGCGGGTCAATTCTAAAAGAGTTTAAAAATTGGCCTTTCCGCATCAACGAGTTAAACATTTGCAGGAAATACCGTTCTACTGTTCCTAGATATTTTTTGATCTGTTCCTCCTGATAGCGAGATAAAACGCGGCTCAGCTTTTGACACAGTTCAAAAATGTTTTCATCTTTTTGCGCTTGGCGGATTCGTTTCTGTACTTTTTCTCTCTTAGCAATCAATTCTTGATAAAATTTTTGCGCTTCAAACAGTTTGGCCGTGTTTGCCTCAGTTTCATATTTGATTTGTTCATGGAGACGGGTATGCTCGTTTAGCTTGTTGATGATCTCCTTCAGCGACTCGTCTGTAAGACTGTGCTCAATCTGCTTTTTTATCGTATAAATTTCATTTGTCAAATGTTGAATCCTTGCGAACCATTTATCAATCAGTTCTCCATCAAAATGACGCACTTGCTTGAACAAATTTCTAATCGTCTGCTTTTGTTCCGAATTCATTTGGTGAATAAATTGGAAACGCTCAAAGTTAATGCCAACCGGTTTCATTGACTGAAACAATTTCTCTTTCATCGCCTCGGTGAAAGAGGACGTTGCTTCTCTTCCATCAAGGTCCGTAATGCGGAAATGGCGCGAAAGCTCCTTAAATAACAGCGGAAGTGTTTCGTTGTTTAACTCTTCTTTCAATGTATTGTATCTCTCGACACGTTCCTCTGCATCAATTTGGGTAACCGTCTGCTGCAAAAGACTCTGCACAATGACAAAAGGAAGCAACTCCGAAGCCGTTTCTTTAATTTTTTCGGCGATCTGTTTCTTTTCTTGCTCCATAAGAAAAATTTGTTCGTTTAGTTTTTCTCGCTCGCGAGCCATCATTCCCCCTTTGACGGAGAATTCCCGTTGGAGCTCTTGGATAGTTACTTGAATATCTTTCTCCTGTTCTTTCAATTCCTCAATCCGCCTTTCGAGGCTACGGATCACATGTTCCTGATTGCGGAGATCATATTCGATTTGTGTGTACTCTTTTTGTTCCTGGGTCAGGCTGGTAAATATGTTGTCCTGTTTCAAATACTTAAGCAAGTCTTCCTTTAACGTATCAAACAAGTCTAAGTTGAACAGTGTCATAAATGCTTCTTTTACGTTCTGTTCAAATTGTGCATCGAGGACGTATTGCTGAACTCTTTCACCGTCAAAAAACAAAAAGTCAAACAGGCTTGGCGGCAGGTTGCGCCGCAAGAAGTGATAAAACTCCTCCATTTGGTTGTCGGTAAGCGGAATGCCGTTTTTGGAAATTTGCAGATGCTCCTTTACGGTCTCTCTCGTGAGCTCCCACTGCCGGATTATATAATAATTTTCCGGCTCTCCATTATTATACAGAGTAAAATCTATTTCCACCCCGGCCATTTTGTTGCCTTCGGCTCGGGAATAGATATTGATTTTATCTTTAATAAAATCGATATATTTGGCGTTTGCCGATTTATATCCTAAAAACAGCGGACCGTAAAGCGCCAATTTGATGGCAGACAGGAAGGTCGTTTTCCCTGTTCCGTTCTCCCCCCCAATCAAAATAATGTTGGCGCGCCCCTTTTTGTTTCCAAAGACAAATTCATTTCGTCCATAATAAATGCCAAAGTTTGTAATTACTAGTTGGTTAATCTGCATAGTCGTCACCTTGTTGTAGTTGATTAAAATGTAGCCATTCCTCATTCAAAATCCGGTTGATATCTTTTAAAATGCCGTATCGATGCTTATATCCATAATGTTGAAATTCAAGGTGCACAAGTTTTTGGACAAGTTCAAACTCCAATTCTTCTTCATGGCACAGCTTTTTAAGCAGCTTGATGTCCTCGCTTTCAAGAAACTTGCTTTCTTCTATGTCCCAATTCGGGCGATGTCCGTATACTTCCTCGTAAATGGCTAAAACGGAGTCTTCCCAATCCCCTTTTTCAAACCAAATTTTACGTATTTCTTTCAGTTCTTCGACAGTGATCAATTCATATTTGGGTTGATGAGGATGTTGCAACTGCTTTTCTGTTTCCAACAGCTTTCTTAAAATTTCTTTCCGATGTTCAAGGGTATATGGACCTAACCCTAACCGTTTATTGTCCTCGTCGCCAATTAAATATACTGAACCGTTCGCCCGCTTCTTTTCGCGATAATCTTCTTTGTCACGGTTTTCCATGAGCCAGTTTCGAAACTTTAGGAGCGGTGTTAACCATTCATCACCAGACTCGATAAACCCTTTTAACGATTTATCTTCTTGCACAACTGTACATACCCAGCAACCGAAGCGGCTGTTGCCGCACGAGGGCGTTGAATTGTCGATGACTAATGGACATTCCCCCTGACTGTCTTGGTACAAGGCAAGCAAGTCGGCGTTATCAGCTCCCCAAGGATTTGGCACTTGCATTAAATATGTCCAAACATCGTCTAACGAGAAATCTTCAATCGGCGCATAAACGTAAGAATTAGGGAGTTTAGTATGACGCCGTAAAATTTTCCCTTCAATTTTATGGGTATTCATGACTTGCGCCCTAGTCGAGCTTTCCGATTTCCGCACTCCGAGTACGACGACCGTTTCACCAAACTCTGACACTTTGTTTAAGATGAAGTTGTTGGCTGGGTCTATTTTTAAACGGTCTGTACACCACCTGAATTTCTGTCGAGGAGCCGGGTAACCCCGACCGATCAAGTTGACCCAGAAAGTGTTTGTAATGTTTGGCATTACTTTTTCAACATGAATAGGAAGTTCAAGCTCGTTGGCAGCTTTTTTCATTTTCAATAGCTGTGTATCGATGTGTTCAAGTATTTTAGGGTTTTCTACCATCGTATCGGATGAGATAATGTAGACAGGTTTTGTCAATTCATTTTTGCTCATTGATGACAGCGCATAAAAAATAATCTGAACAACAACAGTAGAGTCCTTGCCACCACTAAAGCCCACAACCCAGGGGCGGTCATCCGATTTGTATACTTCCTGAACGTTTTTATACAAATCTTCTTTTTTATGATTTAAAAAATAATGAAGTCCCATTCGCTTATACTCCTTTTTTTCAAAAATACAACATAATGCAATCGACAAGAGATTTATGTAACAGGTAGTTTTTGTGTATTGATAGAAACTATGTGCACATAGTACGTTGTTCGATAATCATCGGTAATGCAAAAGGGATCTATTATATTATTTTAAACTATTGATTATATAGATTCAATTTGAAGGTTTGACATTTATATATACATGCAACATGAAGTCCAAAAATCCAACAATATCGCGGCATGGGCAGCGGTCGTTGGATGAAACACCGTTTCGCCATCGTGGATAGATTCGGAAGTCTATTTATTTAAATGTTTGAAAAATATAAATTATTTATTGACTTGCTTGCCAAAACGGTTTATGCTGATGTTATGACTTTTAGAAAGCAGAGGAGAGATGAGCAATGAGTGTAGCGCAGGAAAGAAGAGGGTATTTTGGCGAGTTTGGCGGCAGCTTTGTTCCGCCTGAACTGCAGGAAGTGCTTGACTACTTGGAAGAGCAGTTTCTGAAATATAAAGATGACCCGGAATTCAATGAGGAGTTTCGAACCTATTTGCGGGAGTATGTCGGCCGTGAGAGTCCGCTGACGTTTGCGGCGCGGTTGACGGAGCGGCTCGGCGGGGCGAAGATTTATTTGAAGCGCGAAGATTTGAACCATACCGGTTCGCATAAAATCAACAACGTGATCGGGCAAATTTTATTGGCGAAGCGGATGGGCGCGAAGCGGGTCATTGCGGAGACAGGCGCAGGCCAGCACGGGGTGGCGACCGCTACCGCATGCGCCATGTTTGGCATCGATTGTACCATTTATATGGGAGAAGAAGATACGAAGCGCCAGGCGCTTAATGTGTTCCGCATGGAGCTGTTAGGGACGAAAGTCGTGTCGGTCTCGAAAGGTCAAGGACGATTGAAGGATGCCGTGGACGAGGCGCTGAACGATCTTGTGCAAAACTATAAGACTACATTTTACTTGCTTGGTTCGGCGGTTGGTCCGCATCCGTACCCGTCGATGGTGAAACATTTTCAGTCGGTTATTAGCGAAGAGAGCAAGCGGCAGATTGTAGAGAAGGAAGGACGTCTTCCGGATGCGGTAGTGGCCTGCGTCGGCGGGGGAAGCAACGCCATCGGGGCGTTCGCCCACTACTTGGATGAACCGAGCGTGCGGCTCATCGGTGTCGAGCCGGAGAAGGCAGCGACGCTAACGAAGGGCGTTCCGGCCGTGTTGCATGGATTCAAGTGTTTGGTGCTCCTTGATGAAAATGGAAACCCGCAGCCGACATACTCGATTGCCGCCGGGCTTGATTACCCGGGCATTGGTCCGGAACATAGCTACTTGAAAGTGTCCGGGCGGGCTGAGTATTATACGGTCACGAACGAAGAAGTGCTTGAGGCGTTTCAACTGCTGTCTAAAACAGAAGGAATCATCCCAGCTCTCGAGAGCGCCCATGCGGTGGCGTACGCTATCAAGCTCGCGCCGACGTTAAGCAAAGACCAAATCATCATTGTGAATTTGTCGGGGCGCGGGGATAAGGATGTTGAGCAAGTGTTTTCCATGTTGCAATCGTGAAGAAAGCAGGCGGTTGTTCACGACGGTGTTCGCGTGAAGCCGCCTGCTTATTTGTGATCATCTTCCGCCGAGAAAATCTCGCTTTTACCCGTAAATGTAAGTCGGGATGAATCCGGGCTTCCTTTGCGAATCTCCCTATTGCCCCCAATGGGCAAAAAGTATACAATGGATGTAAATAGAACAAACGTTCTTTTTGAGGAGGGAGGGCTATGCACAAAGCCTATCGCTTTCGGCTGTATCCCACCCGAACACAGGCAAAACTCCTCAACGAGACGATTGGGTGCTGCCGATTTGTGTACAATCACTTTTTGGCCGAGTGGAAGGAGACGTATGAAACCACGGGAAAAGGACTCGGCTACAACGAGTGTTCCAAACGATTGACAGCTTTGAAGAAAACCCTTCCATGGCTGAAAACCCCTGATTCAACCGCCTTGCAAAACGCACTGCAGCAGTTGGCCGAGGCGTTTGACCGGTTCTTCGAGGGAACGGCGAACGCTCCCCGCTTCAAAAGCAAAAAACACCCGAACCAATCGTACACCGCCCAGTGCAACTACCCAAAGAACGGACGCCCTACGATCGAAGTGGACGGCCATCGGTTGAAACTTCCCAAGCTCGGATGGGTGAAGTTCGCCAAAAGCCGCGAGGTGGAAGGCCGCATTCTCTCCGCCACGATTCGTCGAAATCGAGCGGGGAAGTATTTCGTCTCCATTCTCGTGGAAACGGATATTCCCCCATTGCCCCAAACCGACAAGAAAGTGGGCGTCGATTTGGGGTTGAAACAGATCGTAGTGCTTTCCACAGGCGAAACGATCGAACACCCCCGGTATTGGCGCCGGTATGAAGAAAAGCTCGCCTACTGGCAGCGGGTGATGGCTCGTCGAAAGCCAAGCGGTTCGAACTGGGAGAAAGCCCGTTTGAAAGTGGCCAAGCTTCATGAAAAAATCGCCAACTGCCGGAACGATTTCCTGCACAAACTGTCCACCCGCCTCATCCGCGAAAACCAAGTGGTGTGCGTGGAGGACTTGCGTGTTAGGAACATGCAAAAGAATCGCAAGCTGGCTAAATCCATTTCCGATTCCGCGTGGGGGAGTTTTCTTCGCATGCTCGAGTATAAAGCGACATGGTACGGGCGGACGGTGGTTCGTGTTGCGAGCACGTTTCCCTCGAGTCAATTGTGCTCGTGCTGCGGGCATCGGCACGTCGAGGTGAAATCGCTTGGCATTCGCGAGTGGGTGTGCCCCGCCTGCGGAGCCGAACATGACCGGGACCATAACGCTGCCCGGAATATTCTAAATGAAGGGCTTCGACTGCTGTCGTTGTAGGGCGGCTGAACCGTGGGACGCACGGGGATGGCTTGGCGGACATCCTGCCGCGGGGCGGGTGTTCCCAAGAATCTCCCACCTCGAAATGCGGGCGGGAGAGCGTTCAACTGAACGGAGAGGGATTATAAGGCCGCTTGTTTGCAGCGGCCTTAGTTGAGCGCTCCAATGAGCGCATCCTTGGTATCACAGTGAGGCGCTAACTAATCGCCACTCCTGCACTCGCATACCCCATGACGGAAGCGGCGATTGAAAGGCCGGAAGTGGTGATGAAAAACGCCATGAGCAGCCGGTCGCCAGTATTGACAGGCACGTTTATCCTGTGACAATGCCGCTGGCGTTTTGGGCTAGGGAGATGGGAAAGGTGATTGATGGCGTTAATGTAATGAGCGTGCCGGGAATAGGCGAAAATACGTTGCTGGATGGAGAAGTGGCGATATACAATTGAGCGCGGATCGTAGCCGTTCCTAAAAGCGCTGTGCCCGTTGTGGCGGAAAAATTGGCTGCGACAGCAGTAATGATTCCTGAACGCGGAATGGTAAGGGAAAAATTCGATGTGCCCCCAAGGTTTATGGTTCCTCCCACTAAACTGATGCTTGAAGCAGCGTTTCCAAATCCGATCAAACTTGCGGTGTTGGCCAACCCAGCTATAGTGGCAGTCAAGACAACCGTTGTTCCTGAAGCGAATGGAATGATGGCTCCTGCTCCAGCGGGTCCCGTAGGTCCGGTCGGTCCTTGGGGTCCAATGGGGCCCGTGGGCCCTGTAGGTCCCGTGGGTCCTGTTGGTCCGGTATAGATTTTTACAATCGGCGGCCATGTTCCGCATAAAGGGGAAAGACATTTTACTCGAATAGGACGTCGGTCAGACAAGCGGCATAACCTCCTTTCATCGCGATTCATCGGCTTGGTGGAACGTGCTTTCGGCGGCGAGAATGGATTGCAGCAAGCATTCGTTGTGCAACACTGCATGATGCTGAGGAACGTATTGTTTGGCTTTTTCGTTATGTTGGTATGCTAACTCGTACTCGCCCATGTAAAAGTAACATACACAAAGCTGCAAGTGGGGAAGCCAAGTCCAACAAGCATGATGAACAAATCCCCAGCTGTCGGAAGGCATTGTGAGCTGAGTGGCTAAATGGTACCAAAATGCGGCAAGCCGATATTGCTTGCGCTGAAGAAAGTAATAGCCGAGCCGGCAGCAGCATTCAGCCCGAGGGGTATCGTATTCGAAAGATTGGTACACATATCGAAATGCCTGTTCTTCATCACCAAGTGCGTAAAAACAGTCTGCCAACTTTCCGCAGGCGGCGATGCAATCTTCCACCCACCCTTTTTTTGTCTGCAAAAACTGTTCATAATACTGAATGGCCCGCTCGTATTGTTGATGGTCGAACAGTTCGTTGGCGAAGTAAAAGAGATCTCTTGGCGAAAATTCTGCTCCTTGTGCCAACTGCCTTTCATAAATTTGCAAATTTCGATCTGAAGCGCAGCGATTGGGTTGATGAATAACCGTAATATCGCTGTTGAGAATCGTTCCCCATACTTCTAGATATTCATGAACCATCCCATGCCATCGGAAGCGGTTGGACCGTTTGACGAGGCGGTTTCGACGGACGCTCGAAATCGTCTTCCCATATTCATCTTGGGCAAGGCTGTAAATCATGGTGACTGAATCGATGTCAGACGGAAGGGTGTGCTTCAGTGTGAGAAATTTTGTTTGCTCTTCTGCCGGCAGGATATCGTCTGCGTCCAGCCAAAAAATATAGTCCATTGCGGCGTGGGAAAAGGAGAAATTTCTCGCCGCCGAGAAATCATCGCTCCAAGGAAAGTCGATGACTCGTGCGGTGTAGGATCGGGCGATTTCTTTCGTGCGATCGGTCGACCCTGTATCCACAATCACGATCTCGTCTACGAGATGTCGGACGCTGTCCAAACAGCGGGCAAGGACGTCTTCTTCATTTTTGACGATCATGCAAAGACTGATGGTGATCAATTTCCTTGCACCTTCCTTTCGACCATGTTGCTGCTTTACAATCATGCAGGAATGTGCTTATGCCAATGCCGCATGGCGCTGTAAAAAAGAGAAAAATAGGCGGGGCGAAGAAAATCCCTTCATCCCCTTGGCTGATAAATGGAGGAGATGAAGGGACTTGGTTTTTTGGCGGGTCGGCTTTAAGTGGCAGCTTTCTGTAAGGCGGGTGCTCGCCAAATCTTATCGCTTCGAAGCGTCAGCACAAATAGGAGGGTTTAAACCGCTTCAATAGGAATGAATTCCCATTTGTTCACATCAAATAACCCTTGGTCGGTCAGCTTGAGCTCCGGGATGACCGGCAAGGCGAGGAAGGACAGTGTGATAAACGGGTTGAAGGCATGGCTTGAGCCGAGCGAGTCCAGCGCTTCATGGATCTGTTTCAATCCATTTAACACTTCAGTATAATCTTTTCTTGTCATCAATCCGCCGATCTCAAGCGGCAGGCTGGCAAGCACCGCTCCGTCTTTGATGACCGCCAAGCCGCCGTGCTGCTGGCGGAGCTGTTCGATGGCGGCGGCGAGGTCGCGATCGTTTGTTCCGGCGGCGATGATATGGTGTGAGTCGTGCGCGATCGAAGAAGCGATGGCGCCTGCCTTGAATCCGAAGCCGCGGACGATGCCAAGGCCGATGCCGAGGCCGCGATGGCGTTCGACGACAACAAGCTTCAGCAAATCCCGCTCGATCGACGGGCAGAAAGCCCCTTCCTGGACATCAACGTCCGTGATGAGGTGGTTCGTATGCAAATGGTTCGGGATGATCTCGATGACATGGGCTTTCGTTCCTCTTTTCATCGGGATGCGAAGATCGGTTTCGTCCACTGCTTGGCAACGGATGGAGTGAAGCAATGGCTGTTCAAGGCTTTCTGCCGATCGTTCGGCCGGAAACACCGTCTGTCCATGTTGGGCCACTAGTCTTCCCGCTTTGAAGACGTGGGTGATGTTCAATGTTTCCAAATCGTCAACGAACAAAAAGTCGGCGTCATATCCTGGAGCGACAGCGCCTTTTGTCGGCAAACGGTAGCACTCTGCGGCGTTCAGCGTGGCCATTTGGATGGCCAGAAGCGGGTCGAGCCCGGCGCGAATGGCGAGCCGCACATTATGGTCGACGCTTCCTTCGAACCATAAGTCATCAAGATGTTTGTCATCCGTGCAAAACAGAAAGCGGCGCGCGTTGTGCTCAGTGACGGCAGGAAGAAGTTTTTCGAGGTCTTTAGCGACTGATCCTTGGCGAATGAGCACGTACATGCCGCGGCGAATGCGTTCAAGCGCTTCGTCGACGGTGACGCATTCATGATCCGTATGGATGCGGGCGCTTCGGTAGACGTTGATGGCGTTGGCATCAAGGCCGGCCAAGTGGCCGTCGATGAGGCGGTTGGCGTTTGCCGCGAGCGCCAGTTTGTCGAGCATCGACGAGTGTTGTTCCCTTAATGACGGATAGTCCATCACTTCCGCCAATCCGAGAACGCGTTCATCGTTGAAAAACGGCGCCAGTTCCGCAGCGGATAAGGAGGCTCCGGCATGTTCGAACGAAGTGGCGGGCACGCACGACGGCAGCATCATATACACATCGAGCGGCGTCCGTTTCGCATCGTCGAGCATAAATTGTATGCCGCGGACGCCAGCGACATTGGCGATTTCGTGCGGATCGGCAATGACGGTCGTCACGCCATGCGGGAGAACGACGCGGGCGAATTCGCTCGGGGGCACCATCGACGATTCGATATGCACGTGTCCGTCAATCAGCCCCGGGCATATATAACGCCCTTCGGCATCGATCGTTTTCCTTCCCTCATAGCGGCCGATGCCGACGATCATCCCTTCCGCAATGGCGAGATCCCCTTCGATGATTTCGCGCGTAAACACGTTGACGATTTTCCCGTTTTTGACAACGAGATCCGCTTCGGTTTGTTTCGCTGCGGTGGCTAGCTGTTTTTGTAAGATCGAATTCATGCTGCTGACTCTCCTTTCCTCATGTCCATCGCCTGATCATCGGCGGAAATTGGTTTCATTGTAATGAGCCAGCTGACAAGTTGTCAACCGCTTTGGTTCGTTTTTTGCCATGCGTATGGCGCTGTTGTTTTCGCCTCTCTTTATAAATGTAACAATGTTATGCTGCAATTAACAAAAGGAAGGGGGTGTGCGGCTCATGGAACAAGAATTGATCTCGAAAAAAGGACTGCTTGAGCTGACGGGCATTTCGTACGGCCAGCTTTACCGCGATATCACAGCATTTTGGCCATGTTCATTTGCCTGAAATGGCCTCAAAACTGTCGAACTCAGGAAATAAAATCCGGCGTTTTAAGGCTGTCTCACAAAGATGAGATAGCCCTTTTTACATATGGCTTGACAAAGAAACAGTTCTTCAGTTAATGCCACAAGCAATGGATAGCATATTGCTTTTCTTATTTTTGGGCCATTTCAAAATAAAATTTGTCTGGAAATGGAGAGCCCCTCTTTCCCAAATAGTATACATAATGAACAATAGTATATTTTTTGATACTATGTAAAAATAAAGTGCGTACTTTTAAAGGCAAAACATACATAGTATACTCATCAGTGTGTAAGAGATAAACACATAAAAATGCTACTGCTTATGCAACCTGCAAAATTTTTATGAGAGGTGAAGGATTCATGGAATTACAATTAGCATTGGATCTCGTAAACATTCCAGAAGCGAAACAATTAGTAAAAGAAGTTGAGGAGTATGTGGATATTGTAGAAATCGGCACTCCAGTTATCATTAATGAAGGTCTTAGAGCTGTAAAAGAAATCAAACAAGAATTTCCTCACTTAAAAGTATTGGCAGACTTAAAAATCATGGATGCCGCCGCATATGAAGTCATGAAAGCGTCCGAAGCCGGAGCCGACATTATCACGATACTTGGAGTTGCTGAAGATTTGTCCATCAAAGGTGCTGTGGAAGAAGCTAAAAAACAAGGCAAAAAAATATTGGTGGACATGATCGGGGTTAAAAATTTAGAAGAACGAGCGAAAGAAGTAGATGGGTTTGGAGTCGACTATATTTGCGTACACACAGGTTATGATCTTCAAGCAGTCGGCAAAAACTCTCTTGAAGACCTTGCCACAATCAAACGTGTCGTGAAAAACGCAAAAACTGCGATCGCAGGCGGCATTAAATTAAACACATTGCCTGAAGTCATTAAAGCAAAACCTGATCTTATCATCGTAGGCGGCGGTATTACTGGCCAAGAAGACAAACGCGCTGTAGCTGCTGAAATGAAAAAAATGATCCAACAAGGTGAATGAATGATGCAAGCTACGCAATATTTAGGAGAAATCATCAAAGAGTTAAATCGGACAGCCGATTTAATCGCCGCGGGAGAAGCGGAAAAATTGGTGAATGAGATTCTCAAAGCAAAGAAAATTTTTGTAGCTGGCGCAGGCAGATCTGGATTTATGTCCAAATCTTTTGCGATGCGAATGATGCACATGGGGCTAGACGCCTATGTCGTAGGCGAAACCATCACCCCTAACCTAGAACAAGACGACATTTTGATCATTGGATCGGGTTCAGGGGAAACGAGAAGTTTAGTTTCCATGGCTGAAAAAGCGAAAAGCTTAGGGGCAACCGTAGCGTTAGTGACCATTTTCCCTGAATCGACCATTGGACAATTGGCTGATATCACGGTCAAATTGCCTGGCTCGCCTAAAGACCAGTCAGATAACGGATACAAAACGATACAGCCGATGGGATCGCTTTTTGAGCAAACCCTCTTGCTGTTTTATGATGCGATCATATTAAGATGCATGGAGAAAAAAGGATTGGACTCCAATACCATGTTCAAAAGACACGCCAATCTGGAATAGAGTATAAGGAATGCTGCGCAGACATCTTTAACCATTCGAAATTTTAAACTATTTAAACGAAATTTTCAACTTAATCACGGGGGAAAGGAGAAAAGGCCGCAAAGCTTTCTTTAAGAAACGCTTTGCGGTCTTTTTTTGATCGGGAGATTGGATTCTTGTGATCGATCCATGATCGTTCATTCCCTTCGTGCACATCAGCCGCTCTCCCACTATCAGCATTCCCTCGATGATCATTACAAATCAAATCGGTTATAGTCGGAACGCGGGGGGGGGGGGGGGGGTGCCAAGACTTTTTGCAAAATCGATGACCACTCCTTTCATGGTTGCACGCGGCGTCAAAAACTCTCAAAAGTCTGTTGCCTTCCATAATCCATCGGTAAAATCGTGCGATGGTGGCAAATGTCATTCAGCAAACCTTGAAGAACGCAACTCCGCATGCAGATGTCAGGAAACGGCGAACAAAACGCCCGCCCTCGGCAACGGGTATTCCCGCTGCAGAAGGCGGGCAGTCTTTATCGCTATTCTTTGCCGCAGAACTCTTCGTCGTAATAGAAGTCCTGCTCAAACTCCACCCACCCGAAAAAGAGGGGACGAGGCTCCTCGACCATCTCTAAGCGATAGACGGTGCTGACGTAGAAGGGGATATCGGGTTCTTTGACCGGCGCCGGTGCCATGTGCGCCCAGTCTAGGAACACAATATCCTCTAACAGATAGTCTTGGAAGGCGCTCAGCATGTCAGTGATGGCAAAGCCCATGTCAAGGATGCCCTGCTGGATCTGCCGCCATTTCCGCCAAGAGGCCTCCAAGTAAGAGAGTCCAAAATAGCCCGCGGCACCGGGCCCACGCACCCCCTCTGTACAGCGGCTTAGAAAAAGCAGGAGTCCCTTGACGGTGTCGACCGGGTCCGTGAAGAACACATCAAACTGGCCGCGGAGATGGGACGGCAATTCATCCCGCACATCGTAGACCTCGGCGTGGACGTGGTCCCAACCTTGGTCCTGAGCCACATCGCGTACAAAGCGGACAATGCGTTCATCCACGTCCAAGACACAGATGCGCCGCGGCAGCCCCGAGAGCGCAGCTGCAATGCTTGTAAGGTCATCATCGCCCAGCAGCAAAATGTCTCGCCCCATCAGATCTCCCTGTTGGGCCATCAGTGCCAGCCGCCGAACGGTTGTCTCGGGCGTCACATACCCTTGGTCAAAGTCGGGCGTCGCCTTGGGCCGCATGGCTGCGATATCTTGAAAAGCAGCAAGGACGCTGTCAAAAGGCGGCCTCAGAACAATGCCGCGCCCCGCGCAAACCTCACAGCGCTGTTCGGCCACCCGTTCTAGGCCCATAGTTTCTGCCTGACGACGCCCTTTCTCAGTGATCACAAAGCGGTCGCCGTTGTAGGCCGCCAGCTCTCCCTCCAAGAGCGACTGCAGCGCCTTCAGCACTTGGTGCGTCTGGGCTTTCCCTTCCCTCATCAGTTCCCAGTAGGATTTCGGGCCAAAGCAAAGCGCACGAAGCAGAAGCGTGTCGATCCGACGACTTTCCGCAGCAATACCGACTTTCGACATGGGTACCACTCCTTTCGCCCTAAAAGAGTAAAGACCGTTCCGCTCCGGCACCCCTTCGTTTTCATCGAAAGGAGCGACATGAAACATAGAAAGCAGCGGTTCAAACGTTTTTGGAACGCTTGCCTTCTTAGCGTGAGGCCTAACGATCATCCGAAAGATAAAGCATCCTTCCCCTTTCCAGCATCGAAATAGCATTTTTGCTGCTTTCGATAGGGAAACGATAAAAGACGCGCTGAAGTTGGAAGAATTTTTTTAAGGTTCCATAAGCATGGTGTTTTTATTAAGGTTTAAATCGGTAATAGCGGTATGGTGTTTTTCGCCTCTAGTTTTTCCATCATTTCATACCAATCCCTTGGTTTGTTCGATAAGACAGAATAATAACGTTTCAAAAACTTCACAACAAGATCCGCTGGAAGTTCATTCACGCTATCGTCCATCGGAAGGAAACAAAGATCAAGCCCGGTTACGGCTTCTCCATCATTGTTCCAAGATGGATGGACATAAGGGAAGTCAAGCCGCTTATATCCCAAATGAGATAATACCTCACGACGAACATATGGATCCATCGGCTTAATCCCGCCAAATTCATAATGCTTCACCCGATAAGGATCATAAATCTCGGCGAACATGCCATACAACTGCTTTCCATTTGCAGCGGCCCAATTTTGCAAATCCTCCAGCCGCTTTTTGGCTAAAAACCGGCCGATCCCCAGTCCTGCTTGGCCGATAATGGTGAAATCTGTCATCGCGACATTTAAATCTTCATAATAACGGTACTCCGTTGCGCCTACTACCTCTCCTTCGTGAACAGCAACGCACACACGAATTCCCGGATCTTCCAGAGGCTCTTTCCACAAATCAAATGCCAATACTTCTTCCGGAGGAAATACATTTGGCATCAATTGATGCATTTTCTTAAACAAAGGGTCTTCAATGCTCGTAATTCTGCGATACTCCATTTTCATCATTCTCCTTTAAGATTTTGCGCGATAAAAAGGATTTTTCCATTCCATCAGTGCAGCATAATTGCACGATTCTTCATCTTCTAAATAGTTCGCCACCACTTTGACAGGTGTGCGGCCGCAGCGAAGCAGGAAGGTAATAACAGGATCTTTCAATTTGCCTTTTACTACCGCTTCGAGATATTGCTCCGCTGTCATCTCATGCGCTTTTTTATGATAGCCAGGCATCCTCCCTCCGCCTAACAGCCGCTCTAGTCCCAAATGAACAACCACTTCATACATGGATAGCATCAGCCATTTTCCCAGCCCCCATTTGCGGTAGGCAGGGCGCACGCCAATATCAACGACATAAAGCGTATTCCCGTTTGGGTTATGGTTGCGGATATATCCATGATCCGTGATCTCTTCCCATGTATGGTCCGGATGGCTGGGGTCAAAGTCGACAATAAGCCCTGTCATTGACCCCGCAATTTCGCCATTCACCTCAACACATAAGGCTCCCTCTGGAAAGAGTGTCACATGGTTTTTCAGCTGTTCCGTATTCCACCATAATTCAGACGGGAATGGCGGAGGAAAACTTTCCTGTTGAATGCGGATTAATCCAGGAAAGTCCTTTTCTTCATAATTTCGGATCACCGCTGGAACAGGACGATCTTGGTCAAAGACATAAAACTCCTTTCGATACATTCTTACCCCTCCTCTCTCATTATCCATCTAGCAACGTATCGCCCATTCATGTGGCGATACTGATATTATTAGGCACATCATTCCATTTAACAAGTAGATACTTTCGTGTTACATAGTGTGAAAAATTATACCTAAAAATAAAAAAAGAAATTCGGAATATTTTTTCCAGACCTTCCTCGCATTCGAACAGCCATGCCTAGTCCACATTATTGTGTAAAATCCATTCTCCATCCAGTGAACTTGGATCACTGGAAAACAAAAGCACTTTTTTGCCGTTTTTCTTTTTACGCCATTTTCGGGACTCCATCAACAGTCATCAACGCATATACAGAAAAACCAACGGACAGCGGTTCTTTCATAAAGATGGTTGTCCGTTGGTTTTTCGCGTCTAATTATAAAACTTATTGCTTTCCTCATTATCTTTCATGTGTGTATTTCTTTGTTTACCAGCAAAAAAAGAAAAGTGCATATAACATACACGCAGATCGTTTTCGAAGCTTTCATAACGGAGAAAGCTTTCTACTTGGCTGCTTCATTGATTTTTACTTGCCCCTTTACGACCGTCTCCATATAGTTTTTGCCCCATTCATACATCGCATCAAGAATTGGCATCAAACTTTTTCCATGTTCGGTCAATGAATATTCCACTTTTGGCGGAACAACCGGATAGACTTCGCGATGAACAATTTGATCTTGCTCCAGCTCCCGCAGCTGGTTAACAAGCATTCTTTGGGTGATCCCAGGCATGAGGGCTTTTAGTTCGCTAAACCGCTTCTTTCCCCCTTTTCCTAGATGCCATAAAATAAGCATTTTCCATTTACCGCCAATAACAGCGAGTGTTAATTCTTTTTCACAATTATACGTCTTGCCACAAACGTGTCCCATCATTTCACCCCCATGTTGATTATAACGCGATAGTATACTTTTTGTCACTTTATGATCATAAAGAACATACTTACAAATAAATGTTATATATCTGTTATTTTCACTCATTGCAAATGGTATTCATTCCTTCGGGATAATACAATCCATTCATTGCATCTGGATGCCTTTTATATCATTAAGTATATTTTTTTACACTATATTATATTTTTGTCACTACATGATAATAAAGTGCGTACTTCTCAATAAGTTTTATACACATTATACTAGCATCTGTAAACAATCACGGGTACTGGAGGGAGCAGCATGAATCGTTTTACTATTCCTCGCGATATTTATTTTGGAGAGAATGCTCTCGATGTTTTAAAAACATTGGAAGGAACAAAAGCTGCCCTCGTCATTGGCGGCAGCTCCGTCAAGAAAAACGGAAATCTTGATAAAATTCAGCAACTTCTTTCAGAAGCCAATATAGAAACAAAAGTGATTGACGGAATTACGACAGAACCAACCACCCAAATGGTAAAAAAAGGAGTGCGCATTCTTAATGATTTTCAGCCAGATTGGGTGATCGGGATTGGCGGCGGGTCAGTAATGGATGCGGCAAAAGCGATGTGGTTGTTCTATGAACATCCAGAATTGACATTTGAAGAAGCGACACGTCCATTTAGCCTGCCACGCTTACGCACAAGGGCAAAGTTCGTAGGAATCCCAACGACAAGCGGAAGTGCATCGGAAATATCCAATTTATCGGTTATTACTGATGCAGAAACAGGGGTCAAATATCCACTGGCTGATTTTGAACTGACGCCAGACATGGCGATTATTGATCCGATTATGGTCCAATCCATGCCGAAGCACGTTACAGCCTACAGCGGGATGGACGCAATCACACATAGTATTGAAGCATACGTAGCAAAGCCTCGTACGATTTTCACAGATTCCTTGGCTATTGAAGCAGCTCAAGTACTGAAAGAAAATCTTCTTGCTTCTTACCACGGAGATGCTAAAGCCCGCGAACAAGTTCATTACGCTCAGGCGATGGCTGGAATGGCCTTTGCTAACGCGGTGCTAGGAAATGTGCACAGTCTTTCACACAAAAGCGGCCCAATATTTAACATTCCGCATGGATGTGCCAATGCGATTTATTTACCATATGTAATCCAATTTAATCGCACGGTAGTCGAGGAACGTTATGCAGCAATTGCCAAACGGCTCGGTCTGGATGGGGAAAACAACAAAGAATTGGTGGATTCACTCATTGCTTGGATTCGTGACTTGAATAATAAGATGAATATTCCAAATACACTTCAAGAATACGGAGTGTCCGAAGAAACGTTCACCGCACACGTGGATGAAATGGCGGCCAATGCCGTAAAAGATCCTTGTACAAGCACAAATCCGCGTGAAACTTCTGTAGAAGAAATGAAAAAATTATATATCGCAGCGTTTTATGGTCTAGATGTCAACTTCTAAACAAATAAAAAAAGCAAAGCCTGTCACTAACATTCTTACCAGCGATAAAAAGATCGGATTCCATTGAATCTGATCTTTTTATCCCACCGTTTGCTTTTATATTTATATTACCATAGATGCCTTAAAAAAGGTACTAGGTTATTTTAATCATTTGCCTTTTAGCGGATGTATTTTGTTTAAACGTTCATGCACGACAAATACATGGACAAGACTTTCTCCCTGAAATGGGCATTATTCATAAAAAATACCAATTCAAGCAATGTAGTAAACGTTGTTATATCTGCTCTATCCACTTTATTCTTTTGGGAAAATGTTTCGAAAAGTCAGGGGGGATCACATTGGATTCAATGACCTTTATCTTGTTTGGAGCAACAGGTGATTTAGCGAAACGAAAAATTTTCCCTGCATTATATAATTTATTTCTTGATCAAAAAATGCCGCAGCCATTTTCCATTATTGGCGTAAGCAAAAGAGAATTGTCCGATGAAGCGTTTCAAACATATGTGGAAAATTCGGTAAAAACCTTTTCCAGACGTTTGGCAAATGACCGTTCCAAAATGAAGGAGTTTCTTCGCGCGTTTCGCTATATTTCTCTAGATGTAACGAATGTACAAGGGTATAAAAAGTTGCTTGAAATGGTTCAACAACGGGAAAAAGAATTGAATATTCCTGAAAACCGCATGTTTTATTTATCTGTTGCGCCGGAATTTTTTGATGTGATCGCGTCGAACATCAAGGAAAGCGGATTAGGATCCACAACAGGTTGGAAACGTCTGATTATCGAAAAACCGTTTGGCCACGATATCCAATCGGCCCAAGATTTAAACGAAAAATTAAGCCAAGCTTTCGAGGAAGAAGAAATTTATCGGGTAGATCATTACCTTGGAAAACCGATGGTGCAAAACCTTGAAGCTTTAAAATTCGCCAACCCTGTGTTTCAAGCGATATGGAATAATCAATTTATAGCCAATGTGCAAATTACAGCTAGCGAGACCGTTGGGGTAGAACAAAGAGCAAGCTATTATGATCAAGCAGGCGCCATTCGCGACATGTTTCAAAACCATATGTTGCAACTGTTGATGATGACAGCCATGCACTTGCCAAAACAAATTAGCGCAAAAGACATCCGTAACGAGAAAAGAAAAATTATGGAATCTCTTCGACCAATACAGAAGGAAGAAGTAGGCTTGCACGTTGTTCGCGGCCAATACGGTCCTGGAGAAATCGATGGCAGACCAGTGGTTGGATATAAAGAAGAACCTGGCATCGATGCTTCTTCGACAACGGAGACGTTTGTTGCGGCCCGTCTGTGGATTGATGATGAAAACTGGAGCGGGGTGCCATTCTACATCCGTACAGGTAAAAGAATGAAGGAAAAGTCCACACGTATCGTGATGGAGTTTAAAAATCCATTAAAGGAATGGTACTTGCCAAAAAATGAAGAAACAGCTCCTAATCTTTTGGTGATTCAAATCAATCCGAACGAAGGCGTTTCGCTGCAATTCAATAGTAAAAATGTATTCAACAACGGAAAGATGGAGCCTGTCCATATGGACTTCGCAACGAATCAGAAAGAGGTGCCTGAAGCGTATGAACTCTTAATTTTTGACGCTTTGCACGGCGATTCGACTTTCTTTGCCCATTGGAAAGAGGTCGAACTATCTTGGAAATGGCTGCAACCTATTTTAGAGGCATTTGCGGAAAACCTCCTTCCTCTTTACTCCTATCGTTCAGGATCGATGGGGCCAGAGGCGTCTTATCAATTATTGAAAGAAGACGGATTTTATTGGCGGTAAATAAGCTTTTCCGGAGCAAACCTGAAAACATAATTTCTGGATAAACTAATAGGAATAGCCAATCTTCTTTGACCAAGATATTTTTAGGAGGTAGTCAGCATGAGAGTCGGGCTAGTCTGTTTAGGAAAAATGGGATTAAACTTAGGCAAAAATCTTATGGACCATAAGCACGAAGTAGTGGCGTTCGATATAAATGCAAATGCGGTGGAAGAAATAAAAAAATACGGTGCTAAAGGCGCATCCACTTTAAAGGAACTCGCCCTATCATTAGAAAAACCGAGAATTGTCTGGATAATGGTTCCCCATACCGTTGTTGATTCGGTGATTAGTGAAATTGCTCCATTTTTAAGCAAAGGAGACATTGTGATCGATGGTGGCAATTCTCACTACAAAGAATCGATTCGCCGCTATAACGAGCTAAAGGAGATTGGAATTCACTTTATGGATGCGGGAACTTCTGGCGGAGTCGAAGGCGCTCGAAACGGAGCATGTTACATGGTTGGAGGCGATCCCGAAGCTTGGAATATGGTCGAGCCTCTTTTTCGCGACACTGCTGTAAAAAATGGGTATTTATATACTGGAAAAGCAGGCAGCGGCCACTTCTTAAAAATGGTCCACAATGGGATTGAATACGGAATGATGGCTTCCATTGGCGAGGGATTCGAAATATTAGAAAAAAGCGAATTCGATTACGACTATGAAAAAGTGGCGAGAGTGTGGAACAATGGTTCGGTTATTCGTTCATGGCTCATGGAATTAACAGAACGCGCGTTTTCAAAAGATGCAAAATTAGAGGAAATCAAAGGAATTATGCATTCTTCCGGCGAAGGAAAATGGACGGTCGAGACAGCATTAGATCTGCAAACGGCCACTCCTGTCATCGCCATGGCCTTATTGATGCGGTATCGTTCATTAGAAAGCGATACATTTACAGGAAAAGTGGTAGCCGCTCTACGCAATGAATTTGGCGGACATGCTGTAGAAAAAAATGAGAAGAAATAACATAAAATCCCCTTGCAGGAAGGCATACAATGGACATGCGCTGCAAAATAGAATGAGAAAGGAGAAGTGTATATGGCTATCTCTTTTGATTACTCCAATGCCTTGCCATTTATGAAAGAGGGTGAACTACATTATTTAAGCGAATTTGTAAAAGCGGCTCATCATATGCTTCATGAAAAGAAAGGCCCAGGATCCGATTTTCTTGGTTGGGTGGATTGGCCGATTCGTTATGATAAGGACGAATTTGCGCGAATCAAGCAAGCAGCCGAAAAAATCCGGAATCATTCAGACGCTCTTGTCGTTATCGGCATTGGCGGATCTTATTTAGGGGCAAGGGCCGCTATTGAAGCATTATCCCATGCCTTTCATAACCAAATGAACGATATGACGCAAATTTATTTCGCTGGCCAAAATATCAGTTCCACTTATCTTTCTCATTTATTAGATGTACTAGAAGGCAAAGATCTCTCTATCAACGTCATTTCTAAATCAGGAACAACGACAGAGCCAGCCATTGCTTTCCGGATTTTCCGCGACTACATGGAGAAAAAATATGGAAAAGAGGAAGCAAGAAAACGGATTTACGTTACTACCGATCGCGCAAAAGGAGCATTAAAAAAGCTCGCTGATCAAGAAGGCTATGAAACTTTCGTTATTCCGGATGACATAGGCGGAAGATATTCTGTGCTGACAGCAGTTGGCCTGTTGCCAATCGCCGTCGCTGGATTGAATATTGATCGAATGATGGAAGGCGCAGCATCGGCATATTATAAATATAACCATCCTGATCTTTCAACCAATGAAAGTTATCAGTACGCTGCCGTGCGAAATATTCTCTATCGCAAAGGCAAAGCGATCGAATTATTGGTGAACTATGAGCCATCCCTTCATTATGTATCGGAGTGGTGGAAACAGCTGTTTGGCGAAAGCGAAGGGAAAGATCAAAAAGGACTCTTTCCTGCATCCGTTGACTTTACAACAGATTTACATTCCATGGGGCAATACGTTCAGGAAGGCCGCCGCATTCTGATCGAAACAGTGCTGCAAGTGAAAAAACCGCGAATCGAACTGACGATTCAAGAAGACCCAGAAAATATCGATGGATTGAATTTCTTGGCCGGCAAGACACTGGATGAAGTAAACAAAAAAGCTTTCCAAGGCACGCTATTCGCACACGTAGACGGCGGAGTGCCTAACTTAATTGTTGAACTGGATGAAATGAATGAATACACCTTTGGGGAAATGGTATACTTCTTCGAAAAAGCTTGCGGCATCAGCGGCCATTTGCTCGGTGTAAATCCATTTGACCAACCGGGAGTGGAAGCATACAAAAACAATATGTTTGCCTTACTTGGCAAACCGGGGTTTGAAGCGGAAAAAGCGGCTCTCATGAAACGGCTATCGAAATAGCGTTTTCCTTACAGCTGTTTGAAATAACGCTCTACATGTAAACTGCCTGTTTTCCTGAACTCTGCAGGAGACAGGCAGTTTCCTTTTTTCCTGAAACTTGATGATCCTCCATTATGGAAGGAGAGATGGATTTTCATGCCTGGGTGGGGAGCAAGGCTTGCTCATGGATGTTTTTTGTTTCTCCCTTCTCTTTTGATTTTCGATAGAATACAATAAATATAGGAGGTGAAACCATGTATCGAACGCTGAAAACCCGTTTTCGAGCAAAAAAAGAAGTGATTGATAAACTTTTTGAATGCAATCGCATCTCCGCAGAAGTTTGGAATGAGTGCCTTCGTTTGGCGAAAGAACATCATTTGAAAACAGGAAAATGGATAACCAAAACGGAACTGCAAAAAGCAACAAAAGGTCGATATCGTATTCACGAAACTTTTGCAAGGAAGCCCCTACCTTCAGGCATGGGGAGGAATTGCCTGATTTTTTATATATTGCAAAATCGATCCAAAAAATGATATTCTACCTATAGAATAACCAATCAAAGGAGGGAACGAGACATGACAAAGAAAAATGGACCGACGTTTGTGTTAACCTTGCCGATGTACGCGAATCGTGTTCAACTCATTCAATTGGACAAGATCTTTGAACAATCTCGTTCCCTCTATAATTATATGCTAAATGAAACATTGAAACGATACAATAATCTCATGCAAAGCAAAACATATCGAAAAACCATTCGTCAAATTCAAGGTATCAGTAAAAAAATCAGACAGTTAGAAAATAAACTGTTGAACGAAACTGATAAAAAAGCCATCAAAACTTTAAAAGAGGAACTCCAAACATTAAAAAAAGAACGGAATCAATTATACAAACAACAAAACGACATCGAAATGGAATTTGGCTATAACGAATATGTCCTTCATGAAGTGGTGAAAACACCAAAATATTATTTCAATCGTATCGACATCAACACCGCACAAAAATTAGCAACAAGAGCCTTTGACGCGGTCGAAAAAATACGCAAAGGAAAAGCAAAAAAGGCTCGCTTTGTGAAATATAAAAGTCTGACTAGCATTGAAGGAAAAAGCAATGCTTCTGGCATTCGCTTTCGTTGGGAAAATAATCAGCCAGTGGTAAAAATCCAAGGAATGACCATTAAAGTAAAAGTATACCAACGCGATAAATATGCACAAATGGCATTGATGCAAAATAAAGTGAAATACTGTCGAATCTTACGAAAAATTATTCGGGGAAGAGTGAGATACTATGTTCAACTCATTATGGATGGCATTCCGCCGAAAAAGGATCGAAAATTAGGAAAAGGGAAAGTCGGAATTGACCCTAGCCTTCAATCGATGGCAGTTGCTTCTCCAACGAAAGCGTATATCGCCAAACTCGCTCCGATGGTGGATCCACTCGAAAAAGAAATTCGTCTGTTGAAACGAAAACTGGATCGTTCTAGAAGAGCAACTAATCCCAACAACTACAACCCAGACGGAACCATTAAAAAAGGAAAGAAAACATGGGTTTGTTCCAACAATTATATGAAAACATTGTTTCGTTTGAAAGAAATATACCGAAAACAAAAAGAAATGAGAAGGCAAAGTCATGAACGATTAGCGAATGAAGTATTATCGTTAGGGAATGTATTTTTCATCGAGAAAAACAATTTCAAAGCGTTCCAAAAACGAAAAAAGAAAACAACCAAAAAGAATGGTCGTTTTCAAAGCAAAAAACGTTTCGGAAAATCCATTGCGAATAAGGCGCCTAGTTTATTTCTATACATTTTAAAACGAAAAATTTTATTGTTAGGTGGAACCTTTTATGAGATCAATCCGATGGTTGCAAAACCAAGCCAATACGATCATCAAAAAGATGTTTATATCAAAAAGAAACTATCGGAGCGATGGCATGTATTTGAGGATGGAACGAAAGTCCATCGGGATTTGTATTCTGCTTTCTTATTAACGTGTGTGGATACCAACACGCATCTCATTGACCGAAACGAATGTTTGAAGCATTTCAATCATTTCAAACAACTGCATGATAAAGAAATCCAAGCATAAAAAGATTTTTCTTTTCAAGGTATGACAACGCCTACCGTCACCATAAGTTGCAATGGATGGCAAAAGCCATCCCCGAAGGAAGGATTGTTTTTCTTTCCTTCGTCAGAGCGACTGGTGCAAGAAGGTTCTTCAAAGCCAAGCGAGGTCCCGTTGTTGTACCCGACAAGGACGGGGAGAGACGGGAAGAAACTTGGTTAAAGAGAACCCCCCGCCTTTAGGCGTGGGGAGTGTCAGAGCCAAAGCATCCAAGCGGTTGTGCATAAATATATCTTTGCCCGTGATGGGGCAAAAGAAGCACGGAAAAAAGGCGAAAAAATCAAATATCCATACAAAAAGAAAAAACATTTCAACACGAAATGGGCAAAAGATGGGTTTGTTTTGCATGAAGACGGAACATTGGAACTGTCATTGGGAATTTGGAAACGGAAAAGGCAACAACCGCTCGTAGTCAAAATCGATAAAGAACAAATTCCAAATGGACAAGTGAAAGAAATCGAACTCGTGTATGACCGTGGATTATGGCTTTGTTTATCGTATGAAGATGGGAAGCAACCAAAGGAAAATCATCATACGAATCGTGTCGCGATTGACCCAGGGGAAATTCACACCATCGCAGCCGTTTGTGAAAATGGGGAAAACCTCATCATCACGGGAAGAAAAATAAGAAGCATCCATCGGTTGAGAAACAAAAAATTAAAAGAACTGCAAAAACTCATGAGCAGATGCAAAAAAGGCTCCAAACAATGGAAAAAGTACAATCGGGCAAAACAATATGTACTTTCGAAATCAGAGGCACAACTAAAGGATGCGTTGCACAAAACCACGAGACAATTTGTTCGTTGGTGTTTGGAAAACCAAGTGAAAGAAGTCGTCATTGGGGATGTCGAGGGGGTACAACGGAACACGAAAAAGAAACGAAACAAAAAGACCAATCAGAAATTATCCAATTGGTCGTTTGGAAAACTATTTGATTATCTCAAATACAAATTGAATGCCGAAGGCATTGAAATGGAGAAAAAGGACGAGAGCTACACATCGCAAACATGCCCTGTTTGCGGGAAGAAGAATAAATCTTCTTCTAGAAATTATACATGTCAATGCGGATACAAACAACACCGTGACATCCACGGAGCGATGAATTTATTTGCCAAAGTATATTATGGCGAAATTCGCCCGTTGGAATTTACGGTCAAACCGTTTACGTATCGACGGATTGCATAAGCAAGAAGTCGTAGATGGCGAGTTCCCGCCCTTGAGTATCGATGATACTCATGTTGCCTGTCGCTCCCAACGGGACGGATGCCAGGCGTTGCCTGCAGATAGGCTGCCGACCAACCTATCACGCATCCACCCCGAAGGGGAAACAGGAAACTCCCACTTCTGTAAGTGGGAGAGGTTCATTGAACAAACGTTCCGGCCGTCGCGCCCGCTTATTTGGTTTTTGGCTTCTCTGTTGCTGCTGATCACCGGATTGTTTGGATATTATTTTTTTACCTTGCTTTAATAGCGGCTTTTTGGCCGCTTTTTATTATCCTGAACCGAGAAGACACCCGCTTCCGCGTGTGAGCATTGGTGTGCGTGGAGGACTTGCGCGTTAGGAACATGCAAAAGAATTGCAAACTAGCCATGTCAAGACAAGGTGCGGTTGCGGTCGATAAGCATATATATATTTATCATGATGCCAGCGCCGAAGCTTTGTTGATTCAACGGGGGGATGGTCATGTTTATCCACATTGTTCAACCTGGAGATACGCTTTTTTCAATCAGCAGGCGATACGATTATCCGCTGGAAAGTCTGCGCCTTGTCAATGGCTTAGTTGAAACGAATATTGTTCCTGGTCAAGCTTTGCTTGTTCCTAGCTATACGTATACAGTGCAGCCAGGAGACACGCTAAGCGCCATTGCACAGAAAGCATTTGTGACGGTCGAACAGTTGCGGGCAGCCAATCCGGCGGTGGATCCGTACAGGATGTATCCGGGAATGAAAATTTATATTCCTGATATTTCCTGGTATCAAGCTATAACGTTAGCCTATTACATTCTCCGCGAACCGAACTTAGATCGGGCGTTCGTGCGAGATTTTGCCCCGTATTCATCGTACATTGCCCTGTTCGAATATCACTTTGCCCCTAATGGCGACATTGTCACTACGCGGGATGACGCCGCAGCGATTGAAACAGCATGGCAAAACCGCGTCACACCCATTGCGGTAGTGACGAACCTAACATCAGAAGGATTTAGTGCGAGACTGGCAAGCCAAGTGCTGAACAATCCGGAAGCAAGGGCGAACTTGGTTGAAAACATTTTTTATTTAGTATCCCGGAAAGGCTATGGCGGCGTCAATATTGACTTCGAGCAGGTTCGCGGAGAGGATCGTGATTTGTTTACGGGTTTTTTGCGCCAGTTGCGTGATCGGTTAAAACCGGCTGGGTATGTTTTGACGATCGCCGTTCCAGCGAAAACGAGCGAGGAGATCCCTTGGCTCAGGGGCTACGATTACGGCGGCATTGGTGCTGTCGTCGACTATATGTTTATTATGGCGTACGATTGGCACCATTTAACAAGTGAACCTGGTCCAGTCGCTCCTATTAGTGAGGTGAGATCGACGCTTCAGTTTGCCGTCGAGCGCGTCCCTCGAAAAAAAATCTTGCTCGGACTCCCTTTATATGGATACGATTGGATCATTCCGTACCAGCCTGGGACATTGGCGGAGGCCCTCTCCAGCCAAGAGGCGGTTTTAACCGCTATGCGTTACCAAGTGCCGATTCAATATTCGTTTCAATATGAATCCCCCTTTTTTCGATATACGGATGAACTTGGAAACATTCATGAGGTATGGTTTGAAGATGTCAGAAGCATAGGACAGAAAATGAAATTGGCCCGCCAATTTCAGATTGCGGGCATCGGTGCATGGGAGTTGGGGCTGCGATTTGCGCCAGGCCCATGGTTGGTGCGAAAGTTTTTTACTGTTCGGAAAGTATAAGAAACACCCATTTCCGTTGGTTGTCTAGTCAGCGGGGAAATCGGGAAAATGGATGCTTCCCGCTTCGTTTGAAGTGGGAAGCGTTTTTTGGAAGCTGGCTGAAAAGTCGTTGCATTGGATTTTGCGTTTTTTTGTTGACAAGAAAACAATGATGCGATAGTATGATTATTTCAATACGTATACACGTATATGTATAATACAGCGTGTATATGTGTATAAAACATTATGAGGGTATCGAAATAGAATAGCGACATACGTGAAGGAGGTTGTTGTCATGAAAGTGGCGATTATTGCAGCAAACGGCGGGTTGTTTGATGCGTACAAGGTGTTTAACATCGCGACGGCCGCTGCGGCGGCAGACGCGGAGGTCGGGGTGTTCTTTACGTTTGAGGGGTTGAATCTCATCCATAAAGAAGCGCACAAACAATTGCCGATTCCGGAAGGGAAGGAACATTTTCAACAAGGGTTCCAAAAAGCGAACGTTCCATCGATTGCCGAATTGCTTCAAATGGCGCAAGAGATGGGGGTAAAGCTGATCGCTTGCCAAATGACGATGGATGTCATGGGGCTTGACAAAGACCAATTCGTCGATGGCATTGAAGTAGCGGGGGCGGCGACGTTCCTGCAGTTTGCGAAAGACGCCGATATTACATTGGCCTTCTAATAAGGGAGGGAAAAGGATGACAGGGCATCGTTTTCATTACGAACATGCTGAACGATTATTGGATCCGAAGCGCAAGGAATGGATCGACCCGCAACGGGTCATTTCGATGTTGTCCGTGAAACCGGATGACACGGTCGTCGATCTTGGCGCCGGGAATGGTTATTTCACGATTCCTCTCGCGCAGGCGACAAACGGAAAAGTGTATGCGGTCGATGTGCAGCCAGAAATGATTGAATTGCTAAAACAGCGAGCCGCGAAACTAGCGGTCACCAACATCGAATATCGGGTGGCGGATGTCGCTTCGACCGCCTTGCCTTCGCATTCGGTGGACAAAGGGATCATGGCATTTGTCTTTCATGAGGTGGAACAAAAAGAAGCCGCCCTTGACGAAATTCGCCGTGTGATGAGGCCAAACGGGCAGTTTCTGTTGATCGAATGGGAGACGATGGAAAGCGAAATGGGGCCGCCGCTCCATGAGCGGATTCCGTCGGAGGAACTGTTTTCCTATGTGAAGCAAAAGGCGGGCAACGTGGAACTTGTCCGTTTTCACCCGGCTGTCTATGGTCTGTTGATTCGCTGGGAATAACCAATTGTTGAGGAAAATATTTCTTATTGTCATTATACCGTATAGGGTATATAATGATCGTGCATAGGGTGAATAGAGGGGGTGAACCGTTGATCGTTAGCAGTTTGTTATTCTTTCTCATTCTTTTGGGCGCAGCGTTGTATCGACGCTACTATCCTGTAAAACATATCCCATGCCTTCCGGTAGAAGAGGTGCCGGACGGCTTGCTTCTTCTTGACTTGCGCGATTATAATGAAAGCAACGGCTCCATATTTGGCCAAGCGTTGCATATTCCGGTGGCGTATTTGAAACGGCATGCGCGGGATATTCCGCGAAAGCCGCTTCATATCATCGTTCAGGATGACATCGAAAAAAACGTCGGCATCCGCCTGTTGCGCCGCTATGGCTATGAGGTGAACAGCTATTCGATCACGGCTTGCGATTGTCAAGAAAGGGGGCGAACGAGCCGATGGAATATAACAAAGAGATCAAAAACCGCTTAAAACGGATTGAAGGACAAATTAAAGGCGTCCTTGGCATGATGGAACAAGGGAAAGACTGCAAGAGCGTCGTTTCCCAACTTTCAGCGGCGCGCAATGCCATTGACCGCGCCATTGCCGTCATCGTCAGCACCAATTTGGAACATTGCCTGCGTGAAAGCATGGAAAAAGGAGAAAGCACAGACAGTCTTGTCAAAGAAGCAGTGGAACTGCTTGTGAAAAGCCGTTAATGCGTTGCTCAACAAAAAGGTGTTGACAACGTTCTTTTTCTCGTAGTAATATACCCATAGGGGTAATGGTAATAAAACGTATGATATCAAGGAGGTTATCAAAATGAACGCAACGAAAGTATTGGATGCAAAAGGATTGGCCTGCCCGATGCCGGTGGTGAGAGCGAAAAAAGCGATGGACGAATTGCAATCAGGTCAAGTGCTCGAGGTGCACACGACCGATAAAGGGGCGAAAAACGATTTGCCGGCATGGGCGAAAACAAGCGGCCATACGGTGCTTGAGATGAAAGAAGACAACGGTGTGTTGATGTTCTGGATCCAAAAAGGATAATGTGTGCACATTTTTATACCCATACAGGTATGAAGGGAAGGAGGCAGCCAGATGACACAGCCGAAGAAAAAGACGACGATCATTTTGTTCAGCGGCGACTATGACAAGGCGATGGCGGCTTACATCATCGCCAACGGCGCCGCTGCCTACGACCATGACGTGACGATCTTTCATACGTTCTGGGGGCTGAACGCCTTGCGGAAAGAGGCGTCGGTTCCAGTGCAAAAAGGGTTTCTTGAAAAGATGTTCGCGAAGATGATGCCGCGCGGCGCGGACCGCATGGGGCTGTCGCGCATGAATTTTGCCGGCATCGGCCCGAAGTTGATCAAAAAGGTCATCAAAAAACATAACGCCATGCCGCTTCCGCAGTTGATCGAGATGGCGAAAGAGCAAGGCGTGAAACTCGTCGCTTGCCAAATGACAGTCGATTTGCTTGGGCTGAAGCCGGAGGAATTGATCGATGGCGTTGAGTTTGCTGGCGTCGCCGCGTATTTGGCTGATGCGTCGGAAGGGAACGTGAACTTATTTATTTAACGAGGGAATCATATGTCGCAAACTATCATCAACATCATCCTGTTTGTTTTGCTTGTTTGGTTTTTTGCCAGCCGCTTCATCCCGCCGAAAGGGGTGCGGATGATGACGGCGGCGGAATTGAAACGCCGGTTGAAAGAACCCGGGGTACAGTATATTGATGTGCGCACCCCTTTGGAGTTTCAGTCTTACCATCTGCCAGGGTTTCGGAACATCCCGCTGCACGAATTGACAGCCCGTGCTCACGAACTATCCAAAGAAAAAGAAGTGATTGTCATTTGCCAAAGCGGGATGCGAAGCCAAAAAGCGAGCAAATTGTTAAAGAAAATGGGATTTCAGCACGTGACGAACGTCAAAGGCGGCCTAAACGCCTGGCAGTAGAGGAGGATGATGATGAAAACGATCACGCCAAAAGAGGTAGAAGAGCGGCTTCGCGCTGGAGAATCGCTTCATATCATCGATGTGCGCGAGCCGGAGGAAGTCGCTGCGGGCAAAATTCCAGGAGCGGTCAATATTCCGCTCGGTTTGATCGAGTTTCGCATGCATGAATTGGACAAAAATGAGGAATACATTCTCGTCTGCCGTTCCGGCGGCCGCAGCGGCCGTGCGGCGGAGTTTCTTGACAGCCGCGGTTACCGCGTCGTCAACATGACAGGGGGCATGCTGGCCTGGGAAGGGCCTGTCGAATAAGCCGTAAGGAGGGATTCGTTCATGATTAAAGTTGATATGACCGTTGATGCGAAAGGACTGTCCTGCCCGATGCCGATCGTTCGAACGAAAAAGGCGATCAATGAATTGCAGCCGGGGCAAGTGCTGGAAGTGCAGGCGACGGATAAGGGATCCAAAGCCGATATCAAAGCATGGGCGGAAAGCACAGGGCATCAATATGTAGGAACAATTGAAGAAAATGGGGTTTTGAAACATTATATCCGCAAGGCAGCAGAAAGTGAAACACGCAAAGAAACGACATTCCCTCATGTCGTATCGAATGAACAATTGCAAGAAAAACTTCACGATCCTGATTCGTTTGTTTTGGATGTCCGCGAACCGGCGGAGTATGCGTTTGGCCATATTCCGGGCGCCGTTTCAATTCCGCTTGGGGAGCTTGAAAATCGGATGGCCGAACTTCCGAAAGACAAAACGATTTATGTCGTGTGCCGCACAGGGACACGGAGCGATTTGGCTGCGCAAAAGCTGGCCGAAAAAGGATTTGACCGTGTGCGCAACGTCGTTCCCGGCATGTCGCAATGGAACGGGCCGCTTGATTCCGCTCAATCGTAATGAGCGGCCTTTTTTAACAATCAAATATACATTAGGGGGTATGTTAATATGGTGAAAGAAATGACCGTGCAACAAATGACGGAAAAGGTGTTCAACAAAGAATCGCTGTTCATCTTGGACGTCCGCAACGAAAGCGATTTTCGCGATTGGAAAATCGAAGGGAAAAACTTTGACTATTTGAACGTGCCGTATTTTGAATTGATTGATGGGGTTGACTCGATTGTCGACCGTCTTCCGAAAGACAAAGACATCGTCGTCGTGTGCGCGAAGGGCGGATCGGCGGCGTTTGTCGCCGAACAGCTGACGGAAGCCGGGTTTGACAACGTTTATACGCTCGCTGGCGGGATGCAGGCGTGGAGCGAGCATCTCCATCAAGTCAACGTATACAAAGACGATCAATTGAAAGTGTACCAATTCATCCGCGTCGGCAAAGGATGTCTGTCGTATATGGTCATCTCTGGCGGCGAAGCGCTTGTCGTCGATCCGTTGCGGTTTATTGACGTGTACGAACAAGTGGCCCAACAAGAAGGGGTGAAGATCACGCATATCGTGGACTCGCACTTGCATGCCGACCATCTTTCCGGCGGCAAGGCGCTGGCCGAACGAACGGGGGCAACGTACTACTTGATGAAAAGCGAGGGAGCGGTGTTTGATTTCGAGCCGCTAGAGCAGCATGACACGATCGACTTTGCCAACGTTCATTTGGAAGTGTTGGCCGTGAAAACGCCAGGCCATACGCCAGGCAGCGTCTCGTTCTTTGTCAACGGCAAATGGCTGTTCTCGGGTGACACGATTTTTGTCGGCGGTCTCGGGCGGCCGGACCTTGGCGGCAAAGTGGCGGAATGGGCGGCGGATTTGTATGACACCGTGTACGAAAAAGTCGCGGCCATGGCGGATGATGTGATCGTCTTGCCGGCTCACTACGCGAACTTAGACGAAGAAATCAACGCGGAGGGGTATGTCGGCGATACGTTGGGCCGCATCCGCGCCCGCAATGAGATGATGCAAAACAAACCGAAAGACGAATTCATCGACCTCGTCATCCAAAGCGCCAAGACGGAAACCCCGCCGAACTTTGAAGACATTGTCGCCATCAACCGCGGGCTCAAAACCGTGGATATCGAAACAGAGCGGGAGCTTGAGATCGGCCCGAACCGCTGCGCGCTGCATCATGCCCATGCCTAAAGAAGCGGCACAGATTGACAGGGGGCGGGGGCGTGCCCCGTCCCTTTTGAAACGAAAAGGGAGGAATGATCGATGGATGTTTCGCTCGCGTTTCTCATTGTCATCTTTTTCATCGGTTTTGTCGGTTCGTTTATTTCTGGGATGGTGGGGATCGGCGGATCGATTATTAAATATCCGATGCTTCTGTATCTTCCGCCGTTGTTTGGGCTGGCGGCGTTCAGCGCCCATGAAGTGTCGGGAATCACCGCGGTGCAAGTGTTTTTCGCCACGATCGGCGGCGTGTGGGCGTATCGAAAAAGCGGCTATTTGAACAAATCGCTCATTCTCTATATGGGCGCAAGCATTCTTGTTGGCAGTTTTGTCGGCGGTTACGGCTCGAAGCTGATGAGCGAGGGAACGATTAACGTCGTTTACGGCGTCTTGGCGGCATTAGCCGCGATCATGATGTTTGTGCCGAAAAAAGGGATCGATGACATTCCGCTTGACCAAGTGACGTTCAACAAAGGGGTGGCGGCCGCCTTGGCGTTCCTCATCGGCGTCGGGTCCGGCATCGTCGGGGCGGCGGGGGCGTTTTTGCTTGTGCCAGTCATGCTCGTGGTCCTGAAAATCCCGACGCGAATGACGATCGCCACGTCTTTGGCCATTACGTTCATTTCCTCCATTGGCTCTACGTTCGGGAAAATCGCCACCGGCCAAGTCGATTACATCCCGGCGCTCATCATGGTCGTCGCGAGCTTGCTTGCCTCTCCGCTAGGGGCGAAAGCGGGGCAAAAACTAAACACGAAAGTGCTGCAAGTCATCCTTGCCGTGTTGATTTTGGCGACGGCGGTGAAAATTTGGGTGGATATTTTATGATCGAAGCGCTTGAAAGGCGACGGGTCACGGGAAAAGACATGTGAACGCTGGAACTGATCATGTGTCGCCGTCCGTTTTCTGCGTGATGGTGAGCGATCGATTTGGGCATGCTAAACAACGGGAAAACATAACGAAGGGAAGAAGGAGCGATGTTCCATTACACGGTTGACGTGCCAACAGACATGGACGAAACGATCGAGCATTTGGAAGAGAACTTGAAACAAGAAGGATTTGGCGTGCTCTGGCAGTTTAGCGTAACCGAGAAGCTGCAAGAAAAGGGGCTTGATTTTTCCACGCCGATGGTCATTTTGGAAGTGTGCAACCCGCAAGAAGCGGCGCGGGTGTTAAATGAAAACTTGTTGGTCGGTTATTTTTTGCCGTGTAAACTCGTTGTCTATCAAGAGAACGGCACAACGAAAATCGGCATGCCGAAGCCGACAATGCTTGTTGGCATGGTGAACGAGCCGGCGTTGAAGGAAATCGCGGAAGATATTGAGAAAAGGTTGGTCGCTTGCATTGACCAATGCCGTCAGTGAAAAGGAAAAAGGTGTCCCACAGACGGGGCACCTTTTGGTTGTGCACATATAAACGGAAACGCAGGTTTGCCGAAAGAAAAGCGCTCTTTTCCCCTCTTCGCCGCTATTTGATCCACATAGGAGGCGGACGGCCGCAAAGCCCATCCTTTCTACAAATTCTCTTGCCCCGCTGCTTTTTTTGTTTTTGCCCGTTTTTTGGCTGCGCGCGGCTGTTTTTCCGTTTCCAGCTCGCGATGCACAATCCGGTCGGGGTTGAGCCCATTGCCGAGCGTGCCGTACACATGGCCTTGCTTCGGCTCGATGAGCTCGTTGTGCTCGTAGTAGACGCGCGGCGTTTTCCAAAGGGCGGCCAACGCTTTTCCCATCGGCATTTCGTGGTAGCGGTCGGGCCACATTTGTTTGATGTGTTTTTTCACGAGCGGGTAGTACTTCGAGCTCATCGCAGGAAAGAGATGATGTTCAGTATGGTGCGAAAAGTGGAAGTGGAGGATATCCACCCACTTTGGCACGGTGACCGACAAACTGTTCGCCAACGGATCGTTGACCGGCACTAACGGATTGAGACGATGGTTGGTTGCGATATAGCTCATGACGATCGTGTTGGCGACGAGCAGCGGAAGCAAAAAGGCGAACAGCCATTTTTCCCAGCCGACAAGCCATAACAGCCCGAGCCATGTCGCCCAAGGCAAGAAAAATTGAAATAGGACAACCGCGCGGTTTTTCCAGCGAAAGTCGTGGAAAAAGTAAAACAGCATCCGCACCGAATGAAGGGTAAACATCACCGACAAGGAACTAAACGAGAAAAACGCGCGAATCGGAAACGGGATGCGGTATACCCAAGAGAGCAGGCGGCTTTTCGCTAATTTCTCCATGCTTGGCCACGCGTCCGGGTCTTTTTCTTCATGCTGGGTATGCACATGGTGGCTGGCGTTATGCCATTTTCTCCACAACTTCGGACCGGTGCAAAGCGGCCAAAACGCGATTGCGCCGAGAAGATCGCGCAGCCAAGGTGTACGGACGACGGTGCCGTGCAAAATTTCATGTCCTAAAAATCCTAACGCGGCAAAACTGAAACCAAGCACAACAGAGATGAGGAGGTTCCATACCGGGTGAAGATGAAAAAGTGATACAGCGAGGATGCCGGCGATGACGAGCCCTACATAAGCCAAACCTCCAAACAAGCGGGACTTCACGGGTTGAAACGCTTTTTTCGGCAAATGCGGGGCCATTTTCGCCGCGTACCAGCCGAACGGGTGAAAATCATTCATTCAGTGATCTCCTTTCAAACTACTCTCCGTTTGACAAGCAGCGGCGAAGCCATTCACACACTCTTGGTCGCAACGAAGACCTTATTTCATAAAGTGATCCCAAAAGCTGTCCTCTATGCCGAAATGATGTGGAGGGCGGAGAAAAGCTCTAGGTCACTATAAAATTTATCATAACATCTTTTGGATTGTCCTGTCTATAGGCTTGATGGAAAACTGCCAAAATTGAGTATGGCGGCAATATTTCGAGAAGAACAGGCTAAACGATTGAGAAGGCGGCTGGCTAAAACATCATGATCAATGTCCCGATGGTAATGAGCAGCACCCCGATCACCACTTTCGCGGACAGCGGTTCGCCGAGAAACATCGCCGCAAACAAAATCGTCAGCACCAAGCTCGACTTGTCAATGGCGGTGACGCGCGAGACATCGCCGATTTGGATTGCTTTGTAGAAACAAAGCCACGACAATCCGGTTGCTGCTCCTGAGAGGCAGAGAAACACCCAGCTTTTCGTTGAGATCACTTTGACGCCTTGATGGGCGCCTGTCATCCAGACGATCAGCCATGCGAGCACGAGCACGACAACGGTGCGAATAGCGGTCGCGAGATGGGAATTGACGTTTTCAATGCCGATTTTTGCCAGCACCGATGTCAGCGCCGCAAACACCGCCGCCAACAAAGCATACACGATCCACATATCGATCCCTTCGCTTTCGTTGAGAATTTTTCTCATCTATTATACTATGAGAAGGAAGAACATTTCACCATTTTTCCATTCGTTTGTTATAATGGAGGGCAAGCACCACTTTTGTGAGCTGGGCGTTAAGATGAGCACAAATCCCCCTCGTTCTGATGAAGTGCGCCAATGGTTCGCACCGTTTGTGATCGAAGAACCCGACAGCTATCAGAATAAAAAGGAAGCGTTGCAGAACAAGAGCAGATGGAGTCAGGCGCTGACGTGCGGAGAGAAGAGGGCGGACATTTCCAACTTTCCACTAGCCCCTGCTTCTGTCGGAACACCGTTTTTCCAGCCGCTTTTGGCATGACGAAAGAAAGAGGGATCAGAGATGTTGATTGCACTCGATATGGACGGAACGCTATTAAACGGGGAAGGAAAAATCAGTGAACGAAACCGGGCGGCCATCACCGCAGCGCAGGCGCAGGGCCACATCGTCGCCGTCGTGACAGGGAGGGCGCGCAAAGACGCGCTCGCCCCGCTTCGCGAGGCGGGCATTATCTGCCCGATTGCCAGCTTAAACGGCGCGGTCGTTTCGCTCGAAGACGGCACGGTCATCAGCGAGGCGCCGCTCGAGCGGACAATCGTCCGTCCGACGCTTGAGTGGGTGCGCGAACAGTCCGATTTGTATTGCGAGACGTACACGGGCGATGCGGTCTATGTCGGCCTGCACAACCGCGCCCAATGGGAGGCGCTCGCTTCCGGGATGGCCGATGCGGCGCCAGAGGTGAAGTGGCTCGTGAACAAGCAGTTCCAGCAGGCGCGGGTGATGTATGTCGATGACATCCGCACGGTGTGGGACGACCCGCAGACGGTGATGTATAAGCTGCTGATTTTCGCCCTCGACCGCGAGCGGCTGCGTGATGCAGCGTCGCGATTCGCCGCGCTCCGTGGCGTCACGGTCACCTCGTCGCACCCGCACAATATTGAGATGAACAATGAACGGGCGACAAAAGGCGAGGCGCTCAAACAGCTCGCCGCCCATTACGGCATCGATGTGCGCGACACGGTCGCCTTTGGCGACAGCCATAACGATTTGTCGATGTTTAAGGTCGCAGGCTATCGCGTGGCGATGGACAATGCCGAGCCGGAGCTGAAAGCCATCTGCGACATGGTGACGTCCTCCCACGAAGAAGATGGGGTGGCGGCGGGGCTTGAGCGGCTGCTTGCGAAACGGGTGTAGCGGCACCCGTTTTTTTCGATTGGACGTTCACCACATCGCTTTGGATGTAGAGGGGAGCTCAGGTTTCCGGTGCTTGCCCCGTCTGCTGAAACGTGAATGTGTGCTGTCGGAGAGGGGAATCGTTTTCGCCGCTTATGGACAACAGTCGCATCATCATCTCAACGTATGGCAACGAAAGGGGAGAACAATGACGCACGATCGCATTCAAGACTGGATTGGAATATGGCGGGTGCCGGTGTATACAGCGGCGGTGGCGCTGTATATGGTGGCCCAGTTTGTCGAGACGGCCCCCGTTCACTATGCTATGGGAGCTGCAGCGCTGTCAGCGTTTATTGTGTCCGCGTTTTTCGCCCGCGGGGTGTACCAGGTGTCGGGAGCTCTGTTTTTTGCATTTGGTGTTGGATTGTTTTTGTTCTATGGCGATGCATGGCCGACGTTTGTCTTGCATTTTGAACGGGTGTTGGGGCTGTTGGCGCTGTTTTTTGTGCTTCCGTTCATGAATACGCTTATTCGCGTCGGGCGGTATGATCAGAGTTTGAGCGAATGGCTGAAGCGGAACGTCGGGGGCGTTTCGTCGCTGTACCGCCGCAGTTTCAGCGTTTGTCATTTGCTTGGTTTGTTTTTGAACATTGCCACGATTCCGCTTCTTGTCAAATCGTTGCGCACCGCGCTGCGAAATGTAGGAGGACGGAAGGCCGAGTCGTTTTATGTTCGGAATTTGCTGCGGGCGTATGCGCTTTGTTTGACGTGGAGCCCGATGGAAGTGATGATCAGCACGACGATTGATTTCACCGGTGTGCACTATTATGAAGTGGCGCTGTTTTTGCTGCTTCTGGCTTTTACGATGGCGATGATCGACTGGGGAACGGCCGCTGTTTCGTATCGATCCATCCCATTGGACAACGGCGAGGAAGCGGGGCGGGAATCAGCGGTTTCGATCGGGAAAAAGGCCGCCCAGCTGCTAGTGGTGCTCGTCGTGTTTACGGTGCTCGTGTCGCTCGTTCAGCGTTGGCTTGGCAAAGGATTTTTGTTTTCGATCGTCTTATTGCTTGTCCCGTTTTGTTTCGGATGGGCGCTGCTTGTGCGCCGGGTGAAGCGGTATGCGGTGATGGCGCTCTGCCATTGGAAAGAGCGGACAGAGGGATTGGGAAACTACTTTTTCATGTTTTTAGGAGCCGGGTTGTTTGTCGAGATGCTGGCCCGGTCTCCGCTGCTCGCTGGGCTTGGAGGCTGGTTTCGCGTCGGGGCGGAACATTCCGTCTGGCTGTATGGAATGATTGCCGTTTATTTTTTCGCGACGTCGTTTGTTGGGTTTCATCCGTTGGTCAGCTTGACGCTGCTCATGCCGCTGCTTGAGCCGGTGCGGCTGCTTGTTCCGGCGGTGCCGTTGTCGATTGTGCTCATTTGTTGCAGTTTGGCGACGGTCATGTACAGCCCGTACAATATTTCTGTTTCTTTGCTGGCGGAGGAGCTGGGGGACAATCCGTATCGGATCGGCAAGCGGAATGTCCCGTTTGCGCTCGGTTATATGGCCGTGGGAATCGGCATTGCGCTGTTGGCGGAGCGGCTGTTTTTCGGCTGATATCTATGGCGTTGTGGGGTCGTTTCCTTCTTTATTTTCAAAGAAAGAAGATTTTTAGGTTGACAACGTTTTCAGCAGAACGATATAATGAGATTGAATCGATTGAATTGTTTGTCATTTCTTTTTTAGATCGATCTAATAAATAGGCGTGCCTAGTTGGTGCGCTCGGGATCGTCTGCTTAAAAATGGAAACAAAGAAGATTTGTTCTGGAGGTTTTTAGATCGATCTAATCTTCATTCTTTTGTTTTAGATCGATCTACTAAAATTCCATTCTTTTAGATCGATCTACAAAGAGCGGCAAAGGGGGATCGACTCGGATGAAGCAGCGAAGTGCGCTCGATATGTACGCCGATGGAGGGGCGTGGTGGGAGACGTCGATCAGCGACGTCCGCAAAAATGAAATTCTCATTCGCGGATATCCGATTGAGGAATTAATCGGCAATGTGTCGTACACGCAAATGTTGTACCTCTTATTATGCGGGGAGATATTGAGCGAGAAAAAGGCGAAGTTATGGGAAAGCGTCCTTGTCGCCGGGGCGGATCACGGCCCGCGCGCCCCGTCGATTGCGGCGGCCCGCATGGCGGCGACATGCGGCATTTCGTTCAACTCGTGTGTGGCGACGGGCATCAACGTGCTTGGTGATGTGCACGGGGGAGCGGTGGAGAAGGCGATGGCGCTGTTTTACGAGACAAATGAGCAAATCGAAATCCGCGGCGGGGAAGGTGCGATGGCCGATGTGATCGGCGAGCGGTTTGAACAGTTTCGCCGTGAAGGGCGGAAGCTGCCGGGATTTGGCCATCAGCTTCATGATGACGACCCGCGCGTCAGACGGCTGTATGCATTGGCGGGCGAACTCGTGGAAGAAGGGGAGATCAGCGGGCGGTATTTAGCGATCGCCGAAGCGTATCGTTCCCATTTGGAGAAGACGAAAGGGAAGCGGATGACGATGAACATCGACGGGGTGGCGGCGGCGATCCAGTGCGAGCTCGGCGTGCCGGCGGCGGCGGCGAAAGGTGTGTTCGCTCTGTCGCGCGGGATGGGCATTGTCGCCCATGCGTTTGAAGAGTGGCAAAACGGCGTGCTGATCAAAGGACCGTGCCCGAACCGCGATGATTTAGTCCGCTATACCGGACCAGCCAAACGTCATTTGGAAAAGTAGGTGATCAAGATGAGAAAAGCACAGCTGTATATTAACGGGACATGGATCGAAGAACCGCGTGCGGCGGAGCCGGTGAAAAACCCGTATACCGGGGAAGTGATCGGCGAACAGCAGCTGGCGACGCCGGAAGATGTGGACAGGGCGCTCGCCTGTGCGTTTGAAGCAAAAAAAGAGATCGCGAGAATTCCGTCCTATGAGCGAGCGCGCATCTTAAAAAGGGCGTCGATGCTGCTGGAGGAGCGGAAAGAAACGTTTGCCCGCTGGATTTCGGAAGAGCTTGGAAAGCCGCTGAAAAACACGTTGGATGAAGTGTCCCGCTCCATCGAAACGCTCGAGCAGTCGGCCGAAGAAGCGAAACGGCTGTTTGGGGAAACGATCCCGGGCGACGCCTCGGCGCGCGGGGTGAAGGCGGTGGCAGTGACGTTTCGCGTGCCGGTCGGCGTCGTGGCGGCGATTACGCCGTTCAACGCTCCGCTCAATTTGATTTGCCATAAAGTCGGACCCGCGTTTGCGGCGGGCAACGCCGTTGTGTTGAAACCGGCGCCGCAGACGCCGCTCATTGCGGCAGAGCTGTTGAAGCTGCTGCTGGAGGCCGGTCTTCCGCCGCGCGCCATCAACATGGTGCTTGGCGGCGCCGAGGTCGGGCAGCAAATCGTCAAAGACGACCGCGTCAACGTCATTTCATTTACTGGCGGCGTCGTGGCGAGCCGCAACATTTGCGCGTTGGCCGGCATGAAAAAAGTGCTGCTGGAGCTTGGCGGCAATGCGGCGACGATCGTCCATGAAGACGCCGATTTGAAACGGGCGGCCGCCCTGTGCGCGAAAACCGGCTACAGCAACTCCGGGCAAAGCTGCATTTCCGTTCAGCGCATTTACGTGCATGAGTCGGTCGTTGGACCGTTCACCGAGTTGCTCAAACAGGAAGTGGAAGCGTTGAAAGTCGGCGACCCGCTCTTGCCCGATACGGATGTCGGCTGCATGGTCGATGAGCGGGCGGCGGATCGGGTGATGAGTTGGATTGATGAAGCCATCGCATCCGGCGCGACGCTGGTGTGCGGCGGAAAACGGCGCGGGGCGACGGTGGAGCCGACGGTGCTCTTCAACCCGCCGAAGCGAAGCAAAGTCGTTTGTGAAGAAGTGTTCGGCCCGGTCGTCAGCGTCATCCCGTACCGGACGATTGACGAAGCGATCGCCGAGACGAACGATTCCGCCTTTGGCCTGCAAGCCGGGCTGTTTACGAACCGGATGGACATCGTCTATCAAGTGGCGGAGGCGCTTGAGGTCGGTGGAGTTGTCATTAACGGCACCTCGAATTTCCGGTTGGATCATTGGCCGTACGGCGGTGTGAAAAACAGCGGCATCGGCCGTGAAGGTCCGCGGTATGCGATTGAGGAAATGACGGAAATGAAGATGATTGTATGGCAGTTTCCACAGTGATGATAGGTGGTGGCAACATGTTAGCGCTTTATGTGGCAAAGCCAAATGAATTAGAACTGCGGCGCCTCGAGACCGTCCGTTCTCCTCAAGGGGATGAGGTGAAGATCAAGCTCATCTATGGCGGAATTTGTGGGTCGGATCTTGGGGTGTTGAAAGGAAAACTTCCGCACGCGAACTATCCCGTTCGCGCTGGGCATGAGCTCGTCGGCGTCATCATTGAGAAGGGCGAACAAGCCGCCTACGACATCGGGACGCGGGTCGTTGTGCTGCCGAACACGTATTGCGGCGCGTGCGACTTGTGCCAAAAAGGGTTGACGAACATCTGCCGCCATAAACAATCGCTTGGCATCAACACGGACGGCGGGTTTTCGCAGGAATTCGTCATCTCATCCAAGTACGTGCTTCCTGTTCCGGATGATCTCTCGGATGAAAAGGCGGTGCTCGTCGAACCGTTCGCCGTTGTCGTGCATGCCTTGAGCAAAGTGCGGATCGAGCCCGCCATGCGGGTAGCGGTCATCGGCTGCGGAAATGAAGGGATGATGGCGGCCGTCCTCGCCCGCCATTTAGGCGCGGATGTGACGGCGGTCGATGTGAATCCGTTAAAACTAGAGACGGTGAAAGCGATGGCCGACATCCGCACGCTTGCGCCTGATGCGCTGTCGGGTGAAACGTTTGATGTTGTCATCGAGGCGGCCGGTGCGCGCGAAGCGGTCGAACAGGCGGCGGAGCTTGTCGCTCCAGGGGGGCATCTTGTGTTGATCGGTCTGGCGAATGAAGCGACGTTTCCGGTCGTGCGCCTCGTTCGCAACGAAGTGACCGTGCATGGTTCCATCATCTACCGCTTCCCGGATGACTATTTGCAAGCGATTCATTATTTGCGGACGATGCCGCATCCGATCGAACGGGTCATTTCCCGCATTTTTCCGGTCCGCGACTATGAGCAGGCGTATGAACTGGCGTCATCCGGCAATGCGGGCAAAGTCGTGTTACGTTTCAAGGAGGAGGAAGAGCGATGAAAAAACCAGTAGCCGAACAGTTAGTCCGGTATTTGGAAGACCGCGGCGTTACGCATATTTTTGGGCTTTGCGGCCATACGAACATCGCAGTGTTGGCGGCTTTGGAGCATAGTTCAATCAAGTTCGTCAACGTCCGCCACGAACAAATCGCCGCGCATATGGCTGACGGCTATGCACGCGCCAAAAAGGAAACGGCGGTTGTGTTGTGCCATGTCGGCCCGGGGCTGACGAATGCGGCGACCGGGGTGGCGAACGCGGCGCTCGACTCCATTCCGATGGTCGTCATCGCCGGTGATGTGCCGAGTCATTATTACGGAAAGCATCCGCACCAGGAGATCAACTTGCACGCTGATGCGTCGCAATATGAAATTTACCGCCCGTTTGTGAAGCGGGCATGGCGGGTCGACCGGCCGGATTTGTTCCCGGAAATTTTGGAAAAAGCGTTCCAGCTGGCGGAGAGCGGCCGCCCAGGGCCGGTGCTTGTTTCCGTGCCGATGGACATTTTCTCCAAAGAAGTGGATGTGGCGCTGTTTGAAAAGCAAAAGCGGCATACGAAAACGCTGCATAAGCCGTCGATTGACGATGAAACCGCGAAACACATCATTGAGAAGCTGATGCAGGCGGAACGCCCGCTTGTGTACGTCGGCGGCGGCATTATGCTGGCGGATGCGGCGGAAGAATTGAAAACGTTTGTCGAACATTTCGATCTCCCCGTTGCGCACACGCTGATGGGCAAAGGGGCGCTGCCGGATGACCATCCGCTGACACTGGGCATGAGCGGATTCTGGGGGACGAAATTCGTCAATGACATGTGCCGCAACGCCGATGTCATTTTGGCATTGGGAACGAGATTTTCCGAAGCTGATTGCAGTTCATGGGAGCCGGAGTACACGTTCAACATTCCGGAAACGAAGCTCATTCATATTGACATCGACCCGAACGAAATCGGGCGCAACTATCCAACGGAACTCGGCATCGTCGCCGATGTCAAGCAAGCGCTTACCGTGTTGAACCGCGTGGCGAAACAAACCGTGCCGCAAGGGCGGACGGACGAGGCGCTGAAAGAACGCATCGCTAACTATAAGGAGGAATTCCGGCGGCAAAACGCGCCGCACATTCAAGACGACAGCTATCCGATGCGTCCGGAACGCATTTTGCATGAGGTGCGGGAAGTGCTGCCGAAAGATGCGATCATCACGACCGATGTCGGCTGGAACAAAAACGGGGTCGGCCAACAGTTCCCAGCGTATGGTGCAGGAACGATTTTGACGCCAGGCGGTTATGCGACGATGGGCTTTGGCGCTCCGGCCGCGCTCGGGGCGAAAATCGCCTGCCCGGACCGCGTCGTCGTGTCGCTCGTTGGAGATGGCGGATTTGGCCAAAACCCGGCGGTGTTGGCGACAGCCGCCGAGGAAAATATCGCCGTTGTTTGGGTCATTATGAACAACTACGCCTTTGGCACGATCGCCGGGCTCGAGAAGGCGCATTTTGGCACGACGCACGGGACGGTTTTCCAAAAGGACGGTAAGCCGTATTCGCCGGATTATGCAGCCATTGCCCGGGCATACGGCGTTGAAGGAGTGAAAATCCGCTCGGCGGAAGAGTTTAAACCGGCGCTCGAGCGAGCCATCCAAGCGAACAAACCGTTTGTCATCGATGTGGAAATGATCAACGTCCCGACGCCGACGTCCGGCCACTGGAATATTATGGACATCTATTCCCCAGGTAAACGTGTTCACCATGTGGCCGTAGAGCGGTAAGGAGAAACCTTCAAGATCGGGGGGGAAGGATATGGCGAGAACGTTTTCCTTGGCCCATTTGACGGTACTCGGCTGCCCGCCGCCGGAGATGGCGCATATTGCCGCCCGGGCAGGGTATGATTACGTCAGTTTTCGGATCATCTACATGGGGCTGCCCGGCGAGCCAAACTATGCGTTGGCGGAAAATCCACAGCTGTTGCGTGAGACGAAAGCAGCGTTGCGGGAAACCGGCGTCAAGCTGCTGGATATTGAGCTGGCCCGCATTGATGCCGATACGGATCCAAAGCGGTATGAACCCGCCTTGGAAGTGGCGGCTGAACTGGGCGGCCGCCACGTCTTAAGCAGCATTTGGACGACCGACCGCAGTGTTTACATCGAGCGGTTTGCCGAGCTGTGCGAACTGGCGAAACCATACGGGTTGACGGTTGATTTGGAGTACGTGCCGATTGCGGCGGTGACGAATTTGGCAGGAGTCGTCGATGTGTTAAAGACGGTAAAGAAAGACAATGCTGGCGTTATGATTGATTTGCACCATTTTCATCGCGCCGGCGATTCGCCAGAAGCGTTGGAAGCCGTGCCGCGGGAGTGGTTCCATTTTCTCCATCTTTGCGACGCGCCGGGCGAGATTCCGGCGTCAAAAGAAGAGATGACGAGAATTCTCCGCGAAGGGCGGCTGTACATCGGCGAAGGCGGGATCGACATTGCCGGCATTGTCCGTCGCATTCCAGAAGTTCCTTGCTCGATCGAGTTACCAAACATCAAACGTGTCAAGGAGCTCGGCTACGAAGAACATGCACGCCGCTGCCTGCAGTCGGCAAAAGACTATTTTGCCCGCCATATTGCAACGCAAAGCGATCTATCGGCGTGACTAGTCAACAGAGAAATATGGCAGCGCTTCCGATACGGGAGGCTGCCTTATGAACATTACTAATTGACAGAAAATTATATATATTAATTCTATTATTAGAAATAAATGGTTTGCTCATTTGGTTGTTTCCCGCATGACCGGACGCGGTCGAGAGAGAACAGAATGGCCTGCGGCCAAACGGGAATGCGGGTTCAACATACAACACGATGCCAGCCGGTTGATCCGTTCGGCTGCATCAACCATTGCACTATAGAGGAAAGAAGGGGGAAAACGTAATGAAAAAGATGTTGGTGTTGTTGTTTGCCTGCCTGTTGGTGCTTGCGGGGTGCTCATCGAAATCCGAGCCGCAAGGGGGCGGCGCGGCGAAGAAAGCCGAACCGAAAGTGATGAAAATGGCCGTTGCGACATCGAAGGATCGTTCGCTGACGAAAGGATTGTACAAATTCGCGGAAATCGTGGAAAAAGAAACAAACGGCTCGATCAAAGTGGAAGTGTATCCGGATGGACAGCTCGGGGGAGACGTAGCCGTGTTTGAAGCGCTGAAGATGGGCACGATTCAAGGATCGACGATGTCGACCGGTCCGATCGCTTCATTCGCTCCGCGCATCGGGGTGCTAGACTTGCCATTTTTATTCAAAGACCGGGAAACCGCTTACAAAGTGCTGGATGGGAAAATCGGCCAAGACTTGCTCAACGATTTGCCGTCTGTCGGCGTGATCGGCTTGAACTATTGGGAAAACGGCTTCCGCCATTTGACGAACAATAAGCGGGAAGTCAAGAGCGTCGACGACATTAAAGGGTTGAAAATTCGGACGTTGGAAAATGACCTTCATATTGATTTGTGGAAAGAGTTGGGCGCCACACCGGTGCCGATGGCATTTACGGAGCTGTTTACCGCTTTGGAGCAGCACGTGGTCGACGGCCAAGAAAACCCGATCGGGAATGTGGCGATCAATAAGTTTTACGAAGTGCAAAAATATTTGACGAAAACCGGCCACGTCTACAACGCAAGTCCGTTGCTCATCAGCAAAAAGTTTTGGGACACGTTGACGGACAAGGAAAAAGACATCATCAAAAAAGCCGCGGAAGAAGCGAGAGACTATCAGCGCAAGCTCAACCAAGAAGAAGATGAGAAAATGTTCGACTATTTGAAACAGCAAGGCATGGTCATTACCGAACTCTCTCCGGAGGAGAGGCAAAAATTTGTCGAAAAAGTGCAGCCCATCTATCAAAAATACGCGCCGAAATTCGGCCAAGATCTCGTGAACGAATTGGTTAACGCAGGAAAATAACCGAATGGCAAAGCCGGCTCTTAAGGGGAGTCCACCCCTTAAGAGTTCTTCCATTCTTGCAGACTTGGAGGGGACAGCGATGAAAAGGATCGGAGCCGTACTGGAGAAGGCGCTGAACGCCTTAATGGCGTTCTGCCTCGCGTTTATGTCCATTCTTGTATTCGGCAACGTCGTGCTCCGCTACGCATTTAACTCCGGCATCACGTGGTCGGAAGAAATGTCGCGCTTTCTGTTCATTTGGATGTCGTTTTTAGGCGCGGTCGGTGCTTTGAAAGACCATGACCATCTAGGCGTCGATACATTGGTGCGGAAGCTGCCGACCGGCGCCAAGCGCGTCGTGTTTGTCATCAGCAATGCGATCGTGCTGTATGTTCTCTATTTGCTTTTGGATGGAAGCTGGAAGATGACAATGAGCGGATTGGAAAGCAAAGCCCCGGCCACCGGGCTGCCGATGGCGTTCATTTATGGGACCGGGCTTGTCGTGAGCATCGGCATGGGCCTCATTATTTTGTACCATTTGTATCAGGCGCTGTTTCGCCCCGGGGCGATTGAGGAGCTGACGAGAATGAAAGAATCGGAAGAAGAAATCATGACGGCCGCTCCCGTCGAGCACGAAGCGGCAGAATGGGCGCACGGGCGAACGCAAGGCGCCGCTGGAGGTGAGCGGTAAATGGCGTTGGTCGTTTTTATCGGGTCGCTGTTAGGGGTCATGGCGCTCGGGATGCCGATCGCGTTTGCGCTCTTGGTCAGCGGCGTCGCCTTGATGTTTTATTTGGACATTTTTGATACGCAAATCATCGCGCAAAACTTGATCAGCGGCGCAGACAGCTTTCCGCTGATGGCGATTCCGTTCTTTATGCTCGCCGGGGAGCTCATGAACGCCGGGGGCATTTCGAAGCGGATCATCCGCTTTGCGATGGCGCTTGTCGGCCATATCCGCGGCGGGCTCGGGTATGTGGCGATCATCGCGAGCGTGTTGTTCGCCGGGTTGTCGGGGTCGGCGGTGGCCGATACAGCGGCGCTTGGGGCGATTCTCATCCCGATGATGGTCAAAGCTGGGTACAACCGCAACCGGTCAGCCGGCCTCATCGCTGCCGGCGGCATCATCGCCCCGATCATCCCGCCGAGCATTCCGATGATCATTTTCGGGGTCACAAGCGGCGTGTCGATCACGAAGCTGTTTATGGCCGGCATTGTTCCCGGGATTTTGCTTGGCATTTCACTGGCCATCTGCTGGTGGTGGGTGACCCGAAGAGATCAAGTGGAAGTGCTTCCACGTCAGTCGGCGAAAGAGATTTGGCGGGCGACCCGCGAGGCGTTTTGGGCGCTGCTGCTGCCGGTGATCATTGTCGGCGGGCTGCGCGGAGGGGTGTTTACGCCGACCGAGGCGGCGGTCGTGGCCGCGTTTTACGCGTTGTTTGTCGGTCTATGCATTTACCGCGAGCTGAAATTGAAAGACTTGTTCCACGTGCTCGTGGCCGCGGCGAAAACGACAAGCGTCGTCATGTTTTTGGTGGCCGCCGCCATGGTGTCGGCCTGGCTCATTACAGTCGCCAACATTCCGTCGATCGTGACAGATGTGCTCGCGCCGCTCATCGACCATCCGCTGGCGCTGCTTTTGGCCATTAACGCCTTGGTGCTGTTGGTCGGAACGGCGATGGACTTGACGCCGACAGTGCTCATTTTGACGCCGGTGCTGATGCCGATTATTGAAAAAGCGGGAATCGATCCGGTGTACTTCGGGGTATTGTTTATTTTAAACAACTGCATTGGGCTGCTCACGCCGCCGGTTGGCACGGTGCTGAACGTCGCCTGCGGGGTGGCGAAAATCAACATGGAGGACATCATGAAAGGAGTTTGGCCATTTTTGCTTGTGGAAACGCTCCTGTTGCTTTTGTTGATTTTCTTCCCGTCTCTTGTGACCGTGCCGCTTGGGTGGTTTGCGGGGCATTGATGCAAACTTGATCTTGGAAGGACAGAAGTCATTGCGAGAAAAGGTAGGTCCGAGAGCCGCTGTCGAGGCTTCGGACCATTGTTTTGAATGTGGCTAGTGCAATCTCACATCATTCGGCAGCGAACTGATGAAAAAGCGCCTCCATCCGGCTTGTTCATCGCTCGGGTGAAGGCGCTCCTAGCTTGTTTATCACGCTTTGATGTGTGGGATGACTGTTCTTTGAGCTGCTTCAGGCTTTGGGATCGGCTCGATCGGCTCCAAATCGGTTAGCAAAAAGATATAACTGAAAATGCCGGCGAGCAAAATGAACGCCGCAACGAGAAACGCGTACATAAACGAGCCGGTCGCTTGAACGATAAAGCCGGTGACGATTGGGGCGACAATCGCCATCGAGTTGTTGCCGAACGTCAACAGGCCGGTCAACGTCCCGACCGTGCCTGGCGGTGCAATAAATGTCGGGATGCTGTAGGCGATCGAGGATGTGATGACTAGGCCGCCAAGGGCAATTGAAATGCAAAGGATCGCGATGTTCGGGTTTGTCGTGAAAGCGGCGCCGATGACGGACAGCCCAAGCAGCATGCCGATGACCAAAAACGTTTTTCGCACGCGCGTTGAATGGCCTCCTTTGTTGATGAGCCGGTCGACGAGCCATCCGCCGATCGCGATCTCCGAAATCGTGCCGACGATCCACGGAATCGAGGCGTACCAGCCTGATTTCAGCACCGACATGTGCATTTCCGTCGCCAAATAGCCGGGAAGCCACGTGAGAAACAAAAACCACGAGTAGCCGTAGGCGGCAAACCCGATCAATGTCGCCCACACTTTTTTCTTCGTCAGCAAATACCGAATCGTCTCCCAAACGTTTCCCGATGTTTCATCCGACTTTTGCGCTCCGCCTTGGACAATGTAGTCATATTCTTCTTTCGAAAGCTTCTTGTCCTCATGCGGATCGCGGTACGTTGCCCAAAAAATGATGGCATAAATCAAACTAAGTACAGCGGTCACGTAGAAGCCGGCCCGCCATCCCCATTCGGTGATGATCCACGCGATGATCGGGGTGCCGATGGCGTTTGACAGCTTCGACTGGGCGTCGTAAAGGGAAATCGCGGTCGCCCGCTCATGGCGCGGGAACCATTGCCCGACTGCTTTGGCGGCTGACGGGAAATACGGCGCTTCCCCGATGCCCAACAAGACGCGTGACAACATGACGAGCCCTTGGCCGCTGGCGATGGCGGTCAAAAAGCATGCCACTGCCCAAATGATCGTCCCGATGCGCGTCACCCATTTGACGCCAATTTTATCCAAGATGACGCCGGCCGGGATTTGCAAAATGGCATAAGACCAGGCAAACGCAGACAACAAAATGCCGAGCTGCCCGGGCGTGAGGCCGAATTCTTCGGAAAGCGGCTGGATGCCGACGGACATGTTGATGCGGTCGAAATAGTTGATGATGACGCCTAACGCGATCAAAAATGCAATCGCCCAACGTCGTTTTTTCTTCATGGTCATTCACCATCCTTGTTTGGTTCTTAGTAGGAAAACGTATACAGTTCTTAGTGAAAAAAATGGACGTGAGATTTATGAGAAATGATGGTTCCATAGCAAGTGTTGGGCTAAACGGTTTGACAACGTTGTTTGTCTTCCTTTTACAGTGAAGCCGAAAGTCTTGTCGTTCGTCCCTCCTTCTCTTTGTTCCGTTCTATGTAATTCATTTTCTATCAATGGAACTCTTGAATGGATTATAACAAATTTCACTTTCTTTTGTCTATAACTTGCTGAAAAATTTGAACTATTTATGCGATGAGTCATGAAAATCAATGGGGCGGGAACTTATGGATGTCAAAAGAAGAGTTCGGCAAAAAGCGGCATTTCTTCTCAATCGCTGATTCTCGAAGATCGGGAAGGTCAAGCTGCATAAACCTTCTCCATTTGCGGAGCGTCGTTGTCTAGCTATATTTCCTCTGAAATCGAAAATGTAAAGAAAAGTGAAAAATGCTTGAATAGCGATGAGACAAGATGCTAAAATGAAAATAGAGTTCCACTGATAGAAATTAAATTCCATTTGTCGGAACAATGAAGAAAGGAGGGACAATGAACGAGTTGACGGAAGAAAAGAAACATGAGACGAGCTTGCGCACGGTGCAACGGGCCATTGACATCTTATATTGTTTCACCCTGGAGGAACAAGCGTTATCGCTCACCGAAATTGCGAAAAAAATTTCGCTGGCCAAATCAACGACAACGCGCCTGCTCGCTACGCTGGAGCAAAACCGCTTGGTCGTCAAAGATCCGGAGACGTTAAAGTACCGTCTTGGACAAGGATTGTACTATTTAGGATATATTGCCGGCAAATCGATTAAAGTGCGGGAAATCGCGCGGCCTGTGATGGAGCGGCTGCGCGACGAGACGCGGGAGACGGTGAACTTATACGTGCTGGAACAAGATGCCCGCGTTTGCGTCGAACAGTGCGAGGGGCTTCAGGCGCTGCGCCATATGGTGAGAATCGGCGAGCGGCTGCCGCTTTGGGCGGGCGCGGGAGGAAAAGTATTGTTGGCATACCAATCGCCCGCCTTTCAAGAGCGAATTTTCGCGCAAATGCCGACAAAGGAACGCTTGGCTCGTCTAACGGCGGAGCTTGAGGTGATTCGGGAGCGCGGCGTTGCGTCTAGCATCGATGAACGGGAAGTCGGCTCTGCGGCCGTTGCGGCGCCGATTTTCAATATCCGTGGGGAAGTTAGCGCCTGCTTGTCCATCTCCGGGCCGACGCATCGGTTTACGCCGGACGTGCTCGAGAAGTTCGAAACGATCGTGAAAGAAGGAGCGCAAGCGATTTCAGAAAAACTAGGTTATCGACCATAAGGGGGAAGAGCATATGGCGATTTCAAAACGCGCCGTCCGTGTGCGCAATGTCTTGATTGGGGGAGACGAGCCGTGCATTTGCGCCCCGGTCGTTGGAGCGGATGCGGGGCAAGTGTTAGAGGAAACAAGGCAAATCAGCGCGAAAAAGCCGCATCTGATTGAATGGCGTGCGGACTTTTTCCAGGCGATTCATGACGAACAGCAAGTGGCGGCAACGGCGAGAAAGATGCGGGCGATTGCCGGAGACATCCCGATTTTGTTTACGGTTCGTTCCGAACTGGAGGGCGGCCGACCGATTTCCTTGACAGAAGAGGAAAAGCTTCGGTTGTTTGAAACTGTATGCCAAAGCGGCGCGATCGATTTGCTTGATTACGAGCTTGTCCATGAGCCGCATGTCCCCGCAGTCCGGGAGCTGACGCGCCGCTATGGGGTGCGCCTTGTGCTGTCCTATCATAATTTTACTGATACGCCCTCGAAGGAAGAGCTTGTTGCGAAAATGCGTCAAGCGGAACAATGCGGCGCCGACATCGCGAAAGCAGCTGTGATGCCGAAAACGCGGGGGGATGTGCTCACGCTGCTGCAGGCGACGGAAGAGGCGCGGCAAGAGGTGGAAATTCCGCTCATCACGATGTCGATGGGGGCATTGGGCGCCATCACCCGCCTGGCAGGCGGATTGTTCGGCTCTGCCGTCACCTTTGCAGTCGGACGGCAAAGCTCGGCGCCGGGGCAAATTCCGATTGAAGACGTCCGGACCGCGTTGTCGGTCATCATGACATACGGACAATAAATCGAAATGGGGGAGGAGATTGTCATGGCGCGTTTGCCGCTGGAAGGCGTCAAAGTGCTCGATGTGTCGACAATGATCGCGGCGCCGTTTGGGGCGGTTTTGCTCGGTGATTTTGGCGCCGATGTCATCAAGGTGGAATTGCCAGGAAAAGGGGATACGCTCCGCCATGTCGGGCCGTTCAAGGATGGGGAGCCGCTCCGCTGGCCCGGACTGGCGCGCAATAAACGGTCGCTCACGTTGGATTTGCGCAAAGAAGAAGGAATGAACATTTTCAAACAGCTCGTCCGCCACGTCGATATTGTCATTGAAAACTTCCGTCCCGGCACGCTTGAAAAATGGGGCGGCGGATATGAAGAACTGAAGCGGATCAATCCGAAGCTGGTGATGATTCGCGTCTCGGGCTACGGGCAAACAGGTCCGTTTCGCGAGAAAGCCGGATTCGGCACGCCGGCGACGGCGTTCAGCGGGTTTACGTATTTGCAAGGGTATCCGGACCGTCCGCCGGTCAGCCCGTCGTTCTCCTTGACGGACTACATTACCGGCATTTATGTGGCGTTTGCGGCGGTGACGGCCATTTACCACCGCGATGTCCATCCGAACGGCGAAGGGCAGATGGTCGATATCGGCCTTTACGAATCGGTGTTCCGCATGATGGAGTTTTTGGTGGCGGAATATGACCAATTGGGCAAAGTGCGCGAGCGGTCGCCGGGATTGTCCGGCCATTCGAGCCCGGCGGGCACGTTTATGACGAAAGACGGGCATTGGGTCGTGCTTGTCACCAGCACCGATTCCACATTCGAGCGGCTGGCGAAGGCGATGGGGCGGGAAGATCTGTTGACGGATGAGAAATTTTGCACAAACGAACGGCGGCTCGCCCATCATGAAGAGACAAACGGCATCGTCGCCGACTGGATCCGCACGAAGACGCGCGATGAATTGCTTCACATTTTGGATGAGCATGGCGTGCCGGTCAGCCCGATTTTGAGCATTAAAGATATTTTTGAGCATCCGCATTACCAAGCAAGGGAAAACATCATCGAAGTCGCCCATCCGCGCCTTGGCAAAATTAAAATGCCCGGCATTGTGCCGAAATTCGAAAAAACGCCAGGCGCCATCCGCCGCACTGCTCCGGATTTAGGCGAGCATACCGAAGAGATTTTGCAAACGATGCTTGGCATGTCCAAGGAAGACATTGAGCGGCTGCGAGAAAACGAGATCATATGAATGAACGAACGGCGGCTTGCCGCCTTCCCGGCTCCTTGCCTTGTGCGAGGCTGCCGGGTTTTTTTGTTTCGAAGTTTGTTTTCCCGGCAGCCCACGCCTTGCATTGACACTGCTTGCCGCCAGCCTTTATACTTTTGATAGGTGAAAGCGACGGTAAAGCAGGTGATTCGAACGGTGTCAGATAAAAAGCGTTCCCGCGTGACGCTCGAACAAGTCGCCAAACACGCCGGCGTGTCGCGGGCGACCGCCTCTCTTGTCGTCCGTGGGAGTCCGAATATTTCGAAAGAAACGCGAAAAAAAGTGCTCCAAGCGATGAAAGAGCTTGGCTACGTCTATGACCGCGTGGCGGCCAATTTGCGTTCGCAGCGTTCGTCGACAGTTGGTCTTATTATCACCGAACTTGACAACCCGTTTTTTTCCGAATTGCTCGTTGGCGTCCATGAGGCGCTCGATCAGGAAGGATATACGGTCATTTTAGGCACGACGTTTGACCGGCCGGAAAAACAAGACGCCTTATTGTCGACGATGCTGGAGCATCGGGTGGGCGGTGTGATCATGAGCCCGGTTCCCGGATGTTCGGCAGAGATGCTCGAGCAGCTGCGGCAGTGGGATATTCCTGTTGTATTGTTTGCCCGTGATGAACTTCCGGCCGGACAGTTTGATTATATTGGGATCGATAATATGGCCGGCGGGCGGATGGCGGTCGAGCATTTGCTCGAAGGCGGCCATCGGCGCATCGCCTTTATCGGTGGGTCTCCGCAATCGTCCGTATGGAAAGCGCGCCGGTCGGGGTACAGTGAAGCGTTGCGTGCGGCGGGCATCGAGATGGATGACACGCTGCTTGTGCCATCGGCGACGACAAGGCAAGGCGGGCGGATGGCGGTCAAACGCCTGTTGCAGCACCCGAACCCGCCGACAGCGCTCTTTTGTTACAACGATGTCGTCGCGTTTGGGGCGATGCTTGGCTTAAAAGAGGAAGGGATCGTTCCAGGGCGCGACATCGCGGTCGTCGGGTTTGACAACATTCAAGAATCGGCGCTGTTTCAGCCGCCGCTCACAACTGTCGCCGCATTTCCTGAGAAGATCGGCGCCTATGCGGCCAAGCAGCTGCATGAACGCATGAGAGGGGATGCGAGTGCACCGAAACGGACGATTTTGCAGCCGGAGCTTGTCATTCGCCAGTCTTCTGGGAAGAGAGAGGAAAAGAGGTGAAGCAGCGTGGAGAGGCAGACGGTCATCCCGCTTCGCGAGCGGAACATTATTTTGATCGGCTTTATGGGGGCGGGGAAAACAACGATCGGGCAGCTTGTCGCGAAGAAGCTGTACCGCGACTTCATCGATGTCGACGCGGAAATCGAGCGGCGGCACGGGATGACGATTCCGGAGATGTTCGCGCAAAAAGGGGAAGCGTATTTTCGGCAGGTTGAGCGCGAGCTGATCGTTGATTTGTGCACGAATACAAGGTTGAAAATTCTTTCGCTCGGCGGCGGCGCGTATTTGCAGGAAGACGTGCGGCGCGCCTGTTTGGCCCACGGCATCGTCTTTTTCCTTGACTTGTCGTGGGAGCATTGGAAGGAAGAGCGGCTGCCGCTTATTGTCGACAGCCGGCCGGTGTTGAAAAACAAAACGTTGGAAGAAGTGGAGCAGCTCTTTTTCCAGCGCCAATCAGCCTATGCGCTCCATCATTCCCGCGTCATTATCAATGAGCTCGAGGCTGAACAGGCGGCGGACCAAATTGTTCAGTCGATTAAATGGACGTGGGATGTGTACGAGCCGAACCGTTGAGAGGATTTAGCCAAGGTATATAAGGAAGATGGCAAGCTGCAGGACGCCGTTCAAACGGCGGAACAAAGCGGCGTCCGCTTGGCGGGAACGGTCGGGCGCGACTATCTTCAAGTATATCGCAATGGACGGTGGGAGCCGCTGCTTATTAAAGGCGTCAACCTCGGCATCAGCAAGCCCGGCGCGTTTCCGGGAGAGGCGAAGATTACGAAGGAAGAATATTTCCGCTGGCTGCAATACATCGGGGCGATGGGCGCAAACGCCATCCGCGTCTATACGATCCACCCGCCGGCGTTTTACGAAGCGCTTTACGAGTACAACCAAATAGCGAAGCAGCCGCTTTATTTGTTCCATGGCGTCTGGATCGATGAAGGGGCGATGCTGCGGACGAAGGATGTGTGGGCGCCCGAAGTGAACGAAGCGTTTCGCACCGACATTCGCCGCACGATTGACCTCGTTCATGGCAAGGCCCGCATTCCAAAACGGCCGGGTCATGCCGGCGGGGTGTACCGATACGACCTTTCCCCGTATGTTCTCGGCTGGATTTTCGGCGTCGAGTGGGATCCGGACGTTGTGGCGGCGACGAACGAAAAACACCCGAAGCAGGGCGACTACCGCGGCAAATACGTGTACACGAAAGGAGCGAGCCCGTTTGAGGCATGGCTGGCCCGCGTGATCGACGAAGCGGTGGCGTATGAAACGGAGACATACGGCTGGCAGCGGCCGGTCAGTTTTACGAATTGGGTGACGACCGACCTCCTCCGCCATCCGGCCGAACCGTTTGTGAAAGAAGATTTTGTTTCCGTCAACCCCAATGTCATGTACGCCACTCACGAGCTGCAGGCCGGGCTGTTTGCGTCATACCATATTTATCCGTATTACCCTGACTTTTTGAATCGTGAGGAAAAGTACGTCAGCTATGTTGACCAGCGCGGCGAGCAGAACAGCTATGCCGGCTACTTGCACGACATGAAGGCGGCGCACCGGATGCCGATTTTGGTCGCTGAATTTGGCGTTCCTTCTTCGCGCGGCATGGCGCATCGAAATGTGCACGGGAAAAATCAGGGGTTTTTGTCGGAACAGGAGCAAGGAACGATCGACCGGGAGCTGTTTGAGGACATCGTCCATGAGCGGATGGCGGGAGGGCTGTTGTTTTCCTGGCAGGCTCGACATCGCGATCATTCATCAAAGCAAGCGCCTGTTTAAACAACAGAAGACAGAAGCCAAACCAACCGTCAAGCAGGAAAGCGCGGGCGGCCGGTTTGGCTTTTTTCGTTTTTTAAGAGATTTCGTTTTGTCCAGCCCGGGAACGGAGTTTTCGTTCATGTTGGAGGGTTTTGCGGGCGAGGAAGTCGACGGTTTCCTGTGTTTCCGACCATTCAAGGCGCCAATAGTTCATTTTCGTTTCCAAGCGCTCAAACCGAGCGTCGGTGCGTTTTTCCAGATCCAAGAGTTTTTGGTGCAACCGGTCTTCCGTTTCGCGAATTTTGGCATACAGCCGATTTTCTGTATCTTGGATCTCCGCGCGCAGTCGGTTTTCCGTATCTTGGATCTCCGCGCGCAGTCGGTTTTCCGTGTCTTGAATTTCAGCACGCAGTCGGCTTTCAGTATCTTGGATTTCGGTGCGCAGCCGATCTTCCATTTCCTTCATTTGTTGTTGGATTTTTCCGGAATGCAAGTCGAGCGCCTTTAAAATTTGTTGCACGATGGTGGCTCCTTCCACACGATTCACCTCCTTTCGCCTTTTATCATAGCACACGTCTGCGGTCAGCGAAATGAAAACCTTGTCCATTCGCTCGATTTTTTCACCAAACTTTCACCAACACGGGGTAACGTAACGGCAGGAGACGAAGAACATGACGGAAAGGGAGAGTCGATGAAGAAAATACAATGGAAATGGGATGGATGGATTGCTGCGATCATGGCTTGGTCAGCTTTTTTGCACTTCTATCAAATTGGAAACAGCGGTTCCAATGTGTATTATACGGCGGCGGCGAAAAGCATGGCCGCAAGTTGGAAGGCGTTTTTCTTCGCCGCGCTTGATCCGGAGGGATTCATTACCGTTGATAAGCCGCCGGCGGCGCTTTGGCTGCAGGCGTTGAGCGTGAAAGTGTTCGGAGTGAGCGATTTTAGCGTGCTTCTTCCGGAAGCGTTGGCGGGGGTTGCCTCGACGTGGATGATGTACGTGATCGTCAAGCCGTGGGCGGGGCGGATAGCGGCGCGCTGGGCAAGCTTCGTGTTTTCCTGCTATTGACCGGAAAGTGTGCGATCAGTTACGCTATATGAGAGAGCGGAGCCGGTTTGTTCGGGGGCTGGTAAGCTGGGTCGGCTTCCGGCAGACGGCGGTTGAATACGAGCGGGAGCCGCGTTTCGCCGGCGAGACGAAATACCCGCTCAAAAAGATGATCCGGTTTTCGCTTGATGGCATCACCTCGTTTTCATACAAGCCGTTGAAGCTAGCGAGTTGGCTTGGGTTCTTGATGTCGGCGGCCAGTGTGGTGGGGATGTTCGTTGTCCTTTATCTTAAATGGTTTGCTCATTCAACGGTCGCTGGCTGGGCGTCATTGTTGATGGTCATGCTGCTTGGCAACGGGGTGACACTGCTCATGCTCGGCGCGATTGGCGAATATATCGGCCGGATTTACGATGAAGTGAAAGAGCGTCCGCTCTATATTGTCAACGAAACGTGGGGAGTCGGAACGAAACATGAACGAAAGCCTTCGTATATTCCGTAAAGAAAAACAAGCCGTATGGCGGTTTGGCCTCGTTGGGGTGAGCAATACCGCGGTGGACTTCGCCGTCTTTTTTTTGTTGACTGCTGCAGGCGCTAAGGCGGCGGTTGCCCAAGCCGTTGCCTACGGCGCCGGGATGGCGAACAGCTACATTTGGAATCGGCGTTGGACGTTTCAAGTCAAACGGAAAGCCAATATAAAGGAAGTTTTGCGCTTTCTTGCCGTCAACGGGCTGTCGTTCGGTGCATCGCTTGCCGTTTTGCTGGCCGCGGAACGGCTCGCGCCGCTCTGGCTGGCGAAACTGGCGGCGACGATCGCCGGGATGGCGGTGAACTTTATCGGCAGCCGTTATTGGGTTTTTGTGGAGACGGGAAAATAAGAAAACGATCCGGAAGCCATGCGTTGGGTCCGGATCGTTTTATGCTTTAGAAACTTAGTGAAAAAGGAAGCCGTCTTCGTTGCAGCCATCGTTATGACTCCCGAATTTGCCCCGTCCCGTACACGAGCGATTTCGTTGTCGTGATGGCGACAAGCCCCATCGGACCGCGGGCGTGCAGCTTTTGCGTGCTGATGCCGATTTCCGCTCCGTAGCCGAACTGTTCGCCGTCCGTGAAGCGGGTGGAGGCGTTATGGTACAAGACCGCCGCGTCGACCGCTTGGAAAAAGCGGCGGACGTTCGCTTCGTTTTCGGTGATGATCGCTTCCGAGTGCTTCGTCCCGTAGCGGCGGATATGGGCAATCGCCTCATCGACATCGGCGACGAGCTTAACCGCTAAAATCGGCGCCAAATATTCCGCATGCCAGTCGTCTTCTGTCGCCGGTTTGATGAACGGGTGCGATGACGCGAGGCGGTCGTCGCCGCGCAGCTCGACACCGCGGGCGTGCAGCGCCTCAAGCAAGTCGTCGGCATATGGCCAACGCTCATGGATGAGCACCGTTTCGATGGCGTTGCAGACGGACGGACGCTGCAATTTGGCGTTCAGGACGATGTTGATCGCCATTTGCCGCTCGGCTGATTCGTCGATGAACATATGACAGTTGCCGACGCCGGTTTCAAGCACGGGCACGGTGGCGTTTTCGACGACCGAGCGGATGAGCCCGGCGCCGCCGCGCGGGATGAGCACATCCAAATAATCATTGAGGCGGAACATCTGTTGTGCCGTTTCCCGGCTCGTGTCTTCGAGCAGTTCAATCGCCGTTTCCGGAACGGTCGTCGTGCGGAGCGCCTCTTTCATGACGCGAACGAGCGCTTTGTTCGAATGAAGCGCTGATGAGCTGCCGCGGAGCAGGACGGCGTTTCCGGTTTTCAGGCAAAGGCTGGCGGCGTCGACCGTGACGTTCGGCCGCGCTTCATACACCATGCCGACCACTCCGAGCGGCACGCGCACCGTTTGGATGCGAAGCCCGTTCGGCCGCGTCCACTCGCTGACAACTTCCCCGACCGGGTCGGGGAGGGAAGCGACTTGGCGGACGCCGCCGATGATTTGATCCATTCGTTCGTCGGTGAGCTGCAGCCGGTCGAGCAGAGCCGGTGACAGCCCTTGCTCGCGGCCTTGGGCCATATCTTTTTCGTTTTCTTGCAAAATGAAGGCGCGTTCGCGGTCAAGCGCTTGGGCGATTTGTTCCAATGCGGCGTTTTTTTCCTCTGTTGACAGCATAGCCAGCGTCTGCGACGCGGCTTTCAGACGCTCGGCTTTTTCAAGCAGTTCGGTCATTTGAATACACTCTCCTTTCGCAACGTGACCCAATTGTCGCGGTGAATGACTTCCGGGCGGTGCAAGTACGAGTATTGCCGCGCTTCCTCGCTCGGAAGTCCTTTTACTTTTTCTAAATCGGCGGCGGCATAATACACTTGGCCGCGGCCGATCGTGATCCCTTTCTCATTGACAACATCGACGACATCCATCGCATGAAAGTCGCCGGAAACGGCCGTGACGCCGGCGGGAAGCAAGCTTTTGCCGCGCGCAAGGAGCGCTTCCTCCGCGCCGCTGTCGACGGTGATCGTGCCGGCGACAGGCGCGTGATACGCGATCCATTGCTTGTGCATTTGCATTTGCTTCGGAAATGGGGCGCCGATGTACGTCCCATCACCTTTTCCGGCTAAAATATCGGCGAGTGCTTCTTTGCCTCGCCCGGTGCCGATAAAGACGCTGACGCCGAAGGACAACGCTTTTTGAGCGGCGAGAAGCTTTGAGCGCATGCCGCCGGTGCCGACTGCCGAGCCGCTGCCGCCGGCCGCTTCGATCATTTCGTCGGTAATGTGCGGCAAAAAGGCGTATTTTTTCGCTTGTGGATTCGTTTTCGGGTTGGCGTCATACAGCCCGTTAATGTCGGTAAGCAACATGAGCGCATCGGCGTGCAAAAAGCCGGCGACAAGCGCCGACAGCATATCGTTGTCGCCAAACGTCAATTCTTCAACGGAAACGGAGTCGTTTTCATTGATGATCGGGATCGCCCCGTGTTCGAGCAGCGTCGTCATCGTGGCGAACAAGTTGCGAAACCGTTCGCGGCTGTAAAAGTCGCTGCGCGTCAACAACAATTGGGCGGCCGTGAAGCCAAAGCGGGCGAACGCCGAGCTGTACGCCTGCATGAGCAAGCTTTGCCCGACGGCAGCCGCGGCCTGTTTGCCGGCGATCGTCGTCGGCCGCGCCGGGTAGCCGAGCGGCCCGAACCCGGCGGCGACAGCGCCGGACGTGATGAGAATGACGTCATGGCCGAGCTGTTTCAGATAGGCGATGGCTTCAACATGGCCGTGCAGCTTGTCGCGGCAAAGGCCGCCTTTCGGATCGGTGAGCGAGCTGCTGCCGATTTTGACCACCACGCGCTGCCGTTTCATCGCGTTCCTCCCTCCTTTGCGTGTTGAATGGCATGAGTTGGATTGCCTAGCCGTCCTGCGAAGCGGCCGGCCAATAAAAAACGCTTTTCCTCCTTTCGCAAAAGGACGGAAAAGCGTTCCGCGGTACCACCTTTTTTGGCGCCTAAAGCGCCCCCTCGAGCCTGTAACGCAGGCGTGCGGCTTATGTTTGCATAAGCGGCCGTCTAGGGCAGGTTCAACCGGCTTCCCGCGAGGAACCTTCCAGCCTGTGGGTTCCACTCTCTGGCGCGTTCCCTCGGTTTACTAGTCCCGTGCCGTTCCTGTTGTTTTCTTGTCAAGGAGTGCAATTTGTAAGAAATTATGACGCCAAATGCTCCGGTTGTCAAGAGGAAAGGCTGATTTTTCTGACTTGTTTTTTCGAAGCGGATTTTGAAAACGCATTCATAATAAAGGTAATTGTCTTTCTATTAGAAAAAGTGGTACAATACTAGCAATCAATCAAACCGCATGATGGAGGGACCGATGATGAAAAAACGGCGCAGCGACATGATCAAAAAAGGATTTGACCGTGCTCCGCACCGAAGCCTATTGCGAGCGGCGGGCGTAAAAGAAGAAGACTTTGATAAACCGTTTATTGCGGTGGTGAATTCATACATCGACATTATTCCGGGGCACGTTCACTTGCAAGAGTTTGGGAGAATCGTGAAAGAAGCGATTCGCGAAGCGGGCGGCGTGCCGTTTGAAATGAACACGATCGGCGTTGACGACGGTATTGCGATGGGCCATATCGGGATGCGCTATTCGCTGCCGAGCCGGGAAATCATCGCCGATTCGATCGAAACGGTTATCTCGGCGCATTGGTTTGACGGCATGGTGTGCATTCCGAACTGCGACAAAATTACGCCGGGAATGATGATGGCGGCGATGCGTCTTAACATTCCGACGATTTTCGTCAGCGGGGGACCGATGAAAGCCGGCGTGACGAAGGATGGGCGGAAAATTTCACTGTCATCTGTATTTGAAGGCGTCGGGGCGTATTTAGGGGGAACGCTCGATGAGAAAGGGCTTGAAGAACTCGAACGGTACGGCTGTCCGACGTGCGGATCGTGTTCGGGCATGTTTACGGCCAACTCCATGAACTGTCTCGCTGAAGCGCTCGGGCTCGCTTTGCCGGGCAACGGCACCATTTTGGCGGTCGACCCGGCGCGCAAAGAACTTGTCCGCCAGTCGGCGAAACAGCTCATGTATTTGATCGAGCATGACATTAAACCGCGCGACATCGTCACCGAAAAAGCGATCGACAATGCGTTTGCCCTCGACATGGCGCTTGGCGGCTCGACGAATACGGTGCTGCATACGCTGGCGATCGCCAACGAAGCCGGCATCGAGTACTCGCTTGAGCGCATCAACGAAATCGCCGCGCGCGTGCCGCATTTGGCCAAACTCGCCCCGGCGTCGGACATCCATTACATCGAAGACTTGCATGAAGCGGGCGGCGTTTCGGCCGTGTTGAACGAGCTGGCGAAAAAAGAAGGCACGCTTCATTTAGATACGCTCACCGTCACGGGCAAAACGCTCGGGGAAAACATCGCCGGCTGCGAAGTGAAAAACTATGACGTCATCCGGCCGATTGACAACCCGTATTCGGAAACGGGCGGGCTCGCCATTTTGTTCGGCAACTTAGCGCCGGACGGCGCCGTCATCAAAACCGGCGCGGTCCAAGGCGGCATCACGCGCCATGAAGGTCCGGCGATCGTGTTTGATTCGCAGGAAGAGGCGCTTGAAGGCATCGCCAGCGGCAAAATCAAGCCGGGTCATGTCGTCGTCATCCGCTACGAAGGACCAAAAGGCGGCCCAGGGATGCCGGAAATGCTTGCGCCAACGTCGCAAATCGTCGGCATGGGGCTCGGTACGAAGGTAGCGCTTGTCACCGACGGCCGCTTCTCCGGCGCCTCGCGCGGCTTGTCCGTCGGCCACGTTTCACCGGAAGCGGCGGAAGGCGGACCGATCGCTTTCATCCAAGACGGCGATATCATCGAGATCGATACGGTGAAACGAACGATCAACGTCAAGCTGTCCGATGAAGAGCTCGAACGCCGGAAAGCGAACTGGAAAGGCTTTGAACCAAAAGTGAAAACCGGGTATCTCGCCCGCTACTCGAAACACGTCACATCGGCGAGCACGGGGGGGATTATGAAAATTTAGGCGAAATAGGATCAAGGAAGGTGGCGCTCCATCAGCATGAGCGCCGCCTTCCTTTTTCATGTTCAAACCCTTAATAAAAGCCCAAGTCGCCATCCCTCTTCTTCATGCTTTTGCCTGTTTGGCGCCTTAAAAAAGTATTGACATTTTAAAATATTTCACCTATTTTAAAATTAAATATGATAATTTAAATATATAACGTTTATATAACGTTATATATTTAACATTTTTGAAAGCGCTTTAAGATAGGGGGGCGGAAACGATGATTTTGCATGATATCGAAACGGCTGCGCGCAGCGAGCTTGAGGCTCTCCAGCTTGAGCGGCTGCGGGCGGACGACGGCGCGCATGTCGCGGGTCAAAGGGCGGGTTGACGACATGATCATCATCCGCGGCGTCAATGTGTTTCCATCGGAAATTGAGCACCATCTGCTTCGCGTCTCGGAACTGGCTCCGCACTATCAGCTGCATCGGTTTCTTCACGGGCGTCTCGAAGCGCTTGAATTGCATGCCGAGGTGACGGAATATTTTTACAATCAGGTTGGCGGTGATTTGCAAAGCGGGGCAGCGATTGAGCTTGTTCGGCGCATCCAGTCGTTGTTAAAAACGCATTGCTTGATTTCCATTGGCGTTCGTCTTCATCCTCCCAAAACGCTCCCGCGCTCAGAAGGGAAAGCAGTGCGCGTTATTGACCGCCGCAAACAAGAGAATCCCGTGTAAAAAAGCGAGAAAAATAGTTGCTATTTTTATAACGTTTAAATACAATAACGTTAAATAAACGTTATATAATAAATTTTTAATAGAGGGGATGGAGGATGGCAGCGATGATGATGTTCACCCGCCTGTCGGAACAAGAAAAGCATGAACGGTTTATGCAGCGCATCGAGGCGGGAGAGAAGATCGAAGCCGATGACTGGATGCCTGACGAATATCGGACGGCGCTCATCAAGCTCATTGCCATGCATGCGGTGAGCGAAATTATGGGAGCGCTTCCGGAAAAAGAATGGGTGCCGAAAGCGCCGTCGCTGCGCCGCAAGCTCGGCATTATGGCGAAAGTGCAGGATGAAATGGGGCACGGCCAGTTGCTGCTGCGGGTGGCGGAAGATTTGATGGCGCCGCTTGGCAAAACGCGGGAAGATATTCTCGAAGATTTATTGAACGAACGGTTGAAGTTTCACAATGTCTTTCATATGGCGGCGCCGACATGGGCGGATGCCGGGTTGATCGGCTGGCTCGTCGACGGAGCAGCGATTATGACGCAGACGAACATGCTCGATGCCTCGTACGGACCGTATGCGCGGGCGCTGAAGCGCATTTGCGCCGAGGAGGTGTTTCACGCCCAGCACGGCGAGTCGATTATTTTGGCGCTCGCCGAAGGGACGAAGGAGCAAAAAGAGATGCTCCAAGAGGCGCTCAACCGTTGGTGGGAGGCGCTGCTTATGTTTTTCGGTCCGCCGACGGCCGATACGACAGGAACCTCGAAGCAAGACATCACGATCAAATACCGCATCCGCACGAAAACGAACGAGCAGCTGCGTCAAGACTTTTTCACGAAATACGTGCCGCGCATTTGGGCGCTCGGACTGAAGATTCCTGATGAGACCATGCATTTTGACAAAGAGAAGGGCCAATGGATTTACCGGCAGCCGGATTGGGAGCGGTTTAAAGAAATCATCCGCAACAACGGACCGAAGTCGCAGGAGCGGCTTGAGCTTCGGCGGACGGCGTACAAGCAAAACGCGTGGGTGCGTGAGGCGCTTGGCGCGGTCCGGACGGCTGGATGAGGAGGGATGGCCATGGCGGGAAAAGAACAAGGATTTTATCAAGTGTTTGAAGTGTTCAGCCGCAAAGCGCCGGATGCACCGATGCAGCATCAATTCAGTTTGCTTGCCCCTAATGAGGAGATCGCGCTCGTGATGGCGCAGGAGAACTTTATGCGCCGCGAGCCGGTTTCCGACCTTTGGGTTGTGAGGCGGGATTATATCCGGCGGATCAACGAAGAGGAAAAAGCGGCGCTCAAACGGCTTGACAACAAAGATTATCGTCTGACGCGGGGATATGGGGATGTGAAGAAACGATGGCGCAAATATGAACAAGAGGCATTTGATGAGAAGGAAATTTTGTCATGGAAAGGCGAGATTCAGCGATGAGCAAAACACAAGTCCATTTTCATCCCGATGGTCAGGAAGCGCTTGTCGAGCTGTTGTTTCAGCTTGCCGATGATGATTTTTTGCTGGCCTACCGCGGCTCGGAATGGCTTGGGTTGGCGCCGCATATCGAGGAGGACATCGCGTTTTCTTCTATCAGCCAGGACACGATGGGGCATGCGGCCATGTATTATCAGCTGCTTGAAGATCTTGGCTGTGGATCAGCCGACGAACTGGCGCACGCCCGCCCGGCTGCGGTCCGGCGCAACGCGGTGCTGCTCGAACGGGTAAACGGCCCGGGGCATTATTTGCGCGAGCCTCGCTATGACTGGGCATTCACCGTTGTTCGCCAGTACTTTTATACACAGGCGAAGCGCATCCGTCTTGAATCATTGACAAAAAGTGTGTATACGCCGTTGGCCGAGGTGGCGGCGAAAATTCAAGTGGAGCTGCACTACCATTTGCTTCATTGGCATACGTGGTTTGTCCAGCTGACGAATGCCCCGGGTGAAGCGCGGACGCGAATGACGAAAGCCATCCAAGACGTGGCGGCGGATTTTGCCGGCGTGTTGACGCTTGGGGCGAAGGGAGCGGACATGGTGCGATGGGGATTGATTGACGACGAAAAGGTGCTGACAGAACGGACGATTGCCGCGCTGGCGCCAGCGTTTGCCGAAGTGGGGCTTGATTGGCCGATGCCGTTTGGCATGAAACATGGCAACGGCCGCAACGGCGAACATACGCCGGATTTGGACGAAGCGCTGGCGACGTTGTCAGAAGTATACCGCGCCGTCCCGCATGCGGTCTGGTGATGCCGGCGCCGCTGTTTGCCAACGTGCAGCGTTGGGCATGATGCCTCTTTGTGCCGGCGAGGTGTTTGTTGAAGAAGCAAAACGATGCAACATTGGCGGCGCCAGGCAGCCAAAGCGGGAAAACGGCGGCGGATTGGGAAATGCGAGGGAGAATCATGACAAAGGAAGAGGTTTGGAAAACGTTGGAGTTGGTGAAAGACCCGGAAATCCATTCCGTTAGCATCGTCGATCTCGGGATGGTGGAACGGGTTGACGTTCATGACGGAGCGGTCTCGATCTCTTTGCTGCCGACGTTTCTCGGGTGTCCGGCGCTTGACATCATCCGCGCCAAGGTGGAGGAAGCGGTGAAGCAGGCAGGGGCTTCGGCGGTGACGGTGGAGTTTCTCCGCCATCCGCCGTGGACGTCCGATCGGATCAGCGAAGCCGGACGGGAGCGGCTAAAGCAGTTCGGCATCGCCCCGCCGCCTCGGCAAATGTCGCCAGGGGCATGGCAAGTCGAGTGCCCGTATTGCGGGGCGGAGCGGACCGTGATGGAGAACTTGTTCGGTCCGACCGCCTGCCGCAGCATTTTCTATTGCAAACAATGCAAAAATCCGTTTGAAGCGATGAAGCCTGTATTGGTTTCACGATAAGAAAAGGGAGAGGAGATGTTCGCCATGTTTAAAATGATCGCTTTGTACAAACAGCCGAAAGATAAAGAGCAATTCGACGCTCATTATTACGGAACGCATGTGCCGCTGACGGAAAAAATTCCGGGCCTGCGCAAAATCACAGTGACGAAAATTACCGGCACGCCGATGAGGACGGAAAGCGAGTATTATTTGTTGTGTGAAATGTATTACGACAGCCAAGAGGCGTTTCAAGAAGCGATGAAAACGAAAGAAGCGAAAGCATCGGCCAAAGATGTCATGTCGTTTGCCGGCGATCTCGTCACCTTTATGGTCGGTGAGGAAGTAGAGCATGAGTGAATGGAATTCCATTGCGGTGCGGCAAGAAGGAGCGGTCGGGATCATCGAACTCGCCCGTCCGCATGTGTTGAACGCGTTGAGCCGTCAAATGGTGGCGGAAATCGTGGCGGCGGTGGAAGCGTTTGACCGGGATGAAACAGTGCGCGTCATCGTGCTGACCGGGCGCGGGCGGGCGTTTGCGGCAGGGGCGGACATTCAAGAGATGGCGGATGATGACCCGATTCGCCTTGAGTGGCTGAACCAGTTTGCCGATTGGGATCGCCTGTCCATCGTGAAAACGCCGATGATCGCCGCGGTGAACGGGTTGGCGCTCGGGGGCGGTTTTGAGCTGGCGCTTTCGTGCGACTTGATTGTCGCGTCGTCGGCGGCCGAATTTGGCTTTCCAGAAGTGAACCTTGGCGTCATGCCAGGTGCGGGAGGCACGCAGCGATTAACGAAACTCATTGGACCGAAGCGGGCGCTTGAGTGGCTATGGACCGGGGAGCGCTTGCCGGCGGAGGAGGCGCACAAACTGGGCATCGTGACGCGCGTCGTCAGCCCGGAGCTGCTAATGGAAGAAACGATGCGGTTGGCCGGGCGGCTCGCCCAACAGCCGCCGTTGGCTCTTCGGCTGATCAAAGAGGCGGTGCAAAAAGCGGTCGACTATCCGCTCTATGAAGGCATGCAATTTGAGCGAAAAAACTTTTACCTATTGTTCGCCTCGGAAGACCAAAAAGAAGGGATGGCGGCCTTCCTCGAAAAACGGAAGCCGCGCTTCCAAGGAAAATAAGGGGGGCGCTTTATGTACGAAACGATCCGGTATGAAGTAAAGGGGCAAGTGGCCTGGCTGACGCTCAACCGTCCGGATCAGCTCAATGCGTTTACGGAGCAGATGAATGCGGAAGTGACGAAAGCGCTCAAACAAGCAGGGGCGGATCCAAACGTCCGCTGCATGGTGATCACAGGCGCAGGGCGGGCGTTTTGCGCCGGGGAAGATTTAAGCGGCGTGACGGAAGAAATGAACCACGGCGACGTGTTGCGCACCCGGTACGCGCCGATGATGAAAGCGCTTCACCGCTTTGAAAAGCCGGTTGTCGCGGCGGTGAACGGGGCGGCGGCCGGCGCGGGCATGAGCTTGGCGCTGGCGTGTGATTTCCGGCTTCTTTCGGAAAAAGCGAGTTTCGCTCCTGCGTTTATTCACGTCGGTCTTGTGCCGGATGCGGGCCATCTGTACTATTTGCCGCGCCTCGTCGGACGGGCGAAGGCGCTTGAGCTGGCGGTGCTCGGGGATAAAATCTCCGCTGAACAGGCCGCCTCGCTCGGGCTGGCGACCAAGGTCATTCCTCTCTCCGAGTGGGAGGAGGGAGTCAAGCAGTTTGCCGAGCGGCTCGCTGCCATGCCAACGAAGGCGATTGGACTCATCAAACGGCTGCTTCGCGAAGGCGAAGAAACGACGTTTGACCGCTACTTGGAACGGGAAGCGGAATGCCAACGCATTGCCGGCATGACGGCAGATCACCGCGAAGGCGTCAAGGCGTTCTTTGAAAAACGAAAACCATTATTCCGAGGAAACTAAGCAAGGGGGATGAAACGATGGCGACTGTGAAACAAAAGAAAATGGAACCGATGCCGACCAAACGCGATTTCTATCATTTGATTGTGAACGGGGAGCGGGTGGAAAGCGCTTCGGGAGAGACGTTTGAAGTGATCAATCCGGCCACTGGCGAACCGGTCGCCCGCGTCGCCAAAGGGACGCGCGAGGACGCCGAACGGGCGGTGCAGGCGGCGCGGCGGGCGTTTGATCATGGGAAATGGCGCCATTTCCCAGTGCAAAAACGCGCCCGCATCTTGTACCAAATTGCATCCATCATGCGCGAACGTTTCAATGAATTGGTGGAATTGGAAATTTTGAATACCGGAAAAGCACTGTCAGCAGCTCAAGGACAAGTAATGCAAGCCATTGAAGACTTTGAGTTTTTTGCCGGAGCGATCATTGGCCACCGCGGGGCGGTCAACCCGATGCCAGGGGCGTTTCACAACTATACGGAAAAAGAGCCGGTTGGCGTGTGCGCCCAAATCATTCCGTGGAACTACCCGCTCATGATGGCGGCTTGGAAAATCGCGCCTGCTCTTGCCGCAGGATGTTCGGTTGTCGTCAAACCGGCGTCGCTGACGCCGCTCACCTGCCTGGTGCTGGCGGAAATTTGCCACGAGGCCGGGGTGCCGGAAGGGGTCGTCAATGTGGTGACCGGCGCCGGGGCGGAAGTCGGCGACTATTTGGTGGAGCATCCGCTCGTCGACAAAGTCGCGTTTACCGGATCGACGCCGGTCGGGAAGGAAATTATGGAGAAAGCGTCGAAAACATTAAAACGGGTGACGCTCGAGCTGGGCGGCAAATCGCCGAGCCTTGTATTTGCGGACGCCGATTTGGAAGCGGCTGTCGCCGGCTCATTGTTCGGCATTTTCTACAACAGCGGACAATCGTGCGAGGCGCGCTCTCGCTTGTATGTGCATGAAAGCATTTATGACGCCTTTATGGAATCGTTCGTGGCCAAAACGAAGCAGCTGAAACTCGGCAACCCGTTTGATGCCGGCACGCATGTCGGGGCGATCATCAGCCGCGGGCAGCTGGAAGTGATCGATGAATACGTGCAATCGGCGGTCGCGGATGGAGCGACGATCGTTGCCGGAGGGAAAGAAGCGGTAGTCGAGGGATTTGAAAACGGTTACTGGTATGAACCGACGATTTTGACGAACGTCAACCATCAAATGAAAGCGGTTCGCGAAGAAATTTTCGGACCGGTTGTCGTCGTCATGAAATTCCGCGATGAAGCCGAAGCCGTTGAATTGGCGAACGATAGCGACTATGGGCTGGCCGCCGCCGTTTGGACGAAAGATCATGGCCGCGCCGTTCGTGTAGCGAAGCAGCTGCGTTCCGGCATTGTCATGGTCAACAGCCCATTCTCCGCCTTCCCGGGCACGCCGTTTGGCGGCTACAAACAGTCCGGATTCGGGCGCGAGCTGTCTGTCGAGGCGCTTGATTTGTACACAGAAACGAAAAGCGTGCTGTCGTATTACGGGCCGCGTCCGCTTAATCCGTTTGGCGTCTAAGGGCTTTTGCCGTTTGGCGTTTGCCAACATACGAGAGCGGGTCGCGTCCTTGGACGCAACGTTCAAGTTGCCGCCCTTGAAGGCAAGAGCGAATTCGGGCAAGCGTGAAGAGACGCGCCTGTCCGTTTGCTGAGCACCCCGTCGCGCGTGATGGGGTGCCCATTCATTTGACGGCGTCCGCCGCTTGGTGAGAGAGAACGCTAGCTCGATGCATCAGCCACCGTACATCAACACACGGGAGGGGGAAGACGATGATCGAACGCCTTGTTGTCGTCGGCAGCGGCGTGATGGGGAGAGGCATTGCGTATGTCGGCGCTGTCGGCGGGTTTCAGACGACCTTAGTGGACATTAAGCAAGAACAATTGGAGAGCGCCCAGAAGGAGATTGCTTCAATTTTTGAACAAGCGGTCGCTCGGGGGAAATTGACAACGGGCGAGCGGCAAGAAGCCGAGGCGCGCCTGTCGTATTCGCTTGATTTAGCCGGCGCTGTGCGCGATGCCGATTTGGTGATCGAGGCCGTGCCGGAAAAACTTGAATGGAAAAAGCAAGTGTTCGAGACGATTGACGCTCATGCGCCGGCGTCGTGCTATTTTGCGACGAATACGTCCACCATGAGCCCGACCGAAATCGGTTCGTTCACCAAACGGCCGGAGCGGGTGATCGCCATGCACTTTTTCAACCCGGTTCATAAAATGAAGCTTGTGGAAATCATCCGCGGGTTGGAGACGAGCGACGAAACGGCGCAAATGGCGAAGGAAGTCGCCGCGCGGATGGGGAAAGAAACCGTTGTCGTCAATGAATTTCCGGGATTCGTCACGAGCCGGATCAGCGCTCTTGTCGGCAATGAAGCGTTTTATATGCTGCAAGAAGGCGTGGGGACGCCGGAAGAAATCGACAAAGCGATCAAGCTCGGCCTCAATTTCCCGATGGGTCCGTTTGAGCTCGCGGATTTAGTCGGGCTCGATACGAGATTGAACAACTTAAAATATTTGCACGAAAAACTCGGAGAAAAATACCGCCCGGCGCCGCTGTTGGAGCAATACGTCAAAGCGGGGCGGCTCGGCCGCAAAACAGGCCGCGGCGTCTATGACTATACGAATCGGGAAAACGGCTGATCTGTCGAAAAAGGATGGGGGAGAATATGAACAGAGAAGTTGTGATTGTCGATGCGGTGCGCACACCGATTGGCCGCTACAAGGGCGCGTTGAAAGACGTCAGGCCGGATGATTTGGCGGCTGTTGTCATCCGGGCGCTTATCGAGCGAAATCCGGGTTTGCCGGTCGAACAAATTGATGATGTCGTTTTTGGCAACGCCAACCAAGCCGGCGAGGACAACCGCAACGTCGCCCGCATGGCGGCGCTGTTGGCCGGGCTGCCCATTGAAGTCGCAGGGGTGACGGTCAACCGGCTGTGCGGTTCAGGGCTTGATGCGGTCAATTATGCGGCGCGGGCGATTTTGGCTGGAGAGGCGGATATCATGATCGCGGGCGGCGTGGAAAGCATGACGCGCGCTCCGTTTGTCATGCCGAAACCGGCAAGCGATTTCCCGCGCGGCAACATCGAGATGTACGATACGACGATTGGCTGGCGCTTTATCAATCCGAAAATGCACGAAATGTACGGCACCGACAGCATGCCGCAGACGGCGGAAAACGTGGCGAAGCGGTTCGGCGTGACGCGCGAGGCGCAAGATGAGTTTGCCTATGAAAGCCAAATGAAAGCGAAACAAGCGATCGAAACGAATCGGTTTGCGGATGAACTCGTGCCGGTTGTATACCACGATCGAAAAGGCAACCGCGTTGTCGTCGATAAAGACGAGCATCCGCGTCCGGATACGACGTTGGAGAAGCTGGCGAAGCTACCGCCGTTGTTTGAAAACGGCACGGTGACAGCCGGCAACTCGTCCGGCATTAACGACGGGGCGGCGGCGCTTTTGTTAATGAGCGCCGAAAAGGCAAAAGAACTCGGGCTCAAGCCGCTGGCTGCCTATGTCACTTCAGCGGTCGCCGGCGTTGAACCGGCCGTCATGGGAATCGGCCCGGTTTTTGCGACGCGCAAAGCGTTGCGCCGCGCCGGGTTGTCGCTTGACGACATCGGGCTTGTCGAGCTGAACGAAGCGTTCGCCTCACAGGCGCTAGAGTGCATTCGCCAGCTAGAGCTCGACCGGTCGAAAGTGAACGTCAACGGGGGAGCGATCGCCCTCGGCCATCCGCTTGGGGCGAGCGGCGCCCGCATTTTGACGACATTGATTTACGAAATGCGAAAACGCGGCGTCGCCTATGGCTTGGCGACGATGTGCATTGGCGTCGGCCAAGGAATCGCCACCATTGTGAAAAACGCAGACGAACGGTGAGAGTATTTCGCCAGGTTGGCCTTGTCGCGGCGGCTTGGCGAAATGACGCCGGACCGGGCTGCGGCCGCCCGTTGGAGCGCCGCTGAGAGCCGCCTGCTTTTTAGCGGTGCGGCTCTTTTTTATTCCGTTTGTTTTTCGTCCGTCTTGCCAGCGTGAGAAAAGTTTGTTACGATTATAGTTCGAAAACAAGATAAAGGGAGTTTCATTGGATGAATACGCGCTCACTCATTTTTACCATTTACGGCGACTACATCCGCCGCTACGGCGGTGAAATTTGGATCGGGAGCCTCATCCGCCTCCTTCGCGAATTCGGCCATAACGACCAAGCGGTGCGGGCGGCGGTGTCGCGCATGAGCAAGCAAGGATGGATTCAGGCAGAAAAACGCGGCAATAAAAGCTACTATTCCCTTACGGCGCGCGGCGTCAAGCGGATGGAAGAGGCGGCGCGGCGCATTTACAAAACGCGTCCCGAGCATTGGGACGGGAAATGGCGGATCCTGATCTATACGATTCCTGAGGAGAAGCGGCATTTGCGCGACGAACTGCGAAAGGAGCTTGTTTGGAGCGGGTTCGGCACGATGTCCAACAGCTGCTGGATGTCCCCGAACAATTTGGAGCAACAAGTGTACGACTTGATCGACAAGTATGACATCCGCCCGTATGTCGACTTCTTTTTGGCCGAATACGACGGTCCGCATACGAACAAGCAGCTTGTGGAAAAGTGCTGGAACTTGGATGAGATCAACCAAAAATACGAGCAGTTTATTGCCGTCTACAGCCAAAAATATGTCATTGACAAACATAAAATCGAGCGCGGCGAAATGTCGGACGCGGAATGTTTTGTCGAGCGGACGAAGCTCGTCCATGAGTACCGGAAGTTTTTGTTCATCGACCCCGGCCTGCCGGAAGAGCTGCTGCCGAATGAATGGATGGGAAGCCATGCCGCCGCCTTGTTCAACGACTATTACCAACAGCTCGCCGCGCCGGCTAGCCGTTTCTTTGAAGCGGTGTTTCAAGAAGGGGCAGAGCTTGACAAAAAAGAAGAGGAAGAGACCTCCGTGGAATGAACCGGGATGCACGGCGCAACAGCAGCTGGGCATCCCGGTTGCCGTTTATGGAACGTTTGGTATAGGAGTGTGGAAGAAGTATGTTGCGGTTCAAACAATCATCGTTAGTGCGGGTGGGCCTACCAATCGTTATCGATTTTACATCGCTGCGGGGGGATGACTTGAGCCAGTCTCATTGGCGAAAAATAGGCTTCAAAGGGAATTCATACGGGTGAATTGGTGTTCGTTTTTTCTTCATCATCCATTCTCATCGTCTAAAAAATATGGTATCGTTTATATATAACGTATTTTTTACGGAGTGTGAATGTAATGAATGATATTTGCCGTTTGCTCAATCTTCGTTATCCGATCATTCAAGGGGGGATGGGCAACATCAGCAACGCCGAGCTGGCGAGCGCCGTGTCGGAAGCAGGGGGGCTCGGAACGATCGGCGCGGGGACGATGCCGCCCGATGAGGTGGAGGCGCTGATCGTTGAAACGAAGCGGCGCACGAATCGCCCGTTTGCGGTAAACATTCCGCTGCAAGTGACGCCGCACGCCGCGGAGATCGCCGAGCTTGTCATCCGCCATCAAGTGCCGGTCGTTTCGCTTTCCGCCGGCAATCCGGCGCCGTGGATTCCGCGTTTTGCGGAACATGGCATCAAGGTGCTTGTCGTCGTCGCTTCGGTCAACCAAGCGCAAAAAGCGGAGGCGGCCGGGGCGGATGTCGTCGTCGCCGAGGGGTATGAGGCGGCAGGCATCAACTCACCGCTTGAGTTGACGACAATGACGCTCATTCCGCAAGTCGCCAGCGCCGTCCGCATCCCCGTCGTCGCCGCGGGCGGCATCGGCGATGGGCGCGGGCTGCTTGCCGCGTTGGCTCTCGGCGCCCAAGGGGTGCAGCTCGGCACAAGGCTTGTGGCAACGAAGGAAGCTCCGTTTCATGAAGCGTATAAACGACGGCTTGTCGAGGCGAAAGAAAATGAAACGGTCATCGTCGGCCGCTCGGTCGGGCGCATCCGCCGCGTCATGCGCACGCCGTATGCCGAGAAGCTGCTTGAGTATGAACAGCAAGGCATGCCGCTCGAGCAGTTTCAAGAATATACATCGGAGGATCGTCATCGCCGCGGCGCCCTTTTTGGCGATTTCCATGAAGGATTTATCAACGCGGGGCAAATCGCCGGTTTGATCGACGACGTGCCAACGGTGGCCGAGCTGTTTGAACAAATGATGACGGAAGCGAAAACGCAGTGGCAATCATTATCCGAACTGTTTCGCTGATGTACGAAAGACGCCTGTCAAACGGCGTCTTTTTTTGGCGATGAAAAATGGGGTGGCAGAGGGTTGACACGGGTAACCAACATCGTTACTATAAAAATAGTATAACGTTATTATAACGTAATAATATTTTTTGTTATATTAACTTGAAAACGCTTTCAAGCAGTAAAGCAAAGGAGAGGGGACGCGATGAAGGTCATGCTATCGCCAAACATGTCGCAAAGCTTCGATTTGTTTTTCCATATGCGCGAACACGAACAGGTCGTGTTTTGCCACGATGAAGCGACTGGCCTAAGGGCGATCATTGCCATTCACAGCACCGCGCTTGGGCCGGCGCTCGGCGGCTGCCGGATGCATCCGTATGCCACGACGGAAGAGGCGCTTGCCGATGCGCTGCGGCTGTCGAAAGGGATGACGTATAAATGTTTGGCCGCAGATGTCGATTTTGGCGGCGGCAAAGCGGTGATCATCGGCGACCCGCGCAAAGACAAATCGCCGGAATTGTTTCGTGCTTTCGGTCAGTTCGTGGAGTCATTAGGCGGCCGGTTTTACACGGGCACCGATATGGGGACGACGCCGGACGATTTCGTGCACGCCATGAAAGAGACGAATTGCATCGTCGGCGTTCCGGAAGCGTATGGCGGAAGCGGCGACTCATCCGTGCCGACTGCTGAGGGCGTTGTTTACGGCATTCAGGCGACGAACGATGTTGTGTTCGGCAGCCGGCACTTGCATGGCAAAACGTATGCCATCCAAGGGCTCGGAAAAGTCGGAAAAAAAGTGGCGCTTCGTTTGCTTGAAGAAGGGGCGGATCTGTATGTGTGCGATTTGAACGAAGCGGCAGTCAAAGAGGTCATGGCGTACGGCAAGCAAATCGGGGCGTCCGTCAAGCCGGTGAACGGAACGGATATTTATCGCGTCCAAGCCGATGTGTTCATCCCGTGCGCATTTGGCGGCGTCATCAACGATGACACGATCGCCGTCCTGCGGGTGAAAGCGGTCGTCGGTTCGGCGAACAATCAGCTGGCCGACAAACGCCACGCCCGAATGTTGAAGGAAAAAGGCATCGTATACGCCCCCGATTATATCGTCAACGCCGGCGGCCTCATTCAAGTGGCTGATGAACTGTACGGGGCGAACAAAGAGCGGGTGTTGGCGAAAACGAAAGCGATTTACGATACATTGCTCGCCATTTATGCACGGGCTGAATCAGAAGGAATGACGACGGTTGAGGCAGCCGACCAATTTTGCGAAGAGCGGCTCGAGAAACGCAAACGCCGCAATCATTTTTTCACGCACCAAAAGCGGCCGAAGTGGGATGTTCGCCATTAACGTGCATTCATGCGAAAAGATTTATCTGAAAACCCGTGGTGCTAGTTGAGTGTCAGCGCTCAACCAGCCCTAGTGTGACCAAGGAATAAGCCAACAAGATGCCATCGAGTGCCACTTCAAACCCGGCCATGGAATTCGCTCGAATGTCGGTGATCCGGTATTGGTCTACGAGAATCGAAAACACCGTCTCGATGACTTTGCGTTTTTTTTGGATCCATTCTTCCCATGCCTTGGATGGGCCGTGCTTTTGATTGTGTCGAGACGGTGTCCAGAACGCGGCTTGGTGTTCTTCGTACAGCTTTTCTCGAAGAGCGTGGCTGATGTACCCTTTGTCCCCAAAGTTGTAGGGATGAGGGATTTGAGTCATCACCGTTTCAGCGGCTTTGACGTCGTGGCAGGACGCTTCCGTCACGACATAGCCCATGGCCAGCCCTTGATTGGTCACTTGAAGATGCAGCTTGAAACCGTAGTACCATTGCTTTTTGGAAGCACAATACCCCATATCCGCGATCCCTCGAAACCGCTTGACGCGCTGCATTCTTGCGGGATGGCACAACGGAAGAGGCAAGCTGTCGACGACCGCATAAGCATGGTGTTGGCCGCGTTTCGCCAGCTCATGACGGATCCATTTGATGGCGAAACCAAGCGCCCGGCAGCGGCGGTTGTATCGGGAGCGTTCAAGAAACGAGCCGTTTGTGAACAAATTTCCCGTGACAAAACGATGCCAGGCTCGTTCGGAAGAAAAGCCCAGCAGCTTCCCCAAAAGGTGAACCGCCATGACCACTTCGTCTTCTTGCTTGACCAAGTGACGGTTGCGGCGATGAAGATACATTTGAATCAACGACAGTTGGGCAGAAACAAAACAGAAAATAGCGGCATATTGTTTTTGAAGTTTGGCTGGATCTGTAGTAAAATGAAAGTGCTCTTGCATGGGGGATCTCTCCTTTCGAATGTTGGGTGACACTTTCATTCTACTGGAGATCCGCCAGCAAGGGCTATTTTTATGCTTGATCAAGTTTATCTAGCACCACGGGTTTATCTGAAAATAAATAATCGTATTATCATTCGAAATACAAAGTAGAAGAAGTCGTGGGGGGAGAAGGATCATGAACCAGATCGTGTCACGATTGGCCATTCCCATCTTGTTCGGAGCACTCATGCTCTCTGGCTGCGGGGGAGGGGAAAAGACGGCGACCAATGGCGGAAAAGAAAAAGCGGCGGAGAACAAAACGGTTACGATCGGCGTCACGCCGGAATATCCGAAAAAGCTGAAGCTCGTCATCAATAAACAAGCGGCCGAAAAGCAAGGAATCAAACTGAAGCCGAGCTTCACCGAACCGTCCATTTTGCTTCTCGATGAACATACAGCAGCGCTTGACCCAGCGAGAGCAGAGTTGATCACCAACTTAACAAAAGAGATTGTCGAGCGCTACCGCCTGACGACGTTGATGGTCACCCACAATATGCAGCAAGCCATCGAGTTAGGAAACCGCCTCATCATGATGGATAAAGGGCAGATTATTTTGGAAGTGGATGAAGCGGAAAAGAAGCGCTTGACGGTGGAGAAGCTGCTGGCGGAATTTCGGCGCATTCGTGGGGAACAGCTCGCAAGCGACCGCGCGGTATTGAGTTGATATTGTCAGGATGAGGAGGAATGGTATGGAACTCAACTTCCCGATCGTGCAAGTATTGAATGAAGACGGAACGGTCGTGCAGCCTGAGTATCGTGAACGAATGACCAAACCGTTGACGATGACGATGTACCGTCATCTTATTCGAACGCGGACGTTTGACCGAAAATGTGTCAGTCTCCAACGACAAGGCCGCATCGGGACGTATGTGCCGTACGAAGGGCAAGAGGCGTGTCAAGTTGGAAGTGCGCTCGCGCTCAACGATGGGGATTGGATGTTTCCTACTTATCGCGACCATGGAGCGATGATGACGTTCGGCCGGCCGTTGACGACAACCCTTTTGTACTGGAAAGGGCGGACGGAAGGATGCGTCCCTCCTGAAGGGAAAAAGATTGTGCCGCCAAGCGTCCCGATTGCCACCCAGCTTCCTCAAGCAGCGGGGGCGGCATGTGCGGAAAAGTGGAAGGGAACGAACAACGCAGTCCTTGTGTACTTCGGCGACGGCGCGACATCGGAAGGGGATTTTCATGAAGGGTTGAACTTTGCGAGCGTTTTTGACGCACCTGTCGTCTTTTTCAACCAAAACAACCAATATGCGATTTCCGTTCCGATCACCCGGCAGATGAAGACGAAAACGATTGCCCAAAAGGCGCTGGCGTATGACATTCCCGGCATCCGCATCGATGGGAATGACGTGTTTGCGGTGTATTTCAAAACGAGAGAGGCGCTTGAACGGACGAGAAGCGGAGGGGGGCCGACGTTAATCGAAGCGGTGACATGGCGTTACGGCGCCCATACGACATCCGATGATCCGTCCAGATACCGCGACCAGGAAGAGAGCAAGAAACGGCGCGAAACGACCGATCCGATCAAGCGGGTCGAACGCTTGATGCAGCGAGAAGGATGGTGGGATGAAGAATGGGCGAATCAAGTGCAAGCGGAAGTAGATGCGGAAATCGAGCAGGCGGTGGCCGAAATGGAACGTTATCCAAAGGCGGATGCGTCGGACATGTTTGACTTTGTGTTCGCGCAGCCGACATGGACGATCGCCGAACAAAAAGAAGCGTATCTTCAATGGAAGCGGGGGATGGCAAGATGATCACCGAGGTGGGGACGAAATCGCTGACCCTTGTGCAAGCGGTCAATGACGCGCTTCGCATCATGTTAAAAGAGCGTGAAGATGTCATCGTGCTCGGAGAAGACGTCGGGAAAAACGGCGGGGTGTTTCGCGCCACGGACGGATTGCTGGAGGAATTTGGCGAACAGAGGGTGATGGACACTCCGTTAAGCGAAGCGGGATTTACGGGAGCGGCGATCGGAATGGCGCTTGGCGGATTTCGTCCGGTCGTCGAAATTCAATTTTTAGGTTTTATCTATCCAGCTTATGAACAAATCATGACCCATGCAGCGCGCATGCGGTCACGGACGAGAGGGCATTTTGCCGTACCGTTGGTCATTCGCGCTCCGTACGGCGCAGGGGTGCGGGCCCCGGAAATTCATTCCGACAGCACGGAAGCGCTGTTTACCCATATGCCGGGGATCAAAGTCGTCTGCCCCGCGTCGCCGTACGACGCCAAAGGGCTGCTGATTGCCGCGATTGAAGACCCGGACCCTGTCCTCTTTTTGGAACCGATGCGCAGTTATCGTGCGTTTCGCGAGGACGTTCCGGAAGGGAAATATGCGATTGAAATTGGCAAAGGAAAAAAACTTCGCGAAGGGGACGACGTGACCGTCATCGCCTGGGGAGCTATGGTGCCGGTCGCCATAAAGGCGGCGGAAGAAGCGAAGAAAAAAGGGATTTATGCCGATGTCATCGACTTGCGTACGCTTTACCCGCTCGATAAAGATATGATTGCCGAGTCGGTGCAAAAGACAGGAAGAGCCGTCATTGTCCAAGAAGCGCATGCGACCGGTGGGTTAGCCAATGACATTCTCGCCGTCATCAATGACACATCGTTTTTCTATCAACATGCACCAGTCGAACGGGTGACGGGATTTGACGTTCCTGTGCCGTTTTTCGCTTATGAAGACGATTATTTGCCAACGCCAGCGCGCGTGCTGCACGCGATGGAAAAAGTGATGCGTTTCTAGTTGCATCCGACATGAATCGGAAGCGCAAAGAAAGAGCCATGCCTTTTCGGCTGGCTCTTTTTCTTTCTTCGATAAGCCGTATGACGGCCGCGTCGATCGTTTTTTGCGCAGCCATCTCGTTGATGGGATGGTGCTGATGTTACTCCCGATGATCGGCCAGCTGTTCGCGATACTCTTTTCCTTTTTGCACGTATGTATCAATCGACAGCTGGATGAGCTCAAGGTCTTTGTCCGTCAGTTCACGCACCACTTTTCCAGGCGAGCCAATGACGAGTGAGCGGGGCGGAATCTTTTTGCCGGACGGAATCAACGTGTTGGCGCCGATGATGCACTCTTCGCCGATTTCGGCTCCATCCAAAATCGTCGACCCCATGCCGATGATCGACCGTTTGCGGATCGTGCAGCCATGAAGGATCACATTATGCCCGACCGTCACCTCATCTTCAACGACAAGCGGCGACCCTTCGTACAAATGGCAGGTCGTATTGTCTTGAATGCTCGTTCGAGCGCCGATCGTAATCGGTCCTTCATCGCCGCGCAGGACCGCGTTGAACCAAATCGTCGATTCCGGACCGACAGTGACGTCTCCGATCAAATAGGCTCCCGGAGCAATGAATGCGGTTTCATGAACATTCGGACGTTTTCCGTTATACGGGTATAGCATCCCCATATCCCCCTTCATTTGGTGAACTGTGTCATGATCAGTATAACACATTTTGCACGGGGACGGAAATAAGCGGAATGCACGATATCTTTTCCGCTGCCAAGAACCATCCATTCATGTACCAATGCCTTACGGGGCGAGCAAAAGCGGCAATGAGGCGGTCGTCATCCTTTGATGGCAAGGCGCAAATCTGCAATCGCCGTTTCGTGTTCAATCGATCGGCGGCATAACATATCGATGATCCGTTCTTGGCGCAGCCATAGCTGCATTTGTTGCTCTTGATTTTGTTCAAGCCGTTTGACGATCACATCGATTTCCTGAATGGCTTGATGAACAGCGGCAACTCCTTTTTGCCATTTCAGCTTTGACTTCATTCAGCTCTGCTTTTGTCGCCGCATTGGTTTTGATGTCCTCGAGCTCCTGCTTGGTCGCCAGATTGTTTCTCATCTCTGACATTTCTTGCTGTATGACCCAATCTTGTCCAAAACAAGACGCCACGTTCGCTCATTGGCAACATCCGTTCTGAATTGGCAATGAAGATAAGGAATTTGCGGTGGGCGCAAAGATGCAGGTGAAATGGAAGAGAGGAAATGGTGCTGTTGCGGAAGCGACGATTCCCTGTCATTGATTATACATGAATCAACAAGACGCGGAAAAGGTTTTTTCTGTACGATGAAAAGATGTATTTTTTATTTGAATAATATTATTTTTCTTAATGTTTCTTTATTATAATGTGAAATTATGAATCATGCAAAATTTTTTTGACAATATAAACATAATGAATTATTATATTAAAAGAATTTAAAGGAGGTAGGTAGTGGTTATGTCACCCATTGACAAGCAACAAATCGCTGCCAGCGTTCCCCAGCGCGGCTTTTTCGGCCATCCGAAAGGGCTGTTTACGCTCTTTTTCACCGAGTTTTGGGAGCGCTTTTCGTACTACGGCATGCGCGCCATTTTAGTGTATTACATGTATTATGAAGTATCGAAAGGCGGGCTCGGGCTTGATGAGCATCTGGCGCTCGCGATTATGTCGATTTATGGGGCGCTGGTGTACATGTCCGGAATCATTGGCGGTTGGCTTGCTGACCGGGTGTTTGGCACGTCGCGCGCGGTCTTTTACGGCGGCCTTCTCATTATGGCCGGTCATATCGCCTTGGCGATTCCAGGCGGGGTGGCGGCGCTGTTTGTGTCCATGGCGCTCATTGTCTTGGGAACTGGGTTGTTAAAACCGAACGTTTCGAGCATTGTCGGCGATATGTACAAGCCTGGCGATGACCGCCGCGACGCCGGATTCAGCATTTTTTACATGGGGATTAACCTTGGCGCCTTTTTGGCTCCGCTTGTTGTCGGTACCGCGGGGATGAAGTATAACTTCCACCTCGGCTTCGGACTTGCGGCCGTCGGGATGTTTCTCGGATTGATTGTCTTCATCGCGACAAGAAAGAAAAACCTCGGGTTGGCCGGGACGTATGTGCCGAATCCATTGACGCCAGCGGAAAAGAAAAAAGCGGCTTCCATCATGGCCGTAGGGGCGGTCGTGATTGCCGTGCTGCTAGCCATCTTGATTCCAAACGGCTGGTTCACTGTGGAAACGTTTATTTCTCTTGTCGGCATCTTAGGCATCATCATCCCGATCATCTATTTTGTCGTCATGTACCGCAGCCCGAAAACGACGGCTGAAGAGCGGTCGCGCGTGATCGCGTACATTCCGTTGTTCATCGCTTCAGCGATGTTTTGGGCCATTCAAGAACAAGGATCGACCATTTTGGCGAACTATGCGGACAAGCGGACACAGCTGGATGTCGCCGGCATTCACCTTTCACCGGCTTGGTTCCAATCGCTGAACCCGCTGTTTATCATCCTCTTAGCGCCGGTGTTCGCATGGATGTGGGTGAAGCTCGGTAAACGGCAGCCGACGATCCCGCAAAAATTCGCGCTCGGCTTGTTGTTCGCCGGCCTGTCGTTCATCGTCATTCTCGTGCCGGGGCATTTGAGCGGCGGAGGGCTTGTCCATCCGATTTGGCTCGTGTTAAGCTACTTCATCGTCGTGCTCGGGGAGCTTTGCCTGTCGCCGGTCGGCCTGTCGGCGACGACGAAACTTGCCCCTGCCGCTTTCTCAGCGCAAACGATGAGCCTTTGGTTTTTATCGAACGCCGCCGCGCAAGCGATCAACGCCCAGCTCGTCCGCTTCTATACGCCGGAAAACGAAACGGCCTATTTCGGCACGATCGGCGGGGCGGCGGTTGTGTTAAGCGTCATCTTGTTTTTGCTCGCCCCGAGCATTCAGCGGCTCATGAAGGGTGTTCGTTAATATCACGCTGACTTTTGTATCAACAGGGAAAACAGATGATCCAAAAGATTACAAATCTGTGACAGGATGCTCTGCGTTGGCAGAGCTTCTTTTTTTATTCAAAAAATATTTACATAAATCAAAAAATAAGTTCAGATGGTGTTTACAAAAATGGATTACGATGGAATAGAAAAAGAGGAAAGGGGAGAAAAGCGGATGGCGTTTCTTGAGCTGGTCGAGGTGACGAAATCGTATGGAGGCAAAAAGAGCGCGGTCGAGAATGTGAATGTCGCGATTGAATCAGGGGAGTTTTTTGTTCTTGTCGGCCCATCGGGATGCGGCAAAAGCACGATTTTGCGGCTGATCGCTGGCCTTGAGCCGCTGACATCAGGATATGTGCTGATCGATGGGCAGGTGGCGAATGATTGGCCCCCTCACGCCCGCCGGTTATCGATGGTCTTCCAAAACTATGCACTATATCCGCATCTAACCGTGGAGCAAAATATGCGGATTGTCTTGCAGGCGCAAAAGGTGCCGAAAGAAGAACAAGTGAAACGTTGCATGGAAGCGGCGGAATTGCTTGGATTGACCGATGTGCTGCATAGGAAGCCGCGGGAATTGTCAGGGGGGCAGCGTCAACGCGTTGCCTTAGGGCGAGCGATTGTCGCGCAGACTCCGCTTTGTTTGATGGATGAACCGCTCTCCAATTTAGATGCCAAGCTGCGTGCGAAAATGAGGAGCGAGCTTCGACGCTTGCAGCGTCAGCTCGGCATGACTGTGATTTATGTCACGCACGATCAGACGGAAGCGATGACCATGGCTGACCGGATGATGATTTTGCATGACGGCCGTCCGCAACAAATCGGCAGTCCGCTTGATGTATACAATAGCCCAGATAACACGTTTGTCGCTTCATTTATTGGAACACCGCCGATGAATTTGGCGGAAGCGCATGTGCTGGAACATTCGCTCTTATTGCAAAACGAGCGGCCCATCCGTCTTCGGCGTCGTTCTTTGCCGAAGGCTGAACGGGTGATCGTCGGATTACGGCCGGAACATATTGAGCCGGCGGAATCAGGAGAAGAATCTATGGCCGTCCAAGTCAGCCATATCGAGTGGCTTGGCAATGAAACGTTAGTGACGTTTGAGTTGGCGAAAAACCTTTATTGGACGGCACGGTGGAACGGACAATGGCGTATCCGTTTGGGAGACGTGATGCCGTTGGCGTTTGATGAGCAGGCTCTCCTTTTTTTCGATGAGCGTGGAAAGCGGATCGGGACGCCGCCCATCAAGCGGGAGGAGGTGCGGGTTCACCAATGAATGAGCGTGTTTCAACGGTTTCCACCCCGACGCCATGGTCGGTCCGGACGAAACGGGCGGGGCGGCAGTCCGCCATGAAATCGTGGTTGGAAGGGATGATGTATCTTTTTCCTTCGCTCCTGCTGTTTGGTGTGTTTCTCTTTTACCCGTTGGGGAGAACGATGTATTTAAGCGTGTTTCGCACCGATTATCAAGGGCACCCGACGGAGTTTGCCGGTTTGGCGCATTTTGTCGCCCTTCTTCAAGATGCATCGTTTTGGCATAGTTTAAAGACGACGATTCTATTTGCAGCGCTCACTGTTCCGACGACGGTCGCCGTTTCGTTCGGTTTAGCGTTGCTCGTTCATGAAAAGCGGAAAGGAATCGGGATCTTCCGGACGATTTTTGCCTCTACGATGGGGATGAGCGTGGGAGTCGCTTCGGTGATTTGGATGTTTATGTACAATCCAGCGATCGGGATTATCAATCGTTTGGTGTCTGCGATCGGCGGGACTCCTGTTTCATGGCTTCTTGACCAGGACACGGCATTGTATGCGGTGGCGGCGGCGACGGTTTGGATGAATATCGGGCTGACCTTTTTATTGTTGCTGGCCGGCCTGCAAAACATCGATCCATCCTTATACGAAAGCGCACGCGTCGTTGGAATGAGCTATTGGCGCCAGCTGTGGACAGTGACTGTGCCATTGTTGTCGCCGACGTTATTTTTTGTCACGACGGTCTCGCTTATTCAAGCGCTGCAAACGTTTGGACAAATTGACTTTTTAACGAAAGGCGGGCCGGTGGAGGCTACGAATGTGTTCGTTTACGCGATTTACCGGGAAGCGTTCGTCAACTATCAGTTTGGTTCCGCGAGCGCGCAAGCCCTTGTCCTTTTTCTCATCATCGCCATCGTCACGTTTTTGCAGTTTCGGTTTGCTGAGAGGAAGGTGCACTACCAATGAAAATAGCGCGGGCAACGGCTCACTATATGTTGTTATGCCTATGCTCGGTTGTCATCTTGTTTCCAGTGGCTTATGCTCTTCTGATGAGTTTGATGGATGGAGCCGCTATTTTGTCAGGACGCCTATGGCCTGAGAAGGGGACATTGGTCAATTATGAGGCCGCGTTTCAACAGGCTCCGCTTGGGAGATATTTATGGAACAGCTTTTTTGTGGCTTTCATGATTACAGTGGGGCGCCTCATCGTGTCAAGTCTCGCCGCTTTCGCTTTTGTGTTTCTCCGCTTTCCCGGTCGGGATCGGTGGTTTTACGTGTGCATTGCCACGATGCTCGTTCCGTGGGAAGCGACTGTGATCCCAAATTTTTTGACCATCCAAGCGCTTGGCTGGACAAACCATTACGCAGGACTCATCGTGCCGTTTTGGGCGATGGCATTTGGCATCTTTTTATTGCGGCAACAGTTTAAGCAAATTCCGCACGAGCTGTATGAGGCGGCGCAGTTGTCTGGGGTGGGGAATTTCCGCTTTTTTTGCCGCGTCGTGCTGCCGCTTTCAAAAACAAGTTTGGTGACGCTGGCTGTTTACAGTTTTTTGGACGCTTGGAATATGTATTTATGGCCGCTGCTCGTTACAAACGATGACCGCGTCCGCACCGTGCAGATCGGGCTCAAGCAGCTGCAGACGCAAGAGATCGCCAGCAGCTGGGGCGTCGTTATGGCAGCGGCGGTTATCGCGATGCTTCCAACTTTGTTGCTGTTGTTTGCTGGACAGAAGCAATTGCGAAAAGGGCTTATGCAAGGAGCGATTCAATAGCGAGGAGGAGAAACAAGATGAGAAAGGTTTTAGCCAGTTTCTTAGCTTTAATGTTTATTGGATTTGCCGCGGGATGCTCAAGCGAAGATGCGGGAGAAGCGGCGGGAGGCAAAACAGAAGTGGTGTTTTGGCATTCGATGAGCGGGGATTTGGAGCCGGTCTTAAATGACATTGTCGCTGATTTTAACCAAACCCATCCAGAGATTGAGGTGAAGCCAGTATTTCAAGGCACCTATGAGGAGGCGCTGACGAAATGGAATGCGGCAGCAGGGACAAAAGACGCCCCGACGATCATGCAGACGTTTGAAGTCGGAACAAAGCATATGATCGACAGTGGAAAGGTTGTACCAGTGCAGACATGGATTGATAAAGACAAGTATGATGTTTCACAATGGGAGAAAAATATTGTCAATTATTATACAGTCAACGGGCGAATTTACTCAATGCCGTTCAACTCATCCACCCCTGTACTCATTTATAACAAAGATGCGTTCCGCGAAGCCGGGCTTGATCCGGAAAAACCGCCTCTCACCTATAGCGAGTTGAAGGAAGCGGCGAAAAAGCTGACAAAGAAAAAAGGAAAAGAAACCGAACGGTACGGATTCTCGATTTTGAACTACGGCTGGTTTTTTGAAGAAATGGTGGCCGTACAAGGCGGACTGTATGTGAACAACAACAATGGACGGAGCAGTGATGCGACAAAAGCGGTATTCAATGGAGATGAGGGGAAGCGCGTATTTGAGCTGATCAGCGACATGTACCGAGACGGCACGTTTTACAACGCCGGTCAAAACTGGGACGACATGCGCGCCGCCTTCCAAGCAGGAAAAATCGCCATGTATTTGGATTCGTCCGCTGGTGTAAAAACGTTGATCGATAACTCGCCATTTGACGTTGGCGTTTCGTATTTGCCTGTCCCGGATGGCGTGGAACGTCAAGGCGTCGTAATTGGCGGCGCTTCGCTCTGGATGATGAAAGGAAGCAGCGAAAAGGAGCAAAAAGCGGCGTGGGAGTTCATGAAATACTTGACAACCGCTCCTGTCCAAGCTGAGTGGCATGTGCGCACAGGGTATTTTGCCATTAACCCAGCTGCGTACGATGAGCCGCTCGTCAAAGAGGAGTGGGCGAAATACCCACAATTAAAAGTGACGGTGGATCAGCTGCATGAAACAAAATCAACCCCTGCTACCCAAGGGGCGCTCATCACCGTCTTCCCTGAATCTCGGCAACATGTCGTGAAAGCGATGGAACGGTTGTACGAAGGAATCGATCCGCAAAACGCGCTCGATCAGGCGGCGGAAGAGACAAATCGGGTGTTGCAGGAGGCCGGAAACTGACCTGACCAACCGGACAAGCGTCCAGGTGGAGCTGCCGGATAGGCAAATCCAATGCTCGTTCGGGAAACCGATCTCCTTAATCAGTGAAGGGTTCTGCAAGGACCAGGCATGGACAAGGGCATTTACGTGTAATGTCATACGGAACGATTAGCGATGGCAAAAAAGATTGCCATCGCTAATCGTGTTGATCGGAAAGTTATTCTAAAAAATCAAATAAATAATTTTTTCCAAACTGTAGGGTGCGAAATGTAAGTTGTATCGATTTTATTTTCTTAAATATTGCTTTTTTATTGAGTATGTTATAATCCAAAAAACACAAGGGGTATACACAAATAAAAATACATTATAGGCTATTTCAGGCTCCCCTATATATATTATTTTATCTACTCCAAAATTGATCACCCAATATATTATTACGATAATAAAATAGGCTATAGCATGCAGGAGAAATGATATAGGAGGATTCATTTGATTTATTCTTTGTAATACGTAGTCTATCAATAAGGAGATTGGTATACCGAACAAAATAACTAGCGGAAGTACACATATTATAGAGTAGAGTAAGGACTTGACAAGAACTTCTAATAGTCCCTCTAAAATATTTAATTCCTTTGATACAGTGACACCTTTGGATTCAATTAGATAATATAAAAAACCTGAATTAATTGAAGTTAGTATCCCTGATATCAATTTTATCTTTATATCCCTAAACAATGAAATCCTCCCTCTAGAAATGTTTCCTTGATGAAAAGTCGTTAACGTCGTCTTCTTTTATCGTATCAACAGTTTGCGACTATTGTAAAGATGTTTTGTCACGGATTTAGGGAAGATATTGAAGATAGTGAACTACCCCCCACCTACGCTTCGCTTAGAGGTGGGGGCTTCAAGCGACTTGTGTGTGTTCGCTGAACGGTAAGCCACACACAAGAACCCTTTACGCTTCCCTTCGTTCCGAAGGTGTCCGTTCTAGCCATATTCTATCATATTCGTTGGCTAACGCCAACCGAAATTCATCTCCCACTTTCACTGGTGCTGGCGCACCTTCACGTTTAGAAGTAGGAGACTTCTTTCGGAGGGAAGTTAAAGCGCCAAAATCATAGAGTTTTCTTCGTGATACACCGGTGGCTATGTCGTTGACAATGGTGCTGTTATTTTTTGTCGTTGCTCCGTTTGCCGGAAAATCGTTTATCGAGAAGGAGTTAAGCGGCGGTGTCAATTTTCTTGTCTTCTCTCTTATGCAAGGAATCACGTTTGCTGCAGGAGTCTATGTCGTACTAGCAGGCGCACTGGTCACAGGTGCGCCGCCCATGGGGTACATCCTAACCCGATGGGACGGGGTGATGACACACCCCGAAGCTTTTGCGTTGTCCGAACCAGAAATGGATGAGGACGTGAGCGACCCAAGAATCCCACGCCTTTAAGCGTGTGGAGTGTCAATCCACTTTCTTCAGCAAATACATCTCCTCCTCCACTCTCGCGATGCGGCCAAGTTGATAATCAAGCCGCTGATGAATGAGGGAGATGTCTTCTTTTGTCGCCATTTGCTCGCGAAGGCGGGAAAGATCGTCTTTTGTGGCCATCTGCTCGCGAATGCCGGCCATTTCTCCGCGGAGGCTGGCGATTTCATGGCGCATGCCGTCTTGAATGCTGTGCTGCTCGAGTTGATTGTCGCGGATCGCTTTGATCATGTCCGTGTTTTCTTTCATCTGCTCTTTCAGCCAGCGCAACTCTTCTTCCTGCTTGTCCATCCGTTGTTCCAGTTTGTCCATTCGTTGTTCAAGTTGGCCCAATTTTTGCTTCACCGTTTGCATGTCTTGCTTCAGGACGGACATGTCATCGACAAGCCCTTGAACAAGTGTGGTTAACTGCCGCAACAGCTCTTCCATGAAGAAACCTCCTTATCGAGATGGGATTCACTCGGGGCGTTTCAACTATGAAACGTGAGGAGTCCAGGATGTGGAAATAGGAGAGGAAACGCCTGCAAGCTCATTATATCATGGCTTGGCTAGGCCATCATTCCTAAATTGAGGGAAAGAAAAGGGATAAATAGGGGGTGTGTTGAATACGTCATTAGCAGAAGTTGTGGTAGTTTGAAGAAAATAGATGGATAGGAGAGGGAACATGAACGCATGGATCAAGGGGAGAAATGCGGCGCTTATGTGTATGTGTATGGCGTCCATCTTTTTATTTTCCTGCAGCAATGCGGCTGATCGCGGCGTCGAGGAAGTGCTGGCGGCGCCAAACGAACTGGCGGGGCAAACAATCGAGCATCCACCGCTGCCGAGTCCGATCGATAAGATGGTGATAGCGTCAGCCTCTGCCAAACAAGCGGCGCCGAACCCGAACGAAGTGCGCATCACCATCAGCGCGGCGGGCGATGTGACGCTCGGGCGCGATGAAAATTATGGCTATGCGTATTCGTTTGATGAAGAAGCGAAGAAGCACGGCTTGCGCTATTTTACGAAATACATTGAGCCGATCTTCAAAAAGGACGATTTTACGACCGTCAATTTGGAAACGACGCTGACGACCTCGACGCGGAAGGCAAGCAAGACATTTCGTTTTCGCGGCCACCCGAGTTATGCGAAAATCTTAACTTATGGCGGCATTGATGCGGTGAATCTGGCCAATAATCATACATACGATTACTTGCAAAAAGGGTATCAAGATACGATCGCCAGTCTGAAAAAAGAAAAGGTCGGTTATTTCGGCCGGACGCTTCGGCTGTTGAAAACGGTCAAGGGCATTCAAATTGGAGCGCTTGGTTATGAAGGCTGGAGCAGTACAAGTGCACTGCGCAAACAAATTGCTGGTGACATCCGCGCCTTGCGGAACCAAGGAGCCGATCTCGTCCTCGTTCATTTTCATTGGGGAGTGGAACGAAGCTATGTGCCAAACAGCACGCAAAAGGCGCTCGGCCGCTTTGCGATTGACAGCGGCGCCGATTTGGTCGTCGGTCATCATCCGCATGTCATTCAAGGGATTGAGGAGTATAAAGGAAAGTTCATCGTCTACAGCCTCGGCAATTTTATGTTCGGCGGAAACAAAAATCCGAGCGACAAAGATACGTTTGTCTTCCAGCAAGTGTTCTCTTTTCAAAACGGGAAGCGGACGGCCAAAAAAGAAATCCGCGTCATCCCATTTCGCATTTCATCGGTGACGACAAGAAACAATTATCAGCCGATGCCGTTAGCGGGAGGGGAAGCAGCCCGAGTGAAACGGAAAATTGTCTCGCTGTCGGCGAAAATCAAAAAGCCGACTTGGACCGCGTACGAAGTGAAGTAAAAAAGGATGGCCCTTGTTTCGGCCATCCTTTCGCTTTTTGCAAGGTTAAGAGCGATCATTGATTAAGTTGGCGACGAGCACGTACCGCTGCGGAGCAGGGCCGACGTAGCGGAACGGATAGCACGTGGAAACGGTGAGTGTCGCTTTCGGCTTTGGAACGATGACCGTCCGGTCGTCGGCGTCGACGATGCGCACTTTGCGCACTTTATAGGTGAATGTGCCGGCGGACGTACGGACGATCAAGAGATCGCCTTGGCCGACTTCGCCAAGACGGCGGAAGACCGTGTCGCGATGGCCAGAAAGCACGCAGTTGTCCGCCTCTCCTGGCAGGACACTGCCGGCGTAATGGCCGACCCCTTTTTCCAACTCGTCTTCATCTGTACCGTGGTAAATCGCTAGGCTCATGTTGAGCTTCGGGATGATGAGTTCGCCGATTTGTTCGCCGATTTTGGGCTGTTTTGGGTAGAGTGAACTTTGGATTTGCATCGGCGCATCGCCTGTTTGTCTCTCTATTTCAACAGACAGCGGTTTGACCGCCTCGAGGCCGTTTTTCCACTTCAAGCCGCTAACGGCGGCTACGGCGATTCCAGCTGCGATCAAGCATGCTCCAAAAAAGCGCACGAGCCGTTTCCGGTTCATTTATTTCGTCTCAACTCCTTGGCGGAAGCGGACAAGGAATGCGCCGGCACCGATTAAGGTCAAACCAAAAAGCATATAAGCGGCATACGGGGATGCCGTCTTCGGCAGTTTCGCTCCGGCTTCGGTCCGCTTCAGCGGTTTCGGCGGCGCCGGTTTCACCACTTTTTCGATTTTCGCTGCCTGGCCGCTCTGTTGCAAGTCTTCGCCGATTTCATCGAATATGTCGGAGGCAAACATCTCTTCGGTCACGACAAAATCAGCCAGCAGCTCGCCTTCGGTGCTGTAAATTTCAACAAGCAAATCGTAGCCGTTCGCTGATTCCATTGTCAGCAGCGTCGACAGGCTGAGCGGCTTTTTCTCGCCACCGTTTGTCAAATAAAACTTCGCTTCCAGCTGAAATGTGGAAAGCAGGTCGGTCCATACATTGGCGATCTCAGCGATTTGCGTTGGCGATAGCTCCGTAACGCTTGTAAAATCGTACGCACCGATCGCCTCAAGCTGTTGACCGATTTCTTCCATTTTCTCGGCGAATTGTGGATCTTCCATATTAAGCGATTCAAAATGGTGATAGAGCTTTTCCAACTCTGCGTCCGTCAAACCAAGCTCGTCTAAATCCGGAAGCAAGTAGTCGATGACGGCCTCCGACAGTTCCTCGACCGTCGCATAATTGTCAAGCGAATCGCCGTTTTTAGACAGCAGTTTTTCCAATTGCGTTTTCGTCATGCCAATTTCTTGTAAAAATTTGTTTAATGTTTCTTCGGTCAACGGCGTCAAATTTCGATAATAATCGACGATATCTTTCAGCTCGCCGATCGAGTGGTAATCGGCCAACGATTCGCCATGCCGATCAAGAAGGGCGATGAGCTCTTCCTTTGTCATTCCGCGTTCGTTTAGAAAGGCGGCCAACGTTTCATCCGTGATCGGAACGGAGTAATCTTTAAACAGTTCGATATATTCTTCCAGATCATTGTAAAATAAAAACACATCAGTAATGGCCTGTGACTCTTCCATTTCTCCATTGTCGATGAGCATTTGTCGAAGCTGTTGTTCGGTCAATCCGTGTTTGGCGAGCAACTGAGCTAAATTTTCTTCTGTGAGCGGCTCGCCGAACTCACGGCGCAATTCGTCCACGCTGTCAAACTCATCGAGCGAATAGCCTTCATAGTCCAAATAATTTTCCAGCTCTTCGACTGTGATCCCTGCTTCATTTAAATACTGCTCTAAAGCTGGATCGTTGCGTTCAATGGCGAACGCTGAAGCTGGCCATATAGTGGTGATGGATGCGGCCAAGGCAAAAGGAACGATGTTTTTCATGTCGTGACCTCCGTTTGTTTGTATATACGAATTCAGTATATAGGGACATGAGAAGGTTGAAAATAGTGAAATATATGGAATTTTTTATATAGAAAGAACTTCCCGTTGGCATCGAATGTTTTCCATGTATGACTTTTTCAGAGGAAACGTATGCTAACCGTTGAACGGGAGCTGTCGAGCAAAAGGAGGTGGAGGTACAATGGATCGCTTATTCCGTCTGTTCCGCGTTCAGCGCGGCCGCGGGTTGTGGAATCCATGGTTGGGGGTTGTTAGACGGCGAAGAAACCATAACGCCATTTGGACGCTCGTCAGCGTAAGCTTAGGAGCGGTGGCAGCCGCGATGTTGGGGGCGAGACAAGGGAGACGCATGGCGCCGATGACGCAAGGACCGATGCGAAACGTGATTCGCGGCCTCAACCGCTGGATGAGCCGGCGGATGGGAACGATGCAGCCTGCTGCGGCGGAGTTTGCCGAAGAAATGGCTTCTTGGCAGATCAACGATCAGAAAAATCCAAAATAATAAAATACAGCGACTCGCTGTATATTGGCCTAGTATTGGATCTATATAAGATGATCTTAACAAGGTGCCCCGATTATATGGAGGGGCGCCTTCTTTGTTTTAGAACCATGGTTTTCAAAGTTGAAAAAGATGAAGGGTTGTAGCATAATATTTTTGTTAACTAAATATTCAGAAATATAAAATAAAACTAAGTTGTCTTTGTTGTTTGGTGAAAAAAAGAGGTGTTGATGTAAAGAAAAGGGGAGAGAATGGATGACGCAGATTGAAATGGAGCGGATAGGAGATGAAATGTACCGCGTTCCGATCCCAGTCCCATTTCCGATGAAGCATGTTTATTGTTATGTATGCCGAGAAACGGATGGATGGAGCATTGTCGACGTCGGCTTTCGCTATCCTGAGGCGATTCGCGCCTGGGAAGCAGTGTTTCGGCAACTTGGAATCAAGCCGCGGCACGTTCGCGCCATTTACATCACGCATTTTCACCCGGACCATTTCGGCCTGGCTGGGTGGATGCAGCAACAAACGGAAGCGCCTGTATGGATCAGTGAGCCTGATTATGCGATGGCGGAACGAGTGTGGGGGGAAGAGAGTCGCCAGGCGAGCGAAGTGGCTGCGCTGTTTCGCCGCCACGGCGTCCCGAAAGACCTTGTGGCGGACATCGAAGAGAGTATGGAGAAGTTGTCGCTCCGCGTCAGTCCGTTTCCTGTACTAACAGTGTTGGCTGACGATGAAATTGTGCTCGGCCAACGGCGATGGACCGTCATTCCGGTTCCGGGGCACAGCGATGGGTTGATCAGTTTTTATCAGCCAGAGTCACGCCAGCTGCTTGTCTCTGATCATGTGCTTGACCGCATTACCCCAAACATCGGGGTATGGCCGGGCGCCCATCCGAATCCGCTCGAGCAATATTTTGTTTCGCTGCGCAATGTGGAGGCTCTCCATGTGGAGGTGGCTTTGCCTGCTCATGGCGCTGTCATCCGTCAATTTCGCGAGCGGATCCGTGATATTTTCCGCCATCACGAGCACCGGTTGAAAAAAATGAAAGCGTTGACGGAAAAGGGGCGCACCGCTTATGACATCGCTGATCTTGTGTTCGGCCATAAGCCGCTGACGGCGCACCAATGGCGGTTTGCGGTGGCGGAAACGTTGGCGCATTTGGAGTATTTAGTGTCCATTGGCCAAGTACAAAAAGATGAGCGGAACGGCGTGTTCGTATATGAATCATGATCGTCGTCTGCCATACGGAAAACAGCTGGAATTTTTGTATGTTGAGACAATTCGGTTTTGTGCTTCTCTTTGCACGGCTACGGTGTATAATAGAAAAATGTAGGCATAGGAAATGCGAACGCGTCCTTGAAGGCGAGATGGGGAGATGAAACCGATGTGGCAATCGATCAACCGCCGGCTTGAGAAGGTGTTGCCGCTGCTGACGCCGGCGAGCGTAGTGATCGGTGTATGGCTGTCTAACGAGTTGCACGATTATGCCGCACTTGTGCCGTGGTTGTTTGCGTTTATGACGTTTAGCGGCAGTTTGCGGCTGCGGTTGGCTGATTTGAAAGAGGCGCTTATTCACCCCGGTCCGATCGCGGCGGCGTTATGTTTGCTTCACCTCGTGATCCCGCTTTGGGCGTTTGGGCTTGGGCATTTGTTTTTCGGCCACGATCGGCTGACGGTGATCGGCTTTGTGCTGGCGGCGGCCATTCCGACTGGGGTGACGAGCTTCATCTGGGTGTCGATCGGACGGGGAAACTTGGCGTTGGCGCTGTCCGTCATTTTGATTGATACGTTTTTGTCGCCGGCCGTTGTGCCGCTGACGTTGCTGCTGTTTGCGGGAAGCGCGGTCGAGATCGACGTTTGGCAAATGGTGCTCGGGTTGTTTTTCATGATTATTTTGCCATCGCTTGGCGGGATGTTGGTCAGCGAGCGGTTGTCCGGCCGCGCGAATGAACGGCTGGCGGGGGGATTGGCGCCATTTTCCAAACTGGCGCTTGTGCTTGTTGTCATGATCAATAGCGCGGTTGTCGCTCCGTATTTTGGTCATGCTGACGCCCGCTTGGTTTTTATGGCGTTTCTCGTCTTCGTGATTGCGGGCTCCGGCTATTTTCTTTCTTGGATGGCGGCCCGCTGGCTGAAATTTGCCCCGCCGGACATCATTGCGCTGACGTTTACCGGCGGCATGCGCAACATCAGCGCCGGTGCGGTGCTGGCGATGACTTACTTTCCGCCGCCGGTGAGCGTGCCGGTTGTGCTTGGCATGCTGTTTCAGCAAGTGCTGGCGTCTATGTACCATCGCCTGCTGGACAAAACATATCATTTGTCGTCGGGCCGTCAGGCGCCGTTTGCCGGCAGCGCTCGATAGCCAGCGGGAGGCGGACAGCGGCGTTCGGCGAGGGAGCGGAGGGAAAAGGCGAAGGAGCGAAGAGCCAAAAAGATTGCTCATCCGGGATCGGACGGGCATGGGCAGCAAGCCAAAAAAAAGGCGTTGCCGGCGGCAGCAGTTCGCGGATGGGCGATGGATCTGCTGCGGTGGAGGGACGGGGCTGAGCCGGCCTAGCGGCTTGGCGCATGTTCCCGTTCCGGTGAACGGATGAGGTGGCGGCGAAGAGGAAGGTTGAGTTCGACAATTCCTTCCACGACGAGCCGGGCGATTTCCTTCGCCCCTCGCTGGTGAAAGTGGGTGTTGTCGCTGATGCCGTTCGGGTAATTGGGATGTTCGCCCGGTGCGAGCCATAAAAACCACCGTTTCGTCCGCTCCGGACCGAGCTGTTCAAACCGCTGTTTGCTTTTCGCCGTCAAATCGATAAACGGCACGTGCTCTTGTTTCGCCAGCGCTTTCATGGCGGCAGGATAAGGCCCGTGGGAATCGAGCGCTCGTCCGTCGGCGGAAAAGCGCCGCCGCTCGACCGGGGTGATGAGGACAGGAGTCGCCCCTTTGGCGCGGGCGCCGTCAATACACTGTTTCAAATATGCCTGATAGGTGGTGAACGGCTCGGTGTGGCGCGCCGGGTCGTTCACCTTTTCATCGTTATGGCCAAATTGGATGAACAAGTAATCCCCTTTTTTCATCTCATGCAACAGGCGAGCCAACCGCCCCTCCTCGACAAAACTTTTCGCGCTGCGGCCGGAAGCGGCCATATTTTTCACCATGACGTTGTCATCAAACCAATCATCGAGCATTTCACCCCATCCGGCCCGGGGAGCGCGGGAGCGGGGGGCGGCGGCGACGGTCGAATCGCCTGCCAAGTAGATCGTTATGACGGCCCGTCCGCCCGTTTTGGATGCTTTTCCATCCGTGTCCGGTTGGGCGATGAGGGCAACGCTGGCGGCGATGACAGCCAAGCAAAGGAATGCGGCTTTTTTTCTTCTCAATCGGATTCCTCCTATCCGGCAGCTGCTCGTCTTTTCGGTTTGTTCCCCGTTATCGTTGCTCGCTGCCATTGCCTTTATGCGCCATTTGGGCTAGTCCACCGTTTGGAATCGGCGGTAAAATTCCCATATTATTGAAAGAAAAAGACCGTAACCGGCAACTGAATACCAATGGCTCCATTCGGCCGTGTGGGTGAACAAACCGTACGTCTCGGCTTTGGCCTCCAATGCGGCCGCCAATGCCGACAATGCAGCGATGAGCCCCATGCGCCCAAGGCGGCTAAGCCGCTCCATGAGGGCAAGAAAGAAGACGGTGCCGAGCGGAAGAACGACGGCCGTAAAGAAAATATCGATCGAAAAGACAGAAGGAAAGGGCCGTTTCGGGAACGCATACAGCCCTTTTCCCACGAAATACAAATCCAAATACGTCCCCGTCCAAGACGCAAGCAGCGCTGAAGCCACGTAGGCGCGGCGGCTAGCGCGCATGAAAGAAGGCGTGTTTGGCGATGATCGCCAGCTCCATTTTTTCGAGCGTTTCACAATAGGCATCCACAATCTCTCCATTCGTCGGTCGTTCCGGTTTGACAAGATAGCGGACAACGTGCGGGTCGGTAAACCAATCGCCGGGTTCAACCGCTTCATGGACGACGTTTTTCCACGCGTGACGAAGCTGCGGGCTGTATAGGCGCGGGGCGTTAGGAACTATTTGGCAATCGTGGATGCGGCGGCGGTACGGCTCCCGTGGAAACGATTCGCATACGTCGTTAAACAGCTGCGGCCAATAGTCTTTGCGCGAGCCGGTGTGCGGATGGCGCACCGCCCAGCGCACAGCGTTTTCCAATGTTTCTTCATCGTCAAACAAAATCGAGTACAGCCGTTTGCCGAGCAAAATGCGTTCATGGAGCGACTCAAACTCGTGGAGTGTTTGGCCGATCAAGGCGGTGCCGCCCCGGCCGTCGTCATGCGGAAACAAAATATGGTTGAAGCAGAGTAGTTCCTGCAGTTTAAACTCCAGCGTCTGAAAAACCGTTTGCCGAAAAGCAGGATGTTGAATGACGCGGGATTCCAAATAGCTTTGTTCGTTCACGACTAAGGCGATGGCGAGCGTGTACGGGTCGCCGTGGCGCCAAAAATGGTGCCATACCGTTTCCATAAACGTTGAGACGCCAAGCCATGGCAATAAATAAAATAACGGCTCTCCCCGCTTTTTGCTTTCCTCATACAACAAAAACTGTGGATAAATGTCTTGAAAAATGAGCCAATTGCCGCGCTCCAAAAAGGCGAAAAACGACTGCCGGTCGTCTTCCGAGAGCAGCCTCATGAGCAGTTCCCCTTTTAAGTCGGTCATATTCCAGCCGCCGTTGCGCGACACCATATGCCCTAAAAATGCCCAATGAATTTCGCGATGGCGCAAGTAAAAATCGAGATAGGCCGTTGTCCGGGTGACATTGTTTTCGTTTTGTTCCGCCGTCATCGCCTGGATGCGGCGGATGAGCTGCTGCTCTTTGGCCGTCAGATCGCGTTCTGATATCGTTGTTGCTTCTTTCTTTCTCTTTTTCTTCAGCTCCCGATAAAGATCGACGAGAGAAAGGGGAAGAGACGAGGTTTTTGATTTTCGGCAGCGCATGATGAATCCCCCTCTTGGCGCATCGCGGGTTTGCGAATCGAATAAATATGGAAAGAAGCAGATTTTCGAAAAAGGAAGGCGATGAATAGTGGACGATGAACGGCGCGTGCTCATCGATGCGCTCAAGCAATCGCAAGCGGCTGATGGATCGTGGCGGTTTCCGTTTGAAACCGGTATTTCCACCGATGCCTATATGATCATTTTATTGCGGACGCTCGGAATACATGATGAACCGTTGATTCAAGCGCTTGTCGAACGTATTGAAAGCCGCCAGGACCCGAATGGGGCGTGGAAGCTGTTTGCCGATGAAGGCGACGGCAACGTGACGGCGACAACCGAGGCGTATTACGCCCTGCTTTACTCCGGCTATCGGAAAAAAAACGACCCGCATATGCAAAAGGCGAAAGCGCGCATTTTGGAAATGGGCGGCCTAGAGCGTGTCCACTTGTTTACGAAAGTGATGCTCGCATTGACCGGACAGCATCCGTGGCCAAGACGGTTTCCGCTGCCGCTTGAATTTTTCCTTCTTCCCCCGTCGTTTCCGCTCAATATGTATGACCTTTCCGTGTACGGAAGAGCGAACATGATTCCGCTTCTCGTCGCCGCGGAGCGACGGTACAGCCGGAGGACGGCAAAAAGCCCAGACTTGTCCGATTTGGTTGTTTCCCGCAACGACTGGCGGCTGCCTGAAAGCCGATCGCTATGGTCGTACATCAAGCGATCTCTCATCGGACTTCCGGACCAGCTGCATCATGCCGCCGAACAGCGCGCCGTCCGTTATATGTTGGATCATATCGAGCCAGACGGAACGTTGTACAGCTATTTCAGCTCGACGTTTTTGTTGATTTTTGCGCTGCTCGCGCTCGGCTATCCGAAAGATGATCCGTATATTCAGCGGGCTATCCGCGGTTTGCGCTCACTGCGGACCGAAATCGATGGGCATACGCATATGCAATATACGACCGCTTCCGTTTGGAACACGGCGTTGGCGAGCTACGCGCTGCAAGAAGCGGGCGTGCCCTTGACGGACCGGACGATTGAAAAAGCGAACCGCTATTTGTTGTCGCGCCAGCATATCCGCTATGGCGACTGGGCGGTGCACAACCCGTACGGTATACCGGGCGGCTGGGGATTTTCTGATGTGAATACGATGAACCCGGACGTTGACGATACGACCGCCGCGCTGCGCGCCATCCGCCGGGCGGCAGCGAAAGAGACGGCGTTTCGCCATGCATGGGATCGGGCGAACCAATGGCTGTTTTCGATGCAAAACGATGACGGCGGGTTTGCGGCGTTTGAAAAGAATGTCGGCAAACGGTTTTGGCGGTATTTGCCGATCGAAGGGGCGGAATTTTTGTTGATGGACCCATCAACAGCCGATTTGACCGGACGGACGCTTGAATATTTCGGAACGTTCGCTCGATTAACGAAAGACCACCCCGCCGTCGCCCGCGCCGTCGACTGGCTGCTTGACCATCAAGAAGCCGACGGTTCGTGGTATGGGCGCTGGGGGATTTGCTATGTATACGGCACATGGGCGGCGGTGACGGGGCTTTCGGCTGTCGGCGTTCCAATCGATCACCCGGCGATGCAAAAAGCTGTTCATTGGCTTTTAAGCATCCAAAATGCTGATGGCGGCTGGGGGGAATCATGCAAAAGCGACGGAGCCAAGAGGTATGTGCCGCTTGGCGCCAGCACGCCGGTCCATACCGCCTGGGCGCTTGATGCCCTCATCGCCGCCGCCGAGCGTCCGACCGCGGAAATGAAAGCCGGCGTTCGCTCCCTTATTCGCCTTCTTCGCCATCCGGACTGGACGGCTTCGTATCCCGCTGGGCAAGGAATGGCGGGCGCCTTTTACATCCATTACCATAGCTACCGCTACATTTTTCCGTTGTTGGCGCTCGCCCATTATGAGCAAAAGTTCGGGCCGTTTGTGGATTAGCCAACTATCCGTACGAGGGCGTGATGGAACGCTGCCATGACATAGTGCATCACCCTCTCGCTGTCGGCGAGAAACGAAATATGACGGCACAAAAGTGCATTTTTCTCTTTCCCTCATCAGAAAACCCGACAATTGCCGGGATTGAATCAGTCGGTTGATATATATAGAATATTTAGGTAATTATGAACAAAAAGATTCCGTTTATGTGAGGGGAGGAGAAGGATAGGATGATGAAAGGCTGCCGGGTGATGGTTGTGTTGCTCGGATTATGGTTTGTGTTCGGCCTATCGGTCCCGGGAGGGCGGACGGAAGCGGCATCTCCACGCGCCAATGATGCACCCATCGTGCTTCTCCATGGTTTTACTGGCTGGGGAAGAGAAGAAATGTTTGGGTTCAAGTACTGGGGCGGCGTGCGCGGCGATATTGAACAATGGCTGAATGACAACGGATATCAAGCGTATACGCTGGCGGTCGGACCGCTCTCGAGCAACTGGGACCGGGCGTGTGAAGCGTATGCTCAGCTTGTCGGCGGGACGGTCGATTATGGGGCAGCCCATGCGGCAAAGCACGGCCATGCGCGGTTTGGCCGCACGTATCCCGGCCTGTTGCCGGAATTGAAAAGGGGTGGCCGCATCCATATCATCGCCCACAGCCAAGGGGGGCAGACGGCCCGTATGCTTGTCTCGCTCCTAGAGAACGGAAGCCAAGAAGAGCGGGAGTACGCCAAGGAGCACAACGTGTCGTTGTCGCCGTTGTTTGAAGGCGGACATCGTTTTGTGTTGAGCGTGACGACCATCGCCACCCCTCATGACGGAACGACGCTTGTCAACATGGTTGATTTCACCGATCGCTTTTTTGACTTGCAAAAAGCGGTGCTGGAAGCGGCGGCTGTCGCCAGCAACGCGCCGTACACAAGCGAAATATACGATTTTAAGCTCGACCAATGGGGGCTGCGCCGCGAGCCAGGCGAATCGTTCGACCATTATTTTGAACGGCTCAAGCGCTCCCCTGTCTGGACATCGACCGATACCGCCCGCTACGATTTATCCGTTCCCGGGGCTGAGACGTTGAATCGATGGGTGAAAGCCAGCCCGAATACGTATTATTTGAGCTTTTCTACCGAACGGACGTATCGAGGAGCTCTGACAGGCAACTATTATCCCGAACTTGGAATGAACGCATTCAGCGCGATTGTCTGCGCCCCGTTTCTCGGCTCGTACCGCAATGCGGCGCTTGGCATTGACAGCCATTGGCTTGAGAACGACGGCATTGTCAATACCATTTCGATGAACGGTCCGAAGCGTGGATCAAACGATCGAATCGTGCCGTATGACGGGACGTTGAAAAAAGGAGTTTGGAATGATATGGGGACGTGCAACGTCGACCATTTGGAAGTCATCGGCGTTGACCCGAATCCGTCATTTAATATTCGCGCCTTTTATTTGCGGCTTGCCGAGCAACTGGCGAGTTTGCGGCCTTAAAACGGGTATTTTGCGAAAAAGCCATCTCGATCGGATGGCTCTTTTTTTTGAGGAGCAAGCTCTTGAGTTGTATGACGGCCGCGGATGTCCGATGGTATAATAAGGGCAAAGCAAGCGGATGGGGGAATGGACGTGAAGCCGCCTGAGCGGCAAAAGGAACGGTATACGTATCAAGATTATGTCAAGTGGGACGGACGGTGGGAGCTGATCAACGGCGTACCTTACAACATGGCACCGGCCCCTTCATTTGTCCACCAGTCGATCGTCGGTGAATGGTATGTCGCTTTGCGAGCGTTTTTTCGCGAAAAAGGATGTGCGGTTGTCATGGCGCCGTTTGATGTGCGGTTCGATGAACAGGCCGACTATGAACAAGCCAAGCATGTCGTGCAGCCAGACATCTCGGTCATTTGCGATCAAAGCAAAATCGGCAGCCGAGGCTGCGATGGTCCGCCTGACTTGGTGGTGGAAGTGCTTTCGCCGAGCACTGCGCTGAAAGATCGGAACGAAAAATATAAGCTGTACGAACAGTTTGACGTCAAGGAATATTGGATCGTCGACCCGCTGCATCGGACGGTGGAAGTGTACGGCCGCGGTGAGAAAGGGTATGAGAAGCGGAGCGTCTTTGGCGAAGGCGATGTGCTCGTCTCGTTTTTGTTCGCTGATTTGACGGTTTCGCTGGCTGGCATATTTCAAAATATAGAGGGTGAGGGATAACGATGCGGTTAGCGGAAGAGGAAGTGCAAGCGCTGCTTGAAAAAGCGGACGGCTGGAAGCTGGCCGATGAGCGGTGGATTGTGAAAAAATACCGTTTTCAAGACTACTTGCAAGGAATCGAGTTTGTCCGGCGAATCGCCGCGATTTCGGAAGACGCCAACCACCACCCATTCATTTCGATCGACTACAAGCTTATCACCGTGAAACTGTCTTCATGGCGGGCGAAAGGGCTGACGAAGCTCGATTTTGACTTGGCGAAGCAGTATGATGAGGTGTACGAACAGATGAGGTAGCACCAACCAAAAGGTTTGATTTTTCAATTGTCAAAAATAAAAGAAAAACTGTGAGTGTAGATGATAAACTTTTGACAATACCAGTATACGAATGGGAGGGAGATGATGGAGAACAAATCTACAGCCTTTCAGAACGAAATGCTGAAAACCATTATTGACAGTGCTCATGAGGGAATTGTTGTTGTGGATGAAAAAGGGAAAATCATTTATATGAATAAAAGTTATTGCGAGTTTTTGGAAAAAGAGCAGGAAGAAGTCATCGGCAAGCACGTAACAGAGGTGATTGAAAACACGAGAATGCATATTGTTGTCCAAACAGGAAAAGAAGAGAGAGCCGATTTGCAATATATAAAAGGAAACTATATGATTGCCAACCGTATTCCCATTGTGGTCAATGGGAAAATCATCGGGGCGGTCGGAACGGTGATTTTTCGCGATATTCAAGAATGGAAACGGATGAATAGCCATATTAAAAGTTTGTTGTTGCAATTACAAACGTATTTAGAGGAATGGAAGGAAGACAATGGAGCGAAATATACATTAAGAGATATTGTTTCCCAGTCAAAACAAATGGAAATGTTAAAGGAGCGAGTAAAGCGTATTGCTGATAGTGACGTTTCGGTGTTGATTCGCGGGGAAAGCGGCACGGGTAAAGAGTTGTTCGCCCATAGCATTCATCAGTTAAGCAGCCGAAGCCATAAGCCGTTTATCAAGGTCAACTGCGGCGCTATTCCCGAGCACTTACTCGAATCAGAATTGTTTGGATACGAAGAAGGAGCTTTTACTGGAGCGAGAAAAGGTGGAAAAAAAGGAAAGTTTCAGTTAGCTGATGGTGGGACGGTTTTTCTTGATGAAATTGGAGATATGCCATTGCATATGCAAGTGAAATTGTTGCGCGTTTTGCAGGAGAAGGAGATTGAACCGGTGGGGTCAACGAAAACAGTTCCAGTCGATGTACGGATTATCGCTGCTACCAACCGGCCATTAGAAAGGATGATCGAAGAAAAGCGGTTCCGTGACGATCTATACTACCGTATTAATGTTGTACCGATTTCCATTCCCCCGTTGCGTGAGAGGCCAGAGGATATCAGCGCATTGGTGCATCATTTCGTGAATAAGATCAGCAAACGCGCAGGAAAACGAATCACAGCCATCGATGAGAACGTATGGCATATTTTTTCTCAACATTCATGGCCGGGGAACATTCGTGAACTTGAAAATGTCGTGGAAGTGGCTGTTCACTTTGCTGATGGAGAAACGATTACGGTTGAAGCATTACCGGAGTATTTAAGAGCCAATTCCGTATATCAATTGGGAGGAAAAACACTAAAGCAGCTGCTTGAGGAAACGGAGAAGGCAATTATCAAAAAAAGCTTGTCGCTTCATCAAAACGATAAATTAAAGGCAGCTGAGGCTCTAGGGATTAGCAAGTCAACGATGTATGAGAAGTTAAAAAAATATGGTCTGGATGGTTAGTTTTCCGGAATCTTGGAATGTGTTCCGAGATTCCGGATTTTTTGTGAAAACAATACACAGGTGAAGTGGTGTTTGTGGTTGAGTAAGGAGTAAAGTTTTTGTATTTTTATTGAACGAATGTCCGAGTTTTCGGAATAAGGAAAGGGATGTTTAACTCGTTATTCTGTCTTCTCTTATATATTTTGTTGGCATCATTCTTGCTTATCATAGATGAATGAAGGAAGCAATAACATAGATGGGGAGGTAAAACGTCCATGAAGCAGATACATTCTTCTTTTATTGAGGCGGTGAAAGACATTCCGGACGGAGCAACGATTATGGTTGGCGGCTTCGGGCTTGTCGGCATTCCAGAAAACTTAATTCTCGCGCTAGTGGAAACCGGGGTCAAGGAATTAACAGTCATCTCTAATAATTGTGGCGTGGATGACTGGGGACTTGGATTGCTCCTGAAAAATAAACAAATTAAGAAAATGATAGCTTCCTATGTTGGAGAAAATAAGGAGTTTGAACGCCAAGTTCTCAATCAGGAAATAGAAGTTGAATTAATTCCCCAAGGAACGTTGGCAGAACGCATTCGCGCCGGCGGGGCCGGAATACCGGCATTTTATACTCCTGCTGGAGTTGGCACCCCGATTGCGGAAGGGAAAGAAGTACGAGTATTTAACGGCAAAGAGTATATTCTTGAAACGGCGTTAGTTGCTGACTTTAGTTTAGTGCGCGCGTGGAAAGGAGATAAAATGGGGAATTTGATTTACAACAAAACAGCGCGTAACTTTAACCCGATGATGGCGGCAGCAGGGAAAGTTACGATTGCAGAAGTGGAGGAACTTGTGGAAATTGGAGAATTGGATCCGGATCACATTCATACGCCAAGCATTTATGTACAACGATTAGTAGTTGGAAAACAAGAAAAACGGATTGAACGTCTAGTTGTTCGCTAGTATGTCAAAGAAGGGAGCAAGTGAAAACAATGAATAAACAATCCATTCGTGAAAGAATTGCCAAGCGTGCTGAACAGGAGATTGAAAACGGTTTCTACGTCAATTTAGGGATTGGAATACCAACTCTTGTCGCCAATTTTATTCAATCGCATAAAAAGGTGGTGCTGCAGTCCGAAAACGGATTGTTAGGGATTGGACCTTACCCTCTCAAGGATGAGGTAGACCCCGATTTAATCAATGCCGGGAAAGAAACGATAACGGCTATTCCCGGAGCTTGCTATTTTAGCAGTGCCGAATCATTTGCCATGATCCGTGGCGGTCATATCGATGTAGCTATTTTAGGAGGAATGGAAGTTTCGGAAGAGGGTGATCTTGCTAATTGGATGATCCCTGGAAAAATGATTAAAGGCATGGGAGGAGCGATGGATCTAGTGCATGGAGCGAAAAAGATTATTGTTGTTATGGAGCATGTTAGCAAGGATGGAAAACCGAAGATTGTGAAAAAGTGTAGTCTTCCGTTGACAGGAAGGAAAGTGGTCAACCGCATTATTACCGAAAAAGCGGTTATCGATGTGACCGAGAATGGCTTGAAGTTAGTAGAAATTTTGGATGGAAGTAGCGTCGAAGAGATTCAATCTCTGACAGAACCAACATTGATGATCGATGAAACGCTTCTTATTCAGGCATAATTTTGTCTAGGGGTGATCGGGGATGTGGAGCATGATCGGTCTAATTGGGGGATTGGCATTACTCATTTATTTAACCATGAGAGGAATGAATTTATTTATTGCTGCGCCACTATGCGCATTCGTAGTGGCTGTTTTCAGCGGATTGCCGCTATTTCCGCAGTTGGTTGGCGAAGGAGAAGCAAATTTAGTCGGAAATTATATGACGGGATTCTCAAGCTTTATTCAATCTTGGTATCTAATGTTTTTATTAGGCGCCATTTTTGGGAAGTTAATGGAAGACAGTGGGGCCGCTCATAGTGTTTCCAAGTGGATTGTGAATAAGTTGGGAATGAAGCATGCAGCATTAGCCATTGTGATTGCTTGTGCCGTTTTAACATATGGAGGAGTCAGCTTATTCGTCGTGGCATTTTCTGTTTATCCGATGGCTGTGAGCTTGTTTAAGCAAGCCAATTTGCCGCGCCGCTTTATTCCGGCAGCCCTTGCGTTTGGCTCTGTAACATTTACAATGACGTCAGCAGGATCTCCGGAAATTCAAAACTGGATTCCGATTGAATATTTAAAGACATCTCCATACGCTGGCTGGGAAGTTAGCCTTATTGTTGCCATTTTTATGGCCTTGTTCGGTTACTGGTGGTTAAAGAAAATGATCGATAAAGCAGTGGCAAGAGGGGAGAGATTTGTTTCTAGACCAGGTGATCCGGTTGAAGAAGGCCAAGAACTGCCTCACCCCGTTCTCGGTCTCATCCCGCTTTTGGTTGTATTAGTGATTTCGTTTGTATTTCATGATTCCTTAAAACAGTCGGCGCTCATTGTGGCTTTACTTGGCGGTGTCATCGCCACGTACGTATGCAATTATAAGTATTTCAAAAATTTCGGGAATGCTGTCTCCGAAGGAACGATCGGAGCATTAATCGCTTTAGGGAATACAGCAGCGGTGGTCGGTTTTGGCGGTGTTGCTAAAGCGGTTCCTGCCTTTCAGACAGCGGTGGAAACAATTACGAGCATTCCGGGTAACCCTTTAATTGGAGGAGCTATTGCGGTTAGTGTTATTGCAGGAATGACGGGGTCGGCTTCTGGGGGGCAGGCCATTGCGTTGCCGCTCATCGCGCCGCACTATTTGGATATGGGAGTCAATCCGGAAGCATTGCATCGTGTGGTTGCCATTTCTTCTGGAGCGCTTGATTCGTTGCCGCATAACGGATATGTAGTTACAACGATTCGAGCGATTTGTGGGGAAACCCATCAGGATGCCTATAATGCGGTAGGGGCTTTAACCGTGATTGTTCCTGCGCTAGGGACGGTGTTGGCAATCATTTTATTTTCGCTTGGTTTAGGAATCTGAAGAAGTATGCAAAAAGGGAAATTTCGGGCTCTTCACCAAAAGTTGTACTTGATTTTTTCTGAACATACCCTATTTACGCTTGTGAGGGAAAATCAACAAATCAGTGATTTTTGCACATCTTTGTGCAGGAAACCGTATTGCTTGTCAAGTACATGTTGTGGTGAAGAGCCAAATTTCGTTTTATTGAGGCATTGAGGGCACCACGTTTTGATGAAACATCGGTGGGAATAGGGGGATCAGATGGTGGTAAAAGGCAAAGTAATGTTTATTACCGGAGCAGCGAGCGGAATTGGGTATGAAATGGCGAAAACCTTTGCTGAAAACGGCAGTAGAGTCGTGCTGACAGACATCAATAAAACAGCCGTGGAGAAAGCGGCTGAATCGCTGCAAAATAGCGGGTATGAGGCGATTGGCTTAAAGTGCGATGTCACATCTGAAGAAGAGGTTAAAATGGCCTTGGATGAAACGTTGAATCGATTCGGGCGGATTGACATTCTGATTAACAATGCGGGATTGCAGTATGTAGCCAATATTGAAGATTTTCCGACGCAGAAATTTAAACAACTTATTGATGTTATGCTCGTAGCCCCATTCATGGCTATTAAACATGTTTTTCCGACGATGAAGCAACAAAACTATGGCCGTATTATTAACATCGCATCCATTAACGGCTTGGTTGGGTTTGCCGGAAAAGCGGCGTACAATAGCGCGAAGCATGGGGTCATTGGTTTAACAAAGGTGGCGGCCCTTGAAGGAGCACCGTATGGAATTACTGTCAATGCCCTATGTCCAGGATACGTTGATACACCGCTTGTCCGCAACCAATTGAGTGATTTAGCTGCTACAAGAAATGTTCCGTTAGAAAAAGTATTGGAGGAGGTCATTTATCCACTTGTGCCGCAGCGGCGTCTGTTGTCGGTTGAGGAAATTGCAAACTATGCGATGTTTTTAGCGAGCGAACAAGCAAGAGGTGTCACCGGGCAGGCGGTCGTAATCGATGGAGGATATACGGCGCAGTGAAGATTGTATGTGATGAAGAAGGGAGCGACAGAGAATGAGAGAAGTGGTCATTACAGCGGCCGTGCGTACGCCGATTGGAACATTTGGCGGCGTCTTTAAAGACCTGTTGCCGACGGATTTAATTGTTCCTGTTTTAGAGGAAGCAGTAAAACGCAGCCAAATTGAGAAAGACGAAGTAAACGAAGTGATTTTAGGTCATTGCATTCAGAGAACGGATATACCCAATACAGCAAGAACGGCTGCCTTGCTAGCAGGATTCCCTCATACAACAACCGGTTTTACGATTCAGCGCCAGTGCGCTTCTGGAATGCAAGCAGTTATTTCGGCGGCTATGCAAATTCAAGTCGGGCTGAGCGATGTGGTCATTGCCGGCGGTGTTGAATCCATGAGTTCTAGTCCGTATATATTAAAGCAGCATCGTTGGGGAGCGCGTTTACAGCACCAGCAAGTCCGTGATAGCGTTTGGGAAGTTCTTGAGGATCCGATTCACCATGTGATGATGGGAGAAACAGCCGAGAATCTTGCGGAACGGTATGGGATCACAAGGGAGGAGCAGGATGAACTGGCGTTGTTAAGCCATCGGCGAGCTATTTTGGCGATGGAATCGGGATACTTTGATTCTCAAATTGTTCCGATCACGGTAAAAACACGAAAGGAGGAGATAGTCGTAACAAAAGATGAGCATCCACGAGCCGATGTGACGAAAGAAAAATTGGCTTCCTTAAGACCTGTATTCCGAAAAAATGGGACGGTAACAGCAGGGAATGCATCGGGAATTAATGACGGTGCTGCTGCGCTTGTGCTCATGTCTGCCGAGTATGCACAGCAACGAGGGATCGAGCCGCTTGCAAAAGTAGTTGGTTATTCTGTTGCCGGAGTGGATCCTCTAGTGATGGGACGCGGCCCGGTTCCAGCGGTACAAAAAGGATTAGAAAGGGTAAATTGGACGTTAGCGGAAGCCGATTTAATTGAAATCAATGAAGCATTTGCTGCTCAGTATTTAGCTGTAGAAAGGGAACTGCGTTTAGATAGAGATAAAGTGAACGTAAACGGAAGCGGCATCAGCTTGGGACATCCGATTGGATGCACAGGAGCGCGTATTGTCGTCAGTCTTATTCATGAGTTGCAGCGCCGTCAGCTTGAAAAAGGAATTGCCTCTTTATGCGTGGGCGGTGGAATGGGAACGGCGGTGTTTATTGAGGCTTTGTAAAGACTGGGCATAATATTTGTGAGGTGTTCCTAGAGTCAAAAATCGAACAACGAAGGGAGTCCAAAAGCGTCTGCTTTTAGGCTCCCTTGATCTATTTTTTGTTTCTTTCTCCTTTGTGGAGCAATTCACAACAATGGCATGAAAATCGAGTAGGATTTTTTCTGGCAACTGTCGAATAATCCACTATTGAGAATCTAGAGATGTGCTCAGTTCAACAGGAATTGTTCATCAGAGGGGGGATTGAATGAACTATCTATCTTCAGTTATAGAGACAAAGTTTATTCCGCCTTATCTCAAGGAAACGGTGATTGTACGCCCATCCTTGATGAAAAAATTAATTCGTATGAAAAATTATCCCCTCACCATTATTCACTCGGGACCGGGTTATGGCAAAAGTACATCGTTGGCTTTGTTGCTTAGCAATTCATATACACCGTTTTGCTGGTATACGGTTTCAGAACAGGACGATAACTTTTTTCCTTTTCTTATCCATATGGTCTATTGTGTTCGTACGTTATTTCCTGATTTTGGAGTGGAACTGCTGACGGTCCTTGAACAAGAGGCTTCTTCTAACTATGATCAAGAAAAAGTTGAATTTATTTGTTCAAAGTTTATTAATGAGATGAAAGCCCTTCGCGAGGAATTTATCCTTGTACTCGATGATTTTCACTTGCTTGACCGTTCGGAATGGATCAGTCAATGGATGAAACTGTTTATCGTGCACAAGCCAGCGAATGTTCATCTTGTGATCTCAAGCAGAGGCCGCCCTCCTTGGGATATTTTAGAGACGATGAAAGTCAAAGGGGAAATGTTAGAAATCACGGAGAAGGACTTAGTATTTTCGAGAGAGGAAATAGATGTCTTGTTTTCTGATTCCTACGGAATTCCTTTGGACTGGGAGACTGTCGAACAAATCTATACTATGACAGAGGGATGGATCATCGCTATCCAGATGATTTGGCACCAAATGAAAATGAAGCCGGATTATTCATTTTCTAACACTCAATCGGCCTCTATGGATGATTTATTTCGTTTTCTGGCTTTAGAAGTGTTTTTTAAGCAGCCAGACGTGGTGCGTGATTTTTTAGAGCGGACCAGTGTGTTTGAAGAATTCTCGGAATCGGTTTGTCATCTATGGTTTTCAGAGGAAGATACACGTTATATTTTAGACTACTTAATGAGGCAAAATTTATTTATCAATCCGATTAGTGAGGGACGATACCGTTATCACGCATTGTTCCGGGAATTTCTGCAATCACAAATCAGTAAAAAGGCAGACGTTTTTTATCATACTCATCAACAAGCTGCTGATTATTATATTCGTTCGCAAAACTACGAAAAAGCGATCCTTCATTTGTTAGAGATCAAGGAGTACGAGCGGATAGCTGTCATCCTTCAGCCCAACGGCAGATCGATGTTGGAAGAAGGGAAAATCGAGACACTTCTCAAAGTTCTTCTTCAAATTCCCGAACATGTAAAAAACCAGTACTATATGCTTTGGTTTTATCAAGGGGAAATTTATCGATATCGATCACAATACGAAGAGGCCCTCGATTGCTATCGACGGATGGAAAGCCATGCGGAGACAGCAAATGATGAAATAGGTATGGGTTTAGGGGTCGAAGGACAGGCACGGGTATATCTTGATACGGTGCAACCGAGCAAAGCAGATCCATTGTTAAGAAAAGCGGTTTTATTACTAGATCATCCACCCTTGGATTGGCTTGACGGGAATGAGAGAAAACGATCGCTTTACGTTCTCATGGCTGAAAATTTGCTGAATATGGGGAATACTGCGGATGCGGAAAAGTGGTATTTACAAACCAAATCGTTTGAATATGGCACAAAACATCTAAAAATGATTGAATTAGAAGCGCGACTCTATTTAAGAACAGGGCGGCTTAAACAAGCGAAAGAAATCTTGAAAAACTATAGGGAAAAACAAAACCAGCAGTTATATTTATCGAGAGCTCATCGGACCAGTGAAATTTTACTGGCGCTCATTTGTGTGTATATGGGAGAGATCAAAGAAGCCAAAAAACTAGCTGAGTCAGGAATCCTCCAAGGGATCAAATGGAAAGCTCCTTTTGTTGAAGCTTGCGGATGGATGAGAAAAGGACACGCTCTGCAGTTGAATGATGTATATGAACAAAAAATGGCTATTCAGTGTTATGAAACAGCGATCTGTATGATGGATGACATGAACATTTCACGCGGAAAAGCAGAGCCTTGGATGGGATTATGTTTGTTGTATGGAAGAAGCGGATGCTATGATCTAGCGTTGGAATGTGGGATGAGAGCGCTTTCGGAAACGGAAAAGGTCAAGGATATTTGGCTGTCATCATTTATTCTCCTTGCCCTAGGAATCGCATCATATTATGGCGGTGATATTCAAAAAGCGCGACAAATGTTCCACCAGTGTTTATCGATGTTTCGTCAATGCGGTTGCCAATACGGTTTAATGGTTTCATATTTTTGGATCTCGTTGCTTGAATTTGAGCAAAAAAACGAACAGGCATTTCATGCATCCTTTGGACAATGTTTGCATCTTATCGATGAGCAAGACTATTCATTTTTTGTTGAGAAAAAAACATTGTTTGGTCCGAATGACTTGCAAAGCATCGTACCGATGTTAATGAAAGCGAAAAAACAAGGAATTGAAACACACACCGCCAGTCGATTGCTTGAACGCATGGGGATGAAAGATGTTTCTTTTCATCCCGGCTACACCTTGAAAGTTCGCACTTTGGGAGAGTTTAAACTGTTTTTGGGACAGAAAGAAGTGAGTGAACGGGAATGGAAGCGGGAAAAGGCGAAAGAACTGTTTCAATTGTTCATTACCTGGCGTGGCCAGCTGTTGTCGCGAAGCAAAATATTATCTTTGCTTTGGAAGGATAGTCATGAAGCGGCAGCGGAACGGGATTTTAAAGTGGCATTAAATGCGCTAAACAAAGTCATCGAACCCCATCGTAAAGCGCGTTCGGAATCATTTTTTATCGAAAGACGGGGATTGTTATACGGATTAAACAGCAGGGCGGTCATTGAAATTGATGCTGTCCGGTTTCAAACGCTTATCGAAAAAGGTTTGGAAGAGAGGGATCGAGATGCGGCTGCCGAAATGTTAAAGCAAGGGCTCAGTCTATACCAAGGCGATTATTTACCAGACCGTCTTTATGCGGACTGGTGTGCCGAAGAGAGAGAAAGACTGCTCCTTTTATTTTTGAAGGGAGCAGAGCGGTTGGCGCAAATTAACGTATCCAAGGAGAATTTTGATGAAGCGATTTACTGGTGTAATCAAATACTCGCTAGAGATCGTTGTTGGGAAGAAGCCTATCGGCTGCTGATGTACTGCTATTATCGGAAAAACAACCGCGCTTATGCGGTCAAGCTATATAAAAAATGTTGCGAGCAATTGAAAAACGAGCTTGGCGTCGAACCGTTGGAAACGACAAAGCAAATGTTTGAAATGATTACAATGAATTGACGGCTCGCTTGTCTGCGATAATATCGATTTTCATGATCTCACGTTATGGTATATCTCCCCATCTAGTCCTATCTATCATTCATCAAGATCGCAAGCAACGTAACGCGAATTTTTGCTGTTGTAGGGGGAGTTTCCTTCAAGGGGCACAGAGTTGTTTTCCTTATCCATGTGGTTGACGTACGTTCAGTCGCTTCCTGGCTCTAAGTATATTAAGTGCTTAAGGGCTGGAAGCAATTTGTTTTGTTAGTAAGTGTCACACTCGTGAATCATATTTGCCCATGTGTTCCGCCGCTTAGCAGGCGGTTTTTTTATGCAGAGGAGCTTGTAACTGAATTGTAACTGTTTTATTCCATAATACATTCAAACGATGTTGAAACCAAAGGGGGAAGGCGAGTTGAAAAGAAAGAAAAAGTTGTTCAACTGGATGGGGTTGCTGGCTGTTGCTGCACTTCTGTTCGTATCGGCGTGCAACGCCAGAACAACCGGAGGCGATCAGGACGATGGAGAAAAAGGAGGTTCTGTGGGCAAAGGAACGATCAAAATCGGTGTGCTTGCGTCCTTAACAGGTGCGTTGGAGGCGTATGGAAAGCAGACGGTTAACGGGTTCGAGCTGGGACTCGATTATGCGACAAATGGCACTCGGGAAGTGGCGGGTAAAAAAATCAAAGTCATTTACGAAGATACGGAAACGAAGCCGGATACGGCCGTACAAAAGGCGACGAAACTGCTCGAAGACGACGGCGTGGATATCCTTGTCGGTTCCAGTTCGTCAGGGGATACGCTCGCTGTTCTGCCGCTTGCTGAAGAGTACAAAAAGGTGATGATCGTTGAGCCAGCTGTAGCCGACAGCATTACCGGCGCAAACTGGAACAAGTATATTTTCCGCACCGCTAGAAATTCCTCGCAGGATGCGATTGCTGGAGCGCAGGCGATTGCCAAAGAAGGAGTCAAAATTGCTACACTTGCCCAGGATAGTGCGTTTGGACGCGATGGAGTCGCTGCATTTAAAAGAGCCGCTGAAAAATTAGGCGCTCATATTATCTTGGAGGAGTATGCCGATCCGCAAGGAGTGGACTTTACATCGAATATTCAGCGAATCATCGAAAAGAAACCGGATTATTTGTTTGTTATTTGGGCCGGCGCGAATTCTCCTTGGAAACAGCTGTCCGACATGAAGGTGCAAGAAAAAGGCATTAAAATTTCGACTGGCGCTCCGGATATTGCTGCGTTGAAGACGATGGACGGCATTGTTGGTATGGAAGGATTTACAGTGTACCATTACACTCTTCCGAAAAATAAAATTAATGATTGGCTTGTCGAAGAGCACAAAAAACGGTTTAATGGTCAAGTTCCGGATTTATTCACTCCGGGAGGAATGTCTGCGGCGATCGCGATTGTCGAAGCGCTGAAAAAAACAAATGGAGATGCCAGCGGGGATGCGCTCGTGAAGGTGATGGAAGGCATGTCGTTTGACACCCCGAAAGGCAAGATGACATTCCGAAAAGAAGACCATCAAGCGTTGCAGACGCTATATGCCGTTAAACTGGAACGAAGGGAAGGATTTGATTATCCGGTTCCTGTATTGATCAGAGAGCTGACTCCTGAAGAAACGGAGCCGCCGATCATGAATAACCGGTAGTCATCCAAGGGCGGAGAAGGGGTTGATTCACATGCATCGACTGATCAGCCAACCTCCGCCTCCCTGAAATGAGAGGGGAGCTGGGAAAGTGGGAACGATTTTGGAAACGAAACAATTGACGGTTTGTTTCGGAGATCATGTGGCTGTGGACGATGTTAGCATCCAAGTCGAACAGCACCAGTTAAAGTCGATTATCGGTCCGAACGGGGCGGGAAAAACAACGTTTTTTCATTTGTTAAGCGGACAGTTAAAACCAACATACGGACGTGTTTTCTTCAAAGGAGAAGATATCACGAACTTGTCTCCTGCATTAAGGACAAGAAAAGGCATTGGACGATCATTTCAAATTACAAACATTTTTCCCCATCTAACTTGTTTTGAAAATGTCCGCCTTGCTGTTCAATCGAAGGAGAAAGTTTATTTTAACTGGTTTTCGCATGTGAAGCGTTTCAAAGAAATAGAAAGAAAGACATATGAATGGCTGGAGCTCGTTCTTTTGAACCATAAAGCGGGTGAATTGGCCGCTCACCTTGCACATGGAGAAAAGCGGAAGCTAGAAATCGCCATGCTGCTTGCACTAGAGACAGAGCTGCTTCTTTTAGATGAGCCGACGGCGGGCATGTCTCTTGAGGAAGTTCCGAAAATTCTGGAGGTGATTAAAAGAATTAAAGAACAAGGAAATCGAACGGTTTTATTAATCGAACATAAAATCGACATGGTTCTCGATTTATCGGATACGATTATGGTGCTTTTTAACGGGCGGCTGCTTGCTGATGGAAAGCCTGAGGAAATTATCGAAAATGAGCAAGTTCAGTCCGCGTACTTAGGGGGAATGTAAATGGCGCTTCTGAAAGTGGAAGGCGTTCATACGTTTATTCAGCAATATCACATTTTGCAAGGTGTATCATTTGAAGCGCAAGAAGGAAGGGTAACGGTTCTGCTCGGGAGAAATGGGGCAGGCAAAACGACGACATTGCGTTCCATTATGGGATTCTATAAAATCAACCAAGGCACGATCTGTTTTGATGGTGAACCGATTCATACGCTGCCCACTCACGAAATCGCCCGTAGAGGAATTAGCTATGTTCCCGAGGATCAAGGAATTTTTAGCGGATTAACGGTAGGAGAAAACTTAAACATTGCCATGCGGAAAAATGATGAAAACGATATGGAAAGGCTCGATTATGTGTTGAAACTTTTCCCGGATTTAAAAACATTTTGGCATAAAAAAGGCGGCCATTTAAGTGGTGGACAAAAACAAATGCTTGCCTTAGCGAGGGCGTATATTCATGACAGTCGGCTAATGCTCATTGATGAACCAAGCAAAGGGCTTGCCCCGATCATGGTTGAGAAAGTCATGGAATCCATTATACAACTGAAAGAAAAAAGAACAATCGTTCTCGTCGAACAAAATTTTATGATGGCAAGCGCGATTGGCGATGACTTTTACATTATTGACAACGGACGGACGGTGCATAGCGGGCGGATGGAACAATTGAAAGAAGACAAAGAAATGCGCCAACAGTATTTAGGGATTACGTAACAAGGAGGGTGAGATCATATGGACATTATATTCAGTTTAATCATCAACGGCTTGGCGACAGGCATGTTGCTTTTCTTGCTTGCGGCCGGCCTCAGCCTTATTTTCGGCTTGATGGATGTACTAAACTTTGCTCATGGGGCGCTGTTTCTTTGGGGGGCGTACGCCGGGATTTGGATCTATACATTAACCGATAGCTTTTTGCTCGGGATGGTGGCTGCGGTCGCCGCAGGGATTGTTCTTGGATATTTGTTGGAACGGTTCATTATTCTCCCTGTTTATGGAAATCATATTCAACAAATTTTAATCACTTTAGGCGCTATGCTTGTGTTAAGTGAATTGGTGAAAGTATTTTGGGGGCCGAATCAAATCGTGGCACAGCCACCGGAATATTTAGCGGGGAGTTGGGGGATTGGCGATTTCGTATTGATTAAATACAGGCTGTTTGTTATTTTGGTCGGGTTCATCGTATGGATTGCCTTGTTGCTTCTCCTAAACAAAACTAAGATCGGTTTAATTGTCCGTGCTGGTGTGATGAATAAAGAGATGGTACAGGCGTTAGGAATCAATATTCGAAAAGTATTTTTGTTTGTGTTTATTCTCGGGGCATCGATGGCCGGGCTTTCCGGCATCCTCCTTGGGCCGTATTCGGGGGTCATTCATTCGGGGATTGGTTTGGAATACGGAATTTTGGCGTTCATTGTGGTCATCATCGGAGGAATGGGAAGTATGCTTGGTTCGGTATTGGCCTCGGTGCTTGTTGGACTTGCCGGTTCATTTGCAGCTTATTATGTACCAGAGATTTCTGTCGGTGTCAATATGTTGATTATGCTGTTGATTTTGCTGTTTAAGCCGTCAGGATTAGCCGGGGATCAGGGGGCGGTGTAAGAGTGAGTCTGTCAAGGCGTTCCATCTCGTTGATGTGCGTGTTGCTTGTTCTAATCGCGTTGCCTTTTCTTTATGATTCTCGAACATTGCTTATATTGTTTAGCCAAGTTTTTATCTTTGCCGTATTTGCGATGAGTTATGATTTGCTGCTCGGGTATACGGGAGTGGTGTCATTCGGTCATGCCATGTTTTTCGGGATTGGTGCATATACGTTAGCTATTTTCATGAGAAGAATGGACGAATCGACTATGGCTGGCGTGTTTTTGGCCGCTCTCGTGACGCTCATGCTGTCGATGATTCTCAGCTTTACTATTGGTATGTTGACATTAAGGTTAAAAAGCCATTACTTTGCAATGTTGACTTTGGCTGTCGCCGGCTTGCTGATGGTAGTAGCGGAAAAATGGCGGTCCTTGACGATGGGAAATGACGGATTCACTTTTATGGTGCCAGATCCGTTTCGTGATCGACTGTCCTTTTATTTCATTTCCCTCTTGTTTATGGTGATCACTTATTTCTGTTTACAACGGTTTACAGAATCGCCCCTTGGAAGAGTACTAGTGGCGATCCGGGAAAATGAGGTACGCGCGGAATCTCTCGGTTACCGTGTGCTCTATTATAAGGTGATTGTCAATGTGGTGGCCGGCATTTTTGCCGGATTCAGCGGCATTTTATATGCAGTGAGTTTGCGTTTTGTCAATACATCGGTTTTCTCGACTGAGATCACGCTCGATGCGCTGTTAATGACAATCATCGGCGGTGTCGGCACTTTAATCGGGGCCATCATCGGCTCAGGGCTCATCGAATTGGCGAAACATGGTTTGATGGGTCTAGCAAAGGTGCATTGGATTTTTGAACGATGGATGATCTTTTTTGGAATTGTGTATATTCTCGCTGTCATGTTTTTTCCAAAAGGCATTGTCGGGGCATTAGGACAATGGAGAGATCGAAGAAAAAGAAAACAAACGGTTGTACATTCGGTTGCAAAAACGCAGTATGAAAAAACACTTTAGTCCACGGATGGAAAAAGTGAAGGAGATGGAATCTAATGAAAGACAAAAAAATAAAAATCAACGGTATTGATCTTCACCTCGTTGATTTTGGCGGTACAGGCGAAACAATTATTTGTGTCCATGGGTTAACGGCCAACAGCCGTTATTGGGATTCAGTGGCGGAACGTCTGGTGGACAGTTATCGTGTATTAGCCATCGATTTGAGAGGGCGTGGCGACAGCGAGAAGCCGAAATCCGGCTATAATATCCGCCAGCATACTGAAGATATTTTACAAGTTGTTAACCACCTTGGATTAGAGAAAATCATTTATATGGGACATTCCCTTGGCGCATTAATTGGCGCCAGTTTTGCTGCCACCTATCCACAGCGTTTATCTCGCTTGATTCTTGTTGATGGTGGGGTAAATATTGATGAACGAGTATTCGTGAAAATTCGCCCAGCCATTGACCGACTGGATACGGTGTTCCCCGATTTTGACACATATTTGAACGAAATGAAGAAAAATCCTTTTTTTGATGAATGGAACGAATATGTGGAGCAATATTTTTATGCAGATGTCGAGCATCGGTTTGACGGTTCTGTCTGTTCAAAGGTATGTAAGCAAGCGATCATGGAGGAATTGAATATGTTGAAAGAGACATCCATTGATGGATTTTACCAGCACATCAATATTCCAACTCTATTGTTATGGGCTCCCGACTCTTTTAAAGATGGGGAGACGTTTATGGTGACGAAGGAAAAATGGGAACGATTAACATCCTCTTTGCCACATAGTTATTTTGTGGAAATTCACGACGCCAATCATTACTCGATCATTTTATCAAAATATGAGCAACTGGTGGATGAGGTCAAGAAATTTTTGCATGACACTGAAAAGATTTGTTTCCAAAATCAACTCTAAGGGAAGGAAGCAACATGAAACGGATAGGGCTAAAATCAGTTGTATTGCCCAATGGGGAAACGATCGGTTATCGTGAGAGGGAAGGCGGAGAAAAACACGTCCTCCTTGTTCACGGCAACATGGTCTCGTCCAAGCATTGGGATTTGATGTTTGAACAGATGGATGAAACGTATAAGCTGTACGCTATCGATTTGCGCGGCCAAGGAATTTCATCGTACACCCGTCCGATCCACTCACTAAAGGATTTCTCTGAAGACGTCAAGCAATTTGTCGATATGCTTGGCCTTAAAACGTTTTCCCTTGTCGGCTGGTCAATGGGCGGCGGTGTGTGCATGCAATTTGCTGCTGATTACCCGGATCAAGTAGAAAAACTGGTTTTATTGGCTTCCGTTTCTACAAGAGGATATCCATTTTACAAAGTGGATGAGCGCGGGCAACCGATTTTGACGGAACGCTTGAGAACAAAAGAAGAGATCGCCCGTGATCCTTTGCGCAGTGTTCCGATCACTGATGCATACCGAAGAAAGGATAAACATTTTTTAAGGCAATTGTTTAATGCAACGATGTATGTGCATAACCAGCCTTCGCCAGAGAGGTATGAGGTTTACTTAGACGAGGTGTTGATGCAAAGAAATTTGCTTGACGTATACCATGCACTGAATCATTTTAATATCAGTCATTTTGATAATGGCCTAACCAAGGGAACAGGTGAGGTGGATCGTATTGTGGCTCCCACGCTTGTTGTTTGGGGAGAGCATGATCAGGTCGTCACGAAGAGTATGCAGGAAGAGATTGTTCATGATTTTGGCGAGAGAGCCAAGTTTACCATATTATCTAATGCCGGCCACTCACCGTTTACTGATAATCTTGAAGAGTTGTTGCAAGAACTTCAAAGTTTTCTTAGTTAGCGGGATCTATATAGAGCAGGAAGGTGAAAGGGCGAACAAGCCAAAGGCGTCACCGGCCAGGCGGTCGTGATCGATGGCGGGTATACGGCGCAGTAAACTCCCCCTTCGCCTTGCTTGAAGCGGGAGTCTTTTTTCGGGATTGACGATCTAACGTTTTGCCGCATGTCCATGCTGAGTTCAACGCGGCCGTTTTCTCTCGCAACGATAAAACGCCCCCGGCATTTTTAGCGACGGGGGCGTTTCGCTTCGAACGCTCAGCTCAAGGCAAATTCGAAGCTGGCTAGGATTTTGACTTCTTTCCCGACGAGGAATCCGCCAGTTTCGAGCGCGACGTTCCATACCAACCCGTAGTCTTCGCGGTTGATCGTTCCTTCGACATCAAAACCGACCGAGATGCCGCCGGTGAGCGGGTTTTTCACTTGGCCGTTGTATTCGACTTTGAACGTTTCTGTTCTCGTCACGCCGCGGATCGTCAGCTTCCCGGTCACTTCATATTCCGTGTCGGACAGCTTGCGCACGGATTCACTGACAAACGTAATGGTTGGATAGTTCTCGACATCGAAAAAGTCGGCCGAGCGGAGATGGTTGTCGCGGTCGGCGTTTTTCGTGTCGATCGAGGCGGCATCGATCGTCGCTTTGACTTTCAGCGACTCGAGTTCGTTGATGTCGCCTTCGACCTCAACGTCAAAGTTGGTGAATTCCCCTTTCGCTTTGGAGATCATCATATGTCTTACTTGGAAGGCGACAGAGCTGTGCGCTTTGTCGAGTTGGAATGTTGTCATCGCTTTTCCTCCTCTTTATGATTCATATTCGCACCACTATCATAACAAATGTATATCTCGAAATCAAATATTTTTTATTAAAGATTATTAGTATGGAGCACAGGGGGCTTTCCATGATAAGATGAAAGAAAAATGATGTGCGGAAAGGGAGAATAAGATGAATGAAATCGGCCTTTTAGCGAAAATCAAACAGCAAATGGAACGGTTTTCACCGGCGGAAAAAAAGATAGCCGCCTACATTCTCGACCATGCCGAACTCGTGCCGAATATGACGACGAAGGATTTGGCCCAGGCGGCTGACACAAGCGAAGCGAGCGTCGTTTGTTTTGCCTCATTCGTTGCTACTGAAGAAAAGAGCAGTTGGCCTGACGACGGAAAACATTTGACCTGTTTCGCAAGGGGACAGCATCATGATTTAGAAGGCTGGCGATTGAACAGGAAGCGGAGCGTCGTCCCTCGTTTCAAGTTGAGAACCTTTTATAAAACGTCGCTCTTCTTCGCATTCGCGCAACCGCCGGCTTATATATAAAGAAGCAGCTATTTTATGGCCTTTTAGACCCGCTTCAGCTCGAGAAAAAAAGCCGTTAAAAACTTCCGCACATTCATCCGGCATTCCGTCTCCATTTGGCCGCGCTCGAGTTCATTCATCCGCCGGCGGATGTCACCGAAATCAAACAGCCTCGGTGCGAAATGCTCAAACGTCGGGTTCGTGTAGTCAGTCAGGCCGAGGGAAGCGAGATGGGTGAACGCCTGCAGGACGAGGCGGCGGATGCGCTGTTCCATCGCCCGCGCTTCCTTGGCAGTTTCGCCAGGGGGGAGGCCGTATTCCCGCTCGACGAGTTCGGCGTACAGCTCTTTGAGCGGCGGCAGTTCGCGCACAGGCTGGCCTTTTGCTTCCTGTTCTGCCAACCAGCGCACCACGAGAAGCACGTCCGCGCTGCCCGCTTCTCCAGCGACCCCGAGAAGAAGGAGAAGCTGTTCGGCCTGCTGTTCCATGATGGACGGCTTGGAAACGGCGGTGTCGGCCGTTTGCGGCTCAAGCCCTTTGAGCACTTGACGGATTGACTCGAGCGAGCGGACGGCGGAGAGATGATCGGCGACGCGCTTGAGCACAGACAGCACTTCATAACGGTTGATCGGTTTTTGAATGTACGTGTCAATGCCATGCAAATAGGCTTGGCCGATCATTTCTTTGTTTTCCACTTGCGAGATCATGATGAATGTCCCCGGGAATCCTTCTTGGCGCAGCGCTTTGATCGTCTGAATTCCGTCGCGCCCCGGCATTAACAAGTCAATGAGCACGACGTCTACGTGAAGCAAGTCGGCCGCGCGGACGTTTAGCCCGTCTTCTGCACACCCGACCACCTCACCGAGCCCGGATTCATGAATTAATTTTTCAAGCATCTTTCTGACAACAGGGTCATCTTCGATTAGAAAAAAACGGAGCCCCATCTTCCCGTTCTCTCCCTTCCTTGACTTGCCTATATGACGGCATTTCCTTGCCGATCGGCGTTGCGATCGGAGAACATTTCGGCGGCGGACGGTGTGTCTTGCAGGAGGCGGGCTGTCGGCACGGCAAGACGAAATACCGTCTGCCCCGGCTCGCTTTTGACAAGCTGGAGATGCCCCCCAAGTGTTTGGGCGATATCGCGCGCATGGGTGAGACCGATGCCAGTCGACGGGTTGCCGCGCCGGTCGTATTTCGTTGTAAATCCGGGCTGGAAAATCCAGGCGATGTCATCAGCCGCAATGCCGGGGCCGGTGTCTTCCACTTCGATGATCAGCTCGCTTCCGCGGAGACGCGCATGCAAGGTGACGTCGCCTGCCTTCTCAATGGCTTCGACGGCATTGGATACTAAGTTGTTGAGCACGGAAAGAAGCGGATACAGCTGATCGGTCATAAGATCGATATGGCCGTTGTACGAAAAGGTGATCGTTTTTCCGGATAAGTTGGCGTATTTTTCATTGGCGCGAATGACCATGGCGCACAGTTCGGCGATCGGCACGCGTCCGCGCACCGATTGGCGGCCGATGAGCTTAGACAGGCCGGCGAAAATACGTTGCATATCTTTTTTCATCTCGTGAATATGTTCGGCAAGCTCCAGGGCGACGCGCGGTTCAACGTGTTTTCGTTCGATCAGCCGCGAGTAAAGGTCATAGCTTTGGCGCGTCATGTCTTCCATGAGAGCCATTGATTTTTGCAAGTAAAACATTTCTTCGTATAATCCGCTGCTCACCATCATGAGCCGCTCGAGTTCTTGCTTTCTCGCTTCAGCGAGTGAACGGACATGCTTTGTCACCCACATATTGTAAACGCCAATCACGCAAAAACTGCGCAAAATGGCGAACAACCATAAGACGATGATCGTTTGGCCGCTGAAGGAAAACGGTTCGCCCATCCCATATCGGATCCCTAGTTCACAGGTGTTCGCCAAAAAGTCGAGCGCTGCTCCAACCGTTCCAGCCTGAATCGGTGCGGCCATTCGTTGGCGAAACCGAACAGCAGCCGCCATCATGGAAAAGCTGATATAATACCCCGCTGCCGGGAGATGGGTCAGCAGACTCTCAGAAATCGACATTTCTCCGGTCAACGAGTCCAGAAAGACACGAAACCCAACGACCGCTGCTCCGGTGCTTGCGCCGATGACAAGCGGCGAAAGGGAGCGAAAGGCGACAAGCCCGAGAAAAAAGACGGCGCTGCCGAGTGAGACGCGAAACGGGCTGTCAAACGGATTCATTTTCATTTCACCTAGAAACGCAGCAGCCGAAAGCAAAAGCAAAAGAAGCCAAAGCGGTTCTTTTTTTGCTGGTGTCAGTGGACGTCACCGCCTTTGTGAAAGTCGTGAACGAATCTCCAATTCTATTATATAACAGGAAAGCGAAAACAACGGATGATTTTCGTGAAAAAATCTTCATTTCCCTTTTGGCGCCTCAACGAGTGATGGAAATGAACGCTCAAGGAGCGAGCGGTGCCGCGAATGGCAAGAAAAAACCGTATGCCCCAGCTGAAGAAGGGGATACGGTTTCCTTATCGCTGGCGGTATTCCAACCGGCGCGAAACGAGCGACAGCGAATAGTTGACGATAAAGTACATGAACGCCACCAGGATGAAAATCGGGATGACGAAATTGACGTTGCGGCCGTTAATGATTTGCGCATGGTTCATCAATTCCGGCAACGAAATGACAATGGCGAGCGACGTATCTTTCAATAAAGAAATGAATTGGCTGACGATCGGCGGAACCATGCGCCGCAATGCTTGCGGCAAAATGATGTACCATAGCGTCTGCCCATACGTAAGCCCCGATGAGCGCGCCGCTTCGATTTGCCCTTTGTCGATTGACTGCAGGCCGCTGCGGACGATTTCCGACAGCATGGCCGATTCAAAAATGACCAAGGCCGAAATGGCGGCATATAGTTTATCCAGCTTTAATCCAACTTCCGGAAGGGCAAAATACGTAAAGAAAATGATTAATAACAGCGGCAAATTCCGGATCGTTTCGACCAGCACGGCGAGCAGCTGGGAAAGCACTGGGATTTTCGTATAGCGAATGACCCCGATGACAATGCCGAAGATAAAACTCAAAACAATGGAAATGAACGCCACTTCCAACGTGACGAGAAACCCTTGAAGCAAAAACTTCAAATGGGCGGGCGCGTAAGCACCGGCAAAATCCATCATTTGGCCTCCTTTCCTACCGCGCCTTGAGCAACCGGCGCTCTAAGTAGCCGACGCCAAGGCTGAGCGGGATCGTTAAGACGAGGTAAAACAAGGCGACGAAAATATAAACGTCAAAGGTGACGAACGTTTTCGAGGAAATCAAGTCGCCGTAATACATTAAATCCAATCCGGCGATGACGCCAAGCACCGAAGAGTTTTTCACCAAGTTGATGAACTGGTTGCCAAGCGGCGGAATGACGATTTTCACCGCCTGCGGCAAGATGACGTAACGCATCGCCTGTAAGTAGGTCAACCCGGAGGAACGGGCCGCTTCCATTTGTCCTTTCGGAACGGCTTGAATGCCCGAGCGGATCGCTTCGGCGATAAAAGCAGCGGTATACACCATCAGTCCGAGCGTTCCGGCGGTAAACGAGTCAAACCGGATGCCGACGGCGGGCAAGCCCATAAAAAAAACAAAGACGATCAACACAAGCGGGATGTTGCGGATAAATTCCACGTACGCCGTTCCGACCCAATTGAGCGGGCGAATCGGCGCGATGCGGAAAATGGCGATGATGGTCCCTAAAGCCAAGCTGCCGATGAGGGCCAGCACGCTGGCCTTGATCGTATGGCCAAACCCTTGCATATACAAATCCCAATGTTCAACCAAAATGGAGAATCGTAGCAAGACGAAGCGCCTCCTTTCTTTGCGGAATCATAGCCCATCCTTTGGGCAAACAGGTGGGCGGATATGTTCCGCCCACCGTTTCGCCTGTTATTGTTGCGGCTTTTTGCCGATCCATTTTTCGTAGATCTTATCGTATTCGCCGTTTTCTTTAATTTCTTTCAAGTATTCGTTGATGACTTGCAGCAGTTCTTTGTCTCCTTTGCGGACGGCGATGCCGTACGGTTCTTCGGTGAACGTTTCATCCAGGACGCGATAGTTCGGATCTTGTTTCGCCATCCCCCAAAGCAGCGCGTTGTCCGTTGTCAGCGCATCGCCTTGGCCCGCTTTCAATGCGGTAAACGCTTCCGCGTAGTTTTCAAATTCAAGCACGTTGACTTGCGGGGCCGCTTTGCGGATGTTTTCCGCCGATGTCGAGCCTTTCGCCGTCAAGACCGTCATGCCTTTTTTCAAGTCTTTTACGCTGTTGATCGGGCTGTCTTTTTTCACAAGCAGCGATTGGCCTGCCATAAAGTACACATCCGAGAAATCGACTTCTTTTTTCCGTTCCTCGGTGATCGTCATGGTGGCGATGATCGCATCAATTTCCCCGTTGTTCAACATCGGGATGCGCGTTTTGGACGTCACTTCTTTCAATTCAATTTTGTTTTCATCACCGAGAATTTTTTTCGCCAGCCCTTTGGCAATATCAATGTCAAATCCTTCGACTTTTCCGGTTTCCGGGTTTTTCAACCCGAATAAGTTCAGATCGTATTTGACGCCAACAACAAGCTTGCCGCGTTGTTTAATTTTTTCAAGCGTATTGGCCGCTTCCGTTTTTTCTGACGATGTTCCGCCTTCCCCTTTGTCCGTCGTGCTGCAGCCCGTCAACGCGACAGCGCTCAATAAGGCCGTCAAGGCGACGGCGATCCACCATTTCCATGTTTTCTTTTTCATGAACAAAACCCCCTTTGATTGACCGGAATTAATGGTTTAGAATGCGGCTTAAAAACACGCGCGCCCGCTCCTCTTTCGGCGCCGCGAAAAACTCCTCAGGCGGCGCTTCTTCTAAAATGCGGCCTTGGTCCATAAAGACGATGCGGTCGGCCACCTCGCGGGCAAACCCCATTTCGTGGGTGACGACAACCATCGTCATCCCTTCTTTCGCCAGCTGCTTCATGACATCGAGCACCTCGCCGATCGTTTCCGGGTCAAGCGCCGATGTCGGCTCGTCAAACAGCATGATTTTCGGTTTCATCGCCAGCCCGCGGGCGATGGCGACGCGCTGCTGCTGGCCGCCGGACAGCGCGGACGGATAGGCGTTCGCTTTGTCTGGGATTCCGACTTTTTCTAAGTAATACATGGCGATTTCATTCGCCTCTTTTTCGGACATGCCGAGCACTTTGCGCGGCGCCAACGTGATGTTTTGCAAAACAGTCATGTGCGGGTATAGGTTGAAATGTTGAAACACCATGCCGATATTGCGCCGCAGCTCGTTGATGTTGACGCCTTTGTCGTTCACTTTGACGCCATCCACGATCAATTCGCCGCTTGAGATCGTCTCGAGCCGGTTGATGCAGCGCACGAGCGTGCTCTTGCCCGATCCGGATGGCCCGATGATGACGACGACTTCCCCTTGGTTGATCGTCAAGTTAATGTCTTTCAACACATGAAAATCGCCGTAGTATTTGTTGACTTGGTGGAAATAAATCAATAGCCCCCCTCCTTTGTGACAAATTTGTGAATGTTTTTCGAATTCATTGTAAATACACACCTACGAAAATCTACGGAAATCTACAAAAATTTTGTGAACCAAAGAAAAATCGAGGATGGACGCAAAGAGACGGAAGCTGTTTTTTGAATAGTAAGGCAAATGTCTTTGCAAATCCGCAGTTGAGGATTATAATGGGACATGAAGAATTTGGCATTGATTGCCGTCAAAAGGAGAGGGGAGCGAAGGTGAAGTATCGAAAACTCGGCCGCACGGGGCTGAAAGTCAGTGAGATTAGTTTAGGCAGCTGGCTTACATATGGAAATTCAGTGGAAAAAGAAGCCGCGATCCGCGTCATTGACAAGGCGTACGAACTTGGCATCAACTCGTTTGACACGGCGAACGTCTACGCGCGCGGGGAAGCGGAAAAAATCGTCGGCGAGGCGCTGCGCAAATATCCGCGCGAATCGTATGTCATCGCGACGAAAGTGTTTTGGCCGATGGGCGATGGTCCGAACGACCGCGGCCTGTCGCGCAAGCATGTGTTTGAGCAGCTCCATGCGAGCTTAAAGCGGCTGCAGCTTGATTATGTCGACATCTACTATTGCCACCGCTATGACAAAGAAACGCCGGTCGATGAGACGTTGCGCACGATCGACGACCTCGTCCGCCAAGGAAAAGTGCTGTATGTCGGCGTGAGCGAATGGACGGCCCAACAAATTCAAGAGGCGCTCGGCGTGGCCGACCGCTACCTGCTCGATCGGATCGTCGTCAACCAGCCGCAGTACAACATGTTCCATCGCTATATTGAAAAGGAAGTCATCCCGGTGTGCGAACAAAACGGCATCAGTCAAATCGTCTTCTCGCCGCTCGCCCAAGGGGTGCTGACCGGCAAATACAAGCGTGGCCAACAACCGCCAGCGGACAGCCGCGCTGCCGATCCGAAGGCGAACGCCTTTATCCAGCGGCTGCTGAACGATGATGTGTTGTCAAAAGTGGAACAACTCGAAAAAATCGCGGCTGAGCTTGGCATTACGTTGTCCCAGCTCGCCCTCGCCTGGGTGCTGCGCCAGCCGAACGTCGCCAGCGCCTTAATTGGCGCCAGCCGTCCGGAACAAGTCGAAGAAAACGTCAAGGCGGTCGATGTCGCGTTAAGCGAAGAAGTGATTGAGAAGATTGAGGGGGTTTTGGCGTAATCGAAAAATGGGGACAGGCTGACGCCTGTCTCCGTTTTCTTTTTTGATCCGTCCCGCATCGAAGGAGACTCCGTTTTCACGGGAGAGCGGAAAAGAATTGAGAGCGGCGATTGGATGATCGATTGACTTCTTTCCTTCTTCCTTCAAGCTGATCATAGACACGTTTGTGCTGGTGAACTACCCACCACCTGCGCTTGGCTTAGAGGTGGGGGCTTCAAGCGACTTGTGTGTGTTCGCCGAACGGTAAGCCGCACACAAGAACCCTTTACGCTTCCCTTCGTTCCGAAGGTGCCCGTTCTAGCCATATTCTATTATATTCGTTGGCTAACGCCAACCGACATTCATCTCCCCCTTTCACTTCGCTTAAAAGTGGGAGACTTCTTTCGGAAGAAAGATGTTAAAAGAGGATTTTTCTTACGGGTGGCGAACGATACAAACAAGTGAACAAGCAAGGGAGGGATGGCGATGACCGCTGTTCGCCGTATAGGGCTGACTCTTAGCGGCAGCCAAACGATGCACGAGGCCATCCAGTTGTTGGCGGAACATGGGATAGCTGCGGTTGATGTGGTTGACGAGCACGGCCGAACGATCGGGCGGTGCACACAGCGGATGCTGCTATGGGCAGCAGCGCGTGAGATGGACCGCACGACGCCGATCAGGAATGTATTGGCGGCGTTTTCATCGGAAGCAGGACGTGAAGACAGCGGCGCAGAGACAATGAACATGGAAGTCGACTCCGCCGCGGCTGCCGAGTTGGAACGCTTGCGGCATGAACTTGAGGAAGCGCATCGTCTGGCGGAGACGATGAAAACCGTATTGGATGCGGCGTATGAAGGCGTAGTCGTTGTTGACGGGAACGGTGTGATCCGCGAAATCAACCGGGCGTATTGCCAGTTTCTCGGCATCCGCCGGGAAGAAGCGATCGGGAAGCACGTGACGGAAGTGATCGAAAACACCCGTCTGCACATTTGCGTTCAATCCGGCATTCCTGAACGTGGATACATTCAAAAGATTTACGGCCAGCCGATGGTCGTGCACCGCATTCCGATTTGGCGGGACGGCAAGGTGATCGGGGCGATCGGCATGCTTATTTTCCAAGGGGTATCGGAAGTATACGAAATTTTCCGCCGCCTGCAGGAGCTGTCGCGTGAAGCGAGCCGAAAAGAATCGAAAGAAGATGAAGAATCAAAACGCAAGGCTGCTGCGCCTGCGGCCGTCGGAGTCGAGCGCATCATCGGCCGCCACCCGGCGATCGCCGCTGTGAAGCAGATGATCCGCCGAGCGGCGCGCGTGCCGTCGACGGTGCTCATTACCGGTGAAAGCGGAACGGGGAAAGAGGTGGTGGCGCGGGCGATCCATGAGGGGGGCCCGCATGCGGACGGACCGTTTGTCAGCGTGAATTGCGCCGCCATCCCTGAGTCGTTGTTGGAAGCGGAGCTGTTCGGCTATGAAGATGGGGCGTTCACTGGCGCGAAAAAAGGGGGGAAGCCCGGCAAATTCCAGCTCGCCCATCGGGGGACGCTGTTTTTGGATGAAATTGGCGATATGCCGCTGGCCATGCAGGCGAAAATTTTGCGCGCCCTCGAAGAAAAGAAGGTGGAGAAAGTCGGCGGGGTGTCGGAAACAGAAGTCGATGTGCGCATCATCGCCGCGACGAACAAACCGCTTGAAGACATGGTGCGGGAAGGAACGTTCCGGGAAGATTTGTTTTACCGCCTGAACATCATTCGCATTCATCTTCCGCCGCTGCGCGAGCGGAAAACGGATATTCCGGCGCTGCTCGCCCACCATATGGAACGGATGTGCCGGCAGTTTGGCGTCGCGTTGAAGTCGTTTACCAAAGAGGCCATGGAAGTGCTTGTCGACTATTCCTGGCCGGGAAACATCCGCGAGCTGGTCAACGTCGTCGAATGGCTGATCAGCATGGTTGAAGGAGATGTGATCGAACGCGAACACTTGCCAGCGTATTTGTCGACCGTTCAACCGGCCGTCTCCGCTTTGCCAGATCAGGGTGTGAGAATAGCGGACCTATGGAAAGAAATGGTTTACCAATCCGAGCGGGAACGAATCGCTGCGGCGCTGGTGGCGGCGGGCGGCAATAAGGCGGAAGCGGCAAGGAGGCTCGGCATTCACCGCTCGACGTTATATGAAAAATTGAAAAAATACGGATTATAGACACAACGGCGGAACAGCCGTTGTTTTTGTTGTGATGTCGGATTAGTGTCTGGTTATTGTTTGATAGATGTCTTGTTTGTGTCGGTGATGGCGCTTTTGTTTTGAATCGACTTCCTTGTTGCGGTGCGCTTTGTATGTTGGCACGAAACTTGCTTTCTAAAAGAGGTGAAACCGTTATCAAAATCAGGAGGGGACGCGATGTACGAATTGTTGGTGCCCAGCCGGGTTGTGTATGGGCGCAATACGTTCGCCGAAGTCGGCCCACAGGCAAAAGCGCTCGGAACGAAAGCGCTCATCGTCAGCGACCCGGTGATGGAGAACATCGGGGTGGTTGCCCGCTGTGAGCAATATTTGCAAGAAGCAGGGCTGCCGTTTGTGAAGTATACAGGAGTCGACAGCGAGCCGACGAATGTGCATGTGAAAGAGGCGCTTGACGTCTGCCGGAGCGAGCGGTGCGATGTCGTCATCGCCATCGGCGGCGGCAGCAGCATTGACGCCGCCAAGGCGGTCGCCGTCATGATGACAAATGAAGGGGAGATCAGCGACTATATCGGCAATCAAAAGCGGTTTGCCGAAAAACCGCTGCCGCTCATTGCCATTCCGACAACGGCCGGAACGGGTTCGGAAGTGACGAAAGTAACGGTCATTATCAATACGAAGACGGACGTCAAAATGATGATTTCCCAACCGGAGCTGCTTCCAGCCGTGGCGATCGTCGACCCGTTGCTCACGGTTTCGTGCCCGCCGTCCGTCACCGCGGCCACGGGCGTCGACGCCCTCTGCCATGCGATCGAGGCGTACATTTCCCGACGCGCCCACCCGGTGACCGATGCGCTGGCGCTCTCTGCCATCGAAGCGATCGTCGGTCATTTGCGCCGGGCGTATGAAAACGGTCAAGACATCGAAGCGCGGGAAAAAATGGCGATCGCCGCCATGAAAGCCGGCATGGCGTTTTCCAACGCCTCGGTGACGCTTGTGCACGGCATGTCGCGGCCGATCGGCGCGCTTTTCCACGTGCCGCACGGCGTATCGAACGCGATGTTGCTGCCGGGGGTGCTGGAGTTTACAAAAGACAGCGCCATCGAACGATTGGCGGTGATCGCCCGAATCATCAAGCCGCCGCTCAAAGACGTTTCCGATACGGAAGCAGCTGAGGCGCTTGTTGAAGAAGTGAAACAGCTTTGCCGCGATTTGCGCATTCCGAATATGAAAACGTGGGGCATCGACAAAGCGGCGTTTGACAAAGCGGTTGATAAAATGGCGGCCGATGCGCTCGCGAGCGGCAGTCCAAGCAACAATCCGAAAGTGCCGACCCATGAGGAAATCGTCGCCTTGTACCATTATTGTTATGACTATCAGTACGACACCAAAACCGTAAGTTCGTAAATGAGTCCGACGGCTGGGATGGCGATTGCAGGACGCATGACAGCGACCAGCAGCAAACGGACAGCAAAGAACGCCGCTTTTTGGAAGCGTTCAGCCCGCCGGCCGTTTCCGCGAAAGGAAGCGCTCGTCGATCATCCATAGCCCTTGTGTGCGTTCATGAACCAATCTTTTGAAAGATCGACTAGAAAGGTGGTTTCATCCATGAGTTCCGTGACCGAAACGAAAACATTGAAAAATTTTATCGGCGGCCAATGGGTCGCGTCAACATCCGGAAAAGAAGAAATCGTGCCGAACCCGGCGACAGGAGAAGTGCTGGCGAAAGTGCCGCTCTCTTCGCGCGAGGAGCTTGATGCGGCGGTGGCGGCTGCGAAAGAAGCGTTCCGCGAATGGCGCAAAGTGCCCGTTCCGCGCCGCGCCCGCATTTTGTTCCGCTACCAGCAGCTCCTTGTCGAGCATTGGGAGGAGCTTGCCCGCCTTGTGACATTGGAAAACGGCAAAGTGTACGAAGACGCCTACGGCGAAGTGCAGCGCGGCATCGAATGCGTCGAATTTGCGGCGGGAATTCCGACGCTTATGATGGGCCAACAGCTGCCGGATATCGCGACCGGCATCGAATCGGGCATGTACCGTTACCCGCTTGGCGTTGTTGCCGGCATTACGCCGTTTAACTTCCCGATGATGGTGCCGTGCTGGATGTTCCCGCTTGCCATCGCTTGCGGCAACACGTTTGTGTTGAAGCCGTCCGAGCGGACGCCGATGCTCGCCAACCGTTTGGCAGAGCTGTTCACCGAAGCCGGCCTGCCGGCGGGGGTGCTCAATATCGTCCACGGAGCGCATGAAGTCGTGAACGGCATTTTAGAGCACAAAGATATTAAAGCCGTCTCGTTCGTCGGCTCACAGCCGGTCGCCGAATATGTGTACAAAACGGCCGCCGCCCACGGCAAGCGCGTACAGGCGCTGGCTGGCGCGAAAAACCATTCGATCGTCATGCCGGACGCCGACCTTGATATGGCGGTGACGAACATCATCAACGCCGCGTTCGGTTCGGCGGGCGAGCGGTGCATGGCGTGTTCGGTCGTCGTTGCTGTCGGCGATATCGCTGATGAGTTAGTGAAACGGCTCAAAGAAGCCGCCGATCGCATCCAAATCGGCAACGGGCTCGACCAAGGCGTCTTTTTAGGCCCGGTCATCCGCGAGTCGCACAAAGAACGGACGATCAAATACATCGAAATCGGCGAAAAAGAAGGGGCGCTCCTTGTCCGCGATGGCCGCCGCGACTCGGCGACGAGCGGAAAAGGGTATTTCATCGGCCCGACGATTTTCGACCATGTCAAACCGGGCATGACGATTTGGACGGACGAAATTTTTGCCCCGGTTCTGTCGGTCGTCCGCGCCCGCGATTTGGACGAAGCGATTGAGATCGCCAACCGGTCGGAATTCGCCAACGGCGCCTGCATCTACACGGACAGCGCCAAAGCGATCCGCCAGTTCCGTGAAGAAATCGACGCTGGCATGCTCGGTATCAACGTCGCCGTCCCAGCGCCGATGGCGTTTTTCCCATTCTCAGGCTACAAAAACTCGTTCTATGGCGACCTCCACGCCAACGGCCGCGACGGCGTCGAGTTTTATACGAGAAAGAAAATGGTGACGGCGAGATATGAATAGGAAAACAATGAAGCAGCCCGCTTGGATTCGGGCTGCTTTTTTATCACCTCACACTGAGTCGTGACGGCATTCAAAAGGCGCGAAGTGTGATAGAATAAAATAAAAAAGGGTGTGAGCTTCATGGCTATGGACTACTTTCAGGTGAACTTGCCGAAAGAGTTTTTGCCCGCCATTAATGAATTGGAAGGCAGCACTGTTGAGGCGAAAATAAAGCTTTCATTGGCGATTGGGCTGTTTGTTGGAAAACAGGTGACGCTAGCGAAAGCGGCTGAATTGGCAGGAAAATCCTTAGGGGAATTTATCGATGTATTGCGTTCGAAGGCGATTCCTTGGATGGAATATTACGGAGGAACACATCAAAGATGATTGGGACACGGTGCAACAATTGAGCAATGAAAATAGGGATCGCAATGAGTAGGGTTACGGTCAACTCTACACCGATTATAGGTCTGTCGATCGTTGGTCAATTGACTCTTTTGTCTGACCTATTTGATGAAGTATATGTTCCGGAAGCTGTCTATCAAGAAATTGTTCATCACCATGCCCCACGCCATTATGGAAAAGAAGAGCTCAAACGATTGGTCAACGAGGGGGTGTTTCGACTATACCATGTAAAAAATCGCGGCCTTGTTGAAAGTTTGTATGGAAAATTCCATGCCGGGGAGTTAGAAGTTATTATTGGAGCGAAAGAACTTGGTGCTCAAGCCGTTGTGATGGATGAGCATGCTGCTAGACCATTGTCGAAACAATTCTTTTTAACATCTTTCCGAAAGAAGTCTCCCGCTTTGAAACGAAGTGAAAGTGGGAGATGAATGTCGGTTGGCGTCAGCCAACGAATAGGATAGAATATGGCTAGAACGGACACCTTCGGAACGAAGGGAAGCGTAAAGGGTTCTTGTGTGTGGCTTACCGTTCGGCGAACACACACAAGTCGCTTGAAGCCCCCATCTCTAAGCGAAGCGTAGGTGGTGGGTAGTTCACGGCCTATCGGTACAATTGGAGTTTTGATTCTAGGGAAGAAAAACAGGAAAATAGCGGAAGTCAAGCCGCTGTTAGACACTCTGCTTGACAATGGATTTTATCTCTCCCAACGTCTCTATCGAGAGGCGTTGTCGTTGGCAGAAGAAACGCCGTAACCCCGCCCGCCGCGCGGGGTTTTCTTTTTTAACCCCTGTCAACAACCCCCTTGACAAAATCGCGTTTACTTATCATTGAAGGGCCGGTTGTAAGCGTTTTAAGATAAAGATACAGTCAAGCAAAAGGAGGAGCGACGTTATGACGCATACAACCGGAAATGAAACAGGATTCCGTGTGAAGATTCAGCGGTTTGGCAGTTATTTGAGCGGCATGATTATGCCGAATATCGGCGCGTTTATCGCCTGGGGGCTGATTACCGCCCTATTTATCCCGACCGGCTGGCTGCCGAACGAGACGTTTGCCAAGCTCGTCGGGCCGATGATTACGTATTTGCTGCCGCTGTTGATTGGCTATACGGGCGGCAAAATGATTTACGACGTCCGCGGTGGCGTCGTTGGGGCGACGGCGACGATGGGGGTCATCGTCGGTTCGGACATCCCGATGTTTTTAGGCGCGATGATCATGGGGCCGCTTGGCGGTTATGTGATCAAAAAAGTGGATGGATTGTTCCAAGGGAAAGTGAAGCAAGGATTTGAGATGCTTGTCAACAACTTCTCAGCCGGGATTATCGGCGGCGTGTTGACGCTGCTCGCCTTTAAAGGAGTCGGCCCGGTCATCTCGCTCATCAGCAAAACATTAGCGGCCGGAGTGGAAAAAATCATTGATTGGCATTTGTTGCCGCTGGCGAACTTGTTCATCGAGCCAGGGAAAGTGCTGTTCTTGAACAACGCAATCAACCATGGGATTTTAAGTCCGCTTGGCGTCGAGCAAGCAGCAAAAACCGGGAAATCGATTTTGTTCTTATTGGAAACGAACCCTGGTCCAGGGTTGGGGATTTTGCTCGCGTATTGGCTGTTTGGCAAGGGGATGGCGAAACAATCGGCGCCGGGGGCGGTCATCATCCACTTCCTTGGCGGGATTCATGAAATTTACTTCCCGTACATTCTCATGCGCCCGATTTTGATTTTGGCAGCCATGGCAGGCGGCGTGAGCGGGGTGTTCACGTTTACCATCCTCAACGCCGGGCTTGTGGCCGTGCCGTCGCCGGGAAGCATTTTCGCCTTGCTGGCGATGACGCCAAAAGGGAATTACTTTGGCGTGCTAGCCGGCGTGTTCGTCGCCGCAGCGGTATCGTTCCTCGTCGCGTCGGTGTTCTTGAAATCGGCGAAACAAAACGAAGAGGAAGAAGACTTGGCCAAGGCGGCAGAAAAAATGCAACAGTTAAAAGGGAAACAAAGCCAAGTGGCGGCCGCGTTGCAGCAACAAGAGGAAGTGGCAACGGCGGTGGCGGAACAGGCCGTCCCTGCACGGGTCAAAAGAATTGTCTTTGCGTGTGACGCCGGAATGGGCTCGAGCGCGATGGGAGCGTCGATTTTGCGCAACAAAGTACAAAAGGCCGGGCTCGATATCGAAGTGACGAATACAGCGATCAACCAGCTTCCGGCCGACGCCGACATCGTCGTCACCCATCAAAATTTAACCGACCGGGCGAAGGCAAAATTGCCGAACGCCTACCACGTATCGGTCGAAAACTTCTTAAGCAGCCCGAAGTACGATGAGTTGATTGAACAATTGAAAAAGAACGCGTAAATCGGCATGAAACGCAGGGGAAATGGCGTTCCCCCTGCGTTTTGTTTTACGGCAGCCTGCTGTTTCGAGTCGGTTTTCCGGCCAGCAGGGTTGGTTTTGGCGCCGAAAAAGGAATCATGAATGTGAAATTAAAAACTGTCAACAATAACAATGACGAAAATGAAACATCTCTTCATTGTCAAATCAAGAAAAAAGCCCTTACAATAAGAGATGAAGAACCGATTGGCCAATTTAAACCTGTCAACAATACGATCGAAGATGGGAGGTGAACGGCGATGTACGTATCGGCAAGGGAGCGGAAGCTGCTTGAGCGTTTGTTAGCAAGCGACCGTGATTTGACCGTCGGCGAACTGGCCGAGGATCTGAATGTCAGCGCCCGTACGGTTCACCGCGATTTGCAAGGGCTCGAATCGGTGTTGCGTCGTTACGGGCTGGAGTTGGTGAAAAAGGCAGGAGTCGGCGTTCGGCTCATCGGAAGGGAAGAAAACAAACAGGCGCTAGCCACAGAGCTGCTCCGTCTTTCCCATCATGAATATACACCGGAAGAGCGGCAGCTCATGATTTTAATCGCCCTGTTGGAAGCGGCCGAGCCGGTGAAACTTGTCTCCTTGGCAAATGACTTGAATGTGACGGTGGCGACCGTCAGCTTTGATTTGGACAAATTGGAACAAACAATCGAAACGTATGGGCTTTCGCTCATCCGCAAGCGTGGATACGGGGTGGAACTGGCCGGTTCAGAATCGGCGAAACGGCGCTTGATGAGCGATTTGTTGTTCCGCCATGTGAATGAACACGAATTTTTGGCGCTCATGAAAGAGACGATCCAAAGGCGCGCTGACGAACCGCTTGATACGATGGCGGAAAAACTGCTCGGGTTCATCGACCGGAAAAAGCTTGCCATCATTGAGCAGCAAATCGAGCAAGTGAAAGAAACGCTCCCGTTTCCGATGGCCGATAGCTCGTACATCGCCTTTGTCGTCCATTTGGCTCTAGCGATCGAGCGCATCAAGCGGGGAGAAGCGATCCACTTCGATCCGCGGGATTTGCAGGCGCTTCAAGCGACGAACGAATACGAAATCGCTCGCGTGCTCGCCGAATCGTTGGAAAAAGTCTTTGGCGTTGCCATCCCCAGCGAGGAGATCGGCTATATGACGATGCACTTGATGGGAGCGAAATGGCGCAGCCGCCAAGGGACGATGATGGAGGAGGCAAGTTTGGCGGTTGGCATGAAAGCGCAGCAACTCATCCGCTTTGTCAGCCGCGAACTTGGCGTCGATTTGTCCGCCGACCGCACGCTGTATGAAGATTTGGTCGTCCACTTGAAGCCAGCCCTGTACCGCTTGGAGCACGGGATGGGGGTATCCAATCCGCTGCTTGAGCAAATTAAGCGGGACTATGCGGAGCTGTTCGCCATTGTCGCAGAAGGGGCAAAGCAACTGTTTGGCAACGTCCCGATGCCTGAGGAGGAGATCGGCTATTTAGTGCTCCATTTTGCCTCCGCGCTCATGCGGGAGAAAAAAGGCTGGCGGGTGTTAGTCATTTGTTCGAGCGGGCTTGGGACGGCGAAAATTTTAGCGACGAGGCTGAAAAAAGAGATTCCGGACATTGTTTCGCTGGAACAAGCGTCCGTGTTTGAATGGAAAGAGAAAGATGCAAGCGCGTATGACCTTGTCGTCTCGACCGTGCCGCTGGCCGATGAAGGCGGCCCATATTTCACCGTCAGCCCGATGTTGACGGAAGAGGAAGCGCGGGCGATTCGTGAATTTTTAGAGCGAAAATCGGCCGCTGAAAAGCGGATGAGGAAAGAGTCAATCGCACAGAGAAACAGGCCAGCGCTCGAGGCGATGAAGGCGGTTCGGCGCATCAGCGAGACGGTCGTCCACCTGTTGGACGGTTTTTCCCTCGAGGTGGTCAAGAGGCGCTCTGTTCATGAACTATTGACGGACGCGTGCCGCCGCCTCGAACGAAGCGGCGTCATCGTCGATGCCGATGTCGTCATCGAGGAGCTGCGGCGCCGCGAGTCGCTTGGCGGGCTTGGCGTCCCTGGCACGACGCTGGCGCTTTACCACGCTCGAAGCTTCGCTGTCCTTCGTCCATCTCTGACGATGTACCGACTTGATGCGCCGCAAACGGTGCCCGGCATGGACGGGGAGCCGATGGAGATCAACACGGTTGTGCTGCTGCTCGGGCCGTCAGATGCCGATAAGGAGATGCTCGCTGTGTTAAGCGAGGTCAGCTCCTTGCTCGTGAAGGATGAGCAAAGCCTTGCCGTTTTGGCGCATGGCGGCGAGGAAGAAGTGTATTCACTTGTCAGCGCCCATTTGGAGCAATTTTTTGATCATTACTGGACATCAATGAAGGAGTGAAAACGATGGTAACCCATTCGATTTTAAACAAAGAAAACATTGTGCTAAATGCCCAACCCAAAACGAAAGAAGAGGCGATCCGTCTCGCCGGCGAGGTGTTGGTTAAGCAAGGATATGTCGCCCCGGCATATGTTGATGCGATGCTTGAGCGGGAAGAACTGACAACCACGTATATCGGCAACAACGTCGCCATTCCGCACGGAACGGAAGCGGCAAAAGCGCTCGTGAAACAGTCCGGCATTTCGATCGTGCAAGTTCCAGGCGGCGTCGATTTTGGCGGCGGCAACATGGCCACGATCGTGATCGGCATTGCCGGTAAAGACGGCGAACATTTGGACATTCTCTCCCAACTCGCGCTTGTATGTGCGGAAGCGGATCATGTAGAAGCAATGGCGAACGCCAAAACAGAAGAAGAAATTCTTGCGCTGCTCCATGAGGTGAACGGCTGATGCGGGCCGTCCACTTTGGCGCCGGCAACATCGGCCGCGGCTTTATCGGCAGTCTGCTGGCGGCGTCGGGATATGACGTCGTGTTCGTTGATGTCAATGGACAAATCGTCCGTTTGCTGAAAGAGCGGGGGGAGTATCGCGTCATTGTCGCCGGCGAGCAGCGAGAAGAACAATGGGTGCGCGGCGTCTCGGCGTTGAACAGCCAAACAGAGCGGGAGCAAGTCATCGCGGCGATCGCCGCCGCTGATTTGGTCACGACCGCCGTCGGCCCGCACATTTTGCCGGCCATCGCCCCGGTCATCGCCGCCGGGCTCAAGCAGCGGCTGGCCGCCCGGCAAGCTCCGCTTCATGTCATTGCGTGCGAAAATATGATCGGCGGCACGGAGACGTTGAAGCAGCACGTGTTTGCCCATCTTTCCGAAGCCGAACAACAGCTGGCGGGCGAGTCGGTCGGCTTTCTCAACTGCGCGGTTGACCGCATCGTGCCAAACCAAACGAACGATGATCCGCTGGCGGTGACGGTCGAGCCGTTTTTCGAATGGGCGATTGAAACGCGCAACGTCATCGGCGCGGTTCCGCCGATTCAAGGAGCGCATTTTGTCGCTGACTTAGGGCCGTATATTGAACGAAAGTTATTTACTGTCAACACCGGCCATGCCCTTGCCGCCTACTTAGGCTACCTCAAGCAATACGAAACCGTGCAAGACGCGATGAAAGACAGCGCCATTCGGGCGGATGTCGAACAGGCGCTCAGCGAATCCGGAGCGGTGTTGGTGAAAAAGCACGGTTGGAAGGCAGATGAGCACCGCGCGTATATCGAGACGACGATCGGGCGCTTCATGAACCCGGCGCTGTCCGACGACATCATCCGTGTCGCCCGCTCGCCGATCCGCAAACTTGGGCCGAACGACCGCCTCGTCGCTCCGGCAACGCAATACTGTGCGCTATTGGGCAGCGTCCCCGCTGGTCTTGCCAAGGGCATTGCCGCGCTGCTCTTGTTTGATCATCCGGAAGACAGCGAGGCGGCCGAGCTCCAACAAACGATCCGACAACGCGGGGTCGAAGAGGCGCTTCGGCAATACGCCGGGCTCGAAAGTGCGCACCCGCTTGCGGCCGCGGTGAGGGAAGAGTACGAAAAAATGGCTGAAAAGAAAAGGGCATAATGATTTATGATGGCACACCGTTGTCGTCGACCTCCAATCGTGCAAAAATCCCGGGGGATCGACGACAATGTTTTTTTGCGTCAAAATCCTACAACCAACACGGCTCAGCAGTATTGACAGAATTTTTGAAACGTGATATTCTGAAAACAGCCAAAAGGGGAAAAGCTTGATTTTATGCGCATTCTTTGGGTTTTTATCGTACCTATGAGGGATTGAAACACGGCACATTTTGCAGGTTTCATTACGATATTTTTTCAGTTTTTATCGTACCTATGAGGGATTGAAACGCAATATATTGGGCATATTTTGTTGCCCTACCAGCATGTTTTTATCGTACCTATGAGGGATTGAAACCGTTCGTTGCCGCGCTTGCCCAGTGGGAACGGGAGAACGTTTTTATCGTACCTATGAGGGATTGAAACAAAACTGCACTTCATCGGCAAGCACAATATCAGGCATAGTTTTTATCGTACCTATGAGGGATTGAAACCATCGTCGTTAAAGAGCAAAAGACCGGCAAGACGAGTTTTTATCGTACCTATGAGGGATTGAAACAAGGCAATCCTTCGCAATCCTTTGAAAAAGTATTACGTTTTTATCGTACCTATGAGGGATTGAAACAATCATTTGATTGAGGAAATATGTCACTTTCTTTCGCCAATAGGTTTTTATCGTACCTATGAGGGATTGAAACATGCGACAATAACCAACACTCATTATATAACGATGGTTTTTATCGTATCTATGAGGGATTGAAACAATGTTTATCCAACAGAGGACCATATTTCTCTCCGGTTTTTATCGTACCTATGAGGGATTGAAACTAGTGACCTTCCACTGGAATTTGACCAGTTACCCAGGTTTTTATCGTACCTATGAGGGATTGAAACTACTCACTCGTACCGTTCCAATCGGACTGTTTCAGGCTTTTATCGTCCCCATCAGTGATTGAAACACTGTGTAGTACGGCACAACTTTTTCTGTCTCCCATGCAGGATTTTCACCCCCTGCTTGCGAATGGATAGAATCGAACACGTTCAAAGAGGGGTGATCGAATGGCCATTGACCATGACCGATTGTTCAAAGAGCTGATTCAAACGTTCTTCGAAGAGTTTCTTCTCCTCTTTTTCCCCGACATGCACGAACACATTGATTTCCGCCATTTGTCCTTCCTGTCCGAAGAACTGTTTACCGATGTCACCGCAGGTGAAAAATACCGCGTCGATCTATTGGTCGAGACGAAACTGAAAGGAGAAGATGGGCTGATCATCGTTCATGTGGAGAATCAAAGCTATGTGCAACCATCGTTTCCAGAGCGCATGTTTGTCTATTTCAGCCGTCTGTTTGAAAAATACCGCACCCGCATCGTTCCGATCGCTGTCTTCAGCTATGAGGCCCTTCGCGAGGAACCGTCCGTGTTCTCAATCGAGTTTCCCTTTGGCGACGTGCTGCAGTTTCGCTTTTTCCCGGTGGAGCTGCGCAAGAAACATTGGCGGGACTACATCCGGCATGACAATCCGATCGCGGCTGCCCTCCTTGGCAAAATGGGGTATACTGAAAGTGAGAAAGTCGAGTTGAAAAAAGAGTGTTTGCGCATGTTGGTGCGATTGGAGCTGGATGAAGCGAGGCAGCGGCTGCTCTTGGGCTTTTTTGAAACATATGTGAAGTTGTCGGAGGAGGAAGAGCAACAACTGCAAAGAGAGGTGAGGGCGATGGAAACGAAAGAAAAAGAGCAAGTGTTGGAGCTGATCATTTCCTATGAGCAAAAGGGAAGGAAACAGGGGATAAAACAAGGAATGAAACAGCTGATCCGCAACATGGCGCGCAAAGGAATGAAGGCGGAAGACATTGCTAGGTTGGTGGATCTTCCAGAGGAAGATGTTTGGGAATTGCTTGAAGAGTAGGGGAATCAAATACAAGTGGCGGCCATCTAACGAGGACAGTTGGCGGCGGCAAAAGAGGTAGATGAAATCACTGATTCGTAAGTGATCGATTGTAAAAACGAATGATCGTCCTGCCACATGAAAGATGAGGAACGAACGTCAGAAAGTATGCACTGTACCAACGTTTTATGTACCGTCGGCCTTGAAGGCTGGCGGTCTTTTTTTGCTTTGAGACTCCAGCGTTCCCCGAGGCGTCTTGGCCATATCAGGTCATGTTGATTATACGTCCATGAACAAAATGCACAAAATTCATTTTATTTTCAAAAACTTCACGTTCACCCTGGGGCATGGTAAGGTTGAGTTTGAAAACGTTATCAAAAACAAGGGGGCAGGGAGAAATGAAGAAAACGAAATGGTGGGGATTGCTCGCTGCAGGGATGATGACACTGGCTTTGGCGGCCTGTGGGGGCAATGAATCGGCGGGGTCGAAATCGTCCGGTTCGAACTCTGGCTCATCGGCCTCAAACTATCCGACGAAGCCGATTACGATTGTTGCTCCGTCTGGAGCGGGCGGCGGTTGGGATTTAACGGCCCGCGCGGTCACGAAAGTGTTGGATGAGACAGGGCTTGTCAAACAGACGATGACGGTCGAAAACAAACCGGGCGGCGGCGGGGCGGTCTTTATGGCTGAGTACGCCACCCAGGATGTCAAAAACGATTACAAACTGTTTGTCAACTCGCCGCCGATTATCATCAACAACCTGAAAAAAGAAGGGAACAGCCCGTTCGGCTACAAAGACACAACCCCGCTCGCCCAGTTGACAAAAGACTTTGGCGCGATTGTGGTTAAAGCCGATTCAAAGTTTCAAACGTTGACCGACTTGCTGAACGCCATTAAACAAAATCCGAAATCCGTCACCATTGCCGGAGGGTCGGCGCCAGGGTCGATGGACCACTTAGTGGCGATTTTGCCGATCTATAAGTCGGGCATCGATCCAAAATCAGTCAAGTATGTTTCGTACGATGGCGGCGGAGAAGCGATGGCGGCGCTGCTTGGCGGCAATGCGGATGTGATTGCGACGGATGCGTCTTCGGTTGGCGAATATTTGAAAGCCGGCAAAGTGCGGGTGCTGGCGGTTTCCGCTCCTGAACGCCTCGACGGAGTGCTGAAAGACGTGCCGACGATGAAAGAGCTTGGTCTTGATGCCGAGTTTACGATTTGGCGCGGCGTGTTCGGGCCGAAGGAAATGTCTTCGGAAGCAAAAGCGTTTTGGGAAGAGACATTGAAAAAGCTGTCTGAGCATGAAAAATGGAAAGAAGAGCTGCAAAAGCAAGGTTGGGAGGCAGAGTACCGCAATTCGGAAGAGTTTACGAAATTTTTGCAAGAGCAAGAGCAGCAAGTCGGCGACCTGCTGAAGTCGCTTGGGATGCATAAATAACTCGAGGGGGAAGAGCATTCTTCCCCTTTTTCCAAAAGCGGGAGGGAAAGCGATGAACAAAACGGCTGACCGGATCGCGGCGGTGGCGTTTTTGGCTGTGGGCGCTTTGTTTATGGTGGAAAGTTTGCGCATATCGAAAAGCGCCTACGGCAGCGCTGTCGGGCCGAATGTGTTTCCGTTTTTGCTTGGACTTGTGTTGGTTTTATTAAGCATAAAACTGCTGTTTGAGACAAGAAATTATTCAGGCGCAACAGGGGAGAAACTGCCGCGGCAATATAAAAAGTTTCTTGTCATTTTCATCGCCGCCATTTTCTATGCGGCGTTGCTTGAAACGGTTGGATATGTGATCACGACATTTCTCTTTCTTGTCATCGGCTTTCAAACGATGGAAAAAGGGGCGCTGTGGAAATCGATCGCCATTGCGGCTGGTTTTTCGTTAGGCGTATATGGCCTTTATGTGAAACTGTTGCAAGGAACATTGCCGAGCTGGCCGATTTGGTTCCAATGAAAGGAGGGGCATCATGGACACACTATCGTTTTTGTTTGACGGATTTCAGACGGCGCTTCAGCCGCATAACTTGCTGTTTGCGTTTATCGGGGTGTTGATCGGCACGGCGGTCGGCGTGCTTCCTGGGATCGGGCCGATGAGCGGGGTGGCGCTGCTCATTCCGGTGACGGCGTCGATGACATCGGGTTTGAGTCCCGAGCAGGCGGCCGCCAGTTCGATCATTTTGTTGGCCGGCGTCTATTACGGGGCGATGTACGGCGGGTCGACGACGTCAATTTTGTTAAACACGCCCGGGGAATCATCGTCTGTTGTCACGACGCTGGACGGCTACCAAATGGCGCGGCAAGGCCGGGCTGGAGCGGCGCTGGCGATTGCGGCGATCGGTTCGTTTGTGGCGGGGATTGTGTCGCTCATCGGTCTTGTATTATTAGCGGAGCCGCTGTCCAATGTCGCCTTGAAGTTCGGTCCGGCGGAGTATTTTTCGCTTATGCTGCTGGGGCTTGCTGCGGTGAGCGGCCTTGCCGGCAAATCGATGACGAAAGCGTGGATCATGACGGTGTTCGGCTTGTTGCTTTCCACGATCGGGCTCGACAACGTCTCTGGCGTCGCACGCTTCACGTACAACATTTCCTATTTGTATGGGGGGCTGGAGTTTTTAACCGTAGCGGTCGGGTTGTTTGCGTTGGGAGAAGTATTCAAGTCGATTCTCCACGACGAAATGAACAGCGGGGAAATTGCGAAAATTGGCCGCGTGTTGCCGACGAAAGCGGACTTGAAGGAAAGTGCCGGCCCGATTGCCCGCGGGTCGCTGCTCGGATTTTTCATCGGCGTGCTGCCGGGAGCCGGAGCGACGTTGGCCTCATTTTTCTCTTATATTCTTGAAAAGAAAATCAGCAAACATCCAGAAAAATTCGGCCAAGGGACGATCGCCGGCGTCGCGGCGCCCGAGTCGGCGAACAACGGTGCGTCTGGAGGCGCGATGATCCCGCTGTTGACGCTGGGCATTCCAGGATCGGGAACGACGGCCATTTTGATGGGTGCACTCATTATGTACAACGTCCAGCCGGGTCCGCTGTTGTTTGATGAACATCCGGCTGTTGCCTGGGGATTGATTGCGAGCATGTTTATCGGAAATGTGATGTTGTTAATTCTCAACATGCCGCTTGTGAAACTATTTGCGAAAATCATCCAAACACCGACGAAGTATTTGTTGCCGCTCATTATCGCCATCTCTGTATTCGGCGTGTATGCGGTGCAAGTGACGACGTTTGATGTGTTTCTGTTGTTGGCATTTGGCTTGCTCGGCTATTGGCTCGCGGAACACGATTACCCGCTCGCGCCTCTTGTATTGGGGCTTGTGCTGGGGCCAATGATTGAAAACAACATGCGCCGGGCGTTGACGGCATCCAACGGGGACTATCTCGTGTTCGTTGAAAAGCCGATTTCGCTCGTCTTGTTGGTCATCGCCTTATTGTGGATTGCCGTGCCGTTTTTCATGAAATTACGAGGAAAAACCGTCATTGTCAATGAAGATATGTAATAATAGAAAGAAAGGCTTTCTTCCTTTAGTGGAGGATGGTCTTTCTTTTCATTTTTCCGTTTGGAGGACAGCACGATGAAACTGCAAACACGGTTGATGATGATCATTTGTTCGCTGCTTTTGTTTGTCATCGTGTTTCTTACATTTTTATTCCAACATATGTTTGCTGAGACGCTCAAGCAGCAAATCGGCATGCGGGCGCTGAACGTGGCGGAAACCGTCGCGTCCACCCCGCTTGTGCGCGAGGCGTTCCGCGACCCCGATCCGTCCGTGCGCTTGCAGCCGTTTGCTGAATATATTCGCCGAAAGACAGGGGCGGAATACGTCGTCATCGGCAACCGCCAAGGAATCCGCTATGCTCACCCGCTGCCGGATCGGATCGGCAAACCGATGGTCGGGGGCGACAACGGTGAGGTGCTTAAAGGCAAGGCCATTATTTCAGAGGCGGTCGGTTCACTCGGTCCGGCAATCCGCGGAAAAGCGCCGGTTTTGGATGAAAACGGACAGGTGATCGGCATTGTTTCGGTCGGTTTTTTGCTAGAGGATATTCGACAAACGGTGTGGTCATATAGCCTGAAGATTTTTCTCTTCTCTGTTCTTGCCCTTTTGCTCGGAGCGGTGGGGGCCGTGGCGATCGCCAAGGCGGTGAAGAAATCGATTCATGGCCTTGAACCGGAAGAAATCGGTTTGCTCTACCAAGAAAAGCAAGCGATTTTAGAGGCGATTCGCGAAGGAATTGTGGCCATCAATCAAGAGGGAACGATTACAATGGTCAACCGAACGGCACTGAAGCTGCTTGGGTATGAGAACGAACGCGATGTGCTGGGAATGCCGATCTTGCAGCTTATTCCCCACTCGAGGCTGCCTGAAGTCATTCGGACGGGGCAGGCGGAATTTGACGATGAAATGGTGTTAGGTGAAGAAACGGTCATTGCCAATCGCATTCCGATTAAAGATAAAGCGGACCGCGTGATCGGGGCGGTGTCGACGTTTCGCAATAAATCAGAACTGTATCGCCTGACAAAAGAGCTGTCACAGCTGCGAAGTTATGCCGATGCCTTGCGCGCGCAAACGCACGAATTTTCCAACAAGCTGTATTTGATCTCTGGCCTGATTCAACTGGAATCGTATGAGGAAGCGCTTGAACTGATCGCAAAAGAGACCGACTTGCAACAAAACATCGTCCGGTTTGTCATGAAAGAAATTCCAGATCCGATCATCGGCGGTCTGCTGATCGGCAAGTTCAATCGCGCCAACGAGCTGAAAATTGTGTTTGAAATTGATCGGGAAAGCAGTTTCCGTGATGTGCCGTCATGGATGGACCGGGACCATCTGGTAACCATTATTGGGAATGTCGTAGATAACGCCATGGAAGCCGTTCTCCATAACGGAAAGGAAGAGAAACGGGTGGCCGTTTTTTTGACTGACCTTGGCGATGATTTAATTATTGAGGTTGAGGATAACGGATTAGGCATTGACCCAGCTGTAGCGGAACGGATCTACGAGCGCGGCTTTTCAACGAAGGCGGCCGGAGGGCGGGGGTATGGGCTTGATCTAGTGAACCGGGCGTTGACAATGCTCGGGGGGCAAATGACGCATCGATCGGAGCAAGGAGCAGGCACGGTATTTACCATCATGATCCCAAAGCGACCGGCCCATGTCGGTCGGCAGTGCCGCCAAGGCTAGAAGGAGGGAACCGATGTTGCCGATTCGTGTACTGATTATTGAAGACGACCGTCGCATTGCGGAAATCAATCGGCGCTTTGTTGAGAAAGTGAACGGTTATGAAGTGGTCGGCATCGCCACGAACGCTGAAGAGGCAAGGGAATTGACGGAGGTGCTGCGGCCAGACGTGTTATTGCTTGATGTCTATTTTCCCGACATGGACGGCCTTTCGTTTTTGAAATGGGTTCGTGAACATTTTTCTGATATTGATATCATTATGATTACCGCAGCCCGGGAAGTAGATGTACTGAAACAAGCGCTGCATGGCGGGGTGTTTGATTACATCATCAAGCCGATTATGTTTGACCGTTTTGCGGAAACGTTAAATCGATACAAGGAGTATTATGACAAAATGCAACGGTGGGTGAAAGAGAAAGAGTGGATTGGCCAAGAAGATGTTGATGCATTAATTGGAAGAGAAGTGTCCGTTAAGGACCAGCCCATGTTGCCTAAAGGCATTCAGCCATTGACCCTAGAAAAAGTGTTGGCGGTTGTGAGACAGTGCCCGGAAGGCATCACCGCTGAAGAAGTGGGGCGGCAAATCGGAACCAGCCGGACGACGGCCCGCCGTTACTTGGAGTATCTCGTCTCTGTCGGCCAGGTGACGGCCGATATTGCCTATGGATCCGTTGGGCGGCCGGAACGAGTTTACAAGAAGAAAATGTAGATATGGATTTTCAAAAATGAAACATCCATTATATGGATAAAGAAAGAGAGGAGAGCGTCTTGGCTGTTTTTAGCGGCATTTTATTGCAAGTGATGGTTCCGATGTTGTTGATTGTCGGCTTGGGGGCAGGGCTTCACCGCTTCTTTCATCTTGACCTCAATACGTTATCCAAATTGAACATGTACGTCCTGCTGCCGGCAGTCGCATTCATCAACGTGTATGACAGTGAGTTGAATGGAAAGGTGTTGGCGGCCATCTTAGGATTTCTCTTGTTGCAAAACAGCGGACTGATCGTTTTGAGTATGATGATGGCCAAGTTATTCAAATTGGAACGGAGTTTGTCAGCCGTATTTCAAAACACTATTGTGTTGAACAACTCAGGTAATTTCGGCATCCCGGTCAGTCAGCTTGTATTTCATCAACATCCGCTCGGGGCGACGATTCAAATTATGGTGACGATCTTTCAAAATTTCTTGACGAATACATATGGGGTATACCAGTTTGTATCCGGGAATGGAAAAAGAGGGAAATGGACTGCGGAGATATGGAAAAATCCCGTTCTTCACGCGCTGTTGCTTGGCGTAGTTTGTCGATGGCTTCATATCCCCATCCCATCATTTTTATGGGCGCCGCTTCAGCGGGTCGCCGATGCGTTTTTAGCCATCGCTCTCTTTACGTTGGGAGCGCAAATCGCCTACGCCCGTTTTACTGCCTTGCCGCCGCTTGTGTATGTGAGTGTGTTCGGGCGCTTGATTTTGTCGCCGCTGTTGGCTGCGTCTTTGATCTTTCTATTAGGAATGGATGGAGTGACGGCTCAGGCATTGCTCATTGCCAGTTCCTATCCGTGCTCGCGCAATACGGCGCTGTATGCACTCGAGTATGACTGCCACCCAGATTATGCCGCCCAGGCGGTGTTGGTGTCGACCTTGTTGAGCGCCATTACCGTGACAGGCGCAGTATATGCGGCCCGGCTGCTGTTTCCGATTAGCGGATGAAAACGGGGCAAGCTGTCGTCGATCCCCAATCGTGCAAAAATCCCGGGGGATCGACGACAATGTCTTTTCGCGTCAAAATCCTACAACCAACACGGCTGAACAGTATTGACAGAATTTTTGAAACGTGTTATTCTGAAAACAGCCAAAAGGGAAAAAGCTTGATTTTACGCACATGGTTTGGGGGTTTTTATCGTACCTATGAGGGATTGAAACTCTTTATCACAGACCATCCAGTTTACGATTTCTTTTACGTTTTTATCGTACCTATGAGGGATTGAAACAACACATCGTCATGCGGAATGACATCTATATTTTTGTTTTTATCGTACCTATGAGGGATTGAAACTAACGATGTTCTATTTTTAGCAGGGATGAAAAGACGTTTTTATCGTACCTATGAGGGATTGAAACTGCTAGTCGTGATTCCACCTCCTTGATCAATTCTTCAAGTTTTTATCGTACCTATGAGGGATTGAAACGCTAATCCCTGCTTTTCAAGTGATTTCATAACGTCATTTGTTTTTATCGTACCTATGAGGGATTGAAACTATGAATCAGACAGTAGCGACAGAACAAAATGCAGTGTTTTTATCGTACCTATGAGGGATTGAAACATATCTTTCAGATACATTTCGAGGCTTTCCAACCTCTGTTTTTATCGTACCTATGAGGGATTGAAACTTGCGTTTTTAATAGTTCTAATCTCTTCCTCGACATGTTTTTATCGTACCTATGAGGGATTGAAACGCTACAACCGCCATATCGAGTTCCGTTGCTACCGTTGTTTTTATCGTACCTATGAGGGATTGAAACAGAAAGCAAGTAAAGCGGCTTGCCGTTGTAATTCCTCCGTTTTTATCGTACCTATGAGGGATTGAAACAATCAAACCGAAGAAGATTTTGAACTGATTATTGTGTTTTTATCGTACCTATGAGGGATTGAACCTATCTCCCTGCCACAGCTGAACCACTGCTGAGTTCAGCTTGTTTTACCGCTCGACATAGAAGACCGGTGAAAAACGGTGGCTTTCGCGTAATCAGCGTTTTGGGGCGCGAGAGAAGGCCTAGTTTTAAAAGACTTATCCACTTGAGAAAATAGTGTTTTTCGCGGTTTTTTCACTACATCACCACCCTTATAGGAAAAGGACGAATGCGAAATGGCGCATGCCAAAAAACGTGGGAGGGATAAGGAGGAGTTCGGCCGCGAAGGGCGAATACAGTACGGTGAATCCGACATTGCCGGGAGGGAAAACGTGGCTAGGAAGCGAATCGATCATGACCGGTTGTTCAAAGAGCTGCTGTCGACATTTTTTGAGGAGTTTTTGCTCCTTTTCTTTCCCGATGTGTACGAGTACATTGACGTTCACCATCTCTCTTTCCTCTCCGAGGAACTGTTCACCGATGTGACGGCCGGAGAGAAGCACCGCGTCGACTTGTTGGTCGAAACAAAGGTAAAAGGGGAAGACGGGCTCGTCATTGTCCATGTCGAGCATCAAAGCTACACCCAGCGGACCTTCCCCGAGCGAATGTTCCTCTACTTCAGCCGCTTGTTTCAAAAATACCGCCGCCGCATTCTCCCGATCGCCATCTTCAGCTATGACGAACAATACGACGAACCTTCCTCATTGGTCATGCAGTTTCCGTTTTTGACCGTTCTCGACTTCCACTTTTTGACGGTGGAGCTATGCAAACTGCCGTGGCGCGCGTACATCCGTCATGACAACCCCGTCGCCGCTGCCTTGCTAAGCAAAATGGGGTATAATGAAGATGAGAAAGTCGACGTGAAAAAGGAATTTTTGCGCATGCTCGTCCGCCTCGAGCTGGATGAAGCGAAACAGCGGCTGTTGTTCGGTTTTTTCGAGACGTATTTGCGGCTATCCGAAGAGGAGGAAGCGAAACTGCGAAACGAGGTGAGCCAAATGGAAACGAAGGAAGCAAAGCGTGTGATGGAACTCATCGTCTCATACGAACAGCGGGGGATGGAAAAGGGAATCCAACAAGGAATCGAACAGGGGATGAAGCAAGGACGCCAACAAGGGATCGAGGAAGGGAAGCTCGACGTGGTGAAGAGAATGCTGGCGAAAGGGTACGATGTCGACACGATTCACGAACTGACTGGGCTGCCGGTCGAGACGATTGAAAAGGTGAAGAAGTAAGTCGGATGCTCTCTGGCTGGAGCGAACGTCGCCGCCCGCAATGGCGTCAAATCCCTCATAAAGGGCGGCGGCCGTCTTGTTAGAGCCTTCGGACGTTTCGTTCCCAGGGGAGGTTTTTGGAAACGCCGTGTTTTGGGAACTTTTTCGATTTATGAACGGCGTTTTTCTTTTATGATCAGTCTTCTAATTTTTTACCGTTTTCTCACGAATTTAAAAACCATAAAAACAGCTAAAATAACGACACCTATAAAAAGGTAGCCTAAAATAGACGTCATGGTAGTCAGCATGTCCCATTCTCCTTTTTGTTAATTGGTATCGGTATACAATTGTGCTTGTGAAGCTCTAATAAACTCATTATGTTCTTCTGCGGCTTTCACAGATGTTTCAGAAACGCCAAACGATAATGTAGAAAATACTAAAACAAACGACAGGATCATAAAAATTTTCCTCAAAAAAATCACTCTCCTCTAGAAGGCTGGTGATTTAGTGAAAAGTCGCAGAAAACGGATTTCCTTCTCAAATTGAGAAATCCTTTAAAATCAACGCTTTTCGTTCATCCAAAAGCAACTGATTCAGCGAAATCGGTTGTTTTTCACTAGCCTCCTAGAAATGTTTCTTTTTCGGTATAAGACCTCCTAAATCCCTGTCTTAGAGTGTGCATTTTTCAACGATCTTCTATACCCGTGGTGCTAGTTGAGCTTTAGCGCTCAACTAGCCCAAGTGTAACCAGGGAATAAGCTAACAATATACCGTCTAGTGCCACTTCAAATCCGATAATCGAATTGGCTCGGATCCCCGTGATGCGATAGTGGTCAACCAGAACCGAGAACACCGTCTCGATCACTTTGCGTTTTTGTTGGATCCACTGCTCCCATGTCTCAGACGCACGATGTTTCTGGTTTTTTCGAGACGGAGTCCAAAGCGCCATTTGGTATTCTTCGTACAGCCTTTTTTGCAAGTCACGGCTAATGAATCCTTTGTCCCCAAAGTTATACGGGTGGGGAATTTGGGTCATCACGCTTTCGGCTGCGATTCGATCGTGGCAAGATGCTTCCGTCACCACATACCCCATTGGCAGCCCTTGATCGGTCACTTGAAGGTGCAGCTTCAACCCGTAGTACCATTGCTTTTTGGAAGCGCAATACCCGATGTCGGCGATCTCTTGAAACCGTTTGACGCGATGCATTCTTGCCGTATGGCACAATGGGAGCGGCAAGCTGTCCACGACGGCATAGGCATGATGTTGGCCACGTTTTGCCAGCTCATGGCGGATCCATTTGATAGCGAAGCCAAGCGCCCGGCAGCGGCGGTTATACCGGGAACGTTCGAGAAACGAGCCGTTTGTGAACAAATTTCCCGTGACAAAACGATGCCACGCCCGTTCAGAAGTAAAACCGAGCAGCTTTCCTAAAAGATGAATGGCGATGATGACAGCGTCCTCTTGCTTGACCAAATGGCGATTTCGACGATGAAGATGCACCTGAATGCATGAAAGTTGAGCAGAAACAAAAACGAAAATGGCGGCATATTGCTTTTGAATCTTGGCCCGATCTGTAGTAAAATGAAAGTGCTCTTGCATAGGGATCCTCCTTTTTAATGGTTGGTTGCACTTTCATTTTAAGGGGATCCTCATGCAAGGGCTATTTTTATGCTTGTTTGAGTTTATCTAGCACCACGGGTCTTCTATATAATTTTATTGGAAATTTGGAAAAGAAGGAATTTTATGACCATATTAAAAATAGGTATTTGTTCATAAAAATGAATCAATGCATTGCTTAGTGCAAAATGAAAGTACAATCTATGAAGCCGTTTGGCGCGATCCATTCGGGCGGAATGACATCACTCGATCGGCAAGCTGTCACGGCCGTATACCATTCATTGATTTTTTTAGATTTCAAACAAAAACTATTGTAAACCGCTTTCACTTGGTTTATAATAAAGCTAAACCGGTTTATGAAAACGCTTTTGAACTAAATCGATTTAGTGCGAGAGAGGGATCCCTTTTGAAAAAAGTAACGATGGCCGATGTCGCGAAATTGGCCAACGTTTCGAAAAGTACGGTGTCACAATACTTAAATAAGCGCTATGAGTATATGAGCGAGGAGACGAGAAAACGCATCGCCGAGGCGATCGAAGAGCTTGGGTATCAGCCGAACATCATCGCCCGCAGTTTGAAGCAAAAGACGACAGCGACCATTGGCGTGATTGTTTTTAATATGCTTCATATGATGACAACGCAAGTGCTGCACGCCGTTGAAGAGGAATGCCAAAAGCGCGGGTTTCAAGTCATTGTCTGCAATTCCGGCGATGATCCGGACAAGGAGAAAACATATGTCGATACGCTGCTGGCGAAGCAAGTGGACGGGCTGATCGTGTTTCCGACAGGAAAGAACGAGGACGTCTACCGCCGTCTTGTCGAGGAACGGTTTCCGCTCGTCTTTGTCGACCGGATGGTGCCGGGAGTGGAGGCGGACAGCGTGCTTCTGGATAACTTCGCTGCCGCGGAGATGGCAGTCGATTATTTCGCTTCCAACGGTTATCGGCGCATCGCTATTGTCACCCCTCCGCTTGTCCCTTACAACGTGCCGCGGATGGAGCGGTTGGAAGGGTTTCGGGCGGCCATGCGCAAAAGAGGACTGGACGTTGAAGATGGGAACATCATCGCCGCTGATCCGGACGCGCTGCCTAGGGAGCTGAAGAAGCGGTTCGTGGAACCGGAGCGGCCTAATGCCTTGTTTGCGATCAACGACTTGACGTTGATGGGGGTTTTGCGGTTTGTGAAAGACGCAGGGGTTCGTGTGCCGGATGAGGTGGCGATCATCAACATCGATGATGTGCCGTTTGCCGACATTTACACGCCGGCGCTGACAACCATCGCCCAGCCGACGTTTGCGATGGGGAAAAAAGCAGCCGAGCGCGTGTTTGAACAAATGAAAGCGAAAAAAGCCGACGGTCCGCGCGTATTTCGTTTCTCCCCGACATTGATGGAACGGACATCGATCAGGCGGGGGAAGGCATGAAGAAGGGAGGAGAAACGATGGCGATTCACGGGGACGTCGTCATTGGGATTGATATTGGGACGACAAGTACGAAAGCGGTCGTGTTTGACGGGCGGGGGAAGGTGCTGGCTTCTCACGCCGTCGACTATCCGATCATCCAGCCGCATCCGGGGTTTGCCGAGCAGGATCCGGATGAACTGTTCGCGGCGGTCGTTCAGGCAGTGGGGGCGGTGACGATTCGCCACGGCATCCGCCCAGAGCAGGTGAAAGCGATGGGCTTGAGCGCGGCGATGCACTCGATTATGGCGCTTGACGAGTCGGGCCGGCCGCTCACCTGCCTCCTCATTTGGGCGGACAACCGAAGCGTGGCTCAAACGGAGCGGCTGTTGAAAGAGCAAAACGGGCTTGCCATTTACCGGCGGACGGGGACTCCGATCCATCCGATGTCGCCGCTATCGAAATTGCTTTGGCTCAAGGAAGAGCAGCCGGACGTATTTCAGCAAGCACGGCGGTTTGTGTCGGTGAAAGATTACGTGTTGCACCGTCTGTATGGCGACTATGTCGCTGACCATTCCATGGCATCGGCGACGGGTTTATTCCGATTGGACACGCTCGATTGGGACGAGGAGGCGCTCGCCCTTGTCGGCATCCGCCGCGACCAGCTGCCGCGGCTCGTTCCCGCCACGCATATCATGACTGGGATGAAAAGAGAATGGGCGGAAAAAATGGGAGTCGCTTCGGATGTGCCTGTTGTCATCGGGGCGAGCGACGGCGTGCTCGCCAACGTCGGCGTCGGGGCGGTGCTCCCAGGTGAAGCGGCCATCACGATCGGAACGAGCGGGGCGGTGCGGACGATTGCGGCAAAACCGACGACCGATGAAAAAGGGCGGACGTTTTGTTATGCGTTGACGCCCGGCTATTGGGTCGTCGGCGGACCGACGAACAACGGCGGCATTTTGCTTCGCTGGCTGCGCGACGAGTTCGGCGCCCACGAGCGGGAAGTGGCGAAAAAGCTCGGCATGGATCCGTATGACTTGTTGACGAAATACGCGGAACGCGTCCCGCCGGGGGCGGAAGGGCTTGTGTTTTTGCCGTTTTTGTCGGGCGAGCGGGCGCCGTACTGGAATGCGAATGCGCGTGGGACGTTTTTTGGCCTTGGCCTTCATCATAAGCGCGAGCATTTCATCCGTGCTGTCATGGAAGGCGTCTGCTTCAGCATTTTGTCTGTCGCTTTGGCCATTCGCGACGTCACGGGGCCGATGTCGGAAATCCGCGTCTCAGGAGGATTCGCCAAATCGCCGTTTTGGCGGCAAATGCTTTCTGATATGCTCGGCAAACCGCTCATCGTGCCGCAGACGCACGAGGCGTCGGCGCTAGGGGCGGCTGCCGTGGCGCTTTACGCGTTAGGCGAGCTGCCGTCGCTCGAAACGGTGAAAACGTGGATCGACACAACGGCCCGCCATGAGCCGAAGGAAGAACATACGCTCATTTACGCTGAACTGTTTGATTTGTATGCCCGCTTGTATGAGCGATTGAAAGAGGAATTTGACATCATCGCTGCGTTTCAGCGGCGGAGTGGGTAAAGGGAGGAAGACTAAATCGATTTAGCTGGCTATGATCGGGCGCTAAATCGATTTAGCCCTTGCCTTCAAAGAACTGAAAACGTTTGCTTTGTTCACTAAATCGATTTATCTCAAAGATAAAGGGGGAGCTTGTGATGGAAATCGCCATTGTTGTTGCTGCTATTATCGTGTTATTATTGCTCATTACTATGGCGAAAATGCATCCGTTTGTCGCACTCATTTTAGTGTCCGTCGGCGTCGGGCTGGCGATGGGCATGCCGCTTATCGCGCCGTCTCCGGAAACGCCGGGCATTATTGACTCGATCAAGGCGGGGCTTGGCAACACGCTCGGCTTTTTGGCGATCGTCTTGGCGCTCGGGACGATGCTCGGCAAAATGATGGCCGAATCAGGCGGCGCCGAGCGCATTGCGAAAACGTTGATCGACCGCTTTGGCCAAAAACGCGTCCATTGGGCGATGATGGTCGTCGCCTTTTTAGTCGGCATTCCGGTCTTTTTCCAAGTCGGATTCGTCTTGCTTATTCCGCTTGTCTTTACGATTGCGATGGAAACGGGCATTTCATTGGTCACGATCGGCATTCCGCTTGTCGCTGGCTTATCGGTCGTTCACGGCCTTGTCCCGCCGCACCCGGCGGCGATGGCGGCAGTCGGCATTTTTAAGGCGGATGTCGGAAAAACGATTCTTTACTCGATCATCGTCGGCTTGCCGACCGCCATTATTGCCGGTCCGCTGTATGGCAAATGGATCGGTTCGCGCCTGCACAAAACAGTGCCGGCGGAGATTGCCGAACAGCTTGTGCAGCATAAAGAAGCACGTGAGCTTCCTGGCTTTGGCAATACGCTGTTCACGATTTTGCTTCCGGTCATTTTGATGTTGGTTGCTTCCATCGCCAATGTCACGCTTGATCAAAAGTCGGAAGCAGCGAAAGTGCTGCGTTTTATCGGCGACCCCATTGTCGCGCTCTTGATCGCGACGGTTTATTCGTTCTTCAGCCTTGGCTACGCCCGCGGCTTCAACCGCGATGCCGTGCTGAAATTCGCCAACGACTGCCTCGGTCCGGTCGCGAACATCTTGCTTGTCATCGGGGCGGGCGGCGCATTCAACAAAGTGCTGCTTGATTCCGGCATCGGCGAACAAATCGCGGAAGTGGCGAAACACTCGCACTTGTCTCCGCTCCTGTTAGGCTGGGGCATTGCGGCGCTCATCCGCGTAGCGACCGGGTCAGCGACTGTGTCAATGATGACCGCTGCCGGCATCGTCGCGCCGATTGCCGCCACCATGCCGGGAACGAATATGGAACTGCTTGTCTTGGCGACCGGCGCGGGTTCGTTGATCTTGTCGCACGTCAATGACTCCGGCTTCTGGATGATCAAGGAGTATTTCGGCATGACGGTGAAAGAAACGCTCATGACATGGACAGTCATGGAAACGATTATTTCGGTGGTGGCGTTTGTCTTCATTTTGTTGTTGAATATGGTTCTCTAGCCTTTTCCAGGCAAGACGCTCGTTTTTAGAAGAACGGGCGTCTTATTTTTATATGTTCTTTTGTTATATCTTATATTATAATTATGTAATAAAAAATGACATAAGGAGTGACGCCTGTTGATTTTTGCGAGACGTGCGGAACGAAAAATAAAGCGCGAACTGGATCAGCCTCGACGTGAGGAAACGCAGGGAGGACCGCAACAAATTGCAAGGCAAATTGTTGTGGCGGTTGATCAGCTCAAAGCAGCGATGGAACAGATGAAGATGGCGGCACTTTCGCTGAATGACATTTCCGATTCAAGCCGGAATAGTGCGGCAGAGCTGATGGACCATAGCGAGAAAACGGTGGAGTATACGGAAAAAGTGGCGAACAAAATGCGAACAATCGAGGAGGCGGCTAGGGAAATCGCTGCATCTTCGCGTGATATGTATGCGAGCAGCCGGCAGTTTTCTGAACAATGGCTGCATTCATGGAATTCATTAGAAACGTTGCAAAAGGAAATTCGAGCATTGCGCTCCCATCATGAAACGTTGTTGAAACAAATGGACCATCTCGTTCATCATTCGCGACGCATCAATGAAATTATATCGGCGATCGGCGATATTTCGCAGAAAACGAAAATTTTGTCGCTCAATGCCAATATTGAAGCAGCCCGTGCGGGAGAACACGGGCGCGGGTTTGCGGTCGTCGCGCGCGAGATCGGCATGTTGGCGAATCAAACGTCGGAAGCTGTCCAGCAAACACAGGATATTTTGTCCCTTATTCAACGCGAAATCGCAGCGACAACCGATATCGTTCGCGAAGAAACAAAGCAAATCGATGTCGAAGAGAAAGAAATGGAAGCGATTATGTCGTTCCTTCATTTGCTGCAGCGACAGCTGAATGATATGACGGACCTCGTCTCCTCTTCTGTCCGGTCAGCGTCTGGGCAGTCGGACAGCGTGAAAGAAATCGCCGTTCTCCTAGAAGAAATCGTGCAATTGAGCCGGGAAAATCAACGGTTTGTCGAGCGAGTGACGGCGGATATGAACGAACAGCATGAAAGCGTCGAACAGATTTTGCGCATTAATGAAGCGCTGCAAAAGACAGCGGAGGAGCTGCAACAAACGGTCGGACGTGATTGGATGAGAGAAACGATTTCTGTCGATGATGCGGTCGTGAAAAACACGATTCAGAAACTATCGGCTTTGCTTCAGTCAGCTCCGTTGGAACAAATGGATGAGGCCATGCATCAACGCGTGCTGGATCGATTTTTATCTGAGAATGGAGAGATTGAGGCTGTCTGGTCGAATCGTCTTGATGGGGCGTTTGTCTATTCGAATCCGCCGGCGGGCTTGGTCAACGCCAAAGTCCGGTCGTGGTTTCAGGAAGCTTGTAGAGGAACAGTGTATGTTTCCGATCCGTATGTATCGGCATTGACGAAACATCTTTGCGTCACGGTGTCCGCTCCCATTAGGGATCATAACGGTCAAATTGTCGGAGTCATCGGAGCGGATTTGGCGCTTTCGAAATGAAAGACGCCCCAAAAAGGCGCATGTGTGCCTTTTTGGGGCATGTTTTGTTTTTCGACCTGGCTGATTGGTCGGAAGATGATTGATAATAAATATAACAAAAATATGTAATAAAATATGACAAATATGTTGAGTCCGTGAAACGTGGGCCTTATACTGCTAATCAAGAACAAATCCTCAACGTGGAGAACATGCATCGCTTTTGAGGAACAAGGGAGGGATGCGCTCTTTTAGATGAACGAGGGGCAGGAATTCATCGATGTTTCAAATGAATAGGGGGAAGGGTGTGCGAATGAAACCAGCATTCATGTGGAAATTATGGCTGCTTTTATGCGTCAGTGTTTTTGCTCTTGGGGGATGTGCGGCGTCATCAGCAGTGGATCAAGCCAAAAACGAGAATCAAAATGATTCATCTTCGGCTGGAAAAGAAGGGGATGTGGTCAAAGTAGGAATCCTGCACTCGTTAAGCGGAACGATGGCCATCAGTGAAGTGTCGCTGCGCGATGCCGAGTTAATGGCGATCGAGGAAATCAATGCATCGGGCGGGCTGCTCGGCAAGAAGATTGAACCGGTTGTGGAAGATGGGGCGTCGGACTGGCCGACGTTTGCCGAAAAGGCGAAAAAACTGCTGCAAAAAGATCAAGTGGCCGCCATTTTTGGCGGTTGGACATCGGCGAGCCGCAAAGCGATGCTTCCGGTTGTGGAGCAAAACAATGGGCTGCTTTGGTATCCGGTGCAATATGAAGGGATGGAGTCGTCTCCGAACATCTTTTACACCGGGGCGACGACGAATCAACAAATCGTTCCGGCGGTCAGCTGGCTCTTGAAAAACCGCGGCAAGACGTTTTTCTTGCTTGGATCGGATTACGTCTTTCCGCGGACAGCGAACAAAATCATCAAGGCCCAGTTGAAGGCCGAAGGTGGGCAAGTGGTCGGGGAAGAATATACGCCGCTCGGCCATACCGATTATAGCACCATTATCAGCAAAATCAAACAAGTGAAACCGGCTGTCGTCTTCAATACGCTCAACGGCGATAGCAATGTCGCCTTTTTCAAACAGTTGAAAGACGCTGGCATCACACCGAAAGATGTGACGGTGATGTCCGTCAGTATCGCGGAAGAAGAAATCCGCGGGATCGGGCCGGATGTGTTGGCTGGTCATTTGGCTGTGTGGAACTATTTCCAGACGACCGATACACCGGAGAATAAGGCATTTGTACAAAAGTATAAAGAAAAGTACGGGCAAGACCGCGTGACTGATGACCCGATTGAAGCGGCGTATACGGCCGTTCATTTATGGGCCGAAGCGGTGAAAAAAGCCGGTTCCTTTGATGTGGATCAAGTGAAAAAAGCGGCGGCCGGCCTTGAATACAAGGCGCCGGAAGGAACGGTGAAAATTGACGGGGAAACGCAGCATTTATGGAAAACGGTGCGCATTGGCGAAATCCAAGCGGACGGACAATTCAAAGAGTTATGGAATTCCGGCCAGCCGGTGAAGCCAGATCCGTATTTAAAGAGCTACCCATGGGCGAAAGGATTAAGTGAATAGTTGCATGGGGAGGAAGGCATGTCCTTCCTTCTCGCCCAGCGGACATGAAAGGGGGACGGCGATGCTTATTGACCAATTATTCAACGGGCTGAGCGTCGGTTCGATTTTGCTTTTGATCGCCATTGGGTTGGCGATCACCTTTGGATTGATGGGCGTCATCAATATGGCGCACGGTGAACTGATGATGGTCGGAGCGTACACAACCTACGTCATTCAACAAATCTTTGCCCATCATGCGCCGCAATCAGCGGGGATGTACTTTGTCATTGCCATTCCGTCGTCGTTTCTCATCGCTGCCTTGTTTGGGTGGGGGTTGGAAAAAAGCTTGATCCGCCATTTGTACCACCGCCCGCTGGACAGTTTGTTGGCGACATGGGGGATCAGTTTGATTTTGCAACAGACGGCCCGCCTCATCTTTGGGGCGCCCAACGTGGCGGTTGTGCCGCCAAGCTGGCTGGATGGTGGAATCCGCTTGTTTGGGGCGGTGTTTCCGTATAAACGGTTGTTTATTCTCTGTCTTGTATTGGCGATCGTGTTCTTTCTTTATATGTATTTAACGAGAACAAGAGCTGGCCGACGCATTCAGGCTGTCACCATGAACCGGCCGATGGCGGCCTGTCTCGGCATTGCCACGCAGAAAGTTGATGCATACTCGTTTGCGATCGGTTCAGGATTGGCGGGGGTGGCGGGATGTGCGTTGACCTTGCTTGGGCCGATTGGGCCGACGATCGGCACGTACTATATTGTTGATGCATTTATGGTCGTCATTTTAGGAGGAGTGGGAAAACTGGCTGGGACGCTGCTAGGAGCGTTTGGCCTCGGCTTAATCTCCACCTTTGTCGAATATTCCACAAGCGCCACCATCGCCAAAGTCATTGTGTTCGTTCTCATTATTGCGTTCTTGCAATGGAAACCGTCCGGTCTTCTTAGCTTGAGAACGCGGTCGCTCGATTGAGGGGAGGAAGCATCGTGAACAAACGTTGGGGATACTGGCTGTTTTTCGTTGCTTTGTTTTTGGCGCCATTTTATTTAACGGAGTTTCGCCTGTCTTTGCTTGGCAAATTTCTTTGCTTTGCCATCGTGGCGGTCGGCATTTCTCTCATTTGGGGATATACCGGCATTTTGAGCCTCGGCCATGGGGTGTATTTTGGATTGGGTGCTTATTGCATGGCGATGTATTTGAAGCTCGAAGCTTCGCGAGGGCATTTGCCTGATTTTATGGAATGGAGCGGCGTGCGCGAACTGCCGTGGTTTTGGAAGCCGTTTGCGCATCCTATGGTGGCCATCGCCGCCGCGATCGCTCTTCCTACGTTGCTCGCTGCGCTATTAAGCTATTTAACGTTTAAAAATCGGATTAAAGGTGTCTATTTTTCTCTCCTTTCCCAGGCGGTTGTTGTCGTGTTTGTTACGTTGTTTATCGGCAAGCAAGAATGGACAGGAGGAACGAACGGCTTGACCAATTTTTCGACCGTGTTCGGCTTTTCGTTGTCATCGCCGCTCACGCAAATTGTTTTGTATTGGCTGACAACGGCCTGTCTCGCTCTTATTTTCGTCGCGGCGCGCCGCTTGACGTCCGGACGGTTGGGGAAGGTGCTTATCGCGATTCGCGACGCGGAAAACCGGGTTCGTTTTTTAGGATTCAATCCGACCGTCTATAAAGTGTTTGTGTATAGTTTGTCAGCCGCCTTTGCCGGGGTGGCTGGGGCGTTGTTTGTCCTGCAAGTCGGGCTCATTTCCCCGGAGATGATGGGGATTATTCCTTCGATTGAAATGGTGTTATGGGCTGCTGTCGGCGGACGCCACTCGCTCATGGGCGCGATTATGGGCGCGATCGTCATGAACACGGCGAAAAGCTTTTTAAGCGAAAATTATCCAGATCTATGGCTGCTTTTGTTAGGCGCCTTGTTTGTCGTTGTTGTGCTGTTTGTTCCGAAGGGATTGGCGGGCATTTATGAATCGCTCGCTGCCGTTCGCATCAAAGCAAAAAGGGGGCATGAACGTGAAGCCCGTGTTGATGTGTCGTGACGTCGTCGTTGACTTCGATGGATTTCGTGCTTTGCAAGGTGTTGATCTCGCGGTTTACCCTCATGAAGTGCGGTTTTTGATCGGCCCGAACGGAGCGGGAAAAACGACGCTGCTCGATGTCATTTGCGGGCGGACGAGAGCGACGGACGGGCGGGTGCTGTTTTTCTCCCATGACATCACGCAACGGCCGGAATACGAGATCGTGCAAATAGGGATCGCCCGGAAGTTTCAAAGCCCTTCCATTTTTCCGTTTTTGACGGTATGGGAAAATATGGAGTTAGCCATGCGACAAGATCGGCGTCTGCGTTCCGTTTTGCGGGCGAAGTTGACTGGAGAAGAGAAAGAAATGATGGCAGCACAGCTAGAGAAAATTGGATTGCTCGATGAACGTCATCGCTTAGCGGGCTCACTGTCTCATGGCCAAAAGCAGTGGTTGGAAATCGGCATGCAGCTCATTCAGCGTCCGCAGCTCCTCCTATTGGATGAGCCGATCGCCGGCATGAGTGCGGCGGAGCGGGAGCGCACGGGGGAATGGCTCCATGAAATGGCCGAACATTGTGCGGTCATTATTGTCGAGCATGATATGGACTTTGTCCGCCGCTATTCCAAACAAGTGACAGTCATGCATGAAGGAAAAGTATTGTGCGAAGGATCGATGGATGAAGTGCAGCAAAACGAACAAGTGATCGATGTGTACCTTGGAAGGGGGAAAAACGCGTGCTGCGCCTCCGGGATGTAACGGCTGGCTATGACGGAAGTGTGGTGCTCGATCATGTTGACATGGATGTTCCTCTTGGTCGGGTGACGGCGGTGTTGGGCAGAAACGGGGTCGGAAAAACGACGTTGATGAAAACGATCATCGGGTTGATTCGCCCGATGTCAGGCGTCATCGAATGGGAGGGGGAAGATATCACGCGATGGCCGCCGGAGCGGCGGGCGCGAGCGGGGATCGGCTATGTGCCGCAAGGGAGGGAAATTTTTTCGGCGTTGACGGTGGAGGAAAATATTCTTCTCGGGCTGGAAGCGCAGGCCGAAAAAGTCCGTCCTCAGCCGATCCTTGAGGAAATGTATGCATTATTTCCAGTCTTAAAAGAGATGCGCCAGCGAAAGGGAGGGGATTTAAGCGGCGGACAGCAGCAACAGCTGGCCATTGCCCGCGCGTTGGCCGGCCGGCCGAAACTGCTCTTGCTTGATGAACCGATGGAAGGCATTCAGCCCTCGATCGTTGCGTTGATTCATGATGCGATTATGAAAATTGCCAAAGAAAAGCAGGTTGGCATCATATTGGTCGAACATAACGTGGAGCTGGCGTTTTCTTGTGCCGATCGTTTCTATATTTTGGATCGCGGCGCTGTCGTGGCGAAAGGGGATGTCGATGGGGCTGATTTGAATTATATTCAATCATTTCTTGCTGTTTAAGCAGCAGACAGCGGTGTTAGCGAATGAGAGATTTTTTGAACCTGCGAGTATAGGCGGGAGCATTCAATGAGGGGGAAGAGATGAGTGAAACTGACTCCGCGCGAACAGGAAAAGCTGTTGATCGTCGTGGCCGCCGATTTGGCGCGCCGCCGGAAAGAACGAGGATTGAAACTGAATTATCCGGAAGCGGTGGCGCTCATTACGTATGAGCTGTTGGAAGGCGCCCGCGACGGGCGGACGGTGGCGGAGTTGATGCAATACGGCGCGACGATTTTGACACGCGATGATGTGATGGAAGGCGTCGCTGACATGATCGACGAGATTCAAGTCGAGGCGACGTTTCCGGACGGCACGAAACTCGTCACTGTCCACCAGCCGATCCGGTCGTAATAGCGCCGGCCGATTCCGATAAAGGTGGATTAAAGGAGTGGTCCTATGATTCCAGGAGAATACCGATTGCGCGACGAACCGATTGTGTGCAACCGGCAAAAGCCGGTTACGAAGCTGACGGTCATAAACCGCGGCGACCGCCCGGTGCAAGTCGGTTCCCATTTTCACTTTTTTGAAGTCAATTCGTTTCTCGAATTTGACCGACAGGCCGCATACGGAAAACATTTGAACATCCCAGCCGGGACAGCGGTCCGTTTTGAACCCGGGGATGCGAAGCAAGTGGAGCTTGTCCCGTTCTCCGGCAAGCGCCGGGTGTACGGATTAAACAATATGGTCAACGGTCCGCTTGATGACAACGGGAAGGAGGGAGCAAGAGAATGAGTTTTTCCATGTCAAGACGGCAATACGCGGATATGTTTGGACCGACGACCGGGGACTGCATCCGGTTGGCGGACACAGACTTATGGATTGAAATTGAGCATGACTATACCGTTTACGGCGATGAAGTGAAATTCGGCGGCGGGAAGGTGATTCGCGACGGGATGGGGCAGCATCCGCTCGCTGTCCGCGACGAAGCGGTCGATTTAGTGTTGACGAACGCCGTCATCGTTGATTACACCGGCATTTACAAAGCCGATATCGGGGTCAAAGATGGAAACATCGCCGCCATCGGCAAGGCGGGGAATCCGCTGTTAATGGACGGCGTCAATATTGTCATCGGCGCCTCAACGGAAGTGATCGCGGCCGAAGGGAAAATCGTGACCGCTGGAGGAGTGGATGCCCATATCCATTTCATTTGCCCGCAGCAAATCGAAACCGCCCTGTCATCCGGCATTACGACGATGATTGGCGGCGGGACCGGGCCGGCGACCGGAACGAATGCCACGACGTGCACGCCGGGAGAGTGGAATATTTACCGGATGCTTGAAGCCGCCGAAGCGTTCCCAATGAATCTTGGGTTTTTAGGAAAAGGCAACGCGTCGGCGAAAGAGCCGATCGCGGAGCAAGTGCGCGCCGGAGCGGTGGGACTCAAGCTTCATGAAGACTGGGGAACGACGGCGGCAGCGATTGATGCGTGCTTGCGAGTGGCGGATGAGTACGACGTGCAAGTCGCCATTCATACCGATACGTTGAATGAAGGCGGGTTTGTCGAGCATACACTGAAGGCCATTAACGGACGCGTCATTCATACATACCATACGGAAGGAGCCGGAGGGGGGCATGCGCCCGATATTATGAAAGTCGCCAGCTTCCCGAACATTTTGCCTTCTTCCACGAACCCGACGCGGCCGTATACGAAAAACACGCTCGATGAGCATTTAGATATGTTAATGGTGTGCCATCATTTAGATCCGTCCGTTCCAGAAGACATTGCCTTTGCCGATTCGCGCATCCGCAAAGAAACGATCGCGGCAGAAGACATTTTGCACGACATCGGCGCCTTCAGCATGATCAGTTCCGACTCGCAAGCGATGGGACGGGTCGGTGAAGTCATTTTACGCACGTGGCAAACGGCCGACAAAATGAAAAAACAGTTTGGCCGCTTGCCGGAGGAAACGGGGCGAGGCGATAATGTCCGCGTCAAACGGTACGTAGCCAAATATACGATCAACCCGGCTATCACTCATGGCATCGCGGAGTATGTCGGGTCAGTCGAAGTCGGAAAATTCGCAGATTTGGTCGTTTGGCATCCCGCTTTTTTCGGGGTCAAGCCTGAGCTCGTCATCAAAGGCGGGATGATCGCCTACAGCGTGATGGGCGACCCGAACGCTAGCATTCCGACGCCGCAGCCCGCTCTGTACCGCCCGATGTTCGCCAACTATGGCGCCGCCGTCGCGAAAACGTCCATTACGTTTTTGTCCAAAGCGGCGTTCGAACGCGGCGTCCCTGACAAACTGCGATTGCACAAAATCGTCAAACCGGTTGGAAACATTCGTTCGTTAACGAAACACGATATGGTGTTCAACAACGCCATGCCTCAAATCGATGTCGATCCGCAAACGTATGAAGTGAAGGTCGATGGGCGGCTCATCACGTGCGAACCGGCTGAAGTTGTGGCCATGGCGCAACGATATTTTCTGTTTTGAGGTGATGATGATGATTGTAGAAACGGTTATCGGCAACATTCGAGCTCTTTCTTCTCTCCCCCCGCACATCGAACGGGTGTACATGCCAAGCGATGATTTAGTAAAACGAATTCAGCGGGTGGTGACCGACCATGGGAGGGAGATTGGCATTCGCTTGAAAGAAGCGAAAGAATTGGTAGACGGAGATGTGTTATGGATGGATGAGCATAATGCCATTGTCGTATCCGTTCTTCCCGATGATTTGCTTGTCATCCAGCCTGTTTCCATGAAACAAATGGGGGAGATTGCTCATCAGCTCGGCAACCGCCACTTGCCCGCCCAATTCGAGGAAGGGGAAATGCTCGTCCAATACGACTATTTAGTCGAAGAGCTGCTCCAGCAACTCGGCATCCCGTACAAGAGGGAAAAACGGAAAGTAAAACAAGCGTTCCGCCATATCGGGCATCGCCATGACTGACCAACAGCTGCTGTGGCTGCTGCAGCTCTCCGATTCCAATTTTCCATCAGGAGCGTTTTCCCATTCCTTTGGGTTTGAAACTTATATGTACCATGAACAAATTCGTGATGCCAAAACGTTTGGCGACGCGCTCGTCGTGTATATCCAAACCCAGCTGACGTATACGGAGGGATTGGCGTGCCGGATCGCCTATGAGCAGTTGGAAGTCGACCGTATGGAAGGACTGCGGCGGCTGAACGACACGCTGTTTGCTCTCTGCTTGGCGAAGGAAACGCGAGAAGGAACGAGAATGATTGGGGGGCGCTTATGGAAACTGTGCCGCGACATTTACGGAGTCGATGAATTGGATGAGATCGTGCAAACGACGCGGTCCATTCATCCGGCCATTGTGTTTGCGGCGGTTGGCCGCAAAATCGGAGCAGCCAAACAAACGACGGTGCTGACGTATTTGTTTGCTTCCGTACAAACGATGGTGCAAAACGCGGTTCGCGGCATTCCCCTCGGCCAGACGGACGGGCAAAAGCTGCTCGTCATGGCGCAGCCATATTTGATTCATGCCGCGAGCATCATCGAGACACTCGACGAAGAGGAGCTCGGGGCGGCAGCCGTCGGCTTGGAAATCGCGCAAATGCAGCATGAACGTCTTCCTGTTCGATTGTTTATGTCGTAAATCTTGTTTGACGTGGAACGAAAGAAGGACAGAGAAGGGAGAATCCAGAATGGAACCGGTACGAATCGGCATCGGCGGCCCGGTCGGCGCCGGCAAAACGATGCTTGTCGAGAAGCTGACGCGGGCGATGCATCGCCGCTTTAGCATCGCGGTCATTACGAACGATATTTATACAAAAGAAGACGCTCAGTTTTTAATCAAACATAGCGTCTTGCCGGAAGATCGGATTATCGGCGTCGAAACGGGCGGGTGCCCGCATACGGCCATTCGCGAAGACGCATCAATGAATTTTGCGGCCATTGATGAACTGAAACGGCGCCATCCAGATGTGGAACTCATTTTGATCGAGAGCGGCGGCGATAACTTGGCGGCGACCTTCAGCCCGGAGTTGGTCGATTTCTCCATTTATGTCATCGACGTCGCCCAAGGGGAGAAAATTCCGCGCAAAGGCGGACAGGGGATGATTAAGTCGGATTTGCTCGTGATCAACAAAATCGATCTTGCCCCTTACGTCGGCGCCAGTCTGGAAGTGATGGAACGGGACGCCAAAGCAGCGCGAGGGGCGAAGCCGGTCATTTTTACGAATTTAAAAGAAGAGATTGGTCTTTTTGACGTTGTGGATTGGATCGAAAAACAGGTGCTGCTGGCAGGGCTGGAAGAATGAGCTGGACGGGGCGTTTGCGATGTACAGCGGTCGTGAAAAACGGCCGCACCGTCATTTTGGACAACTATAGTGAAGGGGCGCTGAAACTGATGCGTCCTGTTTACCTCGACCCGGCTCATCCGACGTTATATCTTGTCCACGTGGGCGGCGGGTATGTCGATGGGGATTCATATGATATGGAAATCTTCCTCGAGCCCAGCGCCCGGTTGATGGTGACGACCCAGTCGGCGGCGAAAATCTACAAAACTCCTTCAACGCCTGTAAGGCAGTATACACGATTGTCACTTGGGGAGCAAAGCGTACTTGAATATTTCCCCGACCCGACGATCGCCTATGAGCATGCGCGCTTTTATCAAGAAACGACGGTGTACATCACGCCAAGCTCCACGTTTGTTTATGGCGAAATCATCACGCCTGGATGGTCGGAAAGCGGCGAGCTGTTCCGCTATGATTGGATTCGCTCGAAACTGAAGGTGTATCAAGACGAGGCGCTCGTTCTGTTTGATCATCTGTACTTGGACTCGCGGCAGCACTTAACGAGCATGCTGCAGCTCGGCGGCTATACGCATGTCGGATCATTCGTGGCTCTTTCTCCGTTCATCACAAAGGAAGTGTTAGAACAGTTCAACCAATTCATGGAAGAGATGCCGAAAGAGGTTCGCTGCGGTTTTTCAGCGGCAGCCGTTCCAGGCTTTTCTGTACGTATATTGGCGTATGAAACATCGGCCATCGAAGCGATATTCCAACGCGTCCAACAGTTTATTCGCCAACAATGCGGTGAGAAAGCGCCAGTCTGTTGGAGGAAATATTGACAAGGGAAAGGAAGAAGACAATGGGAACGATATGGCCTGTGCTCTTGTTTGGATTGCTGCTTGGAATGAAACATGCGACGGAACCGGATCATGTCATTGCCGTTTCGACCATTGCCAGCCGGACGAAAAAACTGTCCCTTTCATCGCTGGCCGGCATGTTTTGGGGAATTGGCCATACGTTGACGCTGCTCGTTGTTGGGATGGCGATGATCGCCTTTGAGCGGCAAATTCCTGAACAGATTGCTTCTTATCTCGAAATGGGCGTCGGCATCATGATCGTTATTCTAGGAATTGCTAGTTTCCGTTCGACAATGAGGCTGGATCATCATCACCAGGGCGATATTCATCATTTACATGTGAAATCGACATTGATTGGCATCGTCCACGGTTTAGCCGGCAGCGCCGGAATGGTGTTGTTGACGATGACGACGGTCAAAGGAACTTGGATGGCGCTTGCTTTTATTTTGATTTTTGGCCTAGGAACGGTCATCGGCATGATGCTGTTCACGACGTTTCTCGGGATTCCGTTTGTTTGGATGAAAGCGAAACAGCAAGTCATGAATCAATGGATCGTGAAAACCGTCTCCCTCATCAGCATCGCCTATGGGGTCTATTACATGTATCATATCGCCGCCGAAATTTGACGCTCCTCGCGGCTGGCGTCATAGGTGGAGGGTTGTTCAAAACAAAGAAGCACCGGTCTTGGGAGAAGGCCGGTGCTTCTTTTTCGATGCGGCGTCATCATCACCTCGTGTCACACCAGTGGTTTGACCAGCAACAACTCATCTCGAATAGGAATGCCGTCAGGACTTGTTTTCGGAATGTTTGGCTTGATTTGTCGCGCCTTGTCGACAGCGTTGGGAAAGACGTTCACAATTTGATAGCCGCGCTTTTGATAGAAACGAAGGGCATGCAAGTTGTCGTTGGTAGTGATCAGTTGAACAGCCGTGCACCTTTGTTGTCTCGCCCATGCCTCTGCCTCATGCAAAAGGGCGCTGCCGATGCCGCGGTTTTCCATTATGCTGTCTAGCGAGATGATCTCGCATTCGCTGCCACGGATGATGAATGTAATCAGTCCGATGATCCGCTGACCGTTCTCAACAGCCGCAAATCCATCCAGCTCGCTGCAGGTATAGATGCCGGTTGAAACAACCATTTGCGGACTTCCCCAATGGTCGTTGAAAAATTGGTTGACGATGGCACGGTCCAACTGTTTGGTTGGAACGATGTTCAAGGCGCTCCTCCTCCTTTGTGCAGATGATGATGTTTGATCACCCCAATGCATAAGACGTTCACTTCCGTGCGTGATTTTGACACTCCGCACGCCTAAAGGCGTGGGATTCTTGGGTCGTTCGCGTCCTCATCCATTTCTGGTTCGGACAACGCCCAAATTCAGGGGTGTGTCATCACCCCGTCCCATCGGGTTAGGATGTACCCCAATGGGCGGCGCACCTGTGACCAGTGCGCTAGGTTAGACGGGGCTCGCTTTCATCCCACCCCTCAAGGAGTGGGCTTTTTCGCTCGCTGATCTGTAACAGGGGATGTCCACATCCGTCCTCCTCTTGTGTCAAAGGGCCGAGTCTTTTTGCATCATGGCTCGTTGAAACGATTGAAAAACAGCGAAGGAAATGAATGTTAGCACAATCCCTGACATATATGGCAAACTGGACTTTAAGGTGAACAACCAGCCGGCGATCGCCGGACCGCCGATGCGGCCGAGCGAATCGAACGATGATAAGACGCCTGTTGCGCTTCCTTGGCCGTCCGCCGTATATTTCGTCAACAACGCGGAGACGCACGGGCGGATGATGCCGTTTCCAATGCCGAAAATCGTTAAATAGAGCGCGGCTGTCCAAAAGCTGTGAACGAATAAAATGAGAAAAAAGCCAACTGCTGACAGGAACAGCCCGAAACGAATGACAGCGCCTTCCCCGAATGAGCGGATCAGTTTTCCAAGCAGCCCTCCTTGAACGACGGCTCCTGCAAGCCCCATGATCATAAAGATGTAGCCAAGTTCCGTCGACGAAAGTCCCGCTCGTTCAGCGGCAAAGTAGGCGAACGTCGCCTCAAGTCCGGCGAGGGAAAACGTTGTGATCAGCTGCAGTAGGTATAGGCGCGCTACAGGCCCTTGGAGGGCGGCCGCAAGCGATGGCCGCTTTGTTCGTATATTCATTCGTTTTTCTCTCGGAAGCGACTCATGCAAGAAAACGAAAACGAATAGAGCGGTCAAGAGCGCCAAGCAGCCTGCCATCCAAAACGGAGCGGTTAAGCTCGTTTTCGAGAACACGCCGCCGATCCCCGGTCCGAAAATGAATCCAAGCCCAACGGCCGCTCCGATCATCCCCATTCCTTTGCCCCGGTCTTCTTCCGTTGTCACATCTGCGACGTACGCCATAGCGGCCGGCATCGTGGCCGCCGATAGACATCCGCCGATGATGCGAGCGGCAAACAACATCCAAAGTTTTGTCGCGACGGCGAGCAAGAAAAACGAAAGGGCCAAACCGAAAATGCCGACAAGCAGCATCGGCTTTCGTCCATAGCGGTCCGATAAATTCCCCCACATCGGCGCAAATAAAAATTGCATGAGCGAATACACGGCCATCAACCAGCCGAGCTGCGTTGGCGTCGCGCCGATTTTTTCTGCGTAAAACGGAAGGACGGGAATGATGATGCCAAACCCGGCCATGACCAAAAACATCACGAGAAACAAAAGCGATAAATCGCGACGATTGCTCATGATCATCATCTCCACGATATGGTTTGCCTCTTTCATCATAATGGAAAGACAGGCGTTTTTCAAAGCAGATCGCACCTTGCTTGGCCGTTCCGACGAGGCTGGGATCACTCCCGAATGTCATCCACAACCCATTTTCCTTCCTCCCCATTGACAATGGAAGCGGTTTTCGCGAGACTGGAGGTAAACGGTTCGACAAACAATGAAGCGGACTTTGGACCGGCATCCGCCCAGGGTGCGAAACGACAAACACGCATGGGAGAGAATGGTGCATGATGACCAAAAACGAAATCCAAAAGTGGGTAAAGGAATTCCCGCTGCTTGAAATGATCATGGCGGCCGAAGAGGTGTTTTGGCGCAATCCAAAATATCACGCGTTTGCGCAAGCTATTCAAACGATTCCTTTACGCGAGCGCGATGTTAAGGAGGCGGAAGAACGATTGCGCCGCTTTGCCCCCTACATCGCGAAAGTTTTTCCCGAGACGCGGCCGGCCTATGGCATCATCGAATCCCCTTTAGTCCGGATTCCGAACATGCAACGGCGTTTGGAAAAGATGTTTCAGACCAACATCGAGGGGGAGCTGTTGCTAAAATGCGACAGCCATCTCCCGATTTCCGGGTCGATCAAGGCGCGTGGGGGCATTTACGAAGTGTTGAAACACGCGGAAGATCTTGCGCTCGCAAACGGTATGATCGCCATAGGAGAGGACTATGCGGTCATGGCCAGCGAAGAATTCCGGCAGTTCTTTTCCCGCTATTCGCTTGTCGTCGGTTCGACAGGAAATTTAGGCTTGAGCATCGGCATCATCGGGGCGCAGCTTGGGTTCCGCGTCACCGTTCATATGTCAGCCGATGCGAAACAATGGAAAAAAGACTTATTGCGAAGCAAAGGGGTCACCGTCATCGAACATCTCACTGATTACAACAAAGTGGTGGAAGAGGCGCGAAGACAGTCCGCCGAGGATCCAACGTCGTATTTTATCGATGATGAGAACTCGATCCATCTGTTTTTAGGCTATGCGGTGGCGGCGTTTCGGCTGAAAAAGCAATTAGAGGACATGAACATCACGGTTGATGAAACCCATCCGCTCTTTGTGTATCTTCCTTGCGGCGTCGGCGGCGGTCCGGGCGGGGTGACGTTTGGGCTGAAGCTCGTGTACGGCGATCATGTGCATTGCTTTTTCGCTGAGCCGACGCATTCGCCTTGCATGCTGCTTGGGTTGATGACAGGAGAGCACGACCGCGTGTCGGTGCAAGATTTTGGCCTCGACAATAAGACCGAAGCGGACGGGCTAGCGGTGGGGCGGCCGTCGCGGCTGGTGGGAAACATGCTTGAGAACGTCATCAGCGGCGTCTATACGGTGGACGATTCGACGCTTTACCGCTTGCTCGCGGCGATGGTGGAAACGGAGGAAATCTATTTAGAGCCGTCCGCCTTGGCGGGGGTGGCGGGGCCTGTTCGGCTGTTTCGTGATTTGGCGGGGCAAACGTACGTAGAGGCAAACGGTTTGAAAGAAAAGATGAAAAACGCCGTCCATATTGGCTGGGCGACGGGTGGAAGCATGGTGCCAAAGGATGTGATGGAGGCCTATTATCGGGAAGGCGTGCGCATCGAAACGATGACAGGGAACGGTTTTTCTGAAGGACGATAAGATCATTCCATGGAGTTTTGAAACGAATGCATGAAATGTTGGAGGGGTTCGATGAAAACCGAAAAAGAAAAGATGGTAGCGGGACACTTGTACAATCCCGCTGATCCGGAGCTCGTCAAGGAGCGGGAGCGGGCGCGGCGGCTCGTTCGTTTGTATAACGAAACGTTGGAAACGGAATATGAAAAGCGAACCGCTCTGCTCAAAGAACTGTTCGGTTCAACGGGAGAACGGCTGTTTATCGAGCCGAACTTCCGCTGCGACTACGGCTACAACATTCACGTCGGTGAAGACTTTTTTATGAACTTTGATGGCGTGATTTTGGATGTATGCGAAGTGCGAATCGGCGACCATTGTTTTATTGGTCCTGGTGTGCACATTTATACGGCGACTCACCCGCTCGATCCGCACGAACGAAATTCCGGGTTGGAGTACGGAAAGCCGGTTGTGATCGGCCATAACGTCTGGATCGGCGGGCGGGCCGTCATCAACCCGGGCGTCACGATCGGCGACAACGCTGTCATCGCCTCAGGGGCGGTTGTGACAAAAGATGTCCCCGCCAACGCGGTCGTTGGCGGAAACCCGGTGAAAGTGATCAAATGGCTCAAATAGCCCAAGGCCGCGCCCCGCGCAAAGCATGTGCGGGGCGTTTGGTTGCATCATCCTTCTTTGTTACGCCCACTGCACCGCCACCGCCCGAACAGGCGAACCGTCGCAGCCAGGCAAGGAAAGAGGGAGGGCAATAATATACGGGTCATCAAAATCGATTCGCTCGAAGTTCACGAAATTTTCTCCGATCACCCCGTTGGCGCCAAGAATAAGTTCGTGGGCGCGGAACGACGAGCCGTCCGGCGGGTCGATGTTGAGCGCGTCAATGAAAAACGTGCGAACCCCTCGCCCAAGCATCGCTTCAATCACATCCGGCGCGACGTACGGATGGCGGAAATACCGCTTTGTTCCGGCGTATTGCGACCAGCCGGTATGAAACAACACAATGGTTCCCGGTGACAGCTTCGGGATATACGGAGCGGCATCGGCCATCGTCACCGCTTCGCCTTCCGCTTTCCCCGTGGCATCGATCACGATGCCGCGGCCAAGAAAATACGTGAGCGGCACGTCATCGAGCCGCCAACCGTGTTCGCAAAAGTGAAACGGCGCATCCACATGCGTGCCGCTATGCGACCCAAGCACAAGGCGGCTGACGTGATAGCCGTCTTGGGCGAACGTCGCCGCCGGTTCGATTTTCGGCTTCGGATCCCCCGGGTACACCGGAGTTTGGGCCGTGATCGGCATGGTGAGGTCGATGAGTTTTTGGATGATCATGTTCTCGTCATTCCCTCCAAATCCATTGTCGGTAAAGGTCGATTCGTCGTTCGTCCATCATGGTGTAAAAGTGTTTCTTTAACGCTTGGCGTTGGTTTTGATCGATCATAGCGTGTACGAGCTCTTCCCGTCCATTCATGTTGGCTGCGGCTATTTTCCTTCCATCCGGCCCATAAATAGAGGATAAACCAAAGAAATGGAAAGAAGAAGACGATCCAATTTGATTGCATGCCGCCACATAAACCGTGTTATCGATCGCTCGTGCCATGGCGAATTTTTGAAACGGTGCATGAAAGGGAGATTCCCAAGCGCATGGAACGAGAAGAAGCTCGGCTCCATGAACCGCTAAGTATCTTGCTAGTTCCGGAAAAGCCAAGTCCCAGCAAATCATTAGACCAATGCGGCCGAGTTCTGTATCCACCAGCACCGGCTCGGCTCCTTTAGAAAACCAGGCTTTTTCAAAAGGAGTCAAATGGATTTTCCGGTAATTTCCGATACATTGTCCATTAGGATCGATCAACATAAGAGAGTTGTATAGATTTCCTGTATGGTCTTTTTCAACGTACCCGTAGGCAATATACAATTGAAATGTTTGGGCAAGTTGGCTCATGTGTTGGAACGTAGAGCCGTCCCATGTCTGGGCCGCCTCTTTTAGCATTTCTGACAGTACGTAACCAGTGGTGCAAAGTTCCGGGAACAGAAGAAGGCGAACATTAGGGAACTTTTGTTTGCACTCATGGATGATCGTTTCCATTTTGGCCAAGTTGGCGCCAATGTCGCCGTCGGCCGGCGTCATCTGCGCCAATGCGATGTCAAATGGTCTGTTCATATCATCCCTCCAAGCGAGTGGGAGATTCAAGCTCGACCGTATTCGTGCTCGCAGATATTTGTTTTGTCCATTTCATCAACCCCCAATAAACAGCTCCCGATAAAAGAAACGTCAGCATGGTGGAGCCGACGGCAAGCGGATGAATGTACGTAAAATAATAGGCGAAGACAGCTCCAACGATATAGGTGATGTAGGCGGCGATGTTGACTCCTTTTTGATAACGATATTGACCTTTTGTGTCGTACAAAATATCTTCTGCGTCGTATACCCCTTTTTTGATCAAAAAGTAATCAACGAGCACAATCGCAAACACAGGAATGAACAACGTGGCAATCAGCATAATGAAGTTAAAGAAATGGGACATCAGCACTTCTTTCAGCAAGGCGCCAAGCGTGCAAATCACTCCCATGATCAACGTCGGTTTCCAAAAGCCTGCGCGCGGGAAGACATTCATGAACGACATCGTGGCGCTGTATAATGCCATGACATTGGTCGAGAGTACAGAAAAGAACACAACGATGGATGCGATCAATCCAAACCCGTAAGCCGCAAGGAGAATCGTTGGATCATACGTCCGTTCCATGTTCGAGGCGATGCTGAAGCCGCTGACGACAGCGCCGAGCCCCATTGCAACAATGGAAGCGACCAGATAGCCAAAATACGTTCCCCAAAAACCGCTTGTTTCGGAGCGGCAGTTGCGGTTGAAATCGCAAACCGTCGACATCCAAGAAAAAGCGGTGGCGATGACGATGTCAAAGGCGATAATCGTGGTGATGGATGGATGTTCGCTCAATTTCATTTCGACTAGTGTCGAAATGTCATAAGTCGTAAAAATTTTATAAAAAACAAGGAAAGATAAAATCAACATGGCAATCGATATATATTTTTCGATTCGTTCCACCCCTCGGTGGCCAAAAATCGTAATGATCACAACAAGAAGTTCCGTCAAGATGACAAATAGGTTGATATTGCTGTATCCAGTGGCGTAATGGACGGCATAATTCAGACTAAGGCCAGCCATATAGGCTTGAATCCAGCTCCAGCCGATTAAAATGATCGTGTTGACAAGGGCGGGAAGGATGGCGCCTTTTTGTCCAAAGGCCGCTCTTGTGATCACCATTGTAGGGAGACCGGTGCGGATGCCGATGTTTCCAGTAAGGGCGAGCGGAATGGCGCCGATCGCCGAACCGACAATAATCGCCAGCATGGCGTTGGAGAAGGAAATGTCAGGAACAAACATCATCCCCGTCATGACCGTCGTAATCACCACATTCGCCGCAATCCAAAGAGTAAACGTGCTAAAAAAATTCATGCTCCGTTCGTTCATCGGGGTCGGCCGAATATCATCATGACCAAATCGTTCTGTCCACTTCATAAGGATTCTCCCTTCTTGATTTTCTATTTTAAATATTCAGAATAATAAACTTGCACCGATTTCGTCCTTAGGACGAAATCAGGAGTGCGATGAATACCATCCGAGTGGTTTGCCATGTTGGCTGATGTTCACATGCTTTGTTTCCGTAAAAGCAGCGAATCCTTGCGGTCCAAGCTCTCGGCCGATTCCGCTTTGTTTCAATCCTCCCCAAGGGGCATCGACATAGGGAGTGTGATAGCTGTTAATCCAAATCGTTCCTGCTCTCAATTTCCCGGCGATTTGTTCCGCCCGTTCGAGATCGCGGCTGAATAGGCCGGCTGCCAGACCGTATATGGTGTCATTCGCCAACTTGATCGCCTCTTCATCATGTTCAAACGGTTGTACGGTTATGACCGGTCCAAAGATTTCTTCTTGGACGATGCGCATATCTTGACGGACATGGGCGAAAACGGCAGGAGTGAGATAATACCCCAGTTCTTTAATTCGTTTTCCTCCCTGCAGCAGTACTCCTCCTTCCTGCAAGCCGATCTGGATATACGTTTCCACTTTTTCTAAATGTGAGGAGCTGATTAACGGCCCCATCTCCGTATGTTCCGCGAAAGGATCGCCAATGCGGAGGGAAGCTAGTCTTTGGGTCAGCTGATCAAGAAACGAATCATAAACGCGTCGTTGAACAAGAATTCGCGAAGCAGCCACACACACTTCTCCTTGATTGAAGAAGGAGGCAAACAACGCCCACTCGATGGTGCTGGCAAGATCCGCATCGTCAAAAATGAGCAGCGGGGATTTTCCGCCAAGTTCCAAAGATACTCGCTTCAAACGGCGAGCGCCTTGTTCGTAAATCCATCGTCCGGTTTTCGTTCCGCCGGTAAACGATATTTTTTCCACATCAGGGTGTGTCACCAATGTTTCTCCAACCGGCGAACCGCCTCCAGGAACAAGATTAAACACGCCTGGCGGGAGACCGATGGAATCGATCAGCTTTGTCAGTTCGATGAACGATAACGGAGTCAGTTCTGATGGTTTAAATACCACTGTATTTCCCGCCGCAAGCGCTGGAGCCAGTTTCCATATTCCTAACAAGAGAGGAAAATTCCAAGGAACAATCAACGCGCATACCCCGATTGGCTCCTCAATGATTTTGCTTGTCGTGCCATCGGTTCTTTTTATTTCCTCGATGGCCCGTTGTTCAACAAAATCGGCGTAGTAACGAAGGCATTGGATTGAATCGCTGACATCGAGGCGCGACTCGCGAATCGGTTTTCCTGTATTCAACGTCTCGATCGAAGCGAATGTTTCTGCGTTTTGTTCCAACAGGTCCGCTAATTGGCGAAGCGCAGCGATCCGTTTTGCTGGATTGAATGGCCAATCGGTATATTGAAAAGCATGACGAGCTGCTTGGATCGCTTCTACGGCTTGTTGTTGGGATGCTTCATTGATTTCTATAATGATTTCCTCATTCGCGGGATTGATGACCGGTCTTTTTTTTCCTTCTCCTTTACTCCATTTTCCGTTGACGTATATCATGGAAGATTGCTCCTTTTCGGCAAGATGGTTTTATGGCGTTGTCGCCGTGGATAGACGGTTAGCCTGCGCCCGCCTTTTCTTTAGCGCCACAAGCGTGATCATTTCATATATAATGGCAGACGCCAATACGGCTGTCATTTCCCCGCTGTCATAAGCAGGCAATACCTCGACGAGATCAAACCCGACAATATTTAACCCGTCAAGCCCTCTTACGTATTCTAATGCCTCATAGCTTGTCGGTCCGCCTACTTCCGGCGTGCCTGTTCCAGGAGCGAATGCCGGATCAACAAAGTCAATGTCATAAGAAACGAAAACCGGTCTGTTTCCGACACGTTGATGGATGCGGCGCATGACTTCCGAAAAGCCGATTTGCCGGACTTCTTTCATCGGAATGACTTCAAAGCCAAGCCGTCGTGCGTCCTCGAGATCATCCGCGCTGTAAAGCGGTCCGCGCATTCCGACTTGAATGGAATGATTGACATCGAGCAGCCCTTCCTCGACCGCGCGGCGGAACGGCGTGCCATGCATATATTTTTCTCCATAGTAATGGTCCCATGTGTCGCTGTGTGAGTCAAAATGAACGAGGGCGACGGGACCAAAGCGTTCGCAAAAAGCCCGCAAGTGCCCCAATGTAATGGAATGGTCGCCGCCCATCAGAATCGGAACGATGTTTTTCTTTAACAATGGCCGCAGCTCTTCGACGATGCGATCATATGTGCGGAGCGCATTGCCCGGGATGACATCAACGTCCCCGTAATCGACGCCAGAACAATAGGCAAAAATATCGATATCCATGTCGGGGTTGTAAGGGCGCAACAGGACGGAAAAATTGCGAATGTGTTGCGGACCATACCGTTGTCCCGTCCGATTCGAGGCTGCCGTATCAAACGGGACGCCGAGCACGACAAAATCAACGTTATCTGTCGTTTTGATTGGTTCTAACCGCATAAAGGTTCGAACGCCGCAAAAGCGGGGCGATTGGGAAGAATCTTTCGGTTTATACATGTCAAGACCTCCTTGGGCAGTGAAAAATAGTTTGTGATATTTAGAAGCAAAAAGTATGCCAAAAAGGGGAAGTAGACAAGAAATACGCAAGCAGGGCTGTTTTGACTGCCATCCTTGCTTGCGTATGTTCAAAAATGAGTGAACACTTGATTCAAAAATGAATCTTAATTCGTTTTTGAATCAATACCATACTTTTTCAGCTTTCGTACGACCGTTGGCTGGCTGATGCCAAGATAATCAGCCATCTCGTATGTTGTTTTGCACTGTTTGACGGCGCGCAGGAGCCATTGCCGTTCCACTTGTTCCATGGCTTCTTTTAATGTCGACGGTTCGTTCCGTTTTTCCAACGATTGATGGATCACCTCTTGATGTTTCTGGATCGAAAAAGGGAGATATTCCGGATAAATGGCCCTCGTTTCAGAAGTAATGACTAACCGTTCGATCATATTTTCCAGCTCACGCACGTTGCCCGGCCAGTCGTACTGAACGAGATGGTCGACGATGGACGGATGGAAATATTTATCCATCTGGTATTTTTCGTTGAATTTTTTCAAAAAGTATTGCGCCAGCATGAAAATATCTTCTTTTCTCTCGCGCAAAGAAGGAACATAAATCGGAATCACATGCAAACGATAAAATAAATCTTGGCGGAACTTCCCTTGCTTCACCATCTGTTCTAGGTTCTGATTCGTCGAGGCGATCAGACGAAAATCGACCGTTCGTTCTTTAATGCCTCCAACGCGTATGACTTTTTTCTCTTGAAGCACTTTCAGCAGTTTCGCTTGCATCGAAAGGGGAAGCTCACCAATTTCATCAAGGAAGAGAGTCCCTTTGTCGGCCAATTCGATCAGCCCCGGTTTTCCTGTTTTTTGCGCACCGGTAAAGGACCCTTTTTCATAGCCGAACATTTCCGATTCAAACAACGATTCAGGAATGGCGCTGCAATTGACCTCAATAAACGGTTCGTTTCGCCTTGGGCTATGGAGATGAAGGGAACGGGCGAATACGTTTTTTCCGACTCCAGACTCGCCGAGGAAAAGAACCGTCGCATCCGATTGGGCCACGCGGTGCACGAGCTTCCAAATTCGTTCCATCGCCTTGCTTTGGATGACGATATGGTCCGGTTTCAACTCCTCGATTTCCATTTGATAATGTTCCATCTGCTTTCTCAGTTTTTCATAGTCTTCTTTTAAACGCTCCAGTTCTGTTAAATCGTGGGAGAAACTGATCACCCGGACAAGGCGGTTTTGTTGGTCAAATACCGGCACTCCTGTCGCCATGACAACCCGGCCGGTGGCGGTTTGCTGCATCAATTGAACCTCTTTTTTCTCCCGCAATACTCTGGCTGTAACGGAAGGGCAAAAGACGTTTTCTTTTTCTAATTGATAGACCGATTTTCCGACTAAATAAGAGGCGTCCTTTCCGTATATGGACAAGCAATTCGGGCTGGCGCGAAGAACGATCCCGTTTTCGTCTGCGATGACAATATTGTCGTTCGATGATCTCAATATCGCATCCAACTCGAATTCCAACACATCGGCTGTACGTTGCATACTTTCCCTCCTAGCAGTCTGTCAGCGCTTCTATTACTAACTTTATCTAAAGAAGAGAAAAAATCCTCTTTCTTTGTCATATGATTTTCCGTGAAGTTTTTGGCATGTTGTTTGCATGTATGAAAAAGTGAATCATGACATAAGGAACGGAGGAAAAAAGATGAAGGCAAAAACAAAAAAATATATCCAAGTCAAAACAGCGATTCCGGGACCAAAAGCAAAGGAGCTATTAAGAAAAAAAGAAGAGAATGTTCCGCGGGGGCCGTTTCACACCGTACCGACATTTGGGGTAAAAGGAGAGGGGGCTCTCTTAACCGATGTGGATGGAAATACGTTTATCGACTTGGCTGGGGCGATTGGAAGCCTCAATGTCGGCCATTGCCCCCCGAAAGTGGTGGAAGCGATCCAAAAACAAGCGGAGCAGTATATTCATCCATGTTTTCACGTTATGATGTATGAACCGTATGTCGAATTGGCAGAGACATTGAACCGCATCACGCCAGGGAATCATTCGAAAAAGACCTTCTTCTTGAACAGCGGGGCAGAAGCGGTCGAAAATGCCGTCAAAATTGCCCGAAAGTATACTGGGAGAAGAGCCATTCTCTCCTTTGAAAGAGGATTTCACGGACGGACGCTGCTGGCGATGTCGCTCACGAGCAAAGTCAAACCCTATAAATTCGGATTCGGCCCCTTTGCGCCCGATACGTACAAACTGCCTTATCCATATTATTACCGAAAGCCAGCGGGCATGACCAACGAGGAATTGGACGCCGAGCTTTTGCGGCGGCTTGAGGATTTTTTCCTCTCCGACGTTCCGGCAGAAGAGGTAGCCGCAATCATTATGGAGCCTGTACAAGGGGAGGGCGGGTTTATTGTTCCGTCGAAAACATTTGTTCAAGGGGTCAAACGAATTTGTGAAAAATACGGGATTTTGTTTATCGCCGATGAGATCCAGACGGGATTTGGACGAACGGGGAAGATGTTTGCCATTGAACATTTTGATGTGATCCCTGATTTAATCACCATGTCCAAGTCGATCGGGGCAGGAGTGCCGATTAGTGCGGTGACGGGAAGAGCGGAAGTCATGGATGCACCCAACCCGGGAGAAATCGGCGGGACGTACGGAGGCAGCCCGCTCGGCTGCGTGGCCGCTTTGGAAGTGATTCGCATGTTGCAACAAGAACAGTTGGTTGAACGGGCCAATGTCATTGGACAAATCGCCATTGATCGGTTCAGACGGCTGCAGGAGAAATACGAGACGGTCGGGGATGTTCGGGGGCTCGGCGCCATGGTGGCCGTTGAATTTGTCACTGACGCTAAGACGAAAACACCGAATAAGGAGTTGACGGCCGCCATTTTGCGAGAATGCCATCAACGGGGGGTCATCGTCATGGGTGCGGGCCTATACAGCAATGTCATTCGTCTGTTAACGCCGCTTGTCATCACAGATGAACAGCTGGAGGAAGCATTGGATGTCATCGAAGAGGTTATTGCCGAATTGGCATGATTAGTGTCCTGACCAAACTACTCATGAAAACTTCGCTATGCAGTCGAATTTTGGACCGTGCCACCTTTTTGTGGCGCGGTTTTTTATTGAGATTGACCACTTTTACCACGAGAGAATGTTTTTGAAGGGAGAACAATCCGTATTGATGCAAAAATGAATTTTTAATTCAAAAAAGAATTAGAACAGTTGGGGGGTCGCAGGAAATGAGATGATAGAAACCAGTGCGGATAGCTGACAAAAAATATCGAATAGTCAAAATGGTGGCACAAAACTTGCGAACTACTTTCAATGAACAAATGGTTTGGTCAAAGGGGGATGTACATGACACAGAGCAACTGGATGCCTCTCTTTCACAAAATGCCCGACCTGCTCGCGCCAACGATGGCGAAAGACCATCCGAATCTGCCGGTTGTCAAGGAAGAGGGGTGCTACTATTACGGATTAGATGGAAGGAAATATCTTGATTTTACTTCTGGTATCGCCGTGGCGAATACGGGGCATCGTCATCCAAAGGTCGTGCAGGCCATCAAAGAGGCCGCAGACCGCCTAATGCACGGGCCGAGCGGTGTGATCATGTATGAGTCCATTTTGCGCTTGGCCGAAGAGCTGACGAAAATTTTGCCAGAAGGACTTGACTGCTTCTTTTTTGCCAACAGTGGAACAGAAGCGATCGAAGGTGCGATCAAATTAGCGAAACATGTGACACGGCGGCCATACGTCATTTCATTTACCGGATGTTTTCATGGCCGTTCGTTAGGGGCGCTCAGCGTCAGCACATCGAAAAGCAAATATCGGAAATACTTGCAGCCAAATGGGTTGACGTATCAACTTCCATATGCCAATCCAAAGGATTGTCCAGTTGGGGAGGATCCAGATGTGTATTTTGCCAATAGGCTTGAAAACGACGTGGCTTCTTTGTTTGCCCATCAAGTGACTCCGGAAGAAGTGGCATGCATGATTGTCGAGCCGGTGTTGGGAGAAGGAGGATATATTGTGCCTCCCAAAGGGTGGCTTCACAAGATGAGGGAAATTTGTGATCGCTATGAAATTTTACTTATTTTCGATGAAGTACAGACAGGTTTTGGTCGTACTGGCGAGTGGTTTGCTGCTCAAACATTCGGTGTCACTCCAGACATTATGGCCATTGCCAAGGGCATCGCTTCCGGTCTTCCATTAAGTGCAACAGTGGCTTCGAAAGAATTAATGAAACAGTGGCCGCTCGGCAGCCATGGGACAACCTTTGGAGGCAACCCCATCGCATGCGAGGCGGCGCTGGCGACTTTAGAAGTATTTAGGGAAGAAAAATTGTTAGAAAATTGCAGGGAAGTTGGGGAATACGCGCGAAAAAAACTGGAAGTTTTAAAAAGGAAGCATCCCGTCATTGGAGACGTGCGTTCGATCGGTCTGATGATCGGCATTGAGATCGTCCAGCCGCATACTGGCGAACCGAATGGGGAGGGAGTGATGAATATTTTGAATCGTTGCCTGCAAAAAGGCGTTCTTTTCTATCTATGCGGCAATCAAGGAGAAGTGATTCGCATGATCCCACCGCTGATCGTGACAAAAGAACAGATTGACGAAGGATTAAGCATGCTCGACGAGGCGTTGACCGAATATGAAGCGGAAATCGGTGTGCATTCGTTCGCTTCTGGAAAATGAAAAAAGAGGGGGCACATGTCGATTGCAATTTGGAAATTGGGTGTATTCAGGAACCGATGTCGTGTCTCGTTGAAGGAATGTCTGCCTTTATGAAAGGACCTCGAAGGAGATCGATTTCTGAATTATAAGAGGATGGGGGAATGGTTATGAACGCACTGGATAGTGGGGTTCTCTTATGTTATTTTCTCGTATTGATCGTCGCAGGGATTTTGGGGGCGAAGCGGGCGAAAACCGCCGAAGATTTTGCGTTGGCAGGCCGAAATCTCGGACTATTTGTCTATCTTGGATGTCTGTCTGCTGTGATTTTGGGCGGCGCTTCAACGATTGGGACGGCGAAGTTAGGGTATCAATTTGGGATTTCGGGTATGTGGTTTGTTTTTATGATTGGCTTGGGCATTGCTGTGCTCGGTCTGTTTTTTACAAACCAAATTTACGGCGCCCATGTGACCACGATCAGCGAACTGCTTGGCCGCCGTTACAATCAGGAAACGCGTTTGATCAGCGCGTTGGTTGCCGCGATTTATACGCTGATGGTTTCGGTGACACAAGTCATTGGGATGGGCACCATCATTCATGCTGTTTTAGGTTGGAGCATGACCGTTTCGATGTTAGTCGGCGGGGGGATCGTGCTGTTTTACACGATTCTCGGGGGCATGTGGAGCGTTACGATGACGGACATCATTCAGTTTATCGTCATGACAGTCGGCATTTTCTTCGTAATGCTGCCAATGAGTTTGTCCCATGTCGGCGGATGGACATCGCTTTTGGAGCGATTGCCAGCGTCGCATTTTGATCTGACGTCCATGGGATGGGCAAATATTTTCCAATACTTCTTGCTCTATACGTTAGGAATGGTGGTATCACAAGACATTTGGCAACGGGTGTTTACGGCCAGAACACCGAACATTGCTCGAGGCGGCGCAATATATGCTGGTCTCTACAGCGTTGCTTATGCCGTAGCGTTAAGCGTCATTGGTATGTGCGGGGTGATTGTTTTTCCGAATATGAACGATCCGCAAAACGTATTTGCCAACATGTCATTAGAGATTTTGCCACACGGCTTGTTAGGGCTCATTTTGGCCAGCGTATGTTCTGCTCTCATGTCAACGGCCTCCGGAACATTGCTTGCCTCGTCTACTCTGTTATCGCATGATATTTTGAAGCAATATTGGCTTAAAAATATGAGCGATCGACAGTTTGTCCTTTTGTCCAGAATGATGACGCTAGCGGTTGGGATTGTCGCCATTGTCTTTGCTATTTGGATTCAGGATGTGCTTGTCGCATTGGATGTAGCCTATGCCATTTTGTCAGGCGCCATTTTCGTGCCAGTGGTTCTCGGTTTCTTTTGGAAGCGAGCAACAGCGAAAGCCGGCTTCTATTCGATTGTGATCAGCTCATTGGTCGTTCTCATTGGTTTGGTCGTGGAGGGATTGAGTTCCACCAACCCGATCATGTATGGAATTGGGGTGAGTATCGTTTCGATTGTGGTTTTTTCTTACCTCTTTCCATCCTCCAATCTGAAAGAAGGGAATAAAATGATAGAGGAGCAACAACATGTCCTATAAACGGATCAGAAAAGAGGATTCTAGCAAATTTGCGGCGAAATAAAAAAATGGATTGACACAGGCAATGTTTGGGTTGCGAATACTAGTTTAGGGAAAGGATGGGAACATGGCGGAAAGAAAACAGCTATACATCAACGGTGAATGGCGGGAAGCCAAGTCGTACACTGAGCTGAAATCGCCATACTCACGCGAGACGATTGCCGAAATCCCTGTGGCCACCGAACAAGAAGTCGACGAAGCGATCGCGGCGGCGTACGCCGCGCGGCAAACGATGGCGGCCATGCCAGCGCATGAACGAGCCGCCATTTTAGAGCGGGTCGTCGAGCAGCTGAAAGAGCGGCAGGAAGAAGCGGCGAGGTTGATCGCCTTGGAAGCAGCCAAACCGATCACCACGGCGAAAGGGGAAGTCGCCCGCACGATCCAAACGTACAAATTCGCCGCCGAAGAAGCCAAACGCATTCATGGGGAAACACTGCCGCTCGACGCGGCGCCGGGCGGGGAAAATCGCATCGCCTTGACGGTCCGCGAGCCGATCGGCGTCATCGGGGCGATTACGCCGTTTAACTTCCCGATGAACTTGGTCGCCCATAAACTTGGCCCGGCCATCGCCTCGGGCAACACAGTTGTGTTAAAACCAGCCAGCCAAACGCCGCTGTCCGCCTATTTTATCGCCGAATTGTTCGAAAAAGCCGGTTTGCCGAAAGGGGCGCTCAACGTCGTCACCGGAAGCGGCCGCACGGTCGGCGACAAAATCGTCACCGACCCGCGCATCAGCATGATCACCTTCACCGGCAGCCCGGAAGTCGGCATCGCGATCCGCAATAAAGCAGGCTTAAAGCGGGTGACGCTCGAGCTCGGCTCCAACTCGGCCGTGATCGTCGACGAGCAGGTCGATATTGACCGCATCATCCCGCGCTGCGTATTTGGCGCGTTCACGTTCCAAGGACAAGTATGTATTTCGCTCCAGCGCGTCTATGTCCATGAAAAGCGCTATGACGAGTTCGTCGAAAAATTTGTCGCCGCCGCGAAACAGTTGAAAACAGGCGACCCGTTGGATCCAACCACCGATGTATCCGCCTTGATTACGCCAAACGATGTCGACCGGGCGCTCTCTTGGATCGAAGAGGCAAAACAAGGCGGCGCCAACGTCGTCCTCGGCGGCGAGCGCGACGGCAATATCTTGCTTCCGACGGTCATTGTGGACGCCGAACCGACGATGAAAGTGTCTTGCCAAGAAGTGTTCGCCCCGATCGTCTTGATCAACCGCGTCCGTTCGATCGATGAAGCCATTGAACTTGTCAATGACTCGCGCTACGGCTTGCAGGCGGGCATCTACACCGACAACGTCCATACCGCGTGGAAAGCGGCGAAACAACTGCACGTTGGCGGCGTGTTGATTAACGACATCCCAACGTTCCGCGTTGACCATATGCCGTACGGCGGCGTGAAAGAAAGCGGGTTTGGCCGCGAAGGGATTCGCTATGCGATCGAGGAAATGACGGAGTTGAAATTGATTATTTTTAACCAGAATTAAGCGGGATGAGAAGAGGTTGGAGTAAAGTTTATTCCTAAAATTCTAGAAGAATGGTTGCGCAGCCTTGGAGAGAGTGGCACTCCAAGGCTGTATGTTTAAGCGTGCTTTTCCAAAATATATCCCCAACGGTTCGAGGCGAGAACAGACAGGTGGTATTTATGCTCGAGCTGTTTGCTGAACCATGCTTTTTTCACGAGAAGCAGGCTTCGGCTTGTATGCAAGAACGTTTTCAGCCCTCCGTGCCGAGGTTTGAGGTCATTCGCAAGCTCTGCTGTCAAGACCGCATTTTGCGGCCAGCGACCCTTCTCGTGCAACGGATGGTACATAAACAGTTCGTATCCATGAACAGGCATTTGGGCGGTCTGCTGAAGCAATGCCAGTTCGAAATTTGGCTTGGGATGATGGATATAATGTTGAATATTCGTTTCGTAAAACGATGTGACGAACAACAGTCCAGTCAGCAACACTCCCCGCGCTCCCCACGTTCCTTTTCTCCATAATTGACTTGCGCAAATGCCAATCAATATGCAAAGCGGCGGATAGACAGGGAGGATGTACCATCTGATTTTCGTCTTAGCTATGGTAAACATGAGAAGCGGGACGCAAATCCAAAGCAAAATCCCGATCACATCTTCTTTCAATCGATGGTCTGTTCCTTCAAACGCTAAAAGACGAACGCCTTGCATGTAACTGATGACCATGATTCCGACCAAGAGCGCCAGCCACCAAAAGAAAAAATGAACAAGAATGATGCCGTAGTAGGTTTCATCGCCGATATGACCTTCAATGGGCCGAGTGGAGCGCAACAACAAGTCATATCCGATCATTTGTTTAAAAAAACTGAATCCATCATAGTGATAGCGGGCAAAAGCCCAAGCGAGCACAGGAACAACGAAGGTGAGCGCTGCCCTCCACCATGCGCGCCAGCGTCCTGACTCCCACTGCCTAGTGATGAGAAAATATAAGACCATGATCAACAGAATGTTCCCCGCATGCCAACTTTTCGTTAAAAAAGCAAGTGAACAGGCAAGGCCCGCTGCATACAACCATCGCGTCTGCCGTCTGGCGGCCAGCAAAGAAAGGATGGATAACGTAAAGAAGAATACAAAGAGCGAATCCGCATCTCCTGTGCGAGCGCAATGGTTGAGAAGATATTGGGTGCTAGTAGACAAGGCAAGCAATGAGACGATCGCGGCCATGCTTCCAAACCGTTTTTTCACAAATAGCGCAATGGCAACGGCCGTGAGCGTAGCGCAAATGCCAGACATCAGCCGCAAACCAAGCGCGTTCATCCCAACGAGTTTATAGCCAATCATGATCGCCCAGTAGCTAACAGGAGGCTTTAAATTCCAGTAATCAGGATGCCCAAGGTATGTGTTGACGATCAAGTTTCCATGCCTCAGCATTTCGTATGCATTGACGCCATGACGCGCTTCGTCCCAGCTTGAAATCGGGAATGTTCCTAGATGATAAAAGACGTTGTAGACCATCATCGAGAAGATCAACGCCGCCGCTAGATAAAACGAGATGTTTCGTACACTTGGATTTCTCATGCGATCCACTCCTTTATCGGCACGCTGTGCTTCGAAAAAAAGCAACACCGACATAGAAGCTATTACAAGTAGATGAAGATGTCAAGCATGGATGTGTTGGAGAACATGATATTTTTGCCGCCAACAAGGAAAAAACCATCTTCATGGCGAATGAAAAGAAATGAATCATCATTCAGAGGAGGAGAGCCATGGAAACGGTTGTGCTGACATTTGACCAAAACAAAGCGATATTGGAACTGAACCGCCCGCAGGCGTTAAATGCTATGGATGTGCAAATGCTAACGGAACTCGTCGACGCGCTGCGGAAAATCAAGGAAAGTGATGCTTCCGTTGTCGTCATCCGCGGCAAAGGGAGAGGATTTTCTGCGGGCGGCGACATTAAGACAATGCTGGCGGTTGATGACCCGAGCCAATTTCAAACCGTGATGAAAACGATTCAGGAGATGATCATGCTCTTGTATACGATGCCGAAAATCACCGTTTCGCTCATCCATGGCCCAGCGGCCGGCCTTGGGTTCAGCTTTGCCTTGGCGAGCGATTGCCTCATCGCCACGAAAGAAGCACGCTTGGCGATGAATTTCATCGGCATCGGTCTCGTCCCTGACGGCGGCGGGCATTTCTTCCTGGCCCAGCGGGTCGGCACGGCGAAAGCCAAACAGATCATTTGGGAAGGAAAACCGATGAGCGCGGACGAAGCGCAGCAGCTCGGGCTGATTGACTTCATCGTCGAAGATGAACAACAGGCGGAACAAGCAATCGCTTCCTTGCAAGAAAAACCGCTTCAAGCCATGATCGCCACGAAAATGTTGTACGTCGAACAAACAAAAGAAGAGTTGCTTCGCGTGCTCGAACTCGAAACCGACGCCCAACAGCGCATGCGGCAAACCGAAGACCACCGCGAAGGCGTCCGCGCCTTTTTAGAAAAGCGGAAGCCGGTGTTTCGGGGGAGGTAGGGAAGAGAACGGCTTCTGCCAGGGGGTAGAAGCCGTTTTAAGCAAGGTTGATGGTTACTTAAGAGTCAGTTACGTTGAAATACGATTTCCCCGTTGATCATGGTCAGTTCCACGCTTTCGCGCAAGTCAAAGGGGTCGCCGCTCCAAATGACGATATCGGCGTCTTTTCCAACTTCGATCGAGCCTACACGGTCTTCGATGCCTAAATGTTTTGCCGCGTTTAATGTAATGGCTTGAAGAGCTAAAGACTCCTCCAACCCATGCTTCACAGCGAGAATGGCGCTCGTCATCAAATGTTCAATGCCGACAACCGGGTGGTCGGTCGTAATCGAGAAAGAGACGCCGGCGTCCCGCAAAGCAAGGAGCGTATGCCATCCTTTATCCGCGAGCTCCACTTTTGATCGGGATGACATGGTTGGGCCGACAGAGACACGGACCCCATTCTCGGCAATATAATTGGCGATATGATGCCCCTCGGTGCAATGTTCGATCGTATAGCGGAAACCAAACTCCTTCGCTAAGCGAATCACTGTCATGATGTCATCGGCGCGATGTGCATGAGCGCGCAGTGGAATTTCTCTTTTCAATACTTTCGCTAAATTTTCCAGTTTCAAATCCCGCTCGACTTCTTTGCCGCTTTCGATTTTTTGCAAGTACGTTTGCGCTTGAATGAACTGCTCGCGGAATAAAGCGGCAATCCCCATTCTTGTTGTCGGTAGTTTTCCTTTTTCCCCATACACCCGTTTCGGGTTTTCTCCAAAAGCGGCTTTCATTCCTGAAGGATGTCGGACCACCATTTCATCAACGGTTTGCCCAGCGGTTTTGATGACTGCCATTTCTCCGCCAATTACGTTGGCGCTTCCGGGCATGACTTGCACCGTTGTTACTCCTGCTTTTCTCGCATCCTCAAATCCTTTATCTTTTGGGTTAATTCCATCGATTGCCCGAACGTGTGGGGTCGTTGGGTTGCTCGTTTCATTGAAATCGTGTCCCTCTTTACCAATCCCTTCCTCGTGTATACCAAGGTGAGTATGAACGTCAATCAACCCAGGTGTAATGAATTTGCCTGAGGCATCGATCATGTTCACTTGATCGGAGGAGACATCCGGCAGCTCGGTTGCCACAGTTTTGATTTTTCCGTTCTTAATGACAATGTGCGCCGATTCCATTCTTTGTCCGTTTCCTACTAGTACTGTTCCTCCGGAAATGACAGTCACCATATGGATTTCCTCCCCCTCTGGAAATATTTCTTCTTAAAATATTTTGGAAAATACAAACGGGCTATTGAATATTTTGTTAATTGTGATTATAATAAAAAATCAAATAGTCCTAATTAAGATATTAAAACAAGTTTTTTGTGCTGTAAATAACCAATTTTATTTCTTATTTGTATCTATTTTCGTTATTAAAATTCCATAACGGTATAGAAAAGGGGAAATTATGAAGTACGAAATCGATGATCTGGATCGACAAATCATTAAACTGTTATCTCGGGATGGTAGGATGTCTTTTACAGAAATTTCCAATAATTTGAATGTTACGGAAAAAACAGTGCGGATGAGGTACAAAAATTTAATCGATCATGGGATTCTCGAAGTGGTGGGAGTCGTGAATCCAATAGCTCTTGGGATTCGCGCAGGGGCGATCATTCGTTTAAAAACGGAAGCGAACAAGTTAATGGATGTGATTGAACAGCTGAAGAAAATAAAAGAAGTTCGCTATATTACGTTAACTTCTGGAAGCTACCAACTTTTAATCCAAATTGCAGTGCCCAGTCAAGATGAAATCACTGAAGTAGTAAAAATGCTAAATGGTGTACACGGGATTCTTGAAATGGATACGATCGTACAGCTCGAAGTATATAAAAACACGTTTGATTATATTTAAAATCGTTAGCTGTTTATAAATTGAAAAAGAAGGGGTGTTGTTGCTATGAAAATTTTTATTTCAGCCGATATGGAAGGGATCTCTGGTGTGGCAACCAACCAACAATTAAAAACGAACAGTGAATACCAGCGGTTCCGTAAGCTCATGACTCAGGACGTCAATGCAGCGATTGAGGGTGCTTTTTTAGGAGGAGCGACGGAAGTAGTGGTTGCTGATGGCCATGGCAATATGTCCAACATCCTGATCGAGGAATTGGATCCGCGGGCGCGCCTTGTCTCTGGGAACAATCGCGTGATGTGTCAGCTCGAGGGGCTTGATGATAGCTTTGACGGGATTATGTTTGTTGGCCATCATGGACGCGAAGGTGGATCGGAAAGGACCGTAATCAGTCATAGTTTGGCCGGCATCTGTGTGAATGAGATCAAGATTAATGGCCGTGTTGTTGGGGAAACAGAGATGAATGCGTTTGTTGCAGGTTATTACAACGTACCGGCCATTTTTATCTCGGGTGATGATGCTTATGTGAAAGAAGTGCTTGAAACGTTGCCTCACGTTGAAGCGGCTGTAGTCAAGCGCGGGATTGACCGCTTTGCGGCGGAGTTGCTTCACCCGACAAAAGCGCATGAGTTAATTAGAGAAAAAGCGAAACAGGCCGTACAGAAAGCGAAACAATGCCCTCCGTTGAAACTAGAAGGGCCGGTTACCTTTGAAATTGAATTTAAAGGACCAAACCAAGCGATGATGACAACGACATTACCGACAGTGACATTAATCGGCCCGAAAACGATCACGTTTACATGCAATGATATCGTCACTGCCTATAAACATATGTGGGGATGTGTCATTATCGCCATGACGGCGACGAACGGCGTGCTAGGGCATGTGAATGCTTAGAACAAGGGAGGGGAATGACCGTGTACGTCATGAAACGTCTGGTGACAATGGTTGTCACCGTTTGGCTCATCGCCACATTAACTTTTATCATCATGAAATCGATTCCCGGTGATCCATTTGCTTCCGACGCTAATGTGTTGCCTGAAGAAGTATTGCAAAACATTCGGGCGAAATACAACTTGGACAAGCCACTGCCAGTCCAGTATGCATTGTATATGAAAAATTTAATAACGTTTGATTTAGGACCATCGATTCAGTCTGAAACAAGGGACGTAAATACCCTTATCGCAGACGGATTCCCTGTTTCCGCGCTTCTTGGATTGCAAGCGTTGGTGATTGCCGTTGTGTTTGGATTGTTGCTTGGCATTATCGCTGCGCTAAACCATAATAAGCTGCTTGATCATATAGCGATGTTTATTGCCATTGTAGGCATTTCTGTACCAAGTTTTATTTTAGCGCCATTGTTAATCAAATATTTTGCTGTTGAGTGGGGAGTTTTGCCTGTAGCGTCTTGGGGAACATGGGCCCATTCCATCTTGCCGTCGATCGCGTTGGCTGCCACCCCGATGGCAGTGATCGCCCGTTTTATGCGTTCTAGCATGTTGGAAGTGATGCAACAAAACTATATCAAAATGGCAGAGGCAAAAGGGCTATCCCCGATCGCTATTGTCATCAAGCATGGCATACGAAATGCTATTTTACCAGTCATCACATTTATCGGCCCGTTATTTGCTGTTTTAATTACAGGAACATTCGTTATTGAGAAAATTTTCGCTATACCAGGGTTGGGAAAATATTTTGTCGACAGCATCTTTAACCGCGACTATCCAGTTATTTTAGGCACGACGGTTTTCTTCAGCACGATTCTTGTCATTACGTTATTTCTTGTCGATCTATCATATCGCCTAATTGATCCAAGAATTAAGCTGACGAGCGAGGGGGAATGAGCGTGATTTCAGTGAAAGAAGAGGCCGACTTATTTCGTCCCATCGACCGTAGCAAGCTTCAGTCAGATGCCATTCAAAGACCGAGTCTCAGTTTTTGGAAGGAAGCCGGTTTGAAAATCATCAAAAATAAAATGGCGATGTTCGGGGCGTTGCTCTTATTATGCATCGTTATTATGGCCATTATTGGACCTCACTTAGTTCCATATAGTTACGATGATCAAAGTTTAACGAACGGAAATCAACCGCCTTCCAGCAAACATTGGTTTGGAACAGATGATTTAGGGCGAGATATGTGGTCGCGCACATGGTATGGCGCTCGCATATCGTTGACGGTTGGTTTTGTGGCCGCTCTCATCGATTTGGTTATCGGGGTGTTGATTGGTGGCGTCTCAGGATATATGGCAGGAAGAGGAAAACTAGGAGATCGAATCGACAACATTTTAATGAGAATTGTCGAGGTATTGTATGGCATTCCTTACCTATTAGTTGTGATCTTGCTCATGGTTGTGATGGAGCCGGGGTTATGGACGATCATTGTCGCGCTCTCGATCACTGGATGGGTAGGGATGGCCCGAATTATTCGCGGCCAAATTCTTCAGTTAAAGCAACAAGAATACGTTATGGCGGCCCAGAAACTGGGAACGTCTCATGCAAAAATTATTTTCCGACACTTGCTGCCCAACACGTTAGGAATCATTATTGTAAATTTAACGTTTACGATTCCTCAGGCCATTTTTGCTGAATCATTTTTAAGTTTTTTAGGATTAGGCGTACAAGCCCCATTTGCCAGCTGGGGGACGATGGCGAATGATGCTTTGGGGGTCATCTTAAGCGGCCAATGGTGGAGACTGTTTTTTCCGGGTCTCATGATCTCGTTAACCATGTTCGCTTTTAACGTATTTGGAGATGGCTTGCAAGATGCATTAGATCCGAGAAGAAAGTAGGGGGTGATCATTTCAATGGGCCATCTATTGGAAGTAGAACATTTAAAAGTGATATTCCCGATCTACGGTGGGGAAGTGCAAGCCGTTCGAGATGTTTCGTTTTACATTGATCAAGGAGAAGTGGTTGCTATTGTCGGGGAGAGCGGGAGCGGCAAGACCGTGACCGTGCAAACTATTATGGGGTTAATTCCAAGAAAAAATATTAAAGAAGGAAAAATTCTCTTCAACGGAAGAGATCTCACTCATTTATCCAAAAAAGACATGCGAAAATTAAAAGGTTCAGAAATTGGGATGGTTTTCCAAGATCCAATGACTTCATTAAACCCAACGATGAAGATCGGCAAACAGATTGCAGAAGGGATGCGGAAGCATCAAAAACTATCAAAGATCGAGGCGAAACAAAAGGCAGTCGATCTGTTGAGGCTAGTAGGGATTCCGAACGCGGAAGAAAGATATCACCAATATCCCCATGAGTTCAGCGGCGGAATGAGGCAGAGAGTAGTGATTGCGATCGCTTTAGCCTGCAATCCCAAACTACTTATTGCTGATGAACCGACGACGGCATTGGACGTAACGATCCAAGCGCAAATTCTCCATTTAATGAAAGAGCTGCAGCAAAAGATGGGCACGTCGATCATTTTAATTACCCATGATTTAGGAGTAGTGGCCGAAATGGCGCAACGGGTGATCGTTATGTATGGCGGGACGGTCGTGGAAACGGGGGATGTTTTCGATATATTTGAAAACCCCAAACATCCGTATACATGGGGGCTGTTGCAATCGATTCCGAATTTGCACGAAAAGGAAAAAAGACGTTTAGTGCCGATCGAAGGGGCACCTCCCGACCTTTTTTCACCGCCAAAAGGCTGTCCGTTTGCTCCGCGTTGCCAATATGCAATGGAAATTTGTGTTAAAAAAAGCCCTCAGGAGTTCGTTATTTCCGAAGGACATACAGCGAGATGCTGGCTGAATGATCCGAGAGCTCCAAAGGTGGAACCACTGGTTGCAACGGGGAGGGAGCAGTGAATGTCCGAAGAGATTTTGCAGGTGGAGAACGTAAAAAAATATTTTCGGATTGGCCCGAATCAAACGGTAAAATCGGTCGATGACATTTCGTTTTCGATTCGCAAAGGGGAAACATTTGGATTAGTGGGAGAAAGTGGAAGTGGAAAATCGACGTTAGGGAAGATGATTGTAGGCCTCCATGCTCCGACTTCTGGCACGATTCGTTTTGACGGCCATGAGTTGGCGGGTGATTTGGACCGATCGACAAGGAAAAGGTTGAACCGGGAAATGCAGATGATTTTCCAAGATCCTCATGCGTCGTTGAATCCGCGGATGAGGGTTGGCGATATTATTGCGGAAGGTATTGATGCCCATCAGTTAGCGAAAGGAAAAGAACGGCAGGAGATGGTGTACGCTCTTCTTGAAAAAGTAGGATTACATCCGGAACATGCACAGCGGTTCCCCCATGAGTTTAGCGGGGGGCAGAGGCAAAGAATTGGCATTGCCCGTGCGTTGGCGGTTAAACCGAAATTTATTGTTGCCGATGAGCCAATCTCGGCTTTGGACGTGTCGATTCAAGCGCAAGTCGTGAACTTGCTGGATGATTTAAAGCAAGAGGGAAATTTAACCTATTTGTTTATTGCCCATGATTTAGGGATGGTCAAACATATTAGCGATCGGATAGGGGTGATGTACCTTGGCAAGATGATGGAAATTGCAACGAGTTCCGAGCTGTTTGAAGAACCGTTGCATCCTTACACGCAGGCGCTTTTGTCAGCTATACCGATCCCTAGCCCAAGATTGGCGAGAAAAAGGGAAAGAATTGTTCTATCCGGGGATCCGCCGAGTCCCGTCAACCCGCCAAGTGGCTGCAGATTTCGGACGCGATGCCCATATGCCATGGATATTTGCAAGGAAGAGGAGCCAGCTTGGAAGGAAGTCAGAAAAAACCATTGGACAGCTTGTCATTTATATCATCAGTAAAAATATTCAAGGGAGGATCAATCAAGGATGAAAAGAAGTCTTCTAACTGTATTGGTGTTGTTGCTATTCGTTTCAACGGCGCTTGTCGCTTGCAGCAATGAAACGCCGTCAAATGAAGGAAGTGAGGCGGCCAAGAATATTAAGCAGGAAATTACGTTGAATGCAAAGACTGAGCCGCCTAGCTTAGACCCTGCAATCGCATCGGATACGACGTCGGGATGGGTGATCGACCACCTATTTGAAGGATTGTATACGAAAAATCAAAAAGGAGAGCCTGTATTAGGAGCCGCAAGTGATGTAAAAATATCAGAAGATGGAAAAACGTATACGTTTACGATTCGTGAGGATGCAAAATGGTCTGACGGTGATCCAGTCACGGCCTATGACTTTGAATACGCTTGGAAACGTGTGCTTGATCCGAAGACAGGGAGCCCGTTCGCTTTTTATATGTATTACATCAAGGGGGCCGAAGAATATAACAAAGGAAAGGGAAGCGCGGATCAGGTAGGGATTAAGGCGTTGGATGACAAAACATTCCAAGTGGAATTAAAAGCACCGTTGGGATATTTTGATAAATTGCTGACCATGTGGACATTTTATCCAGTGAAAAAATCTCTCGTTGAATCGAACCCGAAATGGGCAGCGGACGCAAAAGGATATGTAAGCAACGGGGCTTATCGTTTGACAGAATGGAAGCATAATAGTGAAGTTGTCATCGAAAAGAATGAACATTATTGGAACAAAGATCAAATTAATATGCAAAAGGTAACATGGAAGATGGTCAATGATGCGACGACATACTATCAAATGTATAAAACAGGGGAGCTTGACTTAATTGACACCTTGCCGACTGACGTCATTGACCAAGAAAAAAATAATAAGGAGTTTAAAATCACTCCATACTTTGGTACGTATATGTTTATGCTGAATGTAGACAAACCACCGTTTACGAACGCAAAAATTCGCCGCGCTTTTGCCATGGCCATTGATCGGGAGGCAATTGTCAAAAATATTACCAAATCTGGTGAAAAACCGGCTTATGCCTTCGTACCATACGGTGTCAATACTCCGAAAGGCGATTTCCGAGAAGTGGGCGGTTCTTATTTTGAAGAGAACGTCAAAGAAGCGAAACAGTTATTGGAAGAAGGTATGAAGGAAGAAGGATGGACAAAGCTTCCAGAAGTCACGCTAATGTATAATACCGCCGAGAACCATAAAAAAATTGCTGAAGCTGTTCAAGAAATGTTGAAAACGAACCTTGGCGTGAAAGTGAAACTGGCCAACCAAGAATGGAAAACATACTTGGAAACGACACAGCAATCCAATTTCCAAATGGCCCGCATGGGTTGGATCGGTGTGTTTGTTGATCCGACAGTGATTTTGGATTACTACTTAGGCGACAGCCCGAACAACCGCACGAACTGGGTAAACAAGCGATTTGATGATTTGATGGCGAAAGCGAAAGTGGAACAAGATGACCAAAAACGATATGAACTCCTCCATGAAGCGGAAAAAGTACTAATGACGGATCTGCCGTTTATCCCTGTTTATTTCTATTCGCAAAATTATTTAACATCGCCGAATTTTAAAGATATTGTCTATCCCGTCAACCGTTATCCGGACGTGCGCTGGGCGAAAAAAGTAGCAGAGTAGGATAAAGAAGGGGAAGAATTATCCTGATTATGGATAATTCTTCCCTTTTACTCCATGAGGAGGGGGATCATGACGCCGTACTTTATGGCTAGTTTTTGTACGGTCATTGTTTTGTTATGCGTGAAACAGTTTTATGATGAGACGAGCATGCTTGTTTTCGTTAACGATTGCTTTTTGTTGGGCCTTGTTTTATTGGTGGCAGGAGCGGCTTTGTTTATCTATCAGACCGGCTTTTTCCGTCCGTTTTTCGAAGGTTTCCAGCGATTGTATCGATGGATCGTGCCGAAACCAAAGATGTTGATTCGCGAAGAAGAGAAGTTGACAAACGATATTTGGCTGAACGATTGGAAAAGTCGAATAACAACTCGCATCAAAACGGTTTTGCTTGGCACAGGCACGGGTTGTCTATTCATATCTTTGACTTATTTGTTTTTCTACTATTTAAACAGCAACGTTTAGCGTTGGGAGGAAAATTCAATGAAAAAGCTTTTATTGACGGGCTTTGAACCTTTTTTGGAATTTCCCATTAATCCAACGGAACGAATTGTAAGGGAATTGGACGGAAAGGGAATAGGAAAATATTGGGTTTATGGCCGTGTTCTTCCGGTCGACTTTTCACAGTCATCCTTGTGTTGCTTAGAGTACTTAGAACAAATCCAACCCGATGTCGTCATGTCTCTCGGCCTCGCCGCCGAGCGTACAAAAATCACCCCAGAACGAGTGGCGATCAATTGTCAAGACGGAGGGCCGGATAATCGCGGCATGCGGGTGCAAGATGATCTGATTGTCGAAGATGGGCCTGCGGCCTATTTCTCGACCTTGCCGATCCGCCGACTTGTCAACGTCTTGAATGAGCGGGGTTATCCTGCGCAAATCTCTAATACAGCGGGAACGTATTTGTGCAACCATGTCATGTATTCTGTCTTGCATAAAGTAAGTACTGAAAATTTATCCGTGCAGGCTGGCTTTGTCCACCTTCCCGCCTCGCACGAGCTTGCTGTTCAGCGGCCGACTTTCCCGAGTTGGTCGTACAAGGATTTGCGGGATGCGGTGATGTTGATGATTGAAGAGTTAGAGTAGTTCGTTGTTTGTCTCCGTCCCTTTTTCATTAGGGGAGTTCTCTCTAATCCCCGATGAAGAAGGGATTTTTTGTGCAAAAAAGCCCCTAATTATTTTAGCTAATTCCTTTGATACATTTTAGAAGAAAGTAAGAGAATAGGGTTGTCCTGCTGTCTAATCCAGTGAATTTTGTGGATGAAATGTTGTTGAAATTGGAGAAATAGATACGGACAAATAAAAACTGCTATAATAAAATTAATTTGTATCTCATTATTTTATCATTGAGGTGGACTATGAAGGAGAAAACGCTGCCGAAATATCTGCAATTAAAACAAGAAATTTTATCTTGGATCATTTCCGGACAAATGAAGCCGGATGAGAAAATTCCGACCGAGCATGAGATCGCCAACCAGTTTCAACTAAGCCGACATACCGTTCGGCAAGCGCTCGGGGAACTCGAGAAGGAAGGATGGCTGTACAAAATCCAAGGGAGCGGCACATTTGTGTCCCGACCGAAGCCGAAAGAACAGGTGGATACGAAAACGATCGGAATCGTAACGACCTATATTTCCGATTATATTTTTCCCCATATCGTCCGAGGAGCGGAGGAGACGCTACGGGAAAAAGGATACCGTCTTTTGCTTGCCAGCACGAATAACGACAAACAGAGAGAGAAAGAACAGCTTGAGGAGATGATCCGGGAGCCGTTGAGCGGGCTGATCATCGAGCCGACCAAAAGTGCGCAAGGGAATCCGAACCTTGGCTATTACTTGTCGCTCAACAACCTTCACATCCCGTACGTTATGATTAACGCCCGTTATTTGGAAGTGAGCTGTCCATGCGTGAAAATGGACGATGAGCAGGGAGGATTTTTATTGACCGATCATCTCATTCGTTTAGGGCATCGCCGAATTGCTGGTTTCTTTAAAACTGACGATTTGCAAGGGGTGGATCGTTTGCGCGGCTTTATTCGCGCCCATCAGCAACACGAGGTGCCTGTGGCCACGGAGTATCTTCTTTCCTACGCAACAGAGGAGAAATGGACAAAGCCGCTTGAGGTGGCGCGGGAGTTTTTGCAGCGGCCGAAAGAGGAGCGCCCGACAGCCTTTGTGTGCTACAACGATGAGCTGGCGATTTTGCTTCTTGAAGTCATTCGCCAACAAGGGCTGTCAGTCCCCGATGATCTTTCGATTGTAGGGTTTGATGACTCGACGTTTGCGACAGCGACAGAAGTAAAACTGACAACGATCCGCCACCCGAAAACAGAGATGGGCGTCCAAGCGGCTGAAATGCTTGTTCAAATGATTGAGCAACCAGCTGTTGAAAAAGTCAACGATATTGTGTATAAGCCGGAGTTGATTGTCCGGAACTCTACAAGAGAAATTTAAAAATATGTTTGAATTTATTCAAAAACTATAGAAAAATTGTACGTACAATAATATAATGGAGGTGAGGAGTTTTTTTATAGAGGGAGTGGAGGCTGATGCTTGAGAAATTGAAACAAGCCGTATTAGAGGCCAATCTGCAGCTCCCACAATACCGCCTCGTGACATTTACGTGGGGAAATGTGAGCGGGATTGATCGGGAGCGCGGATTGGTTGTCATTAAGCCAAGCGGAGTGGCGTATGACAAGTTGACCATTGATGACATGGTGGTCGTGGATTTGAACGGAAATGTGGTGGAAGGGGGCTTAAAACCGTCGTCGGACACCCCCACCCATCTTTGGTTGTATAAAAAATTTCCGGAAATCGGAGGAATTGTTCATACCCATTCGACTTGGGCGACTGTTTGGGCGCAGGCCGGAAAAGGAATTCCGGCATTAGGGACGACACACGCAGACTATTTCTATGGAGAAATTCCGTGCACCCGGCCGATGACCAATGAAGAAATTCAAGGAGCCTATGAACTAGAAACTGGAAAGGTCATTACGGAAACGTTCCGCTTTCTCGACCCGTTGCAAATGCCAGGTGTTTTGGTGCACGGCCATGGCCCGTTTGCTTGGGGGAAAGATCCAGCGAACGCGGTTCATAATGCCGTTGTCTTGGAAGAAGTGGCGAAAATGGCGGCAAGAACATTCATGCTCAATCCAGATGCACAGCCGATCAGCCAAACGCTGCTTGATCGCCATTATTTGCGCAAGCATGGTGCAAACGCTTACTATGGGCAGTAAAGGGAGGGAGACCGAGATGGGGAAAAAGTACGTCATTGGCATTGACTATGGCACCGAATCGGGACGAGCTGTTCTCGTTGATCTAGAAGGAAACGAAATTGCGGACCATGTCACTCCGTATCCTCACGGAGTCATTGATGAAGTCCTGCCGGAATCGAACGTACAACTCGAGCCAGACTGGGCGCTGCAACACCCTGGTGATTATATCGAAGTGTTGGCGACTGCAGTCCCGGCCGTTTTGCAAAAGTCTGGAGTGAGTCCGTCTGATGTCATCGGGGTGGGGATCGATTTCACGGCTTGCACGATGCTGCCGGTTGATGCTTCTGGCGAGCCGCTTTGTCTAAAGCCAGAATTCAAGAGCCGTCCGCACAGTTGGGTGAAATTGTGGAAGCACCATGCCGCTCAGGATGAGGCGAACTTGCTCAATGAAATTGCGGCCAAACGAGGCGAAGCATTTTTGCCGAGATACGGCGGAAAAATTTCATCCGAATGGATGATTGCGAAAATTTGGCAGATTCTAAACGAAGATCCGGAGATTTACGAACAGACCGACCTTTTTCTTGAGGCGACTGATTGGGTCATTTTCAAAATGACCGGCAATATCGTCCGGAATAGCTGCACGGCGGGCTATAAGTCGATTTGGCATAAACAAGACGGCTATCCAAGCAAGGAGTTTTTCCGGGCGCTCGATCCGCGGCTGGAACACTTGACAGACACGAAACTGCGCGGTCCGATCGTTCCGCTCGGCACGAGAGCAGGCGTGCTGACGAATGAAATGGCGGCCATGATGGGTCTTCTTCCGGGAACAGCCGTCGCCGTCGGAAATGTCGATGCCCATGCGGCCGTACCCGGTGTCGGGGTTGTCGAACCAGGGAAGCTGGTGATGGCGATGGGAACCTCGATTTGCCATATGCTGCTGGGCACAGAAGAAAAATACGTCGAAGGCATGTGCGGCGTTGTGGAAGACGGCATCATTCCAGGATATTTCGGTTACGAAGCCGGCCAGTCGGCGGTGGGGGACATTTTTGCTTGGTATGTGGAGCAAGGCGTTCCGGCTTATGTGAAAGAAGCGGCAGAAAAAGAAGGAGTCAGCGTCCATGAATGGCTTGAGAAGCGTGCCGCTGCCTATCGGCCGGGGGAAACCGGGCTGTTGGCGTTGGACTGGTGGAACGGCAACCGCTCCGTATTGGTCGATACTGATTTAACCGGGCTCATCATTGGCTATACGTTGCTAACGAAACCAGAAGAGATTTACCGTGCGCTGCTTGAGGCAACGGCCTTTGGCACACGCAAAATTATCGATGCTTTCGTTGAAAACGGTGTCAACGTTGACGAATTGTACGCGTGTGGCGGGCTGCCACAAAAAAACAAGCTGCTCATGCAAATTTACGCCGATGTGACGAACCGTGAGATTAAGATCGCGGCATCCAAACATACCCCGGCGGTGGGAGCGGCAATGTTTGCGGCGGTGGCGGCCGGCAAAGAGAACGGCGGTTATGAATCAATCGTTGAGGCGGCGCGAAACATGGGAAAAGTGCGTGAAGAGACGTTCAAACCGATTCCGGAGAATGTGGCAATGTACGAGCAGTTGTATCAAGAATATACGAAATTGCATGACTACTTCGGCCGTGGGGAAAACGATGTCATGAAACGGCTTAAACATTGGAAAGAAACCGCACGGGCAGCAAAAGAATCGGTGACTTTATCGTAAATGGGGAGGGGCAATCATGCTATCATTACGTCCTTATGAATTTTGGTTTGTAACAGGAAGCCAGCATTTATACGGGGAAGAGGCGTTACAACAAGTTGAAGAACACTCAAGAACGATCGTCAACGAATTCAATCGCGATTCGGTGTTCCCGTTCCCGCTCGTTTTTAAATCGGTTGTCACAACGCCAGAAGAAATTCGGACCGTTTGCCTTGAGGCGAATGCGAGCGAGCAATGCGCCGGAGTCATTACCTGGATGCATACGTTCTCGCCAGCGAAGATGTGGATTGGCGGCCTTTTGGAGTTGCGAAAACCGTTATTGCATCTTCACACCCAGTTTAACCGTGATATTCCGTGGGACAGCATCGATATGGACTTTATGAACTTGAACCAATCGGCTCACGGTGATCGGGAATACGGATTTATCGGCGCGAGAATGGGAGTGGCCCGGAAAGTGGTCGTTGGTCATTGGGAAGACCCGGAAGTCCGCGAGCGGCTGGCGAAATGGATGCGGACGGCCGTCGCCTTTGCGGAAAGCCGCAACCTAAAAGTGGCTCGTTTTGGCGACAACATGCGTGAAGTGGCTGTGACGGAAGGGGACAAAGTCGGAGCGCAAATTCAATTCGGCTGGTCGGTCAACGGCTATGGCATCGGGGATTTGGTGCAATACATCCGCGATGTTTCCGAACAAAAAGTGAACGAGTTGCTCGATGAATACGAGGAGCTGTATGACATTGTACCCGCCGGCCGTCAAGATGGACCGGTTCGCGAGTCCATCCGCGAACAGGCTCGGATTGAGCTTGGCTTAAAAGCCTTTTTGCAAGATGGCAACTTCACCGCCTTTACGACGACGTTCGAGGATTTGCATGGCATGAAGCAACTCCCAGGACTCGCCGTTCAGCGGCTCATGGCGGAAGGATACGGCTTCGGCGGCGAGGGCGATTGGAAAACGGCCGCCCTCGTCCGGTTGATGAAAGTGATGGCCGATGGTAAAGGAACATCGTTCATGGAAGACTACACGTACCACTTTGAGCCGGGCAACGAACTGATTCTCGGCGCTCATATGCTCGAAGTATGTCCGACGATCGCGGCAACGCGGCCGCGCATCGAAGTTCATCCGCTTTCGATTGGCGGAAAAGAAGATCCAGCCCGCCTGGTGTTTGATGGCGGCGAGGGCGCAGCGGTCAATGCATCGTTGATTGATTTAGGACACCGCTTCCGTCTCATTGTCAATGAAGTCGATGCGGTGAAACCGGAACACGACATGCCGAAATTGCCGGTCGCCCGTATTTTATGGAAACCACGCCCATCGTTGCGCGATTCGGCTGAAGCATGGATTTTAGCCGGCGGCGCGCATCATACGTGCTTCTCATTTGCGGTTACAACAGAACAATTGCAAGACTTTGCAGAAATGACCGGCATTGAATGCGTCGTGATCAATGAACAGACGTCTGTCTCATCGTTCAAAAATGAATTGAGATGGAATGAAGTGTTTTGGCGGGGGAGATAAGAATTTAGAAAATCGAATGATTTGGCATCCTAGGGCACGGGCTGAGAGCTCGTGTCCCTTCTTGAACCTACACATAACTATATGTTCGTACAATTGTTAAAAATAAATGAATTAAAATTCAAAAAAATATTGACATGTACGAACAAAAAGCGATAATATAAAAACTAGAATACGCTTTCAAGAATAGTTTAATTTCCAAAGCAATCATTATGGGGGTGGTTTTGTACGTACATATAAATTGTTAGTTAGAATTTTTTGTTGTTACTACTGATCTCTGTAATAACTCATGGAAAGGGAGGTTTATTCGTGAGAAAAAAACAGTCAATCATAATGATAATATTACTCACAACATTTTTAATAGTATTAGGAGGATGCAGTTCTAATAATAAAACTGCCCAGGGGGAAGGTGAATCAAAAACTGTAACTCTAAAGTTCATGGGATGGGAGGCTAGCCCATTAGAGACTGAAGCTGTTAAGAAAGGACTCCAAAAGTTTATGGAGGAAAACCCTAACATAAGAGTTCAGTACACACCAATTCCTCAATCTCAATATAGCTCAAAATTATTAACCATGTTGGCAGGCAACGCTGCTCCTGATGTATTTTTTCTAGGCTCTGAGGATTACCGGACCTTTCAGAAAAAAGGAGTTCTTCTAGACCTAACCCCTTACTTTAAAGAAGAGTATTCTATTGATGACTTTATACCTTCAGCGGCAAGTATTATGCAGATTGACGGGAAGATTTTTGGTGTAAGTAGCTGTACAGTATCACCCGTCCTTTTTTACAATAAGAAGTTATTCGACGAAGCAGGAATTCCTTATCCTTCTAGCGATCCCCAAAAGGCTTGGACATGGAAGCAATTTGTAGAGGTTGCTAAAAAACTTACTAAAAAGAACGGAGATAAGGTTGAACAGTTTGGAGTGTTTGGACTCGAAAATAACTACATGACGGTGGCTGAATATTTCTCCAATGGTGGGAGTCCATACAATAACAGTTTTACGAAATCAACCTTTAATACCCCGGAGGTAAAACAAGTTTTACAATCTGTTTTAGATTTAAGAGTTAAGTATGGAGTAGCTCCAGAAACGAGTGTATTAGAAAAAATAGGAATGAGACCAACACAAATGTTACAAACAGGTAAAATTGGTATGCTTATTGATGGTTCTTGGTCATTACAGGAACTGGCGTCCATGAAGTTTCCTGTCGGGGTGGCTCCATTACCAAAATTTAAGGAGGCAGTTACTCACGGTCAAGCTCACGTACATGCTGTTTCAGCTAAAACTAAGTATCCTAAAGAAGCCTGGAAGTTGGTTAGTTTTCTTTCCTCTGAAGAGTATCAAATCCAGCTAGTCAAGGAAGGTCTATGGATGCCTAATCGCAAAGCCCTGTATACAAATGAAGGGATCAAAAAATGGTATAATAAGGAAGTGCATCCAGAAGGCTTTGAAAAGATGGTGACATATTTTGAGAATGCTAAGCCTTATCCTAATGCCTTCCTCTCTAATAACAAGATTACCTCCATTATTACTGAGGAATTAGACAAATTCTATTACAACGGTGAGTCGCTAGACAAGGTGGTTGAGAGGATCGATAATCGTTCAAACGAAGAGCTTAGAAAACAAAGAGATTGAATACGAGCGATAGGGCCCTAGTTTTCTCCTAGGGCCTTTCTAAGAAGAGGGGGGTCAAAATGGATACGCAAAATGATATTCAATTATCTATAAAATTAAGGGCATGGAGTAAAAAAAGTATAATTCTGGGGTTATTTCGCAAAGATATTACATGGGCAATTGTTTTATTGTTTCCTAATTTACTTGGTTTTCTATTATTTACATTTTGGCCTATCATAGCTTCCTTTCTACTCAGCTTTACTGAATGGGATTTACTACAGCCGATCAAGTTTGTGGGCTTACAGAACTATATTAACCTATTTCACGATGAAACTTTTAAAAAAGTTTTTTGGAATACACTTTATTTCACCATTGTATCTGTGCCAGTAGGCATTGTTCTATCTTTATTATTAGCAGTAGCTCTCAATCAAGGACTTAGAGGGATAAAATTTTATAGAACTGCTTATTTTCTCCCTGTTATTTCGTCTATGGTGGCCGTAGCCGTAATATGGCAGTGGATCTATAATCCAGAATATGGTGTTTTAAATTATTTTTTGGGTCTATTCGGTATAGAAGGACCAAGTTGGTTAACAAGTACAAAGTGGGCAATGCCTGCAGTTATCATGACTAGTGTATGGAAAAATTTGGGGTTCAATATGTTAGTTTTTTTGGCTGGATTACAGTCTATTCCGGAGAGTTATTATGAAGCTGCGGATATCGATGGAGCAACTTGGTTTAAGAAGTTTTGGAATATAACAGTCCCCCTCCTTTCTCCAACTACTTTCTTTGTATCAGTGATGTCTGTTATAGGGTCTTTTCAGGTGTTCGATTCAGTATTCCTTATGACCCAGGGAGGGCCTGCAAGGTCAACATCCGTTATGGTTCACTATATTTATGAAAATGCATTTCAATTCTTCAAAATGGGTTATGCTAGTGCAATGTCGTATGTTTTATTCTTTATGATCTCAATTGTTACGCTAGTGCAGTTTTGGCATCAGAAGAAGAAATCTGAAATTTATTAAAAAGGTGCGAGAGTTATGAGAAAAAGTATAACTCAAAGGGTATTGGCACATGTGTGTCTTAGTTTAGGGGCAATTTTTATGATCTTCCCGTTTTTGTGGATGTTGAGTACTTCATTTAAGGATATGAGTGAGGTATTTATATTTCCCCCTAAACCATTTGGGAAAGAAATACATTGGGAAAACTATCTTAGAATTTTTGATCGCTTTCCTTTTGATCTATTTTTTCTAAACAGTCTTAAGATAACAGTTATTGTAGTTATCGGTCAACTGATTACGAGTTCAATGGCTGGGTATGTATTTGCACGTCTTAAGTTTCGTTATCGCGATATAATATTTGGGTTATATCTTGCAACTATGATGGTTCCAAGTCAAGTTACTATGATTCCCACGTTCATCTTGATGCGCTACTATGGATTGGTCGATACTCATGCCTCATTGATTTTACCGGGGCTTGTTTCGGCTTTTGGAACTTTTCTAATGCGCCAATTTTTCCTTACTATTCCATCAGCCTTGGAAGATGCTGCTAAGATAGACGGTTGCACACCATTTGGGATATATTGGAGGATATTCTTGCCGCTATCTAAACCTGCTCTTGCTACTTTAGGAGTCTTTGTCTTTATGGGAACATGGAATGATTTTCTTGGGCCTCTTGTTTTTATTAATTCTTTGGAGAAAATGACATTACCGTTAGGCTTGGCATCTATGCAAGGGATGTATTCTACTGACTGGCCTGTATTAATGGCTGGGACTGTGCTTAGTTTATTACCCGTTATAGTGATTTTTCTATTGGCCCAAGACTTCTTTATTCGCGGTATAACGTTATCAGGATTGAAAGACTAATTTGATTTTAATAATAAAAAATGGAGGATGAGGGGCATGAAACAAAAGGTGAATAATAACATTAACATTAAAATTACTGAAGGGTTTTGGAGTAGATATGTAGATGTTGTTAGAAAAGAAGTTGTACCGTATCAGTGGGAGGCATTGAATGATCTTATCCCTAGTGCTGAACCAAGCCATGCGATTGAGAACTTTCGCATTGCCGCAGGGGAATCGGATGGAGAGTTTTACGGGATGGTTTTTCAAGACAGCGATGTAGGGAAATGGCTCGAAGCGGTCGCGTATTTACTCGAGGAAAAGCGTGACCCGGAATTGGAAGCACTCGCCGATGACGTGATTGAGCTGCTCAGCCGCGCCCAGCAGCCGGACGGTTATCTCAACACGTATTATACGGTTAAGGAGCCTGGAAAGCGATGGACAAACTTGCGGGACAATCATGAACTGTATTGTGCCGGTCATTTGATTGAAGCAGCGGTCGCTTATTTCCGGGCCACAGGCAAACGGCGCTTTTTGGATATCATGTGCAAGTATGCCGATTATATCGGCACGGTATTCGGCCGGGGAGAGGGTCAAATTCCGGGATATGACGGACATCAGGAGATTGAGTTGGCGCTGTTGAAACTGTATGAAGTGACGGGAAATGAGAGCTATCTTAAACTGAGTCAATATTTTATTGACCAGCGCGGACAGCAGCCTCACTACTTTGATTGGGAGAAAAAAGCAAGAGGAGAAACCAAACCGTTTTGGTTTCATGATGATTACCGCTACCACCAAGCTCACATTCCAGTCAGGGAACAAAAACAAGCCGTTGGGCATGCGGTGCGGGCGCTCTATATGTATACCGCCATGGCGGGACTGGCGGCGAAAACGGGAGACGAATCGTTGAAGCAAGCATGCCAAACGTTGTGGGAAAACGTAACGAAACGGCAAATGTATATCACGGGCGGCGTCGGCTCGAGCGCGTTTGGTGAATCGTTCACATTTGATTTTGACTTGCCGAATGACACGGCCTATGCGGAGACGTGCGCATCGATCGCCTTAGTATTTTGGGCGCGCCGCATGCTCGAGTTGGAGACGGATGGGAAATACGCGGATGTAATGGAACGGGCATTATACAATGGAACCATTAGCGGCATGGATTTGGACGGCAAGAAGTTTTTTTACGTCAATCCACTCGAAGTGTGGCCGAAGGCATGCGAACGCCATGACAAGCGCCATGTGAAACCGGTGCGGCAAAAATGGTTCAGTTGTGCGTGCTGCCCGCCGAACTTGGCCCGTCTCATCGCGTCGATTGGCCATTATATTTATTCGCAAACATCAGACGCCTTGTTCGTCCACCTTTATGTCGGCAGCGACATTCGGACGGAACTCGGTGGACGGTCGGTCGAAATCGTGCAAGAGACGAACTATCCTTGGGATGGAACGGTTCGATTGACGGTTTTGCCGGAATCCGCTGGGGAATTTACGATTGGCTTGCGCATTCCAGGATGGTGTCGGGGAGCAACATTAACGATCAATGGAGAAAAAGTAGACATGGTTCCACTGATCCAAAAAGGGTATGCTTATATCAAACGGATATGGAAAAAAGGGGATCAAGTGGAGCTTGTTTTCCCGATGCCAGTTGAACGGATCAAGGCTCATCCTCAAGTGCGCGCCAATGCCGGGAAAGTCGCGTTGCAGCGCGGGCCGATTGTGTATTGCCTGGAAGAAGTTGATAATGGGCCAAATTTAGCGAATCTGTTCCTCCCGCGCGATGCCCATCTGGAAGCGCACTTTGAGCCGGACTTGCTAGAAGGGGTTGTAGTGATCACCGGAACCGCCGAGCGAATGGATGAATCAGCATGGAATGATGAGTTGTATCGGCCGATTGACCCCCAAACCTATCAAGTTCCGTTCCGTGCGATTCCTTATTATGCCTGGTGCAACCGAGGAGAAGGGGAGATGACGGTGTGGGTGAATGAGAAGTAAATTCCGTTGATGAAAGAGGGCTGGCTCAAAACGTGAGTGTGTTTTGACTCAGCCCTTGATCCGCTACAAATGATAGGCGTCCTAGTACATGGACGTGGGCTGTTTTTTGAGAGAAATCCAACTTTTGGGGGAGTTGACCAAAATGGCGGCAATAACATTCATGCCCAGTCCGGATGCAAAGATGATCGGTCGGTCGTTGCTTGATAGTCGCTATTTACGTAAGCGTGGGGCCAATGTTTATTGTTAGGTAATAAAGGGGACAGAGAATGTAGATGGGGAAAAGCCACGAGTGTTGATTATCTAAAACTTAGACATGGTCCTTCCATACATTTGAGCATACTCAAATAAAGCAATGGTGCCCTTGGATATTTCCAATCGAGCGGAATTTGCTTGAAGGAAAATGGAAAATGGAAGAAGTGGAGGAAAGATGGTGCTTCGTTCGTTTGCTTGTTTGACCATAAAGCCGTCTCAACAACAGATATGTGATGAAAATGTCAAACAATTGATTATATACTACGTTTTCGGTTGTACCAAATAATGTTGGGACATTGAGATATTGCTTCATACAACGAAAAAAACACCTCAACGATCCAACTCCCTTGATCCGTATCGGTAATGATTTCGGCAGATAAGTTCAAAATGTTCATCACAACACGAATGTCATGACCACTTGCATCTTGAAAGATCACGTACCCGATGACGCTTGACAGAACGGCATTGTTTCGTTCCTAGCTAACAAGTGAAATCATCTTGAATCGGTAATGATATGCATGGAAGGTGTTTCAGGCTTTTCTTTAACGGATCTCTACATTGTCCTTCACACGAATGAAAAACAGTTGGCGCCGCCCGATAAATTCGCCGATGCATTCTGAAATACGTCCGGCCTTCTACTAGTACCTGTTGGGGGTTCGTCAGTTGTTCCCCCATAGGAACATCGTGGCATAACTCAATCGTTTCCACAACGTCCGTCGGAGATGATGATTCTGGTGAATAAGCCACGTACAGCTTTGTTCCGGTGCGTTCATCGTGATACAGGGTTTATGGAAGGAGTCTTTCCCCAGCCATCATTTCGGGCGAATCCGCCACACACAGCGGCTAGGGAAACAAAGTGAACGGCGGGTTTGGCAGATATACTTGGAAACAATCAGAGCGAATAAAAGTTCGTGATGCCTTAGGGGACTTCTTTGGTTTTTTGGGTACGGCCCATACTTGATGAAAATGAAACAGTTTTGTTTTAGCCAATCTACGGTGAGGATCAAGGCAGCTAAAAACATGAAAAAACGGTGCCGGGGCTGCGAAGGGAGTACGGTTGTTACACAGAAAATGATGGCTAAACTTGTTGAACAAATTGATCCTTCAGCTTTTCGTTCCTGATGATGTTTATGAGAAAAGGGTCAGTATATGCATAAATTGTCCTTCTCTTCAGTACGGCACGACATGTGCTCATAGCGGGTATCTTGTCCACTATCAGGCAAAGTGGAAACAAGGAGTGTTGCCCGTTTCCGGCAAAGCCGAAATGGGGAAGAGAAAAATAGATTGGGAGTATAATAAAAAACAGAAAGGAAGAATCGCAGATGACCGCAAAAAAAGCAACCATGATCATCGAAAAAGACTTCAAAATCGCTGAAATCGACAAACGCATTTATGGCTCATTTATCGAGCACCTCGGCCGCGCGGTGTATGGAGGGATTTATGAGCCAGGCCATCCGCAGGCCGATGAAAACGGCTTTCGGCAAGATGTCATTGAAATGGTCAAAGAGTTACAAGTGCCCATTATACGATATCCGGGCGGGAATTTTGTGTCCGGTTACAACTGGGAAGATGGCGTTGGACCTAAAGAAAAGCGGCCGCGGCGGTTGGATTTGGCATGGCGGTCGGTGGAAACGAATGAAATCGGGTTGAATGAATTTATGGACTGGGCCAAGATGGTCGGAGCCGAAGTAAATATGGCTGTCAACTTAGGGACACGCGGCATTGATGCAGCACGCAACTTAGTCGAATACTGCAACCACCCATCGGGCTCGTATTACAGCGATTTGCGTATTTCCCATGGCTATAAAGAGCCCCATAAAATTAAAACGTGGTGCTTAGGCAATGAGATGGACGGCCCGTGGCAAATCGGCCACAAGACGGCGGTGGAGTATGGGCGGATTGCGTGTGAAGCCGCAAAAGTGATGAAGTGGGTCGATCCGACGATTGAACTCGTTGCCTGCGGCAGTTCGAATCGGAATATGCCGACGTTTGCGGAATGGGAAGCGACGGTTCTTGATCATACGTATGAGCATGTCGATTATATTTCTCTCCATCAATACTACGGGAACCGAGACAATGATACGGCCAATTATTTGGCGCTATCGCTGGAAATGGATGATTTTATCCGTTCGGTTGTGGCGATTGCCGATTATGTGAAGGCGAAAAAACGAAGCAAGAAGACGATCCATCTTTCGTTTGATGAGTGGAATGTATGGTACCACTCAAATGAGGCGGATAAGCAAATTGAGCCGTGGACTGTTGCGCCGCCTCTGTTGGAAGATATTTATAACCTTGAAGATGCGCTTCTTGTCGGCTGCATGCTCATTACGCTCATGAAACATGCGGACCGGGTGAAAATCGCTTGTTTGGCCCAACTAGTCAACGTCATTGCACCGATTATGACGGAAAAGAACGGTCCGGCTTGGAAACAAACGATTTATTATCCGTTTATGCACGCCTCTGTGTATGGAAGAGGAGTGGCGTTGCATCCGGTGGTTTCCAGCCCGAAATACGACAGCAAAGACTTCACCGATGTGCCATACTTAGAATCGATTGCGGTTTACAATGAAGAAAAAGAAGAAGTGACGATTTTTGCCGTCAACCGTGATATGGACGATGCGTTGCTGCTCGAATGCGATGTTCGCAGTTTTGAAGACTATCGCGTCATTGAGCATATCGTTTTGGAGCATGAAAACGTGAAACAAACGAATTCGGCGCAGTCGTCCCCGGTTGTTCCGCATCGCAACGGCGACGCTCAGATGTCCGATGGAAAAGTATCGGCGACGTTGCCGAAGTTGTCGTGGAACGTCATCCGTTTAGGAAAATGATAAGGAAATGAAGGCTGGTCTGATGGCCAGCCTCTCCCTTTGAAAACGGGAAGGAGAGACGAAACATGGGGCGTAAAGTTCGCTTTGGTATTATGAGTACAGCGGCCATTGCCAAATACGTGATGATTCCCGCCATTCGTCGGGCGGATTACGCTGAAGTCGTGGCCATTGCGAGTGAGAGCGGGAAAGCTAAACAAGCGGCGAAGGAGCTCGGTATTCCGAAAGCGTATGACAGCTATGACCAGCTGCTTGATGACCCGGACGTCGACGCAGTGTACATCCCGCTTCCAAACAGCCTGCACGCTGAATGGACGATCAAAGCGGCGAAGAAGAAAAAGCACGTGCTTTGTGAAAAACCTGCCGCTTTATGCGCAGAAGATGTCCGGCGCATGATCGAGGTGTGCGAGGAAAATGGCGTTTTATTTATGGAAGCGTTCATGTACCAATTCCACCCGCAGCACGAGCGGGTGAAGCAACTTCTAGCTGCTGGCGAGATCGGCGATGTCAAGTACATGCGCACCCATTTCTCGTTTTACCTGGAAGACCGGGAGACGAATATTCGCATGAACGATGAGCTTGGCGGGGGAAGTCTGTTCGATGTCGGCTGTTATTGTGTGCACTCGACAAGACACATCCTTGGCGCCGAACCTATTGAACTATTTGTTCAGTCCCATTTTGATTCACACCATTCGGTCGATTTGACGACGAACGGTTGGATGAGGATGGAAAACGGTGTTCTTGCGCAGTTCACGTGCAGCTTCGATATGTTCTTCAAAAATGAGTACGAAATCATCGGCACGAAAGGAAACATTGTTGTTTCTCGGGCGTATCGACCGGATGTGGATGATGGAGAGGGACGGATTACGGTCGCAACGGCTGATGGGAACGTACGCGAGGAAACGGTGTCAGGCGATCAATACGCGCTGCAAATCGAGCACTTTTCACGCGCCGTTCTCGAAGGAACGCCGCTGTTGTATTCCCCGGAGCGCATGATCCAACAAGCACGGGCGCTTGATGCTTGCCGCACATCGATGAAAACGGGAGCGATTGTACGGTTATGAAGGAAGGAGAATCGAGATGAACATTACATACGAAAAGTGGTCCGAATGGAATGGAAACGACGTGTTCTTATTCACCTTGACAAACGACCGCGGCATGGGACTGTCGGCGACAAACTACGGCTGCATCGTGACGGACCTCCGCGTTCCCGACCGGAACGGCAACATCGAAAACGTCGTGCTCGGGTTTGGACGATTTGAACCGTATGTTGAGAACGCCCCTTATTTCGGCGCCGTGATCGGCCGGGTGGCGGGGCGCATTCGTGGAGCGAGCTTCGAACTTGATGGAATCACATATCAACTGGCGAAAAACGAACACAACAACCATCTGCACGGCGGTTCGAACGGATTCCACCGCGTGCTGTGGCAGGCCGAGCCCGTCCAGCGCGACGATGCAGTGGGCGTCGTCTTTTCGTACACGAGCCCGGACGGGGAGGAAGGGTACCCGGGAACGGTTCATGTTCAAGTGGAATATTGGCTCAACAATGACAACGAATGGACCGTCACGTACCGGGCTCGTTCGGACAAAACAACTTTGCTCAATTTGACGAACCATACGTATTTTAACCTAAGCGGCAACGGCAAGCGCGATATATTGGACCACACGCTGACAATCCAAAGCTCGCGTGTGCTGGAATTGAATGAGGAGCTGATTCCGACAGGCCGCGTCTTGGATGTCGCCGGCACGCCGTTTGACTTGCGGCAAGGAAAGGCGATCTGGGAGGCGGTCGAATCCGGGCATCCGCAAATTGAACTCGTTGGCGGGGGTTATGACCATCCGTTTTGGCTCGATCGGCATCATGACAAAGAGATTGTGCTTTCCGACCCGAAGAGCGGGCGAGTGTTGACGGTGGAGACGGACGAAGTCGGCGTGGTGGTGTATACATCGAACCAGTTGCCGGAAGGGTTGGATCTAGGCGGCGTGCCGTCGCGGAAATATTTAGGCATCTGCCTGGAAACACAAGGACTGCCGGATGCGGTTCATCATCCGCAGTTTCCGTCGATCGTATTGCCGGCTGGCAAAGAGCGAGCATCAACGACGGTCTACCGGTTTGGTGTGCGGACGTCATAGACGGATAGGAGGCGGATGACTCTTGATGGAGGAAATCGAAGGGGTGTTGATCGATCTTGACGGGACGATATGGAGAGGAAATGAACTAATTCCCCATGCGAATGAGGCGGTTGCCTACCTCCGTTCTCTTGGAAAACGAATCGTGTTCGTCAGTAACCGGGGCAATTGGTCGCGGCGCATGTGCCATGAACGGCTTGGACGGTTTGGAATTGCGGCCGGGGAGGAAGACATCATTTTATCCTCAACGGTAACAGCCCAATTTTTGCGGAAACATTATCCGCTTTGCCAAGTTTGGACGTTAGGCGACGAAGGATTGCGTGAAGAGCTGCAGCATCACCAGGTGCCGTTGGCACCGGCTCCGGAAGACGCGGATTTTCTCATCATCACGCTGCATGAAACGATGACGTATCGCGATTTGGATTTGGCATTTCGTGCTGTCCATCATGGGGCGCGAATCATTGCGACCAACATCGATAAAACATTTCCGAGTGAACATGGAAATGCCATTGATGTCGCCGGGATGGTCGGGGCGATTGAAGCGGCGGCGAGCCGAAAAGTGGAACTTGTGTTAGGGAAGCCTTCTTGCTTTATGGTCGAAACCGCTTTGCGCCAGCTGAAGGTGCCTCCTAACCGCTGTCTCGTCATTGGTGACAGCGTGGAATCGGATATTCGCATGGGGAGAATGTACGGTATGAAAACCGCTCTTGTGCTGACAGGAAATACGAAGCGCAACGAATTAGAGGCATGGAGGGAAAAAGAACGGCCGGATTATGTGATGGATTCCATTTATGATATCGTGGGGCTCGGAAAGGAGATCGTGCAGTGAATTCAATAGAAGAAATCGTGCCATTGGTGAAACAATGCGATTGTGGCCACCGTCATTATGACATCCCGATCGAACAGATGGCGGTGGGATGTGACGCGTTTGAGCAGCTCGTTGCTTATTTGCGTCATAAGCGGTATGAGAAGGTGGCCGTGGTGGCCGATGAGCGGACGTTTGCCGCAGCAGGGGAGTCATTGTGTGATGAACTGGAAAACAAATCGATCCGCTATACAATATGCCTCGTGCAACCCGATCAAAATGGGGATGTCATCGCCGATGAACGTTCGATTGTGCAAGTGCTTCTGGAAACGCCCGACGATGTCGATGTTCTCATTGCGGCAGGAGCAGGGACGATTCATGACATTACCCGTTTTAGCAGCTATAAAATGAAGATTCCGTTCATTTCTGTCCCCACTGCCCCATCGGTGGACGGATTTACGTCAATGGGAGCTCCGCTCATCATTCGTGGGGTGAAAAAAACCATTCAAGCACAGGCGCCGGTCGCTGTGTTTGCTCATACGGATGTGTTATCCCGGGCTCCAAAAGAGATGATCGCCGCTGGATTTGGCGATATGGTGGCGAAGTATACGTCATTGGTCGACTGGCAGTTTGCCCACTGGATGGCCGATGAGCCCTATTGTCCATTTGTTCACCAGCTTACCGAACAATCTCTCAAAGCATGTGTCGACCATATTGATGACATTGCCGATGGCGGTGAACAAGGGATTCGTGTATTAATGAATGCGTTGCTGCAGTCGGGCATTGCGATGTTGCTCATGGGGCAATCGTACTCGGCATCGGGAGCGGAACACCATCTGTCCCACTACTGGGAAATGGAATTTTTGCGTCGGAACAAACGGCAAGTGCTGCACGGGGCGAAGGTTGGCGTAGCGACTCCGATGATCATTGAACACTATCAACGCGTCTTTTTGCCGTTATGGAACAAACTAGAAGAACGGCCGAAATCAATAGACGAAACTGCAAGGAAACGACTCAAAGCCAATGCGGCTTCTATTCAGAAACTGCTTGAATCCTTGCCCTCTCCAGGGCGCGTTCGAACTATGTTAGAGAAAGTAGGAGGGGCCGCTCTCCCGGAACAACTCGGCATCGATCTTCCGTTGGTTGAACGGAGTCTGCGGGAGGCTCATCGATTGCGTCCGAACCGCTTTACGATTCTCTACTTTTTAAATGAATGGGTTTTAGGAACATGATAGGGGGAATCAAAGTGGAAAAAGCTACAATAAGGGCAAATGTCAAGGATCGGTTTTGGAAACGATATATCGATGTCGTCCGGAACGAAGTCGTTCCTTACCAGTGGGAAGCGCTTAATGACCGCATCCTAGGCGCTGAACCAAGCCATGCAATCGAAAATTTCCGCATCGCCGCTGGCGAATCAGATGGAGAATTTTATGGGATGGTCTTTCAAGACAGCGATGTAGCGAAATGGCTCGAAGCGGTGGCGTATTTACTCGAGGAAAAGCGCGACTCGGAATTGGAAGCACTCGCGGATGACGTGATTGAGCTGCTTGGCCGCGCCCAGCAGCCGGACGGCTATCTCAACACGTATTATACGGTCAAGGAACCCGGTAAACGTTGGACCAACCTGCGGGACAACCATGAATTGTATTGCGCCGGCCATTTGATCGAAGCGGCAGTTGCTTATTTCCAGGCTACAGGCAAACGGCGCTTTTTAGACATTATGTGCAAATATGCCGACTATATCGGTACGGTATTCGGCCGCGGGGAAGGCCAAATTCCTGGATACGACGGACATCAGGAAATTGAGTTGGCGCTGTTGAAATTGTATGAGGCGACTGGAAACGAGAACTATTTAAAACTGAGCCAATATTTTATTGATCAGCGCGGGCAGCAACCTCATTACTTTGATCAGGAAAAAGAAGCAAGAGGGGAAACGAAGCCATTTTGGTATGACGGCGGGTATCGTTACCATCAGGCGCACATTCCGGTCAGGGAACAAAAACAAGCTGTTGGGCATGCGGTGCGGGCGCTCTATATGTATACCGCCATGGCTGGACTGGCGGCGAAAACGGGAGACGAATCGTTGAAACAAGCATGCCAAACGTTATGGGAAAACGTGACGAAACGGCAAATGTATATCACGGGCGGCGTCGGCTCGAGCGCTTTTGGCGAATCGTTTACGTTTGATTTTGATTTGCCGAATGATACGGTCTATGCCGAGACGTGCGCGTCAATTGCGTTAGTGTTTTGGGCCCGCCGCATGCTGGAACTGGAGATGGATGGGAAGTACGCGGATGTGATGGAACGGGCGCTATACAACGGAACGATCAGCGGCATGGATTTGGACGGCAAGAGATTCTTTTATGTCAACCCGCTCGAAGTGTGGCCGAAGGCATGTGAACGCCATGACAAACGCCATGTGAAACCGGTGCGGCAAAAATGGTTCAGCTGTGCGTGCTGCCCGCCGAACTTGGCCCGTCTCATCGCCTCGATCGGCCATTACATTTATTCACAAACATCGGATGCGTTGTTCGTCCACCTTTATGTCGGCAGCAACATTCAAACGGAAATAGGCGGTCGGTCAGTCGAGATCGTGCAGGAGACGAATTATCCTTGGGATGGAACGGTTCGATTGACGATTTCGCCGGAATCAGCCCAGGAATTTACACTTGGATTGCGCATTCCTGGATGGTGCCGGGGAGCGGAGGTAACGATCAATGGGGAAAACGTAGACATTGCGCCGCTGACCAAAAAAGGGTACGCTTATATCCGTCGAGTGTGGCGGCAAGGGGATGAAATGGTCCTTCACTTCTCGATGCCGGTCGAGCGGATTAAGGCTCATCCCCAAGTGCGTGCCAACGCTGGCAAGGTTGCGTTGCAGCGCGGGCCGATTGTGTATTGTTTGGAAGAAGTCGATAACGGACCGAATTTGGCAAATTTGTTCCTCCCGCGCGATGCCCAGTTGGAAGCGCACTTTGAGCCGGACTTACTGGAAGGGGTCGTGGTAATCACAGGCACCGCCGAGCGGGTCGATGAGTCGGCATGGAATGATGAGTTGTATCGGCCGATTGAACCCCGAACCTATCAAGTTCCGTTCCGTGCGATTCCTTATTATGCCTGGTGCAACCGTGGGGAAGGGGAGATGACGGTGTGGGTGAATGAGAAATAGACCTATCGATGTTGCTGGTCACCACATAGAATGCTGTGGAAATCAAGACGAATATGAAGTTGAATGAGCTGGTCGGATGGTTGATGAACCGTGCACGACCAGCTTTTTTGTTTTGACAATCTTTGTTTGTGTTCTATACAAATTATTTGGAAGCCACTATACTAGTAATTAAAGAGATTGGCTCTTCACCACAAAGTGTACTTGACAAAGAAAGACGATTATGATAAAGAAAATCAAAACAGCATTTTTCCTTTTTATACCACACATCTCTTTGAGCAACATTGCTATCATGTTTGTCTTTAAAAGTCAAGTACATCTTTTGGTGATGAACCAAGAGATTTGTCTTTCACATACTCTTTTCCGTTAGGAAGGGACATCGCCATGCTTAGCTACCTAAAAAAATGGAACACGTTGCGAAATCAGATATTGGTCGTATTCCTATTTGTCATGGTGATTGTGCTGTCTCTCGTCAGCATGATCACGCTCAAGCAAGTGTCCCTGTTGATTCGGAACAACGCTGAAAACCAAATCAAGCAGACAGCTATTGAAGCGAGCGGTCGGATTGATTCATTGTTTGAACAGTTGAATACAGCGACAAAGTTTGTGATGACCAATCAAGAAGTTCAACGATTATTTGAACGAATCCATGCGGGAGAGAAAGTGACGTTTCCAGAATTGCAAAAGTTAAAAAGTGTGGTTAATAATATCCAAGCCAACTCTGAGGGCATTTACTCTGTCGAGCTCTATACAGAAGATTTAAAGCAAGTGTTTCCCCTAGACAGTTCTATGAAGATGTTTCAGCGCCTCAGCGTCAAGTGGATTTATGAAGCAGATCGGGCGAAAGGCAGACTTGTATGGATCGGAGAAGATCCGCGAAACCCGCAATTTTATTTAGCGATACGGCGCATTACGTTGATGGAGCGTCATTTTGCCAACGGGGGATACTTGCTTGTGCGAATTTACAAGCCGTATTTCGCGATTACTGAGGTGAACACGGGGCAATACGTATTGGTTTCCGATCCGGAAGGAAAGGTTATTTTTTCAAATAATTCCAGCTTAACTGATGTATCTTCATTAAATCAACGGTCAGCAACGGTAATAAATCAAACCGAATACATGGTAACAAAGCAGTCTTCCAACAAAGGGTTCACCGTTTTCATATTAACGCCTGTCAGTGCCCTGACCAAGGGAGTGAACAGCATTCGGTTTGGGATCATTTTCGCTGGCATTATCGGGATGCTTGTTTACTTTTTATGTTCGCTGCTTCTCTCGACCATTATTACGCGGCCGATCGTTCAATTAACCAAAACGATGAGACTGGCGAATGAGCGGTTATTAACAGTTGATCCGAAAATGGTTACGGTCAATGAGATCAGGGAGCTGAATAGCACCTATAACCAATTGGTGAGAGAAACGAATCATTTGATCAAAATGGTGTATCAAAAAGAGATTGTTCGCAGCCAAAGTGAATTGAAAGCGCTTCAAGCGCAAATCAACCCTCATTTCTTGTACAACACGTTGGAGTCGCTGCGGTGGTCGTTAGAAGAGAAAGGGGAAGAAGAGTTGGCAGATGTCGTTGTGTCCATGTCAGAGCTGTTTCGCTACACCATCAGCCGAAATGTGAACGATGATTGGGTTACATTGAAAGAGGAATTTCGCCATATCGAAAATTATATGGACATTATCAAATTTCGGTTTGGCGATCGCATCAAGTGGCATTTGTCGCTGCCTGAGGAATGGGAAAATGTCAAAATCCCAAAACTGTTGATTCAACCGTTAGTCGAAAACGCGGTCGTGCATGGTTCGGAAAACCGGACAGCCCCTTGTACCATTACCGTGGCTGTCAAACCGGTTTCGGATCGTCATCTTGAGATCATGGTGGAAGATGATGGAGTTGGAATGGATGAAGAAAGGCTCGAGGCGGTGAAACAGGCTATGCATACAGGAGAAGCGAAAGGAAAAGGAATGGCATTGTATAATGTGAAAAAACGTCTCCAACTTTATTACAAGAAAGAAACGAGCGATGGCATAACGATTGACAGCCATAAAAACAAAGGCACAAAAGTCACGATTCGAATTCCCGTTAACGGAGGTGAAAAATGATGCATGAGAAGACCATTTTAGTTGTGGATGATGAGCCGAGGGCGAGGGAAGGGATGAAGCGGTTGTTGGAAAAATGGGCCTCCGGCAAACACCGAATCATAACGGCTGCCAACGGCCAAGAAGCGCTTGACATTTTGCGGCAAGAGCGGGTGCACGTGTTATTGACAGATATTCGGATGCCGGAAATTACCGGGCTTGATGTGTTAGAGGAAATGAGAGAAAAAGACGATTCTCCGGCAGTGATCCTCATTTCTGCTTACCCTGATTTCGATTATGCGCAAAAAGCCATCAGCCTTGGTGTATTAAACTATTTGTTGAAGCCGGTGAAAAAAAGCGAATTATTCGAAGCGGTAGAAAAAGCGATCCACGTTTCCGAACAAAGGGAACGGGAACGGGTAATGAAACAATTGGTTGACGATAAACTCATCGATGCCCTTGACCGTCACCCCCAAACTCGTGAACCGATTCGCGAGGCCATCCAATTTATTGATCGGCATCTAAAAGATGATATATCACTAAAAGAAGTGGCGGAGCACGTCCATTTGAATCCAAGCTATTTTAGCACGCTGTTTAAAGAACAAATGAAACTCACATTCAGCGAATATCTCACAAGAAGAAGAATGCAGCGAGCTAAAGAACTGTTGATGACGACTGATATGGCTGTATCAGAGATTGCGGAAGAGTGCGGTTACAAAACAGCGAAATATTTTATTCATTTGTTTAAGGAAATGGAGGGAAAGACTCCGAGCAGCTATCGAAAAAGTCAAAAAGAAAAGTAATCTAAAAATACTGGTACTTTTCCTAATGGTTGTTGCCTTTTTCCCCCTTCATGATGATGGTAGACTGTATTTGCAAGCAAAGAATAGAAAAGGGGGTACAGTTTATGAAAAAGAAAGCGTTCACATGGTTGGTTTTGCTAATGTTGATGGCGGGGATTGTGCTGTCTGGTTGTTCTTCTTCGTCGAGCGATTCTGCGAGCGAGGGGAAATCCGGAGACGGGAAAATTCATTTGAAGTTTATGCACGACTGGCCAAAAGGCAGTTCAACCGCTTACTACAATCTTGTAGAGGAGATTATTAAAGACTATGAAGCGAAGCATCCGAATGTTCAGATTGATGTAGAGGTATTAAATCCGGATCAATATCGGGATAAATTAAAAGTGTTGGCCGCTTCGAATGAATTGCCTGACGTAGGGTTGACGTGGTCGAACGGTTTTGCCGAACCATACGCCACTGGAGGACAATTTGCGCCGCTAAATGATATTATCGAAAAAGAATTTAAAGACCAGTTTGTACCTGGAACGGTAGAAGCGTATACCTTTAACGGCAAATCGTATGCGCTTCCAATGGAGATGAACATCACGTATATTTTCTACAACAAAGAGATTTTCAAAAAATATGGTCTTCAGGAACCGAAAACCTTTGAAGATTTGAAAAACATTGGGAAAACGTTGATCAAGCATGGGGTGATTCCAGCCACAGTCGGTTCAAAAGACGGATGGCCGGCATCGATGTGGTTTATGTACCTCGCTGACCGGATTGGCGGCCCGACGATTTTGACCGATGTCATTCAAGGAAAAGTGAAAATGTCTGACCCAGCTATTGTCAAAGCGGCAAAAGAAGTTCAAAATCTTGTGGATATGGGGTTCTTTGTCAAAGGGAACACTGCCTTCTCGAATGATGATGCTAAAGGTTATTTCCTAAACGAAAAGGCAGCCATGTTCTTAACGGCCACATGGGAGTTGCCGAACTTTACAACCAGCCCGGATGTGCCGCAAGAGTTTAAAGAGAAGGTTGGTTACTTTAAATTCCCACTGTATGAAGGCGGCAAAGGAACGGACATCAACAGTTATGTTGGCGGTCCTGGGTTAGGTGCATTCGTTGCAGAAAACTCAAAACATAAAGAACAAGCGAAAGATTTTGCGGCTTATCTCGTAAAAGAGTGGGGAAAACGTTCTGTTGAAGGCGCGGGCATTCTTCCGGCTATGAAAGTTGATACAGAAGGACTGGACGTACCACAAATGTATCTTGATGTCCTGAATGATATTAACAATGCAACAAACATTACGACTTGGTTTGACACCCAAGCAAGCCCGAATGTTTCTGAGCTGCACCATGACTTAATGACGGCCCTGTTTGGCAAACAAATCACGCCAGAAGAATTTGCGAAACAACATGATGACGCGTTGGCGGAGGAAGCCAACAAATAAGAATTTTGGGGGCATCTGGAACAACACATGCCCCCTTATTTGTAAAGAAGGAGTTATCAGCGATGAAAAACGTTATGTCCAATAAAACAGCCATCATTCTTTATGTCCTGCCGTCGCTTCTCCTTGTCTTGTTTTTAATTTATATCCCGATTGCGCTGACGGGATATTATGGATTGATGGATTGGAGCGGGGTAGGCCAGATGAAGTTCATCGGCTTGGAGAATTATAAAAAGCTTATTCATGACAAGCTGTTTTGGGAGAGCACCTGGCACTCCGTCTTGTTGGCGTTGTTTTCCGTTCTCAGTTTGATCGGCTATTTAATCGTTTCTTTAATATTAGCGAGCAAAATTAAGGGAGGGAATTTGTTTAGAAAAATTTACATTATTCCCATGCTTATGTCGTCTGTCGCCATCGCTCAACTTTGGATTAAGATTTTTGATCCGATGAATGGGCTGATTAACAGTTTATTGTCTATGTTTGGGATAAAAGAGACTCCACTTTGGTTGGCGGATCCGGATATGGCGCTATATTCGGTTTTCATCCCGATCGTTTGGCAGTATGCGGGGTTTTACATCATTATTATGTATGCGGCTTTGATCAATGTACCCCAAGAATTGATTGAAGCTGCAAGAATCGATGGTGCCAATGCCTTTCAAATTGCCTACAAAATTAAGGTGCCCCTTATTTCTGGGGTGTTAAAAGTATTGGTGATTCTAGCCGTTGTCGGGTCTTTGAAATATTTTGATTTGATTTACGTCATGACCGGAGGCGGCCCGGGGCATGCCACGGAAGTGATTGCTTCTTATATGTATAAAGAAGCGTTTGGGAAATTCAACTTCGGGTATGGAAGTGCGATTGGTTTTGGGTTGCTCATCCTTAGCATGGGAGCGACCTGGATGATTCAAAAAATGTTGAGAGTCAATCAAGAATAAAAGGAGAATTGACCATGAAAGAAAAGAAAATCTTAGATTCCAAGCCTCGTTCTCCTTTACGACAAATCGCAATGGGAATTCTTTACTTTATCTTGGTTGTCGTAGCGCTTCTTCAATTATATCCGTTAGTATGGTTATTCTTATTGTCGTTGAAGACGAATCAGGAAGTATTTGGAATGTCTCCGTTCGCTTTGCCGAAATCTCCGCGATGGGAAAATTATATAAATGCTTGGTTTGATGGAGGGATCAACCAATACTTTTTCAATAGTGTCTGGTATACGATCGTCGCTGTTGTATTGACTTTGATTTTAGCCAGTTTTGTCACGTTCGCCTTGACAAGAATGGAGTGGAAATTCAAAGGTGTTGTATTGGCTTTGTTTATGATCGCTTACATGATCCCGCTTCATTCGACGCTCATTCCGTTGTTTAATATTTATAATAAAATGAACTTAATTGATAACCCCGTTTCGATCATCCTTTCGTATACGACCTTTAACTTGCCGATTACGATTATGATTTTGCTAGGATTTTATCAGTCGTTGCCGCGCGAAATCGAAGAAGCGGCGGTAATGGACGGGTGCTCTGTTCATCGCATTTTTTTCCGCATCACATTGCCGATGACAGCGCCTGTTCTTGCGACTACAGCTATTATCAACATGATTTACAATTGGAATGAGTTTGTGTTTGTCAACACGTTCATTAGTTCGGAAAAATGGAAAACGATCACAGTCGGAGTCAATAATTTTGTCGGCCAATATCTCACCGACTGGGGGGCGATCGGCGCGACTTTGGTGATCAGCATTTTGCCGATTTTGATTGTGTACTTATTCTTGAGCGATCGAATTATTGAAGGATTGGTTGCCGGTTCGGTAAAAGGATGATGTCATATGTGATTGTGGTTAAGTTTGTTTGTGTTATATACAAACTAAACAAAATATAGTATGATGAAAATGATCAAATCGTTGCTTTTTCCATCGTTGGAGAGGGGGAGAGAGGTTGCGGATTAGGAAAGAAACATGGTCTTGTTTCAACGAAAAAGATGTTCTTTTATTTACGTTGACAAATGAACACGGCATGGAACTGTCCACGACAAACTACGGTTGCATCGTGACGGACCTCCGCGTTCCCGACCGGAACGGCAACATCGAAAACGTCGTGCTCGGGTTTGGACGATTTGAACCGTATGTTGAGAACGCCCCTTATTTCGGCGCCGTGATCGGCCGGGTGGCGGGGCGCATTCGTGGAGCGAGCTTCGAACTTGATGGAATCACATATCAACTGGCGAAAAACGAACACAACAACCATCTGCACGGCGGTTCGAACGGATTCCACCGCGTGCTGTGGCAGGCCGAGCCCGTCCAGCGCGACGATGCAGTGGGCGTCGTCTTTTCGTACACGAGCCCGGACGGGGAGGAAGGGTACCCGGGAACGGTTCATGTTCAAGTGGAATATTGGCTCAACAATGACAACGAATGGACCGTCACGTACCGGGCTCGTTCGGACAAAACAACTTTGCTCAATTTGACGAACCATACGTATTTTAACCTAAGCGGCAACGGCAAGCGCGATATATTGGATCACACGCTGACGATCCAAAGCTCGCGTGTGCTGGAATTGAATGAGGAGCTGATTCCGACAGGCCGCGTCTTGGATGTCGCCGGTACGCCGTTTGACTTGCGGCAAGGAAAGACGATCCGGGAGGCGGTCGAATCCGGGCATCCGCAAATTGAACTCGTTGGCGGGGGCTATGACCATCCGTTTTGGCTCGATCGGCATCATGACAAAGAGATTGTGCTTTCCGATCCGGAGAGTGGGCGGGTGCTGACGGTGGAGACGGATGAGGTCGGCGTGGTGGTGTATACATCGAACCAGCTGCCGGAAGGGTTGGATCTAGGCGGCGTGTCGTCGCGGAAATATTTAGGCATCTGCCTGGAAACGCAAGGACTGCCGGATGCGGTTCATCATCCGCAGTTTCCGTCGATCGTATTGCCAGCTGGCCAAGAGCGAGCATCAACGACGGTCTATCGGTTTGGCATCATTTGAATCAATGGAGGAAAGATAGAGGAATGATTGAACATGTAGAGACGCCGCACAGATTGGTCGCCCTGACGTTTGATGATGGACCGAATCCGGTTTATACATTGAACGTGTTGGAGATATTGGAGAAGGCATCTGGAAAAGCGACCTTTTTTATGATCGGAAGCCAGATGGAGAAGCATCCGGAAGTTGTAGAGGCGGTCAAGGCGCAAGGGCATGAAATTGGCAATCATACGTATTCTCACGCTAACCTGACTTCTCTAACGGAAGATGAGGCTTTGAGAGAAATGGAGTGGACGGATGCCATCATTACCGAGATGACTGGAGCGAAGCCCACGATTTTCCGTCCTCCTTATCTTGACTACAATGCAACTGTTGTTTCGATGTGCAACCATTTCGGCTACCAAATGATCGGTGCGCTCAATACGGATGCCCGAGACTGGGAACAACCAGGAGTTGATTATATTGTTCGGAAGAGTCGCCCCCATATAAAAAACGGGAGCATCTTGCTCTTTCATGACGGATTCGGAGATCGTTCACAAACGATCGAGGCTGTCAATATACTCGTATCCGAATTGTATTCGCAAGGTTACAAATTGGTCACGGTCAGCGAATTGTTGGAGCTGCAAGCTGGAAGCAGATGAAAAAGTAGCAGTTCTCTGATGCTCTGATGATTGATCGCATGCATAGTAAGAAAAGGGGAGAGTGAGCTATTCATGCCAACCAATGTATTTTTCAACGCCCATCACTCGCCGGTTGGGGCGTTTGCCAGCTTTACGCTAGGATTCCCAGGAAAAAGCGGAGGACTAGATTTGGAACTTGCCCGACCGCCACGGCAAAATGTCTTTATTGGCGTTGAGTCGCCGCATGAGCCGGGGCTGTATCATATCCTTCCATTCGCGGAAACAGCAGGCGAGGATGAAAGCAAACGATATGACATTGAAAATCCTGATCCGAATCCGCAAAAACCAAACATCCTGATTCCATTTGCGAAAGAGTGGATCGAACGCGAATTTCGCGTTGCCACGGATACATGGAAAGCCGGGGACTTGACGTTGACGATTTATTCACCGGTGAAGGCCGTACCAGACCCGGAAACGGCATCCGAGGAAGAGCTTAAGCTGGCGTTGGTCCCAGCTGTCATTGTCGAGATGACGATCGATAACACGAACGGAACAAGAACACGACGGGCGTTTTTCGGATTCGAAGGCACCGACCCGTATACTTCCATGCGGCGGATCGATGATACATGCCCGCAGCTGCGCGGGGTCGGTCAAGGGCGGATTTTGGGCATTGTATCCAAGGACGAGGGTGTTCGCTCAGCGCTGCATTTTAGCATGGAGGATATCTTAACGGCGACTCTCGAAGAAAACTGGACGTTTGGGCTCGGGAAAGTCGGTGCGTTAATCGTCGATGTGCCGGCGGGAGAAAAGAAAACGTATCAATTTGCTGTTTGCTTCTATCGTGGAGGTTGTGTGACGGCGGGAATGGATGCCTCTTATTTTTACACCCGTTTCTTCCGTAATATCGAAGAAGTCGGTCTTTATGCGTTAGAGCAGGCCGAGGTGTTAAAGCAGCAGGCGTTCCGTTCGAATGAACTCATTGAAAAAGAATGGCTCTCCGATGATCAAAAGTTTATGATGGCGCACGCGATCCGCAGCTACTATGGCAATACACAGCTGCTTGAGCATGAAGGAAAGCCGATTTGGGTCGTCAATGAAGGCGAGTACCGGATGATGAATACGTTTGATCTCACCGTCGACCAGCTCTTTTTTGAATTGAAAATGAATCCGTGGACGGTGAAAAATGTGCTTGACTTCTATGTCGAGCGCTACAGCTATGAGGATCGTGTCCGTTTCCCAGGAGATGAGACGGAATATCCCGGCGGCATCAGCTTCACTCATGATATGGGAGTCGCTAACACGTTCTCGCGTCCGCATTACTCGTCATATGAGCTATACGGGATCAGCGGTTGCTTTTCACATATGACGCACGAACAGCTCGTCAACTGGGTGCTTTGCGCGGCGGTATACATCGAACAAACGAAAGACTGGGCATGGCGCGACCGGCGGCTTACGATCTTGGAACAATGTCTCGAAAGCATGGTGCGCCGCGATCATCCGGATCCAGAAAAGCGGAACGGCGTGATGGGGCTTGACAGCACCCGCACCATGGGTGGAGCGGAAATCACAACGTATGATAGTTTGGATGTTTCCCTCGGCCAGGCGCGCAACAATTTATATTTGGCAGGAAAATGTTGGGCTGCCTATGTGGCGCTCGAAAAGTTGTTCCGCGATGTCGGTAAAGAGGAGCTGGCTGTGCTGGCGGGGAAGCAGGCGGAAAAATGCGCCGCGACGATTGTCAGTCACGTGACGGAGGACGGGTATATCCCAGCCGTGATGGGAGAAGGAAATGACTCGAAAATCATTCCGGCTATTGAGGGGCTTGTGTTTCCTTACTTTACGAACTGCCATGAGGCGTTAAAAGAAGACGGACGTTTTGGAGACTATATTCGTGCGCTGCGACAACATTTGCAATATGTGTTGCGGGAAGGAATTTGCCTATTCCCGGATGGGGGATGGAAAATTTCCTCGACAAGCAACAACTCGTGGTTGAGCAAAATTTACTTATGCCAGTTTATTGCCCGTCACATTTTAGGGTGGGAATGGGATGAACAAGGAAAACGAGCTGATGCGGCTCATGTTGCGTGGCTCACGCATCCGACGCTCTCCATTTGGAGTTGGAGCGACCAAATTATCGCTGGCGAAATCAGCGGCAGCAAATATTATCCGCGCGGCGTGACGAGCATTTTATGGTTGGAGGAGGGGGAATGAAGATGAACAGCTCCCTCCCCTCCCTCCGCGATGTATTCGCGAATGATTTCCGCATCGGGGCGGCGGTCAATCCTGTGACGATTGAGATGCAAAAACAGTTGTTGATCGATCATGTCAACAGTATTACGGCAGAGAACCATATGAAGTTTGAGCATCTTCAGCCGGAAGAAGGGAAATTTACCTTTCAGGAAGCGGATCGGATTGTTGATTTTGCTTGTTCGCACCGAATGGCGGTTCGAGGGCACACACTTGTATGGCACAACCAGACTCCGGATTGGGTGTTTCAAGATGGTCAAGGCCATTTCGTCAGTCGGGATGTGTTGCTTGAGCGGATGAAATGTCACATTTCAACTGTTGTACGGCGATACAAGGGAAAAATATATTGTTGGGATGTCGTCAACGAAGTGGTAGCCGACGAAGGAGACGAGTTGTTGAGGCCGTCGAAGTGGCGACAAATCATCGGGGACGATTTTATGGAACAAGCATTTCTCTACGCTTATGAAGCTGACCCAGATGCACTGCTTTTTTACAATGACTATAATGAATGTTTTCCGGAAAAGAGAGAAAAAATTTTTGCACTTGTCAAATCGCTGCGTGATAAAGGCATTCCGATTCATGGCATCGGGATGCAAGCGCATTGGAGCTTGACTCGCCCGTCGCTTGATGAAATTCGTGCGGCCATTGAACGATATGCGTCCCTTGGCGTTGTTCTTCATATTACGGAACTCGATGTATCCATGTTTGAATTTCACGATCGTCGAACCGATTTGGCAGCTCCGACGTCAGAAATGATCGAACAGCAAGCAGAGCGGTATGGGCAAATTTTCGCTTTGTTTAAGGAGTATCGCGATGTTATTCAAAGTGTCACATTTTGGGGAATTGCTGATGACCATACATGGCTCGATAACTTTCCAGTGCAGGGGAGAAAAAACTGGCCGCTTTTGTTCGATGAACAGCATAAACCGAAACCAGCTTTTTGGCGGGCAGTGAGTGTCTGATGATATTGCTTCACGTCGCGGCGAAGAGGGGAACAGCAAATAAGGGTTCCTCTCTTTGTGAATAATTAAAAGATTTCAGAAAATCATTGAATGTAAGTGGACTTTCCATTATAATAGGAAGCAGAACTAGTATACTAGTCATACTAGTAGTAGAAAAGCAAACGGCAAATCATGAAGCTGATTGACATTTTGACTATATGAACAGGGATGTCAATCGAGAATTCATTCTTCTGTTTGTCTGGAATCATGAGGGCGGCATTACAGCCATTTTGTAGGATGCGTCGTTTCAAACTAGTATACTAGAATGTTTGTAGAGCGGTGAGGAGTTGGGGTGCAATGATCTGAAATCGCTTTCCCAATAAAACCTTGAAAGGGGGGATTGAGACGGGGAATCGTTATGTTTTCTTTATCAAAAAGAATGTGATCGCAGCCAAGGGGGATTTTGAGACAATGGGATTGGAGGGAGAAATATGCTAAAAAAAGCGTTTGCGGCTTTAACCGCAACTGCACTGGCGGTTGGAATGCTTGCGGGATGTACGGACAGTCAATCTTCTTCGTCCAGTGGGTCTGGAGATTCAAAAGAGAAAAATGGCGTTGTAACCATTACAACTGTCCGCACATTAAAGGATGATACGAAATTTCGAGAGGGAGAGGATTTGAACAACAATCCTATCACACGATGGTCGGAAAAAGAATTAGGGATTAAATGGAAAACATTATGGACAGCTCCAAACGATGAACAGTATCACAATAAAATTCGCTTAGCTTTATCATCCGGACAGAAACTGCCTGACGTATTTAAAGTGTCAGACGGGCAGTTGATCAATGATTTAATTCGTTCCGGAAAAGTGATGCCGGTCGACGAAGCGATTGAGAAATATGCGTCACCGAGATTGAAAAAGATTTATGAGCAATTTCCGGAAGCGTTTTATCCGGCGACTGTCGATGGAAAGCGCTACGGAATTCCGCGGTTCTCTGGAGGCAATGGTTCTGACTCCTTGCTTTGGATTCGCAAAGATTGGCTTGATAAGTTAGGTCTTCAGCCGCCTAAAACAATCGAAGATCTCGAGAAAATCATGGACGCGTTTGTCAACAAAGACCCTGACGGCAATGGGAAAAAGGATACGATTGGCTTGACGCTGGCCAGCAAAAACGGATTGGCGACTTGGTTGGCCGACGGAAGCTTTATTTTCGGTGCTTATGGCAACTATGAACCTGGTTCATGGTCAAAAGGCGAAGATGGGAAACTTGTCTATGGATCGGTACAGCCTTCTATGAAAAAAGCGTTGGCTAAGCTGAATGAATGGTATCAAAAAGGATACTTGGACAAAGAAGTTGGCATTTTGGACGAACAGACGGCGATCAAAAGCTTTGTCGCTGGAAAATCGGGAATCATTTCTGCTCCTCCTTGGGCTGCTGGATGGCCAATCGCAGATGCGTTGAAAAATAATCCAGGAGCCGTTGTGGAACCATACCCACTGCCGAGTGGTCCGGATGGCAAAATCGGCCGGCGTGGCGAGGGATTGGTTACAGGCATGTTTTTGTTCAGCAAAGACTTTAAACATATGGATAAATTCTTCCAATACCTAGATGAAGCATACGCCTATGTGTATAATGACTCGAAATATTTTAAATACGGGTTGGCGGAAGGTTATGACTATGTGATGAAGAACGGCAAGCCCGTTTATGATGACAAGGAAATTCCAGGAGGAAGATTGGATCCAGGGGCTTATTTCATTACGGAAGCCATTCCTACCGTTCCGTACATGCTGTATGATCTAGTCGAGGAGTTGTATACAACGAAGCGTCAGCCGAAAAACGCCTATGAGTATACACGAATTGTATCTTTAGGTGAGTCGTTTATGAAAGCGGCTACAATCGTCAACCAACAAAATCAATACCGCATTGAAAACGAGTTTACAGGCCCGCCCACTAAAACGATGCAAAAACGCGGAGAGTTTTTGACAAAAATGGAACGTGAAACGTTTGCCAACATCATTTACGGACGGGCGCCACTGAGTGCATTTGATGATTTTGTGAAAAAATGGGAAGAATCTGGGGGCAAAGAAATTACAAAAGAAGTGAATGAATGGTATCAATCGGTAAAAGGAGAAAAGTAACGTTTCAACGATGGTGGGGTGCGGACGGGGGCGAGCAGTGAAAGAGAATTTACATCGATGTCCGCACCTGCTTTTTTGCAAGAGATGACGCCGGAAGGAGGAAACGGGTATGCAGTCGGCCGTCGATGTCAAAGGACAAACAACAGCGGTGGAAGCAAAGAGAGTTCAGAAAAGAAGAGGAACGTGGCAGTTGCATGTTATGTTGCTTCCTGCCCTCATCATTGTGTTGATTTTTCAATATGTTCCGATGCTAGGACTGGTCATGGCTTTTCAAGATTATGAGCCTTGGCTTGGCTTTTTGCGTTCTCCTTGGGTTGGTCTCGAGCATTTTAAAACGATGTTTGAATATGAAGACGCTCGTCAAGTCATATGGAATACATTGGTCATTTCAACATTAAAAATCATCTTTAACCTCGGTGTGCCTTTGGCGTTTGCGTTGCTTCTCAACGAAGTATACGTGATGAAGTTTAAGCGGACGGTTCAAACGATCGTGTATTTGCCGCACTTTTTGTCATGGGTGATTCTGGGCGGGATCTTGATTGACATGCTTTCTCCTGAAGGGGGGATTGTTAACCGTTTTTTATCAATATTCGGTGTTAAGCCTATTTTCTTCCTCGGAGATAACGATTGGTTTCGTACCGTTGTTGTCGTTACAGATGTGTGGAAAGAATGCGGATTTAACACGATTGTATTTTTAGCTGCCCTTACTTCCATTAACCCATCGTTGTATGAAGCGGCTATCGTGGATGGAGCCAACAGGTGGCAACAAACTATTTACATTACGTTGCCTTCCATGTTGCCGATCATCATTGTGGTTGGAACGTTGTCGCTCGGAAACATTTTAAATGCCGGATTTGATCAAATTTTAAACTTGTACAATCCGCTTGTTTACAAAACGGGTGATATCATCGATACGTATGTTTACCGTGTCGGCCTTTTGAACGGGGATTTTAGTTATGCGACAGCCGTTGGATTGTTTAAATCCGTCATCAGTTTTATTCTCGTGGTCACAGGGTATCGTCTCGCTTATAAGTATGCCAACTATAAAATCTTCTAAGGGAGGGGAGGTCTATGCATCATCACTACCAAAAAAGCTTGTCTTATAAACTATTCACTGTGTTTAACTATACTCTTTTAACGATCATTGCCGTTCTTTGCCTTTTGCCTCTCATCCATATTTTAGCCGTCTCATTCAGCGGCAGTGCAGCGGCGACCGCTAATCTGGTCGGACTGTGGCCCGTTGACTTTACGTTGGACGCTTATGAGAAAACGATTGGGAATGAAAATTTTTTGCGTTCCCTTTGGAATTCGTTTTTGCGTGTTGTATTGGGAACAGTCATTTCCATGGGAGTCATGTTATGCGCTGCCTATCCGCTGTCCAAAAGCGATGACGCCTTTCGTGGCCGGAAACTCTATATGTGGATTTTTGTGTTTACGATGTTGTTCCATGGCGGTCTCGTTCCGACTTATATGGTGGTGACGAAGCTCGGGTTGACAGATACGATTTGGGCGTTGATTTTACCGCCAGCTGTCAGCGCCTTTAACTTAATTTTGCTGGTGAACTTTTTCCGCACTTCGGTGCCGAAATCGCTTGAAGAGGCCGCTTTAATGGATGGCGCAAATCATTTTACGATTTTTTGGAAAATTTATTTGCCGATTTCGGTGCCTGCCATTGCGACGATTTCGCTCTTTACGATGGTTTTTCATTGGAACTCATGGTTTGATGGGTTGATTTATATGTCCGATGTGAAACATTACCCGTTATCTACGTTCTTACAAACGATTATTGTTCAACAGGATTTTACGAAAATGAGCGTCGATGCAGAAACATTGAAAAACTTATCTGAACGAACAGTGAAGGCGGCACAAATCTTCATCGCAGCTTTGCCGATGCTGATTGTTTATCCGTTTGTGCAAAAGTTTTTTGTGAAAGGGATTGTGTTGGGGGCGGAAAAAGAGTAACAGGAGGAGAATTCGACATGACGGCGGGATACGAACCTTGTTGGCTGCGGTATGAGCGGAAGGATCAATATAGTCGATTGCGGTTTGAGGAGATTGTGGCGAAAAGAACATCGCCCATTTTTCAAGCAGCCGTGGAAGAACTCCAAAAAGGGCTTCGTTCGATGATGGAGATTGAGCCGCAAGTGGTGCAGGAAGTAAATGAAACAGCTAATTCGATTTGGCTTGGGACGCTTGAAGATGAAGAGTTCGAGCGACCATTAGAGGGAACGCTTGTTCATCCTGAAGGGTATGTGATTCGATCGGATGTCGACGATGGCCCGTTCCGTATCTACATTATTGGGAAAACAGATGCTGGTGTGTTGTATGGTGTCTTTCATTTCCTCCGATTATTGCAAATGGGTGAGAACATCGCCCAACTGTCCATCATCGAGCAGCCAAAAAACCGGTTGCGCATGATCAATCATTGGGACAATATGGATGGCAGCATTGAGCGTGGATATGCTGGTCGGTCGATTTTCTTTGTCGATGACCAGTTTGTGAAACAAAACCAACGGATAAAAGATTATGCACGATTGCTGGCTTCTGTGGGTATTAACGCCATCTCCATCAACAATGTCAATGTACACAAAACCGAAACGAAACTCATCACCGATCACTTTTTGCCTGACGTGGCGGAAGTAGCGGATATCTTCCGAACCTACGGAATCAAAACATTTTTAAGTATCAACTACGCAAGCCCGATTGAGATTGGCGGGCTTCCAACAGCAGATCCACTTGACCCCGAGGTGCGACGGTGGTGGAACGAAACGGTTAAACGCATTTATCAATATATTCCTGATTTTGGCGGCTTCGTAGTCAAGGCGGATTCCGAGTTCCGTCCTGGCCCCTTTACATACGGCCGCGATCACGCGGAAGGAGCAAACATGTTGGCGGAAGCGTTAGCGCCGTTTGGGGGGCTCGTCATTTGGAGATGTTTTGTTTATAACTGCCAGCAGGATTGGCGCGATCGGACGACCGATCGGGCAAAAGCCGCATATGATCACTTTAAGCCATTGGATGGACAGTTTCGCGAGAATGTCATCTTGCAAATTAAAAACGGCCCAATGGATTTTCAAGTAAGGGAGCCGGTTTCTCCGTTATTTGGCGCTATGCCGAAAACCAATCAAATGATGGAGGTTCAAATCACTCAGGAATATACGGGACAGCAAAAACATTTATGCTTCTTGATTCCACAGTGGAAAGAGGTGCTTGATTTTGATACGTATGCCAAGGGAAAAGGGTCGGAAGTAAAAAAGGTAATTGATGGATCGCTATTTGACTATCGATACAGCGGGATCGCAGGGGTATCTAATATTGGCAGTGACCCAAACTGGACTGGGCATACGTTGGCCCAAGCAAACTTGTATGGATTTGGGCGGCTCGCTTGGAATCCGGATTTGTCTGCCGAAGAAATTGCTAACGAATGGGTTGTGCAAACGTTTGGGGACGATTCACAAGTCGTCGAGACGATCAGTTGGATGCTTCTATCTTCGTGGAGAATTTATGAAAACTACACCTCTCCGCTTGGCGTCGGCTGGATGGTGAACCCAGGGCACCATTATGGTCCTAATGTGGATGGCTATGAATATTCGCATTGGGGGACGTACCATTATGCCGACCGCGACGGGATCGGTGTTGACCGGACGGTTGCTACGGGAACAGGATATACGGCGCAGTACTTTCCGGAAAATGCAGCGATGTATGAGTCGCTCGACACTTGTCCGGATGAGCTGCTCTTGTTTTTCCATCACGTTCCGTACACTCATCGGCTGCATTCAGGGGAAACGGTCATTCAACATATTTACAATACTCATTTTGAAGGGGTTGAGCAGGCGAAACAGCTGCGGAAACGATGGGAACAACTGAAAGGGAAAATCGACGAAAAACGGTATCATGATGTATTGGAACGATTGACGATCCAAGTGGAACATGCTAAAGAATGGCGAGATGTCATCAATACGTACTTTTACCGGAAGTCAGGAATAGACGACCAATACGGGCGGAAAATTTATCGGTGAATAGGGGAGAGGAGCATGAAGGTTGTAAACGTGCCAAGCAACGGGAGGGAGAAGTTTAAAAAGAATTGGAAGTTTTGCGTTGGCACCGGGCGGCTCGGCCTTGCTTTGCAAAAGGAGTATTTGGATCACTTGAAACTCGTGCAAGAGAAAATAGGGTTTCGATACATCCGCGGTCATGGCTTGCTTTCCGATGATGTCGGAATTTATCGGGAAGTCGAAATCGATGGGGAAATGAAGCCGTTTTATAACTTTACGTACATCGACCGGATTGTTGATTCGTATTTAGCGTTGAATATCCGGCCGTTTATTGAATTTGGATTTATGCCAAAAGCGCTTGCTTCGGGAGACCAAACAGTTTTTTATTGGAAAGGCAACGTTACACCCCCGAAAGATTATAACAAGTGGCGTGATCTCATCGTAGCGGTCGTTTCCCATTTCATTGAGCGATACGGGATTGAGGAAGTGCGGACATGGCTGTTTGAAGTATGGAATGAACCTAATTTAGTGAACTTCTGGAAAGATGCCAACAAACAGGAGTATTTTAAGCTGTACGAGGTGACAGCCCGAGCGGTAAAAAGCGTTGATCCTCATTTGCAAGTTGGGGGACCGGCCATTTGCGGAGGAAGCGATGAATGGATTACGGATTTTCTCCACTTTTGCGCCGAACGGAGGGTGCCTGTTGATTTTGTCAGCCGCCATGCCTATACATCGAAGGCGCCGCATAAGAAAACGTTTGAATATTACTATCAAGAGCTTGAGCCGCCAGAAGATATGTTGGAGCAATTCAAAACGGTGCGCGCCTTGATTCGCCAGTCTCCGTTTCCGCATTTGCCATTGCATATTACCGAATATAATACATCGTACAGCCCCATCAACCCGATTCATGATACAGCGCTCAACGCAGCGTACATTGCGCGTATTTTAAGTGAGGGGGGAGATTACGTCGACTCGTTTTCATATTGGACGTTCAGCGATGTGTTTGAAGAAATGGACGTTCCGAAGGCGTTGTTTCACGGTGGGTTCGGTCTAGTTGCGCTTCACTCGATTCCCAAACCGACATTTCATGCGTTTACATTCTTTAATGCTCTAGGCGACGAACTGTTGTATCGTGACGGAGAGATGATTGTGACAAGGCGGAAAGATGGATCGATTGCCGCAGTGCTTTGGAATTTAGTGATGGAAAAAGGAGAAGGATTTACAAAAGAAGTGCAGCTGGTGATTCCAGTTTCATTTTCCGCTGTTTTTATCAAGCGGCAAATCGTCAATGAGCAGTACGGGAACGCGTGGAGAGTTTGGAAACAGATGGGGCGTCCCCGCTTTCCAAGCCGTCAAGCGGTGGAAACGTTGCGTCAAGTGGCGCAGCCTCATGTGATGACGGAGCAGAGACGGGCAACGGACGGTGTGATTCATTTATCTATTGTCCTATCAAAAAACGAAGTGACATTAATCGAGATTGAGCAAGTTCGAGATGAGACAAGCACATATGTCGGCTTAGATGATGGTGAAATAACATCGTATTCTTCATGAAAGATTACCAAAATGGTTTTGGAGGGACGAGATGGACGTAGTCACCATTGGCGAATCGATGGCCGTATTTACACCAACAAGTGTCGGCTTGATGAGACAGGCGACCACCTTTACTATGCGGATTGGCGGAGCGGAATCCAATGTCGCTGTCGGCCTTGCTCGATTAGGCCATCGTGTAGGATGGATCAGCAAGGTCGGAAGCGATGAGTTTGGAAAGGCGATTTTGTCTTTCCTGAAAGGTGAGGGAGTGGATGTCAGCCGGGTAAAAATGGATGGGGAAGCGCCGACCGGCATTTACTTTAAGGAACAAAGACGTCTAAACGATACGCGGGTATATTACTATCGCAAAGGATCAGCGGCGAGCAGGCTGACGCCTGCCGACTTGGATGAGAAATATATCGCGGAGGCAAAGTATTTGCATATTACGGGAATCACTCCGGCGTTAAGCGAGAATTGTCGTGAGATGATCTTTGCCGCCATGGCGATGGCTCGCCGTCATGGGGTGAAAATCGTTTTTGATCCGAATTTGCGGTTGAAACTATGGAATGAAGCGGATCGGGCCAAGGAAGTGATGCTTCGCATGGCAGCTGAATCAGATGTGGTTCTCCCTGGAGAAGCTGAGGCATCGTTTTTATTCGGAAAACATTCGGTTGAGGAATGGGGAAGCCGGCTGCTTGACATGGGCGCCTCGCTTGTTGTCATTAAACTAGGCGCAAATGGTGCCCATTATTTTACGAATGCGCATCATGAGTATGTTCCAGGGTTTCCTGTTGAAAGGGTAATCGACCCTGTCGGTGCTGGGGATGGGTTTGCAGCTGGGCTGCTATCCGGACTGCTTGAAGGACTTCGTTTAACAGAAGCGGTGCAGCGAGCGAATGCAGTTGGCGCGCTTGTGACAATGGTCGAGGGGGATGCTGATGGCATGCCGGAACGCGATGACGTCGAGCGCTTGATAAATCAGCGACGGGAAGATGTTACGCGATAAAGGAGATGAACCTACATGAAGGTAGTCCAAATGATTCGAGAGATTGGCATCATTCCAGTCGTCCGCGGTGCGACGGTTGATACTGTTCTTCCGCTGTCATTGGCTTTGCGGCAGGGAGGCATTCCAATCATGGAAATTACGATGGAAACAGCTGGGGCTTTGGCCGCGTTGGAAAAGGCTGCAAGGGAACTGAAAGATATGTTGATCGGTGCGGGAACGGTGCTGGACGCTGAAACAGCACAGAGGGCGATTTCAGCTGGGGCGCGGTTTATCGTTTCTCCCTTCCTTTCTATTGATGTGATTCAGGCGGCAAAACAAAATCGCGTTGTCAGTATCGCAGGAGGATTGACGCCGACCGAAATTGTGAATGCTTTTCAGCACGGGGCTGATATGGTGAAAGTATTTCCTGCTCATGTGTTTGGGCCAAACTATATTCGAAGCATAAAGGAGCCGCTCCCCCACATCCCCCTCATCGCAACTGGAGGAATCAATCTGAAAACGGCTGGAGAGTATATAAAAGCGGGAGTGGATGCCATCGGTGTCGGGAACTCGTTAGTGAAGGTTGAAGGGGCATTGGAAAACGATCAGTGGAAGATTATTGCCGAACGGGCAGCTCAATGGGTCTCGATTGTGCACAAGGTGAGGGGAGAGAATGCGGGTGAATGAATCGCTGAGAAATTTGACAGGAAATATGTTCTTTCCTACATTGGAAGAAAACACATGATCATGGATGTACTTTATCACTGCCATACTAGTATATAAGAAAAAGGGGAATCGCAAGGTGATCTTTACTGCCCAACAAAGTCAACAAATTAAAAGTTCTGTCAGAGGTTCGGCGCGCGACCAGTTGTACGAGATGCTAAAGGAAAAGATTTTGCGCCTTGAGTTGGAACCAGGAACAAAAATTTCCGAAAAGGAAATCGCGGAGCAATTGCATATTAGCCGCACCCCGGTGCGGGAAGCATTTCTCAAACTGGCGCAAGAAGAATTGCTTGATATTATTCCGCAAAGCGGAACCATTGTTTCGCGCATCAACTTGGAACATGTGGAGGAAGGGCGCTTTATCCGCGAGGTTGTCGAGAAAGAAGTGGCCGTTTTAGCTTGTACGAAATTGCGTCAAGATCATCTATTTGAAATGGAGAAGAATATTGCGATGCAAGAGTTGTGTGCCGAAAAAGGAAATTTTCTTGAGTTGTTTGAGCTTGATGAAAAGTTCCATCAGCTCATTTACGATGGCTGCCGAATGTCGCGCTCGTGGAAAATGGTGCAAAGTTTAAACAGTCATTTCAATCGTTTGCGTGTACTGAGACTATCATCCGATCTTGATTGGGACATTATTATTTCCCATCACAAGCAAATTTATCGGTTAATTGCGAATAAAGAAGCAGAGAAAGTGCGTCAGGTGATGGAAGAGCATTTGCGGCTTGTCGAAATTGAAAAAGACGTACTAAAAAGGCAGTATCCTCATTATTTTGTATAAGTTGTTGGAAGTTTCGCTTTGCGGGAGGGAGACAGTGTGCAGCCGTTCATTCATGAAAATTTTTTGTTGCAAAACAAGCATGCCGAAGTGTTATACCATGACTATGCGAAATCGTTGCCGATTATTGATTATCACTGCCATTTGAGCGCAAAAGAGATTGCGGAAGACAGGCGGTTTCATGATATGACGGAGCTTTGGCTCGAGGGGGATCATTACAAATGGCGGGCGATGCGGGCGCTGGGAGTCGAAGAAAAATATATTACAGGAAACGCTTCCCCTGAGGAAAAGTTTCAAGCATGGGCGAAAACGGTGCCGTATTGCATCGGGAATCCACTCTATCATTGGACGCATTTAGAGTTAAAACGCTATTTTCAAGTGGATGCCCTTCTGAATGAGCGGACGTGGCGTGAAATTTGGAATCATTGCAATGATTTATTGAGACAGGAAGGATTCTCAGCCCGCTCTTTCATGGTCAAATCTAATGTGGAGTGGATTGGGACAACGGACGATCCGCTCGATGATTTAGCTGATCATCAAGCAATTGCCCAAGATCCATCATTTCTAGTAAAGATTGTTCCGTCTTTTCGTCCTGATGCAGTCATTGAAATCAACCGCCCTTCGTTTTTAGACTATGTGGGAAAGCTAGGGGAAGCAGCTGGCCTGCCGATTCATGATTACGATCAGCTGCTGCAAGCCATTGAAAGCCGAGTGCGTTATTTTCACGAGAAAGGATGCCGGATGGCTGATCACGGCTTAGAATCGATGCCGTATTCAGAATGCGGTTGGAAGGAAGCAAACGATATTTTTCAAAAACGAAAAAATGGATTTGTCCTCAGCCGTGAGGAGGAGGAAAAATATAAAACTTTCACTTTATGCTTCTTAGCCCGATTGTACCACTCACTTGGTTGGGTGATGCAGCTGCACATCGGTTCGATTCGAAATACAAATGAAAAGATGTTCCGGCGTCTTGGTCCGAATACAGGATATGATTCGATTCATGACTTTTTCCTTGCCCAGCCGTTAAATGCCTTTCTTAATGAGCTAGAGCGTCGCGATCAACTGCCAAAAACGATTGTGTACACATTAAACCCCGCTTATAACTATATTGTCGCCTCAACGGTCGGCAATTTTCAATCAGAAGGGGTAAAAGGGAAAGTTCAATTTGGCGCAGCTTGGTGGTTCAATGATCATCAAGATGGCATCATCAGACACTTGACGGATCTTGCCAATGTCGGTGTGTTCAGCACGTTTGTCGGAATGTTGACCGATTCAAGGAGTTTTGTGTCTTATGTACGCCACGAGTATTTTCGCAGAATTGTATGCAATTTGATCGGTTCATGGATTGAAAAAGGAGAGGTGCCGCAAGACTATGATTTTTTAGGGAAAATCGTTCAAGATGTATGTTACTTCAACGCGAAACAATACTTTCAAGTCGGCGTGAGTGGGGGATGAGATCAGAATGAAAATGACGTTTCGCTGGTTCGGAAAGGAACATGATACTGTTTCATTAGATCATATTCGGCAAATTCCAGGAGTTGAAGGAATCGTTGGAGCTCTATATCATATTCCAGTCGGTGAAGTATGGCCGCTTGATGATATATTGGAACTCAAACGGCAGGTAAATGAAAAAGGATTTCATCTTGAAGTCATTGAGAGCGTCAACGTCCACGAAGATATTAAACTCGGTTTGCCCTCCCGAGATCGATATATTGAAAACTATAAACAGACGATTCGCAACTTGGCGAAAGCAGGAGTGAAAGTGATTTGTTACAACTTTATGCCGATTTTTGACTGGACCCGTTCTGATTTAGCCAAAAGGCGGCCTGACGGATCGACGGTGCTCGCCTATGAGAAACAAAAGATTGAACAAATCGATCCGGAGGAAATGATCCGCCGCATTGAAAGCGGAGCGAACGGGTTTTTGCTTCCGGGATGGGAACCGGAACGTTTGAAAACAATCAAGCCTCTTTTTTCGCTATATAAAGGGGTAACCGAAGAGGATCTATTTGATCATTTGCGTTACTTTTTGGAACAAATCGTTCCAGTAGCGGAAGAGTGTGGCGTTCGGATGGCTCTCCATCCTGATGATCCGCCCTGGTCGGTGTTCGGATTGCCGCGGATTGCGACCAATAAGGAGAATTTGGATCGAATCGTTCATATGGTCAACAGCCCTGCGAACGGGTTGACATTATGCTCCGGGTCGCTTGGAGCCAATCCGGCCAACGATGTTCCGGACATTTTCCGCCATTTTTTGCGAATGGGACGAGTGCCATTTGCTCATGTACGGAATGTCGAAATTCACGCGAACGGCGATTTTGAGGAAACGTCTCATCGCAGTTGCGACGGTTCGTTGAATATATGCGAGATCATGAAAGCGTTGCATGAAGCTAATTTTCAAGGGTACATTCGACCAGATCACGGCCGAATGATTTGGGGGGAACAAGCTCGTCCTGGTTACGGGTTGTACGATCGGGCGCTTGGCATTATGTACTTGCTTGGCATTTGGGATAGTTTGGAGAATAAAAAAAAGAAGCAGGAAGGTGAGAAGACATGCTCCCGATCCATCCAAGTTTAAAAGGCAAGGTAGCGGTTGTAACGGGCGGGGGTGGGGTATTATGCAGCTGCATGGCGAAAGAACTGGCCCGCCAAGGAATGAAAGTGGCGATTTTAAACCGAACGCTCGAGAAAGCTGAAAGAATCAAGAATGAAATTGAAGAGCGAGGAGGTGAGGCGCTGGCCATTTCGTGCGATGTTCTGGATGTCGAACGCGTCAAACAGGCGGCAGAAATGGTAGCGGACGTTTACGGGCCGTGCGATGTCCTGATTAATGGGGCAGGCGGAAACCATCCGCAAGGCATTACGACAAAGGAAATACTCGAGTTGCAGGATCTAGAGAATCAAGACATTACAACGTTTTTCGACTTGACGACAGAAGGGTTTTCCTATGTTTTTGATTTAAATATTCTTGGGACGATCATCCCGACGCAGCATTTTCTTAAACAGATGATAGGAAGAGGGGGAACCATCATCAATATTTCCTCGATGAGCGCTCCGCGGCCGATGACGAAAGTGCCGGCGTACAGTGCGGCTAAAGCGGGAATTGAAAACTTCACGAAATGGCTGGCTGTGCATGTCGCTGAGATCGGGGTTCGCGTCAATGCGATTGCCCCGGGATTCTTTTTGACGAAACAAAATGAACATCTTTTGAAACATCCTGACGGATCGTATACAGAGCGGACGAAAAAAATTTTGATGCATACACCGATGCGGCGGCTCGGCAAGCCGGAAGACTTGCTGGGGACGCTGCTTTGGCTTGTGGATGATCAAATGAGCGGATTTGTCACTGGAACGACTGTTCCTGTTGACGGCGGCTTTTTGGCTTATGCCGGAGTTTGAAGGGAGGGTAAACAAAGCCTCCCCTCTTTTTTTAACTTATGATATACTGGTAAAAAACAAGAAAAGGTGGATGAATTATGCGCACCGGCTTGCTGGATGGAAAGTTGTATCGGGCTTGTGAATGGATTACAAGACTTGCATATATCAATCTATTATGGTTTGTCTTTACCGTCCTTGGACTTGTCATTCTCGGCATTGCGCCGGCGACGGTGGCGCTGTTTACGATCGTAAGGAAGTGGCTTCTCTTTCACGATCACGATGTTCCAGTGCTGAAAACATTCGTTCGTACGTATAAAGGTGAATTTTGGCGGGCGAACCGGATTGGGCTTTTGTTGATGGCGGCAGCGTATATTTTCTATATCGATCTTTTATACCTCGCCCACGTGCCAATAGAATGGAGATTTCCGTTTTCTGTTGCTTTGCTGATCATTTTCATTTTTTATACAGTGACGCTTTTATATGTATTTCCGATCTATGTGCATTACGAATTGCGCTTTTGGCAATATATCAAATATGCCTTTCTCATTGGAATGGCCAATCCATTCATGACGCTCGTGATGCTGATGAGTGTTGGGGTCTTGTTCGTCTTATTGATGTATATTCCGGGGCTGATCCCGTTTTTCAGCATCAGTTTGCTCGCCTTGGTGGTGATGAGCGGCGCATTGCGTGTATTTCGCAAAACAGAAGAAAGGCTGCAGGTCAGGAAACAAGGGGGATGGTAGGAACGCCTGCCCTTAAGGGGATGTAGGAAAAGATTCATCAAGGCTTAAAAGAAGCTGAAGCGGACTAAGGCGTTGTCAGCACAAGCGATTAAAAAGGCTGGTTTAAAAGGATGCTTGTCTTCTCGATGAAACACCGGATATATATAGATGCAACGAAAAAGTTTAACATATCCTTGATGGAAAAGTCGCTTGTCCATTTTTCGACTGTCGAAGGCAAGCCACAGGCTTGCCTCCGTCACGCCAAGGCGTGACGGAAGACCGAACAACCACCCGCTTCACAGACCCATAACCCATACATGGGTCTGAAAGCGGCGTTGTTCGGTCGCCCGACAGTCGATCAAATGCTCGGTAAAAGCTACAAATGTTAAAGCTTCAAATTGCATCTATATAGAAGTGAATTCGTTCAATACGGCATATATTAGAAAGAGGATGCCTCGTTGTTGTTGAGACATCCTCTTCTTTGCTGGAGACACCTATGTGCTTTTGGCTGTCTATTTGTGGTCGATAATAGCCCAATATGCGGGTTTGACTTTGTAATCCGGTCCAAAAACGAACGGCGCATCTTTTCCTTTCCCTTTTTCCACTTTTGCGTACGGAGCGTTCGGGTCAACCACAACATTCCCGTTGGCGTCATAGTACACATCCGCACGGCTGTCGAGCCACGTATGATTGTCGGCGATGCCCCAGAAGGTGACGTTGCTAATTTTATCGCTCAACTTTTCATACAGTTTGAACAAACGATCATAGCGCGCTGCCTGATCCAAAAACTTTTGTTTTGGAATGGCGTCATACGTCGGGTAAGCGCGCGGCGGCCAACCGTACATGCTCACATCAAGCTCAGTGATTTGGTTGTCTAAACCGAGAGCGGCGAACATGTTAATCGTTTTCTCGATTTCTGCTTCAGAAGGCCAGCCGATTTGGATGTGGGATTGATGGCCGATGCCGTCGATCGGAACACCCTCTTCTTTCAGTTGTTTGACTAAATTGTAAAGAGCGGTTCGCTTCGGTTCGACTTCTGTATTGTAATCATTCATGTAAAGCTTAATGTTGTCTCCGCCATATTTTCTAGCTGCTTGGAATGCCACTTTAATATAATCGATGCCGGCGATTTGATACCATGGAGAGTTGCGCAGTTTTCCGTCGTCCCCCACAACCTCATTTACAACGTCCCAGTACTTAATGTCATCTTTGTACCGCTCGACGATCGTTTTAATATGAGTTTCAAGTCGTTTTAACAGCAGTTGTTTATTTTGTTCACGTTTCACTGGATCTGTTTCATTAACCATTGGCTTACCTTCCTTGTCAAGAAAGAACCATTGAGGTACTTGGCTGTGCCAAACGAGTGTATGGAAACGAATATCCATATGATGTTTTTTAGCAAATCGGACGATTTGATCCGCCTCAGCAAAATTGAACTTTCCTTCTTCGGGTTGGATGTTGATCGGTTTCATGACATTCTCAGCGACAATGCTGTTGAAGTGGCGCTTTAGCATTTGTACGTCTTTTTCATTTTGCAGCTGATAAGGTTCAACAGCCGCCCCAATAGTGAATGAATCTTTGTAGCGCTGATCCAATTGCGGGGCGTGCAATGCGCTGATTCGCGGCTTTTTAGCGTACGATGGCTCCGTTTTTGCCAATGCATTCGTCATCCCTAAAGGAAGCAGCAGCATAAACGAGAATCCAACGATCATCGCTTTCCGTGATTGTTTCCACACGATTGGGTCTCCTCCTTACTATTGGCTCTTCACCACAACATGTACTTGACAAGCAATACGGTTTCCTGCACAAGGATATGCAAAAATCACTGATTTGCTGATTTCCCCACACAAGCGTAAATAGGGTATGTTCACAAAAAATCAAGTACAACTTTTGGTGAAGAGCCTTACTATTACTATAGTGATTATTCATCGCAAAACGACATGAACAATAGAAAGCGCTTACCACTTCCTTTCTTTGTAGTGGTCAACTTTGCGAGACAGATGCCGGATTGCGCGAGAAGACCGATGGTTGTTGAGAGGTTGACCTGATTTTATTTTAACAACACCAACTTGGTTTATCAATTAAATATACTAAGTTTTTTTATTATTGGCAAAACAGAAGCGGCCATTTTCATGTCCGGGTAAATCCGCTCTGTTGATCCGCCGCTTCATGCCAAGGAGAAGGAGCGGGATCTACTAGGACGGTTTTTCAGAAAGGAGTCAAGACGGAGGAGGGCTTATTCAGCTACCAACCTTTGAAGGAAGAGGAACATGAACCATGACGTCGATGGGTGTGGAAGGATGAATTCTGGCAAGATAAGGATTGATGTCCTGCCTAGAGCGGGAGGACTCTTGAAAATTTAAAAGATTCTTTATAAAATTAGTTTAAAGGATAAACATACTTAGTGGACTGAAGCGATTGAAGGAATTCAAATTTCAGAAAGGAATAAAGCGATGACTGTTACGGTTCAAACGGTGATGGAACGATTGACAGCCGGTGCAGAGCGCCTTTCCTCTACAGTAGATACGCTTAAATATGGGGATCCGGGCACGGAGGTGAGGGGGATCGCCGTCAGTTTCATGCCTACGTATCGCGTCATTGAGCAAGCTGTCCGAATGGGGGCCAATCTTCTCATTACTCATGAAGGGTTGTTTTATAGTCACGTTGACCATGATGAAACGGTAAAAAACGACCCGGTGTATCAAGAAAAAGTTCGCCTAATCCGTGAATCAGGCATTGCAATTTATCGTTTTCATGACTATTGGCATCGCTACCAGCCTGACGGGATTGTGGATGGTTTAGTCCGTGCTTTGGGGTGGGAGTCGTATGTTTCTAAATACGAACCGACTGCTGCGATTTTGACAATCCCTAGGATGGCGGCTACGGAGATGGTCAGCAAAATAAAGGAAAGACTAGGCATTTCAATTATAAGGGTTGCGGGGGATGTCTCGGCCTTTTGTACGCGTGTGGCGCTGCTGGCCGGATATCGTGGCCACGGATCTTTGGCGATTCCGTTGTTTGAAAAAGAGAAGCTTGATGCCATCATTTATGGGGAAGGACCTGAATGGGAAACGCCGGAATACGTTCGAGACGCCGTACAGCAAGGGAGGCAAAACGTATTGGTAGTGTTAGGGCATGCAGAAAGTGAGGAGCCCGGTATGAGATACTTGGCTGAGAAGCTAAGAGTTATGTTTCCGGCCATTCCTGTGTATTTTATCTCAGAAAAACCACTTTTTCATTTCTTGTAATCATTGGAAGGGGAAAGAAAAATGATACTTTGCAAAGGGCAAAAGCTGTTGTTTATTGGCGACTCGATAACGGACTGCGATCGCGCCAAGCCAGAGGGAGAAGGATTATTCGGCGCGTTAGGTACAGGATATGTATCTTATATTGACGGTCTTTTGCAAGCTGTTTATCCGGAACTTGGGATTCGGGTTGTCAATAAAGGAATCAGCGGCAATACGGTGCGGGATTTGAAAGCAAGATGGAAAGAAGATGTCATCGACCAAAAGCCAGACTGGGTATCAATCATGATAGGGATTAACGATGTTTGGCGGCAGTACGATTTGCCATTCATTAAAGAAAAGCATGTGTACGTGGATGAGTACGAAGAAACGCTCCGCAGCCTTGTGATGGAGACAAAGCCGCACGTTACAGGAATCATCCTTATGACCCCGTTTTATATCGAAGGGAATGAGCACGATCCGATGCGTCGGACTATGGACGAGTACGGTCTCGTTGTCAAACAAATTGCCGAAGAAACAAACAGTATATTCGTTGATACCCAGGCTGCGTTTCATGAGGTATTGAAGACTCTTTATCCGGCGGCATTGGCTTGGGATCGCGTTCATCCGTCTGTGGCCGGACATATGATTCTAGCGAGAGCGTTTTTGAAGGCGATTGGCTTTGATTGGGGGAAATGAAATAACACCCAGCTGCTTGAAGGAACAGACATGTTTCTAAAAAAGCAAGGACTATCGTTTGGAAGGAAAAAGGGGGGATCGGGATGCATAAAGTCATGTTGGTCGATGATGAAATGTTTGTGCGGGAAGGCATGAAAACGTTGATTGATTGGGAAGGATGCGGATATCGAATTTGTGGGGAGGCGCATAATGGGGAGCAGGCGCTCCGTGAGGCAGCGAAGTTGTGTCCCGACCTTATCGTGACGGATATTCGGATGCCAGGAATTGACGGGCTTGAATTGATTCAGAGGGTATCCCAAAGTGGACAAACAGGAACGAAGTTTATTGTGGTGAGCGGATACAATGACTTTTTCTACGCGCAGCAATCGATTAAATATGGGGTTTGCGACTTTTTATTAAAACCGATTGATAAAAGAGAGTTTGAACAGTCGTTATCAAGAATAGCGGAAGTATTGAATCAGGAGAAGGAAACGAGAAAGAAGCAGCAAGCTGAGTTTTTGTTTTATGAATGGGTGACAGGAAAGAAGGGGACAAGTCTCAGGGAAATGGGAGATTGGGGAGTCTCTTCATCTATACTTTCGGGTTATGCGATCATCGAGATCAACGGCAAGGCCGATATGGTTCATCTAGCTGCCGCTGCCGCCTACAAAACTAAAATTAAGGAGATTTATCATCGCGTTGTCAAACAGCCGATCCATTTCCCGATCTATGAGCACGGAAGGCAGCGATATGGGCTGTTGTTTATTGGGGATGACAAGGAGGAGATATGTCATAATCTATACCGATTCGCTGAGCAACTCGTGAACGTTTCACTTGATGTGACGATTTTTGTTAGCGCTTTGGCGTCGCCTGCTGATCGCCTTCAAGAACAGATTCGGGAAGCAGGTGAAGCGTTGCGTTATAAATACGCTAACGACGAGAGAATCATTTTTTATGAACAGGTAAAAGAAATCACGCTTTCTTATCCTAGCGTTGATGATGGACAAATCCAAACATTGGTGGAGTATATAGAAGAAGCGCGGTTGGAGCAACTGATGACCGCCATAAAAGATCTGTTCGTCCAGTTTCGTGTTCGCCGCTTGTCCGCTGAGGCTGTGCAGACGTTTATTCTTTATTTCGTACAGAAAGCGCTTCAGCTCGTCAAACGAGCAGGAGCGTGTGAGGAACAACTGACGACTTTGCCCCGAGTGCTAGAATGTCAAGACTATCCTTTCCGTTTGGAAGAATTGAGGAAAAGGGTGATGGATTTTGCGGTGGAATGTTGCTGGGTAGTGGAAGAACAAAGGAAGCCGCTTTCACTATGTGAAATTCATAAAATAAAGAGATATATTGAGGAGCATTATACGGAAAATATCAGCCTAAAAAGCATTGCTAAACAATTTTATATGAACCCCGTTTATTTAGGCCAACTGTTCAAAAAAACATATGGTTTCTATTTTAAAGAGTTTTTGTTGCAGCTGCGCATTGGGCAGGCAAAGAAGCTTCTGCGGACGACGAATTTGCGCATCTATGAAGTGGCGGAGAAAGTAGGATTTGGGAGCGTGGATTACTTTGTTACACAATTCGAAAAAATGGAAGGGCTTACACCTTCGGAATACCGAAAGAAGTCAACACGTTCCATATTATAGAAAATGGCTTGAGTCATTCCATCATATGAGGCTAAAAAATAAACTGACTTTTCTTTATTTGTTTGCTGTATTGATTCCCACTACCGTCACGAATGGATTGTTTTATTATGTGGTGACGAATCAAGTAAGAACACAGAAACTGCACGATGCCTCATTAGTAATAGAACAATTGGCAAAAGATTTTGAGCAAGGAATCGATCAAGTTGTTGGCATTTCCTCTCTGTTATATACGGACAGCCGAATTAACGAAATGCTCGATCGCCAGTATACTTCGGATGCGGAATACGTCCAACATTATCATGATGTATTTCCCGAATTTAACAAGTATCGTTATATGCATCCTTTTATTCATTCCATCGTTTTTTTTACCGACAATTCGACTGTTATCTTTTCCGGTTCCGTTCAGCCCATTACTCCTCAGCTCCAACAAGCTGATTGGTACAGGGACATACGTTCATTTCCTGTCCTAGTCCGCACGGGACGTTCGCTTAGTATTGTCCGAAAGTTGGATTATTTCTCCTTTTATAATAAGACAAACAGGATGGTTCGAATTGAATTAGAACCGATGGCTATCGATCATCTGCTTCGCACTAGGGCGTTTCCTGGAGAGATTTATGTTGTTGATCGTCAAGGAAACATTCAATATTCGACTCGTGTGCAAAACAACGTTCATAATAAGGGAAAGCCGCCTGCCCGGACCGAGAAGGGACGCATAGTTATATCCCACCGTTATAAAACAGCTCATTATCTCCATGGCTGGAGCATTGTTGGCGTCGTTTCCGAGGAAAAACTGGTGAACAACACTCGTTATTTCATGGTTTTTATCTTTTCGATCGCTTTTGTGAATTTCGTTGTTCCTACCATCATTCTTTTTCTTGTCTCTAAACCATTGCACGCAAGAATCGTCAATATTTTGGGTTACATGAAAAAGGTGGAGAGGGGGAAATTTGAAACGATCCATTCGGAACTTTATGATGATGAAATCGGGCAATTGGCTAAGGCGTTTAACCGTATGTCATTAACGATCAAGCGGCTCATTCAAGATGTTTATATGGCTAACATCCAAAAGAAAGAAATGGAACTGCAAAAAAAGCAGGCTCAATTAAATGCTTTGCAAAGTCAAATGAATCCTCACTTCCTTTTCAATGTGCTCGAAACGATTCGAATGAGAAGCCTCATGAAACATGAAGATGAAACTGCTGAAATGATCGAACATATGGCAAGAATTTTGCGGAAATCCATTTCATGGGGGAGTGACTGGGTCAAAGTGCGGGAGGAAATGGATATTGTTTCCCGTCTGCTTTCCATCCAGCGCTATCGATTTGGGGATAAGCTTCAGTATAGGATCGACATCGATGAGTCTGTCCTAGAACATACGATTCCGAATATGATCATCCTCCCGTTTGTTGAAAATGCATGTAAACATGGGGTGGAGTCCAAAGCAGGAAAAGGAAACATTGATATACAAGTGCGTGCAGAAGGACCGCGGTTGACGTTTACGATTCGCGATAACGGGCCGGGCATGAATGAGCAGCAATTGCTGCAACTCTGGCGTTCTCTCAATGAAGAGGAGGGGATTACTGAGCACGTAGGTGTTCGAAACGTCTACTATCGCCTTAAAATGTATTACGGTGAGCATTTTACGTTCCAAATGTACAATAACCGTGGATTCGTTGTGTTTCTCTCTCTCCCGATCCATGATGTGAAGTAGGTGTCTCGAAAACAAAACGAGACACCTTTTTGTTCATCGGAACTTGTTGATTGCTGCCGCCATCGTTCCATATCTTAACTTTTTTAAATATCGCCTTAAGTTTGTTAGGTTAAGAAAAAAGAAAAGCGATGTTACAATGGAAGCGATTACAAGAAAGGGGGGCGAGATAATGGGCAATGGGCAACTGATGATTAAAGGGGGGAGAGGAGTGAAAACAGCGCGAAAGAAAACGTGGGGAATCGTCTTTCTTTGCCTGATGATGATCGTAGCATTAGTGGGCTGTAAAGAAAGCGCAGGTGTGGACAATAAGGGAAATCCATCAGCAGCTGATGATAAGAAGCCATTTACTTTCACGTATTTTAACGCTGGAACATCAAAGAAGAACATTGAAGCCAACCAAACTACAATCGGGAAAATATTTGAAGAGCAAACTGGGGTTAACGTCAAAATGGAATTTTTGGTGGGGGATATTAACACGAAAATTGGTACTATGATTGCCAGCGGGCAATATCCTGACGTATTGGTTCCCGATATTGCAATCGACAAGGTTCTCGATGCTAAGGCATTTATTCCTTTGAACGATCTGATTGATAAGTACGCTCCTAACTTAAAGAAATTATATGGTCCTTATTTGGAACAATTAAAGGCCGAAGACGGCAAGATTTATTTCCTACCGTTTGGAGTTAATCACGGATATATTCCGAATCCTGACATTGATCAAGGGGCGTTTTGGATTCAACGCCGGGTGCTTAAAGAATTTGGCTATCCGAAGATTAAAACATTGGACGAATACTTTGACTTGATTGCCAAGTATAAGGAGAAGCATCCGGAAACAGATGGGAAACCAACGATTGGCTTTACTGCTTTAACTTATGACTGGCGGTTTTTCGTCATTTCTAACCCTCCTGCTCATTTGGCTGGATATCCGAATGACGGCGAAGTTATTGTCGACATGAAAACGCATGAGGCTAAGGTATATGGAAATGGGGAATATACGAAACGGTGGCTGAAAAAGCTCAATGAGATCAATGCGGCTGGGTTGTTCGATAAGGAAGCGTTTGTTTCAAATTATGATGAATATTTGGCAAAAATCGCCTCTGGCCGTGTGTTAGGATTTTTTGATTACGGATGGCAAGTCAACCAGGCACTGAACTCATTGCTGCAGGCAGGAAATGATGACTTGCGTTACATGCCGTTGCCAATCGTTTTTGACAAAAATATCAAGGATCAATATATTGATCCGCCGTCTTTCGCATCGAATCGCGGTATCGGGATTACAGTCAGCGCCAAAGATCCTGTTCGCATCATCAAATATTTCGATAATATGGCGAAAGAAGAAAATCAGAAGCTGATGACATGGGGAATCAAAGGGGAAACGTATGAAGTGGATGAGAAAGGGCGTTTCTATCGAACACCAGAACAAATCAAGAAGACGTCCGATGAACAGTTCCGTGAACAGTTTGGTTTCTCGTATTTTGAGTGGTATTGGCCGCGCGGCAACGGGTTGTTCTCGGATGGAAATGCGTGGGAGCCGCGCCGGCAGCCGGAAGTTGCCCAAGCTAGCTATACAGAAGGGGATAAGAAAATCTTAGCGGCCTATGGGGCAAAAGTATTTTCTGATTTGTTTGCCAAACCGGATGAGCGGCCTTGGTATCCGGCGTGGAGTGCGCCCATCAAACAAGGTTCTCCGGCTCAAATTTATCAGCAAAAGAAACAAGATTTACAGAGAAAGTATTTCCCGAAATTGGTGCTTGATCCGCCAAGCAAGTTCGAGAAAAACTGGAAGGAATATGTGAAGGAATACAATAAATTGGATATTAAAGCATTTGAAGATGAAATCACAAAATATGTAAAAATGAAAGTTGAACAGAGCCAGAAATGAGAGAAAAGCGGATCAGTCTGGGCCGGTCGGCTGTGAATAGATAGTTGGCCGTGCCCTTCTTTTCCGAAAAGGAGGAAGGAAAAGTGGAGATTGAAAAGCATATAAAAACTATCACACCGGCCCCCGCTGCAGTGGAATCCCACTTATCTAAACGGAAAAACATTTGGAAAAAAATAGTGCAGCAAAAAACATTGATTTTGATGAGCTTTCCGTTTTTGATTTGGTTATTTATTTTTAAATATTTGCCGCTGTGGGGGTGGACCATCGCATTCCAAGATTATCGCCCCGGCTTGCCGTTTAGTGAACAAGAATGGGTTGGATGGAAGCACTTTCGTTTTCTTTTTCAGGATGAGGGCTTTTTTCGAGTGTTGCGGAATACGTTAGCGATGAGCGTCATTAATCTCGTTCTCGGATTTGTGACGGCTATTACGTTAGCGATTTTGCTAAATGAGTTGCGCAATGGAAAATTTAAACGAATTGTTCAAACGATTAGCTATATGCCGCACTTTTTATCGTGGGTCGTTGCGGCGAGCATCATTTCCTACGCTTTGTCATTGGAGAATGGCATTGTCAACATTGTTTTGCAAAAACTGCATATTATTGATGAACCGATTTTATGGCTGGGGGTTGGAGAGTATTTCTGGGGAATCATTGGCGCCTCAGAAGTGTGGAAAAACCTAGGGTGGAACACCATTATTTATTTAGCAGCCATCGCCATGATTGATCCGGAACAGTATGAGGCGGCGGAAATTGACGGAGCTTCCCGCTTGCAACGCATTTTTTATATTACACTTCCTTCTTTAAAGCCTACGATTGTCATTTTGTTGATTATGAATTTAGGGAATATTTTGGAGACTGGGTTTGAGCCTCAATATTTGCTAGGAAATCCGATGAACCTCGATTATTCAGAAAATCTTGATATTTTTGTGCTGAAGTATGGTATCGCTATGGGGAATTTTGCTTTAGCTACCGCTGCTGGGATTTTTAAAACCGTTGTCAGTTTTATCTTCCTGTTTAGCGCAAATTATATTGCTAAACGTTTGGGACAGGCTAGATTATTTTGAGAAAACGATTTTATTAGGGGAAAGGGGATTGAGGTAGATAGTGAAAAGATGGAGGATGCGTTATGCGTCATGGGGAGATATGGTTTTTGATGTTTGCAACTATAGTTTAATGCTCGTTCTTTGTGTCGTTATGCTTTATCCGATGTTGAATACATTGGCCATTTCTCTAAACGATGCCAATGACGCGATTCGTGGGGGGATTTATCTTTGGCCTCGGGATTTTACACTTTATAACTACAAATATGTATTAAAGGAAAATACGCTACTTAATGCGTTGCTCATTTCGGTTTTAAGGACCGTTTTAGGCACCGCCATCTCTGTTTTCTGTACAGCGATGGTGGCTTATGTCATCAGCCGGCCGGAATTTGTTTTTCGTAAGTTTGTCACGATTGCTTTTATCTTGACCATGTATTTTAATGGGGGGTTAATTCCTACCTATTTGCTGATGAGGGATCTCCATCTGATCGGGACGTTTTGGGTATATATTATTCCAGGCATTATTGGGGTCTTTAATTTGATTGTGATCCGTTCATTTATTGAAGGCTTGCCGAACAGCCTGATCGAATCGGCACGGATTGACGGAGCAGGGGAATTTCGGATATTTCTTCAGATTGTATTGCCCCTTTCCTTGCCTGTGCTGGCCACAGTTTCCTTGTTTGTGGCCGTGTATCAATGGAACTCTTGGTTCGATGTTTTTCTCTATAATTCTTCCAACCCCAATTTAAGCACCTTGCAATATGAATTAATGAAGATTTTGCAAAACACGAATGCAACGATGTCTGGAAAAACAGCGGCTGATGCATTTGCGAATGCTCATGCAGATGCCAACACTGTCACTCCATCATCCATTCGGGCCACAATGACCATCATCGCCAGTGTTCCGATCATCCTTGTCTATCCATTTTTACAAAAATACTTTATTAAAGGATTGACACTGGGAGGAGTGAAGGGGGAATAAATCTAATTAGTCAATGTTTCGGCCAGAAGGGCGATGAAAAACAACAGATTTACTCAACTTGTTGGAAATCAAAAGGAATAAACGGATGGTGTGACAAGGTTTTTCCATTTCGGAAACCATGCTGGACAGACGTGTTTTCCTTTAAATCATCGGTCTCCTAGAAGGCTGCGGAACACAGCGCTAGTTCGCTGAACAGCGGGATTCGCCAAAACGTCGATTCTTCGTTTAGGCTGAAAATGATTGCTCCCAGCCAAGTGATTTTCACAAGCGGAAAGCGGTACCAGGTTCTCTCATTGAAAGCAGAAATGGCAGGAAAAGAGAGGGGAGAGAAAGTGTTGAAAATCAAAAACCCCATCTTAACCGGCTTCCATCCCGATCCATCCATTTGCCGGGCGGGAGACGACTATTACATTGCGGTTTCGACGTTTGAGTGGTTTCCGGGGGTGAGAATTTACCATTCGAAAGATTTAAAGAATTGGCGTTTGGTGGCGCGGCCATTGAATCGGTTAAGCCAATTGAATATGATCGGAAACCCGGATTCCGGGGGCGTTTGGGCGCCGCATTTGTCGTACAGCGACGGGAAGTTTTGGCTCATTTATACGGATGTGAAAGTTGTCGAAGGCCAGTGGAAGGATGGGCACAACTATCTTGTGACGTGCGACACGATCGATGGCGAGTGGTCGGATCCGATTTATTTAAATAGCTCTGGGTTTGACCCGTCTCTCTTTCACGATGAGGACGGAAGAAAATACTTGGTGAATATGTATTGGGATCACCGCGTCGGCCATCATCCGTTTTACGGGATTGTGCTTCAAGAATACAGTGTGGAACAGAAAAAATTGGTTGGTGAGCCGAAAATTATTTTCAAAGGAACGGACTTAAGAATTACAGAAGGGCCGCATTTGTATAAAATCAATGGTTATTATTATTTATTGACGGCGGAAGGGGGAACGCGGTACAACCATGCGGCGACGATTGCCCGGTCGCGCTCTCTCTATGGTCCGTATGAGGTGCATCCCGACAATCCGCTGATTACGTCTTGGCTTTACCCGCGCAATCCGCTGCAAAAGGCCGGCCATGCGTCGATTGTCCATACTCATACGGACGAATGGTTTCTTGTTCATTTAACTGGTCGGCCGTTGCCAAGAGAAGGGCAGCCGCTGCTGGAACACCGCGGCTATTGCCCGCTCGGACGTGAAACAGCGATTCAGCGGCTTGAATGGAAAGATGGATGGCCCTATGTGGTCGGAGGAAACGGGCCTTCGTTAGAAATCGACGGGCCGAACGTTGAGGAAGTTCCGTGGGAAAAAGATTACGATGAAAAAGATGATTTTGATGGTGATACATTAAATCACCATTTTCAAACATTACGAATTCCTTTAGGGGAAGACATCGCTACCTTAAAGGCTCGTCCGGGACATTTGCGGCTGTACGGAAGAGAGTCGCTTACTTCCCGGTTTACACAGGCGTTTGTCGCCAGACGATGGCAGCACTTTCATTTTGTTGCCGAGACGAAAGTGTCCTTTCGCCCCACAACCTTTCAGCAATCGGCTGGTCTAGTAAACTATTACAATACGCAAAACTGGACGACGCTTCAAATCACATGGCATGAGGAAAAAGGACGGATTCTTGAATTGATGACATGCGACCATCTCGTGGTTGATCAACCGTTGCGGGGACGGGAGATTGTCGTTCCTGATGACGTTGAGTATGTGTATTTACGGGTAACCGTGCAAGCGACAACGTACAAATACTCTTATTCTTTCGATGGAATGAATTGGATTGATCTTCCTGTCACGTTTGAATCATATAAACTGTCGGATGACTATATCAAAAGCCGGGCTGCGTTTACCGGGGCGTTTGTGGGCATGCATTGTCGGGACGGTTCGGGGCAAAACAACTATGCGGATTTTGACTATTTTTTGTACAAAGAATTATAGAATACTTTGTTTATATGATAGACAAACAAATATGAAAGCGTTATAATAAAACTGAAACAAATCATTCTCGCTTATTTAAGGAGGACTTGGACATGGCGTATTTCCCGAATATCGGCACCATTCCATATGAAGGACCAGAGTCGCGCAATCCGTTGGCGTTTAAGTTTTATAATCCGGAAGAAAAAGTCGGCGACAAAACAATGGAGGAGCATTTGCGTTTTTCGGTCGCGTATTGGCATACGTTCACGGGGGATGGATCGGATCCGTTTGGCGTCGGCAATATGATTCGCCCGTGGGACAAATACAGCGGCATGGATTTGGCCAAGGCGCGCGTGGAGGCGGCGTTTGAACTGTTTGAAAAGCTGAACGTTCCGTTTTTCTGCTTCCATGACGTCGACATCGCGCCGGAAGGGGAAACGCTCAGCGAGACGTACAAAAACTTGGATGAAATCGTAGATATGATTGAAGAGTACATGAAAACAAGCAAAACGAAACTGCTGTGGAATACGGCGAACTTGTTCAGCCATCCACGCTTCGTTCACGGGGCGGCAACGTCATGCAATGCCGATGTGTTCGCCTATGCGGCGGCGAAAGTGAAAAAAGGGTTGGAGATCGCCAAACGGCTCGGAGCGGAAAACTACGTGTTTTGGGGCGGCCGGGAAGGTTATGAGACGCTGCTGAACACGGACATGAAGCTGGAGCTTGACAATTTGGCTCGCTTCTTGCACATGGCGGTCGACTATGCGAAAGAAATCGGCTTTGACGGCCAGTTTTTGATCGAGCCGAAGCCGAAAGAGCCGACGAAGCACCAATACGATTTTGATGTCGCGACGGCGTTGGCGTTCTTGCAAACGTACGGGCTCAAGGATTACTTCAAATTCAACATCGAAGCGAACCATGCGACGTTGGCTGGCCATACGTTTGAACATGAGCTGCGCGTCGCCCGCATCCACGGCATGCTCGGTTCGGTCGATGCGAACCAAGGTGATACGCTGCTTGGCTGGGATACGGACGAATTCCCGACCGACTTGTATGCGACGACCTTGGCGATGTACGAAATTTTGCAAAACGGCGGCCTTGGGCGCGGCGGCTTGAACTTTGACGCGAAAGTGCGGAGAGGTTCGTTTGAACCGGAAGACTTGTTCTACGCCCATATCGCCGGGATGGACAGCTTTGCGATTGGTTTGAAAGTCGCTCATCGCTTGCTGGAAGACCGCGTGTTTGAACAGTTCATCGAAGAGCGGTACAAAAGCTATACGGAAGGCATTGGCCGCGAGATCGTCGAAGGAACGGCGGACTTCCACAAGCTGGAGCAATACGCGTTGCAGCTTGGCGACATTCGCAATACGTCCGGACGTCTTGAGCGCTTGAAAACGTTGCTGAATCAATATTTGCTCGAAGTCAGCGCGCCGAGTGGATCTCGTTCGTGAAAGAGGGATGAGCGTGGAATATGTCATTGGCGTCGATTTAGGAACAAGTGCGGTGAAAGTGTTGCTTGTCGACCGCAATGGGCAAGTCAGAGGGGAATGGACCGAGTCCTATCCTCTCTACCAGCCGCATTCCGGCTATAGCGAGCAGCGCCCCGACGATTGGGTGGAAAAAACGATCGTCGCACTGCGCCGCGTCTGGGAGACGGCGGGCGTTTCCCCCGAGTCGATCGCGGGGATTAGTTTTTCCGGACAGATGCATGGGCTGGTGTTGCTTGACGGCGACGGGAATGTCGTGCGCAACGCGATTTTGTGGAATGATACGCGAACGACGGAAGAGTGTCGGGAAATTGAAGAAAAGGTCGGCCGCGACCAGCTGCTTTCCATTGCCAAAAATGAGGCGCTGGAAGGGTTTACGCTGCCGAAACTGCTGTGGGTGAAAAACCATGAACCCCACCTTTACGAGCAGGCGCGGGTGTTTTTGTTGCCGAAAGATTATGTCCGCTTCCGCTTGACCGGGCACATGGCGATGGATGTATCGGATGCGGCGGGGACGCTGCTGTTGGATATCAAAACGAAAACGTGGAGCGAGGCGATCGCCCGTGCGGTCGGCGTCGATCTCACGCTTTGCCCGCCGCTTGTCGAGGCGACGGCGTTCGTCGGGACGCTGCGCCCGGAGGTGGCCGAGCAGACGGGGCTGCCGGTATCGGTGAAAGTGTTTGCCGGCGGGGCGGACAACGCCTGCGGCGCGGTTGGCGCGGGCATTTTGGCAGAAGGCCGCATGATGTCAAGCATCGGCACGTCCGGCGTTGTGCTTGCCTATGAACAAAGTGGGGAAAAAGACTTCGCTGGACGAGTGCATTACTTCAACCATGCCGAGCCAAATGCTTACTATATCATGGGCGTGACGCTGGCGGCGGGCTACAGCTTTGACTGGTGGAAGCGGACGTTTGCGGAAGACGTGCCGTTTGCCGAGATCGTCCAGCGCGCTGCCGAGTCGCCGATCGGTGCGAACGGGTTGTTGTTTACGCCGTATTTGGTCGGCGAGCGGACGCCTTATGCGGACGCCGATATTCGCGGGTCGTTTATCGGCATCGACTCGCGGCAGACGAAATGGGATTTCGCCCGCGCGGTCATGGAAGGGATTACGTTCTCGCTCAACGAGTCGGTGGAGATCATCAAAGCGAGCGGCAAAACGATCGACTCGGTCGTCTCGATCGGCGGCGGGGCGAAAAGCGCCGAGTGGCTGCAAATCCAAGCTGATATTTTCGGCCTGCCGGTTGAGAAGCTGAAAAACGAACAGGGGCCGGGGCTCGGCGCCGCGATGATCGCGGCCTGCGGCGTCGGCTGGTTCGATTCGCTCAAGCAATGCGCGGATGCGTTCAAACAAGTCGAATCCGTCGTCGAACCGCGGCCGGATGCGGTCGCCAAGTACAAAGAGCTGTTTTCCATTTATCGAGAGATGTATCCGCACACAAAAGAGCTGGCCAAACGGTTAAAAGCGTTTCGGCCGTGACGACAAACTCCCTAAACCAGTGGATGGTTTGGGGAGTTTTTTGTTTGATCAGGCCACGGGGCAGGATAACACGCCATGCTTGTTGAAAGAAGAACTGAAAAGGGGGAAGCGAAACATGGACATTCGAAAAGAATTTGAACATCTTCAATATTTCTTTGACTCGTATTACAATCAGACGTTTTATAATGCTGATTGGAAGAACAGCTGTTGCAATTTCTAGCGGATGAGCCGAAATGGGTGGTTCGTGCCTTGAAGTTGGAAGTAGAGAAACTCGAACGCATCCATCATCGCAGCGATACGGAGACATGGGCAAAAATCGAAGAACTTGTCCATGAAAACAGCATGCGCTATTTTTCGTTTGAGGACGGCAAAATGTTTATCGAAGTGGCCAGCCGTTTGTTAAAAGATGTTGAATAAAGCGACCAATGCACAAACAAGCAGCCCGTTTGTTGGACGCCGGGGAACAGCGATTGGACATGGTTCGTGTCCGTCTATTGATCGAACCGCGGATAACATCTGTTTTTTGATAGCGGATAACATCTGTTTTTTGATAATAGTATTTGAGGTGTGAAACGGACTATGCTGGCCGGGTAGCTGCTGGCATCGTCAGACGCAAAGATTCGTTTGCCAAGGGGCAGGAAATCCCTGCACAAAGCGCGAAAAAAATAGGAGAGGGGCAAAACGGTTTTAGCTGAAAGAAGGGAGATACACATGTTCTCTACACTTCCCATCCCGATCATTCAAGCGCCGATGGCAGGCGGAGTGTCGACGCCCGCGCTGGCCGCGGCGGTGTCGAACGCCGGAGGGCTTGGGTTTTTGGCTGGCGGGTACAAGACAGCGGAGGCCATGAGGAAGGAAATTCACGAGCTGCGGACGTTGACGGATCGGCCGTTTGGGGTAAATGTGTTTGTGCCGGGGGACAAAACAGTGGATGAGGAGGCGGTCGAACGGTACCGTGTAGCACTGGCGGCGGAGGCGGAGCGGTTTGGGGCGTCAGTCGGCGAGCCGAAATGGGAGGACGACGACTGGGCGGCGAAGCTTGATGTGCTTCTTCAGGAGCGAGTGCCGGTTGTGAGCTTTACATTTGGTTGCCCGGACAAAGAAGTGATCGCTGCCTTGCAAAAGGCGGGATCGTTTGTGATCGTGACGGTCACGGCGGTGGAGGAAGCTGAAATGGCAGCCGAAGCTGGGGCGAATGCGCTTTGTGTGCAAGGGGAGGAAGCGGGCGGGCATCGGGCGTCGTTTGGCAACGATCCGGAACAAGATGAGGCGCTTGAGTTGTTTCCGCTGCTGGCCCGAGTGCGGGCGGCGGTCCGGGTTCCGCTCGCGGCGGCGGGCGGGATCATGGATGGGCGCGGCATCGCGGCGGCGCTTAAAGCCGGGGCGAGCGCGGTGCAGCTCGGGACGGCGTTTTTGCGCTGCCCGGAAAGCGGGGCGCATCCGCTTCATAAGCAGGCGCTTGTCGATCCGCGGTTTGTGGAGACGGCCGTGACGAGGGCGTTTACCGGCCGGCCGGCGCGCGGGCTTGTGAACCGGTTTATGGCGGAGTATCGCGCCATGGCGCCGGCGGCGTATCCGCATGTGCACCATATGACGAAGCCGCTGCGCGCCGCATCCGCCAAGGCGGGCGATCCGGAAGGAATGTCGCTTTGGGCCGGGACGGGATATCGGTTGGCGCGGGAGCTTCCGGCGGCGGAGCTTGTCGAAGAGCTGAAGAGGGAGCTCGAGGAAGCTTGGCGAGCATAGGAGTTTGGTTATGCGGATGGAAAGAAAACGCGTTCATTCTTCCGAAAAAATGTTGAATAAGGGGGAGAGAAAACCATGACCGCATCCCGCATCGTCTTTCCACCGCTCAGCTATGTCGGCTGGGGGGCGCTTACGCAGTTAGTTCCGGAAGTGAAAAGGCTTGGGGGCACACACGTGTTGGTGATCACCGATCCAGCGCTTGAAAAAATTGGCCTCGTCGAGCAAGTGACGTCCCCGCTCCGGCAAGCAGGATGCAGCGTGCATGTGTATACGGATGTTGTGCCGGAGCCGCCGCTTGAAACGGGGGAAAAGGCGGTGGCGTTTGCCCGCGGCGGAGAGTTTGATCTCGTCATCGGGGTCGGCGGCGGCAGCGCGATGGATTTGGCGAAGCTGGCGGCGGTGCTGGCTGTCCACGAAGGATCGGTCGCCGAGTATTTAAACTTGACGGGGACGAGAACGCTTGAGAAAAAAGGATTGCCGAAAATATTGATTCCGACGACATCAGGCACCGGGTCGGAGGTGACGAACATCTCCGTCTTGTCGCTAGACACGACGAAAGATGTCGTGACGCATGACTACTTGCTGGCCGATGTGGCGATCGTCGACCCGCAGCTTACGGTTTCCGTCCCGCCGCGGGTGACGGCGGCGACTGGGATCGATGCGCTCACCCATGCGGTCGAGGCGTACGTGTCGGTCAACGCGAGCCTGACGTCGGACGGCTTGGCGCTTCAGGCGATGCGCCTCATTGCCCGCTCATTGCGCAAGGCGGTGGAACATGGAGCGGACCAACAGGCGCGCATCGATATGGCGAACGGCAGCTACCTGGCTGGCTTGGCGTTTTTCAACGCCGGGGTGGCGGGCGTGCATGCGCTCGCGTATCCGCTTGGCGGGCAGTTTCATATCGCCCATGGCGAATCGAACGCCGTGCTCTTGCCGTATGTGATGGGCTACATCCGCCAAAGCTGCACGAAACGAATGGCGGACATGTTAAACGCCCTTGGCGGCAACTCAAGCTTTTTATCAGAGGAGGAGGCGTCGCGCCGCTGCGTCGAGGAGCTCGAGCGCCTCGTCGCCGATGTCGGCATTCCGAAGACGCTCGGCGGTTTTGGCATTCCGGAAAGCGCATTAGAAAGTCTGACGAAGGACGCCGTCCAGCAAAAACGGCTGCTCGCCCGCAGTCCGATGCCGCTTTTGGAAGCCGACATCCGCGCGATTTACCAAGCGGCGTTTGCCGGGGCGATCGTGGAACCGAACAACCAGTGAGAACACAAAAACAGGGGCTGCTTCAGGCTCCTGTTTTTTCTTTGGCTGTTGGAAATAGGGTCTCGCTCCTCAGGTTGGATCCCCTTCCGCTCAAGGGGTGACGTTTTTCACGTTTTCTTGATGGTGAAGCAGGAATTTCCACATCGTGGAGCGAACTCATATACATAAGTCCCCTAAATTCGACAAAAGACGATTCCAGTTCTTGTGAAGGGAGAGCGTTTATGTTTACGACTGTCATTACGCCGCGTGTGTCGGAGACGGACGGCGTCGGCCATATTAACAATACGACCGTGCCCGTTTGGTTTGAAGCGGGGCGGCATGAAATTTTCAAGCTGTTTACGCCTGATTTGTCATTCAAACGTTGGCGGATGGTGATCATCCGTATGGAAGTCGATTATGTCAACCAAATGTATTATGGGCAAGATGTGACCGTGTATACCGGCATTGAACGCATCGGCAACACAAGCCTCACGATTTATGAAGAAATCCACCAAAACGGGGTGGTGTGCGCCAAAGGGCGGGCGGTGTATGTCAATTTCAATTTTGACACCCGGCGGCCCGAGCCGATTCCGGATGACATTCGGGCGAAATTGCGCGAACATGTATGGCAGCCAGGCGAGTAGACGAAAGGGGGTGAGTGCGTGAAGGAGCATCATCTTTGGGAGCAAGTGAAAACGAAGCTTGCGCAAAAGCTGCCCGGCCCGTCGTTTGACACGTGGTTTGCCTCGACGTCGGCGACGGTGGATGACGATTGGCTCATCATCGAATGCCTCAACGACATTCAATGTGAATGGCTGCAAACAAGATACGGCGAACTCATCAGTGAAACCGTCCGCGAAGTGTTCGGCCGCGAGATGCGCATCTTCGTCTCTGTCCACGGCGAGCGGCAGAAAATCGAAGAGCGGCTCGAACAGCGATTCGGCGCTCCGATGACCTTCCGTCAATACGTCACCCGCCTTGAGCGGCAGATGGAGGAGCTGGAGCGGCGCATTGACCACTACGCGCGCATCATCGATGAACTGCTGGAATCCCGTCCGATTCACTGATGATCCCCTTAACGAGCAAACCTCCAACAAGAAGCGGCCTCCGCTCCATCAAGCGGAAGGTCGCTTTTTTATGTTATAAAAAGTTACATATTTCCGACAAATACGTATATTAATCTGATTTTTTATATGTTTTTTTGTTAAAATCGCGTTATATAATCTCACATAAAAAATGCATGCTTCATGTTTGACGTGATATGATGGGCACAGCCAAGGCAAAGGGGAAATTGTGAGGGTGATGCGAACAAGAACGGTCGGATTATGGGAGCTGTTGGTGATGACGATTTGGCTTTGGCTGCATCGATGACGATAAACAAGGTAACGAAGATGGAGGGATGGCGACGTGAGACGAAAACTCGTGTTAATCGGCAACGGCATGGCAGGGGTTCGCTGCATCGAGGAGATTTTAAAACTTGACCGCGAGGCGTTTGAGATCACGATTTTTGGCAGCGAACCGCATCCGAATTATAACCGCATTTTGTTGTCGAAGGTGCTGCAAGGAGATACGCGCCTTGATGACATTACGTTGAACAGTTGGGAATGGTACGAACGAAACGGCATTCGGCTGTTTGCCGGCGAAACGGTGACGGAAGTCGACATCAAGCGGCGGCTTGTCCGGACCGACCGTGGGCGGGTAGTCGAATACGATGAATTGATTTTCGCGACAGGGTCGAATCCGTTTATCTTGCCGGTGCCGGGGGCGGATTTGCCCGGGGTGACGGCGTTTCGCGATATCCAAGATTGCGAGCGGATGATCGAATATGCGAAGACGTACAAAAAAGCGGCGGTCATTGGCGGCGGCTTGCTTGGCTTGGAGGCGGCGCGCGGCCTGCTTCACTTAGGAATGGATGTCGATGTCATCCATATTTTCGACTATTTGATGGAACGCCAGCTTGATCCGACCGCTTCCAAGCTGCTGCAGCGGGAGCTGGAGAAACAAGGGATGAACGTTTTGCTTCGCAAGGAGACGGCCGAATTGTTCGGTAACGGCCGTGTGGAGGGAGTGCGGTTTAAGGACGGTACGTCCATTGCCGCCGACTTGGTGGTGATGGCGGTCGGCATTCGTCCGAATGTTGATTTAGCGCGGAGAAGCGGCATTGAAGTGAATCGAGGAATCGTTGTCAATGACTACTTGGAAACGAGCGTGCCGCACATTTACGCGGTCGGTGAATGCGCGGAACATCGCGGTGTTGTGTATGGGCTCGTCGCTCCGCTTTATGAGCAGGGGAAAGTGCTGGCAGAGGCGATTTGCGGCCGAAAAGGAAAGCCGTATGAAGGATCGGTCGTTGCGACTCAGCTGAAAGTGTCCGGTGTCGACGTGTTCTCGGCTGGTGAATTTATGGATGGCGAAGGGACGGAGTCGATCAAACTGTATGACGAAGCACGCTCGGTGTACAAGAAAGTCGTCGTTCGCCAAGGGAAAATCGTTGGGGCGGTGCTGTTTGGCGATACGAGCGAAGGTCGAAAGCTGTTCGATATGATCCAGCGCGGCGATTCGGTTGAGGCGCTCTCGCTGTCGCTGTTTGCCCAAGCCGCTTTAGGCGGGAAGGGAAGCCTTGCGGCGGCGATGGCCGACACCGATGTGGTTTGCGGCTGCAACGGGGTGACAAAAGGCGCGATTTGTCAGGCGATTGCCGAACACGGGCTTAAGACGGTCGCCGAGGTGCGCGACTATACGAACGCGTCTCGCTCGTGCGGCGGATGCAAAGGGCTTGTCGCCGAGCTGCTTGAGCATATGCTTGGTGAAGAAGCGAACCGGTATGCGGTGAAAGAAACGATCTGCGGCTGCACGGACCTAAGCCGTGAGGAAGTGATTGCATCGATCAAAGAAAAACGGCTGATGACGGTCAAAGAAGTGATGAGTGTATTGGGATGGAAAAACGAGGAAGGCTGTTCCAAATGCCGTCCGGCGCTCAATTATTACCTGGGCATGTTGTATCCGGGCGAGTACGATGAAGAAGCGGAATCCTTGTTTGTCAATGAGCGGCTGCACGCCAACATCCAGGCCGACGGCACGTACTCCGTTGTGCCGCGCATATATGGCGGGGTGACGACAGCCGAACAGCTGCGGAACATCGCTGATGTCGCGGAAAAATACAACGTGCCGATGATTAAGATCACCGGCGGGCAGCGCATTGACTTGCTTGGGGTGAAAAAAGAAGATTTGCCGCGCATTTGGGCCGATCTCGGCATGCCGTCAGGCTACGCCTACGCCAAGGCGCTTCGGACGGTGAAAACGTGCGTCGGCAAGCAGTTTTGCCGCTTTGGCACGCAAGATTCGACCGGGCTTGGCATTCGGATGGAACAAACATTTGAGCGGCTGAAAACGCCGCATAAAGTGAAAATGGCCGTCTCCGCCTGCCCGCGCAACTGTGCGGAATCGGGCATTAAAGATGTCGGCGTCGTCGGCGTCGAGGGCGGATGGGAGATTTATGTCGGCGGCAACGGCGGCACCCATTTGCGTGCAGCTGACTTGCTTTGCACGGTCAAGACGGAAGACGAGGTGATCGAGATGACTGGTGCTTTTTTGCAATATTACCGCGAGTCCGCGCATTATTTGGAACGGACGTCCAAATGGGTGGAGCGCGTCGGGCTCGAGCATATCGGCGAAGTGTTGTTCGATGTGGAAACGCGCCGCGCGCTGCTTGAGCGGCTTCACAAAGCTCTTTCCGCGACAACAGATCCGTGGCGGGACATCGTCGAAAACGAGAGACTGCAGCAACTGTTGTTCCGCGATATCGGCGACAAAGAGCCGGTGCCGGTGGAATGAAGGGGGATGACGGCGGGCGGAAAAAGTTGATGTTCCGCCGCCTGGATTGATCATGGGTTAGGATCAATGCTGGAACGAAGAGAGGGAAATGATGGCCATCGTCCAGCCGGAAACGAGGTTTTCGTTTGCGAAACGACGATTTTACGTTGTTGTTCATGAAAGTTTGTAAAGGAATGGCCAAACAGGATCAGACATCGATGCAGGGGGAGGACGAAGAGAGGATGAAGGTGGAAGTGGGAACATTGGAACAGCTGCCGAAGCGGCTCGGAAAATGCGTGCGGGTCGGGAATCGTGAGCTGGCGTTGTTCCGGACGGGTGACGATCAAGTATTTGCCGTTGAAAACCGCTGTCCGCATAGAGGAGGTGATCTGTCGCAAGGCATTGTCAGCGGCGAGTATGTGTTTTGTCCGCTTCATGATTGGAAAATTTGCTTAAGAGACGGTCAGGCACAGGCGCCGGATGAAGGGTGTGTCAAAACGTACCGCGCGGCGGTGAAAGACGGCTTGGTATATGTCGAGCTGTAGGAAGCGGGGGAATGGCGATGACGAACGAATTGCTGCGCTACTTTCGCGCCAAGGAAAAAGAACGGGCGTCAGAAACGGCTGCCGCGACGCAATGTCCGTTTTGCAGCGTCCAGTGCACGCTTCAGCTGGTGGAGGAGCGGATTGTAGAGCGGCGCCGCTACAAGGCGGTCCCGACCGACAACCCGACGTCCAACGGCCGCCTTTGTTTAAAGGGGATGAACGCCCACCAGCACGCTTTGCATCCCGAGCGGCTGTTGGTTCCGCTTGCGAAAGTGGACGGCCGGTTTGTGCGGGTCCGTTGGGAGGAGGCGCTTTCGCTGATCGCGGAACGAATCATCTCCATTCAGAAGGAAGATGGAGTCGATGCGTTTGCTGTTTACGGCGGCGGATCCTTGACGAACGAGGAGGCGTATTTGCTCGGGAAATTTGCCCGCGTGGCGCTCAAGACGCGGCACATCGACTACAACGGCCGTTTTTGCATGTCGGCGGCCGCGGCCGCGATGAACGACGCGTTTGGTCTTGACCGCGGGTTGACGAATCCGCTCTCCGACATTCCACTCGCCCAGACGATCATTTTGGCTGGGACCAATGTCGCCGAATGCCAGCCGACGTTGATGCCGTATGTTTACGAAGCGAAGAAGAACGGCGCTTTTATCATCGTGGTGGATCCGCGGGAAACGAAAACGGCGGCGTTGGCGGATCTGCACCTGCCGCTCAAGCCCGGAACGGATGCGGCGCTGGCCGTCGGCATCGGGAAAGTGCTGCTTGACGAAGGATATATCGATGAAGCGTTTGTGCGCGAGCGGACGGTTGGGTTTGCCGAATGGAAACAGCACATAGAAGCAGTGGAGATGGATGAGATCGTCCGGCTGACTGACGTGCCGGAAGAGAAGATTCGCTTGGCGGCGCGAAAGTACGGGGAGGCGGCCGATGCGATCGTGCTCACGGCGCGCGGCTTGGAGCAGCAGACGGACGGCTATGCGGCGGTCAGACAGTGGATCAACGTCGTGCTGGCAACCGGAAACATCGGCCGTCCTGGCTCTGGGTTTGGCTCGATCACCGGACAAGGGAACGGGCAGGGCGGGCGCGAGCATGGACAAAAAGCCGATCAGCTGCCGGGCTACCGAAGCATTGAGCATCCGCAACACCGGCGGTATATCGCAAGCGTATGGGGCGTTGCGCCGGATGAGCTGCCGCGAAAGGGGGTGTCAGCGTATGAAATGATGCAAAAGATCGATGCGGGCGAGATCACCGGGCTGTTGGTCATGGGGTCGAACCCCGTCGTCTCGAGCCCGAATGCGGCGTTTGTGGCCAAAGCGATGCAAAAACTGAAGTTTCTTGTCGTTGCGGATATGTTTTTGTCCGAAACAGCCGAGCTGGCCGATCTCGTGCTGCCTGTTTCGTCGTATTTGGAAGACGAAGGCACGGTGACGAACGTCGAAGGGCGGGTGTGCTTTCGGCCGGCGGCTCGGAAGCGTCCTGGGGAGGTGAAACATGATTGGGAAATTTTATGCGCGATTGCGCACAAGCTTGGCAAGGGCCGCTTCTTCCCGTTCACGTCAGCCGAAGAGATTTTCAATGAACTGCGGTTGGCGAGCCGCGGCGGCAAAGCGGACTATTATGGTGTGACGTATGAGCGGCTTCGGCGCGAACGTGTCTACTGGCCTTGCCCCGATGCGCATCATCCTGGGACTCCTCGGTTGTTTACGGAACGGTTTGCTCATCCGGACGGCAAGGCGCGGTTTGCGGTTTTGCCGTTTCGGCCGGAGAAAGAGGAGACGGATGAATGGTATCCGCTTTATTTAACGACCGGACGGGTGCTTGCTCATTATTTGAGCGGAACGCAAACGCGGCGGAGCCCGGCGCTTTCGGCGCGGCAGCCGGAGGCGGTCGTGGAAATCCACCCGAGGACGGCCAAACGATACGGGATCGGCCCAGGGATGCTTGTGCGCATTGAAACGCGCCGCGGTGCGGCGGTCGTCCGCAGCCGATACAATGACCAAATTCGCGAGGATACGATTTTTGTCCCGTTCCACTGGAGCGGCCTTGGGCAAATCAACAACGTCACATCCGATGAGCTCGATCCGCATTGCCGCATGCCGGCGTTTAAGCGGTGCGCAGCTCGGGTGCGGCCAGTGGTCGATTTAGGGAGAAATTGACTTGTGTGGTTCATTTCGCCGGAAAAAGCGCTCTCTTTTCCGTCCGCGGCGGGGAATCATCCCCAGCGGGGCGCGCGGACCGAGACGCGCCATAAGAAAAAAACTTCCCGGCAATACGGCGGGAAGTAGGTGGAGAAATCGCTTTCATTTCCATTTTAACATAACGAACATTCTGTGCCAAGGGGGAGTTGGGGGAAGATGGCGAGAAAATCGTTTTGGCGCGTCGGGCATGCGCCGACGCTTTTATCGTCGTTTTTGTATTTTGATATCAGCTTTATGATTTGGAACTTGCTTGGCGCGCTTGGTGTATTTGTCGCTGAGTCGTTTGCGCTCACGCCGGCGGAAAAAGGGATGATGGTCGCCATTCCCGTGTTGGGCGGGGCGCTGCTTCGCATTCCGATGGGGATGCTCGCCGACCGCTGGGGCGGGAAGCGGGCCGGTCTGCTTGGCATGGCGGTGACGGCTATGCCGCTTGTGTGGGGCTGGCGGTTTGCAGATCAGATGACGGATGTGTATGCGCTCGGATTTTTATTAGGGGTGGGCGGAGCCAGCTTTGCCGTTGCGTTGCCGCTTGCGAGCCGCTGGTATCCGAAAGAATATCAAGGGCTGGCCATGGGGATCGCTGGGGCCGGAAACAGCGGGACGGTGCTGGCAACGCTGTTTGGCCCGCGGCTGGCGGAGGCGTATGGGTGGAACGCGGTGTTCGGATTGGCGCTCGTCCCGCTAGTTGTTGTCTTTTTTCTATTCGCTTGGCTGGCGCGTGAATGTCCAACAGCGGTGAAACCCGTTTCGTTGCGTGAATACGGAGCCGTTCTCCGTCGAAAAGAAGCATGGCTGTTTTGTTTCTTCTACAGCTTGTCATTCGGCGGATTTGTCGGGCTGACGGGTTACTTGGGCATTTTCTTCTTTGATGAATACGGCGTCAGCAAAGTCACGGCCGGCGATTTCGTCACCGCCGTCGTGTTTGCGGGCAGTTTCATCCGGCCGATTGGCGGCTATATCGCCGACCGGATCGGGGGAATGCGGCTTCTTTCCTTGTTGTTTGCCGCTGGGACTTTGTTGCTGGCTTGCATCGGTACATTGCCGTCTCTTTTCGTCCTGTTCGGATTGATGGTTGCTCTTTTCCTTTGTTTTGGCGCGGCGAACGGTGCGTTGTTCCAAGTTGTTCCGACGTGGTTTCCGAAAGAGGTTGGCTTGTTGACGGGCATCATTGGCGCCGCTGGCGGACTGGGAGGGTTTTTGCTGCCGAACGTGCTCGGGGTGATGAAGCAGTGGACCGGTTCTTCGGCGTATGGGTTTTGGATGCTGGTCTTCGTTTTCATGGCCGCGGTAATGGCTGCTCGCCGCCTTCAAGGAACTACGGTTGCGGTCGAATCGTTCTCTCAAAAAGCAGCAGAATGAATAGGGTAACCCAAAGAGACGCTGCAAACTTTCAAAGGAAATCGTTTGATTGAACGAAAAAACTGGTGGAACACAGTCCTTTCTTTAGGTTGACAAAGAGGGGGGGGTTCGCGGCGTTTCTTAAGTTTTTCCAGCCTTGGCGCTGATTTCGGAAGGATTTCTATTGAAGAATGAGGGTGAAAAAAGGTGCCCGTGAAGAAATTCAGGGCACTTTCGCATGATCGTTTTATAATCGATTTTGCAAAAATCGAAGCAGCTCATCCGCTTGATTGCCGATGAGGGCGATCAGCTGTTCAAACATCGCATCGCGCTCGAGGTCAAGTTCAATGATGCGCTTGGCCAGTTCGAGGGCTTGTTTGTCCATGGCGGCGTCCTCCTTCGATCGTCTGGGCGGGGTGGAATCGTTCATATTCGCGGCGCAGTTCGGCCATTGTCCACTCTTCGAGACGCTCGCGGTCGGCGGCTAAGCCGAACTGCATCAGTCGTTCGATGTAAAATTGCTTTTTCTTCCGCACGGCGCTTCTCATCCATGTCCCCATTCGATTCCCTCCCTGTTTTTACCTTTACCATATCATCTTTTTCTTCAGCATACAGCAAATGTGTTAAGCACATTTACAGGAAATTTAAAAAATATGTTAATTTTATTTACAAAAGTTAGCGGGCTAACATCATTTTTTGTATAATTACGTTAGAAAATATAACGAATTGAGGTGAGGAGTATGACAGCTCATCCGCAAGAAGATCACTACAAATACAAAAAAGTCATTTCGATCGGGGTTGTCAGTGAACTGACCGGGCTGTCGCAGCGGCAAATTCGTTATTACGAGGAACGGAAGCTGGTGTTCCCTGACCGTTCGAAAGGCATCCGCAAATATTCGTTCGCCGATGTGGAGCAGTTGATGAAAATCGCCAATCAGCGCGAGGAAGGGGTATCGACGTGGGAAATCCGTCAGGAAATGACGAAAGAGCTGCGCGAGCGGATGTTGAAAGGGCAAATGAATGCGCATTTTCGGATGCGTTCCTAGAAGGCAGGTGAAAAATGGCTGTCACGCGCAAATCAGCGGCATTTCGCCAAAAAAGAAAGATGGCCTCGCAAGGTTTCTCTAATTGAAAAACGTCTGGGATCAGCAACTTTTTGTACTAAATCACCAGCCCTCTAGGGGTTCGGACAGATTCGAATTTTGGATGCATCCCTGCTTGGAAGCAGAGCATGCGGAAAACCGCCTGGCCGTGTGCCAACAGGATGTAAACACAGCGGCGTTTGTCCAATCATAAGAGCATAGTTGCTTGGCGCGCACAGAGATTCGTGCGCGCTTTTTTTGTTGCAGGATCAAAAGGTTGGTTTAAAAATATTAATCTTTTTTATTAAATGACTAGACAAATAAATATAAATGTATATAATTTAAATTGAAAACGATATCATTTGTTTTACTCAATGCAAAGAGGAGGAATGAACCATGAAACGGATTTTATTGGCGTGCAGTTCTGGAATGTCGACAAGCTTGCTAGTGACTAAAATGCAGGAGTATGCCAAATCCGTCGGTGAGGAGGCAGAGATTTGGGCGGTCGGCCAAGATCAGGCGAAAAAAGAGATGGCCAAAGCTGATGTCGTCCTTATTGGTCCACAAATGAGCTTTTTGAAAGGGGAATTGCAAAAAGAAGCGCAAAAATATGGCATTCCAGTCGATGTCATTGACATGGTGGCTTATGGGATGGCGGATGGCAAAAAAGTGTATGAGCAGGCATTAAAATTGATGGGGGACAAATAAGATGGAAAAAATCGATGTCAATCAACTCACCAATGAACAAGTTGCTTTCCAGTTGATTTTGCATAGCGGCAATGCCCGCAGCAAAATCGTCCAAGCCATCCGTGAATACCGGACAGGACGAGTCGGAGATGCGGAACGGCTGATCCAAGAAGCAGAGCAAGACTTAAGCATAGCTCATGATGTTCATTTTCAACTTATTCAAAAAGAAGCTGGCGGCGAGCAACCCAATATTACATTGCTTCTCATGCATGCGGAAGACCATGTCATGTCAACGCTGGCGATGAAAGAGATTGTAAAAGAAATGCTCGCACTGTTGAAGGAACGAAACGTGTGAAGGGAGGATGGCGGCATGAACCAAGCATTATTCGAAAAACTAAGCAAAATTCTCGTTCCGATCGCGGGAAAGTTGAACAATAGCCGTTATTTACAAGTGTTGCGCGATGCCTTTATGTTGGCGTTTCCGTTGACGATTTTCGGTTCAATCGCGGTCGTCATCGCTAACTTGCCGTTTTTGGACAAGGTGATGAGTGAAAACAGCCTCAATACACTCAAGGAGATGCTCGGCGTTGCTCCAAATGCAACGATGGGCGTGATGACGATTTTCGTTGTATTCGGCATCGGCTACTATTTATCGAAAAGTTATGAAGTCGAAGGGGTTTTTGGCGGTGCGATCGCGTTAGCTTCTTTTCTCTTGTTGACGCCATTCGTTTTGCAGGTTGAGGGGAAAGAGGCTGTGCAAGGAGTCATCCCGCTCGACCGACTAGGGGCAAAAGGGATGTTTCTTGGCATGATTACGGCCTTTCTCGCTGGGGAGATTTACCGGAAAGTTGTGCAAAAAAATATTACTATCAAAATGCCGGCCGGGGTGCCGCCGGCGGTTGCGAAGTCGTTTGCGGCGTTGATTCCGGCGGTGGTCACCCTGACCTTTTTCCTCGTCGTCAACATTATTGTAACACAAATTTTTAAAACTAACATGCATGATGTGATTTACAATGCAGTGCAAGCTCCGCTTGTCGGGCTGGGAAGCGGCATTATTGCAACGATGATCGCGATTTTTGTCACGCAAATTTTGTGGTTTTTCGGGCTGCACGGGCAAATCATCATTAACTCGGTGATGGATCCGATTTGGAACACACTGTCGCTCGAAAACTTAAATGCGTATACAAAAACGGGGGAAGTTCCGCATGTCGTCAGCAAACAGTTTATTGAAATTTACACGGTCGGCATGGGCGGAACGGGAATGACGCTCGCTGTCATTTTCGCCATCTTGCTCTTTATGAAGAGCAAGCAAATGAAGCAGGTGGCGAAGCTCGGGCTTGGGCCGGGAATCTTTAACGTCAATGAACCGATTATTTTCGGCTTGCCGGTTGTGATGAATCCGCTCGTCATCGTCCCATGGATTTTGGCGCCGATGGTCGTTACGTTGGTGACGTATTTGGCGATGTCCTCAGGCCTTGTCCCGCCGCCTAACGGCGTAGCGGTGCCATGGACGGTGCCGATTTTCATCAACGGCATTATGGCGACGAACTCGCTGGCCGGCGGATTGCTGCAAGTGGTCAACTTCTTGATTGTGCTTGTCATTTGGTTTCCATTCTTAAAGTTCATTGACCGGATGAATTTGCAAAAAGAGCGGGAAGAGGGGCAAGACGCCGCGAAAAGTGCATCATAACGATACAGCAAATGAGGTGAATCGCGATGGAACAACAATCGAAGCAACCAATCACATATCGTTTCCCTGCCGGATTTTGGTGGGGGAGTGCGACATCCGCGACGCAAATCGAAGGAGCGGCAAACGAAGGGGGGAAAGGGAAGAACATTTGGGATCATTGGTATGAACAAGAGCCTCACCGCTTTTTTCAAGGCGTCGGCCCGGAGGTGGCATCTGATTTTTATCATCGCTACAAAGAGGACATTGCGTTAATGAAGGAGATCGGCCATAATTCATTCCGGTTTTCCATTTCATGGTCGCGCTTGATTCCGGATGGGGTTGGTGAGGTCAACTCGGAGGCGGTGCGGTTTTACAATGCGGTCATCGATGAATTGCTGGCGAATGGGATTGAACCGTTTGTGAATTTGTACCATTTTGATATGCCGCTGGTGATGCAAAACATTGGCGGATGGGAAAATCGCGAGGTTATCGATGCTTATGCCCGCTATGCCAGCCTTTGCTTTCAACTGTTTGGCGATCGGGTGAAAACATGGTTTACGCACAATGAACCCATTGTCCCTGTAGAAGGCGGGTATTTGTACGATTTCCACTATCCGAATGTAGTTGACTTCCGCCGCGCCGTGCAGGTGGCTTACCATACGATGATCGCCCATGCCAAAGCGGTTGCCGCCTTCCGCAGGGCGGCGATACAGGGTGGAAAGATCGGCATTATTTTGAATTTAACGCCGTCTTATCCGCGCAGCCAACATCCGGCTGATGTGAAAGCGGCGCATATCGCTGATTTGTTGTTTAACCGCAGTTTCTTGGATCCTGCGGTAAAAGGAGAATACCCGCAAGATTTAATCGAGCTGTTGGATGAATACGGCTTTTTGCCTGTGACGAAAGCTAACGATCGCGAACTTATCAAAGAAAATACGATCGATTTGCTTGGCATCAACTACTATCAACCGCGCCGCGTCAAGGCGAAAGAAAATATGCCAAATCCGGAAGCCCCGTTTTTGCCTGAACGGTTTTTCGACTACTATGCCATGCCGGGGCGGAAAATGAACCCGTATCGTGGTTGGGAAATTTATGAAAAAGGAATTTATGATATTTTAATCAATATTAAGGAAAACTATGGAAACATTGAGTGCTTTATTTCCGAAAACGGCATGGGCGTTGAAGGAGAAGAACGGTTTCGTGATGAAAGCGGCATGATTCATGACGACTACCGGATTGAATTTATTCGCGAGCATTTAAAATGGGTGCATCGCGCGATTGAAGAAGGGGTCAATGTGAAAGGATACCACCTTTGGACATTTATGGACAACTGGTCGTGGACGAATGCCTACAAAAATCGGTACGGATTGGTCGCTGTTGACCTGGACAATCATTTGAAACGGACGATTAAAAAGAGCGGCTACTGGTTGAAAACAGTGGCGGAAAACAATGGGTTTTAAGTGAAAGAAAAGGCGTCCCGGACAGCGGGGCGCTTTTTGTCGGTCGGGAAACCAGGACGGCGAAATCGGTGAAGGAGAAAGCCGCATTGAGTATTGTGCAAACAGATGATTGTTCGTACAATGAAAATAGGATAATGACAAGGGATGAAAACGATGCCGAAATATGAGCAAATTTCGAATGAGATCCGCAGACGAATTAAAGAGGGAGTGTATTCCCTAGACGCGCCGATTCCAGACGAAATCTCGCTCGCCGAGGAGTTTGGCTGCAGCCGGATGACGGTAAAGCGGGCGCTTGATGTGCTCGTATCCGAAGGGCTGTTGTATCGAAAGCGCGGTCATGGCACGTTTATTGTAAAATCCGCCATGCTTGACGGATTGGTGAATGTCGTCAGCAACGAAACACTTGGCTTGACGAGTTTATTGAAAGGGCGAAAGGTGACAAGCCAAATCATTACGTTCGAAGTATTGTTTCCATCCGATGAAGTAGCCGCCCATTTGTGCATTGACACGAACACACCGGTGTACCACTTGATTCGGCTGCGCAATGTTGATGGGGAGCCGTACGTCATTGAACGGACGTATATGCCCGTCCATTTGATCCCGGGGCTCAATGAAACGGTGCTTCATGGCTCGATTTATCGTTACATCACTCACGAGCTCGGCTTAACGATTGCAGGGTCGCACCGGAAAATCCGCGCAGATAAACCGAATGAGCTTGATCGCCAGTACTTGCAGTGCGCGCCCGACGATCCAGTGCTGGAATTGGAGCAGGTTGGTTTTTTGAACAACGGGGAGCCGTTTGAATACTCGTTTTCCCGCCATCGGTATGACAAATTCGTATTCGTCACGGTAAGCACCCGCCGCTAAATGACGCCTGCTTTCGCGATCCGGGGAAGGCAGGCGCATTTTGGTGCCGTTCAGGGGGGGCTCTTTCTGTCTTTCTTCATAAAAGGTTGGTGACAACCAATCTTTTTATTTAATTCGGGTGGTAGTTGATCAGAAAGAAGAGCAGATCTGACAATGTTTCTCCAATTGAAATAGGGTTGGAATGATCCGCCTTTTGCATGAAATCACCACCCTTCTAGAAAGCTGGTGATTTAGTGAAAAGTCGCAGAAAACGGAATCTCTTCTCAAATGGAGAAGTCCTGTAACATCAACGCTTCTCTTTCAGCCGAAAGCAACGGGTTCGGCGAAATCGGTCGTTTTTCACCAGTCCTCTAGAGGGCCGGTGATTTAGTACAAAATGCCGCTATTCCATCTTTTTCTCAATTAGAGAAGCCTTGCGAAATCAGCCTTCTTTTTTTGGTGAAATGCCGCTGATTTGCTCGTGGCAGCCGTTTTTCACCGGCCTTCTAGGGCACAAGGCGCTTTCTGACACATCTTTTGTTTGATCGAAACAGCTGTGGTGCTTGATTCATTCGGAACGGCGGCTAAAAACTGCTTGTACAGGGGAAGTGTTCGATTAGGGCGAGGAAACAGAGATGTGACTTCAGTACGCGCGTCTCCCGACTGGTCATGCAGCGATCTTTTCTCCTTTTTTCTCCATTTATAATGCCGCTCGATCGATTCCATAATGTAAATGGATAGAACGAGCAGGGGAAGGATGCCGCCAATGAGAAGCAAAGCGACGCAGTGGCTGTTGTCTGTATGGGGACTGATGGATCCACTCTATTATGCATGTTCCCGCCTTGAATATGCTGGTGGGAAAGAGAACGGCTGTCGTTCCATTTTTCGCGTCCGTTTGCTTCGATACAAGGGTGAAACCATTCACCTTTCGGACGGAACGACGATTGCGGCCAATGACTGGCTGTTGAAAATTCACCTTCATAATGTTCGTCTGCTTCGCGAACTGATGCAGTATCGAAGCGATATTCAAAAAGGACGTTATATTTTCGAACAAGTGAAGGCCAGTTTGCCGTATGTTGCCCATTATCTTTACCATCACGAACAGTCCGCCAGCATAAAAGGGATTATCGGCGTGACGATGTTAAACAAAGGTTGTGAGAGACTCGGATTTGATGTCATTAACATTGGCAATTCATTTTACCGTTGGTTTAAAATGGCATCCCATTGGCCGATGATGACAGTGGCCCAACACCGTCTCATGCCGCTTGTCCGTCCGCCGAAATATTTGGTGATGTCAAAGGGAAAATTGTTTTCGTTGTACGGCTGCCATCTCATCCACTAACTCCCTCTTTCTTCTCTCCTCCATTTCACTATAATGGGTATCGAGGGAGGAGAGAAGACGATGACATTCTTTTTTGTTTTTCTTGCAATCTTGTCATTGCTTGCTTTGGTCATTCGCAAAGCCCACCGCAATACGTATGAAGCGGTTTTGCATAAAGTCCAAGTCGGTCGTTCAGAGGATGGAGATGGAGCCCTTCGGATTTTGCAGCTATCGGATTTGCATCTTGAAAAACTGTCGATCACCCCGGACGATTTATACGAAAAGCTGAAAGAGGAAGCGATCGATTTGATCGCGTTGACGGGCGACTTTTTGGACCGTGAGGAAAGCATCGCCAAGCTCGGTCCGTATTTGGCCGCGCTGAATGCATTGAAACCGACGTACGGCATGTATGCGGTGTTTGGCAACCACGATTACGTGCTGCAAGGCGAACCGTTTGCGCGCTTGAAAGCGACGCTTGAGGCGCACGGCTGCGTCGTCTTGCAAAACGAGACGAAAACGATCACCGTCAACGGTCAAACCGTCAATATCATCGGCATCGATGACTTTTACACGGGGCGCAGCGACATCGAAAAGGCGTATGCGGGCGTGAAAGACGGCATCAACCTTGTGTTGACGCACGATCCGGACATCGTGCCGCATATGAAAGACTATCATTTTGACTACTTGTTGTCCGGCCATTTCCACGGCGGACAAATTCATTGGCCAAAGCCGTACCATTTGGCGAAAATGAGCAAAACGCTCACCGAGCGGAACATGATCAAAGGTTATCATGAATGGGAGGGAAAACCGTTTTATATCAACGAAGGGCTTGGGCAAACCGGGGTGAACATCCGGATCGGCTCGAAGCCGGAAGTGACGCTCCACTTGTTGGCGCTGCCGTCCCGAAGAGAAGCGGTGAAAGCTGTCTAATTGGCAGCTTTTTATTTTTTTAGGTAGGAAAGCGGTTTCGCTTGCGCGTGCCACCATGCGGCGCGCTTTTTGTGTAGACTCGTCTCCCCGTTGTTGGGGGAAAATCAATGACAGTTTGCATAGACAAGGGAAACCATCGCCATACTTTTTAAAGAAAGGAGTGAATGGCCAATGGAACCGTCGTGGAAAGCTCTCTTGCCATTTTTAGTTGTCATCCCGATTTCGATTTGGACGAAGCAAGTCATCCCCGGGCTGTTTGTCGGGCTGTTGGTTGGCAGTTATTTGATGACCCCGTCCTTGCTTGGCGGGTTGCGGACGATGCTTCATTACGTTGTTGACAACTTAATGCAGACGAACAACATTCGCATCATCATTTTCTTGTATGTGTTCGCCGGTCTTGTGAGCATGATCAAATACACCGGCGGAATCAAAGGATTTGTCCATCTCGTCAGCCAAAAAGTGAAATCGGCCAAAACCGCTATGCTGCTGACGTGGATTTCGACGATGGTGACGTTTAGCGACCCCGATTTTCGCATCGTCACCGTCGCGCCGATCATGAAGGCGCTGCGCAAACGGCTCGGGCTGTCGTCCCAGCAAATCGGCTTTGCCATTGAGGTGACATCCAACCCGGTTGTCGCGCTCATCCCAATTGCCACCGCGTTTGTCGGCTATATGGTGTCGGTCATCGATAAGGCGCTTGATACGGCCGGCATCGGCGCGGAGCCGTACATCGTGTACGTCCGAAGCATTCCGTTTAACTTTTTCTCGTATGCCATTATTGCCGTCGGGCTCTACTACAGTTTTTTTGTCTATTCGCGCCAAAAACAAGCAGCAGTAAGCGAAAAGCGGAAAGAGGCGCCGATTCGGAGCTGGAACGAGCGGTTGGCGCTCGAAATGGCGGAAGAACAGCGGCCGGCTGACCATGAACCCAATGAAGCGCAAGGGGAAGAAGGGGACGCGATGCAGACATGCCCGCGCGCCTACCAAAAAGAAACGCCGGTCAAGCCGTGGAATTTGATCGTTCCGCTTTCGATCGTGCTTGTCTTGACGTTGTTTTTAAGCTGGTGGGACGGCCGCCGGGGGGCAAGAACGTTTTGGCAGGCGTTTTTGCAAAGCGATGCGCTCGGCGCGATGTTGGAGGCGCTGTTGTTTACCGTCATCATTACAGTTGCTTTCTTCCTTTGGCAGCGATTTAAATTGAACGATTTGTTGACGCATTTTGTCAAAGGCGGCAATGAGCTGATTTCCGTCATTTTAATGCTGGCGCTCATTTGGGCGCTGTCGGCTGTGGCGGAGGATTTAGGGTTTTCGCAATACATTACGGGCCATGTCAAAGAATGGATTCCGCCGTTTTTCGTCGCCCCGATTTTGTTTTTGCTTGGCGCTGTCATTTCCTATTTCATCGGCTCGTCGTGGGGGACGTGGGGGATGTTGATGCCGCTTGGCGTAACGCTAGCGAGCCAGTCGGGAACGAACATTTTGCCGGTCATCGGCGCGGTGTTTGCGAGCGGGACGTTCGGGGCGTTTGCGTCGCCGCTTAGCGACAATACGGTGACGCTTTGCACCATTTTGGATTTGCCGGTGATGGAATACGCGCGAACGAAGCTGATTCCGTCGTTGATCGCCGCCGGCATCGCCGCCGTTTTGTTCGGCGCGACATCGTTTCTTTTGCATTAACGCCGTTATCGCCCTCTTTCGCCTTCCGTGATACACTAAAAGAAAAAAGAAAGGGGAACGCTGATGGGAGAGGCGGAACGGCGGCTTGAGGAGCTCGGCCAATGGCGGGAGGAAGATCCGAAAGAACGGCTCGAGCAGCTGAATGAGCGGCTCGCGGTGGAGGATGCGTATTATCGGGCCGCAGAAGATGAGAGGGCGCGCGAACGGTATTACCGCCATCTGCCGCTTGAAGGGGACGGATTGATGTTGTTTGTCCGCTATCATGAACTGGCGGCGCACACCCATAAGCGGCGGCTGCCGTATTTTTTCAGCAAGGATGAGTATTTGTACACATGGGTCGACTTGCACCCGGACGGAACGGTGCGCAGCTTGTATTCCGGCGAGCGGAAAGATCCACGAACACTGATCGTTCAAGATGTGGAAACGATGAAGCGGCGTTATGAAGAGTTTCGTCAACTGTTGAGAAGGACGAAAAATGGATGGGGCGATGTGCACGAGCGGGTGAACACGATCGAGCAGCAATGGAAATTCAATGCGGAACATGTTGTCCCGCAGTCGTGGTTTGGCGCCCGCGAACCGATGAAAGGCGATTTGCATCATTTATTCGTTTGCCAGCCGGAGTGCAATACGATGCGGTCGAATTTTCCGTACGCGGATTTCCCGTTTTACAATCCGGAAGATCCCGACGAGCAAATCCAAAACCGCTGCGGCGTCGTCCATAACGGCTATTTCGAGCCGGAATACGGCAAAGGGACGGCGGCAAGGGCGATGCTTTACTTTCTGCTTCGCTACCCGAAGGCGATCGCGAAATCATTCCGGCGCAAAATCGATATTCCGCTCCTTGTCCGTTGGCACGAACAATTTCCGCCAACGGTGTATGAGCATCATCGCAACAGCGCGATTTTCTTCATCCAAGGCAACCGCAATCCGTTCATTGATTTCCCGGAACTAGCGGGAAGGATGGTGTTTCCGTTTGAGGGGGCGCTGTGAAATGAGATTGAGGGCGGATGTCCGCTTTTTGTTTCCAAAGAGCGCCTAATCGTCCGAGAGCGGAAAAACAGCGTGATAATAGGCAGAAAAGCTGTCTCCGAAAAACGGTCGTTTCATTTCGGGAGACAGCTTTTTTGCGGCTAAACAAAGCGTGAGAGAGGTCAAGCGGAAATCGTTTGTTCATCCGTTGCCTGGCGGTCTGCTTGTTTGCGGAAGTACGTTGCGACAATCGGGCCGGAAATATTGTGCCAGACGCTGAAAATAGCGCTTGGAACGGCGGCGAGCGGCGAAAAATGGGCGGTCGCTAAAGCCGCACCAAGCCCAGAGTTTTGCATGCCCACTTCAATGGAAATCGCCTTTTGTTTTGGCGGCGACAGGCGAAACAGTTTGGCAAACCAATACCCAAGCAGCAAGCCCAATCCGTTATGAACAACGACAATAAGAAAAATCAGAAGCCCGCTTTTGGCAATGGCCGCTTGGTTTTGCCCGACGACGGCGGCGACGATGGCAACAATGGCGATGACCGAAACGAGCGGCAGCGCCGGGATGCACGCTTTTACTTGCTTTTGGAACAGCGCCTGGGCGATGAGCCCTAAAACAATCGGAATCAGCACGACTTTAACGATCGACCAAAACAAGGCGGCAGCGGACACCGACAGCCATTTTCCCGCTAAAAGCAAAATGAGCGACGGCGTCAAAATCGGCGCTAAAATCGTCGAAACAGAAGTGACGGCGACCGACAGCGCCGTATCCCCTTTCGCCAAATACGTCATGACGTTGGACGCCGTCCCGCCCGGGCAGCAGCCGACTAAAATAATGCCGAGCGCCACCTCACGTGAAACCGGCAGAAAGTAAGCGAGCAAAAACGCGACAAGCGGCATGATGAGAAACTGGGCAACGACGCCGATTAACACATCAAGCGGACGCTTGAACACCTCTTTAAAATCGTTCGCTGACAGCGTCAATCCCATGCCAAACATCACGATGCCTAGAAGCGGCACGATATACGGAGCGATCCACGTAAATGCGCTGGGAGCGAAAAAGGCGAGCGCTCCAAACAGAAGCACCCAGATGGCAAAGGTGTTGCCGACAAAGTTGCTGATTTTTCCTAGTGTGTTCATTGAGCTTCCTCCTTGAGCAAAGATGGGAAAGATATACAAAAGATTATATACACTTTTCAGAAAAATTCAACTGATGAGGTGGCGAATTTTGAAGAAATGATGACAATGAGGAATGATTGTGAAAAAAGTCACTCCTTTCTTCTTTGCTTATGGTATGATTGGAATTGAGAAGAAGAATCATTATTGAACCACAGGAGAGACGGATAGAAAAACAGGGGGAAATGATCATGGTGCTGACTGATTTGCATAAAGGGGAAACAGCGGTCGTCGTCCGTCTGGCCATTGAGCAGGAGGCACTGAAACAGCGTCTTCTTCATCTAGGGGTGAAAGAAGGGAAAACGGTGCGGTTGAAAGCCGCGATGCCGTTTGGCGGACCGGTGATGATCGAAATCGATGGACAGGCGATCGGCTTGCGGCGCAAAGAGGCGTCATCGATCGAGGTGAAATAAATGTCCTACATCGCTTTATTTGGCAATCCAAACACCGGCAAAACGTCATTGTTTAACTGCTTAACTGGGTCTTATGAATATGTGGGCAACTGGAGCGGGGTGACGGTCGAGAAAAAAATCGGAGTGCTCCGCCAGCACGGGGTTTCGGTGGTCGACTTGCCCGGCGTGTATTCGCTTCAGCCGCTGTCGCGTGATGAAGGAGTGGCGACCGATTTTTTATTGACCGAGCCGTGCTCAGCGATTGTCAATATCGTTGACGCGTCGCAGTTGCGCCGCAATTTGCATTTGACCGTTCAGCTGCTGGAATTTGGCCGTCCCGTTGTCATCGCGCTAAACATGGTCGATGTGGCGGAAAAACGGGGCGTGAAAGTGGACGCCGCTAAACTGTCGAAGTATCTTGGCGTTCCTGTTATCCCGGTCATCGCCCGAACAGGAAAAGGAACGAACGAATTGGTTCACGCCGTTTTGGCGGCAAAAGACAAGCCTCATTCCTCCATCGCCGTCGATTACGGCGTCGAGGTGGAGAATGCCATCCGGAGCATTGCCGAGCAGCTGCCGGACGATGTGCCTGGAAACAAACGATGGGTGGCGTTGCAGTTTTTGGAGGGGAATGAACGCATCGCCGCCTATTTGCGCGGGCGATTCGATTTGTCACCGTTGTTGGCGATCCGTGAGGAGACGGAACAGGCGCTCGGCTGTCAGGCAGCCAAGCATATTTATGAAACGCGTGACCGTTGGATCAGTGAAACAATCGCTGCGACGGCCATCGAGTTTGAGCAAAAACCGCTGACGCTAACGGAAAAAATCGACGCGGTTGTAACAAACCGTTATGTCGGGCTGCCGATTTTTTTGGCGCTGATGTATGTGGTGTTTATGCTGACGTTTAACTGGCTGGGGACGCCGCTTGCCGATCGGCTTGATGCGTTTTTCTCCGGGCCGCTTGCGGATTGGCTGTCCCGTCTTCTCGACTGGGCGGGGGCGTCGCCGTTTATCAAGGCGCTCATCTTGGACGGCATCGTTGCTGGGGTCGGCGGGGTGTTGGTGTTTGTCCCGCAAATTTTCATTTTGTTTTTTTTCATCTCGCTTCTCGAAGACTCCGGATATATGGCGCGCGTGGCGATGGTGATGGATCGGATGATGGAAGCGATCGGGTTAAACGGCAAGGCGTTCATCCCGATGATCATCGGCTTTGGCTGCAACGTTCCCGGAGTGATGGCGGCGCGGACGATCGAGCAGCCGAAAGAACGGCTGTTGACGATCTTGGCGCTGCCGTTTATGTCGTGTTCCGCCCGCTTGCCGGTGTACGCCTTGTTTGCCGGCACGTTTTTCGTCCGCGAACAGGCGCTTGTCGTCTTTTCGCTTTACGTGCTTGGCATTGTAGTGGCTTTGGGGCTCGCCAAGTTGTTCTCATCGACGCTCTTGAAAAACGAAAGTTCGCTGTTTGTCATTGAACTGCCGCCATACCGTATGCCGCAGGCGCTGACGTTATGGCGGAGCACATGGGAGAAAGGAAAAGGGTTCATCCGCAAGGCAGGGACGTTTATTTTCGGTGGTTCGGTCGCCATTTGGCTGTTGACGTACATCGGCCCGCGCGGAGTCGGCGTCGCGATGGATGACAGCTTTCTCGCCGCCATCGGCGGCCTCATCGCTCCGCTGCTCGCCCCGCTTGGCTTTGGCGCCTGGCAGGCGGGCGCGGCTTTGATCACCGGCTTTTTGGCGAAAGAAGTCGTGGTGTCGACGATGAATATTATTTACCACGTTCATGAGGAGAACGGGCTGAAGCAGGTGATCGCCTCCCATTTCACGCCGCTGTCGGCGTTCAGCTTTATGGTGTTCGTCCTGCTTTATACGCCGTGTCTAGCGACGGTGGCGGCGATTCGCAAAGAAACCGGGTCGCGGAAATGGACGTTGTTGTCAATCGGCTGCGCGCTGACGGTTGCGTATGTCATTTCGTTTGCCGTCTATCAGTTTGGGCATATGCTTGGTTATTCATGAAAGGAGAGAGAATCGATGATCGCGAATCTTGTGATTGGCGGAGCGATTTTTGCCTACGCCAGCTGGACGCTTGTCCGCCACGTGAAAAAAAGCGCCAAAGGCGCATGTGCGTCATGCCATGCGGCGAACCATTGCCGAGGCAACTGCGGGACAGAGAGGTAACCTGTTAAGGGCAAACGGATTCCTGACGATGATCGGAATCCGTTTTTCTCATTTTCCGACGAAAGACTTTCGCTTCCATGTTGTAGGATAGCCAAAAAATAAGGGGGGATGAATGGGCAAACTTTCGTTTCAACGGGCTCTGGAGGACAAAAGATCAGGCCGCCCTTTGTTTTGGCTGTTGGGTGTTGTTGCCTCAATGATGGCCGAAAACATCGGGGGTAGAAAGCTTTTTTCGTTCAACCGTTGAAACTCAAGGGAAGACCGTGAGTGTGGAGGATAAACTTTTGACAATACCCAATACCTGCCGCAAGGTAAAAGTATGAAAAGCTGCGAATAGCGAAAAGGCGGCTTTGGATCAAGGTTCGCACAGTTGCGTAAAAACAAAGCAGCAAAAAACGATGTTGTTGTCCTGTCATCCAAGTTTACTGGGTTGGCGATGGAATTTCACGCAATAATTGAACTTGACCCGGCTTTGGCCCGCTCTTTTCCTCACTCTTTTCCTCACTCTTTTCGTTTTTGGATGGGACGGATGTAACTCTCTAATTCGTGGGCAAGATGCTGGATGCAATCATTTCCCCGGAACTTGGCATCCTCGACAAGGTACACCGTGAAATCTTCCGCTTCTTTATTGGTCATAGTGAACTCATATCCATTCAAATCAAGGAACGTGACGAATACGGTTAAAGCCGTCCGCTTATTGCCGTTGTGGAAAATATGACCTGTCGTGATGGAATGGTAATAGCAGCAAGCCTTTTCAATAATCGAAGGGAACTGTTCCTCCCCGAACAATTTCGTTTTCGGTCTTTCCAACATCCACGCGAATTTATCGGGGAATTGGATCCCCGCTTGTTCTGCGTCGTCGTACATTTCCATGACCGTGTAATGGATAAATATGATTTCTTCCGCTGTCAAATAATAAACCATGTTTTCCTCCGGTTGCTCCTTTATCTATATTTCAAGTTGCGCAGCGCTTCGTCATATTTGGAGATCGCGCGGTTCATCGCCATCACGACTTCAGGACGGACTTCTTTTGGAATTCGGTTTGCGCGTTTCATCACGATTTCCCCTCGTTCCTTGTCGTAATATATTTCGATTTCATCGCCTTTATTTAGGTTTAGCATCGTGGCTAAATCTTTCGGGATGCTAACGGACAAACTATTCCCGACTTGGCTAATCCGACGTGTATACGTTTTGTCATTCTTGCTTCCCAACATTTCCGCGTCCATTTCTTTTCCATCTCCTTTCCATAATATGGACAAAAAGGACGTTTTTATCCATAAAATTATTACTGTATAAACAATTATAACAATAATCTTCCGAAAAGCAATACGGAATAATAAAAAAGGGCTTTTTGTCTTTCAACGAGAAAAACGCATGCCGCATTTTTAGAATCGATGTCGTTAGGAGGGAAAGAGGAGTGCCGCATAAAGTGAGCTTGTACGGATATGCCGTCTGTGTGTTATGCCATGCCGGACATAGTGAGGTCGGAAGCGTCAAGCAGTGGAACATGAAACAGCCGCGTCACGGAACGGATCAACGACGGCTATCTTTATTATTGCTTGGGGGATTTAGTTGGTTTATCAAATATCTTTGTCTTGCAGAAGGAATGAGGGATATTCATTGTTGCGACGGACCATCCGTTTATTATCTTGCGCCGTGAAGCCAATCCACATAAGCTTGGAAGCGGAACGGTGAGATGAACGAGGATGGCTTGCTGGCTGTGGGCAGGCGCGCCCAAGAATCTCCTGCCGCTAAGTGTTTGCGCAGTCGGGGGATCATTCCATTGAGGGTAGGTTCTTTTTCACTATTCAATGGATATACATGACGCTGTTTTTGTCGTTTCTTGTTTCAAAGAATGACGAAAACGAAAAGAAGGAAACGATATTCATCAAAATTTGTTTGTAGTTAGGACGAACGGACTATTTACATGGAATGAAAAAAACGGTAAAAATAGAAGCGAGGATAGCAGTTTAGAAAAAAGAGAAAATTCTGTTTATCAAGGGGACAGCATTATGGTTTACGATGGAATCATTTTGTCGTTGTTGATCGGCTGGTTTCGCGGCGGAAGCCTGAAAGGGTTGGCCAACATGAAATTGCGCGGCGGTTGGTTGTTTCCGCTCTTGTTGGCGGTGCAGTTTATCGTCTTTTTCCTTCAAGAACGCATCGAGTGGATCGCCAAAATGAGCAACGTTATTTTTCTTCTCGTCTATATCACAGGACTCGCATTTCTGTGGCTCAACCGCCATCAGCCGGGGTTTCCGGTCATCTTCGCCGGCGTCTTGCTTAACTTTATCGTCATGGCCGTAAACGGCGGACGGATGCCGGTATCGATCGAAGCCGCCCAATTTCTCGGCCGCGAATACATCGAAGCGTTAAAAGCCGGTCTGTACGGCAAGCACCAGGCGATCACATCGGATACACTTCTGCCGTTTCTCGGCGACATCATTCCGCTGTCTCCGCCGTACCCGCGCCAACAAGTCATCAGCATCGGCGACGTTGTGATGAACGTAGGGGCGTTCTTGTTCATCCAGCATCTGATGCTCAGCGCACCGCGCCATGGGGCAGACGATGCTGAGAAAGAAACAACGGCCGCTCCTGCGAATCAATAAACTAATTTTTAAGGGGGAAAAGGACATGAAATTCAAAGTAAAACAAGTATTGATCAATTTGTTCATCCTTGGTTCGGTGATTGTGGCATTGACTTCTGGATTTAGACTGATTGAATAGTTGTGGCTTTTCTGCAAGATTTGATTTAAGATGTTTTCAACACTTGATTAAGAAAATGATTTCATGTATTGCGTCTCTTTTTAGTCTTATTAATCGAATTTTATTCACATGAGAGTGGTTATATATGGCGTTGAATTTTAAAGAAACAGAAAAAATTTATATTATCATAATTTCATTTTTAGGTTTGTCCAGCTTTTGGATTAATCTTGATTTCTTTGCTCAATCCCTTTGGGATTGGGTTTTAATTTATATGTTAGTTGGTTCCATTATTTTGTTGAATTTTTTTCCGATTAGTTTACCTCCTAAAGCTAATTCTTTCTCAATGGACTCATCTATTTATCTTGCTATTTTATTTTTATATGGCATTAGTTTTACTCTGAAAGTTTTGTTTATTTATAGTGTTGTGGAACTGTTTTATAGGCGAAAAATGTCTTTTTGGAGGCATTTATTTAATTTTTCAATGTATTGTTTGATGATATCAGGTGCCTATTATTCCTTTTTGTTTTTCCACGGAGAAATTGGAAAGATAAATTACTACAATCTCCTGCCTTATTTAGTTAGTTTACTGGTTTATTTCGGGATTAATGTTATTTTGATATTGCTTTTCTTTCTCTGCGTGGGTCAAATCTTTAAAGGGGCCCTAGAACTAGGAATTTTAAAAGAGGCATGTGTCAGCTATTCTATTACTCTATTACTTTCATTAGTTTTAGCTATTTTGTTATGGGAAGCAAAATACTTTGGGCTATTCTTACTGATTATTTTAGTGACATTGTTATCTTTTATCTTTAAAAAATTTTTGCAATTATACCAACTAGTCTCCAACCGCGCCAACAAAGACCACCTCACCGGTCTTTACAACCATGGTTTTTTCAAGGAAGCGCTCAAGGAGCAGTTTTCCGACTGCAAACTGCTTAAACAGCCGTTGACATTGGCGTTCCTTGATCTAGACGATTTTAAAAAATACAATGACCGAAACGGCCATTTGCAAGGCGATCGTTTGTTGACTTTTTTCGGGAAACTGCTGCAAAAAGCAGTCGAAGGGACGAACTTCACGGTCGCCCGCTATGGCGGAGAAGAGTTTGCCATTTTAATGCCCAACACGACGAAAGAAGACGCGTACGCGTTTTTAAACCGACTGCGCAAAGAAGTGAACGATACATATTTTGAAGGCGTCGAGCATATTCCGTATCGTTGCCTGTCGTTTTCGTGCGGCATCGCCGAGATGGAAAAAGATATGTACGAAAGCGAGGAATTGATCCATCGCGCCGATCAAGCGCTGTATTACGCCAAGGCGCAAGGGAAAAACAACGTGCAGCTGTATGATAAGCACAATATGTGCTTGGATGAGATTAAGTTTAAGCAAGATTTGGAAGCGCTCGAGCAGCAAGTGAAATTTTTTCTTTCCAAAGATGTCTATACATACCGCCATAGCAAACGGGTGTTTAAATATGCGTTGGAGTTTGGCAGTCGTCTTGATGAGTTGACCGACCATGAACGGCAGACGCTCATTTTAGGGGCGCTCATCCACGACATTGGCAAAATTGAAGTGCCGCGCGATATTTTAAATAAGCGGGGAAAGTTGGAGAAGCATGAATGGGAGATCATCAAAAAGCACGTAACGTGGGGGCGCGAGATTGTGGCGGCGGAGAAGCGATTCGATGAGTTGCTTCCGCTTGTCGAGCTGCATCACGAACGATATGATGGGAAAGGGTATCCGTACGGGCTGAAAGGGGAAGAAATCCCGAAATTGGCCCGCATTTTGTGTATTATCGATTCATTTGACGCGATGACGACTGAGCGGCCGTACCAGCCGACGAAAACGTTTGACGAGGCGCTTGAGGAAATCGAACGTTGCGCAGGAACGCAGTTTGATCCGGTCTATGCGGCGAAGTTTGTCGCGTTTGTGCGGAAGCATTATTTGCCGCTTGCCGAGATGGAGCAACTGAATTAAGTGAAAGAAGGCACTTGCCGATGGCAAGTGTTTTTATTTTGGTTTCGAATGTTTTTGAATGGTTTTTCTTATTTATTGAATGATATTGATAGAAAATGAATGTTTTTGATTGATTTTTTCGTTGTCTTGGGATATGATAGAGTTGTAAGCGATATCCCCGGTGATCGGAGGTGGGAGTGTGCTAACCGAAGAACGCCACCGCTTCATTTTGGAGCTGTTGGCGCAAAAAGGGGTTGTCAAGCTGCAAGAGCTCGTTGACGCGACCGGGGCGTCAGAGTCGACGATTCGCCGTGATTTGACGCAGCTTGAGACCGAAAAGAAACTGCGCCGTGTGCACGGCGGGGCGGCCTTGTTGCAGCAAAAACGCGAAGAGTTGAGCGTGTCGGAAAAGTCGCTGAAATATATAGAGGAAAAGCGGCGGATCGCCGCCTATGCGGCCAGCTTGGTGCAAAAAGGAAACTGCATCTATTTGGACGCGGGAACGACAACGTGGGAAATGATTCCGCACTTGGCTGGCAAAGAGGTCATCGTGGTCACGAACGGCGTGATGCATGTCGAGCGGCTGCTTGAGCATAACGTCACGACGTATTTGGTCGGCGGCATGATCAAGCCGAAAACGAAGGCGTTGATCGGGCGGGGCGCCATCGAGTCGCTGCGGCAGTACCGCTTTGACCAATGCTTCATCGGCGCCAATGGCGTTCATTACGATTATGGTTATACGACGCCGGATCCGGAAGAAGCGCTGGTGAAATATACGGCGATGCAGCTGGCGCAACGTGCGTATGTGCTTGCTGACCATTCGAAGTTGAATGAAAGCTCGTTTGCGAAAATTGCGGATTTGCATGAAGCGGTGTTGATCACCGATGAATTGGATGAAGAGTGGAAAGATTTGTATCGAACTAAAACAACGGTAGAGGTTGTGGCTCCATGATTTACACATGTACGTTGAATCCATCTGTGGATTATATCGTTCACCTCGATGAGTTGCATGTTGGTGAACTGAATCGTTCGGTGAAAACGTTCACATTTCCGGGCGGGAAAGGGATCAATGTATCGCGCGTGTTGAAGCGTTTGGATGTTGACAGCACGGCGCTTGGATTCGTCGGCGGGTTCACCGGCGGGTTCATTGAAAGCGAGCTTCGGAAAGAAGGCATTGCCTGCGATTTTGTTCATGTCCCAGGGCAAACGCGCATTAACGTCAAACTGAAAGCTGGGCGGGAGACGGAAATTAACGGTGAAGGCCCGATGATTGCCGATGACGATGCAACGCAATTGATCGCGAAAGTCGGAGCGCTTTCGGCCGGTGATGTGCTTGTGCTCGCCGGAAGCGCGCCGATGTCGCTGTCGGCGGACATGTACGAGCGATTGGCGGCTCGAGCGGTGAAACGGCGTGTTCGTCTTGTTGTCGATACGAGCGGTCCGGCGCTCGAGGCGCTGCTCGCCTGCCGGCCGTTTCTTGCCAAGCCGAACCACCATGAGCTGGCCGAACTGTTTGGCGCCGCTGTGCTGACGAAAGAAGACATCATCCTCTATGGCCGCCGGTTGGTTGAAAGAGGAGTAGAGCATCTCATCGTCTCGATGGGCGGCGCGGGGGCGTTTTACTTCGGCCGGGAAGCAACGCTGTTTGCCGAAGCGCCAAAAGGAACGGTGAAAAATTCGGTCGGGGCGGGTGATTCGATGGTCGCTGGGTTTTTAGCCGCCCATACGAGCGGAAAACCGATCGAGGAAGCGTTCGCTTACAGTGTCGCCGCCGGAAGCGCGACCGCGTTTTCGGAAGATTTATGCACGAAAGAGGAAGTCGAAGCGCTCGTCGACCGCGTCCGCGTCGTGCGTTTATAGGAGGAAATCAAGGGGGGGCGTACAGATGAACGTCACGGATTTGTTAACAAAGGAAACGATGATTCTTGAACTTCGGGCAAAGACAAAAGAGGAAGTGATTGATGAATTGGCCGCGAAACTCGCCGAGGCGGGGGCGGTCAGCGATGTGGAGGCGTTCAAACGAGCGATTTGGGCGCGCGAACAACAAAGCACGACCGGCGTTGGAGATGGCGTCGCCATTCCGCACGCCAAAACGGCGGCGGTCAAGCGCCCGGCGGTGGCGTTTGGCCGTTCGACCGCCGGGATTGATTACGAGTCGCTGGACGGCCAGCCAAGCCATTTGTTTTTCATGATTGCGGCCCCGGAAGGCGGGGAACAGACGCATTTGCAGGCGTTGGCGAAACTATCGTCGCTGTTGATGGATGCCTCGTTCCGCACCCGGTTGGAGCGTGCTTCGGATGAAGAGGAGATCCTCCGTTTGTTCAAAGAGAAAGAGAACAAAGGGGAAGAACCGTCTCTGCAAGGCGCGCCATCTGGCGGCGGACGGAAAGTGCTGGCGGTGACCGCTTGTCCGACAGGAATCGCTCATACGTATATGGCCGCTGATGCGCTGAAAGCGAAAGCGGCGGAAATGGGGGTGGCGATCAAAGTCGAGACAAACGGCTCCGATGGAGTGAAAAACGCTCTGACGGCGCAGGAGATTGAAGAAGCAACGGCGATCATTGTGGCGGCCGATAAACAAGTCGAGATGGACCGTTTTGACGGCAAACATGTCATTCAAGTGCCGGTCGCCCAGGCGATCCGTGAGCCAGAGAAGCTCATCGAGCAGGCGCTGCGCCAAGACGCGCCGATTTATCGGGCAAGCGGTGCGGCACGGGGCAGCGTGGGAGCGGCGAAACCGCGAGCCGGTTTTTACAAGCATTTGATGAACGGCGTATCGAATATGCTGCCGTTTGTCGTCGGCGGCGGGATTTTGATTGCGCTTTCCTTCACGTTCGGCATTAAGGCGTTTGATCCGAAAGATCCGTCGTATCATCCGTTTGCCAAACTGTTAATGGACATTGGCGGCGGCAATGCGTTCGCGTTAATGGTCCCTGTACTGGCTGCATTCATCGCCATGAGCATTGCCGACCGGCCGGGGTTTGCGCCGGGGATGGTCGGCGGCTTTCTGGCGGCGAACGGCGGCGCTGGGTTTTTGGGCGGATTGATCGCCGGCTTTTTGGCCGGGTATTTAGTCGTCGGGCTGCGGAAACTGTTCAGCCGCTTGCCGCAGTCGCTTGAGGGGATTAAACCGGTGCTGCTCTATCCGGTATTCGGCATTTTTCTCACTGGCGTCATCATGATGTATGTGGTCATCGATCCTGTCAAAGCGTTGAATGAAGGGTTGAAACATTGGCTTTCCGGCATGGGAACCGCGAACTTAGTGCTGCTTGGTGCGGTGTTGGGCGGCATGATGGCGGTTGATATGGGCGGACCGATCAACAAAGCGGCGTATACGTTTGGGCTAGCCATGATTGAAGCGGGCAACTTTGCGCCGCATGCGGCGATTATGGCTGGCGGGATGGTGCCGCCGCTCGGCTTGGCGCTGGCGACGACGTTCTTTAAAAAGAAATTCACGAAAGCCGAGCGGGAAGCTGGAAAAACGTGCTATGTCATGGGCGCTTCGTTCATTACCGAAGGGGCGATACCGTTTGCGGCGGCTGATCCGGTGCGGGTTATTCCATCGATTATCGTCGGCTCGGCTGTAGCCGGAGCGTTGACGATGTGGTTCCATATCGGGCTGCCGGCGCCGCACGGCGGAATTTTCGTCATCCCGATCGTCAAAGGCAGCGCATGGCTTTATATATTGGCTATTTTGATTGGTTCCATCGTGACCGCATTGATGGTCGGGTTGTGGAAAAAAGAAGTGGAAGAATAATAGAAGAAGAGGCGTTTCGCCAAAGGCGAAGCGCCTTTTTGATTTTTCTTGCCAAATTTTCATGACAATGGCCATTTCTCATGGTAAAATGAACGGTTGTAAATGAGAGGAGAACCCATGATGAACACGTTTTTGCAGCTGAATACGATTTTTATCAGTATATTGATTGAATCGTTGCCGTTCGTCGTGCTTGGGGTGTTTGTTTCCGGAGTCATTCAAATGTTTGTCAGTGAAGAGACCGTACAACGGTGGGTGCCGAAAAATCGCTTTTTGGCAATTGTTTATGCGGCGTTGATCGGGGTGTTTTTCCCTTCATGCGAATGCAGCATCGTGCCGATCACCCGCCGTCTCGTCGCCAAGGGGGTGCCGCTTTACGCGGCCGTGCCGTTTATGTTAACGGCGCCCGTCATCAATCCGGTTGTGCTGTTTTCGACATATATCGCCTTCGGAAGCAGTTGGACGATGGTATTGTGCCGGGCGCTGTTCGCTTGCGCCGTCGCCGTCGCTGTCGGTGCCGTGATAGCGATTCGGCATGAAGGCAGCGAGTTGCGCCATGAACGGCGCGAGATGCCGATGATGCCCCGTACTTGGAAAGAGAAAATCGTCGGCACCCTGCGCCATACGATCGATGAATTTTTTGCGACCGGGAAGTATTTGATCATTGGGGCGTTCATTGCTTCGGCGATGCAAACGTATGTGAAAACGTCGGCGCTTGTGTCGATCGGCAATGGGAAAGTGGCGGCCTCTTTGGTCATGATGGCGCTCGCCTTCGTGCTGTCGCTCTGTTCCGAGGCGGACGCCTTTATCGCCTCGTCGTTTCAAAGCACATTTCCGTTTCACGCGCTGGCAGCGTTTCTCGTTTACGGGCCGATGCTCGATGTGAAAAATACGCTCATGTTGTTTCAGTCATTCCGCGCCCGGTTTGTGTGGAAACTGATTTCCTATATCACGTTGTTTGTGTTTGCCGGATCGCTATTGATCTAGCAAGGAGGTGGCGGCATGATTCGCATGTATATTTTGCTTGGGTTTGCGTTTTTGTTTTTTCATTTATATATTACTGGAGAGTTGAGCAAATACATTAATATGCGGTATTCGTATATTTCGTTTAGTGCGATGTTTGTGTTTGCTTTTTTAACGATCGTGCAATTTGTGCTGGCAAGCCGCAACGAGGAACCGCACGATCATGGGGAAGAATGCTGCGGCCATCATCATGAGCCGTCCGCGCGCTGGAAGCGGGCGGTGAATTACCTTATTTTTGTTTTTCCGCTTGTTTCCGCCTTCTTGTTTCCCGTTGCGACGCTGGATTCTGAAGTCGTAAAGGCGAAAGGGATTCATGTTCCTGGGATGGCGGCTGACAGCAGCGATCCGTTTGCCCAGCGGCAGTTTTTGCGTCCGGATACGAGCATGTATTATGGGCGGGATGATTATCAAAATGCCATGGAAAAAGAGCTGAAAAAATACAGCCGTCTCCCTCGCTTGGAGTTGAATGATCAAAATTATTTAAATGCCATGGAAACGATTTATCAGTTTCCTGGCGAATTTGCCGCCCGCGACATTGAATTCACCGGGTTTGTCTACCGTGAAGAAACGGCGCGCGCCAATGAGGCGTTTCTCCTTCGCTTTGGAATCATTCATTGTGTTGCGGATTCAGGGGTGTACGGGCTGCTCCTTCAGTTTCCAAAGACGGCGCCGCTTCAAAATGATGAATGGATTCATGTGAAAGGTACGCTATCCACCATGTATTACCAGCCGTTTCATATGACGCTTCCGTATGTAAAAGTGACGTCATGGGAGAGGGTGGCCAAACCGAAGGAGCCGTACGTATACCGCCAATTCAATGAATAAGAGCGAGCCGCGGACTGGCTCGCTCTTTTGGATAAAGTTGCGCTCATTCCTTTTGCCGCGCTTGTTTCACCATGGTGATTGCGCTTGTTTGGCTGAACGAATTGTCGAATGGGGAAAGGGCCGTCAACGCTTGGGCGGCATCGATCACCTCGCCGAGTTTCAAGCAAAGCAAGCGCTCCTCTTCCAATCCGCGCCGCCGCCATTCAGCCCATAGGCGGTCAAGCGCTTCTTTCGGCGTATCGTCCGCGAGGCGGAACGCCCCGTAATGCATCGGCACAAACAGCCGGGAGCGGCAGTCCAAAAACGCCTGCACCGCTTCTTCGGGTGTGGTGTGCTGCGGCCCCATGAACCATTCCGGTTCGTACGCGCCGATCGGCAAGAGCGCATAGTCGATGGAAAAGCGTTCGCCGATGTCGCGAAAGCCGCGGAAGTAGCCGCTGTCGCCGGCGAAGTAGATGGTGGGCGCGCCGTTTGATGTGATCACCCATCCGCCCCAATGCGACGTGTTCGTGTCCCACAGCGTCCGCCGCGTCCAATGCTGGGATGGAACAAACGTCAGCGACACATCACGGAAGACGACCGTTTCCCACCATGACAGTTCGGTGACATGGCGGTAGCCGCGGCGGCGGAACAAGCGGCCGAGGCCGACCGGCACGAACACGTGCGGATCGCCTTTTAAGCGGCGGAGGCTGCCGAAATGCAAATGGTCGTAGTGGCCGTGGGAGATGAGCACAACGTCCACAGGCGGCATCTTGTCAAGCGGAACACCGGGAGCCGTCAAGCGTTTGGCCGCGCCCATCCAATTCGCCCAGACGGGATCGGTGACGATGGTGATGCCATTGAGTTGAACGACAAAGGTCGAATGGCCGACCCAACAGAGCTGCGGCCTGCCATTCGGCTCCTGAAGCCTCTCGTATTGAGGCGGTGAAACATGCGGCACGACGTAGGACAAATCTTTTTGTTTTTGTTTCCGCTCCCGCTGCCAGCGGCGGAAATCGGCCCATGTTTTGTGCGTCGAGACGCCGTCTAAGTTTTCATAGCGCTTGGCCAACGATTTCTCACTCCATTTTTTGTGTTATATTATTTAGAGTAGCAAACCTTTTTTGCGAAGTACAAAATGTTTGCCCAGGTGGTGGAATGTATGCTTCGTTCGTTTACAATCCGCACGGCAAAGCGGGATGAAATGATCGACATTACTTCATTCGTCGAGGAGACGGTGCGCCAGGCTAACGTGACGGAAGGGATCGCTGTCGTTTATTGTCCGCATACAACGGCTGGCATCACCATTAACGAAAACGCGGATCCAGATGTCAAGCGCGACATGATGCGCCGCTTTGATGAAACATATCCGTGGGAGCATCCGCTTGACCGCCATATGGAGGGAAACACAGCCGCCCATATGAAAGCGAGCACGGTCGGTGCGTCGCAGCACGTCATCATTCATGAAGGCCGTCTGCTCCTTGGGCGGTGGCAAGGCGTCTATTTTTGCGAGTACGATGGGCCGCGCCACCGGACGTTTTACGTGAAAGTCATTGGAGGATGAAACCATAATTATATTATGTGAATATTAAACATAAGGAAAGACGATGGCTGAATCATACCGTCAGCAAATGGGGAAAAGCATAGAAAAGACCCGGGCGAATCGTTTGCCCGGGTTTTTCTATTGGCAAAAAGCCGGCTGGCGCCGTTGCCCTTACGCCGGCGTCGTCAAAATGAGCGGTCCGTTTTTCGTAATGGCGATCGTATGTTCATATTGCGCTGAATACGAGCCGTCGATCGTTCGCGCCGTCCAGCCGTTCGGATCCATTTTGCTTTGCCATGCCCCCATGTTGACCATCGGTTCGATCGTGATGACCATCCCTTCCTTTAAACGCATCCCTTTTCCTTTTTCACCGAAGTGGGGGACATACGGTTCTTCGTGGATCGTCGGGCCGATGCCGTGTCCGGTGAAATCGCGGACGACGGAAAAGCCGTGCGCTTCGACGTACGTTTGAATGGCGTGGCCGATGTCGCCGATCCGATTGCCGAGAACGGCTTGCTCGATTCCTTTATAGAGCGACTGCTCGGTGACGTTAAGCAGTTTTTGCACGTCTTCACCGACGTCGCCGATGGCGTACGTCCAGGCGGAATCGGCGAGCGCTCCGCGCAAATTGACGACAAAGTCGATCGTGACGATATCGCCTTCTTTCAGCGGCTCGTTGCGCGGAAACCCGTGGCAAATTTCATCGTTAATGGAAGCGCATGTCGCATACGGATAGCCGCGGTATCCTTTTTGTTCCGGTTTGGCGCCGTATTTAGCCAAAAACGTTTCAACGAACCGGTCGATTTCCATCGTTGTGACGCCCGGTCCGATGCGTTTGGCGATCTCTTGATGACAGGCGGCCAAGAGTTTCCCCGCCTCGCGCATCAATTGAATTTCCCGTTCCGTTTTGACGTGAATCATGCAACTGTCTCCTTTTCCCTCGATGTGTTTCGCTTCGATAAGTATTGTAGCAAAAAGAACGGTGATGTGAAACCGCGGCAATCCATTCTGAACTGCGGATCGATTCCAAGATTTCACCTCAAAATAGGATGCGAAAGAGGCGAAGATGCTCAGGAAAAAGAAAGGCCCTTTGATGGGGGCATACAGAATTTCGAGTGATTGATCCTTGCCTGCAAAAAGCTTTTCCAGCTCGCCTCTGCTATGTCAAAAGGCGGCAAACAGCTGTTTTTCTTTATCAGAAATCGTTGAGGAAGAAGGAGACGGTGCGAGCGGCAAATAAATCGACACCGTCGTTCCTTTATGTATTTCGCTTTCGATGCGAATCGTTCCGTTCATCGATTCAATGATGCGGTAGACGACCATCATCCCGAGCCCCGTGCCTTTGACGCCTTTCGTCGTAAAATACGGTTCGCCAAGCCGTTCGAGCTGTTCTTTCGTCATGCCAACGCCGGTATCGGCGATGCGGATGAGCACGCGTCCGTTGTCAATGGAGACGTATACTTGCAACGTCCCGCCGTTAGGCATCGCTTCGATGGCGTTTTTCATTACGTTGAGCAAACATTGACGGAATTTTTCGCGCTCACCGATGACGGAAAATGGCGCAAGCGTCGCTTGAATATCGACGCAGCTCATATTGGCGAGCGGGCGGAGGATGTCAATGACTCGCTCGATTTCGAGCTTCACGTTCAGCTTTTCCGGCGTCTCGGGCGCCGGCTTGGCAAACGTCAAGTAATCGGTGATGATCGCTTCAGCTCGGTCAAGCTCCTCAATGGCGATGCGCGCATACTGGCGGCGTTTGTCGGCAGCGAGCGGCTGCTCTTCGATCAGTTGGATAAACCCACGCGCCGCGGTGAGTGGATTGCGAATTTCATGGGAGATGGAAGCAGCTAAATGGGTGACGGCTTCCATTTTCTCGGCCCGAATCACTCGTTTGCGCAGCGCGATGTTATGGTGCACCATTTCCTGAAACGAACAAACGATGAGCATGCTGATGGGCTGTACAAACAAAAAGATAAGCGCAACGGAAGGCGGAGGAGAAACCGCAGCAGCCATCCACTCCGCTATGGCGACGGTCAATAGGCCAGAGCCGAAGCTGAGCGATGCAGCGAACAGCGTGCGCTGTTTGGTTGGCAGCTCGACAAACCGTTTTGTCAATAAACTGCTTGTTGCAGCGATGGCGATGGAAACGACGACGGTGACGAAGACGCCAGCTCCGCCGAACAGCGAGCGGTAGGCGATCGATGTCAACGCTAAAACCGTCGCCGCCCCCGCTCCGCCGTACAAACCGCCAAGCCATAGAGGAATTTGCCGCAAGTCGAAGATAAAGTCATTCTCTGTTCCGACCGGGAGGGTGATGCATAACATGATCACGACGGCGTAACAAATGGTCGGCAAATAAAGGCGGAATCGTTTTGGCCTCTTCTCCTGCTCCGTACAGAGGGGAACGAGGAACACCGGCAGAAGGATGAAAAACAAGTTGAGCAAAAAGTCTTTAAAAATATTCAGCATCGCGGCACCTTCTTTCCCATCGTCAAGCTGCATAACCAGAATTTCTACAAAAACTGCGAATATATTACATTGTAACCGGAAACCGACCCGCATGTTAAGGTCGAATTCATAGCCTTTTTTTGATATAAATCTTGTTTTTTCGACAAGAGCAGGAAAAAAGAACTATTTTTTGTTTATTTAGTAAAGTAGCGGTTTATTATTATCAAACTATTTTGTAATATTTTAATTGTATATATATTCTATCATAGTGAAGGAGGGGTTTTTCTGTCTAAGCGTTCGATCACTTCACTCGTTGCCGCGCTGTCGCTCGGCATCGGGCTGTGGGCATCTCCGGCGGAAGCGCCGAAAGCGGCTAACGCCCCCGGCATTCCGGCTGTGAAGCAAGGGGGACCGGTCGATTTTGCGATTGCCAATGAGGAAAAGCTGGCGGAAATGTTGAAACGGAGCGGAAAGCTTCGCGCTGATGCGACTCCTGCTGAGGTGGAACAAGCAGTGCGCGACTATTTGCGGCAAAAGGCGATTCATATGCCGCGAGGAAAAGGAGAATTATACGATAAAGAGGCAAAGCGCGCCGAGGCGATGCAGGACGGACAGCAGACAAATGGCGTGCTGAACGGGAAAGGGAAAAAGCTCGGACAATCGAAAACGGCTTCCGTGCCATCCGTCAAGCCGGAGCCATGGAACGGCGGCAAGCGGGTCGACCGTGTACTCGTTTTGCTCATCGAATATCCGGACTTTCCGCATAACAACATTCAGCCAACTGAAACGGATATGTATTATAAAGATTATACACGCGAACATTATGAAGATATGATTTTCGGCGGCGATGACGGCTATTACGATGGGCCGAATGGCGAGAAGCTTATCTCAGTAAAAAAATATTATGAAGAGCAATCAGGCGGCAGCTATTCCATTGAAGGAAAAGTGGCAGGCTGGTATCAGGCGAAGTATCCGGCTAAATACTATGGCGGAAATGTACCGGCGCCGGATGGCAATGACGCCAATCCACGGGCGCTTGTGCGCGAAGCGCTGGCGGCAGCCGCCCAGGACCCGACCATTGATTTGCGTGAGTTTGACCAAGAGGATCGGTATGATTTGGATGGCGACGGCAATTATCGCGAACCGGACGGTTTGATTGACCATTTAATGATCATTCACTCCAGCGTCGGAGAAGAATCGGGCGGCGGTTCGCTCGGCGGCGATGCCATTTGGTCGCACCGCTGGAATTTAGGATCGGTGTACCGCATTCCGAATACGACGACGGATGTGCCGTATTGGCGCGGTCAACTGGCGGCTTACGATTATACGATTGAACCGGCTGACGGGGCGGCGGGGGTGTTTGCTCACGAATACGGCCACGATTTAGGGTTGCCGGATGAATACGATACGATTTACTCCGGTCTGGGCGAGCCAGTTGCCTATTGGTCGATTATGTCAAGCGGAAGTTGGGCGGGACGCATTCCGGGCACCGAGCCGACCGGCTTCAGCGCCTGGGCGAAACAGTTTTTGCAGTCGACAATGCCCGGCAGCAACTGGCTGAGCGGAACGACCGTTGAGTGGAACGAAGTGACGCAAAACGGTGTTGAAGTCGTGCTCGATGAAGCGAGCACGAAAGGGACGAACAACGATGCCGTGCGCATCAATTTGCCGAAAAAAGAGACGGTCGTCACCATTCCGCCAAGCGGTGCGTATGCATATTTCTCCGGCAGTGGAAACAACTTAGATCATACGATGTCAACGACGATCGATTTGACGGGAGCGTCCAAGGCGACGCTGGCTTTTGATACATGGTATGCGATTGAGAAAGACTGGGATTATGGGGCGGTAGAAGTAAAACCGCATGGCAGCAACGAATGGACAACAATTCAAGGAAACATTACGACGACCGACAACCCGTACGGACAAAACCCGGGCAACGGCATTACCGGTGCGTCAAACGGCTGGGTGAAGGCGGAATTTGACTTGTCGGCCTATGCAGGACAAACGATTGACCTTCGCTTCCATTACATCACTGATGTAGCGGTGTCGGAAGCTGGCTGGTATGTTGACAACATTCAAGTGACGGCAGATGGCGCAGCTGTGCTTGCCGACGGCGCCGAAGGGGACAGCTCCTTTGTGATGACCGGCTTTGAAAAGAGTAATGGTAAGCGATACTCGGATCATTACTATTTGCTTGAATGGCGCAACCACCGCGGCGTCGATGAAGGGCTCGCCCATATTTTGCGCGGCGGCCGGCTCCTTTCGTACGATCCAGGTCTTGTCGTCTGGTATGTAGATGAAGGCTATGACAACAACTGGACGGGCGTCCATCCGGGCGAAGGGTTTCTTGGCGTTGTGGATGCCGACCAGCATACATTGAAATGGTCGGGCAACACGACAGCGTCGACTCGCTATCAAGTGCACGATGCGGCGTTCAGCCTGCAAAAAGGAGCCTCATTCCGCGTGGCGATCAATGGCTCACAGCTGATCGACAACGATACATCGCCGACGCCGGTGTTTGACGACAGCCGGTCGTATGACAATAAAGGGGCCGTTGACGCCGGCCGGAACGTGCCCAACTATGGCCTAAAAATCCGCGTCATCGGTGAAAGCGCTGACCGCACGGCAGCGCGCGTGTTGATCTACCGCTGACAACCTCCAAAGGCGCACGGAACATTTCCGTGCGCCGAGCATTTGTCGACACGGTTTGTCATCCCTTCGTCGAATTTGTTGATTTTTCTTTCCCCCTTTTTTCCGCTTTTTCCGTTTATAATCATAAGTAGGATTGGATGAGAAGGGGGAACAAACAGAATGGAATGGTATGAACAGCTGTCGGCGTGGATTGCCGAGAAGCAGCCGGTGCGTGTAAAAACCTATCAAGGGGAAGTGGTCGTGCTGCCGGTTAAGCTGTATCAGGACACCCGCAAATTGTTCGTTTACAACCGTCAAATGCGGCTGATGAACATTCCGTTGGACCGGATCATTTCCGTCGAGCCGACGCGCATCATCGGTTCCTTTGACCGTCGGGGAGAAGAGGCCATGGTACATACTCGTTGAACGGAGGGCACGCGTCTTTGGGCGCGTGTTTTTTGATGGTGGTCGGCTGTTTCTGCCTGCGGTCTGTTCTGTTGCGCTGGGCGCTATACCCAATGAAGGCGGCATTCGCGTTGCGATGTGCCAGGGAGCGGAATGGTTTTTGTTGCATAGGCAAAGACCATCTTTTAGAATGGAAAGGACAAACGACTGACCATAAGGGGGAAGGGACATGCATGGCAAACGGATTGCCTTGTGCGCGTCACGCAAACTGGACGAAATGACAACGCTTATTGAAAAGCAAGGAGGAACGGCCATCATTCGTCCGGCGCAAGGGACCGTCTTTTCAAAGGGAAGCGAACTGGGAGAGGAAATGCGAACCGTCATCGCCATGCGGCCGGACTGGATCGTATTTACGACGGGAATCGGCTTTGAGGCGCTGTTGGAAGCGGCCGACCGGGAGGGAATGGCTGCCCAATGGCATCGAACGATCAAGGAAGCGAACGTGGCTGCCCGCGGCTATAAAACGGTGGCGGCGTTGAAACAAATCGGCGTCACTCCGGTGGCAGTAAGCGAGGACGGGACGACGAAAGGGTTGATTGCTGCTCTTTATGGGCACGACTTTGCGGAAAAAAACGTTGTTGTACAGCTGTATGGCGACACTGCGCCAAGGCTTCGGCAATTTTTCCTTGAGCGTGGCGCGTCCTATACGGAACTACTTCCATACCGGCATGTCGCTCCGGATGAGAAGACGCTTGAGACGCTATACAATGAAGTTGTCGGTTGTGAGGTCGATGCCGTCTGTTTTACATCGGCGATGCAAGTCCGCTTTTTCTTTTCGTTCGCCCGCGAGAAAAAAGAGATCGCACCGCTGCTTGACGCGTTTCGCACCGATGTCGTGGCCTGCGCCGTTGGCAAAGTGACAAAAGAAGCATTGGAAGAAGAGGGAGTCGATCGCGTCATCGCCCCGGAACATGAGCGGATGGGAGCGATGATCGTGACGCTCGCTCGGTATTTTGATGCCCAAGCCCTTTAGGGGGCTTTTTTGTTTTATATAAATTGTTTATCCTATTATATAAAAAAACCCTTTATTTTAACGTGTTATATTACCCTGTTTAATAAAAAATTGAAACTGTTTATTTTTTTGTAACAGTTTTCCAACCATTTTTCGTTTATCATGAAAATGGAGGAATCGATGATGCATTCATTTTGCCATATGGGAGGCCCTGAAGGGGTGAAACTATGCGCTGGCTTGGCGCAATTAAAACAAGAGCACGGCCCGTTGCGCGCCCAAATGGAGCAGGTGCTCGCCGCAGCGGAAGCGATCGGCCAAGGGGCGGATGACCGCAACTGGCGTGGGCCGCTCGCCGATTTGAGGGAAAAAGTCGAATCGTTCGTCGCCGTTTTAGATCCTCATTCGGAGCGGGAAGAAGGCGTATTGTTCCCGATGATGGCCAAGTACATCGGGCGGACGACCGGCCCCATCGCCGTCATGGAATACGAACATGAACAGGCGAAAGCGCGTCTTTCGATGTTTTTGGAAAAAACCGCCCATTTGCCGGAAACGGTGGACCGCGAACAGGCGTTAACGCTCGCCGGCGCGGTGGTTGAGGCGCATCATATTTTGGATGAGCATTTCATGAAAGAAGAAAACGTGCTCTTCCCGATGGCCGAGCGGCTGTTGTCGGACGGGGAGAAAGAGGAGCTGTTTGCACGCATGAACGAGTGACGATGGAATGGAAAACGGGACGCTTCTTTGTATGGAGCATCCCGTTTTCTTCATGGCACGCGGATGAGTCGGGTTGGCGCCGGTCCGTGACGGAGAGGGACGGGAGGCGGATGAACGGCATCCCGTTTTTCGTGATAACGGTCTTGGTTGGGGACTTTATGCTGCCTGACATCCGCTTACTGGGCGCGGTCAAGCGAGTCGACGGATTTGGGCATCCGCTTTCGGTAGACGACGTAGCTGCGCTGCAAGTAGCGGAGCGGAAAGCTGAATACGTGAACGAGGCGGGTGAACGGCCAGACGGCGAACAAGCCAAACGCGGCGAGAATATGGATTTTGAACCAAAGCGGGACCGTTTCCATATAAACCGGGTCCGGGCGGAATGTGAGAAGGCCGCGGAACCATGGACCGATCGTCGTTCGGTAGTCAAAGCCATGTGAGTTGACGTTCAGCAATGTCGATGATAACCCGCTGGTGATCACGACAAGCAAAAATCCGAGCGCGACCCAGTCGCCGGTGCTGCTTGTCACCCGTACGCGCTTGACCGTCAAGCGGCGGCGAAAAAGGATCACGAAACCAGCGAGCGCCGCCAAGCCGGCCGGAATGCCGCCTGCCAAGGCGAGGGCGTGGTACATCTCTTCTGTCACGCCAAGCGCTTCGTAAAACGGCTCGGGAATGAGAATGCCCATCACGTGGCCGACAAACACGAACAAAATGCCCCAGTGGAACAGAAGGCTTCCAAGGCGCAACTGCCGTTTTTCGAGCAGTTCGCTTGATTTTGATGTCCAGCCAAACTGGTCGCGCTGGTAGCGCCAAATATGGCCGGCGACAAATAGGACAAGCGCCAAATACGGAACAATCACCCAGAGAAATTGGCTGGCCATGCCGTTGCACCTCCTTTCGGGAGCGGCGTCACGCCGAGTTGAGTGAATGTGTGATTGAGCGCGTCAAACAGCTGTGCATACGGGCTGCCTGCCGCTGCCAGCCGGTCGCCGATTTCGCGGATATGGCCGGCATAATCGGCGAGCAAGGCGGTCGTATGCTCTTGATCTGCATAGGCCATCCATTCAAGCATGAGCGGCAAGTAGTCGGGCAGCTCGTGATCGGAGACGGCGAATCCGGCCGCTTCGTAGCGCGCTTTTAAGGCGACGAGTTCGATTCCGCGCTCCCGCTGCTCGCCGTTTGTCATATACGTCAAGTACAAATTTGTTTTTTTGCCGAAATCGAATGTTTCGACATATTGCTCCATCCGCTCTCGAGCCGGGGTGACCGCGAGCTGTTCGGCCACTGCCAAAAGCGGCGCGCGGACGGTTTCATCGTCAAGCGAGCGGATGGCGTCTAGGCAGTCAGGAAGCGATTCGGCCCACTGTTCGTCCGGGTAAGACAACAAATACGATACACATAGAAAGACCGTTTGTTGTTGTTCGCTGTTCATCGTAAATCCTCCATTTCATTGTTGAAGGGGGCGGGGCTCGCCTTCTTTCTCCTTTTACAGCGTGCCGCAAGCGCCCGGGCCGCCGGCAAATGCAAGCCCGCAGCTGCCTTGTTCGGCGTAGAGGTCAGCGACTTCTTCGCGGTGCGATGCTGGAATGACGAAGCGGTCTTCGTATTTGGCAATCGCGAGCAAACGGTACATCTCTTCAATGTCTTCACGGCTTAAGCCGAGCGATTCAATGAGGCGGATGTCCGGCTGTTTGTTCGTTTGTTTCGCCCGCATGTATGAGCGCATGGCCGCCATTTTTTTCAATGTCGTGCGGATGTGCGCCGTATCGCCCGCCGTCAGCAAATTCGCCAAATACTCGATCGGAATGCGCATGTTGTCAATCGCGGGGAAAATGTCATTGGCGCTGGCGCTGCTTCCTTTTCCTTCGATTGTATTGATGATTGGGCTAAGCGGCGGAATGTACCATACCATCGGCAGTGTCCGGTATTCCGGATGGAGCGGCAAGGCGATTTTCCAGTCGACGATCATTTTGTAAATCGGCGAGCGCTGCGCGGCGGTGATCCATTCGTCCGGAATGCCGGCTTCTTTCGCGGCGGCGGCGACGGCTGGATCGTTTGGATCAAGGAAAATATCAAGCTGGGCGTGGTACAGCTGTTTCTCATCTTCGACGCTCGCTGCTTCTTTGACTTTATCCGCATCATACAGTATGACGCCGATGTAGCGAATGCGGCCGACGCACGTTTCCGAACAAATCGTCGGCATGCCGGCTTCGATGCGCGGGAAGCAGAGCGTGCATTTTTCCGCTTTGTTCGTTTGCCAGTTGAAATACACTTTTTTGTACGGGCAGCTTGTGACGCAATACCGCCAAGCGCGGCAGGCGTTTTGGTCGACGAGAACGATGCCGTCCTCGTCGCGTTTGTACATGGCGTCTGACGGGCAGCTTGAGACGCATGACGGATTGAGGCAATGCTCGCAAATGCGCGGCAAGTACATCATAAAGACGTTCTCGAATTCTGCCTGAATGGACTGCTCCATTTTGACGACGTTCGGGTCGCGCAACCCTGTGACGTGGGCGCCGGCCAGGTCGTCTTCCCAGTTCGGCCCCCATGACAGCTCCATCCATTCGCCGGTGATGCTGGATTTCGGCCGCGCCACTGGCTGGTATTGTTTTGACGGGCTGTTCGTCAACGTTTCATAGTCGTAATTCCACGGTTCGTAGTAATCGTCGATCGTAGGCTGGTACGGATTGTAGAACAAGTTGACGAGCCTCATCGCTTTCGAGCCGGATTTGAGCCGCAGTTCGCCGTTTTTCAACTCCCAGCCGCCTCTATACTTCTCTTGGTTTTCCCATTGTTTCGGATAGCCGATTCCGGGTTTCGTTTCAACGTTGTTAAAGTACATGTATTCAGCGCCGGGGCGGTTCGTCCATGTGTTTTTGCACGTGACGCTGCACGTATGGCAGCCGATGCATTTGTCCAAATTCATCACCATGCCGACTTGCGCTTTCATCTTCAAGCCAATCAACCTCCTCGAGTTTGCGGATGACGACGTACAGGTCGCGTTGGTTGCCCGTCGGTCCGTAATAGTTGAATCCGTAGCTTAACTGTGCATATCCGCCGATCATATGCGTCGGCTTTACGTGGATGCGCGTCGGGCTGTTGTGTGTGCCGCCGCGGTTGTTTGTCAGCTTCGTGCCCGGCACGTTAATATGGCGGTCTTGCGCGTGGTGCATAAACGCCATGCCGCGCGGCAGCCGGTGGGAGACGACGGCGCGGGCGACGACGACGCCGTTTTCGTTGAAACATTCGATCCAGTCGTTGTCGTTGATGCCGGCTTCGGCCGCATCATCTTTGTTCATCCACACGGTCGGCCCGCCGCGGAAAAGCGTCAACATCGGCAAGGAGTCGAAATACATGCTGTGGATCGACCATTTGTTATGCGGCGTCAAATAGTTCAAGATGACTTCCTTTCCGTTTTCTTTCGGGCGTTTGTTTGAAAACGGACGGTGCGGCAACACCGGCTTGAACGTCGCCATCGTTTCGCCGAACTCGTGCATCAGTTCATGATCGATGTAAAACGACTGCCGGCCGGTCAACGTCCGCCACGGGATGAGCCGTTCGACGTTCGTCGTAAACGGCGAGTAGCGCCGCCCGCCTTTTTCCGAGCCGCTGAACGCCGGCGAGGTGATGACCGTTTTCGGCTGGGCGGTGATTTGTTCAAACGTAAAGCATTCTTCCTCGCGTTCTTTCGCTAAATCGGCCAATTTCAAATCCGTCTTTTTCTCAAGCGCCTCCCACGCTTTGACCGCCATTTTTCCGTTTGTAGTCGATGACAGCGTCAAAATCGCTTCCGCCGCTTTTTTCGCTTCGCTGATATCCGGGCAGCCATCGGCGACCGAGGCGCGCCGGACAGTGCCAAGCCGGCGTTTCAGCTGTTCGTACTCGTCTTTCGCCGACCAGGCAATCCCTTTTGTGCCGATCGGCTGGCGGGCGACGTTCGGACCCAGGGCGGTCATTTGATCGTAAATGAGCGTATAGTCGCGCTCGATGACATGAATGTTCGGCATCGTTTTGCCCGGAATCGGTTCGGTTTCGCCTTTGCTCCAGTCTTTCACTTCACCGAACGGCTGCGCCAGCTCTTGCGCCGTATCGTGCAACAGCGGAGTGGCGACGACTTCTTTCATTGGCTTCAAGCCGGCTTGTTTCGCGACATCGGATACCGCTTTCGCGAGCGATTTGAAAATGTCCCAGTCCGAGCGCGCTTCCCAGAGCGGGGGCACCGCCGGGTTGAATGGGTGGACGAACGGGTGCATATCGGTGCTGCTTAAGTCATGTTTTTCATACCAGGTCGCCGCCGGCAGGACGACATCGGAGTAAAGAGCCGTTCCCGCCATGCGGAAGTCTAGGTTGACGAGCAAGTCGAGCTTGCCTTCCGGCGCTTCGTCGCGCCAGCGGATTTCTTCCGGGCGCAGGCTGTCTCGGTCATCGTTTAACAAGCCGTTCGTCGTGCCAAGCAAATGTTTTAAGAAATATTCGTGCCCTTTGCCGGAGCTTGAAATTAAGTTGGCGCGCCAGACGATCAAGTTGCGCGGGAAGTTGGCCTCATCGTCCGGGTCTTCAATGGCAAACTGCAGCTTTTTCTCTTTCAGCTGTTTCGCGACATAGGCGCCGATTTCTTCCGGTGTGCGGGCGCCGGCGTGAACGGCTTCGTTGTACAGCTCGATGCCGTTTTTGTTAAATGTCGGGTACGACGGCAGCCAGCCGAGCCGCGTGGCCAAGACGTTGTAATCGCCAGGATGCAAGTAGCGCGCTTTTTTGGCCAGCGGCGAGACGAGTTCGTCGACCGGCCGCTCTTCATAGCGCCATTGATCGGTCGCAAAGTAAAAGAACGACGTGCCGTTTTGCAATTTCGCCGGTCCGACCCAGTCGCGCGCCATGGCGATTGTCTGCCATCCTTCCGCTGGGCGCAGTTTTTCTTGCCCGACGTAATGCGCCCAGCCGCCGCCATTCACCCCTTGGGCGCCGACGAACAAGACAAGGTTCAAGACGGCGCGGTAAATCGTATCGGAGTTGAACCAATGGTTGATCCCGGCGCCGACGATGATCATGGACCGGCCGTTTGTGTCGATCGCGTTGTCGGCAAACTCGCGGGCGATTTTGACGACGAGATCCCGCTTGACACCGGTGATCGCTTCTTGCCATGCTGGCGTGAACGGCACCTCGTCGTCGTACGAGCGGGCGACTGTGCCGCCGATGCCGCGGTCAATGCCGTAGTTGGCCAAAACCAAGTCATAGACGGTCGTGACATACACGTCGCCCGCTTCGGTGTGCACTTTTTTCACCGGCACAGCACGCTCGATTGTTTTTCCACCGTCATCCGTGAAATATGGCAACTGAATCGGGAAGATTCCATCTTCGCTGCCTAAAAACGACAGGCGCGGTTCAATGGGCTGCCCCGTTTCCTCGTCGACGAGGCGCAAGTTCCATTTCCCCTTATCCTCCCAGCGGGCGCCGATCGTTCCATTCGGCACGACAAACGAGTCGGTGTTTTCATCATAGATGACCGGCTTCCATTCGGCATTGTTCGTTTGTTTGCCAAGGTCTTTCGCCAACAAGAAGCGGCCGGCCGTCCATGTGTCTCCCTCTTGTTTTAAAGTGACGACAAATGGAAAATCGGTATACGTTTTCGCATATTGTTCAAAATACGGGACGGTCCGTTTGACATAATATTCGTTTAAAATAACATGTCCCATCGCCATCGCCAAGGCGCCGTCCATTCCTTGTTTCACCGACAGCCAATCGTCGGCGAATTTTGTCGACTCGGCGTAATCCGGGCTGACGGAGACGACTTTCGTGCCGCGGTAGCGCACTTCGGCTAAAAAGTGAGCGTCCGGAGTCCGGGTGAGCGGGACGTTCGAGCCCCAGGTGATGATGTAGCCGGCGTTGTACCAGTCGCTTGACTCCGGCACGTCCGTTTGGTCGCCCCAAATTTGCGGCGAGGCTGGCGGCAAGTCGGCGTACCAGTCGTAAAAGCTTAACATCGGCCCGCCCATCAACTGCATGAAGCGCGATCCGGCGGCATGGCTGACCATCGACATCGCCGGAATCGGCGAGAAGCCGATGTTGCGGTCCGGTCCGTATTTCACAACCGTATACAATAAGGAAGCGGCGACAAGCGTCAACGCTTCGTCCCAGCTGACGCGGACAAACCCGCCTTTTCCGCGCGCCTGTTTGTAGCGTTTTGCTTTTTCGCGGTCTTCGACGATGCTTTTCCACGCTTCAAGCGGATTGTTCGGATGAGCCGCGAGCGCCTCGCGCCACATGTCAAGCAAAACGCCGCGCACGTACGGGTATTTGACGCGCAACGGGCTGTACATGTACCATGAGAAGCTCGCGCCGCGCGGACAGCCGCGCGGTTCAAAATCCGGCATATCCGGCCCGGTTGACGGGTAGTCAAGCTGCTGCCCTTCCCACGTGACGATGCCGTTTTTGACATAAATGTTCCAGCTGCACGATCCTGTGCAGTTGACGCCGTGAGTCGAGCGGACGACTTTGTCGTGCTGCCAGCGGCGGCGGTAGGCGTCTTCCCAGGCGCGGTCGCCGTAAGTTGTTTCACTGTGGCCGTCGGCTTGGCGCTCAATCGGCCGAATATATTTGAAACGGTTGGCAAGCGGGGATCGTTTTCGTTTCATTTTGTTCAACTCCTTTACGCGTTCTGTACTTTTAACAATAACCATGATGCCAATAACACGATGTTAACTTTGTCACACTTCGCGGCATTGTCACAAATTCGTCAAAGAAACGAACAAATATTCTTTTCTGTGGTATAATGGGGAAAACGATAAAAGTTTGAGGGGATTTCGTTGCGATACTCCAGCCATGTCATTGCCACATTATGCCTCGGCGCGGCGGCGGCCGCGCATACAAAGCTGCCGTTTACCGCCGCCTATACGGCGGGGCTTGTCATCGGCAGCCTTCTTCCTGATATTGACGAGCCGTCGTCATACGTCGGCCGCCGTTCGTTCGGCGTCGCCGGCAAAGTGAAAGAAGCGTTCGGCCATCGCGGCATGACGCATTCGCTCATCGTCTGGGGGGTGCTTGCCGCCCTCGTCTGGCGAGATTCGGCGTCGCCGTTTGCCGCGGGGCTCGTGCTCGGCTACTTGTTTCACATTGTGGAAGACTTTTTTTCCGTCCAGGGAGTGCCGCTGTTTTGGCCGTTTTCGTCCAAGCGGTGGAAAGTGCCGCTCTATCGGACGGGAAAAGGGGTGGAAAAAGCATTAGTTGGCGTTGCTTGGATCGGGTTCGTTTATTTTGGATTCAACGGCTTGTTTCACGAATGGTGGCGGTCATGGTTGTCGATGTGGTAACGGCGCCCGATAAAAAAAAGGAAAAAAGAGGCGCGGCGGCGAATATGGTGAAAGAAACGAATTGACTAGATAAGGGGGAGAGGAAGATGAGCGAACAATACCCGGTGCTCCCTGGCGCCGAGCCGTTTTATGCCGAAAACGGGCCGGCCGGGGTGCTGCTCGTGCACGGGTTCACCGGCACGCCCCACAGCATGCGCCCGCTCGCTGAGGCGTATGCGAAAGCCGGCTACACGGTCTGCCTGCCGCGCTTAAAAGGGCACGGAACGCATTATGAAGACATGGAGCGGACGACGTTCCACGACTGGATCGCCTCGGTCGAAGAAGGATATGAATGGCTGAAAAAACGATGCCAAACCATTTTTGTCACCGGTCTGTCCATGGGTGGGACGCTGACGCTTTATATGGCGGAACGTTACCCGTCCATCCGCGGCATCGTCTTGATCAATGCGGCGATTGACATTCCGGCCATTCGCGCTGGGATGGCGGCCGGGGGTGAGCTGCCGAGGTATCTGGATTCGATCGGTTCGGATTTGAAAAATCCGGATGTGAAAGAGCTGGCGTACGAGAAAACGCCGACGGCTTCGCTTCTTCAGCTGGCTAGGCTGATGGAGCAAGTGAAAGGCGAACTGGAACGTGTGACATGCCCGATTTTAATTTTCGTCTCGAACGAAGACCATGTCGTGCCGCCTGAGAACGCGGACATCATTTTTCGCGGCGTCCACTCGTCAGACAAAGAGATCGTTCGGCTGAAAAACAGCTATCATGTTGCGACACTTGATTACGACCAAACGACGATTATCGAACGATCGCTGGAATTTTTCGCTAAGCATGCGGATTGAGTGCGTCTGTTCTGAGCCTTGTCCTGTCAAAACAGGGCAGGGCAATTTTTGTTGTCGTTATTTTTCTAAAAAAATAGGTGGCTGTTTTCGACGGCTTGTTCTAAACTAATGATAGTGAAAATGATAAAGGAGCTTTCAGTTGCATGATGATGGAACAAATTTCGTTGCTTATTCAAGAAAAGAGAATAATAGAGGCTCTAAACAAAGTAAAACCGTATTTGGAAAACGTAGGATTATTCGAGTGGCGGCCGCTCATGGCTTCGTGGGACGAGATCGAACCGTTTCGGACGCTCATCCGCCTGTTCGATTACGCGCTCATGTACCGGCATAGCGGGCTTGTCGCTCGGTACGCCCATCGGAAGTTCAACACGCTGCAGACGCTCGCTTGGGTGTGCGATGAGTGGCTCGAGAACCGCCGGCCGCTCGATGTGGAAGAGGCGCTCACCCCGCGTCTTACAGAAGCGCTCGAAGGCCGGGTGGAGGAGCCGAGGGAAGCGATCGCCCGGGCGGCGTTTGCGTTGGTGCGCGCTTTATTGGATATGCAGCGGATCGATGAGGCGCGGGAATGGATGGATGTGGTTGCCCGCTATGAGACGGTGCCGATGCATGACAAGTGGGGCTATTTTTATATCGAAACCGGCGACCGGAAGCGAGCGGAACAAGCGATCCGGGCTGGGTTGGACGACCCGGAGCGCGGCGACATGTGCTATTTGCTTCTTGCCGATTTGTACGCGCTTGACGGCCGCCACCACGAGGCGCTTGCCGTTCTGGAGGAAGGAGGGCAACGTTTTCCGCAAGTGCTGGCGTTTTACGCTGAGCGCGTGCGCCGCTTGCGCGATGTGCGTGCCTACCGCGAGGCGCTCGCGGCGATGGATGAACTTGACCGCCTGAATCCGCTTCATATGCATCGCCGTTATTTCGCCCATTTGCGCGCCGAACTGTATTACCAGCTTGACGAATGGGAGAAGCTTGAATCGCTTGTGAAAGCGGAGCCGCAGCTTGAAAAAACGCCGTACGCCCGCGCGCTTGGGCGGCAAGGGGAGCGGGCGGTTGCGCTGCCGCTTGTGCCGGTCGTGCAAAAGCATAACTATTGCGTGCCGGCGAGCCTGGAAATGATGCTTCGTTTGCTTGGCGCTCCGCGGACGCAAGATGAGGTGGCTCGGCATATTTTTGATGTGCGCGGCTCAAAGTTGTCGACGACGGTTCATTATTTGGAACAACTCGGGTTTGTTTGCCGCTTTTTCATCGGCACGCTGCCGCGCTGGAAGCGGCTCATTGATGAGGGCGTTCCGGTGCTGTTGAGCGTCGATTACGAACAGTCATCACACGTCCAAGTGCTGTTTGGCTATGACGAACGGCTCGAGGCGTTTTATGTGCAAGACCCGAATCTGTTTGATCCGTTTGTCGTTTCCGAGGACGAGCTTGCCAAATGGTATGCAGGGACGCATTATTTGTCGATTGTGGCGCTTCCCCGGGAAAAAGCGGCGCTCGCCGCCGAGCTCCCCGAAGAGGAAGACCGCTATTTCCGCGAATTGCATGCGTTGGCCGAAAAGATGGATGAGGACGAGCAGGCGCATTTCGCCGTGTTTGTCGCCTTTTTGCGCCAGCATGAGCACATCCCGTACACATGGCTGTATGTCATGAAGCATTTTAGCAGCGATGAGGCGAAGCCGCTTGTGTTGGATTACACCGGGCGCGTCTTGAGCGAGTATCCCGAACATAACGACTTGCTGCTGATGGCGGCGAAAGCGTACGTCTACACGCAAGAAATGGAGAAGGCCGAAGACGTTCTCAAACGGGTGAAAGGAAAGGCGCAAAGCCCGCTCTACCATTATTTGCGCGGCCGCATTGCCTTTTTTGCCAGCCGCTACGAAGAGGCGGCACGCTATTTTCGCACCTCGCTCCAGTTGGACCCAGATCAGCCGGAAGTGTGGAGCTATTTCGGGCTCGCCTCGGCGTACGCCGGTCATATCGAAAAAGGGCTCATCTCTTCGCGCGTGGCAGTCAGCCTGTATCCGGGGGATTTGTTTATCGAAACAAACCACGGTGTGCTGTTGTTCCACGCGAAGCGGTTCGCCGAAGCGCGCGCCTGGTTTGACCGCCTTGTGCGCCGCGAACGGCGGGATGCCCAGCTTTGGTATGAGCGGGCCCGCTGCGACATGGAGCTCGGCCGCCGGCGCAAGGCGGAACGCGGCTTTTGCGTCGCGAAAGCGCTCGACCCGCAGGAACCGCACCCGTATTTGATGTTGGCTGACTTGTATGATGACGACGGCGATCGAGAAAAAGCGAAAATGGTGCTGGAAGAGGGATTGGCGGCCGCCTGGCGGTTGGCGCCGCTTTACGTCCGCCTTGGCGATCTCTATATGGAGGAAGGAGAGGCGGAACAAGCGGTTTCGTGCTACGAAGAGGCGGTCCGTCATGACCGCGATGACGTGTTCGCCCATCTCGGCTTGGCGGCCGCCCTTGCAGAACGCGGGGATATGGATGAAGCGCGTCGATATGTGATCGAGCAGCGCGCCCGTTTTGCCAACAACAGCGAATATTGGCTCAATGCAGGCAAATGGCTCATCGCCCACGGTTTCGCTGATGAGGGGGAAGGACGCGAGACGGCGCTGTCGTGGTTGGAAGAAGGGTTGCGTCTGGCTGAGTTTGAGGCGGAAGAAGCGTACGAGTTTTACCTTGATCAGCTGGCAACGCCGTCTTTAGAGGAACGCGGCCGGGCGTTTTTAGAGCAGCTTGTCTCAGCTCGCCCGACACTCGTTTCGGCCCATTCCGCTCTCGGCGCCCTTTATGAACGGCAAGGACGGCCGTCGAAGGCTATGGATTTGTACCGCGAAGCTGCCGCCATGGGCCATGCGCTTTCCCGCTTTCGGCTCGCGGAGCTGTGCGCCTCACTTGGACGCCACGAAGAGGCGAAACAACAGTATGAGACGTGTCTCAAAGCCGATCCATCGTTTGTCCTTTGCCATTTTCGCTTAGCTGCGCTCTATGAGGCAGAAGGAAACGAAGAGCGGCAGCATACGCATTTGCTTCAGGCGGTCCGCCTTGCCCCGAAGCGTGTCGATATGGAGCAGCTTGCCGCGATTGCGGAGCCTTCAGCGCTTCTCCGCGCTTTGGCTGATGCCCGTCCGCATGCAGGGGAGGCGTGGTATTACGACAGTCTTGGATATGTCTATGGAGCGCTCGGACGCCGCGATCAAGAAAAGGCGGCGGTCGAGAAGGCGCTTGCTCTTGACCCGGACCATCCTGAAGTGCTCCGCCATTGGGCGATGGTGCTGATCGCGGAAGGAAGCCAAAAAGAGGCGGCGAAACTGCTCGAACAGTTGATGGTGCGCCATCCGGACGATGAATCGTTGTACCCGTTGTATGTGGCTCTCTTTCCGAAAACGATGCGCGGCTTAGGGAAGCTGCGCCATCGACTCGAGCGGCTGAAGGCAAGCCGCGAGGCGAAAAGCGTGATGTATCGGAACACCGCCTCGGCTCTTTTCCCGTATTTTGGCGAGGAGCAGGGGGAGCATGACGAACCGGTGCGATGGTGGACAAAAGCGAAAGAATGGGTCGGCACCGTTGTCTTGTTTTCGATTGTGACCGATTTCTACGACGAAGCGATTCGCCTCAACCGCAGCGATGCGGAAGCCTACAGGCGGCTCGCCCGCTTATATGCCGCGCTCGAATTGGACAGCGATGCCGTGAAAACGTGGCGCAAAGCGCTCGCCCGCGTTTGGGATCCGTCTTTGGCGCAAGAATTTGTGGAATATTTATTGGCCGCCGATGAGGAAAGAAAACGCGAGGAAGCGAAGCGCTGGCTGGAGCGGCTGCTGGCTGATGACCCGGATGATGTCGACCTGCGCGTGCTGCAGGCGGTCGTTTGGCTTCAAGAAGGACAGCGCGAGAAAGCCAAGCGGCAGCTCGAGGAGATTGTGGCGGAAGAACCGCTCGCCCGTGAGGCGCTCATGTTGCTTGGCGAGCATTATATGGAAACGGGCCGCTATCAAGAAGCGGCGGCGCTTTGGGAGCGCTATGCCGATTGGTATCCTGAGGATGAAGAGTTCCATATGCAGCTTGCGGCTGTTTATGAAGAAGCGGGGCGCATCGATCAAGCGCTCGCGGCCATCGAGCGGTGCGTCCATATGGCCAACGATGCCCGGCTTCGCTACGAACGAGCCCGCTATCTCGCGTTGCTTGGACGCTTCGATGAGGCGAAAGAAGAGCTTCGGGCGGCGCTGGCGGCCGATGAAAGCGGGGAGCTGGCCGTCTTGGCAGCCGACGAGCCGGCATTTCACCGCTTGGAGCGGATGTGATCAATTGTTGCTTTTCTTTCGGTTGAAAGTTTGCTATTGTATGGAAAGAGAACAATCGACAGGCGAAAGGGAAGTGGACGCATGGAAGCGCCTATTGATTTGCTTGTGTATATGTCGCTTGTCGGCGCGCTATGGATCATCATGAAAGGACATACGAGCGCGCGCCGGATGGCAGGTTCGCTGTTTTATGAACCGGCGTTGGCCGCGGTTCGCGAGCATGAAGCAGAGGGAGGCGCCGAACGGGCGGCGCTTCCATGGCGCCCGCTGTTTTTGCCGCAACGGCGGAAAATTCCCGTTCGGGAACGGACAAGCCGAACGGATGAGGATGGAAGGCCCTTTCCTTTATGTTGAAACGGCATGATTTTGCAACATGATATTGAAGGAGGGCTTTTCATGAAAAAATGGGTATTGGTGCTGCTTGGCGCCGTTTTGCTTCTTGCCGGCTGCAACCGCAACGAACCGATCGACGAACATAGCCAAGGCATTTGGAACCATTATTTTGTCTATCCAATGTCGAAGCTTCTTTTGACGCTTGGGCACTGGTTTGGCGACAATTACGGCATCGCCATTATCGTGCTGACGCTCATCGTCCGCTTTTGCTTGCTGCCGCTCATTTTGAAGCAGTTCCGCGCATCGATCGCCATGCAAAAACTGCGCCCGGAGCTTATGAAGCTGCAAGAAAAATATAAAAGCAAAGACCCGGAAACGCAGCGCAAGCTCCAGCAAGAAATGATGCAGCTGTATCAAAAGCACGGCGTCAACCCGGCGAGCGGCTGCCTGCCGGTGCTCATTCAAATGCCGATTTTTATGGCGCTGTATTACGCGATTTCGCGGACGCAAGAAATTAAAACGCATTCGTTCTTATGGGTCGAGCTCGGCCATCGCGATCCGTATTTCATTTTGCCCGTTTTAGCGGCGTTGACGACGTTCATCTCGCTCCGCCTGTCGCCGTCGATGGCTGAAGAACAAATGCCGCAAATGGCGATGATGTCGTACATCATGCCGGTCATGATTTTTATCGGCGCCAGCTCCGTTCCATCGGCGCTGTCGCTCTATTGGGTCGTCGGCGGCTGCTTCTCGATCATCCAGTCGCTCATTTTGCGTGCTCAAATGAAAGCGGCCAAAGCGGCGGAAAACAGCTAAAACGACTTCGACAATCCCCTGTCTGCTTCAAAGCAGGCAGGGGATTTGTTGTCTTGTCTGCTGTCCATATTGCTATGGTATAATGGTAGAAAAGCCCAACAAGATGTAGGCGGGATGAAAAAACAGCAACCCGACCATGCAGGAAGAGGAAAAGGAGTGAACGGGAATGAACAAAGCGCTTATTAACATCGACTACACCGTCGATTTCATCGCCGATCATGGCGCGCTTACATGCGGGAAACCGGGGCAGGCGATTGAAAAAGAGCTCGTGCGGGTGACGAAACAGTTTATTGACAACGGTGATTTTGTCGTCTTTGCCATTGACAAGCATGTGGCGGGAGACGACTATCATCCGGAAACGAAGTTGTTTCCGCCGCATAACATTGAAGGGACGGAGGGGCGAAAGCTGTACGGGGAGCTCGAGGCGGTGTATCAGGGGAACAAGCATAAAAACAATGTGTATTGGATGGACAAAACGCGCTACAGCGCGTTCGCCGGAACGGATTTGGAGCTGAAATTGCGCGAAAGAGGCATCACGGAAGTGCATTTGGTCGGCTGCTGCACCGATATTTGCGTTCTTCATACGGCGGTCGATGCGTACAACAAAGGATTTCGCATCGTCGTCCACCGGCGGGCGGTGGCGAGCTTCGACGCGGCGGGACACGAATGGGCGCTCCGCCATTTTCGCCATACGCTAGGCGCGGAAATAGTGGAATAATGGAGAAAACGTGATAGAATAGACGATGAACATTGTTTTATTCGGCGGCGCCGTCATTCGTGTGTTGGAGGTAGCAATTCATGAAGACATATGCTGATGACAGTTTGATGCTTCATACGGACTTATATCAAATCAATATGGTCGAGACGTATTGGGAAGATCGTATGCATGAGCGCCGCGCTGTGTTTGAAGTGTTTTTCCGCAAGCTGCCGTTTGGCAACGGCTATGCGGTGTTCGCTGGGTTGGAGCGCGTCATTCAGTTTTTGCAGCAGTTCCGATTTTCTGACAGCGACATCGACTATTTGCGCCAAGAGCTTGGCTACCGTGATGACTTTTTAGACTATTTGCGGACGCTTCGCTTCACCGGCACGGTCCGTTCGATGCGCGAAGGGGAAGTGGTGTTTGCCAACGAGCCGATTATGCGCATTGAGGCGCCGCTTGCGGAGGCGCAGCTCATTGAAACCGCCATTTTAAACATCATCAATTTTCAGACGCTCATCGCCACGAAAGCGTCGCGCATTAAGCATATTCTCGGGGATGAGCCGGCCTTGGAGTTCGGCAGCCGGCGGGCGCAGGAGATGGATGCGGCGCTTTGGGGCGCGCGCGCAGCGTATATCGGCGGGATTGAGGCGACATCAAACGTGCGTGCCGGGAAGCTGTTTGGCATTCCGGTCGCCGGAACGCACGCCCATTCAATGATTCAAGCGTATCAGGATGAATACACGGCCTTTTTGAAGTATGCACGCCGCCATAAAGACTGTGTCTTTCTTGTCGATACGTACGATACGTTGAAGTCGGGGGTGCCAAACGCCATTCGCGTCGCGAAGGAGCTGGGCGACCAAATCAACTTTATCGGCATCCGCATCGACAGCGGCGATTTGGCCTATTTGTCGAAAGAAGCGCGGAAAATGCTCGATGAAGCCGGATTTCCGAACGCGAAAATTTTCGCCTCAAACGATTTGGACGAAGATACGATTTTAAACTTGAAGTCGCAAGGGGCGAAAATCGATGTGTGGGGGATCGGCACAAAGCTCATTACGGCGTACGATCAGCCAGCGCTCGGCGCCGTGTACAAAATGGTGGCGATTGAAAACGAACGCGGTGAGATGGTCGATACAATCAAAATCAGCGGCAATCCAGAGAAAGTGACGACGCCGGGGCTGAAGCGGGTGTACCGCATCGTCAACAAAATCAACCATAAAGCGGAAGGCGACTACATCGCCTTAGAGAGCGAAAACCCGCAGCAAGAAGAGCGGCTGAAAATGTTCCATCCGGTGTACACGTTCATCAGCAAATTCGTCACCAATTTCGAAGCGCGTGATTTGCATGTGACGATCTTCGACAACGGCCGGCTCGTGTATACGTCGCCCCCGCTTCCGGACATTCAAGCGTATGCGAAAGAAAGCTTGCGCTTGTTTTGGGAGGAGTACAAACGGACGCTCAATCCCGAGCAATATCCCGTCGATTTGAGCCAAGCGTGCTGGGACAATAAGATGGAAAACATCCGCAAGGTGAAAGAAAAAATTGCAGGTGCATCTTTAAGTGAATAAACCGCCTTGGCTGCGGGGCAAGCGCATGGTGTCGCTTTGCGCGCGATCGACCGCCTTAACCGGTCCGGCGCGTTGCAGCGCAAAGCGATATTCTTTTTTCCGCCGCAATAACAAAGGTGTCCCGAACGGCGCGGGACACCTCTTTCATGTAGACCGCTGACGGTTTTGGCTTGGCAGCTGTCGATCGAGTTCGTCAACGAGTTCGGCGAAATGACCTAAGACCAGCTCGATCGGTTCGGGGCTTGTCATATCCACTCCGGCTCGCTTGAGCAGACGGATCGGATCATCGGATGCGCCGGAGCGCAAAAATTGTTTGTACCGCTTCACCGCCTTGCCGCTTGTATCGGTTTGGATGTCGCTCACAATGGTGTACGACGCCGCGAGCGAAGTGGCATATTTGTATACATAAAAGGCGTCATAAAAATGCGGGATGCGCAGCCAGCCGTGCGCGGCGCCGGGATCGGCGGCGTACGCCGGGCCGTAATACGTTTTGAGCAGGCCAAGCCAAAGATGGTTCAGTTCGTCCGCTGTCAGACTGCCGCCTTGGCGCACTTTGTCATGAATCATCCGTTCAAATTCGGAATACATCACTTGCGTGTACAACGTGCCGCGGATTTGCTCGATTTGTTCGATGAGCAGGCGGAGTTTTTCTTCTTTTGTTTTCGCCTGTTTGTACAAATAATCGAGCATGAGCCATTCGTTCGCGGTCGAGGCGACTTCGGCGGTGAAAATCGAATGACCGGAATAATGGTACGGCTGCGCGCGGTTCGTGTATACGGAATGCATGGCGTGCCCAAGCTCGTGAGCCATCGTCAATACGCTGTCGAGCGAACCGTTGTAATTGAGCAAGATGAACGGATGGGTGTCATACGCTCCCGTGTTGTAGCCGCCGGTATATTTTTTCGGACGCGGGAAGACATCAAGCCATCGTTCTTGAAACGCTCGGTGCACCTGTTTGATATAGTCGGCGCCGAGCGGCTTGAGTCCTTCCACTATGAGCGTCTTCGCCGTTTCGACCGGAATCGGTTTCATTGTTTCGCCGACGAGCGGCACGTACAAGTCATAGCTATGGACGCGGTCAAGCCCGAGCGCGCGCCGCCGCAGTTCGACATAGCGGTGAAGCGCCGGCAAGTGGCGGCGAGTGGCGGCGATCAAGTGATCGAACACTTCCTTTGGTACGTCATCGGCGGCTAGCGCGGCGGCAAGGCCGGATGGATAGCGGCGCACGTTCGCATACAATTCATCCGCTTTGACCGAGGCATACAGCGTCGCGGCTGCGGTTTGTTCCATGGCTTCATAACTTTTGGCTTTCGCTTCAAACGCCGCCTTTCGATAGCGGCGGTCCGGGTGCTCGAGCATGGCGGCGTATTGGTCGTCGGTCAATGTCACTGTCTTTCCGTTCGGCATCTTGACAGATGGCGGCTCGTAATCGCCGCGGGCGGCGTGGTCATAAATGTTCTCCGCTTCGCCGAGCGCCGGCGATAGTTTCGCGAGCAGCTGTTCTTCGCGTTTCGTGAGCGTATGCGGCTTTTGCTCACGCAACTCATGGAAGTAATAGCGGTACGCTTTCAGCGGTTTGCTTTTTTGGAGCTTCCTGAGCGTCTGCTCTGGGAGGGCGAGCAGTTCCGGCTCGATAAACGCTGTTTTCGCCGCATATTGGGCGGCGAGCGCTTCCACTTTTGCCCCGAGCCGGGCCGCCGTTTCATCTTCAATGTTGATATCGCGTTTTAAATGGGCGTAAAGCGACAGTTTTTCGAGCTTGCGGGCCGTTTGTTCGTTTAGGGCGAACAGTTTGGCGATCGTCTTCGCATCGTCAAGCTTCCCTTCAAACGCCGCCAGTTTCGGCAAGGCGTTTTTCACCGTCTTGTAGTCGCGCATCCATTCGTGTTCGGATGGGTAAATGTCGGCCACATTCCATTCGTATGCAGTTTCGGCGGCTGATGTCGGCCATGGGGAGGCCAAAAGAAGCACGGCGGCGAGCCCAAGAAGCCAGCGCTTCATATCATCACGTCCTTTCCGTTTTTTCCTCTTGTTGGTAGTATGCGCAAGCGGAACGATTTTAGCCAAAACCAAAAAAAGAAAGGGAGACGATCAATGGAACGAATCCGTTTAGCGGACGATTTGACTTTTTCCCGCCTCATTCACGGCTGTTGTCGGCTTGCGGACTGGGGCTATTCGCGCGAGCAGCTGCTCGGGCTCATTGAATTTTGTCTTGAGCGCGGCATTACGACGTTTGACCATGCTGATATTTACGGCGACTACACGTGTGAATCGCGCTTTGGCGAAGCGCTGGCGTTAAAGCCAAGCTTGCGCGGTCAGATCGAGATTGTGACGAAATGCGGCATCAAGCGGCCGCCAAAATACGGGATGAAATTATATGATACAAGCAAAACCCATATCATCGCCTCGGTCGAGCAGTCGCTCGCCAATTTCCGCACGGATTATATCGATGTCTTGCTCATTCACCGTCCGGATCCGTTCATGAATCCAGAAGAGGTGGCCGAGGCGTTTTGCCAGCTGAAACAGGACGGAAAAGTGCGCTATTTCGGCGTCTCGAACTTTAAACGTTCGCAGTGGGAAATGCTTCAGTCGTATTTGCCGTTTCCGCTCGTGACCAACCAAATCGAAGTATCGGCGTATCGGTTGGAAAATCTTGAAGACGGCACAGTTGACCTTTGCCTTGAGAAGCGCGTTCCGCCAATGGTATGGTCGCCGCTCGCCGGTGGAGCGATTTTTTCCGCTGACGATGACCGGGCGGTGCGGCTGCGCGGGACGCTTGAACAAGTGCGGGGTGAGGTGGGCGCTGAGACGATCGACGAAGTGCTGTACGCGTGGCTCCTCGTTCATCCAGCGCGGATGATGCCGATTGTCGGCTCGGGGAAACAAGAACGCATCGAGCGGGCGGTGCGGGCGCTGTCTTTGTCGCTTTCCCGCGAGCAATGGTTCCCCATTTTGCAAAGCTCCATGGGGCATGATGTGCCGTAAGGGGAAAGGACGATGAAAGTCATTATTGCGGAAAAGCCGGACCAAGGGGCGACGCTCGCCTCGATTTTTCGGACGAAAAAACGGCAAGGCTATATCGAAATTTTGCCGAATGACTTGTTTCCCGACGGGGCGTATATGACATGGGCGATCGGGCATTTGTTCCAACTCGCAGCTCCTGAGCGGTACCGCCCCGAGTGGAAACGGTGGACGCTCAACACGTTGCCGATCATCCCGGAACGGTTCGAGTATGAGATCGAAAAAGCGAAGGCGAAACAGTTTCAAGTGGTCAAGGAACTGTTGCGAAAGCCGGAAGTGACGGAAATCATTCACGCTGGCGACGCGGGGCGCGAAGGGGAGCTCATTGTGCGCAACATCATCCGCATGAGCGGCGTCAACAAGCCGATCAAGCGGCTTTGGCTGTCATCATTGACCCCGAAGGCGATTGAGGAAGGGTTCCGCCGTTTGCTTGATGAGCAGACGACGCGCCCGCTCTATGAGGAAGCGTACGCCCGCGCCTGCGCTGATTGGCTCGTCGGCATGAACGCCTCGCGCGTGTACAGCCTCTTGCTGAAAGAGCGCGGGATGAATGATGTGTTTTCCGTCGGACGCGTGCAGACGCCGACATTGGCGCTGATCGTCCGGCGTGAACGGGAAATTGAGCAGTTCCGCCCTGAATCGTTTTGGGAAGTCGTCGCTTCGTTTGTCATCGGCGATAAGCGCTATGAAGGAAAATGGAAGGATGAAAACGGCCAAACGCGCCTCAAGGACGAGGAGATGGCGAAAAAGATCGCTGCCTTTTGCCAAGGAAAACGAGCGGAAGTCGCCGACGTCCGCACGGAGCGGAAAACGTATCAGCCGCCCCTGTTGTTCAACTTATCGACGCTGCAGGCGACAGCGAACAAGCTGTACCGCTTCTCGCCGAAAAAGACGCTTGATGTGCTGCAATCGCTCTACCAAAAAGGGATCGTTTCGTACCCGCGTTCCGATTCGATGCATGTGACGAAAGGGGAAGCGGAAACGTTCCCTGCCATTTTGCAAAAGTTGTCATCGTTTCCAGCGTACGCGCCGTATTTTCCGCTGCCGCAGCCGTCGATTTTACAGAATAAGCGTTATGTAAACGAGAAAAAAGTCACCGACCACTACGCGATCATCCCGACTGAACAAGTTGTTGCCCCGGAGAAGCTGTCGGACGACGAGCGGAAGGTGTATGATTTGGTCGTCCGCCGCTTGATTGCCGCCCACCACCAGGCGGCGGTCATCGATTATACGACCGTCACGACGCTCGTTGACGGTCGGGCTCGCTTCGTTTCGAAAGGAAGGCAGGTCGTCGAGGAAGGATGGCGCGCGGTCATCCGCCCGCATGAGGAGGAGAAAGATGCTGCGCTGCCTCCCCTTGAGCGAGGGGAGGCGGGGAAAGCGGCCGCTGTAAAGGTGAAAGAAGGGAAGACCGAGCCGCCGAAACGGTATACAGAAGGCGAACTCATCACCTTGATGAAAACGGCGGGAAAATTTTTGGACGATGAGGAACTGGAAAAAGTGCTCGCCAAAACGGAAGGGCTTGGCACGGAAGCAACAAGGGCGGCGATCATTACCATGCTGAAAGAGCGGAAGTATATTGAAGTGAAAAAGAACCTCGTGTACGCGACCGACAAGGCGAAAGTGTTGATCGAGGCGCTTGGCGGCACGATCCTCGCCTCGCCGGAAATGACGGCGAAATGGGAGCAGCGCTTAAGCGAAATCGGCGAAGGGAGCGCCTCGCCCGCCGCCTTTATGGAACAGGTGAAAAAGTTGGCGCAAAAAGTGGTCGCTGACGCCATCGCCGCCGCGCCGAATTGGAATTTCAGAGGGGTTGACACCGCCTCGATCCAGCGGACAAGGAAGAAAAAAACGATGGGCGAGAAGCTTGGGCCGTGCCCGCTTTGCGGCGGGACCGTCATCGACAAAGGAACGTTGTACGGTTGCGACCAGTACGCGAAAACAAAATGCTCGTTTACGATCTCCAAACGCATTCTCGGCAAATCGATTTCGGCGGCGAATGTGAAAAAGCTGCTGGCGCAAGGGAAAACAAATGTCATAAAAGGGTTTAAAAAAGGCGGGAAAACGTTTGACGCCATACTCGTTTGGGATGAAAACGAGAAGAAATTGTCGTTTCAGTTTCCGAAGTGGTGACGAAGGCAACAGGCGTTGGGGGATGGGAGGTTTGGCGAAAAGGCGGACCGATGGCGGCCCGCCTTTTTTTGCCCTTTACTCCGTTCGCGGCTCTTGAATCCGCTCCATCAACCGCTCCGGCTCGCTCGGCGCGGCAAAGCCGAACTGCCTGTACAGCCCGTGCGCGTCTTTGGTCGCGAGCATCACCTTGCGGACAGCGGCGACATCAGGATGGGCGAGCACGCATGATAACAGCCATTTCCCGAGACCTTGCCCACGGTATGCTTCATCGATGAACACGTCGCACAGATAGGCGAACGTCGCCCGGTCGGTGATGACGCGCGCCATGCCAATTTGCCTGTCGCCGTGAAAAAGGGAAAAGCAGAGCGAATGGTCAAGCGATTTGAGGATCGTTTCGCGGCTGCGCTCATTCGCCCAATACGAGCGGGCAAGGAAGTCAAACACGCGCTCAAGCTGGACGCGGCGGCGGTCCGTCGTCACGGTAAATGGGCCGTTTTCGTAATCGATGATCGTCCACATGATCTGGCCTCCTTTTTCTCAAATGATACACCGAATCGGGTCAAATGGGAACGATTTTCGTTTTTATTAACCATAATAACATTATGTAAACAATAAGCTCCCCCTGGCTCCCTGAAGGCCGGTCAATGGCGGGGCAGACGACGGCAGGCGGCAATGCGGCCAGGGCGGTCTGGATAATCGGTGAACAGGCCGTCAACGCCCATGGCGCATAGGCGAGCGAGATCGTGTGGTTCATTGACAGTATAGACGTGAACAATGAGCCCGCGGCCATGGGCGGCGCGCACCCACTCTTCGGTGACGGCCGAAAGCGGCAAGCCGATGCCATCGGCATAGACGGCGATTTGTTGCAGCAGCTCGTCGCGGCCGCTGTGCGCTTCCTTCTCGTCGACCAATTGAATGAGCCGAATGCCGTACGGGATGAGCGGCCGGAGCGCTTGCAAGCTTTCCGGGTGGAACGATTGAAACATGACGCGGCGCTGTTGCAGGAAACCGTGTTTTTTCAATAGATGGACGACCGCCTCTTCGATGCCGGGCTGTTTCGTTTCGATGTACAACGGGGCTTCCACACGCTCCGCTTTCAGCATCTGAATCACCTCATCAAGCGTCGGGATGCGCTCGCCGGCAAAGCGTGGATGAAACCACGACCCGGCATCCAGCCGCCTCAGTTCAGCGAACGAAAAATCATTTACCCGCCACGGAGCACGGCGCGGGTAGACCGTTTCGGCATTTGTCGTCCGGGCGAGCGTCGCATCATGCAGAGCAACGAGCTTCCCGTCTTTGGCTGCGCGCACATCGACTTCGATATAGTCCGCCTGCATGCGGGCGGCAAGGCGGTAGGATGAGAGCGTATGCTCCGGCGCGTATCCGGACGCGCCGCGGTGGGCGATGACGGCGGTTTTCGGCTGGCTGGATGGCTGCCAGGCAGCCGCGGCCGCTAAGACGATCGGCAACGATAACAAAAACAATGTGCAAAGATAGAAGCGAAAAACCGTGATCCGGCGCATATACATCTCTCCCCTTCCAGTTATCATATCGGGAAAACAAGTGCGAGGGAAAAACGAGGTGATATAGTGGGGAAAGGATGCTTGTACCGATAGTTTCGCACATCAAGCAAAGGGATATTCAGTTTGATGCATAAAGTGCGTTATCATGCCGCATACTGTAAACGACAACAAAACGTTGGGCTATAGCCAAGCGGTAAGGCAACGGACTTTGACTCCGTGATGCGCTGGTTCGAATCCAGCTAGCCCAGCTGAACGTCTGGTCAAACCGGAGGGGCTTTGAGCCGGTGAAAACGGTCTCCGCTATATATCGGCGCGGGGCCGTTTTTTATGGTTTCAATGCGATCGGTGGAATACATCGAAGCGATTGACGGCCACACAATGGTTTGGTTCACATCGCCGCGTTCGTGTCAGTCGTTCGAATGAAAGATCGTCGACAAAAAACTGCTGAGGCAGAAGGATTTTGGCGAATGACGGCGAATGCAAAACATGAAAGGGGAGAGCGACAATGAAAACAGCCGATTTATGCGATCAATTTTTAGACGAGTTGCAAGTATGCGAGTTGCCGTTCCAATCGTACGGCGGAAAGCGGGCATTTTCCGGGCCGATTGCGACGGTCGATGTGTTTGAAGACAACGTCCTTGTCCGAGAAGCGCTGGAGACGGTGCCGCCGGGGACGGTGCTCGTGGTCGATGGAAAAGGCTCGCGCCGCGTCGCGCTATTAGGCGACCGGCTGGCGCAAATCGCTTGCGAGAGGGGGCTTGCTGGCGTCATCATCCACGGCTGCATCCGCGATTCAGCGGAAATTGGCGCCATGCCGATTGGCGTGATGGCGATCGGCACATGCCCGGTGAAAAGCAAAAAAGAGGGAAAAGGCTCACGCGACGTTGCGCTCGAGTTTGGCGGCGTCCGCTGGGAGCCAGGGGCGTACGTGTACGCTGATGCGGACGGCGTTGTCGTCGCCAACAAAGATTTGTTGGCGAAAAATGGTTGACGGCTGCGGTCGAGTCTCGTTCAATACAACGAACAGGTTGAGGCGATGGAGATGGAATGGCAGGAAGTGCGTTCATTGTATCCAAATCAATTTGTGAAATTACAAGTATTAAAGTCCCATTTAGAGGGAGATCAAGAAATCATTGAAGAGGTGGCTGTTATCGGAACGGTTTCGGACAAGGATGCAACTCGTGAGTTGCTGCAATCGAAAGGGAATCAGCTTGTTTATCATACTAGCCACAAGGAGATTGTTTTAAAAGTTCGGGGAGCGATTGGCCTGAGAGGGAAATTTCATTATGCAGATTGAATATCGTGAAGGCTTGCTGTTTGCATCGATCGAAATCGTTTATCAAGGAAGGTCTAAGTTGATTCATAATATGGTGATTGATACTGGTGCGGCGAAAACAGTGATTTCTCAAAATGCAGTAGAAGATATTCATTTGCGGGTAGAGCCGGGCGATCGTATTGTGGCTTATTACGGAATCGGTGGGAAAGAGTACGCGTTTACAAAAAAATTAGACTGTATTCAGCTAGATTCTTTCCAGCTAAGAGAGTATGAAATTGATTTTAGCGGGATGGACTATGAGGGGATTAACGGTTTGTTAGGATTGGATATATTGCTGGGCGCTGGATTTGTCTTAGACCTGGACAAGTTGGAGATGTATCGTTCTGGTTGAAATGGAACGCCCGCTCGAAATGCCAAAAAGAAGGAAAAGGCGCCCGCGACGTTGCGCTCGAGTTTGGCGGCGTCCGCTGGGAGCCAGGGGCGTACGTGTACGCTGATGCGGACGGCGTTGTCGTCGCCAACAAAGATTTGTCGGCAAAAAACGGTTGACGGCAACGCATTGGTTGTACTACGATGAAAACGGATGCTTGTTCCATGACAGCGCATATATGGCGGTAAGACAAACAAGGTGCCTAAGCCTGCTTAAGGGCTTGGGTGAAAAGGGAAGCCCGGTGAAAATCCGGCACGGTGCCCGCCACTGTGATGGAGAGCTTTGCGGCAACAAGTCACTGAAGGATGCTTCGGGAAGACGCCGCCAAGCGATGATCCTAAGTCAGGAGACCTGCCTTGTTTGGATCGGACGGATGCCTACGGGACTATAGGCAGACGTGCGGGAGAATGACGGCTTTAGGGGCCCTGTTTGGGCCGTTTACGGCTTTCGTATACATTTTTCTGCACCTCTGCTGTAGAGGTGCTTTTTCTTTTGTCGAAAAACCGTCCGTCTGCCGCATTTCATTCTACCATTCTAGCAAAAGGGGGGATTTGGTGGCGACGTGGGATTTGCGGGGAATGAAGCATCATGTGCTCATTTGCAACGGAGGGACGTGCCTCCGCCATGGCGGAGATGACGTGACAACCGCGGTGCGCGAGGAAATCGCCCGCCTTGGGCTTGACGACGCTGTCCATACAACAAGGACGCGCTGCAACGGACGCTGTCAAGATGCGTGTGTGATGATCGTCTACCCGGATGGCGTCTGGTACCGGTTGATGACACCGGAGAAGGCAAAAGAGGTCGTCCATCGCCATTTGCAAAACGGCGAGCCGCTTCGCGCGTGGGCGACGTATGAATACCGTGAAGACGGGTTGACCCGTCTTGGTGGGACGGAGTCGGTTATTGGCGTTCGAAAGAGGAGGACGTAATGATGGAATGGGCCAGTTATGTAATGTTAGCGATATTTCTCGGCATGCGTCATGGGATGGACAGCGACCATGTCGCGGCCATTGCGGATATGGTCGGAAGCGAGTCGCGGCGAAGACAGCAGTTGGCGCTCGGAATCATGTACGCTATTGGACACGGAGCAATCGTGTTTGTCATGGGGGTGGCGGCGCTCATGGTCGGCGCCCGGCTTCCCGAGTCGTCAGCCGCCGCCATTGAGCTCTTAGTTGGCGTTACGCTTGTGCTTCTTGGCGGGATGATGCTTTTTTCTCTTTTTCGGCGGGGTGAGGTGAAAAGCCGGTTTCAGCTCCTTTATGAGTTCGGCCATACGGTTACTCGATGGCTGCGGGGAAGGCGGGAAATGGACAGTTGCCGTTCTTTTTCGCATGTTGGTTGGGCTGGCGCCTTGATCATCGGCATCATTCATGGCATTGGCGTCGAAAGCCCGACCCAGCTAGCCATTATCACCCACGCGGTCGGAAAAGTGCGTGTGAGCGCCGCTGTCCTTCAGCTTGTGCTGTTTGTCGCCGGCTTGCTCATTGCGACGATTGCTACAGCGGCTGGATTATCGTGGGGATTTTGGAAAGCAAAGCAGCGGGAACGACTGTTTTATGTCCTTGGTGCGGTCACAGGGATTTACAGCATATGGTTAGGGATGTCGATGATAATCGAGATATGGAGAGGGGGGCTGTAAAGTGGGCGGCAAATTGCTCATTGTCGGCTTTGGCCCGGGAAGCGTCGACCATATGACGAAACGGGCTCGGGAAGCGATTGAAGAAAGCGACGTCATCATTGGCTACAAAACGTACATCGAACTTGTGCGCGATCTGATTGTCGGAAAGGAAATCATCAGCACGGGCATGACGGAAGAGGTGAGCCGCGCCCAAGCGGCGGTGAAATGGGCGGAGCGCGGCAAAACGGTCGCCGTCATTTCAAGCGGTGACGCCGGGTTGTACGGCATGGCCGGGCTCGTGTATGAAGTGCTGATCGAAAAAGGGTGGACGAAAGACAGCTCGATTGAAGTCGAAGTCATCCCCGGCATTTCCGCGATCCATTCGTGCGCCGCGCTGCTTGGCGCACCGATTATGCACGATGCGTGCACGATCAGCTTGAGCGACCATTTGACGCCGTGGGAGCTGATTGAAAAGCGGATTGACGCCGCCGCCGCGGCCGATTTTGTCATCGCGCTTTACAACCCGAAAAGCGGACGGCGCACTAGACAGATTGTGGAAGCACAGCGCATCCTGCTCCGCCATCGGTCTCCGGAAACCCCGGTCGGTCTGGTGAAAAGCGCGTACCGCGAGCGGCAGCATATCGTCCTCACCGACTTGGCGCATATGCTTGACCATGAGATCGGCATGTTGACGACGGTGATTATCGGCAACTCAACGACATTCGTCCATGACGGCGTGATGATCACGCCGCGCGGCTACCAGCGCAAGTATCAACTAGCAGCCGCCGTCCAGCCGCTCAAACCGCATGAACGGCTGCGCAAAGAAGCGGAGCCGTGGGCGCTTGACCAGACGAAACCGCTGGAAGATGAGGACGAAGGAAGCACGGGGGCATCAGGACCGTCCGAAGCGGCTGTCCTCGCCGGGGACAACCAGAAGGATCGTGCTTTCACCGCCTTGGCCACCGCGGTTCGACCGTCGTCTGTTGCCGCGGCCACGAAGGAGGCCGAGCCAACGCCGCTGGCTGCCGTTTTGCCGCCGCTTGCTGCACCGCTGGCAAAAACAGCCAAACGGCAGCCGACCGCCGCGCCAAAACGGGTGAAAGAAACAGCCGAAGACGCGCTCGCCGCTTTAGAGAGACGGAAAACAAGAAAGACGGCGGTCGTGTTGTTGGAAGCGGCGGTGAGCCCGGGCGTGGCCAATAAACAGTTCACCCCGGAACAGCTCATCGTGCTTGCGGAAGTGGTAGGGATGGATGGAAAAATGACCTACACACCGGATCATTATATGAAAATCGAACGGTTGACAGAGGACCCAGATGGGCTTGTGGCCCGTCTCGTTGACGCCGGACTGATCGTGATGCCGGTCGGTGATGTGCTGACGGTGAAGGCATGTGATTTTTGCGATGGAGAGAAAAAAGACGCCATTCCATACGCGGAGGAATTGGCGCGCCGGTTTGGCGGCATGGCGCTGCCGAAAGAGTTGAAGCTTGGCATCAACGGCTGCGGGATGGCGTGCTACGGCGCGGTGCACGAAGACATCGGGCTTGTGTACCGGAAAGGGAAATTTGATTTGTTTTTGGGCGGGAAAACGGTCGGCCGCAACGCCCATCCCGGCCAGCTCGTCGCGGAAGGCATTCCGCCGGAAGAAATTGTGGCGGTTATGGCAGAAATCATCGAACAGTATCAAGAACAAGCACATCCAAATGAACGGTTTCATAAGTTTTTCCGCCGCGTGAAGCAAGTCGGACGTTTTTCACACGAAGAGGCAAAACCGGCCGCGTCCATCGAAATGCCGGCTTGCGGTGAGTGACGGAAGCATGCGTTATATAAGTGCAGCTTGAACGTCTGCAGATGTCGTTGGTGTCGAAGCGACGCATCTTTTTCCGACAGTCGATCGAATAACCGGCTGGTTCCATAAAAGAGCATAGATGGGCGCCTCGCATTTGGATGAAGCGCCCATCGAGTCATTGCGCTTATAGGGAACAGCGGAAGACGTCCGCTAACAAAAGGGGGAAAACAAGGATGAGAGCCATTTTATTTGTCGGCCATGGCAGCCGCGACCCGGAAGGGAACGAGCAAGTGCGGCAGTTTGTCGACCGCCTGCGGCCGCGTTTGCGCGATTCGTTTCATATTGAAACAAGTTTTTTAGAATTTGGCCGTCCGTCGATCGGCGAAGGAATCGAACGCTGCGCCGAAGCCGGGGCAATGGAAGTGGCGGTCATTCCGCTCATTTTATTGCCGGCCGGGCATTCGAAGCTGCATATCCCGGCGGAAATCGATGAGGCCAAAGCGCGCTATCCGCATATGGTGTTCCGCTACGGCCGCCCCATCGGCGTCCATGAGCAGACATTTGCTATTTTGCGCGAACGATTGCAAGAAATCGGCGAGCGGCCGGAGCAGCCGGATGACGGAACAGCGGTCATTTTGCTTGGCCGCGGCGGGAGCGATCCGGATGCGAACAGCGACTTGTATAAAATCGCCCGCCTCTTTTGGGAACAGACCGGCTATGCGCTCATCGAGCCGGCGTTTATGGGCGTGACGACGCCGTCGCTTGATGATGCTGTCCGCCGCTGTCTCATGCTCGGAGCTAGGCGGATCGTTGTTCTTCCGTATTTTTTATTCACCGGCATCCTGATTAAGCGGCTTGAGCAGCAAATGGCGCAATACCAAGCTGAGCACTCGCATATCTCGTTTGCGCTTGCCGGCTATTTTGGATTTCATCCGAAGCTTGAGGAGATCGTGCTTGACCGCCTCAACGAGGTGCTCGGCCAAACGGTGGCGATGAATTGCGACATCTGTCAATATCGGCTGCACGCCGCCCATCATCACCATCATCATCATCACCATCATTGAAGGAGGAAGCGTCCGATGATTTTATTGTTAGCTGGAACAAGCGATGCCCGCGAATTGGCGGTGATGATCCAACAAGCCGGCTATAACGTAACCGCGACGGTCGTCACCGATCACGCGGCCGAACAGCTCCGATCGGCCGGCATTCGCGCCTATGTCGGCCGCTTGGATGCGTCCCAGCTTGCCGATCTGGCCAAAGCCGAGGGGGCCAAAGCGATTGTGGACGCGAGCCATCCATTTGCTGAAGAGGCGTCAAAAAACGCCATGCAAGCGGCAGCAGACGCCGGGTTGCCCTACATTCGCTACGAGCGGCAGGCGTCTTCGTTTTCATCCGAGAAGGTGACATTTGTCGACAGCTATGAAGAAGCGGCTGACTTGGCGGCGGAAAAAGGCGGCGTCGTGATGCTGACGACCGGCAGCAAAACGCTCGACATTTTCGCCGCGAGGCTCATCGGTCGCCCGGGCGTCAAGGTGATTGCGCGGATGCTGCCGCGGAAAGACAATCTCGACAAATGCGAGCGGCTCGGGTTTTCCCAAGAGCAGATCGTCATGATGCAAGGGCCGTTTACGAAAGAGCTCGATCGGGCGCTATACCGCCATTTTGGCGTCACGGTCGTCGTCACGAAAGAAAGCGGCAAAGTCGGGTTTGTCGATGAGAAAATCGCTGCCGCCGAGGAGCTCGGCATTGATGTCATCGTCATCCGCCGCCCACGGTTGTCATACGGCATCGTGCATCACGATTTTGCCGGCGTGCTCGAGGCGTTGAAGCAGCATGCGCCGCTTCCGGCCGTGTAAAGAATGGGATTCTAGCGGCCGCTCATGCAAGCGATCATGAAGAAAGGAGAGAATTGTCATGGACTTCCATACAACATTTCGTCCGGCGACGGTGCAGCCGGAACAAATTGAAGCGCGCAGCTTTCAAATCATTGATGAAGAGATCGGCGAGCATTCATTTACAGAAGAACAATACCGAATCGTTCAGCGCGTCATCCATGCATCGGCTGATTTTGAGCTGGGCAAAAGCCTCATTTTCCACCCGGATGCGATCCGCTCAGGCATTGATGCCATTCGCAGCGGCAAGCTCGTCGTCGCCGATGTGCAAATGGTGCAAGCCGGCGTCAATCAAGCGCGGCTTGCGAAGTTCGGCGGTGCGGTGCGCGTCTATATTTCTGATGAAGACGTGATCGCTGAAGCGAAACGGTTGAATACGACGAGGGCGATTGTGGCGATGCGCAAAGCGGTGAAAGAAGCGGAAGGCGGCATTTTTGCCATCGGCAACGCTCCGACAGCGTTATTGGAGCTCATTCGCCTCATCAAAGAAGGAGAGGCGCGGCCGGGATTGGTGATCGGCTTGCCGGTCGGATTCGTCTCGGCGGCGGAATCGAAAGAAGAATTGGCGAAGCTCGATGTGCCGTTCATCACCAACCGCGGCCGCAAAGGAGGAAGCACCGTGACCGTCGCTGCCTTGAATGCTTTATCGCTGCTCGCCGAGCGAGCGTGACGAACGATGGAAACGAAAAAAACGCTGCGTGAAGGGTATACGACCGGATCGTGCGCGACAGCGGCAACGAAAGCCGCGCTCACGGCGCTCATCACTGGCCAAGTGCAGGCGGAGGCGACGATTCGGATTCCGATCGGGCGGGTGGTGACCTTTTCGCTCGCCTCTTGTTCGTTCGATGGCGAAACGGCGACGGCCTCGGTCGTGAAGGATGGCGGCGATGACCCAGATGCGACGCACGGCGCGCTCATCGTTTCCACTGTCTCGTGGGCCTCGTCGCCGGGCGTTCATATCGACGGCGGTGAAGGGGTCGGACGCGTCACCAAACCCGGCTTGCCGGTGCCGGTCGGGGAAGCGGCGATCAATCCAGTACCGCGGCAAATGATCCGCGAAGCCGTCAATGAAGTGCTGGCGCAATACGGTCTACATCGCGGGGTGAAGGTCGTCATTTCTGTGCCCGGCGGCGAGGAAATCGCCAAAAAAACGTTGAACCCGAGACTAGGCATCATTGGCGGCATTTCGATTTTGGGGACGCGCGGCATCGTCGTTCCGTTCTCCACCGCCGCCTACCGGGCGAGCATCGTGCAGGCGCTTCAAGTGGCGAAAGCGAACGGCTGCCGCCATGTTGTCATCACGACCGGGGGGCGGAGCGAGAAATACGCCATGCAAGAATATCCACATTTGCCGGAAGAAGCGTTTATCGAAATGGGCGATTTTGTCGGCTTTACGCTGAAACAATGCAAACGGCTTGGCATCAAGATGGTGTCGATGGTCGGGATGATGGGGAAATTTTCGAAAGTCGCTCAAGGAGTGATGATGGTGCACTCGAAAAGCGCCCCGGTCGACTTTGGCTTTTTGGCTGCCATCGCCGAGCAGGCAGGTGCTGGCCCAGAACTGGTGGCTGCGGTGCGCGGCGCGAATACGGCGGCGCAAGTCGGCGACATGATGCAAGAGGCCGGTTGCATGAAGTTTTTCGAGCTTTTGTGCGAAGCGTGCTGCCAGGCGGCGCTTCACGAAGTGGGAGGCGGTCTGACGGTGGCGACGTCCATTTACACAATGAACGGACAACAATTAGGAAAGGCGGTGCAGACCGATGGGGACGATGAAGTTGATCGGTGTGGGTGCTGATGGGCAAGCAAGTCTTCCTGAGCTGTATCGACGCTGGATTGATGAAAGCGAGCTGCTTGTCGGCGGCGAACGGCAGCTGGCGATGTTTCCTGAATACAAAGGAGAAACGATCATCATCCGCCGCGGACTGGCGGAGCTGGTGGAGCGGCTCCGCCATGAGACGCGCAACACGGTCGTGCTTGCTTCCGGCGATCCGCTCTTTTACGGCATCGGCAGCTATTTGGCCGGCAAATTGCCGATCGACGTGTATCCGGCCGTCAGCTCAGTGCAATGGGCGTTTGCGAAAATGGGCGAGTCTTGGCAAGACGCGGCGTTTGTCAGCGTCCATGGCCGGCCGCTCACCGGTTTGGCTCAGCGGGTCGACGGGCGGCGCAAAGTCGCCATCTTAACCGATGAGACGAACTCGCCGGCCGCCATCGCCCGCTATTTGCTCGAGTACGGCATGACGGAATATGAGGCGTTTGTCGGCGAGGAGCTCGGCGGGCCGAATGAGCGATGCCGGTTTTTCAAGCTAGAAGAAATGGCAGAAACCGAGTTTCTTCCATTAAATATAGTCATTTTGCGGCAAACCGCTCCTGGTCCGATTTGGCCGCTCGGCATTGACGATGATGAATTTTTCCAACGCAAGCCGGACAAAGGGCTGATTACAAAGAAAGAAATTCGCGTCTTAAGTGTAAGCGCCTTGCGCTTGCGCCCGGACAGCGTCGTCTGGGACATTGGGACGTGCACCGGTTCGGTCGCGATTGAAGCGGCGAAAATCGCCCGCGACGGGGCGGTGTTTGCGATTGAAAAAAATGAATACGACCTCGAGATTTGCCGGCAAAACTTGCGCAAATTCCGCGTTGACATCACGCTTGTGCACGGCAGGGCGCCCGATCGGCTCGATGAGTTTGCCGACCCGGATGCCATCTTTATCGGCGGCACGTCAGGCGCGATGTCGCCGTTGTTGGACGTCTGTGCGAAACGGCTGAAGAAAAATGGACGCATCGTGATCAACGCGGCAACGGTTGAGACGCTTGCTGAAGCGGGCCGCGAGCTGCGCAGCCGTGGATTTCATGTTGACATCACGCTCGCGCAAGTGTCGCGAAGCAAGCCCATTTTAGAGTTGACGCGCTTTGAGGCGCTCAATCCGGTGTATATCATGACAGCCAAGCGGGAGGGAGACGAATGACCGGCACGTTGTACGGCATCGGTGTTGGCCCGGGCGATCCAGAGCTCATGACGGTGAAAGCATACCGCCTCCTAAAAGAAGTGGATGTCATCGCCTATCCAAAAAAAGGGCGGCAAAGCAAAAGCTATGCGGAACAAATTATTGATGCGTATTTTGCGCCAGAGGAAAAACGGCGGCTCGGCCTGCATTTTCCGATGACAAAAGACCGAGCCTTGCTTGAGCCGAAGTGGAACGAGGCAGCGGACGCCATTTGGGCGGAGCTGTCGGCCGGGCGCGATGTCGCGTTTGTGACCGAAGGCGATCCGCTGTTGTACAGCACGTTCATCCATTTGATGCACGTAATGGAGCGCCGCTATCCGGAAGCGCCGATTGAAGTCGTCCCCGGCGTCAGTTCGGCCAACGCTGCTGCCGCTAGGCTTCGTCTGCCGCTGGCGGATGGTGATGAAACCGTGGCGATCGTGCCCGCCCGCGACGATGTTGAGGCGATGAAAGCAGTGCTTCTTGAGCACGATTGCGTTGTCTTTTTTAAAGTGGCGAAAGTGATCGATTTGCTGGTTCGTCTGTTGCGGGAACTCGATTTGCTTCATCGCGCCGCTGTTGTGACGAAAGTGACGTCCGGCGAGGAAGTCGTGTGGAAGATCGAGGAGCTCGACGGAGCGGAACTCGAATATTTGACATTGATGGTGGTGAGAAAGTGAAGCTGTATATCGTAGGGGCGGGGCCGGGAGCGCCGGATTTGATCACGGTTCGCGGCGCCGAGCTTCTCGCTGCTGCCGACGCCATTTTTTACACCGACTCGCTAGTGAGCGCGGAATTGATCGAGCGCTACCGGAAGCCGGATGCTGACGTTTTCCATACTGCCGGCATGCATTTAGAAGAAATGGTCGCGGCAATGGCGGAGCAAGTGAAACAAGGACGGCTTGTCGTGCGCGTCCATACCGGTGATCCATCGATTTACGGGGCGACGCTTGAGCAAATCGCCTTGTTGAAAGAAGAAGGAATTGAAGTGGAAATCGTCCCCGGCGTCAGTTCGGCGTTTGCCGCCGCGGCCGCCGTGCAGGCGGAGCTCACCGTTCCGGAATTGACGCAGACGGTCATTTTCACCCGCGCCGAGGGGCGGACGCCGATGCCGCCGCGTGAGAAATTGCAGGAGCTGGCGCAGCATCATTGCACGCTCGTTCTTTTTTTAAGCGCGACGCTTGCCAAAAAAGTAAGCGCGGCGCTCCTTGAAGCGGGTTGGAGCGGTGATACGCCTGTCGCGATCGTCTATAAGGCGACATGGCCGGATGAAGTCGTGATTCGTTCCACCGTTGCCACAATGGCTGACGATATGCGGCGCCATGGTGTGACGAAACACGCGATCATGTTGGCCGGTTGGGCGCTCGATCCCCATATTCATGAGCGCGGCTACCGTTCGAAGCTGTACGACCGCACGTTTACGCACGGATATCGAAAGGGGGAGAAGTAAGGTGGGAGTTGCTGCCGCGAACAACAAAAGACACGGCGCCTATGCTGTCGTGGCCATTACGAAACACGGGGTCGAGATCGCCCGACGCCTTGGAGGCGCTCTTGCGGGAGCGGACGTTTATTATACGGATAAATTCGCCCGCGGCGATGAAGCCAAGCACGGGATCCGCTTGTTTTCCGGCAACGTCAGGGCCTTGTTGCCGGAGTTGTTCGCCCGCTATGACGGACTCATTTGCATCATTTCGCTCGGCGCTGTCGTACGGATGATCGCTCCGCTGTTAAAAGACAAAAAGACCGATCCTGCGGTCGTGGTGATCGATGATAAGGCTGAACATGTGATCAGTGTTCTTTCCGGCCATTTGGGCGGAGCGAACGAACTGACGCGGCGCGTTGCTGCCATTTTAAGCGCCCGCCCGGTCATTACGACCGCTTCTGACGTGCAGCAGACAATCGCCGTCGATCTGTTCGGTCGCCAGTTCGGCTGGGAATGGGAATCAGCTGACAAGCTGACGCCGGTGAGCGCCGCGGTCGTGAATGAAGAGCCTGTCGCGATCGTGCAAGAGTCGGGGGAAACCGGCTGGTGGCCGGAAGGGCGGCCATTGCCCAAAAACATTGCCGTGTACGGCTCGATCGCGGAAGCGCTCGCTGCCCGCCCGGCGGCCGCGCTTGTGGTCACTCATCGCTTGCTTGCGCCGGAAGAAGAGGCCATTTTGCAAAACGGCGTTTTGTATCGCCCGAAAGTAATCGCGCTTGGCATCGGCTGCAACCGCGGCACATCGGCTGACGAAATCGAAGCGGTCATCCATGAGACGCTCAATGAGCTACGCTTTTCGATGAAAAGCGTCAAAGCGGTGTGCACCATTGATTTGAAAAAGGATGAACAAGGACTTTTGGAGGTAGTCAACAAATATAGATGGGAATTGGTTGCGTATACGCCAGAAGAGCTGAACACGGTGTCGATCGAAGCGCCGTCGGAAACGGTGTACCGCTACACCGGCGCGTATGGGGTGAGCGAGCCGGCGGCGAAATTGTACAGCGGGGCCGATCGGCTGGCGCTGGTGAAAAAGAAGTCCGGCAATGTGACGATTTCCGTGGCGCTCATCGATCATCAAAAGAAAGCGACCATGCAGGGAAAGGGGAAAGAGGCATGCGACGGCTTGTCATCGCCGCACCGGGAAGCGGCGCCGGCAAAACGACCGTGACGCTTGGATTGATGGCGGCCATGAGGCAGCAAGGATATACGGTGCAAGGGTTTAAATGCGGCCCGGACTACATCGACCCGACTTACCATACGGCTGTGACCGGCCGGCCGGCGCGCAACTTGGACAGTTGGATGATGGGAAGCGAAGCGGTCAAAACGGTGCTCGCCAACGGTTGTCAAGGGGCTGATATCGCCATCATCGAGGGGGTGATGGGGCTGTTTGACGGGAAACAGCCGCTTTCTGACGAGGGGGCGACGGCTGAAATCGCCGTATTGACCGAAAGCCCGGTGCTGCTTGTCGTCGATTGTTCCGGCATGGCCCGCAGCGCCGCCGCCATCGTCCATGGGTTTCAAACGTTTCGCCCCGATGTGCGCCTCGCCGGCGTATTTGCCAACCGCGTCGGCAGCGAAGGGCATTTTCGGCTCGTCAAAGCGGCAGTCGAGCAAACGTGCGGGGTGCCGGTCGTCGGGTTTCTCACGCAAGACGAAGCGTTGGCGCTGCCAGAGCGCCATTTAGGGCTCGTGCCGTCGGTGGAGCGCGGCGAACTGGATTCGTTTTTTGCCGATCTGGGGAGAAAGGTGGCGCGCACGATCGATTGGGAGACGCTCCTTTCGATTGCAGAAGCGCCAGCCCTTTGTTCTCCGGCGCCGCTCATTCGCCCTTCGCGGCCGTATCGCGTGCGCGTGGCGGTTGCCAAAGATGCCGCCTTTCATTTTTACTATCCGGAGAATCTGGAGATGCTTTCTGCCTGCGGCGCGGAGCTTGTCTACTTTTCTCCGCTCGCCGGCGAGCCGCTTCCGGATGGGGTGAACGGATTGTATATCGGCGGCGGGTTTCCGGAAGAGTTTGCCGCCGAGCTCGCCAGGCAAGCCGCTGTCAAACAGTCGATCCGCGCCGCCATCGAACACGGGTTGCCGACGTTGGCCGAGTGCGGCGGGTTTATGTTTCTCACCGAACAGCTTGTTGCGACGGACGGTTCGGCCTATGAGATGGCGGGCGTCATTCCGGGGAAGGTCGTGATGAAGACGAAGCTCGCGGCGCTTGGCTACCGCGAAGTGCGCGGTCGAAATGGAAATTTTCTATTGCCGGAAGGAGAAACAGCGCGCGGCCATGAGTTTCACTACTCCGTTTATGAGCCGCGCGGTGAGACGCCGTTTGCCTACGAAACGAGCGGCCGGAAAGGAACGAAGCCTGACGGTTATTTGGCGCACCGGCTTGTCGCTGGCTATGTCCATTTTCATTTCGCGTCCGCCCCGGCGATGGTTGAGCGGTGGCTCGCCGAATGCGAGAAGGTGACCATCAATGGCTAAGGCGCTGCCGATTATGTTTCAAGGCACCCATTCTGATGCCGGCAAAAGCGTCATCGCCACCGCGTTTTGCCGCATGTTCGCCCAAGACGGCTGGAAGACGGCGCCGTTCAAGTCGCAAAACATGTCGTTAAACTCCTACGTGACGCCGGACGGAAACGAAATCGGGCGGGCGCAAGGAATTCAGGCCGAAGCGGCCGGAGTGGCGGCGCGCGCTGAGATGAATCCGATTTTGATTAAGCCAAGCCGCGAGCATGAATCGCAAATCGTTGTGCTTGGCAAACCGTACGGCAATATGCAGGCGTTCGCTTACCGGAACGAGTTTTTCCACCAAGGGCTGGCCGTCATCCGTCAGTCGCTCGAAACGTTGATGAACGAGTATGACCGGATTGTCATTGAAGGAGCGGGAAGCCCGGCGGAAGTAAACTTAAACGACCGCGAGTTGGTCAACATGCGCATCGCCCGTCTCGCCAACGCCCCGGTCGTGTTGATCGGCGATATTGAGCGGGGCGGGGTGTTCGCGAGCCTCGTTGGAACGCTGTCGCTGCTTGAGCCTGAGGACCGAAAGCGGGTCATTGGGGTCATCATTAACAAGTTTCGCGGCGATGTGGCGCTGCTTAAGCCGGGGCTCGATTGGTTTGAGCAGCACACCGGCGTGCCGGTGCTTGGCGTCGTTCCATATTTGCCTGATTTGGCGATCGATGCTGAAGATTCGCTGTCGCTTGAGCGGTTTGCTTCATCTGTCGGGGGAGAGGAAGCGATTGATGTCGCTGTCATCCGCTGTCCGAAAATCGCCAATTTCACCGACATCGACCCGCTGCTGGCAGAACCGGACTGCCGCGTCCGGTTGGTGACGCACGTCGACGAGCTTGGAGCGCCGGATGTGATCGTGCTTCCCGGCAGCAAAAACACGATCGAAGACTTGATTTATATGAAGAAAAGAGGACTCGCTTCCCGCATTGTGTCGCTTGTCAATGAAGGAAAAGCGAGAGTCGTCGGCTTATGCGGCGGCTACCAAATGCTTGGCGCTGTCATCCGCGATCCGTATGGAGTCGAGACGCCGCTCCCCGAAGTAAAAGGACTTGGTTTGCTGCCGATTGAAACGACGCTTGAGCGGACGAAAATCACGATCCGTACGGAAGGGATGCTTACGTGGGCGGGCGAGCGGTTTTCGGTGCAAGGATACGAGATTCATATGGGCCGCTCGGCGCCGCTTCCTGGCTATGCGCCGCTTATTGAGGCGGACGGCCGCCATGAAGGGGCGAAGCACAGTGATGAGCGGGTGCTGGGCACGTACATGCACGATTTGTTTCATAACGATGCGTTCCGCACCGCGTTTTTCAACAACATTCGCCGCCAAAAAGGAATCGCTCCTTCTGGCGTCCGACTCTTTCGCTCGCTCAAAGAAAAGGCGTTCGACCGGCTTGCCGCTCATGTCCGCCAGCACGTGGCGGTCGAGCGGATCGAACAGATGATGCGTCAATTTGGCTGTCGCGATCACAGTTGAAGTCCAACAACGGGAAGACACCAAGGCAATGGGCGTTGATTTGGGACTTCGTTATATCGCCGTTGCCAGCATTGGAACGAAATCGTTGTTTTTCAAGGACAGCCAATGCGCTTTCATTCGCCGACGATATGCGGCTTTGCGGCGAACGTTGGGCAAAGCGAAGAAGCTCCATATGATTCGCACAATCGGCCGTAAAGAGTCCTGCTGGATGAAGGATATAAACCATAAAATCAGCCGTCAAATCGTCCGTTTTGCCCTCGCCAACGGTGTTGGCATGATTCGGATGGAAAAGTTGACGCGTTCCCTCAATCATAGACGAGAAAGGAGGAAGCGCATATTCCCGCTTGATGGGGGATATTGTGCGCCCATGATGAATGTTTCCATCCCACCGATCCACCGTGAAATGGTTGAACAAGCGCGTGCCTATATCGATCAATTGACCAAACCGCCCGGCAGCCTCGGCCGTCTTGAAGAAGTGGCGACAACGCTTGCCGGCATGACCGGGGAGCTGCTTCCACGCGTCACTCCGCCCGGAGTGCTCGTGTTTGCGGCCGATCATGGCGTCACGGAAGAAGGGGTGTCTGCCTATCCGGCCGAAGTGACGGCGCAAATGGTGTACAACTTTGCCAACGGCGGAGCGGCGATCAACGCCTTCAGCCGTCAAATCGGCGCGTTGCTTCAGGTGATTGATGTCGGTGTCGCCGTGCCGATTGCTGATGAGCGCGTCATTCAGAAAAAGGTGCGCCCGGGAACGAACAATTTCGCGGAAACGGAAGCGATGACGCCGTCCGAGGCCGAACAGGCGCTTCATGTCGGTTACGAACAGGCGGCGTCCATCATTGAACAAGGCGTCCGCACGCTCATTGTCGGCGAAATGGGCATCGGCAATACGACCGCCGCGAGCGCCTTATTGGCCACGTTGACCGATGAGCCGCTTGAGCGCATCGTTGGCAAAGGAAGCGGCATTAAGGAGGAAATGCTTGCCCATAAACAGGACGTGATCCGACGGGCGCTCTTGCTTCATCGGCCGGATCCGGCGAAGCCGCTTGAATGGCTTTCGAAAATCGGCGGGTTGGAGATCGCTGCTATGGCCGGGGCGATGCTGGCAGCCGCCGAACGGCGCATCCCGATTTTGCTTGACGGTTTTATTTGCACGGTGGCTGCCCTTGTGGCCCGCCAGTTTGCCGTGAACGTCACAGACTATATGATTGCCGGCCATCGTTCGCAAGAGCCGGGGCACAGTATAGCCCTTCGTTTGCTAGAGAAGGATCCGCTTTTGGATCTCGGCATGCGCCTTGGCGAAGGAAGCGGCGCGGCGGTAGCGTTTCCGCTCTTGATTTCAGCAATGGCGATGGTGAACGAAATGGCGACGTTCGCCTCGGCGGGCATTTCCACGGCCAATGCGAAAGGGGAGAAGGGGCGATGACCGTCGGCAAAGTGTATTTAGTCGGCGCTGGGCCGGGTGATGAAAAGCTCATCACGGTTTACGGCCGCGAATGCCTAGAACGGGCGGATGTCATTATTTACGACCGGCTCATCAACCGTAAGCTGCTGCGCTACGCGAAGCCGGACGCTGAGCTTCTTTACTGCGGCAAAGAGCCGGGAAAACATGACACGGTTCAAGAACAAATTCATGAGCTGCTCGTTTGGCATGCGCAACAAGGAAAAACGGTCGTCCGCTTAAAAGGCGGCGATCCGTGCATTTTTGGCCGCGTTGGTGAAGAGGCGGAAGTGTTGGTGAAAGCCGGAATTCCGTTTGAAATCGTTCCAGGGGTGACATCCGGCATCGCTGTGCCGGCGTACGCCGGCATTCCGGTCACCCACCGTGATTACGCCGCCTCGGTGGCGATGGTCAGCGGGCATCGGAGTGAGCGGATCGATTGGGAGGCGCTGACTCGAGGATGCGATACGATCATTGTCTACATGGGAGCGGCCAACTTGTCGGATATTTGCGGCCGTTTGATGGCGGCCGGAAAGCCGTCGGATACGCCGGCGGCCATCATTGAATGGGGGACGACCGAGCGGCAGCGCACGGTGGCGGCGACGCTTTCGACGCTGTCAGACGAGGCGGAACAGGCGGGCATTTCCCATCCGGCCATCATCATCATCGGCGATGTCGTTCGTCTGCGTGAGACGCTCCAATGGTTTCCGGAGCGGCAAGGGGGCGTGGTCGATGCCGACGCCTCGTCGTAGCGGGCGTGTCATCGTTTATACGGGCGACGGAAAAGGAAAAACGACGGCCGCATTGGGGCTTGCCCTGCGTGCCGTCGGCCGGGGAATGAACGTCGCGGTTTTGCAGTTTTTGAAATCGCCGGAACGAACATACGGCGAGCAGTTGGCCCTAGAGCGCCTTGGCGTCGACGTCCGTCAGCTCGGCGCCGGCTTCACATGGACGAAAACGCCGGACATCCACCGGGAAACATTGAAGCGTGCCTGGGCGGTGGCCAAAGAATATGTGTATTCCGGACGGTATGATATGATTGTGCTCGATGAACTGAACAATGTGTTGGTCATTGACCGCTTTCCCGTTGAAGATATCGTATCAGTCAGCGAGGTGCTCGAGCTGATCCGCACGCGCCCGCCGTCGCTCCATCTTGTCATCACGGGGCGCGCGGCGCGCCCTGAGCTGATGGCGGCTGCCGATATCGTTACGGAAATGAAGCTCATCAAGCATGACTATGAACAAGGAAGGACCGCGATGAAAGGGATTGAATTTTAGAAGCAAAAAAGCGGCTAAAAAACGGCCGCTTTTTTGCAGGTTAGGCATTTTCATCGGTTTTGTCATTTTGGATTTTGTTTTGCCGACGTCCTTTGCTGTTATCGCCGGAAACCGGGCCGCGAAGCAAGGCCATCGGATCTTGCGTTGGCGCGTTTTGATTGCGGCTGCCGTTGTTTGGGCGTTTCGTCATGAGCTCCACCTCCTTTGGCTGCCGTTGTCATACGTTTAGCATGGACGATGCCTTCATTCCTATGCATGGTTGTCTACAGCCCAGCATAAAAAAAGCGGGAAGCGTTCGTGTTCCCGCTTTCCCGCTGCAAGCCGGCCGGATGCTGGCAAACACGGCGGCCGGATGAAGGCAATCAGTGATTTCGGTTAGTAGGCATATCCGCCCAAGCAGGCACATCCAACAATAATCAACAAAATAAACAGAACGACAATCAACGCAAAGCTGTTTCCATGCCAAGCGCCCATCATGTTCACCTCCTGGTGGAATCTATCGTATTGTATGTCAAAAAAAACTAAAAGAACAGGGCGATTGTCGAAACACGAAAACAATCGGCCAAAATGAGAAAAACGCCTTGCATATGTTTCAGCAAGGCGTTTTTTCGGGATGGTTCAAGTGAAATGATTGCATATATTGATTTCATTCCCATTCATAAGGCGTTTCTTGATACACGTAATAGTTCAGCCAGTTGACAAACAGTAAATTGGCATGCGAGCGCCATGTGTTCAGCGGCGGCTGGCTTGGGTCATCATTGGGAAAGTATGATTCTGGGATGTGAATCGGCAGCCCTTTCGCCAAGTCGCGTTCATATTCTTCTTTGAGCGTTGTCGCATCATATTCTGGATGACCCGTTAAGAAAATGCGGCGCCCGTCGTTCGATGCAACGAGGCAAACGCCGGCTTTGTCGGACATGGACAAAATTGTGAGATCTGGCACTTTTTCGATGTCTTCGCGCTTGACGTCGGTATGGCGGGAGTGCGGCATGCGGAACACATCGTCAAAACCGCGCAATAGTTTCACGTTTTTCGCTTCCACCGTATGGTTGAACACACCGAAGCATTTTTCCGGCAATGGGTATTTCGGAATGCCGTAGTGATAGTATAAGCCAGCTTGTGCTCCCCAACAAATGTGCAACGTTGACGTGACGTTCGTTTTCGTCCATTCCATGATATCGGTCAGCTCATCCCAATACGTAACTTCTTCGAACGGCAATTGCTCGACCGGGGCTCCGGTGATGATCATTCCGTCGAACTTGCGATGGCGGATGTGCGGGAAAATCGTGTAAAATTGTTCTAAATGATGTTTGCTTGTCGTTTTCGGCTCATGGGTCGCCGGGCGCAAAAAGGTGACGTTCACTTGCAGCGGCGAGTTGCCAAGCAGCCGCAGCAACTGTGTCTCTGCTTTTTCTTTTTCGGGCATCAAGTTTAAAATGATGATGTTGAGCGGCCGGATGTCTTGGGAGTAAGCCCGTTCTTCGTCCATCACGAAAATGTTTTCCTGTTCGAGTATTTCTTTCGCCGGCAAGTCTTTTGGAATGTTGATTGGCAATGGTGTCCCCTCCGTTTCTGTCTCGTTACTAAATACCTTAATTATAAAAACTTTGTCAACATTCTTCAATTGATTTTTTTGACCTTAAACAGCTGGTGAACAAAAAGGGGGAATTCCGATTGGATCCGACAGCCTTTGACAATTTAAAAACGGTGTTGGAAGGGGCGGTATATGACGCGGATTTGCAAGGGCGCATTGCCGTGGTCGAGCGCCGCGACCTTGTCGATTTGGCCCGTTTGTTTCGGGAGTACGCCATTTCATTTCGGCTGAATGATGCGCCCGATCCGCTCGTCGTCTGCACCGCGCGGCTTTCGCTTGATTTTGCTGAGCTGGTCAATGAGCGGCTCTATCACGGCCGGGCCGGCTGTCGGCTCGCTCTTCTGTTTACCCTTCCGGTTCGCCGCTCGTCCGTTTGTGCGCTCATTGAAGGAACGCTGCGGACGATTTGGGGGGAGGAGCGAATCATCCGGCAAACGCTCCGCTTTCCATTTCCACATGAACGCGGCCCGTATGAAAATGAAGCCGTGGTCGAATTTGCACGCCTCATTTATGAGGAAAACGCCGCCGATTTGCCGGAGATGGTGCCGTATATGGTTTCATCACTTGAACAATTGCAGCTGTTCGCCGGGCAGTAACGATGCAAAAAGTAGAAACAAACCATGAAATCCGCTATGATGGAGATGAGGTGAAAAATCATGAGTGTATATGAATTCAGCGCCAAAACCATTCGCGGAGAGGAACAACCGCTTTCCGTCTATCGAGGCAACGTGCTGTTGATTGTCAACACGGCGAGCCGTTGCGGCTTCACCCCGCAGTATAAAGAACTGCAGGAGCTGTATGACGAATATCGCGATCGCGGGTTTGTTGTGCTCGGCTTTCCGTGCAACCAGTTCGGCGGCCAAGAGCCGGGGACGGAAGAGGAAATCGAGCAATTTTGCCAGTTGAATTATGGTGTGACGTTCCCGCTGTTTGCGAAAGTGGATGTGAATGGCGATCACGCCCATCCGCTGTTTCAATATTTGAAAGAAGAGGCGCCGGGGGCATTGGGAACAAAGGCGATCAAATGGAATTTCACGAAGTTTTTGGTCGACCGCAACGGCAAGGTTGTAGCTCGTTTCGCACCGCAAACAAAGCCAAGCGAGCTGAGAAAGGAAATTGAAAAGCTGCTGTAAGGCAAGGAGGGGTAACGCTTGCGCATTCAAGCGATTGAGCCGACGCCAAGCCCGAACACGATGAAAATATTGCTTGATGAAGAATTGCCTTCCGGCACGCGCCATAACTACAAACCGGACAACATCAGCGAAGCGCCGCCGCTTATTCAAGCATTGATGCGCATTGACGGAGTGAAAGGCATTTACCATGTCGCTGATTTTTTGGCTATTGAACGCCATCCGAAATACGACTGGCGCGACATTTTGGCGAAAGTGCGCGAAGTGTTCGGCGAGAAAGTGGATGACGGCGCCGAGACAAAGCCGAAAGGAAACGAACATTTCGGCGAAGTGAAAGTGTTCGTGCAAATGCTGTACGGTCTGCCGATGCAAGTGAAGCTTGTCGATGGGGAGCGCGAACACCGCGTCGGGCTGCCGAAACCGTTTATGGACGCGGTCATTGAGGCGCAAAAATACGCAGGAAATGTTGTGCTTGAGCGCAAATGGGTCGAAAAAGGAGTGCGCTACGGCACGTTTGAGGAAATCGGCCGCGAAATAGTCGATGAGCTGTCGGCAGCCTATCCGCCCGAGCGGCTGGAGCGGATCGTCAACATGTTCCGCCGCGGCGAGCAGGAAAAAACGGTGCAAAAGCGTCCAAGCCTCAAAGTGACGAGCGAGATGCTCGATGACCCGGATTGGCGCAAACGGTATGCCGCGCTCGAACAGATGGCCGAGCCGACCGAGGACGATATCCCGGTGTTGGCCAAGGCGCTCAAGGATGAAAAAATGGCGATTCGCCGCCTGGCGACGGCGTATCTCGGCATGATCGGCGGCAAAAAGGTGCTTCCGTATTTGTATGAAGCGTTAAAAGATCCTGCTGTCGCTGTCCGCCGCACCGCCGGCGACTGTTTGTCCGACATCGGCGATCCGGAGGCCATTCCGGCCATGATCGAAGCGCTAAAGGACGAAAGCAAGCTCGTCCGTTGGCGCGCGGCCATGTTTTTGTACGAAGTCGGCGACGAATCGGCGCTGCCAGCGTTGAAAGCGGCGGAAAACGATCCGGAGTTTGAAGTGAGCTTGCAAGTGAAAATGGCCATTGAACGGATCGAAGGCGGCGAAGAAGCGAAAGGGTCTGTGTGGAAGCAAATGACGGAGAGCCGGAAGAAAGAAAACGAAACAGAACAGTAAACCAGGCGCGCCCATCGGTGCGCCTGTTTTTATGATCGAAAAGAGTACGGCTGTTACGTCGTCACAGTAGTGTTGGAGCTTGGAGCGAATTGGACAATTTCGAGCACAACCGGGGTGTTAGCTGGAATCGAGCCGCTTCCGGTCGGGACGGTAATGGACAGTGACCCGACGCCGGTAGCTCCTGGGGTGTACGTCGATATCCCTTCCATTTGCAAAACGCCGTTAATGTACACGTTAAAGTAGCTATTGTTAGTTGCCAATGCTGGCAGCTGTGTCGCTTGGCTGCCGTCGTCTTGCAAAAAGCTGGCTGCGTCGATCGTTAAGGTTGCTCCTTCTGCTGTTTCAGCTGTTGTGATGTAAAAAAATCTTGCGACGTCTGGTGCAACCTCTGTCGTGGTAGTAGCGGCGACAAACAATTTAATTAATTGCAAAGCCATACAATCTCCCCTTCTCCATTTTGTGTTTAACATGCTGTGGCCCCGAAGCTGAGCCAATTATCATCCGTTCTTTTTAGTATCTGGAACTCTGTTGGCAATCAGCCGGTGCCATAGGTTCATTTTATTGTATGGATTAATTACAGAGGATGGCTCGGCGATTGCCGTAATGGGAGAAAAATGATGTTTTTGCCCTGCTATACCAGCCTGTTTTACCAGTGAATTTGAATTATGAAACAAACATTTTAAACGAATTTGGTCGTTTTATGATCCTGTTATAATAGACGGAATTAAGTGGAATATAGTGATTTTTTACTACCGTTCATTAACCTGCCATTTTGTTTGCTATTCACTTTGAAGATGGGAGGTGAATATACTAATGCAAAATATCTTGCGGAGTGAAATGATCACGAAACAATATGGTGTGTTTGGGTGAGCAAACGAATGAAACGGACATCTTCAACAGCAAAACATGTGATTGCTGCTTCCAAAGTATACGATTGGACCCATGCTGTACTGACCATTCCCCTCCGTGTGGCGCTCCACTTCCCTCCGCGTGTCTTGCAGGCGGAAACGTACCAGTATAACACCATATCAGACGGAGTGAAAACCGTCTATACAGACGGCGATGAACTGAGAGAGTACGGCGACCGCGGTATTTTAGATCCGAAACATGTATCATGGATCAACTTGTTTATTAATGGGGTGCTGCAACCGGAAAAACTGTATGAGGTGGAAAAGGGGAAACTGACGTTGAAAACAGCCGAGCCGCCGCCAAAAGGTGCGCCGATTATTCTTCAATTTATTACCATTAAAATGGGCTTCTAAATTTTTTTGCCCCTCCAGCTGCGGATTTGGTTCTTAGAAAAGAGTGTTTTCAACAATGGTGAAGCCTTGGAGAGAGCTCCAAGGCTTGGCTCGTCATCCCCTGAAATATTGTTCGATAAAATCTTTAACAAGAGGAGAGAGTTCGTTTGGCAATTCATGAAAAGGGAAGAATTTCACTTCCAGCGATTCTTCCCCGTCTTCTTTCAGTTCTCCACCGCGGATATCACGGGTGAGATAAACAACAGTGACTGGGTAATATTGATCTCCATTAGGCAGCCGAACAAAATATTTTTTTCCAGAAAACACATCGACTAGTTCCAGTTTGCCGATTTCCAGCCCTGTTTCTTCCCACACTTCCCGCCGGGCTGCTTCTTCTGCGGACTCCCCCAACTCCAACAAACCGCCGGGCAGTCCCCATAAGCCGTCGCGGCGTTTCTGCAATAAAATCCGCCCGCATTCATCGGTGACAGCGACCCCGGCTCCCGCCAAGATGATCGGCCGGGTTCCAATGATTTTTCGCAGTTCTTCAATGTATCCCATGTGCACGCTCCTTTCATGGCCATCGATGGCATAGTATATGTTTGGTCGCTGACAATGGCCGCGGCGGTTGATAGAAAGCGAAACGAAATCGCTCGTTTGATGGCGGCCAAACGGGTGCGTTTAGCCCCGTTTGTTCTGAATGATGCCGTTTAGAGACATGCGGCCGTGGACGGTTCTCTTCATTGATTTTTCAAACGAAAATATAGTATGCTGATAGCGCAGCGATGATGAATGTGGAGGGATGAGGGCAATGTCAATGGCTTACGAAGACTATATGCGCCAACTCGTGCAGCCGATGCGCGATGAACTTGTCCGCGCCGGTTTCCGCGAATTGCGCACAAGCGAAGAAGTCGAGCAGTTTATGAAACAAGTGGAAGGAACGACGTTTGTTTTTGTCAACTCAGTGTGCGGCTGCGCCGCTGGATTGGCGCGCCCCGCGGCGACGCAGGCGGTGTTGCGGAGCGAGAAAAAGCCGGACCATTTGGTGACGGTGTTCGCTGGCCAGGATAAGGAAGCGACAGCGAAAATGCGCGAGTACTTTGTCGGTTATCCGCCGTCTTCGCCGTCGATGGCGCTCTTAAAGGGGAAAGAAGTCGTTCACTTCATTCCGCGCGAAGACATCGAGTTTCACTCGATGGAGGACGTGATGGAAAATATTTTGGCTGCGTTTGACAAATATTGCGGCTGATGCGGTGCGAGCGAGGAGCGAACCGCTTGCGTTGATTCGCTTTCGTTCCGCATACAACGGCGCGTTGGCGGGAACGATAAGGGCGGAGGTGATCGGGCGTGCCGAAGCGGAAAAAAGATCGTTCGAAAACGGGCGTCAGCGCCCCAGATGTTCGAGGGCAAGGCACGACGGAGACGGAGACAGGCGCGTTCGAGCTTGACTCTGCCCGCAAAAAAACAAAAATCGATTAAAAAGGAGCTCCCGATGCGGGGCTCCTTTTGTCGTTTTCATGCGCAAACTCCCTTCGCATCCAACAGAATGCCAAGGGAGCTGGATGGATCGCCAAGAGCGTTTAGGCGTTGGCGATACAACTATAAATAAAGTAAAGCAATGTAATGAGGCTGGCCGCAAAAAAGATCGTGTTCATGTTTCATTTTTCCCGCCTTTCTGTCTATATTTTCGCTGAGAATCTATGATACACTATTCATGTGAACTACCCCCACTTCGCTTTGCTTGAAGTGGGAGCTTCTCAGTTCCACGACGAAAGCATTCTTTCGTCTCCCTGAGCGTGACTTCGGGTCGTCCCAACCCTAGGCATCCGACGATTCGGAGTTCTTTCGCGCCTTGGATATTTTACGCATGGAAGGCTTTGCTTGGTTTTCGCATTGGATATTCTCCATGCAACCCCCTATATCCAGTTCACAAAGAACATGATATACCTTGATTTTATCATGTGTTTTGGCTGACGCCAACCGACATCCATTTGTCGCTGATCGCTGGGCTGCAACCTTCACGCGGTTGAAGCGGGTGTCTTCTTTCGGAACTATGATAAAAGTATATACCAACAAAAGCAAAAAGAAAATGCAGTTTTTGTCTTGTCAAGGGAGAGGAAGACGAAATGAAAAAAGCGAAACGAATGAACGCGTTTTCGGCATCGATTTTCGCCGAGTTGACGGCGTATCGTCAAAAGCAGCGCCACCTTCATGACGAGTGGATCGACTTGAGCGTTGGCAGCCCGGATTTGCCCCCGGCGCCGTTTGTGCGTGAGGCGATCGCCCGCTACGCCAACGAGCCGAATGCGTACGGCTACACATTAAAGGGCATTCGCGAGTTTCATGAAGCGGTCGCCGATTATTATCGGACGGCGCATGGCGTTGTGCTCGATCCAGAGACGGAAGTGACGTACGTGATCGGGTCACAAGACGGGCTCGTTCATTTGCCGATGGTGTTCGCTGACCCGGGGGATGTCATTCTATTGCCGGATCCCGGGTACCCGGCGTATGCGGCGGGGGTGGCGATGGCGGAAGCGATGCCGTATTTTCTGCCGCTGAGGGAGGAAAACAGCTTTTTGCCGGATTTGCGTGCGATCCCGGAGGACATCGCCAAACGGGCGGCGATCATGTTTCTTAACTTTCCAGGGAATCCGGTGCCCGCCGTAGCGACAGAATCATTTTATCGCGAAGTGGTTGAGTTTGCGAAGCGGTACGATATCCTCGTTGTTTCCGATTTTGCTTACGGCGAGCTGTATTATGACGGAAACAAACCGGTGAGTTTTCTTTCTGTTCCAGGCGCAAAGGACGTTGGCGTGGAGATCAATTCGTTGTCAAAAAGCTACAACATGGCCGGCTGCCGGGTCGGCTACTTATGCGGAAATGCCGAGGTGATTCGTGCGTTTGCCGAGTTTAAGTCCAATTTGGATTACGGCATTTTTTGGCCGCTGCAAAAAGCGGCCGCGGAAGTGCTCCGCCATGGCGCCGGCTTTTGCGCCCAGAGCCGCATGATGTATCAAGCGCGCCGCGATGTGCTCGTGGATGGACTCGCTGACATCGGTTGGACGGTTGACCGTCCGCAAGCCGGCATGTTCGTGTGGGCGAAAATTCCGGACGGATGGACGTCGCTTTCGTTTGCGAAGGCGCTCATCGACCAAGCCGGCGTCGTTGTGACGCCTGGGCACGCGTTTGGGCCGAGCGGCGAAGGGTATGTGCGCATCGCCCTTGTCCAGCCGGAAGAAGTGTTGCGCCGGGCGGTCGCAAAATTAAAAGCGACCGGCTTGTTCGCGTCTCCGGCCGCTGATCGGCGGTAGCGGGAGGTGAAGGCGATGAAGCTGCCGTCTTGGCTTCGAAAAACGCTTGTTGCCGCCATTACCGTCTGCACGTTTGGACTCGTCACACCGCCCGCTTCGCTGCTCGCGGCCAAAGATCCGCCGTCAGATGATGCATCGTCTTCCGACTGGCAGCACAGTCCAACAAGTCGTGCCGAGGAAGCGGTTTCGTTGACGCGAGCTCAATTCATTGAGCGGACGATGGAAAAGGCCGTTGCCCAGTCCCATGAAAAATTCGGCCGCAAAATCGCTCCGGTCATTGAAGATGAGTTTCGCGCCGTCATTTTGCCGCGCATGGAAGAAGTGATCGCCGAGCTTGCCGATCGTTATCCGGAAGAGGAGCTCCGCTATTTGGCTGTTTCGGAAAATCCGTCTGGCGGGCAAGGAGAACGCATTTTTCATTTGTATCGGGCGGATACGGGAGAGGATTTGATCCGCTTTCACGTCCGCCGCGAACATCCGCCGCAAGACGGATATTGGTTTCAGTTTCACTATCATACATGCGATGATGGGTTTCAAGCCCATCATGAACTCGGGAAAATCTACTGGTCAAAAAATACGCCGCCGAACTGGCGGACGTAGCAGGCCGCGGTTCTTTCCTTATTTTGCGCGTTTTTTCCCGCTTCGTTCTATGATATGATTTTCATAGATTGAAAGAAGCGGGGGAACCACGATGAAACGGCTGTTCACTAGTTTGTTGGCGGCGCTGTTCGCCGTTCCGCTTCTATCGTTCTCACCGTATCCGGCTGCCCATGGCGTGCTGCTTGAAGAAAGCAGCCTTGGTCTTAGGGGTGTTCCGTCTCATGATGTGCTTGGCCGCATCATCATCGTGCCGGAGACGGAGTTTTCCGCCTCTGAAGCGAATGAAATGATCCGGACGCTCGCCCGCATTGATCGCACGATTTTAGAGCAGGCGGCGGACCACCATATTTACATCCAACTGTTGACCGGCCCGATCACCGATGAGCCGACGGCCCGCCATTTGCGCGGAAAAACGCCGCGCGGTTATATGCCGGGTTCGAAAACATGGGATGACGTGCCGGGCATCGGTGGGTCGCATTTAGTGCTTGTCCGCCTCGGCCATAGCGAAAAAGGAAAAGGGCATGGCTCGGTCAATTTGGAGCTGCATGAGTTTGCTCATTCGCTCGATTACATCGTATTTGACCGCATTCATGAAACGGACGAATTTCAAGCGATTTGGCGGGAGGAGGCGCCGCGGCTCTTTCCTGGCGAATATTATTTTTTGACTTATCCGGAAGAGTATTTTGCCGAGTCGTTTGCCTATTATTATGCAAGCGACAAGACGCGGCAAACGTTGCGGGCGGCAGCGCCGAGAACATATGCGTTGATCCGCGGATTGGCGGAACGGGCCTCGTAAAAGGCTCGTTTTTTTATGGACAAGTGGTTCACCATGCGTTGCTTTATGGTATGATAGAGCGTGAGGTGAGAACATTGCGGCAATATTTGCAGCTTTTGGAGGATATTTTGGAAAACGGCGTCGAAAAAGAAGACCGCACGGGCGTCGGCACGCTGTCGGTGTTCGGCCGCCAGCTCCGCTTCAACTTGCAAGATGGATTTCCGCTCGTGACAACGAAAAAATTGCATATCCGCTCCATCATTTATGAACTGCTTTGGTTTTTAAAAGGCGATACGAACGTCCGCTATTTGCAGGAGAATGGCGTGACGATTTGGGACGAGTGGGCGGACGAAAACGGCGATCTCGGCCCGATTTACGGCGCGCAATGGCGCTCATGGAAAGGGGCGGACGGGAAAACAATCGACCAGATCGCGTGGGTCGTCGAGGAGATCAAACGAAATCCGAATTCACGCCGGTTGCTTGTGAGCGCTTGGAACGTAGCGGAATTAGACGAGATGAAGCTGCCGCCGTGCCATTATGCCTTTCAGTTTTATGTCGCGAACGGTCGGTTGTCGTGCATGTGGCAGCAGCGCTCCGTTGATACGTTTTTAGGGCTGCCGTTTAACATTGCCAGCTACGCGCTGTTGACGCATATGATCGCCCAGCAATGCGATCTCGATGTCGGCGAACTCATTTTCACCGGCGGTGATGTCCATTTGTACAAAAACCATCTCGAACAGGCGAAACTGCAGCTGACGCGCGAGCCGCGCCCGCTGCCGAAGCTCGTGATCAAACGGAAGCCGCCGTCCATTTTCGATTACGAATACGACGATTTTGAAATTGTCGGCTACAACCCGCATCCGACGATTAAAGCACCGGTGGCTGTGTAAAGGAGAGGACGCGATGATTTCGCACATTGTGGCAATGGATGAAAACCGGGTGATCGGCAAAGACAACCGCTTGCCTTGGCATTTGCCGGCCGATTTGGCGTATTTTAAACGGGTGACAATGGGCCATGCCATCGTGATGGGGCGCAAGACGTTTGAAGCGATCGGCCGGCCGCTTCCCGGCCGCGATAACGTCGTTGTCACGCGCAACCGCTCGTTTCGTCCGGAAGGCTGCCTTGTGCTTCATTCGCTCGAGGAAGTCAAGCAATGGATCGCATCGCGCGCTGATGAAGTGTTTATCATCGGCGGGGCCGAACTGTTTCGGGCGACGATGCCGATTGTCGACCGGCTGTATGTGACAAAAATTTTTGCTTCCTTCCCCGGCGATACGTTTTATCCGCCCATTTCTGACGATGAATGGGAAATCGTTTCCTATACGCCAGGAGGGAAAGATGAAAAGAATCCGTATGAACACGCCTTTATCATTTATGAGCGGAAAAAGGCGAAATAGATGGGACACGGGCATGGATATGCGTTTGTCGTTGGCGTACGAAACGTTTGCGAGACGCCCCCAAAAACGGGGCGTCTTTTTGTTTGAGATCGGAACATTTTGAAAACGTGTTTCTGCATAGAAGCGGGGCGAAAAAGGAACGATAATCAATAGAACCACAATGGAAATGGAGGAAGACGATGAAACATATCGTTCCGTTTGTCGTCAAGCTCGCTGCTTGGAGCGTCGTCTTGTTTTCGATGTTTACGATCTTCGATGCCCCGCTTTCCTTGATTTCACTCATGACGATCGTGACGGCGCTTGTTTCTTATATGATCGGCGATCTGTTCGTGTTGCCGCGCGTCGGCCATTTTGTCGCTGCCGCTCTTGACGTGCCGCTTTCCTTTTTGCTTATTTGGCCGGTCAGCTTTGCCCTCATTGCCCCGTCCGTCAACATGGCATACGGCGCGTTTTTCAGCGCCTTGGCGATCGGGGCGGTTGAAGCGTTTTTCCATTTGTATATGGAAAACCATGTGCACGAAGAAGCAAGACGGGAAGAAGCGCACCGCTGGTATGATGAAGGAAGATGGGCGACGGAATTTGCCGAGGAAGAAGAGTTCAAAAAAGAGGACGACCGGGCATAGCGCCGGTCGTTTTTTCTGTCCGCTTGCGCATGAAGAAGTAGTTCGCTGTACATATGCTGCACAATTCGCCGCGTTGCCGTCTGGCAGGACGGCTAGGGAGAGGTTTCGAGCAGGAAGGATGACGCTCATCGGATGGCGTCAGGCCAAAAGCGTGAATCCGGCCGGCGGAAGCGTCCAGTATCCGGTAAAGCGGGGCCATCGCGATGTTCACGAGCCCGCTTCCCTTCATCCTCATAAAACTTTTCGAAAATTCCCTTTTCTTTTTGCGAATTTGTGATATAATCTACAAATCAAAGACAACTTAGAAAAGAAAGGGAACGAGAACATGGAACAACAGCTGAAACGGAAGCAAGGGGCAGTATACGTCGAGGACATTTTGATCGCGTATCATACGCTGAAGGATGTTGTTTTCCATACGCCACTGCAAAAAAATCCGCTGTTATCCGAACGCTACGAGTGCAATGTCTACTTAAAGCGCGAGGATTTGCAAGTCGTGCGTTCGTTTAAGCTGCGCGGGGCGTACAACCGGATGAAGCATTTAACCGATGAGGAGCGGAGAAACGGGGTGGTATGCGCCAGCGCCGGCAACCATGCCCAAGGGGTGGCCTATTCATGCCGGGCGCTTGGCGTGCATGGGAAAATTTATATGCCGGCGACGACGCCTCGGCAAAAAGTGTCGCAAGTGCAGCTGTTTGGCAAAGACATGGTCGAGATCGTGCTTGTCGGCGACACGTTTGACGATTCCTACAACGAAGCGGTGAAGTGCGCCGAGGCGGAAGGGCGGACGTTCATCCATCCGTTTGATGATGAATACGTCATCGCCGGACAGGGGACGATTGGCGTCGAGGTGCTCAACGACTGCGATGAACCGATCGACTTTTTGTTCGCCAGCATCGGCGGCGGCGGATTGATGGCTGGGCTGGGGACGTATGTGAAAAGCATTTCTCCGTCCACCAAAGTCATCGGGGTTGAGCCGGCCGGCGCCCCATCGATGAAAGCGGCGCTCGAGCACGGACATGTGGTGACGCTCGATGAAATCGACAAGTTCGTTGACGGCGCTGCCGTCAAGACGGTCGGGGAAAAGACATTCGCCTTATGCCGCGGGGTGCTTGATGACATCGTCGTCGTTCCAGAAGGAAAAGTATGCACGACGATTTTGGAGCTGTACAACGAAAACGCCATTGTCGCTGAACCGGCAGGGGCGCTGCCGATCGCTGCGCTTGATTTTTACAAGGAACAAATCCGCGGCAAGACGGTCGTTTGCGTGGTGAGCGGCGGCAACAACGACATTGACCGGATGCAGGAAATCAAGGAGCGCTCGATGATTTACGAAGGACTGCAGCACTATTTCATCGTCAACTTCCCGCAGCGGGCTGGGGCGTTGCGTGAGTTTTTGGATGAAGTGCTTGGGCCGACGGATGACATCACCCGGTTTGAATACACGAAGAAAAACAACAAAGAAAGCGGACCGGCGCTTGTGGGCATCGAGCTGAAACGGCGCGAAGACTACGCGCCGCTCATCGAGCGGATGAAGAAAAAAGGCTTCCCGTTCCAAGAGGTCAACAAAGACCCGAACTTGTTCCATCTATTGATTTGACGAAAAAAGTCGGAACAAATTCGCCGCATTCCGACATACTTTTTCACCGGATTGGTGTATAATAAAAGTAAATCGGTGAAAAAGAGGATTGATATTTTGCTATTCAAAAGCCTCGAGTTCAAAAACGCATATGGACAGAAGGTCAAGATTATCGAAATTCCTGTATTGGAGGAAGAGAACACATACCGATTCATGATCCAACTGCGCTTGGAGGCGTTTATTGCAAAGGTGTACCGATCGAGAACGAGCCGTTCTGTGTATTCGTTCCGCGAACATTTGAAGAAAGTGCTGAAATGGCCTGTATATGAACAGATCTTTAAAGAAACGGCGTTAAAGCATAATGCATGACTGTTGTTGTTTTGCCCTTGGCGGCAAAACAACTTTTTTTTGGTGGGATTTTCGCCGGTTTCATTATATAATGGAAACGAGATCATCAGTATTAGGAGTGAACGAATGAAATCAATCAAAATTGTAACCGACTCAACGGTCGATGTGCCGGCGGCGGTGCTTGCCGAGCACGGCGTTGAAGTCGTTCCGCTTCATTTGACAGTGGATGGGGAGGCGTTTATCGACCGGGTGACGATCACCCCGGAACAATTTATGGCGAAAATGAAAGCGGCGCGCGAACTGCCGAAAAGTTCGCAGCCATCGGTGGGAGAATTTCTCGCCGTTTACGACCGGCTCGGAGCGGACGGCAGCGAGATTGTGTCGATCCATATGGCTGGCGAGCTGAGCGGTACGGTCCGTGCGGCTGAACATGCGGCCGCTTTGACAGAGGCAGCGGTCACCGTCGTGGATTCACAATTTATTTCCTGTGCGTTGGGGTTTCAAGTGCTCGAAGCAGCACGTTTGGCCAAGGCGGGCAGAAGCGTCGCCGATATCATCCGGCGGCTTGACGAAATACGCCGTTGCACGCGGCTGTATGTTGTGCTTGATACGCTTGAGCATTTGGTGAAAGGCGGCCGCATCGGCCGCGGCAAAGCGCTCATCGGTTCGCTTTTGCGTATTAAGCCGATCGCCGCTCTGGTTGACGGGCTGTATACGCCGGTTGCCCAGGTTCGCAGCTTTTCGCAAGCGGTGTCCCATTTGGCGGGCCGTCTTGTCGAGGAACAAGGGGCCAAACGGGTAGAGAAAATCGCCATCGCCCATGCCGATGCTCCTCGGTGGGCGGAGCGGCTCAAGGAAGCGGTGACAGACATCATCGGCTATTCGCCGATTGACATCGTTGAAACAACGCCGGTCATTTCCATTCACACCGGTCCCGGGGCGCTGGCGCTCATGTACTACGCCGAGGAAGCGCCGCTTGATGAATAAACGCCGTTATTGGCGGCATCAACATATTTTGGTCGAAAAGGAAGGACCTATCGATGTGGAAACGAATCGCACTTTTTCTCGTTGTTCTTTTGCTGGCGGCGTGCGGAAAAACGATTCCGGACGCCAAAAACTGGCCGGTTGAGGACTTTACGTTTGTCGATCAGTCTGGTCAGCCGTTTGGACTTCGCGACTTGAAAGGAAAAGTGTGGGTCGCCGATTTTATTTTTACAAATTGCGAAACGGTTTGTCCGCCGATGACGGCCCATATGGCCAAGCTAAAGCAAATGGCAAAGAAAGAAGGACTGGATGTCGAGTTTGTCTCCTTCAGCGTCGACCCGGAAGTCGACACGCCGGAAAAACTGGCGGCGTATGCGAAGCAATTTACAGATGATCTAGCAAACTGGCATTTGCTGACTGGATACAGCCCGGCCGAGATCAGCGAGTTGGCGCAAAAAAGCTTTAAAACGATCGTGCAAAAGCCGGCCAATGACGACCAAGTCGTGCATGGCACCAGTTTTTATTTGGTCGGGCCAGACGGAAAAGTGGTTCAGACGTACAGCGGCGTGCAAGATGTGCCATACGAAACAATTTTAGAGCATATCAAAATCGTGCAGTCGTCGCAATGAGGCAAAAACGGCTACCGCCTTTTTGCCTTCTTTTCGTCTTTCCCCTTGTTGCGGCAAAAGGCAGGTGTCAAACAATGAGACGGTGGGGATGGTTGTTGTGCTGCTGGCTGCTCGCCGGATGCGTGTCGCTTTCGGCGGGCGGAAAGCCGGAGCGCCCGCATGAAGCCGCCGTCAAGCAGACGGAAGCAAAGCCGCTTCCGAAAGATATACATTTGGTCGCTTTAGGCGATTCGTTGACGGAAGGAGTGGGGGACGGCGAAAGGAAAGGCGGGTATGTCGGCCGCCTTGTCCCGCTCCTTTCGGCAGAAGACGGGGTGCGGACAGTCACCGTAGCGAATTTCGGGAAACGCGGCCGGCGCATCGCTGAATTGGAACCAGTCATTCACGCCCATCAAGCGGAGCTCGGGCGGGCTGATATGATCTTGATCACCATTGGCGGCAACGATGTGATGAATGTCGTCCGCTCGCACTTTTTAGACTTGTCGCGCCAGCGGTTTCAGCAAGCCACGGAAATATTTGCCGACCGACTGGATCATCTATTGATCTCGCTTCGCACGATCAATCCGGATGCGGTCATTGTGCTTGTGGGTCTATACAATCCGTTTTCCACGACGTTGCCGAATATTCCGGAAATCAATGATGTCATTACCGAGTGGAACAAGGCAAGCCAGGCGGTGCTTTCCCGTTATGACCGAACGATTTTCGTTGATATTCAAGACATCTTCATCGACCGCGACGAATTGCTTCATCGCGACGAATTTCATCCGAATGCCGCAGGATACGAACAGATGGCCATGCGAGTGCATGAAGCGTTAGATCAACAAAAAGAGTGGTGGGTAGGGAGCTTATTGCAATGAATTGGAAACGAGCGTTTTGGATGTTGGCGGCTGTCAACGCCGCGGTTCTTGTTTGGACTGTCGCCTGGCTGTTCGAACCCACTTCACCGGTGAAGCGGCCGGCGCGCCCAAATGTGGAGGGAGCTTCGTTTACAGTATACTCGAAGAAGGAGCATTTGAACGCCGTCATGAACGACTATTTGGCAGAAAAAACGAAAGGCCATCCGCTGCAATACCGCGTTTGGCTCGCCGATCGCGTCTATGTTTCAAGCGAAATCCCCATTTTAGGCCGCTCGGTCGAACTTGTCGTCTCGTTTGTGCCCAAAGTAATCAAAGGAGGGAATGTCGAGCTCACGGAGCCGACGATTTCGCTCGGCGACTGGAAGCTGCCAGTGACGTATGTGCTTCGCTACTTGCAAAAGCACGCCCCGCTGCCGGATGAAGTGGCGATTGACCCGGAGCACACCCGCGTCTACGTCGCGCTCACGGACATTCGCTTTGGCAACGGCTATCAAGTGGCGGCAAAAAAAATCGATTTGGCCGCCGATGAGATCGTGTTTACCTTAACAATTCCGACGAAGCAGCACCAGTAAAAAAGACTGTCCGCGTGTGCAGGACAGTCTTTTTTGCGGTTAGGAGCTTCTTTGTCACCCGCTTTTCCGATGCTTCAGATGAGACGGAGCCCTTTTGGATAAAAGTTTTTCACCGTTCCTTTCACTTCTTTCCCCCAGGCGAACGGAAATCCATCCACGGTCACAAGCAGCCAACCGCGGTCGCCGCCGGTGGAAAGCGTCTCGCCGCGCCAATATTGGACGATTTCGCGGCTTGCGCTCGATAGGTCAAGCACATGTTTCGCTTCCTCTGTCCGCAGCGCCAAGGCAAGGGCATGGTTCGGCTCAAACCGCTCTTTTTTCACATCCCCTAAGTGCAACCCGGCGCGGACGATTTTCAAACCGGACAAATCCGGGCAACGCTCGGGCAACACAGTCAAATGGGCGCCAAATGACACGAACGTGCCGTCTCGCTCTGTCCGCAATGCCTCTTGTTCAAACTGGCGATACAGGCGGATAGCGGCTTTTGGCGCGCTCGATTTCGCCCACCGCCCTCGCCAAGGTGAGGTGGGCCGCTGTTTTTGGAGTTTGGCGACAAAATGCCCTTCCCCTTTCAGACGGTGCGGCCAAAGGCGGGCGGCGTGGACGAGATCGGATCGATTGGTTTTCGTCCATTCCGGCCGCCCTGGCTCAAGCCCTCCCGCTTTGGCGATCGGCAACAGCCGCAAGTCATCGTGCGCCTCAAGCAGCCATTCAATCGTTTGCTCGTTTTCCTCCGGAGAGAACGTGCACGTGGAATAGACGAGAATGCCGCCTTCTTTCAGCATCGCATAGGCGCTTTCCAAAATGCGCCGCTGTCTGGCCGCACATTCTTCCACATAAGCCGGGCTCCAAAACGAAGCGGCCTCTTCATCCTTGCGAAACATGCCTTCGCCGGAACAGGGGGCGTCGACTAAAATTTTGTCAAAAAAGCCCGGAAACCGCTCGGCAAGCGCCTCGGGAGTTTCATTGACGACAACGGTGTTCGTCAAGCCGAACCGTTCGACGTTCTCTGCGAGCGCTTTGACCCGTTTCGGGTGGATTTCGTTGGCGACAAGCAGCCCTTTGTTTTCCATCATCGCTCCAAGCTGGGTCGTTTTCCCACCAGGGGCGGCGCACAAGTCGAGCACTGTCTCCCCAGGGGCGGGACGCAGCGCTTCGGCGACCGCCATCGCGCTCGGTTCTTGAATGTAATACAGGCCGGCCGCATGGTACGGATGCTTTCCCGGCTGTTGGTCCGGCTCATAATAAAACCCGGTCGGGCAAAACGGCACCGGGGAAAGGGAAAAGGGCGCCGTTTTTGCCCATGCGCCCGGGTCGGTTTTCAACGGATTGACGCGCAAGCCGTTGATTTTTTCGTTTTCATAAACAGCGAAAAACTCGTCTGCTTCTTCATCAAGCAGCTTCTTCATTTTCGCGACAAATGCTTCCGGCAATCTCAACGCAGCAAATCTCCTTTCTCCGTCCGTTGTCATGAGCGTTTGCCTGGCCATTTCACTTTTGGCTCCGTTTTGTTCAAGATGCGCTTGATGTTGGCGCGATGACGATAAAAGATAAACGAAGCCAGCAACAACACTGCCACCGTCAATGGAATGTCGTCCGTGAAAAAGACGGTGTACACGACCGCGTACAGCGCCGCGGCCATCGATGACAGGGAGACGTAGCGTGAAACAGCCAAGACGACAAGAAACACGGCGATGAGCGACAAAAAGAACAACGGCGAATAAAACAGCATCACCCCGCCCGATGTCGCCACCGCCTTGCCGCCGCGGAACTTGGCGAACACCGGATACATATGGCCGACAACTGCCACCGCCCCGGCCAAAAGCGGATGCACGGGGACGGAAAAAAGCATCGGCAAGCTCGCCGCCAGCGTCCCTTTTAGCATATCGCCGACAATGACGATCGTTCCCGCTTTCGCCCCAAGCACGCGGAACGTGTTTGTTCCCCCAAGATTGCCGCTTCCATGTTCGCGGATGTCGATCCCGTAGCCGATTTTCCCGACAAGAAGGCCAAACGGAATCGAGCCGAGAAGATAAGCAAGAAGCAAAATGAGTGCGGTCATCGAATCAAACACCCTTTACTCAACAAGTTTGTGCATGTTTCTATTTTAACATGCATGAGCGAAAACGGTAGACAGGAATTTTGCATTTCAAGGACATAGCCGCTAAACTGAAAAGAAGAAACGGGCTGTCGGAACGTCCGTCCGACCCCGGACCGATGAGAAAGGAGCGACCATGATGAAAACGACGGTTGTATGGAACGGAAACATGTCATTCAGCGGCCAAAGCGCTTCCGGTGTCACCATTCCGATCGACGCGGCCAAAGACGTCGGCGGCAACGATTCAGGCGCTCGGCCGATGGAGCTTTTGCTTCACGCCTTAGCCGGCTGCACCGGCATTGACATCGTTTTGATCTTGCGGAAAATGCGGCTTGATGTCCGCGCGTTTTCGATGGAAGTCGAAGGAACGCGCGCCGATGACCACCCAAAGCGGTTTACAGAGATTCATATTCATTACGCGCTCGAAGGCGATTTGCCGGAAGACAAGGTCGTCCGCGCCATTCGGTTGTCAAAAGAAAAATATTGTTCCGTTTCCCATTCGTTAAATGCCGCCATTACAGCGAGCTATTCGATCAACGGCGTGCGCGGGAAGGAGACGATCTAACAAGGAGAAGGGCTTGACGTTCATGGCCGTTTCGCGTGGCATAGCGCCGAATGACGCTGGCTGTCCACCGAGCTAAAAGGGAAAGACTGTCCGATCAACAGACTCTATCGGGCGGTCTTTTTTTGTTTCTGTTGTTCTCAACAGTCAGTTGTGAATTTACAAAATATTTACGAAAAATCATCCTTTCTTCTCTATCATTGTATGGACTCGCAAGGATATAATGGGAGTGAACGAGAAGGCGAGAGAAAGGGGAACCGGGAATGAAGAATTCCAAACGATGGGGAAGACGGGTGCTATCCGCATTGGCTGCTGCAGCGGTGCTGGCCGCAGTTCCAGTTGGGGCGGCAGGGAACGGGAAAAGCAAGGGGAAGCCGCCTGCTTCCTCGCACCGTTATATTGAGGTGCAGCTGTTAGGCATTAACGACTTCCACGGTCAGTTGAATGTGACGAGAAAAGTCGGCGGGCGGGAAGTCGGACGGGCTGATTATTTGGCCGCTTATTTGAAACAGCGGGAGGCGGAAAACAAAAATACGCTGCTCGTCCATGCCGGCGATGCGGTTGGCGCCAGCCCGCCGGTATCGGCGTTGCTGCAGGACGAGCCGACGATCGAAGTGCTCAATAAGCTCGGCTTTGACGTCGGCACCCTTGGCAACCATGAGTTTGATGAAGGAGTAGCGGAAATGCTCCGCTTGATCCATGGCGGCTACCACCCGGCGACCGGTGACTTTGCTGGAGCGGATTTTCCGTACGTGAGCGCCAACGTCGTTGATGCGCAAACAGGAAAGCCGATTCTCCCGCCATATGTGATTAAGCGGGTCAACGGCATGCCGATCGGATTGATCGGCGTCACGCTCACGGAAACACCAACGATTGTGACGCCAAGCGGCGTCGCGGGAGTCAAGTTCATCGATGAAGCAACAGCGATTAACAAAGCGGTCCGGGAACTGAAGAAAAAAGGAGTGCAAACGATCGTCGTTCTCGCCCATAACCCAGGCGTATCCAATCCGGATGGGACAAACGCAAGCGGGGAAATTGTCGATATCGCCAAAAATGTCGATGATGAAGTCGATGTGATTTTCGCCGGTCATAACCATGCCTATTTAAATGCGGTTGTGGACGGCAAGCTGCTCGTTCAGTCGTATTCGTACGGCACGGCGTTTTCTGATGTCGATTTGAAAATCGACCCGCGCACGAAAGACGTCGTCGCCAAAAAAGCGGAGATCGTGACGACCTATCATGACGGCATCACTCCGGACCCGGAAATCCGTGCCCTCGTCGAAAAATATGAAGCGAAAGTGGCGCCGCTTGTCAATCAAGTCGTCGGCACAGCAGTCGAAACGATCACCGATGAACAAAACGAAAGCGGCGAGTCCGCCTTGGGCAATTTGATCGCCGATGCCCAGCGGGCGGCGATGAAAACCGATTTTGCCTTTATGAACCCGGGCGGCATTCGCGCCGATATTGAACAAGGCGAAGTGACGTGGGGCGAATTGTACAACGTTCAGCCGTTCAACAACCAGCTCGTGAAAATGACGCTCACCGGCGCGCAAATCCGCCAGCTTTTGAATCAACAATGGCAGCCAACCCAAACGCGCATGCTGCAAATCTCCGGCCTCCGCTATACATGGAGCGCCAGCAGGCCGGTCGGAGAAAAAGTCATTGACATTCAGCTTCCTGATGGGACACCGCTAAAACCGGACGCCGAGTACACGGTGACGGTCAACAGCTTTCTCGCCGACGGCGGCGATGGGTTCACGGTGTTGACGCATGGGACAAACCGCGAGGTCGGCCCGGTCGATTTGGATGCACTTGTCACTTACATCCGCCAGTTGTCACAGCCGTTTTCGGCACAAATCGAAGGGCGGATCACAAAACTGCAATAGGCGGAACAATTATGATGTTTTTAGAAGCGAAAAAGGGATGCCGAAAACCATCGGCTCCCTTTTGGCTTTAGGAAGTTTTTTGCTCGAACAGCTTGATGATCTCCACGATCACTTCGGCCGCTTTCACCATATTGTCGGCGGAAATGTATTCGTAGCGGCCGTGGAAGTTTTCGCCGCCGGCGAAAAGGTTCGGCGTCGGCAGCCCCATGTAGGAGAGCTGCGACCCGTCTGTACCGCCGCGGATCGGTTTCACCTTTGGTTCAATGCCCAAGTTCGTCATCGCTTCGTGGGCGATGTCAACAATGTGGCGCACCGGCTCGATTTTTTCGCGCATGTTGTAGTATTGATCGTTGATTTCGAGCGTGATTCGGTCGTTTCCATATTTTTGCGCAAGCGAAGCCGCGATCTCTTTCATTTTCGCTTTGCGAGCCTCGAACTGTTCGCGGTCAAAGTCGCGGATGATGTAGTGAAGCTTCGTTTCCTCTACACTGCCTTGGAACGAAAGCAAATGGTAAAACCCTTCATATCCTTCCGTATGCTCAGGCGCCTCATCGGCTGGCAACTGCTGCTCGAACTCCATGGCGATTTTGATCGAGTTGATCATTTTTCCTTTCGCTGTGCCCGGATGGACGTTTTTTCCTTTGATCGTGATTTTCGCTTCGGCAGCGTTAAAGCTTTCATACTCCAATTCGCCCAGCGGCCCGCCGTCGACCGTGTAGGCAAATTGGGCGCCGAATTTGGCAACGTCAAATTTATGCGGCCCGCGGCCAATTTCCTCATCCGGCGTAAAGGCGACGCGCACTTTGCCGTGCTTGATTTCCGGGTGTTGAATGAGATAGTTCATCGCGGTCATAATTTCGGCGATTCCGGCTTTATCATCGGCGCCAAGCAGCGTCGTCCCATCGGTCGTGATGAGCGTATGCCCTTGGTAGTGAGCGAGCTCCGGGAAATCGTTTGGCGACAAGATGATGCCTTGTTCTTTGTTTAACACGATGTCCCCGCCGTCGTACTGTTCGATGATTTGCGGGTTGACGTTGGCTCCCGTAAACTCCGGAGCGGTGTCCATATGAGCCAAAAAGCCAATCACTGGCACGTTTTTGTCCGTATTGGCCGGCAACGTCGCCATCACGTAGCCGTTGTCATCGATCGTCACATCTTCCATGCCGATCGACTTCAGCTCTTCGACGAGCATTCTCGCCAGCTCCCACTGTCCCGAAGTCGATGGGCACGTATGGCTGTTTGGGTCGGATTGAGTGTTGACTTTCGCGTAGCAGATGAAGCGTTCGATGAGTTCCTGTTTCATTGGTTCATCTCCTTATGTATAAGTTTTTCTGGATCAACGAATCATTCCGCCGATGCAGTGAGAAAAAAGAGGCGGTTTCCGTTTTATTTTACCATATGCGGCTTCAAACGGTAAAAAAGAGGGGGGACCATTTCCTACTTGGCGCTATGATGCCCCAAAGTTGGCGTACGGACGCTGCCATTACAGGCGCCGGTGGCAGAGGACGGTTATGGTATAATGAAAAGGCCAGTGCCTCGTCCAAAACGCGAAAGTAGGTGCTTCCTGCCTCGTGCGGATGAAACAAATGGAAAGGAGAAGCCAAACCATGTCATTCAGCTACGTGTCTCATCTGTATTGTCCGAAGTGTGAACGTACATACGATGTCGACCAAATCCATCAACTTTGCGAATGCGGTTCGCCGCTTCTGGTCGCGTACGATTTGGAGTTGATGCGCCAAGAAGTGAAGCGGGAGGCACTTGCGGAGCGAGAACCGAGTTTATGGCGGTATCATGAGCTATTGCCGGTGAAACATCCTGAACATATTGTCTCTTTAGGGGAAGGAATGACTCCGCTTGTGCGAATGCCGCGCCTTGGCCGGAATATCGGCATTGACTCACTCTATATGAAAGACGAAGGCGTCATTCCGACCGGGACGTTTAAAGCCCGCGGCGCGGCGGTTGGGATTTCGAAAGCAAAGGAATTGGGCGTCAAACGACTCGCCATGCCGACAAACGGCAACGCCGGCGCGGCATGGTCGCTATACGCGGCGCGGGCGGGCATTCAGGCGACAGTCGTCATGCCGGTTGATGCACCGGAACTGACGCGAAAGGAATGCGCCATCGCTGGGGCGGAACTGTATTTAGTCAACGGCCTCATTAGCGATGCCGGGCAAATCGTCGCCAAAGCGATCCGCGAATACGGATGGTACGATGCGTCGACGTTGAAAGAACCGTACCGGATTGAAGGGAAGAAAACGATGGGACTGGAGATCGCCGAACAGTTCTCGTGGCAGCTCCCGGATGTCATTTTGTATCCGACCGGCGGCGGCGTCGGGTTGATCGGCATTTACAAGGCGATCAAAGAACTGCAGGCGCTCGGCTGGGTGGACGGCCGCATGCCGCGGCTTGTCGCTGTGCAGGCCGAGCATTGCGCGCCGATCGTCAAGGCGTGGAAGGAGAAAAAACGTGAATCGGAGTTTTGGCCGAACGCCCATACAGTGGCGTTTGGCATCAATGTGCCGAAAGCGCTTGGCGACTTTCTTGTTCTTGAGGCGGTGTATGAGACGGACGGTTGCGCGGTTGCCATTGGCGATGAAGCGATTTTGGCTGAACAGCGGACGGCAGCCGAACTCGAAGGGGCGTTCATTTGCCCGGAAGGAGCGGCGGCGTTTGCGGCGGCACGAACGTTGCGCGAGAGCGGTTGGATTCGCGACGGGGAGACGGTCGTCGTATTAAATACCGGAACCGGGCTGAAATACGCCGATACGGTGGACGTCCATCCGCCGGTGCTCGAGCCGGGGGATATGCTTCCAAAGGAGAATTGACAAGTTGGCGGAGTAGGCGCCAAACATAAAACATATGGGAAAAAATGATAGACAAACGAAAAGAGGTATTGTATACTAAATTCATCGGAATAATAAAAATGTATAAGCGATTCATCTTCGGGGTAGGGTGAAATTCCCGACCGGCGGTGATGAGGCGCTTGGCCTCTCAGCCCGCGAGCCGCAAGGCAGGATCCGGTGCGAGTCCGGAGCCGACAGTATAGTCTGGATGGGAGAAGATGAAGGTTTGCCGGCGTTCGTTTTGGCGCATGCGAACGTCTAGTTGCGCACACCCTTTTTCTCCCTTAAGCCTCGTTCGGTTTAAGGGAGTTTTTGTTGGCGCTCGCGGCGGCAGCCTTCTTCTTGTGAGGATGAATCACGAGAAGGGGAGGAGAACAAGCATGAAACGCATTTCCATCCGCGCCTTTGTCGGCATCGGAGTGTTGGGCGCCATGGCGCATGTGCTCATGATGCTCAACTTTCCGCTGCCGCCGTTTCCGAACTTTTTGCTTGTCGACTTCAGCGACATCCCGGCGCTTGTCGCCGCGCTGTTGTACGGCCCGCTCGCCGGCGTGGCGGTCGAACTCTTGAAAAACGTGTTGAACTACGTTTTTGTCGGCAGTGCGACCGGCGTTCCGATCGGCCAAATCGCCAACTTTACCGCTGGGGCGGCGTTTATTTTGCCGGTTTCCTATATTTATGGGAAAGCCGCATCGAAAAAAGGCTTGCTGCTGGGGTTGGCGGCGGGAACAGTGACGATGGCGCTCGTCATGAGCGTGCTCAACTACTACGTCTTTCTGCCGGCGTACACGCTTTTCCTCGGCGCTCCGCAGATGAGCGCGCCGGAAGCGAAGGCGTTGGTGGTATCGGCGATTTTGCCGTTTAACGCCGTCAAAGGAGCGATGGCGGCCATCGTATTTCAGCTTCTCTTTTGGCGCCTTCGTGCTTGGCTTGAGAAACAAGCGGCATCCCGCCAAGCCGCTTGATGAACAAAAAGCGAGGGTTTTTCCCTCGCTTTTTTGCGTTTGTCAAAAGCGAATCCGCGGCACCCACTCGGCAAACCGCTCCTCTTTAAACGGATTGGCGGTCATCGAATAACCGCGCTCCTCCCAATAGCCCGGCTCATCTTCCTTCATAAAGCGGATGCCCGACGCCCATTTCGCCCCTTTCCATAAGTAAAACGTCGCTGGCGGGATGAACCGGAGCGGATAGCCGTGCTTCGGCGAGATGTCCTGCCAGTCGTGATGCTTGTCTTTCCATCGATAGACAAACAAGGCATCGTCGCCCATGAGCGCCTCAAGCGGCAAGTTCGCCGAATAACCGAACCGGTCGCCGTTTAAATATCCGTAAATTTTCACGTATTTCACATCAGGATCTAGCTCCACAAAGCGCAAAAACTCGCGGAAGGCGATGCCTTCAAACGTCGTGTCGAATTTTGACCATGTTGTGACACAATGCATATCGATGGTTGAAACCGTCTTCGGCAGCTGCATCACTTCTTGATACGAAAGCGACACTTCCTCTTTCACATCGCCGAACAATCGGAAATTCCACGTCGCTTCATCGAATTGGTACACATCTCCTTCATGCAAAATCGGCCATTTTTCCGTTTCGAATTGGCCGGGAGGGAGTTGTTTCGGCATGGTGTGCTCCCCTTTCTATGTATTCGTTTATGTATACCATGATAAGGGGAAAATAAAGCGTGTGCAACTTGGCTATGGTTTTAATGCATCACAATATTGAGGACAGTCATGTAAGAATGGAATAATTTTCTTCTTATTGCACATCGTATTCAATAGGGATTTCATGGCCAAGAACAGCTATGGCGGGAGCGTGATGCCGATGGCCGAACAAAGAGAACGATGGCTCTTCCTTTTGGCACTTTGCCTCATCGCCCTTTACGTGTCCCCGCTCTTTCTCCTTGGCGAGAACGCCCATATTCGCGTCCACGATAATTTGGATTCCAATATCGCTTGGTATAAGGTGCTCTCCGAAAGCGGAAAAATCACCGGGCCGCTTGACGCGAAGATTCCGCAAATCGCCAACGGCAAGTTGTCAAGAAATGCCCTCGGTTCGGAGTTGACCGGCATCGTCTGGCTGCACGCGTTATTTCCCACGATGACTGCTTATGCGCTCAGCCAAACGATCACAAGGGTGGTGGCATTTTTGGGCATGTATTTGTTGTTGAAAACGCATTTCCTGCCCGAGCCGCGTTGGATGGCTGTTCGCATCGGCGTGGCGCTCGCATTTGCGCTGACGCTGTTTTGGCCGTCGGGGATGTTAAGCACGCTCGGCATGCCGCTTGCGCTCTGGGCGTTTTTGAGCATCCGGAAAGGCGAGGGGGAGTGGAAACATTACGTCGCGCTCACGCTTCTCCCGTTTTATTCCAGCTTTGTGCTCGGGTTCTTTTTCTTTCTTGCCGCCATGGGCACTCTTTGGCTTTTGGATGTGCTGCGCGGGAAGGGGTGGAACATCCGCTTTTTGACTTCCATCGCTTACATGACGCTGTTGTATTTGCTTGTCGAGTACCGGCTTGTGTACTCGTTTTTATGGGAAGACGAGCCGACAAGCCGGGATGAGTACTTCCATGCCCGGTTGTCGTTTTGGCATTGCGTCCGCTTGACGTGGAAAAACTTTATCCTCGGCCACCATCACGTCATGACCGAGCATACCTTTTTTATTTTGCCGGCCTGGTTGATGGCCTTGTATCTTGTTTTCATGAAAAAACGATGGAAGCAAGAACGGTTATTTCTTTTCCTATTCGGACTGAATTTCGCCCTGTCGGCGTGGTATGCATTTTGGTTTTATAAAGGGTGGCTGCCGCTTACCGAGCGGTTTCATTTTTTGGACACGTTTAACTTTGCCCGCTTTCATTTTTTGCGCCCGCTTGTCATTTATGTGCAGTTTGCGCTGGCGCTGAAAATCGTATGGCAATACAGCGAAAAAGGAGAAAAGTGGGCGAAGCGGCTGCTAGCGGCCCAAGTGATCTTGGTGTTTTTGATTAACGAAGAAATCGTCTTCCGCTACGAGCCGACGGTGAAGCAATTTTACGCGGAAAAACAGTTCCAAGAAATCAAGCAATACATCGGGCTCCCGGTGTCCGACTACCGCGTCGTCAGCATCGGCATTCACCCCGCCATCGCCCAATACAACGGGTTTTACACGCTCGATACGTACAACAACTTTTATCCGCTGTCATACAAATACGAGTTCCGCAAAATCATTGAACGTGAACTGGAAAAAAGCAAAACGATCCGCACATATTTTGACGAATGGGGCGGGCGTTGCTATATTTTTACAGCAGAACTTGGAAAACGGTATATGTTTACAAAACAGTCGAAAAAACGGCTGAAGAACTTGCAGCTGAATACAGAACAGTTGAAAAAAATGGGCGGCCGCTATATTTTCTCGGCGGTTCCGATTGACAATGCGGCGGAAAATGGACTCGTGTTGGACCGTGTATTCACGTCCGATGAGTCGGCGTGGACGATTTATTTGTATAAGGTGAATTGAAAACAGCGGCTTCTCTTGAAAAGAGAAGCCGCTGTTTTACGAGCCTAGCTATGGGGCTGATCCAACCGCGCAAGTTGCCGGTCGTGCCACCTTGAGAGCAGCCATAGGGCAATCAGTGTCCCAATCAATGTGCATACCATATCCCATTGGGTGTCCCAAATATCGCCTTGTGTGCCCAAAAAGTCTTTCGATGCCTTTCCTCCTTTGGAGATGATGGAGACGAGCCATTCGATGATTTCATACAGGGCGGCGATGGCGAGCGACATGCTTGTGACGATCGTGAAAAGCCAAGGGCCGCGCGACAGCGGCGTTTTCCGCAGCGCAATCTCCCTTAGGACGATGGCGAACGTCCCTTTGAGGAAATGGCCAAACCGGTCGTAATGGTTGCGTTCGAAATGGAACGCATCTTTGATCCAGTTAAAAAAAGGAACTTTGGAGTAAATATAATGGCCGCCGATCAACATGAGGACCGCCAGCATGGCGATGATGACATACGACATCGTTGTCAGCCGGAAGCGTTGATACAGGGCCATCACGATCACAAGCCCCACAAGCGCTGGGGCGACCTCAAGCGCCCACACCGCATAGCTGGTTGGACGAATGGCCGACCAAACGAACACAGCAGCGACGATCAGCAACAACAGCCCATGAATGCGGGTTTGCCTTGCTTGTTCCACCTTTTTTCCTCCTTGGAACAGCGAGATTCGTCTATGATCATTATTCGGAAAAACGCGGATTTTATGCGCTTGATGAAAACGTCGGAGTTTCAGCGGGCTATAAGAACCAGAGAGGAAGGGGCCGTGAAGATGCGGCGCGAAGTAACAGGCAAGGTGGGGGGATACCTCGGGTAGGGAAACATTCCTAATTTTCAACGAGGACGCGAATGTATATTCGCATTTGTTTGATTTGATGGTATAATGAAACATGCACAGCCATATGCAGGGTGGGCAGTGGCCACTCCCTGAACGAAAGGGGGTGGTGCTGATGATGTCGATTGCCGACGCGCTGACGCTCATGATTGCGTTTGCGTCACTCATCGTCGCGGTGATCGCCGTATCCAAAGACAAAAAGTAACCCACCCTGCTAGGCCGAGGCGAGGGTAGGTTACGATGCCCGAGGCTTGGGCCACTGCGCTTCTTGCAGCGGCTGTGTATGGACAGGGCATTGGTGGCCGCCAATGCCCTGCTTTATTGTACGTTCCTTCTTCTTTATTATACGCGTATAAAGAAGGGGATGACAAGAACTTTAGAGAAAGGGACAGTGAAGATCGAAAAAAATGAAAAAGAGGGTTGACTCTTTCATTTTTTTATAGTAAATTTTACATTGTCGTTCCGATTCTGAAGGAACTGAAATATAAAGATACAAAAAAACTTGACAAACTTTTGGATTGCTTTATAATAGAAATCGTCGCCATTGCCTAGTGGTGATAGCGGAGGGGAAACACCCGTTCCCATCCCGAACACGGAAGTTAAGCCCTCCAGCGCCGATGGTAGTTGGGGCCAGCGCCCCTGCAAGAGTAGGTCGCTGCTAGGCAAACAACGTGGAGTATTAGCTCAGCGGGAGAGCACCACGTTGACAGCGTGGGGGTCACTGGTTCGATCCCAGTATACTCCACCATCATGGGGCGTTAGTTCAGGGGGAGAACGCTTCGCTGGCAGCGAAGAGGTCAGGGGTTCAAATCCCCTACGCTCCATTGTATGCGGTCGTGGCGGAATGGCAGACGCGCTAGGTTGAGGGCCTAGTGGGGGCAACCCCGTGGAGGTTCAAGTCCTCTCGACCGCATCGCTCCAAACAGCTATGGAGGAGTACCCAAGTCTGGCTGAAGGGGTCGGTTTCGAAAACCGATAGGGGTGTCACAGCCCGCGGGGGTTCGAATCCCTCCTCCTCCGCCATAAATATTGACTTAGCTCAATTGGTAGAGACGAGCACCTGCTTCGTCGAGTCGGCTTCGAGTTGCCTCGACGCATCCTGCTTCCTCGAAACAGCTTGTAGAGGAAGAGGCACAGAGCACAACAATGAGCCACCTTCTTGCATTTATTTTATGCCGACTTAGCTCAATTGGTAGAGACGAGCATCTGCATCGTCGAATTTGCTTCGAGTTGTCCCGACGCATCCCGCTTCCTCGAATCCGCTGGGAGAGGAAGGGACACAACAAATGAACAATGAGCCACGATTTATATCATAATTATGCCGACTTAGCTCAATTGGTAGAGCAACTGAATCGTAATCAGTAGGTTGCGGGTTCGAGTCCTGCAGTCGGCATCACGATTACGGAGGGGTAGCGAAGTGGCTAAACGCGGCGGACTGTAAATCCGCTCCCTTTGGGTTCGGCGGTTCGAATCCGTCCCCCTCCATTTTTATTTCTTATAAGCGGGCCTATAGCTCAGCTGGTTAGAGCGCACGCCTGATAAGCGTGAGGTCGGTGGTTCAAGTCCACTTAGGCCCATCACTTATGATGGACGACAAGAATGATTCTTGTCGTCTTTTTTGCGTTGTCGCTAAAGGCATAATGTGCTCTACCATCTCCATGGAGAATCCTCTGACTTTCACATGTCAACGAAAGGGTGCCCCCGTTCAGACACCCTCCCTTGGTTTTTACTTGAAAGTGGTTTTAGCAGAGAAACTTCCGCTTCAAACAAAACTAGAAGCCGTTCACGGAACGATAGTCCGTTTGCCTAATGGACGTACTTCCCATAATCAGGGGTAGCGATACGGTCAAAATTACGGGCGAGTTTTGTCAACCCTTCACGCAGCTCTTTGCCGGCGACAGGAGCACCGTGTCCGGTGATGGCGACTGACGGAAAGAGTGCGGCTAACTTGCGCACCGACTCGCGGGCGGCGCGCCAATCGATGGTATAATAGCGCGGCGGGCCGCTGATTTCGATTTGTTGGGTCAACACTTTATACAGTGAATCTTGGCGGACGGTGACGAACACGTCGCCGGCGATTAAAGCGGCGTCGCGCGGCCGAAATAACGAAATGTGGCCTGGCGTGTGCCCCGGTGTGTGGATCCAGCGGAACTCCGGCAAGTGCGGAACGGTGCCGTCCTCTGGCAGCGGATGAACGCGATCGCCCAGTTGAATCGGTTCATTTGGGAAAAACGGTGATATTTTGGCGATGAAGCCGCCCTCGACGGAAGCGTCAGGTTCAGGATAGCTCGCCTTTCCAGTCAAATACGGCAGTTCAGCCGGATGGGCATACACCGGGACATTCCAATGCTTGACAAGCTCAACAATCGCTCCAACGTGGTCAAAATGGCCGTGGGTTAAAACAATGGCTTGCGGGCGGCTGCCGCTGCCAAAGCGGTCTTCCACGACTGAAACAATGTCATCGGCTGATCCCGGCATGCCAGCGTCGACCAATACAAACGCGCGGTCGTCCGGGCGGCCGACAAGACAAATGTTCACGATTTGGATCGTATGGCAGTACAAATCGGGCAGCATGCTGACTCCGAGGCCGCTCGCTGCTGACGTCGCAGGTATGAAACGATAGTCTTCTCCGTAGTGCAGTTGTTCCTCTGCCATGGGAACTCCCTCCTTGCACGAATGGATAGCCCATCGATAGGATTCCTTATCGAGAAGCGGGATATGCAACGCTAGGTTCGAACGGAAAACACCTTCCGCTTTTTCCTCTTTGGCCGCTTGCTCGACATGCCCCGCCAAATAATGGTACTATAAAGGAAAGGAGGAAAGGAGGAAAACAGGATGAGCATTTTGAAAAAAGGATTGGCGTTCGGGCTTGGGCTTGCGATCGCCAGCAAAGAACAAGTGGAAAAAATCATTGACGAGTTAGTCAAAAAAGGGGAATTGTCGCTTGACGAATCGAAGGAAGTGATCGATCAATGGAAACAGCAGACCGAAGCGCGGAAAACGGAAGTGCAGCGGCTTGTACGCGAGCAAATCAAGCAGGTGATCGATAAACTCGACTTGGCGACGAAAGAAGACGTGCGGCAGCTCGAGGAGCGAATCCGCCGTCTTGAAGAAAAGGAACAAAGCGGGCAGTAAACCGATGCGGCCTGTCCGCTCGCTTTTTGCCGCCTTAGGAGAGATGTCTCGATGATCGGAAAACGGATGCGCCATATCGGAAGGTATCACGAAATCGCCGCCTCCTTGCTTCGGCACGGATTCGGGATGATCGTCGATGAACTCGGCTTTTCGTCGTTTCTTTCGTTGCCGCCGCGATGGAAAGCGGAGCAAGGGAAAAAGGAAGGAAAAACGGTTGGGGAGCGGCTCCGCCTTGTGCTTGAGGAGCTCGGCCCGACGTTCGTGAAGCTCGGGCAAATTGCCAGCACACGGCCGGATTTGATTCCCGCTCCGATCATCAGTGAGCTCGAAAAGCTGCAAGACCAAGTTCCGCCGTTTCCGTTTGCCGATGTCCGCCGGATTGTCGAAGCGGAGTTTGGAAGTTCGCTGGAAACACTCTTTCGTTCATTTGAGGAAATGCCGCTCGCTGCCGCTTCGCTTGGACAAGTGCACCGGGCGGTTCTTCCTTCCGGACAGGCCGTGGCGGTGAAAGTGCAGCGCCCGCACATCGCTGCGCGGGTGGAGACGGATCTGGAAATTTTGCAAGATTTGGCCGTGCTGGCGGAACGCCGTCTCGATTGGGCGGCAACCTACCAATTGTCTGAGATTGTCGATGAACTGGCGCGTTCATTACGGCAGGAGCTGGATTATACAGTCGAGGCGCGCCATGCGGAACGGTTTGCACGGCAGTTTGCCGGCGATTCGTCGGTGTATGTCCCGAAGGTGTTTTGGGATTATACGACGAAAACAGTGCTCACGATGGAATATGTCGAAGGGATCAAACTCGGGGAGATCGAGCGGTTGAAAGCGAACGGCCACTCCTTAAAAACGATCGCCGAGCGTTTGGCTGAAGCAACCTTTCAACAAATGTTTGAGCATGGATTTTTTCATGGCGACCCTCATCCTGGCAATGTATTTGTTCTTGACGATGGAACGCTTTCCTTCATTGACTTTGGCTTGATGGGCCGCCTTCGACCTCATGTCAAACATCATCTTTCTTCACTCATCATCGCCTTAATGCGGCAAAACACGGATGGGGTGTTGGGTGCGATTTACGGTTTAGGAATTGTTCCTGACGGAGTCGATGAAGGAAAATTGCGCGATGATATTGACGAGTTGCGGGAGAAATACTACCGCGTCCCGCTCGGTGAGATCAGTCTTGGGGAAGCCGTCGAGGATTTGCTTTCGGTGGCATTTCGCCATGGCATTCGCATCCCAAGCGATTTGACGCTGTTAGGGAAAGCGCTGTTGACGGTCGAAGGGGTCGTGGAGACGCTTGATCCGCAGTTTCGCATCATGGATGTGGCCGAACCGTTTGGGAGAAAGCTGATGAAAGAGCGTCTTCGGCCTGACCGTGTAGCGGAAACGGCGTGGAAACGGATTTTCGACTACGGTGAATGGCTGCTTCGCTTGCCGGACAGCGTAAAGGAATGGACGAAAATGATGCGGCACGGCAAGCTTCGGCTGGAAATCACGGCGCCTGATTTGGAAACGCTGCTAAAGAAGCTCGATCAGATTACGAACCGGCTGTCGTTTAGCATCGTTCTTCTTTCGCTGAGCATCGTCCTTGCCGGGCTGATGATCGCTTCCTCGCTCGGGCGGCCGTCGACGCTGCTGTGGAAGATTCCCGCTGTTGAAATCGGATTAGGCGCGTCCGCTTTTCTGTTCGGTTGGCTGCTTTACTCGATTTTTCGTTCGGGAAAATTTTAGCGTTTGTTGCGCAATGATTTCTTTTTTCGGAGATTCTTGAAAGTTTGATGCAGTCCGATCCATGAAAGGGGCTGACCCAAAAGGCGATATATAGTGTGACAGAGAAGCGGCTGGTGCTTATATATAGCGATGAGAGAGGGTGTCCCAGTCCTTTTGGGACACCCCCTTTTTTCATCAATAATAATAAATTTGCACGAAGCACGTTTGTTAAGCCATGCTAGACAGCTTGATGGGGTGGAAAGCCGGTGGGGGCGCCGGAATAAATTCCACACTTTGAATTATACTAACAGTGCTGTCTGAGACTGCGTTTAGGGAGTGGGAAATGGGTTAGGGAGGATCGATGATGACGGTTTCTCTTCCTGTTGTTTGGATGGTGGAATTGGCAGCGGTCATGTTGAGTATAGCGGGAAGTTTTTGGATCGCCAAACGGCATATACGGAGATATGCGGTTTTGTATGCATTCAGTGCGGTGACAGGCATCGTTCTTTGCCTTGCGTTTGTCTATGCAGGCTTTTACTCCTTCCCTGTTAAGCTCGTTCCTTATACACCGATTCCGCTCGTTGAAATGGCAACCGTCATTCCGTTTTTCGTTTTGTTTGGAGTCAAGTACAGTCCGGAAAGCTGGGCATGGAAGTTGCCGTTTTACTTTGCGATGGTGCAGTTGATTATGTTGTTCGAGTTGGTTGCTCTTGTATCGCCGCTCCCTCTGATTGATTATAAGGAACAGTGGGATGTGTGGGATTCATACACCGCCTGGTGGCTGTATTTGCTTTTCTTTGAGTGGATGGGCGGAAAAATCGTCCCCCAAAAAGCGCGCTCCCCGCTTGCGGCTTCCTCTTTCCGCTACGGCCGGTGGGGATGGATGATCGTCCATGCGATTGCCATGACTACCGTTTTTTTAGCTGGAGTGTACGCCGGGTGGAACATAAAATAACTGGCAGCAGGCCATCCATGTTCGGACAGCCAGCAAACAGAATGTCTGGATGCGGACGAGAAAGCGGATCGATGCGTAGGCGATGAATATGATGTTCAAGTTTGCGTCTGTTGTGGCCGGCCTAGGGTGTGTGGGCGCTGTGCAAAAAAGATCGATGATTTTTTCCTTTTTCTATTGGCTGGGCAGGATTTTGATCTGGCTGGAGCGAAACTATATAGATGCAACGAAATCGTTTCACATATCCTTGACGGAAAAGTGGCTCATCCATTTTTGACTGTCGAAGGCAAGCCATAGGCTTGCCTCCGTCACGCTAAGGCGTGACGGAAGACCGAACAACGACTCGCTTAAAGACCCATTCATGGGTCTTTAAGCGGTGTTGTTCGGTCACTCGACAGTCGGATGAAATGATCGGTAAAAACGAAAAATGTTAAAGCTTTAAATTGCATCTATATAGTACAGCAAAAAGGAGAATAAAGGAGGGAGAGACCTCGATGTCCATTGTCAACCCAAGCCGGGAAGAAATCGGTGAAATTTTGCGCAAGGCGAAACGGATTGCCGTCGTTGGGTTGTCCAACAATCCGGAGCGCGAGTCGTATATGGTGGCGAAAGCGATGAAAGACGCTGGATACGAAATCATTCCGGTCAATCCGATGATCGATGAGTGGGAAGGCATTCCGGCGGTTGATCAACTAACCGATATCGAAGGCCATGTCGACATCGTCGATGTGTTCCGCCGCTCTGAGCATTTGCCCGAGCTGGCCCGCGAGTTTGTGCAAATCGATGCCGACGTGTTTTGGGCGCAGCTTGGCGTCGTCAATGAGGAGGCGTATCGCTTTTTGAAAGAAAAAGGCTACACGGTCATTATGGACCGCTGCATTAAAGTGGAACATGCGCTCACCAAGCGTGCTTAATCTTAATCCATGAAACGGCCATCTTGTTCGAGATGGTCCTTTCGTTTTTTTGTCGCACTTGTCCGAATTTGTCGGGGGATGTCAAAAGGCAATGGACAGTCGGGAAGTTTGTGGTACAATAGAAACAGGTGTTCTTGTTTTTGTAGGAAGGGGTGGCCTTGTGGCAAAGCATGCGACATACGAATATAACGAAGATGCCATTCAAGTGTTGGAAGGGCTCGAGGCAGTCAGGAAGCGGCCGGGGATGTACATTGGCAGCACCGACAGCCGCGGCTTGCATCATCTTGTCTATGAAATTGTTGACAATTCGGTCGATGAGGCGTTGGCTGGATACGGAAACTACATTTTCGTGCAAATACATAAAGACAACAGCATCACGGTTTTGGATGAGGGGCGCGGCATGCCGGTCGGGATGCATAAGCTCGGCAAGCCGACGCCGGAAGTCATTTTGACCGTGCTTCATGCCGGCGGCAAATTCGGCCAAGGCGGCTATAAAACGAGCGGCGGCCTGCACGGAGTCGGGGCGTCGGTTGTCAACGCCTTATCAGAATGGCTGGTCGTCACGATTCATCGCGACGGCTTCATTTACCGGCAGCGGTTTGAGCATGGAGGCAAACCGGTGACGACGCTAGAGAAAATCGGCACAACGAACAAAACCGGAACCATCATTCAATTTAAGCCGGACCCAACGATTTTCAGCACGACAGTCTTCGATTATGAAACATTGAGTGAACGGCTGCGCGAATCGGCGTTTTTGTTAAAAGGGCTGAAAATCGAACTCGTTGACGAACGGACCGGCATGCGCGAGGTGTTCCACTATGAAAACGGAATTGAAGCGTTTGTCGCCTATTTGAATGAGGAGAAAGATGTGCTCCACCCGGTCGTTTATTTTGCTGGCGAGCAAAACGGCATTGAAGTCGAGTTTGCGTTCCAGTTTCATGACGGTTATTCGGAAAACGTGCTGTCGTTTGTCAACAACGTGCGCACAAAAGACGGCGGCACGCATGAGGCGGGTGCGAAAACGGCGATGACGCGCGTTTTTAACGAATACGCCCGCCGTGTCGGTTTGCTCAAGGAAAAAGATAAAAATTTGGAAGGAACCGATATTCGCGAAGGGTTGTCCGCGGTCGTTTCGGTGCGCATCCCAGAGCACTTGCTGCAGTTTGAAGGGCAGACGAAAGGAAAGCTCGGAACGAGCGAAGCGCGTTCGGCCGTCGATGCGGTGGTGTCCGAGCAGCTGATGTACTTTCTGCAAGAAAACCCGGACGTAAGCGCGATGCTCATTAAGAAAGCGATCCGGGCCTATCAGGCGCGTGAAGCGGCCCGCAAAGCGCGCGAAGAGGCGAGAAGCGGCAAAAAGCGGAAAGGGAAAGAGGCGCTCTTAAGCGGCAAGCTGACGCCGGCGCAAGGGCGCAATCCGCAAAAAAATGAGCTCTATCTCGTTGAAGGCGATTCGGCGGGCGGTTCGGCGAAACAAGGGCGCGACCGTCGATTCCAGGCGGTGCTTCCGCTGCGCGGAAAAGTCATCAACACGGAAAAGGCGAAACTTGGCGATATTTTGAAAAACGAGGAAATCAATACGATCATCCACGCCATCGGCGGCGGCGTCGGGGCTGACTTTTCGCTCGATGATGTCAACTACGACAAAGTGATCATTATGACCGATGCCGACACGGACGGCGCCCATATTCAAGTGCTGCTTTTGACGTTTTTTTACCGCTACATGCGTCCGCTGATTGAAGCGGGAAAAGTGTACATCGCCTTGCCGCCGCTTTACAAAATCAGCAAAAAAAGCGGCAAAAACGAAATCGTCGAATATGCGTGGACGGACGAGCAGCTGAAAGAAATTACGAAAAAAATGGGCCGCGGCTATACGATTCAGCGCTATAAAGGGCTCGGCGAAATGAACGCCGATCAATTATGGGAAACGACGATGAACCCACAGACGCGTACGCTCATCCGCGTGCGCATTGAAGATGCGGCCCGCGCCGAACGGAGGGTGACGACGCTCATGGGCGACAAAGTCGAGCCGCGCCGCAAATGGATCGAAACGCACGTCGCCTTCGGGCTCGAAGAGGAACCGGGATGGATCGGCTGATGGCGGCGTGAAAAGGCGCCGCCTTTTTGGCGCTGATGTGTTAGGAAAGGAGAATGACGATGGCAGAACGATTGCTGGAAATGCCGTTAGAGGACGTGCTTGGCGACCGCTTTGGCCGCTACAGCAAATACATTATCCAAGACCGGGCGCTCCCGGATGCGCGCGACGGGCTGAAGCCCGTGCAGCGCCGCATTTTGTATGCGATGTACATGGATGGCAACACGGCTGATAAACCGTTTCGCAAGGCGGCGAAAACGGTTGGAAACGTGATCGGCAACTTTCATCCGCACGGCGACTCATCGGTGTATGAAGCGATGGTGCGGATGAGCCAAGAGTGGAAGCTGCGCAACGTGCTGGTGGAGATGCACGGCAACAACGGCAGCATCGACGGCGACCCGCCGGCGGCGATGCGCTACACGGAAGCGCGCCTGTCGGCGATTGCCGCCGAATTGCTTCGCGATATTGACAAAGAAACTGTTCCGTTTGTGCCGAACTTTGACGATACGACCGATGAGCCGACCGTCCTGCCGGCGATGTTTCCGAATTTGTTGGTGAACGGCTCGACCGGGATTTCGGCCGGCTATGCGACCGACATTCCGCCGCATGCGCTTGGCGAGGTGATCGACGCCGTCTTGATGCGGATCGACCGGCCGGATTGCACTGTTGACGAGCTGATGACGGTTCTTCCTGGCCCCGATTTTCCGACCGGCGGCATCATCCAAGGGAAAGACGGCATCCGCAAGGCGTATGAGACCGGCCGCGGGAAAATCATCATCCGCGCCAAAGCCGCCATCGAGCAGGGAAAAGGCGGGAAAAAGCACATTGTCATCACGGAACTGCCGTATGAAGTGAACAAAGCGAATTTAGTGAAAAAAATTGACGAGCTTCGCCTCGACAAAAAGCTCGACGGCATCGCCGATGTGCGCGATGAAACGGACCGGAACGGGCTGTCGATCGTCATCGAATTGAAAAAAGACGCCGATGCGGAAGCGATTCTCAACTACTTGTACAAAAATACGGATTTGCAAGTGCCGTACAGCTTCAACATGGTGGCGATCCATGAACGCCGGCCGAAGCTGATGAGCTTGCCGGAGCTGTTGGATGCCTACATCGCCCACCGGAAAGAGGTCGTCACCAACCGCTCGCATTTTGAGCTGAAAAAAGCGAATGAGCGGAAGCACATCGTCGACGGCTTGATTCGGGCGCTTTCCATTTTGGATGAGGTGATTGCGACGATTCGTGCTTCAAGCGACAAGCGCGACGCCAAAGAACGGCTGATGGCTCATTACGGATTCACCGAAGCGCAGGCCGAGGCGATCGTGACGCTCCAGCTGTATCGGTTGACGAACACCGACATCACGGCGCTGCGTCAAGAAGCGGAAGAACTGGATCAAGCGATTGCGGAACTTACGGGGATTCTCGCAGATGAAAAGAAGCTGCTTGGCGTCATCAAAAAAGAGCTGAAGGCGATGAAAAAGCAATATGCCGATGAGCGGCGGACGGTGATTGAAGAGGAGATTGAAGAGCTGAAAGTGAAGGTGGAGGCGCTCATTCCGGCGGAAGACGTGATCGTCACCGTGACAAAAGAAGGATATGTGAAGAGGACGAGCTATCGTTCATACAGCGCCTCAAACGGTCAAGACATGGGCATGAAGGAAACGGATCGGCTGCTCGCCCAGCTCGAGATGAATACGACCGATGTGCTCTTGCTTTTCACCCGCCGCGGTTATTATTTATACTGCCCGGTGCATACGCTCCCTGATATCCGTTGGAAAGAGGTCGGCCAGCACATTTCCCATCTCATTCCGCTTGAACGCGACGATGAACTCGTCGCCGCTGTTCCAGTCTCTTCCTTTGACACCGGGGAGCAGCTCATCTTTGTGACGAAACAAGGGCTCGTAAAGCGAACGGAGCTCGCTCAATACCAAGTGCAGCGCTACACCCGCCCGCTTGTGGCCGTCAATGTGAAAGAGGATGATGACGTCATCGCCGTCTACGCGACGGATGGATGCGGCCATCTTTGGCTTGCGACGCATGATGGACATGCGCTCTTGTTTGCCGAGGAGGAGATCAGCCTTGTTGGCGTGCGCGCGGCTGGCGTGAAAGGGATTCAATTGAAGGAAGGGGACTTTGTCGCCGCTGCGTGCCCCGTTCGCCTAGAAAAGGGGGGCTCGTTCGTCGTCGTGACGCAGCGCGGAGCGGTGAAAAAAGTGGCGATGAGCGAGTTTGAGCCGTCCTCACGAGCGAAGCGCGGCGTTGTGATCGTACGTGAAGTGAAATCCAACCCGCACCGAGTTGTCGGCGCCGTCTTTGTCAGCAACGATGAGGAAATGGTCGGATTGCGGACGGAAAAAGGGGTGGTCGAGACGATCGAAGCCGCTTCCCTTCGTCTCTCCGACCGCTACAGCACGGGTTCGTTTGTCGTTGACACTGACGAAGCCGGGATGGTGGTGGATGTCTGGAAAGAACCGACGAAGCTGCTTGGAAAAGGGGAGGAAGGATGAGGTTTAAGCGTCAAGAACCGTTCCGGTATCAGTTTGGCCGGCCGCTCCCGGCTGAACTGCGCACAGCCGATGGTGAGCGCAGCGTCTACATTCACGATCTAAGTCCGCACGGGATGAAAATCGAAACGGAAGGCCGCCTTCCCTTTTCAACAGGGGGAACGCTGGTTGACATCTCGTTTTGGCTAAACGCTGCCCCCTTTACGCTGCGGGGGCAGCTTGTCTGGGAAAGACCGTTTGTCCACGCCTACTATTATGGCGTCCGCCTCCATGTCACCAAACAAGAAGAAGCGCACTTGATCGAAGCCATCAAACGACATGCGGCCGAGAGCCGCCGAATATGACGCAAAAAGGGGCCCGAGTTTTGGCGGGGCCCTTTTTTGATTTTTGACGGAGGTATGGCGCATCCAAAACGGGTGCCCTTGTCACATGGATGCCAAAATCGTCTTCACCAAAACTTCCACCATTTATTTGCCCGTGTTCGAGCAGCGCTGGTGCTGGCAGCGGTTTGCCGAAACGACAACACGAGCTCGCGAAACGCTTTTTCCCGTTCTAAAATGCGCAGTTCGAGCTGTTTTCGCTCCTCTTCCTGCCTTGCCTTTTCCTCGTGACAGAACGCGACGACCGTTTCCAAATGTTCATGCAGCTGTTCCGTTTTTTGCTGCCATGCGTCCTCGTAATCGCGGAGTGAACGGCGCACCGTTTCGGCAGCTGCCGTCGTTTGCTCCTCGATGTAGTCAAGGCGGCCTTTCACCTCATCCATCGCTTGCCGGACCGTGGCTGTCGTTTCCTGTTTCAAGGCGTCGACGATATCGTCTTTTAAGCGGGCCGCCAACTGCTCGGCTATGTATGGCATCCCTTGATGCAGCAGGCGGGGCACATCGATGATTTCCCCTTCCATGACGGCTGTTTCCACTTGAGCGGCTGTCTCGTTGGCTCGCTCTGCCGGTTGTCCGTCCATTTGCCTGATCATTTCAGCCACTTCGCGCGGATGGCGGCCGTCCTCAAGCCAAGTGCGGATATGGCGAAACCGGTCGATCAGCTCGTCGGTGTACATGCGTGCCCCCTCGGTTGTGCGTGGGACGGCAATCGATCCGGCGAACTGCTTTTCCCATTGTTTCAAATCGCGGGCGGTGACCCCGATTTTTTTCGCTGCTTCGCGGAGTGTATAGGTTTTCATCGCATTCCCTCATCCTTTCTCGTCTTTTGGCATTGATTTGCGTTATGTTTTATTTTCCTACTTGGTCGTTGATTTTCCTGCCGCTTGACAAAACATAACAAAAGAAGTGGAAGTTAGCAAAAAAAAAACAACAACTATTGTCGAAAAATGAAGGCGGTCATCGAAAGATGTTGACAAACTTGTATATACAAGATAAAATGAATTCAGGTTGTATATACAAGTTTGTTTGCAACCGGTTGCTGAAAGCGATTTAACGCTATAGCGGTCGTTAAGGAAAGAAAAGGGAGGCGTTCATCATGGGGGCATACCAACAAGCAGCCGCGCAAATCGTTGAAGCCATCGGCGGCAAAGAAAACATCGTCGCCGCCACGCATTGTGTGACCCGGCTTCGGTTTGCGCTCAAAGAGGAAGGAAAAGTCAATAAGGAAGCGCTTGAGCGCATCGATGTCGTCAAAGGGTCGTTTTCCGCAAACGGCCAGTTTCAAGTCGTCATCGGCCAAGGGCTTGTCGATAAAGTGTATGACGACCTCATCGAGCTGACGAGCATCGGCCGGGCGACAAAGCAGGAGATGAAAGACGCTGCGGAAGCGAAGCTCAATCCGCTGCAACGCGCGATTAAGACGCTGGCTGATATTTTCATTCCCATCTTGCCGGCGATCGTGACGGCCGGTTTGTTAATGGGGATTAACAACGTCTTGACAGGCCCAGGCATTTTTTACGAAGGGAAATCGTTTGTCGAGGTGCACAAAGAATGGGCCGATTTGGCGAACATGATCAACTTGATCGCCAATACGGCGTTCGTCTTCCTGCCCGGTTTGATCGGCTGGTCAGCAGTGACGAAATTCGGCGGCAGCCCGCTCTTAGGGATTGTCCTTGGTTTGATGCTCGTCCACCCAGATTTGCTCAACGCTTGGGGCTGGGGAGCGGCGAAAGAAAAAGGAGAGATTCCGGTTTGGAACTTGTTCGGCTTTGAAGTGCAAAAAGTCGGCTACCAAGGGCAAGTGCTGCCGGTGTTGGTGGCTTCCTACGTGCTGGCGAAGCTTGAGCTGTTTTTGCGCAAGCGCATTCCGGATGCGTTTCAGCTGTTGCTTGTCGCGCCGCTTGCGTTGCTCATTACGGGCTTTTTGGCGTTCATCGCTATTGGGCCGGTCACATTTGCGATCGGCAATGCCATTACCCACTTGTTTGTCACGATTTTTGACACGGTTCCGGCTCTTGGAGGATTGTTGTATGGAGCGCTGTATGCGCCGCTTGTCGTCACCGGGATGCACCATACGTTCTTGCCGGTTGACTTGCAGCTGATTGCCAATACCGGCGGCACATTCTTATGGCCGATTTTGGTCATGTCCAACATCGCCCAAGGTTCGGCAGCGTTGGCGATGATGTTTGTCGCGAAGGAGGAAAAGCTGCGCGGTTTGTCGTTTACGTCGGCTGTTTCCGCGTATTTAGGCATCACAGAACCGGCGATGTTCGGGGTCAACTTGCGCTTTCGTTTCCCGTTTATCGCAGCGATGACCGGAGCGGCGATCGCCGGCATGTTTATTACGCTCAATAAAGTCATCGCTCCGTCGATCGGTGTCGGCGGCCTGCCGGGTTTCTTGTCGATCGTACCGCAAAAGTGGACGCCGTTCTTTATCGGCATGGCGATCGCGATTGTGGTGCCGTTTGCGCTGACGTTTGTCTTTGGGAAAGTGCGTAAAGCCGCCCGCTCATGATTGCCGTGTGTTGACGCAAGAGAACGATGTGCGAAATCATCCATTTACCACCATACCATTGGCCGCCGATGCCAATGGTATGTTTTTATCCTGACGAACGAGGTGAAGAGAGATGCGAGCAACCCCTTGGTGGAAAAAAGCGGTCGTTTATCAAATTTATCCGAAAAGCTTCTACGACACGAATGGAGACGGCATCGGCGATTTGCCGGGCGTGATCGAGAAGCTCGATTATCTACAAGAACTGGGCGTCGATGTCATTTGGCTGACGCCGATCTACGCGTCGCCGCAGCGCGACAACGGTTATGACATCAGCGATTATTTCCGCATCCATCACGAATACGGAACGATGGACGATTTTGACCGTCTGCTTCACGAAGTGCATGCGCGCGGCATGAAGCTGGTGATGGACATGGTCGTCAACCATACCTCAACCGACCATGAATGGTTTAAGCAGGCGCGCTCCTCGAAAACGAACCCATACCGCTCGTTTTACATTTGGCGCGACCCGAAGCCGGACGGCGGAGCGCCGAACAACTGGCAATCGAAATTCGGCGGCTCGGCGTGGGAATACGACGAACAAACCGGCCAATATTACTTGCATTTGTTCGATGTGACACAAGCGGACTTGAACTGGGAAAACGAAGAGCTGCGCCGCCGCATTTATGACATGATGCATTTTTGGCTCCAAAAAGGAGTGGACGGCTTTCGGCTTGACGTCATCAACTTGTTGTCAAAAGATCAGCGCTTCCCGGATGACGACGGTTCGGTGCCGCCGGGGGACGGGCGCAGCTTTTATACGGACGGACCGCGCATTCATGAGTTTTTGCAGGAAATGAATCGAGAGGTGTTTTCAAAATACGACATCATGACAGTGGGGGAAATGTCGTCGACGACGATCGATCATTGCATCCGCTACACGAACCCGGAAAACCACGAGCTCAATATGACGTTTAACTTCCATCACTTGAAGGTCGATTACCCGAATGGGGAAAAATGGGCGGTCGCCCCGTTTGACTTTCTAGCTTTAAAACGCATTTTGTCCGAATGGCAAGTCCGGATGTATGAAGGTGGGGGCTGGAATGCGCTCTTTTGGTGCAACCACGATCAGCCGCGCATCGTGTCGCGCTATGGCGATGACGGGACGTATTGGAAAGAATCAGCCAAAATGTTGGCGACGACGATCCATTTAATGCAAGGGACACCATACATTTACCAAGGCGAAGAAATCGGCATGACCGACCCGAAATTCACCGATATTCGCGACTACCGCGACGTTGAGTCGCTCAACATGTACCGGATTTTGCGAGAACAAGGCAAAAGCGAGCAAGAAGTGATGGAAATTTTGCAGCGAAAATCGCGCGACAATTCCCGCACGCCGATGCAATGGGACGACAGCCCGCATGCCGGTTTCACGTCTGGGACGCCGTGGATTCGCGTCGCCGACAACTACCGGCGCATTAACGTGAAACAGGCGCTCGCCGACCGCGACTCGATTTTCTACCATTATAAGCGGCTGATTGAGCTGCGCAAACAGTATGATCTCATTACGACCGGGCGCTATGAGCTGTTGCTTGCGGACGATCCGCATATTTTCGCCTATATGCGTCATGGCGATGGAGAAAAGCTGCTTGTTGTCAACAATTTTTATCCAGTCGAAACGACGTTCACGCTGCCGAAAGAAGCGGGAGCCGATGGCTATACGGGAGAACTGCTGCTTGCCAATTATTCGGACGCGCCGGCCGATTTTCGCCGCATGCAACTGCGCCCATACGAATCGGTTGTTTATCTTTTGCGCCGGCCGTGATACAATACAAGCGGTGATTCTTATGCATGAAAACAAATATTTAACCATTTACCATGACCTCATTTCCCGCATCCGCCGCGGAGAATGGAAGGCGTACGACAAGCTGCCATCGGAACACGAGCTGGCCGCCCGATATGAGACATCGCGCGAGACGATTCGCAAAGCGCTCCATTTGTTGTCCGAGCACGGCTATATCCAAAAAATGAAAGGAAAAGGATCTATCGTCCTTGACGTCGGCAAATATGACTTTCCCGTATCCGGATTGGTCAGCTTTAAAGAACTGGCGCAGACGATGAAGCAGCCGGTGCGGACGATCGTGCATGAACTGGCGATCATCAAGCCGGATCGCGAGCTCAGGCAGCATCTGCGCGCCTCAAGCAAAGACGAAGTCTGGAAAGTCGTGCGCGTCCGTGAAATCGGCGGAGAGCGGATTATTTTGGATAAAGACTTTTTTCTGAAAAAGCATGTGCCGCTATTGACGAAAGAGATTTGTGAAGACTCGATCTATGAATACTTGGAAACGAAGCTGCATTTGCCGATCAGCTTTGCGAAAAAAGAAATATCGGTCGACGAAGCGACGGACGAAGACCGGCGCTATTTGGATTTGCATGGCGATGACCGCGTCGTTGTCGTCAAAAACTACGTGTATTTAAGCGATGCTGCATTGTTTCAATACACGGAATCGCGTCACCGGCTCGACAAGTTCCGATTTGTCGATTTTGCGCGCCGGAAATGACAACGCCTTCTGTGCCCCAGATTGTTTGGGAGCCAGCCCGGGGCGGATGGAAGTGTGGGCCACGCTGCAAACTGCAGCGCGGCTTTTTTTGTTTGCGCGGGCAACATAAATTTTATAAATAAAACTATGTTCTAAATCTTCAATGAAAATCATAAAAAAACTGCATTATGGCTATCCTTCTTGGTAACAACATCATCGCAAAGGAGGCGCCGACGTGGAAGGAACATGGTGGTCGCTGTTGCCTTTTCTGCTCATCATTCCGTTGGCGGTATGGCTGAAAGAAATTTTGCCCGGCCTCGTGGCCGGATTGCTCGTCGGAGCGTTTTGCCTTGAGTGGTCGGCTGTCGGCGCGATTGAGCGCGCTGTTTCCGCTGTTCTTCACGCCCTGACCGATCCGGAGCATATGAAGGTGGCCGCGTTTTTGTATTTGTTCGGTTCGCTTGTCGGCATGATGCAAATTACCGGCGGGATCAAAGGGTTTGTCGAGAGACTCTCCGGCCGCATCCGCTCGAAGCGGGGGATTTTGTTGTTCGTTTGGCTGACGGTGCCGGTGACGTTTTTTATGCCGATGTTTCGCATTATGCTCCTTGGACCAGTGATGAAAGCAGTCCTTCGCCAGTTTCGCATCGACCGCCGCCGCATGGCGTACATGATCGACGTCTCGACCGAGCCGATCATCGTGCTTTTGCCAGCGGCGACAGCGTTCGTCGGCTTTATGACTTCTGTTGTCGCCGCGGCGCTTGAGCAAAACGACATTCACGAATCGCCGTATGACGTGTTTTTGCGCAGCCTGCCGTACAACTTGTTTGCGATTGTCGCTCTGGCCGTCGGGGTGTTGACGACGATGTTGAACATCCGGATCGGCAAACCGCGGGCGAAAAAAGGAGAAGGGGAAACGAATACACTGCACGGGCTCGGATTGCGCAAGGAGCTGGCGCTGATCAACGGGGAGCCGTTGCACTTGTTTGTCCCGCTGGCGCTGTTAATCGCGCTGACGTTTGCCTTTTTCGTGTACGACGGCAGGAAACGCGGGGCAGAGAATTGGTGGGAGGCGTTTTCCGCGGCCGATGCGACATGGGCGATGCTGTTGGCGTTGTTTGTGACCATCCTTTTGTCGATGGCGTTTTATTTATGGCGCCGACAATCACTTTCAGAGCTGACGTACCATTTTTTTGCTGGGGGTAACGAAATGATGGCGCCGATCGGCATGCTCGTTCTCGTATGGGCGGTCTCGGCGGTGGCAGGGGAACTCGGATTTGCGGAGTACGTGTCGTCGACGTTCGGCACATGGCTGCCGGGGGCATTCGTGCCAGCGGCCGTGTTTTTGGTCGGATCGTTTTTATCATACTTTATCGGTTCTTCATGGGGAACGTGGGGCATTTTGATGCCGCTTGGCGTCACGCTTTCCCATGCGACCGGGGCGCCGCTCGAGGTGACAGTCGGCGCCGTGTTTGCGAGCGGGACGTTTGGCGCCTTTGCTTCGCCGCTTGGCGATACGACGATTACAACCGCAGCCATTATGGATATGGACTTGATGAGCTATGCGAAATATAAACTGCGCATCTCTCTCCTTTGCGCCGGCGTGTCGCTCGTTGGATACGTTCTTTTGCCGCTTTGGGCCGGTTGACCGCAGACGCCCCGTCTGCCCTCGCCGGGCTTTTTTTATCTACCCTGAAAATGTCAAAACTATATAGGTTCCAATAAAGAATTTCCAATTTGTTCGTTACCATTTGCACTTCGATACATGCGGATGCAATCTAATGTGTTAGGCAATCGGCGAAGTGTAAACCAAAAATTCAACTTAATTGAAGGAGATTTTCATCCTTTCGCGGCGACGTACTGGATTCGTCACAACATTTTATATCACAAACAATGTTCTAAATAATCAATAATCCAAAACAAAACAATTGCATATCTAAATCAACCGGAGTATGATAAAAACAACATACTGACTAGTTGGTAGCTACAAATCGAACTCAGTCACGCCCCATGCTCACCCAAACGAATATTGTGGGCGAAAGGGGCAAAAAAAAGGCAAGAAAGGAAGAGGGAGAAATGAAGACGCACATCATTACCGTCAACCCACGCTTTTGTGAAACTGATGCGCTCGGACATTTAAGCAACATTAGCTATTTTATTTATTTAGAAGAAGCGCGCACCCGCCTGTTTGATGAATTGCGTTACGTCGGGCGAACGGAGGACTGGCATTTTATTTTAGCTTCCACCAAGTGCGATTTTATCAACCAAGGATTCTTCGGACGACGATTGCGCGTGGAAACCAATGTCTCCCGGATCGGCAATAAAAGCTTTCAATGCATTCATCGCATCATGGAAGAGGAAACAGGAAGACTGATCGCCATCGGAGAGGCAGCGGTCGTCCATTTCAATTTCCAAACCCAAACGAGCGAACCGTTGCCTGATGACTTGCGGACCATGCTTGCCGAATACCTTGTGCCGTCCGTGGGGGAAACGATTTCGCCGTTATCGTGCAAAAAAAGGGAGTGAATACCATCCGCCTGTACGGCGGATTTTTCATTTTCAACTTTCCCACGTTTTTTGGACCGAACCACCGAAGGCGACATACTTTGTAAATAGACGAAATGGCGGAAAGGGGGAATCAACATGGCCATTCACGCTGTGATCGGCAATGCGGTGTATACATGCCGCGGGGAGCTTGAGACGTATTTTCAGCCGTTTCGCGATGGAACGATCGGCCGCTTTCATCCGTTTTCTACGCCGTTTGGCAAACAGCGGCTTATTTACGCCGACTGGACAGCAAGCGGGCGGCTGTACCGGCCGATTGAAGAGAAGCTGACGCATGAGCTCGGTCCATTTGTCGGCAACACGCATACGGAATCGAATGTGACCGGAACGAAAACGACGCTTGCCTATCGCTATGCAAAAGAAATCATCAAACAGCACGTTCATGCCGGGAAAAACGATGTCTTGATTATGCAAGGCGCCGGGACCACAAGCGCCGTCAACAAGCTGCAGCGTCTGCTTGGCTTGCGCGTACCGGAACGGTGGAAGCGCCGCTTGTCCCTTCATGATGAGGAGCGGCCAGTCGTTTTTGTCACCCATATGGAGCACCATTCAAATTTATTGCCATGGGTGGAAACCATCGCGGAAGTCGTGGCGGTCCGTCCGACAGAAAACGGGGATGTCGATCTTGACCATTTGCGCGAGCTGCTGGAGCGCTACCGAGATCGACCGCAAAAAATCGGTGCCTTTACTGCTTGCTCGAACGTCACGGGGTTGGAAACCCCATATCATAAGCTGGCGAAAATCATGCACGAGCATGGCGGCCTTTGCTTTGTTGATTTTGCTGCTTCCGCTCCGTACGTCCGCATCGATATGCATCCGGACGACCCAATGGAGCAGCTTGATGCCATTTATTTCTCCCCCCATAAGTTTCTCGGGGGGCCGGGAAGCGCCGGCGTGCTCATCTTTGACAGCCGGCTTTATCATCAGCACGCTCCGGATCACCCCGGCGGCGGGACGGTGTACTGGACTGACCCGTGGGGGAACTATGAATACATCCAAGCCATTGAGGAACGCGAAGATGGCGGAACACCGCCGTTTTGGCAAACCATCAAGGCAGCGTTGGCCATCCAGCTGAAAGAGCAAATGAACGTAAAACAGATGCGCGCCCGCGAAAAGGAACTTGTTTCCCTTCTTTTGCCGGCGCTAAAAAGCACTCCCGGCGTTCGCGTGCTTGAAGGACATCGGGACGACCGTCTTGGCATCATCTCATTTGTCATAGATGGATTGCATTACAACCTTGTTGTCAAACTGCTGAATGATCGCTTCGGCATTCAAGCGCGCGGCGGCTGTTCCTGCGCCGGACCATACGGCCACTATTTGCTTGGCATCGACAAGGAACAATCCGCTATGTTGCTTCAAGAAGTCAAAAACGGCAATCCTCTCGCCAAACCAGGATGGGTGCGTCTGTCGCTCCATCCTACGATGACGAACGAAGAAGTGTATGCGATCATCCGCGCCGTCCGTCAAATCGCCCGCTATGGCCGCCGCTGGCAGGAGGAATACGAGTACGATGCTGGGAAAAATGAGTTCGTCCACCGTGACGATGATCGGTACATTCGGCATTTCTTTCTCTTTTAAGCTTCCGAGAGCAAGGACGGTCATTTTCCCGTGCGTTTTTGTTTTCAGTCCTAGCCAGAACTCGGTACAATAAAGGCATCTTGACCAAAAGAAGGGGAGAACCGATGAACGAATTGTACCATTTGCTTGTGCGGACCGATCGGGAGCAACAATTGTACAACCAAGCGCGTCGCCTTGCGGAACGGTTTGCGGAAAGGGCGGCGCATGATGACGAACAGGCAACGTTTCCATTTGCCGATTTTGCCGATTTAAAAGAGGCTGGATTCCTTTCCTTGACCGTCCCGACTGAATACGGCGGCCAAGGGGCGTCGCTTTATGAGCTCGTGCTCGTGCAAGAGACGATTGCCCAAGGTTCTGGGGCAACGGCATTGTCGTTTGGTTGGCACGCCAGCATTCTCATGCGGCTGTTTTTGCTTCGCCGCTGGCCGGAGCCCGTTCTCACCCGTTTGGCGAATGAAGTCGTTTGCCGCCACGTGCTCATCAACAGCGCCCACTCTGAACGGACAACTGGCAGCCCGGCGCGCGGCGGTAAACCGGAAACGACGGCCGTCTTTCGCCATGGCCGCTTTGTGCTTCGGGGGCGAAAGACATTTGCATCGTTAGCCCCTGCGCTCGATTACGTCTTAATTTCCGCCACGATGGAAGACGGTCGGGTCGGTGAATTTCTCGTGCCGATGTCTGCTTCAGGCATTCGCATCGAACCGACGTGGAACACGCTTGGCATGCGGGCGACGCGCAGCGATGATCTTGTTCTTGAAGAAGTCGAAGTCGACCAAGAGGCGCTCGTAGAGACGCTTGGAGAAGCGAACGAAGCTGCTCCGGCGCAAGGATGGCTGTTGCACGTGCCGGCTTGTTACTTAGGCATCGCCATTGCGGCGCGCAATGAGGCGCTTCGCTTTGCCAAGACGTACCAGCCTAATACCCTGCCTCACCCAATCGCCTCGACGCCCGAAGTACAGCGGAAAATCGCTGAAATGGAATGGCGCCTCACCCATGCGCGCCATTTCCTGTACGCGGTCGCCGATTTATGGGATCGCTATCCGGAAAAACGGATGGAAATGAAAGAGGAGTTGGCAACAGCCAAATTGGTCGCCACCAATACCGCGCTTGAAGTCGTCGATTGGGCGATGCGCATTGTCGGCGGACAAAGCTTGTTTGCTGACAATCCGCTTCAGCGGCATTACCGTGACGTCCGCGCTGGGCTCTACAACCCGCCTGCTGACGACTTGACGCTTCAATGGCTTGCTAAGCGGGCATTGTCTCACAACCCACCTGCTCCATAAAACAGAACGGATTCAAGCAACACGAAAAAGCTGTCCCTGCTTTGTGGGGGACAGCTTTTTTGATGCCAAGCGGTTATTCCACCTCAAGCGCCGAACGCAAAAATGCCGGCAACGCGAAACATTGGCGAAAGATCCCATCGTTCACATATTTCGTGTCATTTGGAATGGTAGTCTGCACCGGAAAATCGAGCGGCCGTTTCGAGCCGATCGTAAAGCTCCACAACCCTCCTGGATACGTCGGCACCACGGCGGTGTACACAAGCACATGCGGGAACAGTTCGCGAATATTGCGGTACGTCCGCTTCAAAATATCCAGATGGAAAATCGGCGACTGGCTTTGGCAGACCATCAGCCCATCCGCTTTCAACGCGCGATGGACGTTGGCGTAAAACTCCGGTGAAAACAAGGCTTCCGCCGGGCCGACTGGGTCGGACGAGTCGATCATAATGACGTCGTAGACGCTTTCCTTCCCTTGCACAAACTTGACGCCATCATCATAAACAAACCGCACGCGCGGATCCGATAAGTTGCCGGAGACGGCTGGCAAATGCTCTTTGCACGCCCGGACGACTTTTTCGTCGATTTCCACCATGTCGATGGCTTCAAGATGAGCGTATTTCGCCGTCTCACGAGCTGCGCCGCAGTCGCCGCCGCCGATGATGAGCACCCGCTTCGCTTCCGGATGAAACTGCAGCGGCACGTGCGAAATCATTTCGTTATAAATATGGCCGTCAATCGAGGTCGTTTGCACGACGCCATCGAGTACGAGCATGCGGCCAAAATCGTACGAATCCAAAATCATCACATGCTGGTACTCGGACGGCTCGGCAAAAATCACCTCTTTGATTCGATAGCTGATTTTTAAGTTGTCGCGATCATCTTCGGTGAGCCAAAGCTCTCCATTGTCCATATGCAAGTAAGGTGGCAAAGCGTTTCCTTCGTGTTTCATTGTGACCTCCTTTAGTCATGCAGATGTTTTCACACCTTTCTAATCTTAATATATTCTTCGTCTTGTGGCAAACAAAGGGGATGTGATCGGCCGGTGCCGGACGTATTCATCCCGCCGCCCATGTTTGACGACTGGTTTCGTTTTTCCAACTGATGATCGTTCTTGCCGCCACATCCCGCGCAAAGGCCGAGCGCCAAGGTGCCAATCGCCGCAAAGGCCGCCATCGGTTTCGCATCATCCCGCGTCTTCCTTCCGTAGAGCGATGCTTAGTGATCGTGTGCCTGCCAAACGCCAAAAAACTCTCCAGCTTATAGCCAGAAAGTTTCCTCAACCGCGCCGCTCTTTCAATAAAGAACGAAGCGACGCTCGGTCTTCAAGCAAGTCGGCGAGCGTATACGCATCCAGCACACGCAAAAACGCCTCTAACGCCTCGTGAAGTGCGAAGCGAAGCCGACATACCGGCGTTAAGACGCACTCATTGCCGTGGGCGGCAAAACACTCGACAAGCGACAAGTTTTCCTCCGTTTCGCGAACAACCGCGCCGATGACAATCTCCGCGGGGCGTTTCGCAAGGCGGATTCCACCGTTGCGCCCACGGATCGTTTCAATGTAGCCGAGTTTGCCAAGCTCATAGACGATTTTGCTTAAATGATGCTCTGAAATGGAAAAGGCAGCGGCAATGTCTTTGATGTTTGTTTTTTCTTCTTCATCAAGCGCGCCTAAAAACAAGAGGACGCGCAAGGCGTATTCCGTATAGTTCGTCAACTGCATCGTGATTCACAACCTTTAAGCGACATTCTTGATCCCATTGTACCACACCTGATTCGAACGGAGAATTGTGAACAATTTATTAAAGATGTATTTGAAATATTGCTTTTTTCGCAGTGCTCATGGTTGAATAAAAGATGTATTAAAAATACATGTTTTACAAGGGGATGAAATCATGACAACGACAACGAAATTGCATCCAAAAACGATTGAAATTGTGAAATCAACGGTGCCTGTCTTGGAAACACATGGCGAACAAATTACGAAGCGGTTTTATGAACTCATGTTTTCCAATCATCCGGAACTGCTCCATATTTTCAACCACGCCAACCAAAAGCAAGGGCGGCAGCAACGCGCCTTGGCCGCAGCCGTGTATGCGGCAGCGCGCTATATCGACCAGCTTGATGCGATTTTGCCGGTTGTGCGGCAAATCGGCCATAAACACCGCAGCTTAGGAATCAAACCAGAACAATACCCGATCGTCGGAAAGCATTTGTTGCTGGCGATCAAAGACGTGCTCGGCGACGCCGCCACCGACGAAGTGATCACGGCTTGGGCGGAAGCATATGAAGCCATTGCGTCCGTTTTCATTCAAGTGGAAAAAGAGCTCTACGATGAGGCAGCGGCCAAACACGGAGGCTGGCGTGACTTTCGCCGATTTGTCGTCGTGAAAAAGGTGAAAGAAAGCGGCGTCATTACTTCGTTTTATTTGGAGCCGGAAGACGGCAAGGCCATCAGTGATTATTTGCCGGGTCAATACGTGAGCGTCAAACTGTCGATTCCGGGCGAGACGTATACGCATATTCGCCAATACAGCTTATCGGATGCACCTGGAAAAGGGTATTACCGCATCAGCGTCAAACGGGAAGCAGCTACAGCGGACAAGCCGGCCGGCATTGTTTCCAACTATTTGCATGATCATGTCCAAGAGGGCGACGTGCTCGAGCTTAGCGCTCCAGCCGGCGATTTTACGCTTGATTTGTCCAAAACGACGCCGGTTGTGTTCATCAGCGGCGGCGTCGGCATCACTCCGCTTTTGAGCATGGCGCATACGTTGGCCATCCGCCAACCGACCCGCCCAGCGGCGTTTTTGCATGCTGCTTTGAATGGCCGCGTGCACGCGTTTGACGAGGAGCTTCGGATGTTGGCGGAACGCCCGTCATTTTCTTATCATATTTGTTATGAGTCGCCATCCGACGAGGACCGCCTCCATCCACATTTTGGAAAAGAAGGGCGGATTGACCTTGCATGGATGCAATCCGTGATCCCGACGAAAGACGCAGACTTTTATTTCTGCGGCCCGGTGCCGTTTATGAAAACCGTCTATCGCGCTCTAAAACAATGGGGTGTGCCAGAGGAGCACATCCATTACGAATTTTTCGGCCCGGCCGGCGATTTGACGAAAGACTGAGAGAGGTTTTTCGCTTGCCAGGGGGCTGACCCCAAAGGGTCATTTTCCTTAACAAAACACAACATATTGTTTCTTAATGATTGTTTTATACCTATATACGGTAATAAGAAAGGGTGTCCCGATCCTTTTGGGACACCCTCCTTTTGTTATCTTCCCTGTTGGCAAGTTCATGAATTTTTTGTATGATGAATGGCAAGGAAAAGCAAGAAAAGGGAGAGACAACGCATGACGACATTTCGCCAACATCGCTGGCAATCATTTTTGCAAGGTTACGAGCAACGCGCTCGAATCCTTATTTCCTGCCCAGATCGCCCGGGCATCGTCGCGGCGGTGACGTCGTTTCTGTACGAACAAGGGGCGAATATCGTTGAATCGAGCCAATACTCGACTGACCCTGAGGGAGGGACGTTTTTTCTCCGCTTGGAGTTCGACTGTCCGAACATCGCCGAGCGAAAAGAAGAGATCGAAGCGGCGTTCGCCCCGATCGCTGCTGAATTTCAGATGCGTTGGCAGCTTCGGCTGCACAACGATATTCGGCGAATCGCGATTTTTGTCTCCAAAGCCGAGCATTGTCTGCTTGAACTTCTTTGGCAATGGCAGGCGGGAGAGCTGATCGCCGACATCGCCCTTGTCATCAGCAACCACCCCGACTTGCGCGAGACGGTCGAGTCGTTTGGCATCCCGTATGTGCATATTCCGGTGACGAAGGAAACGAAAGCGGACGCCGAAGCCGAACAAATCCGTCTGCTTCGTGACTATCAGATCGACACCATCGTGCTTGCCCGCTACATGCAAATTTTGTCGCCGGCGTTTGTCGCTGAATTCCCGGGACGGATCATCAACATCCACCACTCATTTTTGCCCGCCTTTATCGGCGCGCGTCCGTATGAGCGGGCGTATGAGCGCGGCGTCAAATTGATCGGCGCCACATCGCACTACGTCACCGACGATTTGGATGAAGGGCCGATCATTGAGCAGGACGTCGCCCGCGTGGATCACCGCCACCATCCGGACGACTTAAAGCGGATCGGCCGACTGATTGAAAAAACGGTGCTCGCCCGGGCGCTTCGGTGGCATTTGGAAGACCGGGTCATCATCCACGGAAACAAAACGATCGTGTTTTATTGAAACCAAGCGGGAGAGGATTTTTCCTTTCCCGCATGGTATAATGAAGACAAGCAGGATTTCGCCGCCCAAAGAGCGAAATTTCATCCGTAGGGAAGGAGGGAAAAAGCCTGCCTATGGGAGAAAAACGGACGCCCAGCGGTTTTCTGTTAAAACAACGTGCGTTTTTAAAATTGTATTTGATTACGCTCACCGAACAGGAGCGGCTCTACGGGCTGAAGCTGCTTGATGTATTGCGCCAAGAGTTCAAGCCGTTCGGCTACCGGCCGAACCACTCCGAAGTGTATAAGGCGCTGCACGATTTGATCGAAGACGGCATTTTAAAACAAGTGAAACAGAAAAAAGAGGGAATGAAGTACCAAGAAGTCGTCTACTATCGGTTCGCCGAGGGCGGACAGGAAAAGGCGAAGCTGTACAAACGCCAGCTCAAGGCGGAGCTTGATCGGTGCGCGGCGCTCATTCGCAAGGCGATTGAGGACAACTTCGGTTGAGAGCGCCTCGTTTTTTCTTTGTTATATTTACATAATATATTTATGGTCTAGTTCTTTTGTTTTGCGTCCCGCCGGGCGATCTAGTAGAATGAGAGGGGAAGATCGCCACAGAGAGGAAGTCAGAAGATGGGAACATGGCCGTTGACGGTCACGAAAGAAATGGAAAAGCGAAAAGAACTGTTCCGCCGCGATCCGGATCGCGCGTTGATTGGAGCGGGCGGGTACAAGGCGGCAGATGAGGCGATCGTGCACGATGCCGCCATTGCGCTCGCGCTTGGGAAAAACGTGCTCTTAAAAGGCCCGACCGGATCGGGAAAAACGCGGCTTGCTGAAACGTTGTCCGCTTTGTTTGGTCAACCGATGCACAGCATCAACTGTTCCGTGGACTTAGACGCCGAAGCATTGCTCGGTTTTAAGACGATCGTGCACAAAAACAGCCAGGCGGTGATCGAGTACGTGCCCGGACCCGTCATCCAGGCGATGACAAAAGGGCATTTGCTATACATTGACGAAATTAATATGGCGAAACCGGAAACGCTGCCGATTTTAAACAGCGTCCTTGACTACCGGCGGCGGCTCACCAATCCGCTGACTGGCGATGTCGTACAGGCGAAACCGACATTTGGCGTCATCGCCGCGATCAATGAAGGCTATATTGGCACCGTACCGCTCAATGAGGCGCTCAAAAACCGGTTTGTCGTCATCAATGTGCCGTATGTGCAAGGAGAAACATTAAAATCGGTATTGTTGGCGCAAACTACATTAACGGATGAAACGTTGATCGATCGTTTCGTCGCCCTGTCGGCGGATCTGCTTGCGCAGGTGCGAAACGGACAAATCGCCGAGGAAGCGGCTTCGGTGCGCGCTTTGTTGGATGCGTGCGATTTGGCGGCATACATGCCGCCATTGCGGGCCATTGAGCGAAGCATCGTCGATAAGCTTGACGATGAACGGGAACGGGCGGCGGTGCGCAACATCGCCGAAACGTGGTTTGACGAATAGGAGGCTCGGCATGGAGCGGTTTATGATGTTCAATGACCGAACGGTCGACTCGAGTTTGGTCATGCAGCTTTCTGACCTCGCCCAAACGCTCATGCGCCGCCGCGACGTTGCCATCCAGTTCGCCGCCCATTCCGGCGTGCATTGTGTCAAGCCGGTCGTTTACGTCAGCCATTTTTGGGATGGGTATCCACCATTGGAGCGAGAAACGGCAATGAAAAGCGACGTCGGCTTGCGCATCATCGGCACGTATCGGCACACCGACCGATTGGCGGTTCGCGCCTTCCGACATGCGGTGGAATCCCGACCGCTCTCCAAGCTTTCCAAACAGCTGTTTACATTCGCTGAAGATCTTCGCTTGGAAGCCGTCTGCGAGCGGGAACGTCCCGGGATGAAGCGATGGTTCCGCACGCGCCGCCGCATGTACCGCCGCTACTTCACTCAGCAATGGCAAGCAAACAGGACGCGCGGCGCTTGGGCTGATCAGTTTTTGGCGGGGATGTATTTGCGGCTCACGGCCGATTCGCCGCTTGATGATGCGCCGCTGGCTCCGATGGCGGATGAAGCGGTGCAGGCGCGCCTTGAAACGTTATGGCCGCAATTTTTTGATGCTTCCTCGACAGCCGAGGTGGCGGACTGGGCGTTCGCCGTTGTGGAACTGATGGAGGACGTGCTGCCTCATGATATGGTCAATGCCTATACATCGCTGCCAATCGTTGAGGATGGTGCGGACGAGAAAACGATGACGCTTCAAGATCTCAAACGGACCAACCCATTGGAAAACCGCGATGCCCTTCAAGAGTCGGATGGAGAGGCCAAGCGGCAAGTGCTGCCAACATGGCATCGGGAAACGAGCCGGGCGGGTGGAAGCTTTCTCCGCTTTGAGCTCGAACGAGGCAGCCGCACCGAGATCATCAGCGATGAGGCGAGGCCGGGTGAAGACGGCGATCAGGCTCTGGCCGTCGTGAAAGGAACGTCTCGGCCGACGGCGCGAAACGAGTATGGCCTGGAAGCGCAAGCATCCTTCAGCGAACAGCCGCCGATTGGAAACCGTGCGCCGTATGGCGAGGCCAACCGCCAAGCCGATCTTGTGCTTCTTCCTTCGTCGTCCAACCTCGCGCATCTTGAGCAATACCGCGCCAAACAGGCGGCGGTGGCGCCGTACCGAAAACGGCTTGTGCGCATCATGGAACAATGGCTTGAACACAAGCGCTCCGCTTGGCGCACGAACTTGCCCGTCGGTCGGCTGCGCAAACAATTGGTGTCGTTTTTCACGGATGAGCGGCCGCGCTTGTTTTACAAAAAAGGCGAGCCGACGCGGCGGTTTGATGCGGTCTTCGGCCTGCTTGTCGATTGCTCAGCTTCCATGCATGACAAAATGGAAGAGACGAAAACCGGGCTCGTTCTTTGCCATGAGGTGCTGAAAACGTTGCGCGTGCCGCACCAAATTGTCGGATTTTGGGAAGATGCGAACGAAGCAACCGCTTCGCGTCAGCCGAACTATTTGCAGATGGCGGTCTCATTCCATCGCTCGCTTGAGCCGTCGAGCGGCCCGGCGATCCTGCAGCTCGAGCCGCATGAAGATAATCGCGATGGATTGGCGATTCGCTGGATGACCGAACAGCTCCTCAAGCGCCCGGAAGCACAAAAAGTGCTGCTCGTCTTCTCTGACGGCGAACCCGCCGCGTACGGATATGAACAAAACGGCATCATCGATACGCACGAAGCAGTCGCCGAAGCGCGCCGCCGCGGCATTGAGGTCGTCAATCTCTTTTTAGGCCACGGGGCCGACGATGAGTCAACGCGGCGGACGATTGAAAACATCTATGGTCGCTTCCGCGTCTTTGTTCCGCATGTGAGCGAGTTGCCGGATCGGCTGTTGCCGCTCTTGAAAACGTGGTTGCAAAAAAGTTTGTGACAAAAAGGTGGGACCCCATGATCAAATTATTCACTGACAGCGATCTAGACGGCATCGGCTGCGGATTGCTCGCGAAGCTGGCGTTTGCCGAGGTGAACATTTCGTTTTGTTCCTATCGCAATTTGGATGAACGGGTCGTCCAATTCTTGCAAAGCGACGAGGCCAACGGCGCCATGTTGTTTATCACCGACTTGGCCGTCGGCAAGGAAGTGGAACAGCAACTCGCTGAACGGGCGGCGCGCGGCGGCCATGTGCAAGTGATCGACCACCACGTGACGGCGCTTCATTTCAATGACTACCCGTGGGGACAGGTGGTGCCGGTGAGGGATGATGGCAAAAAGACGTGCGCCACCTCGCTCTTTTACGACTATCTCGTCCGCGAGGGAAAACTCGCACCTAATGAAACGCTAGATGGGTTCGTCGAGCTCGTCCGCCAATACGACACGTGGGAATGGGAAGAGAATGGGAATTTGCAAGCGAAGCGGCTGAATGATTTGTTGACGATTTTCGGGCTTGACGGCTTTTGGGAGACGATGAGCGAGCGGCTCGCCTCCAGAGAACCGTTCTCCTTGACCGAGACGGAAGAGCTGCTTCTCGATATGGAAGAGAAGAAAATTCAGCGTTACATTCGGCAAAAGCAAAAACAGCTTGTTCAGCGCTGGCTTGGTGACTATTGCATCGGCGTCGTCTTTGCCGAGCGCCATTTGTCGGAATTGGGCAATGCGTTATCCAAGCGTTATCCTCATCTTGACTTGATCGCTTTAGTCAACATGGGGACGAAACATATTGGCTTTCGCACCATTCATGATGACGTCAACGTCGCTGAGTTTGCCCAGCAATTCGGTGGCGGCGGCCATCCCAAGGCGTCCGGCTGTTTGATCGATGATACAACATTTCCGCTGTTTGTCGTCGAGACGTTCCCGCTTCTGCCGGTATACGGTGATGCGGAACAAAACCAATTGAACAAAAAAGACGAGGCCGAAGGAGTGTTTTGGACAAATCACCATGGCCAATGGTGGCTGAGTCGCAAAACCGCTCAAGGTTGGAGCGTGTATGCCGATGGGGGAGAGACCCATACGTTCCCAGAGGAAATCGCCGGCGAACGCTGGCTGAAGCGGCAGTTTGCCGCTGGCCTTGCCCATGATGCAGCTGTGCTCGACTTTTTAAGCGTTCGGCTCGGACGAGACAAAGATGCCATTCAAGCCGACTATAAAGCGGCCGTCAAACAATACAAGCAACAAACCGGCATTGAATCATGATGCCGCCGCTGTGGACGGCACGGTCGTTCGGTATGGGTGGAGTGAACTCGGTGGCTGGCGGCTGACCATTCGGACAAAGATGCGCAAAAAGAAAAAAGGTGTTCCGATCTCTTTTAGGAAGGATTGGGACACCTTTATTTGTTGCGGAAACGCCGAAGAGAAAATGTTAACATAATTGTAACAGTTTTTGTGTTTAGGAAAAACAGTCTTTGATTATAATAATAATAGGGAGGTGAAGACGGTGAAACAGTATGTCTTTTCCTTCTACACAGTCCAAGGGAAAACGATTGTGTGGGAAGAGGCCATTCCGGCATCTGGGATGATGGAAGCCTTTTCAAAAGCCCAACGGCTTCTGGTGAAGCATAAGCAAGAAAAAGGCGTGCCAGTTCGCGTTCGGTATAAAGGCGTCCGCTATCGTCAAACGGATATTGCCTAAACGAAAGGAGAAAGGATGAGATCATGCGGTCCCTGCAGCTGCCGACGCGCAGTGGGTAACGTGCAGCTTCTTGAATGAGAATCAAGAGGCTGCGCGTTTTTATTTTATTTTAGGTGGCGTGTCGATGGGCGTTTTTTTGTTTTGTCTCACTATTATGAGATTACTTGTTATCGAAACAGACTCTTTCATAACTTCTTATAATTTATATTATGTCGACTAGATAATTTCCGCCTGAATTGAGGGTTTCTTCCCTCAAGTGCCCATAAAATCAATTATCCGGAACTTGTTAACCTAAGTTCCTCATAATTTTTTGTGTCTACGAATTATCATTTTTTAAACGAATTATCATTATTTTTTTACCGATTATCATCGATCGTTGATTATCAACTGGAGGTGTTTTTTATGTTGTTTCGACAAGCCATTGATGAATTTCTTTTGTACTTGCAAATTGAAAAAAACTATTCACTTAACACCGTTGATGGTTATGCGTATGATTTGAGATGTTTCGAAAACTTCTTAGTTCAACATGGTTATTCTGTACAACTTAATGACATTACAAAAACACATGTTCGTCGCTTCATCCAGCATCAGATTACAAAAGAAAATGTCAAGCCTAGAACGATCTATCGGAGAATTTCTTGCTTAAAATCGTTCAGTAAATACTGTGTCAAAGAAAATCTAATCGACAGCGATTTTATGATCGGAATTGATACTCCTAAAACGGATAGCAAATTACCGACTTATATGTCTTTGTCTGAACTACGAAAACTGTTTCATTTTTTAGAGCAAGACAATAGCCGAATGGCGATGCGAAACCATCTTCTGTTTAAACTGTTAGCCACTACGGGTATGCGAAGATCTGAAATTGTTGAACTAACTTGGGAACAAATTGATTTATCTAACAACACGATACGTATTTATGGGAAAGGAAAAAAAGAGCGCTTACTCCCCCTTCATCCTATGGTTGTCCCTTTAATAAAAAGCTATATGGAAAGTTTAGAGGAATATCAGCTCCATCCTTCCCAACCGGTATTTTTAAATAAAAACGGCAAAAAACTGAATCCGCGTGGTTTACATAAGATATTTAAAGAAATCTTACAAAAAGCTGGTCTGCCACCTCAACGGTTCTCACTCCATCATTTGCGGCATACGTTTGCTACCTTGTTGATACAAGAAAATAAAGAAAATGTTGATTTGCGTACCGTACAAGAACTACTCGGTCATGAAAGTTTAGTCACGACGCAAGTATATACGCATGTTGACTTTGAGCAAAAGAAAAAAGCGATTGAAACATTTAACATATTTTGAAACCTGCTTAGTACGGAAATAACTACCCTAGCCGGGTAGTTATTTCCCCATGTGAATATGAGTTGGCGGATACAAAGGCACTGAATGCGTGAGATCGTATGGCATTGGGTTCATTCCATGAGTTTGCTGATAAGGCATTGGAGCATGTGCAAAATACCCCTGCTGCGCCATCACAATCTGATTATAAAGTTCTGGTGCTTTAAATGTGAAATAATCAGAATAATTATTCCCTGATTCCCTAAGTATTTTTTGCTGTAATGCTGTAAATGCATACTTTACGAGATGTTCTTTAAACAGATTGATGTAATTTTTGTTTTTCAATTGATTCCTAAATACATTAGGAATTTCATCATAAATTTCTTCTAAGTTTAGAGTGATATTATAAATTTAGCACACATAAAAATATTAATCTTGCGTTATACTACCCGTTAGCGAACCAAGAAGCGAGCTTCACCACAGATGATGGAAGTTAATTCGTTCTTCCATCGAAGTTGAACAAGAACATTTTTTATATTTTCTTATCTTGCAAAAAAGCTTGTGGAATTTTTCCTCAAACTTTTAAAGTCATTGCCACTATTCAACTACAGAACCCCATTAGCGGAATAAACATACTTTCACAAAAGATGACTAAATCCACTTTTCCATGAATATTAATTCATCCGTTTTAAAACCCAACTTTTCATAAAATCCTTGAACTTTACAATTATCCTTCTCAATCAATAGATTTACTTTCTCACACCCAAGTTTCTTAAACCGTTTTTCAAGTTCCATCATGATTTCCTTGCCTATATTTCGTCCTTGATATTCTGGGTCAACAGCTAAATGATTTATCCATCCTCTTCTACCATCGTAACAACCCATTACTGCACCTATAATTCGTCCATCTTCCTCTACCACAAAAAACAATTCAGGATCTCTTTTTAATTTTTTTTCAAATCCTTCTATCGTATCAGAACGCGATAAAATTAAACCTGCTCTTTTCCATAAATCAATTACTGAATCAAAATCATTCAATGTAAAGTCACGATATTTCATAAAACATTCATCCCCCTTTTTAGATAAATGTACAAAATAATACAAAATAGGTATATAAGCTTTTTATGAGTTACAATGTACTGATATCGAAGAGGCATGCCGCATTCGCAGCGAAACGGCCGATTTCCGCGCCCTCCACTAATATTTCAACTAAAATCCAATCGTCCACTGCTTCTACCAGTTGTTCGGTATCCATATCTTCAGTCACGATGACTCCTTTTTTAATGCTAAAACTTCTAACCACTTGCTTTTTTTGCTTCGTTTTGTAAAATCATCCATATATTTGCGCTGTTTCGGTGTCAATAACTGATAAATCTCATCTACTTCTGCTTCAGTTAAAGGTGTATGGAAATTCCTCAAACTCATATTTACACCTTCCTTAAAACAAGGTAAATCAGACATCCATTAACCAAAATTCGACATTTACATCTAAAAACCTTCAACAAATTCCAAAAAACAGAAAAAGCCTCCATTCAATCTTTGCTAAGTAAACTGGTTGAAAAAATATTAGAAAAATATTAAACAGGCTATCTGAATATGAACAGAGATAGTTTGTTTACTATGTTAACTAGTCAGAATTTTTTGGTTCATCACTCTCAATTATCTCGCCTTTTCACCAAAAAAAGAACGTAAGAACCATTTTTTTCTTTGCCGAAAATACCGATAACACTAATTTACATTTTTATCACCCATTAAGAAGGAACGAAGCCGGTTCCCCTCGAAATCAATCAGTAAGACAAATGAAGGAAAAGGAAGCAAATAATGGTGTCCATTCAAATCCAAGAGAGGTGTTGTAAATGGATTTCGCACTAACCATGTCCTTTTTAGGAGTGGCGATATTGCTGACGTTAATGCCCGGGCCAGATATTCTGTTTGTGATTACTCAAAGTATTTCACAGGACAAAAAAGCGGGAATCGCAACAGCGCTGGGACTTTGTTCAGGTCTTATTGTACATATCACGGCTGCAACGCTTGGGATTTCCACAATCATTTATCAATCCGCTCTGGCTTTTACCGTCATAAAATATACGGGTGCGGCCTATTTGCTGTATTTAGCATGGCAATCATTTAAGGAAAAAGAAACAGGCTTTACGATTAACCATAACAAGCCTTTAAAGTATCCATCATTGTATAAAAAAGGAATTCTCATGAATCTGCTTAATCCAAAAGTATCATTGTTCTTTTTAGCATTGTTGCCTCAATTTGTAAATAAATCGATGGGACACATTACGTTGCAGATGTTTATTTTGGGGATTATTTTTCTGGTTCAGGCTTTAGTGATTTTTATCGCTGTCAGCGTGTTTTCAGAGAAACTGCGCCATGTCCTGCTTACCAATTCGTTCATAGCGAAGCGAATGAACATTGTAAAAGGTTTGTTATTAGGGCTGATTGGTATACAGATTGCGTTTAGTGAAAAGTGAAATCGTTAGAGTGTTATCTTTTAATAAATGTCTCTGTTAATTTTAATGTTGATTTTAGGCCACAGAAAAAGACCGAAATTGATCGGTCTTTTTTGTATGTCCTGTTCAACAGGCGCCAACCGTTAGTTGAACAAGCTCATCATTAAATTAACCTCTTCACAAATAAAACTCTATCTTGATTTGGTCCATCATAATCAGTATGTACAGAAACTCCGTCTACTTTTTTATCTCCGTTTTTTTCGATTTCAAATCCCATTTTCGTATGAAATGCAATGGAAACTTTGTTCACTGGTGAAGTTACACAACGGACAATATTCCGACCATTCTTTTTAACAATATTAAAAAATTCATTGTACAGTCGTTTTCCAATACCGTGTTTCCTATAATCCGGATGAACTCCAACAAAGTGTATATATGCTTCTTCTGGATACGCTTGGGATAGAAAACCTATCAAAAATCCAACGATTTTTCCATCTTTTTCGGCAATGAAACTTGTATTTTGAAAATGGTCGAAGAATAATTTTGGCAATTTATCAGACATTTGTCTTCCGCCCCACCACTCATTGATTAGTGGAGAGATGACATAGTAATCTGACCCTTTCACTGAACGAATTTCCATCTTAATCCCCCTTCATTTGTAAAAGTATGACTATCATAAAAGCAAATTTAGTGCTATTCTTCAACTAACTCGTTAGCCAACCATGAAGCAGGCTTCTCCACAGATGATGGAAGTTAATTCTTTCTTTCATGGAAGTTGAACAAGAACATTTTTTATATTTTCTCATCTTGCAAAAAAGCTTGTAGAATTTTTCCTCAAACTTTTAAAGTCATTGCCACTATTCAACTACAGAACCCCATTAGCGGAATAAACATACTTTCACAAAAGATGACTAAATCCACTTTTCCATGAATATTAATTCATCCGTTTTAAAACCCAATTTTTCATAAAATCCTTGAACTTTACAATTTTGACGGTCCATTCAGGTTCTTTAACACGATTTAATAAATCCCAAGGCAAAAACACATCAATATCGGTAAAATCATCAAAAGCTACAATTGCAATTTCCATTAAATATCCTCCCCAAAATCTTAGCCCTTTTACTTAATATACTCTTCTTCAATCTGTCCTGTTATCCAGCCATAAAGCGAGCTTCCCCACAGATTATGCAAGAAGTTCTATCCTTCCACGGGAGCTTAGTAGAGTTGACATTTGGTTTGATGATGATTTAGCAAAATATCATTCAAGAAGAAAGACTTCATCGCCTACATGAATTTCACCTGTTTTTATAACAGAAGCATAAACGCCAAAATGATTATTTCTTTGTTGTACAAGAGTTTTAAGCAAAGACGAATCTTGTTCTGCATTATCAGGATTAACAGTAATAATCATGCACCGTTCACAATGTCTTTTTAATTGAATCTCCACTTCTCGTCCTATTTTAATCCTTCTGCCAAACCACGTTTCTTCAATAAATGGGACTTTCTCTTTTAATGATATAAGCAAATTAGGGCGAAAACGTTGATAATTGACCTCTTTTCCCCATATTTCTTTTAATTTAAGCAAAGAAGCATCCGTTACCAATTGAATGTGTTCTTCTTCAATTGCCCCTAAAGGTACATAAGAGGGAGTATATTTTACAAGAGAAACTTTCCGTTTCGATTTGTTTTCTATTTCTCTAATTAGGTCTTCATCCCCCCAATCAACAACCTTACCTTCAGGTGTCGTTATTTCGACTCTGGGGTATTCTTCCATTAACTCTTCCCCAACAAATCTTGCTTTATATCGAACCATTTCTGGGAATTGTGTTATTGTTAAAAACTTCCCTGATCTTGTTTCATCTAAAAAATAAAAAAGCATGACTACGGTCGCCATACAAACCATATTCCATTACTTTAGTTTTTTGTACACTCTCTCCACGGAAAGATTTCACAGGGTAACGGACAATTTCCTTGATATGGCCGATTAACATTTCATTCTCTCACCCGTGGTGCTAGATAAACTTGATCAAGCATAAAAATAGCCCTTGCTGGCGGATCTCCAGTAGAATGAAAGTGTCACCCAACATTCGAAAGGAGAGATCCCCCATGCAAGAGCACTTTCATTTTACTACAGATCCAGCCAAACTTCAAAAACAATATGCCGCTATTTTCTGTTTTGTTTCTGCCCAACTGTCGTTGATTCAAATGTATCTTCATCGCCGCAACCGTCACTTGGTCAAGCAAGAAGACGAAGTGGTCATGGCGGTTCACCTTTTGGGGAAGCTGCTGGGCTTTTCTTCCGAACGAGCCTGGCATCGTTTTGTCACGGGAAATTTGTTCACAAACGGCTCGTTTCTTGAACGCTCCCGATACAACCGCCGCTGCCGGGCGCTTGGTTTCGCCATCAAATGGATCCGTCATGAGCTGGCGAAACGCGGCCAACACCATGCTTATGCGGTCGTCGACAGCTTGCCTCTTCCGTTGTGCCATCCCGCAAGAATGCAGCGCGTCAAGCGGTTTCGAGGGATCGCGGATATGGGGTATTGTGCTTCCAAAAAGCAATGGTACTACGGTTTCAAGCTGCATCTTCAAGTGACCAATCAAGGGCTGGCCATGGGCTATGTCGTGACGGAAGCGTCCTGCCACGACGTCAAAGCCGCTGAAACGGTGATGACTCAAATCCCTCATCCCTACAACTTTGGGGACAAAGGGTACATCAGCCACGCTCTTCGAGAAAAGCTGTACGAAGAACACCAAGCCGCGTTCTGGACACCGTCTCGACACAATCAAAAGCACGGCCCATCCAAGGCATGGGAAGAATGGATCCAAAAAAAACGCAAAGTCATCGAGACGGTGTTTTCGATTCTCGTAGACCAATACCGGATCACCGACATTCGAGCGAATTCCATGGCCGGGTTTGAAGTGGCACTCGATGGCATCTTGTTGGCTTATTCCTTGGTCACACTAGGGCTGGTTGAGCGCTGACACTCAACTAGCACCACGGGTTTCATTCTCTCCTTAAATTTTAAATTAATTTTTGTCTACCAAAATTATACAAAAATCTACTCATTCATCACTTCCGTGACACCACAGATGATAGAAGTTAACTTGTTCTTCCATGAGAGTTGAATAAAGGATTATTCTTTTTAAACTCATTCCATTCCTCACGAAGAATACCCATCCGAATCGAATCATAGTATTCGCCATTATAGTAGCGGCATTTTCTCATTCTCCCTTCTAATCGCATTCCTAATTTTTCCGCACATCTGATCATTCGTGGATTTCCAGACCAAGTTGTAAGCCCTACTCTCTCGATGGTTAGATTTTCAAAGAGATAGTCAATCCATAAAGATAATGCTTCCGTTCCAAATCCACCATTCCAATGTTCAGGAGAATATATGACGATCCCAATTTCAAGCCATCGTGTACGCTTATCCTCCCAATAATAGCTAACCATACCTATAATTTGACCTTGATATTCTATAATCATTTGACTTGGTACATCCCTAAAATTCATTTTTTCTTCCATTCTCTTAGAAAACTTTTCAAAGGTGCAAAATTCAAGCGGATAATAAGGAGCATCGTATTTTTTCCATTCTGGATTCTCCACACCATATATCAGGTTATATAGAATTGGCAAATCATCCTGCGTTGGTGTCCGCAGAGATATTCTTTTTCCTGTCAGCAACAACTTTTGTCTCACATTTCGCACCCTAACAAGGTCAAAACAAAGGATTTTTTATTTAGTTTTTCAGAATAACTTTTTGACCAACACGACGAGCGATGGCTATCCTTTTTTTACCATCGCTGGTCGTTCCGTATGACGTTACACGTAAATGCTCTCATCCAGCCCCAACCCCTGCAGAATCCTTCGTTGTTCAGGGGTGAGGGAGCGATCCAGTGAGCGTTGGATGCGTCCATCCGGCAGCTCCAGGAGGACGACGTTCACATATTGAAACAGCTGGAAAATCGCCTGCCCCGTCGGTCGGGTCAGCTTGCGGCCTCCGGCGCCCTTTAATGGGTGTTCGGGTGTGATGAACTGGCGCACCCGGCGCTGAAAGACGCGGTAAATGGCCAAGGCCAAGAGAAACAAATAGCCCAATACCGCAACTCGTTCTGGCTTTTTGACATAGATCTCATCCGTGAAAAAAGGGTCTTTCAAAAAAGCGAAGTTCATTTCCACCGAGATCTGCCCTTTATACAGCTTCAAGATCTCTTGGGCATCCATTTGTTGGCCCTTCCATTCCTCCGGAACGGTCGTGACGAGGACAAACCGGGACGCTTTCCGTCTTGCCTGTTCCCACGCGTTTTGGTCGAATTCGACGTCAAGGCGCAAGAGATACCGCGTCTCCATCTCGGGTTCCGCCCCTTTTTTCGGCCGTCCGCGCCGTTTTTTCGGGCGTACGATCTCTTCGACCGCGGCCTCAACCCGATGAAACCGTGGGCGAAGGGACGTCTTGAGGGACGCCAAGGCTTGTTCAGCGTCTTCCCGGCACGAGAAAGGGTGGCGCTCCCAATGGGCTTGTTCCTCGCGAAGAAGCTCCGCTTCTTTGGTTCGTTCTTTTTCAAGCGTCTTTCCTTTTCGCTGGTCGAGCGCGCTCGATTCAACAACGATCAGCCGAACGGGGTGGCCTTCATAGGTGGAGGATGTTTCCCATACCCGGTACGTGGCGCCGTTTCTCTCCGCCAACGTAAAGGGATCGCTCCACGTCGTGTCCTCAGCATCCGCTTCGGCCAGCGCGGTTTTCACGATCCGGAGCGACGAAGGGCCTCTGGTGATCAAAAAGGCGTTGGCCGCTTTGGTTTGCGCCAGGGTCTCTTTCGTCATCGCGGCGGAATCGGCCACGTAAATCCATTCGTCTTCGATTTTGGCCTGCTTCAGCTGTTCATGGACACGAGACAGCACCTCGGGATTCCATGTTTTATCGGGCAGGTTGCCGTCGTGCACATCGCCGTAAAACGGGATGCCGTCCTCGTTGCCGACCAGTCCGAAGCCGATCTGTTTTTGCCAACGATGATGGCGGTTATAGCCATGTGTGATCTGCAAAGCCTCTAATGAGGCCGATTCATACGCGCCGTAAACCGTCTTGTCCGTCGTATCGGCGTGAAAGGCTCGGAGGGAAAGGCCTTCTTTGCGATAAATGTGAATCAAGCAAGTGCTGATCACCTTGTGAATGTCGGCCTCATACAAGCGGTCGAGATGACGAGCCAAGGCATCGTCGTTCAACCAGGAAGGATGGAGACCGGGACGGATGAGTTTCTCTAGATCGATCTCCTGAGCCCATCGTTCCACGTGAACGAGGGCTTGCCGGCCGTCAAACAGATTGTAGATGATGGCCTGAACGGCATCGCTGACTCGAGTCTGGCACTGTGGATCAACGGGAACGAGATGGTCAATCAATTGGGGCAGGCCCAGTTTCTTGAATAGGGCACTTATTATATTCAAATAATCATTACGATAGACCTTTTTGACTTGAACGTTCATGAGAGAAAAACTCCTTCACTTTCCTTGTGTGTCAAGGATTCATTCGACGATGGACACAAAAAATCCTCCCGATTTTCGTTGGGAGGGTGCGAAATGTGAGTTTTGTAACATATATCCACCCCCTATCTTACAGAATTCAACAACCCGTGCTATTATTCCTTTTCTAAAAGGCTCTATTATCGTTAATGGTTGGTTTTCGACCAAATGAAAAGCCACCTTATGATGATAAGGCAGCTTTTTTGTACATATTTTTTTATTTAACTATCGCACCATTCGTTCAATATAACCCTTCGTTACCTTCTTTAACCCCCGAGTAAATATAATGGTTCTTACCGAAAATAAATACTTCTTTTTCCTTAGTGAAACCAATCTTCTCTGCCACACGAATGGATGGAACATTTCTTGGATCAATAATACTGATCAGCTTATTTAAACCCAATTTATCAAACGCATATTCCTTGCACGCTTTAGCCGCTTCTGTTGCAAACCCCTTGGACCAATATTTTTTATTCATGTGGTATCCAATCTCTACTTCTATACTGCCATTTATTTTTTGTTTAACCAGACCACAATCACCGATCAATTCATTCGTTTCTTTCAAACAAACCGCCCATAATCCATAACCATCATTCCGATATCTATCTTGATTTCGTTTAATCCAGTCTTGAGTTTGCTCAAAACTAAAGGGAGCCGGATAAAACTTCATGGTTTCTGGGTCAGAAAAAATATAATGTAGAGAAGTAATATCTTCATCTTTATACTGTCTTAATATCAACCTTTGTGTTTCAAGAACAACCATTCCCCCATACCCTTCCTCTTTTGTTTAATATCACGTTTAATATTATTTGATTTAAGATTGAATTCCTTGCTCCTTCAATCTTTTCTGCCCCCTTAGCCAACCATGAAGCAGGATTCAGCACAGATGATGGAGGGGAACTCGTTCTTCCATGGGAGACAACCATGCCGCATAATTGCGATACCATCAAATGAAAAAGGATAGCTTAACAAAAAACTACTGGATACACTAACTGATTTCATAAACTAACCATTCAGACAATTGACCACCCATTTTGTTGTAAAGAGATTGAGCAATGAAATTATCCTTTGCAGTTTCCCATGTCATGTAGGCAAAATCATTCTCTCTTATATAAGACAAGCATGTTTGAAACAGTTTCTCGCCTAGTTTTTGCCCTCTTGCTTCTGGTATCACAAACAAGTCATTTAAAATAGCCATTTTTTTCACCTGAAGAGTGCTAAAGGAGAAATACAAGGTTGCAAAACCTAATAATTTCCCATCTTGTTCTGCAACAAATTGTATTCCACTGGCGGGGTTATTCAGTAGAAACTGTATCAATCCTTTAAGTGACTTTTCCGTTGGTTTAGGTCTTTTATAAAAATCCACAATGTATTGATACATTAAATTTAAAAGTTGCGGAATATCTTCTTGATTAGCTGTTCTTATCGCTAAATCCTCCATCCCTTTCCCCCATTGTACTTTATGTATAAAGGAATTTAATCTTAAAAAATTGATTTTGCATCCTGTGGCAATTCTTTTACGTGTTTTAGAAACTCTAGTGCTCTTTTACATTCTTCTTCAGGAAAGTGAAAACCATATACTTGTCCGACATGTTCAGCCGTTTTTTTGAATAAGTCATGAAATATGAATAACGAATTCCAAATATTATCATAATTAGCATCTGTATACGTCTTCTCAAATTCATTCCAAATTTCAGGTTCCAAGAACTTTTTCAAATGTCTTCCTCCTTTGCCAATCGAGTATTTATAATCTGTTTTAATCCCTATATGCCATTCAAGCATTTGAATTAATGGCTCACGTAAAACAATATCTATTAAACGCATTAACAATGGTAATTCTTGTCTCCAAATGGTTTTTGGAATATGAGATCCTAATCCCCATATAAAACTATTACAACAATCGTTATATAATTTTTCCGTTGGTTTTTTTATAAGATAACTTTGTTCACTTGGAGGTGGGATATCTGGAATATTGTGGTCTTTGTCTAATAAAACCTTTGTCAAACTATCCTTAATTAGTTCATCCACTTTACTTATGTGAATAAATTGCATATCAATTCGGTTTCCATCCATAAATTGCATTAAATATGTATACCGACCATCGCCAATGGGAGGTGGAAAAATTTTATCTTCGGGTTTTTCCATAAGCATTACTTCCCCAAAGTGAGACAAAATATAGTTTTCATCTTTAAATGGTTCAACACTTGTAACTAAATATACAATATCATAGTCTTGAAATATATCTTTTTTTATGTTTGGATTTACACGAGAACCGTTCATTAGCACTCCACGTATACGATGATCTTGCTTAGCAAATGTAATGATTAAATCCAACATTTCTTGTTCTGTTCTCATTTTCACATATGTCACCCTTTCCTACTTTTATCCTCAATACGAGTGGTGAATGACTCTCCCCGTCGGTTGTTCGATGTTGAGAACTCTTTGTAAGGCTTTGATGACCAACTTCTCCTCACTTATAATTTTTGGTTAATATTACCGTGGGATATTTTACGATGAAAGTTGTTTCTTTATTGGAATAAACTGTCCCGTTCCCATAAAGCGAGTTTCACTACAGATGTTGAAGTTAATTCGTTCTTCCATATCGGCTTAACAGGAACCTAAAAAATTCGTCTGAAGCTCTTCTTCTATCACCTTCATCACCTTGTTATCCAAATAAACTTTATAAGCCTTTGCCTTTGGTCTAGAACTAACTATATTACTTATGTTTTGTTCGATATAATGGATGGCAACTCCGTCATCCGCTGCAATACCAGCTTGTATGTCTCCAGAATAAATTAGTTTATGATACGAAGGTCTTCTATCTGACTCTCCATCATAATGCGGACAATTACTGCCCTTTAGAAAGCCTAAGCATTTAATTGGTTCTAATCCCTCTCCAAATGAATCTGTGACGCCTTCCTCGAACCAACATATAGAACCAGCACTAATGCCAGCTAAAACAATCCCTTGGTTCCAAGCTTTTCTCAAAATATTATCTAACCCCCACTCTTTCCATAAAACTAATAAGTTTCTTGTATTTCCCCCACCAACATATATAATATCCTTCTCCAGTATAAATCCTTCTAAATCCCTTGTTGGCGGTTTAAATAAAGATAAATGAGAAGGTTTGCAATTTTGTTTATTAAAGAAGTTATAATACCTTGATATATAATGATCTGAATCTCCGCTAGCAGTGGGGATAAAACAAATCTTTGGAGTAGTTTTCTTGGCTTGTTTCAATATGTAAAGATCTAATAACGGGTTATCCGGTTCCATTGAGAACCCTCCACCGCCTAGAGCAATGATTTGTCGCATCTTATTACTTCCTTTCTAAAAAGAACTTTTTCCACATCGATAATTTCTACAAATTAAAATCAAATCCTTTTTCAACTAACCTTCCCCATTAGCCACCCATGTCGCATTTCACAGCACCACAGATGATGCAAGAAATTCTATTCTTCCACGGAAGACAACTGTACCGCATAATTGCGACACCATCAGCAAGGTTGAAAATATTCACTTTCAGGATAGACTTCCATGCCGCATTGCGTCACCAACAAATGATGAAAATGCTAATTTTCGGGATAGTTAAAAAATGGTTGTAAACAAAACACCCGCGCATTTTGCGGGTGTTTTGTTTAAATAGCCATATCAATAATTCCATTTATCCATTCAAGATTTTCTTCGATTCCGAGCTTATTACAAAGATTTTTATGGACTCTTTTAAATTCTGGAACTATACTTTTCATCACATTCATAATTTCAAGGGGATTTCTGCCACATTCCCAACTTTCAAGGAGGGATAGTTGCCAAGCTTGTAGTTTGCTTCTTTCACCTTCGTATTTTGCCCAATCGCCAAACGTATTTGGTTGAATTCCTGCTTCCATATACCAAGCTGTTGCCATTGATAAACGTAAGCTGTCAATACATTTCAAAGCATAATAATACTCTTTTCTCATTACTCTGCGATAAGCTTCATGAAAATACGCAAAAAATTTTGTTCGCCAAAGCTCAAATGATGATGTATAAAATTTTGTGTAAAGCATTTTGCTAGACCAAAAGAAAAAAGGTAGGGTATTCTCTGATTGGACCAAAAATCTTAGAGAAAGGAGAACCCTACCTATGTCTAAAAGTATACCGAATGTAGACTGGGCAAATCAACTGGAAAGTGTTATTCGTCAGTTTGTAAAGGAAAAATTAGAACTGATCATGCGGGAAGAAATTAAAAATTTCCTCGAAATTGAACAGGCTGGAACGTCGAATATGAGAAACGGCTACTATCAGCGAAATCTATATACATGCAACATAAAGAGTTAACTTCTCATCCTGCACACCCTAAGCGTTGCAGCACTTCCTCCGGACGTTCGTGGATGTAGTGGACAAACCGAGTAATGGCTTGAATGATATCGTTGCGATCCTTGTGAAAGACATTGGCAATCACCATATCTTTCAACCATTTCCATAAGCGTTCAATCGGGTTCAGCTGTGGCGAATAGGGAGGAAGGTAAATAAAGTGAAAACACTGCCCTTCTTCCCGCAAAAACTCCTTGACCATCTTGGCATGGTGAATGCGGGCGTTATCCAACACCAAGACCATGAGACGGTCTGGATAGCGCTCTTTGAGCATTCTCAAGAAATCCAAGAACGTCGCAGCATTGGCGGCAGTCGTTTGATGAAGCACCGTTTCACCATCATGGACGTTGACCGCGCCAAACAGCGATACGTGGGCATGATGGCCAAACGTCGGCACTTGTTTTTGGCGGCCGACTTCCGACCATGTGGACCGCAAGACATGGTAAGAGCGGATATGGGTTTCATCGATGTACAGAAGAACAGCATCTTCTGTCTCCTTGGTGATCAAGTTTTTTTTTATCAGATCCATTTGTTTTTCAAATTGCTTTTGCTCATCCGGATTTCCTTTCGCCAGTGTGTACGTCGGTCGTGTCCACGACAGCCCTTTGCGGTGCAGGAGTTTTCGCAACGCTTCGCGGGAAATGGAAACACCGAATTGCTTTGCGACATAGGATTGCAGGAGTTTGGTGTTCCACGCCGAAGCGACGTCCCAGCCCAGTTCCGCGGGAGTGGTGGTCAATACAAGCTGTTTGATCTTTTCTTGCTGTTCTTCCGTGAGAAACGGCTCCCGCCCGGGGGCGAAATCCCGATGAAGCAGGAGTTCAAGGCCGCCTTCGTTGAACAGCGACACATAATGGGAAACGGTTTGTCGGCACACGTTGACCATGGAAGCCGCCTCTTTGCCCAAATAGCCTTCCATGACCAGGCGGACGGCCATCACACGTTGGCGGAGATGAGCGTTTTTGATCTTCCGTTCCTGCTTGCGGAGTTTCCGGGGCGTCCATCCATGGTTGTCGGTGATTTTGAGGCGTTTCATGCAGAATTCCGCTCCTTTTCCATGTTTTTCATTAGGAGCAGTATAACCAGAGTGGGCACCGCTTATGCGAAGGTTAACTTTTCAATGAGCATGTATATAGATACGCAATACGGTCGGATTGAAGGTCTTTTGGTCCCTAGAGACCGAAACGGAGAATTTCAAACGCAGCTGTTTGCCCCTTACCAACGCCACACGGGCTGGCTTGAGGAAGCCATCATCAGGATGTATCAAAGTGGCATGAGCACACGTGAAATTGGCAAGTTTATTGAACGAATTTTAGGCAATGCTTATTCTCCTGCAACGATCAGTCGTATTACCGATGTAGTGAAGGAAGACATCGAGAAATGGCACACTCGTCCACTGCACAAGCGTTATTCCGTCTTATATTTGGATGGTTTATACGTAAAACTTCGTCGCGACACCGTGGAGAAAGAAGCCATTTATGTGGTGTTAGGGGTGAATGAAGAAGGATATCGCGAAATTCTTGATTTCTTTGTGGGGGGACAGGAAAGCGCCTATGTATGGCAGGAGATTCTTCAACAACTATACAACAGGGGCGTAAAGGAAGTGCTTCTGGGCGTATTCGATGGACTACCGGGGTTGGAGGAAGCCTTTAAGGCGGTTTATCCGAAAGCCGATGTGCAACGTTGTGTCGTTCACAAAGTCCGCAACACGCTCCATCGTGTTCGGAAAAAAGACCAATTCGAAGTGGCCGAGGATCTCAAGCTGATTTATCGCGCGCCGAATAAGGAGATGGCGTTACAAATGTTTCAACAGTTTGAGTCGAAATGGTCCAGCAAATATCCAAGAGAAGTTCAATCGTGGGCCAATGAGTTGGATGTCCTCCTTACATTTATGGATTATCCAAGCAGTATTCGAAGTGTGATTTACACGACCAATGCCATCGAACGAACGATCAAGGAGATTCGGAAACGCCTAAAACCGATGAACAGTTTGAATAGTTTAGAAGCCGCTGAAAAAATCGTGTATTTGACCATTCAAGATTTTAATGAGAAATGGGCAGGGCGAAAGTTGCGAGGATTTGCCGAAGCGCATGAAGCCCTCGAACGAATGTTTGAAGAACGTTATCATTAACCAAATACTGTAAATAAACAAAATAGGGGGATTCTCCCTTTCCACACAGGAGACTGAATATTCAGTCTCCTGTGTGGAGAAAATCAGTCCCCTATCAATTCAAATCCATTTCAGAGAAACCCTACCCCATTACATTACACAAAATTCTTGACGGTACCGCTCAAATTCCTCAATTGTTGGTTCATAGGATAAAGCCATTGATTTATCTAAAATATCCGCCAACATTCCATCCGTATCTTTTATAATTTTTATATTTTTCAACCATACAGAAGGCTGAATGTCTTCAGGTTTATAATAAAATGTATCCACTTTAACAAAACAATCATAGTGAGCGATTGAATAAGTTACAAACGGACCTAAATCCTCAAAATAAAGAACATTTCCCCATTTTTTAGGGCGATTTTTTTTGTTCGAGATAAATTCTTGAAATTTTTCCGGTAATACAACGATGCGGAGGTCAATATCGGAATATAAATCCATGTTTTCATTTCCGATTGAACCACCATAAAAAGCCGCTAATACATCATCGTCATTGAACAAATCTTTTTCAATTGCAGTCATTAAATCTTGACGGTGCTTTGGAATTTCTAAATCTCTTTCTTTGTGTCTAGTTACAAATCCCACACATTGAATAACAACTCCTCTAAAATATATTTTTAGAATATAAATCCATATTGATTTTATAGGCTCTTCACCACAAGTTGTACTTGATCATTGAAGATCGGTGTGCATAGAGAAAATAGAGGGTACAAAAAATGCGAATTTTCCTGTATGGTAAAGGTGTCCAAACCAAACCATTGGAGGAAAATTCGCATGTACGCTCAGTTTATCAAAGAACTCATCGATTTACCAGATGTTTTGATTCAAAAGGTGCGAAAAGAAGAAGAACGTTGGATTTTCGAACTTTCTCTTCCCGAACAATGCCCGTTATGTCCTGTTTGCTTGAAACGCACGATCAAAATGACAGGAAAAAAGAAGCAATGGATGCATGGGTATGCTCAACGGATCGGCATCTTTTGGGTGGAACTCCCTGTGGAGCGTAGACGTTGTTGTACATGTGGCATGACATTCAGCACGTCTTATCCCGGAATTTCCCCTCGAAGTGCAGCGACGGATGCGTTTCAGCAATGGGTGGCGCAATCTTGCATCGGAACATCCATTCAGGCGGTGGCTCGTATGCTCAAGCTTCCGTACACGACCGTTGAACGCTGGTTTTATACCCATGCCCCTTCCTTCCTATCGAATGACATCCAACCAAAGGCAGTTTGTGTCGATGAGTTTGCGTTTCGAAAAGGACATGATTACGGAGTGGCAGTCATGGAGGCCGAAACGGGAGAAGTGTATGCCGTTGAAGCAGGAAAGAACGAGGAAGCCATTGGACGTGTGTTGGCTCCTGTGTCTGGTTCTGTTCAGTATGTCGTGAGTGATTTGGCTCCAGCCTCACATTTCGCACCCTCTCGACGAAAATCGGGAGGATTTTTTCGTTCCGATGTCGAATGAATCCTTGACACACAAGGAACGTAAAGGAGTTTTTCTCTTATGAACGTTCAAGTCAAAAAGGTCTATCGCAATTCTTATTTGAATATAATAAGTGCCCTATTCAAGAAACTGGGTCTGCCTCAATTGATTGACCATCTCGTGCCCGTCGATCCGCAGTGCCAAACGCGAGTCAGCGATGCCGTTCAGGCCATCCTCTACAATGTGTTTGACGGCCGGCAAGCCCTTGTTCACTTGGAACATTGGGCTCAGGAGGTCGATTGTGAGAAACTCATCCGTCCCGATCTCCATCCTTCCTGGTTGAACGACGATGCGTTGGCCCGTCATCTCGATCGCCTGTATGAGGCTGGCATTCACAACGTCATCAGCACTTGCTTGATTCATATTTATCGCAAAGAAGGCCTTTCCCTCCGAGCCTTCCACGCCGATACGACGGACAAGACCGTTTACGGCGCGTATGAATCGGCCTCGTTAGAGGCCTTACAAATCACACATGGCTACAACCGCCATCATCGTTGGCAAAAACAGATCGGTTTCGGACTGGTCGGCAACGAGGACGGCATCCCGTTTTACGGCGATGTGCACGATGGCAACCTGCCCGATAAAACATGGAATCCCGAGGTGCTGTCTCGTGTCCATGAACAGCTGAAGCAGGCCAAAATCGAAGACGAATGGATTTACGTGGCCGATTCCGCCGCGATGACGAAAGAGATCCTGGCGCAAACCAAAGCGGCCAACGCCTTTTTGATCACCAGAGGCCCTTCGTCGCTCCGGATCGTGAAAACCGCGCTGGCCGAAGCGGATGCTGAGGACACGACGTGGAGCGATCCCTTTACGTTGGCGGAGAGAAACGGCGCCACGTACCGGGTATGGGAAACGGCCTCGACGTATGAAGGTCACCCCGTTCGGCTGATCGTTGTTGAATCGAGCGCGCTCGACCAGCGAAAAGGAAAGACGCTTGAAAAAGAACGAACCAAAGAAGCGGAGCTTCTTCGCGAGGAACAAGCCCGTTGGGAGCGTCACCCCTTCTCCTGCCGGGAAGATGCCGAACAAGCCTTGGCGTCCCTCAAGGCGTCCCTTCGCCCCCGGTTTCATCGGGTTGAGGCCGCGGTCGAAGAGATCGTACGCCTGAAAAAACGGCGCGGACGGCCGAAAAAAGGGGCGGAACCCGAGGTGGAGACGCTGTATTTCTTGCACCTTGACGTCGAATTCGACCAAGACGCGTGGGAACAGGCGAGACGGAAAGCGTCCCGGTTTGTCCTTGTCACGACCGTTCCGAAGGAATGGAAGGGCCAACAAATGGATGCCCAAGAGATCTTGAAGCTGTATAAAGGGCAGATCTCGGTGGAAATGAACTTCGCTTTTTTGAAAGATCCGTTTTTCACGGATGAGATTTACGTCAAAAAACCAGAACGGGTCGCAGTATTAGGCTATTTGTTTCTGTTGGCCTTGGCTATTTACCGCGTTTTTCAGCGCCGAGTGCGTCAGTTTATTACTCCAGAACACCCGTTGAAGGGTCCTGGAAGCCGCAAGCTGACCCGGCCGACGGGACAGGCGATTTTTCAGCTGTTTCAATATGTGAACGTCGTCCTGTTCAAGCTGCCGGATGGGCGCATCCAACGCTCACTGGATCGCTCCCTTACCCCTGATCAGCGAAGGATTCTGCAGGGATTGGGCATGGATGAGAGCATCTACGTGTAACGTGATACGGAACGACCAGCGATGGTAAAAAAAGGGATTGCCATCGCTCGTTGTGTTGGTCAAAAAGTTATTCTGAAAAACTAAATAAAAAATCCTTTGTTTTGACCTTGTTAGGGTGCGAAATGTGAGTCCAGCGATGAAAAAAGCCATTCAAGGGGTGTGTCCGGAAACGAAGCATGTGGTCGATTATTTTCATGTGATTCAATTGTTTACGGAAGCGTTGGATCGATGCCGCCAATCCTTCGGAAAAGGGAACAAGAAACACGGGCATGTTCGGTATGTTTGCCGCTTATTGACCCAGTGTCCCGAGAAACTCACCGAGGAGGAGCGCCAAACGGTGCGGGAGTGGCAGAAAGAGAGCGATTCCTTGCAGGCTGTCTATCAATCCCTTCAACATTTTCGTTATGTATCCAAAAGCCAAAGCGAGCGACAAGCGAAACGTCGTTTGAACGCCTGGGTTCATCGGTATTTGTTTTGTCCTTGTTCTGCTGTTCGCGCCATCGCAAAATCACTCGTCAAACGAACAGACGAAATCATATCGTGCATTTTATCCCCTTATTCAAATGGGAAAATGGAGGGAACAAATAACAAGATCAAGCTGATGAAACGTCGGGGATACGGATACAGAAATATCCAGCGTTTTGCATTGCGGGTTCGGCTAGAAACAGCTAACATACTTTCATGACAGGTGCAAGTACAACTTTTGGTGATGAACCATTTTATATATTAGATATTTAACATTTGATTCCTTCTTTTCTATTTTTTATCTAGACAAATAAGAGCACATGCGCTAATATTTACATATATTAACTCAATTATTTTTTGAATACAATTATCATTTTTTTATACGATTTATCAAAGTTTATACTCTATTATTAAGTTAATTTACTGTTTTATCATTTTTTTATCCTTCACTTTATATTATGTTAACTTAAGATGGGAAAAAGAGAGAAAGGAACGTCACGATTCCCTCTACTCCCCCCTCGACTCGCTGCAACCGCAGCGCAGTGAAAAGCAGAAAACTATATGTAGTTCAATATTTCACGAGGCGCAAAGTTGTCGATTTTCTGCAATTCGTCTTTGCTCCACCATTTGAGTCCTTTCAGTGTGTCTTTTTCGTTCTTTGTCATATGTTCGATAGACAACACCGTATCGGATTGGATCGTAACGTGATAATAAATTTCCCGGCTAATAAAAGAACCTTGTTTTCCTTCAATCCATACATCCAGTTGGAATATGGGGCCACCGAGAAGATCAACCACTATGCCTAGTTCTTCGTATAATTCCCTTTTTAAAGCTTCAGCTGGGGTCTCGTTTTCTTCAATGCCCCCTCCTGGAGTAACCCATAACACTTTGTTCCCTACTACATCCCGAAATTCAAATTGCTGAAGAAGAATTTCGTTTCGCTCATTGATGATCACTGCTCTAGCACATTTGCGTATCCTCATCGGGCGCTCCTTTCCAGATCTATTTTACAGATGCAGCCGGCCATGACTGCCGAACTCGGGTTTCATAAATGGCCCGAATTCGAACGTCCATGATGGGAAAACTCCTTCTTTTCTTTGTGTGTCAAAGATTCATATTTATTGACTGTAGATGAGCATTTTTCATTACAATAATTTCCATGGTTAGAGAGACAAACAGGGTCCCCCTTAGGCGACATGGAGCTGTTTTTTGATCACATCAATGGGAATCTCTTGCTTCGCGGCGTTATAAATGAACTCGACGACGCTGTGGCCTTTCCGTGATCGAAGAAGCTCCAGTCCAGCGGAAAGGTTTTGTTGGGATTCGGCGATGCTGTACACGCAGGCCAAGAGCACCACCGCCCAATACCGTTTCACCGCCCGAATGTGGCGAACGCGGTATCCATCCAGCTTCAGTTGATCTTTCGCCTGCCGGAAAAAGCATTCGATTGTCCAACGCTGGGCATAGTAACGCAAGATGTCTTCGTCCCCGAGCTCCCGGTCGGTGCTCAAGACGCAATGGAGATGTTCCGGTGTCATCGGCTGATCCGCCTTCCAAGCCAGCAGCACCACCGCGTCATCGAGGCCATGGATCGCCCCCTCATAGCGATACACGCGGTAACGCTCCTGACCCACCGTGACGAGGCGGGTGTCTTGGGGCTCGATATAGCGGGCGAACTGCTTGGCTTGGACGGCGATGCCTTTCGGATAAAGAATCCGGTTCGCCTTGAGCATGGCGATGACATGGAATCCCTTGCTCAAGCAGGTTTCGATGAGCGTTTTGGACGGGTACCACGAATCCATGAGCACATACACCGGCTGAGTCAGCTTCACCTTGATCGAGGAAAGCATCTCCATCGCCAGGTCGATTTTGCTTCTTCCGGCCTTCTTGTCATACAAGCGGAACGCGAACGGAAACGCCTGCGTGAAGGTGTGCACCATCAGCCAAACGAGCGAATGCCCCCAAACCGATTGATGATCTTTATGCGAGTAGTGCCAATCACACCCTTGAATGGCGTGTGCAGCCCGTGACGAAGGCTTCGTTTTTTGGCAAATCGTATCATCAATTGAAACAAAAAGGGGTTGATGTTTCCGTTTGGCCAGTCGTTCGACCTGGGAAAGGATCCACTCTTGAAGCTTTCCAAGCAGCCTTTCCTCATCCCAAGGGCTTTTCGTGAAAAAGTGACGGAGTGTCGTTCGATGATTCGGATGAAAGCTCCAGTGATGGACATCGGTCAACGTTCCCGAGAATCCCTTGGTGGTCAAGGCATCGACAAGGTGAACGAGGTGCTTCAAGACCGGTTTGGAAAGCTGCAGCGTCAACCCCAGCGTGAAGAAAAACTTGTCGATTCCTTGGTGATGTGCTAATCTATTCATGAGACATGAACCTCCTTGTGGGTAGTTGTGAGCACATCTATTTTATCCAAGGAGTCCGGTTCATGTCTCCTTTTTTGTTTGGTTGTCAATTTATGTTAGTGAATTTGCTCATCTACAGTTATTGATAAAAAAAACTAACTAAGAGAATCATAAAATAGAATAATTCCTACCCCGCCCTTCAATCTGATCCTTGTATCCGATCAGTGTGTTCTTCATGGTATTCGGATAGCCTGTCTTGAGTCTAAGCTCTTTTAGAGGCATCGCTGGATTCTCAACCATGATCTTTTGAATTCGTATTATTTCTTGTGAATCATATGCTGCTTTATAAGCCATAAAAGGTGATACATAGTCGCTGATATTGACAAAGGTGAGTTCTTCGTGTCCCGTCCATTTATATAGTTTGATTTGCTGTTGAAACTTCATTAAGTTATTTCCTTCAATAAGGAACCGGTATATTAAATCACTTTTTATCTTGGCAGTATTGGACGATTCAAGATAATTTTGTTCCAACAAAAATATAACCATCCCCATAAATGTATCCACTATTTGCAAAGGTATTGATTTAACAGAGTTTTGAGAAAGGACATTAACAACGCGGTAATTTTTATTGCGATAAGCCGAATGTGCATTCATCTGTTCAATGATTTTCGTTTCAAGAAAAAGCTTATCATACTCATCATTCTGGTCTACCTTAATCTTCACCTTAATCGTTCCAGATTCTTGACTTGATAAATCCCGAGTCATTCCATAAAATAATCTTTCCGGTATTTTGATATAGAATAAGTTTCTTAGTTCAGTCGCCGTTAATCCGATTTTCTGTGCCGCATACAAAGCATCCCTATTATTAACGGTTAGAATATTAATCTGTACATTCTCATTAATAACCGTATGAAGAGTTTGAAAATATTTCTTGACAAGGTTGTCTTTCGTATACTCTCGAAAATGAAGTTCACTAAAAGAATTACACTGTTTAAAGATGTTTCGAACTTGCTTAACAACCCTTGCCATTGCGGCATCGGTTCCTCCGTAAGCCCCATAGTAAGAATAGTTAGCGTTAAACTGGTCGAGTTTATTGCTCTCATCAAAATAGATTAAGTAGTGCATATTTAAAGTAAACTCCTTTACTTTCCATACATAAATTCATTTTGTGTTGACTAAAACACGTTTATACCTTACAATCATAAAAAGAAGGTGTTGTTTTCCCCGCCGCCGTTGGGCAGGGCTGATAACATCTCAACGTACGGAAGGATAGCTTTTCCCCGCCACCGTTGGGCAGGGCTGAGCTGTCTTTTTATTTTGACGTGAATGTTTGTCCTGTCCCTTTCCCTATGCTATTTGATCTTGATTTGATTCTGCCGCAATCATACTGAAAAACACATAATTTGTCAATAAAATACATACTATTCTCAAAGATTCTCCGAAGGCTCTTTTCTTTCTGCAAATCTCTGACACATAAGCATAAAAACAGGTAATTGAGCGCTCTAGTTTCCTTTCAACGAATCTTTCCCTTTTGATCCACAACAAGTCTAAGAAAGAATCCCTGGATATGAATATAAAAAAGCAGCTTGCCCCTTAAACGGACAAGCTGCTTTTTTTGTTGGTTAAACTGTGACCGACTCTTTGGCTTGTTTCAAATGAATGTCAAAGCGGTCGGCGTTCATCACTTTCACCCATGCGTTGATAAAGTCGCGGACGAATTTTTCGCGGTTGTCGTCTTGGGCGTAAAATTCGGCGTACGAACGAAGGATCGAGTTGGCTCCGAAAATAAGGTCAACCCGGGTGGCCGTCCACCGCACTTCGCCCGTTTTCCGGTCGCGGATTTCATAAATGCCGCTGTCTGTCGGCACCCATTCATAGTTCATGTCGACTAAGTTGACAAAGAAGTCGTTCGTCAGCACCCCGATGCGGTCGGTGAAGACGCCGTGCGGCAGATCGCGGTAGTTGGCGCCCAACACCCGCAAGCCGCCGATGAGCACGGTCATTTCTGGAGCGGTCAATCCAAGAAGCTGCGCTTTGTCGATGAGCAGCTCTTCCGGACCGACGCTGTACTCTTTCTTTTGATAGTTGCGGAACCCATCAGCGAATGGTTCGAGCACTGAGAAGCTCTCGACATCGGTTTGCTCTTGCGTCGCATCGCCCCGTCCCGGAATAAACGGCACTTTGACATCAAAACCAGCGTCGCGCGCCGCCTTTTCGACCGCTGCGCTGCCGCCAAGAACGATGAGATCGGCGATGCTGACTTTCTTCGGCAGCTCGCGCTGGATGTCTTCATAGACGGAAAGCACTTTAGCGAGCCGCTCCGGTTCGTTCACTTCCCAATCTTTTTGCGGCGCGAGGCGGATGCGGGCGCCGTTGGCTCCGCCGCGCTTGTCGGAGTTGCGGAACGTGCTGGCTGCCGCCCATGCCGTCTTGACGAGTTCACTGACGGTCAGACCCGAGTTCAAAATTTTCGCTTTGATTTCTTCGATTTCGGCATCGCTCAATTCATAGTCGACCGTCGGAATCGGGTCTTGCCAGATGAAGTCTTCTTTCGGCACTTCTGGACCTAAGTATCTCGTTTTCGGCCCCATATCGCGATGCGTCAGTTTGAACCAGGCACGGGCGAACGCATCCGCAAACTCTTCAGGATTTTCATAGAAACGGCGGGCGATTTTTTCATATTCCGGGTCAAAACGCAACGCTAAATCTGTCGTCATCATCATCGGCGGCACTTTGACATTAGGGTCTTCTGCATCAGGCGCTAAATCTTCTTCTCTCAGATTTACCGCTTCCCATTGATAGGCCCCAGCGGGACTCTTGGTCAGCTTCCATTCATATTCGAAGAGCAATCGGAAATAACTGTTGTCCCACTGCGTCGGCGTCGGCGTCCATGCGCCTTCGATGCCGCTCGTAATCGTGTCGCGGCCTTTCCCTTTTCCGTACGAGCTGACCCAGCCCAATCCTTGCGCTTCAATCGGGGCGGCTTCCGGTTCGGGCCCGACGTGCGAGGCAGGGCCTGCGCCGTGCGCCTTGCCGAACGTGTGGCCGCCGGCGATCAAGGCGACGGTTTCTTCGTCGTTCATTCCCATGCGGCGGAATGTTTCGCGAATGTCGCGCGCCGCCGCTTTCGGATCCGGCTTGCCGTCAGGGCCTTCCGGGTTGACGTAAATGAGCCCCATCTGCACAGCCGCAAGCGGATTCTCAAGTTCGCGATCCCCGCTGTAGCGTTCCGAAGCGAGCCACTCTTTTTCCGCGCCCCAATAAATGTCTTCTTCTGGATGCCAGACATCTTCCCGGCCGCCGCCAAAGCCGATCGTTTTGCCGCCCATCGATTCGATGGCGACATTGCCGGCCAAAATCATCAAGTCAGCCCAAGAAATTTTGTTGCCGTATTTTTTCTTGATCGGCCACAATAGCCGCCGCGCTTTATCCAAGTTGGCGTTATCCGGCCAGCTGTTTAACGGGGCAAAGCGCTGCGTGCCGGTCGAACCGCCGCCGCGGCCGTCGCCGATGCGGTACGTCCCTGCCGAATGCCACGCCATGCGGATGAACAGCGGACCGTAATGGCCATAATCGGCCGGCCACCAGTCTTGGCTTTCGGTCATCAGTTTGCGCAAATCTTCTTTTAACGCCCAGTAGTCGAGTTTTTGAAACTCCTCAGCGTAGTTGAACTCTTCATCATGAGGATTCGTTTTTCGGTCGTGTTGATGGAGAATGCTTAAGTTCAGCTGGTTCGGCCACCAGTCTTTATTGGTTGTTCGGTTTGAGTTGTAGCTTGTGACGCTGCCGTGATACGGGCATTTGGAAGCGTTGTGTTGGTTTTGGTTTTTCATTTCCTCTTCCCCTTTCCATATTCAAATGTCACCATTATCTTTCTAGTTGCTTTTTCTGGCAACTAGAATTGATAATGATTCGTACATTAAAATTATAATAAATTAATATTTAGTAGTAAAGGATAAAAAATATTTTTTTACATACAATATTTCTTTCTATACTTCGATCACATCACCGTATCCAATCAAGACACACCATTCCAATCGTATAGAACAAGACTTCTCCTACTAATCTTGACAAAATTCTCCTGATCAAAGATAATACAAAAGACAGGAACGTACATTCGTTTTTTGTTGGTTTGCGGCTGGCGCTTGGCCAACGAAAAAGGAGCAGAGGTCAAATAAGCATGGAAACGGGTTCATTTCATAAAAAGGAGGATATACAACTGCCATGACAGCAACCAGTCCATCCATGGGTTCGCTTTTGCGAAACGGCTTTATTCAAACGATTATGACGGCCGGATTATTCATTCAAATCGGCATTTGGATTCGCAACTTTGCGATTTTATTGTTTGTGACGGAGAAAACAAACGGTAATGTAAAAAAATATCAGAGGTGATGTTATGACGGATTATTCTAAAAAGTCTAATTATGAATTGGAGGAATTATACAAATCAGGAGAGTACTCGGACAGTCTGGAAAGTGAATTGATAAGACGAGGATACGAACAAGATAAAAATGGTTATTGGGAATTTGAAGAAAAATATAATCCTTCTGAAGCTTATGGGGATTTTGAATTTGGCCTTGATGTGTTTAAGGTAGTATTAATTATCGCTTTGGTCGTGGCACTTTTATGGGGTGGTATTACCATAGCCCATATATTTATTGGATATGCAGATCGTTATGCTACATTAATTTATTCAGGTTTTGGTCTTTCATTTTTATTGATGTATTATTTCAAAGGAAAGTCTAAATTCGCTAATTTTATCTTTTATTTAGGGAACTTTGCATTAGCAACCAGAATGTTTACTTTTATAATATGTAATATAGAAAATAAAAAAGACTTCGCAACATACTTCTTTGACGCAGATCTTGGAACATTAACGAAATATACAATTATTTATATAATTTATATTTTGATTGTTCCTAAAATATCAACGTCGATAATAACAGGTATTACTAGAAAAATAATAGAATCAAAGTATGGGAATGGGAATTTAACCATAAATAGTTAAAGAAAAAATTTGAAATAAAAAACATCCATGAGTAAGCTTTTACTCGCCACCCAAGCATGAAAATAACCGCTCATGGATTCATTATTTTCACAGAAAATGGTGAAGAACCTTTTTATATTTTTATCAAAGTAAAAGATGATAATAAGATTATCTCAGACTGGAAAGCTCGGCAAATAGCCGAGCTTTTTGTCATTGTCATTTTTATTGTCAAAATAACAAAAATTCTTATCTTATTACTCACATTTCGCACCCTTCCGACGAAAATCGGGAGGATTTTTTTGCATCGATGTGGAATGAATCCTTGACACACAAGGAATGCAAAGGAGTTTGTCCACCATGGATGTTCAAATTTGTGAGATTTATGACAGTTCCTATTTGAATATAATAAGTGCCCTTTTCCAAGATCTTGACCTTCCCCAGCTCATCGATCGGCTGGTTCCGGTGGATCCCCAATGCCAAACCCGAACCAGCGATGCGGTCAAGCTGATCCTTCTGGATATCTTGAGCGGACGACAAGCACTCGTCCATTTGGAGCGATGGGCGCATGAGATCGATTTGTCGAAGCTGATCCGGCCGGGGCTGAAGCCTTCTTGGTTCAATGATGATGCGTTGGCTCGTCATCTCGACCGCCTGTATGAGGCGGATATTCACAAGGTGATCAGCACTTGCTTGATTCACATTTATCGGAAAGAAGGCCTTCCTCTCCAGGCCTTCCACGCCGATACGACGGACAAGACCGTTTACGGCGCGTATGAATCGGTCTCGTCAGAGGCCCTGCGGATCACGCATGGCTACAACCGGCATCATCGCTGGCAAAAACAGATCGGTTTCGGGCTGATCGGCAACGAGGATGGCATCCCGTTTTACGGCGATGTGCACGACGGCAACCTGCCGGACAAAACGTGGAATCCGGAGGTGCTGTCCCGTGTCCACGAACAGCTCAAACAAGCCAAGATTGAAGACGAATGGATTTACGTGGCCGATTCCGCCGCCATGACGAAAGACACTCTGGCGCAGACGAAAGCCGCCAACGCCTTTTTGATCACGAGAGGCCCATCGTCGCTCCGAATCGTCAAAGCTGCTCTGGCGGAAGCGGATGTCCAACCCGATCCAGCGTGGAGCGACTCCTTTTCGTTGGCCGAGAAAAACGGCGCGGCGTACCGGGTATGGGAAACGGCCTCGACGTATGAAGGCCACCCCGTTCGGCTGATCGTCGTCGAATCGAGCGCACTCGACCAGCGCAAAGGAAAAACGCTCGAAAAAGAGCGGGTCAAAGAAGCGGAGCTTCTTCGCGAGGAACAAGCCCGTTGGGAGCGTCACCCCTTCTCCTGCCGCGAAGACGCCGAACAAGCCTTGGCGTCCCTCAAGGCGTCCCTTCGCCCCCGGTTTCATCGGGTCAAGGCCGCGGTCGAAGAGATCGTGCGCCCGAAAAAACGGCGCGGCCGGCCGAAAAAAGGGGTGGAACCCGAGGTGGAGACGCTGTATCTTTTGCGCCTGGACGTCGAATTCCACCAACAGGCATGGGAACAGGCAAGACGGAAAGCGTCCCGGTTTGTCCTCGTCACGACCGTTCCGAAGGAATGGAAAGGCCGAACGATGGATGCTCGAGAAATCTTGAAGTTGTATAAAGGGCAAATCTCGGTGGAAATGAACTTCTCCTTTCTCAAAGATCCGTTCTTCACCGACGAGATTTACGTCAAAAAGCCAGAACGGGTGGCGGTGTTGGGCTATTTATTTCTCTTGGCCTTGGCGATTTACCGCGTCTTTCAGCGCCGGGTGCGTCAGTTCATCACACCAGAACGCCCGTTAAAGGGCGCCGGAGGCCGCAAGCTGACCCGACCGACCGGGCAAGCGATTTTTCAGTTGTTTGAGTATGTGAAAGTCGTCCTCCTCAAGCTGCCGGATGGACGCATCCAACGCGCGCTAGGAAAACCGCTCACCTACGAGCAGCGAAGGATTCTGCAAGGATTGGGAATGGATGAGAGCATTTACGTGTAACGTCATATGGAACGACTAGCGATGGTAAAAAAAGGATTGCCATCGCTTGTCGTGTTGGTCAAAAAGTTATTCTGAAAAACTAAATAAAAAATCCTTTGTTTTGACCTTGTTAGGGTGCGAAATGTGAGTTATTATGTTACTATTGACTCCCGTTAGCCACCCATGCATCGCTTCGCGACATCACAGATGATGGAAGTTCATTCGTTCTTCCATGGGTGTTGATTAAAGAAATATCTTTATCATGAAAAAAGGATAACCAAATGGCATCCCTTACATTTTTTGAACACAAAGTTTATTCTTTAACTTTTAGCAATCGCATGCTGTTTAATGTTACGATTAATGTTGCTCCCATATCGGCAAATATCGCTAACCATAGCGTTAACCAACCAGGCACAATTAACAGTAATGCCAATGCCTTAATCCCTAAAGAGAAAGTAATGTTTTGCTTAATAATCGCTAAAGCTTTGCGGCTCAATTTAATCGTATATGGCAATTTGCTTAAATCATCAGACATTAAGACAATATCGGCTGTTTCTAGGGCTGTATCGGTTCCAGCACCGCCCATCGCCACACCAACGGTTGAAGCTGCAAGAGCTGGTGCATCGTTCACACCATCTCCAACCATCGCCACGCTTTGATGCTTGTCACGAAGCTCTTTGATGAAATTCAGTTTATCTTCTGGAAGTAAATCGGCTTTAATATCGGAAACGCCGACTTGTTTTCCGATGGCTTCGGCTGTTCTTTGGTTATCCCCTGTCAACATTACCGTTTTTTCAATACCGACTTGATGAAGTTTTCGAATAACCTCTTTGGATGATTCTCTTATTTCGTCTGCCACGGCAATTAACGCCAGAATTTCTTTTTCCGTCCCTAATATCATGACCGTTTTCCCTTGTGTTTGAAGGGTTGTAATTTGTTCTTTTATTTCTGATTGGATGCCATTTGGAAGAAGTTCTTCAAAAAGACCTGGACTTCCGACATAATACATTGCGTTATTTACTTTGGCTTTGACCCCTTTACCTGTAATGGATTGGAATTCTTCAACCGATACATCATTAAAATTCAATCCATCTTCTTCTGCTTTTCTTATAATGGCGGAAGCAAGTGGATGTTGTGAGCCTTTTTCAATGGCTGCTGTAATGGTCATTAGTTCATTTTCATCGCCATTATAAGTGACCACATCGGTGACGGAAGGAACACCTTTTGTTAATGTTCCTGTTTTATCAAAAGCGATGACTTTTAGAGATCCTGCTTCCTCTAAATAAATACCACCTTTAATTAACACACCGTTTTTCGCTGCATTTCCAATGGCAGTTACAATCGAAACAGGCGTGGAAATAACCAACGCACACGGACAACCAACCACTAATACAGCTAGACCTCGATAAATCCATTCGCTCCAATCAGCACCCATAAATAATGGAGGAATAACGGCTAGTAAAAGAGCAAAAATGATAATGGCTGGTGTATAGTATTTGGCAAAACGATCTACAAACGCTTGAGAAGGCGCTCGTTCTGCTTGAGCTTCTTCCACTAAATGGATGATTTTCGAAAGAGTTGTATCTTCCACTCGTTTTGTCACTTTTACTTCCAATAACCCTTCTTCATTCAATGTTCCTGCAAAGACTTCATCACCGACTGTTTTGGTTACTGGAACACTTTCTCCCGTAATGGCAGCCTGATTTAATGTAGATGTACCCTTGATGACGATTCCATCCATCGCTAATTTCTGACCAGGCTTTACGATCATAATATCTCCGACTTGAATATCGTCAACAGGGACCATCATTTCTTCATTTCCGCGACGAATTAATGCTTCTTTTGGAGCAATATCCATCAACGATTCAATGGATTGACGAGCTTTATCCATGGAATAACGCTCTAAGGCTTCGCTAATGGCGAATAGAATAACAACCGTTGCACCTTCTCCCCATTCACCAATCGCTGCAGCTCCTAAAATCGCCACTGTCATCAGCGTATTCATATCAAAATTCAATCGAACTAGGTTTTTGAAACCTTTTATAAATAACGAATATCCACCGATTAAAATTGCTGCAGCATATCCAATTGTCGCAAAGATATGCTCTTCTCCGTATTGCTTCCCTAAAAACCAACTAATCACAAGCAAAACGGCGGAAATATACACTCTAATGTTCTCTTTTTGCTTCCAAAAAGGTTCACGCTTGACTGATTTTTCTTTATCTTCCCGAACCTTTAAGTTTTCAAAAGCTCCTGCTTTTTCTAATTCTTCGATGGTTGTTGTACCCCAAACGGTAATTTTAGATGCTCCAAAGTTTACTTTAGCATCTTGAACACCTGGCAATGCTTTTACGTTATTTTCAAACTTTGCCGCACAGTTTGCACAAGTAAATCCTTGAACACGGTAGGTTTTCGCTTCTGATTTAGATAATTTTGCTTGTTGTTCAGACACGGACTTTCACCTCTTTCTCATGTGCTAACGCAGTCATGATTAACTGCTTAATATGGTCATCATCCAGCGAATAAAATGCTAGCTTTCCTTCTTTTCGATACTTTACAATCCCTTGTTTATAAAGGGTGCGTAAATGATGGGAAGTTGTTGCAACAGAAGCCCCGATGATATTAGCAATATCACATACACATAACTCTTCATCTTGGCAAAGTGAATAGACAATTTTTGCCCTATTTTCATCTGCCAGTGCTTTAAACAACAGGACAACACTGGATATATCTTCTTTTTGCAATTCCCCTTGTATTCGATTGACTTTTTCTTCGTCATAACAATAAATTTCACATGTATCTTTCTTACTCATTCATTATCCCCCTTTCATATTCAAATTTCCGTTCGAATATATTATACCCCATTTCTTTTATTATTCAAGTATTTATTTGAATTAAAAACAAAAAACATCCATGAGTAAGCTTTTACTCGCCACCCAAGCATGAAAATAACCGCTCATGGATTCATTATTTTCACAGAAAACATCCATGAGTAAATTTTACTCCCCACCCAGGCATGAAAATCCATCTCTCCTTCCATAATGGAGGATGAACGCAAACAGTTTGGAAAGACGTGCTTTTTAATGGTGGTTCGACCCTGTACAAAAAACTGTTTGAGTCCATTTGGTGTTCCACCCATTGTAAGCCCTTTTCATTTGGAAAAGGTGACTACGAACAGAAAAATGCCTAACGAACAAGTGGACTCACTGTTTGCGAATTCATCAATGGAAGGAGTCCGGATCATGGATGTGCTTTATCATCGTTGCGCAGGTTTAGATGTTCATGCCAAAACGATTGTCGTTTGTGCGCTTTGTGTAAATTAGCACATTATTTCAGAATCACTTTTTCAAATTATTTCAGGCGGATTCGGAAATAATGTGCAAAATTTTTGCGGATTGTTCCGGATTTTGCACATTCTTTCGGAACGTTTGCACGCTCTTTCAGATAAAGATTTCCAGCGCGCCTGATGGACCGATGGAAAAGAAAAAGCACAAAAGAGGCCGATTCGGCCCCTTTCATGCTAATACCCCATTTCCTCTGCGGCCATGCGCACCACTTCTTCGTCAATGGCGTCCTTTTTCAGCTGATACCCGTATAACAGGCACGTCGTGGCCAACGTGTTGATCACCCGAGGCCATCCCCGCGAATGCAGGGCAATCGCCTCTAACGCCGATGGGGTGAAGATCGGGTGCTTCGCCCCGGCCTGTTTCATCCGATGCTTGATGTAGCCCGCCACCTCTTCCTTCTCCAGCGGCCCCATCCGGTATCGCATGATGATCCGCTGGTCGAGAGGGCGGTGCTGATTGAGCCGCAGCTTCCCCTGTAAATGGGGCAGCCCGGCCAAAATCAAGACAAATGGGTTGGTCGAATCCATCTCAAAGTTGAACAAGATCGCGATGTCCTGTAAAAATGCATCCTTCGCTAAATGCATCTCGTCCAAAATGAACACCGGCGTGATCCGCCGTTCATGATACAATCGCTCGATCGCCTGCTGGATTTGGCGGAAGAGGTCTACCTTGCGGTACTTCGGTTCCTCTCCTAATCCCAAGGCCAAACCACGGTAAAAATCCATCACGCCTCCGGTGGATAACGGAAAGTAGACGACATGATACAATGATGGATTCAATGATTCTTTCAGCGCCCGAAGGGCGAACGTCTTGCCCGCCCCCGGCTCTCCGATCAACAGCCCGATCCCCCGGGTTCGTTTCACGTACTCCAGCGCCCGCAACGCTTCCTGAAACGGCGCCCCTTGATACGCCTCGGACGGGTCTGTTTCTTTCGCAAACGGCTCCCGCGAAAGGGAGTAAAACGATTTATACACCGTGTTCTCCCTCCTTCGCCGGAATCGCCGCAAACGGGGACCGATGGCGTTTTACATAGGCGTTGTCCTCCAAACGAACCCGAACGGCCTCCGCCACCTTCCTTCCATCTTCGTACACATAGACGCCCCGTTCGTCATAGCGGAGTTCAATCGATTGCCCAATGAACCGGGGCGGCACTTCATACAGCTGCTTGTTCAAGGTGATCGTTCCATCGGCTTTGACCTTGCGGTACTCCCGCTTCAGAAAAATCGCATCCAGCCAATCGCTATCTTCGATGAACGACACGAGATGCACTTGCGATTGAAACACCTCATGCGGCGTTTTTCCGTCCAGCGAGGCGTGCGGTTTTCGATGATACTCCTCTTCAAGCCACCTCCAAAAGCGCTCGTTCAGCTCTTCGAGCGACTTCGGGGGATCCAACTCCAGCAGCGGATAAAACCGCGTCTGTACGGTGCGGAAGAACCGTTCGATTTTCCCTTTGCTTTGCGGATCATACGGCTGGGTGTGGATGAGCGTAATTCCCATCTCGGCGCACGCATACTGCAGCACCTCGGATCGATAAATTTTCCCGTTGTCCGAGTAAATGCGCTTCGGCTTCCCGCAACGAAGCACCGCTTCCTTCGTGACGATCCGCAGCCCGTCAAACTTCTCCGAAGGGAAACTATACGTACGGCACAAACCGCGAGCAGTCATCGATATAGGCGATCAAAAACGTTTTCTGGGCTTTCCCATTGACTCGAATCGTTGGTCCATGGGATAAGTCCCCTTGCCAAAGCTCATTGATCTGGTCATACGCAAAGCGCTTTCGCTCCGGCATGGGCAAGATTTCTTTCCCGACAAGGTTGTGTTTTTTCAACAATCGGTATATAGTAAAGTAAGAGGTATGATTTTCTGGGATTTCCCCCTGCTCGATCAGGTGTTCGTAGAACACCGTCACGGGCATGGTGGGATGTTCTTTTCTTAGGGCTAAAATATGATCCTCATCATCGGGCGACAGACGCCTTGAGTGGCCGCGGTCCGAACGGCGCTTCGGCTTTAAGGCGTCAAAGCCCCCTTTTTTGTATCGGGTGCACCAATCGAGGATCGTCTTGGCTGCGATTCGTTTGTCGCCCTGGTGGGGAACATGGTGCACTCGCTCGCTCACCTCTTTCAGATACGTCTTCGGTTCCACCTGCCCATTCACCAACGGAGCGATTAGCCCGTACCGAAACAGGGCAATGTCGTGTCTCATCGACTCATCCATTCGAATCTCCTCCTTGTCTCACTTGGAATCAGGACCGTTCCGGTCCGTCTGCCCTTATCGTACCGGATCGCTTTTTCTCCGTCGATAGGAAAGGTTTGTGGGAACCTCAACTATTTCCAATTTAGGATATGTATGTAAAATCAGGATCCCATTTGATTCGCAAAAGGGTGTCGGAATCCGTCCTCCCACATGTCTCTGATGACCGAATAGAGACCGTGTTTCTCCAACGTCCGGATCCACCAGGAAGCCCGTTCCTTTTCTTTTTTCACGATAGGGCCTATGATCCTCCACCGCCTCGCAAAAAAGCTGTGAAGGCTTGATAGGTTTCGGCAGAACCGTCGGACATAAAAGATGATGCCGTCCTTTGTCGGGAGAAACGGAGCCCGGTTCGTCCCCTCGGTCAATCCCAACTGCTCTTTCACGACTTGCCATATGGCGGACAACGTATACTGAAAATACGGGAGGAGAAAGGAAGGCAGCACACTCACCGTCTTCAAGCATTCCCGACAGCGATACCGGACAATCCAAATGCGATCATCACCATGTGGGGTCAATGCGTTTCGCTCATAGTAACCGTGGCGGTGCAACGGGCGCTTGGCCCGGCAATGCGGACACTTTTTCAGAAGAGGGAAGTCGTTTTCTTTTCCACGCTCTGCATACGTTTGGACGTCAATGCCAAAGTCATGAAATTGAATCACGTCCTCCTCCCCCTCCTCTGAACCGATGGATTTTCTCTTCCGAAATAATTCACAAAAAATTTAGCACATTCTTTCAGAAAAGGGGAGAGGGCTTTCTGAAGGAATGTGCAAAAAAATGGCTCTTTTGTTCCGAAATAAAGTGATAATTTACAATACCCGTTCTATCTCGCGGCGAAGCCCAAACAGCCATTGGCCAAACCTTGTTTTCAAAAAGACAGGGAGAACACGGCTATAGGCGTCTTTTCGTTCCTGGCTATTGCGGCGGTTGATAGGGGGGGACTCAATAGAATTCCTGACTGCTCTACTGTTTGGCGAACCGTTTCGCTGTCATAGCGAGTCAATATACCGAAATAATGCTTCTAAAATTGGATTCATTTCGTAAGACCATGCATGTTCGTTGTTTAAATTGGAAATCATGATCGTGTCCACCCCTTGGAAGTTTTTTGTGGTAATTATATATAATTTCCAAGATGGTGGATTTTTTATGTGCATTTATGCATTCGTTATGCGTTTTGTATCACGTTCTAGGGATTTTATTATCGACTTCAACACAAAGTAATATTTTCCTGATGATAATAAGTCTAATTATTTGACTATAAAAATTTATCGTGATAGTATTGGCATTGATCAAATTGAAATATATATTTGTAACCCAATGCGCAAAAAAGTCTCATATATTCTAAGGGGGTCTTTTTTATGCCACAAGAACCAATTGTTGTCAATGCAATTATTGACGGCGAAAAAATTGAATCAGAAAAAATGGCACCGCGAGAAAATCCGGCTCATCCGGATGAGATTGTCGGTTATTATCCAATTAACACACGTGAGGAAGCAGCCAGAGCCATTGATTCCGCTTATAATGCTTTTTCTGGTTGGGCTAAAACTTCCATAGATGAACGTATTGAACGGATGAGAAAAGCCATTCAAAAGATTAAGGACGCGACGCCGGAAATCGTAAAATTGCTCTCTAGAGAACATGGGAAACCCTTATATGATGCAGAGGGAGAAATCGCTGTTTCATTAATGTGGATGGAATATGCTTGTGACAATGCCAAAGAAGTTCTAAGAGATGAGGTTATCGAACATAATAATGGAAAAACTATTATTACAAGAGATCCAAAGGGAGTTATTTCAGCGATAACACCATGGAATTATCCGTTGTCACTCTCCACGATCAAAATAGCGCCTGCGCTTTTGGCAGGTAATACAATGGTTTTGAAACCAAGTCCATTTGCACCGTTAGCTGTAAGTAAGGTTGTTGAAATGATCGCCGATGAGTTTCCTAAAGGAGTGTTAAACCTTGTTAATGGCGACAGTGACATCGGTGTTGAATTAACAACGAATCCAAAAGTTGCAAAAATTGCCTTCACTGGAGGAACTCGAACAGCTACACATATTATGAAATCTGCAGCAGATACTATAAAAGACTTGACATTAGAATTAGGAGGAAATGATGCGGCTATTATCTTAAAGGATTTTGATGTGAATGATGAAAGAGCCATGCGTCGCCTCGTAATTTCTAATTTCTTAACGTCTGGTCAAATATGCATGATCGCTAAACGGGTATATGTGGATCGCTCGATTTATGACCAATTTGTAGAAAAATATATTGAAGTAGCAAACAAATGGATTAGAGTTGGCGATCCATTTAATAAAGATGTCACGATTGGTCCTGTAAACAACAGAAAACAAATGGAATATGTACAAAGTTTAATTGACGATGCAGCAAGTAAGGGAGCAAAGGTCATTAAATTAGGTAAAGTGTTGGATGAGGACATCTTTGAAACTGGATACTTCTTACAACCGACAGTAGTTTTAGGGGCCAATTATGATGACCCGATTGTTGTGGAAGAACAGTTCGGTCCGACCGTGCCTATCCTGCCTTTTGATGATGATAACCATGCCATTAAGCTGGCGAATGACAGTATTTATGGACTGACCAGTTCTGTTTGGGGAGAAGAGCAACATGCTTTAGAAGTTGCTAAACAAATTCAAGCCGGAACAACTATGATTAACACGGCAGCCGTACAGGGGTTAGATGTGCGTTTCCCGTTTGGGGGAGTTAAACAATCGGGAATTGGTCGTGAATATGGCAAAGAGGGCATTCTTGCCTATACCGATACACACGTTATTAATATACCTAAAGTTGGGGAGTTAGCTTACATTCCGGAGTAATTGTTTGAATAAATGAATCAGCAAAATCCATAACTAGCTGAAACTTAATAATAAATGAATTAAAGAGAATCCGGACAGCCATAAAAGTGATTGAAATATCTTTTATGGCTGTCTTTTATGTATGGCTAATGAAATGATGAAATTTATATTTTTAAGTAGTCATATAATATACATTATATGACTAACAATCTATTCTTTTTTATGGTATACTCGTCATATAATGTTATTTTTAAAAGCGATTATTTGCTCTTTGAATCGATTTAAACTCGTCGTATAAGTAAAAGGGTGAAAAAGATGTTAAATGAGTATGTTACCTATCTTCAGGAAAAAGGAGCTTCCCCAAACACCATCATCTCCTACACCAATGACTTAAATATCTTTTTCAATGATTTACATATCCGTCCGGGCGATTACGTCACGTCGGCTGATATCCGCAAATGGATCCAGCAAATGTTGAGCCCGGCCGAAGGAAAACCATTGGCCATCTCCACGATCAATCGCCGGCTCAATTCGCTGCGAAGCTTTTATGCGTGGGCGGTCGAACATCATAAGATCGAACAGAACCCAATGAAAGACATCCAGGATTTAAAATCAGCCGATGAAGAGAACGAAAAAATTATGTGGCTCACAGAAGAAGAATTTGAGGACTTATTGCATCGGATGCGGAAAAAACCGGTCCACAGCAGAGGGGTCGATCCAGAGGAAAAGTATCGCCGAGATCGCGCGGTAGTGTACTTGCTTACCTATGCAGGATTGCGGGTGGAAGAGTTATCAAATTTAAAATTAACAGACTTGGATTTAGAGATGAAACGAATTCGGATCGTGGGAAAAGGGATGAAGGTCCGGACCGTGCCGATTTCGAATATCTTGCTGGCAGAACTCGAGGATTGGCTTAAGTTTCGTGCGGAAATGGCGAAAAAGAAACCGCATGTCGCTCAATCGCCATACGTCTTTTACAGCCAACGCTCGCCGAAGTTTTCGGTCCGAGGCATTCAGCGAATGATCGAAAGCTACAGCCTGCCAAATAAAAAACTTACGCCCCATATGTTCCGGCATACGTTTTGTAAGTGGGTGTTAAAGGCGACGAACAACGATATCGAGAAAGTGCGGAGGCTTGCTGGTCATAGCAATATCGCTACAACGTCTCGATATTTAAAGGATAGCTATAGTGATCTTGCTGATGCCATGGAGGCGTTGCCGAAGTTCTAACCCAAATCACTTTATTCTGGAAAGGGGAAAACCAACCGAGATAGATCAATTGAAAGTCATTGACGGGTATTTTGTCGACTTATGCCGGATTTCCATTTGAAGGACGTTTTAAAGTCGCGGGTCTTCGTCCAATGGCAAGATTGATTGGTGACGATGTGCCTCTTTCGTTCATCATGGTGTAAATTAGCACATTATTTCAGAATCCCTTTTTCAAATTATTTCAGGCGGATTCGGAAATAATGTGCAAAATTTTTGCGGATTGTTCCGGATTTTGCACATTCTTTCGGAACGTTTGCACGCTCTTTCAGATGAAGATTTCCAGCGCGCCTGATGGACCGATGGAAAAGAGAAAGCACAAAAGAGGCCGATTCGGCCCCTTTCGTGCTAATACCCCATTTCCTCTGCGGCCATGCGCACCACTTCTTCGTCAATGGCGTCCTTTTTCAGCTGATACCCGTATAACAGGCACGTCGTGGCCAACGTGTTGATCACCCGAGGCCATCCCCGCGACTGCAGGGCAATCGCCTCTAACGCCGATGGAGTGAAGATCGGATGCTTCGCCCCGGCCTGTTTCATCCGATGCTCGATGTAGCCCGCCACCTCTTCCCTCTCCAGCGGCCCCATCCGGTATCGCATGATGATCCGTTGGTCGAGAGGGTGGTGCTGATTGAGCCGCAGCTTCCCCTGTAAATGGGGCAGCCCGGCCAAAATCAAGACAAATGGGTTGGTCGAATCCATCTCAAAGTTGAACAGGATGGCGATGTCCTGTAAAAATGCATCCTTTGCTAAATGCATCTCGTCCAAAATGAACACCGGCGTGATCCGCCGTTCATGATACAATCGCTCGATCGCCTGCTGGATTTGGCGGAAGAGATCTACCTTGCGGTACTTCGGTTCCTCTCCTAATCCCAAGGCCAGTCCACGGTAAAAATCCATCACGCCTCCGGTGGATAACGGAAAGTAGACGACATGATACAATGATGGATTCAATGATTCTTTCAGCGCCCGAAGGGCGAACGTCTTGCCCGCCCCCGGCTCTCCGATCAACAGCCCGATCCCCCGGGTTCGTTTCACGTACTCCAGCGCCCGCAACGCTTCCTGAAACGGCGCCCCTTGATACGCCTCGGACGGGTCTGTTTCTTTCGCAAACGGCTCCCGCGAAAGGGAGTAAAACGATTTATACACCGTGTTCTCCCTCCTTCGCCGGAATCGCCGCAAACGGGGACCGATGGCGTTTTACATAGGCGTTGTCCTCCAAACGAACCCGAACGGCCTCCGCCACCTTCCTTCCATCTTCGTACACATAGACGCCCCGTTCGTCATAGCGGAGTTCAATCGATTGCCCAATGAACCGGGGCGGCACTTCATACAGCTGCTTGTTCAAGGTGATCGTTCCATCGGCTTTGACCTTGCGGTGCTCCCGCTTCAGAAAAATCGCATCCAGCCAATCGCCATCTTCGATGAACGACACGAGATGCACTTGCGATTGAAACACCTCATGCGGCGTTTTTCCGTCCAGCGAGGCGTGCGGTTTTCGATGATACTCTTCTTCAAGCCACCTCCAAAAACGCTCGTTCAGCTCTTCGAGCGACTTCGGGGGATCCAACTCCAGCAGCGGATAAAACCGCGTCTGTACGGTGCGGAAGAACCGTTCGATTTTCCCTTTGCTTTGCGGATCATACGGCTGGGTGTGGATGAGCGTAATTCCCATCTCGGCGCACGCATACTGCAGCACCTTGGACCGATAAATTTTCCCGTTGTCCGAGTAAATGCGTTTCGGCTTCCCGCAACGAAGCACCGCTTCCTTCGTGACGATCCGCAGCCCGTCAAATTTCTCCGAAGGGAAAAATTGGGCATATGGCACTAACCGCGAGCAGTCATCGATATACGCGATCAAAAACGTTTTCTGGGCTTTCCCATGGACGCGAATCGTGGGTCCATGGGATAAGTCCCCTTGCCATAGCTCATTGATCTGGTCATACGCAAAACGCTTTCGCTCCGGCATCGGCAAGATTTCTTTTCCCACCAGGTTGTGTTTTTTCAACAATCGGTATATAGTAAAGTATGAGAGGGTGGTGGGAATGTCCCCCTGCTTGGTGAGTTGTTCGTAGAATAGGGTCACGGGCATGGTGGGATGTTCCTTCCTCAATGCTAGAATATGATCCTCATCATCGGGGGACAGACGTCTGGAGCGGCCGCGGTCCGAACGGCGCTTCGGCTTCAAGGCGTCGAAGCCCCCTTTTTTGTATCGGGCGCACCAATCCAGAATCGTCTTCGCCGCAATGGGTTTGTCCCCTTGATGAGGAATCGAATGCACTCGCCCGCCCACCTCATTCAAATACGCCTTGGGCTCCACCTGGCCATTCACCAACGGAGCGATCAGCCCGTACCGAAACAGCGCGATGTCGTGTCTCATCGATTCATCCATCCGGATCTCCTCCCTGTCTCCCTGTGATGTTGGACCGTTCCAGTCCCCTCTGCCTCCTATCTTACGAAACGGCTCGAGATTCGTCGAGAGGAAGGGTTTGTGGGAACATCAACCATCTCCATTTTTGGTGTTAAGTAGAAAATCAGGAAGCAATTTGATCCGCAAACAGATGCCACCTCTCGTTTGTCCATAGGTCTTGGATGATCGAGCCCACCCCCCGTCCCTCCAAGGTCTGCATCCACCAAACCGCCCGTTCTGTTCTTGCGTTCCCCACAGGGCCGATGATCCCCCACCTTCTCGCCGCCGCGTGATGCAAGCGGGAGAGATTCCGTCAAAATCGTCGGACATAAAATAAGATGACCTCCTTGGTGGGAAAACCAACCTGTTTGGTCTTCGCTCCTCGCCTTGGCGTTTCGAGCCACGTTTTGACCGCTTGCCAAATAACCGATCGTGTATATTGAACATACGGGAGGAGAAAAGAAGGCAGCACACTCACGGTTTTACGGCATTCTTGACAGCGATATCGTGCGATCCAAAGGTGATACTCCCCCTCTGTCGTCAACGCATAGCGTTGGTAGTATCCATGACGATGCAAGGGGCGGCGGGATGGACAGTGGGGGCATTGGTTCACGTCAGGAAAATCGTTCCCTTTCCCACGATCCGTATACGTTTGAATGTCAATGCCAAAGTCGTGAAACTGGATCACACTTCCTCCCCCCCTGAAACGAAAGGAAATCTTCGTCCGAAACAATTCACAAAAAACATCCATGAGTAAGCTTTTACTCGCCACCCAAGCATGAAAATAACCGCTCATGGATTCATTATTTTCACAGAAAAATTAGCACATTCCTTCAGAAAAGGGGAGAGGGCTTTCTGAAAGAATGTGCAAAAAAATGGGTGTTTTGTGCTGAAATAAAATGATAATTTACAGCAAACTGTCCTTTCCGAATATCAGCATTAAATTCTTCTTCAAGTTCCCGTATGACGTTATCCTCATTACTTGTTTGTTGTGTTTGTTCCTCTTTTTTCTTAGTTTCTTTCTTGTCTTTATCCCTGTTCATTAGAAACCTCCGTATGAATGCAGTTTATCGATCGATTCAAAATGACCACTTTTTATTGTTCGTTTTCGATTTCATTTTTAGCATCCTTCTTGTTACGTTCTGTATACCATATCATCTTCACATTTTAATTGTGTCACATCCGCTTTCATACTTTTAGTGATGTCTTGAGTTCTGATGAAATAACATCGTTTTTGATAAAAAACTCCCGAAAGAACCATTTTTGGATTATTTTCTCTACACATCCGCTAGATTATTCTTTGGGATAACATACAAAAAGGCACAATTTAACATAACGGGTTCGGTTGTTGAGTATAAACTTGAAAAAAGTAATACAAAAAGGAGTTCAATTCGCATATGAATTGGACTCCTTTTATTTGTTGATATATCAATGTTTTATTGAATTTATCACCATTAATCGCATTATAATTAGCAAGTGACTGCTGACCAACAGACAGTATTCCAAATATGTGTTAAAATTGATGCTAATTGGACATAAATTCATTGATGACTTCCCTTTATCGTGTATTTGCCAAAGAAATTCGCTTATCTAATGCCCACCATTTTCTTTGTCAAACGGATAAAACAAAATCTCGGAAACAAGCTCGTGAGGAATTTATTCAAGCAGGAGTGGATTTAATCAACTGGGGAATTAACTTTGGTTATGATTACAAGTTCTTTGCAGAAATTGGATTTTCTGAAACTGGAAGAATTATTTCATACACACCAATTTCATAAGAAAGTCATTTCAGGTGGCAGCAGTCATTATGAATACGCTGATAATTCGCTTGAACATCCACTTGCGACAATTGACAGAGGATTTCGATGAATTGATTGTACAACCAATCTTTCATCATTCGAACCAAAGGACATTGCTAATCGTGAATGACAACACCACGAATACCTTTATCCAGCACATTCGAAGACGGCTATCTATTTTAGAAAGACCATTGATAACAACTCGTGGTGACGGAAAAAGCTATATCTATTCAAACTTTAACTCAAAGTATGCTCAAATGGCTCTTACCATACTTCGGACTTACTACAATTTTTGTTTAGCATACAAAACAAAGGAGACAGTAGGAACACCTGCTCAACGATTAGGCATTGCAAAAAAACAATTTGATTTAAAAGAAATAATCTATATGCAATAACCTTAAGGGATTTGATATTTTATAAGACCAAATCAGTATACGATTTGTTTTTTTATTTTTCGCTGAAATATCAATATTTTTTGACTAAATCCTTTTTAATGATTTTGGTATTTTATGTTAAACCTCACATTTCGCACCCTCTCGACCAAAATCGGGAGGATTTTTTCATCCCGGTGTCGAATAGGTCCTTGACACACAAGGAATGCAAAGGAGTTTTTCCATCATGGACGTTCGAATTCGGGCGATTTATGAAAGTTCCTATTTGAATATAATAAGTACCATTTTCAAAGATCTTGGCCTCCCTCAGCTGATTGACCGGCTGGTTCCGGTGGATCCTCAATGCCAAACCCGAGCCAGTGATGTGGTCGGGCTGCTTCTCTTGGATATCTTGAGCGGCCGGCAAGCCCTCGTTCATTTGGAACGGTGGGCGCATGACATCGACTTGCCCAAGCTGATCCGGCCAGGATTGGATCCGTCTTGGTTCAACGACGATGCCATTGCTCGCCATTTGGACCGGCTGTATGAGGCCAATATCCATCAAGTCCTTTCGTCTTGCCTGGTGCAAATCTACAAGAAAGAAGGCCTCCCTCTCCGTGTCTTTCACGCGGATACGACGGACAAGACGGTTTACGGTGCGTATGAATCCGATTCGTCGGATGGGTTGCACATCACCTATGGCTATAACCGCCATCATCGCTGGCAAAAGCAGATCGGATTCGGCCTGATCGGCAACGAGGACGGCATCCCGTTTTACGGCGACGTGCACGACGGCAACGCGCCGGACAAAACGTGGAATCCCGAGGTGCTCTCCCGTGTCCATGAGCAGCTGAGGGAAGCGAAGATCGAAGACGAATGGATTTACGTGGCAGATTCCGCTGCGATGACGAAGGACACGCTGGCGCAAACGAAAGCCGCCAACGCCTTTTTGATCACGAGAGGGCCGTCGTCGCTCCGGATTGTCAAAACGGCGCTTTCGGAGGCGGATGCCCAACCCGATTCGGCGTGGAGCGCCCCCTTTGCGCTGGCCGAGAAAAACGGCGCCACGTACCGGGTATGGGAAACGGCCTCGACATATGAAGGCCAGCCCGTACGACTGATCGTCGTCGAATCGAGTGCGCTCGACCAGCGAAAAGGAAAGACGCTCGAAACAGAACGAACCAAAGAAGCGGAGCTTCTTCGCGAGGAACAAGCCCGTTGGGAGCGTCATCCTTTCTCTTGCCGGGAAGACGCCGAACAAGCCTTGGCCTCCTTGAAGGCATCCCTTCGTCCCCGGTTCCATCGAGTGGAGGCCGTCGTCGAAGAGATCGTGCGTCCGAAAAAACGGCGTGGACGGCCGAAAAAAGGGGCGGAACCGGAAATGGAGACGCTGTACACCCTTCGGCTGAGCGTGGAATTCAACCAAGACGCGTGGGAGCAGGCGAGACGGAAAGCGTCCCGGTTTGTTCTCGTCACGACCGTTCCGAAGGAATGGAAGGGCCAACCCATGGATGCCCAAGAGATCTTGAAGCTGTATAAAGGGCAGATCTCGGTGGAAATGAACTTCTCCTTCCTAAAAGATCCGTTCTTTACGGACGAAATTTACGTCAAAAAACCCGAACGAGTGGCGGTATTGGGCTATTTGTTTTTGCTGGCCTTGGCCATTTACCGCGTCTTCCAGCGCCGAGTGCGTCAGTTCATCACACCTGAACGCCCGTTAAAGGGCGCAGGAGGCCGGAAATTGACCCGGCCAACCGGACAAGCGATTTTTCAATTGTTTTGGTATGTCAGAGTCGTCCTGTTGGAACTGCCGGATGGGCAAATCCAACGCAGGCTGGGGAAACCGCTCACCCCTGATCAGCGAAGGATTCTGCAAGGATTAGGGATGGATGAGAGCATTTACTTGTAAAGGTTATACGGAACGACTAGCGATGGTAAAAAAAGGATTGCCATCGCTTGTTGTGTTGGTCAAAAAGTTATTCCGAAAAACTAAATAAAAAATCCTTTGTTTCTACCTTGTTAGGGTGCGAAATGTGAGTTAAACTGAATATATAGATTACTCAGAAAGTTATCAAAGGGAAAATTAACCCACGAGGGGGAAGTGTATGAAAAAGTTTTTAATTACATTATTAGTATTAATTGCGTTAGGCATTGGGGGGGATTTTGTTACTGGACTATTTAGTGCTAAACCACCTTTACCAATCATAACTGTTGGAGAAAAAAAGGTAGAAGTGGCACAAGGTTCGTATTGTTGGAATGGATTACTTAATTCTGTTTGTGCCGATACAAGTTCTCCGCCAGAACTCATTAAAAATCAAGAACTAAAACCTGTGATTGTACCACCAGATTCCCAATTGAAAATAGAATTCAAAGATGAGCCTAAAGAAAATACATTAGTAGTAAATAGATGGCTTACAAATGAAAAAACAGAAAATGTTCCAATAAATGATAATGTGATACTATTACCAAAAGAAAAAGGTGTATATGTGTATGATGTTTCAGCGAGATGGGAAAAGGGAGATTCAAGTTATGCCTTTGTAATTGAAGTACGGTAGTAACCTTTTAGTAACAGTCTTAATTGAACAAGTCAATATAATTTTAGTTTAAAACGCTTGGAATAAACCCAAGCGTTTTAATGTGCTTTTTACTTTGTTAAATTTGGTTCGAATTTTGTGCTAATTACGCTGTTATTTGTACTGTTTTTCTTGATTTTGTACTTCTGAACCGAACCCGTTAACTTAACATGCACCTTTTTAGTAAAGTCTTTTATAGAAAAAACAAGTAAAATGAAACCAATACAAAACCGATTACAGCCATGATAACGCAGTATATTTTGGTAGATGTGCGTAAAGCTGTTCCAAAAATTTCTTTTCCCGTCACGGAAAGCATTACCCCCATCGCCAATGCGATAATCATTGCTACTAGCCAAGGGACACCCATCCCATAATTACTTCCGATGAAGGCTCCAACTCCTATGGGGGCGGAGGCTATGGTTGCCCCAAGTATGATGCTGATAATTCCAAACCCAGCCATCAGCAAGGGAGTAAAAACAGCAATCCCTTCTGGAATATTGTGAAGCATGATCGCAGTCATCATTGGTTTAGTCAATGAATCGTGAGTATTGGCTCCAAGTGCGATGCCTGTTGGAAAATTGTGTAGGGCAATACTGAATGTTAAAAATAGACCAGAATGTACAAATAAGTCTTTTTTAGCGTCATTGGTAATAATGATCACATGATGGGAAACCTTTTCTAGATGCTTATAAATAAAATAACCAAAAATCAATCCGACAATAGCAATAAACCAACCTCCAATTTCTATGCTTTCAGGCAAAATTTCCATCGCGACCAGTCCAAATATCATACCACTACATACTGAAAAAATGGTTGGCGTTCCTTTTTGCCAGCCTTTAAACAACCAAGCAATCACTCCGCCAGATAACATTCCAATAGCAGAAGCAGAAAACCCTAAAAGCCAAAGTGAGTTCATCCATCATCCCCCTTGTATGTTTTTTGCAAGCAAAAAATGCAGAGAAGTGCAAGAAAAAATACATAGGCTTGCCAGCTCAAGACTTAAGGTTCCAGACCGGGGGCAGAGGACGGCTGGATCGCGGAGAGAGCGTTCCGCAGTCGATAGCTCTCTCCCGTGAAGGCCAAGATGTGGGCATGGTGAACCAAGCGATCCACTAACGCTGCCGTCAAACGGTTGTCCCCAAACACCCGATTCCACTGTCCAAATTCTAGATTCGATGTCACCATGACGCTTTTTCGCTCGTAACAGTCGGCGATAATATGAAACAACAGTTCCGATCCTTGCTTTTGAAACGGCACATAGCCGAGTTCATCCAAAATCAACAGTTCGCATGGGTCGAGGCTTCGTTTCAGCCGTCCGAGCGTGCCGTTTTTCAACGCCTCTTCCAGCTGGGCGACAAGATCCGCGACGCGGAAAAACCGAACCTCATGGCCTTGTTGGCACGCCTGAATGCCAAGTGCTGTGGCGATATGGGTTTTCCCCGTTCCAGGTGAACCTAAAAGCAGAACGTTTTGCTTTCGCTCCAAAAAGCGAAGGTCACACAGTTCCTCCCTCGATGTCGTGGCTGGCCAATGGATATGACCCGACCATTCGTAATCCTTCAGCCATTTCAACTCCCGAAACTTGGCTTTCTTGATCAGCCGAGCCTGTTTCGCTTCTTGGCGGCACGACAGTTCCAGCGCCAATACATCCCGCAAAAACTGTTCTTTCGTTTCGAATCTCACCTCCTCGAATCGATCTGCGATATAGGCCAAATGCAGCGCTTTACAAATCTCTTTCACCTCTGCTCTCATTTCTGGACACTCCCTTCCCGAGCGGGATGAAGACGTTGATCATACACCGTTAAATCCGTTTCATAGTCGATTAGAACGGAAGGGGTGTATGATTCTTCCCACTTGTCCGGGTAATAGGAGTGCTTCGCTTCCATCAACACGCCGATTTCATGAGGAGTCAAGTCCCATCGCTGACTCTCCTCGAGCCACTGGGCGATTTCGTAAAGCGTGTGCCGATCCAACAGCGCTCGCAGTCCTTTTAAACGGGCCACCACCTGGGGCGGGGGGCCAGCCAGATACATTCGGATCGCCTCCGGCAAGTACGTCCGGTAGCGGGAATGTCCGACAACCCGGGGTTTGGTCTCCCACTCAGCGAAAATCTCTTTCCAAGGGATTTCGCGTTTCACGTTCGTATACGGCCTTGGCGCTTCAAGATGGACGTCTCCATCGGAAGAGAACACAACGAAACGATTCCATTCTTTCTTCACCAACACCCGGTTGGGGACGGACAGGCCATGGACGACGAACGCCTTCCCATCCACCATTACTTCTCCGTATTTATTCACGTAAGCGTGATCGAGGGAGAAGATCGGAAGATCTTGTTCCGGCAACGCCAACAGCTCTGGTTGCTCTTCCTGCCATAGTTCCTCGATCCACCGCCCCTTTTCATAATGAGGACGGTTTCGGTCCTCGACCATCTTGCGATGCAGCCACTCCACCAGCTCCGGATCCGACTCCATCAATGGAGCGGGGATGAAACAAAGGTTGCGAGTGTAATAGACTTTTCGCTCCGCATTTCCTTTCTCATGTCCGCTGTATGGATTGCACACTTGTACATCAAACCGATAGTAGAGTTGGAATTTCTCAAAAGCCTCGGTGAATCGGCGTTCTCCCCCTTTTCGAATCGACACAATGGCCGCGGACAAATTGTCAATGCGCAATGCCTTTGGCACTCCCCCAGCCTGACGAAACAGCTGCGTCAACCCGTGGAGGAAGCATTCACTGTTTTCCGCCGGCAGCGGATAAGCAAACGCAGCGTTGCTATAGGGAAAGCTCATGATCAAAACCGATCGCTCTTCTTCCTTCCCCTCCTTCGTCACCACCGTCATCTTCCCGAAATCCACCTGCGCCTCGCCTGGCGGGTGCTCCAGTCGTTCATAGCGCTGTTCTTTCTCGAGCTTGAGCTGCGGTCTTCGTTTTTGCACGTACGCGCAAACGGTGCGATACGAGCCTTGAAATCCATGGTCACGACAAAGCGCTTCAAACATCGTCTTGTTCGTTCGCCGTTGTTTTCTCGGCAGCTTGGCATCCTCCTCCAACCAGTCATCAATGATTTGCCCGTACCCTTCTTCCTCCATCATCCCCTTTTTGCGTTTGATGGTTGGTTGGACAGAAATGTCTTCATCTGCGTATTTCTTGACCGTTCTCCAGTTATATCCCGTTTCACGGGAAATTTCCGCAATCGATAACCCTTTCTTTTCACGCAGTTTTCTGATACGATTAATTTCGGGCATTGCCAGCATCCTTTCGCTCCTCCACTGTTTGGTTATGTGTTCACAACTTCCACAGTAGAGGAAATGTTAGAGGCTGGCAAGCCTTTTTTTCTTTGCCTTCAGCTCTGCACTTTTCGTTGCAGAACTCTGTATTTTTATTTTGCAATAAACACTTGTACTAAGTTGTCTTTACAGGCGTGTTGATTATCCAATAAAATCCAAAGGGTATAGAAAAAAGAGCACCTTTCCTGTAGAATGTGAGTAGCGACACAAACAAACCCAGGAGGTGCTCTCTATGAACAAGCATACCACACTCCCGAATTTGATGCAAAAACTTGTTTCGGATGAAGAGATTCAACGGATTGCCGAAGCGGTTGGGTATCGTGATTCGTCTCGAACCTTTCCGTTGCGCGAGTTGATTCACTTCTTCCTGCTGGCCGCCATGCATCAATGGAAAAGCTTTCGCCACGGAGCCGATGTGGGGCCTCTGTATGGATTGCCGCGATTCCATTATTCAACTGTATCCAAGAAAGCGAAAGAAGTTCCCTATGACATCATGAAACGCTTGTTGGCGTTGATCATTTCCAAGTGCAACCGCCAAACCCGCCGTTCGCTTCGGTTTCCCAAACCGCTTCGGGTGGTGGATTCGACGACCGTCACGGTCGGGAAAAACCGCCTGCCATGGGCGCCGTATCACGGCGAACGCGCCGGAGTGAAGCTGCACGTCGCGTATTCGCCGGAATCCTCGTTGCCGGCAGACGTGGTGGAAACCATCGGACTGCGTCATGATGGCCCGGTGGGAGAACAGTTGACGAACGCTCAACAAGTGCTGGTGGAAGACCGGGCGTATTTCAAAATCGAACGCCTCGATCGATTTGTGGAGCAGCATCAGCTCTTTGTCATTCGGATGAAGGACAACATCGAACTTCATCAGAAAAAAGCTTGAAACGCCTTTCCAGCACATCCTCATCGGTTCAAGCCGACTTCACGTGCCAGTTGGGGACGAAACAATGCCGCTCCACCAAGCGTCACCGGGTGGTGATCTTTCGAGATGCGAATGGCCGCGACATTCGGGTCGTGACGAACCTCTTCCATGCGTCTGCGGAAACCATTGCCGACATGTACCAACAACGTTGGACTGTTGAGGTCTTTTTTCCGTTGGGTGAAGCAATATCTGAATGTCCCGACCTTGTTTGGCACGACGGAAAATGCGGTATACAACCAACTGTTTGCGGCGTTCATCGCGTATGTGTTGCTGCGATGGCTGTATGATCAAACCAAAAAACAGACGAACGTCTCTCTTTCCTTCATTTCGTTCGTTCGCCGTTTTTTCTCTGGGCAACTTCCTCTCGATTGGAAATCCGGGATGGCCGCTGCTTTGTTTGAGTATGCCCAAATTTATGGAAGGCGTATGTATAATTTTGGATAATCAACACTCGTGAATATATATATTGAATTATGTAATATATATTGTTTAAAATGTAATATATAAATTACATTCAGGGAGGGGTCGTTGGAATTGTGAGAAACAATCTTAAAGTTGCCCGTATCCAAGCAAACCTGACCCAACAACAACTGGCAGAAAAAGTCGGGGTAACTCGACAAACGATCAGTTTAATCGAAAAAGGAAAATACAATCCTACTTTAAAATTGTGCCTCGAAATTTGTTATGCGCTTAATAAAACGTTAGATGAAATTTTTTGGGTAAAAAAGGGAGAGTGGTGAAATTGCAAAAAATAAAAGACGAACGATTACTATTAAAAAATCTGCAAAATTTACGAATCGCCTACATGTTACAGACGATTGGCATCATCGGAATCTTGGGCTATGACTTCATCACAAAAGGACTAGATGGAATGAGGAAAAATCCGTTATGGTTTGTGTTTATCCTGACAACCGTTGTATCGGCTTTTTTATCAATGAACATTAGTGTAGAATATGAAAGTCGGAAAAGGTCATCTAAACAAAGCTTCCTAATATCACTTGTTGTATTAACATTGATTTCAACTATAATAGGAATCCTTACATCATTCACTGAAGGATTTACTGCAATGAATGGTGTTTTCATTGCCGGAATCGTTTTTCTATGCGGAGTCGTTCCGATTTCTTATGTATATTATTTGAGAAAGAAAATAGATAATCAGGCAGACTGACGGAGCAACCAATTAGGAAAGCTTGTAAAAAACTTCAGTGACATATAGAGGATTCGTTATTTTCGGGAATACAGTGATGAACTGGATTATTGGGATCGCAAACCGTTTTCTCAACCAAAAAATAGTAACCAGTAAGTTCTGTCGAAAAAAGAACAAGCAATGTGCTGATATTGATCAACACATTGCTTGTTCGCGCACTCCATCTTAGACATGCTGCTTCATCCCCTGTTCACTCCAACTAAAATATCCAAATCCACGGTGATCTTCGCAAAATCCCGATGAAGAAACGCATCAATGTGTGCTTGATCCGCAGACCAAGCAAGCGGCGTCATTTGGACTAAATGTTCAAGTTCGGCATTATTAAGTTCTTTTGTATAACATAAATGGAATACATCCAGTAAATGGAGCTGTTTTTGAAAAAGCGACACGATTTCATCATTCTTATAGACCTTTTTCTCCTTGTCATCAAAGAGTGCTTCTCGTAGCTCTCTTAGATAATTCGGGCGAGGAATCACTTTAATCACGAGTCCATCTTTAACTAAAATCCTCTTGAATTCCTTATAATTGGAAGGAGATAAAATATTAAGAATCACATGAAACGATTGATCCGCCAGCGGCGATTTTGCCAAGTCACCGACTAGCCAAATTTGGTCTTCGTATCTTTTAGCAGCCATAGCGATGCCTTCTTTTGAAATATCGAGGCCAACGCCAGTCATTGACGGAATCATACATTCGTCCAAAATCCTTTGTAAGTGAGAACCTTCTCCGCATCCTAAATCTATAACCATAAAAGGGTTAAGCGAAACATCCATATACTCCTTTATTACTTTCGCAATCGTTTCATGCATGGAAGTGTATACGTTGCTTTCCATAATGATTTTGTGTCTTGCTTCAAACAATTCCTTCTTGTAATGGCTATGAGCGGGACGAGTCATCAAGTTGACATATCCTTGTTTTGAGAAATCAAACGTATGGTTTTTAGCGCATACGAGGCTTTTCAGCTCCTCAACCCTCATCGCGCTTTTACAGAGTGGACATTGAAATGCCGCTACAAATTGACTAACCCGTTCTGCACTTTTGGTTTTTTTGGTCATGTGCTTTCTTCCTTTCGATATAAAAAATCACAGCGGAGGAGGAAACGTTCGTGACAGTCTTTTGGCTTAACCAGTTGCGCCATTTGCTGTTATGATTTCTGAAAAACATATCAACCCCTTTCTCCTTTATAACGAGAATTCTCTCTGATAAAAGGCTCCTCGACATGTTCAGAAATTAGGAGCTTGTATTTCTGCGGACAGCGGTATGCGTTGCCATGTATTTCCCGACTTCGATATTCTCTCATTTCTTGAATCGGAAAATCAGCTATATAAATTCCTTCTCGCTCTCCCGCTTCAATAATCAGTGTATCTCTTGAACCCTTTTCTGAAGGTCTGTATGCCATCCCATCAAATGCAGTAGAATGTCCATTGCAGTTGGGATGACCAATCGGATAATTGACCGTGGCAATACCGACCATATTTTCATAAGCCCGCGCTCGCAGCTGTGAGATTCGGTTGATCTCCATCGGGCAGGCGTTTGGCACCAAAATAATCTCAGCGCCTTTCAGCATCAAAACCCTGGCGCTTTCCGGAAACTCTCTATCATAACAAATCATCGCCCCGACTTTTACATTGCCTTGCAAGGTGTTTAAATCTGCCACGAAAAAGTCATCCCCAGGCGTCAAATTACATTCAACATCAAAATCACAAGTATGTACTTTTGCGTATGTAAAGATCTTGTTGCCAAAGCGGTCAAAGAGGCAGAGCGTGTTCCTTGGCAATGGATCGTATTTTTCAAGAAAAGTGATTCCTATTGTTGCTTGTCGCCGTTTTTCCACTCTATTTAACCGTTGTTTACCGAATGACCATTGGGCGGGTGAAGTATTCATGGAAAGTGTGCGTGAGCGTGGCTGCATCTGGGCTCGGTATCTTGTATTGGATCATTCCCGCTCCGCTTCGCGAGCAATACAAGGTGATCAAATATGTTTTTTTCGTAATGGAAGGCGGGATCATTCTAATCGAATTATGGATCGCTTGGTATATCGTTCGAAACCTCGGGGCACTCATTCGCACCTTTCGCGCTGAAAAAACGAACCATTTTTATTTTTTAAGCACCTATGCGCATACCATTGAAGCCGTGTTCAAGCGTCCGGTCTTTTTGCTGCGCCTCCTCACAACAGAGGCCGCTGCTTTGTATTACTTAACATATCGCAAAAAAACACGCCAATTGTCATTGCCATATCCCACCTATTCCTATCATGAGAAAACGGAATATTTTGGTTTCTTTTTAATGCTCGTGCATGCGATGCTGATTGAAATTATTGCTGTTCATATTTTAGTGATGAGATGGAGTGAAATCGCTGCTTGGGTGGTCACGTTTTTTGATGTGTACTTCCTGCTCCTTCTTATTGCCGATTATCGAGCGATTACCCTATCCCCGGTCGTGTTGGCGCCTGATAAACTCCATATCCAATTGGGCATCCGCAGTTTTGTCGAAGTGGAATACACCAACATTGAGCAGATCACAAGGGAAGTGACCGCGAAACAAAAACGAAAAAAAGAAACTGATGCTTATTCAGTGACATTGCCTAGTTTTTTTGAAGAAGAACCAAAACTAGAAATCCGCTTGAAGCAGCCGGTGGAAGTGACAGAACTGTTCGGCCGAAAAAAAACGGTGCGAAAGCTATATGTTACAGTTGATGACATCCATGGCTTTTATGACAATTTGTTGGAAAACACCAAGCGATTGCTTCACATGAATAAAGAAATCGGCTCCGCGAATCCGCGATGAGCCGATTTTTTTGATTCGACTAACCTTTTTTCATCATGTAGTGCTCCATGGCCTGCTGCAGCCATTGTCCCTCTTTCTTTGTGAAAGGAGACGGCATCCAGTTGAGCACTTCGGCATCTCGCCCCATCTCCTCCACACGTTCAAGTTGTCCAAGCGTTTGCGTCATATCGGGACCAACAAACGTCAATCATATACTGTTCGATTCATGTTTTCACCTCTGGATGACCCACAGGAATGCCTGGCAACTGCTTTGTTTTTTGGATCAGGTGAACCCATTCTTGATCTATAGCCCTCATCTCTGCCTCGGACTGATGACATAACGACTGGATCAGTTCTTTCGGCACATATTGTTCGAGCCACTGCCGCTGTTCTTTCACCGTTTGCAGGTTATGGATGAGGTCCATCATCATCCCAACGAGAAGAACCCCATCGTTTTATATGTAGTTCAATAGTTCACGCGGCGCAAAATCATTGCTGTTCTGCAATTCTTCCTTACTCCACCATTTTACCTGTTGCCATGCCTCCTTTTCCTCTTTCGTCATATTTTCGAACGATAATCTAGTGTCCGATGGAATCACAATTTTGTAATAAATCTCACGACTAATAAAAGGACCTTGTTTCCCTTCGATCCATACATCCAGTTGGAATAGGGGCTCGCCGAGAAGGTCGACAACAATGCCTAGTTCTTCGTATAACTCCCTTTTTAACGCTTCCCCCGGCGTCTCGTTTTCTTCAATCCCTCCCCCTGGAGTCACCCATAACACTTTGTTTCCTACCACATCCCGAAATTCAAATCTCTGAAGAAGAATTTCATTCCGTTCATTGATGATTACGGCTCTAGAACATTTGCGTATGTTCATGAAACGCTGCCCCCTATATCAATGATCATTTTCAGCTAGACAAAGTCATCAGTCTCATGGTGAGAGAATCGTAGCATGGCACTCGCGATGCATAGAATTCCATCGTATTCTCCATTGTCCTTCATTATTGTTCTCGCAACAAGACACGAATGGCCCAAACCGCGACATCCTGATTCACTCGTGAGTGTTGATTCCGTTTTGATTTCCTCATCCCCAGCTTTATGTTATCTCCTTTTGATCTAGTACTATTTTATCCTATTTAGTAATATTTCCCCTAGCTCTTCGCAAAATCAGTTTTTACGGTGAAGATTTTCTTTGCCTATGCAGCCGTTTGGTATTCTACAAAAACGAGGCAGAGGGAATCTTCTCCCTCTGCCTTGTTTTTCTTCCCTTTATTAAGCGGTGACCGATTCCCTTGCTTTTTTCACCAGATCAAAGCGGTCGGCGTTCATGACTTTCACCCAAGCGTTGATGAAATCACGGACAAATTTTTCTTGGTTGTCGTCTTGGGCGTAAAATTCCGCGTAGGAACGAAGAATGGAGTTGGATCCGAAAATGAGATCCACCCGGGTCGCCGTCCACCGCACTTCGCCCGTTTTCCGGTCGCGGATTTCATAAATGCCGCTGTCTGTCGGCACCCATTCATAGTTCATATCCAACAAGTTGACAAAGAAGTCGTTGGTCAGCACCCCGATGCGGTCAGTGAAGACGCCGTGCGGCAGATCGCGATAGTTCGCGCCCAATACCCTCAGACCGCCGATGAGCACGGTCATCTCAGGTGCGGTCAACCCTAGAAGCTGCGCTTTGTCGATGAGCAGCTCTTCCGGACCGACGCTGTACTCTTTCTTTTGATAGTTGCGGAAGCCATCGGCGAACGGTTCGAGCACCGCAAAGCTCTGGACATCGGTTTGCTCTTGCGTCGCATCGCCCCGTCCTGGAATAAACGGCACTTTGACATCAAAACCAGCGTCGCGGGCTGCCTTTTCCACCGCAGCGCTGCCGCCAAGGACGATCAAGTCGGCGATGCTGACTTTCTTCGGCAGTTCGCGCTGGATGTCCTCGTAGACGGACAGCACTTTGGCGAGCCGCTCCGGTTCGTTCACTTCCCAGTCTTTTTGCGGCGCGAGACGAATGCGGGCGCCGTTGGCTCCGCCGCGCTTATCCGAGTTGCGGAACGTGCTGGCCGAGGCCCAAGCTGTTTTCACAAGTTCACTGACCGTCAGTCCGGAGTTCAAAATTTTGGCTTTGATTTCTTCAATTTCCGCTTCTGTCAATTCGTAATCGACTTCTGGAATCGGATCTTGCCAGATGAAATCTTCTTTCGGAACTTCCGGACCGAGATATCTCGTTTTCGGTCCCATATCCCTATGGGTAAGCTTGAACCATGCCCGGGCAAACGCCTCCGCAAATTCTTCTGGATTTTGATGGAATCGGCGGGCGATTTTTTCGTATTCCGGGTCAAACCGAAGCGCCAAATCGGTCGTCATCATCATCGTCGGAACTTTTTTCGACGGATCCTCGGCATCCGGAGCCAAGTCTTTTTCATCCGGGTCGACCGCCATCCATTGCCATGCCCCGGCTGGGCTTTTCGTCAGCCACCAGTCATAGCCAAACAGCATGTCAAAGTACGACGTATCCCACTGGGTTGGCGTCGGCGTCCAAGCGCCTTCAATGCCGCTTGTGATCGTATCGCTCCCTTTCCCTTTTCCGTAAGAGCTGATCCATCCCAGCCCTTGCGCTTCAATCGGGGCGGCTTCCGGCTCGGGACCGACGTGCGTGGCAGGGCCGGCGCCGTGCGCTTTTCCGAACGTATGACCGCCGGCGATCAAGGCGACCGTTTCTTCATCGTTCATCCCCATACGGCGGAACGTCTCGCGAATATCGCGCGCCGCTGCTTTTGGATCCGGCTTGCCGTCCGGCCCTTCTGGGTTGACGTAGATTAACCCCATTTGCACCGCGGCGAGCGGGTTTTCGAGCTCGCGATCACCGGAATAGCGTTCAGAGGCGAGCCACTCTTTTTCCGATCCCCAATAAACGTCTTCTTCCGGATGCCAGACGTCAACGCGGCCGCCGCCGAATCCAATCGTTTTTCCACCCATCGATTCAATAGCGACATTGCCCGCCAAAATGAACAAATCGGCCCAAGAGATTTTGTTCCCGTATTTCTTTTTGATCGGCCATAACAACCGCCGCGCTTTATCCAAGTTGGCGTTGTCCGGCCAGCTGTTTAACGGGGCAAAGCGCTGCGTGCCGGTCGAAGCGCCGCCGCGGCCGTCGCCGATGCGGTACGTGCCAGCTGAATGCCAGGCCATGCGGATAAACAACGGCCCGTAATGGCCATAGTCGGCCGGCCACCAGTCTTGGCTTTCCGTCATCAGTTTGCGCAAATCTTCTTTGAGCGCCCAATAGTCTAGTTTTTGAAACTCCTCAGCATAGTTGAACTCTTCATCATGAGGATTCGTTTTTCGGTCATGTTGATGGAGAATGCTTAAGTTCAGCTGGTTCGGCCACCAGTCTTTGTTCGTCGTTCGATTCGAAGACTGATTCGTTACGCTTCCGTGAAACGGACATTGGGCTGCATTCTGACGATTTTGATTTTCCATTCTCCTGTTCTCCTTTCCCTTAATTAACAAAAAATAGAAATTCAATCATTACCATTTCTAACTGTTTTGTTTCCAGTCAAAAATGATAATGATTTGTACATTAGAATTATACTAAATTTATATTTGATAGTAAATAATAAAAGATACCTTTTATTATTTTTATTTGTGTTGCTATACCAGTCCAAGGTATGCCACTATTAATTTATGTTTCAATTGATTTAGAATTCAGTTATTTTTTAATATAAAGACGATGGCTTGTTTCATGAAAAACGCCGCTAGCTGAAAAAGGCAAACGCCGCACTAAGAACATCGTTGACGATTCAATTGACGCTAAAAGATGCCGCTCTCCGCCCGGCGTTAGCCGTGCTTGATCCGGAGCTGACGTTTACGATGCGGAAGCCAGTGACTGCAGCAACGGGGGTGGATGCCTTGCGTCAGAAATAGCTTGATCATACGCTATTTTCTTATGAAAGTACCGCTCAACGGACAACCACTGCCTGCCGGAAAGAATATACGATGCCCTGGTATAATCGTAATAAGTATAAAAACATTTCAACCACTTACATGATATATAGTCAAAAACCGGTCATTCATCTCCTCATGAAAATGAGGGGGATTCTGACCGGTTTCTCCTAAAGCGGACACCGTTAAGAAGGGAAATAGAGCTCTACAGCCCGATGCTGGCCATAAAACCGATAACGCCTCGGGAAATCGTGTACGATCTCATAGCTTGGGTAGTCATCCAACCGAATGGACCAGCGAATGCGCCCATCTTTGATGAAAGATAGCAGACCGTCTGATCGTTCGATGCCATCAAAGAAAAACCCGTCACGCGCCACCAGCTCGTCTTCTTCATAGAAGTTGACGACAACTTGGCGATGGCGGTATTCCGTCAGCAAAGAAAGCAAGTCACCCACGTTTTCTCTCTCCCTTACACGTGATTAGATCGGCCAAAATAGATGAAGGAGAAACAAACCGGCAAACAGCAAGGCAGAGACAAGATGAAACGTTCTTCTCCACCCTGACGCTTTTTGCCGCCGAAGGACACCTGCAAACAAGGTGATGGCCAACATCGCGAGGCTTGCATAACCGGTCACCAGTTTCCCATGGCCAAAACCGATCACCGCTCCGAGTTTCCATGCCATCACCACTCCGTGAAAGACAATCAAACTCGTTCCGACAACCGCGAGCGGGATGTGGGCTTTCATCATGCTTCTTGCTATCCGCGCTAACGTGACTTTGACCTTCCGGATTTTTGTTTTGCGGATGACAAGGAAGATAAAATACATATTGACATTGACCAAAAACAGCAGCACCGCCACTTGTGCCAGCCATTTTCCTGCCAGCACCGCAGCTGAGTCGTTCGGGCGAAACAGCCAGATATAAACCGCCGTGCCGATCACCAACAGCGCATTAATGATCATCCAAACATAGTGGGCCATACATCCTCCATGGTTGTTCCGTTTACCATCCATTTTACCCCAAAAAACCATCCCGTCGGAGTGAGGATCATCACACCACAAACGCAGGGGCACTTCCAATACCTAGGTGCTTCCCCTCATTGACGGAAAGCCGTAGGCCGACTTTTTCACTCAACCAAAGCCAATCGGTTCATCCCATGTCGAAGAGAGCGACGCTCTGCCTGAGATGAACCGATGGCTACTTTGTCACCAGGGCTCGATTGTCCATAACCGTTTGTCTCTAAATGGTGCCGCGGCATCTAAACTCGACGGCGGGCATCGTCTTTCGCTTGTTATAACACTAGATATACCCCGATTCCCGCCGCTAGCACAAGGGACAACCCGGCATAAATCAACACTAGGCGGGTGAGATTGCCTTTGGTTGCTGATGTGTACTGTTCGTCCCCCCGCCCCGACAGCGCGAGCGTGCCGATGAGGCCTGCAAGCATCACGACAGCCGCGGCAATCATTGAGATCGTCAACGTTCTTCCCCCTCTTTCGTTTGCCTGTCGGATGAAAGCGGCTCAACACCTATCTGCAAGGCACGGGCGCCAAACTTCGCCTGCAGCTGTTCAACCGTTTTCCAAAGCGCTTCCAATTTCGCGTCCTCTTCATAGTGAAACAAATCGAGCTGCTTTCCTTCTTCCCGCTCATCAAACACATGAAGCGCAGCAACGCCAAGAAGCCGCACTGGACGACCATCCCAATGCTTTTGGAACAACCGTACAGCATAGGAAAAGATGTCTTCCGCATCCCATAACGGATCCATTCCGGTTTGGCTACGAGTGATGGTTTGAAAATCGTAGTAGCGAATGGTCAGTTGAACGGTCCGCGAGACAACCCGCTTTTCGTTCATCCTTGCACTGACAGACTCAGCCAACTGGCGCAAGACAACGAGCAAGTTCTGTTCCTCATCCATATCGTACGGCAACGTTGTTGAGTGTCCGATCGATTTTCTCTTTTCCGCCGCCACTGGATCAACCGGACGCAGGTCGATGCCGTTCGCTTTCTCTTGAAGGCGCAAACCATAGATGCCAAACGTCTGACGAAGACGCTCGCGGTCAGCTTTGGCAAGATCGCCGATCGTATGGAGGCCAAGCGCATGCAGCTTCTTCGCTGTTTTGTCGCCGACGCCATGCATGTGTTCGACCGGAAGCGGCCATAGCACGCGCGGGACATCGCGTTTGCGCAGCACGGTGATGCCAAGCGGCTTTTTCATGTCGCTTGCCATTTTCGCCAAAAACTTATTCGGGGCGATGCCAATACTCACCGGAATCGACAACCGCTCAAGCAGTTCTTGTTGGATATGGTGCGCCAAAGCGAGCGGGTGAACCGTTGGCGTCCGCCCGGTCATGTCCAAATAGCCTTCATCAATGGAGGCGCGCTCCAATACGGGCGAGAAACGCTGTAAGCATTGAAACAAGCGACGGCTTACTTCGCGGTATAACGCGAAATCCGGCGGCCGCACGACGAGCGATGGACAGCGTTTTTTCGCTTCCCAAAGCGGCATCGTCGTATAGATGCCAAACTGTTGTTTCGCTACATAGCTGGCCGCCAGCACAATTCCTTTCCGCTCTTTCGGGTCTCCTGCCACAACGACCGGTTTTTTCTGAAGCGATGGATCACGGACGATCTCACAGCTAGCGAAAAACGAATTGGCGTCTACATGAAAAATGATCCGCCCATGCGATTCGCGCTCCGTTTGCATCTTTCTTCCCTTCTTTTCTTTCGTTGTTTCCTATTTTAGCAGATCATTTGTTCGTTGAGAACAACTCAGGTCGCTTTCAAGGCGGCAAAAGCGATTTGTTTGCGGGGCGGAAACCGTTCCGCCGCTTCGCTTTCGCCTGTTGCAGGCTCGCTCTTCCATGTACTCCAGCCCATATACAGCCAAAAAAGAATGCCAGCCCCCATCACGGCTGTTCTCAGCCAAGCGGAACCAAGCCAAACGAGCGAGACGCCCAAAATGGCGAGGAAAATCAACAACGTATCACACAACGACGCCGTCAGCACCGCCGGCAAGGCATGCCGCCAACGCCGCTGGACTGCTCCTTGGGTCAAAATGAACACGTTTTGCATCCCCAATGGCAAAATGAGTCCAAACGCAAGGATAAGCCCGTGAAGAAAGGCCTTCATCATGTTTGGTCCCCCTTTTCCCCTTGCAGCCAGCGATAGATCGAAGCGGCATCTTCTTCATCCACATCCACGACACGGGAGCGGGTGCCGACCGGCATGACGGAAGCCGAGATCGTCACCAACTGTTTTTTTCTTTGCCACCATGTCGTTGCGATTTCCAACGATTGGACGTGACGCTTTAACAAATGCGCGGTCGTTCGCCGAAACCAGCCGTTGCGGAGCGACAGCTGCTTCGAGGAAAGCGCCCAGCCGGCCGCTTGATAGCGCCGCGCCCCGATCCACAGAGCAAGCGGCAACACAAACAAAAGCCCTGCTCCCCATGGACGCTCCATATACGCGGCAACTCCAACCGGAATCGTCAACCAATAAAGCGGGCGAAGCATATATCGACTTTTTGCACGCTGAGGAAGCGGACAAAATGGCACATCGAGGCGATACTCGGGCAAACAAGCCTGAACAATGGGGACGATGCGATGCTTTTTGACCAGCGGGCAAAGAACGACTTCCCCTGACGGTCCGCCATCGAGCGCTCCGCCGGCATGAATAATGGATACAGAGGCGTATCCGAAAAAACGGCGCAGCCAATTCTCATGAATCACGATGCCTTGGACGCGGGCAACTGGGACGGACACCGCTTTTCGTTCCAACCATCCGCGAGCAATCACAATCGTGTCTTCTTGTTTCCGCACGACAAACGAAGCGTACCGGATCATATTTTGCACGATGGCCACTCCATAGGCGGCCAAGAGAATCGACAAGATCAATAGAGCAATATACCATCGTCCATGTCCGTTCCATGTCGACTGAATATCACGGACAAGCGCCTCATACGGAATGAAGTCGCTAAATTGCGACAAAAACGCACATAAAGCGGCGACCACGCCAAGCGCCCCACCGCTTGTCAACGAAGCGACCCATACTTCTTTCATCGATAAGGTAAACAGAACAGGATGTGGGCGGTTCGCGAGTGGCTCCGGATGGGAAGCGTTTTCCGCCTTGTGTTTCGCCTGTTCCACGCATCGTTGCAGGCGGCGGGCTTCTTCCCTTGATATGGCCCGAAGCGTCACTTCTGCTTCACCGAGGGCATCGCCCGCCGTCTCAATATGCACTTGGACGACCCCCGCCATCCGCTGCCAGATTCCCTCTGTCACCGAAATCCCATGAATGCGCTCCAACGGAATGGAACGTTTTTTGCGAACAAACACCCCTTCTTCAACGACCAAGCAAGTGTCATCCCACTCATATGTAAAACGAAGCCAAGAAAGAACGCCCATGACCAGCGTGTAAATGAGGGCGGCCAACGGCACAAGAATATCGGTCCATGAAAACCCATGGCGACTGCCGGCTGCCATGATGACTAGAAGAGGAACGACCATATTTTTTAATTCTTTTCCTAGCCCGGCCATAATGGCAATCGGATGGAGGCGGCGTCTTGCTTTACGCGTCATTGTCATCCGCCACCTTCGCCCACTCCGCAATCAAGCAGCAAAGCCGTTCTGCTTCTTCCATCGGAAGAGCGGGAATTTCATGAGCGGCCGCCGCCGTGAACACCGCAATGGAAGCCAACCCGTACCGCTTGAGAAGCGGACCTTGCCGCACATCGACATACTGAACGCGAGCCATCGGGATCAAAGTCCGTCTCGTAGACCAGACTCCTCGCTGAATGTCAATCTCTTCTTCACGAATGTCATAGCGCCAACGTCTTTGGCGCAACGGCGGGAGCCAGACGACCCATACAATGGCTTGCACCATCCAAACGCCGGCCAACACTATCAATAGCCAAGGAGGAGCATGGAACTGCGAGAGCAGCCATATGATTCCCCCGATCGCCACACCGGAAGCCAATGCCACAAGCGCCCCCGTGAGACGCCACACGGTGACCGCTTTTGATGAAATGGGTTTGCCTCTATGAGGAAGCATTCTCTTAATCTCCTTTTTGCACATCATTTCTGTTTCCAGTATAACAAAACATTTCCATGTTGGCGATGCCTTTTTTCGACAATCGTTGACAGAACAACTGAACTATTATATTCTGAAATTATCTTTTTTGCTTAACCGCATAAAAGCAAAAAAGCACATCTATGAATCAACATTAGAGCAGAAAGGTTGTTGTCAACATGGAACAATCCCGTCCTCAGCTGCAAAAAGGACTATTGCCCCGCCACGTTCAGCTGATCGCGTTAGGAGGGATGATCGGCACCGGCATTTTTAAAGGAAGCGCCGAGGCCATTCATATCGCCGGACCAAGCGTCGTGCTCACGTACTTGATCGGCGGCGTGCTGTTGTTTTGGATTATGGCTGCACTGGCCGAGATGGCGATCGCGTATCCGGGTTCGAACGTTCAACATTTGATCCGCCGGGCGTTTGGCTTTCGCCTGTCATGGATCGTCGGCTGGCTGTATTGGATCAATTGGACGTTGGTCACTGTTGTCGAACTGCTGGCTGCCGGCAGTTTCCTGAGCTATTGGTTTCCGTCTGCGCCGTTATGGCTGCTTGCCCTCCTGTGCGCGTGTCTGATCATGGGGTTGAATCTTTTCCCTGTGAAGTATTACGGGGAAGCGGAATTTTGGCTGGCCGGCCTGAAAGTGGCGGCGCTAGTGGTGTTTATCGTGCTCGGGGCGGGCGTATGGGCTGGCGTGATCCCAAGCGGCATAAGCGGCTCGTTTCCGTCTGCCGGCGACGGCGGATGGTTTCCGCACGGGTTTGCCGGAACGCTCAGCGCCTTGCTTATCGTGATGTTTTCCTATGGCGGAGCGGAGCTGATCGGGGTGGCGGTGACGGAGATGAAAGACGCCGAGCAGGTGCTGCCGCGCGTCATTCGCACCACAATCTGGCGGGTTGTCGGCTTTTATCTTTTGCCAATGGCCATCATTTGCGGCATTATGCCATGGAACACCGTTTCGGAAACGAACAGCCCCTTTGTCCAAGTGTTGGAAGCGATCGGGTTGCCCGGCGCGGCCCATGTCATGAACGCGGTGTTGCTCATTGCCGTCTTATCGGCGGCCAATACAGGCGTCTATGCGACTTCTCGGTTGCTGTACACCATGGCTGAACAAGGAGAAGCAAGCCGCCGCTTGCAGCGGACGACGAAACACGGGGTTCCGCTGTACGGGATGGGCATGGTCGCCATCTGCATCGCCGCTGGCGTGATCGGCGCCTACTTGGCGCCCGGGCGGATCATCGGGGAATTGATGACGATTCCTGGGTTTACCGTGCTCATCGTTTGGATGATGATCGGCGCCGCTCAGCTGAAGCTGCGGCCGCACTACAAAACGAAGCCGTTTTTCCGAACGAAAGGGTTTCCGTACACAACGATGGCGGCGGTCGGGGCGCTCGGGGCGATTTGGCTTGGCTTTTTGCTTCAAAGAGAGCATCGAATCGGTTCGCTTCTCTGCGTGGCCGTCTTGGTTCTCTTATTCATCTATTCCACTGTCAAAGAAAAGCAGCATCAAGCAACAAAAGCGCCCGGGCGAACGGCGTAACCAAACCGCCTCTTTTCGCTCGGGCGACAGCTAGAGACGGGCGTCCTTTCATCATAGACGGCGCCCGTCTTCCTTTTTTCGTGTCCAACCGTTCCCACGATATTCGTCCCATGCCCGCCAGGCCATGGTCGCCATGCCGAGCGCGAGAATCAGCGCCTGTCCGTCCATCCGGTGTTCCGTCCATAAGTGATGCCCTGCCGCTCCGATGCCGTAAAGCACCCAAACTACTGAAAACCACATAACTCCCAACCAAAATCTCCGCATCGTTTCTCCCTTTCTTTCTCCCGTTTTCCCGATCGCTCCGTAAGACTCAGGCGAAGCCGCCTATATTGTCTATTTTTTGAAAAAATAGGGGATTTTCGTATAATTATACCACAATTTTCACTAATGAGCCGAAAAAAACAAGCCATTCCCCTATGCTCCAAGGGAAATGGCTGCGCGTTTTGCGGAAACACCGATGATGATTCGTTAGTTGGCCGGCGACAGCTCGTCTTCGGTCACCCATTTGTGGTTGGTCACTTTTTGACCAGTTTCCGTATCGATGTAATCGACCATATACACCGTCGTTTGTTTCGCCGAATCAATGACTGCTTTGGCCCCTTTCATCCCTTCCATGTGATCGGCATTCAAGACGACTTCATCGCCCGGCTGGAACGGTTTGTCTCCGGCGTTTTCGATTTCTTCGTGAATGACCCATTTATGGTTTTTCACTGGGTCCCCGCCTGTAGTTGGGGTGTATGTGACCGTATAGACGATCGTGTCAAAGGCACCGGTGACAGTCGCCTTGGCTCCATCCATTCCCGGCATATGGTCGGCATGGATGATGACTTGGCTTCCAACCGGATACTTTGGTTGTTTCGCCTCCTTCAATCCGGCCGGCACCTCTTTGGAGCCCGAGTGATTCATTCCTTCATGCCCGGTGTGAGAAGCTGTATGTTCCTTTGGCGCTTTGTTGTCGTTGGCACCGGTGCAGGCCGATAACAAGAGCGCTGCCATAACTGAAGTTGTTCCCAATAACATTTTCCAGTTTTTCATCGTTTTCACCCTCCTTGCCTTGTTAGCATACCGGACATTTGTGCAGATTTTGTGGAGATGGCCTTGGATTTGCCGCTAAAGGCCGTATGGCGCCTAGGCTGACTGTCCTTTTGGGCGGGGGCTGTTTCACCCCGCTGCTTTTTGCCCTATCTTTCGCCAGACGAACCACAAAAGAACGATCGATGCAACAGCGAGCATCAGTTTGCCCGCCCAGGCGGCCTCGAGGAATTGATGGACGGCATACGCTTCCATCCATAAAGCCGGGAGCTTGCCGAGCGAGCTAGCCGTTGCAAACACAGAAAGAGACGTGCGGCCGATGGCAGCAACGAACGTCACCGCCCCGGATGGCACAAACGGCAACAGTCGAAGCGCGAAAATAAGCCCAAACGCCTCCTTGCCACTTGCATGAAGCAACGGCTTCACCTTGGGATGGGAAAGCCATGTCGTCTCGCTCCATCGGCGAAGTCCTTTTCGATACAAGACAAACGAGACGACCGCTCCGATCGCCTCGCCGGCAAACGACACCCAAAAGCCGGGCCAAAATCCGAAAACGGTCAAATTGGCGGCAGTTAAAAAGGCGCTTGGGACGACTCCGAGCACGCTGATCACCACATTGCAGGCTAGACTCAAGAAGTACGCCGCTCCGCCGTATGCTTGAAGGAACTCAATCATCCGTTCTTCCATTTGACCCAAACGCCTCTCTTTCCGAAAATGGTTATGACTTGCGCCCTTCCCATTTGTAGCCGACGCCCCAGACCGTCTGCAAATATTCGTCCACTGGGAACCCCGCTTTCCGCAATTTTTCGCGGATGTTTTTCATGTGGGAGTCAACGGTCCTCTCTTCCGTATCAGCGAGATAGCCCCATAGCGATGCGATGATTTGCCCGCGGCTGAACACCTGATTCGGGTGCTTTAACAGCAGCCCCAAAATGGCAAATTCTTTCGGCGTCAACGCAATCGGCTTATCTTCGTAGCGGACCGTATGTTCCTCTTCGTCCCATACAAGCCCGGCCGCGCGAATGGCGGAACGACCGCCAGCTGTACGGCGCAGCACCGCTTCAATGCGAGCAAGCAGTTCCGCCTCGTCAAACGGTTTCGTCACATAATCGTCCGCTCCGATTTTCAATCCTTGGACAATATCCGCCGTCTCGTCGCGGGCGGTGACCATCATAATCGGAACATCAGAAAACGAGCGGATGCGGCGGCACGTTTCCCATCCGTCGAGTTCTGGCATCATCACATCGAGCAGCACCAAATCGACGTGATGACGCCGCAAATAATCAATAGCTTCCGCACCGGAACGCCGTTTCACGCAGCGGTAGCCGTTCGGCGCTAAATACAATTCCAATAAATCAAGCATCCGTTCTTCATCATCGACCAACAACAACGTATACATCGTCATCCCTCCGGCAGCGTAATGAGGATAGTCGTTCCTTTTCCTTGTTCGCTTCGAGCGGCGATCGTTCCCCCGTGCGCCTCGACGATTTCTTTGGCAATGGCCAAGCCGAGTCCGGTCCCGCCGCTTGTCCGCGATCGCGATTTATCAACCCGGTAAAACCGCTCGAAAATCCGGGGCACGTCTTCCGGCGGAATGCCGATTCCTTGATTGGACACGGTAATGACGATTCCCTGCTTTTGCGAGTGAACAGCGACGGCCACCGTCGTGCCGGAAAACGCGTACTTTCGTGCATTATCCAGCACATTGACCATCACTTGCTCGAACCGCTGCCGATCGATCGCCGCTGTGACCGAACCGGGGCACTGACACACAAGCGACAGCGATTTTTCCTGAAACGCGGGGCGCAGTTTTTCACACAATTTCGCCAAAAACGAACAAAGATTTGTTGGCTGCTTTTCAATCTGGAACGAGTGTTGCTCCAGTTTAGCTAATTCAAACAAATCTTTGACCATCTTTTCGATCTTTTCCGCTTCTTCGTAAATGATCGCCATATAGTTCGCCCGTTGCTCCTCAGACAGATGCGGACGCCTAGCAATGTCGGCGTATCCTTTCACATACGTCAGCGGCGTGCGCAATTCATGAGAGATGCTCGCTAAAAATTCGCTCCGCTCTTGTTTCAAATACGCCAAATCGTTGGCCAGCGTTTGAATCGCTCTCCCGAGTTGCGCCAGCTCGTCGTTGCCTTTCATCTCGAGGCGGACGGAAAAATCCCCCCGGCTGAGCGCCTCGGTCGCCTGTTTCATGCGAAGGAGCGGCATCGTGATGGCGCGGGAGAAAAAGGCGATGGTCAACACGGTGATCGCCACCGACAGCACGCCAACGACGATAAAATGATGCTTCAGTTTATACACCATCGTCCGGATCGAGCGGGTGTCTTGAAACATATACACATATCCCCTTGTTTCACCCCTGATTTGAATCGGGCTGACGGCAGCGATATGCGACGCCCGCTTCCAGTCGGTTTCGACCATCATTCCCCGGCGGGGAATATGGCGGCCGTTCGTTAAAGGAATGATGCGCTTGGCAAACGGAACAATGCCGCTAGACGCCGATACAATCCGGCGCCGGGCGTCAGTGATGGCGACATCGGTTTCCGCCTCCGATTCCATCATCACGACATGCGCCAATGTCGTTCGATCGTTATTTTTCTCCAAGACGTTGCGGTGGCTGTTTCCCCGCGCTATAAGTTGCGCGAATTCTTCCTCAATGCGCGCATGGACGAGCGTAGCGTAGAGGGAAACGAACAGCGCCATTTCAATGGCCAAGACAAAGGCAAAAAACAGCATGCCGAGTTTCCATGACAGTTTTCTCACAGAATTCCTCTCCTCATTCATCCAGCCCGAATGTCATTTCAATTTTACTATTTTATTTGGCAAATGTGCAGAAAGTGTGGAGATGCGGCTTTGCGCCGCGCCAAGGCGTTTTGTCCTGTCAAGGAGACAACCCTTGGCGGATGCTTCTTTCCCATTCTTCCATTATACTAAGAAACAGACTGTACTCATTTGGAGACGACAGAAAGGAGTTTGTTTATGAAATCGCTCGTGTTAGCGGAAAAGCCGAGCGTCGCCCGCGACATTGCCCGCGTGCTCGGCTGCAAAGAAACGCATCAATCGTATATGGAAGGACCGCGCTACATCGTCACCTGGGCGCTCGGCCATTTAGTTGAGCTGAAGATGCCGGAAGACTACGACCGGAAATACGAAACATGGCGGCTGGAGGACTTGCCGATCATCCCAAAGAAAATGGGCTTGAAAGTCATCCGGCAAACGAGCCACCAGTTTCGCGCCATTGAACGGTTGGCGAAACGACCGGATGTGAAAGATGTCATCATCGCGACCGACGCGGGCCGCGAGGGGGAACTGGTGGCGCGCTGGATTTTAGAGATGATCGGTTGGACGAAGCCGATTTGGCGGCTATGGATCTCCTCGCAAACCGACCGCGCCATCCGCGACGGCTTCCGCCAACTCAAGCCCGGGGCGCAGTTTGACCGGCTGTATCAATCGGCCGTCTGCCGCGCCGAAGCCGACTGGCTGATCGGGTTAAACGTCTCGCGCGCCTTGACGACCAAATACAACGATCCGCTTTCCGCCGGGCGCGTGCAGACGCCAACGCTCGCGATGATCATCGAGCGCGAACGCGAGATCCAATCGTTCGTTCCCGTGCCATATTGGACGATTCGGGCCAAGATCGGTTCCATCACGGCCGTATGGGAGCGGCATGGAGGACATCGTCTGTTTGACCAAGACGAAGCGAAGCAGCTGCTCGCCCGCCTTGACGGTCAGCCGGCGCGCGTCGTGTCCGTCAAGCGGAAACGAAAAAGCGAGCCCGCCCCGCTGCCGTATGATTTAACCGAGCTGCAGCGGGACGCGAACAAGCGGTTTGGCTTTTCGGCGAAAAAGACGCTCTCGGTGTTGCAGCGGCTGTATGAACAACACAAACTCGTCACGTACCCGCGCACCGATTCGCGTTATTTGCCAAGCGATATGGAAGCGACGATGACCGAGCGGTTGTTGGCGATGAAATCCGGTTATGAGGACGTCATCGCTCCGCTCCTTGCCAAAGGCAAAGCCAAAGCAGCCAAGCGGGTATTTAACGATGACAAAGTGACCGATCATCACGCCATCGTTCCAACGGATGAGCGGCTCAACCTTAGCAGGCTGTCGACTGATGAGCGCAAGCTGTATGATCTCATCGCCCGTCGCTTTTTGGCGCTGTTTTTCCCGCCGTATGAATCCGAAACAACGACAGCTGTCTTTGACATCGGCGGCGAAATGTTTGTCGCCAAGGAGACGGCGGTTGTCAACGCCGGATTTCAAGCCGTTCTCAGCAAAGAAGACAACAAGGCCCAACCAACGTTGTTGCATCTCGCGGAAGGCCAGACGCTCCCATCAGTGCAACTTGAGCTGGAACAATCGTTCACGGAACCGCCTGCCCGTTATTCGGAAGCTGACTTGCTCGCGCAAATGGAGAAATACGGGCTCGGCACGCCGGCGACAAGAGCGGACATCATCGAACGGCTGGTTGAAACCGAAGTGGTCGAGCGAAAAGACGGACGGTTTTATCCGACAAAAAAAGGGAAACAGCTGATTGAGCTCGTCAATGAAGAGCTGAAATCGCCGGAATTGACCGCCCGCTGGGAGCGGGAGCTGGAGGCGATCGCCCGCGGGAAAGGAAATCCACAACAATTTTTGGCCAACATCCGCCGGCAAACGCAGCAGCTCGTTGCCGAAATTAAGCAAAGCGAGCAGGTATACAAAGCGCCAAACCTCACGAATCTGACGTGTCCAGAATGCGGCGCGCTTTTAAAAGAGCGGAAAACGAAAGACGGACGGATGCTTGTCTGCTCGAACTTACAATGCCGCTACCGCCGCCGGCGCGACCCGAAACTGTCGAACCGCCGCTGTCCGCAATGCCACCGGCGCATGGAAATGCATGAAGGAAAGGCAGGACTTTATTTCCAATGCCGCCCGTGCAATATTGTCGAAAAAGCGGACGAGACCAAACGCATCGCCGCCAAAGGCAGCGAACGGGCGCTTCTCAAAAAATACAGCGCGTCGAACGAATCGTTTGGAGTCAGTTTAGGAGAGCTGCTCAAGCAGGCATTGAGCCAAAAAGAGGAATGAGACTACTGCACGGCGCTGGGGGCTCATGCCCCTGGCGGTTTCTTTTTCATCTTTGAATCTGAAACCTCCCTCTCATTGCCTCGTATATATAGATAAATCTATCGCAAAGGAGCGATCACGATGTTGAAAAAATGGCTAAAATCCCTTTTCGGCCATCCCCATCATCCGTCGCACTACCATAAACATTACAGCAGCAGCGACCACCATTATTACAACCCGACGTATCACTCGCATCACCACCCGTCCCAGTATGGGCACCATCACTACAAAAAGAAACATCATAGCGGCAGCTTCTTCTCAAGCTTTTTCGGCAGCTGATGAAACGGTTTTTTGAACGCCATCCGTTCGTCTCCCGCTGGGTTGATCGGCCGCATCGGGGCGGGAAGGTGCTTTTGGGCCGCTATGAAATCATCGAAGAGCTTGGGATGGGAAGCTACGGCATCGCCTATAAAGGGCGCGACCTCCATACCAAGCGGTTTGTCGTCGTCAAGCAGGCGCGGCGGACAAAAGGAGAAGACGGCCGCCGCTTGCTTCAGCGCGAAGCGGATCTGCTTGCCCGTTTGCGCCACCCGCAAATTCCGAGGCTGTATGATCGGTTTGTGGAGCGCGGACAGCCGCATCTCGTGATGGAGTACATCGAAGGAGAAACCGTGGAAGACTTGATCTTCAAACGGGGAGTCACGTATACGGAACAGGCAGCGTTCCAGCTGCTGCGCGACGTGTTGATGGTCGTGTGCCACCTGCATACTTTGGGGATTGTCCACCGCGATTTGCGCATCCCGAACATCATCTGGCGCAATGGAACGGTGTTTGTCATCGACTTCGGCTTGGCCTGCCGCATCGGGGAATCGGTGGATGTGCGCGATGACGATCCAGTGGAAAAGCGACTGCGGCGCGAACCGCATCCACGAAGCGATTTCTATGCCCTTGGACACTTTACCTTATTTTTATTGTACTCGTCTTATGAACCGACAAGCGATGAGGAAAAAAGCTGGGAAGAAGAGCTTGCATTGTCGCCGCACGCCTGTCGGATATTGAGAAGAATGCTGCAGCTGGAGAGGCCATATGAAACGGCCGACCAACTGATGATCGATATCAGCCGGCTGCTTGACGGCCACCAACCGCTCTCCTCTGTCGTTCCAAAAGCGAAATAATCAAAAGGTGTCCCGCATCAATCAGGACACCTTTTCCATTCATTCGTCCATTGGCCGTACTGCCCGTTACTTTCCCTTGAACACCGGCTCCCGTTTTTCCTGAAACGCCGCCACGCCTTCCCGGTGGTCAGCTGTTTCCACCATCAGCCCCTGAACGAGCCGCTCTTCTTCGAGTATCTCCTCAAGGGAAGCGGTCATGGCATGGGTGATGAGCCGTTTTTGATGGCCGATCGCCTTCGTCGGTCCTTGGGCGAGCTTGACCGCGATCGTTTCGGCCGCCTCACGCAGTGTTTCCGCCGGAACGACGTCGCTTAAGACGCCAAGTTCATGCAAACGGCGGGCCGAAATGGGCTCAGCGGTAAAGAACAGTTGTTTGGCCAAATGTGGGCCGACAAGCCGCGGCAGCCAATACGATCCGCCGCCATCAGACACCAGCCCGACTTTGGCAAAGCTTAAAATGAATTGAGTGTCATCCGCCGCAATGATGAAATCGCAGGCCAGCGCGAGGTTAAACCCCGCCCCGGCGGCAAATCCGTGCACGGCGGCGATGATCGGTTTTTCGCATCGCTGCATGGCCAGAATAAGACGATTGAGTCGGCCGATATGATCGTAGGCTTGCTGGGCGTTGGACTGTCCCATCGTTTTCACATCCCCGCCGGCGCAAAACGCTCTCCCAGCGCCGGATAAGACGATGGCCCGCACACCGTCATCCACAGCGGCGCGTTCGATCTCTTCTGTTAATCCGGCCACCATATCGGGGCTGAACGCGTTAAGCCGCTCTGGGCGGTTCAATGTCAGCCATAACACTGAATGGGATCGTTCAACAAGCAAATGCGGAGATTCCGCCATGTTCCTTCTCCCCTTTCCACGTTTTCATTAACACCGCAAAACCGGCAAGGCTATGTAATCAGCCACCCTCCATCGACAAGCACATCAGAGCCAGTCATATACGACGCTTCCGCCGAGGCAAGAAAGGCGATGACATTGGCAATTTCCTCCGGCGCCCCCACCCGCCTTAAGGCGGTGTTGCGTTCGATGGCTTTCACAAACCGTTCGTTTTGCAGTCCGCGCTCGGTAAGCGGCGTCTCGACAAAGCCAGGTGAGACAGAGTTGACTCGAATGCCGTACGGAGCCAGCTCCAAGGCGAGCGATTTCGTCAAACTGATCACTCCCGCTTTCGCCGCACTGTAGTGCGGAATGTGCGCTCCAGCCTGATAACCCGACAGCGAGGCGACGTTGACGACCGCCCGGTTGGCGCGCTCTCGCTTTGCTCCCTCAATCATCAGGGGAGCGAGCGTTTGGGAAACAAGAAACACGCTTTTCATGTTCACTTGTTGCACGTCGTCCCATTCCTGTTCGGTCAGCTCAAGCCATTTCGTATGGGTCGAAATGCCGGCATTGTTGACCAGCACATGCAGATCGCCATGCTGGCGGCGCACATAGTCGGCCAGTCCTTTCACTTGCTCCCGGTTGGTGACATCCGCGACAAACACCTCTGCCTTTCCGGCTCCTTCCATCCGTTCGATCGTTTGAGCGGTTGTTTCGAGTTTCGCCGCCGTGCGGCCGACAAGAATGACCGTCGCCCCTTCCTGCGCCAGCCGAATGGCCGTCGCTCGGCCGATGCCGCTGCCCCCGCCGGTGACAACTGCCACTGCATTGGAAAAGCGCATCGCGTCCCCTCCCTCTTTGTTTTTGTTTTTATCACATCAAGCAAGCTAAAACGTCAGTCCGCCGCCGTCGACCGACAACGTTGCCCCGGTGATAAACGATGCCTCGTCGGACACCAAAAACAACACCGCATTCGCTACTTCCTCCGGCGTGCCGATGCGGCCGAGGGCGTTCGCTTTCGAGATGATCGGCCACTTGCGCGCGTCTTGTTTCCATGGCGTGATGATGTTCGTATCAATGACGCCCGGCGCGATGGCGTTGACGCGAATATTGAACTTGCCGTATTCAAGCGCCGCATTTTTCGTTAACAAAATGACTCCGGCTTTCGAAGCGTTGTACGCCGACTCGTATTTTTTTCCTTTAATCCCAAGCAAGCTCGATGTATTGACAATCGCACCGCCACCGGATTCCTTCAACGCTGGCACGGCATATTTGATGCCTAAAAACACTCCTTTTAAGTTGACATCGATGACCCGGTCCCACTCTTCCTCGGACAAGTCGGTGCTCCGCACTTCCGAATGGCCGATGCCGGCATTGTTAAAGAGAATATGCAGGCCGCCGAACGCCTCCACGGCCGTTTGCACGAGCTGCTTTACTTGCCCCGAGTCGGAAACATCGGCCTTGACAAAAATCGCCTCACCTCCTTTTTCCCGAATCCGCCGAACCGTTTCTTCCCCTCCTGCCTCATCGATGTCGCTTACCGCCACTTTTGCGCCTTCCTCTGCAAACCGCACCGCTGTCGCTCGGCCGATGCCGCTGCCCCCGCCGGTGACAATCGCAGATTTTCCGTTCAGCCTCACGTTCTCCCGCCTTTCCTTTTCTTCCGGATGAATCCGTTTTCAAAACACTGTATACCAACCGGTTGGTATGTCATTACTTTTATTATACAATGTATTTCGAATATTTGAAACATTTTTATTGACTTGATCAAGAAGTTTCTCCTGTTGCGGCGGAAGGGAAAGGAGGCTTTTTCCATTTGTATCGCCTCTCCAAACGGCCATACTGAGAATACGGAGGTGTTTGTTCATGAGAGAACCTTGGGAAGAACGCAGCGCCGCTTCCAACCTGCCGCGCTATACCCCGGGAATCGGCGTTCCCGATGAAATGAGTCCGATTCGCGATATCGCCCACGGCTTTGAAAACGGACGGCCGCCGGTCATTGAAATCACGCCCGCTGACGGCCGCCAACAAGTGGACGATATCGATTTTCCGCCCGTTGACCGGGCGTTTTGAAACGTCGAGCCACAAAAGAGGATGTCACGCTGTTTGGCGGACATCCTCTATGCGTTGATGGCGCTATGCGGGTTGAAAATTGAGAAACAGGTGGAGCTAGCATTATTTTGTATTAAATCACCAACCTCCTAGCGGCGGAGGAATCGGCCGGCTCAGCGGCGCACGGACGCCCACGGCCGCCCGTTCTCCCAATGAACGCGCATATGGAGGCGAAACGCCGCTGAAAGCCGCTCATCGGTCAGCACATCCTCTTTTCGCCCAGCGGCGGCAATGCGTCCGTCTTGCAAGAGCAGCACATGGGTGATCGATCCCACAATCTCTTCAATATAGTGGGTGACGTATAATACATGGCACGGACGGGACACGACCTGTTCGATCAAGGAAAGCACTTCTTCACGCGCCAATAAGTCTAGGCCAACGGTCGGCTCATCCAAGATCAGCAGCTTCGGATTTGCCATCAGCGCCCGGGCGATCAACGTTTTTCGCTTTTCCCCTTGCGACAGCGTCGCGTATCGCTTCCCTTTTACCGCTTGCAGGCGGAACGATTCCATCAATGCCTCCGCTTGATCCCGATCCTCGCTAGTTACTGCATCATACAGGCCAATCGTCGCAAACTTGCCGCTGATGATGACATCTTCAACCGTTTCCGTTTGCAGCGTGTCGTGAAATTGATCAAGGAGCGCGCTGCTGACAAACCCGATGTGCCGGCGCAACTCCGGCAGACTCGCCTGTCCAAACCGATAGCCTAATACTTCCACCTCACCGCGCGTCGGGTACTGATAGCCGGTGACGATATTGAGAAGCGATGTTTTCCCGGAGCCGTTTAGTCCAAGAATCGCCCATTGCTCGCCTTCTTTTACTTCCCAGTTTATATCGCGCAAAATCGTGCGCTCTCCTCTTGCCCATGACACATCGCGCATGCGGATGATGACGGTCATTGTTCCCCTCCCCTTTGTGGTTCGTATGGACGGTCCTGATAGAAAAAGTTGGGCAGCATCATCGTGTTGTCATACGACCGATGAAAAATGTGCGTTGTTGCTGGAGAAAGAGGCGGAATCAGCCATGTCCAATCGCCGGTGACATGGCGGCCGGCTGCTTTCTCTTGCTGTTCAAACAACTGAAATTGGCGCGCGGCGGTATGATGGTCCACGATGCTGACGCCCGCCTTTTTGTAGGAATACAAAACCGCGATATTCAATTCGACCAACGCCTTGTCTTTCCATAATGATGCGTTGGAGTTAGTGTCAAGCCCCATACAAGAGGCCACTTTCGGAAGCATGTTGTAGCGATAGTCGTCCGCCAAGTTGCGGGCTCCAATCTCCGTACCCATGTACCACCCATTAAATGGTGCTGCCATATAACGAATGCCGCCGATTTCGAGGCACATATCGGAAATAATCGGGACCGCGTACCATTTTACCTGCAGATCGCGAAACCACGGAAACGCCGGATGTTCAATCGGCACCTCAAGCACCAATTCTTTAGGGATCGGCGTCCAAACAGGCTTCTGGCCGCCTACCTGAATCACCAAGGGCAACACGTCAAAAGGCGTTTTCTCCCCCTTCCACCCAAGCTGTTCACAGGCGCGAGTGAATGTGAGGGAGGAGGAGTCGCCGATGATCCCTTCTTCGGTTTCATAACCGGCATAACGAATCAGTTGATGATTCCAAATGCGCACTTCCCCATTGGGACGGAAGATCGTGATCGTCGGCCGGATTTTCCCGCCATTGGTCGCAACCTCAATATGATGGAATAGATAAGAAAAAACCTCGTCTACGGTAACCGCCTCTCTCGCATCGATGACATGGAGCGATTGCCAAAACAAGCGGCCGATGCAACGGTTGCTGTGGCGCCAAGCCATCTTCGCCCCATAGCTTAACTCTTCGTACGTATGGCGGTACGTGCCGGTTTGTTCCACTTCCCAACGGATTTCGTTCAACCGCCGCCTCATTTCTTGCTCACTTTTTCCAAGCTCCCGATAGCTGGCCATGATAAACTGTTTCGCTTTTGTCATCAACTGCTCATCGTGCTGTCTGAGCTTATCGCTCTCGATCGTTACCATATATGCTTCTTTTTCCTCCACTTCGCCGTCATTCCAATTCCAATCAAGAGGCAAATGCCCCCGACCCACCACATTTGCTCGATAAACATCGAAATCGCCAAAAAAAGGAATGCAACACCAAGCAGTCGACGGATCGACACAATTCTCTCCCCTTTTCCCCGCCATTCGTTCTCTCATCTCGCAAAACGAGAAGCATGCATCCTACGGGGCCATTGAACAGGAAGCAACGCTCTCGTCCTTATTGTAGCAGATGCTTCCAAAAGAAAATAGAGAAAATGTTTCAATGAAACAACCCGCTTAGGGCGGCTTTCTCTTTCAGCACGCGCATCCATGGGCTTAACGGGCCTTTCAACACAAGCCCGGCCAAAAGGGCGGAAACGGCAAACAAGAGAAGCCGCTTGACATCATGCTCAACATTTTCCCATACGATCCCGCCGACTGCCTCGCGCATGATGTCAATGGCGTAGGTAAACGGCAGCCAAGGGTTTAATTGCTGAAAGAACGGAGGAATCAGCTCAATCGGATACGTGCCTCCCGCTCCGGCAATTTGCAAGACGAGCAACACAATCGCCATCGCTTTTCCCACATTGCCGAACAAGGAAACAAGCGAAAAAACCACCGCCATAAAGACAAAGCTGCACAAAAGGCCGAACGTCATGAACCATCCCGGCTCACGGACGAAAATATTCGGCAAGATGAAAGCCGCTCCAGCCGTCACGACCATCGCCTGCAAAGCATTCAGCGTCCAAAAGGTCAACAACCGTCCGGCATATCTTTCCCGCTCATTCGCTTCCGAAAACGAAGAAGGATCGGTCGACAAGACGGAAACAAGCAACAAACATCCTACCCATATGGCCAGCACCGTGTAAAATGGATTCATGCCTGAACCATAGTTCGGCAGCGGGAAAAGGCGGAACGTTTTGACGTCAATCGGGTGGGCCAAAAAGGCGCCTTTCGCCTGTGGATCTTGTTTCAACAAGCGAATCAGTTCGTCGATGTTGGTTTCTCTTTTGATTTTCGATAGGAAGGCGGCCAGCTCGCGGACCTGGCGGGAGAGAAATGGATATTGAGCCTGTGCGGTCTTTAGCGCTTGTTGCGCGGCCGCTAAATCACGATCTGTGTTTGACAACCATTGCTCTGCCTCATTTAACGCTTGATCCATGCGAAGAAGCGTTTGTTTCGCTTGTCGCACCTGTTCCCCTGTTTGATTCCATTTTGCCCGCAGCATAGGCAGCAGCCGTTGGCGATATGCTTGATCAAGTTGCTGCGCCTGTGCGTCCAATAAGGCCATTTGTTCACGCAGGTGAGTGATCTTCCCTTCGACGCCTGTTGGATGTTGTTTCACTAGCGCCGCTGTTTCTTGAATAGACGCTAGCGTCTGCTCGATACGGCTGATGGTGCGCTGCACAGGTTGAAGCGAAGAGGAATCAATCGTCCCCTCCCATGTTCTCAACGTTCGGCGCAATTGCTGAACCAATGGGCTCGCGTCTGTTGCAGCCTGTTGGATGAGAGTCGCCCAACGCGCTTGCTTTTCCGGTGTATCGAGGGACTGTGGCATCTGCTCCGCAACGGAATAGAGTACATGAACCACCATTTCCACCGGCTTTTCCCATAAGTGCGATGAAGCATTGACTTGCATGAACAACTTCTCAACGCGGCCTGTCCATTCTAAACCGCGCCGCACCGTTGCTCTGGCAGCCGGCAGAAGCTCGCGGCCTGTACGAACTAGTGATCTTGCCTCTCCCACATCGCGATCTAGGGCTTTCAATTGTCGTTGAATCGTTGGCAATTCGTTTTCCAAACGAAACACAAACGCTTCAACGCGGCGAATGGTGGGAAGCTGCTGTTCGAGCGTCACTCCCGCTTGGTGGAACAAGGAAAACAATGCGGTATTGACCACCCTCACAAACTCATCGCTGACTCGCGCTGACAATGTACTTGCTCCGCGCTCCGTGATTTTGGGAGCGATGGCGTTCCGTTTGTCGTTTTCATAATAGTAAATAACCGCCCTTTTCGGACGTTTCTGCACTACAGTGGCTAATTTAGCCGAGAAATCAGCCGGAATGACGATCGTCGCAAAGTAGTCTCCCCTCCGAACGCCTTCCATTCCTTTTTTCCGCGTGACAAATCGCCATCCCAACTGGTGGTTGTTTTTTAAGGTCTTGACGATCTCATCGCCGGCGCGAAACCGGTGACCGGTCAACTCCGCCCCTCGGTCTTCGTTCACGACGCCGACCGGTAAATCCTCTGTATGGGCATAAGGGTCAATCGAAGCCTCTACATTGATCCAAGCGTAAAGCGATGGAAGAACGATCAGACCGAGAGCCAATATGGATGCGGCCCAGTTGGTCGTGAGATGTTTCAAATCGCTCATATAAATGCGCCATGCCTGTTTCACTTTGATCCGCTTCCTTTCAAGTCGATCATGCTGTTGTTAGTATGAGCGGATCACGGAAAACTAAACCAACTTGGCCGGTCCTGTTGTTCATTTGCGGAAAAAAAGCCAAAGCGCCAAAAACAAACAGGCTATAGCAACGAGGCGCGTCATGTCAAACGGAATGCGCTGTCCCCCGAATAACCCGAAGTGATCAATGATCGAGCTCATGACGAGCTGGCCGGCGATCACGGCTGCCAGAGAGTTGGCGACGCCGACTTTCGGAACGATCAGCACCATGACAAACACATAAAAAGCGCCGAGAATGCCGCCCGTCAGCTGCCATTTCGGCACAGAAAACATGGCCAGCAATTCTCCTTTTCCGAAAAACAATTGCACTAAAAATAAGACGATCGTTCCGATTAAAAACGACACGAACGCCCCTTCCAACACACCAATCCGCTTGCCGAGGCGCCGTTCACTCCTGCCTGTACGGAGACAGCCATCCCGGCCGTTAGAGCGAGCAGCATCCATACCCACTTCATCGGCTCCCCCTCCTTTTGCCTTTATACGCCTGCGGATCAGGCGGCGAGCTTTCCTTTCAGCGCACAGCCCTATGCCATGCCGGCGCTCTTTTGTTTCTGCCGCCTCGGTATCGCTTTCACGCAAACGAAAACCATTTGATCAAGCCATCTATTTGCATCTGCCGGCTATTGCAACGGCAAAGCCAAACACGTCGTTGTCCATTTTCGGACGATCATGAAAAGCCGCCATCATGGTGCTTAGGGCGATCAGCTGAGCCAAGCGCGCAGCCATCCGCCGACGAATGAAACAAGGACGACCGCCCATGCTGGCCACTTCCACACAACAAGAAGAAGAAAAGCCCCAAGGGAAAGCGCCAAATCGGCCGGTCCCTTCACCGCTTTCGTCCAAATCGGGTCATACAGCGCTGCAAGCAAAATCCCGACCACAGCGGCGTTAATGCCGGCAAGCGCCGCTTGAAAGCGTGGATGACGGCGAAGCCAGTGCCAAAACGGAAACGCGCCAAGAACGAGCAAAAAGGATGGAAGAAAAATGGCTGTGGTAGCCACTAGCGCTCCCTTCCAGCCCAACGCCGCCATTCCAATATACGCGGCAAACGTAAACAGCGGCCCAGGGACGGCTTGGGCGGCGCTGTAGCCGGCTAAAAACTGATTGGCGGTGACCCACCCTTGCGGCACCACTTCCGCCTCCAAGAGCGGCAACACCACATGACCGCCGCCAAACACGAGCGCCCCAGCGCGGTAAAAGCTGTCAAACAGCGCCAAAAGCGGTGAATGGATCCAAGTGCGAATGAGCGGCAGCGCAACAAGCAACACGGCAAACAATGAAAGCAACGCCAAACCGGTGGAACGACGAATGGAAGGCGGGATGCCTGCCGCAGACGAAGAAGGTGCGACGTTTTTTCGCAATCCAACAGCGCCAATGCCCCCCGCTGCGGCGATGACGGCTACTTGGCTCCACGCGCCCGGCGCAAGAAGCACGGCGGCCGCCGCTATGATGGCGACCGTTGCCTCGAGGCGGCTAGAGGCGAATTTGCGCGCCATCTCCCATACGGCTTGTGCCACGACCGCCACGGCCGCCAACAGCAAGCCGTGCATCCAGCCGGCGTCACCCCAAGAATGGTGTTGCAGCCAAACAGCAACCAGGCTGAGGGCGACCGCCGACGGCAACGTAAACCCAAGCCACGCTGCCAACGCCCCCCAGACGCCGGCGCGCATCAGTCCGATGCCGATGCCGACCTGGCTGCTTGCCGGACCAGGGAGAAATTGGCATAAAGCGACCAAATCGGCATACGTTTTCTCGTCAATCCATTTCTTTCGTTTGACGTATTCTTCGTAAAAATAGCCAAGATGGGCCACCGGTCCGCCAAATGACGTTAAACCGAGGAGAAGCGCTGTTTTTCCGACTTCCCAAACCGATCGCCGCCGGCTTGTTGCTTGTTGATCCGTCAAGGTCAACGAGATTCACTTCCTTTCGTTCACTCGTTTGTCATGCTACAATCATATTATCACATCAATGCGAGGAGAGAACGTTATGAACATTCGGATCATAGCGGCAAATGGCTTGATCGCCGCCGTGTATATCGCTGTGACGGCGCTCATTCAGCCGTTTGGCTTTACGAACATTCAGTTTCGCGTCTCAGAAATGTTAAACCACCTAGTCGTATTCCGCCGAACATACGCCGTGGGCATCGTGCTCGGCGTCTTTTTGGCCAATTTGTTTTTCTCGCCGATCGTCGCGTATGACCTCGTATTTGGCGTCGGCCAGTCGGTGTTGGCGCTGCTCATCACGACCGTCTCTATGCGGTATGTCCGAAACGTTTGGGCGCGCATGACCGTCAATACGCTGTCATTTACTGTGACTATGGCCATTATCGCCTTCGAATTGAAACTGGCGCTCGGCTTTCCGTTTTGGCTCACATGGCTGACGACGGCCATTGGCGAGTTTGTTGTCATGGCGATCGGCGCACCGATCATGTATGCGGTTGGCCGCCGCTTGGCGCCGAAGATGTTCGATTCCGCCCATCGAAGCCGTTAGCAGCCCTCTTTCGCCTTAGGCAAGGGGTTCGCTTCATTCTAAAGGCGCATTCCCCGTACGCCCACACGGGAAGTTCTTGATCAATCGTACGGGCTTTCAACATCTATTTTGACTACGGCATCGAACAAACCGCCCATTCAATGATCAGCGACATCACAGCAAGCAAGATGACTCCCGCCGTCGTCATCTTCAGCGCCCTCCGCCATCTTGGCGATAGGTACCGCCCCGTCCGAAGAACAACAAGGCCGACTGCGATTCCGCCCACCCACATGCAAAGGCCCACCGGGGTGACAAGCTGACGCCAATCGCTGATCCAATAGTAGATGACGAACGTCTGGCAGGCAAGCAGGATGCACACGATGATTCTCATCGTTCCCCCCCTATGCGTTTGAGGCGCCGATCTGTGGAAATGGGCAGCGATGAGTGTTTCACTGTTCTTGTCGATTCGAAGCTATGCCAGCAAATCCCGATGATGATGACGGCCAAGCCAACGAATGCCCATCCGTTCGGAAGCGGAGCGGACAAGAACAGCACTTCGCCGATAACGGCAAAAATCACTTCCCCGGATTGCGTCGCTTCCACAGCGGCGAGTTTCCGTTCGTTCCCTTTTGCCCGATCGGTCGCGATAAAAAACAACGTCGTTGCGATGACCCCGGAACTAATGGCCACGATGAACGACTGCATCATTTGCCCCGCGGACGGCGCACCTGCTGTCAGCCAGCCAATCAACGCGACAATCAGCCAAAACGGCAGGCTGGCCATCGTCATTCCCCATACGCGTTGAAACGCATCAAGGCGCCCGGCGCAATGTTCGATCATTTTCCGGTTGCCAAGCGGGTACGCAAACGCGGCCATCAGCACGGGAAAGATCCCCAACCCGATTTCTTTCCAAGTGAGGTGGCTTGCTTGCTGGAACTGGATAAGCACGACGCCGGACAAAATCAACATGGAAATCAAGAGCGCCCGCTTTTCAATCGGACGGCGCACCAATACCGTTCCGTTTTTCGTTTCTCTTCGTTCTGTAAAGAGCGGGCTAAGCAGAACGCCGGCCACAATCGTGCACTGCCATGTCCCGGCCACCAGCCATCCGGGTCCGTAGGCGGCCGCGTAGGTGAGCGGCGCGTAAAACAAGCCGAACCCGACCGTCCCCCAGGTGATCCATGTCCACGGATGGCATTTCATGTCATGCCAAACCGGACCGAGGTTGCGGCGTGCCAAAAGAATGGCAAACAACAGCGGAACCATAAAGAAAAAACGAAGCGACGAACTCCACGCCCAGCTTCCACCCGCCAGCTCCATTGAGCGGTTCAATATGAATGTAACAGCAAAGAAGAATGAGGCGGCAAGGCCGAGGGCCATTTCCCTCATAATTCCCATCCCCTTTCCAATGTCACAGAACAGTTCTATTGTATCTTATTATTCGAAATTTTTCTATTTGTTTTATTGATTATTTAGAACATAGTTTTATTTAATAGAATAACGGTTATTTTGCTCATTTTTCTCAGCAGCAAGCCATAAAAAAGGCGCCCACGCAAGAAAGTGGGCGCGCGTTGATTATAGTTTGTTGGCAAACACCAGCGGGACGCCGTCATTTTAGCTCCAAATCGCCGGGAAGTATTTGAGCGGCACCGGACGCTCACCGACATACGGCGCAACTCCGATCGTAAATCCCGGCCGTTTGAAGCGCAGGACAAACCAGTCTTTATCGCTGCCGCCGCTCGGATTTTTTTTGCGGTTTGGCCAGCGCATACCGTGTCATTTTCGAAACAAGGAGCGCCAGCTGATAGTCGCACTTCGTCCGTGCGGCGTCCTGACGGAAATGCCAGTAAATAGATCGACTTATTTCTTTAGCTCGATCGGCACAACTTTGCCATTTTCCACTGCTGCAACGATAATTTTTGATTCAAAGCCGCCGTCCTCACCAACCTTCGGAACGACATACACTTGCTTGTCTTTCGGGATGTTTTTCAACCCTTCATTCATATGTTCGCGAATGGCGGCCGGATCATCAACCGTTCCGGCTGCCTTCATCGCTTCGACAAAGGCGTAAAGAGCCAAGTAGTTATAGGCAGACTCCGAGCTCGCTTCGGCATTGTACTTCGCCCGATAGTTTTCCACAAACTGCGGGGCTCCCGGCTCTTTGGACTCGACGAGCGGCATGACGCCGATCGCGCCCTCAAGCATCTCGTAAGAGCCGACGACCCGCTTCATTTCATCCAACTTCGCCTGGTCCATGACAATAAAGCCACCTTTAAAGCCGAGTTCGCGCGCCTGTTTCGCCACTTTCGCCGTCGGCTCCGACGGTCCGCCGATAAACAAGACATCCGGCTTTTCTTTTAACGCGTTCGTGATGATCGTGAAGAAATCGGTGTCTTTAGTGAAATCAATCGATGTGTTATAGACAACTTCTCCGCCTTGCTTTTCCCAATATGGCAACAGTTTTTCCGTCCAGTCTTTCCCGTATTGCGTCGCCGTCGGCAAGGCAGCCAGCTTTTTGCCAAACCGCTTCATCACATAATAGGTAAATGTCGGAATGTAGCCATCATAACGCGGCGGGATGCGGATTGTCAGCTTGTTTCCCGCCTGCGTGATTTTCGGCTCACTCGTATAGGCCGCGATAAGGAAATTGTCCGTTTGGTTGAACACTTGCAACGCCATGACCCCACCGCTGTGCGGAGTGAAAATGATCGGCGTATGATGTTCTTGGACAAGCCGTTTCGCATTGGCGGCTGTTTCATTTGGCAAATATTTATCATCTAACGACACAACATTGATTTGATAGGTCTTTCCATTGACTTCAAACCCGCCGTTTTTATTGATTTCGTCCGCCGCCATCTTCACGCCGTTTAACGTCCGTTCCCCGTAGTAGGCGGCCGGACCGCTTAGCGGTCCGCTGTAACCGATATTGACGACGTTGTCGCCTCCACCTCCATTATCGCTTTTGGCATTATTGTTTGTTGTCGGGCTGTTGCATGCCGCAAGCATCAACGCCATGACGGCCGTCATCATGGCCGCGATCGGCCATTTTCTTTTTTTCATTCCGCTCCCCCCTATTTTTATTCTAAAATATATTTGGATGAATAAGTGCCGCGACCGTGGTTCACCTCCTTTCAATGCAGGCGCATCGCTTGCTTTCGCCCGCGAAATACGCCATTCGCGGCAATCGCTTGTCATGTTCCAATGTACGCCTTGCGGACATCGTCGTTGGCGAGCAGCTCCTCCGCTGTTCCTGAAGCAACGATCGTTCCATTTTCAAACACATAGCCGTGATGAGCGATGGACAACGCCGCATGGGCATTTTGTTCGGCGAGCAAAATCGTCGTCCCTTCCTGATTGATTTGTTTAATCGTCGCAAACATTTGCTCGACAATGAGCGGAGCGAGTCCAACCGACGGTTCATCAAGCAAGAGCACCGCGGGACGCGACATTAAGGCGCGGCCGATGGCGAGCATTTGCTGCTGGCCGCCGCTTAGCGATCCGGCCGGCTCATTGCGCTTTTCCCGCAGGATGGGAAATAATTCATATACGTGTTCCAACGATCGGCGGATGCCATCTTTATCCTTTCGATGAACGTAAGCGCCCATCAGCAAATTTTCGTATACGCTCATGCGCGGAAACAGTTTGCGCCCTTCCGCGCATTGCACGACGCCGCGCCCGACGATGCGATCAGGCGGAAGTGAGTCGATGCGCTCACCGTTGAGGCGGATTTCCCCTTGCACAGGTTTGTGCAGTCCGCTGATCGTGCGGAACAATGTACTTTTTCCTGCTCCATTGGCACCGAGCAAAACCGCAATCTCTCCTCGCTTGACGGAAAACGTCACATCGCGAATGGCGGCAAAACTCCCATAGCGGACCGATACGTTCGCAACTTCAAGCAATGGCGCTCCCTCCTAAGTACGCTTGAATGACCGCCTCGTTGTTTTTCACTTCCTCCGGCGTTCCTTCTGCAATTTTCTCTCCATAGTTCAACACCATAATGCGGTCGGCGATTTTCATAATCATCGACATTTTGTGCTCAATCAAGCAAACAGTCAGGCCCCTTTGCACCATGTTGACGATCAATTCCTCAAGCCCTTCCGTTTCATCCGGGTTGATGCCGGCTGCTGGTTCATCAAGCAAAACGAGCTCCGGATCGGTCGCCAAGGCCAGCGCAAACGCCGCCCGCTTTTTCTGTTCCTGCGACAAATTGGCCACCACCCGATCCGCCACATGGGTTAGACCGACAAAGTCAAGCACTTCCATCGCCTTTTCTTTGCATGCCTGTTCCTCGCGGCGGTGCCGTTTCGTGCGCAAAATGGCATCAAATAAGTTGGATGACGTGCGGAGGCGATGACCGATGATAACGTTGTCCATCACCGTCGCCTGTTCAAACAAGTGAGTCGTTTGAAACGTGCGGGCGATGCCGAGCTTCGCCCGTTCGTTCGCTGGCAGGCGGGTAATATCGCGCCCTTTGAACGCAATCGTCCCCGACGTCGGCCGATGCAAGCCGCTGATGAGATTGAAAAACGTCGACTTGCCGGCGCCGTTCGGGCCAATGATTGCGTTGATTTTCCCTTGTTCAACAGAAAACGTGACATCGTTGACCGCCAGAAGCCCGCCAAATCGTTTCGTCAATCGCTCGACATGCAAAAACATGTTCAGCCCTCCTTGGCATATCGTTCGCTCCGCTCTTGGCGCGAGGCAGCGGCCAGTTCCGCGGACGCTTGTGTTGCTTCCAGCTGAAGACGGCGCGCTTCGCTCCGCTTCGCTTTCAAACGGATGATCCCCCCAGCAATGCCATGAGGGTAAAAAATGATGAGCAGCGTCAAGACAGGTCCGAAAATCAACATCCGATAATCTTGCAAAAACTGCAGCTGCTGGGACAAAAATGTAACCAAGAGCGTGCCGACGACCGGTCCGGCGAGCGTGCCGATCCCGCCGACAAGCAAATACGTTAAAAAGTCAAACATGACGCTGACGTACGCAATGTCTGGGCCGAGAAAACGGATGAACGACGCATACAGCGCCCCGGCCAGCGATGTAAAAAAGACCGAGAGAACAAATGAGGCGAGCTTGTTTTTCATCGTCGAAATGCCAAGCGTCAAGGCGAGCTCCTCGCTGTTGCGAATGGCAATGTACGTCCTCCCCGTCAGCGAATAAACAAGGCGATGCATGATCCAAACAACGACAAGCAAGAAAAACAACACCAAATAATATTGGGCGACAGGTGTTTGAAACGAGAGCGGACCGATGTCAGCCGGCGCCGGAATGCCGATAAACCCGCGCACTCCGCCGGTTAAACTGTCCCATTTGTCAATGATCAAATAGATGATGTAGCCGACGCAAAGTGTATAAATGGCGAAAAAGTGTTCTTTCGTTCGCAAGGCGACAAGTCCGACGAAAACGCCGATCAACGTCGTCAGCAAACACGCTGCGGCAAAAGCAAGCCAAAACGGCCAGCCGGCTTTTACCGTCAAAATGCCGAGCGTATACGCGCCGATCGCAAAAAATCCAGCGTGGGCAAGCGACAAATACCCCGTATAGCCGGCAAACAAGTTCAATCCGTACACCGCAATCATCCAAATAAAGGAAATAGTCATCATATGCACGTAATAGCCGTTGGCGACGAAAAGCGGAAAGAGAATCGCCGCAGCGATGAGGGCAGCGAGCCATAGGCGCCGTTTTTCCAAAATGGCCATCAACGTCCCTCCTTGGCAAACAGTCCGTTCGGTTTGACTGTTAAAATGATGACGAGAATGGCGAAGGCGATAATGTCCTTGTAGTCATTCGACACATATGTCGCCCCCAAGCTCTCGCTGAATCCTAAAATATAGCCGCCGACAATGGCGCCGGGAATGCTTCCCATGCCGCCGAGAATAATGATGACAAACGCTTTCAAGATGACGAGATGCCCCATGCCGGGAAACACGAGGTTGATCGGCGAAGCGAGCGACGCGGCAAGCGCAGCCAGGCTGCCGGAGAGGAAAAACGTCAACATGGCCACTTTGTTCGTATTGATGCCGACCAAATTCGCCCCTTCGCGGTTTTGCGCCATCGCGATGATCGAAGCGCCGATGAACGTTTTTTTCAAGAAGAGGTAAAGCAAGATCATGATGATGACAGCGGATGCGATGATGAGGATGCGTTGAATGGTCAATGTGAATCCGAACAACGTGACGACATCGCCATACGGAGTCGGCATCGTCTGATAGTCCGCCCCCCAGACAAACTGGGCAAACGCTTCCAAAAAGAGCAAGATGCCGATCGCCGCGATTTTATCATGGAGCGGCGGCGCATTGCGAAGCGGATAAAACACGAGCCGCTCCATCAAGACGCCAAGCAGCCCGACCGCCGCCATCGATGCGACGATCGCGATCCCATACGGCATCCCGAGCTTCGTCATGGCCGTCAATGTAACATAACCGCCCATCATATACAGCGCGCCGTGGGCGAAGTTTGGAATGTGCAAAATGCCGTAAACAAGCGTCAACCCTAACGCCACGAGGCTGTAAACGCTTCCAACAGTCAGCCCGTTTAACAGCTGTTGGATGAATAGCTCCATCCCGATCCCCCTTTTTGTGTGCCATTTGGCCAGACCATCAAAGCGGCCGATCTTTCATTCGGTCTGACCGTCCGAATTGCCTGGCTCCTCCTCATTTCGACCGCTTTCTCCAGCTCTTGGCGCCTTTATGCCGTGCAAAATGAAATCAACGAAAATATCCGTCAGTTCTTCTTCAGAGATGCCTTCGTCAGGCCGGAACCAATAATAGCTCCAGTTGGTGATGCCAAGCAGGCCAAACGTAATCATTTCTGCATGAAGCGACGGCTTGAATTCCCCGCGGGCGATCCCTTCTCGAACCAGCTGTTCATACCGCTTGCGAAACAACCGCCGCTTGGCGCGGATTTCCTCTAAATGGTCGTCCGCCAAATGCCGCATCTCACGGAAGAAAATGCGGGCGCTTTTCTTCCGTGTGCGGATATTGCAGATGACCATATGGACGATGGCCCGCAATTTCTCCGTGCAGCTTTTCTCAAGATCTTGGACAATGCAAGCTTGCTGCCGAAGCAAATCGTCCAGATAGGAAACACAAATATCACATAGCAACTCCTCTTTGCTTTTGTAATAGTAGTAAAAGGCCCCCTTCGTTGCCCCAACCGCTTCGACGATTTCCTGCACCGACGTTTCTTTGAACCCTTTCCGTTCGAACAACTCAATGGCGGCTTCTCTTAGCTTGTCTTTCATTCCCTATAGTCTCCGTTGCCTCATTCTCGTTCAATAATCGTCGCAATGCCTTGGCCGCCGCCGATGCACGCGGTAATGAGCGCGTATTTCCCTCCACGGCGCTTCAGTTCATACACCGCTTTTGTGATCAAAATCGCTCCCGTCGCGCCAAGCGGATGGCCGTGGGCAATGGCGCCGCCGTTGACATTCACTTTTTCCGGGTCCATCTCGAGCTCGCGGTCGCAGGCGATCACCTGGGCGGCGAAAGCTTCATTGATTTCGATGATGTCCATATCATCGAGCGTAAGCCCGACTTTTTCGAGCACTTTTCTTGTCGCCGGCACCGGGCCGATGCCCATGATGTTCGGGTCGACCCCGGCAACCGCATGGGCGCGGATGACGGCAAGCGGCTTTACGCCAAGCTCCTCTGCTTTTTCCCGCGACATGATGACGAGCGCAGAAGCGGCATCGTTCAGCCCTGAGCTGTTTCCGGCCGTCACCGTTCCCCCTTCCAAAAACGCCGGCGGCAGCTTCGACAGCGCTTCCATCGTCGTATTCGGGCGCGGATGTTCATCCGTATCGAAGACGAACGGCTCGCCTTTTTTCACCGGGACGGTGATCGGCACGATTTGTTCGTCAAACCGCCCTTCCTGCATGGCGCGCGCCATGCGCTGTTGGCTGCGCAAGGCGAATGCGTCTTGTTCTTCACGGCTGATGCCATACTTTTTCGCCAAGTTTTCCGCCGTAATCCCCATCGGCGGATCGCCGATTTCTTTCGGCGATAGCTGCGATTTGCGGAAGCTTGGCGGTGTTGAGCTGTACGGTTTTTCCGGGCGGTCCATCAAATACGGCGCGCGGCTCATGCTTTCCACGCCGCCGGCGATATACACGTCTCCGTCGCCGGCCCAAATGGCTTGCGCCGCTAAATTGACGGCGTTAATGCCCGAACCGCATTGGCGGTCAACGGTCAAACCTGTCAACTCTAGAGATAAGCCGGTTTGCAGCGCCGTCAGTCGGGCGATGTTGCCGCCGCCGCTTAGGACGTTGCCCATAATGACATCATCGACATGCTCCGGGCCGATATTCGCCCGCCGCATCGCTTCTTTGATCACTTCCGCGCCGTAAATATGCGCCGGCATCGTCGCCAAAGCGCCTCCTTGGCGGGCGATGGCTGTTCGTACGGCCGACACAATGACGGCATCCCGTTTCATCGTCATTCCCCCTTGTTCGTTGTGAACACATCCCCGCAAACGGGCTGGCCCCTCGCCCCGCTTACGGCTTCAGCTTTGGGGCCGCCCGTCTTTTTCACTCGTAAAGCGCAAAGACCGCTTCACCTTTGACGACTTCTTTGCCATGCTGATTGACGGCCGCGACGTCAAACCGAATCGTCTTGTCGCCTTTTTCCTTCACCGTTGCCTTTAAGGTGATGATATCATTTAAAAACACCATCGATTGAAAGCGGACAAAATAGTCCTGTACGAACCCTTCTTCGTAATACGGCGTAAACAGCTTGGCCAAGTTCCCCATCGTCCACATGCCGTGGGCGATAATGCCTGGAAGCCCTGCCTTTTTCGCCTCGTCGTCGATCGTATGAATCGGGTTGTAGTCGCCTGATGCGCCGGCGTATTTGATTAAATCGAGCCGGGACACCGGTGCGAGCGTTACTTCAGGAAGCGACTCTCCGACTTGCCATTTGCGGATGCTCGTCATACGCTCATCGCCTTTCTAACCGCCTCGTTGATAATGATCGTCGAGGTGGAAGTGAAAATGAGATTTCCGTCAGCGTCCTCGCCGTTGTTGGCGATTACTAAAAAACCGAGCAGGCCCATGCTGCTTTGTTTTTCGTAATAATCTTTCACTTCCGCATAGCAGTACAGTTCTTCACCGACAAACAGCGGACGCTCATAATGGAAGCGCTGCTCGCCGTGAATGAGCCCTTTGGCCGGCAATTTCAATCCTTCAATGACGCCGTAGTCAAACACGCGCGGAAACGTCGGCGGGGCGATGTTGCGCCCGTAGCGCGACCGCTTCCCCGTCTCCTCATCCCAATAAATCGGATGAGGGTCGCCGATCGCCTCCGCAAACTTTTTCACCGCTCCGTGTTCAACGGTGTTTTTCACTTTCGCCGACCGTTTTCCGATGTCATGCTGGTACATCCCCGTCCCCCCTTAACATTTCGGGCCGCCGGCCACATACAGCACTTGGCCGTTGACAAACGACGACCGTTCGTCGGCGAAAAACGCGACTGCATGGGCGATGTCTTCCGGACGGCCGCTGCGTCCGACCGGGATGTTGGCGACGCTCGCCTGAATGAGCTGCTCAAACGAAATGCCAAGCCGCTCAGCGGTTGCCTTTGTCATATCGGTTTCAATGAATCCTGGAGCGATGGCGTTCGTCGTAATGCCGAACTTGCCGAGCTCGATCGCCAGCGTTTTCGTAAACCCTTGAATGCCGGCTTTCGCCGCCGAATAGTTCGCCTGACCGCGGTTTCCGAGCGCGGAGGTCGACGAAATGTTGATGATGCGCCCGTACCCTTTTTCGACCATATATTTTTGCGCGGCGCGGGCGCAGTAAAACGCCCCTTTCAAATGAACGTCCATGACCGTTTGCCAGTCGTCGTCCGTCATTTTAAAGAGCAAGTTGTCGCGGATGACGCCGGCGTTGTTGACGAGAATATCGAGCGAGCCGAATCGTTCGACCACTTCTTGCATCGTCGTTTCCACTTGTTCGCGGTCTGTGACGCTCGCCACTTTGGCGTACACCTCATACCCTTTCTCCCGCAGCTCGGCAGCCGTCGCTTCAAGGGCTTCTGCATTTAAATCGATGAACGCCACTTTCGCCCCTTCTTCTGCGAAGCGGGTGACAATCGCCTTGCCAATGCCGCGGCTTCCTCCGGTCACAAACGCCACTCTTCCTGCAAACCGTTGACTCATCGTGTTCTCCTCCCTTTCGACAACGCTTTCATTTTTTAGATGAACTGTCCAAGCTTGACGTGCCCTTTGATCAAATTGCGGGCGATAATGAGGCGCTGAATTTCATCCGTGCCGTCGTAAATGCGCCACAATCTCGCTTCACGATACCAGCGCTCGATCGGCATTTCTTTCGTGTAGCCCATGCCGCCGTGGATTTGCATGACGCGGTCGACGACGCGGTTGCCCATGTTCGCGCCAAACAGTTTCGCCATCGAGGCTAAATGGCGGTTGTCCTCCCCTTGGTCAAGCGTAAACGCCGCGTTTAACACAAGCCATTTCGCCGCTTCGATTTCCACCGCTGAATCGGCGATCATCCATTGGATTGCTTGCCGCTCGGCGATCGGTTTGCCGAATGTGACGCGCTCCTTCGCATAGTCAATGGCCATTTGCAAAAGCCGCTCGGCCGCTCCGACCGCACGGGCGCCGACGACCCAGCGGGCGTAGCCGATCCACTCAAGCCCAAGCTTATAGCCGTGATGCAGCTCGCCTAAAATGTTTTCTTCCGGCACGCGCACGTTTTCGAAAATCAAGCTGGCTGGCGTCGACGGCCCCATCGTATAAATCGGTTCGGAGCGCCAGCCCATCTCGCGGTCGACGATAAAACACGTCACCCCTTCACGCCCGTTCGAAGCTTGGTGACGCTCTTTGTCGGTGATGGCGATGACCATGACGAAATCGGCTTCATTGCCGCCGGTGATGAACGTTTTTTCCCCGTTCAACACCCATTCATCGCCATCTTTGACCGCCGTCATTTTGATGTTGCGCGTATCGGACCCCGCCCCTGGCTCGGTCATGGCGAAACACGATTTTTTCTCGCCATTGATCGTCGGGATCAAGTATTTTTTCTTCTGCTCCTCATTCGCATAATACAAAATGTTGTCCGCCGACCCGCCGAACTGGAACGGAACGAGCGTTTTCGACACTTCCATTAGGACGATCGCCTGCATGACGTGGCCCAAGTTCGCGCCGCCGTATTCCTCCGGCGTGTTGATCCCCCAAAAACCCGCTTCTTTCGCTTTTAATTGCAATTCTTTCAATTTCTCCGGCGCAAGCCCGGGCTTTCCTTCCCGCTCATTGCGCAACACTTCGTTTTCAAGCGGCATTAACTCTTTTTCCACAAACTTGCGGATCGCTTTTTGCACCATGCGCTGCTCGTCCGTTAAGCGCAAATACATGATGGTCCCCTCCGTTTTCCGTTACGCCTTTATGCTCGGCTCCACTCATCAAAATACCAACCGGTTGGTATGTTATCTTTATTATATTCGAATGTTCTGAAAAGTACAATACCTTTTTTGATTTTTTGTCCAACGGGAAAACGCCATATGCGTTCTCCCGTTGGCATGGAATCTATCGATCTATTCCGCCTGTATTTGCTTGCGCACGCTAGCGACCGTTTCCCCGATTCCGCCATAAATGACAAGGTCAAACATCCCGTCCATTCTTGTCGCTGTTTTGTTGATCAATACTTTCCTTGTTGCCGGCGATTCGGCGGCAACATAAAACGGGATTTGATTCACGGGCGCCACTTCCAAACTTGTTCCCATGGCCAGAAGCAAGTCGCTCTCCGCCGCTCTAGCGAACGCTTCTTCGATACGAGGAACAAGCCCGCCAAACAAGACGACATCCGGTTTGACAATCGTCTGGCACTTTTCGCAGCGCGGCACCTCGTGGCGGTTGATAAACGACAGATCATACTTGTTGCCGCATGACGGGCATGTCGCCGTCTGCAACGTGCCGTGCAGCTCAATGACATTCGTGCTCCCTGCTTTTGTATGCAGCCCGTCAATATTTTGCGTCAAAATCGTCACCGTCTTGCCCATCTCCTCAAGCCAACGGAGAAACCGATGCCCATCATTCGGGGCAAAGCCGCCCATCATTTTTAATGAAAACATCCGCTTGAATCGACGCCAAAAATCAGCCGGATCTTTTTTGTAATAATGCTCTGACAAATAATATTCGACATGGTCCTCTTGGGCGTAAAGGCCGTTTTCGCTGCGAAAATCAGGAATGCCGGACTCCGTGCTCATCCCGGCCCCGGTCAGGACGGCGATTGTATTCGCCTCTTTGATCCATTGCGCCAGTTGCCGGATTTTGTCCACTCTCGTTCTCTCCTTTCTTACGAACCTCTTGGACTTCGGGAATGGGAGCTGGGGGCTCCCGCCTGCAGCGAGGCTACCGTAAATTGAACCCTTTCCCTTCCACAAACTCCTTCATGTACATCCGGACTTGGCGGCTGAGCATATCGGCCATCTGCCCGGTCCATGTGTCGCGGCGGCGGCCGTTTGTCCGTTGTTCATAATAGGTAGAAACGGTTTCATTGTAGCGCTGCAGCTGCGCGATGAATCGCGCCCGGTCTTGGTCGTATTCGTCCTCGTGATAAACGTGTTCAAACGGCAACCGCGGCTTTTGATCCGGCGTTTGTGCAGGATAGCCGACGGCAAGCCCAAACAGCGGAATGACCCGCTTCGGCACATTTAGCAGCGCACATACTTCCGGCAAGTTGTTGCGCAGCCCGCCGATATAGCAAATGCCAAGCCCCATCGACTCCGCGGCAATGGCGGCATTTTGCGCCGCAAGCGCCGTGTCAATCAGCGCAACCATAAACTTTTCCGTGCTCTCAAGCGATGGAAGCACGTCTTTTCCTTCTAGCTCGCCAATGAGCTCATGGCGGTGAAAATCAGCGCAAAAGACAAAGAAATGGCCGTTATGCTCGACGTACGATTGATTCCCGGCCAGTTCAGCGAGCTTCCGTTTTTTCTCCGGATCTTTCACGCCGATGATGGAGTACGCTTGAACGTAGCTTGATGTCGACGCCGCTTGGGCGCATTCAACGATCGTGCGGATTTGTTCGTCCGTGAGCGGCTGGTCTTCAAAACGGCGGATCGAACGGTGCTGGAGAATCGTTTCGATGACTTGGTTCATGACTATGTCCTCCTTGAACAGCCCAACGGCTTCTTTTTGTGAACATGATAACAAAAAAGAAAGAGCCATACAACGAATCGGCTCTTTCCCTTCCGTTATCGCCCAAACCGCCCTTCCTGGTAATCGCGAATCGCTTCGCGGATTTGTTCCGGCGTGTTCATGACGAACGGCCCGTAGGCGACGACCGGTTCGTTCACCGGCTCACCGGCGTAAAGAAGAAGGCGGAGTTTTTCGCGGGCGGTCGCGTTTAGCTCCGTTTCCTCGCCGCGGTTGTGGCGGCTGAAAAACAGCGCTTGCCCGGCCTTTCCTTCCGTATGGTCAGCTCCGAACGTGCCGCTCCCTTCTAAAATGTACAAAAAGCCGTTGTAATGCCCCGGCAAATCTTGCACGACCGTTGTTCCCGGTTCGACAATCATTTCCACCATCGTGACAGGAACGATGTTCTTCGTCGGGGCTTGCACCCCTTTGGATGACCCGGAAAAGACGCGGATCACCGCTCCTTCCTCTTTTCGCACCGGCATCTCTTCGGCGCGCAAGTTTTGGTAGCGCGGCTCGGTCATTTTATGCGTGCTCGGCAAGTTGACCCAAAGTTGCAAGCTGTGCACCGTCGAACCGGGCGCCGGATCTTCCTTATGGACGACGCCGCGGCCGGCCGTCATCCATTGCACATCCCCGGGGCCGAGCGTGCTGTGGCCGGCTTTGCTGTCGAAATGTTCAAGCTCGCCGCTGATCACATACGTGACCGTCTCAATGCCGCGGTGCGGATGGACGTCAAACGTTCCTCGCTCAAAAATGTCTTCCATCAGCAACAAAAACGGATCATACTCTTGCCAGTTCCCGGGCTCAAGCACCGAACCGCTCTGATGAATCGGGCTGTTGGTCGTCATTTGCACGGTTTTCACGCGACGAATGCGGCGTTGAATCGCCATAACCTCTCCTCCCTTATGTTGCGCAATCCCGGCCGTTGCCGGAAGGAGTGCAGCTCAATCGGCAAACCGCTCCCCCCCTTCATCGTACCGGATTCAACGAAAAACAGGCAAGCCATCCGCCTGAAAAATGGCGGCCATACCGCTCGCAAAAAACAAAAAACCTGCCGGCACTCGGCAGGTGGACGTTGGAAGAGGGATTCCAATCCCACCATAAAACGATTGATATTTCAAGGATGAATGGACATGCTCGTTCATCACGTGCAAAATTTGTGCAAAATAATCTCCAGTGTGTCAATCCATGCAAAAAAGCGGGACGATCCGCCTTCTTTTCGTTGCTCAACTCTGCCTTTTTCACAAAATATCCGAAGGAAGTCTCCCGCCTCAAGGAGCGTGAAGGGCAAAAATGTACGCAAAAAGTATGCTAAAAGTGAACAAAAGGCCAACATAAATGGCCTTTCACGAAAGAAAAGTATGAATCAGATCCAAGCAATCCGAAACAACTTCATTGGGCGCCCGTCCTACTATTTGAAGCTGTCGGGCGCGCCAATCTAAACTTTTGACCTGATCGGTTAAAATCACGCCTTCAACGGCCAAGCCTGATGGCAATTCCACTTCAAATGGATATCCTTTTTGTTGCCGGGTGATCGGGCAAAGCACCGCAAACCCTGTCAATTGATTGAACCGCTTTGGTGATAGAACGATGCCGGGCCTTTTTCCTGCCTGCTCATGCCCTGCTTGTGGATTGAAATTGACGTAAACAAGATCCCCACGATCCGGCGCTTGCATCAGAACAATTCATTCCCTTCTGTTCCAAAATCAATTTCAGCATGGCGATTTTCCGGCGTGATTTTAGCCAAAAGTTCCTCCAATGTCGGCTTCTTCTTTTTCGGGATCAACTTGATCGCTTGGTTCTCAACGATCATCTCCACTTCTGATCCTTGATGAAGCGCTAAACGTTCAGCAATCACGCTTGGGATACGAACCGCAAGGCTGTTTCCCCATTTTTGAACGGTTATTGTCATGATTGACACTCCTTTCTGTTTGTTTAATTCCATTATACCTCTCTCCTTTCATTTCGTATATACATAGTATATACATAAATTCAAAAAAAGATGCCATCGAGACGGTGTTTTCGATTCGAAACGAACGATTACGATTGATGATAAGACGCTGAACATGTTAAAAGATTTGAAGAAAAGTCAAAAGGATTCCCAAAAAATGAAAAACGACTGCCAACGCAGTCGTATCAAGGGTTTCATGATTTACAATTTGACAGGATCGGATATTAGAAATGGAGGAAGAGGGATTCGAACCCCCGCGGGCTGTGACACCCCTAGCGGTTTTCGAAACCGCCCCCTTCAGCCAGACTTGGGTATTCCTCCGTATGAAAATGGAGCCTATCGGATTCGAACCGATGACCTCCTGCGTGCGGGGCAGGCGCTCTCCCAGCTGAGCTAAGGCCCCATGTCTATAATGGTCGGGAAGACAGGATTTGAACCTGCGACCTCACGGACCCGAACCGTGTGCTCTACCAAGCTGAGCTACTTCCCGACATAGGCTGGTTTACCTTGCGACAATTCACATTCTATATGAACCTCAAAGGAAAGTCAATAGTTTTTTTATCTTTTTTTCGCCATAACGGATGAAAATTGATCTTTTTTCTGAAACGACCTGCATAGCTGCCGCTCCTTTTTTCCTATACTAAAAACACAGCAACCGTGTAAAGGAAAGGGGGCGCTTTGTGAAACTCATTCCGCCGGCGCGGCGCAAACGGGCGCATTTGTCGCAATTGACAACCACCCATTTCCATTTGCGTCATCCGCTTGTCGTCGCCTTTTTTTCCTTTTCGTTTCCGGGTTTCGGCAATTTGATGCAGCAACGCTACGCCACGGCCTTTATGTTAATCCTCTGGGAGCTGTTTATCAACACAAAAGCCCATATCAATACAGGTATATTATACTCGCTGCTTGGCGATTTTGAAAAGGCAAAAGCCGTTCTTGACGAACGATGGCTCATGTTTTATGTGGCCATCTACATGTACAGCATTTGGGACAGCTACCTCGGCTCCGTCGACATGAACAAGCTGTATTTGCTCGCCGACCGCGAAGATGCGCCGATCTCTTCCATACCGAATGGGATCGTGCTTCTCATCCGTTGCGATGAACAGCAATGGCCGGCCGTGGAGCAGTTGCTGCGGGGCCATCACGCGCTTGGACTCGCCGGCGTTCACGACAAGCAGCCGAATAGATAGGCATTTCATCCCCTTTCACTGAAAAACCCGAGGGAACACCCCCTCGGGTTTTCGCCGCTCTGCCGTTTTCAATAGACATCTCGCCGCATAAAGACAAAAAAAGCGACAAGAAGCCCTGCAAGCCCCCAGACAGCCAGCACGGCCATCGAAAAGCCAAGCGTCATCCCCTCAATCGGCGGAGCCGCTCCTTTTATGTAATCCGTCAGCCGCAAATTGACCATAAACAAATATTTTGCCGAATGCCACGACGACACCATGTTCGACAAAATCGCGCCAGAAATCAATGCTGCCAGCATGATGCCCATCACCGCCGCCGTGCTCCTAAGCAGCACGGAAAACATAAACGTCAGTGTGCCGACGACAACGCTCACAAACGCTGCCAGCCCGAGCTCGATCAAAATGTATTTCCATTGCGGAATCATGTGGACATTCGCTGTATTGAGATCCTCTCCTTGCTGGACAAATCCGGTCAATAGCGGCAGACGGAAGCCGCCATATCCAAACACGAGCCCGGAGATGGCATACGACAGCACCGCCACCATCAGCATAATGAGCGACACCGACAGGAGCAACGCGATATATTTGCTCAACAAAATTTTCCACCGCTTCACCGGCCGAACGAGAAGCAGCTTGATCGTTCCAGCGCTTGCCTCGGACGACACTAAATCGGCCGCAACCACCATCACTAAAAGCGGCAAAAACAAGTCGATGGCGTTTTCGATAAACGTGCGCATAAACGTCGGCGCTCCAGGGGCGGACGGATTAATGTTGTGCTCTAAGTAGTACTGCTGCTGCTTGAGGCGGATTTGCAAGTATTTCCGCCACTCCTCAGACATGCTCGGCGACTGCAAGCGGTTTTGCAAATCGACGATTTGCTGCTGCAGCTGCGTCCGCCAGTCGGTCGTGCCAAGCCGTTTTCGCAGTTCTTCCGTCTCGCGGTATTGGGCGTATGTAAACAAGGCGACGAGCACCGCAATGATGGCGGCGATCACCCATAGCCGCTTTTTGCGGACGATTTTCAACATTTCATTATACACGAGCTTACTCAATCGTTTCGCCCCCTGTCAGCTCGATAAACAAATCTTCGAGCGTCGGCAGCCGCGGTTCAATTTCCGACACCGAGACGCCGGCTTGGACAAGCTTGGCGTTCCAAGCGGCTAGTCTCGACGGCTCATATGGCGTGACGATCGTCTCTTCATCAGCGCGCAGCACCTCGGTTTCCGCCGCTAACAGCGCCCGCGCCCGCTCGATCGGAACGGCTTTCCAAACGACGCGCGCCTGCTGGTTTAACAGCCGCTCCACCGTGTCGACCGCCAAGAGCCGCCCTTTCGCCATAATGGCGACGCGGTCGCACATTAATTGAATTTCACTTAACAAATGCGATGAAACAAGGACGCTCAACCCTTCCGTTTCCGCCAAAAAGCGGATGAAGGCGCGCATTTCGCGAATGCCGGCCGGGTCAAGGCCGTTGGTCGGCTCGTCCAAAATGAGCACCTTCGGCTTTCCAAGCAGCGCCTGCGCGATGCCGAGCCGCTGCCGCATGCCGAGCGAATACGTGCCCACCCGGTCATGGATGCGCTGTTCCAGCCCGACGAGCTTCGCCACTTCCATGATCCGATCTGCACCAATTCCCGGCATCATGCGGGCGAAATGTTCAAGGTTTTCCCAGCCTGTTAAATACGGATACATTTCTGGGTTTTCGACGATGCAGCCGATCTGGCGGATCGCGTCGGTAAACTGGCGATGAAGGTCATACCCGCCAATTGCCACCGTCCCCGCCGTCGGCCGAATGAGCCCGACGAGCATGCGGATCGTCGTCGTTTTTCCCGCGCCGTTTGGCCCTAAAAAACCGAATACTTCCCCTTCATGCAGCTCAAACGAAATGCCTTTAATAATTTCCTTGCCGCGAATCGTTTTTCGCAGCTCTTTGACCATCAATGTCGCCCGTTTGGTCATCGCTCGTCCTCCTCCGTCAACGTGATGAGCGAGGCGACGCGCTCTCCAATCCGCTTGTACCCTTCTTTGTTTGGATGGAAATGGTCGCTATATAAATAATCATTGACATGCAAGGCAAACAAGTCAAACGTCGGCACCGCGACGATGTTCGGATAGCGGGCCGCCACTTCCGCTGATGCAAAATTCCAATCGCGCACAACGGCCGATGTCCGTTTGGCATCGTCTAAATCGCCAAACGGGTTGTACAAGCCGATCGCAAAAATGACCGCTTCGCTGTTGAAGCGGCGCAGCGCGGCGAAAATGCGGTCAAGGTTCTCCACATACCGGCGCTTCGCTTCATCCAGCTGCTTGGCGTTCAACCGAAGCGCTTCCCCCCCTTGAAACAAGTCGTTGCCGCCGATGGTCATCACGATCAAATCCGCCATGGCGACTTGCCGCTGAATCTCAGGCTGGCCAAGCTGGCGAAGCAGTCCGTCGGAGCGAAGGCCGCGAACCGCCAAATTCGTCACACGGATCGGCTTATCCGTTTGCCGGCGAAGCGCATCGACCATATAGCCGACATACCCTTTTCCGCTTTCATCGCCCGTTCCTCTCGTCAACGAGTCGCCAAGAGCAACAATATCCATTTTCTCGTCATGTTGCCTTGTTTCAGCCGTTGACGGCCGTTGTTCTTTCGTCGGCGGCTTGGCGGTTGCAAAAAACTGATCTTGCACCGCCAATGCCAGGCCGCCAAGCCAAAGCGCTCCGGACAGAGCGGCAACAACGATGAGAAACGAAACAGCTCTCCGTCTCATGCCACCACCTCATCTCTTTATTGGCTTTCTTCCAACCGTTCCTCTTTTTGCTTAACATCATTGGTTTGATCCAACCGTTGCCGATTTATGCGCCAATGCTTCGGATTCCAATACGCTTTCAGCTTCATCGCTGCTTCTTTTCCAGCCAGCAGCACCCCAAGCCAAAACAAGACTTCCGCCGCCGCAATGACCGTGGCGACAATCGTTGCCTTGACAGCGGCTGAAAACGGCAGAAACGGCGCGATCGGCACCGCCACCCAAACGACGAACGAGGCGATGATGAGGCCAATGCCAATGCGATACAGAACCGGTTTCTCTTGCTTCACGTCCCCACCTCCTTATGGCGTCGTGGTTGCGAACGAAGATTGGGATTCTGCACTCCCACTCTACCATATCCATCTCCCGTTCACGAAACGGCGCGCCTGAAGCCGTGCGTTTCGCCGCCAACCAACGCCTGTCTTGTTCCCAAACCGCAAAACGCACCGTTTGGAAGGAGAAAAACCGGCCTCATGGCATGAAACCAAGCAGACGGATTCGTCATCATCATCGTTATACGTATTAACAAAGAAAAGGTGTCCCTTTTATGCTTGGGACACCGTTCATTCACTCCTATCACCGCCGCTTATGCCAGTAATCGATCAACCCCATCGCGCACACCTGCAAATCCAGCTCGATCGCCGCATACACCGGCGACGAAGACGGGACGCCATATTCGTTCAAAAACGCTTCTACATCGCGGCGCAACCGTTGTGCAGCGACTTTCGCCTGCTCTGCGGGCGATGCTTCCGGATTTCGCTCGATCGCTTCTTTTCCTGCCGCCACAAATTTCGGCAGCCAAACGCGAAGCTGGCGGAACGCCTCCTGCGGGTCATCCAGCATGCCAAAATGGCCAAAATAAATGCGTTCCGGTCTCAGCTTCTCAAGTCTTGCCGCCGACTGCTTCATGGCCTCGGGATCAAATTGGTTCGGAGATGTTGAAGGCAGGCAAAACGTAAGCCCCGCTTCTTGCAGCTGCGGATAAAAAACGCCGATCGTATCGCCGGTGAACACGCCGCGGCTGTACGAATCATAAATCGAAACGTGATGGTTCGCATGCCCCGGCGTATCATAAAACACAAGCGTCCGCTCCGCACTCAACTTCAACGTTTCCCCGTCCTCTTTCACGATCAATCGCTCTTCTGGCACCGGAAGAATCGGATCAAAGAGCGACTCAAACTGCGCGCCGTACACCGCCTTCGCTCCAGCGATGAGGCGCGATGGATCAGCCAAATGCCGCTTCCCTTTCGGATGGACGACAACCATCGCATTCGGGCAATGCTGAAGAAGCAACCCCACGCCGCCCGCATGATCCAAATGAATATGGGTGACGATGATATAGCGAATATCAGACGGATCAATATGAAGCGCTTTCAACCCAGCAAGCAAATGCGGCACCGACGGGCTTGGCCCTGTTTCCACGATCGCCAAGTTCTCTTCGTGAAGCACGTATGTACCGGTGCGCTGCGGCATGCGCAAATCATACAAATCGATGAGTGAAATGCGGCGGCCGAGATCAAGCGGCTGTGCCATGTTCCCTCTCCCCCTTTGGTTGATGATGCAGAATATTTTAACATAGAAACCGGCTTCCCGCTACAGGGGTTGATAAAAAAGCAGCCCCTGCCCAGAGGGCAAGAGCCGCCTTCTCGTTTCAACTGTCGTCAACGGGGCAACAACTGCTCCGCGCGCTATTTTTGAGGGCAGGCGCTGTCGACCGTTGCCCTCCGCAGCACGAACAAGCTCCCTGATGCTCAACCCGATCGCATCCAACGCTGCCGCCAACGGAAAGACACTGTCGTTTGCCAAGCGCCCCCTAATGCTTACGACGCCAACTCCCTGCCAGTCGCCTTTCCTTTCCGCCCGTTTCGGATCGCCAGCCATACCGCCGCGGCCCAACCGATGACGATGAGGCCATAAACGGTCGGATACACCGGCGCAGGCGCCTCCCAAGCGTGCAGGAGCGTGCGGACGTTCGTCAAAATAATCAACCCGCCGACCAACACTCCAAGCAAATGGGACGGCAGTTTGCGCACAAGCCAAGCGGCGATCGGTGCAGCGACGACCCCGCCAGCCATGAGCGTCAGCACCCAGTGCCAGTTCACTTGTTCCCAACCAAGCGAAATGACGAATCCTAGCGTCGCCGACAGCGCGACGGCAAATTCGGATGTATCGACGGTGCCGACCACCTTGCGCGCTTCCATGCTTTTATTGGCCAACAACACCGGCGTCGCAATCGGCCCCCATCCTCCACCGCCGGTCGCATCAAGGAAGCCAGCCACCAATCCGAGAGGGACGAGCTGCTTATTGGACCACTGTTTTCCGGGCGTCGACGGCGCGCGGCCGTTCAACACTAAAAATCGATAAATAATGTAAAAGCCAAGCGCCAACAAAAACAAGGATACATATGGTTTAATCAAATCTCCCGGCAAATTGCTTAAAAAGCATGCTCCGACAAACGCGCCGACCGACCCGGGAATGATGAGCCTAAAGGCCATGCGGCGGTCGACGTTGCCGAACTTCCAATGGGAAGCGCCAGATGCCGCCGTCGTCACCACTTCCGCCAAATGAACGGACGCCGAGGCGACGGCCGGAGCAATGCCGAACGTCAATAACAACGTCGACGACGTGACGCCATACGCCATTCCAAGCGAGCCGTCAATCAGCTGGGCGATAAATCCTACAAACACAAAAACGATCAGTTTTTTCATTGGTTTCCCTCCGTTTGCAATGGTTGAGCGCGTTACTTATAATTTAAATCTCATTATTCATAGATGTCAACTATGAATTTTTAAAAAATAAAAAATGCGATCATTTATTTTAGTCCCTGCTCGCAAGATGACGTTGCGAACACCGACGGCTTGGCGGCCGACGGACGGAAGGCGCCGCGCGGCCGTCCATAAAGACAAACAGCCGCCTGCAGAAAAAAGGCGCCCCGAATATGGCGACGGGACACCTTTTGAATGCTGGCTTTCGATCAGAACTTCCCTTGATACCGCTCGACTTCCCAAGCGTGGACCGCCGTGCGGTAGCTGTTCCATTCGTCTTTTTTCATCGCGACGTATTCGTTGAATACGTGCTCGCCAAGCGTCGCGCGGCCGATTTCTCCGCTTTCGAACGCAGCGATGGCCTCGCCCAAGTTTTCCGGCAAGTTGTCAATGCCAAGCTCCGCACGTCGTTCTTCCGACATATGGAAGATGTCTTCATCAATCGGCGCCGGAGCGGTTAAACCTTTTTCGACACCGTCAAGGCCAGCGGCAGCGATGATGGCATACGCCAAATACGGATTGGCCGACGGATCCGGGCAACGGAGCTCAACGCGCGTCGCGACGCCGCGTTTGGCCGGAATGCGGATGAGCGCCGAACGGTTGGAAGCGGACCAAGCGATGTAGCAAGGCGCTTCATACCCTGGCACAAGCCGTTTGTACGAGTTGACAAGCGGGTTCGTAACCGCCGCGAAGTGTTTTACGTTTTTCAGCAAGCCCGCGATGAATTGGTACGCTGTTTCTGACAACTGGTTCGCATCGTTCGGATCAAAGAACGCATTTTCCCCATCTTTGAAGAGGGAAATGTTAACATGCATGCCTGAACCGTTGATGCCAAACACCGGTTTTGGCATAAACGTCGCATGGAGACCGAACTTGCTGGCAATCGTTTTGACAACCCATTTGTACGTCGTCGCATTGTCAGCCGCACCGAGCGCATCGGCATATTTGAAGTTGATCTCATGCTGGCCTTCCGCCACTTCATGGTGCGACGCTTCAATCGTAAAGCCCATCGCTTTTAAGGCGCGGTAAATTTCAAGGCGAACGCGTTCGCCCAAGTCTTTCGGAGACGGTTCGAAATAACCGCCGCCATCATGGAGCTCGAGCGTCGGATTGCCGTTTTCATCGGCTTTGAACAGGAAAAACTCCAGCTCCGGACCGACCGAGATCGTATATCCTTTTTCTGCCGCTCGCTCGATCGTTTTTTTCAGCACGTTGCGCGGGTCGCCTTCAAACAGCGTGCCGTCCGGATTGGTCACGGAGCAGAGAAAGCGCGCTTCCGCATAGCCTTCCTCGACCGTCCACGGCAAAACAGCAAACGTATTCAAATCCGGAAGAAGATACAAGTCGGAACGGTTGATCGGCGAGAAGCCTTTGATCGACGAACCATCAAACATGATTTTCCCTTCGACAACATCATCAAGCTGTTCAGCCGTCACGGTCACGTGCTTTAAGATCCCTTCAATGTCGACAAACTGCAAATGAAGAAGTTCAACGTTCTTTTGTTGGATCGTTTCTTTAATTTGTTCAAGCAATCCCGTTTGGGTGGAGGAAACGAACGTTTTTGACATGTAACATTACCTCACATTCTTACGTTTATTTTTCTAACATGCTTTTATTATAGAAAAAGAGTGGCCGTTTGGCAACACTTTTTTAGCAATTTTTCTGTATTTTTATAACGATTTTTTGCAATCGTTTTCATATTCATGTAAAAAATAAACAGCCCAGAGGATGACCGTTCCTCATAGGCTGTTTCTAGATGTTACATTTTCTCCTCACGCCGCCGCCATGATCCGGACGGAATAAGCGGCAAGCCGGCCGCTTTTTCCGGCGGATAGACGTACACATATCCTTCGATCGGTTTACGCGCGTCGCGAACCCACACCCGTTCGTATTCGTTATCGCGCCGCCCTTCAACGTAATCCTCGAGCTCATCCATTGCCTTGAGCCCTTCTTCCGTCACCGTCAGCCACTCCCCTTCCACTTCCCCCTCTTCTCCAAGCACAAGCGCAGGGTATGGGCCAACGTTGTATAAGCGGCCGTTTACTTTCCCTGAGCATACAGCGCGAACGTACGGAGCGACCACTTCATGGTTTTCTTCGCCAGTCAGCAGCGTGCCATACACAAACACCCGATATCGCCCTTCCGCCATCTCCTCGTTCTCCTTTTGTTTACATAACATAGATTATGAAAACTCAAGGAAAGGAAACAAAAACAATGGAAGCCCTTCCTCTCATCCATCCTTGCCGCTCCGAGGCGGCGCCAGTGTGAATTTGTTCAGTAGATCGCGGCCACAAAAACGCCGTGCCGGCTGCACTCGCAAGCCAACGGCACGGCGATGGCGATTCCGCAACGAACGAATGATGCTTTCTCCATCATACCCGCTTCACAATGAAAAGTCAAGCACATTGTTACAGTGCTTGTTTCCATTTAATGCTGCAGCCGATGCTCGGCTTTTGCTTTTCCGGCACCGGGCGGCCCTCCAACAAAGCATCCAGCGCGGTGCGGATCGACTCCCCGGTGACCGGGATGCCGTTGTTCGGGCGCGAGTCGTCCAACTGGCCGCGGTAGACGCATTTCAGATCCCGGTCGAAAATGTAAAAGTCCGGGGTGCAAGCGGCGTCGTATGCTTTCGCCACCTCTTGCGTCTCATCGTACAAATACGGAAACGGATAGCCGAGCTCTTCCGCCACCTTTTTCATGTTTTCGGGTGAATCTTCTGGATACTGTTCCGCATCGTTGGAGTTGATGGCGACAAACGACACCCCTTTGGGCATATAATCGTTCGCGAGGCGAACAAGCTCGTGCTGGACATGCTTGACAAATGGGCAGTGATTGCAAATGAACATAATGACGGTTGCGACGTCCGATTTCACATCCTCAAGACGGACGACGTTGCCATCGATGACATTCGTGAGGGAAAACGACGGCGCTTGTTTGCCGAGGGGAAACATGTTCGATTCGACAGCTGGCATCAACAACACCCTTTCTCCAATATTTTCTTTCATTATATCAAAAGGAAGGCGGGTGTCACAAATCCAGCGCCCAAACCGAACTGCACAGCTCGGCATATGATGCCACATAGACGACGGAAAGGAGGCGTTTGTGCATTGATTTATATGAATAAACACATGACCCCGCGCGTGTACGGGCCAGCTGCCGCACCGCCCGCATCCCACCCGATGTTTTATTATCGCCGCACCGCCGCGCAACAAATGCTCGAACAGCAAAAACAACAGTTCGATCAGTTGGCGGAACGGCTCGCCCAACTTGAGGACGCCATCGAAGAAGGGCAAAAGCACCAAGCGGAACAACGCGAACAAATGGCGGACATGTTCGCCCGCCTCGAACAGTCGCTTGCGGCCGGCTGGGCGCGGCAAAGCGGACGGCTTGCCGAGGCGCTGTCCGAGCTCGGACAAACGGTGACTGCTGGACAAGTAGCCCAAACCCATTATTACGAAGAAATGGCCGCCATAGTTGCCTCGCTTCAGCAAGCGGCCGAAACCGGGCAAAAGCAACAGGAAGCGCAAAGCGGGCAGTGGGCGGAAGCGCTCGCCCGCCTCGAGCGGCTGCTTATGGAAGCACAGGCGGGGCAAGCCGCCTTGGCCGGAACGCTCGAACGCCTCGAGCAGTCGGTCATCGCCCAGCAGGAGCGGGAGGAAAGGCGACAATTGCGGTGGGAAGAGCAGCTGGCCAAAGAAGAAGCGGCGCAGCAGGCCGTCATCGAAGCGCTCACCGTGCAAAGCGACACGATGCGCCGGCTCGAGCAGCGGACGGCTGAACGTGAACAGCTCGCCGAAGGAATGGCCGCCCGACTCGAAGGGCAGGAAAAACTGTACCAAAAGTTGATCGAGCAGTTCGAGCTGCAGCACGTGTTCCATGAGACGGTCATCGAACGGCTTGAAGCGCAAGAGGCCGCGCAGTACAAAGTCACCCGCCAGCTTGACAGTTTAAAAGAGGCGCTGTATGAACGGTGTTCGTTTATCGTCGACAGCGTCAGACAGCTGTTTCATTCCTTTTTCCCTAAGCGCGGCCCCAAACCCGACCGCCAGGCGGCTGAGCAAAAGCAGTCCGTCAGCTTGTGAACTGCCGCGCATCTTGACGAGATTGGCCGATCCGCCGACGGCGGATCGGTTTTTGCTAGACGGGTGGGCAAATGAATGGACAAACCGAAGCAAAACAGCGCATAATAGAAACTAATCATTTTTTCCACCGCTGCGGCGGAAGAAGGAGGAATCGCAATGGCGTTGCAACTGAGCGTCCTCGACCAGTCGCCGATCGCCGAAGGCATGACGGCAGAAGAAGCGCTCGAGAACACCGTCAAGCTCGCCCAACACGTTGAGCAGCTCGGCTATAAGCGGTTTTGGGTGTCAGAACACCACGATACAAACAGCCTTGCCGGTTCGTCGCCGGAAGTGCTGCTCGGACACATCGGAGCGAAAACGTCGCGCATCCGCATCGGCTCAGGCGGCGTGATGCTGCCGCATTACAGCCCGTACAAGGTGGCGGAAAACTTCCATGTGCTTGCCGGCCTTCATCCCGGCCGCGTCGATCTCGGCATCGGGCGGGCACCCGGCGGCATGCCCCGGGCGACGATCGCGCTGCAAGGCGACAGACGACGGTCGGTCGACCGCTATCCGGAGCAAATTGACGACTTGCTCGGCTATTTGTATGACGCCTTGCCGCCGGTTCACCCGCTGTATGGCGTCAAGGCGACGCCGATCGTGCAGTCCCCGCCGGAACTATGGCTGCTCGGCTCCAGTTCGGAAACGGCGAAGCTGGCAGCCGACAAAGGGCTGCCGTACGTGTTCGCCCAGTTTATCAACGGGGAAGGCGGCGAACATTATATGCGGCTGTACCGCGACCGGTTTGTTCCATCGCCGTATTTGGCCGAGCCGCGCGGAATGGTCGCAGTGTTTGCGATTTGCGCCGAAACGGATGAAAAAGCGGACTGGATCGCCGGCAGCCTTGATCTGTCGCTTCTTATGATCGAGCAAGGGATGGCGTTCAGCGGCACGCCAAGCCCGGAAAAAGCGGCTGCGTATCCATACAGCCCGTATGAGCGCAAACGGGTGGAAGACAACCGGCGGCGGATGATCGTCGGCAGCCCGGCGCGCGTCAAAGACGAGCTGTACCGGCTGAGTGAAGCGTATGAAACAGAGGAAATCATGCTCGTGACGATTACATACGACTTCGAGGATAAACTCGCAAGCTTCCGGCTCATCGCCGAGGCGGTATGGGGGTGAACCAATGCAAATTGTTTCGATTAATGTCGGAAAGCCGAAAACAATAGAGGTAAATGGCGAGCGGCTAGTGACCGGCATTGACAAAACGCCGGTCGCCGGGCCGGTCGCTGTCGGCAAGCTCAACTTGGTTGGAGATGGACAAGCCGACCTCGTCCATCATGGCGGCGAAGATAAAGCGATTTGCGCCTATCCGTCCGAGCATTTCGCCTATTGGGAAGAGCGATACGGCCGCCCATTTACGGCGGGGGCGTTTGGCGAAAACTGGACGCTTCTCGGTTTGACGGAAGAAGATGTATGTCTTGGCGACATGTATGCCGCCGGCACAGCGCTCGTGCAAGTGTCGCAGCCGCGCCAGCCATGCTCCAAATTGGCGTTCAAACATCAGCTGCCCGATTTGCCGAAAGCCGTCTGCCAGACAGGAAAAAGCGGGTTTTATTTCCGCGTCTTGCAAGAAGGCGTCGTCGAGCCGGGCGCGCCGCTCGTTCTCGTCGAACGGGGCGCAGGGGCGCTGTCCATCGCGTATATCAATCACATTTACTATTATGAGCGGGACAATGCCGTTGCCATGAAGCAAATCGCCAGCCATCCAGCCTTATCCGCAAGCTGGCGCGAAGCGTTTCAAAAGCGCCTCACCGCTCGGCCCCGGCCGTAAAGCACAAAGCGACGGTCCCATCTGTTTGGAGTGGCCGATGGACGAACGGGCAAGGCTTTGGCGCCGAAAGCAACCATCAAAAAGGCGCCCTTTTGCTTGGACGTCGCTACACATCGTAAAACAGGCGCTCGCGGAGGCCGATTCGCCTCACATCCCATGGAGCGCCCCCTTTACCTTGGCCGAACAAAACGGCGCCACGGATCTTCGGACATCCTATTCCGTAGCCTTATAGTAAAATGTTCTTATTCAGGAAAACACCAATAACCTTCTTAATTTTCTTTAGTGTAATACTTTATAAAACTTACTAATGAAATCAAAACTATGGCAATGATATTAGCCGCAACAGTAATCTGTTCCTTGTCAACAAACACGTTGAACAACCAAACAAGAAAGAAAATGACTAACAAAATATCTTTATACCCGTGGTGCTAGTTGAGCTTTAGCGCTCAACTAGCCCAAGTGTAACCAGGGAATAAGCTAACAATATACCGTCTAGTGCCACTTCAAATCCGATAATCGAATTGGCTCGGATCCCCGTGATGCGATAGTGGTCAACCAGAACCGAGAACACCGTCTCGATCACTTTGCGTTTTTGTTGGATCCACTGCTCCCATGTCTCAGACGCACGATGTTTCTGGTTTTTTCGAGACGGAGTCCAAAGCGCCATTTGGTATTCTTCGTACAGCCTTTTTTGCAAGTCACGGCTAATGAATCCTTTGTCCCCAAAGTTATACGGGTGGGGAATTTGGGTCATCACGCTTTCGGCTGCGATTCGATCGTGGCAAGATGCTTCCGTCACCACATACCCCATTGGCAGCCCTTGATCGGTCACTTGAAGGTGCAGCTTCAACCCGTAGTACCATTGCTTTTTGGAAGCGCAATACCCGATGTCGGCGATCTCTTGAAACCGTTTGACGCGATGCATTCTTGCCGTATGGCACAATGGGAGCGGCAAGCTGTCCACGACGGCATAGGCATGATGTTGGCCGCGTTTTGCCAGCTCATGGCGGATCCATTTGATAGCGAAGCCAAGCGCCCGGCAGCGGCGGTTATACCGGGAACGTTCGAGAAACGAGCCGTTTGTGAACAAATTTCCCGTGACAAAACGATGCCACGCCCGTTCAGAAGTAAAACCGAGCAGCTTTCCTAAAAGATGAATGGCGATGATGACAGCGTCCTCTTGCTTGACCAAATGGCGATTTCGACGATGAAGATGCACCTGAATGCATGAAAGTTGAGCAGAAACAAAAACGAAAATGGCGGCATATTGCTTTTGAATCTTGGCCCGATCTGTAGTAAAATGAAAGTGCTCTTGCATAGGGATCCTCCTTTTTAATGGTTGGTTGCACTTTCATTTTAAGGGGATCCTCATGCAAGGGCTATTTTTATGCTTGTTTGAGTTTATCTAGCACCACGGGTCTTTATATTTTTGTTTAATTGTTTTTTTCATCCACTCTTCCTTTCCTGAGCACTTGAGTTCGTATGGAGGAGATCACGCATTCATCTGAAATCCTCCGCAAACGTGAACACCATACAGTTATACCTGCTGCACACTGCGCAACCAATAGCGTTGATACAACTGGAAATAAAATCCTTTTACGGCCAACAGCTCTTCATGCGTCCCTTGTTCGATCACGTTGCCTTCGTTGAGCACAACGATGCGGTCGGCATGTTGAATCGTGTTCAACCGATGGGCGATGACAAAACATGTCCGCCCGTTCATGAGCCGGGCGAGCGCTTCTTGAATGCGCACTTCGGTCACTGTATCGATGTTGCTCGTCGCTTCGTCCAAAATCAAAATGGCCGGGTCGGCGATCATCGCCCGGGCGATCGCCAACAGCTGCCGCTGCCCTTGGCTGATCCCGCCTCCTCCCGAGGTCAAAACGGTGTCATAGCCGTTCGGCAGCTTCATAATAAACGAGTGGGCGTTCGCCTGGCGCGCCGCCTCCTCGACTTCTTCATCGGTCGCCTCAAGCCGGCCGTAGCGAATGTTGTCGCGGATCGTTCCGGCGAACAAAAACGCATCTTGAAGCACAAACGCCATGTGGCGGCGCAAACTTGCTCGCTTGATCGTCCGGCTGTCGCGTCCATCGATCAAAATGACGCCTTCGTCCGGATCGTAAAAGCGGGTCAACAGCTGCAATACGGTCGTTTTGCCGGCTCCAGTTGGACCGACAAGCGCGACCGTCTCCCCGGGTGAGACGGAAAACGTGACATCACGAAGCGCCGGACGCTGTTTGTCGTAAGAAAAGACGACTTGACGAAACTCAATGCGTCCATCAAGCCGGTCCAAGACCACCGCTTCCCGCTCGTCTTCCTCTTCCTCCGGCAAATCCAAAATTTCCAACACCCGCTCGGCGCCGGCCAACGCCGACAGCAGTGTGTTCCATTGATTGGCCAGGTCATTAAGCGGTCTGGTAAACTGGCGGGCGTATTCGACAAACACGACGATCGTCCCGACCGATATCGTCCCTTTCGCCGCCAGCCATCCGCCGACAACGGCAATCAAGCCGAAGCTCAAGTTGTTTAAAAAGTTCATCAGCTTCGGAATAAAGCCGGAATACGTTTGCGCCCAAAAACCGGCTTGTTTCAGCTCGGCATTTTTGCGCGCCAATTCCTCCTCCATCCGCTCTTCTTGGGAAAACAGCTTCACCACTTTCTGTCCGGAAATGACCTCTTCGATAAAGCCGTTCATCTCTCCGAGCGCCCGTTGCTGCTCACGGAAACGCACCCGCGTCCGGTTGGTGATCCAGCGCATGCCCACATACATGAGCGGCACGACAACAAGCGTTACGATTGTCAACACAACGCTTTGTGAAAGCATAACCACCATAGCGCCCATCAACGTCAACGTGCTCGAGACGACCTGGACAACCGTGCTGTTAAATGTCTGGCTCATATTGTCGATGTCGTTTGTAATCCGGCTCATGAGTTCGCCTTGCTGGCGTCGGTCAAAAAACGAAATCGGCAGCTCATGAAAATGATGAAACAACCGCTCGCGAATGCTGCGCACCGTCCGCTGGCCGACATCGATCATCCAATAGTTTTGCCAAAACGTCGCCGCCCCAAGGGCCAAATAAATGGCCAGAAGCAAAATGAGCGTTGCGAAAAATCCATCCGTTTTTCGTTCCACAATGTACGAATCAACCGCCCGGCCAACGACATACGGCCCAGCAAGCGCCAACGCCGAGCTGGCCATCACCATAGCCACGGCCGCAAACAGCTTTCGCTTTTGCGGAGCGATAAAGGCCCATAGCCGACGCAACGTGCCAACGCTGTTTTTCGCCCGCTGCGGACTTGCGCCAACACGCGCTCCGTGCGGACTATGCCGTAGTGACATCCACCGATCCCTTCTTTCCTTCCTGCGTGGCGACGATGCGTCGATACAGGTCGCTCGTCGCCAGCAGTTGTTCATGACTTCCTTGTGCGATCAGGCGGCCGTCTTCCAAAAGCAAAATCGTATCCGCCGCCATCGCGGTGCTCACCTTTTGCGTCACCATCACCGTCGTGCATGCATACTTCCGCAACGCTGCGAGCAGCTTTGCTTCCGTCTCTGCATCGAGCGCGCTTGTGCTGTCATCCAAAAGCAAAACGCGCGGTTGCCCCACCAAGGCGCGGGCGATCGACAGCCGCTGCTTTTGCCCGCCTGATAAATTGACACCCTTTTGACCGATCCGTGCGTCGTATCCATCCGGAAACCGAGTGATGGTTTCATGAATTTGTGCATCGCGAGCCGCTTGCACAAGTTCTTCCATCGACGCAGTGATGTTGCCAAAGCGGAGATTGTCCGCGACCGTCCCTGAAAACAGCAGCACTTCCTGCGGGACAAAGCGCACCGCCGTCCGCAGCTGTTCGGCGGAAAACTCGCGCACATCGACGCCATCAATCAACACGCGCCCGCCGCTTGGTTCGTACAACCGGGGAATCAGCTGAAGAAGCGTCGATTTGCCGGCCCCTGTCGCTCCTAAAATGGCGGCTGTCTCATGCGGACGGATGACGAACGACACGTCCGAAAGCGCCTCGCGCGGACTCGACGGATAACGGAACGAAACGTGCTCAAACCGGATTTCCCCGCGCTGAACGGCCGGACCACCGCCCGCATCCGCCCCGCTTCGCTCTTCCGGCACCTCAAGCAGTTCAGCGAGGCGGGCGGCCGAGGCGCGCGCCCGCGAGAACGCCATGGTAATAAACGTAAACATCGACAACGCCGCCGTCGCCCGCGTCGCGTAGTTGACGACGGCGACGACTTGCCCGGCGCTCGCCGTCCCGGACTCAACATCCAGGCGGCCGAAAAACAGCAGAGCGAGAATGGCCGTGTTCATCAAAACCAACAACACCGGGGTGATCGTCTCGATGAGGCGCAGCACGCCCATCGTCCGCTCCATGAGCGCATCGTTCGCCGCCGCAAATCGCTCCTCTTCATATTCTTTTCTCATCCATGCTTTGATGAGGCGCATGCCGGCCAAATTTTCACGCATCACGCCATTCACGCGATCGAGTGCCCGTTGGACGGCGGAAAAGGACGCCGCTGCCCTTTGCACAACCCACAATAAAAAAGCGGCGGAAAGCGGAACCGCGACCGCTAAAACCAACGCCAGACGAGCATGGACGACAAACGCCATCGCGACGCCAAAGACGACCAGAAGCGGTGCACGCAAGGCGATGCGCAAACTCATAAACAACATGTTTTGCACTTGGGTCACATCGTTCGTCATCCGGGTGATGAGCGAGGCCGGCGACAACTGCTCGATGCGCGCAAGCGAAAACGATTGGATTTTGGCAAACAGCGCCGTCCGCAGCGCAAATCCGTACTCCTGACCGACGTAGGCAGCAGCAAATGAGTTGGCGATGCCCGAGGCAAACGCCAACAGCGACGCCCCGAGCATCACGGCTCCCCACGTGAAAATGGCCGCAACATCCTGTTTCATGACACCATCGTCGATGATTTTCCCCATCAACAGCGGCTGCCAAAGCTCGATGATGAGCTCCGTCAACATAAACAACCAAGCCAACGCCATCCACTTCCAGTATGGCCGCAAATAGATAAGCACCCGCCCCATGTCTGCGCCACTCTCCTCTCCATTCCGATCGCGGGGCCCAGCCGCCGTTCATCGTTGTGTATAATTTTATTCTAAACCCGAAATATTTATTTGACAATGAGAATGCATTTGCAGAAGCGGAGATGCTCCCGGCCAAGAGGAACAAAACCCCCGAACGAATGTCTCATCGCTCGGGGGCCATCGGCGGCAATAGGGGAACAACTGGTCTGTTCAGTCGTTTCGATCGAGATGCCCGACTGGCGGGTGACTGAACAACACCGCTTCCAGACCCATGCATGGGTCTGGGAAGCAGGGGGTTATTCCGTCTTCCATCACACCTTGGCGCGACGAAGGCAAGCCTGTGGCTTGCCTTCAGCAGTCGAAAAAATAGACGACACGCTTTTGGGCCAGCGAAATGTGAAATCTTCCAGTTGATTCGGCATGAGAGCCATGTCTATGACGAACGCTGACGCCATGCCGAATAAAGCGCCTCCTGGCTAATATGGTCGAAAGAGCTTGGCGGTGCAAGGGACAACAGCTGTTGTTCATCGCCAACGATCGGCAACAGCCGGTCGAGCTTGGCCATCAGCAAAATCTTTTCTATAGCGGCGTTATCCCGGACGACGATGGCCATGACGCGGCTTTCGCTGACGATTTGCTTAAAAAAGCGGACAAGGAGCGCTAATCCAGTACTGTCCAAAAATCGAAGGCCGCTCACGTCGACAACGACAAGGCGGCGCTTGACAGCAGCCACCGCCGTCGCCAGCTTTTGTTCCGCCGCGAGCTGCGTATCATAGGCGAGCCGTCCAGTTAGCTTGATGCATTCGTATGCGCGTTCTACAACCATTTCCAATTCAAACGACAACCGATGCTGTTTCATTGTATCCCCCTATCGTTGACCAGCCATGCCTTGCCCTCGGCCACCACCCGCATTCGTTCCGATCACATGGGTGCATCATTGCACCAAAGCCAGTTATGTTGCATTCCGACTCATTTTCATGACAAGCATCCGACGGCCGCCCTTTTGCTCAACCCACATAACGTCATCCATAATTTCTCGGATGAATAGCAACCCTCGTCCCGATTCGGCGAGCAATACATCAGAGAGCGTCATTTGATCAAGCTGCTCGATCACTTCCGCCGGAACGCCGCCGCCCTCGTCTTCAACCGCCACGGCCACATCAGCGCTTGTGACGAAAAAGGAGAGCGAAATCGTCCCCGCCTCCATCCCCGCCCGTTGAACAGCTTTAACGGCATTGACGACCGCTTCATGCACCGCCAACACAAACAATTCCGCATCACGGACAGCAAACAACGAAGCAGCCTGCTCCGCAAGGAGATGGCAAACCAAAACCGCTTCCTCGTCCGCCCGGCAGCGCACGATCCATTCACACACCACCAAGCGTCCCGCCTATCCATGAACCGTGATGGACAATAAGCAAATGTCGTCCGAAGGGCTGACAAGCGGCGGACCTTGGCTGATTAAACGTTCGAGGAAGCGTTTATCCGGCAAATGGCGGCACATTTGCGTACATAAGCGAATTTTTTCAATGCTTTGCAAAATCGACGGATCGATCTCCTCTAAAATGCCGTCTGTATACAAAAGGAGGCGGGCCCGCTTGTCGTAATGAATCACCTCTTTTTCAAACGGCAAGGAAAACGGGCTGCCGATCGCCAAACCGCCTTTGTCCAACTCACGGACGCTTCCGTCGTCCAAAACGAGCAGCCCAGCCGGATGGCCGGCGTTGGTATATTCAATTTTCCGCTCTTTCGTGTCAATCACTAAATAAATCATGGAAAATAGGTGGCGGATGTTGTTGGCCTCATCAGGAAACAACGTTTGCACATGCTTCTCCAGCTCGCTCGCCACCGAGACCGGGTCAATGACGCGCACGATCAACCCGCGCAAAAGCGAGCGGAGCAACATGCTCACCAAGGCCGACGAAATGCCGTGGCCCATCACGTCGATGACGATCACCCCGTAGCGGTACAGGTCGATTTGATAGCAAGCGTAAATATCGCCTGACAAATCATCGGATGGAATATAGACGGCATCCATCGTCACCGCCTCGTTTTGAATGAGCGGCGTCAACAAGTTGTGCTGAATTTTTTTGGCCAGCTCGACTTGGCGCCGCCGCTCAGCCTCTTTTTGCTTTTGCTTCGTCTCATCTTCGACAAGGACGATATATCCGTCCGCCTGAAGCACGGGAATGACCGTATAGGCGACATTGGCGGACGTGCCGTCCCGGCGCTGCACCATCCCTTCGCCGCATCGCTGCTCTTTGGGAGGAAACGGAAGCCATGTTTGGCTGCCGCAACGAAAGAGCGACCATATCGGGCGGCCGACCGCCTCTTCTTTTCGGCGCCCAAACAGCCGCTCTGCACTAAGCCCCCAATCTTGCACGGTTCCGTCCGCCGCCACCGGAACAACAGCGAACGGGGCAGAATCGTAAATGACCTCAAGCAACTCAGACGGCGTCGGTCGATCAGCCGGAGGCATAGCGGTTTGTTCAACAAAATGCCAAACGAGCCATTCTCCCTCGCTGCCTGACAACCGATAGACGTTCATCCAGCTCATGTATGCTTTCCCGCTTTTCGCCACATGGCGCGCTTCTCCTTGCCAACATCCGTCCTTTTTTACCGCCTCGGCGATGCCGTCCAACAACGCGGCCGACCATTCGGCTGAAAACAGAACGCCGACCGGCCGCCCGACTAATTCGTTTTTGGCAAATCCGAGCCATCTTGGCGTCGGTTCGCTGACCGCAACAATCGAAAGTTGACGGTCGGTCATCACCATGCCGCTGCCCAACTGTTCCGCGTCTAGCTGATCGATCGCCTGTACATTCGCCTTCACCATCGTTCAACCCTTTTTCGTTATAATCAAAATCAATAGCCTTCAGCTGACACCGGCTTCCCGAAACAAAAACGCGCATCGGCGCCGGGTTGTTTCCACCCCGCCTTCGGGTTGCATGTTCAGCACCACATTTCGCCCATTGTTCCCATTGGGAACAGATTATTGTTGGTATTCGCGGTCTTTTGTTGATTTTCCTGCTCGCTGGCGCAGAAATCTTCTAGTCCGTTTTTCTTATTTTGCTGATTGTCCAAACCGCCGGCGAATCGCCGCAATCACAAGCAAGAGCACCGGAATGATGATTTGCAGCGGGATGTGCAAGTAAAAGGTGACGATCTTCAACCCCTCGTAAATGTGCTCTGCGTAGTTGCTGGCGATGGCGACAGACAAAAGCAGCACAAGCAATCCAAGCGGGTAAACGATCCGCTGGTGTCTTGATATGCCAAACAGGTGGGCCGCTCCGACGAGCCCGGCATAAAAAAAGATCGAGATTTTAAAAAAGCCGCCGATAATGAGCGCGATCATGAAAAAAACATCAAGCCGCTCGAAAAAATGGGCGACTTGCACGCGGCGGATCGTATCAAGCAGCGGAAACGCCGAGCGAGACGCAGCATCCGGGCCGAGAACAGCCATATTGATCGCGGCAATGACCGCCAAGTTCACCCCGGTGAACACCATGCCAGCGATGGCGGCCCGGTTCACTTTCGCGGGGTTGTTCGTATACGGAAACAACATCGTAAACACGATCATCTCACCAAACGGCACATACAACGTTTCCGTGAACACCGTTTTCCACACTCGGTTCCACCCTTCCTCCAGCACCGGCTGCAGCTGAGACAGATCGACGATCCCGGAAACCAATACGAGCACAAACCCCGACAGCGCCAACACATAAAGCAGGGTCAAAAACAGTTCGCCGGTGCGCGCCAGCACTTCCAATCCTTTATAGGCGCCGTACATGACAACCAGCGCCATAATGGCGTTTAAGACAAACAACGGCGTTTCCGGGTAGGCAAACGTCAACAACAACTCGCCGAAGTCGCGCAACACGCGAGCGGCAATGTAAAGAAAATACGTCACATATACGATTCCTAACAATTTGCCAAGAGGCGCCCCAACAATGCGCTGCATATAGACGATCAATGGCTGATCAGGATAATAGCGAAACAAACGCCCATAAACAGAGAATACAAGCAGCCCGAGCGCCAGTCCAAGCAAAATGGCGATCCACACGTCCTGTTTGGCGCTCGTGCCGAGCGGAATGACGATGGCGCTGCCGTGTTCGAACAATACGATTAAAACGAACATTTGGCGTGCATTGATTTTTATGCGTTCCAACTGAATTTCACCGCCTTTATCTGTTTGCGCGCTTCCCATCTCCCCTATCACAACGATTTATCCTCTCGGCGTATACGGTTTATTGCGCAATCCTGTGCGGCGAATATACATATCAGCGGTTACGGTGACGTCAAGCTCAGGAAAATAACGATCATGCCACTTACTTTCAATTTTTTTCCACAGGCGTGGGTCAGTGCGATGAACGGCCTCGCCAAATCCGAAAACATCCGTTTTGTCGCGTTGGGCTGTTTCGATCGCTTCTTCCACTTCTTGCTTTAAATTTTTCTTGATTTCTTTCTCTAGCTGGAACAGCATGCTGGCATCACTTAAATCAATGGGTACGCGAGTTTCAATCACGTCCCCTTCGGCCTGAATATGAACGGAAATCACCGGCCGACCGTCTTTTACCTTCGCCTTGACATCCGTTTTTGCTCGCACAACCTGGTAATTGATTGCTTCTTTCTTTCCTTTCCATGAAACGGTCAGATTAGTTTGTCGAATACAATCAAGCAACCAAAGCACACCCCTTGATGACGGTCCATCCACCCAATCAACGAGACGGTCGTTTTTAAATAATGCGAGTCCTTCCAATTTAATGCGGGCATCCGGCACGGACGACTGAACGTTTTCTTGCCGTTTTCCGCGCTTCAGATCTCCTTCGACTGTCACCCCAGTGATCACCAAATTGCGGCCTGCAGTCGCCAAGCAATGAATCGCTCCCCAAATATCAACATGAACCGTTTCTCCCCAATTTTTGCTGGAAAATTCAATAGTTTTAATAATTTGGTTGGCGGAAATTTTATCGATCGGCGTCAACACCGTCAACACGTCTTTCGCCAAATAGGTGCGGGCGATGACCAAGTGCGCTGTCGGCCGGAGCTGGTTGCCTCGTTCCATGGCATCAAGCACCCCACTCAGCCCTTCACGTGCCACTTCTTCACCGACAACAATCAAATTCGTATGGGCGTAATAAGGGAGACGTGACAGTTTTTCCGATGCTTTTCGACTCGCTTCAACCAACGTATCCCCTGTTGATGTATAAATAGACACCGGCACGCCCGCCGCTCCGCCGCCGCGCTGCGTCGCGCCGGCGACGTTGCCTGGGTTGACCACTTGAAATGTAACTAAGTATTTTCCATCTTCCGTTTTATCCAAGCCAATAGCAACGATAAACGCCAAATCAGTCAGTTCTTTTTGGCTCCAGCAGCCGGACAACAGCCCTGCGCAGATGGCAAGGGAAACAATGACAGTGATGGCTCGCCTCATGATCCGCCCCCCTTTTCTTGACGCGATGGCGCCGGCGGCTCTGGTTTTTGATCGCCCGACTGGCGGACGATGTTTTTCTGATTGATGAGACGCGGCCGCTCGCGGAACATCCATGTAGGCAGACGAAACAGCGTATCGCCCATGTTAGTCGGAATGAACGGGGCAAGCGGCGACATGTACGGCACGCCGAACGAACGCAAGCTGCACAAATGAATCGTCATCACCAAAATCCCCATCATAATGCCATAAAAACCGAACATGGCGGCCAAAAACATCAACCCAAAGCGGATGAGCCGCGCGGAGATGGCAATGGCAAACGACGGCGTCGCAAAGCTGGCGATGGCAGTAATCGACACGACAATGACCATCGCCGACGACACAAATCCTGCTTCCACCGCCGCCTGGCCGATGACCAAAGCGCCCACGATCGACACGGCTTGACCGACGGCGCGCGGCAGGCGGACGCCGGCTTCGCGCAAAATTTCAAACGTCACTTCCATGACGAGCGCTTCGACGAATCCCGGAAACGGCACCGCCTCGCGCTGAGCGGCGATGGCGATGACGAGCTGGGTCGGGATCATTTCTTGATGGAACGTTGTCGCTGCAATATAAATGGCTGGAGCGACAAGAGAAATAAAAAAAATCAGGACGCGCAAAAAGCGCAACGCAGTCGAAATATCAAAACGGGCGTAATAGTCTTCGACCGCCTGAAAAAATTGAATGAACAACGCAGGCGCAACGAGAACGAACGGAGTTCCTTCGACAAAAACAGCCACCCGCCCTTCCAATAAATTAGCAGCAACAATATCCGGCCGTTCCGTATGATATGTCGTCGGAAAGGTGGTAAACGTTTGATCTTCAATCAACTGTTCAATATAGCCCGATTCAAGCACGCCGTCGATGTCAATGCGGCGCAGGCGCGCCCTCACTTCCTTGACAATCTCGTCATTGGCGATGCCTTTGATGTACATGATCGCGACATCCGTTTGCGTCACGGTGCCGATTTGCATCGTTTCCAGCCAAAGATTGGGATTTTTAATGCGGCGGCGGATCATCGCAGTGTTCGCGCGCAACGACTCCGTAAATCCCTCGCGCGGCCCGCGGACGGCGATTTGCGTTTGCGGCTCTTCGATCGAACGATATTCCCCGCCTTTCGTACTCGCGCTGATGGCAAACGGCACCCCGTCGATGAGCATGACCGTCGCTCCGGAAAACAGCTCAAAAAAGAGCTTCCTCCAGTCAGAAATATGTTTCACACCGCCGACCGCGGCGAGCTTTTTCTCGATCCATTGAAACCGCTCTTTTTCCTCAAGCGCCAGCGGAAACGACGCTTGAAGCAGCGGCGTCAGCACAAACTCGTACACGTTTTTCTCATCAACAAGCCCGTCGACAAAAATGATAGCCGCCTTGATTTGCCATTCCTGGCCCAACGCAAAACGGCGAATGACAACATCGTTGCTCTCTCCGGTCTTTTGGCGAATGATGTCAATATTGACGGCCAGTTCAGCAGAAAGCGGCTCTTGCGGGACATCCGACGCCTCGCCGCTATGGTCCGGTCCTTCTTGCTTGACGTCCATTCGCTTTTTCTGCCGGCTCATCCCCCATTGAAACAGCATGCCCCTCTCCTCCTCGCTCCGCATCATTTTATCATCCATTATAGACAAGCGGCCAAAAACGTATACGACAGCGTATCGTTTCCTTCTTGCTAGCAAACACTAACCTCAAAAAGCGGCAGGTGTCTGGCGTTGAAAATCATTTTTGTCTCTCTCACCTTTCTCTTGCTTCTGATCACTACCGCCGTCGGAATGGACAGGCTGATGGGACTGACGTTATACCAATCGCTCCATAACGTCATCAATCCGTTTCGCGTCATGGAGACGCCTGAGCTGTTCATCTTATTTCTGTTCCTTCTTTTGTGGGTGCTCGATTTGTTGACCGTATGGCTTTGGCGGCGGAAAAAAACGGCTTCTTGACAAAAAATGAAACGGGCAGGAATCTTCCCCTGCCCGTTTGCCTGTCATTTTTCGATTTTCTCCCACATGTGCCGCTCTTCTAGCCATTGACGCACATGGAGGTTGTATTCATCGAGTGGGAGGCTGAATGAATCGCCGTCGCTTTGCAGCAATTCAATATTCCCCTGCCATGCGCGCCCCCCGCCGATGATGTCCTCCACCGGCTCATTCCATAAATCTTGTTTGAGCGCCTGGACAAACGACTCGATCTCCTTCGGCTCGGCAAGCACAACCTCTGCCCGCCCAGTTTCCACATTTCGGATCGTCACCTGACGGATCGGTGAATAGCCCCCTGGGCGAAGCAGCAAATAATATTGCTGCTTATATTCTTTTGAACCCATGATGCGCTGAAAATACGGCATGTACGGTTCAATCGGCACTACGTAGCGGCGGAGGAGGCGCGTGCCGTCTTTCAGCACATAGCCGATCACAACTGTCCGGATGTTGGCAAACCGAGGCGGCGACGGCTGATCGTGCACAAGCTGCTCATGGAACGCCCTTACAGCTTTGATGTTGTCTTGGCTGCGCAAAAACTGATCAACTTCTTGAAATGAGCGGCCTATCATTTCAGGATGTTCAAAATTCATGGTCGATTGGCCGAAATATACTTGTTTGATGTCCGCCAGCGCCGGCACGCGCTGTTCGTAACCGAGGGGATCCAAATGAACAAGCAGGCAGATGACCCCCATCGCTCCCGCAAACGCGATATATCCTTTCCAACGGTGAAAGACGCGCCACGTTTTCGCAATCACCATCTGGGCAATGGCATACCCGATCAAGGAAAAGCTGATATAGCCGAATACCGTCCAGCTCCACTTGCTTTCCACGTTTCCGAAATAGAAACCGCCAACAAGCCAAGAACAAAATGCCACTCCATACACAAACAGCGGGCGAAGCACTGAAAAGGCGAGCGCCTGCCCGGCCGCTTCCGTCGGCCGCCGCTCGTACAGCCAAATGGACAAACCGAAAAATAGAAGCGACAACAGCAACAACATCCCGATTTCTCCCGCACTCATCGCTTGATCCGTCAGCATCGCATAACGAATCGGCATCACCCACTGTTCCAGTTCGCTTGATAAATAGTACATATCCGGAAATCCGTATAATAATAGCGACAAGTTGCTAAACATAAGGACCATGATGCCGGCCGGAAAAACGAGAAAAATGTTTGTCAACACAATGTGAAGCACCGATTGGCCGACAAGCACCCCAATAACGATGCTAAAAGCAAAAATAACCGTTTCCATCACCAGCGTCTCACCGAACCAACGCCCTACATCCGCCGCCCCAATCGGCCACGGGAGATCGAGCCCATACAGGCATCCAATGGCGGCCAACGCTGTCACTGCAAGCGGCACAATCAAAAGCATCCAGCCAAATAGCACTTGCCCCACAAGCAGTTCGGTGCGGCGGATTGGCAAGCTATGGATGAAATCAGCCGACCGTTTCTCGTGCATGTAGCGAAGCACACCGGCCGCCGCCAAGATCGGGACAAGCCAAGCAATCAGCGTCTCAAACCCATTGGATATATAGTATACGTTCTTCCATTGCGGCACATTTCCGACTTTTGGATCATATTGCGAGTACGAAAGCCCAATCGGCAATACGATCGCCGCCAGCCATAACAGCAGATGAATGATGGCAATCCAGCCGATTTGGCGAACATTTTGCGTCCACATGGCGCGGTTAGCCGACAACCGTTTCGCGGACATCGACAACATCCCCCATTTCATACACAAAAATTTCTTCCAACGACAACGGCAAGACGTCAAGAATGAGCGGAGCAAACGAACTCACCGTCTCTTCGATGGATCGTTTCTCGCCGCGGACGACAAGAAGAACGATGCTGCCGCGCTCCTCGCGATGCACGATGTCAAGGCGTTCGGCCAACTCGCTCGGAAATCCGCCGCGAAACGCGACTTGAATTTTATGCATCCCGGCGCGCAGCTCGTTTAAATCGCGCTCCATCCGTACGGTCCCTTGCGCCATCAATCCGACGATGTCGCATAAATCTTCGAGCTCGCGCAAATTGTGCGACGAAATGACGACCGTCATCTCCCGTTCGGCCACTTCTTCTATGAGCAGCTGCTTCACATGACGGCGGACGAATGCATCGAGCCCATCAAGCGGCTCATCCATAATGAGCACATCCGGCTGGACGGAAAAGGCGAGCCAAAACGCCGCTTGGCGCTGCATGCCTTTGGAAAACTGCTGAATTTTTTGATCAACATCAAGCGAAAAAGCGGACCGCAATTCTGTAAACCGCCCGCGGCTGAACGACGGGTACAGTTGCTCGTAAAAATCCGCCATTTGCCGAATCGTCGCGTGCGGAAAAAAGTAGACAAAGTCCGGCAAAAACAAAAGGCGTTGCTTCACCCGGACATTTTCCCACACATCCTCCCCGTCCACTGTAATCGTTCCGCGATCTTGGCGGAGAATGCCGGCCATCATCTTTAGCAGCGTCGTTTTCCCGGCGCCGTTCGGGCCGAGCAGCCCGTAAATCGATCCTTTTGGCACCATCATGTTCGCGCCCTTGACAGCGGCAAATCGATCAAACATTTTCGTCACGTCCACAAGTTGAATCACGATTCTCCCCCTCTTTCTCTCCTTCTCGAACCCATTGCCATAACTGCTCATTTGTCACCCCTAAAAACCGTGCTTCCTTGACAAGGCGGACAAGCTGCTCACGGACCGCAGCGATCGCCTCGATGTTTGGTTCTTTCGAGCGCGGGGCAACGAAGCTGCCTTTCCCTGGAATCGAATAAATCCAGCCGTCGCGTTCCAGTTCGCGGTACGCTTTTTGAATCGTGTTCGGATTCACCATCAGCTGTTTCGCCATCGTCCTGACCGATGGCAGCTGATCGTGCGGCTGCCATAGTTCGCGGACGATCATTTCTTTCATTTTGTCAATCAGTTGTTCGTAAATCGGCTGGCGACTGCGGATATCAAGCTCAAACATCTCCCCTCCTCCTCTCATTGTCACAACCGTACTATAACTAATAGTACACACAAAACAGAAGAAAGGCAATAGTTTTTTCCAAAATGCTGTCTCGTTGTTATTGTGTCCAATAGTCTAATACAGTTGCACGACCACCTTTATAACGAATAAACGTCCATCGCTTGGAAATACTGTTAATGGAGATCAAATTCACAGCAGAAAGGGACTGGCGATGAACGGGCAGCCGCTGAATGTTCTACAGTTGTTATGCATGGTCATGCTGTCAACCGGGTTGATGAATCACGTCCTTGTGATCCCGATCTTGCTCGAAGCATCGCACCGGGATGCATGGATTGCTGCGGTTGGCGCTTTGCTCGCTCTTCCGCTTTGGCTGCCGTTTCTGTATTTTGCCATTAAACAAACAAGCAGGCAACGCCTGTTTGATTGGCTTCAAACCCAATACTCGCGCGCCGCTGCCTATCTATTCGCCTTCAGCAGCAGCATCTTTTTGTTAGTTCATAGCTTCGTGACATTAAACGATACGGTCACGTTTACGACAACATCGTATTTGACAGCGACGCCGAGATGGGCGCTTATCATCGTCATCGCCGCTCTTTGTTTTTATAACGCGTATCACGGCATTCACTCGATCGCCAATACCGCACTTGTTATTTTGACTTTCGTCACACTGTTTGGTTTTTTCGTCATGTTCTCAACGATGCCGCATAAAGACTACTCATTATTAAAACCAATGTTCGAACACGGATGGAAGCCTATTTTTCAGGGAATCATGTACGCAGGGGCAGGTTACGCAGAGGTCATTATACTTTTATTCCTTTCTCACCATCTGCCGAAAACATTTTCCATGAAGGCGCTCATCATGATTGCCATCTTGACCGGCAGCTTAAGCATCGGGCCGACGATCGGCGCAATTACGGAGTTTGGCCCCGAACAGGCGACGCGCCTTCGCTATCCGGCTTTTGAACAATGGCGGATGGTCAATCTAGGCACGTATATCGAACATGTCGATTTTTTATCCGTCTACCAGTGGCTGTCCGGTGCTTTTATTCGCATTTCCTTATTTACAGCTCTGCTTGTCGAGCTGTTCCCAGTGCAACACGAACAAACACGCCGCTGGATGCTCATTTCCATTTATACGATAATCATATTGGCGTCGCTCGTTCAGATCAGCGATGAACAATTTTTTCATTTCGTAAAATATTGGGTGTTGCCATCATCGCTCATCTTTTCTCTCGCTCTTTCTGTTTTGATTAGCGTGCTCGGGATGATTACTTATTTCAAAAAGAAGAGGGGGATGTGATAATGCCGTTGCCGATGCGAGCTGCCGAAAACAACGGATTGGCCGATGATTGCACCGTTTTAGAAACGGTGATCATTTCCGAAGAAGCATTGCGCACGATGTATGGAAAATGCCATGACGTCACAATCAAAGAAGCGGTGGTCCCATCGATCACGCCTGATAGGGTCGCCGTCCGTCTTTTATTCATCTACTGTGAAGGACTGTGCGATACACCGATGTTGCAAAAAGCCGTTTATCCGATGCTTCGCGACATGGGGGAACGATGCTCATTCCTATCAATTGACGAAATCGAGATGCATAAGCCGGCAACACTTGAATATATCGGGAAAGAAGTACGAATCGATGACTTGAATTTTCGCCTGTTCAGCGGCGAATTGCTGATTTATTTCCAAGAGGCAGACGCCTTGTATACAATGGCGCTGGCCAATCTACCGAAACGTGATCCAGACGAACCAAACACAGAAGTATCGATCCGCGGACCAAAGGATGGATTCGTTGAGGAAATCGGCAAAAATGTAGCACTCATTCGCAAGCGGATCCGTTCGCACCGCCTTGTTTACGAACCATTCATTATTGGAACGCGCAGCCAAACGCAAATTGGATTGCTCTATATCGATGATATGGTCAACTTAGACATGATTGACGAAGTGCGGAGGCGCCTATTGAATTTATGTGTAGACTCGGTCACAAGCGCAAATCAAATTGAACATTGGATTTCCGACCATCGTTTCACTCTTTTCCCTTTGTTTGGATATACGGGCCGGCCGGACTTTGCAGCTAGTTCGCTGCTCAATGGACGCTTTCTCTTGTTGATCGATGGAGCGCCGACCGCTTTAATCGGGCCGGGCAATTTGACCTTTTTATTGAACACATCTGAAGACAACCATACATTTTTCCTATTTGTTATTTTTCAGCGCCTTATTCGGCTGTTCAGCATATCGGTATCTATTTTTCTCCCCGGAGCATGGACAGCATTGACGTCGTTCCATCCAGACCAGCTGCCGTTCACCTTGCTGGCAACGCTTGTCCTATCCCGGCATGGAGTGCCGCTTCCTGTACCATTAGAAATGTTTATTATGCTCATTTTATTTGAAGTGTTTAAAGAAGCGGGTATGCGTTTACCCATTGCTGTCGGACAGACGCTGTCGGTCGTCGGCGGTTTGATTATTGGCCAAGCAGCGATCAACGCTGGACTGACCGCGTCGGCGACACTAGTCATAAGCGCCATCTCCGTTATTTCTTCCTTTACATTGGTCAATCAAAATTTATTGAACATGGTCTCCATACTTCGATTGTTTATTTTAATGTTTTCATCTCTTCTCGGGTTGTTCGGATTTATATTATCGCTCTTTTTCATTTTAACGTATGTTGTGAATTTGCGGACGTTCGGCGTTCCTTATGTAGCTCCATTAGCTCCTGCGTCGAACGATATCGGAAAGACGCTGGTCACAAGTGCATGGAGATTATTTCGCACACGCGCCCGCATTTTGCATCCAAACGATGCGACACCAAGAAAGGAAGATGATAAATGATCAAGCGGCTTTTTGCCCTACTTTTCGCCGTCGTATTGCTTAGCGGCTGCTGGGGGGTGCGCAATATTGACCATCTTCTTTACATTCATTCAATTGGCATTGATTACAAAGATGGGAAAATGGTGCTGTACGTTCAACTCATTAACTTCAGCGGGCTCGCCAAAGTGGAAGCTGGCGGAACAAGAGAACAAGCGACCGTTTCAGTCGGCAAGGCGACGGGTGAAACGTTCGATCTCGCCGCCCATAACTTATATCGATCGATTCAACAAATGGTTTCTTGGGGGCATGTCAAAAGCCTTGTCTTTACGAAACGGGCGCTGCGGCCTGACGTCATTCGCAATGTCATCGATTTATTGAACCGTTATAACGAGATTCGCCATACGATTTGGGTATACGCAACAGACACATCGCTAGAAAAGTTGTTCCAGTCAACTCCATTGTTGCTTGCCTCTTCCTATTATTCATTTTTATCCAACCCAGAAGAGCTGTTCCGGCAAAGCTCATTTATTCGGCCCATTCGGCTGAACCGTTTTATCGCCCATATCGATGAGCCGGCCATGACCACTCGCCTTCCTTATTTGTCATTGGCAAAAAAAGAGTGGACGGAAGATAAAAAGAATAAACCGATGTTAGTTCTTAAAGGAGCCTGTTTTTTGCACAATTACAAGTTGCAAGGCTGCGCCCGCATATCCGAAGTCAAAGGGATTCGCTGGGTGGAACAAGACATCCGCCGCACTCCCCTCGCGCTTAAGAAAAAGGGAAAAACGGCGGCGACTCTCATTATTCGGGAACCGCATGCCGAATGGGCTATGAAGCGGGAAGGAGGAGCTGATCGTATCCAGTTGCGCGTTCGTGCTGTGGGAACCATCATCGAACAAAACGAACCGCTATCGTGGCCGCAACTTGTCCGTTTGTCTAAAGAAGCAATCGAGCAGGAAATCCGCGGCACGTATCAGTGGGGAGCGGCGCGCGGCATTGACACATTGAACATTTCGGATGTGTTGTATCGAAACAACCTTTCTGAATGGCGGCGGTTATCGGTAAACGGAACCGTTCCGCTCGATGACGGTATTCTCCCCTCCATCTCCGTCGACCTTGCGATCAGCGCTGGAGGCAAGGAAAAAATCAATTACCGCGCCGGCGATTGAAAAGACAAAAAAATAAAGTATAATTAGGAATATTAAGATATACCCGTGGTGCTAGATAAAACTCAGACAAGCATAAAAATAGCCCTTGCTGGCGGATCTCCAGTAGAATGAAAGTGTCACCCAACATTCGAAAGGAGAGATCCCCCATGCAAGAGCACTTTCATTTTACTACAGATCCAGCCAAACTTCAAAACAATATGCCGCTATTTTCTGTTTTGTTTCTGCCCAACTGTCGTTGATTCAAATGTATCTTCATCGCCGCAACCGTCACTTGGTCAAGCAAGAAGACGAAGTGGTCATGGCGGTTCACCTTTTGGGGAAGCTGCTGGGCTTTTCTTCCGAACGAGCCTGGCATCGTTTTGTCACGGGAAATTTGTTCACAAACGGCTCGTTTCTTGAACGCTCCCGATACAACCGCCGCTGCCGGGCGCTTGGTTTCGCCATCAAATGGATCCGTCATGAGCTGGCGAAACGTGGCCAACACCATGCTTATGCGGTCGTCGACAGCTTGCCTCTTCCGTTGTGCCATCCCGCAAGAATGCAGCGCGTCAAGCGATTTCGAGGGATCGCGGATATGGGGTATTGTGCTTCCAAAAAGCAATGGTACTACGGTTTCAAGCTGCATCTTCAAGTGACCAATCAAGGGCTGGCCATGGGCTATGTCGTGACGGAAGCGTCCTGCCACGACGTCAAAGCCGCTGAAACGGTGATGACTCAAATCCCTCATCCCTACAACTTTGGGGACAAAGGGTACATCAGCCACGCTCTTCGAGAAAAGCTGTACGAAGAACACCAAGCCGCGTTCTGGACACCGTCTCGACACAATCAAAAGCACGGCCCATCCAAGGCATGGGAAGAATGGATCAGGAAAAAACGCAAAGTCATCGAGACGGTGTTTTCGATTCTCGTAGACCAATACCGGATCACCGACATTCGAGCGAATTCCATTGCCGGGTTTGAAGTGGCACTCGATGGCATCTTGTTGGCTTATTCCTTGGTCACACTAGGGCTGGTTGAGCGCTGACGCTCAACTAGCACCACGGGTAAGATATATTTTGAACGGGGGAGAACGATGAACACCCATACAGAACGAACGAGCGCCGTAGGCATAACCGTCTACCCGATTTTGTTCGCCATCAGCTTCAGCCACTTTTTGAACGATGCGATGCAGGCGGTCATCCCGGCGCTCTTCCCGATTTTGCGCTCGACGATGGAGCTGTCGTATACGCAAATCGGCTGGATCGCTTTTGCGTTGAACATGACGTCATCGATCATGCAGCCGGTCGTTGGCTTATGGACGGACCGAACGCCATCGCCGTACTTTTTGCCGCTCGGCATGGCGGCAAGTTTGCTCGGCATGGCCGGGCTCGCCTTGGCGCCGAATTTTCTCTTTGTCCTTCTGTCCGCGTTGCTTGTTGGGATCGGCTCGGCCGTCTTTCATCCAGAAGGGTCGCGCGTCGTCTATTTGGCCGCTGGAGCGCGGCGGGCGTTTGCGCAGTCGATTTATCAAGTCGGCGGCAACACAGGCAACGCCTTAGCCCCTCTTTTTACCGCCCTTATTTTCGTGCCGTTCGGCCAAAAAGGGGCGGCTTGGTTTACGCTCGCTGCCGCTCTTGGCATCACCGTGCTTTGGCGCGTCTCGCAATGGTACGGACATGAACTCGGCAGCCGACCGACGCCAAGCAAAGCGAAAAAAGCCGGGCAGCGAATCGATCACGGGCATTCGATCGTCTTTGCACTTGCGCTGCTCATCTTTGTCGTGTTCGCCCGCTCATGGTATTCGGCCGGCATCTCAAACTATTACCAGTTTTATCTGATGGAAACGACGCATATTTCCGTGCGCGAGGCGCAAGTGTACTTGTTCGCCTTTATGATCGCCGGCGCTATTGGAACGCTCGCCGGCGGGCCGATCGCTGACCGGTTCGGCAAACGGAACTTAATGATCTGGTCGACTGTTGGGACGGCGCCGTTTGCGCTCGCCCTGCCGCACGCGCCGCTTCCGCTCGCCTTGCCGTTGCTGCTTGTCGCCGGGTTTGTGCTGTCATTAAGCTTTGCGACGTTTGTCGTCTACGCCCAAGAGCTGCTTCCGAACCATGTCGGCATGGCGTCCGGGCTGATCGTCGGCCTGGCGTTTGGCATGGGGGCGCTTGGTGCGGTCGTGCTCGGCAAAATCGCCGACTTGTCGTCGCTCGGCACGTTGATGCTGCTTTGCAGCGTGCTGCCGCTCTTTGGAATCTTAGCCGTTTGGCTGCCGAAAGACCAGGCATAACAAAACGCACCGTGTCTTTCAACCAGGCAATGCGTGCTGTTGGACGTATAGAGCGCTATAAGCAACAAATCTATTTTTCTTTCAACCTTTTCCGAGTTATAATGGAAAACGATGATGTTCATTTAATTAGGAGATTTTTTGTATGGCGGGTTTATACATTAACCAGCACGTCCTAAACAACTTATTTTATATTTTAGTCACTATCTTTGCCTTTTCCTTTATTTATGACCATAGTCGAGCGATCCGGCAGCGCCCGCTCTATGGCCAGGCGTTGCTTGGGGCTTGTTTGGCGTTGGCGGCCGTTTTGTGCATGAAATTTCCGATTTACATTGATCCGCTGTGCGTCCATGATTTCCGGCAAATTCCGTTTTTGCTTGGGACATTGTATGGCGGCGGCGCGGTCGGGGCGGTGCTGTTTGTTGTCTTGATGCTGGCACGCACCGTTTTGTACGGATTTCAGCCGCTCACGTTGATCGTTTACGCCATCATGTTTGCCATAGCGGCGGCCGCTTCGCCGCTGTTTCGCAAGCTGCCGCAGCCGAGCAAGCTCGTTATGTCGCTTTGGCTGACGTTTTTGCTCGCGGTGCTGACGACATTTGTCGCCGTGATTGTTGCTGATTTTCCGGTAACGAAGCCATATATCGTGTATTTTATTATGATGCCGCCGTTCGTCATGATGTTCGCTGTCTATTTGATGGAGACGCTTCATGAGGCGCAGCTCGCTCGGGCAGAGCTGATGAAGATGGAAAAAATGCAGATCGTCAGCCAAATGGCGGCCAGCATTTCCCATGAAATCCGCAACCCGCTCACCGTCGTCAAAGGATTCATCCAGCTGCTGCAAACTGGTCGGCTGCCGCGCGAAACCGAAGAGCGGTACATTCGCATCGCCTTAGAGGAACTCGAGCGGGCGGAAGCCATCATCCGCGACTATTTGACGTTTGCCAAACCGGCGCCAAAAGAGACCGAGCCGATTGATGTCGCCACCCAGCTTCAGAAAGTGCTGCAAATGATTACGCCAATGGCGCATATGCATTCGATCCATGTATCCTCTTCCCTCGAACATGGTGTCGTCATCGGAAACGTACAATATTTCCAACAGTGTTTTCTCAACTTGTTGAAAAACAGCATTGAGGCGATGCCGAACGGCGGCACGCTCCATGTTGCGGCCGAGAACCGGGGGGCATCAGTCGTCATCACCATTTCCGACAACGGCGTTGGCATGACGAAAGAACAAGTGCGCCGCTTCGGCGAGCCATACTTCAGCACAAAAGAAAAAGGCACTGGGCTTGGTGCGATGGTCGCCGTCAAAATCATCGAACAAATGGGAGGAACGTGGACGATCGAAAGCGCCGTACAAAAAGGGACGACGTTGACGATCACGCTGCCGGCAAGCCGGTTGCGGCCGCCGACGGCGGAACAAAGCGCCGCCGGCTGATCGAAAAAACGGATGCCCTGTTTCGGACATCCGTTTTTTCTTGGCTATTGGCGCGATCACTTGACTTCCTCAAAATAATCTTTGTAAAACCCGCCGACTTTTCCGCTGTTGTCGATGACAAAATAAAACTCGTCCGTTTCGCTTTTCACTTCATATACTTTGCCCGGCGTCAACACATTGCTGACCATGTACTTTTCCGCGTTCGTGTGAACGCACTTTACTTTTTTGATCGTCGGCCGGGTCGCCCATGTGTGATGAATCATGGCGTCATCCCCTTATCTAGATGGTGTTCTCTTTTTTATTGTAGCGGGACGGCGCGCCGGCTGCAACTTGGAATTCCCGCTCCCTGCCAAACAGCGATGCCAATGATTGGCTGCAACAGGGGATCATGCTATCATGAGGATGTACCGACGATTCTGAAAGGGGAGATTTCGATGTTTTTGCCTTCGTTTCGCTTGGACGGAAAAACGGCGTTAGTGACGGGAGCCGGACGCGGCATCGGCCGGGCGATCGCGATCGGGTTCGCTGAAGCCGGGGCCGATGTGGCGCTCATCGCCCGCACGGAAGCTGATTTGCAAGAAACGGCAAGCCATATCGAACAGTTCGGCCGGAAAGCGTACATATATCCGCTTGATGTCATCGACCGGAAAGCCGTGCATGACGCCGTCGCCAATGTCAAACAACAAGCCGGATCACTTGATATCGTTGTCAACAACGCTGGCATGAACATCCGCACCCCGGCTTTGGATGTGACGGATCATGAGTGGGAAACGATTATGAACACCAACTTAAAGTCGGCGTTTCTCGTCTCACAAGAAGCCGGTCGCGTCATGAAAGAACAAAAGCAAGGCGGAAACATCATCAACATCGCTTCCGTCGCCGGCCATGTCGCCTTGCGCACCGGGGTTGTGTATGCGGCGACAAAAGCGGCGCTCATCCAAATGACGAAAGTGCTGGCGTTTGAGTGGGGGCGCTACGGCATACGCGTCAACGCGATCGGCCCATGGTATTTCCGGACGCCGCTCACCAAAACGCTGCTTGAGGACGAAGCGTATGTGAACGACATTTTGGCCGTCACGCCGCTCAAGCGGATTGGCGAGCTGCCTGAGCTCGTCGGCCCGGCTGTGTTCCTCGCCTCCGATGCGTCAAGCTATATAACCGGCCAAACGCTATTCGTCGATGGCGGCATGACGATCCACGGCTTTTGAGTAAAACACGCCTTGATGACGCACCCTATAAACGCAGCAGTCCATATCCACAAGGGGGTACCAATGATGGATGAGCAAGAAAGCAAACGGCAATTTCAAGACGATCTGGACCAATACCGAATGGACAACGTCATACACGCCCCGAAGCACTATGTGTACCAAGTCGGCTACGAAGCATCAAGCGGCAACCCGACCGGCGGCCATCGAGACGCGAAAAAAACGCGCGAATGGCCGCACAGCTAGACCGGGAAGGAACTCCCTTTCCGGTTTTTTTGGCTGGCCGATCTCCCCGCTTTGTATAGGCGGCGATCGTTGGGAAAAGAACTTCCTTCGCAATTTTTTGATGAATTCTCTTGCCCCTATAACCAGAGCCCGTCGAATCTGCGGCCGCGCCTTCAGCCTAAGGTGGAGCCAACAACCGCCCGTTATGGCTCATCGCGCACACCCTCAAATTCGATGATGCGCCCGCACGGCTCAACCATCGTTTCGCCGTTCGTTTCCACTTCGCGGAAAATCGGCTGCTCGATGCGGCGGACAGGGCGGTAGCCTTCCTGTTTCATTCGCGCTAAACAGGCGGCGATCGTTTCCCCTTCCGCTACAGTAAACCGTTTTTTCTTCATCGCTTTCCTGGCCAAAGAGGCGCGCCCTCCCTCCTCCCACTAGAAATGTTGACATATCAAGGCTTCACGGCCTTTCCTTATAACTATTGTACCCCAAAAAAGAAGCCGGATCGCTTCATCCGGTTCAGCATGTTTTCTGCACATATTTTCGGTACAGCCCGTACAGCTCCGCCGCCTTGTACGTTTCAATTTTTTTCCGTCCAACCGGATGACGGGCGATGCCCGCCTTTTTCAACTCAGCCACAAGCCATCCTTTCGAGCCGAAATGCGCCATGGGCGCTCCCCCTCCTTTTTCGTGCGGCTTGTCTTTATATATATGCGCCTAAACAGGGGATAAGAACGCCTTTGGCAACAGCTTATTCATGCTTGCCGCCATGCCCTTTTCCGTGCTTTTTTTCTTTTTTCTCTTTTTTGTTTTTTCCTTTTTCATGGCCGGGCGTACGCGGTTTTTCCTTCACCTTTGGCGGCACGGATTCAGGCGCCTTTGGCTCACGTTTTTTGTGTTCTCGTTCCGCTTGTTTCACAAGCGGCAGCGAGAAGCGGACGACAGGCTCGTCGGCCAGCGCTTTTTCCATCATATGGCGGAAAATGATGGCCGCCGTTTCCCCGCTCGTCGTCGTCAAATAATGTGTTTCGTCCGGCCGGTCATAGCCGAGCCAAAGCGCACCGACCAGCTGCGGCGTATAGCCGACCATCCATTGGTCTTTCACCCCGTCGATGCCGGGGATCGTCATTTCGGTCGACCCGGTTTTGCCCGCAAGCTCCCGCCCCGGGATGGCAGCGCGCTTCCCGGTCCCTTCGCGGATGACGCCTTCGAGCAAAAACGTCATTTGCTGCGCCACTTTCTTGGACGTGACAACCGTTCGCCGCGGCTTCCACTCCGCTACCTTGCGGCCGTAAGCATCAACGATTTTTGTAATGAGATGGCCGTCCAAACGGACGCCGTCATTGGCGAATACGGCGTACGCTTCCGCCATCTCGAGCGGCGAGACGCCGCGGGACATGCCGCCGAGCGCGATGCCGAGCTGGCGGTCCTCTTTTTCCAACGGCAAACCAAACCGGTGCAGCGCCTCCATCCCTTTGTCAAGGCCGATTTCGTTTAACAGCCAGACGGCCGGCACATTGAGCGAATGGATGATCGCCTCATACATCGTCACCGTGCCGCGGTGCGTGTGGTCGTAGTTTTGCGGGCGGTAGCCGCCGAGATTAAGCGGCTCGTCTTTGAGCAGCGAAAACGGCCCGTACCCTTGTTCGAGCGCCGGCGTGTACACGGCGAGCGGCTTGAGCGTTGACCCCGGTTGACGCCTGAGCTCTGTGGCGCGATTGAAACCGCGGAACACATGGCGGCCGCGGCCGCCGACAAGCGCCTTCACCCCGCCCGTTTTCGGGTCGAGCAGCACTGCTCCGCTTTGGACAGGCACACCGTCCGGGCTTGATGGAAACAGCGAATCATTCGCATACACGGCTTCAAGCGCTTGTTGCATGTTCGGGTCAAGCTCCGTGTAAATGCGGAGCCCCCCGGAAAGGACATCGCTTTGCGTCAGGCCGTATTGTGCAATCGCTTCGTGGATTAGTTCATCGACGTAGTACGGATATTTTCCGGCATACGGGTCGCGTTTTGGTTCCTGTTGAATGGCAATGTGCTCGTTTTTCGCGGCGATCCACTCTTGATCATCGATATAGCCTTGTTCTTTCATGAGCGACAAGACGACATTGCGCCGGGCGACCGCCTTATCGTAATGACGGACCGGCGATAAAGCGGACGGTGCTTTGATGAGACCAGCCAACATGGCGGATTCGCTTAGCGTCAACTCAGAAACGTCTTTGCCAAAGTACGTTTTCGCCGCGCTGGCCACCCCCCACGCCCCCGCACCGAAATAAATGCGATTGATGTACATTTCTAAAATTTCTTGTTTGCTGTACGTGCGCTCAATTTTTTGTGCGATCAACCATTCCTTCCATTTGCGTGTCAACGTTTTTTCATTCGTTAAAAAGACGTTTTTCGCCAGCTGTTGAGTGATCGTGCTGCCGCCCTCGACCCACGCCCCGACGCGAATGTTGCGCCACATCGCGCGCAAAAGCCCATAATAATCGACGCCATCATGCTCGTAAAAGCGGCGGTCTTCCGTCGCGACGATGGCCTCAAGAAAATAGTTGGGCACCCTGTCGATCGGCACTTCTTCGATGTTTGCCGCCGCGAGCTTGCTCGCGATGCGGCCGTGTTCATCATAAATGATTGTCGCTGCCGGCAACGGTGTTTCCAAGGCGGCAATGTTTTGTCGATCAATCGCCCACTCGAGCGCAGCAACAACGGCGGCCAAAGCCAAGGCGGCGACAACGAGCGCCTGCAGCCAACACCGTCTTCGTCTTGTTTGTCTCATTTGCTGCCTGCTTTGCGCCTCCACAATGTTCCCCCCTGTCTCTTCGTCACGATTATACGATTCGCAGCCGGCCGCCCGTTTTCGTCTCTTTTCCATGGCTCAAAACAAAAAAGAAGCGGCCGTGTGCGCCGCTTCCCTTGTTTACGCCGATGGCGATTTCTGCTTTTTTCCTTTTAAGAAAAACGCCATGACGAGCGCCACCACCGTTAAGCCAGTAGCGACGAAAAAGGCGTCGTTGATCCCCTCGACCGTTGACCGTTGCTGCACAAGTCCATACAACAGCTGAGCGATCGCCTCATCACTTGGGATGGCCTGTTTCAGTTGGCCGACAAGGCTCATGAACAACGGATTGTTTTCCGTCATTTCATTGCGATAAGCTTCCACATGGAATTTCGTCCGGTTGGACATGATCGTCACCAAGAACGCCGTCCCGAGCGAAGCCGCCACTTGACGAATCGTATTCGACATCGCCGTGCCGTGGCTGTACAAATGGCGCGGCAAGGCGTTCAACCCTTCCGTCATAATCGGCATCCCGAGCATCGACATGCCGAACATGCGGAAAATGTAAAGCCAAATCAACTGGCTGTATGGCGTATCCATCGTCAGCTTGCTGAATTCCCACGTCGTCACAGCGGTGATGATCAAACCGACAATAGCGAGCATCCGCGCGCCGATGCGGTCAAACACCCAACCAGAGATCGGCGACATGACCGCCATCACAATCGCCCCCGGCAGCAACAGCAAACCGGCATCGAGCGGCGTAAAGCCGCGCAAGTTTTGCAAATACACCGGAAGCAAGACCATGGCGGCAAACATCGCCATGTTAATGACCGAACCGATGACGGTCGCCAACGTAAACACTGGGTAGCGGAACACACGGAAATTGAGCACCGGATGCTCCGAGCGCAGCGAACGCCATGTGAACATGATGAGGAACAAGGCGCCGATGACAAGCGAAACAACCACTTCCGTCTCGCCCCATCCTTTGCTTCCGGCCTCGCTGAAGCCATACAGAACGCCGCCAAACCCGATCGTGGAGTAGACCGCCCCTTGCACGTCCAGCACTGGATTGCCTTTACGCGGCGTATGTTTCAGCCAGACGGAGGCAAGCACAATGTCTAAAATCGCGATCGGCAACACGACGTAAAACAACAGCCGCCATGTATAATGTTCAACGATCCAGCCAGACAGCGTCGGCCCGACCGCCGGCGCAAACATCATGGCGATTCCGACCGTTCCCATGGCCACCCCGCGGCGTTCCGGCGGGAAAATCGACAACATAATGACCATCATCAGCTGCATAATAATGCCGGCCCCGACCGCTTGTGTCAACCGCCCCGTGAGCATGACGGCAAACGACGGAGCGATCGAGCAGACAAACGCGCCGATGGCGAAAAACGACATGCCCGATAAAAACAACCGTTTCGCTGGAAACTTGGCGATTAAAAACGGGCTGATCGGGATGAGCACCCCGTTGACGAGCATATAGCCGGTCACGAGCCATTGAATCGTCGACGTTTCCACGTTGAAATCTTGCATCATATGCGGCAAGGCGACGTTGATCAACGTTTGATTCAAAATGGCGACAAACGCGCCCAGCATGACCGTCGCCACAACCTTGCCGCGGCTGCCGATATCCCCAAGGCCGCCTTGACCGGCCGGAGCGGCCGGACGCCCATCCGTTCCTGTCGACGGCTCTGCTTTCGTTTCCGCTAACGGTTGAGCGTTGGCTTCCGCCGCTTCATCCGCCGCCTTCCCTGCGGCTGAAGCCGGCTTGCGGCGGCGCAGCGCGATGTTGACCGCCGCCAAGACCAAAACGGCAAACACAATATAACCAATGACAAATGCTGTCATCCTCAATCACCTACTTATGGATGCGGACGGTGACGTTCATGCCCGGCACAAGTCCGGCTCCGCTGTAATTGTCAATGGAAATCGTAACGGGAATCACTTGGGTCACTTTCGTGTAGTTGCCGGTCGCATTGGAACTTGGCAACAGGCTGAACGTATTCGCTGTCGCGTTGCCGATTTTTTCGACTTTGCCGCTGAATTTGCGATCCGGATACGCATCGACATAAATATCGACGTCTTGCCCGATTTTCACGTCTTCAATATCCGTCTCTTCAATATTCGCCGTCACCCACAAATCGTTCAAATCAAACCCGCGGGCCAGCGGCATCCCCGCGGCGACAAACGAGTCCTTGACTGCGTTTTGCTGCACGATCGTCATCCGATGCGGCACTGTCACCGGAATCGTTGTTTTGCCGTCAAACACCTCGCCGATTTCTTCCCCAGCTGAGAAGGTTTTTCCCGTGTCGCCCCGCCAGGATGTCAGCTTCCCGGACAGCGGCGCAGCGACGGAGATGACCTGGCCGTCGATGCGGGCGTTGTCCGTTTTAATGTAGTTCGTTGCTTCATTCACATAGTAGTAGGCGGCAAAGCCTCCACCGACAAGCAAAATGAGCACAATGATGTTCAGCGCAACCAATCGTTTCACGTTCACCGTCTATTCCTCCCCGAGTAAAATCGCTTTAATTTTTTCATGAAGATGCAAAAACTGTTCAATCTCCTCTGGAGAGACGAGTTCTTGAATGCGGCCAAGCCGCCGGCGCAGCACCGACTGCTCGCCAAACGCTTCCGACACCGTCTCTTTTCCTTTTTCCGTCAAACTCAAAATGACCGCGCGCCGATCTTGCTTTGACGGCTCGCGGACAACAAGGCCGGCGCCGACGAGCCGGTCAACCGTGCCGCTGACATTGCTGTTGCTTAAGTTTAATTTTTCCGCCAAGTCATTCAGGCGAATATGCTCTTTTTTCAGCAGCGTATATAAGACGATCAGCTGCACCTCTGTCACCCCGACGCGGGCGGCGTCCTCGCGGATGAGGCGATAAAGCGCCTTTTGCGTCCGGAAGACAGCATACATGATGTCCCGGCTGATCCCTTCCATTCATCCCCCCTCCTTGCCTCATCTTTCTTGTTGGAATAGTTTCAATACGAATTATTCATGCGCGAAATATGATTATAACATGAAAACAGGGAAAATCAACTATATTGTTTCATGTCTTTTAGAGAAAACATACGCAACGAAAAAGAGTCCAACCGGATGTTTTGCATCCAGTTGGACTCTTTTGCCAACTCCTCATTCGTGAATCCGCGCCGCTGTTGCCGTTGGCTGAATGCAGTTTCTCAACCACGCTCCACCAGGTGGGTGTTCGCAGAAGCGTTCCTGCCGTCCTCCATCACGAATATTGAGGCATGACATTCCCGCTTCAATGTAGAACTCCCTTTTGATTGCCATCGGTTGAAACTTCATTCTACAACGCACAACGCAGCAACGGATTGGTGATTATTATGATACATGATCTGCCGTCCCTTGGCAAGAGGGACAGCCATCCATTTTTTCAAACTGGATACACCCCATGCTTCCGCTCAGAAAAGACCATATACTTGGACATATACGCGTCAAATCGGCGGATGAGCTCGTTGCGCAAATCGTTCGGCGCGACGATTCCGTCGACGACAAGCTCGGAGGCGAGACGGTAAATGTCGATGTCGCGCCGGTATTCCTCGCGTTTTTGTTCGACAAATGCCGCACGCTCTTCTGGCGGCAGCTCGGCAATTTTGTTGGCGTAGACGGCGTTGACGGCCGCTTCCGGCCCCATGACGGCGATTTGCGCGTTCGGAAGCGCCAGGCAGCAATCTGGTTCAAACGCCGGCCCGGCCATCGCGTACAATCCGGCGCCGTACGCTTTGCGAACGATGACCGAGATCTTCGGTACGGTGGCTTCCGACATGGCCGCGATCATTTTCGCCCCATGGCGGATGATGCCGACCCGCTCGACTTTCGTGCCGATCATAAAGCCAGGGACGTCGGCCAAAAACAGAAGCGGGATATGGAACGCGTCGCAAAGCGTGATGAATTTCGCCGCTTTATCAGCCGAATCGTGGAACAATACGCCGCCTTTGACGCGCGGCTGGTTGGCGATGATGCCGATCGGCTGGCCGGCAAGGCGCGCCAGTCCCGTAATGATTTCTGGCGCAAACAGTTTTTTGATTTCACAAAACGATCCTTCGTCAATGATCCGCTCAATCAAATCATACATGTTGAACGGCGCATTTTGGTTTTCTGGCAAAATGTCCTCGATCGTTTTGTCAAACGATTTCGGCGGCTTCGCCTCGACCACCGGCGGCTTTTCGCTGTAATTGGACGGAAAATACGACAAATAACGGCGTGCATAGGCAATCGCTTCTTCTTCGGTTTTCACGAGCACGTCGCCGCAGCCGGAGACGGTGCAATGCATGCGGGCGCCGCCCATCTCTTCGAGCGTCACTTTTTCCCCAATCACCATTTCCGCCATGCGCGGCGAGCCTAAGTACATCGAGGCATTGCCTTCGACCATGATGACGATATCGCAAAACGCCGGAATATAAGCGCCGCCGGCTGCTGATGGACCAAACAACAGGCACACTTGCGGCACTTTGCCGGACAGCTTCACCTCATTGTAAAAAATGCGCCCCGCCCCGCGCCGGCCGGGAAACATTTCGAGTTGGTCCGTAATGCGTGCGCCGGCCGAGTCCACCAAATAAATGATCGGGCAGCGCAGTTTTTCCGCCGTTTCTTGAATGCGGATGATTTTTTCGACGGTGCGCGCTCCCCACGAGCCAGCTTTGACGGTCGAATCGTTCGCCATCACGCAGACGGTGCGGCCATTGATTTTGCCGATGCCGGTCACAACTCCATCAGCCGGCAAATCGCCCGCCAAACAGTTGGCAAACAATCCGTCTTCCACTTCCAAACCGTTATCAAGCAGCAAGTTCAGCCGCTCGCGAACAAACAATTTCCCTTGGGCGGCGTTTTTTTCATGATATTTTGGCGCCCCGCCTTTCTTGATTTCCGCCGCTCTTTTCTCCAGCTCCGCTGCGAGCGTGTCTTGTTGATTGGCTGTTTCCTTCATCTCTTTGTTTCCCCTCCTTGTTTTGATGGATCTTGCTGTTCCATCCCGCTTGTTCGGCTGGAGCAAGGTTGGATGCCGTGTTTTATTTATCGCTGTGAAAAGGCCGATGCGGCGCAAGCGCTCCGTGCGGCTTCCTCCTTCCAAACCGCCCCCTCCTTGTCCAAGCGGGCTTACTCGCCTTTGTACACCGGCTTCCGCTTTTCTTTAAACGCCTGCAATCCTTCCAACCGGTCTTTCGTCGGAATGGTCGCCTCATAGGCGAGCTGCTCAATCGCGAGGCCCGTCTCCAAATCAACGTTGAATACGCTTTGGATCGCCCGTTTCGCCTGACGGACGGCTATCGGCGCATTGTCAGCGATTTGTTGCGCGAGACAAAGCGCACGCTCCATCAGCTCGGAGCGCGGCACCGCGTATTCGACAAGGCCGATTCGCTCGGCCTCTTTGGCGGTGATGCGCTTTGCGGCAAAAATCAATTCTTTCGCTTTTCCGAGGCCGACAAGGCGCGGCAGCCGCTGCGTCCCCCCCGCTCCCGGAATGATGCCAAGCGACGTTTCCGTCAACCCAAGCTGAATATCGTCGGCAGCAAACCGAATGTCGCAAGCCAAGGCAAGCTCCAACCCGCCGCCAAACGCCGAGCCGTTTAAAACGGCGATGACCGGCTGCGGCACTTTCTCGACCTCATTGATCGTTTTGCTGATTAAGGCAACGGTTTGCCGCACTTCCGTTTCATTCATCCCCGCCCGCTCTTTCAAATCAGCGCCGGCGCAAAACACCTTGTCTCCTGCCCCGGTCAACATGACAACGCGCACGTCTTTGCGAAATTTGATCTCCTGAAAGAGCGCGCCAAGCTCGAAAAGAAGCGCTCTTGAAAGCGCATTGGCCGCTTCCGGACGGTTTAATGTCACAATGGCGATGCCGTTTTCTTGTGTTTCAAACGATACAAGTGTGCTCACGTTTTCTCCCCCCCCTTATGATCAAACCGTTTGCAAATAGCGGCTCGGAAGCGGGCGGCCGATTTTGTCGCGGATAAACAAAGCCGCTTTCGTCAGCTGCTCGACATCGATGCCGGTTTCAATCCCCATGCCGTGAAGCATATATACTAAATCATCGGTGGCGACGTTTCCCGACGCTCCGGGAGCGTACGGACAGCCGCCGAGGCCGCCGAGCGAGCTGTCAAACGTCGTAATCCCCATTTCCATTGACACTAAAATATTGGCCAGCGCCGTCCCTCTCGTGTCATGGAAATGCATCGCGATCCGATCAGCCGGAAAACGGCGGAGCACGATTGTGAGCACCTCTTCGACTTGCTTGGGCGTCGCGACGCCAATCGTATCGCCAAGCGACAGTTCGTCAACCCCCATCGCCAACAACCGGTCCGCCACCATCAGCACTTGATCGACGGCGACAGGCCCTTCATACGGGCAGCCAAAAACGGTGGAAACGTAGCCGCGCACCGTTTTTCCTGCTTGTTTTGCCGTTTTCACGACCGCTTCCAGCACCGGAAATGTGGCAGCGATCGTTTTGTTAATATTTTTTTGGTTGTGCGTTTCGCTCGCTGACATGAAGACGCCCACTTCATCGACCCCGGCGCCAAGCGCCCGCTCAAGCCCCTTTTCGTTGGGGACGAGCGCCGCATACGTGACGCCGGCTTTTCGGCGAATGCCCGCTGCCACTTCAACGGCGTCCGCAAGCTGCGGAATCCATTTCGGATGGACGAAGGAAGTCACCTCAATGTACGACAGCCCCGTTTCTGACAATAGGTTGATCCAAGCGATTTTATCGGCGGTCGCGATCGGCGTTGCTTCGTTTTGCAGGCCGTCGCGCGGGCCGACTTCTTTGATCGTCACCTTCGCCGGCCATCGGCTCATGCTCTGCTCCCCCTTTTTACTCAATCTCGACAAGCACGTCGCCTTCGTTCACGAAATCTCCTTCCTGCACGTGGATGTGCTTCACGACGCCAGACGTTTCCGCGGCAATCGGAATCTCCATTTTCATCGATTCCAAAATGACGACATCTTGCCCTTCTTCCACACGGTCACCGACGGCGACGACAATTTTCCATACACTTCCTGCCATCGTTGCGGTTATTTGATTCATCATTTCTTCCCCCATTCATTTCTGCTTCATTTCGTTTTTATTGGTTTCCAATGTTTCGAAAGGAAATCGGTCGTCGTATCCCCCGCTTGAAACGCCGGATGGGACAACACGGCCTCAAGCAGCGGAATGTTCGTTTTAATCCCTTCAACGCGATAGTCTCGAAGCGCTTCGAGCAAGCGTTCAATCGCCGTTTGCCGATCCGGCCCTTTGGCGATCAATTTCGCGATCATCGGATCATAAAATGGCGTGACCGTGATGCCGCTTTGAACCGCCGTTTCATGACGAATCCATTCGCCTTGTGGGGCGGAAAACACCGTAATGCGGCCGGGCGACGGGTAAAACGTGTTCGGATCTTCGGCATAAATGCGCACTTCAATGGCGTGACCGTCGCGGCGAATCTCTTCTTGTTTATAGCGGAGCGGCTCGCCCGCGGCGATGCGCAGCTGCTCTTCGACGATGTCGATGCCGGTGATTTCTTCTGTCACCGGGTGCTCGACTTGCAGCCGAGTGTTCATCTCAAGAAAATAAAAATTTTTCTGTTCATCGACGAGAAATTCAATGGTACCGGCATTTGCATAACCGATGTAACGCGCAGCCCGCACCGCCGCCTCCCCCATCTTCCGCCGCGTCTCTTCATCCAAAAACGGCGACGGCGCCTCTTCGACCACTTTTTGGTGGCGGCGTTGGATCGAACATTCACGCTCCCATAAGTAAACACAGTTGCCATTTTGGTCGGCAAGAAGCTGAATTTCAATATGGCGCGGGCGTTCAATATATTTTTCAATGTACATCGTCCCGTCGCCGAAAAACGAAGCGGCCCGTTTTTGGCTCCCTTCAAACGCTTGGCGCAGCTCAGCTTCATCGCGAGCGATATGCATGCCGATGCCGCCGCCGCCGGCTGACGCCTTCAGCATGACTGGATACCCAATCGAAGCCGCCGCTTTGGCCGCCTCATCGGCGCCATCAAGCGCAAAGGAGACGCCCGGGACGATCGGCACGCCGGCTTTTTCCATCGTCCGCCGCGCTTCGATTTTGCTGCCCATCGCCGCAATGACGTCCGCCTTCGGACCGATGAAGACGATTCCTTCTTCCTCGCAGCGGCGGGCAAACGCTGGATTTTCCGACAACAGCCCGTAGCCGGGATGGATCGCCTCCGCTTTCGCCGTTTTGGCAACCTCAATGATTTTTTCGATATTTAAATAGCTTTCCGCGACGCGCGGCTTGCCGATCAAATACGCTTCATCCGCGAGCGAGACATGAAGCGAATCGGCGTCTGCTTCGGAATAAATGGCAACCGTTTGAATGCCGAGACGTCGGCACGTGCGGATGACACGGACGGCGATTTCGCCGCGGTTGGCAATCAACACTTTCGAAAACATCGTCTCACCCTTTCTTAAAAGTACAGGTGCCGGCGCCGGACGGTTCGTCCGCCCGGCGCGGCGGTTTAGGCTTAGGTTGTTAAGCCGAGGCGCTGTTTCGCCATTTCCCGCAATTTGAATTTCTGAATTTTCCCAGATGCCGTCATCGGGTACGAGTCGGTAAATTCGATATAACGCGGGATTTTATGCCGGGAAATGTTGCCGCGGCAAAACTCGCGAATCTCCTCAGCGGTCGCCGTTTCGCCGTCTTTTAAGATGATCCACGCCATCACTTCTTCACCGTATACCTCATCCGGCACGCCGACGACTTGAACGTCCAAAATTTTCGGATGTTTGTACAAAAACTCTTCGATTTCGCGCGGATAAATGTTCTCCCCGCCGCGGATGATCATATCTTTCAGCCGGCCGGTGATGCGGCAGTAACCGTTTTCATCCATCGTCGCCAAATCGCCGGTATGCAGCCAGCCGTCTTGGTCGATCGCTTCATTTGTCGCTTCCGGGTTGTTGTAATACCCTTTCATGACATGATAGCCGCGCGTGCACAGTTCCCCTTGCACACCCCGCGGCACTTCCTTGTTCGTGCCCGGCTCAACGATTTTCACTTCCACGCCCGGCAAGGCGCGGCCAACCGTTTCGACACGCAGCTCAAGCGGATCGTCGGTGCGCGTTTGCGTGATGACTGGGGACGCTTCCGTCTGCCCGTAGGCGATCGTAATGTCTTTCATCCCCATTTTCTCGATGACCGCCTTCATCACTTCGACCGGGCAAGGAGAACCGGCCATAATGCCCGTGCGCAGCGACGACAAATCGTATTTGGCAAAATCCGGGTCGTTGAGCTCGGCGATGAACATCGTCGGCACGCCGTGAAGCGCCGTGCACCGCTCCGCTTCCACCGTCTCGAGAACCCGCTTCGGATGGAACTCCACAACCGGCACCATCGTCGCCCCGACCGTCACGCATGCAAGCGTGCTCATGACGCAGCCGAAGCAATGGAAAAACGGCACCGGAATGCACAATCGATCGCCTTCGCCAAGTCCCATGCATTGCGCCACTTGGTGGGCGTTGTTGACGATGTTGTAATTCGTCAACATCACCCCTTTCGGGAATCCAGTCGTCCCGGACGTGTATTGCATGTTGATCACATCGTGCGGGTCGAGGCTCTCCATCCGTTCATCGAGTTCTTCTTCCGATACGTCGTGCGCCATCGCCAAGATGTCGTTCCATGTAAACATGCCCGGGTGCCGTTTGTCGCCAAGAAAGATCACGTTTTTCAACTTCGGCAGCCGTTTCGATTGCAGCTGTCCGGGCGCCGACGTGCGCAGCTCGGGAACGATTTCATATAAAATATCGATATACGACGAGTCGCGATATTGCTCAATCAAAAAGAGCGTCGTCGAGTCGGACTGCCGAAGCAAATACTCAAGCTCCGCCGCGCGGTAGTTCGTATTGACCGTAACGAGCACCGCTCCCATTTTGCCGGTCGCAAACTGGCAGGCGATCCATTCCGGGACGTTCGTCGCCCAAATGGCGACATGCTCCCCTTTTTCGATGCCAAGCCGCATCAACCCGCGCGCAACGAGGCGGCAATAGTCGTTAAACTGCCGATACGTCAGACGCAAGCCGCGGTCGGCATACACGACCGCCTCGCGATCCGCATATTGCCTGGCTCGCTCTTCCAACAATTTCCCCACAGTCACCGTCAACATCGGCCGTTTCCTCCCCTTTGTCCGAATTCATTGTTATGGATATGCAGGCATTTCCGCTTTTAGCATCCCAGTTGGCGGGCGATGACGAGCCGTTGGATTTCTGATGTGCCTTCGCCGATTTCCATGAGCTTGATATCCCGCAAATGGCGCTCAACGCCGTACTCTTTCATATAGCCGTATCCGCCGTGAATTTGAATCGCCTGGTTGCAGACGCGGAACCCCATTTCCGACGCAAACAGCTTGGCGAACGATGCTTCTTTTGTAAACGGTTTCCCTTGGTCTTTCAACCAAGCCGCCTTGTACACCATATTGCGGGCAAGCTCAATTTCCATCGCCATGTCAGCGAGCTTAAACTGGATCGCTTGAAACTTGGAAATCGGCTGGCCAAACTGAACGCGTTCTTTCGCGTATTGAAGCGCTTTCTCAAACGCCGCTTGCGCGATGCCGACGGCTAAAGCTGCGATGGAAATGCGGCCGCCATCAAGCGTGTACAAAAACTGTTTAAACCCTTTTTGCGGGTCGCCCAAGACGTTTTCTTTCGGCACGCGGACGTTCTCGAAAACAAGCTCGCACGTATTGGACGCGCGCACGCCCATCTTGTCGTAATTCGAACGGATCGTAAATCCTGGGGAGTCAGTTGGCACGATGAGAGCGGTGATGATGTTTTTGCCGCGCGCATCTTTGCCTGTCACGGCGGTGACAATGACTTGCCGCGCGTATTGGGCGTTCGTGATCCAGCATTTTTCGCCGTTGATGACATATTCATCGCCATCGAGCACCGCTGTTGTGCGCGTGCCCCCAGCATCGGACCCGGCGTTCGGCTCCGTGAGCCCAAAAGCGCCAAGCGTCTCTCCTTTGGCCATCGGCACGAGCCATTTTTGTTTCTGCTCCTCTGTTCCAAAGTAATAAATGGGACTCGCCCCAAGTGACACGGCGGCCGCATAGCTTAGCCCGGTGCCGCCGCAGGCGCGGCCGATTTCCTCAACGGCGATGGCATACGAAATCGTATCGCCTCCAGCGCCGCCGTATTCTTCCGGAAACGGCAAACCCAATAGCCCCAACTCGCCCATTTTGCGGAAGACATCCAGCGGAAAATGCGCCTCTTCATCCCATTTCGCCGCGTATGGGGCAATTTCCTTCTCAGCAAAGTCGCGAACCATTTCTTTAATCATTTGTTGCTCTTTTGTTAATGAAAAATTCATCCTGTCCCTCTCCCCCATAGAAAATGTTCTATCATTTGAACCGACTAGTCGGTTTTAGTAAGAAAACGAGTGTAAACGGTTTTGATTTTTGAAGCGTTTTCAAAACCGACTAGTTGGTCTGTATACGATCAACAACTTATTCGGCGGCCGGCCGCAACAAAAACCGCGCCGCCGCTGGGTTTTCTGGTGTGCGGAGCACCGCATGCAAAATGAAATCGGCAAAATACGCCGCGATCTCCTCAATTGACAACGGACCATCCGGATTGTACCATTTGTATGTCCAGTTGACCATGCCGATAATGGACATGCCAGTAATCTCCACCGACAGCTCCGGACGAAACTCGCCGGCCTCGATTCCCTCGCGGATGACGCGAAAAATAATTTGTTTAAATTCTTCGCGCTTTTCATTGATCGGTTCGGCGTATTCCGGTTTTAAGTACGTGCTTTCCTGGTAAAACACGGTGATGTGTGGTTTATACAAATGAAACACTTTGACAAACGACTGAACGATGGCGTACAAGCGCTCAGTCGGCGTAGGGAAGCCCTCATACGCCTCCTGCGCTTTTGTCAGCGCATACGTAATAAAGACGTCATGAATATGGTAAAGCAACTCGTCTTTTGATTTAAAATTATGGTAAAACCCGCCTTTCGACGTATCGCTTTCCGCGACGATGCGGTCGACCGTCACGCCATGGTAGCCATATTTCTCAAACAAATGAAGAGCGGTGTCGATAATGCGGTCTCGAAGCGGTTTCTCTGCCATAACAGTCTCCTTCGCCTGAACTGTAAAACATTTCGAAAAAAGCAAAATCTTCTTCTTGTTTATTAAGATACTCGACAGTTGCAGCCATTGTCAACAAAAATCGTTCCGGCGCCCGAAAAATGGAGGCGTCTTTCGCCGCACATCGTCCGATCGGCTGCGCGAGCCCTATCCCCTAGCCGCACGAACTGAAACAAAACAGATGACCTATACATAACCACGGCCGTTTTTCCAAAAGATAAAAACCGGAGGTGGCTTCCATTGGAACCGATGCTATGCCCAAACTGCAAAACGAACCGGACGCGGTTTCATCTCATTGAGCAGCACCCGCGTGCGGTCAAGCTCGATCCGCACACCGGCGACATCGAGCACGAATACACAAACGAAGCGCTCGAACCGTTCCATCTCCCATACCGCGGCCCGAGCTACCGCGTCCAATGCGGCGTCTGCGGGCTGATCGAAGATGCGGACATGTTCATTCAGCGCGCTAAATCGTCTCCATTGAGGTGATTCGATATGGCGAACAAAAAACAAACACCTTCTTCCATCGTAGACCAAAAACAGCTCGTCAACGACAAGGCAAAAGCGATGCAAGAGCGCGGCGGCGAGCACATTCGCCGCGGCACGCCCAACGGCGCAGACGGACAATAACCGCCAGCCTGCTTTTGTACACAAGCAAGCTGGCGGGACTTCCGCCCTTCTAACGGTACATCGCCCACAATCCGATATCGCGAAAACCAAGGCGATGGTAAATGCGGCCGGCGGTTGGATTGTCGTAAAACAAGCACGGCATCTTCCCTTCAGCGAGCAAATCGCAAACGAGCTTCGCCACGATGGCGCTCGCATATCCTTTCCCGCGATGTCCTTGATCCGTGCAGACGCCGACGATCATCGCCGACAATGAGTTTTCCGCTGATGTCGATGCGGCGGCCACCATTCGGCCGTCTTGTTCAATGTAGTACGTTCTAGCTGAATTGGTTTCCATCCCTTTCACTAGCATATCGCGGGACGACGGCCTCGTTTCAAATTCGGCAATGCGGCGCCGCAAGTCGAGAATCCGGTCGACATCGGCCAATTCGGCTTTTTTGACGGCGAACGCCCCCATTTCTTGACGGGCGTATTCATCCGTCCGACACTCGCAAAAGTAAAGCGTTCGCTTCTCCCCAAGCGGCAGCCGCTCTTCGAACTGCCTGGCAATGTCCGCCTTGCCGGACAGCTGGATGGACGATGATTGGGCTGTCTCGCGGATGAGACGAGCAAAGCCATCGGCATCAAAATCGCCAGGCGCGTACGGAATGTAGGAATCGTAATAACGGAGCAGCACCGCCTTCAGCGAGCCGGCATCGTCAAACTGCCCCCAAACGTCTTGGAAATCGGCGTCATAGCCAAACGACTCAATATCGCCGATGATAAATAAATTGAACGACGGATCTTGCCGCAAAAACGAAAATACTTGTTGATCGTCTTCGGCCGTTAACCGGCGAATCATAGAATTCCCCCGCTTTTCGAATGATATTTTTTCCATTATACTATGAATCATCCCTGTTGCCAATGGCATTTGTGGCGTCAAACCGAGAGGACTGCCGATGCCCCTAAGTCTGCATCGGCCAACTGCAAAGAAAGGAGGAAGCCCGCTCTCAAAAAAGCGAGGCGACGATGCCGATGAAGTTTACTGACGATCTGTACGAATACTATAAAGATCGACTGACCGGAGATGAAGAAGACGCCGAAGCGGTGGCGATGTCGATTTTGGATGAACTCGACCGCCGCGATGTGCTCAAGCTGATCGGTGAGATGACTGATGAAGAGCTGCTTGGCATGTTCGGTTTGTATGTCCTGGAAAGCTTGAAAGCGAAAATGGCCCGCGAAGGCCTCGGCGCGACGCGGCCGCAAGATGCGCCGCGCGTGCATTGACAAAACAAAACGGCTGTCCCCCATGTCATAAGGAACAGCCGTTATGTTGGGCAAATGATGGTTTCGTATTCATCCTATTTCGCGCAGGAGACTCCCACTTCAACGACCAAAGGGAGTAAGTGGGAGAGGAATGTGCGTTCCCCCTTTCTTTTGTGTATGATATAATAAAGGCATGGAGAAAACCGTTCAATAAAGGCACTCCAATAACGGCTGCTCGATGGATGGAGTTGGTTGCAGGAAACGTTGCAACCGTAAAACATCGAGCGTAGGTCTGTCTGTTGTGTGTGGAAGCCAAGTACTGCCAACAGACACACCGAGAGAATCGGTAACGATGCAGGCATGACCTGCGTCGTTGGGCAGTCGTCAACCTGCCCCCTGATGCAACCCCAAGTCAAGGAAGGAGGACGAAGTCCGTTTGCACTTCTGGGGAGTTGCAAGCCCCCACTTCAAGCGTTCGCGAAGTGGGGGTAGTTGACTTGGCAGCCCTGTGAACATGATTTCCAAGACGGCTTTTCCACTGTTTGCTTAACAGACAGTGGCGAAACACAAACCGTTTTCCATCGCGCGCTCATCGGTAAAACTGTACATCGTAGCCTTCTTTCAACAACACTTGGTAGATTTGCTGAATGTGGTCTTCGTTTTTTGTCTCGAGCGAAAAGTGAATTTCCGCCTGACCTGGCAGCACTTTGGCGCCGATGCGCTGATGATGAATCGACATCACGTTTGCCTCAAGCTCCGCAATAATGCGCAGCAGCTTGTTCAACTGGCCCGGCTTGTCGGAGATGACCGTTGTAAACGTAACGAATCGCCCGGCTTCGACGAGCCCCCGCTCGATGATGCGGGAAATGAGCGTCACATCGACGTTGCCGCCGCTTAAAATGGCGGCGACTTTTTTGCCGCGAAACGGCAGCTTTTGATACAACAATGCCGCCAGCGGACAAGCTGCCGCCCCTTCGATCAACAGCTTGTTCCGCTCGAGCACATACAGCATCGTCCGCGAAATTTCCGCCTCTTCCACGCATACAACGCCATCGACGTATTGCTCAATGTATTGGTACGTAATATTGCCCGGCTTTTTCACGGCAATCCCATCGGCGATCGTATTCGATGCGGCAATGGAGACGGGCTGTTTATGGCGTATGGCCGCCGTCATGCCGGGGCAAGCCGATGACTCAACGCCGTACACTTCAACCGACGGCTTCAGCTGTTTTAACGTAAGCGCCACCCCCGCAAGCAACCCGCCGCCGCCGACTGGACAAAGAACGACATCGACGTCGGGAAGCTGCTCGATCAGCTCTAAGCCGATCGTCCCTTGGCCGGCCATCACCGCCAAGTCGTCAAACGGATGAACAAACGTCATCCCCCGTTCACGCTGCAACTCTAACGCATATTCCAAAGACTCGTCAAACACATCGCCGTACAGCACGACTTCCGCCCCGTAGCTTTTCGTCGCTTCAATTTTGCTGAGCGGCGCGCCTTTTGGCATGACGATCGTGCACGGAATATGAAGCATGCCGCTCGCATAGGCGACCCCTTGGGCGTGGTTGCCGGCCGAAGCGGCGATGACGCCGCGCGCCCTCTCTTCTTCCGTGAGCGACATAATTTTATTGAATGAACCTCTTACTTTAAACGAGCCCGTTTTTTGCAAATTTTCGAGTTTCATATATACATCATTGCCAGACAGCCGGCTGAACGTTTGCGAATGCTCAAGCGGCGTTTGATGGACGATGCCTTTCATTTTCGCTCGCGCTTGTTCAATGTCTGCTAATGTCAACATCATCAAACCACCCTTTCTGATCGGCGATCGGTTCGTTTTCGCTCCGTTTTATTATATACAAAGCATTTCGCCGCCGACAAATGTTGCTTTTCTTTTGGATGGTCACTCTTTTTATTGATTATTTAGCACATAGTTTTTTATTATAAAATATATTGTTGAACGAACCCATCACTGCGATCCGTTGCATTTTGTCAGCTGCTTGAAGGTAGGGGATTTGACAAAAACCATCGCAAAACCGATTCTTTTCCAGTTGAGAAACTGTGTACAATCGTCTTCTCTTTTTTGACGAACTTTGGCATGGTATGCAAAAACCATTTTTGTTCATTCCATTGATGATTTAGCACATTGTTTTATCAATTAGGAAATTCGTCTTCATTTGGCTGTGATCCATCAAAACCTAATAGCGCCAATGGAATCCTTCGCCCGTTTGATGGGAGAAAGCGGTTGGGAAGATCCACGATAGGCAAATGCGAGCGAATTTGCTAATATGAAAGAAAAGCATTCGGAATACGAAAGGATGAAGCGATTGTGACTAAAAAGTTGTACTATACAGCGCCGGATGTTGCCGCGTGGACAACGGCGATGACAAGCGTCCGCCAAGGCGGCGAAACATATGTCGTCAGGATGTCCGCCATAGCCAACGGAGGGCGGTTTTTGTAAAATAAAAAACGAAATGTGCAGCTAAGGAGTTTGGAAAGATGAACGATCGACTCGTACAATCGCAAATCGAAGAACTCGAACGAAAGCTGCGCGCTTATGAGCGGCTCATCGAAAAGCTTCCGTTTCCGTTCACCTTTGCCGATTATGAAAGTGGAATCGCCATCGAAAAAAAGCGCGGCGACGTCCGGCCGCACCTTCGCACCATTCCGCCGTCCCTTGAAAAGGAAGCCAAATGGCAGTGGGATATTGACTTGCATCGCGACGTACCGTTTGAAAAAGTGGAAGCCTTTTTGACGCCGTTGCTCGATCTCGTTCCGCACCACATTGTCTTTGTCGACGCTCAAGGGATCATCACGCTTTGCAATTTGCAGGCGGCTGTTGACACCGGCGTGGATCGCGATGCCATCATCGGCAAACATATTCGCGAGCTGCTGAAGCTCCCTGATGAGCTGATCGCGACGCTCGAATCGCTTGAAAAAGGCGAGCCGCTTTACAATTACGAAGTGCTCGACCGATTTTACGGGATCGTCAACACCCGTTTTATTTACAACGATGACGGATCGATCAAACGAGTCATCAGTATGTTTCAGTCGCTCAATATGATGAAAGAAACAGAAAAGCTGGCGGTCGCTGGCCGCATCGCCGCCGGCATCGCCCATGAAATCCGCAATCCGCTGACGACGGTGCGCGGATATTTGCAACTATTGAAAAGCGACTTGCCGGATCGCATCGCCTCGCTCGTTGAGCGGCTTTTAATTCCTGAGCTCGACCGGGCGAACGACATTATCACGGATTTTTTGAATATCGCCAAGCCGGCGGACGTCAAAATGGAGACGTTCAACTTGCACCGCTTTTTGCGCGACGATGTCGGCGTCCTATTGCAAAGCGAAGCGCTATTGCATAACGTCGACGTCCATTTTGACCTTGATGACCAGCTTGACGATTACGAAATGAACGGCGACCGCAGCCAGCTTTTGCAAGTGTTTTTAAACTTATTTCGCAACGCCGTGGAAGCAAAAGTGGCGAAAACGATGAGGGTGTCGATCTGCAGCCGAAAAATCAACCATCTCGTTCAGCTTCGCTTCTGCGACGATGGACCCGGCATTCCGCCGTCGGTCATCGACCATGTTTTCGATCCGTTTTTTTCAACGAAGGAAACGGGAACTGGGCTCGGCCTGTCATTATCGAAAAAAATCGTCGAACTGCATCGCGGGACGATGAAAGTGCAAAGCGACGCGCACGGCACATGTTTTTTGATCGAATTCCCGCTTTGCAGCCAACCGCCGTTTCTTTCGTCATAAATCGCTTCCGAAGAGGGGGCCATCCCAGCTTCGGAAGTGGGGAGATTGATGATTTAGAACAATGTATCACTTTATCACAGAAAAGGAGGAGCCATTATGGCAACGACCGCTCCGCCCAACGGCAAATGGCGGCGCCTGTTCGCCTTGTTTCTTCCCATTTTTGTTTCGCAAACCGGTCAATATGCCATGAACTTTGTCGATGTCGCCATGTCCGGTCATGCGAGCGCCGAAGATCTTGCCGGCGTCGCGATCGGCTCAAGCCTATGGGTGCCGGTGTTTACCGGCGCCGGCGGCATTTTGCTCGCCCTGTCCCCGATCGTCTCACACCATTTCGGCGCCGGACGGCATGACTCGATCACTCGCGCCGTCGCCCAGGCGCTCTACTTGGCTGTCGCGCTTGCTGTCGCCATTGTCCTGATCGGCGCCGCTGCCGTGCCGTTTATCTTGAAACAGATGTCTTTGGATGAAAACGTTCGGCATATCGCCTTTCATTATTTGCGCGCCTTGTCGTTTGGGATCATCCCTCTGTTTCTTTATTCTGTGCTCCGCTATTTCATCGATGCGCTTGGGCAAACGAAAGTGACGATGTGGATTACGCTCACCGCCTTGCCGGTCAATATGCTGTTCAACTGGTTGTTGATTTACGGGCATGGCGGATTTCCGCGCCTTGGCGGCATCGGCACTGGTTACGCGACGGCGATCACGTATGCGTACTGCTTCGCGGCCGCTGCCTTTGCCGCTTTGAAATTTCGGCGCTTGGCTCCCTATCGTGTACTCGTCCGTTTCTACCGTCCGTCATGGGCCGCATGGAAAGAGTTGCTGAAAACCGGGGTGCCGATCGGGTCGGCCATCTTTTTTGAAACGAGCATTTTCGCTGCTGTGACGCTGCTTGTCGGCCGGTTTGGCGCGGAAACGGTCGCCGCGCATCAAAGCGCCCTCAACTTCGCTTCACTGTTGTATATGATTCCACTCAGCTTATCGATGGCGCTGACGATCGCCGTGGGCGTTGAAGCCGGGGCCAACCGTTATGAAGCCGCCAAACAATATTGCTTGATCGGCATCACCCTCGCCTTGGCCGTCGCCGCCGCAGCAGCGCTGTTCCTTTCCGCCTTCCGCAGCCATGTCGCCCGGCTGTATACAAACGATCCGACAGTGGCGGCGTTGACAGGGAAGTTTTTGCTCTATGCGATCTTCTTTCAAGTTTCCGATGCCATCGCCGCTCCCATCCAAGGAGCGCTGCGGGGCTATAAAGAGGTAAACGCCGTTTTTTGGTCCGCTCTTCTCGCCTATTGGGGCGTTGGGCTTCCGCTTGGCTGCGCGCTCGCTCTACTGACTGCCGCCGGGGCGTTCGGCTATTGGATCGGCCTGATCGCCGGATTGGCAACGGGCGCGCTGTTTCTCAGCTTTCGCCTGCGGGCCGTTTGGCGCAGACATGACAGCGGGCGTGCGCCATGCGCCTTTTAAGAGGGAGCGGTCGATAAACAAGGATGTCCCGCCCAGTTCTAGGGACATCCTTTTTGTTGCAGCATGATGGATCATGCAGTCGACAAGGCCGGTTTCCCTTAGCCGACCTCGTTAGGCGACGGCTGCTGCTTCATATACTGTAATACATCGAGGTCGATTTTTCCTTTCTCCACTTGGCGCTCCTCAAAATTTTCTGTATGTATATACACGGTCAGCGCCTCATGAAGCGCCTCGCGATCCGCCGAGCGCTCTTTCGACAAATAACCGAGACGGACCAAGTGGGCGGCCACCTCTTCCTTTACCGTTCCTTCAATCGCTGCCACTTTTTCGGGACGCGGTTTCTCAAAGTAAAGCTGGCGCAACTGATACAAGCGAATAAGCTCCTCGATCGGCCGCGGGTGATCATCGACGCGCAAGTCGATATAACGGTCATTGTAGCCGCCATATCCCCCTCCTTCTTTCACGACAAGCAAGGCGGCCGACTGTTGCCCGCGGCGGTCGCCCCCCGCTGCCTGACCAGCTTGAAGCGCCTTTAACAATCGCTCGGCGAGCGGACCTTTTGTCTGCTCAAACGCCCTTCCCATTGCCAGCACCGTTTCCTCGCCGGCTAAAATATTGCCTTGAGCCGCATAGTTCGGCCCGGTGATGCCCCCGGCCCACGGGTAACATTTTTTCCCGGTGAACGTCGCCGCCCGTCCTTTCGCATCCACGATGCCGACTTGGCGCAAATCGCGCTCACTGTCATCGGCAACGAGCAACTCAAGCGTTTCTTGCGCCGATTTCCCTTTTGCCATCCATTCGAGGCCGCGCGGTCCGTACGACGTGTTGGCGTACGATTGCGTCGCCACCGCTCCGACGCCCGCTTTCGCCCACGGAACAACCGCACCAACGCCTAAAAATTTCGATTGAACAGCGATGCCAAGCTCCCCGGTCGCCGGATCGAACGCGACGATCGAAAACGTCGCGACGATGTCTTTTGCAATATGTGTCATTTCCCCGTCCTCCATATGCTTTCCATTTTCTCATCGTTTATGATTTCTCCACTTCCTTTCGTTGTTCCTGCCTGTTCACAAAAAAAGCGGGGGAAACAGCCGTTGCCCGGCCGTCTCCCCCCGCATGCCCATCATCCGCCTAGCACCATGTTGCCCCGACGATAATGAGCAAAATAAACAAAACGACGATCAGCACAAAGCCGTAGCCGTAGCCGCCGTAACCCGGATAACCGAAGCCATAGCCGCCCCAGCCCCAGCCGCCATAAAAGCCATATGGCATATTCGTCACCTCCTTGCTAGCAAGTAAGAGGCATCAGTACACCCAACCACCGATACATGCACATCCGACAATAATCAACAAGATGAACAGAACGACGATCAACGCGAATCCGCCGCCGTAAGCTGCACCCATTTGCCAGCACCTCCTTCGTTTTTGTACTAGTAGACTATTCAGAAGCCGAGGAAATGGTTAGATGTTTCGGCAAAAATGGGTATTTGCCGCAACGTAAAAAAAAACGGTCCATCCGCGGACCGATGTTATGCTCCGAGCGAGTTTCGCTTCCATTTTTTCCGCCCCGGCGCTTGCTTGATTTGAACAGCGGAAAACAAAATAAGCGCCGTCCAGATGCAGCTAAACGCATAAAAATGCGCTTTCGTAAACGGCTCGCCGAACAAAAAGACGCCAAGGAGAAGGCTGATCGTCGGCGAAATGTATTGCAAAAAACCAAGTGTTGTCATTGACACACGCTTCGCCCCTTTGGCGAAATACAAAAGCGGCACGGCCGTCGCTGGCCCGGCTCCAGCCAACAGCGCCCATTGCCACCATTCGGCCGTCTTGACGAGGGCTGGCGTTTCGTTGTACACACATAATAAGTAAACGGCTGAAAGCGGCATGACGGCCATTGTTTCAAGCGTCAAGCCAATGGACGAGTCAACGCTGGCCAGTTTTTTCACTAAGCCGTAAAACCCGAACGTCAACGCGAGCGATATGGCGACCCACGGAAACGCGCCATATTCCGCCGTCATCGCCGCCACGCCGGCGGCGGCAAGAAAAACAGCGGCCCACTGCCCAACGCTCAACCGCTCGCGCAATACGATCGTCCCAAGCGCCACGCTGACAAGCGGGTTGATATAATAGCCGAGGCTCGTTTCAACGACATGATGATGATTCACCGCCCATATGTAGACAAACCAGTTGGCGCTGATGAGCACGGCAGCAGCGGCGATCCCCCATGCCTTAGCCGGCTTACGGCGCATCGCCCGAAGCTCCCGGCGGAAGGCGCCAAGCTGCCCATTCGCTGCCAGAAGGATGGCCATAAACACGAACGACCACACGATGCGGTGCGCCAAAATCTCAAGCGCCGGGCGCGCCTCTAGCAGCTTCCAGTACAGAGGCAATACTCCCCACAGCAAGTACGAAGCAGCCGTATACAAGATGCCTTGCTTTTCTTCGCTCCAATGCCCCACGTCGTCTTCTCCTTTTCCATGATCATTTCTGTTTCATTATACCGCCGCCGCTTCACTTTATCCATCAAAACACTCACCCGCATCGCTCGACGCGGTTGCCCAATGGAGAAGGGGCGCAGCTGAATATGAGCACCCGCCCCCTTCGCGGCCCGTTTGACCGCCGCCCTTTCTTATTTTTTCGCTCATCAAGCGACACAGGCACAGCCAACAATAATCAGTAAAATGAACAGGACGATGACGACCGTATAACCGCTGTTGACAAAACCGCTCACGGCGGGCACCTCCTTCATCGGTTCACAGGGCCATCATATGCGCCCGCCCGCCCAAACGGCCGGGCGAATGCCCAAATTTCTAGAAGATTGGTGAAAAACCGCGTTTTCTTCAAAAAGATTGGTCCACGAACGCACGGAAGAGCCGTTGATCCATTGGCGAAAGCTCCTTGCTGGAGCGTTTTCTCCGTTACATCACCGACCTTCCAGAAAAACGCCTATTTTTCTTTCGTCCCCGTCTCTCCCCACCAACCTTTTCGCTTAAAATAGAGGGCGATGAGCATCGCAACAGTTGCCATGAGCAACAAGGCAAACGGGTAGCCGTATCTCCATTTCAGCTCTGGCATAAACGCAAAATTCATGCCGTATACACCGGCGATAAACGTCATCGGCAAAAATATGACGCTCACCAATGTCAATGTCTTCATAATGACGTTCATATGATCTGATTTGAGCGACAGTTGCAAATCGAAAATGGCGGACAATGATTCCTTAAACGCGTCGAGCGCGGCGGGCACGCGTGAGAATCGCGACGCCACTTCCTCGATATACGGATTCGTCTCTTGATTGATATACGGCAAATCAGCGTGGCGGATCATTTTGATCGCTTCTTCCTGCGCCTCGGCGATTTGGCGCAGCTCATGAAGATGTGTTTTCATCCGATAAATCTCGCGCCCGATTTCGTTGGCAAACGGGGTCGCAAACACTTGCCGTTCAAGCGTCTGAATGCGGTCAGCGATCTGATCGATGACTTGCAAAAAACGGATGGCGGCCAAGTCTAAAAAGTGATACAGCACGTACCCAGGATACAGCGCCTGACCGCGATGGTTCAACAAACGTTCTTTCACTTGATCAACAAGCGGATCGTTTTCATCCATATAGCTGATCATATATTGGCTGCCGGCCAGCAAACGAACGTTCACTGTCCGGCCAGACGGACGAACGATAAACAGCGATAAGAAGAAACATCCTTCGTATTCGTCAAACGTGGGAATATCTGTCCCGTTCATCAGCCGCTGTTGGGCGAGAGGGTGAATGGACAGCGAAGAAAGAAGCTGCTCCAAATCCGGCTTGGCGGCGGCGGTGAAATGAAGCCAACACGACTGGCTGCCTGCCGGCGCATGGCGTTTGTACGTTCCGTCAACCGTCAAACGAAAGTTATGCTCGATCGCCATAGACTGACGTCCTTTCCATGCAAACGATTTTAATTGTATTGTTTGCTGTTTGACGCAAAACTACTCCCCTCCCGCCGCCAAAAACAAGCCAGTGGCAACGGTTTGGCCGCATCCGCTCGCTGTTGGCGACAAGCAACTTCTCCCGGCTGCATCCCGCCTGCAAAGCGTCACATCCCGACAAGTCATTCGCTGTCTATATAGATGCAACGAAAAAGTTTAACATATCCTTGATGGAAAAGTCACTTGTCCATTTTTCGACTGTCGAAGGCAAGCCACAGGCTTGCCTCCGTCACGCCAAGGCGTGACGGAAGACCGAACAACCACCCGCTTCACAGACCCATACATGGGTCTGAAAGCGGCGTTGTTCGGTCGCCCGACAGTCGATCAAATGCTCGGTAAAAGCTACAAATGTTAAAGCTTCAAATTGCATCTATATAGGCGCCTCGCCGCGTCGGCCCGCCAATGCGCCCGAAGCCAGTCAGCGCACCGCTTCCGGTTCCACATGGACGTGCGTCGCCCGAATGTTATGCCGGTTTCGCATCAAACGCTCGACTTCATCAGCGATTTCATGGCTTTTTGCCACCGTCAAATGCGAGTCAACGCGGATCGTCACTTCCAGCACAATGTCGTTGCCTAACATGCGCGCTTTAATGTCAGCGACATCGCGCACGCCGCTCACCGCTGCAATTTCGTCTTTATAAACGGCGAGCTGCTGTTCATCAAAACCGTCGGTGAGCGTATGCGCCGTCTCCATAAACACCTCCCACGCCGTCCTGCCAATCATCGCCCCGATCACAAGCGCCGCCAGCGGATCAAGCCATGGCCACCCAAGCCGCGCGCCGGCGATGCCAATGGCGGCGCCAATGCTCACCAGCGCATCCGATAAATTGTCTTTCGCCACGGCCGCCAGCGCCATGCTGTTCGTCCGCCGCGCCAGCCGACGATTGATGGCATAAACGCCAATCATAACGGCCGCCGAGGCGAGCGCAACCACAGCCGCTAAAACATCAGGAGCCGCTGCCTTTTCTTTGCCGAACAGCGAGCGGACGCCGCTTGTGATCACGTCAATGCCAATGGACATCATCAAAAAAGCAGCCAACAGCGAGGAGATGTTTTCCGCCCGCGAATGTCCGTACGGGTGGTTGCAATCACGTGGTTTTTTCGCGATTTTCATGCCAATATAGACTGCCGAGGAAGCGATAATATCACTCAAATTATTCCAACCGTCCGCTTCCACCGCATCCGAGCCGAACACCCCCCCAGCCAACAGCTTGCCGGCCGAAAGGAGAAGATAGACGAAAATGCTCAGCAATGCGCCCGCCTCGGCTCCTTGTTTTCGATCCACTTTCTTCACCAACCTAGCCATCTCATTTTTGCACGTATCAGTGTACCAGCTTGAAGCCGGTTGGGTCTACAGCAAGAAAATTTCCTCTTTTCATAAGAATAGGGACAAGCAAATTTTTTTGTCTAAAGGCAAAATTGATCGCATTTGCGTATGATAAACCAAGTCGAAACAAAAAAGGAGAGGAACAGATGTCTGCATATTTAGACTGGTTGGCGGACATGGGGATCGATGGCGCTCACCCAGGCGGTTTTGAGTTAACAAAACAAATCTTACGTAAACTTAAGATCGACCGTTCAACATCCGTGCTTGACGTCGGCTGCGGCACCGGACAGACGGCGGCTTATATCGCCGAACAGTACGGGGCCAACGTCACCGCCATCGACATCCACCCGACGATGATCGCCAAGGCGAAACAGCGTTTTGCCGCCAAGGCGGTCTCAGTCCGTTTGCATCGCGCCTCGGTCGAAGCGCTCCCGTTTCCCGCCGGGACGTTTGACCTCGCGCTTTCTGAATCGGTGCTTGCTTTCGTTTCATTGCCAAACGCGCTCGCCGAAATCCGCCGCGTGCTCAAAAACGATGGCCTATTCGTCGGCATTGAAGCGTGTCATGAGCGGCTGACCGCCGCCGAGCAAAAGCAAATCGCCGCCTTTTACGGCTTCCGTCAGCTCATGACATCAGCGGAGTGGAAAGAAGTGCTCGAACAAAGCGGCTTTGGCTGCCGCCAGTTTTCCTACGCGGCTGCAGCCGAAGCGCCAAGCCTTGGGGCACCCATCGTCATCGCCCTTCCGCCGACACCGGAGATGGCGAGCATGTGGCAGATGCACCAACAGTTGACATCTCAATTCGGCGACCGTCTTGGCTATTGCGTCTTTTGCTGCGAACCATAGCTGGCAAGAAAAACGGCGTCCTCGACGAGGCGCCGTTTTCACACTTTTTTCACTACTTTGAAATATTCTTCAAGCGTCAAGCCGCGCTTTTTGATCACCGCGGCCGCCTTCCGCCCGACATAGCGGAGATGCCACGGCTCATACTTGTAGCCGGTCACCGCTTCCTTTCCTTTCGGGTAGCGGATGATGAATCCGTACTCGTGCGCATGGGCGGCTACCCATTGCCCTTCTTTTGTCGCCCCGAACGATTCGGTCAGCTGACAGCCGGCCGAGCGGCTGCTGATATCGACCGCCAGCCCTGTCTGATGCTCGCTCTGACCTGGATGAGCGACCGCTTGAACCGCTTTTTCCCTCCCCTTTTGCCGCACTTCTTCAGCAAAAATCACCTGCTGCCGCTCGTATGAACGATAAGCGGACACGGCCACCAGCTCAATGCCATCGCGGCGTGCGGCGGCAAACATCTCCTCAAGCGCCGCGGCCGCTTCGGCCCGCATATGCCGCTTTTCCGCGTTCGGGTCAGCACACAAAAACGGCACGCGCGGCACGACCAAGTCCGCCGGCTTATAGCCAGGCGGGAGCGACTGTTCTTTATTGACGAGCACCAAAATGTTGTCAGGGTTTTGAATCACTTTTTGTCCGTTTTGCACCTTGACGATGTTCCAATATTTCGCCTCAAGCTGCAAATCGGGATCGACGGGGCTCTCGCTCGTTTTCCCCTGTTGTTGATGATCGCTTGGGTGCACCGCGCTTTCCGGCGGCTGGCCGGACGGGCCGGCCGCACCGTTGCTGCCGCTCTCCCCTGTTTGGCAGCCGGCGAGCAGCAGGCACACCAACATCGCCGCTTGCCATCGCTGGTTCATGTTCCTTCTCCTTTTCTGTTTTCCCAGGCCCAAGCGCCCGGCAGCCCAATCACGCGCCATTGCGGATCGCCGCTTCAAGCGCCACTTCAATCATCTCGTTAAACGTCATTTGCCGCTCCTCAGCCGTCGTTTCTTCTCCGGTGAGAATATGGTCGCTGACCGTCAGCACCGACAGCGCCCGGCAGCCGAATTTCGCCGCCAGCGTATAGAGCGCCGCCGTTTCCATCTCGACAGCCAATACACCGTAGCGCGCCCACGTTTCCCAATTCGGTTCATCATTGTAAAACATGTCGGCGGTGAACACATTGCCGACTTTTAGCGCCAGCCCTTTTTCCACCCCTACTTCATACGCCGTCCGCAGCAGATGGAAATCGGCGGTTGGCGCATAATCGCGGCCGCGGAAAATGAGCCGGTTCATGTTGGAATCGGTCGACGCGCTCATCGCCAAAATGACGTCGCGGACGCGCACATCCGGCTGAATCGCTCCGCACGTTCCGACGCGGATGAGCGTCTTTACGCCGTAGCTTTGGATCAGTTCGTTCACATAAATCGAAATGGACGGCACGCCCATGCCGGTCCCTTGCACGGAAATGCGCTCCCCTTTATACGTCCCGGTAAATCCGAGCATGCCGCGCACTTCGTTGTAGCATACCGCTCCTTCCAGAAACGTTTCGGCAATGTATTTGGCGCGCAGCGGATCACCTGGCAGCAAAATGCGCTCCGCGATCTCCCCTGCCTTCGCTCCGATATGTACGCTCAATGGGATTCCTCCTTTGGTTTGAACGATTGTTGTCGGGCCATGCCCTCGTCTATCATATCATATGTTTGCGGAAAATGGCAGTCTTCCTTCGAGTAGCCGAGGCGGCGAACGGGCATACTATGTGTGCCTGCCCGAGGAGAAAGGAGGAAAAGACCGATGAAAAAGAAACTCGAACAAGCGGTGGAATACGCCAACAAAACCAATCCATCGTCCAAATCAAACAATCAGCCGTCCACATCGAAAAAGGAAAAGACCAAATTCTAACATCATTCCGAAAGAAGTCTCCCACTTCGAAACGTGAAGGTGCACGAGCACCCGTCCATGTGGGAGATGAATGTTGGCCGGCAATCGCCGTCGGATCGAATCACATGTTGTTCAAACGGGCATCTTCGAAACGAAGGGAAGCGGAAAGGGTCCTTGTGCATTGTCGTTTGGCACATACGCAAATCGCTGAAAGCTCCCCCTGTGCACTCGCGGAGGTGGGTGAGACATTTGCGGGGGAGCCGCTCTCTTACGATGTTTTGGATCGGCGATAATCGCCCCGATGGCGGCGCGCCAAATACCGCTCATTGATATACAGCACCTTTTTGTCTTTGCTGCGCGTATATTTTTTCTCGCGCTCGCGCCGCCTGGCGACAAGCCAACAGGAAAACAAATACAGTGGAAAGACGAGCTGCATCGCGCCGGCAAAGACATACCAAAAACCGTTGATATCGGCCAAATCGCGCAAGTACACGTCGATGCCGCTGAGCCGATAGTACATGTCAGCAACGATGGCAGCGATGATGACGACGTTGACCGCATGGAGAAGGGGCACGCTTCTCCAGCGGAACAAGAGCCGCTCAACTTGCCCTTTGACCCAAAGCAATGCCGCAATCGAGACAACGCACACAAGCAGCGACAGCGCCAGTGCGGCCATCGTTTCGCCCCCTTCCCTCTTTTCTCCTGCGCCCGCCGCATGATGCCGCCTGCAAACATTTTCCGTCGATGAACCGCCGTCAGACCGCATACACTAACGACGACGACGGTTCAAGGAGGGAAAACGATGGGCAAAAAACACCGCAACCGCATTAACGGGCAGAAAAAGAACAACCATATTCCAAAAGAAGCATTGATTGCTGAAGATGAGGCGCATGCCAAAGAATATTCCGCCGCCGGCGGCCGGAAAAACGGTCCGGGCCATCACGACAATCCAGAATCGTGACAAACCGCAGAAACCCTTGTGCGATACAAGGGTTTCTATCGCGGTTCCGACGGCTCGGATTCGTCCCAAGCAAGCGTGACGACTTTTGTATATTCCCCGCGTTCAATTTCCTCTTTTGTCGCTCTTTCATTCAGCTCCTCATCGTCGTCGATGCCCGGGGCCACCATCGGCATGTCGCGCCGCCGTTCGTCATGTTCCATCAAGTCCGCCCCCTTTCCTTTCTTATCCGTTCCCGAAACAAGGGGGCTTTATTCATATTATATCATCTCTAGCTCTTGCTGGCGACTATATTTTCGAATATTCCGTCAACAGATGAGCTGACGTTCCACTTGTTTCCATCCGTCTGGACAAAGGCGATAGTACGTCTGTCCTTTCCGCCCTTCATCGATCAGCACAACGTCCCCAGTCCGCATAAATCGAGCTTGACAGTTTTTCGGCATCAGATCGGCGACATTCAACATCCGATACAACACCGCCAGCACTTCATCATGTCCGGCCGCCGTCACCGTCATGCGGCACACTTGCCGGTAGCCTTTCGTTTCCCCAAAGCGCGGTGTTTGAAAAACGACCGCCTCATATGCACGTTTTGTCATCCACATCCGTTTCCCCCATAAACGAACCATTGTTTTCCTCTCCCTTCTCCCAATAAATCGGCCCTCCGCGTCCCATACTATGGTTGATGTCGAATTCGATCGCGAATCGTCTTCGGAGCCGAGAAAAACGTGTATTGTACTTATTTGGTGATTTGGCGTGTCGATTCCTTCAGCAAACGAGCACTCCTTTTGTCGAAACGATCGCGGTCTTCTGGCAAAAGTCCACAAATGATGCAAAGGAGAGACAGCCTGATGCCGACTCGCCCGTTCGCTTGGCTGCGCCATCCGCTTCAGTATGCCTACCGCTCCTTTTTGTACCGCCATCCGGTCCGCCTCGCCGATGACGGCCTGCTTCGCCGGATGGCCGCCCGCACAACTGTCCCGACTGACGGACCGCTCAGCGCGGAAGAAAAGAGCATTGTTGCCGCCATTCGTCGGAAAACGGCGGAACATAACCGCAACAATGTGACGCGCACCGCCGCCTACTTAGCGTTTTTTGAGCGCCATCGGGAAATTCATTGGGCGTTTTTAGCCCATCTCGTCTCGCGCAACGGCGGTTGGAACATGACGGATTTGCGCGGCGGCCTTCTTCCGTTTTTGCTGCCGGAACAAATCATTGCACCCCTTTTTTTGTTTTTGGAGCGCGCCAATGCCCTCATTTTTCATGATGCCTATCCGCAGCTTCTGCTGTACGAAGAAAGCAAACGGAGGGAGACGCCGCTGTTTCATTTGTTGCCGGCGCTAGCGGTGTCTTCGTTTATGAAGCCGATGTGGGAACATTTTTGGGAAACGGGGAATGCCGCGCTTCTTACGGTTGCTCTGATCATCAACGAGCAGCAGTACATCCAGCTTCGCGTCATCGAACATCCGTTTTTCCGCACCCGCGTGCTGTCAAGCTGGCCGTTTATTGTCGAGCAATGGCTCGGGTTCAACGATGTGCTCATCCCATATGCCAAAGGCCGCCGCGTAGCGCTTGCCGGAACGACCGTGCGCGATTTCGCCGACGTCCACCACCGCATCCATATAGGCAAAACGCTGTACAGTCTGCTGCTGTTTGACGCCCGGCTGTTTCGCGGCGCCTGCCGCTTTGCCCGCTGCGTCCCCCACAGCGGCTCACGCGCCGACTTCTGGCCGCAATCGTTCGCTGAAACGCCTGATGGGCGCCGCTTTTACAGCCCCCGCCTTGAGGAAGCTTGGCCGGATCTTGCGCACCCGTTCCACGATCATCGCGATTGGTTCACCGATGAGGCGATCATGCAGGCGCTTGAAACGCTCCCGCTTCCGGCCTCGGGCGACATGACCAGCCGCTACGAGCGGCATTTGGCCATGATGAAAACAGCCGCCATCGCGGCGGCCAAATCAACTTCATCATAAAACGACGAGGACTACTCCCCATCGATGTCAATCTCTTCATCAATGATGCATTTTTCAAGCAAATAGTCAAACGTAATATCCGCGAGCTCCTCAAGCTCCTCTTGCGTTGGCACAAAGCCGCGGCGGATGAGTTCTTGGTAAAAAAACTCAGCGATTTCTTCCGTATCGATAATCACTTCAATTTCCTTCACCGCATCTCGCCCCCTTTGTAATGTTGTATGTCGCCGCCTTCCGTTTTATGTCAAAAATCATGTTGTACTATTTTTTCAGTCTCCCCCATACATATGTACCAACAAAACAAAAAACACGGAGGCGGACAAAATGGACAAATTCACTGCGATCGATAAAATGATGGAAACAGTTGTCAATGGATTGGGCGCGATCGTCATTTTCGCCGGCATTCCTTATTTTCTTTTTATTCTTTATCAATTTCTATCCTGGTGATCGGCGATTGTCCGCAAACGTTTTACAACTGTTTCCATCATCCGTTGGTACTGTTCATCGCCGAACCATTCATATAACGCTTTATAATCGTTGTACATGTCAAGGAGCTCGTCGACCGACGGCCCTTTCTCTCCGTTGTCGGCCGGCGGCAATAGAAGCGACGCTTTCACCGGCGCGGCGATGACAATATCTTGCACGAGCGTAATAGACGTCTCCTCTCCGTCGGCAAGCGGAATGATGTCTTCCAGATGGACTTCAATCTCCCAACCATCCATCAGCCGTTTCAATTCGTAAATCGTCTCTTCCCATCCTTCCCCGTAGTAGCGGTAAATTTCTGTCCGCACCCCGACAATTTTGAACAAATGGCCGCCATAATCGCGGACGCGGACAATTTCGCCAAGAAAAAACGGCAACTCAATTTCAATCTCTTCCGCGATCCATAAATCACCCGCAAACTCAGACAATAAAATGAGCGCTTGCTCGGCAAACAAGCTATGGCCATGGTTGATTTCGTATAAAAACGTACCGTCAATCTGCTGAATATCGGTGATCGTTCCGACCGTTCCGTACAATGTATTGACGACGATGTCGCCGACGGAAAATTTCGGGCGTTTCGGCGCGCTCATTGGCCTCTCCCCCCTTTTGGAACAAATGGTTAGTATAGTATATGCATGCCAAGAAGGGTGGACACCTGCAACCGCGCGGAAAAAAGCTATTTGAAAGCGCTCCCAATTTATGAAATGGGAACGCTCCCTTAGTTATGCTTCATGCAAAAATTGCTCCCATAGCTCATCAAACACAACCATACTTTCCAAATAGTCACCGTTAAGCTCCAAATAGCCGCTCAGTTCTTCATAGTCCGTCGACCCTTTTGGAAAGCTGTGGTCTTCATACGCTCCGTTCGCAAACCGGACGACCGGATCTTCCTGGTGTCCATGGCGGAAGCGCAGCAAGTAACGGTAGAATGACTTTGCCATGTCCCCCATCCTCTTCCTTTCCTTTTGTTGCTATTATAATGAGCTTTTGGCTGTTTGTGAAGCCTTTTTTCGCCGCTTGTATTCCCATCGTACGCGTCGGGTTGGCTTTTCATGCCAAAAAAGCGCGTCAAACGGCGCAATAGGGGTTCAATCCGCTTTTCACGTCAGAGCATAGGCAGGCCAAGTCCACCGTCTTATCATGCGCTCCGCTTCTCGCCAAGGCTTGCGATGCGCCATCGTGGCGTCCCATCTGAAACCGCATGGCGCCTCCCATGCCTCCCGCTTCGCTAGGTATTGTCCTCGGTGAGCGCACATACAAAAAGCCGCCATCTTCCGGCGGCATCGTTCATGATACGACTCCGGCTTGCGGAGCCGGGGCAAATTCGATTTCAAACCCAAGATCCCCAAGCATTTGATAATCGGCTGACTTTTCTTGCCCGGCGGTCGTCAAATAGTCGCCGACAAAAATCGAGTTGGCGGCATACAGGCCAAGCGGCTGAAGTGAGCGCAAATTCACTTCTCGCCCGCCGGCGATGCGGATTTCTTTGGTTGGATTCATATAGCGAAAAAGGGCCAGCACCTTCAAACAGTAACGCGGGTTTAATTCGTTCGTGCCAGCCAGCGGCGTGCCGTCGATCGCATGCAAAAAGTTGACTGGAATGGAATCGGCGTCAAGCGCCCGCAAACTGCGCGCCATATCGACGACATCCTGCTTCGTTTCTTTCATGCCGATGATGACGCCGGAACAAGGCGAAAGACCAGCTTCTTTCACCGTTTCCACCGTCCGCACCCGGTCGTCGTATGTATGGGACGTCGTAATGTTCGGATGGTGCTGTTTTGACGTGTTAATGTTATGATTGTAGCGATCGACTCCCGCCTCTTTCAGCCGCGCCGCCTGCTCCGGCTTTAAGATCCCAAGGCAGGCGCACACTTTCAGCCCGAACCGCTCTTTAATTTCCTTGACCGCAGACACAACGGTGTCGATCTCTTTATCGCTCGGCCCGCGGCCGCTGGCGACGATGCAGTACGTCCCAATGCGCAAACGGTGTGCTTCTTCCGCGCCGCGCAACAACGTCTCTTTGTCGACCATTTTATACGTTTTCACCGGCGCCGTCGATACGGCGGACTGCGAACAGTAGCCGCAGTTTTCCGGACAGAGGCCGGATTTGGCGTTGATGATCATGTTCAGCTTCACTTTGTTTCCATAATAGGCGGAGCGAATCCGGTACGCCCCTTGCAGCAAAAGGAGCAACTCCTCGTCCGGACAATCCAATATCGCCAATGCTTCCTCATCGGTCAGCTCGTGGCCTCCCAACACTTGCTCGGCCAACACCAGCCAGTTTGCCATCTCTCCTCTCCCCTTTCCATATCATTACATTTATCGTAACGGACCAGCCGCATATTTGTCAACTATATTTTCATTTCAGTTTACTTTTTAATCCGTCCCTAGGCAGACAGCAAAAAAAACAGGCCCCCGTTTGAAGGGGCCTGCCCTCGGTTCCTCACCTAATGCGTCAATTTCTCGACGATATCGCGGGCGATCCAGACGCCGCAGGCGCTCGCCTGCGCAAGGCCGCGCGTAATGCCGGCGCCGTCGCCGCCGACATACAGCCCGGCGATTTCGGTTTCAAAGCGGTCGTTCAGTTTCGGACGTGCCGAATAAAACTTCGCTTCCACCCCATAAAAGAGCGTATGCTCAGAGGCAAGCCCCGGAGTAACATGGTTGAGCGCTTCCGTCATTTCGATCAAGCTTTTCATCGTGTTGTACGGCAAAACGAGGCCTAAATCGCCCGGCACCGCTTCTTTTAGCGTCGGTTCGATGAACCCTTCTTTGATCCGCTTTTCCGTCGATCGCCGTCCTTTTAAAATGTCGCCGTATTTTTGCACGATGATGCCGCCGTTCGACAAGGCGTTCGCCAGCCGGGAAATTTCATGGGCGTATTCGTTCGGCTTGTCAAACGGATCGGAAAACTTATGTGAAACAAGAAGGGCAAAGTTCGTGTTGTTGCTGCCGAGCTTTGGATCTTTGTACGCATGGCCGTTGGCGAGCATGATGCCGGAATGGTTTTCGACGACGACATGTCCGGACGGGTTGCTGCAAAACGTGCGCACTTGCGTCCCAACCGACGTGTTGAAAATGAATTTCCCTTCATACAGATGTTCGTTAATTTCTTGCATGACGATGTTCGATGTTTCCACGCGCACTCCGATGTCAACCTGATTGTTGATCATCCGCAAACGGCGCTTGCGCAAGATTTTGCTCAGCCAAACCGAGCCATCGCGCCCCGGAGCGATGACGACTTTTTCCGCTGTCAACGTTTCGCCGTTTTTCAGCACAACGCCTTTCACTCGATGGCCGCTCTCCGTCCGCTCGGTCACGATATCATCCACTTCCGTTGTAAAGCGCATCGCAATCCGCTCGCGCAAATATTCAAAAATGCTTTTCAAAATTTCCAAATTTTGCTCTGTACCCAAATGGCGGACGTACGCGCGCAATAGCTTCAGCCCGGCCGCATAGGCGCGCCGCTCGATCTCTTTCACTTTATCCGTCATCGGGTCGGTGATCGATGTCGTCGCTCCGTGCTTCAAGTTGATCTCATCGACATAGCGGATGAGCTCAAGTACGGTCGAAGCCGGCAAATAGTCGGTCATCCAGCCGCCGAATTCGCTCGTGATATTGAATTTGCCGTCCGAATACGCCCCCGCTCCGCCGAATCCATTCGTGATCGAACAGGCCGGCACGCAGCCGGCATAGTCTTTTTTGCCGGCCGGCGGCGGACACTTTTCAATTTTTTTTTGCAAAATCGGACAATTGCGTTTATAGATATCGTGCCCTTTATCGATTAAGAGCACGTTCGCTCCAGGGAGTTTGAGCGTCAGTTCGTAGCAAGTGAAAATGCCGGCCGGCCCGGCGCCGACCACGATCACATCGTAATGATTGTTCATGATCCATCCCCCATTTCCCATGTTCCATTCGAAAGTATACGGAACATTTGGCAGTTCGTCAAGAAAAACACGAACTTTCTTGCCGAATATAACGAAAAACGTTCGATATAATAGAGAGTTGTATAAAGCCAAAAAAATTGGTATGGTGGTAGAGAATGAATAGCGGGGAGGGAAAGGGATGCGTTTTTTCGTGAAACATTTTCTAAACGGCATGCTGACGATCGTGCCAATTTTACTCGCCGTCTATGTGTGCTACAAAGTGTTCACCGTTTTGGATGGGCTGCTTGGCCAATACGTCCGTCCGTATTTGGATGGCCGCTACATTCCCGGCCTAGGCCTATTGGCGACTGTCGCGCTGATTACCGTCTGCGGTTGGCTGTCGACGCAATACGTAAGCGGCCGCCTCATTCGACTGATCGACCGGTTGCTTGAAAGCATTCCCTTGATGAAAACGGTTTATTCCGTCGCCAAAGATACAATCGCTTCCTTCGTCGGGGAAAAACGATCGTTTTCGCAAGTTGTGCTCGTTACAATGCCAGAAAGCGGCTGGAAATGCCTCGGCTTCATGACAATGGATGATGTCGGCGCTTGGCACGATCCTCTCGCCGACTACGTCGCCGTCTATATCCCGCAGGCGTTTCAAGTCGCCGGGCTCACCCTGCTCGTCCCGAAAAAGCAAGTGGAAGTCGTCGACATCTCGCCGGAAGAGGCGATGAAATTCATCTTCTCCGGCGGTGTGGCCGTCCGAAAGCAAAAGCGGCTGCCCCAATGACAGGGCAGCCGTTCGCATGGCCATCCAAAACGCGCCTGGCCGTCAAAAGTATCGCTTTTTCCAAAAGATGTACGCCGTCGCCGCTGACAGTGAACCGGCGAGCGCCATCGCGATCAAAAAGGCGTACGGAGAGTGTTGGTACGGAATCGGTACGTTCATGCCGTAGAAACTCGCCACCATCGTCGGCAGCGAAATGACGATCGTAATGGCCGTCAAAAACTTCATCACAATGTTTAAGTTGTTTGAGATGACCGAAGCGAACGCGTCCATCATGCCGCTTAAAATGCTGCTGTATACTTCGGCCATTTCAATCGCCTGCTTGTTTTCAATAATGACGTCCTGCAGCAAATCCTGGTCATCTTCGTACATGCGCAAATAATTGAGGCGCATGAGCCGCTCCATGACGATGTTGTTTGCTTTGAGCGACGTCATGAAATACACTAAGCTTTTTTCCATGCTGAGAAGCGAAAACAGCTCCTTGTTTTTCATCGATTGGTGCAATTCTTTTTCGATTTCGCTCGTCCGCCGATTGATTTGCTTCAAGTAGCGCAAATAATACGTTGAAATCATGTACAGCATTTGCAACGCAAACCGCGTCTTCATAAACGTGTAAAAGTTTTTGATTTTGTTTTTGGAGAATTCTTCGAAAATCGGATTCTCCTGCAAGCAAACCGTAATAAAACACGTGTTCGTAATGATCATGCCGATCGGAATCGTCTCGTAAATCGGGCCGTCCACTTCATCATGGGCGACAATCGGAATGTCGACGATAATGAGCACATGGTTGTCTTCCTTTTCGACGCGCGACCGCTCCTCGTCATCCAACGCGTCTTTGATCGAATCGATCGGAATGTCCAAATGGTGGGCGATGTAGCGAATTTCGTCTTCCGTCGGGGCAACGAGATTGATCCAGCAGCCATTTTCAATATGATCGATTTCGCGCATTTTGCCGCTGGCATCGGACAAATACATTTTCATCATCTGGCATCCTTCCTCCTTTTCACGCGAGGAAGGCGGCGCCTCTTCCTTTCCGTCCGGAGCCCGTTTTCGTATGATGAGCAGCCGGCAAGAAAAGGAACAGGCCGCGTTCCCCGCTATATTCCGGTTCCGGTTCGTTCGGGCTTGAACTACTCATATACGAAAACGCCACTCCTTTCGAAAAAGATATCCCTCAAGTAATGATAGCGCGGACCGGCCCGTTTGTATAGTAGGTGCCATAAAAAAAAGCAGCCTACTGGCTACTTTATTCACAAAACAGCGCGATGTTCAACCATCGCCCGTTCGATTCGGCTTTTTTATTCGCTCGATGGCGTCGTGTTGAAAAAATCAGGCGCTTGTTTGCCCGTTTGCCGGCTGTCCGAGCGGCGCGGATGCTTTTCATTGCTTTTCCCCATCAGTCCGTCGGATTCGTAGCTGAGCGGAAACGTCCGCTTTTTGCCCACCGCCCTCACCCCCTTCGCTTTTACTGTTTGCCGCCAGCCAGCGTTTTACTCCAACCGATGAAAACAAGGACACCGCCACTTTATGGAAAGCGTTTTATCCTAAAATTGTCAGCTAATGTTCACACAATCGTTTTACCGGCGCCGTCCATTCACTTATAATAAACAAGTGAGGAGGGGAAGCCATGAACATCATGATTACAAAAAAAGCGTTTGATTGGTACAAGCGGGAGCTCGGGCTGAAGCCGGGCGATGCGATCCGCTTTTTTGCCCGCTACGGCGGGTGCAGCACCGTGCAAAAAGGGTTTTCGCTTGGCATGGCCAAAGACGAACTGGTCGACAAGCCGGCGGCGCAGACGACGGTTGACGGCGTGACGTTTTTTGTCGAAGACAGCGACCAATGGTATTTTGACGGCCGCGATTTGACGGTTGATTTGGACGAAAAAAGCGGCGAACCGGTGTTTTTGCTCCATTAACCAGCGAAAAAAGCTAGCCGTGACGCTAGCTTTTTCGAATAATGGCGATCGTGCAGCGGGAGATGCAGACGAGCTCCCCTTGTTCGTCCGTAATGCGCACATCCCACACCATCGTCGTCCGGCCGCGGTGCAACACCGTCCCTGTCGCCGTCACCGTCCCGCGGCGAACGGCGCGGACGTGATTGGCGTTGATTTCCAATCCAACGACGTTTTCCGTGTTGGGGTCCACAAGCGCGTACGCGCCGATGCTGGCGACCGTCTCCGCTAAGGCGACTGAGGCGCCGCCATGCAGCAGCCCAGCCGGCTGGTGCGTGCGCCAGTCGACCGGCATCGTCGCGACGACGCGGCCTTCGCCAATCTCAACAATTTCGATGCCGAGCGTATCGATCAACGTATGTTTCGACATTTCCTTCACAACGGCCAAATCGATCATCATTCCTTCTTCCCCCGTTTCGTGAATCGTTCCAGTTCAAACAGCCGTCCTTCCTGCTGCAAAATGCGCGTTTGCGTCTCACCGAGCAAATCGAAATGCGGAAACTCACCGCGCCGGTCGATCCACTCTTCCTTCAGCCCGTACTGCCGCCCCCAAGCGGCGAGTTTTTCGACATCGGCGCAGCCGACTTTCGTCACTGTCGTGCAATGCGGAAACCGTTCGTCGTACCAATAGTGGGTCAAAAAGGCGATTTCACCGCGCTTCACTTTCTCTTTCCATGCCGCGAGCTCATGTCGGCGGATGCCAAACGCCATCGCACCGCTCCCCTTTACCGCTTCGCCCGCTCATATGCTTCATGCCAGTCAGGAAAATATTTGCGGATCACGATCGGCCGAAACGTATCGCGCTTGACGCAAACGTGCTGCGACTTTCCGGTCACCGCCACCTCGCCGTCCGGGGCGAGAATCTCGTAGCCGTATGTCACGCGGATGCCGTCATAGGCGTCAATCCATGTGCGGACAGTCGCGGTTTCCCCATAACGAAGCGGCTTTTTGTACGACACTTGCAAATCGACAACAGGCGAAATGATGCCTTCTTTCTCCATGTCAGCATAATGAAAGCCAAGCTGTTTGATCAATTCCGTGCGCCCGACTTCCATCCAAACTAAATAGTTCGCGTGGTAGACGACGCCCATTTGGTCTGTTTCCGCATAACGCACTTCAATTTGTTTTTCTGCCACTTTCACGTTCGTTCTCCCTCCATTTTTTACCGGGCCTCCTCTTCTATGTTACCATTCGCCCGTCGGCTCGCTCAAGCGGTAGACAAAAAAACGAAGCCGCCCCCCGCATGAGGGCTGCTTCGTTTACTGGTAGCCGTGCTCCCGTGCAGCGGCTTCGTCTTTAATTTCCGCGCGCATGGCCGCGATCGCTTCTTCGCGGCGGCGGTTTTTCGCCCGGATCTTCTCCTGCTCCTCCGGCGACGCAAACTGCATCGTTTCTTCGGCTTTTTCTATGTTCTCAATGGTGTTTTGCACCATTTCTTGCAGCTTTTCCACATTGTCGCTGCGGTCATCCGGTTTCGGACGCGGCATGAATGCTTCCTCCTTTGCGCGAGTTTCCGGCTATTCGCCCTTCGTTTGGATGACTTGGGCGTGCTGGCCGGACTGGTCTTGCATTTGTTTGCCCTTGTTTCCTCCTGCGGCGCGAGGCTGTGTGCCGATATGGTTCGGCACGAAATGCTTGCGGCTTCCTTTCGGATTGCTCATTGTCTTCGCCTCCTCGCCATCTAGTCTGTCCGCCCGGAGAACCGCTATGCATGGGTCATTCTGCTTTTTTGAGCATCCGCTCTTCCAGCTTTTTCTCGATTTTTTCGAGCGCTTCCCGATCGTTCAACAATTGCCGTTTGTTCTCGCTGATCAGTTCTTGGAGAGTCATTTTGCGGGATCGTCTCATCGCTTCAACCTCCCCTCACTTTTATTGTAATCTTATTCATGCCCAAAAAAGATAAAAATTATGACAACTTTTTGAAAAATAACGAACCACGAAGAAAGCGCCTTTCGCTGCAGCCATCTGCTCAACGAAAAAGCGCTGTTTCCTGCTCGAGCCGCTTCGCCGTCACCGGGCCGACAATTTTTCGCCGAATGACGCCGTTTGGATCGATAATATACGTCGTTGGAATCGTTTGGATTCGATATTGACGAAGCGCTTCGCCGCGCACATCGAGGCCGACTGGAAACATGAGCCTGTTCGCTTTCGCAAACCGCTCAGCGTTGTCCAACGTATCTTGCGTCGTCAAATGAACGGCAAGGAGCGCAACTTCGCGGCCATGCCGCTCGTAAAACTTGGCAAGCTCCGGCATTTCCTTTTTGCACGGCGGGCACCACGACGTCCAAAAGTTGAGGACGACCGCTTTGCCGCGCAAATCAGACAGCCGGACGGCTTTGCCGCCAAGCGTCGGCAGCGTCAAATCAGGGGCCGTCTGGCCGATGCCCGGGCCGCTTTCTATTTCGTCTGTTTCCTGTTCGTTCCCGGCAGCCATCGCATTCCAAAGACCATAGCCGGCAACGGCCAAAAACAATAGGACGACGAACCATTTCCGCACGCATTTCCCTCCCTGCCGGCCGGCGCCCTTTCTTCCATCCAGCGCCCTCCGCCGCTCTGCCCATCATTATAGCACATACGTTTGTGTTTGCCAACGTTGACGTCTAAGGACGAAAAAACGAGGGGCGAGCCCTCGTCATTAACGGATGTTTTTATGGTCGTTTTTCAGTTTCTCGGCTTCCACCTCGGCGTACGAAGCAAACTCGCTCGTCCATTCATTGAAGCCGTTTTTCTTTTTGGCGTTGTTGTTTCGTTGGGCATTGGCATTGCCAAGCTTTGTCCGGCCCATGCGTCTCCTCCTCTGCTTCCGTCGGTTCACCTATAGTATCCGCCGGCGGCCAAAAAACTATGCATACAGCGGCTTCAACCGACGGCCGAAACAATGGAAGAAAAGCGAAACAAACACTAGGTGAAAATCGTTGAAAATCAACAACGCTTCGACCTCATGCGGACCGAAAAAAGAAAACGAAAAGGAAACAACGGTTCCATCCGACAACACTGAGGCGTCGAATGATGTTTCAGCCCGAATCGGAGAAAACTAAGCATCGGATGACGGGTCACCCGTTTCAATCGGGTTGTCCGGATAGGAAATCCAGTCGCTGAAACTGCCGACGTACAGCCGAACGTTGTGATAACCAGCTTCGTGGAGCGCCAACACGTTCGGGCAGGCGGTGACGCCGGAACCACAGTAAACGATCAACGGCTGCCCACGGTCAAAATCGGCAAACCGAGCCGCCTGCTCGACAGCGCTTTTCCAGTAGCCGCCTTCCGTCATTCCGTCTTTCCAAAACCGGTGCACCGCTCCTGGGATGCGGCCGGCTCGGCGGTCGATCGGTTCTTCCAGGCCGGCATATCGCTTCCATTCACGCGAATCAATGAGCACAGCCGAGCGATCGCGGACGGCGGCGCGCACATCCTCAACCGTCGCCAGCCATGACCGATCCGGACGCGGCCGAAACGGGCGGGACGCCACAGCAGGGACGACGTTCGTCACCGGATGCCCTTTCTTCTTCCATTCACGATAATTGCCGTCCAATACGTATGCGTGGGCATGGCCGAAATAGCGAAGCAACCACCAGCAACGCGCCGCCATCGCCCCGTCTTGGTCGTCGTAAGCGACAACGGTCACCGTTTCATCGATGCCGACCCGGCCAAACACGTCCGCCGCTTGCTCGGCCGACGGAAGCGGGTGGCGGCCGCCGTGCTCTCCGACTGGGCCCGACAAGTCGCGTTCCAAGTCCATATACACGGCACCGGGAATATGATCTTCCTGGTAAACGGCCGCTCCTTTCGCAGGATCGCCAAGCCAAAACCGACAATCAAGAATGCGCGTGTTTTCGTCGTGCAAATGGCGAAGGAGCCATTCATGGGAAACAAGCGACGCCATATGTCCTCCCCCTTTTTGTTTTTGCTGACGCCAAACGTTGTTTCTTGATCGGAACGGAAAGCAGCCAATCATCAACAGGACGCCGGCGGCGCCGACACGCTCAGCCAGCGCTCGCCATCGTCACGACCGCTCTTTCCCTTCAAGCCGGCTCACGTACTCGCGCACCATCTCCGGCGTCACGCACCGGCGCGCCGGCACGAGGCCGCTTTTGGCCAGTTCGTTCATCCGCTTCGTCACTTCATTGATCCCATCAACCGTAAACGGCTCGCCGCGGCGGCACCGCTCGACCGCTTCGTCGATGAGCCGCTCGCGCTCGGCGTCGAGCATAGCAAATTGCTTCAAGATGGTATGCTGTTTTTGCACATGGGCAGTGATCGCGTGATGCACTTCGCTCAATGGTCCTCGTCCTTTCCTGCTTCTTTTTCCATCAAACGCCGGACGTTCGGTTTCGGCGTCCAACAGTTGAACCGATAGTTCGGTTTCGTCGCATAGCCGAGCCGGCGGCAATACGTGTACAGCCCGTCGGCTCGCTTTTCTATACGGTAGTGGATGCATGTAGCGCAAGCGTGAAACCGGTTCATCAACGCGCCTCCCCGCCGCGGCCCGAAAGAAGGCCGCGAAGCGCCGCTTCGATGCGGGCGAGCGCCTCATGATCCGCCGTTGCGGAGAGCACGGCAAGCAAGCCCTCCATATAGCTGTCGACTTGTTCCGCGAGAGCGGCCGAAAGTGCGGCGACGGCAGCCTTGTATTGTTCTGCGTACGTCGCCACAAGCCGCTCTTTTTGCTCAGCCAAATAGGCGTCGATCGGCTCGACAAGCGCTGCCTCAATTTCCTCTTTCATCCGCCGCTTTTCGTCGCGCTCAAAAAATGATTTGGCGTTTTTATACAGCGAAAGCGCCTTGGTAAACCGCACCCGGTCTACATCCCCAAGGGCGTTGGCAAACTCCGGCGCCGAAAAGGCAAACGGCTCAGGCGGCGTGAGCGCGAGCGCATCATCGAAACGACGAAGCTCATGGAATAGGCGCGAGAACTGCTCGGCCAGCTGTTTGTGCAAAAACGACTCAACACGCAAGCTCGTCGCCCGCAACTCTTGGGCCAAATCAAAGCCAACCGATGCGAGCAACTCGTCGAGGCAACGCTCAAGCGCCCGACGCGCCGGGCCTTGGTCGTCGCGGAGCACCGCCGGGTTGAACGCCTCCTTAAACACATCGTTGAGGCGGAAAAAGACGCGCTGCTTGACGTAATAGAGCAATTCGTCGACTTCTTGGCGAAGCGCCTGCCGGCCGTAGGCATCATCAATGCCAGCAAGCACGGCGTGCATCTTCGTTTTCACCGCCTCAAGCGCCTGCCGTTTCCCCGCTTTTTCCGCTTCGCTTTGCCCGGCGGCGCGCGCGAATTCCTCTGCCGTCCGCCGCGCCCGCTCAAGCTCGGCATATGCGCTCTCGACGGCAACTTCCGCCAGTTCTTCCGTTAAGAAGCGGAAGAAGTCGGTTTCAAAGGCAGACAAGCCGGAGTCCGCCAAGACGCCGCGCGGACCGGGCTCGGCCCCCGTTTTTTCCGCCAGCGCCAAGCGGCTTGAGAGCGCATAAAGGCGCGGAAAGCGGATGCCAAAGCGCGCCAGCTCTCCGTTCATATAGGAAATGACGGCCTCAAGCTCCTCTTTCGACTGGGCCAAATCAGCCGCATTGATGACGAAAAACATTTTATCAAGCGCAAACGTGTCTTTCACGCGCCCAAGCTGAAGCAAAAACTCGCGGTCTGCTTTCGAGAACGCATGGTTATAATACGTCACAAACAACAACGCATCAGCATGCTTCATGTAATGAAACGCCACTCCCGTATGGCGGGCGTTAAGTGAATCCACCCCCGGAGTATCCACAAGCGTCACCCCTTGGCGGGTGAGCGGACAGTCGGCGTACAACACGACCTCATCTAAGAAACATGACACCGCTTCGTCAGCGACATACGTCTCGAGTTCTTCCCAACCGATGGAGACGATCTCCCCGAATCGACCGTTCATCCGCTCATAGCCGGCCGCGGCAGCTGCCAAAAAAGCCACATGCGGCTTTTGCGCCGGATGTTCGGCTCCCGATTCGGCCAGGCGGGCGCAAAGGCGGAGCGCTTCATCCCATGTATCCGCCTCATGGCCGCACTGCCGAAGCGACGATTGCACATCCGCCCAAATTTTCGGTTCGCTTTTCACCTTGACCACCGCCGTGCCGTGCGGATGCTTGTGATCAGGCGGGGCGATTTTGCTGATGGCGGCGGTTGTCGGGTTGGGCGACGATGGCAGAAGCGGGGCGCCGAGCAAGGCGTTCGCCAGCGACGATTTGCCGGCGCTGAAGGCGCCAAACAAAGCGACGGTAAACGATCGCTCGCGAAGCCGACGCGCCTTGTCGCGCAACGGTCCAGCGAAGCGGCCAAGCATTTCGGACCGTTCAAGCCAAGCCGCCGCCTCCTCAAGCCGATCGGCCGCCTCTTCGCTCCGCTGTTTTCCGCCGCTTGAAAGCGTCCGAGCTTCGTCCGCTCTTTCGCTCACTCCGAGGCCGGCCGCTTCCTGACCGAGCGCTTGCTCTTTGACGGAAAGACGGCTTGTTTCCGCTGGCTTGAATGCTGCTTGCGGTTTTGCCGCCTCGGCATGACACGCTTTCCGGAAGACCGGCGGCGCCGTCAACGCGGCGAGACGGTTTTCATCAAGCGATGCAGACTCGCATGGAGCAGCGATCAGCTGCTCGAACGCACGCCGGCGCTCGTCCCGCTCGGCTCTGAGGCGGGCGAGGCGGGCGGCGAGCTCCACTTTTTCGCGCGCCGCCGAAAGCTGTCCGTTCAATGTTTCTGTTTGGGCGGCCGCCCGTTTGGCGATTTGTTCCTTCAGTTCGGCAAACAAGGCGAGCGCCGAGTCGCGGTAGCGTTTTTTCAGCGCCGCCGCCACCTCATCCGTATAATTTAATAGCGCGGCGCCGCTTGATTCCGCCCCTTGTTTGACGAGGCCGGCAAGCATCGTCTCATCCCACTCCGCCGTCCATTGCTGGCACTCGCTGAACCAATCGTCATCAGCATGCCATTCTTTCCCAAACTGAACAAGGAGCTGGCGGACGTGCCATTCAATTTGCGCCGCCGCTTGCGCTTTGACGCTTTCATAAAACGCCTCAAGCCGCCGCTTGCGCTCTTGCTCCGTTTTTGTCTTCGCGAACAACAAGCCCACTTTGAAATTCGGCTGCATCGCCTGCAAGTACGCCTCAGCCCGCTCCCTCGTCTCAAACGGCATCACGTACGCGTTTTGCAGCACGCGCTCAAGCTCCGAACGGAACGCCTCCTCCGCCCGCGACGGCGCTGTTTGCCAATCGGCAAGCTCCGCCTCAAGGCGATCGAGCTCCGCGATGGCAGCCGCCTCGTCATCGGCGCCGCCAAGCGCCTCGAGGCGCGCCTCAATCTTTTGCTCAAGCGGCTCGTGCCGTGCGCGGAGATGCTCAAGATGGCCGTCGGCGATCCGTTTTAACGCCGATTCGGCGCCGCGGACGAGCCATTCCTCCTTGTCGGCAAACAACCGGCGCAAACAAGCGACAAGCTCATGCCATTCGTTGTGCGGATGTGACGGGTCTTTCAGCGACAAGAAAAACAAACGGGCCGCCTCAACCCCCCAACGCCGGAACGCCTCGGCGGCCGAGGCGCGAAATTCAGCGAACGGCAGCTCGTCGTCGCGATGTTTATCGATTTGGTTGATGATCAAATAAACGGTCTTTCCTTCATCTGTTAATTGTTTTGTAAATTGGAAGTTTAATTCCGCCTGCACATGGTTATAATCCATGACGTAAAAGACGACATCCGCCAAATGAAGCGCTGACTCCGTCGCCAGCCGGTGGGCGTCATCGGTCGAATCGATGCCCGGCGTATCGAGGATCGCAACCCCCGGCGGGATGGCGTCCGTCGTTCGGCTGATTTCAATCCATTCGATCGTCTCCCCGTCCCGGCATTGGGCGCGAATCAAGTCCGGGTCGTACGGCGGTTCATACTCGACCGGCTCATCGCGGTGGAAAAAGACGCGCACATAGTCCGGACCGGCTTTCACTTTGACGAGATTGGCGCTCGTCGGAATCGGGCTGGACGGCAGCATCGGCTCGCCGAGCAACGCGTTGATCAAACTCGATTTGCCGGCGGAAAAATGGCCGCAAAATGCGACAATGAGCTCACCGGATGCCGCTTTTTCGATGAGCTGCTTCACTTTGCCCGCATGCTCCTGGTCATCCGCGGACTGAAGCTGATCGTGCATGTCGATCATTTTCGAAAGCCACAGCCGCAATGACGGCCGCTCAATCGCAATATGCCCCATGACCAAAACCCCTTTGTTTCCGTCAATGTCATTTACATTCATTTTACTGCATTTCGCCCCGTTTCCCAATAGAAAAAAAGAAAAATCCCGCCGTAACCCGACAGGATGACATAGAGAAAGAGGCAACGCCCTGCCGCCGCCCGCAGGCGAACGGCGAACAGATGCCATCATAGACGGCTCAAGGGCTGTTTTTCATTTGTCCGCTGCTTTCAGCTTGCCGCATCTTGCGGATGGCAACCTCCCCCCTTAACCGGGGCAAAAAACGCGGCCGCTCCCGAAACGCCTCCCGGTAGTCGGTGAGCGCCGCCAGCGCTCTTTCCTCAACCGCGATGCGAATCGACAGCAAAAATGCGTTCAAAAGCGAAAAGACAAGCGCGGTGATCGGCGCTTGAAACAAAAGCGGCAACAGCGCGATCTCTAAGGCGACAACCACATAGTTCGGGTGGCGAAGCCATCGGTACGGCCCTTTTTTCACTACTTGGCCGTTTGGCACGATCAAAATTTTCGTATTCCAAAAACGGCCGAGCGACCCAATTGTCCATACGCGCAGCCCTTGCACGACAAGAAAAAGCGGAAACAAAAGCGGCCAGCGGCGCGACGGGCGCGCGCCTTTTCGAAGCGCCTCAACAGCCAACGACAAAAAGAAACCGACATGCATCAATACGATCAACGGGTAATGGCGAGCGCCGAACTCCCGCGCCCCGAGCGCTTTCACATACTGTTCGTTCCGTTTTGCAAGCCGAAGCTCAATGACGCGCATGCCGGCAACCGCCAAAAACACGAACCAAAACCGCACGATCATCCCCCCCATTGAAGCAGCACCATTTCCGCACTAAAGCCCGGGCCGAGAGCGATAAGCAGGCCGTGCCCGGGCGAAAGCGGCTGCCGCATCATCTGTTCGAGCACAAAATACACGGTGGCCGACGACATGTTGCCGTAGCGGGCGAGCACGTCTCTAGCGGCTTTTGTCTGTTCCGGACCGAATCCGAACGCCTCCTCGTACGCTTCAATGACTTTCCTCCCGCCCGGGTGGGCGATGAAATAATGAAGATCCCCAAGTCCTAACCCATGTTCCTGCAAAAACGACTCGACTTGCGGGCGCAGCCAAGAGCGAACAATCGCCGGAATGTCTTTTGAAAAGATGACAAACAAACCTTCGTCACGAACATCCCAGCCCATCACGTCTTCCGAGCCGGGCATGAGCACCGAGCGGGCGGCGATGACACGCGGCGCGCCAGCTGTCGGCGCCGCTCCGTCGCCGGCCACAAGCAAGCACGCCACGCCGTCGGAAAAAAGCGACGTACCGATCACATTGCTTTTGGACCAATCATTGAGTTGAAACGTCAAACTGCAAAACTCAACGGCGATCACAAGCGCCTTGGCATTCGGAAACGCCCGGCAATAGTCGGCTGCCCGGGCGAGCCCAGCCGCCCCTCCCGCACAACCGAGCCCCCAAATCGGCACTCTTACGGCATGAGGGGAGAACGGCAATACGTTCATCAGCCGCGCCTCGATGCTCGGCGTCGACAGCCCTGTCGTTGAGATGTAAAACAGCGCATCGATCTCCTCATGCAAAACAGGGCCGGACGAAGCCTTGCGCAAACAGTCATTGACCGCCTCTCGGCTGTAGCGGACGGCACGGTCGATGTACACCCGATTTTTTTCACCGAAACCGCGCGGCGCGCTGTACCAGGCAAGCGGTTGGACAAACGTGCGCGTATGAATGCCGCTGTTGTCAAACGCCTGCAGCAGCCGCTCCGCACGCGCCATTCGACCGGCGAACAGCCTGGCGACATGCTGCTTCACCTCGTTTTGGGAGGCTGTATACGGCATCCTTGCTGTGCCGACGGATAAAAGAACCGGCATACAAACACCTCGGTCTGTTCCTCTTTATTCTATTAGGATGCGCAACAAGCCAAACTATATGCAATGGAAAATATGTTTGTACACCCGTTTTTTCAGGAACAGCGGATGGATCTCTATATAGATGCAATTTGAAGCTTTACCATTTGCAACTTTTACCCAGTATTTGATCGACTGTCGGGCGACCGAACAACGCCGCTTAAAGACCCATATATGGGTCTGTGAAGCAGGCGGTTGTTCGGTCCTCCGTCACGCCTTGGCGTGACAGAGAAGCCTGTGGCTTTCCTCCGACAGTCGAAAAGAGGCCAACCGCTTTTCCGTCAAGGATATGTTAAACTTCTTCGTTGCATCTATATTAGTTTTCGCAGCCAAAAAAAGTTGCTGCAATCAAAAAACAGGCGCGGACAAAACCGGCCTGTTTTGGAAGGAACATGATCATCAGCGAGGATGTACAATAGGAGAGGTTCGTTATTTATCTCGCTTTTAGCGCGCGGATTTCACTTTCATGCTCGAGCAAGTGCAAAGCGAGGGATTGAAGTACGAGCTCTTGCCGCGCTTGTCCGGCAATGACTTCATTGACTTTTTGTTGCATTTTTGTGAGGGTTTGTTTCATCGCCGAAATTTCATGGAGCGTTTCTAACGTTTCCACGACAGCTTGCCGAATAAACGGCAATTCAGCAACGTCCTCTTTCGTCGCCATCGTTTGTTCCATGCGCCCAATCCGGCTGTCGAGCGCCGCAATGTCGTCTCTGTTGGCCGCCACGGTCTCTTCAAGCTGCCCGATGCGCCCATCCAGCGCTGCGACATCCTCTTTCGTTGCCATCGTCCGCTCGATGGTCCCGATGCGCCCATCCAGCGCTGCGACATCCTCTTTCGTTGCCATTGTCCGCTCGATGGTCCCGATGCGCCCATCCAGCACTGCGACATCCTCTTTCGTTGCCATCGTCCGCTCGATGGTCCCGATGCGCTCATCCAGCACTGCGACATCCTCTTTCGTTGCCATCGTCCGCTCGATGGTTCCGATGCGCCCATCCAGCGCTGCGACGTCTTCTCTCGTCGCTGCCACGGTCTGCTCAAGCCGCCCGATGCGATCATTCATCCGGACAACGTCTTCTCTCGTCGCTGCCACGGTCTCTTCGAGTTGCCCGACGCGTCCGTTTAACCGCGCAACATCCTCTTTCGTCGCGCTCACCGTTTGTTCAAGCCGATCGATGCGATCATTCATCCGGACAACATCCTGTTTGGTCGCCATCTGATTCCGTATTTGCCGCAGCTCATCGAAAAGGCGCTCCACCCATTCATCCATTGTTTCACCCCCTTTCCTATTCGCTTTCCATTATACCATCATCCCTCCACCAGTTTCTATCATTTTCTCTGTCAATCGACACGCCAATAAAAAAGCCACCCCCATTTCCCGAGCAGTGGCCGGAAAACGAAGATGGCTATAAAAGCGATCAACACCATTATGAAATTTTTTGTTCCTGCAGCGGCAGGGCAACTGATTTTCTCGCTTTGCCTAGATGGAAGACGGCGTTTAAGAGGATGGCGGTCATGCTGCCGGCGACGATGCCGCTGTCGGTTAAAATGCGCAAGCCGGTCGGCAGCTCGGCAAACAAGTTCGGCACCGCCGTCACCCCAAGCCCCACGCCGACCGAGCAGGCGATGATCAGCAAGTTCTCTTGCACAGTTAGGTCAACTTGGCCTAACATTTTCACACCGTAGGCAATGACCATGCCAAACATCGCGAGCATCGCCCCGCCTAAAACTGGAGCTGGTATGATCGTCGCCACTGCGGCGATTTTCGGCACGAACCCAAGCAAGACGAGGAAGGCCGCCGCGGCGTAAATGACGCTGCGCGTTTTCACGCCCGACAATTGGACAAGACCGACGTTCTGCGAGTACGTCGTGTACGGAAATGCGTTCAACAGCCCACCGATGATGATAGCCAATCCCTCGGCGCGGTAGCCGCCCGCCAAATCCTCATCCGTCAGCCGGCGGCGGCAAATGTCGGATAAAGCGAAGTAGACGCCGGTCGATTCAACAAGGCTGACGATCGCGACGAGCACCATTGTGAAAACAGCGGGGCCATGAAACGACGGAGCGCCGAAGTAAAACGGCTGCGGCCAATGAACCCACGATGCCTCAGCGACCGCTGTCCAGTCCACTTTCCCCATCATGGCCGCTGCCGCCGTGCCAGCTGCCATGCCGAGCAAAATGGCAATGGAGCGAATGAACCCTTTGAAGCAACGGTATAACACGATAATGAGTGCAAGCACGCCAAACGACAACGCCAAGTTAGCCGGATCACCAAAGTCCTTCGCCCCTTGTCCGCCGGCCATATTGTTCACCGCTGCCGGGATGAGCGTCAAGCCAATGACGGTCACAACCGAACCGGTGACAACTGGCGGAAACAACGTCCGCAGAGAGAAAATGACGTCTTCATCATTTTTTCACAAACGTCACCATTTGTTCACACTTCCAGCATCGTTTTTGTGAGAAAAGTCACTGTTGCCTCAGTTTTGTACAGTTATGATAGTGTCAAAGCAGGGAAATTGGCCGTTTGGCGCACCTGCTGAATGGCTGTTATGGGGGATGAATCCAACAAAGAGGAGGGATACGGCATGGCAAAACTGATCACAGCGGCCCGGCAAACGAAACAGGAAAAAGAGCCGGCGCTCAAAGGCACGCTGGCCTCTGTGTTTCTGCTCGGCTTTTTCGTCATTTTTTCTTGGGTCAGCGTCTACTTTTTATTTTTGCACCGCCTGTAAGCGGCAAAGGAGGGAATCGGTATGCACATCCATAAGTATGAAAAAATTTGGCTTGCGTTTGGCATCGGCTGTTTGATCGTTTTTTTGACGGTCGTCGGCGTAAGTGCATTCGCCGCCGGACAGCAGCCGCCGAGCTGCCTGACAACGATCGATCCAGAAAAAGTCGATTCGACCCCGCCGTTTGATCATCCGGGGCTCGTCAAAAAAGGAGACAAGGAATACGAGTTGAACATCGTCGTCGCCGCGTTTTCTTTTACACCGAATGCGATCGAAATTCCAAAAGGAGCGAAAGTGACGATCAACGTCACTTCGAAAGACGTCATCCACGGATTTGAAATCCCGGGAACGAACGTGAACATGATGGTCGAACCCGGTTATGTGAACAGCTTAACAACCACGTTTGACAAACCGGGCGAGTATACAATTCTTTGCAACGAATATTGCGGCGCCGGCCACCATATGATGACGGCGCGCATTAAGGTGGTGGAGTAACATGGCACAACCGTTGGAAAAAGTCGATCGCCGCGATGCGAAACTGGCGCTTGCCCATTTGTTCGTCGCCTTTGCCGCCCTCGCGCTCGGGGGGTTCGCCGGCCTATTGCAAACATTAGTCCGTTCCGGCAAGTTTGAGCTCCCGGCTGGGATCAGCTATTACACGATTTTGACGACGCACGGCGTCTTGCTTGGGCTTGTGCTGACGACGTTTTTCATTATCGGCTTCCAGTTTGCCGCCGTCAGCCGCACGACCGGAGCGCTCTCGGACGGTTCGCGCCGGCTCGGCTGGATCGGTTTTTGGATGATGACGTCAGGGACGGCCTGCACAGCCTTTTTCATCCTAACCGGCCAGGCGTCTGTCTTATATACGTTTTACGCGCCGCTTCAGGCGCACGCTGGCTTTTACATCGGCTTGGCGCTTGTCGTCGTCGGCAGCTGGGTGAGCGGCTTTGCGATGTTCGCTCATTATGCCCGCTGGCGGAAAACGCACCGCGGTCAAGTGAGCCCGCTGCTGGCGTTCATGTCAGTGACGAATATGGTGCTATGGCTCGTCTGTTCGCTTGGCGTCGCCGCCACCGTTGTCTTTCAGCTCATTCCATGGTCGCTCGGGCTCACCGACCGGGTGAACGTGCTCTTGAGCCGGACGCTGTTTTGGTATTTCGGGCATCCGCTCGTCTACTTCTGGCTATTGCCGGCGTATATGGTTTGGTACGCCGTCATTCCGAAAGTGATCGGCGGCAAAATGTTCTCCGATTCACTCGCGCGGCTGGCATTTATCTTGTTTTTGCTGTTTTCGATTCCGGTCGGCTTCCATCACCAATTGCTTGAGCCGGGGATTTCGCCGTTTTGGAAATACGTGCAAGTCGTCTTGACGTTCATGGTCATCATTCCGTCGCTCATGACCGCGTTCGCCATGTTTGCGACGTTTGAATCGTACGGCCGCTCGCAGGGAGCGACCGGCTTGTTCGGCTGGCTGCGGAAACTCCCGTGGAGCGACGCCCGCTTTTTCGCTCCGTTTGTCGGAATGCTGTTTTTCATTCCGGCCGGCACCGGCGGGATTATTAACGCCTCGCACCAACTCAACCAAGTCGTCCATAATACGATTTGGGTGACCGGCCACTTCCATTTAACGGTGGCAACGACTGTCGTCCTAACATTTTTTGGTGCGTCATACTGGCTCATTCCGCATTTGACCGGCCGTGTGATGACGAAAGCGATGAACCGGCTCGCCATCATTCAAACGATCGTTTGGGCGGTTGGGATGACGTTCATGTCCGGCTCGATGCATTTTGCCGGTCTGCTCGGCGCACCGCGGCGCTCGGCGTTCTCAACGTACGGCAATTCGCCGCAAGCGCTTGAATGGATTCCGTACCAAATCGCGCAAGCGGTCGGCGGCACCATCTTGTTCATCGGCATTATTTTGATTCTCGTCATCGTGATCAACTTGGCCTTTTTCGCCCCGAAAGGCGAAACGGAGTTTCCGGTCGCCGAGGCAGCTGCTCCGTATGAACGGGCTGCACTGGCGCTTGAAAACTGGAAGCTTTGGATCGGCCTCGTCGTTGCGCTCATTTTGATCGCCTATACGGTGCCGATCATCGACATCATTCAAAACGCTCCGCCGGGGTCGAAAGGATACAAATTATGGTGAAACAAGAAGGTGTCCCCAAGCGATCGGGACACCTTCCTCTTTATGTGCATAAAACCGAGACATAATAGGACTTTGTCGACAGAAAAACGAAACGAACAGCGTAAGAACGATGTTTGCACTGACGCGCCTGTTCTATAATCGATAAAGCGCCTTATATTTTTCTTCTAAATATTGAATAAGATAATCGGCTTTCAGCGTTTCGCCCGTCGCATCGCGCACAAGTTCGAGCGGCTTTTTCATTTTTCCAAACTGGTGGATATGAACGGTCAACCATTCACGGATCGGTGCGATGTTCCCCTCTTCAAGCAGCCCAGCTACATCCAACTCTTTTTCCATCGCTTGCTTGAATTGCGCCGCATACATATAGCCAAGCGCATACGATGGGAAATAGCCGAAGCTGCCGCCGGACCAATGGACGTCCTGCAACACGCCGACCGCATCGTTGTGCGGGCGGATGCCAAGGTATTGTTCATATTTCTCATTCCATACATCCGGCAAGTCGATTGCTTCCAGCTCCCCAGCAAACAGCTGCTTTTCGATTTCATAGCGGATGATAATATGGAGCGGATACGTCAGTTCGTCCGCTTCAATACGAATGAGCGACGGCTTCGCTTCATTGATCGCCCGGTAAAACGCATCAAGCGAAACGTCGGCGAACTGCGTGGGCGCGTATTGCAAAAGGCGCGGGTAATGCCGCTTCCAAAACGCATAGTGGCGTCCGATCATATTTTCAAAAAAGAGCGACTGCGATTCATGAATGCCCATAGACGCCCCGCTTGCAAGCGGAGTGCCGACAAGCGACTCGGAAATGTGTTGTTCATACAGCGCATGGCCGCATTCATGGATCGTGCCAAACACCGCGGTGCGGAAGTCGCGCTCGTCGTAGCGCGTCGTAATGCGCACATCGTTCGGGTTGAGCCCGATCGCAAATGGATGGACCGTCTCATCAAGCCTCCCCTTGCCAAAATCATAGCCGAGCTCTTTAAGCAACTCAAGCAGAAAAGCGCGCTGCTTTTCTTTTGGAAACGGCGCGAACAAAAAGGACACATCCGGCTTGTTGGACGCGGCGGAAATGGCGTGCACAAGCGGGACGATGCGTTCGCGCAGGCGGCTGAACAGTTCGTCAAGCAAATCGACGGTCATGCCCGGCTCGTATTGATCGAGCAGCGTATTATACGGGTGTCCTTCATACCCCCAATAACGGATAAAGCGGCGCTGAAACTCGATGATTTGCTCCAAATACGGGCGAAACCGGGCGAAATCAGCAGCCGCTTTCGCTTCTTCCCAAACGCTTTCCGCTTTGGAACAAAGCACGACAAACTCTTTGTATTCATCCGCTGGAATTTTTTTATTGCGCTCGTATTCTTTTTTGCATTCATCAAGCGTTTTCTTTGTCACATCATCGAGCTCTTCATAGACGGCTTTGGGCGACAGCTTGGCAATAAAGGCCGCCATCTCCTCGGATGTCGACATGCGAAACACTTCTTCTGACAGCATGCCGATCACTTCTGATCGCTGCTCGACCCCTTTTTTCGGGGCGCCAGTCCGCAAATCCCAATACATGAGGCCAATCGCTTCGCGGTAGCCCGTCATTTTTTTCACGTATTGCAAAAACTGCGCTTCGATTGGTTTCACTATACTCAGTCCCCCTATGTATTTCATGGCCGTATCATCATTTCCATAACAAGGTGCCATTTTCCTGCTTGCCAGCGAGAAAATGCTATTTTTGTGGAAAATGAAAAAGGGAAGAATATCATTCTTCCCTCACCGCTGTCGGCAACACGTCTTTGATCGCCGCAATGACCCGTTCATCTTCCCTGTCGGTGACGAAAATGGAAACGATGCCGCAGTCGTCGCGCGTGCGGATGAGCCGTCCGACTCCTTGGCGAAGGCGAAGAAGCATATACGGCACATCGACGTCCCAAAACGGGTTGCTATACGCTTTTCGCTTCGCCTGAAACACCGGATCATTCGGCGGATACGGCAGCGACCAAATCATGACGTTCGACAGCGACGGCCCCGGGATGTCCAGCCCCTCCCATAAATGTTCAGAACAAAGCACCGTCTCTTCCTCGCGCTGAAATTCAGCGACCAAATCGCTGATTTCGCGGTCGCCTTCAAACAAAAACGAAAATGGTTCGCCGGCTGCCGCCTCTTTAAACTGAAGAAGCTCCTCGCGCGTCGGGAACAAGATGAGCGCCCGGCCTCCGGTTTCGCGCAATTTTTCAAGCGCATATGCGTATTTTTTGGCAAACAGCGTCTCATCCGCGCGGAACGTCGGCATAAAAATCGTCATCTGTTCGTCGTAATCAAACGGCGACGGCACGCTGAACGATAAATAGTCATCAATGCCTAAGCTTTGCGCTATATATTGGAATGATTTTCCGTTTGATAGTGTTGCCGATGAAAAGACAAACGGCATGCGTTTCGCGAACACTTTTTCGCGCAACACTTCCTGAACGGTGCGCGGCATGACGACAAACGTCGCCTCTTGACGCGACGACTCAAGCCACGTAATGGCGTCGGCGTTTTTCAAAAACAAATCGAGTGAATACTGGATTTGATCCAAATATTCATCCACAATGTTCAGCTGGTAATGATCGATCGTATACGTCTCGCTTTCAAACACAAGCTCGTTGCCGATTTCGACCATTTGGCCGCGGAGCCGCTTCGCCCATTGTTCAAGACGCGGCGACGGCAAAATTTCTTTCCGGTTCGAACCCGGAACGTCTTTCGCGCACGCTTTCAGCTCATCAAAAAAGCGCGTGCTCGTCTCCAGCGTCTCCTCAATTAAATAGGCGAGCTCTTCACGGATGTCGTTTTCAAGAAGACGTGTCAGCAACGTCTCAAGCGTCGTCTCTTTCATTCGATATGTCAACGCCTTTTGCGCAGCGAACTCCAATAAATGCCCTTCGTCAAACACGACACAGCTCGCTTCCGGCAACAGCGGCAGCTGTCCTTCCCGCTTGCGCGCTTCATACGTCCAAACATGTTCCATATAAAAATCGTGCGAGCAGACGATCAAATCCGCCGCCTTCCGGTAATAGTCGCGCCAAAGCGTCTGTCCGCAGCGATGCCGCTTTTCGCACGTGAAACAGTCTTGAAACGGATCCCAGGCGATTTTTTTCCACTGTTCATCAGTCAGGTGGGCGTATTCTTTTCGGTCGCCGTAGCGGTAGAACGACTGCAACGGTTTGTTGTCATGGACGAAGGCCGGAAGTTCATCGTAAATTTGCTCATACAGCTCGATGTCGTCATCGTCATACGTCGTTACTTCTTCCAGTTTATTCAAACATAAATATTGATCTGGCGATTTCGCCAGCCGGACGTCGATTTCCAGCCCGAGCACGTTGGATAGCTTCGCAATATCGCCTTCCTTTTTGACGAGCTGCTCAATGAGCGTCTCATCGGCGCAGGCGATAATGGCCGGCTTGCCGGTATAGCGGGCGTAGCAGACTGCATACAGCAAATACACGATCGTTTTCCCTGTGCCAACTCCCGCTTCGGCGAAGATCACCTTTTTTTCTCGAAACGCCCGCTCGAGCTGAAACGCCATATAAATTTGCTCGTCGCGCAGCTCAAAGCCGGCTTCCGGCAAAATGTCATAAAAAACATCGCCGATCCACTGGCTCAACTTATCAAAAAAGTTTTCATTTTTTTCTACAACAAACGGATAACGTTCATGGCCCATCGTCGCCACCCCTCCAATTGGCATAAACTCCCCCGGCATATCATGCATAAGCGCGCAACAAGTTTGTTGCGCGCTCGATCCCTAGTAACAAAACAATATTATGATCGATGGCCGCCGAGAAGTCAACTTCGAGCTTCGCGCGGCGGCCGCGGCCCCCAGTACTGGTAGTAATGGGTTTCAATAAAGCCGTTAAACAGTTTGCGCCGCTTCGTCGCCGGGCGGCCGTAATGCGTTTCAAAACCGCGGTGGGCGGTTAAAATGTACACCGACCACGTATCCAAGGCGGCGAAGGCGCGGCCGATGGCGCGATAGAGCGCTTCGACCTCCCGTTGTTCGCCAAGCCGTTCGCCGTATGGCGGGTTGCCGACGATCACCCCGTATTGTGCATCGGTCCGAAACTGCTCGGCGCGGCCCTCCCGAAAAGAAATGAGATCGGAAAGCCCCGCTTCGGCTGCATTCATCTTGGCGATCTCGACCATGTGCGGGTCAAGGTCAATCCCGCAAATATCAAGCGGTTGGTCGTAACGCGCCATCTGTTCCGCCTCTTGGCGCGCCTCTTCCCATACCGATTCCCCGATCCACGGCCATTGCTCCGAGACGAAATCCCGGTTAAACCCTGGGGCGATGTTTTGGCCGATCAGCGCCGCCTCAATGGCAATCGTGCCCGACCCGCAAAACGGATCGACGAACGGGCGCTCGGGCGTCCAATTGGTGAGCAACACTAAGGCGGCCGCGAGCGTCTCTCTTAGCGGCGCCTCCCCTTGGCGAGCACGGTAGCCGCGTTTATGCAGCCCGGCGCCGCTTGTATCGATCGTCAACGTAGCGATATCTTTGTGAAGCGCCACCTCGATCCGATACAACGGCCCGGTTTCCGGGAACCACGACAAATGATAGCGCGCTTTTAAGCTTTCGACGACTGCCTTTTTCACAATGGCTTGGCAGTCGGAAACGCTGAACAGCGTTGATTTGACCGACTTCCCGATCACCGGAAACTCGGCATCTTTCGGCAAGTAATCGGCCCATGGCAACGCCTTCGTTTGTTCAAACAACTCCTCAAACGTCGTCGCTCGAAACTCACCGACTTTCAGCTTCACGCGGTCAGCGGTGCGCAGCCAAAGGTTGGCCCGGCAAATGGCGAGCGCATCGCCTTCAAACGTCACTTTGCCGTTCTCCACTTGGCACTCATAGCCAAGCCGGCGCACTTCTTCCGCGACGACTGATTCGAGCCCCATCGCGGCCGTGGCAATCAGCGAAAACGAAGTCATCCTGTTCCCCCTATCTGATAGATGTATGTATCCTCATTCATGGCCTATACTTCCATTATAGTCATATGGAAGGAAAACACACAAAAGAGAAAGCCCTCCTTCCTGCAGGAGGGCTTTCCCACGATTCCAATCACCGCGTTAATCATGTTCTGTAAGCCATGTTCTGTACCTTCGTACTGCAAGCGGCTTTCGCCTCGTACTCCGGCGGTAATCATCTATCTACAGGCAGCGTACGCCGCCTGTCCTTCCCTCCGTTCATTTCCTTCGGGAAGGTGCCCCTACCATCATTTGGGTTTCTCGCTCGTGGGGTTTACCGCGTTCCACCTCTAAGGTTTCCCTTAGAGCTGCGTCACTGTGGCACTTTCAGGGTAATCGAACCATATCCGCATGCGGACGTAGGTTCTTTCCCCGCCGTCAGCCCAGCCGAAGCCAGACTGCCCTAGCTTATGGATTCGCTAGGCACGAACACTACGGGCATCTCAGCACCGTGCGAGCATGGACTTTCCTCTACGGCCGAAACCGGCCGCAGCGATTACCCGAACATGATTAACGCTGCGAGCATCTTACAGTATAGCTGATCTTGGTGTGAGAATCAAGAAGAAAAAATTAGAAATCCCTGCATCAACTTCGCCCTGCCGGCTGGTTATTCATACAGTTTCCGGCCAAACACATGCTTTTCTAAGTTGGAAAGGCGCTGCAAAATGTCGTAGTTCGTCGTTCCCGCCGACATCGCCGGCCGTTTTTGAAGCTCCTCGACTTGCCGCTTCAGCCGGGCGTTTTCCTGGCGCAACTCGTCAATTTCTTGCTGAAATGCTTCATAATCTTTAATAATGAGATCCAAAAATTGATCCACTTCGTCTTGGTTGTACCCCCGTATGCTTACCTTAAATTCCTTTTCTAAAATGTCTTTCGGCGTCAGTTTCACTTGATGGGCTGACATGGCTTTTCACCTCAATCCGCATTCAACGATCATCTTCTCTTTATTTTTTCAGAAATTCAGCCGGTTGTCAATTGACGGTTGGCTTGCCGCATCGATCGGGAAGCCGCATGGCGCCCACGCAGACTTCCCGGCGGCGCCGAAACGCCGTCCTCCCGCCCAAACGCCGCCGGCTGCCGGCGTTTTCCATCCGTAAAAAAACAGAAGCCGACAAAGCGGCTTCTGTTTTTGGCCCTTACTATCGCAGCGGAAACGGCGGAAATGGCATCGGTCCCGGACCCGGGCAGTACAGATGGCGATTGGCAGCCTGAGCCACCGCCGATTCCGTATGCGGGAAATAATGTTGATGTTCATACAGGTGATGATAAACATGCATCGTATGCGATGGATGGATATGCGGCACAATCGTTGCTTCGAAATGATGCAAAACGTTGCAACGAGGCGGATGAACGATCGGCGCCGTTACATTCGGCAGGCAATGCATCATATTCCTCTCCTTTCATCAATTTAGGCTGTTGCTTGACAATACTAGCCTATGATGAACGGAGTGGACTCGTACTAGTATAAACACCCATTTTGAAGAGCCATTCGCGCCAACAATCTACCGGCTCTCTCGCCCCCGGTGCTTCGGACGTTTTGGCATCGTCATTCGTCTTTTTGAATCCGTTATGCGGCGCCGGCCTCTCTGACGTTCATTAATAGATATAATTGAACACGACAAACGTCAAACCGACGACAATAAAAAAGAGATACAAAATTTTTTTGTACATGCTCCGCATCGTCTTCTTCTCCCTGCCATCGTTTTCGTTCATTCCGATGCCATTGTACACGTTTTTTCTTTTTTCTACAAGATTCACAACAAAAAGACGAAACATTTTCGTTTTCTGTCATATTTTGCGCTTGCCAGGGAAATGGACGAGTTCTCACCCGTTTTTCTTGCGTTCAAGCCGCGCGAGCCGCCTGCGCCATTCCGCTTCTTCTTTCTCGCTATGTTGTCGGCTCATCCTAGCGAGCGACCGCCACGCTTCATATGCCATAACGGCATAACGGTGCGCTTCGGCCGCATCCCGGAAATAATGTTCATACACCTTCGCCAGTTCAAGCCCGGCCTTCGCCTTCCAATAGCCATTTCCGTGGATCAACAAGTCGCGCCAAAGGAGAGCAGCCTCTTCATATCGTTTTTCTTTTCGGTATAAAAGCGAAAGCTGCCATTTCGCCGCCTGCGCTTCCTTCGCCCCTTTGCCGCTCGCCTCCTCGTACACCCCCCTTGCAGCCGCTGTTTCCCCGACCGCTTCGAACCAACGGGCGGCGGCCAACTGCTCCTTGGGGTCAGCGAGCCGGTCCGCTTCAAGCAGCTGAACGGATAGGTGAATGTAGAGAGCAATGAGCGACAACACGTCGCGCTCGTTATGGCGCAATACTGGCATGAGCCGGTCTGGATGGGGCGTTTGCAAAAACTCCTTGTACATCATCGGCGCCAAAAAGCCCGGCACATCATCGCCCCGCTCGACATGGAGAATGTGCCGCTCCACTTCCGAAAGGCGCAGCGAATCCAATTTGTCTTTCCATAAGCGGCGGGCGGCGTGATACAAATCAAAATGACCGAACGCTGGCAATTTTGGCACCATGTTGCGGACAAGCGCATGGCGCGTTTTCAGGCGCGGCCAGTCGAACGCTTTTCCATTATAGGTAACAAGCGTCGTATAATCGACGTCAGACAAAAAACTTTGATAGAGCGCCACTTCCGCCCCTGGGTATGGCAGAAGATGCTGGCGGATGGTGACGAAATCGCCAAGAATGCGGGCGTGGCCAAGCAAGAACATGATGTTTCCCGCCCCGCTTGAAAGTCCCATCGTCTCCGTGTCAAAAAAGAATAAGTCGCGAACGGCAAAGCCGCGGCAGGAGAGCGGATGGGAAAACGGCGCTTCCTGCCATCTTTCGTGCACTTCATACAGCGCTCCGAGCCGATAGCGGCCGTGCTGATAGTCAAGCGGATACACCGTTTCCCGAATGAGGCAGTAATCGCCGGCAAACCAATACGGCTTGGCGCCGTACTCCCGCCAAACGTCGGCATACGGCACGTCCGTCACAGGTCGTCCGTCCGGTTTCTCTTCTTCTTTTTCTTCATCGTTCTCCTTTTTATGCCGGGCGGCAAGCAATTCTTTCCATTGCGCCAACTTCGGCTTCATCCGTTCACCCCCTCCTTGCTTGACGTCGGCTTGCTTCTATAAGTTGATTCTCCCACACTCGGCAAAAACACGCATGACGACGCTTAAACGGACGGACCGGCCCAAACGGCAAGTTGTTCGTCCAAAAACTGGACAAGTTCGCGCTTCAACGACGGTCCGTCAGCGCTTGAAATGCCGATGCACGATGGGCAGCCGTCCGCACACGGGCAACGTTCGACCCATTCTTTCACATGTTTCATGATCTCTTCATACCGTTCAAACACCGCCTCCGACAGGCCGACTCCGCCTGGATAGCGATCATAAAGGAAAATCGTCGGCCGTCCGGAATGCGGCGCCTTAAGCTGCGGCACGACGTGAAGATCGGAGCGGTCGCACATGACAAACACCGGCACGAGATGACCAAGCACATTGGCGATGCCGACAAGGAGTTGTTCAAACAGCGCCGGGGAAAACCGTGACGGCACCGCCTCCCACTCGATCCACGCCGCCGATGTATGCAGCGTTTCCTCGGGAAGCCGGATCGGCCCTGATCCGATGTTTTCAAACGTCGACAGCTTCAGCTTTTTAAAAATCGTCGCCATCGCTCGGACCGATACATCACCGTAACGCACCGCCATTTGTCCGCGCGTTTCGCTCCGGTCTTCCGACAGCACATCAAGCCGGACAGCCAAATTGGCGTCCGTAAAATATTCCACATCCACTTGGCGGACGTACGCCTTTTTCTCCTCCCAGTCGAGCTTTTCGACTTGGTATTGTGCTCCTTCGTGCAAATAAATCGCTTCATCATGAAGCAGCGTCATCGCGCTGAAGCGGTCCATTTCGCCAATGACGCGATGGCGGGCGGTGTCGGAAATATCGATGATGACGACGTTTTCCTGAGCTGCGGAGCGCAAACTGATATCATGCGCCGGAAACGCGTCGCTCATCCAATGCCAGCGCCCAGCGCGTTCGTTTAGCACCCCTTGCTCGGCCAAAAAGTCGAGCACCTCTTCGACCTCGACGCCGCCGAACGTCTCGCCGCGCCGGAACGGAAGCTCATAGGCGGCGCATTTGATATGATCGACCAAAATGAGCAGATTGTCCGGGTTGATGCGCGCCGCCTCCGGCGAGCGGGCGAAAAAGTATTCTGGATGGGAGATGATGTACTGATCGAGGGGGCTTGCGCTTGCGATCATCACAACGAGCGAATCGCCCTGGCGCCGGCCGGCGCGCCCGGCTTGCTGCCACGTGCTGGCGATCGTTCCCGGATACCCTGTTAAGATGCACGCTTGCAATTGGCCGATATCAACACCGAGCTCGAGCGCATTCGTGCTCACCACACCGATAATCTCCCCGCTGCGCAACCCTTTTTCAATGGCGCGCCGCTCGTTCGGCAAGTAGCCGCCGCGGTAGCCGCGGATCGTCGTATCGCCGATTCGTTCGTTCACCACCGCCTGCAAATGGCTTAAAATCAACTCGACACGGACGCGGCTGCGGGCGAAAACGATCGTCGGAATGCGGTTGACAAGCAGCTGTCTTGCGAGCTCAACGGCCGTTTTTGTCGCGCTTTGGCGGATGTTCATCGTCCGCTCGACAACCGGCGGATTGTAAAACACGAAATATTTCCGCCCGCGCGGCGCCCCATTGTTGTCAATAAGCGTCACCGGTTCGCCGATCAGCCGCTCCGCCAACTCTTTCGGATTGGCGATCGTCGCCGACGTGCAAATAAACGTTGGTCGACTCCCGTAAAAGGCGCAAATGCGCTTTAAGCGGCGGATGACGTTCGCCACATGGCTGCCGAATACGCCGCGGTATGTATGCAGTTCATCGATGACGACGTAGCGCAGCTGTTCAAAAAGAGAAATCCATTTCGTATGGTGCGGCAAAATGGCCGTATGGAGCATATCTGGGTTGGTGATGACAATATGGCCCGCTTGACGGATTTTTTGCCGCAGCGCCGGCGCCGTGTCGCCGTCGTATGTATGGCTGTAAATCGACACCCCCATCTCGGCGATGATCTCGTTTAGTTCATTTCTTTGATCTTGAGCGAGCGCCTTCGTTGGAAAGATATACAGGGCGCGGCTCGATGGCTCTTTGGCAATGGCATCGAGCACCGGCAAATTGTAGCAAAGCGTTTTCCCTGAAGCGGTCGGCGTCACGGCGACAATGTTCCGCCCGCTTTGGACCGCGTCATAAGCGGCCGCCTGGTGCGTATACAACGAAGCGATGCCGCGCGCTTTGAGCGCCGCGCCAAGCCGCGGATCGAGTTCGTCTGGAAACGGAACGAAATTCGCTTCTTTCGGTTCGATTTCATGCCAATACACGACATTCGGATCTTGGCGAAGCTGTTCGATCCATTCCGAAAGCGTCTGTTTTCTCACGTCGCATATCACCTCGTTTCTATTTTACATGCATTCCGTTTGTTTGCACTACAAAAAACGCCCACCCAGAGGCAGTCCTGTCTCGTTTCAAACTGGCAGACAACCGATATATCGGAGCCGGCCGAACGACAGAACGTTCGATTGTATCTGAACAGTTTTGGAAAAAGGATGCCTTCCTCTCATCTTCCCCGCCAAGGCGGCATCCACATGGGTCATTCTTCTTGGCACAAAAAAACGTCCAGCCGCTACAGCTGGACGGAATGGGCTCCACGATAGCCGAGCCTTGCCGACAGTTCTTTGCCGATCTGCCGCATGCGCACAGTGAGCGATGTGATGCGGTCGTCCGTCATGCGGATCGTCGGGCCGGAAACGCTGATCGCCGCGACGACGCCGCCGGTATAGTCAAAAATCGGAACGGCAACACATCGGATACCGTACTCGTTTTCTTCCAAGTCAAGCGCATACCCGTTTTGCCGGACGGTCTCAAGTTCGCGGAAAAATGCCTCGCGGTCGGTGATTGTCCAATCGGTATGCTTCGGCAGTCCTTTCCGATCGATGATCTCTGCAGCCACCGCGGGCGGCAAATGGGCTAAAATGGCCTTGCCGACCGCCGTGCAATGCATCGGAGCCCGCTTGCCGACTTTGGAGTGCATGCGCAGCGTCTCCGTTCCTTCCAATTTTTCAATATAAATGACTTCCCCTTGATCATAGACGACGAGGTGGATGACCTCGTTCGTTTCTTTTTCGAGCACGCGCAAATATGGCTTCGCCTCTTGGCGCAAATCGATCGAATCAAGCAGCCTTGAGCTGAGCTCTAAAAACTTGTAGCCGAGCTTATACCGCTCCGTTTCCGGATGTTGTTCGATATAGCCGTATTGGGCAAGCGTCGTTAAAATGCGGTACACCGAACTTTTGTTGATGTCCATTTGTTTCGCGATTTCCGTCACGCCCAGCCCGTCCTTTTTCGTGCTGACGATTTCGATAATTTGCAGCGCCCGGCGGACCGATTTGACCGTGTTTTCTCGTTCCATCGCATTCACCTCGATTTGTTCTCTCCGCTCGCCATTATACACGAACAGCCGGGCTTTTGCAGGCGGGAGAGCAGCGCAGGCGCGCATGGCAGCGAGCGCCGCCTTAACGGACGGAACGTATTCACCGTCAGGACGCGCCTGATGCCTTGTTTGGCCCAGAGATGCCGCAGGTTCGTTATGAACGTCGGATGGAAACGGCTGGCGCTTTGGCGGCGACGAACGTATTGCGGAGCGTGCCGATGCCGTCCACATCGCATTCAATGACCGTCCCCGGGCCGACAAGCTCGGCGCCGACCGGGCTTCCCGTCAAAATGACGTCGCCCGGTTGCAGCGTCATGACATGAGACAAATACGAAATCATTTTGCTGATGGAAATGATCATCAGCTTGGTCGAGCTGTTCTGCTTTTCTTCACCATTGACCCGCGCTTTCACCGATACAGCCCGAGGATCGAGCTCTGTTTCAATGACCGGGCCGAGCGGTGTAAACGTATCGAACGATTTTCCGATCGTCCAATGGCCGTCCGGGTGGAAAAACTGCGGCGCGGTGACATCGTTGGCGACCGTATAGCCGAAAATATACGACCACACGTCTTCTTCGCTCACCTGTTTTGCCTCTTTGCCGATCACAACCGCCAGCTCGGATTCAAATTTCACTTCACCAACCCCGCTCGGAATGACCACCTCCGCTTCCGGCCCGACGACCGACGAGGATGGTTTAAAGAAAAAGACAGGAATATCTGGCAGTTCCACCGGCAGCTGTTCACTGGAGGCCACATAGTTGGCGCCAATGCCGATCACATGGCGCGGCGCAAGCGGCGCCACGAGCGAAACGCGATCATAGCGAAATACGTTTCCCGTATAATCCCAAGCGGTGAACATATTTCCTTCGATTTCGCGGATCACTTCACCGTTCACCACACCGGCGCGAATCGCGCCATCAGCGAAAAAACGGGCAAATTTCATCGATGGCTACCCCTCTCTGACACGATTTTGTTCCTCAACTTTTTCCTTGACTCGAGCCACCCCGGTCTCCATGGCGGCACGGGCGACGGCGGAAGCGACGGCCTCGACGACGCGCCGGTCAAACGGGTTCGGGATGACATACTCTTCCGTCAGCTCTTCCGGCTGGATGAGCCCGGCGATGGCTTCGGCAGCGGCAATTTTCATCGCCTCATTAATTTGCGTCGCCCGCACATCGAGCGCGCCGCGGAAAATGCCAGGGAACGCCAACACGTTGTTCACTTGGTTCGGCAAATCCGACCGGCCGGTCGCGACCACGGCGGCGCCGGCGGCTTTTGCCTCATCCGGCATGATCTCAGGCACCGGATTGGCCAAGGCGAATACGACCGCCCCGCGGTTCATCGTCCGAACCATCGCCGGCGTCAACGCCCCAGCAACCGAGACACCGATAAACACATCCGCGCCTTGAATGACGTCCGCAAGCGTCCCGGAGATACGGCGGTGATTCGTTTGCCGGGCGATTTCTTCCTTGATAGCGTTCATCCCATGCGAGCGCCCTTCATAAATCGCTCCTTTTGTGTCGCAAACGATCAGTTCGCCGACTCCGATCGACAGCAGCAATTTGGCGATCGCCACCCCGGCAGCGCCGGCGCCGTTGATGACAACCCGGCAATCGGCAAGCTGTTTGCCAACCACTTTCAAGGCGTTCGTCAGCCCAGCGGCCACGACAATCGCCGTGCCATGCTGATCATCATGAAACACCGGGATCGCCATCTCTTGGCGAAGACGCTCTTCAATGACAAAGCAGGCGGGGGCGGCGATATCTTCCAAATTGATGCCCCCAAACGCCGGTTCCAGCAACTTGACCGTTTGAATGATTTGTTCCGGATCTTCCGTATCGAGGCAAAGCGGCACGGCATCGATCCCGGCGAACGCTTTGAACAAGGCGGCTTTCCCTTCCATGACCGGAAGCGCCGCCCGCGCGCCAATGTTGCCAAGCCCAAGCACCGCCGTGCCATTCGAGACGACGGCGACAAAATTTCCCTTCACTGTATAGTTGTACATTTCGTCTTGGTCGACGTAAATTTCTTTGCACGGTTCAGCCACTCCCGGCGAATAAATGAGACTTAAATCATTGGCATTCACGACCGGCACTTTCACTTCAACTGACAGCTTTCCTCTTGCCTGCCGATGGACAAGCAACGCTCGTTCTCGCAAATGTTCCATCACTGATCCCTAGCTACTAGCCTTCCCCATCCCCTTGTACCGCCTTTTGTGCTGCTTTGCGTTTGACAACCGGCCAATAGTAACTAGGAGCTGCCTCCTTTCTCTATTTATTTTCTTAATTTTCTGATCAAAATAGATAGGAAGGAACAAGGTCATCCATCCCTTGTTCCTTATACAACTTTTGGCGTTTATTGCTGAATGGCGGCAAATTTCGCTTTTGCTTCTTGACGGCGGCGGTGCAAAATCGGCTCGGTATAGCCGTTTGGCTGTTCATAGCCGCGGAAAATGAGATCGCACGCCGCTTGGAACGCCACCGAATCATCGTAATTCAGCGCCATCGGACGATAGTTCGGATCGCCGACGTTTTGTTCGTCGACGACTTTCGCCATCCGCTTGAGCGTCTCAAGCACTTGCTCTTTCGTGCAAATGCCATGATGGAGCCAGTTGGCGAGAATTTGGCTCGAGATGCGAAGCGTCGCCCGGTCTTCCATCAGTCCGACGTTGTGAATGTCCGGCACTTTCGAGCAGCCGATCCCTTGGTCGATCCAGCGGACGACATAGCCTAAAATGCTTTGGCAGTTGTTGTCGAGCTCTTCTTGAATCTCTTCCGCTGTCCATTGCGGATGGTCAACGACCGGGATTTGCAACATGTCGTCGCGATAATCGTTCCGATCGTTCGCCAGTTCGCTTTGCACAGCGGAGACGTTCACTTGATGGTAATGAAGCGCATGGAGCGTAGCCGCCGTCGGCGACGGCACCCATGCCGTATTGGCGCCTGCTTTGAGCTGCGCTCCTTTTTGCTTCAGCATTTCTGCCATCAAATCCGGCATCGCCCACATTCCTTTGCCGATTTGCGCCCGGCCGCGGAAGCCGGCGGCAAGCCCAACGGCGACGTTCGATTTTTCATACGCCTGCAGCCAAGTCGATGATTTCATCTCGTTTTTGCGCAGCATCGGCCCCGCTTCCATCGACGTATGAATTTCGTCTCCGGTCCGATCGAGGAAGCCGGTGTTGATAAAAATGATGCGGTCGCGCACTTGGTAGATGCAGTTTTTCAAGTTGAGCGACGTGCGGCGCTCCTCGTCCATCACGCCGATTTTAATCGTATTCCGCTCAAGGCCGAGCATATCTTCGACACGGTCAAACAGCTCGTTGGCAAACGCCACTTCCGCCGATCCGTGCATTTTCGGCTTGACGATGTAGATGGAACCTTTGCGCGAATTCAAGTAGCGTGTATTGCCGATGAGCGAATGTTTCATAATCAAGCTTGTAATGACGGCGTCCATGATCCCTTCATGCACTTCCTCGCCATTCGCATGCAAGATCGCGTTGTTCGTCATTAAGTGCCCGACGTTGCGCACGAACATGAGCGAACGGCCCGGCAGCACGAGCTCCCCGCCATCCGGCGTTTTGTATACGCGATCCGGGTTCAGGGAGCGCGTCATGATTTTGCCGTTTTTCTCAAATGTCGCTGTCAAATCGCCTTTAACGAGACCAAACAAGTTGCGGTAAACGAGCACTTTGTCTTCGGCGTCAACGGCCGCCACCGAATCTTCACCGTCCATGATCGTTGTCACGGCCGCTTCTAGGACAATGTCTTTGACCCCGGCTTGATCCGTTTTTCCGACCGCATGCTCGCGGTCGATTTGAATTTCAATGTGAAGGCCATTGTTCTTCAGCAACACCGCTGTCGGATGTTGCGGGTCGCCTTGGAAGCCGACGAATTTTTCCGGCTCTTTCAGCCCCGTCGTCGCCCCGCCTTCTGTCGTCACGACAAGCTGGCCATCAACAATGGCGTACTGGACAGCGTCTTTATGGGAATATTGCGCCAGCGGCACCGCTTCATCTAAAAACTGCCGCCCGTAGGCGATGACTTTCGCCCCGCGCACCGGGTTGTACGACGAACCGCGCTCGGCGCCGTCTTCTTCGCTGATGGCATCGGTGCCGTACAGCGCGTCGTACAGGCTGCCCCAACGGGCGTTGGCAGCGTTTAATGCATAGCGGGCGTTCGTCAACGGAACGACGAGCTGCGGCCCGGCTTGCACGGCAATTTCATCATCGACATTGTCGGTCGTAATCTCAAAGTCCTCGACTTCCGGCTCCAAATAGCCGATGTCTGTCAAAAATGCTTTATATTCGTTAAAATCAAAGCGGCCGCGATGCGCTTTATGCCACTCATTCAATTTTTCTTGAATTTCGTCGCGGCGGGCGAGCAATTCTTTGTTGCGCGGCGTCAAGTCGGAAATGAGCGCGCCGAAATCGCTCCAAAACTTGTCTTGATCCAACCCGCTGTTCGGCAGAAGCTCCTCGTTGACAAAGTCGTACAACACTTTGGCGACTTGGATGTTCCCTTTTTGTACGTATTCGCCCATTATTCTCTTCCCCTCTCTTGTTTCTTATTACGAAACATCGTTTCTCAATTTCTCTAAAAAGATGATACCATGAAACGAAATGACTGGCAATCGTTTTCAAAAAATTTTCATTTCACTGTCGACGGCGTCTTTGTCTCTACACAACGCCCCGGCGTCGGGAACAGCTTGCCGGCGTTGAGCAAGTTTTTCGGGTTAAACACGTCGCGGATTGCCGTTTGCGCCAAAATTTCCTCATCAGTGAAAATGAAGCGCATCTCTTCTTTTTTCTCAATGCCAACGCCATGTTCCCCTGTAATTGATCCGCCGACCGCCGCGCACGCCTTGAGGCATTCGCTTCCGGCGGCAAGCGCCCGCTCCGTCTCCCCAGGCTTGCTCGCATCAAACAGCACAAGCGGGTGCAAATTGCCGTCGCCGGCGTGGAAAATGTTTGCGATTCTCAGTCCATACTTGCGGCTGATATCGGCGATTTCCCGCAGCACTTCCGGCAGACGGCTGCGCGGAATGACGCCATCTTGCACTAAATAGTCAGGCGAAATCGCCCCCATGGCGCCAAAGCCGGTTTTCCGGTTCGCCCACCAGCGGGCCCGTTCTTCCTCTGACTGGGCGACTTTCACTTCGCGCACATGATGGCGGCGGCAAATCGTTAAAATATCGTTGATTTGTTCGTCGATCCCGGCGGAAATGCCATCCACTTCAATGAGCAACAGCGCGGCGATGTCTTTCGGATGCCCGACCGGAAACGCGGCCGCTTCGACCGCCTCGATGGCCGTTTGGTCCATCATCTCGAGCGCCGCCGGCACGATTCCAGCGGAAATGATGTCGGAAACGGTCTGGCTCGCATCTTCCACTTCGTCAAAATAGGCGAGCACCGTCTGTTTGGCCTCGGGATTTTTCAACAAACGGACGGTGATTTTTGTCACGATGCCAAGCGTCCCTTCCGACCCGGTCAGCAGCCCGAGCAAATCGTAGCCTGGCGGATCGGGAACGCCGTTTCCGCCGATTTCAATCACTTCGCCGTTCGGCAAGACGACTTCAAGCCCTAAAATATGGTTCGTCGTCACTCCGTATTTTAAGCAGTGGGCGCCGCCAGCGTTTTCAGCGACGTTGCCGCCGATCGTGCAGCAATATTGGCTTGACGGGTCGGGCGCATAGTAATAGCCGCGGTGGGCGACCGAGTTCGTCAACTTCAAGTTGACAAACCCCGGCTCGACGACGGCGCGCCGGTTTTCGAGATCGACGTGCAACAGCCGCTTCATCCGCGTTAGGCTGATGACGACTTCGCCGTTTAGCGGAATCGCCCCGCCGCTTAACCCCGTGCCGGCGCCGCGGGCGAGAAACGGAAGATCATGCTCATGGCAGTATTTGACGACCGCCGCCACTTGCTCCGTGCTGTTTGGAAATACAACCGCCCTTGGCAAATGGCGGTGGACGGTGAAGCCGTCGCAGTCATACGCCATTAAATCTTCTTTCCGGTATAAAATCGCCTGTTCCCCAACGATGCGGGCGAGCGCTTGGATGTGCGGGTCGTTCGTTGCAATCGGCCGTTTTCTCATATGCGCACGTCCTTCCCTTCTTCTTTTTGGTACGCCCAATCGAGCAGCTGCACCGTATGGACGATTTTTTGGTTTCGTCCATGTTTCATGACGCCAAGCGCCATTTGCAGCATGCAACCTGGATTGCCCATCGAGATCAGCTCCACCTCTTGCGGCACGTGTTGCATTTTGCTCTCAAGCACCGCTTGTGCCATCTCCGGATGGGTGAGGTTGTAAATGCCGGCGCTGCCGCAGCAACGATCGGCGTTTGGCATGGCGACCATTTCCACCCCCGGAATGCTTTCAATCAAAGCGCGCGGCTCTTGGCGGATGCCCTGGCCATGGGCCAAATGGCACGCATCATGGTAGGTGAGGCGCACGTTCAATTCCGCTTTCGGTGGTTTGAAGCCCGTGTCATGCAAAAATTTGGACACATCCTCAACTTTGGCGGCAAATTGCTCCGCCTTTTCATGCCATTCCGGGTCATGGCGGAACAGTTCCGGATATTCTTTCAACATGCAGCCGCAGCCGGCGGCGTTAACGATGACATGGTCGACATGTTGAAACGCCTCAATATTTTGCTTGGCGAGCTTCCGGCCGGTTTCGCGGTCGCCGGCGTGAACGTGAAGCGCCCCGCAGCACGTCTGGTTCGGGACGATGACGACATCGTTGCCGTTATGGGTCAATACACGGATCGTCGCTTCGTTAATATCACTAAACATAACATCCATGACGCATCCGGTCAAAATCGCGACGGTTCGCTTTGTTTCCCCCTTCGCCTTAATGAGCGGCTGATGTTTATACTTTCTCCGAACCGGCGTACCGACCGCTGGCAAAATCGCCTCCATCTCAGCCAAGTGATCGGGCATGACACGCAGCAGTCCGGTTTTGCGCGCCACCGTCTGCAAGCCGCTTTTTTGGTACCATTTCAGCAGGCGGCCGAGCCAATCGAGGCGCGACGGATGCGGAAAAATGCCTTTTAAGAAAACGTCGCTGACAAGCGCCTTCCAACCGGTGAGCGGAACCGCCTGGCGGAGCTGGCCGCGCACTTGTTCAATGAGCCCACCGACATCGACATCGGCCGGGCAAGCCGTCGTGCATGCACGGCAATCCAAGCACGTAAAAATCGGATCGAGCAAATCAGGCGTCAACTCAAGCTTCCCTTCGCCGACCGACTTCATCAAATGAACGCGGCCGCGCGGAGAGTGCTGTTCTTCACCCGTCTGTTCGTACGTCGGGCATGATTCTAAACACATGCCGCAATGAACGCAATCAGCCCACTTGCTCGGGTCCGGCAAATCGTGAAAACGATAGTTGCCAAGACTCGCGGTCGCACACGCCGGGCTGTCCGCCCGTTCATTGGTCATCGTGCTCATCATTAAATCCCCCCAATAAAGCGTTGATCGTTGACCGTTTTGTTCGGATCGATTTTCCGCTTAATGCCTTCGAGCAAGAAAAAGTACGACGGCTTTCCGCCCCAGACGTCGACGCGCTGGCGCAGCGAAAGCGGCAAATGTTTCACAATCGCGTAGCCGCCAAGGCGAACCGCCGTTTGGCGCAGCTCCTCGATTGCGGTCAACACTCCCTCTTCGCCGCCGTGCATATACGCCTGACAAAGCCCGTGGCCCAATCCGCCGTGCGCCTCGATGCGGACATGGCAACGGTCAGCGATTAAAACGCTTTCACGCAAGATGGAGAGTACATCCAAGTTGACAACCCCGATTTTCACTGCCGCTTCAACACCGTTTTCCGCCTGCTCCAGACGCCCGTTCGGTGCCATCGTGTAAAACGTCCGCCAAAACGCCGCCGTCTCTTCGCCGGCTAAAATGGACATTTCCACCGCTTTCGGCCGCAGTCGTTCAACCCAATGCTCTTGGTAATGGACGGCGTTTTCCACATCTTCAAACCCGATCACAAGCGTATAAACCGGCCGTCCCGTCAGCCGCTCGGAAAGCGCCGGGTTGAGCAGTTCAAAACAAATCGGCTCCATCATTGTATCAAGGAACGAAACGGCAAACGAGCGAATGTCATGAAGATCGCCGCTTGGGAACGACAGCAACACAACGCTTTCATATTTCGCGAGCGGTCGAAGCTTGAGCGTAATCTCGCTCAGCACCCCGAGCGTCCCCATCGCCCCAATGAACAACTTATTCATATCGTAGCCGGCGACATTTTTTACCACTTTGCCTCCGGAACGAATGACGGTCCCGTTCGGATAGACGACGCGCAACCCGATGACCGAATCGCGCGCTGCCCCATAGCCGAGCCGCTTCGGACCGCTATCGTTCGCGGCAATGACCCCTCCGATCGTCGCTTCCTCCGGCCAAAACGGGTCCAAGGCGACCTTTTGCCGATGCGGAGCGAGCGCGCGCTGCAAATCACCAAACACCGTTCCGGCTTTGACAGTGACCGTCATATCGGCGGCCGCATGTTCGACAATGCCGGCATAGTGTTCCAACGACAGCAAGATGTCCGCCTGTTCCCGCTGCCCGCCAAACCCCCGTTTTGTGCCGCGTCCAGCGATGACGACTTTTTTGCCATGGCGGTCGGCATAGCGGAGCACCGCAGCGATTTCTTCCTCTGTTCGCGGATAGACGGCCACCGCCCCATCATTGCCGAGGGGGTGGAACGATTCATTCCGTTTGATCTGTTCTGGATGCAAAAACGCCTGCAGCTCCTCAATCCATGTCAATGAAAGCATGAGCGCCCTCCTCCGTTTCGTAATAAGAAACATCGTTTCTTTTTATCAGTAAAAAAAAGCGAGCCGCTCGAACCGTTTTCTTTATCAGGCGGAGGGTGTCCCAAAAGAATCGGGACACCTTTTCCGATCACCGTCATATATACAAGTGATTTAGCCCAAAACAACCTTTGGGGCCAGCCCTCCTGCTACTTCTATTAAACCATCGCTCATCCATTTTTTCAATGAATTTTTTGAATTTAGGGATCATTTTGTTCATTCCGTCTCTTCCACCACCACTCCGACCCGCTGCTCGAGCGGCTGAATGACCGCGGCCATATCCAAGTCGGCAAGGCCTGCGGCGATCGCTGCGGCAAACGCTTCTTCTGCTTGAATGCCGAGTCGGCGGCCAAGGCCGATTTCATCCATCAACTCGTTCGCCAAGCGCACATCTTTATGTACATACTTGACCGCCCCGCCAGGAGTGAATCGACGCGGCAACACGAACTGCTCCATATGGCGGCGCAACATCCGGCTGTCTCCATAGCTTTCTTTTAACAGCCGATACAGCTTCCCGGCATGAAGCCCATAAGCGACGCCAGCGACCATCGCTTCCGCCGCGGCGACCGAATGGACGGCGACCAAGTACTGGTTGATCGCTTTTGCCGCGCTGCCGGCGCCGCTTTCTCCTAAATATTCAACCGTTTTTCCTAACACCCGAAGCAACGGACGCACCCGCTCCCATGCTTCTTTCGCCCCGCCGACCATGATCGTCAGCGCCCCTTGCTCCGCCCCTTCCGGCCCGCCGCTTACCGGCGCGTCCAAATAGGCGACGCCGTGCTCATCGGCGCGCCGAGCGACAAACCGGCTTGTTTTCGGACCGACGGTTGTAAAATCAAGGCAAATCGTCCCCGGATGGGCCGCGCTAAGGACGCCGCCTTCACCTGTATACACCTCGATGACATCATCCGGCATCGATAAGCACGTGCAAATGATATCCGCCTCGCCAGCCAGCTCTGCCACTGTCGCCGCCTGTCGGGCGCCAAGGTTGACAAGCGGAACCGCTTTTTCTGTCGTACGGTTGTACACCGTGACATTGAATCCCGCTTCAAGCAGCCGTCTAGCCATGCGCGAGCCCATCACGCCCAATCCGATAAAGCCGACGCGTGTCATCGTCCGCCTCCCCCTTTCATTCCGCGGTATTCCTCATACCAGACAAAACTTTCGCTGCTTTTCCCTGATGGAATGTACTCAAGTCCAATCGCTCCATTGTAGCCGTGCTCTTGCAAAAATGCGAAAATCTCGCGATACGGAAGCTCTCCCGTCCCCGGCTCATGCCGCCCGGGGGCATCAGCGAATTGCACATGCGCGATGAGCGGTGCGTAGTCGGCAAACATCGCTGTCACATTGCGTCCGAGCCGAGCCATATGATAGACGTCATATTGCAATTTCACATTCGTCCGGCCGAGATCGCGGATGATCGCCGCCGCTTCCTCAATATCGGTTAAAAAGTAGCCGGGCATATCGAACGGATTGATCGGTTCAATCGTCAGCGTCAAACCATGAACAGCAAGCGTTGCAGCCGCTTCGTCAATGCGGCGCATATACGTCTCCTTCGCCCGCTCGCGCGGCAAGTCCCTTGGCAACACTCCGGCCATGCAATGAAGATTCGGTACACCGAGCGCGAGCGCATAACGCACTCCTTCCTCCAGTGCACGCCGGAATTCATCATGACGGTCAGAAAAAATGGCGAGCCCGCGCTCCCCCTTTTCCCAATCGCCAGCGGGCAAATTCAGCAAAACAAGCGACAGCTCAAGCTGCTCGAGTTCATCAGCAATCGCCTCAGGAGCCACCGAGTACGGAAACTGGCATTCAACGTGCGAAAACCCGTGCTGCTTCGCCTTGGCAAACCGGGCAAGAAACGGCGCTTCCGTGAAAATCGTCGAAACATTGACGGCAAACTTCATCATGAGGCCCCTTTCTTCTCCATTTCTTTCTTTTATTCGCCCCACCATTTGCCGATTCCTGCCTCACCGCGTTTCACCTTTAATGCCGTAAAAAAACAGCCGCACCATTTCGACTTGCCGCTTTGATCTGTGCCATCGTCATAGAAAAAGGGCTGCTCCTTTTGGCAGCCCTTTTTGGCACTCAATCCTCATCGCTGGCGAAAAAACGCAAAATGTAGACAAACAAGTTGATGAAATCAAGGTAAATATTGACCACAATCATCGGGATGTCCGCTTCCGTAAAGCCATAGCGGGCCAAACGGTTGATGTCGTAAATCGTAAAGCCAAGGAAAATCAGAATCCCCAAAGCGGCGATGCCCATTTGCCCTACGCTTGAGAATGGGATGAACCATTGGATGATCAGCAAGCCAAGGAGCGCAAACGCGCCCAGCATCAAAAACCCGCCGAGGAACGAAAAATCTTCTTTCGTTCTCGCTGCGTAAATGGCAACGCCGGAAAACGATACAACGGCCAGCGCAAACGCTTTGAACACCGCCGCCGCGCCGATGACGGACAAGTAATAGCCGATGAGCGGATAGAGCGTCGCCCCCGAGACAAACATAAACGCAAACATAAGCGGATAGCCGACAGCTTTTTTCACGCGGGCGAACATCATGACCAACAGCAGCACAAGTTCAAGCCCGTAAAGGGGCAAATACAGGCCAGCCGGCACCCATTGCCCGGCATACAGCCCCGCCGTCGCGACGGCCAGCGCCGCTAAAAAGGAAACCGCCAACTTCGCCACCGGGCTGTGCGGACGATAAACGGTCGAATGGTTCATGGCAACCCCCTCCTTTTTCTTTCTAGTTTAGCATATATTTGTTTCTTGTCACAGCCCTTTCTTTTGGATTGACGCAGACGGCATGACCCATCGTTCAATCGATCGAAACCAGCGGGCGGCAAACCATTTTTTCAGCACCGGCGGAACGACAAGCAAAATGAAAAAAATGCGGAACATTTGATAACTTGTCACAACAGCAAGATCGGCATGCGCTTCCCGCGCCAAAATCCCCATTTGATCCATACCCCCCGGCGCCAAAGCGATGAACGCTGTCAAATACGGCACGCCATGCAAAACCGTTAAGACAAATGCGGAAGCCATGGAAAACAAAATGAGCGCAAGGCCGGTGGCCATCGCGGCCAGCACCGCTCTTCCTTTTTCCGCGATGCGGGCCGGTTTCAGCATGACGCCTAGGTAAGCCCCCATCGCGATTTGCGCGATATCCAACAAAGGAGCAGGCAAAGGCGGCGCCGGCACCCCGGCCATGACCAGAGCCGCTGTTCCGATGATCGGGCCGAGCAAATAGGCAGTCGGCAGTTTGATGCGTCTTCCGATGATCGCGCCGGCGACTGTGACGATCACATACAGCCAAACAAGACCAACGCTCCAATGCGCCTCTTGTCCGCTTTCTGCGCCCGTCCCTGCCTCAGCGCCGCCGGAAAAGAACGGGCTTAAGGCGATGAGGGGAACGAGAAATACAACGCCCATCAGGCGCATGACTTGAAAAAACGTGACAATCGTGGCATCGACACCGTCGAGCTCTTCGCCCAACACAAGCATTTGCGACAATCCGCCGGGGATGCTGCCGGTGACGACTGAACGGAGCGGAATCTTTGTCCATCTCGCGACAAGGCAAGAAACAAGGAAGCTAAACAGCAAAATCAACACCGTCGCCAGCAACATCACCGGCAATTGCCGGCCCATCTCCACAAGCGTTCCTGCCGTCATCGATGCCCCTAGCGTATAGCCGATCGGAATAAGCGCAGCGTTGCGAATGCCGACCGGCCAATACAACGCTCCCTTCCAAAAACGGCCGACCAAAAGCAACGCGGCGGCTGGGCCGAGCATCCAATGGAGTGGAATGCGGAACAAGGCGAAAATAAAGCCGCCGAGCGCCCCAATCACCAGCGTCAACGCGATGCGCGCCATGTTGTTCCACTTCTCTTGTCTTTTCGAGGCCAAGCGAACACCTTCTCTCTTCCTTTCACAACGACTTTCACCGAATCAACCATTCTCTGTGCTCTCCCTCATGCACATAGCGAAAGCCTTCAGCCGTCCATCGTCAATCTATAGTCAACACACAGCGATGAGACCGTGCCAACAAGAGGAAAAATATGAAAAAACAAAAAGGGTTATTGGTATCATATTGTCTGATTTATCAAAAATGGAGGAATTCGAAATGGTTCATGAAATCCGTCACTGTTTTTATCATTCCGACCATGACGCAGCGCTGCGCTCGTTCGATCTGCCAAAAGAACAGCAACGATTCACCGCACTCCCCGCTGAGGCGCTCAACGCATGCGCCAAGGAACCAGAAAGAAAGCCGATTGTTATCCTTCATCAAGAACGACCGGTCGGTTTTTTTGTTCTCCACACCGGCAAACGATCAAACAAAAGCATTCCTCTTTGTTTTGCAGAGAGGAATGCTTCACTTCCCAATGAAAGGCAAGAAATCCTCGCTTTTTTCGTCGATCGACGTCCGCTTAATCGGCGAATAAATCGGATGACAAATACCGCTCGCCGGAATCGGGCGCCATGCAAAGGACGCGTGCGCCTTTCGGGAGCTGTTTTGCCACTTTGATGGCGTAATAAGCGCTCGCCGCCGCTGAGGCGCCGACCAAAATGCCTTCCTTGGCCGCCAGTTGGCGCGCCATTTGCTGGGCATCCTCATCTTTGATCAAAAAAATGTCATCGTAAATCGAGCGGTTTAAAATTTTCGGGATAAACCCCGGACCCGTGCCGGGAATTTTGTGCGGCCCCGGCTTCCCGCCCGACAACACCGGCGAACCGTACGGTTCAACGACGTAAATGCGCAAATTTGGGATGCGCTTTTTCAGTTCCTCCCCTGTTCCCGTCACCGTCCCGCCGGTGCCGGCGGTGAGCACGAACGCATCGAGCCGCCCATCAAACGCCTCGTAAATTTCCACCGCCGTTGTATGGCGATGCGCATCCGGATTGGCCGAATTTTCAAACTGCATCGGAATGAAGCTGTCAGGGATTTCGCCAGCCAGCCGGTTCGCTTCATCAATTGCCCCTTGCATCCGCTTCTCCGCCGGCGTCAAATAAACTTCGGCTCCGTACGCCTTTAAAATTTTCACCCGCTCCACCGTCGCATTGTCGGGCATCGTGATGATGCAGCGATACCCGCGGGCGGCGCACACCATGGCCAACCCGATGCCGGTGTTGCCGGACGTCGGTTCGATGATCGTGCTTTTTCCAGGCGTAATTTTCCCTTCCGCCTCTGCCCGGCGGATCATTTCCCAAGCCGGCCGATCTTTGACGCTGCCGCCTGGGTTGAACGATTCGAGTTTTATATATACGTCCGCTCCCTCCCGATCCGGGAGACGGTTGAGCTTCACGATCGGCGTGCCACCGATCAAATCTAAAATCGAGTCATACAATTTCACGATCGTCCCCAACCTTTTGCAAAATATTTGTTCGTCCCATTCATTATAAATGATTTTTCCGTTTTTGTTCAAACCACCCGCCTTTTTCGCGGAAGGAAACTAGTTTTCTCGGATATGCAGCCATTTTCCCTCTGTTCTAGTTCGATGTTCCCAATTATAATAAAAATAAACGACAGAAAGCGAGGTGGCTTTGTTGGCATCTGCCGCACAGCAGCTTGTCACCCATTTGGAAACCCATTTGCCGGACTTCCTCGCCTATTGGCGGCAGCAAATGAAAATTGCCGACGATGACAAATATATCGACTGTGTCGAACAAAACGGCTTGGCGGTGTTCACCTTGGTCAAAGAGGCGCTGCTGCAGTCGCGGCCCGGCGAGATGGTTGAACGGCTGGCGAACAAAATCGCCAAAGAACGGGCGGAGATGAACGCCGGCATCGGCGCCCTTGTTTACAACGTAAACTTGGGACGGCGCCTGATCATCAACCATGCGTTGGCCGCACCGCTGTCCGTCGATGAGCTCGCCCCGCTCATTGACCATATGAACGAGTTGTTTGACCAGTTTTTGTTTCATGCGGTCACCAAATACAATGAGTTAAAAGAAAAGGAGCTGCATGAGAAAAATGCGCTCATTGCCAGATCGCATCAAGACCAGCTGACGCTGCTCGGACAAATGTCATCGAGTTTTGTCCATGAGTTTCGCAATCCGCTTACGGCTATTATTGGTTTTATTCAATTATTGAAGTTTGAGCATCCGCATCTTCCTTATTTAGACATTATCGACCATGAGTTGCAGCAGCTGAAATTTCGCATTTCGCAATTTTTGCATGCCTCACGCAAAGAAATTGTTGAAAGCGAAAAGGAAACGTTTTCGCTTTGCCAGCTGTTGGAGGAAATTATCGAGTTTTTATACGCCACGATCGTCGACAGCGATGTCGACCTTTCGGTGGCGATCGATGAATCCATACATATATTTGCCTATAAAGATCAGCTGCGCCAGGTGCTGGTAAATATTTTGCTCAACTCGATCGAAGCGTTGAAAGAGAGGGAAAAACCGCGGCGGATCAACATCGCCGCCCGTTGCCAAGACGGAAGCACCATCATCGAAATCGCCAACAACGGTCCGTCCATTCCGGCCGACATTGTGGAAACGATTTTCGAGCCGTTTTTTACGACGAAAAAACTCGGAACCGGCATCGGGTTGTACATTTGCAAAAAAGTGATTGAAGACCACGGCGGAGACATCCGCTGTTCATCCAATGCCGCCAAGACGACGTTTTCCATCCGCCTGCCCGCATAACAAAGGGCGAAAATGGGCATGCTGGATGTAAAAAAGGATGATGTCGATGACACCGTCATGGAAACATTTGCTGGAACAGACGGCAGCCGCCATTCGCGAATGGCTTCAGCGGGAAAACCATTCGTTTGCCGAGCTGGCGGAGCTGATCCGCCATCATCCGGACACCGTCCGGTCCGAGCGCACTTGGCTCGGTTTGACGTACCGCTTTTACTCGCTGACACTGGCGGATGCGGCGCTGAGGATGGAAACAAAAGTCGCCCGCAACGGGAACGAGCGCATTTTATCGTTGTCGCTTCATGCTCCGCGGACCAAAGCAGCCGTGTATCGTTCTTATGACGAAGAGAGCGACTTGTCCGATGTCGTTACCACCCCTCCGCTCGCGGAAAAAACCGCACCGTAACCGAACCGGTGCGGTTTTTTTAGCCTTTCATGCCCTGCAGCCATTCTTGGTAGCATTCCGGACAAAGCGCTTCCTCGCGTTCTTCATCGTTCGCATGGAACGAGACGTAATGCACGTTGTCGTCGCACTCGCATTGGCAATAGAAACACGTTTCGTTCATCGATTGTCCCTCCTTGTCCGTTAGTGTGGACAATCCGAGGAACGTCATTGCAAGGAAAACATCCCCAAAAGCGATCAGCACGACGTGTGCGACAACAAATAGTCTAAGACGGCCTTTTGCTCTTCCTTCGTAAACCCGGCTTGCCGGTCGATCCAATATCGATGCCCCTCTCCTGTCACATGCACCGCCTTTAAAGCAGGATCGGCGCGGCATTCGTGGCCATGACGCGCTCGCGCTACGTCCGGTCAATGAGCGCCCACAGACTGTTGCGCGCATCAAGGGCGATGCCTTTTTGAACGGTGCTCGAAAGCCCGAACTCACCTTCGGCCCAACCGCCACGCCACCATCGTGCAAATACGAAGTGCTCCACGCCAGGCCGATGAGGCTCAGCACCTTATAGTCGACCGGTGAATTGCCGTAGGCGAACGACAGGCGGTTTGGTCCGCACCGCTCTGGACAAAACTTGAGCGCGCAGGCAGCACTTCTTGTTGGGCGGTCCAGCTGCCCGAACATCATCGCCCATCTTTTCCAAAATTCCCTATCTATACGTGAGACGGCCGAGCACATACTATGTCACGGAAGGTGGTGAAAGAGATGAAAGCGACAGGAACACATGAAACGCTCGAGCTGCACGAACTGCTCATGTTCAAAAACACGTGCCTCGCCAAAAGTGCCGCCATGCAGCAAATGGCGAGCGACCCGCAGCTGAAATCGCTCATTCAACAAGACATGCAAAAAACAGAGCAGCACATCCGCGACTTGCAAAACTTATTATCGTAACGAACGGAGGAGGGACAACGATGCAGGCAACGATGACGCCGACCGGCGTATTCAATGATCAAATGATCGCCGCCGACTATCTCATTGGGGCGAAAAGTGCGATCAAAGCGTGCGCAATGGCCATTGCCGAAGCAACAACCCCGGAAGTGCGCAATACGCTGAAGCAACATGTGAACTACCCACCACCTACGCTTCGCTTGGAGGTGGGGGCTTCAAGCGACTTGTGCGTGTTCGCCGAACGGTAAGCCACACACAAGAACCCTTTACGCTTCCCTTCGTTCCGAAGGTGTCCGTTCTAGCCATATTCTATCCTATTCGTTGGCTAACGCCAACCGACATTCATCTCCCACTTTCACTGGTGCTGGCGCACCTTCACGTTTAGAAGTAGGAGACTTCTTTCGGAGGGAAGTTAAATGACGCGATTGCGTTTCACGAGCAAATTAGCCAATACATAATCAACAAAGGATACTATCATCCGACCAACGTCCAAGAGCAGCTGCGCGTCGATATGCAAACGGCGCAGCAAGTGTTGCAATCAGCCGGCCGCTGAACGCACAAATGGGATTCGCCCGCTGCAAGTGGAATCCCATTTTTCATGATTTGCCCTCCATTCGCCCATCCTAACAACAAGGAGGTGAACAGCGTGAAACGCCGATACCGAATATGGGCCGCGACCAGCGCGGTTGTTGCTCTACTCGTTGCCGCAGCCGCCTTGGGGCGACCGGCTCTAGAAGAAAACACCCCGGCTCCACCACGGCTGAAGCCGTTTGACGCCGAGGTCGCACCCACCCATCCAACCGTTGTCGCCTTAGACAGCTTAAGCGCAGGCGAACAGCTGAAACAGCAGTTGAACAAGCACCCGCGCATTCGGGAAATCCTCCATAATCGCCGCGGTGACCGAAGCCATTATTTCGCCAATGAGATCGTCGTCCGCTTTCGGGCATTGCCATCGGAAAGCCGTCTTCAACAAATGGAGGCAGCCATCGCCGGCCAGCTCATCAAGCAGGTCGACCACGTGTTTGTATTCCGTTCGCGCGGGCAAACGTACGAAGAGATGCGCCGCTATTTCCGATCCCTTCCGATGGTTGATTATTGCGAACCGCACTACATTTACATGCAAAATGAGTGGAACAAGCCGGCGCTGATCCCGAACGATTCGTTTTACGCCCGCTACCAGTGGAACTTGCCGGCCATTCATACTGAAGACGGCTGGACGTTGTCGCGCGGCAAACAAACCGTGCCTGTCGCCATCATTGACAGCGGGGTCGATTTGACCCATCCCGATTTAATCCGCCGCCTTGGTCCCGGATACAACGTATTGGCCGACGACCGCTCTCCGAATGACGAAAATGGCCATGGCACCCATGTCGCTGGCATTATCGCCTCACAGCCGAACAACGACGAAGGAGTCGCCGGCATAACATGGTTCAACCCGATCATGGCCGTCAAAGCATTAAATGCGGACGGCTATGGAACGAGCATCGACGTGGCGAAAGGCATCCGCTGGGCGGTCGACCACGGGGCAAAGGTCATCAATTTAAGCCTTGGCAACTACCAACCGTCCTCGGTGCTTGAAGAGGCGATCCGCTACGCCGACGCCCATGATGTCGTGCTTGTCGCCGCTTCCGGCAACGACAGCACATCACAGCCGAGCTTTCCGGCCGCGTATCCAGAAGTGATCAGTGTTGGCGCTGTCAATCCGGATCTTTCCTATGCACTTTATTCCAACTACGGCGACTATGTGGATGTCGTCGCGCCTGGAACGAACATTGCCAGCACGTTTGCCGGCCACCGGTACGCCGCCCTTTCCGGCACGTCGATGGCCGCGCCGCACGTCACCGCACTCGCCGCTTTGATCCGCTCCGTCAACCCGCGGCTTTCGAACGATGAAGTGCGCGACATTATTCTCGAAAGCGCTGACGATTTGGGAGAGAGAGGAAAAGATCCGTATTACGGCTATGGGCTGATTAACGTCTACCGCGCGCTCGAGCTGGCTAAGCGATAACCGATGCTCCTTCCGCCAATGATTGGGGAACTCGTCGCTGGGAAAGGTCAAACGGACAAAATTCTCATCTCCTGTGCGAACGATGTTAAAACTCCCCCACAGCATCAATCAGCAAACAGCCGGAAACGGCGCCTTCGGTGCCGCATTCCCATAGAGGAGCGCCTATCTGCTGAAACGAAAAACGATGGGGATTCGAGCTATACCCCCATCGTTTTTTCGCGCGTCAACATCGTCGTCACCGCCCCGACGACCGTGACAACGACAAGCGAGTGGACAAACGGCACTGAGTCGATGATCATGCTCCCAGCTGAAATAATGCAGGCGTCAATGACAAAAATGATGATCCCGACGTTCCAGTTCGTCCATCTAGCGATAAACTGGGCGAGCAGGTCGGTCCCGCCCGTGCTCGTCTCCTCGCGCAGCATCAAGCCGATGCCCGCGCCGACCAGCACCCCGCCGATGACCGCGCTTGGAAGCGAATCCAACACCACCACGCCGCGCAAAACGGACAATACGTCAATCATCCATGAGGAAAATAAAAGTCCGTGCAAGCTGTTGTAAAAAAACGGGCGGTAGTAAAACCATGCGGCTGCATAAAGCGGAACGCTTAAGACGATCATCGTCAACCCAGCCTGAACGTGCCACACGTATTTGGCGATCAGCCCGAGCCCGATCATCCCCCCATCAAGCAAATGGTGAGGGACGAAAAAGACGTTGATGCCAACGCCAAGAAGCAGACTGCCGACAATCACCGCCGCCATTTTTTTGATCATCACGAAACCCCTCCGCCACGGCTTATCCCAACGAGCCAACATACCTCCATATATATGTATATGGCGCCCCTTGACAGAGCTTGTCTCTTTTTTGCCGCATCGCGGAGGAAATGGCTAGTCACGGACGAAATACAAAAATAAGAGGCCAGGCCTCTATGCCCAACCTCTTATTTTTGCGCTTTTGTCGTCTCGTCATCGTCGATGATGCCTTTTGTCGCATTCTTAAATTCGCGCAACGTTTTCCCGGCCGCTTGTCCTAACTCCGGCAGCTTTTTCGGTCCGAAAATGAGCAAAGCGAAAAAGACGATGAGCGCAATTTCTCCAAAGCCGATGTTCATGTTTGTCACTCCAATGTTCAAGCGTCGTTTCTTGAATCATTATACCATAGAAGAACGGACGGTGTCATCGTCTTTCCCTTGACAAAACGGCGACAATTTGCCCATCTCTCATTGTTCCTCAAGCAGTCGCACCGGTACGTCTTGTTCGTGTTCCGGCTCATCGGTGAAATAAACGCGAGCCATTTCGCGCTCATCATCGACGTGCTGAATCACCACTTGTTTCCCTTTATACATCACCGGAACGATCTCCCCAGCTTCAGCCATTCGCTTCGCCCGCAACAGTTCCATCTACTCCCCTCCTTTCGCACTGTCCTCCGCCTGCGCCCGCAAGCTTTTCCAAAACAACTCGTCGCTGCAGACGATCTCATGAAGCTCTCCTTCGTCTCCTTTGGCGTTGATGATTTCAAGCAACTGCGTCATATCGTCCATTTCGCGCCGATCGTTTTTCACCGAATCATCCCCTTTCTTTGGCAAACTGATGACAGCGGCCATCCCATCGCTTCGTTTCCTGCGTTGACTCCCTCAAAAAGAAGGAGTATGATTCGAATTGGTGTGTATAGAAAGGAGGAAACACTATGAAGGAGCGGGACTATTATTTTGACAACGCGAAATGCGCGCTCATGCTCCTCGTCGTGTTTGGCCACTTTCTACGCCCGTACATTGACGGCGTCTTATGGGTGCACAGCTTGTATACGTGGATTTTCTTTTTCCACATGCCAGCGTTCATTTTCATTTCCGGCTATTTCGCCAAAAAATTCCATGAGCACGGCTACTTGCAAAAAATCACGAAAAAATTGCTCATCCCGTACGTTCTGTTCCAGCTGCTGTATTCGATCTACTATTTCTTCCTGTATGACAAACAGTCGCTGGAACTTGACTTATTGACCCCGCATTGGAGTTTATGGTTTTTGCTCAGCCTGTTTAGCTGGAACGTGCTGCTGTTATGGTTCGGCCGGCTGCCAAAGCGGATCGCATTGCCGATGGCGCTTCTTCTCGGCTTGACCAGCGGCATGATGGAAGCGGAAAAATGGCTGAGCTTGTCGCGGACGCTCACGTTTTTCCCGTTCTTTTTGCTTGGATTTTTCTTTCAAAAGTCGGCGATCGAGCGCTTGTTTGCCGCCCCAGTGCGCCTCGTTTCGCTATTTGTGCTTGTTAGCATGTTTTTCGTCATCCATTTCGGGTTTCCGGATTTGCCGCAAGATTGGCTGTACGGCTCGAAATCGTACGATACGCTCGGCGTCTCGGAACCAGCCGGCATTGCGAGCCGCCTCGCCATTTATGGGGCGAGCCTGCTCATGATGTTTGGCTTTCTGTCGCTCATCCCGAGCCGTCGCTTCTCCTTTTCCGTGCTCGGGGCGCGCACGTTTTACATCTATATCTTGCACGGGTTTATTTTAAAATATTTGCACGAGACGCCATTCCCAGACTTTATTATGGATGTGCACGGCTATCCGCTTCTGCTTGCACTGTCGGTTGCCATGATGCTCATCCTTGGAAGCAAGCCGGTCGTCCGGCTCGTGCGGCCGCTGTTGGAATGGCGATGGCCGAACTGGCGGCAGACAACGACCTAGCCGTCAAAAAAGAAGGTGTCCCGAACTATCAACGGGACACCTTTTTTCATTTATGGCGCTTTGCCTACAAGTGGAAACCGACTTTTTCATTCAGCGCGTGCGAGCTGCCCGCACCGCTTCCGCTAAGGCGGCGGCCGCCGCCTTTGGCGACGGAGCCGAAGCGATGGCGCTGATGACGGATACCCCATCCGCCCCGGCTTCCACAACGGTTTTGGCGTTCGCAGCCGTAATGCCGCCAATGGCGACGATTGGAATGGTGATGCCGGCTTCGCGCAAGCGGCGGAGAACATCCGGTCCTTGCGCTTCCTTTGCATCCTCTTTCGAACTGGTCGGGTAAATCGGGCCGACGCCGAGGTAATTGGCGCCCGCCTCAACGGCCGCCATCGCTTCTTCGACGTTGTGCGCTGAGACGCCCAAAATTTTATCGCCGATTTTTTCCCGCACGCGCCGCGCGTCCTCATCGTCTTGACCGACGTGGACGCCGTCGGCATCAATGGCGAGAGCCAGCTCGACGTCATCGTTGACGATAAACGGTACCCCATAAGCGCGGCAAAGGTGCTGCAGCTGCCGGGCGAGCTCCTCTTTGTCCGCCCCTTTTAAAGCGCCCGGCCCTTTTTCGCGGAATTGAAACAACGTCACACCGCCGTCAAGCGCTTCTTTCAGCACATCGGCGGCCGGACGTTCGCTGTTTTGGCTTCCCATAATGAAGTAAACAGCCAGCCGCTCCTTCATTTCACCGCTCGCGATGCGCGCCATCGTTCTCACTCTCCGTATTGGCGGTACGCCCAATGGTTCGTCGGCCCATGGCCTTGGCCGATGCCGAGCGGATGGGCAATCGCCGATTGCACAAACGCCTTCGCCGTCGCGACAGCGTCGACAGGATGCCGCCCTTTCGCCAGCTCAGCGGCGATCGCCGCGGCAAACGTACAGCCGGTTCCGTGCGTATGGCGCGTGTCAATTCGCTTGCTTTTAAAATAGGAAAATTCGCTGCCGTTATACAGCAAGTCGACGGTTTCTTCGCCATCATCGTCATGGCCGCCTTTCACGACGACATAGCGGGCGCCCATCCGGTGGAGGAGGCGCGCGGCTTCACGGCGGTCATCCATCGTGCGGATGACAACGCCCGTCAACGCTTCCGCTTCTGGAATGTTCGGTGTAATGACAAGCGCCATCGGCAGCAGCTCTTCTTTCAGCGCGGCCACCGCCTCTTCTTGCAACAGCGGAGCGCCGCCTTTGGCGATCATCACCGGGTCGACGACCAGCCGCTCCCATTTCTGTTTTTTCACTTGTTCAGCAACCGTACGAATGATCTCGGCACTAAAGAGCATGCCGGTTTTCACCGCATCCGCGCCTAAATCGGCGGCCACCGATTCGATCTGGGCGGCGACTGCTTCCGCCGACAGCGGGTAGACGCCTTGCACGCCAAGTGTGTTTTGCGCCGTCACCGCCGTGATCGCTGACATGCCAAAGACGCCGAGCTCCTGGAACGTTTTGAGATCGGCTTGGATGCCGGCGCCGCCGCCGCTGTCCGACCCGGCAATCGTCAACGCTTTGTACACCATCGTGTTTCTCCTCCCCTTTTACCGTTGTTCCACCCGGCCATACCGTTTGACATCATCGACGCTTGTATACGCCAACGCGTCCAAAAACGCCGTCTGGAAGCTGCCCGGTCCGCGCTCCCCGGCTTTGGCCGCCGCCTGCTCCGCTGCGACGCCGTAATACACAAGCGCGGCCACCGCCGCTGCCGCCGCATCGCGCTCAACGGCCGCAAACGCTCCGACAACCGATGTCAGCAAGCAGCCCGCTCCGGTCACTTTTGTCAACAACGGATGGCCGTTCTGAATCAGATACGTCGTCTGTCCGTCCGCAACGACGTCCTCTTTTCCAGTAATCGCGACAACGGCGCCGAGCTGCTCCGCCGCCCGTTTGGCCAACGCCACTCGATCGCCGCTTCCTCCGCCGGCGTCAACTCCTTTAATCGCCCACGCCTCACCGATCATATTGGCGATCTCCGCCGCATTGCCACGGATCACGGCGAGCTTGACTTGTTCCGCGATGCGGCGCGCCGTCTCCGTCCGGTAGCGCGTGGCCCCGGCCCCGACCGGGTCGAAAATGACCGGCACGCCGGCTTCATTGGCCGCCTGGCCGGCGACAAGCATCGCTTCCACCTCTTTGTCATTCAACGTCCCAATATTGAGGACAAGCGCTCCAGCGAGCTTCGCCATCTCGCCCACTTCCTCTTTCGCATACGCCATCACCGGCGAAGCGCCAAGCGCAAGCAGCCCATTTGCCGTAAAATTCGTCACAACGACATTCGTGATATTATGGACGAGCGGATTCTCCTCTCTTACCCGCTCGAGCAGTTCCGCCCATTCATGCCAATTGGCCATTTCCGGTTTCTCCCCTTTCCAAGCCTTTTCGCCGGCCATACACTGACTTTCGCCGTATTTTCGGCCAATGGAATGATCCATTCTCCCCATCCATCAGTCTACTCTTTCTTTTTTTGAATTGCAAGACAAAGAAAAAAGGCGGCCGCCAAAGCGCACCTCCCTTTTTGTTCCATTACGAACGCGGCCATTCGGCCGCGCCTCCCTCTTCGGGCGGCGCCGCCGGCGACAGCCGCTGCGGCAGCGGCCAATTCCACAAATCCAAATCGATGATATAACGCGGCCTCCGTTTCGTTTCTTTGTAAATTTTTCCAATATATTCACCAATCAGCCCGAGCGCCATCAGCTGCAAGCCCCCTAACAGCCAGATGGACGTAATGAGCGACGTCCAACCCGTTTCCGTATGCCCGACCCATTTGAGAAAAAGAAAATAGGCGCCAAACATCAAGCTGACGACAAACGAGAGAAACCCAACGAGCGAAATGAAACGGATCGGGGTGACGCTGAACGACGTCACGCCGTCAAGCGCAAAGGCGATCATTTTTTTCAGCGGATATTTCGTTTTCCCGGCCGGCCGCTCTTTTCGGTCATAATAAACCGTCGCCGACCGAAAGCCCAAAAGTGGAACGATGCCGCGCAAAAACAAGTTCACTTCCCCGAACTGTTCAAGCGCGTCCACAGCGCGCCGGCTCATAAGGCGATAGTCGGCGTGATTGTAAACGATATCGACGCCAAACGCCTTCATCAACCGATAAAACCCTTGCGCCGTATGGCGCTTGAACCATGTATCGGCATCGCGCCGCCGGCGCACGCCGTAGACGATGTCATAGCCTTCGCGAAACTTTTGCACAAATTCCCGAATCGCCGCTACATCATCTTGCAAATCGGCGTCGATCGAAATGAGGCAATCGGCATGCCTTTTCGCGGCGAACAGCCCAGCAAGCAGCGCGTTTTGATGCCCGGCGTTATGCGCCAGTTTCAGCCCTTTCACTTCCGGGTGGCGCAAACTCGCTTTGTATATGATCTTCCATGTGTCATCACAGCTGCCGTCATCGACGAACAAAAGCGCGCTGTTGGATGAAATGAGCTGCTCTTCAATCAATTGTTCGCGCAACTCCCGTAAGCGGCGGATCGTCTCCGGCAGCACCTCTTCTTCGTTGTAACACGGCACAACAATAGCCAACGTCGGTTCGAACATGTCACCTTCCTCCCTCCGGCACGACTTTGTATAAATAGATGGTCCACGCGGACTCTTTGGAACGGAACACCCGCTCAAGGCTCAAGGCGTTTTTGCTGGCATTTTCAATCGGCAGCGCTGAAAAAATGTAGCGCCCGCCCATGTCATAAAACACGTTTGTGTTCAATTCCAAGTTGCGAATCGTCCGCTTCGAGTTTTTCTGAAACATATACCGCTTGCCCAGCTCATCGACGAACAAATAGCAGCGCCCGCCCCATTCATCGAAATACTGGCGCAGTTTTTTGTTTTTCGCGAGCTCCTTGGCGATGATGCGGCGAAACCGATGCTTGTATTCGAGCGGATAAAAGTTGTTGTACGTATCGAGTGTGTAAAAGCCGTTGTATTGAGCGATCGCCGGGTGGATGCCGATGCTGGCGACACGGTATGTATGCACCGGGCGGCCGATATAGCGGCGAATGGCGGCAAACTGCTTTTCCGCGTAAAACTCGCGAAACGACGGCTTGTCGCGGTAGACGATTTCCTCATTGCATAAAGCAAGCACGACAAGCTGCAAGACAATGGCCGCCGCACCGACCGCCCGCCACCTTCGGCCTTCCTGCCAAAAAATTTTCAGCGCCAGTGCAAACAAGACGTAAATCACCATTGGCCGCAAAAAATGGTAGCGGGCGAAATTGAACTTATCGAGCAAATCAAACCGTTCGGTGAGCGGCAGCCATCCTTTGTAAAACCAAAACGCATACCATGTCGACAACGCGAAGTTCAACCCGTGCAAAATCAAAAACAGTTTCTCCCGCCGCCAGCTTTTCCGCTTCCATACAATGTACAAGGCAACGAGCGTCACCGGTAAAATGACGAGCCCATGCACGGTCATGACGTGGGTGTGGCCGAGCACATAGTTTTTGAACGTCAGCCGGATGACGCGCCAAAGCGGCAGACGGGCGTGGAAATATTCGTCGCGGCTTGTCGGCTCATTGGAAAACAAGAGCGAATGGACAAGCCGGTAATCGACCGCCAAATAGAGCATCGTCATATAGACGATGGCCGCCAAAAACCGCCAATTCCAACCCTTGCCGCGGATGACATCAATGAGCCACCAAATCCCAAGCGCGCTCAAGAAAAAGAAAAATCCAAGCACGAAGCTCGAATAGAGCGGCAAAAGCGTCAACACCGCCCAGTTCACCCATGAACGCTCGCCGCCTCGAATGTTTAAAAACGCCCAAAGCGCAAGCGGCATCCCGAGCGTACTTAACATTCCCGATGGCCAAAACGGCGTCAAGGCAAACGTCAACGAAGAGCCGATGCGAATCCATCCCCAGCGCTCGCCCGGCAGCACATGTTTTCGCAGCAGCAAATACATGCCGATGAACGCCAATACGCGGGTTGCGGCTTGACTGAGCCCATAGGCGTAAATGGATGGAAACAGGGCGTGAAGCCAAACGATGCCGCTGAATTCTGTGCCGAACGCGTTGCGCGGCAGGCCGTTGATGATTTGCGGAATGACCCCATCGACCGGTCCGAACAGCTCACCGCTTCGAGTGAGCACCTTATACCAAGCGATGTTGGAATCCAAATTGTCATGAACGCGCATATGCGCATCTTCACCGAGCACAAAGTACGGCGACACGTACAAGGCGATGGCAACGAAAGAGAAGAGCAGGAGTCTCTTTTCGATGGACGGCACCTTTTCTCCCCCTTTCGCTTTTACTCATGTCTTTCCTTATTGTTCAACCCAACAGGAAAATTATTCATGGGAATGGAAAAAAACGGACTCCCGTCCAAACAAAAAAAACCGCCGTCGGCCAATTGAAGCCTGATGATGGCGGTTTTCTATTCACCTTTTGAACAGCCTTTTGCAGGCAACACAACGTTGCCCAAAAAAGCTGGTGATGGAACGAAAAAACGCGCGAACCATGGAGATTTCGCTCTTGAGCTCTTGAACGCTCTCCCACCTACGCTCACGCGTGGAAGTGGGGGTTTTCTCGGTTCAGGATGATCAACAACCGCTTTTCCGCGCGTTCGCAACAACGATTTTGCAGAAAGCGCGGTTTTTACCGACCTTGCAAACGGCGTCAAGCCGAGAACAGCGCCGCCGGATTGCCGATGAACATTTGCTCAAGCACTTCGTCGCGGATTCCTTCATTTTTCAGCGCGGGAATGAGGTTCACAAACAAATGCTCGACATGCCAATTTTTCATCATTTCCGCAAACGGCTCCGGCAGCGTAAACGGCCGGCCAAGCCAAACGTTGACAGTGTCATGCGACAGCATAATTTGTTTCTCGTACCCATCGCGGAGCAGAGCAAGGAGCGTCCGCACCCGCTCCTCATCAGTCGGCGCGCCGACCATCCCTTGGATGCCGAAGCGGTCAAACGCAATGTAAACGCCGTAAGCAAGCGTCTTTCGATGATAGTCCGGGTCCGTGTTGCCGCACATATGGCCGATGACAATTTTTTTCGGATCGGCGCCGTGCTCAAGCAAATAGGCGGCTTGTTCCGGCCCCATCGTTCCTTCTTGCGTATGGGTGATGATGACCGCACCCGTCTCTTTTTGCGCGCGGGCGGCAGCGCGGAAGAACATCTTTTCGTACTCGGTGATGCACCCTTTGCTCGAGGCGAGCTTGATGACACCCGCCTTGATTCCGGTATCGGCAATGCCCTCGGTCAGCTCGGCCATAAACATGTCGTAAATATCATCTTCCGCTGTTCCGAGAAGCCGGCGGAATTGGAAGTACGGCGGCGCCCCTTCCCCTTCATAATAATAGCCGGTGGCGCAAATAATGTTCAGTCCCGTCTCTTCAGCAACGCGCCGCAAAAATGCCGGGTTGCGCCCGCAGTCGTTCGGCGTCGGATCGACAACCGTTTGAATGCCGTGCCGCTTCATCTTTTCCGCCGCCTCGACTGCGACGCGAAGCGCCTCGTCTTCGCGGAACGTGCCGCGCGTCACATCGCCTTGAAACCCTGGATAGCCGAAGAGGAAATGCTCGTGGATGAGCGTTTTGCCAAGCTGTTCCACCGGCACTGGGCCAAGGACGGTTTCGACCGTCTTCGCCATCAGGCGTTCACCCCTTTCCCCGCTTTTTCATATTCCTCTTCCTGCAATTTTCGCCAAAGCAACTTGCCGCTTGACGTCATCGGCAGCGACGAGCGGAATTCGACGAGGCGCGGATATTTGTACGCCGCCATTTGCGTCTTGGACCATTCAATGATCTCTTCTTCCGTTACTTTGCCGACATACTCGTCATGAAGGACGATAAACGCCTTCACCGTTTCGCCGCGGCGCGGATCCGGCACGCCGACGACGCACGCCTGCTGAACAGCCGGATGTTTGTACAAAAGCGACTCGACTTCGGTCGGCCACACTTTGTATCCAGAAGCGTTGATCATCCGTTTGACGCGGTCGACGATGAAAAAGTAGCCTTCCTCATCCATCCGCCCGATGTCGCCGGTGCGGAAAAACCGCTTGCCGTCGAGCTCGATGAACGCTTCTTCCGTTTCTTTTTCACGCCGGTAATAGCCGCGGAACACTTGCGGACCACAAACGACGATCTCCCCGACTTCGCCGACGCCAAGCTCCCGCCCCGTCGCCGGGTCGATGATGCGCGCGTCGACGTCAAACGACGGAACGCCGAGACATTGCAATTTCGGCCGGTCCGGCGGATTGAAATGCGTCTGCGAAATCGTCTCCGTCAGCCCGTAGCCTTCAAAATAACGGACGCCGGTGAGCTGGAACAATTTTTCCCCGACCGCTTCCGGAAGCGCCGCTCCGCCGCCGGAAATGCTCGAAAGCGAGGAAATGTCATACCGGCCAAGCGCCGGGTTGGCCAAAAAGTCGATCAGCATCGTGCTGATGTTCACCCAATGCGTGCAGCGGTGCAATTCAATCAGTCGGGCGGCCGCGTCCCGATCCCAGCGCGTCATCAACACCATGGCGGCGCCGGCGAAAATCGGCGTATGCATGCTATGGACCATCCCCGTGACATGGAAAAACGGCAGCGTCGCCAACGCGACCGAATCGCTCGTCACATCGCCCCAGTGGTAGGCGCCGACGATGTTGGCGTTCACCGTCCGGTGCGGGTGGATGCAGCCTTTTGGCACCCCGGTCGTCCCGGATGTGTATGGCAAGACGGCGATGTCATCAACATGGCCGTTGTATGGAAGCGGCGGCAATTGGGCGCCGAGGCAGTCCGCCCATAAAAGAATGCGCTCATCCCCAATGGCCCGCCGCGGCGCCGCCACTTCAGCCGGAAGCGAAACCGGCGATTCATCGGAAGCATAATCAGAATAAGCGGCGACGATGATTTGTTCCAACGCCGTTCGTCCAAGGAGCGGGGCCGCTTTGTCAAGCAGCTCCTGTCCAACGATGGCGACTCTCGTTTCGCAATCATGGACGTAAAAGGAAAGCTCCTCTGAGGTGTTCATCGGATTGATCGGCACGACGATCGCTTCAGCGCGCAAAATGGCATAGTAGGAGATGACAAACTGCGGAGAATTTTGCATGTACAAGAGAACGCGGTCGCCCGGTTTGACGGACAGCTTTTGCTGCAAATAGCCGGCCAACGCGTTCACTTCATCGAGCAACTGTTTGTACGAATACACGGCTCCGTAATAGTAAATCGCCGTTTTGTTCGGATAGCGCTTCGCCGTTGTTTCCAAATGGTCGACCAGCGTCGTCTCCGGCACAGCCAGCGTTTTTGAGAGCCGTTTCGGCCAATACGGGTAATGTCTCATATTCATTCCGTTTTCCTCCTCCTTTTCACGCGATCGTTCACTGCGGCAGCCTCCACGCAAGCAGCATTGGATAGCTTTTTTTACTGACCAGTTGGTATATAGCCGACTATTTTTTATTGTACACGCTTTCATGAATATTTTCAATAATTTTCTGAATATACAAAACAAAAAATACACCGCCTACAACAGGCGGCAGACGATCGCTTTGATGTCTGCTCCGTGCATACCGTTTCCCCTTTCTTGGCCCGTCATCATTTGCTTGTTCGTTTTTGGTTGATAGACAAAAGCCAATATGGCAAAATATGATTCTAGAAAAGCTTACCATTATGTTGCAAAGAGGAGGAACACATGATGAGATTCGTGATCCCGCTTGTCCTTTCCTTTGCGCTCGCAGCCAGCTTTTTCTTCGACTCGTTCCGTTCGGCCGAAGCGGCAGCCAAAATCAAAACGTATCCAAACTGCACCGCGCTGAACAAAGAGTATCCAGGGGGCGCGGCCCGCTCCGCCTCTGTCAAAAACAAAGGAGGTGGCAAATTCATTTCCCTCGTCCAATCTCGGTTCGTCGACGACTGCACAAGCCGCCTTTCCTCGCCTCGTTTCACAAGTCGGACCGTCTCCCGCGGAACCCCAAGCCCAATGGCCACTTCTGGGCATACAGGCACAAGCCGAGCAAACTCCCCTAAACGAGAGACAAACGAATTGTGAATGATATCGCCGTTATACCGGCAGGCAGAAAAGCCGAGGCATTCGCTGACCACCACTGTCGGAATGGCGTAGTGCATCCTTTTGTACTCCTTTCTCGTTCCGTCACCTCTCTTTGTTATTGTAACCAATTGAAGATCGACTGTCATGAAGGCCATTTCATTGAGCCAGCCAAAAAATCGGTATAAGTTAGAAGAAGCAATAAACAGCTCCAAATGAAAACAGCGCCCTAAGCGAGTTTCCTGCTTAAGGCGCTTATTCGGCAGCTGCTGCATGGCAGTGCACACGCCCATATACACCATTAAAGAAGACGGCAAGGGCGCCAAATATGGTGTTCCGGCTTTCTTCATCGTCTTTCCTCTCGGCGCGGCGCCTGAATGGCGATGCCTTCGTTTTGCAAGGCTTGATAGAGCCGCTTGGCAAATCGCACCGCCTGTTCATTGTCGCCATGGAGACAGACGGTGTCGGCTTCAATCGCCACGTCCGTCCCTTGCACCGAGCGAACGCGCCGGTCGCGGATCATCATAAGCACTTGCGTGACCGCTTCGTCTTCATCCGCGATGATGGCGCGCGGATCGCTTCTTGGGGTGAGCGAACCGTCCGCCTGATACGTCCGGTCGGCGAACACTTCGCTCGCCGTACACAAGCCGTAGGCGCGGCCGGCGCGGATGAGTTCGCTTCCCGACAAGCCGTATAAGACAAGCATCGGATCGACATCATGCACCGCTTTGGCGATCGCTTCGGCCAGCGCCGCGTCTTTCGCCGCCATATTGTACAAGGCGCCGTGCGGCTTCACATGCGTCATCACGCCGCCTTCCGCCTTCACAAACGCAGCCAGCGCGCCGATTTGGTAGACTACATAGGCGTATACCTCCTCTGGCGAAACGGCCATGGCGCGCCGTCCGAAGCCAAGCAAATCCGGAAACCCCGGGTGGGCGCCGATGGCAACGCCATGCTGGATGGCGAGTTGCACCGTCCGCCGCATGACGAGCGGGTCGCCGGCGTGAAACCCACAGGCGATGTTGACAGAGGTCACGTACGATAAGATTTCTTCCTGCCCAAGCCTATACACCCCAAAGCTTTCGCCGAAATCGCAATTCAAATCAATCGTCCTCACCGTTCTCCCTCCCATTGACGGCGAATGGCCGCAATCCATCGAGCCAGCCGTTGCTGTTGTTCCTTATAAAGCCACATCGCTTCTTCCGGCCCGATCGGCTGAAATTGGATAAAGTCACCCGGGCGAGCCTGCGCGAGAATCGGCAAATCCACAGCCGCGACTTGGGCGATGCGCGGGTAGCCGCCGGTCGTCTGGCTGTCCGCCATCAATACGATCGGCTGGCCGGATGCTGGGACTTGCACCGTGCCGAAAACGACCGCTTCCGAGACCATCTCCCGCTCGCGCACAAGCGCCAACGTTGGACCGGAAAGCCGATAGCCGATCCGATCGGACTGCGTCGTCACCTCATAGCGGGCGGCGAAAAACTGGCGGCGGCTCGCCGGCGTAAATTCGTCATACTCCGGACCGGGAACCGCGCGCACCGTTTTCGTTTTCCCACCGATATAGCGGCGGGCGGCCGAAGCAAGACCCCAACGCATCCGGCCGATAACACGACGCCCATGAGTAACGCCGACCGGCAGTGCATCGCCCCGCTGCAACGGGCGGCCTGAAAGCCCGCCAAGCTGGGCTGGAACGTACGTGGAACGGCTGCCCATCACGGGCGGGACGTCGATGCCGCCTGATACAGCGATATACGCTCGAAACCCCGTCCGACACACCCCTACTTCGAGCACATCGCCCGGCTCAACAGCCATCGGCTTCCAAAGTGCAAACGTCCGCCCATTGAGCGTACACGGGAAATCGCCGCCGCATACCGCAACGACGGCCTCGACGCGAAACCGAAGCGTCGGTCCGGCCATCGTCGCCTCAAGCACCGCCTCATCACCGTTGTTGCCGACAAGCGCATTAGCCAGGCGATACGCCCACGCATCCATCGCCCCGCCCGCCGGCACGCCGGCATGCCGGTAGCCAAAACGCCCGCCATCTTGCACGGTTGTAAACAACCCAGAGTCAGTCAAGACTTTGTGGAGAACATTTTTTCGGTTCACTACGGGCGTTGTCAATCACTAGTTAGCGAACCATTTTCAGGAATTAATATCGTAAGCGCTTTCGGACTCTCATCCCTCATCTTGAGGCGATGATACGATATTCCATTTTTTTACACCCAACCACCATCCCGGAGCGCCGACAACGCTTGATGGATCGGTGTCCCGGATGACCGCTGCAGACACGGTAGATTCTGACGCACCACATCTGCCCATAACCGTCCGGCCTTCCGTTTGGCCTGTTCGATCCGCTTGGACTTTGTTGAGGCCGAGGCCGCCGTTCGGGTCTCTTCTTCCTCCACCAACTGCCCATTTCTCCGCCAAATCCCGTCGATTCGGGCCGCCATCGCCCTCAGAAACGCCCGAAGCCCTTGGTCTTTCCAGCTGCGGCGGGATTTCACCCGATGCGCAAACCGGCTCATCACGCTCTCGGCGTGGCCCATCGGACGCATGCCGGTCGTCTCCACCCCTTGCTCCGACAGCCACTCCCGATAGTCCCGGATGCATCCCGGCATCGACTCGATCCGGCGGATCATGGCAGCCATCTGCTTCTCTTTCGCTTCGTCCTCCAACGTGCCGACCGCGCTGTTCAGCTCCACGAGAAGCCCCTCTTCGTCTTGTTTCGCCAGCTTCTTCCGCACCTCCCGCCAACGCGGATGGCCGGACAGACACTGACGCAGCTCCCGCGCCACATGAAATCGATCCAGCTGAAAGCACGCCCGCTTCCCAAAATACTCCCGGCAGGCCGTGATCCACGACGCCGCGTCGCCGTTGATGATCAACAGGTCCCGGCACGGATCATAGGCATATTCGTTCATCAGCCACTCTTCGAACCGTTCCCACACGTCTCCCTCCCCTTCATGGAGGTAGTGGCGCCGGTTCACGAGCTCGAGCTGCGAACCGTTTCGTTTCCATCCCTCGTGAACCGCCAGGATTTTCTCTTCTTTCGCCCGTTTCCCTTTCCCCTGGCGGGAAATAAACAGTCCATCCGCCTCCACAAACAGCACCCGGCCGTGCCGTTGGGAAACAGGGCGGTGCAGCGAGACAGGGGCCTCCAGCACCAGTTGGCGAATCGCCTCGTGGCTCATGACCGCATACCCCACGATCGACTCCAACGTACGGGCCGCTTTGCGGTAGGAAGAGCACTCTACGGCCAACTCGACCGCCGTTTCCTCGAGGCAAGGACTGATCGATCGGGCCCCATCAAAGCCTAATTCGGCATCCAGCAAGAAGGTATAGTTCCCCGTTTGCCGGTCATAGTAGTAGTTCCGTCGAAACGTCACTTCTCCAAACAGCGTTTGGATCGTAGTCGGCCGTTTGTCTTTCAGCTGATACCGGCGCTTGTCCCGCGCTTCCGCCAGTTGTTGATCAATCTCCTCCAAAAGGGCCGCCAACAAGACAGCGAACACCTTTTGAAGAGTTCTGACTAATTGTTCCTCCAGCTCTTTTAATAAAGGCCATTCTGTGGTAAGATGTTTCATGGACTCTCTCCCTCCTGTTTTCGGTTGATGTTGACAATCACCATCATAGCAGGGAGAGAGTCCTTTTTGCATGACATTTGCTTTTTTCTACCGCGCTTCGCTTGGTGGCCCCGACGAGCGTCGCGAACAAAAGTTCGCAACCCTCGTCGGGGATCATTTCGGAATGTCACCCACAAATATTTTACTCACACAACAACCCAGCCTCGATGACGTCAATCATGTTCCTCGCTCCAACGTGCAAATTCATCAGCCCCAATCGGCTGAAACGCGACGATATCACCAGCCGCAAGCAAACTTGGCTTCTCTCGGTGCGGGTCAAATAGCTTCAGCGGCGTTCGACCGATCAGTTGCCAGCCGCCCGGCGTCGCAAGCGGGTAGACGCCCGTCTGTCCGCCGGCGATGCCGACCGAACCGGCAGGCACTTTTGTGCGCGGCACCGACCGCCTTGGCGTCGCCAAGCGCGGCGACAACCCTCCTAAATAGGCAAATCCAGGAGAAAAGCCGATCATATAAACTCGGTAGCGTCCGGCCGAATGGAGCGCTACCACTTCGTCTTCTGTCATCCCATGGAAACGAGCGACATCCGGCAAATCCGGACCGAATTCGCCGCCGTAACAGACGGGAATGACGACCGTCCGCGCCGAACGCCGCACCGCTTGTTCAGACCGCCTGATGTTTTTCCTTAGCCATGCGCCTATGCCGATGTAATCGATCATCAATGGATCATAGTAGATGGTGAGCGACGAAAACGCCGGCACGATCTCCTCGATGCCTTCTTTTCGCTCGGCCTGAAGCCGGGCGGCCGTTTGGTGGACGATATCATTCACGTCCTCGTCAATGCGGTCTGAAAACCGAACCGTCACCGCATATTCGCATAATGGAAACAACGTATACTCCACCGTCATCCCTTCCCCCGAAAGCCGAGTTCGCGCGAAATGTCCATCGCCGCCTGCTTCAATCGCGGAACGATGCGCGCCACATCATCTGGCGAAAAGCGTTGTTCCGGCCCGGCGACGCTCAGCCCGGCAACCGCCGTCCCTTCATGGTTGAAAATCGGCACCGCAACGGCGGCCGAATAGTTTTCCAGCTCAGAATAGCTGACCGTATAGCCGCGGCACCGGTCTTCTTCCAACAACCGGCGAAGCGCTTCTTTGTCGGTCACCGTATGTTTGGCGATTTTAACAAGTTCGACTTGTTCTACATAACGTTCCCGCTCCGCCTTGTCCATAAACGCAAGCAACACGCGGGGACACGCACCGGCGTACAACGGAGCGCGCCGCCCGACTTTCGTATAGACGCGCACCGGCTCGGACGTCTCGACTTTTTCGATATACAGCGCCTCATCACCGTCGCGAATGACAAGATTCACCGCTTCGTTCGTCTCCTCTTTCAGCCGCTTCATCACGGGCAGCGCCGCCCGGCGAATATCAAGCCGCTCGGCGACGAGTGCGCCAAACGTCAAGAAGGCTAAACCGAGCTCATAGTGATCGTCTCGTTTTTGCAAAAAACCGAGGACAACAAGCGACTGGGCCATTCGATACACCGACGTTTTCGGCATCCGAAGCCGTTCGACCATCTCCGGCAATGTCAACCGTTCGCAATCGAGAAACAAATCAAGCAGTTCTTTTGTTTTTAACACCGTTTTGTTCATCGTCGCCCCTCTGTTCCGAATATCAGAATATCAATTCCAAAATACGACCTATATATTTCGTATTATAATGAAAAGTGGGACAACTTTCTACTCCAAAAATGAAAAGCGTCTGCTGAACAGACGCCGTTGGATTCAACTCGATAAGCGTTTCAAAAACACATAACTGACTTTTTCATATTCCATTTTTTCCTCATAGAAGCGATGGGCGTCAATCCGCTGCAAGCCGGAGGAGAGCGAGACAATCCCGTAGCCGTGCTCCTTCGCCCACTCGTGTACATAGGACAGCAACGCTTTTCCATACCCTTTCGAACGTTCGCTCGAAGCGGTCACCAAATCGCACACCCAAATAAAGCGGCCGTTATAGAGCGTGATCATCGGCATGAATCCGACAACGGCAACCATTTTGTCCTGATCATATAACGCCGCAAGCTTATACCCTTCTTTTTCTTGCGCTTCCCGCACAAGCGCCGTGTATGTTTCCTCATCCAAATGGGTGCGCAGCTCGCGCATCACCGGAAAGGCGCTTCTCACTTCTTCCTCCGTTTCAAGCCAAACGAATTGCGGCACGATTCCCATCTCCCTTCTTCTATTTCTACATTCATTATAGCCATGTTTGTCCAAAAATGGAACTGCCGCCTTTCCGCAACGTTTATCATCGTTTCGAAAGAAGACTCCCGCTTCAAGCGCGTGAAGGGCGCAACCCAGCGATCAGCGAAAGCTGAATGTCGGCTGATAAACCAACCATTACAGCCGCAGCCGCAAATACGGCCTCAGCGGTTTGCGCCCGAACCGCATGCCTTATGCGCAGGAAAAAGACAACGCCAGCCGGTCATCGCAAACCGGCTGGAATCGTGTTCATCCCCCAGCGCTCCTTTCATTGAAGCGGTTGATCACGTCAGCGAAGCAAGCACAGCCGGCAAGGCATCCACAACGTCCGACGCCAATACATCCCAGGGCGAATGACCGTGTTGAACAAGCCTATCAGCAGCCTTTCCATGCACGAACACCGCATTGCTCACCGCCGGCTGCACCGCCTCGTGCTGCAGCAAAAACGCCGCCACGATGCCCGTCAACACGTCGCCGCTCCCGCCTTTCGCCAAAGCCGGGTTGCCGGTCGTGTTGACATATTGCGATCCATCCGGCGCCGTCACAATCGTATACGGCCCTTTCAACACGACATACACGCCATATTCCATCGCCAGCCGCTTCGACACGCCAAACCGGTCGCGTTCCACCTCGCTGACCGGGCGGCGAAGGAGGCGCGCCATTTCCCCCGGATGCGGCGTGATCACCGTCGGCGCGCTCCGTTCGCGCACCAGCTCGGCGTAATCGCCCCAAAAAAACAAGGCATCGGCGTCGATGACAAGCGGCACCGGCTGGCGCACAAGCTCATTGACCAAGCGGCGAACCCCTTCCGTCCGGCCCATCCCTGGGCCGACAGCGATCGCATCGATCTCAAGCCCATCCCAATCGGCCGCGCCGGCAAACGCGCCGCCCTCGGCCGGCCATGGTCGGCACATCGCTTCCGGCACGCGGTTGGCAACCGCCTCATACACCGTTTCCGGAACGGCGATCGTCACCAGCCCCGCCCCGCTGCGAAGCGCCGCCTTCGCGGCGAGCGTCACCGCTCCGGCCATCGCCTTGGACCCGCCGACGATGAGCAACTTGCCGTACGTTCCTTTATGAGATGACCGTGTTCGCTTCGGCATCGTCCGCACCACATCGCTCTTTTCCCACAAAAACCGAGCAGCCGCCTTCGCCTGCACCGCCGCCGGCGGAATGCCGATATCGACAACAGCGATTTCTCCGTAATAATCGGCTGCTGGGAACGTATACGCCCCAAGCTTTGGGCATTGAATGGTAAATGTCACATCCGCACGTACCGCTGCAGTCACATCCCCACCACCGGCCGGCACTCCGCTTGGCACATCGATGGCATATACAACCGCCCGCGAGCCATTCACTTGTTCAATGATGTCTTTGTACGGCTGGCGCACATCCCCTTTGACGCCGATGCCAAGCAAGGCGTCAATGATGATGTCATAATGCGGCAAGAGCGCCGCCAACTCCCGCTCTTTTCCTTCATAAGCGATCCATGCATAACCGGACCGCTCGTACACCTCAAGCGCCGTGCGCGCCGCCCCTTTCACCTTTTCCTTTGGCGGAACGAGCCAGACATCGGTTTCATAGCCATAACTTTTCAACATGCGCGCGATGACGAACCCATCGCCGCCGTTGTTGCCCGTGCCCGCGAGCACCGCCACCTTGGCAGCGGGCGGAATCCGCTTCTTCAGCGCCCAAAACAGCGCCTGTCCGGCGTTTTCCATCAACGAGTCAGCGCTGATGCCGATCCGTTCTGCCACTTCCCGGTCAATGGCGTACATTTCCTCAGCCGTTACGATCGGAATCATATACGTTGCCCCTTTCGATTGTTCTTCCCATACATATAAATTGTACAATTTTACCAGGAAACTTCGCAAAAGAATACCACTTAGATCTTTTAGAGGCCATCGTTGCACCGACCGCCCCGATGGGCATTGACTCGGACAAATTCAAATCTCACCAACATCTGCCGCCTTGCGGGCGGCGGGTGTTTCTTTTTGTAGACGATCAATCGGGAAAAGCAGTATAGTAGAAAGTAGAAATGTTCAGTCTTCGTTCACTCGAAAAAAAGAGGCGACCGACCTTGACATACATCGAAAAGGGAAGCATCACCTATCTGAAAGCAAGCATATCGCTCTTTTTCGGCGGGTTTGTGACGTTTGCCGTGCTGTATACACCCCAGCCGTTGCTGCCGATTTTCGCCAAACAGTTTCACGTTTCGGCCGCAGCGGCGAGTTTAACCGTATCAGCATCGACCGGCGCACTTGCCGTCGCGATGCTGGCCGCGGCCAACTTGTCGGACCGGATCGGCAAAAAGCGGGTGATGGCCGCCTCGATGTGGCTGACATCGCTGTTGGCCATCGCAATGGCGTTCAGCCCGGATTTTCCGACGCTGCTTGCGGCGCGCACGCTCGTTGGCATCACGGCAGCCGGCATCCCTTCCTTGGCCATGGCGTATGTCGCCGAAGAGTTCCATCCGGCCAGCATCGGCAAGGCCATGGGGCTCTATATTAGCGGCACATCGATCGGCGGCATGGCCGGGCGGATTTTGACGGGCGTACTGACCGATCTTTTTTCCTGGCGCTCGGCGCTGATCACGATCGGATTTCTATCATTGGCGCTTTCCCTTGCCTTTACCGTCTTTCTGCCCGCACCAAGACAGGCCGTCCGGCGGCGGAACAGGGAAACGCTGCGGCAGGCATACGCCGTCCACCTTCGCAACAAGCCGCTTATGGCGCTCGTAGTGCTTGGCTTTTTGTTCATGGGCGGGTTTGTGACGCTGTACAATTACATCGGCTTTTTGCTGAGCGAGCCTCCGTATTCATTCCGACAATCCGTGCTCGGCTTTTTGTTTATCGTTTACATATTTGGCGGCATCGGCTCTGTCTATATGGGACGGCGGGCGGATCTTCGCGGCCACGCCTGCACCTTGCGTTTGTCGGTCGCTTTGACGGCGCTCGGGGCGCTCGCCACGCTCGCTCCGTCCGTGCTCGTGAAAATAGCCGGTTTGGCGCTGTTTACGTTTGGCTTTTTCGGCTGCCACTCCATCGCCAGCGCCTGGATCGGCGAACAGGCGCACGTCTATAAGGCGCAGGCGTCTTCCTTGTATCTTCTTTTCTATTATTTAGGGTCAAGCCTTGCCGGAACAGCCGGCGGCTACGTCTGGACGCATTTCCATTGGAGCGGTGTCATCGCTTTTGTCATCACACTCCTCGCTCTGTCCGGCCCGCTTATCTTCTATGCGGAAAAACGGCGGCCATCGCCTTCGCGATGACCGCCGCCTCCGTCATGATTGCTTGGCGATCACTTGCAGCCCAAACTGCAGGCAATCGTCGCAAATCGCCGCCAGCGGACCTTTGGCCAGCCTTGGTTTTTCTTTGAGACAAAACGAGCAGCGGACGCCGCCATGCGCCTCTTCCGTCTCCATGGCCAGCGTTTCCTCAAGTTTTTCCAATGAGAAGACAGCCAACGCCTCGTATACATTATCAAGCAAATGATCATCAATATAGGCACATTTTCCTTCCCAACGGAGCGCGATGAGTTTCGCCGCCACCGCCATCCCTTCGTAAAACCGGCGCCGAGCCTCGTCCTCCCTTTGCTCGGCCATAGCGATCAATTCATCGGCAAAACGCTCGAGCGCCCGAGGCGTGCATTCATCAAGCCATCTTGTTGTTCCGCTTGTCATGCACATTTCCCCTCCCTCGTTTCTTTCCCTTTTCAATACGACAAACGGGCGTATTTTCCTTCTTCACCGCGGCCATTCATCAAGAAAACGGGATCGCAGCTCAAGCGGCGGCAGCTGACAATGATCACGCTTTGGAACGAGACGATGCCGACGATTGGCAATCGCGTCATACATATGATCGCGCAACAGCCGAGGGATGAGAAACCCAGCCGCTGCCATCCAATTCCACGGCCAAGCTAGACGCCGGCCGATGCGCAGGACAGCCTCGGATTTTACATAACAGCACCCGTTCTCGATGAGGACGACGCTGTCTTCTGCTGACATCTCCTGCTTTGCCAGCAACGCTTGGCCAACGATGCTCTGTTGCGCCGCAAAGCGGAACACCGCCTGGCGGTCGCGGGCGGCGATCCAGTGCGCGCTCGCATGGCAAAACAGGCAATCGCCATCAAATAAGATGACAGGATGCATCACGTTCCCTCCATTGACCGGCTGTCGACCGGCTCGATGCAGGCGATCACGTCGTTTTTCGGCGAGTTGACCAGCGGCGCCACTTCGTACATGCGCATCTCGCCGCTCGGATACGGCAACAACAACGATTTCAAATACTCGCTGTCATCAAAGCTTGCATCAAGCCAGTCGTCATGCCGCTCGGGAGGCAATATGACCGGCATCCGGTCGTGAATGGGGGCGATGAGCTCGTTCGCCCTCGTCGTCATGATCGTGCACGTCTCAAGCGGCCCGCTCGGCCCTTTCCAACGCTCCCACAGTCCGGCAAAGGCAAATGGCTCGCCCGTTTTGAGGGTGAACCGGTACGGCACTTTTTTCGTTCCTTCCTTTTTCCACTCGTAAAACCCGTCAGCTAAAATGAGGCAGCGCCGCCGCTTGAACGCATGGCGAAAACTCGCCTTTTCATCGACCGTTTCCGCCCGGGCGTTGATCATCTTGGCGCCGATGCGGGCATCTTTCGCCCAAAACGGCACAAGCCCCCAGCGCATCATTTTCCCGACTCTTTCTCCCCCCTCGGCGACGATGGTCAACACATCTTGACCCGGAGCGATGTTGAACCGGGGCGCGAGCAGGCCTTGATAACGGAAACGAAACAGCGTCTGCAATGTTTCCGAATCAGCGGTTAACGTAAACCGGCCACACACAGCATTCACTCCTTGACCAGTTGGCCGATGCCATCTTGATCCTCTATTGCATCCATTATAATACAAAAAGCGGCCGAACACGAATCGCAGCCGTCTCTAGGAAGCAGTCTTTTCCAATGAGCGCAAAAACACCAACACCCGTTCTACATACTCATCGCTGTAGAGAGAAAAACTTTTCACATGATCCGCTTTGTCCGTCAGCCATAGCTGAAACGCATCCGGATGGGTTTTGTACAGTTTTACGCTTTCTTCATACGGAATCGAACGGTCGTCTTTGCTGTGAATGAACAAAATCGGCCTCGGCGCGACACGATCGACGGCATGGATGGGCGAAGACACGCCTAGATCCAAATCGGCCAGCGCCGGAACGATCGCCAAAATCAAATACGTAAACGGCACGTTCGGCAGATGCGTCCATACCGGCATATTGGCTCGCAAATACGATTCGAGGTCGCTGAACGGGCTGTCCGCAATCACCCCGCGCACGTCATTGTCTTCTGCCGCCGCCAAGATCGATGTCGCCGCTCCCATCGAAACGCCGTATAAGGCGACTGGCTCGCGATAGTGCCGCTTCGCGTAATCGATGACGCCAAGCAGATCGTCTTTCTCTTTGACGCCGATCGTAATCATATCGCCTCCCGACTCGCCGCTCGCACGAAAGTCAAACAAGATGATTCGATACCCTTTGTCAACAAGCCGCTTGGCGAGCGGCAAAAACGGCACGTTTTTCTGAATCCGGTTGCCGGCATACCCATGGGCAAAAATGACCGTCATCTTCGCCGCTCCTTTAGGCGGAATGATCCAGCCTTCGAGCGCCGTTTTCCCATCTTTGCTTGTAAATGTCGCACTTTCATACGCCATGCCATAGTCTTTCGGCGTCATGGTAATCGGCTCGCGCGGTTTATGCGTCAGCTGCCAGCCGACATAAACGGACAAACCGACGCAGGCGAGCACCCCCAACATCACGACGCCAATGGCCGCCGAAATCCACACGCGCCGTTTCGTCCGGCGCGGCGTGCGCACCAATTCCATGCGCATTTCCCCCTCTCGCTTTTCCCTTTTCTTTCATCCTACTTGTTCCATTGCTCATTTGGCAATCAAAAAAAGAGATGTCCGCCCAACACGAACATCCCTTTCGCTCACGGCCCGCTTCATGCCGCCAATTTACGAATGGGCAAGCGGGGCAGACGCTCCTTTACATCTGACGATCAAGTCAAACTCACGCACCGACGTCATGCGTTCATCGACGAGCCCGCGCTCCCACACATGACGCACAAACAGCTCGGCGATCCGCTGATTCCGATCGTTTTCCTGTCCGCGTTCAAGGGCGATGATGCTCAAATACAGATCACACATTCGATTGGCAATCGCTTTCGCGTGGAACGTCTGCACCTCATCCGCTTGGCCGCCAAGACGGGCGAGCGCGGCCACCAACTCCTTCAACCCTTCTTCAACCGGGCGGGCAAGCGGCTTAACCTCGGCCGTCAACCGCTCAAGGCGCTCCTGCATCTCGGCGGCAAACCGTTCGTGGATGCGATATTTGCGCATCAAACGCAGCACCTCGAGCGCCAAAATGTTCGCCGTTCCCTCCCAAACGGTCAGCACTTGGGCGTCACGAAGCAGGCGCGGGGTGACAAAATCTTCGATATATCCGTTGCCGCCGTGCAATTCAATCGCCTCATGGCTGAACGCGATCGCCTCTTCGGCGGTGCGCATCTTAAGGAGCGCAATCAGAAGCCTGAGCCATGCTTTCTCCGCCTCGCTCGCTTCATGCGGCGCAGTCATGACGCGGTCAAACAAGGCGATCATGTCAAAGCAGGCGCTCGTTTCCACTTCCTGTCTCGCCGTCAAATTGGCAAGCGTCTCACGCACCATCGGGTAATCCGTCAACACATGGCCAAAGGCAGTGCGCCGCTCGGCGTATTGTTTCGCCTCTTCAAGCGCCCGCTTCATGATGCCGACGGAAGCAACCGCATTGCAGACGCGCGAGAGATTAAGCGCTTCCATCATATAATAGAAGCCTTTCGCCGGATCGCCGACGACATACGCCTTGGCGCCGTCAAACACGACTTCGGCGGACGGCACGGCGCGCACCCCTAATTTATCCTTTAAGCGGCGGATGGTGATGCCGTTTAATGTCCCATCCTCGTTGCGCCATGGGACGAGAAACAAGCTCAGCCCTTTCGTCCCCGGCCCGCTCCCGTCGATGCGCGCCAACACGAGCGCCACGCCGCAGCGGCCGGCGTTGCTGGCAAAATATTTTTCCCCGTATAACTGATAATGATCGCCGCACGGCACGGCGCGCACCGCATTGGCACCAACGTCCGACCCGCCTTGGCGCTCGGTTAAAAACGTCGCTCCTTCGTACAACTCGACTTCCCCGGTGGAGATGACATGGGGCAAATACGTCGCCTTCAGCTTTTCATCGGCAAAATGCTCGAGCACATAGGCGGTCGCCATCGTCAGCGTCACCGGGCAGTAAAACCCAGGCTCGGCTTGGGATAAGATATACCCTTGGGCATATGAATAAACATAGTTTCCTTTTCTCCCAAGCTCGGGAATCGGCTTGTGCACATAGCCGACAATCCCCGTTTCGTACGTCTGTTTTGCCGTCTGCTCGTATCCTTCGTTCACCCACACTTCAGAAATGTCGTTTCCAAACCGGTCGTACTTAATGAGGCGCGGCTGCCCTTCGCGGTCGGTATGCACAGCGCGGCGGTCGACGTCCGTCAAACAAAACTCGTAAAACGACGCGAGCTTTTCTTCCGCATACCGGTACAATTCGTCATCCAAATGCCGTTTCAAATTCGCCAACAAATTCGGATCAACTTCACGAAGCGGTTTCATCGTCTCTCCCCTTTCTTCGATTTTCGTCCCCCCACAATTTTGGAACTCTATCAAGACGGCTAGGCGATCGATTGCGCCGCCCCCAACGCTCCCTATCTTCCTTGCGCCGTCGTCTCCCGCGTCCGCAGCACTTGTTTCAACACTTTTCCCGTCGCATTGCGCGGCAGCTCCGCGATCGCCTCATACAGACGCGGAATTTTATAGTCAGCCAGCTTGTCAGATAGGAAGCGCTTGCACTCTTCCGCAAGCGGTTCGAGCGGTTGGCTCAATACAACAAACGCTTTTGCCGTTTCGCCCCACTCCGGATGCGGCACGCCGATCACGGCAACATCGGCGATCGCCGGATGCGTCCGCAGCACATCTTCGACTTCCTTTGGATAAATGTTGACACCGCCGGAAATGATGACATCTTTTTTCCGGTCGACGATCCAAATGTAGCCGTCTTCATCGCGGCGCGCCAAATCGCCGGTGTACAGCCAGCCGTCTTTGATCACCTCGTTCGTTTTTTCTTCGTCCTTATAGTATCCTTTCATGATGCTCTCCCCGCGCAACACGATCTCCCCGACCTCGCCGGGCGCAACTTCCTGTCCGTTCTCATCGACGATGGCCACCTCGCAATGAAGAGCGGCATAGCGGCCGACGCTTCCCGCTTTTTCGCCATGCTCCTCAGGGGACAAGTACGTGCCGTTCGGGCCCGCTTCAGTCAAACCGTATAAACCCATCATCCGCCCGGCGCCAAAACGGCTGGCGACAAACTTCACTTCCTCGCGCGACAGCGGCGCCCCGCCGTACATCCAGCAGCGGACCGAAGAAAGGTCGTATTCGTCAAAGCGCGGGTGCTTTGCCGTCAACAAGTACGCCACCGGCGCGCCAAAAAAGTGGGTGATCTTATGGCGCTCAACGAGTTCAAGCAAGGCATCCGGGGAAAAGGAAGGAGCCAAGACATGGGTCGCGCCGACATACGTGCCGCCTATGAAAAACAAATGAAGTGGCGCCGAGTGGCTGAGCGGCATGAGATGCAGCAGGCGGCTTTGACGGTCGATTTTCGTTTCGATCACGATCATGTCCGCAACCGTGATCACATTGCGATGCGTGAACAACACCCCTTTTGGCCGCCCCGTTGTCCCCGATGTATACAAAATCGTCGCCTCATCATCCTCTTTGGCTGGGCAGACGATCTCTTCTGGATCACCCGAATCGATCAACTCCTCGAGCGACAGCCAACCGCCTTCCGCCTTCCCGGTCTTCATCCAGATCCCATCGCTTCCACCGACAAGCGGAGCGAGCACTTGATGCACCGAATCGTGCGCAATGAGCGCCTTTGCCTCGCTATGGCCGAGAATATACTGCACCTCAGCCGCCGTCAAGCGCGCGTTAATCGGCACAACCACGGCGCCGAGGCGCAAAACGGCAAAGTACGAAACGGCAAACTCTTTGGTATTGGGCATATACAGCGCGACTTTATCGCCGCGTCCGACACCAAGCCGAGCCAATGATGAGGCCAAGCGATTGACCATGCGGTTGACCTCGGCATACGACAGCGCTGATTCTCCTTCGATGACCGCCGTTTTCTCTGGAAATTTCCTCGCATTCCGGGCAAGCAGCTCTGAAATGTTCATCCATCCGATCCCTCCCATTGTCGCAATCGCTGTTCAAAATCGGAAAGCAGCGCTTCCATCTCCGCCTTCAGCTGCAGCAAATCCTCAATCCGCTCGCTCACCTCCTTCAATTTCCGCCGCCCGTATTCGACCGTTTTTTCAAGCTGTTTCTTCCCCGTGCGATCCTCATCAAACAGCGCAATCATCTCATGAATTTCATCGAGCGAAAAGCCGAACCGTTTGCCGCGCAAAATGAGCTTGAGTTTCGCCCGCTCCTTTTTCGTATACAGCCGCTGCCCTGACTCGGTCCGGATTGGGGAGAGCAATCCACGTTCTTCATAATAGCGGATCGTCCGTGTGCTCACATCAAACTCTTGCGCCAAATCGGAAATGGTGAAATAGTGCATGGCCATCCCTTTTCTAGAAGTAATATTCTGAATTTTATTTTAATTGACGTTTACGTAAAAGTCAACGAATATGAAAGCAAAGAAACAGTCATCCTCCCCCTTCTCCGTGTCCATTCTCTCCGCCATCCAACCATCAATATGGAAAAAATGGATCTGGGAGTCGCCGGCGAAAGGAGAGCATCCCGAGCCAATGCAAGGAAAGAAACAGTCAACCGAACGCTCGAGTCATAAACACTGGAACGCTTCCCCATCATTCACGGCGGCCAGAAGCGAATCGAGCGGCATGATGCTCGTCGATATACTGCCGATCACCGTCGATATCTTGGCCAAATAGCCATGACTAAAGAAAAAAAGCCCCCGTCTAGGGAGCCGTTTCCTCACCCGCCCGCCCCGGTGTAAAAGCGCAAGGCAAACCGCCAAAAGCGACGGGCCAGCCATAAAAAGAGAATGGCCGCAGCCAAAGCCGCCAGCACCGCAGCCATGCTCCATTTCCCAAGCAGCGCCAAAGCCGGCGTATTGGTGATCAACACCGCCGGCAGAACGTACGTAATCACGAAGCGCACCGCGCCGCGGTACATGCTGCCCGGGAAGCGGGCCGTGTCAAAAAACGAGTCGAAAATAAACGACAAATCATCAATGCGCACCACCCAAAACGACGTCGTCATGAGCATCATCCATAACGAATAAATAAGCAAGAGTGACGCGGTCATCACGACGAAAAACATCAAGACGTCCGCCGCCGACGGCACGTAGCGTTCGACATACAAGCCGTAGCCGATGACGCCGAGGCCAAGCGCTACATCGATCAGCCGCCAAAAGACAAGATGGCGGAAGCTGACGTAAAACATGCTGTCGACCGGCTTCGTCAAAATATAATCGAGCGTGCCGCGCCGGACATGCTCAAGCAGCCGCGGCATGTTCGGGCGGAGCGCAAAGTCAATGAATCCGCGCAGCGTATTAAAAACGCCGAGCAGCACAAGCACTTCCCCATACGTCCAGCCGCCCAAGCGGTCCGTCTGGTAAAAAAAGATATGGACGGTGAGCAGGGCGATGCCGACGCCAAAAAAGCTGGCGATAAAATTGCCGAAAAATTCGCTCCGGTATTCCATTTCCTCGACCAAACAAGCGCGGAAAAACTCGCGGAACACCCGCCCGTATCGCCGCATGTTCATCCACCTACCGCCTGGTTTTTTCGCATTCCTGCTTTCCAAAGCCACTGCACCCCCGCGACAAACACGGCCATCCACCCGGCCGCCACCGCAAAGCCGCGCGCCAACTCTCCTCCATCCACCGCCCCGGTGGCGATTTCAATCGGAAAACTGATCATATAGCGGAACGGCAGCCATTCGCTCCATTCGCGAAGCGCCGGCGGCAGCATTTCAAGCGGCGCAATTCTGCCCGATAAAAACAACGAAATGACATCGATCACGCCGTACACCGCCGCCACCTTTGTGACCCAAAACGCGAGCAGCCCGCACGAGTAGCTCAACAAAAACCGAAGCGCCGCACCCAATACGACCGCCGCCAAAAACAGCACCGCTTGCCCTGCCGTCATATGCGGGCGAAGCGCCGGCCAAAATACCGCTGCCACTACCCAGACAGGCACTAAAATGAAGGCAAACAGCCATTTGTAAACGATATTTTCCGCGATCGCCCAATGGATCGGATGAAGCGGCCTAAGCAGCAAATTCGAAAACGTCCCTTCGCGGATTTCACGGTCAAGCTCCCATACATCCCACGCGCTCGTCATTCGTTCGACAAAAATGACGGCCATAAAATAGAATAGAAACGACTCGCTCTCTTCCGGATGAATGTTCATCCAGACAAACATCGTAATGAGCGGCTGCGTGATGGCGCCCGTCATCCAGACGAACGTCGCGAGTCGATACGCGAGCATTTCGATATATTTCATCCGCAACAGGGCCATGTATTTGCGAATCATACACGATCCTCCCAAAACGCGCGCGCAATCACTTCCTCAAGCGGCGGGTCTTCGATGTTGATATCGCGGACGTCAAATCGTTCCAACAACCGCGCTGCTGTCTCCGCCGCCGTCTCGCGCGCCACCCTGAGCACAATCGTCCCTTCTTCGATTTCCGCCACTTCGCCGTACTCGCTCCAATCGACATTTGGCAGCCGAGAAAACCGAACCTCGAGCCGCTTGTACGGCGCCAGCTTCTCCGTCAGCACCGACAGATCCCCGTCGTAAATCAATCGCCCGTAGTTAATGATCATCACCCGGTCGCAAAGCGCCGCGACATCCCCCATGTAATGCGACGTCAACAAAATCGTCGTCTCGTGCTCCCGATTGTAGTCCACGATAAAGCGACGCACGTTTTCCTGCGTATGGACGTCAAGCCCGATCGTCGGCTCATCCAAAAACAGCACGTGCGGCCGATGCAACAGCGCCGCCGCCAGCTCGCAGCGCATCCGCTGGCCAAGCGACAGACTGCGCGTCGGCTTGTCAAGAAGCGGCGCCAAGTCGAGCAGTTCCGTCAATTCCTCGAGCGTCTGGCGGAACGACCGATCGTCGATGTCATAAATCGCTTTATTGACCAAAAACGTCTCCATTGGCGGAATGTCCCAAATGAGCTGGCTTTTTTGCCCCATCACCAAGCTCATCATTTTTTTAAACTCCGGCTTTTGCTCAAACGGCACAAACCCGCCGACCGTGATCTCCCCTGACGTCGGATGCAAGAGGCCGGCCAACATTTTCATCGTCGTCGTTTTCCCCGCCCCGTTTGGCCCTAAAAAGCCGACGATTTCCCCTTTCTCAATCGTAAACGAAACGTCCTTCACCGCCTCAATGACGCGATAGTCGCGCCGCCATAAATGACGCACCGCCTCAAGCCATCCCGCATCGCGGCGATGGACGCGGAACGATTTATGCAAATGGCTGACACGGATCACAGTGCCCATCCTCCAATAGTGTACTGTTGACATTCTTTTGTTATATCACATCGAGGGGGCGCGCCGCAAAGAAAAACATTTCGCCATCTTTTCTCTATCGTTCCCATCTTTCGTCATGTATAATAGAGAGAGAATCGAACGAGAAAGGAGATTGTCGAATGGGGGATATTACAAATGAAATGATTTGGCAAGCCATTAAAGAACTTGCCGAGCAGCTGCAACAAACGAACGGACAAGTGCAGCAACTGGGCCAACAGGTGCAACAAACAAACGAGCAAGTGCAGCAGCTCGGTCAACAGGTGCAACAAACAAACGAGCAAGTGCAGCAACTGGGCCAACAAGTCCAACACCTTAACAGCCAAGTGCAGCAGCTGAACCACCAAGTACAGCAAACTCATGAGCAAGTCGACCAGCTCGCCAAACAAGTGCAGCAAACGAATGAACAACTCAGCCAATTAAGCCAGCAAGTGGCCGACATGGACAAACGGCTCACCGATGTCGCCAACGGCCAAAACATTTTGGTCGAAGAGCTGTTTGAAAACAAAAAGGAGATCAAGCGGGGCAAAACGGCATTGAATATGTATTAAAACCCCCGTGTCTTGTCGAATTTTCTTTTTCGTTACCCGACGATCCATCAGCTTGCCTTCCCCCTACTCAAAACTTTCACTACTACGCGCAACTCCACACTCGGCATGCAAAGAGCCCTGGCAGCCTTACCAAACAATAGCCAGGGCTTTTCTACGTGAACTACCCACCACCTACGCTTCGCTTAGAGGTGGGGGCTTCAAGCGACTTGTGCGTGTTCGCCCAATGGCAAGCCACACACAAGAACCCTCTATGCTTCCCTTCGTTCCGAAGTTGTCCGTTTGAACCATATTCGATCGTATGGGTTGCCTAAAGCCAACCGGCATTCATCTCCCGCTTTCACTTCGTTTCGAAGTGGGACACTTCTTTTGGAAAAATGTTAAAAGTCAAAACTGTTTTTAGTTGTTCTATATCAGCGTTTACTCTCTACTGCACCGTAGCAAGGGTACACAAACATGTTCGACAACCACCTAAATAACGACAAATTTTCGATTAACTATCCCTAATGGCCAATGGCCGCTCTCCAACACAGAAACAAGATAAAGAAATGGGTTTTCCTTCCATCCTTCTAGATCAGATAATACCTCCCATGCACAAGCCATTCCACCGATGTACATCATATACCCAACCGCAGTGGTCACAACCTTGTTGCCATACGGTCTTAATACCTCGAAGATCGCATCAAAACTATGTTGGAAAATAACAGCTGGAACTTCATCAGCAATCGCCGAAAGCAATCTCGACCTCCCTGTTTGCTCAGTTTGCTGTCTCAATTGTTCGGGAATGTGTCTTAACACTCTCCAACTATCATCGTTTTCAAGGCGGATCTCCTCAATGAAAGAAACCAGTTCGTTTTTCTGCAACCATCTGATTCCTATACCATCAAGGCCGAAAAAATGAACAAACTTGTGAAGCGCCTGCTCCACTTGATCATCTCCTTGCCCACCAAAAGAAGATAACCAATTGACTGCTTCAAGACGGTCAAGTAAATAACAGAGCGACATATTCTCCTCACGGATTACATTTATATTGTTTGCAGCAATGGAACTCATCCATTTCCCTCCTCCACACCTCATCATTACGCTAAATAATTACTTGACTGTTCAAGCCAACGCTGACTATACTTCTCTTGAACGAGCCAAATTGCAACAGCGGATACAAGACAAGGGAGTGCAAAAGCCAAAAAGTTTCCATATAAGGAAAGATGGTGGTTTAATAGAATACCGCCCATCACAGGTCCTGCAATCCCACCAATTCTGCCCACACCAAGCGCCCAACCGATTCCTGTCGAACGCATCTCTGTTGGATAGTATTGAGAAACATAAGAATTAGCCACAATTTGTGTACCTGTTGTTGTTCCTCCAGCAATGCCAATAAGTATATAAAGAAGGATCACATTTGGTTTTAGACTTAATGACATTAATGTCAAAAAGGCGATAACAAAAAAGAGAATTAAGATTTTGCGTGCACCGAAAAGATCAGCTAATCTTCCACCAATAATAGCACCTATTACAGCACCACTATTCAAGGTAACTAAAAATGTTAAACTGGATCCAAGCGGATATCCAGCCTCTTGCATGATTTTAGGCAACCATGTGCTTAATCCATACATGACAAGCAAACACATAAAAAACGAGACCCAAAACATCGCGGTGCTCCATCCTCGATGTTCGCGAAACAAGCAAGTCACTGGAAAACTTGTTTTCTGCTCGCCATTCTCCACCCATTGAATTTGTTCATCATCCGATATCATTTGTTGAGTGAGGCGACGAAATACCGAGAGCAACCGATCGGTTTGGTGATGGCGAAGATAAAAATAAACAGATTCTGGCATCTTCCGATAGAAAAATGGAAGAAAAACTAGAGGAATCAATCCTAACCAGACGACTGCCCTCCACCCAAGATGAGGAATTAAATAAATAGCTCCCGCAGAGGCAATAATGCCACCAAACGCATGGCCGCTAAACATAATGGATACTAGTGTACTTTTCCATTTGCTTGGAGTATACTCTGTCATTAGTGCAATAAGATTAGGCATTACCCCGCCTAATCCCAGCCCAGCAAAAAAACGCTGAACTCCAAATGATGTGCTGCTTTGGGAAAATCCGGACGTAAACGTAAATAAGCTAAAGAGGCAAAAACATAGAAGGATCACATTTTTACGTCCAAATCTGTCTGCTGACGGTCCAAAAATCATCGCCCCAATCATCATGCCGATCAACGCATAGCTGTTCAACGCCCCCGCTTCAACTGGTCCTATCCCCCACTCCTTCATGAGAGACGGGACGATGGCACCAAACATAAACATATCATAACCATCAGCAATGATAATCAACATACACATAAACAATAAACTTATGTGAAACCGATTTAACGGTTGCTCATCAATCCAGTGATTAATGTGAATTTCCCTTGCCATCTTTCCATTCCTTCTTTCAAAACAAATTAAGGGAAATCCCCTGTAGCAATTCACAACCACAGGGGAACAATGATCTAGCTACGCACTACCTCCGCCTCAAACTCCCCGACGACCGATTGATATCCGTTGTTATTCGGGTACGCTTCTTCACGCTGCAATCTGAGCTTTTCCATGATCGGCAAATCGTTGGCGCAGAAGAGAAGCGCATCCTCTTTGGATGTGTTCACATGTTCGTGCCAAGCCCAGTTCGGGATGACAAAATAATCGCCTTTTGTCCAGTTGAACCGAATACCGTTGATGACTGTATATCCTTCGCCTTTGAACACGTGGTAAATCGCCGAATACGTGTGGCGGTGCGCCTTTGAATGGTAGCCAACCGGCAGTTTTTGCATCCATGCACCGATGTTCGGATTGGCTGTCTGACCATTGGACGGATTGATGTACTCGACCGCAATGCCATCATACGGATCCGGTTCAAAATCGCTTAACCCTTCCAACGCCGCTTCGGTCTGTTTCCACTTGTACAATCCAAGCGGTGCGACTTGCGGCTTTCGGTCGCCGATCGGCCGAACCATGCCGCCGCGATACTTGCGCGCCGAGTAGTCATCTGGAAGCGACGGCGGCTCAATGCCATCCGGATAAGGTTCAAAAAACGTTCCACCTGTGGCGTAAATAAACGGAATATCCAAGCAATCCATCCAAAACATCGGTCCTTCTCCTGGATGACTGTGGCCGTGCCATAATCCGCCCGGAGTGATAAGAAAGTCGCCTTCCTCCATGAACAACCGCTCTCCTTGGACGATCGAATACGCCCCTTTTCCGTCTGTGATAAACCGCATCGCATTTTGCGTATGACGGTGAGACGGCGCCGTTTCACCTGGCAAAATAAGCTGGACAGCCGCATATAGTGTGTTAGTCGTTGACGCCCATCCCCACGGCTGGCGCTGTTTAAGCCCTGGGTTTTGCAAGTAAATTGCCCGGCGCTCGCCGCCACGTTCCGGCGTGAAAATTTGCGTCGCCTCCAAAAGCAGCTTGCGGATCGTCTCTCCTTTCCATAAATACGGCACTGCTTCCGGTCTCGGCTCTTTATGCATCAAGTCCGGAATCGCTTCCCAAAGCGGACCTAAATGGTATTGTTCAATTTTTTTCGTAAACTCTTTCACTTCTTTGCTTTGGAAAAAAGGATTTTTTTCCGCCACATGAATTTCCCCTTTCTCATTGTTTTGATTGAGCGGCCTTATGTTTGCCTAAATTTCGTTCAATTTGCCGCAAATGGCCGGCCAAATGCTCGGTCAAAAAATGCTCGACTAAAAACGTCATCGGCTTGACGCCAAATTTCGGGTTGCGATGTGGGGCTTCAAGAGCCAACTGATCATCTCTCAACCGTTCCAGCTGTTCATCCGCAAATTTCGCTGCTTTCTTAATCCCATGGATGACGTCGCTGACAGTGCGAGAGTCTGCTTGACGAACCGCCGCCAGCCTCGCTTCATCATTGAGCCCCCGGCCCCACTCCCCGCCGCCGGCTTGAATGACGCGTACAAGCTCCCTTGTCCAATAGCCGATCACTTCTTCGACGTGGCAAAGAATTTCCATGATCGACCATTCATCAGCAGACGGCTTCCAGCGGATCACCTCCTCCGTCAATGAGCTGACTTTTTGAATGATCCTCTCCACGGTTTCTTTGATTTCTTGCCGATATTGCTCAATCAACGGCATGACGACTCCACCTCCACCTGACTTGGCACGGCGGCAACGCGATTTTCGAGCACGCCAATGCGCTCTACCTCAATGCGCACGACATCGCCGTGCTGCAAAAAGACTTGCGGATTGCGGGCGACCCCGACACCGCCCGGCGTTCCTGTGCAAATGACATCTCCTGGTTCAAGCGTCATGATATGCGACAAAAACTCTACCAGATAATGAACATTAAACACCAAGTTTTTCGTATTCGACCGTTGCCGCTCTTCCCCGTTAACGCTCAATGAAATTTCGAGCGAATGCGGATCCGGAATTTCGTCCTTCGTGACAAGCCACGGTCCCATCGGCGCACTCCCATCAAGCGTTTTTCCTTGCAGCCATTGGATCGTCCGCCGCTGCAAATCTCTTGCTGTCACATCATTGACAATCGTGTACCCGGCGACATACTCAAGCGCCTCCGCCTGCTTGACATTCCGCGCCCGCTTGCCGATGACGAAGGCAAATTCCGCTTCGTAATCGAGCTGACTCGTGATCGGTGGCAATGGAATGTTATCTTCCGGACCGATGATCGTGTTGCTAAATTTGGCAAAGATGACGGGGTATTCCGGCAGTTCCCGTTTCATTTCCAAAATGTGTTCACGGTAATTGTGACCGACGCAAACAATTTTGTTTGGTTTTAATATCGGCGCTTCGATTTTGACGTTGGCCCGGTCGATCACCAGCCCGTTTTCCAAAGCAAATTCCACCGCCTTTTGCGCCTCTTCTAGACTTTTTTCCCCACCTTCGAGCAGCTCGATCGTATTGGGTGGAACAAGCGCCGCGGCGAGCTGTTCGGCACGCGGGCATCCCTTGGCTCGAAGCCGCGCTACATATGCTTGATGAAGGTCGATGACTTGATTATCCACAATGCATCCAGCACACACCACATCACCTAATCGGTAGTTGATCATTTTCATCATGATCCCTCCTTGTATCTGATCATTGCCCCTTCTCTTTTCATCTTTTCGCGAAGCTCGGCTGGAAGGGGAGCCGCTTTCGGTCTGTCTCCGGCAAACGTCGTCCACACGCGCACTTCATATCCTTCAGCCACAAGCTGGCCTCCTCGAAAAAACTGATGGTGGATGCGAAACGATTTCTCCCGCAGCTCAGCGACTGCCGATTTGACACAAACTTGATCCTCGAAAAAGAGCGGGGCATGAAATACGCATTTTGCTTCGACAATCGGCATGCCGATTCGCTCTTCTTGAAACAACTTCCACGTCGAACGCCCAAGGCTGGCGAAAAAGTGGTGCGTCGCTTCGTCCATCCATTTATAAAAATTCGGGTAAAAAACAATGCCAGCCGCATCCGTATCTCCCCAATGGACTCGGAAAGAATACTCCATCGCAATTCCTCCTCGTCAATATTTCGTTGACAGCTGCGGCGGCCCCGATTTCGGCCCGTACGGTCCTTCATCAAGCCATTTGCCAAGACGCGGCAAAATCGGCGCCAATGAAGCGGCCACTTCGCGTTTCATATTGATCGCTGGATCCGTTCCTTGAATGTGCTCCAACGCAATCCCCGCACAATCGCGGTTGTATCGCGCTGCGATCAGACGCTCATTCGCAGCGGCCGCAATGGCTGCTTTTGCTTCTTCGCGCGTGTTGGCCTGAAGCGCCGTCTGAATCGCCTTGGCCGCCATAATCGCATCCGGCACGCCGGAGTTCATGCCGCGGGCCCCTAACGGAGCAAACAGGTGGGCCGCTTCGCCAGCCAACAGCACACGGTGATGGCGGTCAGTGAGCGACTTCGCAACCACCTGGAAAAAGCGGTACGTCGACACCCACGTAATACGGTCCGCGTATTTTTCCGGCATCACTTTCGGCAGCCATTGCTTCACGCCGTCCACACTGCCGAACTGCTCCGGATCATCGCCGTCAAGCAATTGCAAATCAATGCGCCACCCGCCGGCAAACGGTACAAAGAGAACGTTGCGGCCACCCACAGCCGGATGCTGGTAATGAAACACCCGCTCAAGCGGCAGCGGATCGGCTTCATCTTCTTTGACATCCACGACGACAAAGTAGTCTTTCGTCCGCGGCCCTTCCATTTCGATGCCGACCGACTGGCGGACAGTCGAACGAGCCCCGTCAGCCGCAATGAGATAATCGCACGACCATTGTTCGCCAGATGCCGTGATGACAGTGGCTCCTTCCTCATCGGTTTTGACATCGGCAACCGGCGTCTCCCAGACGAATTCGACCCCTGCCTCCAGGCAGGCTTGATACAAAAACTTCTCCGCCTCGACTTGCGGCAAGCTTGTAAACGGTGGAAGCGCATTCGGATCAGGAGCCGGATACCGCTTCATATACACCTCCTTGCCACGGAACAAGGTGCGCTTGATCGGCCATACGACGCCGTGTTTGGCAAAGGTCCTGCCCAACCCAGGGAAAATATCCTCTAAATGTTGCAACGTCGCCTTATGGAAGTAGATCGCCCGGCTCCCCGGCCGAAGGCGGTCTTTTGGCTCCGCCTCGATCACCGTCGCCGGCAGTCCGAAATGACGCAATGCCAAGGCCGCAGTTAATCCGATCGGTCCTGCCCCGACAACGAGAACAGGGCGCCGTTGAACGTTTGGTTGGTTCATCGTCTCTTCTCCTTTCCATTTTCCTATCATGGTCAGCTCACTTGTTGCGGACGGTTGCGCTCGTCAATGACCCGTTTCGCTTTCATGGAGAAACGTGGCAATGATCCCGACGGGACCCGTTCGACATCAATTCGAATGCCAATCCGTTCTCTGAGACGGTCGGCTAAACGCCGCCCGACATCCTCTTCCGACTCGATTTGCACTTTTACTTGATTCATTTCGTGCTCTGTGTAATAGACAATGCGAAATTCTTTAATCTCCATAAATTCCCTAACAATCGTTTCAATCGACGATGGAAAAATGTTAACGCCACGAACAACAACCATGTCATCAGCCCGTCCAATAATCCCACCAGGTAAAAAGCGATACGAATTGCCACAAGAACATGGCGCTGACGAACAAAGCACGATATCTCTCGTCCGGTAACGAATAAGTGGGTAACCGTAACGGCTGAAGTTGGTAAGCACAAGCTCTCCGCGCTCCCCTTCCTTCACCGGCTGCAATGTTTCCGGATCGATGATTTCCGCCAAAAATTGTGCTTCGTTAATATGAAGCCCGTTGCGAGCCGAACATGAGTAGCCGTACGCTCCCATTTCCGTCATCCCGGCATGATCGTACACGGCCGCTCCCCAGCGTGTTTCAATTTGCTCCCGCGTTGACGGCACCGATCCCCCCGGCTCTCCTGCGGTGATGATGGCTCTGATCGGCGTCGATGGTAAATCGATGCCCATTTCCTCAGCCACTTCGGATAAATGAAGGGCATAGCTCGGCGTGCAAAGCAATACGGTCGCCCGGTTTTCAATCATGCTGTACAACCGCTCCTTCGACGACTGGCCGCCTCCGGGGATGACAAGCGTTCCCATTTTTTTCGCCGCCTCATAGGCAGACCAAAAACCGATAAACGGTCCGAACGAAAACGCCAAAAACAGGCGGTCGCGGTTTGTCACTCCGCTTGATTTCAATACTTCAACCCAACAATCCCGCCACCAGTTCCAGCTTTCTTCCGTATCCAAAATTTTCAGCGGCTTGCCGGACGTGCCGGATGTTTGATGATAGCGGACATAGCTCGTTTCCGGGTAGCAGTGGTTCCGGCCAAACGGCGGGTAGAGCTGTTGGTCTTGCACAAGCTCTTCTTTCGTTGTAAAAGGCAACTTCCGAAAATCATCCATGGTTTGGATTGGCAAGCAAATATCGCGAAACTTCTCCTTGTAAAACTCATTAAACTGAGTGACAAAAACAAGCAATTCATTGATTTTATGAAGCTGATACTGTTTCAAACTCAGCTCCATCTCTCGAACCGACAACTCCATTCGCTTTTCGATCCCCTCTTTCTATTTTCTTTAATCACATTTACAATATTTAAAACGTTCTGAAAGTTATGTTATACTATTATTGTCCCGTATAAAAGTTTTGTATTCCTCTATACGAAACATGGTAAGATTTTTTGAAAACGATTTCTTATTAAACGAAGGAGGCAGAGCAACTCGTGGAAGTTCGCAAAACTCGAACGTCTTTTTCGTCATTAGAAAATGCCTTGAGACTGCTGCAACTATTTTCGATGGATGAAACAGAACTTAGCATCACCGATATTTCCGAAAGGCTGAATATCAGCAAAAGCGCCGCCCATCGGCTGCTGCAAACGTTAAAAAGCGAGGGATTTGTCAAAAAAGACGCGAAAACCAACCTATACTCCCTCGGTGCTTCTTTATTGGCAATGAGAAAAATCATTCATTCCCGATTTCCGATTTGCCAGATCGCTCTCCCTTTCTTGCAAGAACTTGTTTCGCTATCAGGAGAAAGCGCACATATCGCCACCCTGCACGGCGCTGATGTCATTTATTTGCACAAAGTAGAGTGCGATCACCCGATTCGTCTTCTTTCTTACGTCGGCAAAAAAAACCCGGCGTTTTGCACGAGCACCGGTCAAGCCATTCTCGCTTATCAACCAAGAGAGACGATCGACCGCATCATCGCCCGTGGACTCCCAGCGTTTACACCAAGAACGATCACCTCACCGTCTACACTTCTAGAAAAACTCGCACAAGTCAAACAACAAGGCTATGCCATCAGCCGAGAAGAACTTCATGAAGGGGTGACGTCAATCAGCGCCCCAATCCCCCACCGCAATGGGGAGGTGCGCTATTCTGTTTCGATCGCTGGACCGATCCAACGCATCAACGACCGTTCCATCCCTCATCTCGTACAGCTTGTCATGCAAACAGCCCATGCGATTTCTGCCAAACTGTAAAGCTGTCCGCCAAATTTATAGAGCAAGCACAGATGGCATGAAAACCAAAAGGAGGTGTCTTACTTGGAAAAAGCGGCGGATACTCTTTCCTCTGTTAAAAACGGGATGCGCATTTTGCGCTTATTTTCTGTTGAAACACCGGAGCTGGGCGTTACAGAGATGGCGCAACGACTTGGGCTGCACAAGACGACCGTTCACCGACTAGCCACCCTATTAGAAAAGGAAGGATTTCTCGAGCAAAACAAGAAAACACGCAAATACCGCCTTGGCCTTTCTATTTTGCATTTAAGTGGAGTGATTGATCTGCATACTGAAATATTTAAGGACGCTGTTCCGATCCTGGAATCATTGATGAAGGAAGCTAATGAAGCTGTTCATTTATCTGTGTTGGAAGACGACCGAATCGTTTACTTATACAAAATCGAATGTCCACACCCAGTGCGCCTGCTCTCTCATATTGGCCGAAGCAACCCGTGCACGTGCACAAGCTCAGGAAAAGTCATTCTAGCGTTCAGTCCGAAATCGATAGTAGAAAGCATTCTCCGCCGCGGGCTGCCAAAATACGGACCGAACTCGGTGACTGACCGTAACGAGTTCATCCGCCAGTTAGCCACCATCCGCCAGCAAGGGTACGCCGTCTGCATCGACGAACTGCATGAAGGAGCGACAAGCATCGCCGCTCCGATCCGTGACTATTCCGGTGATGTCGTCGCCGCCGTCAGCATCGTCGGGCCGAATCAGCGGATCACTCAAGCAAACATTCTCCGGCTGGTTGAGCTCGCCTGCCAAGCCGCCCGAGACATTTCATTGCTGCTCGGATATTATGACTAAAGGGTTCTCTCCCTCTCTGCTAAATAAGTGCAACCAATGACCAAAAGATGAACAGCTGCCGTATCATCACAAAAAGCCTGGAAGATCCGACTAAACCCGATCTCCCAGGCTTTTCTCTATTAAAACGGATACGTTCTTGCCTTCGTCTGCACGGACACCCATTTCACCGTCGTAAATTCATCGACCACCCATGGGTTTCCAAAACGGCCTAGGCCGCTTGCTTTATTGCCGCCAAACGGAATGTTCGGAGCGTCATTGACCGTTTGATCGTTAATATGTGTCATACCGCTGTCAATTTGCAGCGCCCATTCTTTTCCTTTTTCAACATCACTTGTAAAAATGGCGGAACTGAGCCCATATTCCGTTTGGTTGGCGATAGCGATCGCCTCTTCGTCTGTTCTCGCCTTAATCACCACAGCAATGGGGGCAAACAACTCTGTTTGGGCGAGCTTGCTCGCTGGATCGACATCCACAAATACATACGGGGTCAGCACATTACCGATTCGCTTTCCTTCCAAAGCCATTCGAATACCTTCTCGTTTTGCTTCTTCGATCATTTGCAACGCCTTTTGCATTTGCTTTTCGTTGATGATCGGTCCGATCACAGTGCTCGGATCGCGCGGATCGCCGCACGGGAGCGCAGCCGCTCTTTGCACGAACTTCTCAACAAATTCGTCATACTTGCTCTCGTGGACGATGATGCGATTGATGATCATGCAAATTTGTCCTTGGTGAATGAATTTTCCGAAAATAGCTGCATTAACCGCTTGATCTACGTCGGCGTCAGATAAAACGACAAATGGGCTGTTTCCTCCTAATTCCAACGCCACTCGTTTTAACTGTCTGCCGGCGATCTCCCCAATTCGTCTGCCTACCGCCGTCGACCCCGTGAAGCTGATGAGGCGTGGGTGTGGGTTGGTCAACATCTCATCACCAATCTCATCAATGTCGGTTAACAAAACGTTCAATACCCCTTTCGGCAGCCCGGCATACTCAAACGCTCGGGCGATCACCACTCCCCCGACAAGCCCGACTTGAATATCAGGTTTATGCACAACAGTGTTGCCCAGAGCGATCGCCGGCACAATCGTTCGCAGCGATAAGTTTAATGGAAAGTTGAAAGGAGAAATGGAAGCAATCACACCCAATGGCAATCGGTAGATGTAGTTGACTTTCCCCTCTATATTCGAAGGCACCTCTCTCACAGTCCGCACTTCATCGACATAATGCAACGCCTCTTCGAAGAGCTCGAGAGCCAAATGAAACTCGACATTCGCCTTCAATAAAGTGCCCCCTGTTTCGCGAACAATCAAATCGACGATCTCCTCACGATTTGCTTGTAAATATTCCATCGCTTTGTGCAATACTTCTTTTCGCTGAGCAGCTGAGGAGCGCCCCCACTCCTTTTGCGCTTCACCTGCCGCTTCAAACGCACGGTGAAGCTGTTCAACTGTCGCTAACGGGACAGAGGCAACAACCGACCGATCATACGGATTCAAAATATCATAGGTGCGGCCGCTTTCTCCTTCTACCCATTCTCCATTAATAAAGCTTTTGTTCCATTGTTCGTAACGTTCCATTTTTCTTTCACTCCTTAGCAAATTATCTCAAGCCGAAACCCCCAAATACTTATGCTGGACATCTTCATTGACCATCAATTCATCCGGCGAACCGCTCCATACGATTTTTCCTTTATTCATAATTAAGATTACATCTGCTGCCTTGCAGGCTAGGGAGATGTTTTGCTCCACAATTAAAATCGATAACCCCGCCTCTTTCAACTGAACGATAATCTCCCCAACTTGGTCAATGATGACCGGAGCCAATCCTTCAGATGGTTCATCCATTAATAAAAACTCTGGATTGGTCATCAGCGCCCGCCCGATGGCCAGCATTTGCTGCTGGCCGCCTGATAACTGCGTGCCGAAGTTGTTTTCCCGTTCCTTTAAGACAGGGAACAATTCATAAATTCTCTCCAGCCCCCAATGGCCGCGGCCTTCCTGCTTTCGTTTCCGTGCCGGCATCGTCAAGTTTTCTTTTACCGTCAGCGACGGAAAAATTCTTCTCCCCTGCGGCACGAAGCCAATGCCAAGGCGGGAAATTTGATGGGGAGGAAGCGATTCAATCGGTTGATCTTTAAACCGGATGCTTCCTTGTTTTGCTTTATGCAACCCGACAATTGTATGGATGGTGGTCGTTTTCCCTGCTCCGTTTCGCCCGAGCAGGGCGACGCATTTTCCCTGTGGAACAGAAAAACTCACTCCTTGAAGAATGTAGCTTGTTCCGTAATAAGAATGAACATCTTGAAGCTCAAGCATGTTGTTTCGCTCCTCCCCCGAAGTAAATTTTCTTAACCATCTCATTGTTTCTAATCTCGTCTGGCGATCCGCTTAAGATAACTTCCCCATGATGCAGAACCGTGATGCGGTCCGCAATGGAAAAGACGACATCCATATCATGTTCCACCACCACTAGCGCTATAGAACGGGGCAATTTTTGAATCATTGCCGCTGTCTGCGCCGTTTCCGCTGGCGACATTCCGGATGTCGGTTCGTCAAGCAAAAGAACTTTCGGGTTGCTGGCCATGGCCAACAACACTTCAAGCAATCGCTGCTCCCCATAGGAAAGATGTTTCACCTTTACATGACGGCGATCGGCAATTTCCCATTGCTCCAAAATATCGTTTGTTTCCTTGCGTATATCGGACCGGACGGTCAGGGGCGAAAAAATATCGTACCGATACGGTTTTTTCGCTGCGAGCGCCAAATGAATATTTTCTTCCACCGTCAAGTCGCCAAATAGGTTGTTTTTTTGAAACGTCCGCGATATCCCTAAATGGACAAGGCGGTGGGCAGGAAGTTTGCTGATCTCTTTTCCGTCCAAATACACAGCACCGGCATCAATAGGCAGAATGTTCGTTATGCAATGGAAAAGAGTCGTTTTCCCTGCACCATTTGGACCGATGATGACATGGCGCTCTCCAGGGCCCACCTCCAAAGAAACGTTGCGCAACACTTGCAACGTTTTGAACGATTTGCTAATGTTTTCTACTTTAAGCAGACTCAATGGACTGCCTCCCCCTTCTTTACCGGTTGTTGCGAAACCGCTTTACCTGTCTGTTTGCGGAAAACCAAAAAATGCCTTCCGTGTTGCAGCCAATGAATAAGTCCTCCTTTTCCAGCAAGAACAAGAGCGACAAGCAGTCCCCCCATGATCATCGGCCATCGTTCGGTATACGTGCTCATAAAATTTTGCAAGTAAACAAAGACGCTGGCCCCAAGCGCCGGTCCAAGCAGCGTGCCGACTCCACCGATAATCACCATCACCATCACTTGCCCAGAAAACATCCAGCTGGATAAATCCGGTGAAACAAAGACGTTAAAATAGGCATAAAGCGCACCAGCCAGTCCCGCCAATGATCCCGACAATGTATAAACGAGAAGTTTGTAGACTCGAACGTTATAACCGAGAGCGCTCATCCGTGCCTCATTTTCCATTACACCTCTCGTAATCTTTCCGGCCGGTGATCCCACAAACAGATACAAAAGAAAGTAAGACATGACAAAAGCGATCCCCATCACATAATAGAGAGCATTTGGAGACACAATTTCTCCAAAACCAAAATTCATGACAGCGGAAACGGACATTCCATCTGCTCCGCCTGTCCAAGGCTTTAATTGCCAAAACAAAACATACAGCAATTGTCCAAATGCGAGGGTAATCATCAAAAAGTAAAATTTGGACGTACGGATAAACACAGCTCCGGTGACCAAGGCAATCAGCCCGGAAATGACAACGGACAACAGAAGCAGCAAGTATGTGTTCGCTACATGCTGACCAATGACCGCAACCGTATAAGCGCCGATGCCAAAAAAGCCGGCATGCCCAAGCGACACCATTCCCCCATAGCCCATGATCAACCCGAGGCTCATTGCAAAAATCGCCATGATATAAATCTCCGTCGCCAAATTGATCCCGAAATCGGACAGAACAAGCGGCATAGCGAAAACAAGAGCAATCAGCAACACAACGCCAAGCAACAGCTTTTTCACTCTATGCCACCTCTCTTCCGAACAATCCTTGCGGACGGATGATGAGGACAATCATCATGATGAGAAACACCGTCAACATCGATAAAGACGGGAACCATACCTTTCCGAGCGTTTCAATCACTCCGATGGCAATCGCTCCAATAAACGAGCCCTTCCATGAGCCTAAACCGCCGATAACGACGACAATGAGAGACGTGACGAGAATCTCACTGTCCATTCCCGTATACATGCCGATCAACGGCCCGCCCAATACGCCGCTCAATCCTGCCAGCGCCGCCCCAAACGCAAATACCCCGGTAAAGACGAGCCCAACATTGATGCCAAGGGCGCTAACCATGGCACGGTCGTCCACACCTGCACGAATGATCGCCCCAATACGCGTTTTCGTTTCCAAGTACCATAGCAACAAAGCCAATAGGCAGCCAATAAAGACAACAAATAGCCGATAAACCGGAAACGCCGTGTCTCCAATGGATAATGATCCGCTCAACAAATCTGGTACAGGAAGCGTGTGCATCTCCGTTCCCCATATCCATTCAACAGCATCGGCAATGATGAAACTTAACCCAAAGGTCAGCAACACTTGTTCAAGCTCTTTGCCATATACATGCTTAATCAGCCATTTTTCCAGGAATAATCCGAATATAGCTGTCAGAAAGACAGCTAGAAATAAGGCAATCCAAAAATTTAGTTCTTCATTGATAAAAGTAAACGCAATATAAGCGCCAAGCATAAACAACGTTCCATGGGCAAGATTTACGACATTCATGACCCCAAGGATAATCGTCAAACCAGCAGCAATCATGAAATAGAGCATCCCATAGGCCACTCCTGTCAACAACTGTGCTGAAATGGCGGACACCCCTGATCCCACCTTTTTCTCTAAATTTTTAGCATCTTCATTCAGAAGTTGTACTTGACTGTTTCAAAATATGTCATACTTTGTTCAGAAAAAATTAAGTTCCATCACTAATTTTTTAGCAAGGAGGAGACGATCATCTCCTCCTTGTTGATGAATTAAAACGGCGAGGCCTCAGGCATCTTTACATTCTCTACCGTCTCAAGTATTTGAGGAACAATTGCACCGTCTTTTAAAACATTTTTTGAAATATAGAAATTTTGAATCGGGTTATGTGTTGCCGGATCGATCGTAATTTTGCCACGCGGACTATCGAGAGAAATGCCTTTCAAGATTTTAATCAAATCCTGAGAGTTTAAACTCCCAGCTTTATTTATTGCTTGATCAATCGCTGCTGCTGAGTCATATCCTTGGACAGCAAAAATATTTGGCAATTTCCCATATTTCTCTTTATAAGCTTCAACAAATTGTTTGTTTTGTTCATTATCCAAATACGGTGAATAGTTGATGCCGGCAATGATTCCTTCAGCCGCTTCACCAGTCGGCTGAGTCAAAAGCTCATCCCCAAACTCCAGGGGGCCTGTCAACGGAATCTTCCCTTTTAAACCAAATTCTTTATACTGGGTAATAAACCGAATACCGTCGCTTCCAGTAAAGAACGCGTAAATGAAATCCGGCTTTTCCGCTGATGCCTCTTGAAGATACGGAGCAAAGTCGTTCGTGTTCAATTTCGGATAAATTTCTTTCAAGACTTTTCCGCCCGCCGCTTCAAAGGCAGCCTTGAACGCCCGAAGCACTTCCTTTCCGGCTGGATAGTCCGGCGCAAGGATAACGGCTTTTTTGCCTACTTGTTCTGCTAAATATTTCGCGGTGCTGCTGCCGTTTTGCCAGTTCGAGAACGAGACACGATAGACGTAATCGCTCTTTTTGCTCCACGAAAGGTCATCACCAGCAGCGTTGGCATCGATTAGCACTTTTTTATCCTTTTCGACTTCATCACGCAATGCATACGCAACCGCTGAAGAAATCGGCCCTACCAGGATATCAACTTTTTCCCCATGAACGAGTTGCCGATATTTGCGCAAAGCCACCTGTGGGTTCGCTTCATCATCTTCTACCTTCATTTCGACTTTCTTCCCGCCAAGCATCCCGTTATGCTGCTCCAAATACAATTGGAATCCGTTTACAATCCCCTCGGACAGAGGCGCAAACGTACCGGTTTGGGAAAGAATAAAACCAATTTTGACCGATCCCCCCGAACCTCCTCCTTTATCATCCGAACCGGATCCGCTCGATGTGCTGCTTTGCGCGCATCCCGTTGTCATGAGCAGGGCGGCCATCGCCATCACCCCTGCTGCCCGTTTCCAAATCCCTTTCGTTTTCCTCATTCTTCTCGCCCCCTTTGTTATTAAAGCGTTTTCATTTTTTGTCAAATGAATAGATTGCAATCAAAAAATCGGAATCCCTCCCTAGCGCAGGCCACGTAATATATTGTAAATATTTAAAAGATTACAACTATTATATTAATGCAAAAGTTGTTGCATATGAAAGCGTTGTACTCCTCTATATGAAACAAAATGAGTTTGCTTTTTTAGTAGAAAACCTAATGAAGCTACGTTCACGAGTGCTGTGTAGTCTGTTGAGGAATGTACACCATCTTGTACTGAGCAGGAGCAGGTTCAAACGTCATCACGACATTCCCGCTGCCGGATGATTGACCATACCCATAATAACGGCTTTGATAGTTTTCTTGAATGACACCGAGCAAGGCAGCCAGGTGGCGCCCTCCGGATTCAACACCCGCTGCACGCGCGTACTGTGGAAGCATGTTCCAGGCGGCTTGCACATTATTGCTTTGTAAGTATTGCAAAAATTGCCGATCCAATGCCTGCTCGGCCAATGTCGGCAGCGCCTCGGGCCGACGGACGAGATTATGCGCCAGTGCACCACTACATACAAACATCGTCTTTTTTTTGCTTTCGCGCAGCACTTTGCCGATTACTTGCCCCCATGTGTACGTTTCTTCCAAGTTCGCCGCCCACGTCACCGATAGGCTGATGACGGCGATGTCCTCATTCGGCGCTAAATAGCGGAGCGGAACAACCGTCCCGTAATCCCAAATGTAGGTCGGGTCATTGACTTCAACGACCCGCAGCCCGGCTTCTTTCCCCGCCTTTACAAGTTGTTTGCCAAGCTCTTCATCCCCTGGATAATCATAAGGGACATCGGCAATCAAATCAGGACATTCTACGGCGGTCAATACCCCCTTATGTCTTGGTGTAGCATCGACAAAATGGTCGAAGCTTGACATCCAATGGCAAGAAATCAAAACAAGAGTATCCGGTTTGACTTGCTCGATGATTTTCGCCACTTCGTGCATCCCTTTGACGAGTTCATGTTGAAACTCAGGAGTTCGATCCTCAAAACACATTCTCGGCGTATGCGGCACAAGCATGGCTAATTCCAAACTCATCGTGATTTTTCCCCCTTTTCATTTTCGTTGTTTATCTGACATTGGGATGCCGGCGACACCCCAATGAGATTTCGGCACTTCTGATACGATCACCCGCACGTTTTCCTTTGGCGAGCCTAAAACAGTGCTGATTGTACCGGTTACTTCGCGAATCACTTCTTTAATCTTTTCTTCCGGCCTTCCTTCGAGCAGATGAATATGAACAATCGGCATGCGGCTCATCCTTTCATCAATCTGTCGATCGGAACGAAACCGTTCCTAATTGGTCAAACTGGGCAAACACAACATCCCCTGCCACAAAGCGGACAGCTTCCGTCATCGCTCCGGCTAAAATGATTTCCCCCGCTTTCAATCCTTTTCCTTTTCTGGACAACATGTTGGCTAGCATGGCAATCGCGTTGGCCGGATGCCCCAACACCGCCGCGCCAGCGCCGAACGCCTTCCCTTCACCGTTGATGGATAAACTCACTCCAAGCAAGTCGAGTTCAAGGGAGACGGGAGGAACGAGGCGGTTTCCGAATACGACCCTAGATGAGGAAGCGTTGTCGGCAATCACATCCGGCAAGGCAAACTCGAAGTTAGCATAGCGGCTATCGATAATTTCCAGCGCTGGGATGATATACTCCGTTGCCGCTAAAATGTCCGTCGCGTCAATATCCGGCCCTTGGACATCCTCTTTTAAAATGAAGGCGATTTCCGCTTCCACCTTCGGATGGATCAGTTCGTTCATGGCCACCGTCCCTCCGTTAGGGACGATCATATAATCAAACACATACCCGTAGATCGGCTCATTCACCCCCATTTGCGCCATTTTCGCAGCGCTCGTCAATCCCATTTTCGGGCCGATGATCCGATAGCCGTCTGCCTGTTTCATCGCCACGAGTTGTTCTTGTATAGCGTACGCTTCCTCGACCGTCATATTTGGATATTGGATTGTGAGACGAACCATTTCTCTCTTCTCATGCTCAGCGTTCAAAAGCTCCATAGCGAGTTTTTCGTAGTCAAGAGAAGTCACCTTACTCCCCCTCTCCTACAGCCGCTTTTTGACGCGCCATTTCCGCAGCGACGTCGACGATCATATCTTCCTGCCCGCCGACAACCTTCCGCCGGCCGAGTTCAATTAAAATATCGCGAGCATCGAGGCCAAACATTCGGGCGGCGCGCTGCGCGTGAAGAAGAAAGCTTGAATAGACGCCAGCATATCCGAGCGTCAAACTGTCACGCGTAATCTCTTGGGCTTTTGGCAAGATCGGCGCCACAAGCTGCTCAGCTAAATCCATCATTTTATACAAATCAATGCCGGTCGGAATGCCCATCCGATCCAACACCGCGACCAGCACTTCCGTCTGTGTGTTGCCGGCACCGGCCCCCAGGCAGCGGACACTGCCGTCAACGCGCGTCGCTCCTTCCTCAATCGCGGCCAATGTATTGGCCATCGCCAATGATAAATTGTTATGAGCGTGAAAACCGACTTCAATTTCAAGGCTTTCCCTTAATGCTCGAACGCGCTCTTTCACTTCATGCGGCAAGAGAGCACCGGCTGAATCGACGACATAGACGACGTCCGCCCCGTAGCTTTCCATAAGCCGCGCTTGATGAACAAGCATCTCGATAGGCGCCATATGCGCCATCATTAAAAACCCGACTGTTTCCATACCAAGCTCTTTTGCCGCGGCAATATGCTGGGCCGAAATATCCGCCTCCGTCACATGGGTCGCGATGCGCGCCATTTTCGCTCCTAGGCGGGCGGCCTGCTTCAATTCCTTGACCGTCCCGATGCCTGGAAGAAGGAGCACCGCAATTTTGGCCTGCCGGCAAACCGCCACAGCTGTTTCAATCAGCTCAAATTCATCGGTCCGCGACAAGCCATACTGCAGCGAAGATCCCCCCAAACCGTCTCCATGTGACACTTCAATATACGGAACGTTCGCTTCATCGAGCGCTTTGGCGATCGTGGCCACTTGTTTTGTTGTATATTGGTGGGCGATGGCATGGCTGCCGTCGCGCAATGCCACTTCTGTAATGGTAATGGCTCGCTTCATCGTTTCCCCTCCTCAGCCAACAACTTCGATAATCGATGCTTCGCCACTTCCTCCGCCACTTTCACCGCAGCGGCGGTCATAATATCCAAGTTTCCAGCGTACTTCGGCAAATAATCACCCGCTCCTTCCACTTCAACCATGACCGTCACCTTATTTCCTTCAATGATCGGACTCGTGCGCAGCCGATAGCCGGGAACGTACGAGCGGATCGTTTCTACCATTTCCTCGATCGAGTCGCAAATTTCCCGCGCCGCTGCTTTCTTCCCTTCGACAAGTGCGTATATTGTGTTTCTCATCAAAATGGGCGGTTCAGCCGGGTTGAGAATAATGATGGCTTTTCCGCGCTTCGCCCCACCGATTTTTTCGAGCCCTCGAGCAGTCGTTTCTGTAAATTCATCAATGTTCGCTCTTGTTCCCGGCCCTGCACTTTTGCTTGAAATCGTCGCAACAATTTCAGCGTAAGCGACCGGCTGCACGCGCCCAATGGCATGAACGATCGGAATCGTCGCCTGTCCACCGCATGTGATGAAGTTAATGTTGGTCTCTTCCAAATGTTCCGTTATATTGACAGGCGGCACAACAAACGGTCCAACGGCCGCCGGAGTCAAATCAAAGACGACCTTCCCAGCCTGCTTCAACAGTTTGGCATGACGGATGTGCGCTTTCGCCGACGTCGCGTCGAAGACGAAATCAGCCCATTCGGGATGCTCCAAAAACGCTTGGATGCCGCTGTCAATGACGTGATACCCTTTCTCTTTTGCTAGACGCAGCCCTTCCGATTGAGGATCGATCCCAATTACTGTTGTCAACTGCAACACATCCGAACGTTCAAGCTTCAACATCAAGTCAGTCCCGATGTTCCCAGAACCAAGAATTGCTACATTGATCTTCTCCACGGTTTTTCCTCCCTTGTTTATGGCGCAAACTCGACCCGTACTTCCCCCAAATGGGCAAAGCGAGCGAAAAACACGTCGCCGGGCTCGGCGCTCACCGCTGCCGACAAAGCTCCGGATAAGATCACTTCTCCCGCCTTCAACTCTTTTCCATATTCATAGAGCTTATTTGCCAGCCAAGCGACGCAAAACGCAGGATGCCCGAGCGCTGTGGCCCCAACACCGGTGTTGGCCAGCTTACCGTTTCGGTAGAGCGCCATGCCGATTTGCGCAATATCAACAGCATGGACAGACAACCGTTTTTCCCCCAAAACGTAAAGTCCCGATGAAGCGTTATCGGCGATTGTATCTTCAAGACGGATGTTCCAATCGGCAATGCGGCTGTCAACGATCTCCAGCGCCGGAACGATATAATCCGTCGCCAGCAGCACGTCAATGACAGTCACGCGCGGGCCAACTAAGTCACGTTTTAAGACAAACGCAATTTCTGCTTCCACCTTTGGCTGCAGCACCCGCTCCCACGAAACAACCCCGCCGTTTTCCACCGCCATATCATCAAGCAAATGGCCGTAATCCGGTTGGTCAACCCCAAGCAGCTGTTGCATCGCCTTAGAGGTCAATCCGATTTTCTTGCCGACAATCCGGCGCCCTTCCTTTACTTTTTGTTTGATCGTCCGCAATTGAATTTGATAGGCGTCATACACGGTCAGCGCCGAATCGAGTGTCGTCAAAGGAGAGAGAGGACGTCTCTCCCTCTCAGCAGCCAGCAGCAACTCGGCGCAATCGTCCCACTTCTTCACCGTCATCACCTCTTTCGTCCATCGCGGCTAAAGCTTAATGCAAATGTTCGTCAATTCTGTATAAAACTCAAAGCTATGCATGCCGCCTTCGCGCCCGATGCCGCTTTGTTTCATACCGCCAAACGGTGTGCGCAAATCACGTAAAAACCACGTATTGACCCAAACGATTCCGGCTTCAATGCGCGCCGCCACCCGGTGCGCCCGACGCAAATCGTTCGTCCAAATCGTCGCGCTCAATCCGTAGTGGGTGTCGTTCGCTTGGGCGATCACTTCCTCTTCTTCGTCAAACGGCATGACCGTCACGACCGGTCCGAACACTTCTTCGCGGACGATGCGGCAATTTCGGTTGACACCGACAATAATCGTCGGTTCAAGATAATATCCTTGATCCAAGCCGTCCGGCCGCTTTCCACCGGTTAAAATACGACCGCCTTCCTCCTTCGCCAGCTCGATGTAGCTCATCACCCGTTCGTAATGCTCTTCGCTGATGAGCGCGCCGACATTTGTTCTCGGATCAAACGGATCGCCGACAACGAGTTCTTTCGTTTTGGCCACAAAATTTTGCAAAAATTGTTCATAAAGCGGCCGCTCTACATAAATTCTTGACCCGCACAGACACACTTCCCCTTGGTTCATAAAACTCGATTTCAACGTCGTCTCGATCGCTTCGTCCAAATCCGCATCGGCGAAAATGATGTTCGGATTTTTCCCTCCCAACTCGTAAGACAGCTTTTTCAATGATTTCGCCGCCGCCGCCATAATGACTTTTCCAGTTGTTGTCTCTCCAGTGAACGTAATGGCGTCAACATCCGGGTGCTCAGTCAACGCCGCCCCTGCCGAATCCGGACCAAAGCCATGAACAACATTCACAACGCCATCCGGCACCCCGGCTTCTTTGCAAATTTCGGCCAATACAGTTGCGGTGAGCGGCGTCCATTCCGCCGGCTTGATGACGGCCGTGTTCCCGGCTGCCAAACACGGGGCGAGCTTCCACGTCAACAACAGCAACGGCAAATTCCACGGATTGATCAGTCCGACGACCCCGACCGGTCGGCGGATCGAATAGTTGATGGCCACCTCATCGGTCTGATACGCTTCCGTGCCGACCGATCGCAAGTAGTCGGCGAAAAAGTGGAAGTTATACGCTGCCCGCGGAATATCCAACGTGAGGGAGAGAGAGTATGGCTTCCCCGTATCGAGAGACTCGAGGCGAGCCAGTTCCTCTTTGCGCTCTAAAATGAGATCGCCGATACGGCGCAAAACTGCGATCCGCTCCCCAGTCGTCATTCTCTTCCACGGTCCGCTAAGCGCCCTTTTTGCAGCGGCCACCGCCAAATCAATCTCTTCTTTCCCCCCTTCACAGACGGTGCCGATCACTTCCCCCGTAGCGGGATTAATGTTTTGAAACATCTTGCCGCTTTGTGAAGGCAAAAACCGCCCGTTGATGAAATGTTGGCAATCAAATGCCTTTACTTTCTCGCTGGCTACCACTTCTGTTTTCATTCATCGTTTCCTCCTTCATCAAGTCTGCAGAAATCGAAAAATTAGAAATCTTTTATCCCCATCATAACAACCTATTGTCCCGTATACAACATTGATGTTCTTATATATGAAACTATCAAAAAATTTTTTTATTTTTTCTCCGTAAATATCTGAAAATACCTTCTTAATATGTTATGATATAAGAAATATTGTTCTTTTATATGAAACTATCAAAAAGGGGATAGACTCAATGAAGCACACTGCCGAAGACTATTTGCTTTCATCCGTCAAAAATGCTCTTCGCATTTTGCGCAGCTTCTCACTGGATGAACCGGAAAAAAAAGTGACGGAATTAGCCTCTTCCCTTGGATTGTCAAAAAGCACGGTCAGCCGTCTTCTTCACACATTGGCCAGCGAAGGGTTCGTGACAAAAGATCCGGAAACGCAAAAATATCGGCTGGGCTTGACCATTTTGCAATTGAACACGGTGTTGACATCTCATTTAGAAATCAACCGGGAAGCGCAACCGATACTGGAACAGCTAGTTGATGACTTGCAGGAAACGGCGCACCTTGCCATGCTTGACGACCAGAGCGTGATCTACATCCACCGAGTCGAAAGCCGTCAGCCTGTCCAAGCTCTTTCACACGTCGGCCGACGAAATCCGCTTCATTGCACAAGCTCAGGCAAAGTGTTGCTCGCCCACCAAAAAGAGGAGGACATTGAGGCTTACATCCAGCATGGATTGACCCAATTCACGTTGAACACGATGACGGATCCTCGCATATTGCGCGAGGCATTGCATGCCATTCGCCGGCAAGGCTATGCCATCAGCATCGAGGAACTCCGCGAAGGGGTCGCTTCCATCGCAGCGCCGATCCGCGACTACACTGGAAAAGTCGCCTACGCTCTCAGCGTGATCGGACCAGTTCACCGTTTTCATCCATACGATCCTACAGTCATCGCCAAAGTAAAACGCGCAGCAAGTGAGATTTCAGAAAAAATCGGCTACTGGCCGTCGTCCTCATCAACAAGACAGTCGATATAATGGTTCTAGAGAACCGGTGATTTAACAGAGAACCATCAAATACTTTCTCTATTTCTCTAATAACTGAAAAACAGTGCAGAAAAAGTCTTTGGTTTGTAATCATGAACCGATGATTTTCAAGAAATTATTGTTTTTCACCAGCCTTTTTCTAGAAAGGAGAAAAAGCTATGGGAAAATGTTTTGATATCCATACGCATTTCATTCCCCCCGAAGTGATGCGGTGGCTGAAAGAGGAACAAACCCATATCTCTGTTCATTGGGATGACAAGGAAAAGATGTTGACCATCAACCGTCAGTGGGGGTTTCGCCTAAAGGAGGAATTCATCGATCTTCATGCTTATCTCGAGGCGCAGCGGCGGGCGGGCGTTTCCCATTCGCTCCTCTCTCCCATTCCGCAGCTGTTTTTATATGACGCGGAAGCCGCCGTCACCAACGAACTGGCGCGCCTTTACAACGATGCGCTATGCCGATTGGCCGCAACCCATTCTGATCGCTTATCGGCCTTGGCGACCGTGCCGCTCAATGACCCAGAACAGGCAGCTTTAGAATTACGGCGAGCGATGAAAAACAGGTTAAAAGGGGCGATCATCGGACCATCTGTCGAACAGAAGCTTCTCACCGATGATTCGTTTATTCCATTTTGGGAAGAAGCCAATGCACTAGGCGCTATTCTGTTCATTCATCCGCTTCTTTGCGACGACCCACGCCTAAAAAGACGGCGAATGGCAAATTTGATTGGCGTCCCTTGGGAAACGACCATTTGCGCTACTGACTTGCTGCTTGGCGGCTGGCTCGATCGCTACCCGCACGTCCGCATTTTATTGGCCCATGGCGGCGGCTTTCTTCCTTATCAAATTGGACGGTTACAAAAAGGGTATGACGTATGGCAACCGGTGGCTTCTTTACTGCAAGCCCCACCAACCGACTATTTGCGCCGCTTTTGGTTTGACACCGTTGTTTGGGATTATCGCGTGCTGCAACTATTGATTGACCTCGTCGGCCAAGATCGGGTGCTTCCAGGCTCGGATTTTCCGTTCGACTTATCACAATGGCCGCCTGTACAGCCAAGCCTTGAATCCATCCAAGCTTTCTTAAGCTTGTCATAGTAAAAAAACAAAAGGGGGCAGATGTTCGTCTCGCCCCCTTTTGTGCTGCGGCTATGCGTCGCCTAAAGCCTAAAATAGATATAATTGTTCATCACCCATGCCTAACGGGCAATGCCCATATTCAAATACGCGCAGAAGCGCCCGAAACGGATTTGATCCCCATCCGTCAAGGTCGGCAACAGATTCCCAGGCGCAAGCCATTCCACCGATATACATGACCGAGCAGACAGCCGTCTTTACCACTGATGAGCCGTATTGATGGAAAGCACGATACGCCGCATCAAAACAATGATGAAATAAACGGGCTGGAACTTCGTCGACCAGCCTAGTCAAACATCCTTCTCTCCCTGCAACAGCCGTCGCTTGCTTCATGTGCTCCGGGATGGGAAACAAAGAGCGCCATAACGGGCTTTTCGCCAAGTTCATCTTTGCTAAAGAAGGGACAATCGTTCCTTCTTCTAGCCAATGGATATGATAATGATACTGCTTCAAATCAAAACTAGCCATCCATTCACGAATCGCTTCTTCTGCCTCTTTCCGATAATGTGGAGTGCCTGCATTAACAAACCAATCTATGTTTAACAGTCCAGAAAGGACAGAAATCACTTGCTCAGTCCGCGGGCCATATTTCTCTTTTTCCATCTGCCACAACGTAGTCATGATTCTCCTCCTAGTTGTTTTAGAACTATGTCTGAGACTCTACTGAACGAGAAGACAACTGTTCAACCAACACTTGTTTCACATTAGTAGGAATCGGAACAGCTTTTGGCCTCCCATCAGCAAATGATGCCTATGCTCTCATCTCATACCCAACAGCAACCACTGTTTCATGTTCATAAAACTCGTGGACAATTTGAAATACCTTCTCCCGCACTTCCGTAATCGATGAACCAATACGGACTTCTTCACCAAACACTAACGGGAAGCGAAACTGGCATTTGGCCTCCAAAATCGGCAATCCTATCTTCTGTTCAAATAGTTATTGTTGTTGGATAGCCAAGTTCAGCAAAAAAATGATGCGTCGCTTCGTCCATCCATTTATAAAAATTCGGGTAAAAAACAATGCCAGCCGCATCCGTATCTCCCCAATGGACTCGGAAAGAATACTCCATCGCAATTCCTCCTCGTCAATATTTCGTTGACAGCTGCGGCGGCCCCGATTTTGGCCCGTACGGCCCTTCATCAAGCCATTTGCCAAGACGCGGCAAAATCGGCGCCAATGAAGCCGCTACTTCCCGCTTCATATTGATCGCTGGATCCGTTCCTTGAATGTGCTCTAACGCCATCCCCGCACAATCGCGGTTGTATCGCGCCGCGATCAGGCGCTCATTCGCAGCGGCCGCAATGGCTGCTTTTGCTTCTTCACGCGTGTCGGCCTGAAGCGCCGTCTGAATCGCCTTGGCCGCCATAATCGCATCCGGCACGCCGGAGTTCATGCCGCGGGCCCCGAACGGAGCAAACAGGTGGGCCGCTTCGCCAGCCAACAGCACACGGTGATGGCGGTCAGTGAGCGACTTCGCAACCACCTGGAAAAAGCGGTACGTCGACACCCACGTAATACGGTCCGCGTATTTTTCCGGCATCACTTTCGGCAGCCATTGCTTCACGCCGTCCACACTGCCGAACTGCTCCGGATCATCGCCGTCAAGCAATTGCAAATCAATGCGCCACCCGCCGGCAAACGGCACAAAGAGGACGTTGCGCCCGTCCACAGCCGGATGCTGATAATGAAACACCCGCTCAAGCGGCAACGGATCGGCTTCATCTTCTTTCACATCCACGACGACAAAGTAGTCTTTCGTCCGCGGCCCTTCCATTTCGATGCCGACCGACTGGCGGACAGTCGAACGAGCCCCGTCAGCCGCAATGAGATAATCGCACGACCATTGTTCGCCAGATGCCGTGATGACAGTGGCTCCTTCCTCATCGGTTTTGACATCGGCAACCGGCGTCTCCCAGACGAATTCGACCCCTGCCTTCAGGCAGGCTTGATACAAAAACTTCTCCGCCTCGACTTGCGGCAAGCTTGTAAACGGTGGAAGCGCATTCGGATCAGGAGCCGGATACCGCTTCATATACACCTCCTTGCCGCGGAACAAGGTGCGCTTGATCGGCCATACGACGCCGTGTTTGGCAAAGGCCCTGCCCAACCCAGGGAAAATATCCTCTAAATGTTGCAACGTCGCCTTATGGAAGTAGATTGCCCGACTCCCCGGACGGAGGCGGTCTTTCGGCTCCGCTTCCAATACGGTCGCAGGAAGCCCAAAATGACAGAGCGCCAATGCGGCGGTTAATCCGATCGGTCCGGCTCCGACAACGAGGACAGGGCGTTTATTTGTTTTTTCTGTCATGCAAATATCTCCTTTCGTCAACTTCAATGGTTTACATCTGTTTCTTGGGCGTTTATTACAGTAGTTAGTCTACCTTCTAAACTAGGCTTTACAGCAATGACAAGCAGTAAGCTCGCTGACATTAAAATACCATCAAGCAACAATGCACTTCCCCAGCTTCCTGAATGATCGCGCATGGCTCCTGAAATCACCGGCGCTAATAACGCTCCAATTTCGGAGAACAAATTCAGCATCCCAAACGCCGCACCTTTATATTTTGGCGGAGCAAAGTCAGCTGTAAGGGCATGGTTGACCGGTTGAAGCGCGAAAAAGAACACCCCGGAAGTAAATAAAATAAGAGACATGATTACCGGATTGCTGCCCCCTGACATTACATAAAAGGCAAAGATGAAAATGAAGACAGTCAGCAGCCCCGTCAACACTGCCAATACATTACGTTTTCCGTTGACTCCGTCAGCAAATCGGTCAGCTAATCTCCCCCCAAGTGGAAAGCCGATGAGACCTGCAACAGCATTAAACGAAGCAATTAACGCCGCTGAAACGAGCGTGCCTCCCCCAAAATCTTGCACAATCGCCACTGACCAAAATCCATAAAACCATAGATGCCATAATACCGGAATGAACGAAAGATATAGAAACAATAGGTTGCGGCTTTTTAGGATCGGCCCGACTTCTTCACTCTTTGCTTTATAAATATACACGATATACAGCACCGCCAGCGCCGTCAAAACGAGGCCGATCGTCGCTGGCGATAATTGCATAGCATTCGTGGCATAATACAAAGTCATAATGATGATCAAGAATAAGAAAGAAGTTTGCAACAGTCGCCCCACTGGTGGACCGTACGACTCCGATTGCACTGCAAAACCGTCCGGCCTCATCCATTTGTACATCATAGCGCCGACGATAAGCGTAATGGCTCCCATAAGCAAAAACGGCGCTTTCCATGCATGCGTCCCCATCAGTGGCTGAAACATCTGAACGACATATGGGGTCGCAATTGTTGCGATCGTTAATCCGAGCGTCAGACCAGTCAATACGACACCCATCCCAAGCCCGACTTTTTCCGGTGGCGTCACTTGGGTGATCAAGGAACGGTCGTTCGAATAAAAGACACCCTCCCCAAGCCCGGTAAGCACACGCAAGGCGATAAACGCCACCAAACCACCGACCAATCCAGTCAACAGCGTCGTCACACCGGCCCATACAATGCTGATGACGACAATGACACGATAGCCAAACTTGTCGCCGAAATATCCGCCGGGGAATTGCGTAAGCATATACCCGGCGAAAAACAAGCTGCCAAGCAAACCTCCAAGCGCGTGGGGGTTGGACGATTCCGCCAAAAACTCAACTTTGTTTTCAATCATCCATGTGACGACAGGTCCCGTCAATGTTCGATCAATGTAGGAAACAACCCATCCCAAAAAGAGCATTAACCACACAGTATGGTACCGCTTCCATCCTCTTTCCATGAACAATCCCCCCTTACCTTTATCGCAATGCAGCCGTGCGGGAAGCCAAGGCGACGTGGACGGAATAACCCCCGATCCCCTCAATCTCCATGCGGATGACATCCCCGTCATGAATCGGTCCGACGCCATCCGGCGTCCCTGTCGTAATGACATCGCCCGGCTCAAGCGTCATAACGCGCGAATAAATTTCTATAAGCTCAGCAATAGAACAAATCATCTCTTTTGTATTGACTTTCTGCCGAACTTCTCCATTGACTGTCAGCACCATATTGACGTTGTTCGGGTCGCCAATCTCCTCTTTCGTCACGATCCACGGCCCCATCGGAGTGAATGTATCAAACGATTTGCGCAAACAACGTTCCTCATGATGCACATCATCCGGGCGCAACGTGACATCAATCAACCCTGTGTAACCAAATATATACTCGTAGGCATTTTCCGCCTTGACGTTTTTCGCCGTCTTTCCGATAACAAATGCGAGTTCCAACTCATGGTCAAAACGGCGGTTCGGATCGGGCAAAACAATCGTGTCACCAGGTCCGATGATGGAAGAAGGCGCTTTCAAGAAAAAACCGAGCCCCCTTGCCGTATGCTCCACTTTCATTTCCTTTTGGTGGGACACATAGTTGACGGGAGCAGCCACAATTTTCCCCGGCTTCTTCACCGGCTGGCGCAGCCGGACATCTGCTAGTGCATAAGCCGGGCATTCGTGCAAATGGTTTTCGATTTCTGGACGATAGACATCAAACTCAGCAATCAGCTGCGTCATCGGACAGAAACTGACACCTTGATGAAGATGCCCGAACAATCGGCTCCCAATCTCATAAATGACATCATCGACAATAACTCCGAGTTGAAAGTCATTAAACAGTGCTAGTTTCATATCATTTATCCACTCCTTTTCTCTACTTGACTTCCATCTGGGCATATTGCTTCCGCAACATTCCTTTGCTTACTTTTCCTGATGCTGTCGTCGGCAGCTCATCAACGATTTTTAAATATTCTGGCAATTTGTATTTTGCCATTCCTGCCTCAAGCAAATATTGTTGCATGTCTTCGAGCGAAAATGTCGTTCCTTCTTTCAAAGACACGATCGCACAGCCGCGCTCTCCGAGCCGTTCGTCTGGAACTGCGATCACTGCTGCTTGGCGAATATGCGGATGCGAAAGCAACACTTCCTCAATTTCTGCGGCATGCACTTTCAGTCCACCACGGTTGATAATGTCCTTTTTTCGGCTGACGTAATGAACGTAGCCTCCCTCATCTTTCCATCCTAAATCCCCAGTGAGGAAAAAACCTTCTTTCGTCATGAATTGCTGAGTTGCGACTTCATTTTTATAGTATCCTTTAAACAGCGAACGACCGCGAAAACCAATCTCCCCTACTTGCCCGTTTGGCAATGGCCTGTGGTTCTCGTCAAAAATGCCGATTTCCCCCGTCGGGCACACCCGGCCGACCGTATCAGAAGCGAGATGTGGCGCATCATTCGGTCGCGTAAACGATCCCGCTCCAATTTCCGTCATCCCCCATTGGGCAACGATGCTACAACGGAAACGCTGACGGAACGATTCGACCATCCAAGCCGGAATTTTTGTCCCCCCTGTTAGGACTAGACGTAGTTTTGATGGATATACCTTTGTCTCATCCGTTCCTTTTAATATATCAATCAAATGGGCAGGTGCAGCTACACAAAAGGTGACTCCATGCTGGCTGAAAGCATCTAAAACACGCTCAACCGAAAATTGCGATAACATCACTTGAGTAGCTCCGCTATAAAGGCCCATTAAAATCATCGGCAAAGAAAACATATGACTCATCGGCGTCAAACAAAGCATGACGTCATCACCCGTCAATCCATATTCCTGCCCATTGTGCAAATGGGCAGGAATAAATGTCTCATACGTATGGATGACGGCTTTCGGGTCAGACTCCGTTCCCGATGTAAACAACATCATCATTGGATCGTCCGGGGAAACCTCGCCATGATCCGCCGAAAGTCCGTTTCCTGTCAGCATCGCATCGAAGCTATAATGATCGGGCTGCTTTCTTCTCCCAACGACGATAACGTGTTGCAACGTCGGAATCATCTGACGGAGCGATTCCATCATTTCTGCATGATCGAATCCTTTCCATTGATCAATGGAAATAACTGCTTTTACATGGGCAAACGAAAACATAAACGATAGCTCTTTTTGTCGATACACTAAGTTCACAGGCACCATGATGGCTCCAAGGCGCGCCAAAGCTAAATGGGCCACAGCAAACTCCCAGCTGTTCGGCAATTGCACTGCCACTGCATCGCCTTTCTGCACGCCCAAATCTCTCAACCGCTCAGCCAGTCGCAAAGACCGTTCGTTCACTTCCACAAAAGACAGTGCATGTTCGCCATCGATTATGGCGATCTTCTTCCCATAATGAACCGCCGCGTGTTCAACAATGTCCTCCGCCATATTCGGCATTTGACCCCTCAACCGTACAACCTCCTCTTTTTGATTGGTGCATGCAAACGCAAATCCTCCTAATCATTTAAAATCGCTAGGCGTCTCATGGGAAAGTGGTGTATATGTTAGACTTGGGAGAGTGGCTCGAATACATCAATGATAGATTGATAGCCGCCGTTTTTGTCATACGCTTCTTCTCTCTCCAAATCAAGCCGCTCCATGATCGGCAAATCATTAATGGAGAATAAATGGGCGTCTCCCTCTCCTGTATTGACATGCTCATGCCAACTCCAAGGCGGCAAAATGAAGAAATCGCCTTTCGCCCATTCAAATTTGACCCCGTTGATTATCGTGTATCCTTCACCGTCAAGAACGTGATACACGGCGCTGTGAACATGGCGGTGCGCCTTTGTGTGCATGCCAGGGGTTAATTTTTGCATCGTCGTTCCAATGCGCAAATCCGCTGATCCCCCAGTCAACGGGTTAATGTAATCAACCGCATAGCCGTCATACGGATCAGGATCAAGCTTGGACAAGTTCTCAAGCACTTGTTTCGTTGTTTTCCATTTATAGGCGATCAACGGAGAAGGATAGCCTTTTCGCTTCCGGTCGGAAACCGGACGTAACGCCCCCGTTGCATATTTAAACGTTGAACCGTTGTGAGGACCAGAAACAGGAAATACATCTTCAGAATACGGCTCAAAGAACGAACCAGCAAAGTTTCTTACCAGCCCAACATCGAGGCCATCCATCCAAATAACCGGTTCCGTCCCTTCATGGCCGTGATCGTGCCACGTCCATGCCGGTGTCAAAATCAAATCTCCGCGCTCCATATATGTTCGTTCGCCATCGACGGCCGTATAGGCCCCTTCTCCTTCAATAATGAATCGGATCGCCGATTGACTATGGCGATGCGCAGGCGCCACTTCGCCTGGCAACAACAGCTGCACTCCGACGTACAGTGTGTTGGTCGAGTAACCAATTAGACCTTGTTTCAATAGCGATGGATTTTGCAAATAAATGACTCGACGCTCGCTCTCTCTCCCTAAGCGAAGCAACTCTCCAGCCTCGAGCAAATACTTACGGATCGTCTCCCACTTCCACAAATACGGCATAACCTCGTGATCAGGCTCAGGCGTCACCATTTTGCCAAGCTTCTCCCACAACGGCCCTAAATACACTTTCTCCAATTCTTCATTAAGACGGTCAAGCGCTTTCATTTTTGTGTCCTCCATTATCCCCTCTCCCCTCAATTCGTATAGTGAATTAATAATTCATTTTTGCAATTTAAATAATACAACAAACCCAAATATTTGTCAAACTATTTAAAATATAAAAATAAATAACACTTCATCTTCTCTCTAACCTGGGCATCGGCTATCTCTTTATGTTACAATGAGTGTTGAAAACGAAATCGCTACAGAGGAGCACAATCATGAGAAAGGTAAATGTGGAGACGATTCGTTCAGTGGAACGCGCGGTTCAAATCTTGAACTGTTTTAGTTTTGAACGCCCTGACCTCTCTATTGAAGAGATTGTTACGAAAACAAAACTAGCGAAAGCCACTGTTTACCGCCTGTTATGGACGCTCGAAACGCAAGGACTGATCCATTACGATCAAAAGGAAAACGTATACCGCCTCGGTTATAAAATGCTCGAATACGGTGGAATCGTTCTCGAAAACCTGGACATGCGACGCGAGGCGGAACCGTTTTTGCATGACTTGCAGTCCCAAACAGGCTATACAGTCCTATTTGCTGTGCGCCAACAAGACAGCTTGCAATACGTCATCCGCCTTGACAGCGACGAAGGCTTTCAGCCACGCTCATATATCGGGCGCCGGCGCGTCCTGCATTACGGGGCGCTTGGAACAACCATCATGGCATACTTGCCCGATGAAGAGGCAAAGGCGATTCTCGAAAAATATCCATTGGAGGCCCATACGCCGAACACGATCGTGGACAAGCATCAATTTCTTGAACGTTTGCGTCTCATTCGCAAAGACGGATTTTTTGTCGATAAAGACGAAACATTTATCGGTTTTACGGCGGTCGCCGCGCCCGTTTTTGATCGAACTGGCATCATCGGCGCCATCGGGCTGGCCGGCGCCACATTTAAAATGGTGGAAACACTGCCTGAGCTGATCCGCCAAACAGTCAGCACAGCCCAACATATATCGAAACGACTCGGGCATCTTTCCTATTCCCCTTCCTAATAGGAAGCTGTTTCTCGTCCCCGAAATTAATGCAACAATAAAATACGGCGGTTTTTCCTGTTGCATATGGAAAAACCGCCGTTGCGATCATTTGCTCCTCGACTGCCCTTGTAAAAGCACTGTCCTGTTCTTTTTGTGTTTATCTCTTAACCCATTACAGTCTTTCCCAGATCGCAGCAATGCCTTGGCCACCGCCGATGCATAGTGAAGAAGCACCGTATTTCTTTCCTCTTCTTTTCAACTCATAAACGAGTGTCAACGTGATGCGCGTTCCTGAAGCTGCCAATGGATGGCCAAGCGCGACCGCCCCACCGTTGACGTTGCCTTTGTCATCATCAAATCCCAGTTCCTTCTGGCAAGCCAAATATTGGGCTGAAAATGCTTCGTTGATTTCAATCAAGTCGAGGTCATCAATTGATAAATTCGCTTTGTCGAGCGCCTGGCGAATCGCTGGAACCGGACCGATTCCCATATACTGCGGTTCAACGCCGACGATGCCCCACGAAACGAGACGGGCGAGCGGTTTCAATCCGCGCTTGGCGGCGTAGTCCCCCGAGGCGACAACAACCGCGGCCGCACCGTCGTTCATCCCGCTGGCATTGCCTGGTGTCACGACTCCGTTTTCGAGAAAGCGCGGTTGAAGCGCCCTTAACTGCTCCAAACTGGTCTTCCGCGGATGCTCATCGGTGTCAACGATCGTTTCTCCTTTTTTTCCTTGCACGGTGACGGGGACAATTTCTTGACGGAAATACCCATTGGCCATCGCCGCAAGAGCCCGCTCATGGCTGCGGAGGGCGTGTTGGTCAGCCTCTTCGCGCGTAATGTGATACTTTTTTGCCAAGTTTTCAGCCGTCATGGCCATGCTGCAGCCGCCAACTGTGTCATACAGCCCATCCCACACCCAGTCCTCCACCGTCGGGCTGCCTAATGGCGTTCCCCAGCGCATTCCTCGAATGACATGCGGCACTTGGCTCATGTTTTCGGTACCTCCTGCCAGCACCACTTCCGCTTCCCCGGTTAAAATGAGGCGCGCGGCCATGATAATCGTCTCGAGTCCCGTTCCGCACAACCGGTTCACCGTCACAGCCGGCACGTCGATGGGCACCCCGGCCTTCAAGCCGACGTGGCGAGCAAGCAAGTGAGCATCCCGGCTTGACTGCTGGACATTGCCAAATACAACATGGTCGATTTCTTCTGGCTCGATTCCTGCTTTTTTCATCGCTTCCCGCGCCGCAATAGCTCCTAAATCGGTCGCGGAGATTTCACGAAACGAACCGCAAAATTTAGCAAATGGCGTTCGTGCTCCTTCAATCAACACAATATCCGTCGACATATTCTCCCTCCCAAATATTCAATATTCTTTTAACATTGCTTTTAATTTCCCCTTCTGAATTTTTCCGCTCGCCGTCGTCGGGAATTGATCAACAAAAACAACTTTGTTTGGAAGTTTATAGTCCGCAACCAATGGACGTAAAAACTCGATGATGTCCGCCTCGGTTATATGAACGCCTTCCTTGGGTTGAATAACAGCGCAAACTGATTCGCCTAATACTGGGTCAGGCAAGCCGACTACTGCCGAGGCGAAAACGACAGGGTGCTGCTGCAAAATCATTTCGATCTCTTTCGGATAAATGTTGTATCCACCACGGATGATAAGCTCCTTTTTCCGTCCGATAAATCGAATATATCCGTATTCATCCATCATCCCAAGGTCGCCGGTATAATACCAGCCGTCCTCATCAAGCACCTCGGCGGTCTGTTCCGGCATGTTGTAGTATCCTTTCATGACACCAAACCCTCGGCAGGCAATTTCCCCAATTTCCCCTGGTGGAAGCGTCTCTCTCCGTTCATTGACAATCTTCACTTCATTTCCTTCCAGCGCTTTGCCGACCGTTTCAAATATTCGATCTTCTTCTGCCTCAAACGGAGTGATCGTAACAGAGCCAGTCTCCGTTGTCCCGAACGATATGCATAACGTCATTCCCATTTTCTCACGTATCGCTTTTACCGTCTCCAACGGACAAACATCCGCTCCCGTCATTCCTGCGCGCAATGACGACAAATCGAATGACTCACTATTCAATACGTTTAACTCCATATGAAGCATTGCCGGCACAGCATGATGAATGGTTACTTTTTCTTTTTCGATAAGCCGCAGCGCCTCTCTTGGGCTGTACCTTTCCTGCAGCACCATTTTTGCCTGGCTGTATACAGCGGACATCAAGTTGCACGCCATGCCGAACACATGGAAAATCGGCGTACAAATAAGAAACACATCATCTTGGTTGCACCTCAAGCTGTCGGCAATCGCCACACCTGATTGGACGATGCCGCGATGAGTAATCATCACTCCTTTTGGCGCTCCAGTCGTACCAGACGTGTATAAAAGACAAAACAGGTCATGTTGCGGATCAATCGTCACCATGGGAAACGATTGATCAGTTGCATAGGCCATAAGCTGTTCCAAAGAAAGGAAGCCTGATTTGACAAACCGAACCGTAATAATTTGATCAACGCTGGTTCCAATGAAACTCAATCCGATATGCTTTTCGATTTCCTCACATACAAAAACAGCTTTCATTCCAGAATTTTTTATAATATGTTCAACTTCGTGCTGTCGATATTTCGGATTAAAAGGAACAACAATCGCTCCAATTTGGGAGATGGCAAAAAATAGTTGGACCGTTTCCAACCAGTTCGGCAAACAAACGCCCACCCGATCCCCTTGCTTGATGCCGAGCGAGACTAGAGCTGATGCCAACTGGTGGACTTCCTTGTGCAAATCACCGTAGGTGATTCGGCGCCGCAGGTCATAGATGGCCTCTTTGGATGGATTGTCCACCGCCGCTCGTTCCAATAGTTGAGGAACAGACAAAACACGAACGGTTTCCATCTCTCCCCGTCCCTCCGTTTCCCCAAAGTTAACCGGCTTGATAAAACGTGATTTCCACTTCCGTTGGCTTTCGAATTCCTTCCCCAACAAACACCATTTTATTCAAAAAATCATATCGTCCGCTTTTCACTTCAAAAATAGGGGTCGTTTTAAAATAATAAGAGTCCCGCGGCACATCTTCGCCGCGGAATATTTTATCGATGATTTCTTTCGACCCGTGTCGGTATCCTTTATTGACAACATAAATAGGCACCCCGTCATCCGTCTCGATCACATAATGGGCGAGCAGCTCTGCTACCCCATCTCTCCGAATCAATTGATAGTCCGCCCCTCCAGGCAACACCTTTCCCCGCATTAAAGGTCCCTCAAAACTTCCACCGAGAATGGGGATCACTCTTCGGTGCCCATATCCGACATCTCCTATTTCAATCGGTTTTCCAACCTCAATGTAAACAGTAAATATATGTTCAAGTCGGATGGTTGTTCCCTTCTTTCTATGAAATTGACCTTCTCCGTCTCTACAAAGCAATTCTGTTCATGAAACAGTCACTTGCCCATTCCCTGTCTTCGCTTGCTCGTTGCGATAGATTGCATACTTTTCTTGCACGAGCAACACGGCAAGACCCCCTAATACCGCAGCGCTGGCAATAGCAGCAAAATTATATTGAGGCGGCAAGTTAAAGGACAGCAAAACCCCAACAAACGTCGGTGCAACAATGCCACCGATTCTGCCGAACGCCATCGTGCTCCCTAAAGCAGTGGACCGCATCACTTCCGGATAGTATTGTGAAACAAATGCATTGGCAATGTTTTGGACACCTACTGAGGCGGCTCCAATAATGGCAATCAGTGCAAAAGCAACAATTGTACTGCTCATAAAACCAATCAGCGATAAAGCGACCGCTCCACAGAAGAACAAAGGGACAAGCACCCTCTTAAATCCCCATTTATTCACTAACGGACCGAAGACTACAGTACCAATGATCGCCCCAATTTGCATCACGGCGGTAAATGCAAGGCTGGAGCTCAAATCATAGCCTGCTTTCATCATCAGTCGGGGAAGCCATGTGTTCATTGAGTAAATGAGAACAAATGAACTGAAGCAAGATAACCAAAACATCACGGTGCTAAACGCCCGATGCTCCGTGAATAATTTCACGATAGGCAAAGAAACTTGAGTCTTTCTTTCAGGCTTGACTAGTTCAACCACACCATCATGACTAATATGAGGATCAATCAAAGCAAGAACTTTTTGTGCTTCCTCTTCCCTTCCCTTTTCTAGAAGAAAACCAACCGACTCGGGAACACCTTTCATTAAAAATGGAAGGAATAATACCGGAACACCTCCGATCCAATAGATGGACTCCCACCCAACCGTCGGCAAAAGCGCCCGGCTCGTCAATGCAGCGGCAATAGCCCCAACTGAATAACCACAAAAAATCGAAGCAACAATGGCTGTACGAACTCGTTTGGGAAACATTTCTGTCGCTAGTGCGATGACATTAGGCATAACGCCGCCAAGACCAATCCCAGCAATGACCCGAGAGATGGTAAATAAAATTGGATTTGGAGCGAAACCGGCAAGGAAGGTAAAAAAGCCAAATAAAAATGTAGTCAACAAGATAATTTTTTTGCGCCCCATTCGATCGGCCAGCATGCCAAACAATACCGCTCCAATCGCTGTTCCAATGACTGTATAGCTGCCGATGGCACCAGCTGTGACATCTGAAATCCCCCACTCTTGAATCAATAAAGGAACCGAAGCGCCATAAATGACAACATCATACCCATCAAGCGTAATCACGAGAAACAGCCAAATCATAAGCCAAATATGGAATGAACGGACTGGGCTATTGTCAATCACATCAGCCGGATGAATTTGTTTCACATGGGTTCCCTCCCTAATATATTTACGTTTTTGCTCTTGTCATCCACCGCTTTGGGATGCTAGTCAAGACCGGATTCGTTCCCCAAAGGCAGTGAACATCTATCCGGGTCAGAACTTGCTTAATAACCCTGTTCTCCGTTACTGACCATATCTACTTTCCACTAAACACCGGCTTCCGCTTTTCGGCAAACGCCCGCATTCCTTCTTTCCGATCCTCGGTCGCAAACGCGTTCCCGAAGCAAGCCGTTTCCACGATCAGCCCTGACTGCAAATCCACATTGACTCCCGTGTTGACCGCTTCTTTCAACATGCGCATGGCAATGGCTGGCTTTTGCGCCAATTTTTCAGCCCATTCTTTCGCTGCTGGCAAAAGTTCGTCAGCTGGAACGACTTTATTTACCAAATGAATGGCAAGCGCCCGCTTGGCATCGATCATTTCACCGAAGTACAGCAATTCTTTCGCCACCCCCTGACCGACGATGCGCGGCAGCCGCTGCGTCCCGCCGCCGCCCGGGATAATGCCGAGGTTGACCTCTGGGAAGGCAAACTTGGCATTCTCTGAGCAAATGCGCAAATCGCATGCGAGCGCCAACTCGCAGCCCCCGCCGAGCGCTAGCCCGTTCACCGCTGCGATTACCGGTTTGGAGGCGTTTTCAATTTTTAAAAACGCGATTCGTGAAATTTTGTTCATTTCCATCATGCCGGCTAAATCCAAGTCCATCATTTCACGAATATCGGCACCGGCGACAAACGCTTTTTCCCCTGTTCCCGTAATGATGATCGCCCCTACTTGTTGGTTGGCTTCGAGCTCATCGATCAAAGCAGATAGCTCTTGAAACACTTTTGTATTCAACGGATTGAGCGGAGGGCGGTGGATGGATACAACCGCCACTCGGTTTTCGATTTCACATTGCAAAAATTCATAGTTCACGGCTCATTCCTCCTCCTAGAATTTTTAACGACGTAGTGGTGGCGTACAATGAGCATCGCCGCTCCGCCCTTATCGGGCATCACCGTAATCGTAAAACCCGGCTCCCGTTTTTCGACCGAGCCTTCCTGCCCGGACAAGCTGTCTCAGCAATAAAGGCGCCGCAAATCGGTCATCCTTAAACTCTTGATAAAAATAATCCATGACATGAAGGCCGATATCGACCCCGGCAAAATCTTGCAACGTAAACGGCCCCATCGGGTAGTTCAAGCCGAGCGTCACCGCTTTATCGATGTCTTCCATCGAAGCCACTCCCTCCTCAACAAGGCGGATCGCTTCGATGAACTGAGGGATCATAATGCGGTTGACGATGAATCCCGGGGAATCTTTCTTCACCTCAACCGGTTCTTTGTTCAGCTTTCGGGCAAGCTCTTTCGCCTGTTCGACCGTTTCATCGCTTGTTTTGTATCCGCGTACGACTTCAACGAGTTTCATCAGCTGCGGGGGATTGAAGAAATGCATGCCGACAACTTGGCTTGGACGGTTAGTGGCAGAAGCGATTTCTGTGATGGACATCGATGACGTGTTCGTCGCTAGGATGGCGTGTTCTGGCGCAATGTTGTCCAATTGAGAAAAAACTTCTTTTTTCACCTCCATGTTTTCGATGACCGCTTCAATGACAACATCCACCTGCTTCATGTCATGCAAATCGGTCGACGCCTTCACCTTTTCCAGCGCTTCATGTTTCTGTTCGACAGTCAATTTTCCTTTGGCGACGCTTTTCTCCATGAATGCTTCCATCCGCGAGCGTGCTTTTTGTAGCATGCGTTCGTCGATGTCTACTAATATGACATCAAATCCCGATAAAGCGGCCAAGTTGGCAATGCCGCTTCCCATCGTGCCTGCTCCTACGACTCCGATCGTTGATGGCATTCGACAAGTCCTCCTTTATTTATTTTTAGAATTTTCTATATTATCTTTGCTATTGATTATAAAGAAGGTGAAAATAAAAAAATACCTGCATGATGCAGGAAAACATGCTTATTTTTTCAGCATTTTGGCGGAAGGCAGACCGTATAAGTCGTATAATTTCAACGCCATCATCAAGTTGAACCGCTGCTCTGCACCCTGCAAAGAAAAACCGAGCATTTCTTCAATCTTTTCCAAACGATATTGAAGGGTGCTGCGGTGAATGTACAGCCTTTCAGCAGTTTCCGTTAAATGGCCGTTGCAATCAAGGAAAACGCGAACTGTTTGCAGCCAGTCGGCATTCCGCCCCACGGAATGCCGGAGCAACGGACCAAGGTATTTGTCGACAAAAAGCTTCGCGGCCTCTAATTCTTTTAAATGGTGCAATACCGTATACGCCCCGAGTTCATCAAAAAACGCCACGCTTTTTCCGGGAAAATTGCGGATCATCACTTGCAGCGCCTGCATCGCCTGCCGGTAGGAAACATAATAATCTCCAATCGACGAGGCCTTTCCACCGATCCCTAAAAAGACACGGTACGACGTCTTCTCTTCGTTGATCCATCGGCTTATCCGCTGATGCCATTCGCTCCAATATTTCTCCGGCTTCTTTCTTTCTCTTGCCGCTGGGGCGATCAAAATATATTGGTCTTCAACAGCTCCGTACAACAAGCTGGAGTCCTCGGCGGCAATTCGCACTTTCAGCCGGTTCCAGAGCACCGTCTTCTCCGCATTTTGTTTGACTAAATCAACCGTCCCGTTCGATTCATCCATCTGCAAGTGCAACACAGCAAGCCGATGCTCTTCGAAAATGTTCCATTGAAATACATTGGCGTACTGGATGATGCTCTCTTCATCTTCGATTTCCGCGGCCAACAACTTATGCAAAAAACTGTCTTTCAGCTGCTCTTTTGTCTCAAACACGAGCTTTTGTTTCATAAATTGGATCGAAAAAATATTGCGGGCCAACTCGACGCCAAGAAGAAAAAAATCATCCATTTCGTTTGGAGATGCCTCAATGGCCAAATAGCCGACCGCATCTCCGCCATTATGAATCGGCCAAACCACAATCGACAAATCTGATAATCCTTCGAGCTGAATATGTCCGCCCATACGGCTTTTCCCTAGCACTTGATTGAATACCTGCTTCGCAATTTGCCGTAGCTGTTGCCCGCTCAGCCCACTTCGTTCATGTGCAATTGGCCTCATAAAACGGTCAAACACGATGACCGCTTTATCAAACATGTGGCTTACTGTTTTTGTAATACCGTGAAAATCTTCATGTCGAATCGTTTCTTTCATCAATTTTTGTTGGTATTGAAGCAGGAAACGCAAGCGGTTGGTATGATCCCGCTCCTGTTGGTACAGCCGGACATTTTCCAGCATCACGGCCACGTAGTTCGCCAGCATGTCCAAGATCTCGACATCTTCTTTTGTAAATGTCCCTTCGTTTTTCCGTTCGACGTGCAAGACGCCGATCGTTTTGAAGTTGACGACCAGCGGCACCGTTAACTCGTCTCCGCCTGGTCTCTCCAAGAAGGGGAAATAATCGCTGACCCGATAGTTATTTTTCATCATCACTTGTTTCGGACTCGCTACTTTGCCGTATAAAGGGGGATGAACAACGAAGCTGTTGTCCTCTTCTCTGTATAAATACATACAGGCGCCGCCCGCATTCGTCCCCTTGCCCGCCCGTTCAACGATTTTGTCGACAAACTGCTCAAGCGGCGTATCCAATGAAACATGCTGCGCCAGCCACTGGAGGCCGACCATTTTTCGCCGTTGGGTTTCTTTTTGCCTGGCGACTGTAACAGCAAGGGCAACATCTTCTCCAAAATCGTCAAACAACTGCCTCGCCTCAGCCAGCAAAGAAACATAACGGCGAAATCCGATCATGCAAATGCCATATTCGCTTTCTTGATCCTTAATGGGAACGCTGAACCACGTTTTAATACCGTTTTTCCTCAACAATTCGATCAGCAAACACGGGCTGTCCTCTTCCACCTCTTGAAATGTTGTGCTTCCTTCAAACAGCCGCGGCAAACAATTGGCCATTGCGATCGGGGGATGGGGGATTCCGCGCTGAAAATCTCCTTGATATAACGTCGGAACAACATGGTCTCCTTCCTTTAGCACAATCGCAATCAAGTCGCACTCTAGTTCCTCACGAAATGAGTTCACCAAGTATTGCAGCGCTTCCCCTTCCGTATTAAACTTCACCAGTTTCCGCGCTGTTGTCCGCAAATGATTTTCAATTTTTTTCATCAGTTTTTGCCGCTTGTTTTCGTCCATGGTGCTTGCCTCCTCCTAGAAATATTGATGCATTACATTTTTGCGTCCTCTCAAGAAAGTCTTCCGGCAACATCAATGGCTTATCTTATGAGCCAAGGAGTGTCTTAGACATAGAAAGGTTGTTATTAAGCGTCACCACTTAATAACAACCTTTCGCACGCTTCCAAAAAGGGACTTCAGCTTATCTGTGTCTTTGCCGCCAGTGTCTTCGCCAGCTCGAGGAAAAAGTCGAGCGCCTCTGGATTGGCCATTGAGCCCGGGTTGACTGCCTTTTCGAGCGGGAAGCCTAAGAGCAGCTTGCGGATCGGAATCTCCATTTTCTTTCCGTTTAGCGTTTTCGGAATTTGCTTCACCTCGTAAATTTCATCTGGAACAAAGCGCGGCGAGACGTGTTGCCGAATCGATTGGCGGATGCGTTCTTTCAGCTCGTCATCGAGCGCCACGCCCGGCTTGAGGACGACAAACAGCGGCATGAACGATTGCTTGCCCATCATTTCCAAGTCAACCACAAGACTCTCGAGCACCCCGTCGACCGCTTCGACCGCACGGTAAATTTCGCTCGTGCCCATGCGGACGCCGGCTCGGTTGATCGTCGAGTCGGAGCGTCCGTAAATGACGCATCCCCCTTGTTCGTCAATTTTAATCCAGTCGCCGTGCTTCCAGACGCCCGGGTACGTGTCAAAATAGCTGTTCCGATACCGTTCGCCGTCCGGGTCGTTCCAGAAAAAGAGCGGCATCGATGGCATTGGTTTTGTGATGACAAGTTCGCCGACTTCATTGACAAGCGGCCGACCGTTTTCGTCAAATGCCTGCACATCGGCGCCCAACGCGCGGCACGAGAGGACGCCGGCGCGCACCGGCAAAATGGGGGAGCCGACGACAAACGCGGTGCACACATCCGTTCCCCCGCTGCATGATGCAAGGCAAATATCCTCTTTCACGTTTTCATACACCCATGCGAACCCTTCGACCGTCAGCGGCGAACCGGTCGAGAGCACGGCCTCGAGCTTTGACAAGTCATATTGCTCTTTTGGCTTCAGGCCGAGCTTCATGCAGATGTTGATAAACGCCGCGCTTGTGCCAAAATGGGTGATGCCTGCTTTCTCCGCAAGATCCCATAAGACATTGCCATCCGGGTACGTCGGGCTGCCGTCATAGAGCACGATGGTCGAGCCGGCAAGCAACCCGCCGATCAAAAAGTTCCACATCATCCACCCGGTCGTTGTAAACCAGAAAAACGTGCTGTCTTTCGTCAAGTTTTCGGAAATCGTCAATGCTTTCAAATGTTCAAGCAAAATGCCGCCATGCCCCTGGACGATCGGCTTCGGCAAACCGGTCGTTCCCGAAGAATACAAAATCCAAAGCGGATGGTCAAACGGAACGTCTTCATAGACGAGTTCCGCCTTGTCCGCCACGACATCATCCCACAGCACGACGCCCTCATCCGGTGCTTCCATCTGCCCGCGCCAATACGGAAGCAGCACCGTCTTTTTCAATGACGGCAATTTGGCGCGCAATTCGGATACGACCGGCATTTTGTCAAATTCTTTGCCGTTGTATTGGCAGCCGTCGACGGCAAACAAGACAGTCGGCTCGATTTGCGCGAACCGGTCAATGACGCTGCCAGCGCCAAAATCCGGCGAGCAGCTTGACCAAATGGCGCCGATCGAGGCGCACGCCAAAAACGCCATCACCGTCTCGGGGATATTCGGCATATAAGCGACGACGCGGTCGCCGCGCTTCACTCCCATCGCTCGCAATGCTTTGGCGATCGCCGCCGTTTTTTCGCCGAGCTCCTGCCATGACACTTCCCGGTACGGCACGCGTTCCGAGCTGAAAATGATGGCCGGGCGGTCGGCGCGCGCATGCCGGAAAATATGTTTCGCATAGCTGAGCCTAGCGCCTGGAAACCACTCCGCCCCTGGCATCTTCCGCTCCCGCAGCACACACTCATACGGCGTTGCCGCCTGAACACCACAATATTCCCAAACCGTTTCCCAAAATGACTCAAGCTCGTCGACCGACCATGTCCACAGCTCGCGGTATGAAGAGAAGGAGAGCCCTTTATGTTCTCTCAACCAATCCATATATCGATGAAGGTTGGAGCTCTTGATTTGTTCCTCCGTCGGCTGCCAAAGAATCGTCCCTTCCGTAATCGCTTTCATTTCATCGTGCGTCAATGGACGCCGTCACCGCCTTTCTGCCGATAATTTGTTCAGACTATTCATATGATAACATGATTTCCTACTGTTTTGAATAGTTGTTGGTTCGACAACTCTGTCAGAAAAAGATGAAACAAATTTGTTGACAACAGCGAGGCAACTGGAATATGATAAATTCAAAAGTTGGTCTAAGCAAAAAAAATGTCTTTAGTAAAAAATATTAACCGGAGGGAAACTTTTATGGCACAAGGAAAACGTTGCCGCCTCTCCGATATGAAACCGGGCGATCGATTTCGCATCGAAAAGGTTGATGTTCCTGATCCTATGTTAAAAAGGCGGTTGCTTGATTTGGGATTTGTACCAGGCGGGGAAGTGAAGGTTGGACAAAGAAGCCCGCTTGGCGACCCGACCGCCTATCGCGTTTGTGGAACGACGATCGCATTAAGGAAAGAAGAAAGCGACTATATTTACGGGGAGAAGATCCACCATGACTGATATGACGTATACGATTGCCTTAATGGGAAATCCGAACACCGGCAAAAGCACGTTGTTCAACGTCTTAACGGGCCTGCGCCAACATACCGGCAACTGGCCCGGGAAAACGGTCACTCATGCCGAAGGAGAATGCCGCCACCGCGGCACATTGTACCGGATCGTCGACTTGCCGGGAACGTATTCGCTCTATTCCAATTCAGCCGATGAAGAGGTGGCGCGGGATTTTCTCCTGTTTCAACGTCCTGACGTTACGATCGTTGTGGTCGACGCTACGGCATTAGAACGCAACTTGAATCTAGCGCTTCAAGTATTGGAAATGACCGACCGCGTCATTATCGCTATCAATTTGATGGATGAAGCGAAAAAGAAAGGCATTCATATCCATACAAAAAAATTAGCCGCCAAACTCGGCGTGCCGGTCGTGCCGATCTCGGCCCGCAACCGGGAAGGAATCGATGCACTGCTTGATACAGTGGATGCCATGGCGCATGGCCGCATCAACACCAACCCGCTTTCCATCCGGTACAGCCCGGAAATCGAACGAGGCATTGCCAAACTTCTTCCACTCGTGAAAGACGTGATGGGAGACACGTATCCTGCTCGCTGGATCGCTCTTCGTCTCCTTGACGGCGATACATCGCTGCTTCAAGCGCTGAAACAACCGCCGCAACCATTGATCAAGGAGGGGAACGCGTATGCCTGCTGCGGATCTGTCAAATCAGTTTGACCAGCTAATGAAAGAAGCCAAGTCATTAGCACCGGCTGACACGCGTGAACAGATCGTTTCTGCCATTTTCCAAACGTCAGCTGCGCTTTCTCAAGAATGTGTCACGCATACAGCGGTCGCAAAATGCGATCGAACGGAACAAATTGACCGGATCGTCACGTCGAAGCGATGGGGATTTCCAATTATGCTGGCGCTTCTCGCCGCTGTCCTTTACATGACGATCGCCGGCGCCAACGTATTTTCCGATTCGCTCGCCCGCTTGTTCGGAACGATCGAAACGTATCTCACCATGGCCTTTCAAGCGATTCACGCCCCCGACTGGTTGCACGGCCTTCTCATACTTGGCCTGTATCGCGGCACCGCCTGGGTCGTCAGCGTGATGTTGCCGCCGATGGCGATTTTCTTTCCGGTGTTTGCGCTTCTTGAGAATTACGGCTACTTGCCGCGCGTCGCCTTTAATATGGATCGGCTGTTTAAAAAGGCGGGCGCACACGGCAAACAGTCGTTGACGATGGCGATGGGCTTCGGCTGCAACGCGGCGGCCATCATGTCGACGCGCATTATCGAATCACCGCGCGAACGAATGCTGGCCATTTTGACCAACAACTTCGTCCCCTGCAATGGACGTTGGCCAACGCTGATCCTGCTTTCCTCCTTATTTATGGCAGCCGGCTATACAGGCGGATGGAAAACGTTCGTTACGGCGGGTGTGGTCGTCGCCATGGTGTTGTTTGGCATCGTCGTCACGTTGACCGTTTCATGGGTCTTATCCAAGACGGCCTTGCGCGGCATTCCGACCCATTACACGTTGGAGCTGCCGCCGTACCGACGCCCGAAAATCATGGAGACGATCATCCGGGCCACCCTCGACAAATCACTCTATGTGCTGAAACGGGCGGTAACGGTTGCGGCGCCGGCCGGCGTAATCACATGGATTCTCGCCAATCTTCATATCGGCGACGCAACCGCGCTGGCCGCTTTCGCCCACTGGCTTGACCCATTTGCCAAAGCATTGGGATTGGATGGCTACATTTTGATGGCGTTCATTTTAGGCTTGCCAGCCAATGAAATTGTCGTGCCGATTTTGCTGATGGGCTATTTATCCGCGGGGGCGCTCACGGAAGTCGATGGCCTGCATTCTCTAAAACAAATTTTGCTCGACCACGGCTGGACGTGGCTCACCGCCCTCAATATGATGCTGTTTTCCCTGCTTCACTACCCATGCGGCACGACGCTCGTCAACATTTACAAAGAAACGAAAAGCGCGAAATGGACGTTCGTCGCCTTTGCCTTGCCGACAGCGATTGCCATTGCGGTCACCTTTACGACCGCACAGCTGGCGAGATGGCTCGGGCTCGTATAAACGGCGCAGCCCCGCTTCCCGATCGAGGGAAACGGGGCTGTTTTTTTGGACAACTAGACTTGATAAGAAAAAGCAGTTCTTCACCAAACGTTGTACTGGAAGGCGCCCACTCATGTCTTTCATCCATTTCTTGAATCATGAATGAGGTTGCATGATGGCGCAAGAAACCGATCCGATTGGCCAAGCGCATATTATGGCGATGAACCGAAGAAACAGCGCCGCCTCCAATTCTCCATCCTTCTTCCCTATCTATACTTCCTTGACTTCTTCTAGATGGGAAACATCGCCTTCCACAACCAGGTGAAACACGTCCGCATTCACCTCCACAATCGTCACGCTCGTGCCGTACATATACGGCGGCGCCCACAGCTGGTCAAGCGGCGCGCCCTTGAACGCCGCCATAAGCGTTTTCAGCACGACGCCGTGGGTGACGATTAACACCGTTTCTCCCTCGTGCCGCTCGATGATGCGCCGCACCGCTTCAAGCGCCCGCTGCTGCACGTCGCAAAACCGCTCGCCTCGCCTTGGAGCGTACAGATGGGGGGCGTTCCAAAAATGGTCGAACGCGATCGGATCCATTTCCCGAATCTCGTCATGCGTCTTGCCTTCCCAATCGCCAAGACGAATCTCGCGCAGCCGCTCGTCTTGATAGATCGGAATGAGCCGCCCGCCGCGGACGAGCTCGGCCGTTTCCAGCGCCCGGCCGCTTGTGCTTGTGTAAATCGCGGCCAATTCCACCGCTTCAAGCCGCTTTCCAAGCCGCATGGCGTCTTGCCGCCCTTTTTCCGTGAGCGGCGAGTCTTGCCAGCCTTGCATCCGCTTTTCGACGTTCCACTTCGTTTCCCCATGTCTGGTCAAATACAAGGTTGTCCCCATGTGTTCCTTTGCTTCTCCTCTCTATTCATCTATCGATCATTCAACCGCCCGCTCAGGCAAGCTAGCCAAAAAAGCGCTCGCTGCATCGTTGCAGAGAAGCGATCGCATCGTGAAGCGGCGGAAGCGCTGTGCTGCCGATGAGCTGCGCCTCGATCGCATACGCGCGCCGCTGCAGGCGCAGCACCATAGCGGCCATTTTTTCATCTGCTATGCGGAGTTCCGCAATCATGCTCCTCTCCCTTTCGATGGCGAAAAAGCGGCCGAGCCCGGCCGCTTATCATGAATGAATCACTTCCTCCATCGCCTCTTGCAACGAATGAAAGCCTTTTTTCTCCCGACCGTCTTTTCGAACGGTCCATTCCTGCTTCTCAAGCGCCAGTTCACCGCGTTCGTTTTTGACAAACGGCATGTGAATGGTGATCATCTCGTCGTCTTTGTTGATCGTATAACCGATATAATAGCGATTGCCTTCACCATGCTCTTCAAAAATGCCGACTTGGTCGAGGCCATACGCTTCCATCATCGGCTCAAGCGTGTCGATAAACTCGTCGATCACGACGCTTCTTGGCACAAATTCCATCTTCTTTTCCTCCTCTTTGCCCATGCTCAATGTTAGTGTGCGGCAAAACGAGGAAAAGAATGAACGGAAATGATCGGCTACGCCGGCGGTTCGCCGCAAGCGTTGCGGTTGTGTTCTTCTAGCCATTGTTGCAGCTTTTCCGCTTCAAGCGAACGGCTGAAATAAAATCCTTGCGCGTAGTCGCAATCCATTTGCGACAGAAGCGCCACTTGCGACTCCGTCTCGACTCCCTCCGCCAACACTTCAATATCCAAACTTTTGGCTAAATGAATGATCGTATCGACAATCGTCGCATCTTTCGAATTTTCCGCAATGCCTTGAATAAAACGGCGATCAATTTTCAACAGCGACACCGGCAAATTGCGGATATACGCGAGCGAAGAGAAACCGGTGCCAAAGTCATCGATCGCCGCCTGTACGCCAAGTCGCTGCAGTTCGGTTAAAATGTGCCTGCCGGTCTCAATGTTTTCCATCAATCCACTCTCCGTCACTTCCAAAATGAGCCGGTTAGGCGCAAGCCCCGTCTCGCGCAAAATGCGCTTCACATGCTCGATGAGCTCCGGACGATTGAGCAAAAACGGCGACAAATTGACGGCAAGCTTGAGGCCCGGAAATTTTTTTTCCCACTCTTTCACTTGGCGGCACGCCTGTTCCAACACCCATAATGTAATTTCAAAAATAAACCCGCTTTCCTCCGTCAACGGAATGAAATCGAGCGGTGGAATGTCGCCAAGCGTCGGGTGGCGCCAGCGCAACAGAGCCTCAACCCCCATCGCCTTTCCTTTCGCGAGCTGCACTTTCGGCTGATAGCATAAATACAACTGCCCGCGCATAATAGCAAACGGCAAATCTTGCTCGATCACCGCCTGCCGATGCTCGGTCGGGCGATAAAAGGCATAGCCGTTCCGCCCCCGCTCTTTCACTTCGTACAGCGCTTGATCAGCGTATTTCATCACTTGCTCGATCCGATCGCTGTCTTTCGGGAAAAAAGCGATGCCGATCGATAAGGTCGATTGGATGAGCTGTTTGTCGTAATAAAACGGCTCGTGAAACGAACTGACAAGCCGCTCGGCCAAGGCGGTCATCTCCGTTTTCGTGATGTTTGGCAGCAAGAGAACAAACTCATCACCGCCGATGCGGGCAAAAAAGTCGCCGGGACGCAACGCCCGCTCGACGCGCTTGACCGCCTCGCGCAAAAAATAATCGCCGGCTTGATGGGAAAAATGATCGTTGATCCATTTGAATTTGTCAAAATCCAAATAACAAAGAGCAAACGGCGTCTGACTCGCGATCAGCTCATGAATATGCCGCTCGAAATAGCTGCGGTTGGCGATGCCCGTGAGCGAATCGAAATAGGCAAGCTGACGGAGCTTTTCTTCGTACCGCTTCCGCTCGCTGATGTTTTTCACGGTCACAATGACGCAATCGAGCGTCCCCGCTTCATCGATGATCGCCTTCCCTTGCGCCTCCATCCAAACCCATTCGCCTTTCTCGCCTTGCTTGCGAAATTCGGCGGATTGCGTTTCGTATGTATCGTACAGCTCAGCCAATTTTTGTGCCACGACCGGGGCGTCATCAGGGTGGACAAACGTCAGCACCTCTTCGTATGACACTGGAAGACGCTTGTTTGTTTTTCGCTTCCATGACGGCGGAATGTATGACAATTCACGATTAGGAGAAAAAATCAACACGTAATCGTTCGAATGCTCAACAATCAGCTGCAGGCGCCGTTCCGCTTCGGCAAGCCGCGCTTGCAGGCCGCGCTCCTCCGCTTGGCGGCGAAGAACGCATAGGACAGCGGCCGTCTGTCCGTTTTCACCGATGATCGGCGACACGCCCGCAACCAATAAGCCGTCAAGCAACTCCCAGCGAAAGGCAGCCGGGCGCTGTTTCACCCGTTCAACCAACGCCCGTCCTTCGACGGACAGCGTCCTCTGTTCTTCTTCACTCAGCGCCAAGCCGGCAAAAGCCGGATTGTTGTAAATGATCACGCCTTGCAAATTCAAGATGACCACTGCTTCTGTGAAGTGATGGAAAAAGGCCGTATATTTGTCCATGCAAGCTACCTCGCCGTTTCACCAAAATAAGCGATGTCCACACTTCCATTTTCACGAAAATCACGGCAAAAATCAACAAATTTCGCAAACATTTTGTCAAAAATATGGAACTGCCCGCCGGCGGCCTTCCGGTCACCCGGTTTGCCGTTGGCGGGCGCGAATGGGACACGTTTGACAGCACGTTCCCCCATTTGTTTTCACGTACAGGCAGCACGTCGTCCGCTGCATGCCGCTCGCGCCTTTCCAAAAGCGGCGGAGCGGATTGTCCTTTTGGCCAAACAGGCGGCCGTCGGCTTCATGAACGAGAAAGCGGAAATCGTCCCGCAGCCGGTCGGCGACCGGGGCAAGCGACTCATCCTCAAGCCAACGTTCATATACCCAGTACACATAAATCGCGACATTTTCCCATAAGACGAGCGGCGATACACGCGTCAGGCGCCGCAACCGGACGATGAGCGGAGCGAACAAGCCGGCGAACACGTCGCGAACGGCCTGCTCGCGCCAACCGCTGCGCTCAATGCCGCACATCTCCGCTTCCGGCGGCGCAAGGCGAAAGCGCGGCATCCACATTTCCCCTTCGCCGTCCGTATCAAGCCAAATTCGCTCAGGATCGAGCACAAGCCGCTTGTTCCACACCGACACGGCGTATAAGGCCATCGGCGCCAAAAAGCTTAAGCGCTTGACAAGCATCGACGCCGCAACGGCGTCGTTTGCCGCCCCCATCTCGGCGCGGACGTGCGCCACATACTTCGCGAGCTGCCCGTCATCATTCAGCAGCCGGGCCAACAACATCGATGACGAGACATCAGCAGCTTCGCTCGAAAAACGGTACGTTTCCAACGCTTTCACTTCTTCTTCACTTAACCTCATCACGATACGCCTTCTTTCTGTAGGATGCGCCGCCCTTTGCCGTACGGAATGCAAAGCGGAGTGCCAAAGAGCGGATCGTACGTAATTTGACAGTCCATTTGGAACACATCTTTCACGAGCTGGCGGGAAATGACATCCTCCGGCTTCCCTTCGGCGTACACCGTTTTGTTGCGAATGGCGACGAGATGATGCGCATAGCGGCACGCCAAATTTAAATCGTGAAGCACCATGACGATCGTCCGCTGTTCTGTTGCATTGAGTTCGAACAATAAATCCAAAATATCAATTTGATGCGCCAAATCTAAGTAAGTGGTCGGCTCGTCAAGCAAGATGATGTCCGTTTCTTGCGCCAGCGTCATGGCAATCCATGCGCGCTGGCGCTGGCCGCCGGACAGCGAATCAACCGGCCGCTCGGCAAGCTCTGTCAGTCCTGTTGCTGACAAAGCGCGCGCAACGGCGCGCTCATCTTCGTCGCTCCATTGCTTGAACCACGTTTGATACGGGTAGCGCCCTTGCTTCACAAGTTGCAAAACGGTCAGTCCTTCCGGAGCCGTAGGCGACTGCGGCAAAATGGCCAAACGGCGGGCGATTTCCTTGGTCGGCTGCTTGGCAATCTCTTTTCCATCAAGCAAGACAGCGCCGCCTGCCGGCTTCAACAGACGAGCCAAGGCGCGCAGCAACGTCGACTTGCCGCAGCCGTTCGCGCCGATGAACACCGTGATTTTCCCTTTTGGAATCGTCAAGTTCAACCGATCGATAATGAGCGCATCCCCGTACGACAATGTCAATTCTTTCGCCTGCAGCGCGTGCATGTTTGCCCCCTCCTTCATTTATGGTTTCCGGGTTCGGTACAACAAATAAATAAAATATGGCGCACCAAGTGCGGCCGTAAATACGCCGGCCGGAATTTCCGTCGGCGCCAAAAGCAGCCGCCCGGCGAGATCCGCCCCCATGACGAACACGCCGCCTAACAGCGCAGCGGTCGGAAGAAGAGCGCCAAACGCCGAACCGACAAGGCGGCGCGCCATATGCGGCGCCATCAGCCCGACAAAGCCGATGCCGCCGGCGAAAGCGACCGCGCCTCCGGTGAGCGCGGTGCTCAGCAGCACAAGCCCGAGCCGCTGCCGTTCGACTGCACTGCCAAGCCCAACCGCCAGCTCGCCTCCTAACTCCTGCACATTGACGTGTCGGGCTGCGAGCATGGCCATAAGGAGCAGCCCAATGACCAATGGCGCCATGAGCGAAACGTGCTGCCAAGATGCGCCATATACGCTGCCGGTGATCCAAACGTTCGCCTGGCTCGCCCGGTAAATCGGCCCGACGATCATGAGCAGCGTCGTCACTGCCTGCATGAGCGCGGAAATGCCAATGCCGATCAGCACAAGCCGAAGCGGGGCGAGACCGTTTTTCCACGCGAGCATATACACGAACCAAGCAGCGGCCGCAGCGCCGAGAAAGGCGGCAAGCGGCAGCCAGTGGATGCTGACGGTCAAAGAGTTGTTTTCATCGCTAAACAGCGCCAAAAAGCCAACGACCGCGGCCGCCGCTCCGCCGGTGATGCCGAGCACATCCGGCGAAGCGAGCGGATTGCGCACCATTCCTTGCAAAACCGCGCCGGCGACAGCCAGCGCCATTCCGGCCAGCCAGGCAACCAATACGCGCGGCAGGCGGAACGTCACAATCACCGTCTGATGAATTTCCTCTCCGTATCCGAACAGCGCGGCAGCGGCCTCAAGCGGGGACATGCGCATTTCGCCGCTGCCAATGCTGATAACGAAAAGGAAAACGGCCGCTGCTATGAGCGCGGCGAGCACCGCAACAGCTTTTTTGTCATAGAAAAACGAGATGTGTTTTCCCATTCGGACCGTGATGTATTTTTTCATTTTGCGGCGATCCCCCTGCGGGCAATGTAGATGAAAAATGGAACACCGAGCAAGGCGGTGACGATGCCGACCGGCACTTCGCGCGGCATCAGAACGTAGCGCGCCCCAATATCGGCCATAAGAAGCAAAATCCCGCCGAGCAAGGCGCAATACGGGAGCAGCCAGCGGTGGTCGACGCCGGCAAGCGCCCGCGCCATATGCGGCACCATCATGCCGATAAAGCCGATCGGACCGGCGACGGCGACCGATCCGCCAGCCAGCAGCACGACTAACAGAGCGGCGGCAGCCTTGATCAAATTCGTTCGCTGTCCGAGTCCTTTCGCTACATCGTCTCCCATCATTAAGATGTTGACATGGCGCGCCAGCAGCATGGCCCCAGCCCAGGCGGCCGCCAAATACGGAAAAACGGCCGTCAACAACTCGAGCTTCCGGCCAGCGACCGACCCGGCCAGCCAAAAGAGCACTTCTTCAAGCGCTTTTTCATTCATCGCCAGCATTCCTTGCGTCAGCGAGGCAAATAAAGCCGCGACCGCCGTGCCGGCAAGCGTCATTTTGAGCGGCGTCAGCCCGTCTTTCCCCGCGGCGCTGATCACAAACACGATCGCCGCCGCGGCAGCCGCCCCCATAAATGCGACCCAAGACAACATTTGCAATGAAGAAATGGAAAAAAAGGTGACCATCACAACAATCAAAAAACCGGCCCCGGCGTTAATGCCGAAAATGCCTGGCGAAGCGAGCGGGTTTCGCGTCAGCGCTTGCATGAGCGCCCCAGCCATCGCTAGGCTTGCGCCAACGGCAGCCGCAATCAACGCTCGCGGCAGCCGAACCGTCGCCACGACTAAATGGGTGTTCGATCCATTATTGTCGATAAGAGCCGCCACCGCCTGCCGCCAACTCGTGTCGGTATATCCACAAACGATGCTCATCCACATGGCGGCAAGCAGCACAATCAGCAAACCGATAAGGCCAATCATTTTTTGACGGTTTGTCGCCAGCATCTCTGAGATCTCCCTTGCTTCATTCTCTATATCTCTATCGTCAAGTCTATTTGATAATGACTCTCATCGTCAATGTTTTTTCGCATTTTCTTATGATTTTTTTATCATTTTTTCATTTATAGTTGACAATGATTCTCAATCTTATTTATTATATCAACGTAAATGAAATTCATTATCAAATTCAAAGGGGGATTAGCTAATGAAATCAAGGCATCTCACCCTTCTTTCCGCCTTCATCCTTTCCCTCCTGCTTCTTGCCGGCTGCGGCGGAAAGCAGGAAGAAAAAACAGCCAAACCAGCGGAAAACAATGGGGCGAAAGCGGAAGTGAGCTACACGGTCGAACACGCCATGGGCACGGCCGAAATCAAAGGAACGCCAAAACGAGTCGTCATTTTGACGAACGAAGGAACCGAGGCGCTCCTCGCGTTAGGCGTGAAACCAGTCGGCGCCGTCAAATCGTGGACGGGCGATCCGTGGTACGACCATATTAAAGATAAAATGGAAGGCGTCAAAGAGCTCGGTTTGGAGTCAGAGCCGAACGTGGAAGCGATCGCCGCCTTGAAACCAGATTTGATTATCGGCAACAAACTGCGCCATGAAAAAATTTATGAACAGTTGAACCAAATCGCCCCGACCGTGTTCTCAGAAACGCTGCGCGGCAACTGGAAAGACAACTTTATGCTGTATGCGAAAGCTGTGAACCAAGAGGAAAAAGGGAAACAAATCATTGCTGAATATGACAAACGCATTGAAGACTTAAAAGCAAAACTCGGCGACAAGCTGAAGATGAAAGTATCGATCGTCCGCTTTATGGCCGGCGACGTGCGCATTTACCATAAAGACTCGTTCTCCGGCGTCATTTTGGATCAACTTGGCTTCGCCCGCCCGGAATCGCAAAACGTAAACGACTTTGCGGAAACCGGCGTGACGAAAGAACGCATTCCAGCAATGGATGGCGACATCCTGTTCTACTTTACATATGAGACGGGGGACGGCAAAGCGAGCGAACTTGAAAAAGAATGGATCAACGACCCGCTCTTTCAAAACTTAAACGTCGCGAAACAAGGCAAGGTGTACAAAGTGAGCGACACGATTTGGAACACGGCTGGCGGAGTACTTGCGGCCCACTTGATGTTGGATGATATTGAAAAATATTTTCTGCAAGGCCAGTAATGCAGTGAAAGGCGATGCAAAGCCTCTTCTTCCTTTGCATCGTCTTCTTTTTTCTTATGAAAACGCACTGCCTTGATCAGCCATTTTTATGCCGGAATGGTGAGCACAGCGCGCCTAGCTACAAGATGGTTGCCGCCCAAGACAAAGTATGATACATTCAAACTGTCAATAACCGAGCCAGGAAACGACCAAAAAGAAAGGAAGAAGAAATTTGAGACGTCCAGTATGGATGGCGGCATGTATGTTGTCGTTTAGCGTTCTTCTGTCAGGCTGCGCAGATGGCAACAGCCAAGAACAAAGCCATTCGCATATAACGAAAACCGCCACTGGCGATATTCGCGAAACAACAAAATCGATCGAGCATTTGCCAAGCTTTTTGAGCGCGTTTGAAGAAGAGATGGCGGTCTTGTACCAGCAGGCAGCCGAACACCGCGAGCTGCTTGAGAATATCCCTTGCTATTGCGGCTGCGGGCAATCGGCTGGCCATAAGAACAATTATGACTGCTTTGTCTATGAAACTAAAAAAGACGGCTCGGTCGTCTGGGATGATCATGCGACCAAATGCGGCGTCTGCCTCGACATCGCCGCTGAATCGATCGCCGCTTACGATCAAGGGAAATCGATCAAAGACATTCGGCATATGATCGATGAAAAATATAAAGAAGGCTACGCCGAACCGACGCCGACAAAGCCGCTCTAATACGAATCGAGTAGGAGAGGGTGACTAACCCTCGTCCTCTCACACCACCGTACGTACCGTTCGGTATACGGCGGTTCCATTAAGTCTGACGCAGAGATTCATATCGTTGATAAAGACTCTTCAGCCCTTGGCTCTCCCAATAGGAGTTGCCAAGGGCTTTATGCAGGATGGGACTGGCGGCCACTCTCCAATATTTCTTCCGAGTGTTTCCCCATTCATATGCTTTCTGCTTGGGCACTCCTAAACTTTGCAGTTTTCGGACTCTGGTTCTCGGAAGTTTCCACTCTTTCCATTGGCACGTGCGCAGCCTTCGTCGAATCCATCCATCTAGTTCTTTGAACACACTTGGGGTCTCTGCTAGCGAAAAGTATCCACACCATCCCAGAATGTATTGATTGAGCTGTTCGATTCGTTCGGGCATGGGAATCGGTTTCGATCGGCTCGTCATGGTGCGTATCCTTTGCTTCATGCGCCGAATGCTTTCCTTTGCAATTCGGATTTTTGGCTCCTTACTTGGGGTGAAGCTAAAACCGAGGAATTTTCTCCTCCACGGACGATCCACTGCCGATTTGGTTTCGTTGACTTTCAGCCGGAGTTTCTTTTCGATGAATGCCGTGATCGATTTCATCACCCGTTCCCCGGCCTTCTTCGTCCTTACGTAGATATTGCAGTCATCCGCATACCGTACAAACTTGTGCCCTCGTTTTTCCAATTCTTTGTCCAGCTCATCCAGGAGAATGTTGGACAGGAGTGGACTGAGCGGCCCTCCTTGTGGAGTCCCCTCTTGTGTTTCCATGACCACCCCGTTGATCATGACCCCTGCCTGTAGATACTTCCGTATCAACTTTAGGAGGATTTTGTCTGGAATTCGTTTCGCTAATATCCCCATCAGTTTGTCATGGTTGACTCGATCAAAGAACTTTTCCAAGTCGATATCTACCACCCATGTATATCCTTCCTGAATATACTGCTTCGCCTTTTTCACCGCGTCGTGTCCTCTTCGACCGGGACGAAACCCGTAGCTGTGTTCCGAAAAGGATGGGTCAAAGATCGGCGTGAGCACTTGGGCGATGGCCTGTTGGATGAACCGGTCTGTCACGGTCGGGATTCCTAGTAACCTGACTCCTCCGTTCGGTTTCGGGATTTCGACCCGTCGGACCGGGCAAGGTTCGTAGGTCCCTTCTTCTAAAGCGTGCCGTATCGCGTCCCAATGTTCCACGAGGTGTCTTCGCAGGTCTTTGACGGACATTCCATCGGTTCCATGGGACCCTTTATTCTTTTCCACTTGTTTGAGTGCTCGCAGGAGATTCTCCCGTGACATTACCTGTTTCATCCACATTCCGATTCTTCCTCTCTACGTGAACGGTCCGTTCTATTTGTGCCATCTTCTTCTCCACCCTCTTGAGGTTCCCCATGGACTTCACCATTTCCCCCCTCAAGCAGGCCCTTTCGGGTTATCTGCTTCATCAAAGAAGATGAACGCCTAGTGGCCGTTCTCCTTCATGGTTCGGTCCTTCCCCTTCTATCTTAAGCTAGACGGGTACTATGACCTCTGCTGACTTCTGTCCGTTCAGCGTTGGATCGCTCCAACGGTTGCCAAGCGCACTTGGCTTCCCGGACAGACCTCCCCGGGTAAGAGTGCAGTCTTTCCTTCCATCCATCTGCTTCATTTACTCGGTATCACCTTCGGCAGAAAGGGCTTCGTTTTGTCGTGCAAACTCACCCAATGATACCCAGCCTCCTATGAAGTTCGTGTTCCTCAGACCGGAAGTTTGCCGCCCGCTTCCTTCAGATTCTGCGTCGCCGCAGACACCCTTGCGTTAAGCTAACTGCTACTTCTGCCTTCGCAGTTCGGGACTTTCACCCTATAGACTGCACCCATGCCGGGCGCACACGAAAAAAAGCGCCAAATCCGGCGCTTTTTTCACTGCAACCAGCCCCCTTTGCCTGCAAACCCCTTTTTGCCCCGCCGAGCGCCCACTGCTTTTCGATCAACAGAAACAGGCTGCTTAAACTGGATTTCGCTCTTCTCAAGGAGAGTTCACAAAGGCTTCGCACAGGCAACATCAACACCGGCTGAGCGCGGCGTACAGATCATGCAGCGTGTCGATGCCGCGCTGGCGGAATTCATCGAGCAAGATCGCCCATAGCTTCGCCATCGCTTCGACGTCACCATCCGCCGTATGGCGGCGCGGGCAACGGATGCCATAACAAGCTAACGCATCGTCAAACGTCGGGCACGAATGGCCGATCAGCGTCATCATCGGCTGCAAGTCGACAAAACGTCCGCTCCATTTTTGCCGATAATGACGCCAAAGGGCATGGCGCAAAAACGCCAAATCATGACCGATATGATAGCCAATTAAGACGCCGGCGGCAATAAACGGCACAAACGTGCGCAGCGCCTCGGCAAGCGGCGGAGCGAACACCACATCCTTCGCCTCAATCCCGGTCAAGGCGGAAATATGTTCCGGAATCGGCTTTTCCGGCTTGACGAGCGTCATGTACGCATCGGTCACGACTCCTCCAACCGTTTTCGCCGCCGCCATGGCCAAAATTTCATCGCCTTGCTCCGGGGAAAAGCCGGTCGTTTCCATATCGATGATGACAAACGGGATGTCAGTCAAACGGTCATGCCAATCGATGATGTGCTGTTTTTCCTTTTGCAGCGAGCGAAGCCATGTTTCCTGTTGCAGCGAATGGTCATGCCCAAATAAGGCGGATGATGCCTCGCGCGGAACGCCGAGCGACAACAAGCGGAGCGCCCGCTGCCAAAAACGGTGCCGCTCATGCATGAATGTTAGCCACCCGCCGGGCGACAAAGCGCTGCAACCGTTTTGCGGTGCGCATCGCTTGCTTCAGCTGCTTTTGCTCTGTCCGCTCAAGCGTCCGCCATAACACATATTCACGCCCGTCCCCCGCCTCGGTGCTGTACTTAAGACGAATCGAATAGTAAACAGACAGCGCCTCGCAAACGGCGGCGGAAAGCGGCGCCGTCAATACGCCAGCCGCCTCAAGCGTCCGTCGCCGCTCAGCCGTGTCCGCCGCCGGGACGCGCGCAAAACAGGCCAACCATTTTAAGGCATTGGTGAGCTGCACGTAGCCGCTTTGTTTCATATGAACGGCCCCGCTGTGCGGCCCCCATCGCTCCGTTTGCACGTTGCCCAGCCAACCGAGCGGAACCGGAGGAAATTGAACGTGCTCCCCCATGCGCGCCAACAGCGGCGGCCGTTTGGCCACCGCCGAAAACAGCATCCTCCTGCCCTCCTCAGCCAATTCCGTCTCGCCATAAAGCGGACGCATATCCATCGCGATCAACAAAAAGCGAATGTCGTTCGGCCACCCGCTGTCTAAATAGGAAGAAAGTTGTTGCTCCCAACCGCGGACCGACTGCGCCCACCGCTTGTTCGTCGCCATCACGTAACCGGAGCAGTAGGGATACCCAGCCTCATGCAACATGTCCACCCCAACCGCCGCCATATGGCGGATGAATTCATAACAAGCCGCCTCCTCTTCCTCAGGACAGTCGAATAAAATGCCGTGGTCCTGGTCCGTCCAAATCGTCGGCTCACGTCGGCCGATGCTTCCCATCACATACCAGCACCACGCCGGGGGACGAATGCCGACCGACCGTTTCATCGTCTCCCGCTCCGCAAGGAAAAACGCGCGGCGAAGGATGGCTTCATGCACGCAAACGACGTCGCCTGCAAGCTGCTTCATTTGTTCAGATGCCAGACAGCGCCGCAGTTCGCGCGCCAGTTCATCATGACAAAAACGAAGTTCGGCGGCCGACTCGGCTTGGTTGAGCCGCTCGACCACCTTTGCCGCCAACGATTCCATCACCTTTCCCCTCCTGGCTACTGCTGGGCGAGGGTCTTGGGCTGATACGCCGGATCGAGCTGTTCCGGATAGCCATAAGAACCGTGCTCGCTAATATCAAGACCTGAAATTTCTTGTTCCGCCGTGACACGCAGCCCGATCGTTTTCTTCATGGCATATAAGATGACAAACGAAACAGCAGCGACATACACCGCAGCGCCGAGCACCCCGACCGTTTGCACAATCAGCTGATCAAATCCGCCGCCGTAAAACAGTCCAGCCTTCCCGATGCCCGTGATCTCGACTAAACGCGGCGAGGCGAAAAACCCGGTTGAAATCGTGCCAATAATGCCAGCGACACCGTGGACGGAAAAAGCATAAATCGGATCGTCAATCCCTTTGCGTTCAAAGTAGATGGATGTCCAGAACGTAAACGACCCCGCCACTGCGCCGATCACAACCGCCGCCCACGGTTCGACAAACGCGCACGCGGCGGTAATGGCAACCAAAGCCGCGAGCACGCCGTTGACCATCGCTGGAATGTCCGCTTTGCCGACCAAAATTTTCGCCGTCACAATCGCGGCGACCGCTCCCGCCGCGGCGGCCAAATTCGTCGTCAGCGCGACATAGCCGAAAAATCCGTCGCCAACCGCCATCGTGCTGCCAGCGTTAAAGCCGAACCAGCCGATCCATAAAATCAATCCGCCAATGACCGTATATACTTGGTTATGCCCAGGAATGACGTTCGGAGTCTTGTCTTTATTGAACTTGCCGATGCGCGGCCCAAGCAAAATGGTAGCCACGAGCGCCGCAATCGCTCCTTGCAAGTGGACAACGGTCGAACCAGCGAAATCTTGCATTCCCATTTTTCCAAGCCAGCCGCCGCCCCACACCCAATGGCCGATCACCGGGTAAATGGCGATCGTAAAAATCGTGCCGAAAAGAAAATAAACAGACAGTTTCGCCCGCTCAGCGAAGCCGCCCCAAGCGATGGCCAGCGACACGCCGGCAAAGCCGAGCTGGAATAAAAATTTGAGCTCGAGCGGCACATTCGCCCACGACAACGAGTCAAACGTTCCTTTTCCTTCTTTTAAAAACCATCCTTCCGTCCCGATGAAGCTATTCCCAGCCCCAAACGTAATAGCAAAGCCGAACGCCCAAAACGCCAATGAGGCGATGGCAAAGCTTAAAATTTGTTTGCCAGCCACATGCCCGGAGTTTTTCATGCGCGTTGATCCAGCCTCAAGCAAAGCAAACCCTGCCTGCATACCGATGACGAGCACCGCCGAAAGCATGACCCAGAGGGCATCCAGCCCAAGCGTCAACGTTTTTTCATCCATTTACGCATCCCCCTTTTTGTTATTTTTCATTCCTTTTATATGTCATAATATATAACAAAAATGCACCAAAAGCAATGTCTGTTTTTGGTTGTAATCGGTTTCATTCACAAAAAACTTGTTAAATTTCCTAACAAAAAGAGAATGCCCTTCATCACGAAGGGCATTCCTCACAGTGTTACGCCACGCGAATCGGCTTGCCAAACGGCACGCGCGGCATATAATCGTCCGGCACAAGCCAAAACACTTCATAGTCGACTTCGAGTTCTTCATAAAAATAGCCGGTTACATCGGTGATGTAAAACAACGTATCGATTTTTTGCGCAGCGGCCCATTCCAGCACTTCGGTGTACGACGATTTCCCGTGCTTGAAATATTGAATCGTCGCCACGCCAACCGGAGATACATCGCGAATTTTAAAATCCGCTTGGACGAGCAGCGTGTCCGGGCGCAGCTTTTCAAACAGCTTCACAATGTTTTGAATGAGCATTGGCCGCTCCGGACGGTTTGATGTGTCGATCGCCAACGCGATGGAATGGTCTTTCCGCTCTTTGAGCAACGCCAATAAAGCCCGCTGCCATCTCACGATGATCATCCCCCTTATATCGGTGAATCGCCGTGCGCACTACTAGTATAGACGACGATGGGGGAAAGTACGAACTGTTTTTCTTTCCTTTTTCCCCTCCCGTTTCACAAACATCAACCAAAACGCCAAGGAACAGCTCCTTGACGTTTCTTACTACTGCGAAAGGGGGATGTTCGAACCATTTTCTTGATTCACTGCCGCCTCAATCGTTCCTTCTGCATACACATCGCTTACCTGTTCGCGCGTCTCAGAGAGCGCCTCATACACAAACGACTCGTCCCCGCCATCTGCCGGATCGTATTGCTGCCCCGCAATCGCAACGGGCCGTTTCTTTTTCGTCATCCACCATTCCTCCTACATGAATGCTGTTTCGTGATTAGTGTGAAAACAAGAGCGAAAAATGAACAGAGGAAGTTTATGGATGATGAATGCATATAGAAAGGCAAACGTGGCAAACTAACGAATAAACAACGATCAAGAGAGGATGATAGCCCCGATGAGAAAGCCAACACGAAACGACAGCGTTGAACAGCAACAAAAAAAGCAGCAACCGGACAAAGAGAGGGAAAAACAGCCGGGGTACGGCGATAAAAAACTAGAAGGTCCAAACCATCCAGCAGAATAAAGGCGGCGAATCCCAATGAGACATTTGCTTGCGTTAGTGCTGAAATATTTGCTGACCGCCACGGTGATGTTTGCCATTTTACCGCTGTTTTTGCGCATTTCATCGGCAGAGATTTTATGGTTTAGCCTTTGGCTGACGCTTGTCGCCTATGCGCTCGGCGACTTGTACGTTCTGCGGCGCCTTGGCAACGTCTCAGCGACGATCGCCGATTTTGGTCTTGTGTTTGTAGCGGTATGGATCGGCATCGGCGCGTTTTATGACATCGCCGGCGCCGCCATATTAAGCGCGGCGTTTTTCTCTGCTCTGCTTACAGCGTTCGGAGAATTGCTGTTTCACGCCTATGTGCTGCGATTTGTCACTGTCGAGCACGGTGAAAAAGACGCCCCGCTCATCGGCCGCCAATGGCAAACGGAGGCGGCAGAAGAGTTTGATGTCCGCGCCGCCCGCCCGGACGGCAACGATCGTGAACGAGCGGAACAAGAGGATGAACAGCATCATCAAGAGCCTCCCCATCCCCCCATCCTATGAAGGAGGAACAAATGTTGGCGGCTGCAGTCCGAGACGCCAGCCTCTTCCCCTTCCTTCCAAACAGGGCTTCAACGTGAATGACTCCACCTTTGTTTGGAACATTCAATGGCCGCATCTCCACTTCGTTTTGGGTTGCGCCCTGTACAAAAGGGAAGTGGGGGAGCTTCAATTGGGAAATCATAAAACAGATGGCGAACGAAAAAACGGGTGTCTTCTCGTTCGCTAGACACCCGTTTCGCATGAGGATCTTTGGTTTTTCGGCGCTTTCTTCTACAGCCATGGTCGGATCCATCGGACGTTTGGCCGCAAGCCGAAACAGGACGATCTCCTATCCGCCCTTATTGCTCCGGTCGCTTCAGCGCAAGCAGCGTCTGTTTCAATTCCGCTTCCATCGCCGCCAGCTCGCGTTCGGCCTGCTGCCGTTTTAATCGGCCTTCCGCTTGGATTTTCAACGTTTCTTCGAGCGTAGCGATCAAATTTTCTTGTGTTCGCTTCAACGTTTCGATATCAACCAAGCCACGCTCGTTTTCCTTGGCGATTTCAATGCTGTTTGTTTTTAATATCTCCGAATTGCGCAATAACAGCTCATTCGTCGTTTCGGCGACCTGCTTTTGCGCCGCAGCCGCCCTTTGCTGCCGAAACAGCGTCAAGGCAATCACGACTTGATTTTTCCAAAGGGGGATGGCATGCAAAATCGACGATTGAATCCGCTCGACAAGCGTTTCGTTCATATGCTGAATCATGCGGATTTGCGGTGCCGTTTGAATCGTCACTTGCCGGCTGAGCTTTAGGTCATGCACCCGCTTCTCAAGCCGCTCGGCAAACTGCCGCAAATCCTGTACATCCTGCCATGCCATTTGGTCGCCGGAGCGCTCCGCTTCCGCTTGCTTTTCTGGAATCGTCTTCGTCCGCAGCTCTTCGAGTTTGTATTCCGCTGCCGCAATATAAATATTGAGCGCTTCAAAATAGTCTTTGTTTTTTTCATAGAGCGTCTCAAGCATCATGATGTCGCGAAGCAACAAATGCCGGTGCTTCTCAAGCCGATCAGCGATTTTGTCAATTTCAACGCCGATTTTTTGGTATTTCGCCACCATCTCTTGCAGCGGCTTGGCCACTGCGCCGAACAAGCGGGACAGCCACCCTTTTTTCGCCGGCATTAGGTCATCGGGGTTGACCTCCTTAATTTTGGCCATCAGTTCGCTGATCACTTCGCCGACCGGCCCAGCGTCTTTCGTTTGCACATGATGCAAAATCGCATGAGAAAACTTCGACAGCTCGGCTTGCGCCGCCACACCGTATTGCAAGACGGCCTGATGGTTGGCCGGGTCGATTTGTTTGGCGAGCGCAAGCGCTTTTTCCCGATGCTCAGGCTTCAACGCATCAAGCGCGCGCGCCGGCTTTTCTTCCTCCTTGAGCCGCGGTTCGGCCGGCGAAGAAAACGGCTTTGCAAGCAGCTCATCAAGGGAACTTGTCCGTTCCAGCCCTTGCAGCCAATCCGTCGATTCCATCCCGTGATTCCGTTCGTCCATCGTCATTCTCCTTTCTTTGACAGCGGCAGACGAAGCCCATCCGATTGTCGGAGTGATCGCTCGAGCCATTTCGCTTCCGTTTGCAGCGACCAGATGTCGTTCGATAACACCTCAAGCAACTGCCGTTCAGCCGCTGAAGTCAGCTCGTCAAGCACTCTTTCCGTCTCCTGCAACGCTTTTGCCATATCGGCGCTTTGCACCGGCTGCTGCGCCAAATAAACGTATTTCTCCACCATCTCCACCGCCGTCGGCCATTCGTTTAAGAAAAATGGCTGGGCGAGGCGCAGTTGATGTGGTTGTTGCTCGATGGCGCGAATGATTCGATCGACGATGGCACTCAACCGGGAAACCGTTTGCCACATCACCACAGAACGAAGCCGATAGCGAGCGCGACGCAGCCGCTTCCATAACGCGCGCGCTTCGCCAAGCTGGCTGCGAACGTAGACAAGCTCCTCAGCGGACACATCAGCCGGCAGGCGATGATGCCGCCTTTTCATGATGGCGGACACCCCCCACATCGCCCCCATTCCGGATAAAATCGAAGGCCAAAAGCGAAAATCAGCAGTGATGAATACGATCACCGCGACGATGACCCCTGCGTTCCATGAGACAAACCAACGCCATATCGTACGAAGCAGCTGCTTCATTGTCCCTCTCCTTCTTTATCTTTTCTTTCATTATAGCATGTCCATTCCATGATACGTACAAGCGCCCAAAGAAGTTTCATCGCCAACTGGACGGCGCGCATAGGACAATGGCCGTTTCGAATAGGCTATAGTAACAGGGCCATCGAAAGGGGAATCGGGATGAAAGCGATCAATTGGCAGCTTGTCTCCTTTGTCGCGATCTCGCTGTTGAAAGAATATTGGTGCTATGCCGGACTGCCGCGCGTCTACTATTGGCAGGCGGCGGATGATGACAAAAAAACTGCCTAACAGCAGAAGGAGGGAACACGATGCAGCCTTGGCACCGCCCCACACCGCCAACCGCCTCCCGCGCCGCACTGACCGTCACCGGCCAAGGGACAGTCAGCGCCAAGCCAGACACCGTCCTCATTGCGATCGGGGTGCGCACCGAACACGTCCATATTCAAGAAGCGCTTGCTGACAACGCGAAACGCACCGACGCAGTCATTGGAGCACTCAAGGCGCTTGGCGTGCAAACAGAAGATTTGGAGACGACGGCGTTTTCCATCTATCCCCAATACGAACATCACAATGGAGCCGACGTATTATCCAGCTATAGAGTCGAACATTGGCTTGAAATCACCGTCCGCGACCCTAAAAAAGCCGGCGCCATTTACGAGGCGGCCGTTGCCCATGGAGCAAACCTCGCCCGCGGCTTGGAATTCCGTCTAGCAAACGAACAAGCCCATTACCAGCAGGCATTGGCGTTGGCCGTGAAAAACGCCAAAGAAAAAGCGCTGGCCATCGCCCGCGCTCTCAGCTTGCCTCTTTATGACACGCCGATTGAACTGAAAGAACAGTCATCGATCCGGCCGTCGCCATACGGTCCGGCTGTTCTCAGCGTTTCCTCATCAGCGCCGCCTGTGCAGACGCAAGATGTTGTCATTACCGCCGTCGTGGAAGCGGTATTTGCTTATTCGTTCATTTCGTGATATCGACTTCATGGACGCGGGCGCCGCCAAACAGCTCGACGCGGACGGTTTTCTTTTTCCCATTCGAATGGACGACGGTTACAGCGTACGCGCCCGGCAAATACGGGCCGATTTTTTTGACAAATGGGTCTTTCGTCGCCTCCTCTTCCGTTTTCACCCCATTGACGACAAGCAACGCCTCCGGATCATCGACGCGCACATGGAGAAAATAGAGGGCTGGCTCAAACACATACCGGTCCTCAAACACGTGAATCGTAAACACCGGCGGGTGAGATGTCAATCCTTTAATATACACGTGGCCGCTCTTGCGCTGGCGGGCAAACTCCCGATCTAGCTGTTCATACGCTTCTGGGTGCCGTTCCACATACGCGAACAACGGCGCCAACGTTTTCTCGTTGATCGGCACGCTTTCCGCCGTCACCCGCAGCATCGCCTGCAAAGCGGCCACATCGCGGTCTTCGATCGCATCTTTTAAGCGCATAATCGCCATTTCTCGGCTCGCGGCCGTCTTCAACGCCCCATACCCGCTCCAAAGAAGCGTGCTCGCCCCCCACAGAACGACGATGGCGACAAGCAGCCAGCCGATGAGACGGTATTGCTTTTTTCTCCTCTTTTCCCGAGACAAAACGCGCGCCTGCTGCCTCTTTTCGCTGCGCGCCAACGCCGCGGCGCCGTTCTGACCGCCGCGGCTTCCCGTTCCCCCCTCAATGGCATCCGGTTCGAACACGCGCGGTTTCATGAGCGCTTCCCCTCTCCTTCTCGCTGTCTAGTTCCACTTTATGTCAGAGACAGGGAATATATGTTACACGAACAACGGTGCGCTTTTTATTATACCCGCCTGAGCGAAAAACGGATAGCCGTTTGCACCGCCCATTATCGCAAAAACGAAGCGTTCGGTCGCTCCATTCGCCGCCCGACTTGTTGAAACATCCAGGCGTATAAGGCCGCGCTTCCTAGCGCCAGCATCCCAAGGACAACGAACGTCCATGCATAGCCGATCCATTCCGCAGCGACGAGCGACAGCGGCGCCAACATCCGCCCGATCGTAAAACGGAGACTGGCGGCGGCAAAATATTGGCCGCGCATCACCTCCGGAGCCAAGCGGGAAATGAACGACTGCTGCAAGCCAGCTGTCATCAGCTCAGCCAGCGTAAACAGCGCCATGACCGCGATCAATCCGAGCAGCGAAGACGTTTGACTAAACAGCCACATCGAAATGCCGTATAAGAGGGATGAACCGACAAACGCCTGCCGCTCCGAGTAGCGAGACATCCAACGCGTCACAGCCACCGTGCATAGTGCGACCAACAGACCGTTTTCGGCAATGAGCCAACTAAAGGCGCTCGCGCCGTCAATCGTCCATCCTGCCCATGTTTCGGCTTCGACCGTTTCTTTTGTATATACCGGGATCAGCAAGTCAAGCTGTGTAAACGTTTGTGCCACCAACACTCCAGCAACGATAAACAGGAAAAAGACACGGTCGCGGACAATGATGGCATACTGCTTGAACTGCGTGCGCAAAAAAGACTGCCATGTCCCTCTCCTTTGTTGGCCGGCTGCGGCTAGAGGCGCCGTCTCACGCAACGTTTTGGAGAGCAGTGTTGCCATCGCAAAACATGAACATGCCGCCAAAAGCAATAAGGCAAACCGATGCTCAGCATAAAAAAGACCGCCAATTGTCGGGCCGATGACAACCGAAATATTGATGGATGTGTAAAACACAGCAAACACATCGCTCCGGTCTTTCTCCGGAACCACATCGGACACCATCGCCTGGCTCGCCGGCCAATAAAATGACCCGCAAATGCCAGCCAGCGTAAAACTAAGAAATCCAACAAACGGCGACGACCACCAAGGGGAGCTGGCCAAGGCGAAAACGAAAAACGCCGCCCCCTGTCCATAGGCGGATAACACCATCATCCGCTTGCGTCCGAATACATCAGCACAATAGCCGCCCATTAAATTGGTGATGACCGAGAACAACTGCGAAACAATCAACAACAACCCCGCTGTCTCTTTGCCAAAGGCATCGGCAAAATAAATCGATATAAACGGAAAAAACATCCAAAAGGTCGTATTCATGAGCGCCTCGCCAAACAGGCGCACTTTTAGGTTGCGGTCCCAATCGCGTATTCGCATCCGCTGTCCCCCTAATCTTTCGTCTTTCGAATTTCTTTGGAAATTATATCATATTTTGATAGGGGATCGGAGAAATATTTTTCAAATAAAAAAGGGCTGAACCAAAAGGGTGTTTTTCCTTAAACGAAACACAACATATTGTTTCATGACTATATAAAAAAGGTGTCCCGATCCTTTTGGGACACCCTCGACTTGCATTTCGTTTGTCTCTTACTTGCGGATGAATTGCTGTGTCCAAATATATCCATTTTCTTCAAAACCAACGCCGATATGCGTAAAGTTTTTGTTCAAAATGTTTGCCCGATGGCCTTCACTGTTCATCCACGCATTGACCACTTCTTGCGGGGTGCGTTGGCCTTTGGCAATGTTTTCCCCGGCAGCCGTGTACGAGATGCCGAATTTTTTCATCATCTCAAATGGAGAACCGTACGTCGGGCTGTTGTGCGAGAAGTAGTGGTTCACCGCCATATCGCGCGATTTTTCGCGGGCGACTTTGCTGAGGGCCAAGTCAACTTGAAGCGGCGGCAAGCCGTATTTTGCCCGCTCTTTATTCGTCAGTTCAACGACTTGTTGCTCATAGGCGTTTAAGCCAGTTGCTTTTTGCGGCGCTGCTGTTGGGGCCGTCGCTGGCGTTTTTGCCGATGCTTGCGTATTCGCAGCCGGTTTCGTCGCTGGCTGTTTGACCGTTGCCGGCGCCTGCGGTTTTGTCGTTGGCTGTTTTGCCGCCGGTTGTTGGGTTGCCGGTTTTACCGGTTGGAACGACACGAACGGGAAGTATTGTTGCAGCCATTTCTCAAAATCTTGAACGTTTGTGCTGACATATTTTACTTGATACGCATTCGCTGTCGGACACGTCGTCCCAGCTGCTTCCGTTTTCGTTGCCGCGAACGAAGCGCCGGCGAGCGCGACCGAAGCGGCGATGGTTGCTAACGTTTTTTTCTTCATCGGAATTCCTCCTTGTATCCTCTATTTGAAAGTTTCAGAGATCTTGCGTCCGTCAGTCATGCCTACACGATGAGATTCGAAGAGGAACGGTTTCGTTGTTCCCTTGCCTTCGCCCTCATTATAACACGGGTTTTTTGTAATATTTTTGGGCTAAAATGGAAAAAAACGCAGGCTGGCAACACCCGGAAAAACAAGCGCTTGTTTTCATTGCCAGTTGGCTGCCCATCACGGCAGTTGCAACGATTGGAAGCGGCATCCTTTCACTAACTGCCCTTCCTTTTTCCCCTCTATTATTCTAGCCACCCACATTTTTCTAGGAAAAAGGGAGTTGACAGCCTCTTTTTTGGACCATTTCGTTTAACAATTGTTACAGCTGTGTTACAAAACAGATGATCATGTTTCTCCTGTTGTGTCAAACAGAAAAAGCCGGGGTTGCAAGCCCCAGCTTTGATGACCATTTTATTCTTTATCAACGACAAGCACGGTTTGCACTTCGTTCGGTTTCACCTCGACCACAAACGTTCCGCATTCGTCCGCCGCGAGCGAGTCAAGCAGCTCCTCGTTGAGATTCGTGCGAAAAACGCCCGAGAACGGCTTGTTCCATTGGAACGCCGCCGTCGTTATCGTTGGCGTTGAATTGTAAAAGAGGAGCTTATCGGCATACAGCCGCACCCGTTCGTCAAAGCGCATCGATCTCCATCCCCCACCGTCTCATCGTTTGCTACTATTTTAACAAGAACGGATGGCGATTGGCTATAGAGCGCCTCTTCTATTGCGATAGTTGATGCCCCTCAACCAACACCGGAATGCGCGCTTTATACTTCTCCACCCATCGGCGGTTATGTTCATCCGCCCCCTCAATGTTGCCGCTTAAAAAGACGGGCGGCTCAAATCCATTTTCCACCATGAGGACAATCGCCTCGGCGAAAACGGCGTTTAAAATCGCGCTGCCGATCACGGTCGAAGTAGGGGCAAATGACGGAAACATTCGGATGAGCTAAAATCGCGTCTCCTCTCACACAATGATTGTCAATCACCAAGTCCACCACTTCATACAATAACCGACCGCTCTTATGCCGCGACGGTTGACTCTTCGAATATTCCAAAGATGTAATCGCGATCGTATACGCTCCTTTCTCTTTTGCCGCCAACGCCACATCAATCGGAACCGGATTGCGCCCCGATGTGGACAACACAAAAAACACATCTTCAGGACGGATATCCTCATGATTGATAAAATGTTGTGCGAAATCATTCATTCTCTCCAACATGGACGACCGCACCGCCCCTTCGTGAAGCATCAGCGGCTCGACAAAGATCGGTTTCACCGGAACAAGCCCTCCCGCCCGGTAAAACACTTCCTCTGCTAAAATATGAGAATGGCCGCATCCGAATAACTGAACGATTCCGCCGTTTTGAATCGCTTCGCTTACCATATGGGCGGCCTTTTTTAGATTGTCCTTTTCATGGCTTAAAACGAGTTCCAGACGTTCATTGATTTTTTGGAAATATTGATCGATCATCGGCCATTCGCCCCTTAAGCGCTTGGTTTCCTATCCCTAAACTAGATTTAGCCCGCCGCAGCCACGGTTAGACCCGCTCCTGCAGCCAAAAAAACGGCTTCCCCTATATAAGGAAGCCGTCCGTCGGTTCCATCGCATTCCTTGCTTTACTGCCCTGTATATCCGCCAACCGGGATATTGTCCTTCCGCGCCACCCCAGTGCGGTAAGCGGCTTCGATGACCGCTTGTCTGACGCGTTCAACGACTTTGCTGTTGAAGACGCTCGGGATGATGTATGTTTCGTTCAATTCATCCTCCGTCACGACAGAGGCAATCGCCTTCGCGGCAGCGAGCTTCATTTCCTCGTTAATTTCTCTCGCCCGGCAGTCGAGCGCCCCGCGGAAAATGCCCGGGAAGCAAAGGACGTTGTTAATTTGGTTCGGATAATCAGAACGTCCGGTCGCCATAACGCGCACGTACGGTTCGGCCAGCTCCGGATCAATTTCCGGAATCGGGTTGGCCATCGCAAACACGATCGGGTCGCGCGCCATTTTTTTCACATCTTCCACTTTTAAAATGCCGGGAGCTGAGACGCCAATAAACACATCTGCGCCGGCGATGACATCGGACAAGCTTCCTTTCAGATTATCCGGGTTCGTGATTTGCGCATATTCTTGCCAATACGGATTTTCATACGTTTCATCGCGATGGATGGCGCCATGACGGTCGACCCCGATAATGTTGCGTACGCCGGCCGCAAGCAAAATTTTCGTGCAGGCGATGCCAGCGGCGCCAATGCCGGTGAGAACCACTTTAATGTCCTCGAGCTTTTTGTCGACGATTTTCAACGCATTAAGCAACCCGGCCAAGAGCACGACCGCCGTGCCGTGTTGGTCGTCATGGAACACCGGGATGTCAAGCTCTTCCTTCAACCGCTTTTCAATCTCAAAGCAGCGCGGAGCGGAAATGTCTTCGAGATTAATGCCGCCAAACGCCGGAGCGATCGCTTTCACAATTTGGATGATCTCTTCCGTATCTTTCGTGTTCAAGCAAATCGGAAACGCGTCCACTCCGGCAAACTCCTTAAACAGCATCGCTTTCCCTTCCATGACCGGCATCGCCGCATACGGGCCGATGTCGCCAAGCCCGAGCACCGCCGTGCCATCCGAGACGACGGCTACCGTATTCCGTTTAATCGTCAGCGAATACGCCTTGCGCGGATCCTCAGCGATGGCCGTGCAGACGCGCGCCACGCCCGGCGTGTACACTCGCGACAAGTCATCACGCGTTTTCACTGGGATTTTTGAATTTGTTTCAATTTTCCCCCCGATGTGCATCAAAAACGTGCGGTCGGAAACGTTGATGATTTTGACGCCTTGAATTTTTTTCAGCGCCTCAATGATCAAATCGCACTGCTTCGTGTCGAGCGCGCTGACGGTGATGTCGCGCACCGTATGGACTTTGCTTGATGAAATGACGTCAATCCCGACAATGTCCCCGCCCGCTTTGCCAATCGCGGCGGCGATATCGCTGAATGAGACGATATCTTTTTCGAACTGGAGACGAATCGTAATGTTCATTGCTGCCCCGCCTGGTAATGCCATAGATAACCGCCTTCCTTTTCTCTATTTCATGGTAAGACACTCTATGGTACAAATGTTATCTCATGAATGGGAAAAAGACAACCCTTATCCTCCATCAACCTCTTTTCCGCGGCCGCTTCTTGCTTACCGCCGCATTGCGTTTAGGCTTGGGGCTATGCGGTCCATTTTCGAATTCGCCACCGGTGCGGCCATCCCATTCGGCATCTATTGGGCAATCAAAGCACGGAACAAAATGGAGGTCGCCAAGCAACCATCTGTCCTGCCGCCCCACACGGTTGGTCTGAACGGCAAACGGTCGGGAACACAACAAAACAACGGCCTCCCTTCCTTTCACCCAAAGGGAGGCCATTCTCTTCCACTTATTGAAGCAAGCGGAGAAATTCACGCATAAACGCCGGCAAATCCGGCCACGCATGAGCGGAGACAAGGTTGCCGTCAACATGGACCGTATTGTCAGACACATACGTTGCTCCGAGCGCTTCGACACCGGGTTTGCAGGCAATATACGCTGTCAAGCTCCGTCCTTTCAACAAATCCGGCATCGTTTCAAAAATGAGCGAGGCGTGGCAAATTGCGGCAATCGGCTTATTCGCTTCAAAGAAATGGCGAACGATTCGTTGCACGTTCTCATCAAGGCGAATGTATTCCGGAGCGCGCCCGCCCGGAATGACCAATCCGTCGTATTGCGCCGGGTCAACCTCGGGGAACGACGCATGAGCGTCGATCAAATAGCCTTGTTTTTCTACATACGTATCCCAATCGGCAAAATCATGAACGACCGTGTGCAGTTTCTTTTTCTTCGGCGCGGCAATCGTCGCTTCATAACCTTCTTCAAGCAAACGGTAATACGGATAGTATACTTCAAGCGCCTCAACAGCATCACCCGCGATGATCAGCACTTTTTTGCTCATGGATTCCCGCCTCCTTGTCCATTTTTTTCTTTCATTTCTATCATACTGGAAACGAGTGAAAAGGAAAAGTAAAATGATTGGTGGAAAGGTATGAAGCAGCAGAAACGAGAGTCGCTATGGTTGCGACAGTAAGGAGGGAAACAGAATGACCATCACCTCATGGCTGGCCGCCTCGCGCCACACCGTCGTGCTGACCGGCGCCGGCATGTCAACCGAAAGCGGGCTGCCCGATTTCCGCTCGCCGCGCACCGGGCTGTGGGCGCGTTTTAACCCGAGCGAACTCGCTACCATCGATGCGCTGTACCATCGCCGTGAATCGTTCGTCGAGTTTTACCAATATCGCATTCGCACATTGCAACAGTGCCAACCGCATGACGGACACCGCTTATTGGCCGATTGGGAGCGGCGCGGGATCGTGCAAACGATTGTGACGCAAAATGTCGATGGCTTTCACCAAGAAGCGGGAAGCCGACGCGTCATCGAACTTCATGGCTCGCTCCGCACCGTCCATTGTCAGCGGTGCGGGCAATCAAAGCCCAGCTTTGTCTATTTGCACGGTGTGTTGACGTGCGAATGCGGCGGAGTTTTGCGCCCGTCGGTCGTGTTGTTTGGCGAGCCGTTGCCGGAGAAAGCCATCACGGAAGCATGGAAGGTTGCCCAACAGGCTGATCTATTCCTCGTGCTCGGCTCCTCCCTGCAAGTGTCGCCGGCCAATCAACTGCCGCTTGTCGCCAAACGAAACGGTGCGAAGCTTGTCATCATCAATTGGGAGCCGACTGACTTGGACGATCTCGCCGATGCTGTCATCCATCAGCGAAAAATCGGTGAAGTGCTGAACGAGCTCAATGAGCAATTGGCGGAGGTGAATCCATGACTAAAGAAATCATGTTGCAAATGGCGCTCGAATCGATCGGCGACCACTCCCCCATCCGCCATTGGCGCCGCGTATCAGGCGGCGACATCAATGACGTCTATCGCGTCCAAAGCGGCAAACAAACGTACTTTATCAAAATGCAACGTTTCCCGCCGAGTGGATTTTTCGCTGCCGAACAGATGGGCCTCGAGCTGATCAGGCAAGCACGCGCCATCAACGTTCCGCATACCTTCGGCTTCGGGGAAGCGGACGGCTGGGGCTGGCTCGTCTTGGAGTGGATCGAAGGAACAGAAACGGAACAGACGGCCGAACAGCTCGGCCGCGGCCTTGCCCGCCTCCATCAATGCCGCGGACCGGCGTTTGGCCTTGACCGCGATACCTATATCGGCATGCTGCCGCAGCGCAACGGCTGGTACGGCCGCTGGCCCGACTATTACCGCGACGCCCGCCTTAGACCACAAATGACGCGAGCGGCGGCAAGAGGCCTCCTGCCCGCCAAGCGGCGCAAACGTCTCGAATGGCTGCTCGAGCGGCTTGACCAATGGCTCCCAGATGACTGTTTTCCGTCGCTTTTGCATGGCGATTTATGGAGCGGCAACTGGATTCCAGGGCCAGACGGAGTGCCGTATTTGACCGATCCGTCTGTTTTATATGGCCATCATGAGTTTGAGATCGCGTTTACCGAGCTGTTTGGCGGCTTCCCATCCCGATTTTACGACAGCTATCGCGAGCTTATGCCGCTCTCGGCTGATTATCATGACCGAAAACCACTCTACCAGCTGTTTTACTTGCTCGTTCATCTCAATTTATTTGGCGAAACATACGGCAACGCTGTTGACCGCGTGCTGGATCGTTACGCGGGGGAGTAGTTTTTCCTGCTTCCCCCGCCATCCTTATTCAGCACGGATCGCTTCGAGCAGCGCATCACCGTTTTCGCTCACGCGCACATAGGCAAACCGAACATTCTCTTGCCGTTTCATCCCCGTTTTTTCCGGAATGAAATACGATTCAATGCCATACACGACTTGCGGGCCGTGAAACGTACCGGTGATGATCACGTCCCCCGGTTGCGGCGTGTATCCCGGCCTTTTTTCCCCATTGACCATATATACGCCAGCCAAACGGTGCACCCCGTCCTCTCCTTTTCGCAGCCCGACTTGCACCCGTCCGCTTCCGTCAAGCGACGGAATGGTGGAAATATCGTACCGAAGCTGAATATAATCCCCTTGCAGCATGGAACGTGGATCGATCGGCTCAAGCTCCAGCTTTACGACGTCACCATATCGCAGCAATCGCTCTTTTTGCCACACGGTATAGCCTAAAAATGAAAATTGAGCGATCACGACTATGAGCGTCAACAACGAAACGCGCCGCCCCCAGCGCACGCCCCGCCCCCATGTGAAGCCATTTCGTTTCTCAAGCCATACCGCCCATGCGAGCAACACCGCTCCCGCCGCCAGCAAACTGACCGATTTATGAAGCAAATTCCATGCGAGTTCATAATATTTCAGCACGAGATAAAGCGCTGTGTACACCCAAGCGGTCTTCCGCTCCAGTTGCCGACCGCGGAAAAGAAAGAAGGCAAGCGCCAAAATCATGGCGATATTCAACGTCACGTACAGTCCATCAGCCGCAAACACATCAACGCTTGTCGCGATCCCAAGCGCGCCGAACGCCAAGACAAGCGGAGTGAGAAACGGCGTTCCGCGAAAGCGGCCATACGCATACAACCCGCCGCTGACCAAAGCCAAGGTGAGCAACACCTTCCGGCCGTCATCCATCACCGAACTTAAGGCGATCCCGAAATAGACCGTCAGCGCCACCGTCGTCAACCGGCGCACTCCGCTGTCTGATGATCCGATGACGCCAATCGCGAGCCCAATGGCATAGAGGAACAGAGCCGACCGCGAGACCTCCCACGCCATCGCCACCCCGAGCCCATAGCCAACAGCCAGCAGTGTATAACGAACGACCGGATTCCAACGCCGACCAAATGAGGCAGGAACGACAAACCCAAAGATGGAAATGAAAAAGAGCACGTAAGGAGACCATGACTCTGTCCAAAGGAAATACAAGCCAAGCAGGCTTTGTATGGCCAACGCCGAAGCCGCGAGCGTGACAATCGCTTGAAACACCGCCAAAAACCGCCTTCCAGCTTTCGTCTCCGCTGAAAACAGCCCAGCCCGCCGCAATAGCACAACGCCGCCGTATAGCACTGCAGCGGCTGCCATAAGCCCAATAAGAAGCAACCACGTTTCAAAATGATCAGCGAGCAGGCGAATGTATTGAATCAACAAAAACAGCCCGGCAAACAAACTCGTCAACAACACATACAGCCGCTGCTTGGCGATGACAAGAAAATAATAAAGAAGCCCAGCAAGCAACGCCGCATAAACGTATGGCCACCATGCGTCGCGCCCATAGGAAAAACCGGTTACATCAATCACAAGCAGCCAACCTTGCATGGCCATGTAAGCCAAGCAAGCCATGAGCGGTGTCCGAACGAAAATAAAAAGAACACCGTTTACGATCACGAATAACGATAGCACGCCAAACGAAGACCATTCCGTCCACTCAATCCGATAAGCGGACGGAAAATAATAAAACCAGCACGCAAGCTGCAGCAACCCAATCGCGATCACAGACAGCACCCGTTCTTTTGTCAGTGACGCCAGCACAGCAGTCGGCGCAAGCCAGGCAAGAAACAGCCAATAACTGTCAGCATGCGAATTGTAAATTTGGCCGAGCAGCGCCAACGCAATGCCAAATGACAACACCCCGCCGATCAGCATCCAGCGCCCTAAGAAACGATGGCGGCCCCAAAGCGCCGCGCTTGCGATGTAAAATGCCGCCATCACGCCGATGCTGATCCCGACTTTCACCTCTCGCCCCATCTCCGGCCAGTTGGCGGCAAAAAAATACACAATGCCGGCAATGATGCACAAAAACGCCAACGCATACCCCGTTTTTACGATACGGGCCGCCATATCGCTTCCCCCTTGTGACTTGATCTTTTCTATAACATATGCTGAAAAAGCTGTCTAGAAGACCAGTGAAAACACGCCTTATTCCATCGCATTTTCCTAGTTACCACCGGCCTTTTAGACTTTTTTCTTTGTTGCGGTGAAGAACATTATGGTTGGAGATAATTTTTTAAGTGGAAAATTTCCATATCATGCTCTGCGACTTTTTTCATCAAATAATCGATGGATGCCTGTTTAGAAGAGAACTCGCGCGAAGCCATATCAAGAGCGGCCTGATGCTTATGAAGCATGTTCTCGATGTGGCGAAAATGGCTCCGCATTTCTGTTGTGAGGTTGTCAACTTTTTCTTCGACCCGTTCAACTTTCGCTTCAAGCCGTTGTTGCCCTTCTTTGAGCGTTTGCACGTCGCCCTTGATCATGTCCATGTCCGCTTTCAACGTTTGCACGTCGCCTTTGACCGCGTCCATGTCCGCTTTCAACGTTTGCACGTCGCCTTTGACCGCGTCCATGTCCGCTTTCAACGTTTGCACGTCACCTTTGACCGCGTCCATGTCCGCTTTCAACGTTTGCACGTCGCCTTTGACCATGTCCATGTTCGCTTTTAATGTGCGCACATCCTCTTCCACCCGGTGAAGCCGCTGTTCCAAGCGGGCTTGTCCCTTCTGTAACAACTGCACTTCATCTTCCAGCCGCGCCTGTCCTTCCTTGAGCGCTTGCACCTCGCCTTCCAAGCGCGCCTGTCCTTCCTTGAGCACCTGCACTTCTCCTTCGAGGCGTGCTTGCCCTTCTTTGAGCGCCCGCACCTCGCCTTCGAGGCGCGCCTGCCCTTCTTTGAGCGCCTGCACCTCGCCTTCGAGGCGTGTCTGCCCTTCTTTGAGCGCCTGCACCTCGCCTTCGAGGCGCGCCTGTCCTTCTTGAAGCGCTCGGACATTTCCTTCGATCCGATCGAGCCGCACGTGGATGGGATTGAGCTTTTGGTCAAGCAGTTCGGCCATCATTTGCACGAGTTCGGCTTGCTCCATCGTTTCACCTCCTTTTCCCCATTGTATCATTGTCTCGGTCAACGCGATAGTATAGAAAAAGAGATTTTCTCCCTAATTTCGACAACGGCAAAGCTCAACACAAAGCCGCAAAATTTGCTTTTCACCGCGCGAAATCAAAACAAAAATCGTTTTTTGTCCATGTTCTAAAATCCGCTTCAGCGAGTGAACCTACGGTAAAGAGCCAGGCAGGCTGATACATAGGCAACCCCGAGCAAAAACCCACCAAGCACATCAGATGGATAATGCACTTGCAGACTTAACCTGCTTAAGCCAGTCAACAGGGCAAGCGCTCCAAAAACGCCGTAAATCGCGGCCCGCTCGCCGCGCTTCGGGCGCGTTTGCGCCAAAAAGTACGCCAAAATCAACAAGTAAATCGTCCCGATCATCGCGTGGCCGCTTGGAAAACTAAATCCACCGATTTCAGCATGAGGAGGTCGAGGCCGTCCAATGATATGTTTTAGCCACTCATTGATGCCATATCCCCCGCCAACAGCGGCCACAACCAACACCATTCCGTAGACGTCGCGGCGAAAAAACCATAAACCAATGACAAGCATAATGCTGATGGTGCCAATCGTCTTTCCATTGCCAAGAAACGTAAACGGGTCAAGCCAATTCCAATAATCAAACAGACGCAGCCCCTCTTCATCCATTCTCTCCGTCCATCCAGCGGCCACGCCTGTCCAAACAAGCAAAAAAAGGCCCAGACTCATAGCCGCAGTGATCCATAATCGTCGATTCATGCTGAGCATCACTCTCCTCCTTATATCTTCTTTTCCAGAAAAACAAAAAATCCTCCTTAAAAAGCGGTGCTTTTTAAGGAGGGATCCATCACCACGGCAACTTCGTCTCTCCCATCAGGAACCGATCGACTTCACGAGCCGCCCCTCGGCCTTCATGGATGGCCCAGACAATTAAGCTTTGGCCGCGGCGGGCGTCGCCGGCGGCAAACACGCCCTCGATGTTTGTTGTATATTTGCCGTATGGGGCTTTCACTTTGTTGTTGGCCGTTTCAACGCCAAACTGCTTCAACAACGGCTGCTCTGGCCCTTCAAACCCGATGGCGATAAACACCAAATCGCACGGCCATACTTGTTCCGTCCCCGGAATTTCTTTAAAGATCGCTTTGCCGTTTTCATCGATGATTTTTTCCATTTGAATCGTATGCAGCTCTTTCACGCGGCCGTGCTCGTCGCCAACGATTTTCTTTGTTTGAATGCAATATTGACGCGGGTCGGCGCCGAATTTCGCTTTTGCTTCTTCATACGCGTAGTCAAGCGTAAAGACGAGCGGATATTGCGGCCACGGATTATCGTCCGGGCGCTTGTCCGGCAAGGCAGGGTGTTTGCCGAACTGGACGACGCTTTTGCAGCCTTGGCGCAGCGCGGTCGCCACACAGTCGGCCCCCGTGTCGCCGCCGCCGATCACAATGACACGTTTTCCCTTGGCATCGATAAACTGGCCGTCGGCAAAATTCGAATCCAATAAACTTTTCGTCACGCCGGTCAAATAATCCATCGCAAAATGGACACCCTCAAGCTCCCGGCCTTCAATGGCCAAATCGCGCTGCTTTTGCGCACCGATGCACAAGACGACGGCGTCGTACTGAGCACGCAGTTCGTCAGCCGTAATATCTTTGCCGACTTCGGTGTTCGTAATAAACGTGATGCCTTCCTCTTCGAGCAGACGCACCCGCCGCTCGACCACTTCTTTTTCCAACTTCATATTCGGAATGCCGTACATCAATAAGCCGCCGATGCGGTCAGCCCGCTCATACACCGTCACCGAATGGCCGGCTTGGTTGAGTTGGTCAGCGCAGGCCAACCCGGCCGGGCCGGAGCCGACGATGGCCACCTTTTTCCCCGTGCGCGTCTTCGGGATGCGCGGTTTCACCCATCCCTCGGCAAACCCTTTATCAATAATGGCCCGTTCGATTCCTTTAATCGCAACCGCTGGGTCGGAAATGGCCACCGTGCACGATCCTTCGCACGGCGCCGGACAGACGCGGCCGGTAAATTCTGGGAAGTTGTTGGTCTTTAAAAGTCGGTCAAGCGCTTCTTTCCAACGGCCTCGGTACACCAAATCGTTCCATTCTGGGATCAAGTTGTGCACCGGACACCCCGAGGTAAGGCCGTTTAGCTCCAATCCCATATGACAAAACGGCGTGCCACAGTCCATACAGCGGGCGCCTTGGCGGGCCAGCACCTCTTCCGAAAACGGCTGTGTATATTCTTTCCAATCATCAAGACGGGAAAGCGGGTCGCGCTTTTTTTCTTCCTCGCGTGCATATTCCATAAACCCTGTTGCTTTTCCCACGATGGTTCCCCTCCTTCTTTCCGTACACGTCCTCTCTTCTCCCCGATGCGGCCTTCCCGCCTGTTAGGCCAGTTAAAAAGCGAGCCCCGCGCGGCCGCGGGGCCAAAGCGGCGCCGTCGCCCTGCGGCCGTCCGCAAGCTGCGGCGTTACTTCGCTACCGCCTCGAGCTGATGGGCGCCGCCGACAGCCGCCGCTTTTTTCCGTTTCGCCACCGTTTCAAACGCCGCCATGACGGCTTCTTCATGTGAAAACCCAGATTGCTCGAGCGTTTGAATCGTTTCCATCATCAGTTTATAGTTGCGCGGAATGACTTTGACAAACCGGCGGACATACGCATCCCACTCTTCGAGCACTAACGCCGCCCGCGGGCTTCCCGTATAGCGGTAATGGTTTTCGATCATCCGACGCACGTCGCGAATTTCTTCCTCGTCTTCGAGCCGCTCAAACGAGACGAGCTCAAGGTTGGCGGTTTGCTGCCAGCTGTCTTCGTCAGCGAGAACGTAAGCGATGCCCCCGGACATGCCAGCGGCGAAGTTTTTGCCAACCGAACCGAGGATGACGACGCGGCCGCCGGTCATATATTCACACCCGTGATCGCCGACTCCTTCGACAACAGCATGGACGCCGCTGTTGCGCACACAGAACCGTTCACCGGCGCGGCCGCGAATGTACGCCTCGCCGCTCGTCGCCCCGTAGAAAGCGACGTTGCCGATAATGACATTGTCCGCTGCGGCAAACGGCGCCTCATGCGGCGGACGGACGATCACTTTGCCGCCGGAAAGCCCTTTGCCGACGTAGTCGTTCGCGTCGCCGACGAGCTCGAGCGTCATCCCTTTCGGCACAAACGCCGCAAAACTTTGCCCGGCCGATCCGGTGAAATGGAGGCGGATCGTATCATCCGGCAACCCTTCCTCACCGTAGCGTTTCGAAATCTCGCTGCCGGTCATCGCCCCGACCGTGCGGTGGACGTTGCGGATGGCGAGGTGAAGTTCGACCGGCTCCTGCCGTTCAAGCGCTGGCTGCACCGCCGGCAAAATTTCTGTATGATCAAGCGTCTCTTCCAAACGATGGTTTTGCCCTTTGATGCAAGTGCGCGGGCCATCGACTTGGTACAAGAGGCGGGACAAGTCAAGATGTTTCGCTTTCCAATGCGCTTTCGCCCGTTCGCTCACTTTCAAGACGTCAACGCGGCCGACCATTTCGTCGATCGTGCGGAAGCCGAGCTCCGCCATAATTTCCCGCACTTCTTGAGCGACAAAGTACATAAAGTTGACGACATGTTCGGGCTTCCCGGTAAATTTCTTGCGCAGCTCCGGATTTTGCGTCGCCACGCCGACCGGGCACGTATCCAAATGACAGACGCGCATCATGACACAGCCTAAAACAACGAGCGGGGCGGTCGCAAACCCGAATTCTTCGGCGCCAAACAGCGCCGCCATCACGACATCGCGGCCGGTCATCAGTTTGCCGTCGGTTTCTAGAACGACGCGGTCGCGCAACCCATTGAGCATGAGCGTCTGGTGCGTTTCCGCCAATCCAAGCTCCCACGGCAGGCCGGCGTGCTTAATGCTCGTTTTCGGCGAAGCGCCCGTGCCGCCGTCATAGCCGCTGATGACAATGACATCGGCGTTCCCTTTCGCCACGCCAGCGGCGATCGTGCCGACGCCGGCTTTGGCGACGAGCTTCACGCTGATGCGCGCATCTTTGTTGGCGTTTTTCAAGTCATAAATGAGCTGGGCCAAATCTTCAATCGAGTAAATGTCATGGTGCGGCGGCGGGGAAATGAGCTCGACTCCCGGCGTTGAGCCGCGCACTTTGCCGACCCACGGATACACTTTGTTGGCCGGAAGCTGCCCGCCTTCACCCGGTTTTGCCCCTTGCGCCATTTTGATTTGCAATTCATCGGCATTGACCAAATAATGGCTTTTTACGCCAAAACGTCCGGATGCCACTTGTTTGATCGCGCTGCGGCGCCAGTCGCCGTTTTCATCTTTCACATAGCGGGCCGGGTCTTCGCCGCCCTCGCCGCTGTTGCTTTTTCCGCCGATCCGGTTCATAGCGATCGCCAGCGCCTCATGGGCTTCCTGGCTGATCGAGCCGAACGACATCGCCCCGGTTTTAAAGCGGCGGACGATCGACTCGACCGGTTCGACTTCGTCAATCGGCACCGGTGTCCGGTCCGGATCGAAGTCGAACAAGTTGCGCAAGAACGTCAACTGTTCTTCATTCGCCAGTTTGGAATATTGTTTATACAAATTGTAGTCGTTTTTCCGGCACGCCCACTGCAGCAAATGGATCGTCTTCGGGTTGAATGCATGATGTTCGCCGTTGCGCCGCCATTGCAACTCGCTGCCCGTATCGAGCACATCGTCTTCATGCCGCGCGCCGAAAGCGGCTTCGTGGCGCATTTTCGCTTCTTTTGCAATTTCCGCAAGCCCGATGCCGCCAATTTGCGACGCCGTGCCGGTGAAGTATTCCTCAATGACATCGTTGCCGATGCCGACGGCCTCAAAAATTTGCGCGCCGCGGTAGCTTTGCACCGTCGAAATGCCCATTTTCGACATCACTTTGACGACACCGTCAACAGCCGCCTTGATATATGTTTTCACCGCTTCACGGTAAGACAAGGCGATCGTGCCGTTTTCTGACGCTTGGCGGATCGTCTCGAGCGCCAAGTACGGGTTGATGGCGTCCGCCCCGTAGCCGATGAGCGCCGCAAAATGATGCACTTCACGCGCTTCGCCGCTTTCGACCAGCAGGCTGACGTTCGTGCGCGTCCCTTTGCGGACAAGGTGTTGATGAAGCCCGCTTACCGCCAGCAACACCGGAATCGCCACATGCGTTTCATCGACGCCGCGGTCGGACAACACGAGGAGCGCCGCGCCGTTTGCAATGGCTTCATCCGCTTTGGCAAACAGCTCATCAAGCGCCTGTTTCAAGTCATCCGTAAACAGCGTCGGCAGCACCACACAGGCAAACTCCGGATACGGATTGGCTTTTAACGCCGCCAGTTCCTCGTTCGTCAACAGCGGCGTCTCAAGGCGGATGCGCCGCGCCGCTTTGGCGTCCGGATGCAAAATGTTCCCTTCTTTGCCAAGCAACGTCATCGTTGACGTGACGACATATTCGCGAATCGCATCAATCGGCGGATTTGTCACTTGGGCGAACAGCTGCTTGAAGTAGTTGAACAAACTTTGCGGCCGCTCCGACAGCACGGCAAGCGGCGCGTCCATGCCCATGGCGCCGGTCGGATCTTTTCCTTCCGCCGCCATCGGCAAAATCGTTTTTTCCACATCTTCAAACGTGTAGCCGAACGCTTTTTGCAGTTTGACGAGTTGCTTCGGCGCTTCGACGTCCTCCGGAATTTCCAGATCGCCAAGCGTGATCATTTGCTCGTTGATCCATTGGCGATATGGCTTTTCATGAGCCATTTCTTCCTTGATTTCCTGGTCGGAGATGATGCGCCCTTGCTCGAGGTCAACCAAAAGCATTTTCCCCGGGCTCAGCCGTTCCTTATATAAAATGTTGTTCGGGTCGACATCAATGACGCCGACTTCGGATGAGAAAATAATGTAGTCGTCTTTGGTGACGTAATAGCGGGCCGGACGCAAGCCGTTCCGGTCCAAAATGGCGCCGATTTGCTTGCCGTCGGTGAACGAAATCGCCGTCGGTCCATCCCACGGCTCCATGAGACAGCTATGGTACTCGTAAAACGCCTTTTTCGCCCCGTCCATCTGCTCATCCCAAAACCACGGTTCCGGAATGAGCATCATCGCGACATGGGCCGGCTTCCGGCCAGCAAGAACGAAAAATTCGAACGCATTGTCCAAAATCGACGAGTCGCTGCCGTTCGTATCCAAAATCGGCACGACTTTTTCCAAATCCGCGCCGAACGCTTCGGACACAAATTGTTTCTCGCGCGCCGCCATCCAGTTGACGTTGCCGCGCAGCGTGTTGATCTCGCCGTTATGGATCAAGTAGCGGTTCGGATGGGCCCGCTCCCAGCTCGGAAACGTGTTCGTGCTGAAGCGCGAGTGCACGAGAGCAAACGCCGAACGGAACCGTTCATCTTGCAAATCCAAATAAAACGCATCGATTTGTTCCGGCGTCAAAAGCCCTTTATACACGATCGTTCGGCTCGAGAAGCTCGCTACATAGCACTCGTTGTGTTCCACACATTTTTCGAATTGTTTGCGGATCACATACAGCTTCCGTTCAAACGCCAACTCATCAGCCACGTCATCACTTGCCGCGACAAACACTTGACGGACGAACGGCTTGCTTTGCCGCGCCAGTTTGCCAAGCTTGTCGTTGTCAACGGGCACGGTCCGCCAACCGAGCAGGCGCTGCCCCTCTTTCGCAACGATTTCATTGAATTTCGCTTCGTAATACGCCCGCTTCTCTTCCTGTTCCGGCAAAAAGAACATTCCGACCCCGTAGCGCCCTTTTTCCGGCAAGTTCATCCCACCGCACACCGCTTGAAAGTACTCATGCGGAATTTGCGTCATAATGCCCGCGCCATCACCTGTTTCCGGATCGCTTCCTTGTCCGCCGCGGTGTTCAAGCTGGCGAAGCATATGGAGCGCTTTTTCGATAATGTCATGTGACGGTTTTCCTTTCAAATGAGCATAAAACCCGATCCCGCATGCATCATGTTCAAATTCCGGGCGATACAGCCCTTGTGCTTCCGGTAATCCGTAGTGTTTCATGCTGCCTTCCCCTCCCGTTCCGAATTGTCTGTAATATTCATTGTAGTTTTCAAAATTAATATAAACAATATATAATTTAGATAAAATCCATCTCTTTTTGCGATCAATCAAAAGGAGGGAGAAAAATGGAGCTGCGGCAACTGCAATATTTCGTGGAAGTCGCCCGGCGCGAACACGTCTCCGAAGCCGCCGACGCCCTCCATGTCGCGCAGTCGGCGATCAGCCGGCAAATTGCCAACCTCGAAGCGGAGCTTGGCGTGCAGCTGTTTGAACGGGAAGGGCGAAACGTGAAGCTCACCCCGATCGGCCGCCATTTTTTGCCGCACGCCGAAGCGGTGTTAAAGGCGGTCGAGGATGCAAAGCAACAAATCGAAGAGTATTTGGACCCGGAACGCGGAACGATTAAAATCGGGTTTCCGACAAGCCTGGCAAGCCACATGATGCCGATGGTCATCTCCGCCTTTAAAGCGGAGCACCCAAACGTCTCGTTCCATCTCCGCCAAGGGTCGTACTATTATTTAATCGAAGCGGTGAAAAAACGGGAGATCGACCTTGCCTTTCTCGGACCGATTCCGGTTCGTGAAATCGGCATTAAAGGAGAAATTTTGTTTTCCGAACCGTTTGCCGCCCTCCTGCCGAACAGCCATCCGCTCGCCCGCCGCGACCGGATCGTATTGAACGAACTGCGCCATGATCCATTTGTAACGTTTCCAAAAGGATACATTTTGCATCAAATCGTTATTGACGCTTGCCACCAAGCCGGATTTTCGCCCAACATTTCATCGGAAGGCGAAGATCTCGATGCCATTAAAGGGCTTGTCTCCGCTGGCATCGGCGTGACCCTCCTGCCGGAAAGCGCCTTGTCGGAAAGCCTTCTTCGCTACGCCGCCAAAGTGCCAATCGAGATGCCGCAAGTAAAGCGCAACGTCGGCATTATCATTTCCGACCACCACGAACTCGCTCCGTCGGTGAAAGTGTTTTACCGGTTTGTGAAAGACTTTTTCGCGGAGCTCGAGCGGTATCAATTGCGGGGATGAACGCTCCCCCGCCTACGCTCACGTCGAAAAATGGGTTCGAGATCACAAAAAAAAGACGCAGGTGCTTCCCCCTGCGTCTTTCCTTTCTTCTTCTGCACACTTCCCCTTTCCGTCGCCTTCACTCATCAAGGATCATTCAAAAAGAAGATGTGGAGAGCACCAAGTTCGGACGCTGCTTCCGTTCGATTGCGTCCGAACGTCATCCTAACCGCACGACCGTCCGGCCGCGCAGCTCGCCGCGCAAAATGCGCTCAAGCGCTTGCGGCAATTCAGCGAGCGAAATTTCTTGAACAATCCGCTTCAAATCCGGCTTTAAGTCGCCAGCGAGCCGCTCCCAAATGCGCAAACGCAAATCCATTGGACAATAGACGGAATCAACGCCAAGCAAGCTGACGCCGCGCAAAATGAATGGATGGACGGTTGTCGGTACCTCGACGCCGCCTGTCAACCCACTCACCGCCACCGCTCCGCCGTAGCGGATGCGGCTTAACACCGTCGCCAGCGTCCGGCCGCCGACCGGGTCGACCGCCGCGGCCCAGCGCTGCTTATCAAGCGGACGAATGCGTTCAGCCGTGACGTCTTCGCGCGTCAACACTTCCTTGGCGCCGAGGGCGCGCAAATAGTCGTGCTCCGCCGTTTTGCCTGTGCTCGCTTCCACCGTGTAGCCGCGCTTCGATAGCATCGACACAGCCAGACTCCCGACGCCGCCCGTCGCCCCCGTGACAAGCACCGGTCCGCGTTCCGGCGTCAACCCATGCTCCTCAAGCCGGTGAATGGACAATGCCGCCGTGAACCCAGCCGTGCCGATCGCCATCGCTTCTTTCAACGTCAACCCTTTTGGCAGCGGCACGAGCCAATCGCCGTGCAGGCGAGCATATTCACTGTAGCCCCCGAAATGCGTCACACCGATTTCATATCCGGTCGCGATCACCTCGTCCCCTTCGCGGAAGCGCGGATGTTGCGACGAGACAACCACCCCGGCCAAATCAATTCCCGGCACGAACGGATACGTTTTCACAATTTTGCCGTCCGGAATGGACGCCAATCCATCTTTGTAGTTGACGCTTGAATAATGGACGCGGACAACGACGTCTCCTTCCGGCAAATCATCCATGGATATCGTCTGCACGCCGGCGGTAAATTCTGTTTCGGTTTTGTTGACGACAAACGCTTGAAATGCGGACATCATTCCTCTCCCTTTCTTCATGCATTCTTCTCTCATGTCATTCGACAACCAAACGCCAGATTCCTTTCTGAACCAAGAAAACCCTCGCTTCCGGTTGTGAGCGTAGGCGGGTGATGAATAAATGTCTCATGAAAGTCCTTCCTACACTTCCTTGACTTCTTTATGTTAAACTGTAAACAAACATATCTTTAAGATGAAAGAAGGTGAAACAGTGGGTAATACCCCTGACTCGAACAAAATTTACACGTACGCTGACTGGAAAACATGGGAAGGCCGCTGGGAACTGATAAATTGAAAAGCACCCGTGGTGCTAGATAAACTCAAACAAGCATAAAAATAGCCCTTGCATGAGGATCCCCTTAAAATGAAAGTGCAACCAACCATTAAAAAGGAGGGATATCACCATGAGCGACAATGGCATTATAAGGTGTATGTGGTGACCGATATCCCAAAGGATTTGGATATTGAAGAAGTATGTCTTACTCTGAAAGAAACATTTTTGCCAACGGTTTATCCATATCGTTTTTTGAGATGTGATTACTCTACAAAATATGAAGGGTGGGTAAATAAACACACTTTCCATATTCCTATAGGTTTGTATGTCATCATATCATCGTATGAAAATCCTCCGTGAGATAGGCATCACGAGAGATTTTCGAATATAACTAAGGATTTCTTGTTTGTATTTATCAAAATATGGTAAAATAAAACAAGATGTAAAAGTTAACATTAATTTTCTCTTGGGAGGAGGTTTTATATGAATAAATTTTGGGCGTTATTGTCTATCATAGCCTTATCAATGTCAATTTCAACTGGATTTCAACATTATGTAAAAGGCAAGGAACATAATTATACATCAGATGTCATTAGAATAGTTGATAACGAAGATAAATTTTCGAACATTAAAGAAGTTAAGAACAGCATGAAAATTGAGAGGATAAATGAAATTTCAGAAGAAATAGAATGGTCAATTGACATTCAAAAACCTAAAAAAGAACCTAACTATAGCTTTTGGTTGGAACATAAGGGGAGTAATGATAGAGTAAAAAATTATGACATTTGGTTTGACGATAATTTTGCTATTATTTTTGATAAAAAAAATGGAAAATATCACGAGTGTTGATTATCCAAAATTAGACATACGCCTTCCATAAATTTGGGCATACTCAAACAAAGCAGCGGCCATCCCGGATTTCCAATCGAGAGGAAGCTGCCCAGAGAAAAAACGGCGAACGAACGAAATGAAGGAAAGAGAGACGTTCGTCTGTTTTTTGGTTTGATCATACAGCCATCGCAGCAACACATACGCGATGAACGCCGCAAACAGTTGGTTGTATACCGCATTTTCCGTCGTGCCAAACAAGGTCGGGACATTCAGATATTGCTTCACCCAACGGAAAAAGACCTCAACAGTCCAACGTTGTTGGTACATGTCGGCAATGGTTTCCGCAGACGCATGGAAGAGGTTCGTCACGACCCGAATGTCGCGGCCATTCGCATCTCGAAAGATCACCACCCGGTGACGCTTGGTGGAGCGGCATTGTTTCGTCCCCAACTGGCACGTGAAGTCGGCTTGAACCGATGAGGATGTGCTGGAAAGGCGTTTCAAGCTTTTTTTCTGATGAAGTTCGATGTTGTCCTTCATCCGAATGACAAAGAGCTGATGCTGCTCCACAAATCGATCGAGGCGTTCGATTTTGAAATACGCCCGGTCTTCCACCAGCACTTGTTGAGCGTTCGTCAACTGTTCTCCCACCGGGCCATCATGACGCAGTCCGATGGTTTCCACCACGTCTGCCGGCAACGAGGATTCCGGCGAATACGCGACGTGCAGCTTCACTCCGGCGCGTTCGCCGTGATACGGCGCCCATGGCAGGCGGTTTTTCCCGACCGTGACGGTCGTCGAATCCACCACCCGAAGCGGTTTGGGAAACCGAAGCGAACGGCGGGTTTGGCGGTTGCACTTGGAAATGATCAACGCCAACAAGCGTTTCATGATGTCATAGGGAACTTCTTTCGCTTTCTTGGATACAGTTGAATAATGGAATCGCGGCAATCCATACAGAGGCCCCACATCGGCTCCGTGGCGAAAGCTTTTCCATTGATGCATGGCGGCCAGCAGGAAGAAGTGAATCAACTCGCGCAACGTAAAGGTTCGAGACGAATCACGATACCCAACCGCTTCGGCAATCAGTTGAATCTCTTCATCCGAAACAAGTTTTTGCATCAAATTCGGGAGTGTGGTATGCTTGTTCATAGAGAGCACCTCCTGGGTTTGTTTGTGTCGCTACTCACATTCTACAGGAAAGGTGCTCTTTTTTCTATACCCTTTGGATTTTATTGGATAATCAACACGCCTGAAGGGAGAATATTATGAATAAAATTCTTTTACACCTAGAAGGGGTAGCTATCCTATTGTTAAGTCTTTATTTTTACTCTTATAATCAATTTAGTTGGCTTTTGTTTTTCGTTTTGTTATTAGCTCCAGATATATCAATGATAGGTTATTTATTCAATAATAAGGTTGGTGCAGTGCTTTATAATTTATTTCATACATATAGTTTACCAATTGGAGCTGTTATCTTAGGAGTATTGTTATCAAACGAAGTTGTTTTAGAGATAGGTTTAATATGGTCTGCCCATATCGGAATGGATAGGATGATTGGTTATGGATTAAAATATCCAACACATTTTAAAGACACGCATTTAAATCGTGTTTAAATAAACTATTCAACTAAAGGATGTGTTGGTCAATAGGTACCGTCAAGAATTTTGTGTAATGTAAATGGGGTAGGGTTTCTCTGAAATGGATTTGAATTGATAGGGGACTGATTTTCTCCACACAGGAGACTGAATATTCAGTCTCCTGTGTGGAAAGGGAGAATCCCCTTATTTTGTTTATTTACAATATTTGGTTAATAATAGCGTTCTTCAAACATTCGCTCGAGGGCTTCATGCGCTTCGGCAAATCCTCGCAACTTTCGCCCTGCCCATTTCTCATTAAAATCTTGAATGGTTAAATACACGACTTTTTCCGCAGCTTCTAAACTGCTCAAACTGTTCATCGGCTTTAGACGTTTCCGAATCTCCTTAATCGTTCGTTCGATGGCATTCGTCGTGTAAATCACACTTCGAATACTGCTTGGATAATCCATAAATGTAAGGAGGACATCCAACTCATTGGCCCAAGATTGGACTTCTCTCGGATACTTGCTTGACCATTTCGATTCAAACTGTTGAAACATCTCCAGTGCCATTGTTTTATTCGGAGATCAATAAATGAGTTTCAAATCTTCCGCCATTTCGAATTGGTCTTTTTTCCGAACACGACTGAGCGTGTTACGGACTTTGTGAACGACACAACGCTGTACATCGGCTTTCGGATAAACCGCCTTAAAGGCTTCCTCTAGACCCGGTAGTCCATCGAATACGCCCAGAAGCACTTCCTTGATGCCTCTTTGGTAGAGGTGTTGAAGAATTTCCTGCCATACATAGGCGCTTTCTTGTCCTCCCACAAAGAAATCAAGAATTTCGCGATATCCTTCTTCGTTCACCCCTAACACCACATAAATGACTTCTTTCTCCACGGTTTCGCGACGAAGTTTTACGTATAAACCATCCAAATATAAGACGGAATAACGCTTGTGCAGTGGACGAGTGTGCCATTTCTCGATGTCTTCCTTCACTACATCGGTAATACGGCTGATCGTTGCAGGAGAATAGGCATTGCCTAAAATTCGTTCAATAAACTTGCCAATTTCACGCGTACTCATGCCACTTTGATACATCCTGATGATGGCTTCCTCCAGCCAGCCGGTGTGGCGTTGGTAAGGAGCGAACAATTGGGTTTGAAATTCTCCGTTTCGGTCTCTAGGGACCAAAAGACCTTCAATCCGGCCATATTGCGTATCTAGATTTCGTTGATAGTAGCCGTTTCTCATATTTGATGTTCCGGCCTGTTCTATTTCGAGGAAATTCTTGATTTCTTCCCGCATGATCAGTTCTAATTTTTCCTTTACAAACTGACGAATGACACTTTCCAGTTGATTTGCCCAGTCTACATTCGGTATACTTTTAGACATAGGTAGGGTTCTCCTTTCTCTAAGATTTTTGGTCCAATCAGAGAATACCCTACCTTTTTTCTTTTGTTCTAGCAAAATGCTTTACACAAAATTTTATACATCATCCGTGTCCGTCTAGAGACCTCTATCACATTTTAACATAAAAATCAAGTACATCTTTTGGTGATGAACCTTATAAAAACCTTAATATATAAAAGGAGGTAATACCCTATGTTTGTTTTTTTATCTTCTCTTCGATGTGCTTGTAATCAATAATACGAATTTTGTCAAAATCGATTTCAAGTGTTATTATATCAATTCCGTAAGGAGGGTTGTGAGCCCCTTTAAATGTTTCTACACGAATTTTGAGTAAGAATTTATAACGACTCCCGGGTTCTAAATTTTTAATCTCTAATATTTTAGGCTTCCACCACTGAATTCCAGATGGTTTTCCATAATAATCCTGTACTGCTTTGGTTATATAAGGCGTTAAGAAGTAAATTGAAAGGTCCTCTAAATCATTTTTATTAACCACTAATGTAGTTGTTGACTCTGTTTCATAAATTTTTGATTTGGCGACAATTTTAGTCCCGACACCATACATTCCGAATAATATTATCAAAAAGAGGGACATTACTCCTATAAATTTCCTGTTCATATTTGAATTCCTCCCACGAGGGCGATGCCTTTTTCAGGAAGCTGCTATTTTCCCTTGTCAATCCTGCCCCCAACCTTATCTACGCTTGGCATACAAAATGACAATTTTTCGAACTTTCCACAACATCTATTATATCGACAACGACTACGTTATATACTGACATTGAGAATGATTTCACAAGTTAGGAGGACTTAAATAATGATCGTCCACGAACTGACAGACATCGAACATCTATTCACTGAACAATTGCAGGAAGGCTACTACGTGATTCGCGAAACATACCAAAACATACTCGTGGAGCCGGAAGACGGCGACACCATCCGACAAGTGGACGCTGGAACGGAAGAAGTCGTCACCATCGTATTTGATCCCGGCGACGAATACTCCCTCATTTGCCTTGACACCTACACGTTCGCCGACGGCATCCCGTCTTTAGCGGAGCTCAAAGAAACGATTGCCGCGGAGTACGACGTCTTTGTCAACGACCGTTGGGCTGCGGCGTCATTGTAAAAAGCGCCTGAAACGACGGACATCAGGGACTCGGAACATAGACGCAACGCCTGTTTTACCAAAGCGCTTTTCATCAGCCGAATCGAAAAGCAGCCCGTCCACCTAGCGAGCGGGCTGCTTCGATTTCTTCTCGAACCGAAACACGCGAAAGCCAATATCAAGCTCTGTCTTTCCCGTTTCACGGACGATTTTCTCCCCCGCGCGGCGGATGCGCTCGCGGCCGATGTCGCAAATCGTCCGAAACCCCACCCGATACGCCTCGGACGTTTCCGCAAGCGGCTCGGGAAGCTGCACCATTATAAACGACCGCCGGCCGCCGTCTTCAGCGTTTTGCTGCATGACGGCATGGGCTGTTGTCGCCGAGCCGGAAAAAAAGTCGAGGATGATGTCATTGTCCTTCGTTGTCAACGCCACCATGCGCTGAATGAGCTTCACCGGCTTCGGGTAATCCATCACCGCCAGCCCATCGAACAGCTCCTTCAGCTCTTTTTTCGCCTCCTGCGAATGGGACACCTCATCATGCGTCCAAATCGTAAGCGGTGTCACCGTCGGCTTCACTTCGCTTAAAAACCGCTTCAGGCGCGGCACCCCGTTGCCGTCTTTGCCAAACCAAATGCGGTTGTCTTCCACCAGTTCGGTGAAGCGCTCTTTCGTCACCCGCCAGCAATACCCGTTCGGCGGGGAAACGACCCGGCCGCCTGGCGTCACGATGTCATAAATTTTTTCCGGAATCGGCGGACCGACCGACAAATCGCCTGACGTCCATGGACCGCGCGGGTCATTGTCTGGGTTGGCATACCGCCCATCCGCTTCCGGATGGCGCGGCAAGCCGTACCAAGCCAGGCGATCGATGTTTTTCGCATAACATAAAATGAAATCATGGTTGCGCGAGGCGAACTTGTTCATATTCACGGGCGAAAACGCCCGCTGCCAAATGAACGTGGCGACAAAATTCCGCTCGCCAAAAATTTCATCGCACATTTTTCTCAAATTCGCCTGCTCCGTATCATCAATGGAGATAAAGATGGCCCCCGTCTCGGCCAACAGCTCCCTCGCCACCCAAAGGCGCGGGTACATCATGTTGAGCCAGCCGGCATGGGCACGCGCTTCTTCCTGGATCCCGCTAGAAACAACGGCTTTCCCCTTGCGCCAATTGTCTTTGTACGTGAGCACTTTTCCTGTATTGTACGGCGGGTCGATGTAAATCATTTGGATGGCCCCTGCATGCGACGTCCGCAGCAGTTTTAATACTTCTAAATTGTCTCCTTCAATATACCAATTGTTTGTTGTCTCCCACTGCTTGCTCGCTGCCTGATCCGGCCGCAATACTCCGGACGCAGGCGTTTCAGCGAGCCGCCTCGCCTCTGCCTTCCCCGGCCACATGAACTCATATGCTTCCTGCCGTTTGTGACCGCCAAACACTTTCTTCAGCAACTCCCAATCGATGCCCCCATCTACAACCGCTTCCGGAAAGAGCTTTTTGATCGCCTCAAGCCTTGCATCCGACACCGGTCTTCTCCCGCCGACGTTTGCCATGGCACGCCCCCTCTCTTGTCGCGTATTCCTAGCACAGTGCTTCTTATCGACAAATCTTATTTCCATTATTTCTCCATGGCTCGGCGGTTTCCTTCCTTAATTTTCTTATCAACTATTCACCGTTCGCACATCAATACCCATTCCGTCCAAAAAAATCGCCATGCCCTCCCTCCTCCGGCACAGAAAACAAAACGAGCCAACAAACGGAGAAGGCGGCATGGCGGATGGCGACTGTTTATGCGGTTTTTGAGCAAGAAAATGGGGGATTCTCGGATGCATCAAAGAATTTCTCAAGTTGAACAGCGCCTTGATTCATCCTTTTTTCCTGTCAAACTCAGCAGCTTCATAGAGTGTCCATCTTTTCCATCTTTGGACAACTGACTCGGTACATTCGCAGCGCGACACCGTCGACCATAAACGTTTGCGTTTCCCCACGCCGTGAAGCGTAGTGCTCGAGCCCGAGCATAAAATTCACTCCTTCACGGTATTCCTCGTTGCCGATCACCTGAAGCGACGGCGACATCAGTTGGCGCGAGAGGAAGAGGATCGTCTTTTTCCGCGCCCGTGTAAGCGAAACGTTGAGGCGGTTCAAACTGTAGATGAACTCCCCTTCCATCACAGCCAGTTCAGGGTCGGCGACGCCGTAGCTAATGATCGCCGCATCCGCCTCTTGCCCTTGCATTTTATCAACCGTATCGACGAAAAACGGCGGGCGCAATCGTTGGTGTTCAAGGGCACGGCGGATGGCGCGGATTTGCGCCCGATGCGGCGAGATGATAAACAGCCCGCGGCGCCAAAACGCTTGGTCGCCTTCTGATGAGTCATCGTACCGTTTCCCCTCGCTGTCGAGAAGCCGTGCCCGCAACACCTTCGCGATGCCCGCCACCCAGCGCGCTTCGGCCTCATTTTCTTGCGTGCCGTGCGCACCATCATAAATGCAAACAACAAGCGGATAATCGGGGTCGATCGCCGCTTCCACCCATTCATCGGCAGTTGGAGCGTCGACGAGCGCCAATGTTTGCTCGGCAATTTGGCGGTTGAACGCTGTATAGTCACGTCCATAAATCCGCTCGGCCGGGTAGCGGCAAAGCGCCTCGTTCATGCGGAAATTGTCCGTCAGTTGGCGGGTATACCGCTTCTCGACATCGGCGTCAAACAACAGGTGGAAAATCGAGTCGAACAGGTGCGGTTCCCCTTCCGCGGCCGCATACGTCCCTTGAATGATTGGCGGCAGCTGGAAATGGTCGCCGACGATAAGCAGCCTGCCTGCTTTTTTGACATGGCGCAACGCCAACAGTGAATCGGCCACGCGGATTTGCGACGCCTCATCCAGAATGACGACGTCAAACTCTTCTAGATAGCCCTTTTCATACGCCCTTTGAATGCCGTACAGCGTGGCGCCAAGCACCCGATGGCCGCCGCTGCCAAACCATCCGAGAAGGTCACGGTCCGCCACCTCGGCGATTCCTTTGGCGTTTTCCGTCTGAATCTCACCAAGTTTCGCGATATGGACGCTGCGCCGCGGCGCAAGCTCCTGAATTTTGCGCAGAACGTTTTCGATCGCCGCATGGGTGAAACCCGAAACAAGAATGGCAAGCCTTCGCCCCCGTTTTTCATACATTTCCATCAGCAACCGAAGAGCAACGGCAATAAAATGCGTTTTCCCGGTGCCAGGCGGCCCCCAGACGAGCGTCAACGTATGGCGGAGAAAGTGGAGAAACGCCTGACGCTGGCTTTTCGTCAGCCTGCTTTGGCGGAGAAGCGCCTTGACTTCCTCTGCATCCCAGTTGGGACGAAACGTTTTCCGATAGCGAATCGGATCGCGAATCAAGTCCAAGATGCGATGATTGTCCTTATCCAACTGTTGCAACGCCTGCAAGACGCGCGGGGTGGTAAAATCCGCATGCCGAAGCGACAGCCAATACTCCTCTCCTTCCACAAGCGGGAACCGATCGAGCCATTTGGGCAACTCGAGCTTGAGTTCAGCTGTCTTGCCATTATCTTCGATGGCGCGAATGCGGACAAAATAGACATTGGCCCATTGGGGCGGCTTCCATTCACTGGCGTACTTATGATCAGGAAACGTCTGTTGCGCCTTTTCTCCTTCCTCATTGCACTCCGTCAAAAGCCAGCTCGCCTTTAGATCGATCGTTTCAAGCGCCTGGCGGTTGTTCAATCGGAACCGATCGCCGCCAAGGTACGTGACATGAAGCGTCACTCCGTTCTCAAGCCGCTCCGAAAGCGGGAGCAGGCGCTTTTGGCGAATATCCAAGTAGTTTAATAGCGCCTCGTAGCGCGCCATAAACGCCAGCTTGGACACAAGCGGATCACGGTAATCAGCCGAATGAGGAAACGCAAATTTTTCCGGCCAGACCATAAGCGGCGAAGGATGGACGCTCTCGGCCCACGCACGGATGCCTTGAATGATGCTGTGAGCGGCCCAAAGGCGGCAGCTCAGCTCCTTCTCGACCGCTTGTCGTTTTTCCATGTCCCCTGTTTGCCAGGCATCATGCAGCACATCCAGTTTCATGGCGTTTGTCAAGCGGAACGAAAAGCGCTCGCTCGCCGAGTACAGAAACGGCGAATCATGGTAGGCCGCAATATACCGCGACAAGTCTTCAAGACGGTACGCAACATGCGTCGGCAAGGCGAACAGCTGGCTCACGGCCGTTGTCAGAACAACGACAGGAAGCGGAACGATTTCATCTGGATGATCGTTGGCACTTGCTAGTGAGCTGCTATGAAAATACGACAGCAGCCGAACAGCTTTTTCGTTATAGTCTGGATCGAACAAAAGCGCTTGAAGCAGCTGCTGCACATTGTCCCATTCATAGTTGTCGGCGACATACGCCTGCACCGATTTTTGCGCCCGCCACTCTCGCGCTCGGTTGTAATCGTGCACCGTCTGAAGCAGGCGGTCCAGCGCATCGGCAAACGTTCGGCCGACCGCGTCGCATTCTTCCAGAGAACCAGCAATAACATGATGCATTTCCGATCCCGTTCCAAACACATCTGTTCCACCAACACGGTACAACGATGCCGCCGCAATCTTCCCCGTCAACGGATCGCGTTGCGCGGTGAGAATCAGACGGATGTCTTCCCATATCGGCATATGCGTCACCGCCTGGTCATACGGAACGACCTTTTCCTCCGCAATCGCCTCAAGCTGCGCTTCAAGCCGCCGAAGTTGACGCGCCAATCCAGCGTTTTGTTTTAGGACGTGTCTCGTTTCTTGACGCTCAAGAAGTTGGCGAAACTCATCGATCGTCTCCGGAAGCTGCCGCTCGCGGATAAAGCGGGACGCATGACTCGATAAGTACGGAACGAGGGAAATATGCGACTGTTTCCGCGCTTTGTCGAAACAGTAATCATAGAACGGGCACCATTCACAGCGATAATCCAAATGCCAAAACAGCTCATCAAGTTGCTTCCCAGCCAGCGCCGTCAATTCGCTAGCCAAAAACTGCTCAAGAAACGGAAGCAGCTGTCCGATATCTGTCAGCTGCGGCTGCTCGGTTTTGTACGTCCATATCCCGGCTTCGCGCAAATCGACGCTGCCCTTAACACCGTGCTCCTCTAACACCGAGGACAACATCAACGCGTACAGCGCCGTTTGCACGCGGTGGGAAATCTTTAACACATCTGATGATTTGATGTCGATGATGCGGAACACAAAGCCGTTTTGCCCCGGAATGCACTCAATCAAATCCGGACGACACGCCGCAAATCGGATCACTTTCAGATCCAACCCGTACCGTTCGTAAAAGCGCGGCGGCGCGATCAATGTCGGCTGGTATAAATAGCGCTTGCTCGGCTGCTTCAGCTCGCGGATCGTCTCCTCTCCATCCAAATAGCAGTGGGAAATCGGTGCGCCAGGCTCTCGCTTCCCCATCTGCACTTGGCCGGCCAAATAGGTCGTAATCACTTCCTCTTCCCACTCAACCCCTCGGCGCAGCACGCTCTCATGAACCGCAGGCTGCTCAAACAGCTCTTCCGGCACATCGAGCTCGCTGCGCCGTTCTTTCGCCAACGACTGAAAATAAAAATTCCGCTCGCACTCGTGATAAAAATAGCTTGCGATTTTGGCAGGAGAAACGTAAAGCATACATCGATCCCTTTCTAAAAACATACTAGCCGACATCCGCACTGGGACTTGTCAGTTTGTTTCTTCATTGTATCATATGTTTGTACGCTTTCCTATATACACCATTCGTGCTTGTCCGACAAGAACATATGTGCTATAATGAAGGAAATTAGAATGAAAGAGGGGCCAACCATGAGCGAAGAGATCCTCTTGCAGTTGTTCAACCGCCTTGGTCATATCGAGAACACGCTGCACCTCCTCGTCGAAAGCCACAAACGGCTGGAAGCAGAACAACAAGAAATCCGAAAAGAACAACAGGAAATCCGAAGAGAACAACAAGAAATGCGAAAAGAACAGCAGGAGATCCGTAGAGAACAACAAGAAATGCGAAAAGAACAGCAGGAGATCCGTAGAGAACAGCAAGAAATACGGAAAGAGCAACAGGAGATCCGTAGAGAACAGCAAGAAATGCGAAAAGAACAGCAGGAGATCCGTAGAGAACAGCAGGAAATGCGCAAAGAGCAAGAAGAATTCCGGCGGATCCAGCAAGCTCTCCTTGAAGGCCAAAAGCGGTTAGAAGAAGAACAAGCCCATATCAAAGCCGGCCAAAAAGAACTGTATGATCTGATGTCTGCCCTGCTTCACCGCCAGGATGAAACCGACGCCGCACTCGACGCCCTCGCGATGGACGTGCACAAACTTCACGGTGAAGTTTCTTCCATCCACCAAAGACTCGACTCCTTAGAGAAAAAAGTCGATTCCCATGCCCAATCATTCAATGAACAGCTGAACAACATCAAACTTGACATCACCTTCCTCTCGAACAAAGTCATCGAACACGAACGGGAAATCTACAAAATTAAGAATATCATTTTATGACGATAAAGCAGGCGGGCCGCCTAAGCCCGCCTGTCCTTTTATTTCAATCCTTCTTCCACCTGTTTGATCATTTCCGACACCGACGTCAATCCGCCGCCTGAGAGATACCAATAATTTGGATCCAAGTAGACAATGTGGCCGTTTTGATATGCTTTCGTCTTTTTCACAAGTGCATTTTCAATCGTTTGCTTCGCTGTCGGCTTTCCTTCTACAACGGCGTCGCGGTCAATGACAAACAAGTAATCCGGGTTTTTCTTGGCAATGTACTCAAATGATACGCTTTGTCCATGAGGATTCGTCACTTTCAAATTCGGGTCTGCGGCTGGCACGCCGAGCACATCATGGATGAGCCCAAAGCGCGAACCTTTGCCGTACGCACTCACTTTCCCACCGGTCGTCAAAATGATCAGCGCTTTTTTGTCTGCAGCCTTTGTCTTCACTTCTTCGATTTGTTTTTCAATATTGGCCAGTTCCTCATCTACTTCTTTTTCTTTGCCAAACATTTGCCCGATCAGCTTCATATTGTTTGTAAATGAATCCCAATAATGTTGAGTGTCAATCCCTATATACACGGTTGGGCCAATCTCTTTCAACTTGTCATACAAATTTGCTTGACGACCGGAAATAAAAATGACATCCGGCTTGATTTCGCTCAATTTTTCAAAATCCGGCTCCTTCAAGCTGCCGACGTTTTGGTAGTCGCTGCTTTTATATTTCTCCAAGTATTTCGGCACGTTCATCTGCGGCAAAGCTGTCACCTTCACCCCTAGTTTATCAAGGGTGTCCAGCACTCCAAAATCAAAGACAACCACTTTCTCTGGATTTTTCTTGACTTTCGCCTCTCCAAGCTGGTGCTTGATCGTCATTTCCTCGGCCTGTTCCGTTTTCTTCTCGTCATTCTTCCCACTCGCTCCGTTGCTTGCATTCTCCTTATTGCCGCAAGCAACCAGTACGACAAGAAGCAAAGCAACCACTACCATCAGCCAACGCTGTTTCATTGGCTATACCCCCCTTTGGAAATTCAAATTATATGTTGACGGCTTTCGTATTCACTCGACAAAGGGCGCCCTTTCTTGCCGATGTCAACATGAAAGCCGGCTCAACCATTTTTTACTTAATTGGAATCTTCTTCATCCTATTTCGCGCAGGAGACTCCCACTTCAACGACCAAAGGGAGTAAGTGGGAGAGGAATGCGCGTTCCCCTTTTCTTTTGTGTATGATATAATAAAGGCGTGGAGAAAACCGTTTAATAAAGGCACTCCAATAACTGCTACTCGATGTATGGAGTTGGTTACAGGAAACGTTGTAACCGTAAAACATCGAGCGTAGATCCGTCTGTTGTGTGTGGAAGCCAAGTACTGCCAACAGACACACCGAGAGAATCGGTAACGATGCAGGCATGACCTGCGTCGTTGGGTAGTTGTCAACCTGCCCTGATGCAACCCCAAGTCAAGGAAGGAGGACGAAGTCCGCTTGTACTTCTGGGGAGTTGCAAGCCCCCACTTCAAGCGTTAGCTAAGTGGGGGTAGTTGACATACTTGACTTTGATCGCGTCTCCCCGTCCCATGTTTGAATCCGAGACGGAGCTCTTCACCAAGCATGCCCATAGGCTTCCACAGCCCGCTTTTTCACTAGTCAAGATAGACGCTTTCTCATGGGAGATTGCTAAAAATACACACAGATGCGCCGATTTTCAATCGTCTGCACGCGCACATCCAAATCATAAATGCCGCGAAGCACTTCATCGCTCATGATCGATGAAACATCCCCTTCACAGACGACCGCTCCATCTTTTAACGCGACCATATAATCGGAGTAACAGGAGGCAAAGTTAATATCGTGCATCACCATCACGATCGTTTTGCCAAGCTCATCGACCAGCTTGCGCAACACTTTCATCATTTGCACGGCGTGTTTCATATCCAAATTGTTCAACGGCTCGTCCAAGAAAATATAATCCGTATCTTGCGCCAACACCATCGCGATATAAGCTCTCTGCCGCTGTCCGCCGCTCAACTCGTCCATATAGCGGTCTTGCAATGGCTCCAGCTCCATATAGCGGATCGCCTCACGCACATAGTCGCGATCTTGGCGCGTCAAGCGGCCGCGCGAATACGGAAAGCGACCGAACGACACCAATTCGTGTACCGTCAAGCGAGCCGCAATGTGGTTGGATTGCTTCAAAATGGAAATTTTTTTCGCCAACTCTTCTGTCCGATAACGAGCAATTTCCTTTCCTTCAATCCAGATTTCCCCGCCATCTTTTGGAATTAAGCGGCTCATCATGGACAAAAGCGTGCTTTTCCCCGCCCCGTTCGGGCCAATGAGCGATGTGAGCTTGCGGCGCGGAACAGATAAAGATACACGGTCAATCACGGTCTTCCCGCCGTATCGCTTCAATACTTGTTTCACCTCTACCATGCTTTTCGCTCCTTTAACAAAAGGTATAGAAAATAGACGCCTCCGACCATGTTGACAATGACAGACAACGTCGTCGAAAAGGTGAACACTCGCTCGACTACCAGCTGGCCGCCAACGAGGGCGATGATGCCGAACAGCGCCGCTCCTGCAAGCAAATAACGATGTTCATACGTTTGAAAAAACGCATACGCCACATTGGCGACTATCAATCCGAAAAACATGATGGGACCAACAAGCGCGGTCGAAACCGACACCAACACCGCCACAATCATCAGCAGCCGTTTGACGACCGTTTCATACGCCACGCCTAAATTGATCGCATGATCTTTGCCGAGCGACAGCACGTCCAACTCGTGAAGATGACGGTATGTATACAATGTCGCAGCCGCAATGAGCAGGCCTGCCGGCCAAAGCAAGTCTGTTTTTATATTGTTGATGCTCGCAAACATTCGATCTTGAATGATGGAAAATTCATTTGGGTCAATCAAATATTGCATGAAAGACGTCAAACTTTGGAAAAACGTACCGAGAATCATCCCAACAAGCAAGATGAAATATAAATTTTGCCCTTCACGGCGAAACAAAAACGAATACAATAAAACTGAAAAACCGATCATCGACCCAGCAGACAAGAGAAAGTGCAAGGTGTTGCCCATCATGGTCAACGTCGTCGAACCGAACAAAAACACCACAGCAGTTTGTACAAGCATATAAACGGAATCAAGCCCGATAATGCTTGGAGTTAAAATACGATTATTGGTCATTGTCTGAAATAAGACGGTCGAAACCGCCCCCGCCCAACCGACAAGCACCATCGCGACAATCTTTTCGCTCCGCGAGCACAACACATAGTCAAAATCCCCTCGCAAGTGTGCAAACAAAAACAGCACGATCAATCCGAGCGCCAATACCACGAGCACAACCACTTTCATCCGATTAGACATACTGCTTCGTTCTCCTTACGAGCAAATATAAAAAGGCGCCGCTTCCGATTACTCCAACCGTCAAGCCGATCGGAATTTCGTATGGATAAATGGCGACTCGGCCAAATACATCGCAAATCAGCACAAACAAAGCGCCAAATATGGCTGTCAACGGCAATACTTTGCGCAAATGATCCCCATAATACATCGTGACGATGTTCGGAACGATCAGCCCTAAAAACGGCAGCGTCCCAACCGTCAACACCTCAACAGCAGAAACAACAGCGACAATGAGGAGACCAGTGTAGACAATCGAACGGTAGCGAACCCCTAAGTTCGTCGCCATCTCCTCCCCCATGCCGGCGATCGTAAACCGATTGGCGTATACATAAGCGATTGCCATGAGCGGAACGCTCACATACAGCATTTCATAACGTCCTTGCATCATAACGGAAAAATCGCCGTGCATCCATGCGGACATCGATTGAATCAAATCATATTTATAAGCCAAAAACGTCGTGACAGAACCGACAATATTGCCAAACATCAAGCCGATGAGCGGAATAAAGATCGAATCTTTATACTTCACACGATCTAAAACCGTCATAAACAGCAACGTCCCGACAAACGCAAACACAACGGCAATAGCCGCCTTCACAAGCGGCCCTGCGGCAGCGAATGCAATCATGGACACCAACAGGCCGAGCCGCGCCCAATCCATCGTTCCCGCCGTCGTCGGCGACACAAATCGGTTTTGGCTCAACTGCTGCATGATCAAGCCGCAAATGCTCACGCTTGACCCAGCGATCAGAATGCTGATAAGCCGCGGCAAGCGACTGATCAAAAACACTTCCCACGCCTCACGGTCGCCGGCAAACAGCTCGCGAGGCGATAAATCATGCACACCGACAAACAATGATGCCGCAGCCAAAACAACAAGAAGCACCATCCATTTTTTCATGTTTTCTCATCCTGTCTTCCGTTCTATCCCATCATACAAGTCGAATGACGATGCCATGTCCAGACTCAATTGCTTTACAGGTGCAATTATGATATTGATTATCTTTACCAATTAAAAAGATAAATTCTGCTTGTGTGAGAAGCAACTAGCACCGCCAAGATGGCTGGCATCTCCTCAATCGTTGCTCTTTTCAAGCCAAACCATTCTGTCCACATGCGGCCACCACATCTCACTCCATTCTTTTGAAAACCATGTCCCCGCCCAAACCTCTAAAAAGAGAAGGATTATCATTTTCACATATCATATTTTAATTGATAAAAATTATCATTGTCAATATTTTCATCATTTTTTTTCTGTTTTCTTATTTTTTCTTCATTTATCGACAAAAATAAGGTTCTCTTTCGTTTGAGACACCCTTCCTCTAGAAGGACGATGGTGGGCAAAAGAGGGGCGAAATACGTTCAGCCTTCTAAAATTCCTGCACCTCTCGAGGTTGCCAATTTCGGCGCAGCATCCATTGTTGACCAGCAAGATCGGAAGGCTGGAAAATGTTGTACAACATGCTGTTGGTCCCAACATCTTTTTCATCTTGTATAATTCAGCTTTTTCTCGCGAAAATGCTGCCGATTTGTATGCAACAGCATGTTTTGTCCAGCCTTCCCGTATCTAGACTTATATTCCTTTCTGCAACTCAATCTCCATCTCGAGCAAAGCATAGCTTAACGTTTTGCCATGCGGGTCAAGGGCCAATGAGGTAGTGACGCCGCCTTCAAGCGCATCTTGACAGACAAATTGCAAGGAGGCGATGTTGGGAAGTTCGTATCGAACCACATCCCCTTTCACAATCGAGCTCAAATGCTCCTTCACTTTTTCTGCGGTTACCATTTGGGACAGCAGAGGATAATCCGTTTCCCGAAAAGGAATAAGCGACAAGATTAACGTATTTCCTTTGTCCCCGGCCCGGCAGTGGGCCAAATCATACAACTTCACTCTCATCGTCGTCACTCCCGGATCGTTATTTGTACATTGACCATTTGGCGTGGAATCAATGTCGAAATAATGCCAATGACCTCATGCACGTATTTCCTTGCCCCGCCGCCGCCTGCCGGGCCGTTTGTGTACAGCGATTCCACTTCCTCACCAATCAGTTCAGCCTGTTCTTTTGTATCCGCTTTCCCTGCCACCCGCAACCGGACTTCATACGGCTCGCCGCCCTGTCCTAAAAATGACCGATGGGCTGATGATAAGCCAATATAGTCCACCTTCAGATTCACAAAACAGTCTTTTAACCGCTCATACACAATTTCCCCGGCAAGCTGCGCCCGCCGCAAAGCGTTCGGCCCCGCATACGAAATTTCGCCTTCCCCGACAAAACCGCCATGATAGCCAATGCTCACCTTTAACATATCTGGTTTTGTTTTGCCACTTCCTCCGGTGATCTCAACACGGTCCGGACCGATTTCGCGCAGTTGGACTGTTGTCAAATCAACAACCACATCAGGGGTGATATAGGCTGTCGGGTCAGTCACTTCATATAACAGTTGCTCTTTGACAGTCATCGGGCAAATGATCCCTCCTGTCCCGTCTACCTTGCTGATCACAGCCGTACCGTCAGGCATCACATCAGCAAACGGAAACCCAAGTCTAGCCATGCCAGGGACGTCTTTCTTTCCCGGATCCGCAAAATAGCCGCCGGTAATTTGTCCGGCACACTCGAGCAGGTGACCGACAATCGCTCCCTTAGCTAAACGTTCTGTATCATCAAGCGGCCATCCATAATGGTAAATCATCGGCGCAAGAAATAACGACGGATCCGCTACACGGCCTGTCACGATTACGTCTGCCCCCGACTGCAGCGCAGGCAGGAGCGCATCAGCACCAAGGTAAGCATTCGCGGATAATATCGTTCCGTAGCTATCGATCGGTTTCCCTGACTCAATTGCCAACATTTGTTTATCAATCTTTTCCATTACATCATCCCCGATGACAGCCGCTACTTTTATTTTTAGTCCCTTCTCCCGCGCCATAGCGGCGATGCGCTCCGCTGCCGCTACTGGATTGGCAGCCCCCATATTCGTAATCAGGCGGACGCGGTGCTTCACAATGAGCGGAAGAAGCAGTTCCATTCTTTTTTCTAATAACGGGTCATACCCGCGGGAAGGGTTTTTCCATTTTTGTTTTTGCGCCAAAGCAATCGTTCGCTCCGCCAAACATTCCAAAACAAGATAGTCCAACTGTCCCTTCTCTACTAAAATCGCGGCAGGCTCCAACCGATCACCGGAAAATCCTGCTCCAGCTCCTATTCTGACCATTTTCTCGCCTCCGTTTGCTTTCTTGTTACATTCCTTGTTATTATCAGAGAGAAATCGCCCCCGTAGCTAAAGCGACAATCGTCATCACAATAGTCGTTCCGAACGCCCATTTAAAAATAAATCGTTGGTGGGCACCAAGATCGACACCTGACAAGCCGATAAGTATAAAGGTGGATGCCGTCAGCGGGCTGAGCGGAAAACCAGTTGTCATCTGTCCCAAAATGGCAGCGCGCCCGATTTCGACGGGATCGATGCCGAATGAAGCCGCCGTTTCGCTTAAAATCGGCAAAACTCCAAAATAATACGCATCAGGGGTAAAGACAAGACTTAACGGCATGCTTGTGACCGCCACTATAAGCGGCAAATAAGATCCCATCGCGTCAGGAATGATCGAAACCATCGCTTTCGCCATCGCATCAACCATTTTTGTACCGGTTAAAATGCCAGTGAAAATGCCGGCTGCGAAAATCATCGTCACCACCAATACAACATTGCTCGCATGAGACGTGAGCCGCTCTTGCTGATCCTTGACATGCGGATAATTAACAAGCAAGGCAATCGCAAACGCAAGCATAAACAAAACCGGAAGCGGCAGCCACCCTTTAATTAAGGAAACGAGCAACACAATCGTCAAAATGACATTAAACCAAAATAAGTTAGGCCGTTTCGCCTCTCCCCCGTCAAGTGACGGTGTCAGTTGTTCCGTATCCAGTTCGACGACTCCCACTCGTTCCCGTTCCTTTTTGCCGAGCCAATAAGCAGCAAACAACACCCAAACAATCCCCGCCAACATCGCTGGAAGAACAGGGTTAAACAACTCGGTTGAATCGACATGCAGTGTTGCCATAGCTCTAGCCGTCGGACCACCCCAAGGAATCATGTTCATTACTCCAGCCCCTAAACAAACGACACCCGATAGTGTAAGCGGATTCATTCCTAAACGCCGATAAAGAGGAAGCATCGCCGAAACGGTAATCATAAAAGTCGTCGCCCCGTCGCCGTCGAGGGCAACCAGCAATGTTAGCGTTGCTGTGCCGATGACAATCTTTAACGGATCACCTTTTACTAAACGAAGGATGCGCGAAACAATCGGATCAAACATGCCGCTGTCGATCATCAACCCGAAATATAGGATGGCGAATGCAATCATAATCCCCGTCGGAGCTACTTTTTGAATTCCTTCCAACATCATCGTTCCCATCTGCGTCCCAAACCCGCCGATCAGCCCAAAAACCACCGGTACAAGCACTAAGGCAATCAATACCGAGATTTTTCTTGCCATGATTAAAGCCAGAAAAACACCAATCGTTAAAAACCCCAATAACGCCAACATTATCCCATTCCCCCTTCAAAATTGTTTCGTTCTATTTTCTTGCAAAATAAGTGCCAATGCCAAAAACAAAAACATCCGCTTTACATTCAATACAGCGGATGCGCCTTTTCTTATTCTTTAGAAAATGAATGGCTAAAACATGAATGCACTCCTTGTTGCTGCTCATTTCTAAAAAACTAGAATCGTTTCTAGGAAATTAAAAAAGACAATGAGCGATTGATTGCCAAAAAAGAAAAACCTTAACAGGCAAGGTTTAGTGGATAGCGCTTACAAATCAAGAATATTTGCTTCACCACAGCTCCCCTCTAATATTTATCATCCGTTAGGAGCAGAAGAAGGCAAATCCTCGGAAATCCCTAACTTTTTCAATTTGTTATACAACGTGGCGAGTGACACGCCAAGCTCTTTAGCCGCTTGTTTCTTCCCTTGTACATCGGTGCCAAACTGACGAAGCGCTTCGACAATCAAACGCTTTTCTGTTTCTTCAAGCATCTTTCGTAACGGTTGGATCGATGTAGAGGAACGGAAAACCTCCGGGTCTTTCATGATCGATGGGGGAAGATGATGCAGATCAATTTCCATTCCATCAGTCATGCAAATGGCATAATCAATCACGTTTTTTAATTCTCTTATATTTCCAGGCCAATCGTATGATTGCAACAAAGCCATTGCAGCCTGGCTGATTGAGCAAACAGGACGCTGTCCCCCACCACCTGAGGCTTGTATTATAGAATGAGCCAAAAGAGGGATATCTTCCTTCCGCTCACGGAGCGGGGGGAGATGAAGCGTAATTACATGAAGGCGATAAAACAGGTCTTCCCGAAAATACTGCTTTGCTACAAGCTGGCGCAAATCCTTATTTGTTGCGGCAATGATGCGCACGTCAATCCTCCTTTCGTGTGTATCTCCAACTTTGCGAATTGTCTTTTCTTGCAGCACACGCAATAGCTTTGCTTGCAAATCATACGGAAGATCCCCGATTTCGTCCAAAAAAATCGTTCCCCCGTCCGCCAGTTCAAACAGCCCGATTTTCCCTCCTTTTTTCGCATGTGTAAACGATCCCTCCACATAGCCGAACAATTCGCTTTCCAGCAAAGCGGCAGGAATGGCCGCACAATTTACAGGAACAAATGGATGTTCAGCACGCGGACCCTCCTGGTGAATCGCCTGAGCAAACAGTTCCTTGCCGGTTCCACTTTCCCCCATAATTAACACTGGCAAGTCCGACTCTGCCGCCCGTTTCGCGATACGGATCATTTCCTTGATCTTGTCATTATGGCCGATGATATGCGCAAACGTATAAGTAGCCCGATAAATCGAATAGACGGTCCTTTTCAATTCATTCAATCTTTCTTTGTTTCGCTTCAGCTCCTGCGTCAATTTGTGCACTTCCGTCAGCCCTTTGCAAACTGATACCGCTCCAATCACTTGGCCATGGACAACAATCGGTGCCATATCAACGACATACTCATTGGAACCTTCCTTGCGGTACACCCCGGTTCTCACTTTCCCGTCCTTCAACGTTTCTGGGAGAAGGGCGTTAGGCCGCACATCGCGCAGCCGTTTACCTATAATCTCGTTTTCCTTCACACCTGTTATGCGTGTATACTCCGGATTGACAAGGCGCACAACCTCACAGTCATCGATCACTAGTACGCCGTCATGGACGGACTGAAGAATGGCGAACAGCCATTGCGCTTGTCCATCAGCATCTTTGACGAGCTTGTCGAAACGACTCACCACTTTCATTCCCCCTTCCACAAAGAAAAAAGCTATTTCTCCCCTTTGTCTTTGATTTCTAAGCGTTTCTATCAGCCAAGCAACAGCAGACTTCTGGAGCGAAACGTGTTTGTTGTTATTTTGTATGCAGCTTCACCGCTCTTCACGACGTCAAAAACGCAAAAATCTCCTTCACGGAAAAGCGCACCTCGGGAAACGTGGTCGATGCAGCCGCCCCGTTGGCTGCATCGTACACGTCTTCTAGCTGAAACGCTCCCGATTGCCAAACGTATTTTTCCATCACCTGGTGCTGATAATCGACAATCCAATACTCACGGACTCCCGCCTTCTCATAATAATGGCGCTTCAGCAGCCGGTCGTTGCGGGCGGTGCTTGGCGACAACACTTCCACCACTAGGTCGGGGGCGCCGTAACACCGACCTTGGCACAGTTTCGTTCGATCACCAATAATAGATAGGTCGGGCAGCACCGTTACATTTTTCGTTCCTTTTTGTTCATCTTCAAACAAAAGGACGACTTGGAGGTTGCTGCCGAACACAAGACAAGGACTTCCTTTTAACGCCATGCGAAACTCGGCAATCAAATTGGCGACCACCCCTTCATGCTCATAAGGAGCTGGGGACATCAACACAATCGTTCCTTCGTACAGCTCCATCCGCTCATCTCCAGCCAAAGAAAAAAACTCGCCGAGCGTATACCGGCGTTGTTCGCCTGGTTGGCTCATGCCGTTCTCCCTCCCTGCACATGCTCTTTCTTCTATTGTAAGCAAACCGTTTGCTCGCCGACAATCGCCTTCACCAATGGCTTGACGCTAAAAAAAAAGCGCCCTGCCTAAACGGCAGCGCACTTTGCTCCATTTCTTATCCTTTGACCAACACCGTTTTCATCGCCGTGAAAAACTCGATGGCTGCCCGCCCTTGCTCACGCGAGTGGGAGCTCGACTGCTTCATCCCGCCAAACGGCGCTTGCAGTTCGACTCCTGCGCTTTCTTCATTGATCCGGACGAGCCCGGCCTCGATGTCTTGGATGAACGCGAGCATCTTGCCGATATTTTGCGTGAAAATCGAGGCGCTCAATCCAAACGGTGTGTCATTGGCGAGAGAAAGCGCTTCTTCCAGCGAATCCACTTTGATTAACGCCAACACCGGCCCGAAAATTTCCTCGCGAGCGATCGTCATGTCGGGCGACACGTTTTCAAAGATGGTCGGCTGCACATAAAACCCTTTTGCCCGTTCCCCATCCGTCAAACGTTGGCCTCCGTAAACGAGCGTCGCCCCTTCTTCGATTCCTTTTTGGATATAAGAAAGGACCGTCTCGAGCTGCTTTTGGCTGGCGCACGGCCCCATCCAAACGCCGTCCTCGAGTCCATTGCCGATGTTCAGCTGCTTCACTTTTGCCAACAATTTTTCCTTAAATTGATCATAGACGGTGCGCTGGACGAACACGCGGCTTGTCGCCGTGCATTTTTGTCCCGTGGAGCGCAGCCCGCCGCTGATCGTTGCTTCGACGGCGCGATCAAGATCAGCGTCCTCGAGCACGATCACCGGATTCTTTCCGCCCATTTCCAGCTGGTATTTCGCCCCTCGGGCCACCGCTTTTTGGGCGATCGTTTTGCCGACTTCATTGGAGCCGGTGAAGGTGATGCCGTGAATGTGAGGGTGTTCGGCGATCGCATTGCCGATGACCGATCCTTTGCCTGTCACCAAATTCACCACACCGGCCGGCAGCCCCGCCTCGTCAAAGCATTCCACGATTTTCGCTGCCGTGACCGCCGTTTCCTGCGCCGGCTTAAACACCACCGTGTTTCCATAGACGATGGCGGGTGCGATTTTCCAAATCGGAATCGCGACTGGAAAGTTCCACGGCGTGATGACCCCGACCACGCCAAGAGGCACGCGCGTCGTAAACATCAACGCTTCGCTGTCCGTGGATGGAATGACCTCACCGATCGATCGCATCCCCTCTCCAGCGTAGTAGCGCAAAATATTGACTCCCCGCTGCACCTCCCCTTTCGCTTCCGGGAGCGTTTTTCCCATTTCCCTTGTCATCGTTTCCGCGATCTCGTCAAGCCGTTTCTCAAGAACGTCAGCCGCGCGGAACAAATACTCTCCGCGTTTCGGGCCGGATAACTTCCGCCATGCCGCCTGCGCCCGCCGCGCCGCCTCCACCGCGGCGTTTACATCTTCCGCACTAGACTCTTGGACATAGCCGACGATGTCATCGATGTCGGCTGGGTTGAGGCTCGCTTCTGTTTTCCCGGATGCAGAAGGGACCCATTGTCCGTTGATGTAGTTCAAGTATGTTTGTTGCTTTGTGCGTACCGTCATTGCACCTTCTCCTTTCCATAAATAAGATTGCTACCGTATATGATTTGAGAAAGAATTTTCGTTCCTGTCATGTTTCGGAAATATTGCCTCGCTTCCTGTTCACAATCAAACTCAAACATTTTGAAACTGCCATCCGGTGCGTACAAGGTAATAATCCACATTTAGAACACTCTCCACATCACCGTCATGAACGTTGCCCTACTTTTTTTGGGAATCGTTCAAACGCGGTTTGAATGATCGCTTCTAATTGCCGGTAATGTTCCTTTTCCACGCGGACGATAGGCGGACGGACATATGGCCCGACCGGCAGGCCGACAATTTCCATCCCCGCTTTGACAAGAGCGACTTCGTATCCTTTTCGTTGCTTCCGAATGCGATGGATCGGAAGGATAACATGCTCATAAAGCTCTCCTAACAACGCCTTGTCACCGTCAAGCAGCGCCTGATAAAACAACCTAGAAATATGAGGAATGTAATTGGAAATCGCTGATGAATAGCTGGTAAATCCTAGCTGAATATAAGCGGGCATCGTCACCTCTGCCATTGGCATGCCGTTCAAATAATGCAGCCGTGAGCCGATCGTTTGAGTGATTTCAATGTTCAATTCCATATTTCCCGTGCCGTCTTTCAAGCCGACAATTTGCGGATAGTGAAGCAATTTTTGGAGCGTCTCGACTGTTAATACACTATTGGCCCGCTGATAGACAATGGCGTTGAGCGATGTGCTTTTGACAATCGCAGAAATATATTCGTATAGCCCTTCCTGATGGGGTTCAATTAAATAAGGCGGCAAAATCAAATATCCGTCTGCTCCTTTCCTTTCGGAAATCTCCGCCAATCGAAGTGCATAGATAATATTTCCTCCAACCCCCGTATACACAGGAACCTTCCCACCAACGATCGACACGGCTGCTTCCACCATTGCCTCGTACTCTTTTTCGCTAAGCGATTGAAATTCTCCAGATCCACAAGCAATGAAAACGGCGTTTAACCCCTCTTTAAGTAAAAATTGGATATTCCGCTCCAAAGCTTGGAAATCTATCTCTCCATTTTCGCGCATCGGTGTAACCGGAAATCCTAAAATTCCATTTGGTATGTGTTTATTCGCGTTTCTTGCCACTGATTCCTTCCCCTCTCCACAAAACATATTTATATTACAATTTTATTGTAAGACAAATTTAATATAATATCAATCTATATTACGTCAGCGGGGCTGGATTAAATAAACATAAATCATTGTGTATGCCGTGCTGTTCTGCCTTTGTGCGCTTTCCGCTCGCGGTATCAATGATAAAACGGAAAATTTCCCATCCAATCTCTTCTATCGTTGCTGTTCCCGTGGCAATTCTTCCGGCATCAATATCAATTAAATCATGCCATTGCGTCGCCAATTCCGTCCGCGTCGCCACTTTAACGACTGGAGCCATGGCTAAACCATAAGGCGTTCCTCTTCCTGTTGTAAACACATGCACATTCATTCCAGCTGCCAACTGTAGCGTTCCGCATACAAAATCGCTGGCCGGAGTGGCCGCAAACACAAGACCTTGTTTCTTCACCCTTTCGCCAGGGGGCAACACATCAACAATAGCGCTGCTTCCCGATTTCGCAATCGATCCTAATGCTTTTTCCACAATATTGGAAAGTCCGCCTTTTTTATTTCCAGGCGACGGGTTGGCGCTTCGGTCAGCTTCTCCCCGTTGCAAGTATCGGTCGTACCATTCCATTTCTCGAATGAGCGCATGTCCTACTTGTTCATCGACAACTCTTGGTGTCAGCAAATGAACCGCGTCTCTGACTTCTGTCACCTCGGAAAACAGTACAGTCGCTCCGGCGCGAACAAGCAAATCGGCCGCGTAGCCGACCGCAGGATTCGCCGTCACACCGGAAAAAGCATCACTGCCGCCGCATTGCAGTCCAACCACTAACCCAGAAAGAGGACATTCCTGACGTTGACGTTCATTTAACCGTTTTAGCCGCTCCTCTGCTTTTCTCATAATAGTCTCAATCATATCCGCAAATCCTTGATAATCCTGCAAAACGACAAGACTGTCCTCTTCTCCTTTGGCATTGAGCGACTGCGGCGATAATTTCTCACATCCAAGCCCGACGACGAGCACTTCGCCGCCAAAGTTAGGATGGGTCGAAAGGTTTTGCAATGTGCGAATCGGGATCACGGCTTCCGGCGCATGGATGGCTACGCCGCAACCGTAATGATGCTCCAATGCCACGACATCGTCCACATTTGGATATTTGGGAAGCAACTCCTTCTTGATTCGCTGCACTGCAATATCCAACACCCCTGCAACACATTGAACACTTGTCGTAATACCTAAAAGATTGCGCGTGCCAAAACTGCCATCAGCATTCCGATAACCTTGAAAGGTGTACCCTTCTAACGGTGGTAAAGCGACAGGCGTTTTCGTCGCGATGGGCAACTGGTGCAAATCTGGCGGATGTGGAAGACGAATGGACGATTCTTTGACCCATTCTCCTTTTTGAATGCGTTTTTGCGCGTAACCGATCACTTCCCCGTAGCGGACAATGGGATCGCCTTCACGAAAATCTGCTAAAGCAACTTTATGCCCTTGAGGAATATCTTCCATCAGCGTCAATCCACACGGAAAACGCGTCCCTTTCGTCAATCCGCCGGCATTGGCTACAATAGCAACATTATCCCGATCATTCACCTTAATATAAAGAGGCATTTGTTTCACCATCGAACATCCCTCCATAAAAAATGGATTCCTAAAGGCCGTGGATCATCCATGACCTTTAGGAAAAATGATCGCTAGCGGACGAGACAAGGCTTTTTCGGATGAAAGGTCCATCCAGGAATTAAGTACTGCATAGCCATGGCGTCGTCGCGAGCTCCTCTTCCCCATTTTTGATACAGCTGATGCGCTTCTTCAATTCGCTCCATATCAATCTCAATCCCTAAACCTGGTCGATCGGGAACATCAATCAGGCCATTCACAATTTGAAACGGCTCTTTCGTTAATCGCTGCCCATCTTGCCAAATCCAATGCGTGTCAATCGCCGTAATCTCTCCCGGCGCCGCAGCAGCAACATGGGTAAACATGGCTAACGAAATATCAAAATGGTTGTTGGAATGCGATCCCCATGTCAATCCCCATTCATGACACATTTGCGCCACACGGACGGAACCTTGCATCGTCCAAAAATGCGGATCAGCCAACGGAATATCTACGGCATGAAGCTGAATGGCGTGCCCCATTTGCCTCCAGTCCGTAGCGATCATATTTGTTGCTGTCGGCAAGCCGGTCGCTTTGCGGAATTCCGCCAATATTTCACGCCCAGAATAGCCGTTTTCAGCACCGCACGGATCTTCTGCGTAAGCCAAGATATGATGCATATTCCGGCATAAACGAATAGCTTCTTCCAATAGCCATGCCCCGTTTGGATCCAAGGTGATTCGCGCTTTAGGAAACCGTTTGGCTAGCGCCGCAACAGCTTCTATTTCTTCCTCTCCCGGCATCACGCCGCCCTTTAATTTAAAATCCGAGAATCCGTACTGTTCATAGGCGGCTTCTGCGAGCTGAACAATCGCTTCTGCTGTCAATGCTTCTTCATCCCGCAAGCGGAACCATCCATCCCGGTCTTGCGGTTCCCGATATGGCAAATCCGTTTTCTTGCGGTCTCCAATATAGAACAAGTAACCGAGAACTTTCACCGACTGCCGCTGTTGCCCTTCACCCAGCAAAGCTGCAACTGGGACTTCCAAAAACTTCCCTAACAAATCAAGCAGTGCGGCTTCGATGGCTGTTATGGCATGTACGGTTGTCCGTAGGTCAAAGGTTTGGTTTCCCCTGCCGGTTTTATCTCGATCGCCAAAAGTTTCGGATATCCGACGCAAAATGTTTTTGTAATCGCTGACCGCTCTTCCCACAACAAGAGGTTTCGCTTCTTCTAGCGTTTTTTGAATCTTTTCTCCCCCCGGCACTTCTCCGGCTCCTATATTTCCATAGTTGTCTTTCAACAAAACAATGTTTCGTGTGAAAAATGGTGCATGAGCTCCACTTAAGTTAAGGAGCATGCTATCATAGCCTGCAACCGGGATGACGATCATTTCCGTGACAACAGGAACGTTCCTTTTCATCAACGCTTCGACTCTCCCTTTCCAATTAAGCGTTTACACTTTTCGCTGTTTGCCCTTGCTCATGCGGAAGCTGCAAACGCTCCACTTTGTTGACGATAAACATATAGGACAGTGCGCCAATCAACAACACAACGCCGATAAACAGCAGTGCGTAGCTGAACGAATGGGTATGTTCAAGAATAAAGCCTACAACAATGGGAGTGACAATCCCCGCCAAATTCCCAGAGGTGTTAAATATCCCTGCACTGAGCCCAATGATCTCTTTTGGCGACATATCCCCGACCAGCGTCCATGTCAGTCCTGCCATCCCTTTGGCGAAAAACGAAACACATAAAATCAAAACAATGAGCGCGGGCGAATTTGTATAGTTCGCCAATAAAATGCAGCTTGATAGCAGGAAACCGATGATGATCGGTGTTTTTCGGGCCACCGCCAGCGATTTGCCGCGCTTCAGCATCGAATCCGACCAATAGCCGGCCAATATTCCACCCAAGAAGGCAGCGGCATATGTGAGCGATGTAACGAAACCTGCTTTCAAAATGGATAAATGCTTTTCTTGCACAAGATACGTTGGAAGCCATGTTAAGAAAAACCATACGATCGTATTTAAGGAAAACTGGGCAATGTAAATGCCGATCATTTGTCGATTCGTCAGCAACAAGCGAGCGTGCGACCATTTAATAGGCGATTTTTGTTCACTCGCATCCACTAAGGCTCCGCTTTGTTCGATATACTCAAGCTCTTTTTGATTGGCCAGCGGATGGCGCTTTGGATCATGGATCAGCTTAAACCAAACAAACGTCAAAATGATCCCCATTCCCCCTGCCACATAAAAGATGGCTGGCCACCCATAAACATTGAGGAGAGAAGCTAAAACGGGAGTGAATAAAGCGAGCCCGAAATATTGAGACGAATTGTAAGTGGCCACCGCTTTCCCCCGCTCATTGGTTGGAAACCACATCGTTGTCAGGCGGCTGTTGCCAGGAAACGAGGGAGCTTCGGCAAGCCCGACAATAAACCGGAATAAAAACAACATGGCAAACCCAGTAACGAGCCCTTGCAGTCCCGTAAACAGCGACCATGTAAACAACCCTATGCCATACACAAGTCGTGTGCCAAAACGATCAAGCAGCCAGCCGCTTGGAATTTGCATAAACGTATACGCCCAGTTGAACGCTGAAAATGCAAACCCTAAAGCGACCGCATCCAATGCTAAATCTTCCTTCATCACCGGAGCGGCGATGCTTAACGCTGAACGATCAATATAATTGATAGCGGTTACAACAAATAAAATCGCTAAAATAAGATAGCGAACTCTCGTCCTTTTTACCGTCTCCCCCATTGTCTGACCCTCCCTAATCGTTTTATCCTGCAAACTCAACCAACGCCGCCAACAGCGCTTTCATATATCCAATCGAATAGGCATAACCAACATTGTTGTAACTCCAGTGGATGCATGTGTTGGGCCAAGAAGGATGCTCTGTATATGCGGCTCCTTCTAAAATCGGAACATGATCTGGATTTAAGCAACCACGAAAGCCTACTTTATATAATTCTAGCAAGATTCTGCACATATTCAGATCGCCGTCATCGAGCAACGCCTCTTCAAACGCTTTTGTCGTCGGCAAGCTGCCGCGGACATTGCGGAAATGAACGAGGAAAATTCGCCCTTTTCTCCCATAGTGGCGTATTTCATCATAGACGAGCGAACTCCCTCCCTCTTCTGCCCGCGTCCCGATGCAATATATATAGCCGACATGCCGGCTGGGAAATTCATCAATAATTCGCTGGTAGCCAAGGCCGCCAAATAAAGTGCCGGGATGAGGAACATCGGATGGATGCATGCCAATGGACACCCCATACTCCTCAGCAATCGGCACAAGCCGTCGATATGCTTCACAAAAACGCTTCCAATTTGTTTCAAACGACTTTACCAATTGTTCACCATTCATCTCGTTCGTCAGAAGCATTTCGCCGCGCGCGATGGCTCCTCCCCTGTGCAAAGCTCGATACTTTACAGTTAGATGCGGAAATGTATCTCCTTCAAATCGCTGTCTAACAATTGGAATACCTGCTTCGCCAAATACTTTCAGCGCCTGAACAGAATTTTCCAGCTCTTTTTCACCATCATGGTTCCCTTCCATAAAATTCTTTGTTAAATCAGGAAGTGTGACACGGTTGATGTCAAGTCCAAAAGAACGCAAACGCCGCTTCAGTTTCAGCAGTTCGTCAAGATCCGGGTATCCTTGTTCTTTCACCCCTCGAAATGCCGATCCGCTGCCAAAGTCAATACAATCGACGCCAAGCTGACTCAACTGTCTCAATTCCGCATCACTCAAATCCGTTGAATAAACCGTCACTGAAATTTTCATCATCGTCGCTTCCTCCTTTGCGTATGAATCGAAATGTCCTCTTCGATATAGCCTCCCCTCTAAAAATATGTAATATTGTATTCATGTAAAATTGTAATACAAATTTATTTTATAGTCAATTCCGAAAATAAAAAATAAAAGGGCAAAAGCCCTTTCCCCTTACATTGGATCGCTGGTCAAAACTGTTGTGTTTTCTAACCACTGTTGCTCGTAACTCAAAAGTTTTTCCCTTACAAAGCTTAAATGCCGATACATTTGCGCAAAAGCCTCATATGGGTCTCGCTTCTTTAAAGCATGATAAATGGCCAAGTGATGTTCAACTGTTATCTCACGATCGCGCGTCCGAATGAGCCGATCCATTTTCTCATGAGTGATGAGCAAAGAAAAAATCATGCCTTCTACGACAGGATTGTTGGCGCTTAGCGCAATAATTTTATGGAAACGCTTGTCGTACACTCCATAATTATCATCTTCGCTATCCGCGATCATATCAATCGTTTCTTTCAATTGCTCGAGCTGCTCATCGGTGATTTTTTCTGCAGCTATTGTCACAAGCCCCAACTCTAACGCCATTCGAGCTTCAATAATAGCAGGCAAATTGTCGATCGACAATGCCAACATCACCGAAAATGGCTCACTGCCGATTTTGTCGTTAAAATACGTCCCGCCCCGCGTCTTTCGTGTAATCACCCCCATTGTCTCAAGCGAGCTCAACGCTTCGCGCAGTACAGGCCGGCTGACCCCTAACTTCTCCATCAATTCCATCTCTGGCGGCAATTTATCGCCTGGCTTCACTTGACCGCTTGCCAAAAGCTGAACAATCTGTTCAATGACCTGTTTGGACAACGTATTTCGATTTACCGATTTTACAAATATGTCGTGTTCACTCATGTTCCTCACCTTCCCTTCACTATATTATGATTGTAAGACAAATTCGAACGCTTCACAATATAGAAATTACAATAAAAACCAGCCCCTCCTTTTCATTTTCGCCAAGGAGAAGCTGGTTTTGATCCATTATTCGCCCTCAATCATGAAAATTCGTCCCATCCGTCACTTCTTTGACGATGCCGGCGCGGATGACGAAGTCGCCGAAATGTTCACCGTCAAGACGCTCTTTCGCATAGCGGGATAGGAGAACGCGCAGTTCGCGCAAAATTTCTTCTTCGCCGATGTTTTCGCGGTACAGTTTGCCAAGGCGCGTGCCGTTGAACGCAGCGCCGAGGTACATGTTGTATTTTCCGACCGCTTTGCCGACGAAGGCGATTTCTGCGAGCACGTGGCGGGCGCAGCCGTTCGGACAGCCCGTCATGCGGATCGTGATTTCTTCGTCACGCAAACCGTTTTCATCGATAATTTCCTCGATTTTATCGAGCAGTTTCGGCAAGTAGCGCTCCGCTTCCGCCATCGCCAAGCCGCACGTCGGCAAGGCGACACAGGCGAGCGCGTTGCGGCGCAAGGCGGTGTACCGGCGGCCGTCGGTCAAGCCGTATTCGGCGATGAGTGCCTCGATTTCCGGCTTTTTCTCGCTCGTGACGTTAGCGATGACCAAGTTTTGGTTTGGCGTCAGCCGGAAATCGCCCGTATGGACTTTAGCGATTTCGCGCAGGCCGGTCATCAGCTTGTAATCGTCGTAGTCTTTGACGCGTCCGCCTTCGACAAAGAGTGTGAAGTGCCATGTCCCATTGACGCCTTCGACCCAGCCATAGCGGTCGCCGCTATGCTCGAAATGGTACGGGCGCGCTTCGCCGAGCTTCCAGCCAAGGCGGCGCTCAATTTCTTCTTTCACCGTTTCAAGGCCAAGGCGGTCGATCGTGTATTTAAAGCGAGCGTGTTTGCGCGATGAGCGGTTGCCGTAGTCGCGCTGAACGGTCATAATTTTCTCCGCCACCTCGACCACTTGATCCGGCCGGCAGAAGCCGATCACCTTGGCAAGCTGCGGATACGTCGTTTTGTCCCCATGGGTCATCCCCATGCCGCCGCCGATGGCGACATTAAACCCGGCAAGCTTGCCGTCTTCGACAATGGCGATGAACCCGATGTCTTGCGAGAACACATCGACGTCGTTCGACGGCGGGACGGCGATGCCGATTTTAAACTTCCGCGGCAAATACGTCGGTCCGTAAATCGGCTCTTCTTCGCCGTCAACCGCCGGCGTGCCCGCCACTTTCTCGTCGTCCAGCCAAATTTCGTAGTACGCCCGCGTCCGCGGCAACAAATGGTCGCTGATCAGCTTTGCCCACTCATATACTTCCGCATGCACTTCCGATTGGTACGGGTTCGGGTTGCACATGACGTTTCGGTTGACGTCGCCGCAGGCCGCAAGCGTCGTCATCAGCGCGTTGTTAATGGCTTGCATCGTTTTTTTCATGTTCCATTTTAAGACGCCGTGCAATTGGAACGCTTGGCGCGTCGTCAGCTTCAACGTGCCGTTCGCATACTTGCGGGCGAGCTCATCCATGACAAGCCACTGCTCCGGCGTCGCCACCCCGCCCGGCGTGCGGACGCGAACCATGAACTGGTATGCAGGCTCCAGTTTTTGTTTTTGCCGCTCGGTGCGCACGTCGCGGTCGTCTTGCAAATAGCTGCCGTGGAATTTCATCAACCGGTTGTCATCCTCTGGAATTCCTGCGCTGAGCGGGTCTTCCATCGTTTCCGCGAGCGTGCCGCGCAAGTAACGGCTTTCCTGCTTGATGCGCTCCACATCGCTTGGCGGTCCGTCCGGCGCTTTTAACTCGACTTTCGCCATTTCCGATTCCACTCCTTCTTTGAGATTAATAGACGTCGCGTTGGTATCGTTTTTGCTTTTGCATCTCCGTGACATACGCTTCCGCCTGTTCACGGCTCATTCCGCCTTCTTTTTCGATAATCTCGATCAACGTCTGATGGACGTCGCGCGCCATGTGTTGTTTGTCGCCGCATACGTAGACGACGGCGCCATCCTCGAGCCAGCCGAACAGCTCTTTGCTTCGCTCGAGCATCCGGTGTTGAACGTATATTTTTCGCTCCGTATCGCGCGAGAAGGCGACGTCCATTTTAGTCAGCACACCGCTTTTCAACCATGCGAGCCATTCCGTTTGATACAGGAAGTCGGTCATAAAATGTTGGTCGCCGAAAAAGAGCCACGATTTTCCGTTGGCTCCTGTCGCCTCACGCTCTTGCATAAAAGCGCGGAACGGCGCGACCCCAGTGCCTGGACCGATCATAATGATTGGCGTCGATGGGTCTTTTGGCAGCTTAAAATTCGGGTTCGGCTGCACAAAGACCGGCAACGTATCGCCGATTTGGACGCGTTCGGCGCAGAACGTCGAGCACACCCCTTTGCGCAGGCGGCCGTGCGACTCATAACGGACCGCGCCGATCGTCAAGTGCACTTCATCTGGATAGGCCGCTAAGCTGCTCGCGATCGAGTACAGGCGCGGCGGCATTTTGCGCAAAATCGAGATGACTTGTTGCGGCGCCGCATCCCATGGGCCGAAGTCGCGGAACGCATCCAATAAGTCGCGGCCTTTGGCGTATTCTTTCAGCTTCGCCTCATTGCCTGGGGCAACGAGCGCTTGAAGCTCGCTGTTTTTCGACAGCGGCGCAAGCTTTTGCAACAGCGCTTTGGTCAACACAGTGATTTCAAAATGGGACGTGAGCGCTTCTTTGAGCGACCGCACTTCCCCGTCTTTGTCGATCGTCACCGTTTCTTCCGGGTTCCATTTCATTTCTTGAATGATGAGATCGACAAGCTCCGGATCGTTTTTCGGGAAGATGCCAAGCGCATCGCCCGGCTCATACTTCAACCCCGATCCTTCAAGAGACAATTCGAGATGGCGCGTTTCTTTGTTCGATCCGCGGCCGTTTAAGTTGATGTTTTCCAGCACCTCAGCCGGGAACGGATTTTTCCGCGAATAGACGACCGCCGGTTCGGCTTTCGGCACGGCCGCAGCGGCCGACAACACTGGCGCGGCCTCGGCATTGATCCCCTTGCTCAGCTCGGCAAGCACGCCGTCAAGCCATTTCGCCGCCGCTTCCTCGTAGTCGACGTCACAGTCGACGCGCGGATAAAACCGCTCTCCCCCAAGCTCCTCGAGCCGCTTGTCAAAATCTTTCCCCGTCTGGCAAAAGTGTTCATACGACGTATCGCCGAGCGCCAAGACGGAAAAGCGCAAATGATTCAGCTTCGGCGCCCGTTTGCTGTGGAGAAACTCGTAAAACGACACCGCGTTGTCTGGCGGATCGCCTTCCCCATGCGTGCTCACGACGATGAGCAGCGTCTCGACTTTCTTCAATTCATTCGGCTTAAAGTCAAGCATGGACGACACTTTCGCCTCGAATCCGCGCTCCTTAAGCGCCTTGCCTGCTTTTTCGGCCAGTTTTTGCGCATTGCCGGTTTGCGAACCGTACAGAACGGTCACTTCTTTCGAAACCGGTTTCCCGCCCCCGACAAGCAGTGCGGGCGCTTCGGCGTCAAGCACAGCAGCGGCCGACTCGGCGGCGGCCAAATACCCGCTCAGCCAAAATTTTTGCGCTGGCGTCAACGTCGGCAACAAACGGTTCAAGAGCTCAATCTGCTCCTGGCTAAACGGACTGTTGGTTACTTGCAGCTGCAACGGTGTCCACCTCACAATATAAAAATAAGATGGAATCGATTGGCGTTGCTTAACCCGCCATCATGGGCGGACGCCAAATTCCATTAATCCCTATAAACAAAGTATACTTTATCCAAAATATCATATTTACACTTTACCGCAAAACAAAACATTAGTAAAATAAATATAAATTATTAAAACTATTAACATCACTAATAATGATCCGCAACAAAACAGTCAGGCTGCATGCGAGGGGTTGGCCAATGTATTACGACGAGTTGAAGACGTTCATTACGTTAGCAGAAGTGAAAAATTTCACAAAGACGGCGGAAATTCTCCATTTATCCCAGCCAAGTGTCAGCTTGCACATTAAAAATTTAGAGAAGGAGTTCCAGACGAAACTGTTCATCCGCTCCCCGAAGCGGCTGCGCATGACGCCGACAGGTGAACTTTTGTACGATCGCGCCAAACAAATGATGGCGCTCTATGAACAAACGAAGCAAGACATTTTGGAGCACCATCACTCAGTGAAAGGCAAATTGACCATCGGCGCCAGCTTTACGATTGGAGAGTATATTTTGCCCCCGCTTTTGCCCGATTTCCAAAAGCGCTATCCAGAATTGGAGCTTGAGGTGATGATCGGCAACACGAAAGAAATTGTCGAACTCGTCAAATCGTATCAAGTCGACATCGGCTTGATCGAAGGGCAAACGAACGAAAAAGAATTGTCCGTCCACCCGTTTATGCAAGACGAGCTCGTCATCGTCGCCTCCAAGCGGCACGAGCTAGCGCAAAAAGGCGAAGTCACGATCGGCGAGCTGCAAAACGAGGCGTGGGTGGCGCGCGAAGTCGGGTCGGGAACAAGGGAATATTTCAACCATTTCATCCGCTCGAACGGGCTGAAAATCCAATCGCTCATGATCATCAGCAGCAACCAAGGCATTAAAGAAACGCTGATCAACGGCAACGCCCTGTCCTTGCTGTCGCGCAGCGTCGTCGCCCGCGACATCGAGCACGGCCATCTGTCCATCGTTCACTTGAACCATCCACCGTTTTACCGAATGTTTTCCTATATTTGTGCACCGATTATGGAAAACAAGCAAAATGTACGTATCTTCCTTGAAACGTTGCAACACAATTGTAGATCCTAAAAAACACGGGGAGAAGCTTGGCAGCCCTCCCCTATACTTCCATCTCCCCATGGCGAATATGCGGCATTTCGATTTGAATCGTCGCATGGCGAATGTGAAAGCGCGTCTCGATCAAATCAATCGCCCGTTGCAAAACCGCCTGCCCATCGCAACCTTCCTCAATGAGCAAATGGCAGCTTAACGAATCAAGCCCCGAGGTGATCGTCCAAATATGCAAATCGTGCACATCGATCACGCCATCAATGCCGGAGAGCGCCGCTTTTACTTCCCCATGGTCAATCGCCGCCGGCGTTCCTTCCATTAAAATATGCACCGTCTGTTTCACCACGGCCAACGCCCCTTTTAAAATCAGCACCGACACCGCAATGGAAATGAGCGGATCAGCCGCGTACCAATCGAACAGCCAGATGACAAGCCCCGCCGCGATCGCCCCGACCGAGCCTAACGCATCGCCAAGCACATGAAGATAGGCGCTGCGGACATTGACGTTCTCTTTGACATCCCCTTTGCGCATTAACACCCAAGCGCTTGCCAAATTAGCCAGCAACCCTATGACAGCAATGGCCATCATCGGCCCGCTCGCGACAGCAGGTGGATTCACAAACCTCGCGACCGCTTCCCAAATAATCCAAGCGGCAATCCCCACCAACGCAACCCCGTTTACGAGCGCCGCTAAAATCTCGAACCGGTAAAATCCATATGTCCTCTTCGGCGACGCAGGCCTCGCCGCAAACCACACCGCCAACAGACTTAACAAAAGCGAAGCAGCATCGCTCAGCATATGCCCCGAATCCGAAAGAAGAGCAAGGCTGTTCGTCACAAGCCCGCCGACAAACTCCAGAACCATAATCCCAACGGTAATGACAAGAGCGGCCGCCAACCCTTTTTGGCTCCCCTCTCTGCCCAAGCCATGATGATGCCCGTGATGGTGGCCGCAATGGCCGTGTTCATGATGATGCATCGTTCTTCTCTCCCTTTTATGGATGTTGAGCGTGATCAATCGCCTGCCTCAGCAGCGAAATGACATGATCGTCATCGCACGAATACACCAGTGATTTCCCTTCACGGCGATATTTGACAAGCCGCAGCGCCCGAAGCAGCGCCAGTTGATGGGAAACGGCCGACTGCGACATGCCGAGCACTTCCGCAATATGGCCGACATGGCATTCTTCCTGCGACAACAAATACAACATCTTCATCCGCGTCGGATCCGCCAACGCTTTAAAGATTTTCGACACTTCCTCCACGACGCTTTCATCTAAAAACAAATGATCTTCTGCCTTCATCATCGTTCCCTCTCATTTTAACATATGAGCATTTGTTCATATATGTGAATCATAACCCTCTTTTTTTCCTCTGTCAATCCTCTTTCAAGCTGCCCAGCTCCATGAACATCCGTCATGCACGAGCAAAGAAAAAAGCAAAGGGCGGAGCACCCTCTGCTTTTGTTCTTACGATCTCACCCGCGCCGATGCAACAGCTGCTTCGCCTAAATGTTCACGGCGTCCTCGGAGGCGGTTTAGCCACCCCTATTCCGCAATGGCAGTGAATGGACTGAGAAGAAACAATACATTTTTTGTCATAACTAAAAAAATGAGTTGATCAACCTCGGCCGACAGATGAACATCAAGCTGTATGCGAAAGACACAAAGAAAAGGCTCATCGAGTCGATCCTCTAGCATTACAGCTTTATCCAGCTGCACGCCCAAATGGCTAACCGGAAACACTCTGCAGAAATGGATATGTTCATTAGTCATCGTACTGATTAGAGGCCCCCACGCCGTCGACCGCGGGGGCTGCTTGCATCCGCCCGTTCAACGATCACAGATACCGAGCGTTGATTTGTTCTTTCTGGTTTTGTTCAAACTCCTTGATCATCGAACGGGCGACGACCATGCGGTGAACTTCGTCCGGGCCGTCATAAATCCGCGCTGTTCTCGCTTCGCGGTAAAATCCTTCAAGCGGTGTGTCTCCGCTCACGCCAAGGGCGCCGTGCACTTGAATCGCTCGGTCAATCGCACGGTGCAACACGTTAGCTCCGAAAAACTTGATGATGGAAATTTCTTTTTTCGCTTCTTGCCCGTTGTCCATCAGCCACGCCGCCTTCAGCGTCATTAGACGAAATGCTTCGATTTCCGCGACCGAATCGGCGATGAAATTCTGGATCGTTTGGTGGTCCGCCAGCCGTTTTCCGCGCGTTTCTCGTTTCAAAGAGTAGGCAATCATCAAGTCTAGACTTCTTTGGGCGATGCCGACCCAGCGCATCGCGTGGGTAATGCGCCCAGTTCCAAGCCGCAGCTGCGCCAGTTCCAGCCCCGCCCCGCGCGGACCCAACAAATTTTCCTTCGGCACGCGGCAGTTCGTATACCGGACTTCACAATGACCGCCTGCAAAATGGTCGCCGATCACCGGAATTTCCCGAACGATTTCAAATCCTGGATTATCATGTTCAACAATCAGCAAACTGAACTGCCGGTGAGGCGGTGCGTCGGGGTCCGTCTTGACCAAGACGATCGAAAAGCTTGAACCAACCGCCCCCGTGGTAAACCATTTATGCGCGTTGATGACCCATTCGTCCCTATCAAGCACTGCAGTGGATCGAAGTTGCTTTGGATCCGACCCGGACACTTCCGGCTCGGTCATGGCAAAGCAGGAGCGAATGTCCCCGTTGACGAGAGGGTACAAATATTTCCGCTTTTGTTCCTCCGTTCCGGCATGCCATAATATCTCGGCGTTTCCCGCATCCGGGGCCATGCACCCAAATACGTAAGGGCCAGCTGGACTCCGCCCTGTGATTTCGGACAGCAACGCCAACGAGACAAAACCAAGCCCCGCTCCCCCGGCCTCTTTCGGCATATGGGCGGCCCACAGCCCCATCTCTTTCACCTTTTGCTGAAGCGGCTTCAATATTTCTTCCGGCAGTCCCCGATGCGGGACGAAGTGCCGCTCATTCGGATACACATATTCCTCCATAAACGCACCGGCTTTTTCAATCATGTTCTGCTGTTCCGCTGATGGCCGAAAGCTGTACATTACACACTCACTCCTCTCCCTCTTTCCCCCGTTTTTGCATGCATGTTCTGTGCCAGCCAAGACGAGCTTCACGCACTTTTAGGACATGCAAAATCGATGAAAAAATTCATCAGAACAGTTATAATATTGTAAAGATTGTAACAATTGAATTCTAGTAAAGAGGAGGGATCGTTATTACAGAACTGGCGCAACTGCAAGCCCGCATTCGCGAACTGGAGGCCCTAGTTCATGAACTGAAAGGAAAACTGGCCTTGTACGAAAACGTAATCAACGCGAGCTATGATCCGATCTTCATCGCCGACAAACGCGGCTACGGAATCAAAATGAACGAAGCGTACACCCGGGTGACCGGCATTACCGAGGATCAGTTGATCGGTCGACATCTAAAAGATGTTGTCAAAGACGGCATTATATCCGAATCCGTTTCCCTGAAAGTACTGCAGGAAAAACGCCGCGTGACGATCATCCAACATGTCAATGGGAAAGATTTGTTGGTAACCGGGAATCCGATTTTTGACGAAAACGGCGATGTATCCTATGTGGTGACGAACTTGCGCGACATATCAGCGCTAAAACATTTGGAGCAGGAATTGATGAAGACAAAGGCGCTGGCCGATCGATATTTGCAACAAATCAAAGTATATCAGCACCGCGAGGACACAATCCGCCATGAAGGGGTGATCGCCAACAGCCCAAACATGCTGCGGGTCATCCATTTAGCCCAAAAAATCGCCCCATTCAACTCGACTGTGCTGCTGCTTGGGGAATCGGGCGTCGGGAAAGAAGTCATCGCCAACTTAATTCAAAAATGGAGCCCCCGCTCCGATAAACCGTTCATTAAAGTGAACTGTGCCGCCATTCCGAAAGAGTTGATTGAATCAGAACTGTTTGGCTATGAAAAAGGCGCGTTCACTGGGGCAGACAGCCGGGGCCGTCCAGGCTTGTTCGAGCAAGCGCACACTGGGACGATCTTTCTCGACGAAATCGGAGAAATGCCGCTTTCGCTCCAAGGAAAACTGCTTCGTGTGCTGCAGGAGTTCGAAGTGACACGAATCGGCGGGCGGAGGACGATCAAAATTGACGTGCGTGTCATCTCTGCGACCAATCAAGATTTGGAGTCTCTCGTCAAGCAGGGGAAGTTTCGCGAAGACTTGTACTATCGTCTGAACATTATCCCGATTCACATTCCGCCGCTGCGGGAACGCCAAGAAGACATTCCTTTGCTCGCCCATTATTTTTTAGAGCGAGTTAATCAAAAATATCGCCTCCATAAACAATTCACCGATGATGCACTGCTAGCCATGAAGTCGTATGCATGGCCAGGGAATGTCCGGGAAATGCAGAACTTAATCGAACGGCTCGTCATTACAACGGAAACCGATCACATCACAGCTCTACACTTGCCTTTTTCCCATTCCACATCATTGGAGATGAAACAAGCGTCAAAAACACTGAAAGACATGGTCCGCAATCTGGAACGAGAACTGATTTTGAAAGCGATTTCCGAATACAAGACGACACGAAAAGCAGCCCAAGTGCTCGGCATCAGCCAGTCCGCCTTGGTGAAAAAGATGCAGCGGCTCGGCATTTGACAACGTTGATTCGTTTTTTCATCACTGATTCCGTCTGGAATCGTCCGACAGGACCGGTATGAACCAAAAATAGAACAATTTTGTGAACATTCCTGTATTCTTTGTGATTGGCATGCAAGTTGCAAATATATGGGTGGAGACCGAAATTCTCGACCATGGAGAGAGGTGTTGTGGATGGATATAAGCCGCCTTCCGTCCTTCCGTCTTGACGGCAAAGTTGCCCTTGTCACCGGCGGCAGCAAAGGCATTGGTTTCGCCATGGCGTGCGCCTTGGCCGCCCATGGAGCCCACGTTGTCATTGCCAGCCGAAATATGGCCGACTTGCAAAAAGCAGCAGAGGAAATCACCGGTCAAGGGTTCTCCTGCTCCTGGGTTCAAGCCGATGTCACCGACAAAGAAAATGTTCAGCGTATGGTTGACTGCGTCATCGGGCAGCACGGCCGCCTTGACATTTTAGTAAACAACGCCGGCATGAATATTCGCAAGCCACTCATTGACATCGAGGAGGACGACTGGGACCGGGTGTTAAACACGAACTTAAAAGGCATTTTCCTTGTCGGCCAGGCCGCCGCCAAACAAATGATCAAACAGCAATATGGGAAAATCATCAACATCTCATCCATTTTCGGCGGGGTCGGAATGCCGTTTCAAACGAGCTACGCCGCCAGCAAAGGCGGCATCAACCAATTGACAAAAGTATGGGCGAACGAGCTTGCCCCTTACAACATCAATGTGAACGCCATCGCCCCTGCCTACATCCGAACGCCGATGACCAGCGCTTGGCTTCAAGATGAAGAACGGTACCGAAATATCGTCAACAGCACAATGCTCAACCGCGTTGGCGAGCCGGAAGATGTCGCCGGACCGGTCGTCTTTCTCGCCTCCGACGCCGCCAATTACATCACCGGGCACATTTTGTACGTCGACGGCGGCTGGACAGCGAAATAATTTGCAGGGAGGGATTCGATGATTGTAGAAGGACGTTTATATGGACGGACTGTCAAGCTGTTTGCTGAACGGCCGGCAAACGTTTACGAGATGCTCGCCCGCTCGGCCGCCACATTTCCCGACGGCGAAGCGCTCGTAAAAGGGGAAACACGGCTTTGTTATGCCGAACTGAAGCAGCTCGTCGACCGAGCAGCCAGCCGCCTCGTGGAACAAAACGTGCGCAAGGGCGATCGCGTTGCGCTGCTGCTCGGCAACGACATCGAATTTGTGCTCACCGCATTGGCTTGCGCCAAAATCGGGGCCATTTTCGTGCCACTGAACACGAGGTTGACCGCCAACGATTTGATTTACATGATGACCGATGCCGGTGCGAAAATGCTGATTACGAACCGGGAATTCGTGCGCCCGCTTGAAGACTGGCTGGCCCGCGACCCATTGATCCAATATTGCTACTTGACTGATGGACATGATCCTGAGAAGCGCCTGTATTCCTTCCATGAAGAGCTGCTCCAGCGCACAGCCGGCGAAACGCAGCTTGATACGCCGCCAGAGGAAACCGATCCGCTTTACATTATGTACACGTCCGGAACGACCGGGTTGCCGAAAGGGGCGGTCGGCAGCCATATTAACGCCATTCACAGCTGCCTCAGCTACCAATTTGTCTTGCAAACCGACCATACAACACGCACGCTCGTCGCCGTTCCACTCTTTCACGTGACCGGGTTGATCGGGCAATTGTTGCATATGCTGCTTGTCGGCGGAACAGTTGTCCTGATGGAGCGCTACCAAACAGAGACTGCCATCCGGCTCATCCAGCAAGAGAACATCAACTTTTTGTTTAATGTACCGACGATGTACATTATGATGATGTCGCATTCGTTGTTTCATACTTTCTCCTACGATTTCGTGCGCATCGTCGCCTACGGCGGAGCCCCGATGTCAAAAGAAACGATCGGCGGGCTGCGGCGCTGCTTCCCGAACGCTTTCTTACACAACGCCTACGGGGCGACAGAAACCACTTCGCCAACCACGATCATGCCCAAACAGTATCCGGACGATAAAACCGACTCCGTCGGCGTGCCCGTGCCCGTTGCCGATATCAAAGTCGTCACTGAAACCGGCGAGACGGCCAAGCCAGGAGAAGCTGGTGAGCTGTACATTAAAGGGCCGATGGTCATCCAACAATATTGGAACCGCCCGGAAGCAAACATCGCTTCATTCACCGAAGACGGCTACTGGAAATCAGGCGATATTGCCCGTATAGACGAAGATGGCTTTGTATACATCCTCGACCGAAAAAAAGACGTGATCAACCGCGGAGGAGAGAAAATTTACTCCGTTGAAGTCGAAAACGTGCTATACGCCCATCCGAAAGTGCTCGAAGCTGCAGTGGTCGGGGTAAAAGATCCTGTATTCGGCGAAGAGGTAAAAGCGTACGTCGTCGCCAAACCGGGAAACACGCTGACCGCCGAGGAGCTCATCGCTTTCGCCCGCCAGCGCCTTCCGAAATTTAAAACACCCAAACAGGTTGAGTTGATCGACCAGCTCCCGCGCAATCCAGGGGGGAAAGTTTTAAAGAACAAGCTGGTGGAAATGTCGTTGACGGACCAACAAAAATGAAGAAACAGGCAGTGTGAAAGGCATTGTTTTGAAAGCGTTACCAAATTTGCTGTTGAATTTGTTTCATCTTGTTGCTCCGTCCCTTATAAACGTTTTCGCCGTAAAGAGCGGAACGAATTATACATTTGTGAAGGAGGCTGACGCCGTATGGAAGCAAAAGCACAGACGAATGTCGGGATCGAAAGGCAGGACAACAATTGGATGGCCAAACTGGCACTCTTTTTCGCAAAAATCGCCGAACGCTGGCTCCCCGATTCGTTCGTCTTCGCCGTTGTTCTGACGTTTGTGACATTTTTAGGCGGAATATTGATCAACGGAAAAAGCCCGGCCGACATGATCACCTATTGGGGTGAAGGCTTATGGGGGCTGCTCGCCTTCACCGCCCAAGTCATTACCACCTTTGTCATGAGCTATGCTTTGGCATTGACAAAGCCTGTTTCCCGGCTCCTCGAAAAAATTGCCGGCAAATGTCACTCGCCCAATTCTGCCATTTTGCTTGTCACGTTTACATCGCTTGCTGCTTCATTCATCAGTTGGGCGTTCGGCCTCGTCGTCGCCGGCATTATCGCCAAGCTCGTGGCAAGGAAAGTGCGGGATGTTGACTATCGCGTGCTTGTTGCAGCTGGATACTCCGGATTTGTCATTTGGCAAGGCGGCTTGTCATCCTCTGCCGCTTTATTCGTCGCCACCAAAGGGCATGTGTTTGAGAAACAGATTGGCATTATCCCAACATCGGAAACTATTTTCTCAGCGGTCAATATGGCCATTATTCTCGTCGTCTTTTTCACGTTGCCTTTTATCATGAAGATCATCCACCCTGCCAGAAAAGAAGATCGTTTTCTTATCGATCCAGCCTTATTGGAAGATTCGATTGAAGAGCCGCAAGAACAAGCCAACTTCATCAACGACAAAATTGAAAAAAGCCGTTTAATCACGCTGGCTGCCGGCATTCTTGGGCTCGTGTACTTGATCATGCATTTTTCAAAAAACGGCTTTTCTCTTGATTTAAACACCGTCAACCTTATGTTTTTAACATTCGCTTTGTTGCTGTTTGGAAATGTGCGCGAACTCGGGGTAGGCCTTGTCAAATCGTCTAACAGCGTCAGCCAAATTATTTTGCAATACCCGTTTTATGCTGGAATCATGGGCATGATGTCGTCGTCCGGACTAGCGCAATGGCTTTCTGATTTCTTTACCAAGTTTTCGACAGCTGAAACGTTGCCGCTATTCACCTTTTGGTCAGCCGGATTCTTGAACTTGTTCATCCCATCGGGCGGCGGCCAGTGGGTCGTACAAGCGCCGATCGCTCTTCCCGCCGCCTTGGAAATGGGAATCGATCCAGCCAAAATGGTCATGGCCGTCGCTTGGGGCGAGTGGAGCAACATGATCCAGCCGTTTTGGGCTATCCCGCTTCTCGCCATCGCTGGCCTGCGCATCCGTGACATCATGGGCTTTACGACAATCACTTTCATCTATGTCGGCATTATCGCTTCTATCTTTCTGTATTTACTTTGATTAACAACAGCCCGCAGCCAACTTATTGAGCCGGCTGCGGGCAGCGTTTTTTTATCCTTAGCAAACATGAGCACCCCCTAGCAGACGCCGCCCTCAAACCTCGCGCAGGGGACCAGAGGAAATCGCCAACATCGCCCTGTTTTTAGCTTCCGATGACGCCAGTTTTCTAAACGGCGCTGTGATCGTCGCCGATGCCGGATGGACGGCGTATTGACGCGCCGCCCCCTTCCGCTTTTCCGGTTAGGGGAGAGAGGCACCTTTTGAAGACGAAATCGAAAAGAAAAAGCCGCCCCAACACGTTTCGTTCCCCGTCGAGACCGGCTTTTTTCCTTTTGTCAGCCGCGAACCATTTGGTACACATGCATTACCAAAGCAACGACCGCCGCCACTCCAACAAACGACACCAAATACAAAATCGGCGACCCCGTGTGGCCAAACACCACTTCATTTTGCAGCATGGCCGCTTTCTCCCAAGCATTCTCCACATCGGGCTTGTAAAGCTTCGTTTTCCAATACCCTATGCCGATGGTTGATGCCAAATACACGACATGAACGATGATCGAAATGACGAAAGCGTGAATAACGGTTTTCATGAACATCCCCTTCTCACCTGTCGGAAATATGGACGGTCCTCCATTGGAGGCGTCGGCGCAAATGTCCATCCATTGCATCCGCATTCCGATACGATCTTCTATCATTTTATCATACAAGTTGCGCAAAACCATCCCCTGCATATTTCCGAATCGTTCCTTTTGATCAAACGTTCAATCCCCCAAAAGAGGGGATATTCACAGACGCTTGATTGAAGTAAGCTTAACTGTAGCATCGCTTTTCTCCATCCCATCAAGCACATGATGGGTGTGAAACGCCAACAAAAAATGAATGAACATTCATTCTGTTGTGGTATAATGGTCACAACATCCTCACACCAATAAGGAGGCCCGTTCGCCATGCTGATCGAGAAAGTGATCAAAAAACGGTTTGAAACAGAAGTGGTTCAAAACGTGCATATCGCCAAAGGAACGGCGACGTTTCAAGGCGTCCGCCTCACCGTCCGCTGCTTTGTCATCGATGGGGTGCTGATTGACACCGGCGCCAAATCAATGGAGCACGAATTCACCTCGTTTTTTCAACACCAAGACATCGATCAAGTCGTCATCACCCACTATCACGAAGACCATACCGGCTGCGCGGCATTTTTGCAGCGAAAGATGGGGCTGCCCATCTACATGAACGAACCGATGATCCATTATTGCCAGCAAAAGGCGGACTATCCGCTATACCGAAAAGTGTTTTGGGGCAAGCGCGACCCGTTCGTTGCCAAACCGATCGGCGCGACGTTTTCCTCGCGAAGCGCAACGTGGGACGTCATCCCGACGCCAGGTCATTCCATCGATCATGTGGCGTTTTTGAACCGCGAAACGGGGCAATTGTTCAGCGGCGACTTGTACTGTCAGGAGAAAACGAAAGTCATCTTGCGCGAGGAAAACATCCCGGCGATCATCGCCTCCTTGCAACGCACGTTGACATACGATTTCGGCGACGTCTTCTGCGCCCATGCCGGCTATCTCCCAAACGGGCGCGAGGCCTTGCAGCGAAAACTTGATTACTTGCTTGAACTTCAAGGCAACATCATCGATTTATACGAAAAAGGCATGCCGCCGAAACAAATTCAAGAAACGCTTTTCCCGAAAAAATATCCGATCGTCTTTTTTTCGGCGAAGGAGTGGGACTCCCTTCACATTGTCCGGTCGGTCATTCAAGAATATCAAGCGAAACGGGCAAGCTGAAGCGGACGCTTCCCGGAAATGGCCATAGACCATTAGGGCAAGCCCATATTCCGTTTTCTTCCATTTCAAATGAAAAATTACTATCTTCGCCAGCAACGGGACAAATTAAGAAAAAACGAAAGGATGGGTCCCGTCGATGAACGAAACACCGCGCGTCAAGCTGCACGGGTTCAACAACTTGACGAAATCGCTCAGCTTCAATATGTACGATATTTGCTATACGAAAACGGCGAAGGAGCGGGAGGCGTATATCGAATACATTGACGACGTGTACAATGCCGAACGGCTGACGAATCTTTTAAAACGTGTCGCCGACATGATCGGCGCCCATGTGTTAAACATCGCCAAGCAAGATTACGTTCCGCAGGGCGCGAGCGTGACGATGCTCGTTTCCGAGGGGCCGGTCGTCGAGGTGCCCGAAGATGACGGCCCTTTGCCGGAGGCGGTGGTGCTTTCCCTTGACAAAAGCCATATCACCGTCCATACATACCCAGAATATCACCCGAATGACGGAATCAGCACGTTCCGCGCCGATATTGATGTCGTCACATGCGGGGAAATTTCGCCGCTCAAAGCGCTCGACTATTTGATTCATTCATTTGACGCCGACATTATGATCATCGACTACCGCGTGCGCGGATTTACGCGCGACATTCACGGATACAAGCTGTTTATCGACCATGACATTACGTCGATTCAAGATTATATCCCGGAGCACATTCGCGAAAAGTACGATATGATCGACGTAAACATTTACCAAGAGAATATTTTTCACACAAAATGCAAGTTGAAACAGTTTGACTTGGACAACTACTTGTTTGGCTATGCAAAAGAGGATTTGAGCGAACAAGAAGCGAATGAAACAACCGCCAAGCTGAGAAGGGAAATGGATGAGATCTTTTACGGAAAAAATATGCCGAACACCGTTTGACGCGGGCGCCTTTTTGACGCCTGCCGGCTTTCGGGCCGGCCCACACCGGTTCCCGATTGGCGCCGTCTATGGTATGCTAGTAGAAAAAAGGAAAAGGTGTTCATGAATGAAGTACATCATCGTCGGAGCCGGCATTTTAGGGGCCTCGACCGCTTACCATTTGGCCAAGGAAGGCGCAAACGTGATCATCATCGACCGCGGCGACAAAGGGCAGGCGACCGGTGCGGCGGCGGGGATTGTCTGCCCTTGGCTGTCGCAGCGCCGCAACCAAAAATGGTACCGATTGGCCAAAAACGGAGCGAAGTTTTACCCCTCCCTCATCGAAGAACTGCAAGCGCTCGGGGAAACGGACACCGGTTATGCGCGCGTCGGCGCCCTATGGCTGCACACGGACGAACAGAAACTGAAACAAATGGAGGAGCGCGCTCGCAAACGGCGCGAAGACGCGCCGGAAATGGGAGAGATCGTGCGGCTTCATCCCCATGAGGCGAAGGAGCTGTTTCCGCCGCTTGGCGGTGAGCATCATGCCCTATATGTGAGCGGCGCCGCCCGTGTGAACGGCCGGTCGGTGCGGGACGCCCTCACAAACGCGGCCCAAAAGCTTGGCGCCGCCTACATCCGCGGAAACGCCCAGATCCTGTTTGAAGGCTCCCGCGTCATCGGCGCGAAAGTCAATGGAGCGAAATACACGGCCGAAGCGGTCATCGTCACAGCCGGCGCATGGGCTGGCGAACTGCTCGAACCGTTGGGCGTTCGGTTTGCCGTCAGCCCGCAAAAAGGACAAATCGTTCATCTCGAATGGTTGGCAGGCGAGACCGACCGATGGCCGGTCGTCATGCCCCCGAACAATCAGTATATGCTCGCCTTCCCTGGAGGGCGAATCATCATCGGAACGACCCATGAAGATGAAGCGGGGATGGATGTCCGCGCCACCGCCGGCGGCATCCACGAAATACTGGACAAAGCGCTCGCCGTCGCGCCAGGGCTGTCGGCGTGCACCTACGTGGAAACACGGGTCGGGTTCCGCCCGCGCACGCCTGGATTTCTCCCTGTCTTCGGGGCTCTTCCCGGTTTTACCGGCCTTTACGCAGCCAACGGCCTTGGCTCTTCCGGGCTCACCGTCGGGCCATATTTAGGCGCAGAACTTGCCAAGCTTGTGCTCGGCCGCCCGACTGAACTTGATTCGTTCGACTACAACGTCGCCGAGGCCATCATCCCGCCTTCCTGACGCTGCCTCACGGTGCAACACTAGCACTCCCACCCGATGCCCAACTGCCGCGTTCAGCGGCCAGCGCCGGCTGCGGGCTTGCCCCATGCAGGCCCGCAGCCCGTTTAGCTGTTTTGTCCTTCGTATTTTTTCAACTGTTCCGTCAGCTGTTGAAACAACGCCATATCTTTTCGGTCAAGCGCCTGGTCAATTTGCATTTTCAACACCGATAGTTCATGACGTTTCAGCGCCTCATCCAACACTTGCTCGGCCGCCTTCGCCATTTTCTCATGCCGCTCGTGCCGCCTGACATTTTCAAACGCTTGGTGATCAATAAGCCGAAGGTACGAAAAATTCCTTGCCTTTCCTGGAAAATGGAGCGTCAAATAGAGCGTCTCGTTCGGATGCAGCGCCAAATCGCCCATAATCGAGGCAAGGCTCGTGCTTTTTTGACCGCGCCGATAAAAGACGAGCCCTTCCTCTTCCGCCATCGCAGTCGAAATGATCAGCCACCGCGCCTGCTTTTGCTCGGTTTCCGTAAAATGGACGTTCTCAAGCAAATGGGGGTGTTGAAGCAAGTATTGCAGCACAAATCGGGCATCGGGATGCTTCAAACGATGCTGCTGCAAAAACGTTGTTAAGAACTGCCGCTTTTCTGAATAGGACACCCATCTCGTCATAGCCTCACCCCCTTCAACTGCTTCTCCATGGAAGATAACAGCGGCCGCAGCGCAAGATCGTCTCAACAAGCCTCGATGATCCATTGCTATTCCATTCACGTCTTTGTTTTCCAGTATACTTGATTGCGCCCCGCCGTGCATCTGAAAACCACAGGGCAAGGCCCCTTTCATTCCGACACCAAGCGGCAAACGAAATAGAAAAACAGCCGCCCTTCATTTCCAGGCGGCTGCTCCTTCTAAGCAACGGGCTCTCGGCTTTCCTTTCCATTGCTAAGACCTATGGCCTACGCCAACTGCATCGCAAAGTGGCCGTTCAATCCGAGCGCTTCGGCTGTGGATGCTTGCACTTGCCGCAACAGCGCTTCGTTTTTCATCAACGACTCGCCGTAAGACGGAATCATCTCTTTCACTTTCGCCCGCCATTCGTTCATCCGTTCTGGGAAGCACTTCTCCATCACTTCAAGCATGACATGAACCGCCGTCGATGCCCCTGGCGACGCGCCGAGCAACGCCGCGATCGAACCATCAGCCGCATGGACGACTTCCGTGCCAAACTGCAGCGTTCCTTTGCCGCCAGCTTCCGTGTCTTTGATCACTTGCACGCGCTGACCCGCCACGACGATGTCCCACTCGTCGCTTTTTGCCGTCGGGACGAATTCCCGCAGCTCTTGCATGCGCTGTTCTTTCGACAACAGCACTTGCTGGATTAAATAGTTGGTCAAGGACATATTTTTCACGCCCGCCGCCAAGATCGTCAAGACGTTATGCGGCTTGATCGAGGTGAACAAGTCGAGCATCGAGCCGTTTTTCAAAAACTTCGGCGAAAACCCGGCAAATGGCCCAAACAGCAGCATCTTTTGATTGTCGATAAACCGCGTGTCCAAATGCGGCACCGACATCGGCGGCGCGCCGACTTTCGCTTTGCCGTACACTTTCGCATGGTGCTGCTCGACGACCTCGGGATTGTTGCACACCATAAACAACCCGCTCACCGGGAAGCCGCCGATTCCCTTCCCTTCCGGAATGCCGGACTTTTGCAACAGATGGAGGCTGCCTCCCCCGGCCCCGATGAAGACGAACTTGGCCGCATGAAGCTCCACCGCGCCCGTGTCCAAATTCCGCACTTTCAGCTCCCATAAGCCGTCGCTTGTCCGTTTGATATCCTCGACATGATGGCGGTAGCGGATCTCCACGTTCTTCCGTTTCAAATGTTCAAACAGTTGGCGCGTCAACGCCCCGAAGTTCACGTCCGTCCCCGATTCGATGCGGGTCGCCGCGATCGGCTCGTCCACCACCCGTCCTTCCATCATGAGCGGCACCCATTCGGCCAGCTTCTTCGGATCATCTGTGAACTCCATCCCTTTAAACAGCGGATTGGCCGCCATCGTTTCGTGCCGCTTTTTCAAAAACGCCACATTGTCTTCCCCTTGCACAAAGCTCATATGCGGCAGCGGACGGACGAAATCTTTCGGGTCACGAAGAATACCACTGTTGACCAAATAAGCCCAAAACTGCAAAGAGACGTAAAACTGCTCATTGATTTTAATCGCTTTGCCGATGTCAATCGACCCATCGGCCTTCTCAACCGTATAGTTCAACTCACACAGCGCCGCATGCCCCGTCCCGGCGTTGTTCCACTCGTTGGAGCTTTCCGCTCCTGCCTCTTCCAGTCTTTCAAAGACGACAATGTCCCACTCGGGCGCCAATTCCTTCAAGAGCGTCCCCAACGTCGCGCTCATAATGCCCGCGCCGATTAAGATGACATCCGATTTTCCTTGTTTGTTGCCCATGTTTACCATCCCTATCCTCTCATATTTGTAAAAACGGTGAGCGACCGCTCGAAACGATTTCAGCACTCCCCCTCGCCGCTTGGGGGAGATGACAAGAAATATTATAACACATTTAACTTATAGTATATCACTTTTATTCACACTAAAAAAATATACTTATATAATAAAGTATTTTACTCCACAATTATGGTATCAATAGTGGAAACCTACGCTCACCTACATATTTAATTTTACAAAATAGTTGAATATTTCGCCACCATCTGTGGAGAAAAAATGAAGAAATTTTGAACTTTAGGGATGGGCATGCACCGCCTTCTCATAAGATGTCATCAAACTTGGAAGCGGATTTGGCTGTTGGCTGAACGAGCCCTTCCAATAGCGGCGACGGTTCATGTTGATAAAATATTTTCAACTCATGCTGGGCGCGGGTGACCAGAACATAAAGGAGACGGGCATGCAAATCGTCATTAGGAAAATGTTCTCCATTCACGTTGGCCAGCATCACCGCATCAAATTCCATTCCTTTGCTATGGCAAATACTCATCGAACACCATGACCGGCTGCATCTGCGATTCGTATCGTTCCTTTATTCCTTCGACAAACCAGTCAAGCAGCCGCATAAAAGACAACGAACCTTTGAACTCAATTCGTTTTCGCTCTAGTTCATCATCATCAAACAAAACGCTTTCAAAATACCAGTGATGCGACCGATCAAGCTGGCCCTTCGGCAAGAAAGGCAAAATCATCAAGGCCAGCTGTTGAAACGTCATTTGTTGAATGCCCTCTAAATTCAAATCCGGAAGCAGCCCTTGGAACGAACTGATAAACATTTTCGAAGGACCTAAAATCAGCACATTTTCCGGCTTTATATAAATGAAGCTGAAAAATCGTCTGTTCCGTCGGCAGAGCCTACTTCCCATTCCTGTAGCCGTGAGAAACCGTCATCATAATGAACAACCGTGCCGAAAGACGGGCAAAACCTCTAAACAAGACGCAAGGAGCGGCGCAATGTGCAGCGCCGCTCCCCCTTTTCCCCTTTATTTTTATTACACTAACACGTTCCAAAAGTGCATTTTAGTTCAAATTAACTTCAAATTGAAACGGTTCGATAGTAATGTCATAGTTTTCTGAACTTCCCTCAAAATAAAGTTTAATCGTCTTTTCATTCTGGTCAATTGCAGGAAAAGGAATAATCGCATCAACTGTTGCTTTCGGCAAAATATCCGAAGGAATTTCTGGATAGCCTGCTTCAAAGTTATCCGCTTTTTCATGCTGTGTATTCCCTACTAACAGCTTTGCATTATGCTCCCAGAAGTTAATTTTAGCGTTGCTTTGATTGGAAATCGTCACATACGCCCTTGTTTCATCCTCGGCAACCTCAACTTTGCTTAATTTAACAATGTAGCCATGCTGATTAATTTCTTTGTTCACCTCAATTGTTTTCAAAGGCTTTGAAAACGCTGTTATATAGTCCGTTTTTTCTACTTTTTCTGCATCAATGACAGGAGCAGTCACGGTTCCACCTAATGCATTTTCTCCTTCAAATGATTCTCTCACTGTTCCAACAACATGAATAATATCCTCATTTTTCACATCCGTTTTCGGATCCGCCACCACAATCACGTTCTGTTCACTATTTTTTGGATCGGCGAACGCCTGAATGTAAACGCCGTCATCGCTCCTTTCCGGTTCAACAAAAATTTTCGCATAGAAGTCTACTTTCGAGCCTTTGTATTGATCCGGATCGGAAATCATTTTTGCAAACTCTTCCTTCGATAGCGGTGCCTTCGTTTCTTGCTTTTGGCTTTCTTTTTTGTCACCGGAAGATGGGGACGATGATTCCGATGAACAGCCTGCCGCCGTGGAGAACAACAATGCTAGTGCCAAAAAGAATGATAAGCGTTTTTTCATACTTTATCTTTTCCCCTTCCCAATAACTGATCTTTGTTCGAGATTTATCGGTGGTTCTAGTTCTAATCCTCTTAGCACACGAAAAAAGCTCATAGGCAACGTGTTGTCGCTGTCTGTATGAAAGTCAACAAGGCGTTTACATTATTATAGAAAAATCATTTGCCTACATCGTTTCACCTGCAAGACTAGCGGCTCATCCCCTAGCATGAATTCGTCAAACGTATTCTTGCCGATAATTCCCCAGCATCTCTTCAATCGTTCTTTTCATCTCTTCGCGAAACTCTTTTGGCTTGATCACCTCCAAATATTGCGCCTGGCTTAGCAGCCACATTTTGATACCGCGCCCGTATACTTCAGCCTCAATGACAAAAGCATCTCCATCTTTCCCTATAACTTTCGCGGTAGGAAGACGGTCCAAAATCGCCTGCAAAGACGAACCCCAAAAGCGAAAGGTGATTTTTGTCAATTCCCCAGCATGCATAAATTGCACCCGTTTCCGAAACTCCCCCTCTTCAAAACGATTTTTGTAATCATAGTGAAAATGTTCGTCAGTTATCGTATAGCGGACAATACGGTCAATGCGATAAATCGTTGGAAAGTCAAAATCATAATCTTCCGGAAAGGCAATCAAGTAAAAGTAATAGTCGGAAAAAATAATGCCTACCGGTTTGACTTTCCGGGCAACGGGGGCATCGCTCCCTTCCTTTTTGTAGTCGATTAAAACAATGCGTTTCGTATGTACAGCGCTGCTTAACTCCCAAATGATTTCAATAAGCGGTTGGTTATGCTGCAAAGGAACATAGTGAAAACGTTCATTTTGGATCACTTCCTGAATAAACCGTTGATTTTGCGGATGGGATTGAAAAATGAGTTTTTTCAATATTCGATCCATCTCTTCCTTTGGCAGCGAACGACTTTCCAGCAGTATTTTAGAGACAACCAAAATTTCTTTGTTTGTCAACCATCCTTCTTCGTCCTTCTTCAGCACATAACCATTTTTCTTCCGATCATACTCCAATTCCATTAAACCTTGGAACATCTCGGCAATGTACGCACGCAACTCATCGAGATCACGCTGAATGGTTTTTTCGTTGACGCTAAACCGTTCCGCCTCCCTCTTTTTTGAAATCGCCTCCCCTTTGCGAAGCCTCTCATAAATGGATAGAACCCGCAATGACTTTGGGTGCTGATCATCCACGCTCATCCCCCCATTGTACTGTCGAAACGCCGATCAGCCCAAATTACTATAATACTCCTAAAATGGTCCCATTATGAATCCCCAACAATATATTACCATCTCCACTTGGACATTATATGTACTTCAAAAAAATTTTGCATTCTCTTTAAAGATATTCCACTACTAACATTGTCATTCAGCATGATGCGCAAGGAGAAGGGCGAAAAAGAAAGATTGAACGAGTGAACATTTCCAAGGGCAAATAGGAGTTCTGAAAAAAGCGGATCGTGATCCATCCACCTTATTAAGAACGGGAGGCTTCCAGAAACTTGGTCAACAAAAACAAAAGCAGCCAATTATGCATTACGCACAACTGGCTGCTTGTTCTTTGCCTAGCAGCGACCTACTCTTGCAGGGGCGCTGGCCCCAACTACCATCGGCGCTGGAGGGCTTAACTTCCGTGTTCGGGATGGGAACGGGTGTTTCCCCTCCGCTATCACCACTAGGCCATATGAGGTTGTCAGGAATTCGTTCCCTGAAAACTAGATAACCGTTTTGGGAAGAAGCCGCGGCGAACCGCTCGCCTGCGCTTTTCTTTGTCCAGTTCCAGCGCCTAGCTCTCTTCTGCCAAATAACCTTCCCCCTCGGGGTGCAAGCACCCCTGCGGGTGAAGAACATTTGGCTTCGAGAGCTAATCGCGGCGCTTCCACTTTTCTAGGTTAAGCCCTCGATCGATTAGTATCCGTCAGCTCCACGTGTCGCCACGCTTCCACCTCGGACCTATCGACCTCGTCATCTTCGAGGGATCTTACCCGCCTGACGCGGTGGGAAATCTCATCTTGAGGGGGGCTTCACGCTTAGATGCTTTCAGCGCTTATCCCGTCCGCACATAGCTACCCAGCGGTGCCCCTGGCGGGACAACTGGTACACCAGCGGTGCGTCCATCCCGGTCCTCTCGTACTAAGGACAGCTCCTCTCAAATTTCCTGCGCCCGCGACGGATAGGGACCGAACTGTCTCACGACGTTCTGAACCCAGCTCGCGTACCGCTTTAATGGGCGAACAGCCCAACCCTTGGGACCGACTACAGCCCCAGGATGCGATGAGCCGACATCGAGGTGCCAAACCTCCCCGTCGATGTGGACTCTTGGGGGAGATCAGCCTGTTATCCCCGGGGTAGCTTTTATCCGTTGAGCGATGGCCCTTCCATGCGGAACCACCGGATCACTAAGCCCGACTTTCGTCCCTGCTCGACCTGTCCGTCTCGCAGTCAAGCTCCCTTGTGCCTTTGCACTCTCCGAATGATTTCCAACCATTCTGAGGGAACCTTTGGGCGCCTCCGTTACCTTTTGGGAGGCGACCGCCCCAGTCAAACTGCCCGCCTGACACTGTCTCCCACCCCGTTAAGGGGTGCGGGTTAGAATTTCAATACCGCCAGGGTGGTATCCCACCGCCGCCTCCACCGAAGCTGGCGCTCCGGCTTCCCAGGCTCCCACCTATCCTGTACAAGCGATACCAAAATTCCATATCAGGCTGCAGTAAAGCTCCACGGGGTCTTTCCGTCCTGTCGCGGGTAACCTGCATCTTCACAGGTAGTATAATTTCACCGGGTCTCTCGTTGAGACAGCGCCCAAGTCGTTACACCTTTCGTGCGGGTCGGAACTTACCCGACAAGGAATTTCGCTACCTTAGGACCGTTATAGTTACGGCCGCCGTTTACTGGGGCTTCGGTTCGCACCTTCGCTTCCGCTAAGCGCTCCCCTTAACCTTCCAGCACCGGGCAGGTGTCAGCCCCTATACGTCGCCTTTCGGCTTCGCAGAGACCTGTGTTTTTGATAAACAGTCGCTTGGGCCTTTTCACTGCGGCTCGTTCGGGCTCTTCACCCAAACGAGCACCCCTTCTCCCGAAGTTACGGGGTCATTTTGCCGAGTTCCTTAACGAGAGTTCTCCCGCGCGCCTTAGGATTCTCTCCTCGCCTACCTGTGTCGGTTTGCGGTACGGGCACCTCTTCCCTCGCTAGAGGCTTTTCTTGGCAGTGTGAAATCGGGGACTTCCGGATGACTCCGTCGCCATCACCGCTTGGCCTTACAATCCGCGGATTTGCCTACGGATCAGCCTTGCGGCTTGGACAGGCTCTTCCAGCCGCCTGCTCGCCCTATCCTCCTGCGTCCCCCCATCGCTCAAACGGGAAGGAGGTG
>NC_020210.1:507500-1367500 GCF_000336445.1 Geobacillus sp. GHH01 | reverse complement strand
CGTTTACGGCGTGGACTACCAGGGTATCTAATCCTGTTTGCTCCCCACGCTTTCGCGCCTCAGCGTCAGTTGCAGGCCAGAGAGCCGCCTTCGCCACTGGTGTTCCTCCACATCTCTACGCATTTCACCGCTACACGTGGAATTCCGCTCTCCTCTCCTGCACTCAAGTCCCCCAGTTTCCAATGACCCTCCACGGTTGAGCCGTGGGCTTTCACATCAGACTTAAGGGACCGCCTGCGCGCGCTTTACGCCCAATAATTCCGGACAACGCTCGCCCCCTACGTATTACCGCGGCTGCTGGCACGTAGTTAGCCGGGGCTTTCTCGTGAGGTACCGTCACCGCGCCGCCCTCTTCGAACGGCGCTCCTTCGTCCCTCACAACAGAGCTTTACGACCCGAAGGCCTTCTTCGCTCACGCGGCGTCGCTCCGTCAGGCTTTCGCCCATTGCGGAAGATTCCCTACTGCTGCCTCCCGTAGGAGTCTGGGCCGTGTCTCAGTCCCAGTGTGGCCGGTCACCCTCTCAGGCCGGCTACGCATCGTCGCCTTGGTGAGCCGTTACCTCACCAACTAGCTAATGCGCCGCGGGCCCATCCGCAAGTGACAGCCCAAAGGCCGCCTTTCAACCGAAGACCATGCGGTCTTCGGTGTTATCCGGTATTAGCTCCGGTTTCCCGGAGTTATCCCGGTCTTGCGGGCAGGTTGCCCACGTGTTACTCACCCGTCCGCCGCTGACCAAACAAGAGCAAGCCCTCGTTCGGTCCGCTCGACTTGCATGTATTAGGCACGCCGCCAGCGTTCGTCCTGAGCCAGGATCAAACTCTCCAAAGAAAGTTGATTGGCTTTTGCTTCGGCCCATGCGGACCTCCGCTTTTCGTCGCGCTTCGTTTCGTTCAGTTTTCAAGGAACAAGCAACTTCTTTCCATAATCTTGAGGAATTCAGCTTTTCTGAATTCGCTCGCGTTTGCAATTCAATTTCTTTATTAATCTTTATTAATATAATGATTACATCCGACGATCGCCAAGTTTCTTAATTACTATCTTGAACAACCTGGCGAATTTAATTATATCAAAAAATCATATTTTGTCAATAAGCATTTTTTAACTTTTGCGTTTTCATTTGCGTTTTCGTTCTTTGTTGAATGCATTTAGGCCGCTTCTTGTCTACCACCGAAGCGACGTTTTATATAATACTACTTTCATCATCTGAAGTCAACAGTTGTTGTGCATGCAATTTCAACCAAAATCAAGCTGCATTCCTCTGTATATCACCACTGTCCCCCGGCATCTGCCCTTGAGCAAATTTCATCTTCCAACTTACCTAAACCTCACATTTCGCACCTTACGAGAGGGAAAACGAAGATCTTTATGAGCAACTGAACGCCATCACCGGCCCAATGTTGGCACCGGGAATTCACTGACACCAGACGGTCATTTTCTTCCTACTCTTCAAGCCATATCCGAACCTCTTCCTCGGGGATACCACCACCTGTGCAATCTCTTCTATATGTCATTCCTTTTTGCACAATGTTATGGACTAGCCTGCATTCCACCTGAGAAAAAATGAAACTGCAGCACGTTGCCAAAGGGAAACTCCATAGAAAACAAGGTCACTCCCTCACGCGGGGCATCATAGCTGAAGACGGGGATCGAAACGATGCGGGAAGCAAACGTGGATGCATCCTGCCAAAACAGCGTTCATTCAACCTTTACCGGATGATAATGAAACAGAAGTCGAGGAACGAGGAGTTAAGCTTTCAGGAGGACAAAGACAACCAATCGCGATTGCTCGGACCATCTTGAATCATTCAAATCCACCACAAACAACCATCTATACTTCTTCCAATTGAACCTGCTTGCAAATAATTTGCAGCAACGGCTCTTTATAATCAAAAGTATAGATATGAAAATGCTGAAATCCGCTTGAATCTGCTGCTGCATGTTCAAAGCGAATCATGGTAAACAAGCTGTCAAAATGGAGCTCCTCCCTCGACATTCCTATGACTTCCTTCCACATTTTGTACTCTACAGCCAAGCAATCCGTAAAATGCAACACGAATGTTCTATTTTCCTCTCTATTCTCCTGTACATCCCAATAATAGTCGATTGTGATAGACAAATCTAACGGATTGTTCCACTTGATATCCGTTATAATGCTATCTGTGAAGTCAAAATGGTCTTTGATTTCTTTATAGTTGTTGGCAATGATCATTTGACTCCCCCTCCTCTCCAGCATGAAAATGCCTCTTCTTTTCAGGAACACCGATCGTCACAACACCATCATGAAAACATTCGATTGCATACTCTCCATGTTGGCAAAGAATAAAAGTGTCTGACCCCACTGCCACCACATCATCAATAGCATGCAGAACTCTCTCTAATGTCGTCTGGATGCCAGGGTTATCAGAATAATTCCATAGCACAATCACATCGTAATGATCAATTCCCCTTTGCCGCAGCCAATCAACTACTTCCGATGCATGCTTTATGTGTTTCTTTTCCGATACCTTTTCCCAATCGATTCTCCCCCAAGGCAAGATCGGGAATCATGTGCACAAATAATCAAAATATGTTTCGGTTTCCCCGCTCGTTAACATCCTCAAGTTCTCATGGCCTATTGCATAAACACACTCTTCAAATAATGTCATGTTTGCCCCCCGCTTCAATATCGTTCGATGCCACTGTATGTACTGTATATATTTTCATGTCTTTTCCACATGCATTGGATTGAACTCAACGTGAGCGCCACTCTACATTCCTTGCCTCAATAAGAATGATATTCACCCCATCGGATTCCCAAAAAATGAAAAACGACTGCAAACGCAGTCGTATCAAGGAGTTTACGAATTTTCATCCGAACTAGTCGGATCATTGGAACGGCCCCGAGAGGATTCGAACCTCCGACGCACGGTTTAGGAAACCGACGCTCTATCCACTGAGCTACGGGGCCATATGGCTCTCCTTTTTCATTCTATCCATCTGCGCCTAAAAATTCAATAGCTGATAGACAAACAAAATAGAGAGCTCCACCCCCGATCTCTCCAAAGTTCGCTTTTCGTTCCCGGCAATTCAACCGCCGACGGCTTCTTTGCACGACGATCCATCCCCATCGATCGCTCCAATCCGCATCCATCAGCCGAATCCCGCTTCGTTCCGACGCAATGGAATAGAACGTATAGGCGACGATTGACACCACTCATCCCTCATAGAAATGTCATCTTTATCACCACACACCGCCATTGCCCCCGCATTTTTACGAGGCGCCCCGTCTGCACGGCAACGCGAAGCGATGGGATTCGCCGCAGCCTTGAACCGCTGCTTCCCTGATCGCAGGCATGACGACCTTCTCCGTCCACCGCCCTTGCAAACACACGCAACTGGATCAGCGTCCTCGACGAGCGCCATCCGCACAACGAACGGTTGGCCGTTTGTCATCATCAACATCCTTGGCGGAATCGTTCCCATCGTGGAAAGGACGGTTCCTCACGGAGGAAACCAACAATAAGGGATATCATTCGTGAACATAAGGCCGAAATCCTGCATGTACGAAAAAATGGAGAGCTGGGGAAAGCTCTCCGTTTTTCGCTTGTGTGTTCCATCCAAGCCAATACGGCGAAATCCCTGCCTTGGCATAAAGGCTAAACAAACATCAACTCGCTTAATCGGGAAAACCTCGAGCAACTAGGAAATCGGCCCCAAACGGCTTTTATTCAGGCACATACATTTTCTGCAACGGAAGCAGCGCTCTCGCATCGCTGGGCATGTTCTCATACCAATGGACAATCAAGTTGACCAGCTCTTCCAAATCAATCAGTTTCACAGAATTATGTTTGGCGACTGCCTCTGCGTGGGAAGTAAAACCACCTGTGGAGACGAACAGGCAATTGGCATCAATCGGGTTGGCTCCGAGAAGCTGCTGGATTTCCGAAGCCGAGGCGGCGCTTTTGCGATGCTTCACTTGCACCTTAATTATGGGTTTTTCAAAGCCAAACGCGTCCTTATAGGCGAGCACATCCACACCGCCGTCAGGGCCTTTCGGACTCACTTGCACATTGTACCCCATTGCTTGAAGCAAGCCCGCCACTAAATCTTGCATTTGCCACGGATCAAGCTTGTCCACTTTGTCTTGGATCATCATCAACGCTTTTCCAACAAGGTCTTCAACGATTTCTTCCGTTTCCCCCTCTTCATGTTGAGGTTTTGAGAATGGTTCACTGTGTAAACGCTGCTCGATTTCATCGCCCCATTCGTCCACTCGAAACACCGTCAGCGTCGAACCTAAACTGTTCTTCGCTCCGTCTGACAGCGAATCCCTTGGAACTGTCGCATTTTCCCATTTTACCCGGATGATGTTCGGATAATAGGGATGCCCGATGGAGGGATCGTAACGATGCTCTTCTGTCACGGTTCCAACAATATACTCCCTTTTCTCTTTTGAATATGTGATCACTCGATCGCCCTTTTTGATTTCATGGGCAAACCGCCATACTTGATTCACCCAACTCGTTCTCGATTTTGGTTTTGACTCGGCAAACACTTCATCCGCCTTTCGCTGCAGCTGTTCTTTCGACCGAAAGCGCTTCGGATCGCCCAATCTCGCCCAACCGATCGATGCAATGCCCTTTTCCAGCCAAAGCGGAATCAGTTCATTGCGGTCGCCCGCGCGGATCATCCACCATTTTGACATCCAGGTTCCTCCTTTTGGCAAAAAGAAATCGCTCCGTGAAGCAGCCATTCTTCTAAAAACAGGAGCCGAAACAATGAGCCTATAGCTCACCGCTATAGGCACTACATTTAAGATGTGCCAAAACGAACAAACCGTATAACATAAGCCCATCCATCGGTGTTCTTCACCTAATTACAAACTGTTTAATCGATTTCGTTCAATTTTGATCGTATGATCTTTTCCATCCAATACATCTGCGCGCTTGCTGCCGTAGAGGCGAAGCTTGGGAGAGCCTTTCACCGCTTTTATGGAAAGCCGCGGAGTTCCCCGCACTTGTTGTCTTTGCAGGTCGACACACTCGAGAAACTCATTCCAACGGACGATGGCAATCACTTGATTGGAGTCACTCGGCTGTTTCTGTGCGCAGACAAATGCAAACACGATTTCTTTTTCCTGGCTGTGTTCGAGATCAATCTTGTTAATTTCAGCAATCTCATGATCGCTGAATACAAACGACCAAGTGAAATCTTTGGAGCCGGATGGATTCGTGTTGTATTTCGTGTACATAATATAGCTCGCTTTATTCGTCGTGACTTCATAAATTTGTCGGTTGTCATTTTCCTTTTCAAACAGCGCCGGCGCCAACCCGCCGTTGACCAGCGCGGAAAGAAGCGCTCCATAGTAATAATCCGCTTTGCGAATCGTCGCCATCCGTGTCCCCTCCCTTTGTCATAGATAAAAAGATTCGATTGATTTGATTGTATCAACTTTTGTAAAACATTGCCGTCGAACTTTGTCGACCGACCAAAAAATACAAAAAGAGCGGTGCGGTGCCGCTCCCTTTTCTGCCTCCGATGGCGAAGCGATGAAAACTCGCAACGCTTCCGCTTTGAAGCTCATTTTTTATCAACTCCTATTTCTCTAAGTGTGCAATACACTAGCGCCCTGTTGCTGCTCGGGAATGTGCTCTTGGATGTCTCAAAGATTTTGCATTCAACCGGGTCAATTCATAATGTGATGCTAAGACAAAGCAGAAGCCCGCTTGGCTTCTGTTTTGTCCCCACCTTCAACGGCTTAAGGCTCGTAACATAAACCGCTCGACATCATTCTCCGGTCCGATGAATTCCACGTCTGTTCCGATGGCTTGGAAGTGTTTGCGGGCGAAGGCAATTTTCGCTGCTTCACCGGGACGCAGTTCGTCCTCCCATTCCTGTCCTTTCGTCTCGAGGACGAAGTACAGTTTTTCCTCTCCATCCTTTTCGATGACAAGCGCCCAGTCGGGATTGTAGGAGCCGATCGGTGTGTCAATTTTAAACCAACTCGGCAGTTTGACGTACACTTTTACGTTCTCATCGTGTTCAAAACGTTTGGCGAACCGCTCTTCCACATCGGAATCGTAAAGGATATGGTCAAACGGCGATTTTTCGCTCGGGATGGCGTTGTCGTTCAAATAGGCGAGCAGCTCTTCGTTTTGGAACAGTTCGACCGCGTAATACGCATCATCACCAATTTTGTAATATTTCACGCCATCTTTCAGCAACAGCCTCATTTGGCGCTGGATGATGTTCGCCACTTCTTCAATAAACTTTTGCGGATTGTTTTTGAAATCATCGAGCCGTTTGCAGCCGGTCAAAATGCGCACGATCGTCTTCCGCGTTAAATTCGTCCGGTTTTGCAGCTCGGTGATGACATCCGGAAGCGTATGGTGCAAGCTCACGTAATCCTCCACTTTTTCGCTGACCACCTGAGCCTGTACGCCTGTCACATGATCAATTTCCACCCGTCCTTTCCGGCTGACAATGCGGATTTTTTCAATGGGCTTCATTTCCTGAATGGCGGCGATGCACAAGTCAATGAGCTGTTCGCTGTCAAAATCGACCGAATAGACGGTTTTGTATTTGATTTTGTCCCACAATTGCCGAAACTCTTCTTGATTGAGAACCGCCATATTGACATTGACTTTTTTCTTTTTCGTCCCATCTTTGATCGGCAATGCTTGCAAGTGCCGTTTGATCTCTTTCACGATGGACGACCGCCACGGCTGGAATTCGTCGCCTAAACGGAGGTCGTAGTCTTCAATGGCCTGCTTGAGCTTTTCCGTTGCTTTGCCCTGTTTGTCAATATAGCCGTTTTGTTTTAATTCCTCATACAGCTTCAATGATAAATCATAACCCATTTGCACCGGCTCGTCCGTCGCCTCGTCCAAATAGACGAGTTTCGCAAAGACATGCTTTTCAATTTTGCCGAACCGAATGCCTGTATCCTCTTCAATCTCTTTTTGCAACGTAGCGACGAATTCTTCATACGACTCATTCGCCATCACCGTTAATATGTTGACATGATCGTCATGCACCCGCTCTCCGTTTTGATCGACAGCCAGCCGCAATCCGCGCCCGATTTCCTGGCGCCTCGATACATAGGTGCCGGACGAGTCTTTCAACGTGCAAATTTGGAAGACGTTCGGGTTGTCCCATCCTTCACGGAGTGCGGAATGAGAGAAAATGAAGCGGAGCGGCTCATCGAGGCTGAGCAGCCGTTCTTTGTCTCTCATAATAAGGTTGTATACGTCCGTATCCGCCTCTGTATTTCCTTTTGTATCTTTCAACCGTCCTCTTTTATCTTGGGCAAAATATCCGTTATGCACCTTCTCGATATCTTGGTCAATGCCCGGATCTTCCCAGAGGGGACGGTATTTCGGCTTTTGCATTAAGTTCCGATACTCTTCCTCAAACATCGCCGCATATTTTCCTTTGATTGGATTGCCGTTTTGATCATAATCACGGTAATGAGCGACTTTGTCGATGAAGAACAGACTTAATACTTTAATCCCGCGCGGGCGAAGCCACAATTCTTTATTTAAATGTTCTTCAATCGTTTTGCGGATTTGATACCGCTTGATGGCATCGTCATCGACATCTCCAATCGCGTCGCCCACCCCGAGTCGGTAGCCGTTGATTTCAACCGCTTCATTTCCTTCCGTCCAATCGATTTGCTCGACGATATAGCCGCGGTACAGTTCGCGCTCCCCCGAAACGTCATACAAGTCATCGCCGTATTTGACCGTTTTCGTCGTCCGTTTGATCTTCCCGCGCGATTCGACATCGAGCTCAATTTTCGCTTTTCGCTCTTTCACCTCAACGAGCTTGATGTACGGCACATTGAACGACGGCTCAGAGCGGACAGACATGACCTCAATTTTTTTCACAAGCTTTTGATTGTACGCATCGACCGCATCGAGGCGATATATCATATTGTATTTATCCACATGCGTCGCTGAGTAGCGCAGCGTGCAAAGCGGGTTGAGCGACGCGATCGCCTCCTTCGACTTCGGCGTCGTATCGACGCTTTGCGGTTCATCGATGATGACAATCGGATTCGTCTGTTGGATAAACTCAATCGGTCGGTACCCGTTCAGACGATCGTTCGGCCGATGAATGACGTTCGCCTTATCCTCCTTTTCCGGGTCTTCGAAGCGTGTGAGTAAAATATTTGTGGGTGACATTCCGAAATGATCCCCGACGAGGGTTGCGAACTTTTGTTCGCGACGCTCGTCGGGGCCACCAAGCGAAGCGCGGTAGAAAAAAGCAAATGTCATGCAAAAAGGACTCTCTCCCTGCTATGATGGTGATTGTCAACATCAACCGAAAACAGGAGGGAGAGAGTCCATGAAACATCTTACCACAGAATGGCCTTTATTAAAAGAGCTGGAGGAACAATTAGTCAGAACTCTTCAAAAGGTGTTCGCTGTCTTGTTGGCGGCCCTTTTGGAGGAGATTGATCAACAACTGGCGGAAGCGCGGGACAAGCGCCGGTATCAGCTGAAAGACAAACGGCCGACTACGATCCAAACGCTGTTTGGAGAAGTGACGTTTCGACGGAACTACTACTATGACCGGCAAACGGGGAACTATACCTTCTTGCTGGATGCCGAATTAGGCTTTGATGGGGCCCGATCGATCAGTCCTTGCCTCGAGGAAACGGCGGTCGAGTTGGCCGTAGAGTGCTCTTCCTACCGCAAAGCGGCCCGTACGTTGGAGTCGATCGTGGGGTATGCGGTCATGAGCCACGAGGCGATTCGCCAACTGGTGCTGGAGGCCCCTGTCTCGCTGCACCGCCCTGTTTCCCAACGGCACGGCCGGGTGCTGTTTGTGGAGGCGGATGGACTGTTTATTTCCCGCCAGGGGAAAGGGAAACGGGCGAAAGAAGAGAAAATCCTGGCGGTTCACGAGGGATGGAAACGAAACGGTTCGCAGCTCGAGCTCGTGAACCGGCGCCACTACCTCCATGAAGGGGAGGGAGACGTGTGGGAACGGTTCGAAGAGTGGCTGATGAACGAATATGCCTATGATCCGTGCCGGGACCTGTTGATCATCAACGGCGACGCGGCGTCGTGGATCACGGCCTGCCGGGAGTATTTTGGGAAGCGGGCGTGCTTTCAGCTGGATCGATTTCATGTGGCGCGGGAGCTGCGTCAGTGTCTGTCCGGCCATCCGCGTTGGCGGGAGGTGCGGAAGAAGCTGGCGAAACAAGACGAAGAGGGGCTTCTCGTGGAGCTGAACAGCGCGGTCGGCACGTTGGAGGACGAAGCGAAAGAGAAGCAGATGGCTGCCATGATCCGCCGGATCGAGTCGATGCCGGGATGCATCCGGGACTATCGGGAGTGGCTGTCGGAGCAAGGGGTGGAGACGACCGGCATGCGTCCGATGGGCCACGCCGAGAGCGTGATGAGCCGGTTTGCGCATCGGGTGAAATCCCGCCGCAGCTGGAAAGACCAAGGGCTTCGGGCGTTTCTGAGGGCGATGGCGGCCCGAATCGACGGGATTTGGCGGAGAAATGGGCAGTTGGTGGAGGAAGAAGAGACCCGAACGGCGGCCTCGGCCTCAACAAAGTCCAAGCGGATCGAACAGGCCAAACGGAAGGCCGGACGGTTATGGGCAGATGTGGTGCGTCAGAATCTACCGTGTCTGCAGCGGTCATCCGGGACACCGATCCATCAAGCGTTGTCGGCGCTTCGGGATTTTGGTTGGGTGTAAAAAAATGGAATACAATATCATCACCTCAAGATGAGGGATGAGAGTCCGAAAGCGCTTACGATATCAATTCCTGAAAATGGTTCGCTAACTAGTGATTGACAACGCCCGTAGTGAACCGAAAAAATGTTCTCCACAAAGTCTTGACTGACTCACGATATCCCCTAGTTCCTGTATGCCTTTGTTTTCGAGGCACCTTTCGGTCTTCCTCTAACCACTCATCAATCTGTGCTTTATATGGATCTAACTTTGACTGTTTTGGCTTCCTTGGAGTTGGAAGTGGATTGCCATCTTCTTTATTGGCATATTTTTTGATTGTTTGAAAGCTATGTCCCGTCTCTTTGGCAATGGCTCGCAGGGACATCCCTTTATATTCATACAAATATTTGATATGATGTTGTTGAATCATTGTAAGCATCCTTTCTTCCCCTTCTAACTGTACTTTTTGTCCAATTAGAAGGTTAGTGGTGGGAGAGGGGGGCTGACAATGATTTTTTATTTTGCAAACTGCTAAACTTTTATCTTGCATAATGCGCTACTTTTATTTTGCATTAAACACTAATAGCGGTACCCAATCGAAGCAAGTAATGGATTATTGGGTAGCCACAGAATATGATGGCGACACACCTGACGGATTATTGAAATTTGAAGTGCCCGCATCTAAATGGGTTGTATTTGAAGTTCACGGGCCGATGCCAGATTCTATGCAAAAAGCATGGAACCAAATTTTTTCAGAATGGCTTCCATCCAGTGGTTATGAACATGCAGGCAAACCAGCATTAGAAGTATATACAGACGAAGATCCCTTCAGCCCTGATTTTTATTCTGAAATCTGGATACCAGTAAATAAACAGGAACTTATGAAAAGTTGTTTACTGACAAATACCCTTATAAATAAAAATAAAACTAGGATGACTATCAAACGTATTGTGGCAAAAATCACGCTAATCACCTATATCCCCCTTCTTGACATTTTTTGGTATCATTTCCTACAAGTAAACAGCGAAAAAAGGACAAACTTTTAACATCTATTCCGAAGAGCTGAAACGGGAAGTGGTTCGTTTGAAATTGGAAGAAGGCTCTTCTTATACGGCAGCTCCGCGAACATTTGGAATCAAAAGCAATTCTCTGATTGCACAATTGATCAAAAATTAAGGAAACCATTCCCAAAGAAGAAATTGCCATGATCATGCATGTGTCGATTGTTTCTTCTCCCATCTAAAAACAGAGAAATTGTATTTAGTGTGTCTAAAAATGATCGAACAGGCTTATCAGGAGATTGAAGAGTATATTCACAGTCATTTCCAAGAAAACTGAACAGCCTTTCCTCGGTTGAATATCGAGAAAAGGCCGCAGTTTAATATATGTGCATTACTCTTTATAATTGACATACTTCTCAAGGTAATTTATTTCTTACTCCATTTTGTATCCGCTTTCATCCCAATATCAATCAAAAGATTCAATACAGACTGCCACCCATCCATGCTGAAAAAGTTGATAAAAATCAAATGGAAGCAGGTAAGCCTAACTATGCCAACCAAGCATTATACGGATAAAATACTTGGAGCAAGCGATTTACAATTTACTATTATTCGTCTATTCGTCTAAAGAATTCATTTGAATGAAACTGGAACTAGAAACGTTTCCGCTTAAAGATCTTACTAGAAAAGAAGGTGGATGACTGCCCCCTCAACCTCTCACATCGCCTGGCATGCTGGCCCGCACTAGGCGGTTCGCCAAATTTCATTGCGATTGACAAAAAAAACGATTGGTTGCGATACAAATCTAACACCTTGATGCAATACTTGACAAATGTAGCGTCGAAGCTCCTTGACTTTACAAAGTTCTGTACCGCCTCCTGAAAACGTTATCATTCTATTGCAAATTTGTAAGGATAAATCTGTTGTCTAAACTTATGGAGTGTGATCCATTTAGCTGATTACTTAAAATTTCCTTTTGTTTCCGGAATGATAAAGCTTCCCAACAGATACAAGAGGAAGAGAGCTATAGAGAAATACGTCAATGATAATGGAATATCCGACGTTTGGCTGCTGGCCATTGTTACGAAAGTTGGCATCATCCCACCTACGGCAAAGCCCATATTCCAGGACAGTCCGGTACCTGTTGAACGAATGGTCGTTGGGAAACGTTCATTTAAAAAGATCAGCACCGGAGCATATGAAGCATTCCCTAAAAATGCCAGTCCCATTGCATAGAGCGTAATCGATGTCATATCTTGTGCATCTGCCAGTTCTGTATACAAATACGGGAGAGCAATCAGATTCACAATACCTAGTAAAATGAATGTTTTCTTTCTACCAATAATGGTGCTCAAATGCCCGAGAGCAATAGCAGCAATCATAGCAGAAATACTGCTTACAATAAGAATCATAGATGATACCGTCTGCGGGATATTATTAATTACTTTTAAAAACGTAGGCAGATACCCGCAGGTTAAGTAATATGCTGATCCGCCGCCGATCACAATCATTAAATTAATCAATAAAACCGACAAGTATTTGGTGAATACGATTTTCACCGGTGACTGTTCGTTTTCCGGTTTCGTTTCTTGCACCTTCTTGTGCTGCACCCAGAAAGGAGACTCCTCAAGCTTTTTGAATACGAACAATCCGAGCACAGAGCTCAATATGCCGGTAAAGAACATGAAGCGCCAGCCCCACTCGCTGAATTCCGGTCCCGGAAAAATGCTGGATAAGACGAAATATACAATGGAAGCCAGCAATGCACCAAGAGCAGCGCCTCCCCCGCCGACAAGACCGGACATCAAGCCGCGCCATTTCTCTGGTACAGATTCCGTACCAATCGTATGAGTGGAAGCAACAACTCCTCCGACAAATACACCTTGGATTAAACGAAGAATAATAAATATAATCGCTGCAGCGGCACCGATTTGTTCTACCGTTGGCAATGCTCCAAACAGTGCGGTAGAAATCCCTACCCCCGACACGGCTACAACCATTGCCCGTTTCCTGCCGTTGCGATCGGCATAGGAACCAAAAAGCGCTGAGCCGAGCGGACGCATAAACAGTGTAACAGCAAAGGAAGCATACACAGCGGCCAATGAGAGCGTTGGCTTATCTGCCGGGAAAAACAGTTTCCCTAATTCAGGTGCAACATAGAGTAGAATAAAGAGATCATACAAATCCAATGACCATCCCAACAGGGACGCCGTAACGGCTGTTATCATTTGCTTTTTACTAATCGATACTGTTAACGAAGAAGTTTGTTGAACATTTGTCTCCATATTTACACTCATACTAACCACCTTTCTTGTATATAATATTTTTAATTTTATTTAAATTTAAAATATTTTTTAACTTCAGGAAGCGGAGTAATTCCCGCCCCCTGAAGTTTTCGGCTTATTTACCTTTAAAGTTCGGTTTTCTTTTTTCCACGAATGCCGCTACACCTTCCCTGAAGTCCTCTGTTGTACGGAGTAAACCATATGCTTTTCCTTCAATTTCAAGACCTGCGCTAAGAGGTGTTTCATAGGCGGCATTCAGTACTTGTTTACATACTTTTAGCGCAAGTGGTGAAAACTTCATAAGTTCATCTGCAAGCGCATTGACTTCATTTTCAAGTTCTGCTTTCGGAACCACTTTTGTGATAAGTCCCCATTGATATGCTTCATCGGCTGGTATTCTTCTTGCTCTCATAATCATGTCTTTCGCGCGGGTTAATCCGGCTATTTTTGCTACCCTCTGTGTTCCCCCGCTTCCTGGAATCATGCCGAGATTCATCTCTGGCAGCGCCAGGAGTGTATCATCGGCGGCGATACGGAAATCACAAGCCATCGCAATTTCAAGACCAACTCCAAATGTATAACCTTGTAGTTGGGCAATAACCGGCTTTGGAGAACGCTCCGGCGCCGCAACATTTACAGCAAGATGTGACAGTTCTTCTTGGTGTACTTCCATAAATTCTGGAATATTTCCTCCTGCACTAAATGCCTGAGTCCCTTCTCCTTTAATGATGATGACACGAACATCATCATCTTTGTTCAACTCATCAAAAATTTGCGAAAATTGAGAGCGCGCAAGCATACTAATATAATTCATTTTTTCTGGACGGTCGAAAACAATAGTAGCCGTCTTTTTCTCCTGATTTTTTTCCACGCGAATGTGATCATATTGTTTTACTGCTTCCATCATTGGTTCCCCTTTCTTAATATTAGTATTTTTTAATAAACTACTTTTTCATTTATATAAAGTTCAAATTCTCCATTTCTTATATTGCGACGGAGAATTTTCCCAACAGGGCTTTTTGGTATTTCTTTAATAAATACATATTTTCTCGGACGTTTAAAATTGGAAAGTGTTGTATTGTTCTTGCAATAATGGTCTAGTTCCTGGCTTGTGAGCGATGGATCTTTTGGAACAACATATGCGGCTACAATTTGCCCCCAGCGCTCATCTTCTTCGCCGATGACAGCCACTTCATGTACTTTCGGATGTTTTGACAAAACATCTTCCACTTCAATCGGATGAATATTTTCTCCACCGGAAATGATCATATCGTCTACACGTCCAACAACATATAAATCTCCATCCTCATCTAACATGCCGAGGTCTCCTGTAAAATACCAGCCATCCCTAATCGCTTTTTTTGTAGCATCTGGTCTATTCCAATAACCTTTGAAGCTTTCAGGAGATTCAATATTGACAATGATTTCACCTATTTCCCCTTTTTCAACAATATCTTCCGGTGTTGAATTACCATTAGGGTCGGCTTTAACGATGCGGATGTTTTGATGTAATCCCGGTTTGCCTGCACATCCTGGTTTTTCCGCAACATTAGGATTGATCGTAAACGTGTAAATTTCTGTGCTCCCATAATGGTTAACAAAAACTTCCGGCTTCAGCATCTTAACGCACTTCTCCGTTAAAGCGGTTGTCATTGGTGCACCAGCATATCCGATTTTCTTCAACTTGGACAAATCATAGTTATGAAATTCCTCATGATTTAAAATGTCATGATATAATGTAGGCACTAAATAAAGCGATGTGATTTCTTCGCGTTCCAATAATTCAAGCGCTTCTTTAGCGTCGAAATCAGGCAAAATAACGTATTTACCATTTAAAAACATGATGGATAAAAGAGAGCGCATTCCCATCGTATGATAGAGTGGCATCGTACCCAATGTACTTTCGCCATCTTGATATTGGTTTTGAATAATATGTGCAAGAGCTGCACTGTATTCGTTTTTATGGGTCCGCGGAACTCCCTTTGGTTTTCCGGTTGTGCCAGATGTATAAAGCATTATAGCCACATCATCATCATTGATCAGCGGTTTTTCAAAACTTTCAGGGCTTCTATCGACGAGCTCATTATAATAAATGTCAGCCCCTTCGACTTCTCCAACACCAATCAGGATCGGTCTTTGCTGAAAGTTCGCTTTCAAAACGGATTCCTGGCTGGCACTTTCATATACAACAGCCGTCGCCTCCGCATCGTTTACACAGTACTCAACTTCTTTCACGGCCAGGCGGAAATTGATCGGCGTGTACACGGCTCCAATTTTTTGAAGCGCCCAGTAAATGACCGTATTTTCGAAGCGGTTTTTCAACAGAATCATTACGCGGTCATGCTGCTTGATACCGATTCTTTGAAGCGAAGCTGCTACTTTCGTTACTTCCTTATGAAACTGTCTATACGTATACCTTCTGTCGCCTTCTACAACAGCAACTCGGTTTGGAAAACGTTCGACAGCGAAATCAAACATCGTGACAAGATTCATTCCATCATCTCCTTTCAGCTTCATAATGGTGATTATTTTCATCGACTGTTTTTTGAATCGCTTTTATAATCCCTTCATAGCCTGTGCAACGGCACAAATGTCCAGATAGCATTTCTTTAATTTCTTGAAGGGTTGGATTCGGATTTTTTTGCAGATAGTCGGTTGTTGACATTAAGATACCCGGTGTACAGAAACCACATTGAAGACCGTGACATTCAATGAAATTTCTTTGCAGCGGCGTCAGTTCGCCATCTTTTGTCAATCCTTCTACGGTTGTTATTTCCTGTCCATCTACCTGTACCGCAAAGATAAGACAGCTCCTGACAGCCGAACCGTTTAGGTGGATAGTACAAGCACCGCACACGCCATGCTCACAGCCTACATGTGTGCCAGTGAGACCGCATATTTCTCGCAAAAAATCGCTGAGCAACATTCTGGATTCAACTTGTTCTTGATATTTTTTTCCGTTTATTGTAACTTCAATTTCATGAACGCTCATTTGTTTTCACCCCTTGCTCGTTCATAGGCTGTTTTGACTGTACGCACTGCCAATTTTTTCGCAAGGTGTCTTCTGTAATCAGCGGTTGCGTGCAGATCTGATTCTGGATTTACGGCTTCCTCAACAATATCGGCAATTTTATTTAGAAGCGGGTCAGACAAAAGCTCCCCTTCCATCAGCTCGCTTGCCTCTGTAATCAACAACGGAACCGCATCAACTCCTCCCAAAACCAATCTCACTTTTGAAATGCGGTCCTGACTATCGATGGACAATTGACAGGCAGCGGCAACGAGCGCGAAGTCACCGTGGCGTCGTGAAATTTCATGAAATGAATATCCTATTCTTCCTTCTGGCACTGGAACGTGAATTTCCGTCAGCAACTCATTCGGCATAATATCGGTTGTTAAATAAGTGACGAAAAAATCCTCCACGTTCACTTCCCGCACTTCATCTTTAGAAGCAATGCGAAGTGTTCCACCGAGCGCCATTAATGATAGTGGGATTTCAGCTGATGGATCAGCATGAACAAGACTTCCGCCAAACGTTCCACGATTTCTCGTCTGAACGTGGCCGATATAGGGAACAGCTTCACTCAGAAGCCCCAGATGTTTACGAACTGCACCTGACATTTCAATTTCAGCCTGTCTCGTTAACGCGCCGATTTTCATTTTGCTGCCGTCAAATTCAATGAATTGCAAATCTTTCAACTGGTTAATATCAATTAAATATTCAGGTGTTGACAGTCTCATATTCATAATCGGCACAAGGCTTTGACCTCCGGCAATTATTTTGCCATCAAACCCTATTTCTTCTAAAAGCGAAAGTGCTTCGTCTACTGTTTTCGGGCAATAATAATCAAATTTTGCCGGCTTCACGAACCTCCCTCCTTTCTGTCTCAATCTATTTAGACGGATTGTTCACTTTTAGCTAGTTCTTTATTAAATTTTTTAAAGAAATCCTGAATGATCAATTTAGCAACGCCGTTTAACATTCTTTGACCAACCATCGCCACTTTGCCGCCAACTTCCGCATCGTACGTATACTGCAACTCCGTTGTATTTTCGTCAATTGGAACGAGATCCACCACCCCAGTGGCTTCGACACTACCAGGACCTCCTTCCCCTTTTACAATGAGCTTGTAATGGCTCGGCTTTTGAATATCGGCAATTTCAATTGTTGATTCATATTTTCCTTTAACAGCAGCGATTCCGATAGACAATACCGCTTCATATTTGTTCTCTCCAACAGGCTCCAGCTTCGTACAACCCATAATGCAGTTTTTTAATGCCTGTGGATCAAGCAATACATCCCATGCTTTTTCGATTCCCGCATTCAATGCTACTTTTCCGCTTCCGTTCATGTTAATTCCTCCTGTTTTGTTGACTGATTAATAAGATTCCATACCTTATTAGGTGTTATAGGTAGTGAATCAATGACTACGCCGTAAGGTTTTAATGCATCGTTTACTGCGTTAGCAATAGCAACAGGTGCACTCATTGTGTTGCCTTCTCCAAGACCTTTCGCACCAAGTGGTGTAATCGGTGAAGGTGTTTCAATGTGCTTGATAGTCACTCTTGGTATTTCTGTTGCTGTAGGGCATAAGTAATCCATAAATGATCCAGTTAAAAACTGACCCTTATCATCGTATACGAGCTCTTCATACATGGCACCACCAAGCCCATGCACAAGACCACCTAAAATTTGTCCATCAACAATAAGCGGATTTAGCAATTTGCCGGCATCATGGACAGTGTAATAATCAAGAATATGGATTTCACCTGTTTCTGGATCGATTTCCACCGTGACCAAATCAGCTACAAAACCATACGTAATTGACGAGTTAATAAGGTCGTTATCATCCGGCGGCTCTGCCTGAGCTGTATAATAGGCTGTTTCATAAATACCAGGCTCCATTCCTTTCGGCAAAGAAAGCGGATTCCAATGTGCTGATCCAGCCACTCGTTTAATCGATATAGATTTGGATGGATCAGTTTTCGAAATAATCTGACCATTTTCGATCGTTAAACCTTCTTCGTCAATCTGTAATAAGTGAGCCGCAATTTTAATGAGCTTGCGCTTTACTTTTTGTGCTGCGTAGTAAACAGCACTCGATCCCATTGATGCAAAACGGCTTGAATAACTTCCAGATGCAATGGACCATGCACTTGTGGCCGTATCGAGTTCAGCTACAACGTTAATTTTGTCATGCGGAATGCCTAGTATCTCTGAAACAATTTGGCTTGCGACAGTTTCATGTCCTTGACCGGTAGGTGTTGTACTGATGCGGACATTGACATTTCCCATCGGATCGATTGAAATTGTCGCTGCTTCGGTACAACCTGATTTTGGTAATCCTGCTTTCCTTTCTTCTGGAGTCAGTGCAATCGTAATGTACCCCATATTGGAGCCTGATGGTTCGACGATAACCGCTAATCCAACGCCAAGCAGTTTTCCTTTCTTTCGCGCTTCCATTTGTTTCTTGCGAAATTCTTCGTATTTACCAGTTTTTAATAAAAGATCAAACGCTTTTTCATAATCGCCGCTATCATACACTCCACCAGATGCAGTTTTATAAGGAAACTGCTCTTTTTTAATTAAATTTCGTCTAATTACATCAGCTGGATCCATTCCTAATTCATCAGCAATCATTTGCATGATCCGTTCAAGAGGAAAATACGTCTCCTGTCCGCCGTATCCTCGGATGAGACCCGTCGGCAATTTATTCGTCATTACTGCATAGGCATCGATCATTAAGTTTGGAATGTCATAGGCACCTGTTGTGTTTGCGTGGTTCCGATACAGACAAGCAGGTTCTGGCGCCCGGATATACGCACCAACGTTGTCCATGATTTTCATTTTTAAACCGAGCACTTTTCCGTCATTTTTCACTGCCGCTTCAATGTATGTCACACGATCTGTACAGCTTGAACTGGCTGCCAAATGTTCCTGACGGTCTTCTATCCATTTCACCGGACATCCCACAAGACGGCTGACCACAGAACAAAGCACGATGTAAGGGTATATACCTGCTTTAATTCCATAGCTGCCACCGATATCTTTCGGAATAATGATCCGCAACCGGTTGCTTGGTACTTTTAACGCACCAGCCATAATCGAATGAAGAACAAACGGACCGTGGAAGTTCGCATGAACCGTGTAACTATCCGTGCTTTCGTCATATTGTGCAATAATACCGTATGTTTCAACCGGTGTCGCGGAATATTTCGGAAAATGAAAGCGGTGTTTTATGATTTTGTCCGCTTGCTGAAATGCCTTATCAACATCTCCGTAGTGAAACGTTCGATGATTGGCGATGTTCGAGCCGACGTTTTCATGCAAAATAGGCGCTCCTTCTGCGAGTGCACGCTCAATGTCCACAATCGGTTCGAGCGTTTCGTATTTCACCTTAATTTTTTCTAAAGCATCTTCGGCAATATAACGGTTTTTTGCCACCACAACCGCTACCGGTTCACCAACGTAACGCACTTTATCAATAGCAATTGGATAGTATTTGACAGGCGCACTTACTCCAACACTGAAAGGATTTAACAAAGGTTGAACATCTTTACCTGTGACTACGCCTTTTACTCCTGGAATTTCTAATGCTTCAGAATAATCGATGGAGATGATCTTTGCATGAGGATATGGACTTCTTAAAATAGCCACATGAGCTGTATTAGGCGGCGTTCCGATATCATCGATGTATTTTCCCTGCCCTGTCAGTAGTCTTTTATCTTCTACACGTGTTACTCTTTTGCCAATCACTTTGCTCATTTGACTTTACCTCCTTCCTAAGAAGCTGCTCATAGTCTTCCGGTGTATCAATATCACTTGGGAATGGTTTATCGATTCTAGCAAAACAGATCTTATTCGAGAACATTTTTAAAACAGATCTCGCGCCTTCATCGCCTGTTACATTGAAAAGATGTGGAAACATCGAGCAATCAAACAGAACAGGATGCCCTCTTTTCGATTGATAGCTTGCTTGGACAATGAGGGGGCCGCCATTCGATTCATAACATTCAATTACCGCATCTATATCATCTGATGAGACAAGCGGCTGATCACCAAGCAACACAACAGCAGCATCAGCCGTTAAAGGCAGATTCATCAACCCTGCTTTTAACGATGTTGACATTCCTTGTCCCGCCTGTTCATTCAAAACGAGTTTGCTCACGCACGACCTAGAAACTTCATTTCTAAGCTCGGCAACCTCGGGATTGACTACGACAACCACACCGCTTAAACGCGACTCCATACTTTCATCAATCACATGCCGGATAATAGGTTTACCTTTGTACGGAAGAAGCAGCTTTGGTTTTCCCATGCGCTTTGAAAAACCTGAAGCTAAGATAATTCCCCATATGTTCTTTCTCATCTTAATAGACTGGCACCTCCTTCATACAGAATGCGCCATAGATGCCAGTTGCGACAGTTTTCTTCCAGTTCCTCCTCTATATACCATCATGATTTCAGCCAAAATACTGAGTGCGATTTCTTCTGGCGTTTTCGCTCCGATATCCAGTCCAATCGGACTATGGATGCGATAGACATTTTCATTGGATAGGAGGGTGTTGCTTGTCGCAATCAATCTATCCGTTCTTTTTCTCGGTCCTAATAGTCCGATGTAGGCCGCATTTGAATTTAAAATAGATTCTAAAATTTCCCTATCATGCAAGAAGTTGTGTGTCATAATGACAACATATGAGTTTTCATGAAGGGAAACGTTTGGTACGCTACCAGCAGGATAGACATGAATGAAATCGGCTTCTGGAAAATTTTCCTCATTGCAATAAGATGAGCGATAATCAAGCACAGTAACTAGCCACTTCAAATTTTTCGCCATCTTGACAAGTGGAATGGCATCAGGACCCGCGCCGAAAACGATAAGATGAGGCGGTGGACTTATTGATTCATAATACACGTACAAATCTTGCTCGCCACCTAAATAAACCATTTCATTTTTCAAATCCTTTTTTCTCATCATATAATCGACGGCAATCTCCCGAACAGAGATAGGTATGTCGCTATTATCGAAAGCACTATCAATGACCCACATTTTCCCTTGCAACGATTCGTCTTTCGCTTTCACAATCGTGACAGTGTGTAACGTTTTTTGAAGAGAGTCCGAAAAGTACCGATCAATAATAGCTGCCTTTTCAGGTTGTTTGGCAGGAAGATACGGCTGTAAAAAAATATTCATTTTTCCGTTGCAACCAACCCCAAGACCCCAAACGATGTCATCGTCTCCGTAAAAATCATAATGGATGATGGTCGGTTTTCCAGTCTCTAGAACTTTCATGGCGTGTTCAATAATATCTGATTCCACGCATCCGCCACTTAAAAGCCCAGTAAGCTTCCGGTCTTCTGAAATAAAACATTTTGCTCCTGCTTTTTGATAAGTAGATCCTTCTGTCGAAATAATCGTTCCAAGTACTCCTGAAAGCCCTTCCTTTTACAACGTTCCAATTCTTTTTTTATAGCAATCACGACTTACCCCCTTTTCCTGAAAATAGAATTGCTCCCGATATTCACTTGGCGTTTTTCCCACAATTTTTTTGAAAGTAGTCGCAAAGTAGCCAGGATTAGAAAATCCCGTATTATGAGCTATGACTTCAATCGGCAGACTGGAAAATCTAAGTAAACTTTTCGCTTTCTGCACTCTAACAAACGACAAATATTCCACAAATGTCATACCGACTTCTTCTTTAAATAATCGACTGAAATAAGATGGGCTTAAATATACCTGATCTGCTACCTCTTTTAGCGTAAGAGAGTATCCATAGTTCATCTGAATAAACTGAATAGCGCTTTCAATAGGGTTTTTTAAGTCTGAAGAAAAATTTCTATTCCCATTGATAGTTTGATTAATCTCTCGGTTAAGCCCCATAGGTAAAATCCTCTCCAGCGTTTCATACAATTCATTTCTGGAAAGCGGTTTCAACAAATATGCTGAAAAACCTGAATTAATCGCTTCCTGTACAAACTCAAACATTTTCAACTGCGTCACAACAATAACTGGCAAGTCTGAATACAATTGTAACGCAGATCTTCCGAATCTAATTCCGTCCATATCTGGTAATGAGATATCCAAAATTAGCACGCTCGGTCGATTTTGTTTCAGAAGGGTCATGCCTCTTTGAGCTGTATTTGCCTCGTAAATAGTAAGAAAACGAAATTTACTTTCCTCAATGAATGTTCTAATTTCCGTTCTTGCATATTTGTCATCATCAACAATCAATATTTCAGCCATTATTCCCCTCCTTGGTTATATGATAGATAATAACATCTTTTAATTGTTTTAAAATTTCACTTTTTTGTTTTTAAATTTTTTGGCTCTTCACCACAAGTTGTACTTGATCATTGAAGATCGGTGTGCATAGAGAAAATAGAGGGTACAAAAAATGCGAATTTTCCTGTATGGTAAAGGTGTCCAAACCAAACCATTGGAGGAAAATTCGCATGTACGCTCAGTTTATCAAAGAACTCATCGATTTACCAGATGTTTTGATTCAAAAGGTGCGAAAAGAAGAAGAACGTTGGATTTTCGAACTTTCTCTTCCCGAACAATGCCCGTTATGTCCTGTTTGCTTGAAACGCACGATCAAAATGACAGGAAAAAAGAAGCAATGGATGCATGGGTATGCTCAACGGATCGGCATCTTTTGGGTGGAACTCCCTGTGGAGCGTAGACGTTGTTGTACATGTGGCATGACATTCAGCACGTCTTATCCCGGAATTTCCCCTCGAAGTGCAGCGACGGATGCGTTTCAGCAATGGGTGGCGCAATCTTGCATCGGAACATCCATTCAGGCGGTGGCTCGTATGCTCAAGCTTCCGTACACGACCGTTGAACGCTGGTTTTATACCCATGCCCCTTCCTTCCTATCGAATGACATCCAACCAAAGGCAGTTTGTGTCGATGAGTTTGCGTTTCGAAAAGGACATGATTACGGAGTGGCAGTCATGGAGGCCGAAACGGGAGAAGTGTATGCCGTTGAAGCAGGAAAGAACGAGGAAGCCATTGGACGTGTGTTGGCTCCTGTGTCTGGTTCTGTTCAGTATGTCGTGAGTGATTTGGCTCCAGCGATGAAAAAAGCCATTCAAGGGGTGTGTCCGGAAGCGAAGCATGTGGTCGATTATTTTCATGTGATTCAATTGTTTACGGAAGCGTTGGATCGATGCCGCCAATCCTTCGGAAAAGGGAACAAGAAACACGGGCATGTTCGGTATGTTTGCCGCTTATTGACCCAGTGTCCCGAGAAACTCACCGAGGAGGAGCGCCAAACGGTGCGGGAGTGGCAGAAAGAGAGCGATTCCTTGCAGGCTGTCTATCAATCCCTTCAACATTTTCGTTATGTATCCAAAAGCCAAAGCGAGCGACAAGCGAAACGTCGTTTGAACGCCTGGGTTCATCGGTATTTGTTTTGTCCTTGTTCTGCTGTTCGCGCCATCGCAAAATCACTCGTCAAACGAACAGACGAAATCATATCGTGCATTTTATCCCCTTATTCAAATGGGAAAATGGAGGGAACAAATAACAAGATCAAGCTGATGAAACGTCGGGGATACGGATACAGAAATATCCAGCGTTTTGCATTGCGGGTTCGGCTATATAAATTGAAATAAAGGTTTTCTCCCGTTCCACGGCGAATAAATAAAAGAGAAAATAGGGGAACGGAGAGAAAATATGATGCCAAATCACAAAGACGAGATCGAAAAGTTGTCCACTGCCATGAAAGAAGCAAAAAGTAAACGAGCATATGAACGCTACCAAGCGATTTATCTTCATTTGCAGGGATATACCAAAGGAGAAATCGCAACGATTATTGGTCGATCCAAGAAAACTATTTATAACTATATTCATGCCTACGCCCAGCGCGGTCTTGATGGACTGGAGATGAAATACTCACCTGGCGCCCCACGTCGATTGACCCCTGAGCAGGAAAAAGAGCTGGCTTTGATCATTGAACATCAGCTCCCCGTAGATGTGGGATTCGAAGCAAAATATAATTGGACGCTTGCGATAATCGCTGAACTCATTCAACAAAAGTGGGGGCCAACATACACGCTTCGCGGAACAAGTGACATTCTGCATCGGTTAGGGCTAAGCTATACGAAACCGACCTATACACTAGCCAATGCCGATGAAGAGAAACAAAAAGAATTCGTCGAAATCACCTTCCCTGAAGTAAAAAAACTGGTAGATGGGAACATCGCCCATGTCCTCTTTCAAGATGAGTCGATGATTCGTGATTACCAAGCGATTCAAAAAACATGGTTTGTCAAAGGAAAACAACGAATCATTCCGACGTTTGGAAAACATCAAGGGCTGAAGCTGATTGGCACGTTGAACTACGAAACAGGGGAAGTGTTTTGCATCGAAGAAGAACGCTATGACGCGGAAACATTTCTTCGATTTCTTCAACTTGTGTTAGAACGCTATCCCACAGGCAAAATAGTGATGATTTTAGATAACGCTCGAATTCACCATGCCAAACTCATTCAGCCATTTTTAAAAGAACACGAAGATCGGTTAGAGCTCGTCTTTTTGCCACCATACAGTCCGCAATTGAACTTGATTGAAGGGCTATGGAAATGGCTGAAATCAGACGTGATTTACAACGTGTTCTATTCGAGTGTGCAAGAAATTAGAAAGAATGTCCAAGCCTTTATTCAGCGAATCAACCAGAAACCAGAACAAACGATCGATCGTTTGTGTGTTCAGTTGTAAATCTTTAATTCAACTTATATAATCACTTGTAAAGAAGGAGACATGAGCTGATTGGAAAGAAAAATGATCGTTTTTTTCTTTGCGCGGGTAAGGGAAACATTGAGGCGGTTTAAGCTATAGATGAACTCTCCTTCCATCGCTGCCAGCTCCGGATCAGCGACGCCGTAGCTAATGATCGCCACATCCGCCTCTTGTCCCTGCATCTTATCGACCGTACCGACAAAAAACGGCGGGCGCAGCCCCTCGTCTTCTAAATGCCTGCCGATCGCGCGGATTTGCGCGTGATGCGGGGAAATAATAAAGAGCCCTTTACTCCAAAACTTCCTATCCCCGCCAGTCGTGTCTTCATACGTCTCTCCATTCTCATCAAGCAACCGTTCCCTTAAAACTTTTGTGATTTTCGCCACCCATTGCGCCTCTTTCTCATTTTCCTGCGTCCCGTGAACACCGTCATAGACACAAACGATGAGAGGATAGCGCGGATCCATCACCGCTTCCACCCATTCATCCGCCACCGATCTATGTTCGAGCGCCAGCGTCTGCGTCGCAATTTTCCAATTAAACGCCGTATATTGCGGCCCGTAAATCGCTGCGGCTGGATAGCGGCAAAGCACCTCGTTCATGCGGAAGTTGTCCGTCAATTGGCAAGTAAATTGTTTCTCCTTATCCTCTTCGAACAACAGGCGGAAAATCGATTCAAAAATAAACGGTTCGTCTTCTCCTGCTTTATACTTCCCTTTTATAATCGGCGGCAGTTGAAAATGGTCTCCGACAATTAACAATCTTCCCGCCTCTTTCACATGGCTGAGCGCCAGCAAGGAATCAGCGACACGAATCTGCGATGCCTCATCCAACACGACAACATCAAACTCTTTGACAATGTTTCCTTTATCATACGCCTTTTGGATTCCATATAAAGTAGCGCCGAGAACGCAATGTCTTCCGCTTGCCAGCCATTGTCCGAGGCCATCATCAGAAACTTCGGCAACTCCTTTCGCCTTCTCGGTTTGAATCGGCCCTAGCTTGGCGAGCTTTACATTCCTTGCCTTATTCATCTCCCTCATCTTCTGCAGGCAGTTTTCAATCGCCGCATGCGTAAATCCTGAAATAAGAATGGTTAATTTCCGCCCCATTTTTTCATAAATTTTCATCAACAATAACAGCGCCGACGCGATAAAATGCGTTTTCCCCGTGCCAGGCGGCCCCCAGACAAGCGTGAGGGTATGGTGAAGAAAACGGGAAAATGCTTTGCGCTGGCTTTTCGTCAGGCCGCTGGAACGAAGCAGTTCTTTTACTTCCTCCACGTCCCATTTTTTCTTAAACTTTTTCGAATAGCTACCTGGATTGCTAATTAAGCCGAGGATGCGATGGGATTCGTCGTCCAGCTTTTTCAGCGTCTGCAATACGCGGGAAGTGGTGAAATCCGTATAGCGCAGCGACAATAAATAATCATTTCCCTCCACTAGCGCAAAGCGGTTGAGCTTCGGGATATCGAGCTCGAGTTCTACCGTTCCGCCATGATGATGCATCTCTTTTATTCTTGTAAAATACAAATTAGCATTTTTGGGCGTATACCAAACGTCGCGATATTTGTAATCGTAAAACGTATTTTGCGCCACTTCGCCTTCATAACTGTTTTCCGCTAAAATCCAGTTCGCTTTCATATCGATTTCTTGCGCCACTTGCACATTATTCAGCCGAAACCGTCCTGCGCCAAGATAGGTTACGTGCAACGTCGTTCCGTTGTCAAGACGTTCCTCTAGCGGCAGCGCTCGTTGATGGCGGATTTCCAAATAGTTTAACAGCGCCTCATATCTCGCCATAAACGCCAGCTTGGAAATCAGCGGATGGTTATATTCATCCATGCTCGGAAACCGAAACTTTTCCGGCCAGGCCACGAGGAGCGAATTCCCATCCGCGTCTTTCGCCAGCGCGCGAATCCCGTCGATGATGCTATTTGCCGTCCATAGGCGGCGATTGAGTTCTGATTGGGCCCATTCTATTTTTTCCGCTTCGCCGCTTTCCCATATTTCGTGCAACAGATCCGCTTTCATAACATTCGTTAATTTAAATGAAAAAAGCTCTCTCGCCTTATACATAAACGGCGAATCGCTATGCGAAGCAATATACGTAGACAAATCCTCCAACCGATACGCAACATGGGCGGGCAACGCAAATAAACGGCTGACCGCCGTTGTCAAAACGACAATCGGAAACGGAATCATGTTATCTGGATGTTCACTAGCGTTCGATAATAAGTCACTGTGGAAATAAAAGAGCAAATAAGTCGCTTTTTCCTTATACTCCTCATCCAGAAGCAAATCATGCAAAATTTGCAGAATGTTTTCCCACTCGTAGTTGTCAGTGACATAAGCCTGTACGGATTTTTGCGCGCTCCACTTTTTATCCTTATTGTAATCATGAACCCTCCGCAGCATGCCATACAGCGCATCCACAAACCGTTTGCCAATCTCCTCGCATTCTTCCATCGTCGCGGCGATAAAATGGAGGCGTTCCGTTCCCGTTTGAAAAACATCCTTGCCGCCGTAGCGGTAGATCGACGCAGCGAAAATTTTTCCCGACACTTGATCTTGCTGGGCGGTTAAAATCACGCGAATGTTTTCTCCTTTTGGCATATCGGTCGCAAAGCTGTTGTACGGAATGACTTCTTCATTCATTATCGCTTTCAGCTGTGTTTCGAGCCGCGCCGTGCGACTTCCGAGGCTTGTGCTCTGCATGAGCGTCTGTCTATTCTCTTCGCTTTGAACAAATTCAAAAAACGCTTCAATCGTTTGCGGCAGCTGCTGCTCGCGGATAAACCGAGAAGCATGGCTTGATAAATATGGAAGCAACGATATGTGAGACTCCTCCCGCGCTTTCTCTAAACAATAATCGTAGAAATTGCACCATTCACAGCGATAATCAAGATGCCAGAACAAATCATCGATGTTCTTTCTTACGATTTCCTGCAGTTCGACAGATAAAAAATGCTCCAAATGCGGAATCAACTGTTCGATGTTTGTGTATTGCGGAGCGGTCATCCCATACGTCCAAACTCCCGCTTTTGTTAAATCGGCTTTTCCGTTGATTTCATGCTCTTTCAAAACCGACGATAAAATTAACGCGTATAAGGCCGTTTGGATTCGATGGGAAATTTTCATAACTTCTGATGATTTAATATCGATAATCCGAAACATCCACCCTTCATCGGCCGGAACACATTCGACCAAATCAGGACGGCAGACGGTAAAGCGAATGTTTTCTGGCGAAATGCCGTATTTTTCATAAAAACTCGGCGGCACGATAAGCGACGGCTGGTACAAATAACGTTTGCTCGGTTGTTTCAACTCGCAAATCGTCTCTTTTACATCTAAATAACAATGAGATATCGAAGTGCCATGGGGCTGATTCCCCCATTTCACCTGACCAGCCAAATAAGTAGAGACGACCGTCTCTTCCCAGTCGATCCCGCCTTTCAGCACACCCGAATGGCTAGATAGCTGTGAAAACAATTCTTCAGGCACATCGAGCTGGCGGCGCAAATCTTTGGAAAGAGAATGAAAATAAAAGTTTCGTTCACACTCGTGGTAGAAATAGCTTGCTATTTTCGAAGGGGAAATATAGAGCATTGACATACACCTTCTTTATCGTTTTTCCAACTGAACACGAGGTAAAGCTTATTACCTTCACATGCGCTTTATTAGCCAGCTGGTATGAATGATGGAAACGATTACATATACTACATCACCATTCTTTGGAAACACACCACTATATTATACCATCGTTTCCTTTAAATAAATATCCCGCTTATAAATTCACGATACCGAGCCGCCGTACACCACCAAATACATATCCATCCCTTTTCTGCGCGCAGAAAAATCTTTTTGCTCCCATACAAACACATACATAAAAACAGCCAACTCTCCATAATAGGGAGCTGGCTGCTCTTTTTCCTCTCAACGAGGTCAGCTTAAAAAAATCTTGAAAAGAATTTTTTGTGTGATTAAAGAGAGATGCTTCAATCCTCTAAACAAGACCTGCTTTAAAAAAGGTTTATGAACCGTTTCATTCACATCAAAGCGGAAGCGTTTCAATCCTCTGAACGAGGCCAGTTTTTAAAAAGAGCACCTTCATTTTACCATGATTCTCTAGGGCGGCAAGGTGCTTTTTTCCACAATCCTGCGAATCTCTTGAAATTGAAAAGTAAGTAATGTTATGTTGATTGGAAGATTGGCTCGTGACCTGTTCTCGAAAAAACACTTTTTGGCCACGAAATAGGAGAATTGTCTTTTTTACTTGCCTGATTGGCTGGCTCGATGATAGCACATATATTCGCTTTTATGAATCAAAAACTTCCCGATTCATCTCCCCCCTTGCCTTCGTTTCAAGGAGAGAGACTCTTCGGGACAACGTTAAACTACCTGCAGCGCCTGCCACACATCCGCTTTCAGATCATCGATATGCTCGATGCCGACCGAGAATCTCACGAAGTTGGACGGAATCCCAGCTGTCTTCATCTGCTCCTCGGTCATCACTCCTTCCCACATCGCTGCTGTATGCACCACAAGGGAATCGACGCCACCCAAACTCACCGCGTTAGGCGGCAGTTTCAATGCAGAAACGAAGCGCTGAGTTTCTTCATAGCCACCTTTAATGGCAAAGGCAATGACTGCTCCGAACCCTTTCATCTGACGTTTTGCCAACTCGTGTTGCGGATGGCTAGGAAGACCTGGATAATATACACGCTCTACCTGTGGCTGCTGCTCTAAAAACTCAGCCAGGGCTAAAGCGTTGGCATTAATGCGTTCCATCCGTATCGGAAGCGTACGCAGACCGCGCAATAATAGCCATGCATCCATTGGCGAGAGGACCGAACCGATGGAAATATGCGTATGCCAAATACGCTCGGCTAACTCCTCGCTGGTGCAGATGACACCAGCTGTCAAATCATGGTGTCCCCCCAAATATTTTGTTGCGCTGTGAATAACGATATCGACACCTAGATCATGAGGCCGCTGATTGATCGGCGATGCGAAGGTGTTATCGGCCACGACGATAATTCCATGCGGGCGCGCCAACTCCACCACAGCAGCCAAATCCGTCAACACCAAAGTCGGATTGGCAGGCGTCTCGACCATGATGAGCTTTGTGTTAGGCCGTATCGCTTCTGCAAAGGCGTTGATGTCCGCTTGTTCGACCAGAGTCACTTCCACGCCAAACCGCGGCAGCATCTCATCCATAATCTTGGCGGTGCTCATATAATGCCGCGTTTGGGCAATCACATGATCTCCCGCGCTGACTAGAGCTAGAATGGCCGTGGCAATTGCCCCCATCCCGGAGCCAGTTACCAGTGCGGTTTCTGTACCTTCCAGTTCAGCCATAATCTTCGCAACGCGCTCATGCAATGGATTGCCGTAGCGCGTATAATACCGAGAATGGCGGGGTGTTCCCGCCATTTCTGCGAATTCACGGGAATTATGCGCACGAAACGTAGCTGTGTAATAGATGGGCGGAGCCACCGTCCCATCATCGGTGACCCAATCATCGCCATGGACAACCAAGGTTTCAGTTCGAAGTCCTTCAAGATTCATTTTCTCACGATTATCACGTTTGTCCATCTATTCTCTCTCCTTTGCTTCTCTAGATACCCGGCTCGACAAGAGTTCTTGATAAAAATAGTTGGTATCGGTCAAAAAAATCAATCTTTATGACAAAGAATTTTATTACCCTTTTCTCGAAGACTACATAACAAAATGATCGATGAAACAATTTATGTATGCTGGCTTGTTTATGAACCTCTTTTATTTTGATTTGTCTGGATTTATCTTTTATAGACAGAATTTTTGTTTATTTCAGAACTTAATAGATATTATATAATTTTTTGTGAACTACCCCCCCACCTACGCTTCGCTTAGAGGTGGGGGCTTCAAGCGACTTGTGTGTGTTCGCTGAACGGTAAGCCACACACAAGAACCCTTTACGCTTCCCTTCGTTCCGAAGGTGTCCGTTCTAGCCATATTCTATCATATTCGTTGGCTAACGCCAACCGAAATTCATCTCCCACTTTCACTGGTGCTGGCGCACCTTCACGTTTAGAAGTAGGAGACTTCTTTCGGAGGGAAGTTAAAAAAGTAAACCTATGATTTTGATAAAGTTGCCAACTATAAAAACGTCCTTGCATGGGGTTGTTTCCTTAAGGAATACATGTGATACGCGAGCCCATCGCCAGTGCCGCGAGTTGGCGTACGGCGCGATATCCCGTGAATGATCATTTCCAGCTTGGCATAAGAACAAACAGCAAAGCATAGCGGAACTCCTATATAAGTTGTAATAAAGATTTTCCGATTGCTCGATTCTGTTTTCCTTCATACAAGTCAGTTTGGTAGAATGCGGCGGGCGCTCTACTGGATGTAAAACAAAGTTTCAACTTATATATATTGCTTCTTGCTGCTAAGATGTGTTATTGTTTCAATCCTTTAATGAAGTCTTCCTTTATTTAAAAAGCCCCTCCATTTTGCCATTGATTTTCTAGAGATACAAGGAGGCATTTTTGTCCCTCGACCCTCTTGAAACATAATTATTATTATGTAAACTAGACTGTTTGAACAACTTTATCAAACGCTCAAACCGTTGATAGATCCATATCGCGCTTTTTTTCCTGTACACCTATGTCCATTTTAGGCCGTGCAGAAATAAAGACGAACAGCGTCCGTCACTGATTTCACTACATAAAGTGATTTCAAAAGAAAGCAGGGAACAGACGTATTCCCTGCTTCTTTCCGCACGCACTCCATGCCGGGCCAAACTGATCTCATGGAGACTGATTAACCAACTGCGCAATTCTTTCTGAAAAAAACACCATTTTTCAGCTCAAATATACTGCCCGGCCTCTTTTGGAAACACCCGTGACACGTGAATCAGCCTCCAGCGGCCATTGCTTGTTGTTTCGGCTATGTTTCCGCGGATGATCATTCCTGCTTTTGCGTAAGAACGAACAAGCGGAGTGATAGATATCGTATATTGCTTTCCGCTTTCTGCGTGTTGACATCTCATTGTCGCAGCGGAAACAGCGGTGATTTGAAACAGGCCGCTTACCTGGCGATCCTCCAATGCGTTTTCGATTGCCACTCTTCCGATTTCTTGCAGCCAATCATGATATTTTCGCGCCGCATACGGAACGTATAAATCGAGCAAGCGAATCGCATCATATATTTCTTCTTCCACTTCTTGAATGATGGAGCGAACCGTTGGGGCATGATTCGTTCCATATCGCGCGTCAATCCACTTTGCCAGCGCTTTTGCCGTGCTGAAAAACGACTTTGCCTGATTGATGCTCACATCACCGTTTGTTTCTAAATAATGATAGACGATGCATTGGCGCCAATGGTCTTTTGTGATGCTTGTCCAAGATGAAAGCTGAGATTCTAGCAAATATTGCGCGATAATAGATAGGCCGGTTCGATATTTCGATACGGTCGCTTCTGATTTTCCTCTCGTTTTTTCGATAAAAAATTCCGCCATCTCTTTTCCAAAGAAGCAATCGAGCCATTCATGCGGTACGACGTCTTGTTCATACTGTCCCGTTTCATATGTCCGCTGCTTCTCCAAAAGCCGCAATTGCGTTTGTCTTTTGTCCCCTAACGTGACAAATGGAGATAACGGGAGGCCAAACTTTCTGCGAATCGTATTAAAATCAACGGTAACTGGGCATTCCAGCTGCTTAGCGTTCATGAAACTAATATACTCGCGCTCTCGCAGCCATCGCTCGACTTCTTCATTTTTCCCTTGTTCCGCCATTTGCATCACGGTTTTCCCGTCCCACTCCTCTTGCGGAGTGTGTAATGATCGATAAATACCCAGCGTTTGATTCGCCAGCGCACCAAAATAAAGCGGCACATTTTCTCCTAACCGTATCGCGTAAGAGTGAAACTCAACGTCTTTGGGCGCATCCAATTTGCGCACCGTTTTTTTGATAAAGCGGACAAGAGGCCCCGCTTTCTCCATCACTTTCATAAACGATTCCACCGCATCTGGCCAAACGGTCACAAATTGCAGACGATGTTTGTTTATTTCTATAAATCCTAACACTTCGCGCATATACACCGGGCTTGAAGCGAGATTATCCTCATATATATACTGCCTGCCGGCAAAACTGAGCTTTGCTATGCTTCCTCTCTGTTCGTCTGTCATCACGGCATCTTGTTTTTCTAAAAAACGAACAAGCTTGTTTCCATCATCGACTTCATAATGCAATGTCGCTTCATCGATTTTCGTCATTTCGCGACGCCGAATATTGTATGGATCCATTAATAATTCATTCACAATTTCTAAAAAGCAGTCCATGGCGATTTGTTCATACGATTGTTTCGTTTCTGACATCAACTGGTTGATCTTTGCATATGCGCGTTTGATTCCCCGCGGTCCTTCAAAAATCGCCGCTCCATGAACATAATAGCCTTCGCCGAACGGCTCAAGCAGACAAAACGTTCCTCCCCACGGAATGGGCTCACTCATCGTTTCACAATACGGCATATAAAACCGTTCGTGCGTAAATGCATCTTCCGCCGTTACCCCTTCGTCATCCATATCCACGATTTGAAGAAGCCGCGGAACAAGCGACACCCACGTTTCAAGCAGCCGCGCTTTCTCCGCCTTTAAACTCGCTTTTTTCTTGTGATAAAACCATTCGACACCACGCAATCCGTTGTCAAATCGATGGAAAAATAAATACCAAAGCCAAAACAAAGGTCCGAGCGCGTCTCCATTTTTTATGGGGGTTATTTTTTGATCAAACATTGTTTCCGCACGCAATTTTTCTGAAAAAGACAGCGACCGCTCTAAAAATTGGTAAATTTCTTCTGACAATTCGCTTTTTAATTGAAAAAAGCGCTCCTTCCTCACCCTCCGGATTTCTACAACCGCTTCCTTTTTCATACAACATTTTTTATACTTTTTCCCGCTTCCGCAAGGACACGGATCGTTTCTTCCTACTTTCATTTCTTTTCTCCTTTTTTAAATTTCATTTCTTTTCTCCTTTTTTAAAAATAAGACGCATCCATTATTTAGTAAACAAGCAACAATCATATTATAACCGTTGAGCCGTGTCTTTTAGACAATTTCTTCTCCATAAAAATCTCCTTCCAAGCAGACTCTCAAGAACATCATATCCAATGCCTTTTTTGCTGTCTACTTGTAGGGGATAGTACCTTTACGGCTCCCGCCCACACCTTTTTCTCTCTCCGTTTGTCTTTTCTTGTCTATATAATCCGATTATACTGTTTAGTAAAGAGGTGAATGAGGTGGAACAACAAACAGTGTTAAAAGAAATCTTAAAGGCGTTCGATCTGTATGCATCTGATTTTCGCTCGCAAATCGCTGCATTAGATGAAAAAATCGAAGCAATAGACAAAAAAGTTGAAGCATTAGACAAAAAGTTGGAATAATAGATCAAAAAGTCGAAGCGATAAATGATGAATTTAAAAGAAAGTTTGCAGAAATGGACGAGCGGGTACAAGCGATGGACGACCGGTTGGAAAGCAGAATCGATCGGCTGGAAAATGAAATGAACGAACGATTTAACCGCTTGGAAACAAAAATCGACAACTTGCGCATTGAACTTATCGAAACACAAGAAACCGTTGATTTCCACTCAGCCAAAATCGCCCAACACGAACGAAAAATCCGCAAGCTCTCCCAGCAACAATAACCTCTCCAGCTGTAACGCAGCTTGTGTGTTCTCTCCACGATGAACTTGCCCCCCATACCGACAGATGGGGGCGTTCGTTTCCACAACCGTTCTAAACATGTGCTCATATATGAGTTTATTATAACCGCTGAAACACATCTTTCAGACAAACCTTTAAATCTGGATGCAGAAAAGAAACTAGCACATCTTGTTCTCCAAACACTTCCCTTTTTTCATATACTCCGTTATGCCATCCGTACACCTCGATGGCTCGATACAGCGGGTCCACGACCCAGTATTCTTTTACCTCAAAGCGCTGATATAATTTGTATTTTTCATTTCGGTCTTTTAACGCCGTACTCGGAGACAACACTTCTACGATTAAATCAGGAGCACCCACGCATCCCTTTTCTGTAATTTTCCCGCGGTCACAAATGACGGAAATATCGGGCTGCACCACATTTTTCGCGGATTTGTCATCAAGGCTTGAAGCAAATATGACATCAAATGGGGCCATGACCACTATGCATCCTTGTTGTTGAAAATAATCCCGCAGCGCCGCATACAACTCACCAACAATATACTGATGGGTAAACGAAGGAGAAGGAGCCATGCTATATGGCACGCCGTCAATCAATTCCCATTGTCCGTCCCATTTTAGATAATCTTCATACGTGTAGTTGTGATTTGAAAACTCTGGCGTTGTCATCGCGCCTTCACTCCATTTCGTTTTTGTTTCCATTATATCATGGCGCCAAATATCATTCTTTGGCCGTGGATTGAAGCCGTGTTAGCGAATTTGTTCCTTGTTATATTACGTTATTTGTTTTTAACCATTCTTCCAATAGCTTGCTTCCGACTTCATAAGATAAATCATCTGCATCAATAGTAAAAATCTTGTAACCATATTTTTCATGATAATCATACTGATTTAATATTTTTTGAACTAATGTAGTATCTTGTTCATGATCTAAAAAACCACCCACTTATTTTCGTTCTGAATTTTATATGCAACTGCTTCTAAGTCAACATTGTTCTCATAATATCCTAAATGAAGATGCTGATTTGGATCAAATTTCACGTTGATCCACTCCCGTCTCTTAATGCACCAACCAAATTTTTCGATTCTGCATCTATACACTTGATCATCAACCGATTGTTGAACGTTTTTGAACCGTGCAGGAAAGAATTATTTGATTCATAACGTTACATATTATTTAATCCAGCGTTCCAATGGTTTTAACAACTCTCTCTCTATTTCATACTCAGTCAATTCCTCTTCGGTTGACTGTTCATTTAATTTTCTAAAAATAAAGACTATGTAAAAATCTACCCAAAACCAATTCAATTTGCGGAAAGTTGTTAATCCAGTCTGGCGCGAGTTTCATATCCCCTGCTTCTTGCGATCGCTGATTGATGAGCTGACCATCCTGTAGTTTATAGTTTTATTGTTCGTTTAGTTCCGGAATATCAACTAAAACGCTTATTTGCACGGCATCCTTCATTTTTTGATGAATAGCAAGAAGGATATCTTCTATTTCTCCACTCTTTACCGCTTCAATAAATTCATGCCATGCCCAAGTGTGATCCATCATTAGGGCTTTCTTATTATCAAAGGATTTTTCTAATCCTTTTTCAATATGAACACCTACAAAAAATGTACCATCTTTGATAATATATTTCCCGAACTTATAGGCTGGATATGCTGTTGATGGGATAACCCACCACATTGACCTTTCGCTATCAAATCGATTGAACGGCCTCAAAGTGTAACGCTTATGTTTTGTTTTCAAAGCCCCGTGTAATTTCCGAGCCAACTCTTTTGCATTTTCGCAAATAATACCTTTCATTTACCCTATCCCCTATTCAAAGAAAAGAATGAGTGTTTCTGAGCTTTCGTTTCTTCGTGAATTGAAAGCATCATTATTCCACTTTCCCGTTTTCCAAAAGAAGCAACGTATAAAAAAGATTCGTGTTTATCTGCTTTCCTCTCCCCCTTTCCATCCTCATGCCGCTTTACAGACTGCCTAGGCGATTCCGTTCAATTTTGATCGTGTTATCTTTCCCATCGAGCCTGTCAGCGCGCTTGCTGCCGTAGAGGCGCAGCCATGGGGAGCCTTTGACCGCTTTCACTGACAGCCGCGCTGTTCCGCGAATCTGTTCTTTTTCGATATCCACGCACTCGAGAAATTCATCCCAATAGACGATGGCAATGACTTGGTTATAGTCGCTTAATTGCTTTTGTCCGCAAATGAAGGCAAAGATCAATTCTTTTTCCTTGTTGTTTTCGTGATGAATCTTGACAATTTCTTCAAGCTCATTGTCGCTAAATGGAAAGGACCAAGTAAAATCCTTGGAGCCTGATGGAGTGGTATTGTACTTCGTATAGATGATGTAACTCGCTTTATTCGTCGTGACTTCGTATATTTGCCGGTTGTCGTTTTCTTTTTCAAACAATGCCGGCACGAGTCCCCCGTTGACCAATGCAGAAAGCAACGCCCCGTAATAGTAATCGGCTTTGCAAATCGTTGCCATGGTGATCCCCTCCTTCGTTCCTACAACAAAAATCTCAGTCAATTCGATTGTACCAATCGTTGCAGAAAAATGCTGTCGAACATTGTCAAATCGTCTATAAATTCCCTATGCCCAACCAACATACGCACCGAAAATTCGAGCGACCATAACAAAAAAAGCTGCCCCCATCATCCTTAGGGCAACTTTCTCCTTTAGCGGGTAACAATAGGCGCCGAGCCAATACGTATCCGGTGAAGCCATGAAAAAACGCTGTGGCCAGCTCTTTATTTAAACAAGCGGTCGTGGTAAATCGTTATACATTTCACTTCACATGCAAAATATCGTTTTAAATCTCTTTATTTCCTCCCATAATGTACACGTTCTCGCTCTCTGTTAAATTCTTCATGCAACTTCCCTTGTTCATATTCCATCAAATAATTTAATGTCTGCTCAATGGTTGCTATTTTCATTGTTATTAATATATCAGAAGAAGCATCCGCATCATCTAATGTTCTCTTGTATTTCTCCAGTTCCAAAAGGCGCTCCATTATTTCTTTAAATCCTCTAATGGTCTTTTCATCCTTGTAAATAAAATCACGTTCGAAATCAATGTCCTCTAATTCCTGTTTATATTCGTTAATCGTGTTATCACGCATTTGTCTTGCAAAATCAACTCTCCTTTGAATCGGACCAAAACGAAATTTATTTCTCCATGATAAAAATGTACTTTTAGGCACGCCTAACTCGCTTGCCCCTTCCCAAGGAACAACATCTCTAATCACGCAAAGTCCATACATAATCTCTTTCAACGGTTTACCGTACTTTTTTTCTACGATTTCTTGATAATCTTTATTTGTCATCATTGGAATCACATCCTTATTGTGGGTTTATCGCTAAATGTAAAAGCGCTATTTCAGGAGCTAGCAGATGCCAAGCACTGTCCCTTCCTACTCATCTTTTACCCTTTTATGAACTTCTTCTTCCGTTAGGTCAAATATATGTGCAATATCGGCAATGTTCATTCCTTTTGCAATCATTTTTCGCATCATTTCTCGCTCTTTTTGCTTAGCTCCTTCACGTTTTCCCTTTTGTTCATACGAAATCAACAATTCCAACACTTGCTCTTTTTCTTTCGTTTCCATTTGATTCACCTCGTTTCGTAATTGTTGTTCTTCTTCATCCGACAATTTCACATATGTTTCAAAAAAGCCCATTAACAGCCTCTGCTTTGCTTCATCCAGCTCTAACTCACATTTCGCACCCTAACCGTCCAGAATGAAAGGAATTTTTGCTTATTTTTTTAAGATAACTTTCGGATCAGCACAACTAGCGATGGCAATCCTTTTTTTACCATCGCTAGTCGTTCACTATGGCGATATAAGAACTTTCATAAATCGCCCGAATCTGAACGGTCATGAGGACGAAACTCCTTTTCTTTCTTGGTGTATCAAGGTTTTATTCGGCATCTCCCTCAAAAAATCCTCCCGATTTTGCGTGGGAGGTTGCGAAATGTGAGTGGATGATCGAGCAACCGGATCCGAAAATCAAACAAAAAAACGCTGCCCTTGAGCATAGAACAGCTAGAAAACACAATCATTCCCATCGCGCGATAAAGAAGCCTTATGATCATCCTGACAGAAATGATGAATGCGTCATCGCACCGAATACATCTCCCCCATATTTTCTTTCCCCTGCAAAACCGTCATTGGTCTTTTAGTCGTTCCCAAACTTCTTCTTCTGTCAAATCGAGCATATGAGCAATTTCAGTTACACTCATCCCTTTTTCCCGCATTTTCCGAATAAGATCGCGCTCTTTTTGCTTCATCCCTTGCTTAAATCCTTCTTCTAACCCTTCCTTTTTCCCTTTTTGTATTCCTTTTTCTATTCCTTTTTGCTCATACGAGATCAACAGCTCCAGCACTTTTTCTTTTTCTTTCGTTTCCATTTGGTTCACCTCGTTTCGTAATCGTTGTTCTTCTTCATCCGACAATTTCACATATGTTTCAAAAAAGCCGAGCAACAGCCGCTGCTTTGCTTCATCCAGTTCTAAACGAACTAACATGCGTAAAAACTGTTTTTTCAATTCGATTCGTTCACTTTCAGTATACCCCATTTTGCTAAGCAGCGCAGCGGCGATCGGGTTTTCGCTGCGAATGTAGTTGCGCCAATTTTGTTTACGTAGTTCGACGGTGAAAAAGCGGAAGTGAAGGATGTTGCCAAACGGAAGTTGAAGCGTAAACGAAGAGGTTTCGTCACGGATGGCATCGTAGCTGAAAACGGCAATCGGAACGATGTTCGTGCGGTATTTTTCAAACAAGCGGCTGAAGTAAATGAACATCCGTTCAGGAAACGACGGCTGCACATAGCTTTGGTTTTCGATATGGACGATGATCAGCCCGTCTTCCCCTTTTAATTTCGTTTCGACTAACAGATCGACGCGGTATTTCTCCCCAGCGGTCACATCGGTGAACAGTTCTTCGGATAAAAAGGACAAATGGCGAAAGTCGATATGCTCGTACATGTCGGGGAAAAAGAGAAGAATAAACTCTTCAAAAAACGTTTGGATCAACTCTTTAAACAAGCGGTCATGGTCAACAGCCATACATTCACCTCACATGCGAAAATTCATATACGTTATTTCGACAACGTGTGTGAAATTTCCTACATGGGATAAAACAAAAACAGAGAGCCAAGCAATCACTCTCTGCTTCTACAAATCCCAGCAATCCTTAGAGAGTGACGGGCAAGCAATCCTTTCATATCACACAAACGTTGGTTGCCTCATTTTTCAACACTTTCCAATATAATTTCATTGCTAGTAAACTTCAAGGATTTGCATGGCTTTTGGCGTCCACCTCGCACAACGAGGAAACCGTAGATTTGGAAAACAAAGGACTAAGTCCAAGATTTTGTTTAAAAAGAAACAGCAAAAAGTAGTTTGATCAAGACCTAAATTAGCTAGAACGAGAGCGAAATTTTACACAATAAAATAATCAGGACTTGAACTTTTGGTTAATGGTCAAAACTTATCATGCTCAATCTTAAAATTTGATTTAAATAAACGCTTAAATTCTATAATTAAAAAAATTAACAATAATTTGTTATTTTCTATGAAAATGCGCGCTTGGAGCGGCCATTTTCATGCCGGGTGGAGAGCAAAGCGCGCTCATGGAACTTTTCTGTGAAAACAACAGATCCACCAGTGGCTAGGACTATTTTCATGTCTAGGTGAGGAATAAAATTTACTCATGTCCTTTTTCCTTATTTTTTTGGGATAACAAATAAAATGGTGCCCGCAATTTCATGAAAATGATTGCGAGCACCATTCCTATTGCTTATTTCATTTTCCATAATGCATCTGTCAATGTATTGATTAAGAAGGAGAGATCGTTGTCCTCAATATTCAGCGGCGGGGATAATGTTAGTACGTTGTTGTATCCAGCAACGGTCGTGCCGTTTTTGCCAATAATCAGGCTGTTTTCTTTGCAAATGCCAATCGCTTTATTCACAAGCGAAACATCAAGAGGCTCTTTTGTATCTTTGTCGGCGACTAGTTCAATTCCAATTAACAAACCTTTTCCGCGCACATCGCCAACGTAAGGGTGGTCTTGCAGTTTATTTTTTAACTCATTTAACAGCCGTTCACCTGCTTCCCGCGAACGCGCAAATAAATTTTCCCTTTCCATAATTTCAATATTTTTTAATGCTAAAGCGCATGCTGCTGGATGGCCGCCAAACGTGTTAACATGGCGGAAGTAATCATATTCTTCTGTTCCTTTAAACGCCTCATAAATCTCTTTTCGAACAGCGGTTGCCGACAATGGTAAGTATGCGCTTGTAATTCCTTTTGCCATCGTAATAATATCTGGCTTTACCCCATAGTTCATGAATCCAAACGGTTTGCCTGTCCGCCCAAATCCGCAAATCACTTCATCGACAATCAACAAAGCGCCGTGTTTTTCGCACACTTCTTTTACTGCTTTCATATATCCTTCCGGCGGTATGAGCACTCCCCCTCCGGTGATAATCGGTTCCATGATTACCGCCGCAATCGTTTCACTCAACTCCCATGTCATCACATCGTCGATTACTTTGACTGACCGTAAATCCCGCGGATTTTCCGCCTGATCATTGTCACGGTAGCTGTCTGGAGGCGGCACATGAATAAACCCAGGCGCAAGCGGCTCATATTTATACTTCCGTTGTGCCTGACCTGTTGCGGCAAGAGCTCCCATCGAGTTTCCATGATACGCCCGATACCGGGAAATAATCTTATATCGGTTATGCTCTCCTCTTTGCTGATGATATTGTCTTGCGATTTTAAATGCGGTTTCATTAGCTTCGGAGCCGCTGTTGGAAAAGAAAATAACATATTCGTCTCCTAACAACTCATTTAATTTTTCGCCAAGCTGAATAGCCGGTATATGACTTTGCGTAAGCGGAAAGTACGCAAGTTTTTTTAGCTGTTCATATGCTGCTTCCGCTAATTCCTCACGTCCATACCCTACATTCACGCACCATAATCCCGCCATCGCATCTAAATATTTTTTTCCGGTAAGATCGGTAACCCAACATCCTTTCGCTTCTGTCACTACTAGCGTTTCATCAGGATTATAAGGTTTCATTGAATGCCATATATATTGACTATCTTTTGTAATCCATTGTTGCTCATTTTGATGAATTTGAACCAATTCTCTTCCCCTCTTTCTTTTGTAAAGTTAGCTCCCTTCCACCTGAATTTTGTTTTAAAGCAGAGGGATTTTTGAGTAATTATTCTTACTAAATGAGTAAACCTGTTCTTGTCCAGTATTTTCTTTCAAGATCGTGTTAAAAATCGAATCGAGAGGTAATCATTTTTTTGCGTGTATAGAAGTTCACTCCATCTTTTCCATTTACGTGGAGGTCACCATAAAACGAGTCCTTCCAGCCAGAGAACGGGAAGAATGCCATCGTTGCCGGTACGCCTACATTGATTCCTAACATTCCCGCATCCGCTTCTTCACGGAATTTACGGACAGCTTTCGCATCTTTCGTATAAATAGTCGCACCGTTTCCGTATCGAGATTTGCGAATATACTCAAGTGCTTCGTCCAAATCTTTGGCACGCAACAAGCTAAGGACAGGAGCAAAAATCTCTTCTTTAGCAATCGTCATATTTGGTGTGACATGATCAAAAATCGTTGGCCCAAGGAAGTTTCCTTCTCGCATTTCCTCCATTTCTTTGCGTCCATCCCGAATAAGTATTGCCCCTTCTTCAATCCCCTTTTGAATGTATCCCAATACTTTTTCACGATGGGATTGGCGAATAACGGGGGTTAAAAACACTTCTGGATCCATACCATTTCCAATAACAATTTCATCCGCCTTTTGCTTTAGCAGTTTTACAAACCGTTCATTTTCACCAACAATAACAACCGCGCTACAAGCCATGCAACGCTGTCCTGCACTTCCAAAAGCGGAACTAATCACGTGCTGCACTGCTGTCTCTATATCAGCATCAGGCATGACGATATGATGATTTTTTGCCCCAGAAAGCGCTTGCACTCGTTTACCTTGTGCCGCTGCACGCTCATATACATATTTGGCGACAGGCTGGGAACCGACAAAAGAAATTGCTTTAATATCCTCGTGATCGATGAGGGCATTAACGACATCATGCGCCCCATGAACGATATTGAGCACTCCTTCTGGCGCCCCGGCCTGTGTAAACAACTCAGCCAGTTTATTGGCTAAAATCGGCGTTCTTTCAGATGGCTTTAATACGAACGTATTCCCGCAAGCAATCGCCAACGGAAACATCCAGAGAGGCACCATCATCGGAAAATTAAATGGCGTAATTCCAGCGACTACTCCTAAAGGATAACGGAACATTTCCGAATCAATGCCTTCCGCAATTCCCGATAGTGACTCCCCCATCATTAATGTTGGAGCGCCCGCAGCAAATTCTACGCACTCAATTCCCCTTTGAATCTCTCCATATGCTTCTTTATATGCTTTTCCGTTCTCTTGAACGATAAGCTTTGCTAATTCTTCATGATGCTCGTTCAATAAATGATGAAATGTAAACATAATCCGCGCCCGTTTAGGAACCGGTGTATTTTTCCACGTTTCAAACGCTTTTTTGGCCGCTTGCACAGCTCTGTCTACATCTTCCTTCGTCGAAATCGGAACCCGCGCCAGCACTTCCCCTGTCGCCGGATTCGGCACTTCCAATGTCTTCGTCCCGCTTGATTCTACCCATTGTCCATTAATAAAGTTTTTCAAAATAGTTGTTTCGTTCTTTGTCACCGTCATCACAAAAACCCTCCTTTTTGTTATGCTATTTGAAATTATTCAATTTTAACGAAATTATCTCTTAATTTCCAATATTCTTCATTAGACAAAACGTAAAAATGATAAATATGTTCATTCCACAATATGACACATCCTATTTTATTGTGTAGAAATTTCCTCTCCGTCCAGTAAACTTCGACCAACGAAAAACTGTCACTTTCTTTTCACATAACTTCCGGAATTCAATCATCAGGTGCTTCGCTGAACAACAATATGCATAAAAAATAAAACTCCTCTACTTTTGTAGAAGAGTTTTACTTATCATTTTGTGCATATTGATTTTCGTTATTTGGCATTAAATATTCGTATGCTTTGATTATAAATTCAATAGCTAACCGTTTTTCCGGATTCATAAAATCATCACCTAACAACTTTTCTAATTTTTGGATACGATGATAAAGCGTTTGTCTAACTACAAATAATCTTTTGGCCGTTTCTTTTTTCGAGCCGTTGCATTCCAAATAAACCTTTAATGTTTCCATCAGCTTTCCATTATATTTTTTATCATACTGAATAACAGGTTCTAAATATTCCATTACCACCTCATGTAAATCGCTACATTTATGGATAAGCGAAATAATTCGATATATATGTAAATCCTCATAAAAATAGCTATTTGCCTTTTCGCCGAGTTGATTTTGAATTTTAATAGTTTCTAAAGCAGTTCGATAACTTTTGTCCATATGGGAGAGGTTTTCTACAAATTTTCCAACTGCTATGAGGAATTTCGGGATTCTTTTTTTATTCACAAAATCAGATTCCAGCAAATATTTAATCCCCATCTTCATACGACTTTTCCATGTTTTTATGTCACGCTTATTCACCATAATAAATACAACGCTGTTGCGAAAGTCAACAGGAAATGCGGAAAATCCTTGTTGTTCAAAAATAGTCCGGCACAATAATTTGAAATAAGTAATGTCTAAGTTCAAGTATTGTTTCGATGATTTGAATCTACAAATACTTACAAATCCACCTTTTGGTCTTAATTCTACTTCATGATCTGTTAAATAGTCGAAAATAGCTTCACTCGTATGCTCACCTTCTAACCACCCCTTTAACCATTCATGTTCTTGCGCTCGCTTTTTTTCTTCTACATATAAATCCCGCAGCAAATGTTGGGCAAGAGCAGTAGCCGTTCGATCCAAAATAAGAAGATCAAATTCACTAATTTCTTTATCGATGGAAACAATGGATAGTTCCGCATATTCATTACCGAGAATCCGAATGGATTGAGAGGCTATCTTTTGCTGTGGATGAAGTGCAGATGCAGAATCCAACAGTTGTTGTTCTTCATTGGATCGTTTTACATATTTCGGTACCAACTCTACTTCTTTTCCATTTATCTTAAAAATGACTTGATGGCCTAAATAATGATGTAGAAATTTTAAAATCTCATCATAATGATCAATCGACAACAATTTCTTGTTTAATTCTTGTGAATAGGACTCTAGGTTGGAGATGATTTGATAATGCTGATTTATTAAATAAGTGTGGATATCTTGAGTGATTTCGACGAACGGGACTTCTTTGAGAAAGAGAATGATAGGAAATTGGTATTCGTTCGCTAAGTCAATCACCTCTTGTGGAATGGAAGAAGCATAAGTTCCTATTTCAACGCATAATCCAGATGCATCGCATTCAATTAGTTGTTGCACGAAAGATATAAATAACTCCTTATTTTCCTTCCATCCTACTCCAGTGGATAAAATAAGTTCTTTTCCTTTCAATAGATTACTGATTTTGGTCACTTCCACGACGTGTACCCATTTTACCGTGCGATGCAAACCTTGATGTCCAGCTGCAATTTGAATATGTTCAAAATGCTTTCTTTTCAAAATATCGGAAACCGTTAATTTGGAAGTTTTCATACACACTTTGCTTCACCCCCTTGTATGAAAATATCCTTAAAAATGAAAACGTTCTTTTTGAACGCCGCCTCACAAGATTAACGTACTCCCCAATCTAAAGAAAGAGGGGAAACAAGATGCGTTGAAAACGCAAGATGAAATGGCATTAGATGTGCTTTGTTTCGTCTATTGACTTTAAAAACCGAACCTTTTCTTTTCATCAAAGCACTCTTCTGAACGATCATATCAAAACAGAGGACGAGTTCTAACTATTGTGCAAAATCTCACTGACAGCCCAGCGAACCGAAATCCCGGGCAAATGAAACGCTTTGTGCCGCTTCTTTTTTACATAAAGACTGGGCTTAATCCCTTTTTTTGATTATAGATTATACTTTAGGAACAAAAAATATACAACAAAACGTGTAAGAACATCTTACATATTTTTTAATCACCTAGCTTTGCATTTTAGAAAAAAATCGATGCAAAAATCGAATAAGAGGAAGGAGACTAACCTCGCCTTTTTCCTTTGCCTAGCGGCAGACGCGCCGCCCCTCACATGACATTTTTCCAATAGATGACGCCTATTTTGGGTACATAGAGATGAAAAATACTTACAAGGAGCAAGTCCAAATTATGTGTAATCCCTTTTGATAGTGACATCATGGACCTGATGATTTGATAAGTAGATAAGTCTGGCAATTCTCTCTGTCCTCGCCTTCCGGACAAACTATCATTTCGTCAAGGACTAGATGTGTTGAGGAGCTTTCGCGGCATATCCTAGCTAGCTTCATCCACATTCTCCTTAACACGGCGGCAAAGAGGTTATCCCACTCTCATAATTACCTGAAACTTCCTAATTCACCGATCAGACTTCTTGCTCTTTCGTTTTCCGCCACTGCCAATATTCGGACATATCCAAAGTATTTTTATCATTTTTCGATTAACACAGCTCCAACAAAGCGATGCATCCCCGTTGGTCGTGCGTAGACGTCGCCGGTAATGGCCCGGATAGTCCAATATGGTGTTTTCTCATCTTCGATCCCTCTTCAAGCATTTGCATGATTTTTGGAGCTTTTTCTTCCTAATTGCCAGCATTTGTTTCAATAACAACCCAGCCAGCCATTTGTTTTAGGCATGAAGAATCTTGCACAAATCTTAATACCGCTAAAACAACTCGGTGGAGAACTCCCCATCTCTTATCCGTGGAACGCACAAGAGCAACCGTCCCAAGCAGACCATAAGCTGGCGTGGATATGAACCACTTCGATAACCTTTTCTTGTAATATCCGTGGCGCTAGATAAAATCAGATAAGCATAAAAATAGCCCCTTGCAGAGGATCTCTTTAAAATGAAAGTGCAAACAAACATTGAAAAGGAGAATTCCCATGCAAGAGCACTTTCCTTTTACAACCGATCTAGCCAAACCTCAAAAACAATATGCAGCGATTTGTTTTTTGTATCGACTCAACTATCAAGTATCCAGATGCATCTTCAACGTTGAAATCGTCATTGTTGAAACAGGAAGATGAGGTCATCATCGCCGTCCATATCCTTGGAAAGTTGTTAGGCTGCACTTCCGAATGAGCTTTGTGATCGGGAATTTGTTTTCCAAGGAGTTGTTCCCTGAACGTTCCCGGTACAACCGTAGCTACCGAGCGCTTGGCTTTACGATCCAGTAGATGTGGCACCAGCTGACCAAATGTGGGCTGTTTTTTGCAAGAAAAAAGTGCAGAGTATGCAGTATATAAATCGTTTATATAGAACTGTAGACGAGCAAAATCACTAACATAAATTTACATCGAAACAAAAAAGGAGACATGAACCCGATTCCTTGGTTAGAATAGATGTGCCAACAAACCATTCACACAAGGAGGTCCATGTCTCGTGAATAGATTAGCACATTATCAAGGAATACACAAGTTTTTCACGATGTTGGGGTTGGCGCTTTATTTTTCCAAACCTGTCATGAAACATCTCGTTCATATCGTGGATGCGATGCTCACGAAAGGCTTTTCTGGAACGTTGACCGATCTTCATCATTGGAGCTTTCACCCCAATCATCGAACGACACTCAGCCATTTTTTCACGAAAAGCCCTTGGGATGAAGAGACGCTGCTTCGCAAACTCCAGCAATGGATGCTTCATCGTGTCGAACGGATCGCCAAACAGAAAAATCAACCCCTTTTTGTTTCGATCGATGATACGATTTGCCAAAAAACCAAGCCTTCGTCACGGGCAACGCACGCCATTCAAGGGTGTGATTGGCACTATTCTCACACAGAGAAAAAGTCGATCTGGGGGCATTCTCTTGTTTGGCTCATGGTTCATACGATGACCCAGGCTTTTCCCTTTGCGTTCCGTCTCTACGACAAGGCGGCTGGGAAAAGCAAGGGGGAACTCGCGATCGAGCTGCTTTCTTCTTTGGATGTACGCCGTCCCGTTTATTTGCTGATGGATTCGTGGTATCCATCCCAAGCGCTCGTGGGAGCCTGTCTGAAAAAAGGATTGCACGTCATCGCGATGCTCAAAACGAACCGGATTCTCTATCCGAAAGGCATCGCCATCCAAGCCAAACAGTTCGCCCGCTATATCGAATCGAACGACACCCATCTCGTCACGGTGGGAGAAGAGCGTTATCGTGTGTATCGCTACGAGGGATCGCTGAAAGGTCTCGATGATGCCGTTGTGTTGTTGGCTTGGAAAGCCGATCAGCCGATGACACCCGAACATCTTCACTGCGTCTTGAGCACCGACCGGGAGTTAAGCGATGAAGAGATCTTGCGCTACTATGCCCAGCGTTGGTCGATCGAATGCTTTTTTCGACAAGCGAAAGACCAGCTGAAGCTCGATGGGTACCGCGTTCGTCAACGTCGGGCGGTGAAAGGGTATTGGATCTTGGTGCAACTCGCTTATGTGTACAGTATAGTCGAGTCCAACCGGGATTTTTCTACTGGGCTTGATCTTCTCCGAACGAAGAAAGGGCATCGTCTCGTCGAGTTCATTTACCATGCAGCGAAGCAAGATATTCCCATTGATGTTGTCAAAAAACAGCTCCAGTGGCATAAAGGGTACCTTGTTTGTCTCTTTTTGTATGGTAATTATTGTTATGAAAATTGCTCATCTACAGTATATATAGATGCAATTTAAAGCTTTAACATTTTTCGTTTTTACCGGTCATTGCATCCGACTGCCGAATGACCGAACAACACCGCTTTCAGACCCATGAATGGGTCTTGGGAAGCGAGTCGTTGTTCGGTCGTCCGTCACGCCAAGGCGTGACGGGGGCAAGCCTGCGGCTTGCCCTCGACAGTCGAAACATCGATAAGTGGCTTTTCTATCCAAGATATGTTAAACGTTTTGGTTGCATCTATATAGAATAAAAATTATATCTCTGAATTCTCGCTATTAATTTAATAAGGGCTTGACATAGGGTCTCTGCAGACATGATTCTTTTGCCAAACGGCCAGCTACAACAGAATTGGCAAACCTAAACAGGTTATCATGGCTGCTCCTTCATGCAAAGCCCCTCTGCATAACCATTTGTATAAAAATTTTGCACATTTCTGCACTTTAATGGTTCTTACGCTAATTTGGGAAGGTGACTTCCTATTAACTACACTGATAAAAGAAAAGTGCATAACGATGATTCACCTTTCTTGGTCTCCTCCCAGTCCAACTATCGAGTTGCTGGATATATCGGATGTCGAATGGTTTGCGCTTAACGGTAAAAAGCATCCGTGAGTCTTCCTCCTGTCCTACCTGTCATCAGTTTACTCCCGCCCGCATAGTCGGTATACATGTGTGATTCAAGATCTTCCTATTGTAAATTATCATTTTATTTCAGCACAAAACGCCCATTTTTTTGCACATTCTTTCAGAAAGCCCTCTCCCCTTTTCTGAAGGAATGTGCTGAATTTTTTGTGAATTGTTTCGGACAAAGATTTCCATTCGTTTCAATGAGGGGGAGGAAGTGTGATCCAGTTTCACGACTTTGGCATTGACATTCAAACGTATACGGATCGTGGGAAAAGGGAACGATTTTCCCGACGTGAACCAATGCCCCCACTGTCCATCCCGCCGCCCCTTGCATCGTCACGGATACTACCAACGCTATGCGTTGACGGCAGAGGGGGAGTATCACCTTTGGATCGCACGATACGCTCGCAAGAGTGTCGCAAAACCGTGAGTGTGCTGCCTTCTTTCCTCCTCCCGTATGTTCAATATACACGATCGGTTATTTGGCAAGCGGTCAAAGCATGGTTCGAAACGCCAAGGCAAGGAGCGAAGACCAAACAGGTTGTTTTTCCCACCAAGGAGGTCATCTTGTTTTATGTCCGACGATTTTTACGGAATCTCTCTCGCTTGCATCACGCGGCGGCGAGAAGGTGGGGGATCATCGGCCCTGTAGGGAACGCAAGAACAGAACGGGCGGTTTGGTGGATGCAGACCTTGGAGGGACGGGGGGTGGGCTCGATCATCCAAGACCTGTGGACAAACGAGAGGTGGCATCCGTTTGCGGATCAAATTACTTCCTGATTTTCTACTTAACACCAAAAATGGAGATGGTTGATGTTCCCACAAACCCTTCCTCTCGACGAATCTCGAGCCGTTTCGTAAGATAGGGGGTAGAGGGGACCGGGACGGTCCAACATCACAGGGAGACAGGGAGGAGATCCAGATGGATGAATCGATGAGACACGACATCGCGCTGTTTCGGTACGGGCTGATCGCTCCGTTGGTGAATGGCCAGGTGGAGCCCAAAGCGTATTTGAATGAGGTGGGCGGGCGAGTGCACTCGATTCCCCATCAAGGGGACAAACCCATTGCGGCGAAGACGATTCTGGATTGGTGCGCCCGATACAAAAAAGGGGGCTTCGACGCCTTGAAGCCGAAGCGCCGTTCGGACCGCGGCCGCTCCAGACGTCTGTCCCCCGATGATGAGGATCATATTCTAGCATTGAGGAAGGAACATCCCACCATGCCCGTGACCCTATTCTACGAACAACTCACCAAGCAGGGGGACATTCCCACCACCCTCTCATACTTTACTATATACCGATTGTTGAAAAAACACAACCTGGTGGGAAAAGAAATCTTGCCGATGCCGGAGCGAAAGCGTTTTGCGTATGACCAGATCAATGAGCTATGGCAAGGGGACTTATCCCATGGACCCACGATTCGCGTCCATGGGAAAGCCCAGAAAACGTTTTTGATCGCGTATATCGATGACTGCTCGCGGTTAGTGCCATATGCCCAATTTTTCCCTTCGGAGAAGTTTGACGGGCTGCGGATCGTCACGAAGGAAGCGGTGCTTCGTTGCGGGAAGCCGAAACGCATTTACTCGGACAACGGGAAAATTTATCGGTCCGAGGTGCTGCAGTATGCGTGCGCCGAGATGGGGATTACACTCATCCACACCCAGCCGTATGACCCGCAAAGCAAGGGAAAAATCGAACGGTTCTTCCGCACCGTACAGACACGGTTTTATCCACTGTTGGAGCTGAATCCGCCGAAATCGCTTGACGAGTTGAACGAGCGTTTTTGGAAGTGGCTTGAAGAGGAGTATCATCGAAAACCGCACGCCTCACTGGACGGAAAAACGCCGCATGAGGTGTTTCAATCGCAAGTGCATCTCGTGTCGTTCATCGAAGATGGCGATTGGCTGGATGCGATTTTTCTGAAACGGGAGCACCGCAAGGTGAAAGCCGATGGCACGATCACCCTGAATAAACAGCTATACGAAGTGCCGCCTCGGTTCATTGGGCAATCGATTGAGCTCCGCTATGATGAACGGGGCGTCTATGTGTACGAAGATGGAAGGAAGGTGGCGGAGGCCGTTCGGGTTCGTTTGGAGGACAACGCCTATGTAAAACGCCATCGGTCCCCGTTTGCGGCGATTCCGGCGAAGGAGGGAGAACACGGTGTATAAATCGTTTTACTCCCTTTCGCGGGAGCCGTTTGCGAAAGAAACCGACCCGTCCGAGGCGTATCAAGGGGCGGCGTTTCAAGAAGCGCTGCGGGCGCTGGAGTACGTGAAACGAACCCGGGGGATCGGGCTGTTGATCGGAGAGCCGGGGGCGGGCAAGACGTTCGCCCTTCGGGCGCTGAAAGAATCATTGAATCCATCATTGTATCATGTCGTCTACTTTCCGTTATCCACCGGAGGCGTGATGGATTTTTACCGTGGACTGGCCTTGGGATTAGGAGAGGAACCGAAGTACCGCAAGGTAGATCTCTTCCGCCAAATCCAGCAGGCGATCGAGCGATTGTATCATGAACGGCGGATCACGCCGGTGTTCATTTTGGACGAGATGCATTTAGCAAAGGATGCATTTTTACAGGACATCGCCATCTTGTTCAACTTTGAGATGGATTCGACCAACCCATTTGTCTTGATTTTGGCCGGGCTGCCCCATTTACAGGGGAAGCTGCGGCTCAATCAGCACCACCCTCTCGACCAACGGATCATCATGCGATACCGGATGGGGCCGCTGGAGAGGGAAGAGGTGGCGGGCTACATCGAGCATCGGATGAAACAGGCCGGGGCGAAGCATCCGATCTTCACTCCATCGGCGTTAGAGGCGATTGCCCTGCAGTCGCGGGGATGGCCTCGGGTGATCAACACGTTGGCCACGACGTGCCTGTTATACGGGTATCAGCTGAAAAAGGACGCCATTGACGAAGAAGTGGTGCGCATGGCCGCAGAGGAAATGGGGTATTAGCACGAAAGGGGCCGAATCGGCCTCTTTTGTGCTTTCACTTTTCCATTTTCCATCGGTCCATCAGGCGCGCTGGAAATCTTCATCTGAAAGAGTGTGCAAACGTTCCGAAAGAATGTGCAAAATCCGGAACAATCCGCAAAAATTTTGCACATTATTTCAGAATCCATCTGAAATAATTTGAAAAAGTGATTCTGAAATAATGTGCTAATTTACACCTATCGCCGCTCAGCCTGTTTCTCTTCTGCTTATTTCTCGAAAATAGTTTTGTGATTCTCCTGCTTGTCCCGTTAAAGTGTTTACAGAGCATTATGATTGGATGGCGCCGCATGGTCGACGTACCCTTCGCGCCGAACACACATTAAAGCAAATTGCTTTTTCTACTAGTTGCCTCACTGCACAAAAAGTGGCGCAATCCGTCCATCTTTCTGTCAGCCATGATACGTTGTTCATCATCATTCGGAAAACCTCTATTTCTCGTAGAGGTGTCTCGCTTTCCTCGGAGTCGATGATTTCGCTTTTCGAAAAGGACATACGTATGGCACCATCATTTGCAACTTAGACAATCACATGTTGTTGTGCTTTTGTCTAATCGACTGCCACAAACACTAACCGAATGGATGAAATCATATTCTCATGTACAAGTGATAAGCAGGGATGGGTTTATAGGATTTCGCCAGGGGATTACCAATGCCAACCTTTCCATTCTTCATGTATATGATCGATGACATTTTACCGGGAATGCGAAGAAGAGACTGGATTTCCTTCTTTTATCTCTCGTTCCCTCTGTAATGACATGGAGTGAACCTAACCCCTCTATTCGTGAAATCGAAATGACAAAAGCAGAAAAAGGAAAAAGCAGCGTCAAGAACAAAAATGGGCACTCATTCAAGAAATCCAAACCGGCTCATTTATAAGGAAAAAGTATTTCTAGACTCGCAAGGGAATATGAGATGGATTGAAAAACAGTGGAAAAATATTTCCATATGACCACCTCGGCACTGGTTCATTGGCGAAAAAGAAAAACACCGATTCCCCTTTTTTTTGGACTGTGTCATCGAGTTGGAAGCCCAAAGTCAAACCGTCTCATTCATCGATTCCCTTCTTCGCAAAAAAAGGATATGACGGCATGTTTTCGGCAGTGCGAACCGCCGTAGAAACGATTCGACGGAATCGGAAGAGGAATGATCCATCGATGTTGGAACATCATATCACAAGAAAACAGTTGTCTTATTGGATATGTTCGCCGTATCATCGACTTTCAGAAAAAGAGAAAATGGATCTGGAACAATGCCTAAAACGTATACAGCTGCTCGTCCTGTCTATGAAGTAGTACAAGAGTATCGGGAAGCTGTGGGTCAAAGAGATGATGACCGTTTTCTTGTTTGGCTATGTGGTCAGCTTTCGGATTCAAAGAGACCATTTTATTCTTATGAGAAGCGCTTGCGTAGCGATTTGCAGACAGTAAAACATACTTTTCTTCTCCCATAAAGCAAACAGTTTGAATCGAAATGGTCGAGCAAGTACCCAAGAGAAGTGCAATCTTGGGCCAATGAGTTGGATGTTCTCCTCACCTTTATGAATTATCCAAACAGTATTCGAAGTGTAATTTACACGATAAATGCCATCAAACGAACGATCAAGGAGATTCGGAAACGTCTAAAACCGATGAACAGTTTGAGCAGTTTAGAAGCCGCGGAAAAAATCGTGTATTGACCATTCAAGATTTTAATGAGAAATGGGCAGAGCGAAAGCTGCGAGGATTTGCCGAAGCGCAGGAAGCCCTCCAGCGAATGTTTGAAGAACGTTACAATTAATCAAATACTGTAAATAACAAAGTAAGGGGATTCTCCCTTTCCGCACAGGAGACAGAATATTCTGTCTCCTGTGCGGAGGAAACCGACTCCTTATCCATTCTAAATCCATTCAGAGATACCCTATCTATCTTTCATTACACAAAATTCTTGACGGTACCGAAAGCATTCACCAAATATACGTAAGAGCCATTTTATCATCGGCTTTAACACGAAGGTTGGAAGTTTAAACATTAGTATTTTACAAATTATCAAATACATAGACTGTTTTTGTTTATATTTTGTCTAATGATATGTAATTAACTTCTAGATAAACTAAGCCTATAAAAACATTTGACTAATATTCGATAATTTTGCAACAAACTATTTCGAAGGAGGAGGTTTTAGAAAAACAGAGTACGGACCTACAAAAAAGGATTTTAAAGGAATATCACATGATAATGATCACAATAACGAGGGTTATAGGGCAGACTTTTTGTGGAAATGCTGAGCAGTAAGTTCATTCTACAAATCTTGTGCCTTGGACAATTTGTTTCCTATGCATTAGCTGACGGTTTTTAGTAATTCTTGCTATGAGAATGTTAGGAATTTGCCTTATACAAAGTGTTGGCAATCAGCCAATATGCCACCAATCAGAAAATCAATAAAAATTATATTTTCCAAAACACGGGTAGTCAAACATAACTATCTAAGCTGTCATCAGGTTAAAGGGAATCGGATCTTGATAAGATTTGCTTGTTAAGTTAAAGGGGGAATCATAAGTGATACAAAAATATGTTCCAGTCGATTCACAAACCTCACCGCGATTCTGTGGGGTGAAAACGTTTATGAGATTACCACATGTTAAAACGGAAGATAATATTGATTTCGCCGTGATAGGAGTTCCATTTGATACAGGGGGAACCTTTGCCGTGGGTACCCGCTTCGGGCCGGAAGCCGTTCGTTCTATGTCATCTTTGCTTCGTCCGTATAATCCAGGCTTGCAAATCGATATCTTTCAGTATTGTTCCGGTGTTGATTATGGCGATTTAAGTGTTAATCCGGGTTATATTGAAGATTCGTATGAAATGATCGCAAACCAGCTTGAACCGTTATTGAACAAAAACGTTGTGCCGATTTTGATTGGAGGAGATCACTCGGTATCCTTGCCTCATCTAAGGGCGATGGCCAAACGATATGGAAAGGTAAGCCTGATACAATTTGATTCCCATGGCGATACTTGGGATTCTTATTTTGGCAAAAAGTATACCCATGGGACCATGTTTCGGAGAGCAGTGGAGGAACAATTGGTAGATCCGTTCAGTTCTGTTCAAATCGGGATGAGAGGAAGCCTCTATAGCGCTGAGGATCTTAAAGATGCAGAAGATCTGGGATATAAAGTGATCACCACAGATCAATTGCGTGCGCTGACTCCCAATCAGCTTGGGGAAGAAATCCGCAAAAGGGTTGGGAAAAATCCGGTATTCGTGAGCTTTGACGTCGATTTTCTCGACCCGGCCTATGCTCCTGGTACAGGAACCCCAGAAATTGGAGGTTTTACGACCTACGAGGCGCAACAATTCGTAAGACAGCTCAAAGGGTTGAACCTGGTTGGATTCGATATTGTCGAAGTATTGCCAGACCGTGACCCTACCCGTGTAACGAGCCTTGCTGCTGCCAATATCGGGTTTGAGTTTATTTCTCTGGTTGCGTGGAACAAAAGGGAAAAGAACAGCCGGAATTGCTAAACAGTCAAATTGCCGGCAATAGAATTAATTTACTACCGAGCGGGAGAGATGCCAGGATGAAACGGATCCAATGGCCCAATCAGAAAAAAATGGCTGTTGTTTTATCGTTTGATGTTGATGCGGAAACGGCGTTTTCTTTTGATAAGAAAAACGGTTCCCGCCTCTCCCTCTTATCTATGGGGGCGTACGGCAGAAGAGTAGGTCTCGACAGAGTTTTGCGGCTTTTAAAAGAATATGGCTTAAAAGCGAACTTCTTTGTACCTGCTGTGGTGGCAGAGATCGATCCGACCGTAATTGAGAGAATCCTGTCTCACCATCATCCGATCGGATGCCACGGGTATTTTCATGAACGATTGGATACACATTCTCCTGAACAGGAAGAAGAAATTCTCATAAAAGGCATAGAGGTTCTCCGCAAATATACGGGTTACCGGCCATTGGGATACCGTGCTCCGCTTTGGGAAATGAATCCCTGGACTCCGGCTTTGTTAAAAAAGCATGGCTTCCGTTTTGACTCCAGTTTAATGGGGGATGATATCCCTTATACCATCGAAACGGGGACAGGGGATAAACTCCTTGAAATACCGGTTACCTGGTTGTTGGATGACTGGGAGCAATTTGCCTTTTCCGCCGAACCGCCAATGGGATTTTGCATAGAAGAGCCGGATAAGGTTTTTAGATTGTGGAAGGAAGAATTTGACGCGTTATATGAGGAAGGGGGGTGTTTTACTTTAACAATGCATCCTGAAATTATCGGGCGGGCATCCCGAATTAAGATGCTGGAAAAATTGATTCAACATATGCTGAAAAAACCCGGCATCTGGTTTGCGACGTTAAACGAGATTGAAGCGGCTTGGTCAAGCGGAATCCTGGAGGTTGAGCATGTTTCGCGGATTGATCTGAGCCGTTATTTCTGAATATTTGAATAATATGATCAACGGAGGTGAAAAACGTGAAGCTTACGGGAAAAGTGGCTTTAATTACAGGGGCCAGCAAGGGGATTGGCCGGGCGATTGCGCTCGAGTTTGCCAAGGCAGGTGCATCAGTCCTCATCAACTATCATTCTAGCCGGAGGAAAGCGGAGGAAGTGCAGAAACAGGCGGAATCCTATGGGGTAAAAGCCAGAATCTATCAGGCGGATGTGTCCGATTCCGGACAGGTTAGGGAGATGTATGCCTTTTTGGATCAGGAATTTGGCACGATTGATATTCTGGTCAATAATGCAGGATTTGCTAAAGGTTCAGCCGTCGAGGAAATGTCTGATGAATTATGGGATAGGATGATTCGTGTCCATTTATACGGAACTTTTTATAACTGCCGTGAAGCGGTAAAACGGATGAAAGTGAAGAAGAGCGGAAAGATCATCAATATATCCTCAGATCTCGGGCAGCTTGGCTGCGAAGCGTTTTCCCATTATTCTGCGGCAAAAGGGGGGATTAATGCCTTCACGAAATCATTGGCGCGCGAACTAGCGCCTGAGATTTTGGTGAACGCGGTAGCTCCGAGCGGGACGTGGACGGATATCCTGATCCCGTTTGGGGAGAATTATGCGGAGATTGAAGCTCAGAAATATCCGTTAAAGCGGTTGGCGCAGCCGGAAGAGATCGCAAAGTCTGTATTGTTCTTAGCGTCAGATTACGCAAATTTTTATACCGGCCAGATTTTAGGTCCCAATGGCGGGGTCGTCATGAATGGATAAAAGGGGGTGCAAAGGATGACAAGCATCATCATTTTCTTGATATATTTGGCCTTCGTTTACTATGTGGGTTTTAAAGGGTATCAAAGGGTGCAAACGGCGGAAGATCTCATTGTGGCAAGCTGGAGTATGCCCCTTGTCGTGGTGACGGGAAGTCTGATTGCTGCCTTGCTCGCAGCCCCCTTCTTTTTTGCGGCAGTCGGTTCAGGATACACTTCTGGTGGTTTTGAAGGGATGGCTACCATGGCGGGCTTGGGAACCTGCATGGTGTTGGGAGCATTTATCTGGACAAAGCCGCTGCGCCGTTTAAAGGGATGGACCATTGCGGATTATTACGGGCTGAGATACAACAGCAAGAAGTTGGGAGCCTATACCGGAATCGTAATGGCGATTGCATTCGGGTTTTTTAATGCGGGTGCGCTAACGGTTGGAGGTACGTATATTATTCAAACGATTTTCGATGTCAACTTCACTACTGCCGCAATCATTTTTGTGATTTTAACAGCCGTCTATTCGGTTATAGGCGGTCTATGGGCAGTAGCCTATACGGAAATTGTTCAGGGGCTCTTTGCCATGATCGGAATTCTGGGAATTGCCGGCGTTGTATTGCTTAATTACGGAGATGTCACCTTCAACCCGGACTGGTGGAATGTAAACAAGCTGTTCAGCAAAGGAGGCGTAGAATTTTGGGCTCTTTATCTCGTCCTTGCATTAGGGGATATTCCTGCCGCCGATCTTGGACAGCGGGTGGCGGGGGCTAAAAATCCGCGAGTGGCTTACCTGAGCATGATTATCGCCGGCTGTGTGATTATTGCGATCAGTTGGATTCCGGGGATGCTTGGTGAAGCTTTTAGAACGATTTTTCCCAACAGCGAGAATCCCGAAAAGTTGATGCTGACCTTCGCGGAAGGGTATTTCCATCCGATCATCGCAGGTGTTTTTCTAACCGCCATGGCTGCAATGGGAATGTCTACTTTGGCCGCTTGTTATGTTGCCTCTGCAGGGATTTGGACAAAAAATATTTATCTTGATTTTATCAACTCACATTTCGCACCCTAACAAGGTCAAAACAAAGGATTTTTTATTTAGTTTTTCAGAATAACTTTTTGACCAACACGACGAGCGATGGCTATCCTTTTTTTACCATCGCTGGTCGTTCCGTATGACGTTACACGTAAATGCTCTCATCCAGCCCCAACCCCTGCAGAATCCTTCGTTGTTCAGGGGTGAGGGAGCGATCCAGTGAGCGTTGGATGCGTCCATCCGGCAGCTCCAGGAGGACGACGTTCACATATTGAAACAGCTGGAAAATCGCCTGCCCCGTCGGTCGGGTCAGCTTGCGGCCTCCGGCGCCCTTTAATGGGTGTTCGGGTGTGATGAACTGGCGCACCCGGCGCTGAAAGACGCGGTAAATGGCCAAGGCCAAGAGAAACAAATAGCCCAATACCGCAACTCGTTCTGGCTTTTTGACATAGATCTCATCCGTGAAAAAAGGGTCTTTCAAAAAAGCGAAGTTCATTTCCACCGAGATCTGCCCTTTATACAGCTTCAAGATCTCTTGGGCATCCATTTGTTGGCCCTTCCATTCCTCCGGAACGGTCGTGACGAGGACAAACCGGGACGCTTTCCGTCTTGCCTGTTCCCACGCGTTTTGGTCGAATTCGACGTCAAGGCGCAAGAGATACCGCGTCTCCATCTCGGGTTCCGCCCCTTTTTTCGGCCGTCCGCGCCGTTTTTTCGGGCGTACGATCTCTTCGACCGCGGCCTCAACCCGATGAAACCGTGGGCGAAGGGACGTCTTGAGGGACGCCAAGGCTTGTTCAGCGTCTTCCCGGCACGAGAAAGGGTGGCGCTCCCAATGGGCTTGTTCCTCGCGAAGAAGCTCCGCTTCTTTGGTTCGTTCTTTTTCAAGCGTCTTTCCTTTTCGCTGGTCGAGCGCGCTCGATTCAACAACGATCAGCCGAACGGGGTGGCCTTCATAGGTGGAGGATGTTTCCCATACCCGGTACGTGGCGCCGTTTCTCTCCGCCAACGTAAAGGGATCGCTCCACGTCGTGTCCTCAGCATCCGCTTCGGCCAGCGCGGTTTTCACGATCCGGAGCGACGAAGGGCCTCTGGTGATCAAAAAGGCGTTGGCCGCTTTGGTTTGCGCCAGGGTCTCTTTCGTCATCGCGGCGGAATCGGCCACGTAAATCCATTCGTCTTCGATTTTGGCCTGCTTCAGCTGTTCATGGACACGAGACAGCACCTCGGGATTCCATGTTTTATCGGGCAGGTTGCCGTCGTGCACATCGCCGTAAAACGGGATGCCGTCCTCGTTGCCGACCAGTCCGAAGCCGATCTGTTTTTGCCAACGATGATGGCGGTTATAGCCATGTGTGATCTGCAAAGCCTCTAATGAGGCCGATTCATACGCGCCGTAAACCGTCTTGTCCGTCGTATCGGCGTGAAAGGCTCGGAGGGAAAGGCCTTCTTTGCGATAAATGTGAATCAAGCAAGTGCTGATCACCTTGTGAATGTCGGCCTCATACAAGCGGTCGAGATGACGAGCCAAGGCATCGTCGTTCAACCAGGAAGGATGGAGACCGGGACGGATGAGTTTCTCTAGATCGATCTCCTGAGCCCATCGTTCCACGTGAACGAGGGCTTGCCGGCCGTCAAACAGATTGTAGATGATGGCCTGAACGGCATCGCTGACTCGAGTCTGGCACTGTGGATCAACGGGAACGAGATGGTCAATCAATTGGGGCAGGCCCAGTTTCTTGAATAGGGCACTTATTATATTCAAATAATCATTACGATAGACCTTTTTGACTTGAACGTTCATGAGAGAAAAACTCCTTCACTTTCCTTGTGTGTCAAGGATTCATTCGACGATGGACACAAAAAATCCTCCCGATTTTCGTTGGGAGGGTGCGAAATGTGAGTTATCAATCCAAATCCAGACCCCAAAAAGCTGCTGCGCATATCCCGCATGGCTATTGCTGCCAGTGCGCTGATTGGGTTGCTGCTCGCTTTGGGTTTCCAAAAAGGTGATCGATCTTGCGTATCTGGCATGGGATATCGTCTTTGTTACTTTGTTTTGGCCTCTTGTTCTCGGACCTTTCTGGAAGCGAATTAGCACTCCGGCGGTTTGGGCAAGCGTATCCGTTGGGATTCTTTATTACGTCATTACTTCGATTGTCGGCGTTCCCGGACCGGTTTCCTCTTCCGAAGGCTTTTTGGGATTGCTGTCCGAGCTTTGGCACATGCCGGTATTCTCGGGCACGATCATTTCGGGTATCACGATTGTTTTGGTCAGCTACCTTATCCCACCGTCTCACGAAGTTGTGGAAATTCATAAGAGAGAAAGAAGGCCTACGGACGAAGAGTTAGAACAAAGAAAAACAGAAAATAATTTATCGAATTAATAAAAATTTTGTTAATTATTTTATATAGTTAAGGAGTGGTTGTATGTTAACAATTCTAGATTTTGTAATTATCTTTACGTACTTTGCGGTTCTAATAGGTATCGGTTATTTGAGCGCAAAGAAAATTAATAATGAGGCCGATTTTCTTGTCGCCGGCAGAAGATTAGGTCATGGTTTATATGTTCCTGCGATGGCAGCAGTAGTCTTAGGCGGCGCCTCCACTCTTGGAAGTGCATCTTTAGGGTATAAACACGGAATTTCTGGTATGTGGTTAGTCTTTATGATTGGTTTGGGGATAATGGGAATGGGATTTCTATTTTCAAAAAAAATTAATCAATTTAGAAGTCTTTAGTGTTAGTGAATTGCTGGGAGTTAGATTTGGGCCAAACAGTCGCTATATTAGCGGTTTTATCATGGCGGTATATGACATGATGGTTGCTGTTACAACCGTTATAGCGATTGGAGTTTTGTTTTCATCCCTGTTTGATTGGAACAACTTTATATCAATGATAGTAGGCGGAGTCGTTGTGATCCTATACACTCTATTAGGAGGGATGTGGGCAGTCACATTAACGGATGTGATTCAATTCTGGATTATGACAATTGGTTTGATCGTATTACTCCTTCCCCTTGGTATTTATAAAGCTGGAGGTATTTCGGAGGTCGCAAGCAAGTTAGACCCACAATTTCTATCCTTGACGAATATCGGAGGAAAAACGATTTTTGCCTTTTTCTTGTTATATTTCTTCGGTATGATGATTGGACAAGATATATGGCAAAGAGCGTTTACTGCTAAAAATGAAAAAGTACTGAGAAATGGTACCGTCTTAGCTGGAGTGTATTGTATAATCTATGGAATTACGATGGCTGTTATTGGTATGATAGCCAATATTCTTATTCCAGATCTTGAAGATTCTCAACAAGCCCTTCCTCAACTCATTCTAAATATTCTTCCGTCTGGATTAATCGGTTTGCTAATCGCAGCGGTTGCTTCTGCGATTATGTCTACCGCATCGGGAACAATTATGGCTACATCAACAATTATTGTAAATGACTTCATTTTGCCTAAAAATAATAAGATGAGTTCAGAAAAAGAAAAGATTCGGTTAACGAGAATTGTAACATTGCTGGTGGGTGTTGTGATCATCGTTATCTCATTGTGGCTACAGGATGTTGTGGTTGCACTGGATATAGCGTATGCGCTGTTATCTGGAAGTATATTTCTACCTGTTATCGCTGCTCTGTTTTGGAAAAGTGTTACTTCCAAAGTAACGATGATTTCCATGTTGGTTAGTGCAATTGTTGTTATTTTGGATTTAATTGTGGAAGGAGTATCATCGCTTAATGCAATTATTTATGGATTAATATCTAGCATCATCACGATGTATATAGGAACAAAGATGCATTCGCAGAGAAAATGGAAGAATCATGAAAACAATATAAACTTGTAACTGTAGATGAGCAAATTCGCTAACATAAATTGACAATCAAACAAAAAAGGAGACATGAACCGGACTCCTTGGTTAGAATAGATGTGCTACCAACTACCCACAAGGAGGTTCATGTCTCATGAATAGATTAGCACATCACCAAGGAATCTACAAGTTTTTCTTAGCGTTGGGATTGGCGCTGTATTTCTCGAAACCGGTTCTGAAGCCTCTCGTTCACATTGTCGATGCCTTGACCACCAAGGGATTTTCGGGAACGTTGACCGATGTCCATCACTGGAGTTTTCATCCGAATCATCGAACCACGTTGAGCCACTTTTTCACGAAAAGCCCTTGGAACGAGGAAAGACTGCTTGAGAAGCTTCAAGAGTGGATCCTTTGCCGGGTCGAACGCCTAACCAAACGGAAGAATCAGCCCCTTTTCATTTCGATCGATGATACGATTTGCCAAAAAACGAAGCCTTCGTCACGGGCAACGCACGCCATGCAAGGGTGCGACTGGCACTACTCGCACAAGGATCATCAATCGGTCTGGGGGCATTCGCTCGTTTGGCTGATGGTGCACACCTTCACGCAAGCGTTTCCGTTCGCGTTCCGCTTGTATGACAAGAAGGCGAGAAGAAGCAAAATCGACCTAGCGATCGAGATGCTTTCCTCGATCAAGGTGAAGCTGGCTCAGCCGGTGTATGTGCTTATGGACTCTTGGTATCCGTCCAAAAAGTTCATCGAAGCCTGTCTGAAAAAGGGATTCCATGTCATCGCGATGCTCAAGACGAACCGGATTCTCTACCCGAAAGGCATCGCGGTCCAAGCAAAGCAGTTTGCCCGCTATATCGAGTCCAAAGACACCCGCCTCGTCACGGTGGGTCAGGAGCGTTACCGCGTGTATCGCTATGAGGGGGCGATCCATGGCCTCGATGATGCGGTGGTGCTGCTGGCTTGGAAAGCGGATCATCCAATGACACCCGAACATCTTCATTGCGTCTTGAGCATCGACCGGGAGCTGAGCGAAGAAGACATCTTGCGTTACTACGCCCAGCGTTGGACGATCGAATGCTTTTTCCGGCAGGCGAAAGACCAGCTGAAGCTCGATGGATATCGGGTTCGCCACATTCGGGCGGTGAAACGGTATTGGGCGGTGGTGCTGTTGGCCTGCGTGTACAGCATCGCCGAATCCCAACAAAACCTTTCCGCTGGACTGGAGCTTCTTCGATCGCGGAAAGGCCACAGCGTCGTAGAGTTCATTTATGACGCCGCAAAGCAAGATATTCCCATTGATGTGATCAAAAAACAGCTCCATGTCGCCTAAGGGGTACCCTGTTTGTCTCTTAGAACATGGAAATTATTGTAATTAAAAATGCTCATCTACAGTTAAGATGATGGATTGTTTATGTGCATTATGCATTCGCTATGCGTTTGTGAACATGCTCTTAATGCATTGCAAAAGCAGTCTATATAAGTTGAATTAAAGATTTACAACTGAACACACAAACGATCGATCGTTTGTTCTGGTTTCTGGTTGATTCGCTGAATAAAGGCTTGGACATTCTTTCTAATTTCTTGCACACTCGAATAGAACACGTTGTAAATCACGTCTGATTTCAGCCATTTCCATAGCCCTTCAATCAAGTTCAATTGCGGACTGTATGGTGGCAAAAAGACGAGCTCTAACCGATCTTCGTGTTCTTTTAAAAATGGCTGAATGAGTTTGGCATGGTGAATTCGAGCGTTATCTAAAATCATCACTATTTTGCCTGTGGGATAGCGTTCTAACACAAGTTGAAGAAATCGAAGAAATGTTTCCGCGTCATAGCGTTCTTCTTCGATGCAAAACACTTCCCCTGTTTCGTAGTTCAACGTGCCAATCAGCTTCAGCCCTTGATGTTTTCCAAACGTCGGAATGATTCGTTGTTTTCCTTTGACAAACCATGTTTTTTGAATCGCTTGGTAATCACGAATCATCGACTCATCTTGAAAGAGGACATGGGCGATGTTCCCATCTACCAGTTTTTTTTTACTTCAGGGAAGGTGATTTCGACGAATTCTTTTTGTTTCTCTTCATCGGCATTGGCTAGTGTATAGGTCGGTTTCGTATAGCTTAGCCCTAACCGATGCAGAATGTCACTTGTTCCGCGAAGCGTGTATGTTGGCCCCCACTTTTGTTGAATGAGTTCAGCGATTATCGCAAGCGTCCAATTATATTTTGCTTCGAATCCCACATCTACGGGGAGCTGATGTTCAATGATCAAAGCCAGCTCTTTTTCCTGCTCAGGGGTCAATCGACGTGGGGCGCCAGGTGAGTATTTCATCTCCAGTCCATCAAGACCGCGCTGGGCGTAGGCATGAATATAGTTATAAATAGTTTTCTTGGATCGACCAATAATCGTTGCGATTTCTCCTTTGGTATATCCCTGCAAATGAAGATAAATCGCTTGGTAGCGTTCATATGCTCGTTTACTTTTTGCTTCTTTCATGGCAGTGGACAACTTTTCGATCTCGTCTTTGTGATTTGGCATCATATTTTCTCTCCGTTCCCCTATTTTCTCTTTGTATTTATTCGCCGTGGAACGGGAGAAAACCTTTATTTCAATTTATATAGTATCTTGTTCATGATCTAAAAAAACCACCCACTTATTTTCGTTCTGAATTTTATATGCAACTGCTTCTAAGTCAACATTGTTCTCATAATATCCTAAATGAAGATGCTGATTTGGATCAAATTTCACGTTGATCCACTCCCGTCTCTTAATGCACCAACCAAATTTTTCGATTCTGCATCCCTAAACTTGATTTGATTATAATATCCTTCCACAAAATTCAACAATGCTTCCCGCCTTTTGAATAACTTGCTACTAGCTTCTAGCACGATTAACCTGGAACATAACAAAGAGAGAGCTGCGCGGCATTCCACTCATATTCAAGAGACTAGCCAGAAAACATCAATAAAGCAGAACTTCTTGATAATGGCAAAAAAGAGAGCCGCATCATGTTCGTTTTGCCGACGGCTCTCTTTTTATGCAATCGATTCACCTCTTAAAATGGAAACATTGTCATGTGCCAAACTTATTTTTATCCTCTCAGCGAGGACATCCTTTTAAAAGAGCACCTTCATTTTACCATTGATTCCCTTAGGCAGCAAGGGGCGGTTTTGCCCCCCCACGAACCCTGCAAAAAATAAATTGCTGTTATGCAAACTAGACGTATGGAACAAAATCGTCAAACGTCCAAACCATTGATATATCAACATCGTACTTTAGTTTGTGAAAGTAAAATAACGCTACACACCTATGGCCATTTTTGGCTGGTTTTGGACTGTGCAAAAATAAAAGGAAGACTTGTCCGCCTATTGTCAATATGCTGGAATGATTGATGAAATATGATCCCCTGCATATATATCTTTTCCCTTTTTAATCAGCTCTAACATAAACGGCTAAGTAACGAAACTCTCCGTGTTTTTCATTGCTAATGGTTGAATAATGATGCCATTGCATTTTATACATCCCTTTTATGACAATCGGTTCTTCACGGTTTTTTGTCGTTCCTGCTGACGCACGTTCCAGCCATTTCAACTTCCCAGTGATGATCCGATTTTCATGGATGCGAAACTCGCAGTCCACCGTATTGGATCGCATCGGCTCAGTCCAGTACAAGTGGTCATTCGTTAGCAGCACAACGATCCCGTAGACATTCCTTCTCCCCATCGTTATTCGCTCTAACTTTTCCACTTGCGCCAAAAAATCATAACGCCCTTGATCCTCAGCGCCGTGATGCTTCAATTCAATCGTTTGCGCGTTTTGTCTTATCGTGGCCCGAGCGAGCTTGTTCATTAAACAAATCGCGTATTGGCACCCACTTTCCGGTTCTTCAACCCACAAATCGATCAAATAATCATGAAAACGTTTGTTCTCTTCGACGCGGAATTTTTCTTGAAACTGAAATTTTAATGACTGTTTAAACGCTTCTTTTGAAGCAAAAAATGGATGCTTTTGCGATAGACGTTTCAATTCCTCGTGAATAGAAAACATCATTCTTCTCCTTCCCTTATCTATAGTTGCTGCCCAAGCGCCATGTTACAAGTTCAGCCAATCGACTGCGTAAACTTGCATTTCGGGTAATTACTGCAACCTTTGAATGTCCCGTATTTTCCTTTCCGAACGATCAGAACACCGCCACATTTCGGACAACGGTTTTGCTGTATCTGTTGTTGCAGCTGTTCCTGCTTTGTCCGAATCGTCTGCACGTGCCGCTTTTTCATCTTTTTTTCCTGCTGCTTGTTTTTAACAAGCGCCCAGTCCGAGTTGTAAGAGCCGATCGGCGTATCAATTTTAAACCAGCTTAGCCGCTTAACATACAATTTTTCAAAATGTTCTTCCCCATTCGAATCATCGTCGACAACATCACAATTGATAGGCATCGTGTTCAAACATATAATGGTGAATAGCGTAGATAAGCAAACTACAGAACTATCCATCCTTCATTTATCATACATCTCGCAGCATTTCTTATCCCCTTATAACTAATTCTTCCATTACCAAAAAAAGGAGTGGAAAGTATCAAAATAGATCGTTCATTGCTAAATGTAATTTTATAAAGTGTATATTGCTCATGTTTAAAATTCCACGTACTAACAATTTCAATCGTTGAAGAGAAATAGTTTAGCATCATTTCAGTGAGCGTTCGATCATAAGATACAATGAGCTTTACATTTTGATTTTCAATGATTGTTTTACGAATAAGGGAAAGTCTGTTGTTGGCCACTTCATCATAATAATCATTTACAGAACTCCAAATAGATTCATAAGGTTTTATGCTTTTTTTAGACGGCTTGGGCAATGGCATCATTTCACCAAGAAAATGATTGGAACTTTCTCTCCCTAATTGCTTTGCATAAAAAATGTAATCATTAATATTTTCAACAGTTACATCTCTTCCTTCGAATTCCAAAATAAAAGCCGCTATATAGCGCCAAACATTAGGGCCTATCCATGATGATAACGGTATATGGTACAAATCTTCCCAAACATGCCGAAAATCCATTTGAAGATGAAACTTTGAGCGAATCTCTAAACTTTGTTCAAGCGTTTTCGTACGGTGTCTCCATATTTCTGCCCCACCTTCTTCAACCCCAAGAAACCAAACCGGGGCATTGACATTTCCGTAGCCAATCCAATTATACAAACATGAACGAACCAGTCTCTCAAAAGAAGTTGAAGTTTCCAGCCTTATTTCTTGCTGCTTCATTTCGTTGCTGTCATGGTTCAAATTTGCGCCAGTTTGTATCATTTCAGCACTTTTCCCTGACATAGACATCATGGCAATCTCAATCGCTTCCCTTAACCGTTGCTCAGAAAAATTGGCAATGTTTATCCATCCTCGTGGATCAACGTTATATCCTTTTTTCTTTATGATTTCACTATCCATATACTTGCCATTTACATATCCGTTTCCACTAGGGGATAACTCTCTAGCTAATATTTTCCCCTTTTGTAAGCTTTCTGGATAAACATAATTTACTCGATTATTGCTTATAGGCTTTTCTTGTAATTGCTTAAATGATCGAAAAATAGCTTTCTTATGCTCAAAACTCAGCATGTTCATTCCTCTCCCCCTATATCTTTATACAATGCTTCTTGGCCAGCGCGATTCCCGATTCACGGGAAAAAGCAGGACTCGCCACACCTTCGCCGTAAGCAGTGTGAAATGGTAATGATACTCTATCGGCTTCGTTTTAAACCTCCCAAATAACCAAATCCTTTCGTACCAGGCAGTTTTCTGCAATAAAAATCTTTACCGTTTTCTCTTTCGCCGTTTCTCCATTTATCCAACTCCGCTAGACGGAATATTGCCATCCGAATAGGCATTTCTATTTTGATCCCCACGCACCGCCCCTCCTCAGTCCGTCAACTGTTTTGATTCCCTAATTCCAGTTTATCTGTCACAAACGCTTCAACTCATCAAACACCCTATCCTTAATGTTCGTTGATGTAATGGGTAATAAGTCAATTTCCTTTGAAATAACTTCTTGAATTTTACCATATTTTTCCGAAGTTTTTTCGTCATTTGGAACGGTTCTAAACACTCCATTTTCAGATTCATGATTAGTAAAGTTATTGCCATCATATAAAGGCCAATAGAAAAACCAATGTTCAGAAACGCTCGGCGGTTTATCCCAATGTTCAAGGGTTGAATATACGTATTTGCATAACGTCATCCGTGGTTCTTCTTCAAATGAGATTTCAACTGCATAGATTGGGTCGTTTTTCAACCCATTCCCCGACTGACAAGGAGGGGCGGAATCTCTCTGATATATATAAGTTGCAATTTTGTTTTACATGGCATTGTTCGCTCTTCTTGTCACCGTGCCAGCTTGTTAGGTGATAAAGTAAAGACGGGACATGGAGGTCGGAAATTCTTTATTACAACCTATATAGCTTGATAAAAGATTGAATGAACCAGCCTCGATACTCGCGGTCAGATTTCTGACGTAAAAATTGTGGGATCACCGGAACAAATCCACATTCAACCGATTGACGGTCCAATTCCGCCAACAGTTTATCGACACTCTCGTACGTTTTTCGCACAACCTCAAAAGCGTTTTTTATGTTCTCTCGTATACTAACGGAATTCATAATACCACTCCTTTTCAATACGATTGGCACTTAAATGAAAAAATTGTTCATCTGTATAAAAATGAAAGTAGGAGCAGTGGTCAACTAAAGGACAAGCAAGGCTTTGAAAGTTTTGAAAACGATCAAATCCCTTTTTTCTCAATAAAGCAGTCAAATCTTTCAGCATTAACCTTTCAAACTCATTCAATGTTTCATTTTTTTGCACGTACACCAATTGATGGAACACTTCTTGCCACGATAAATATCCGAAATGAACACCGCTTGGCAGTTTTCTGTCTTCCATCACCTTTTTAGCAATCATATTCACTTCTGGTTCCGTTCCTAATAAGAGCAAAAACTTTGGCGTCTGTCCTTTACCCTTTAATAAATCACTCGCTTCTCGCTCCAATTGATCGTCTGATGATAAAGGACTATGGTATTTCACTTCGATTCCTATGATCAAATGATCAAATTCAAGTAAAACATCGATTTCACTTCTTTCTCCCTTGACCCAAAACTTAACCTTATCCCCTATAAACTCGTCTTTTTGCATCTCCAAACCATTTATGAACACCGTTTGATCAGTTTGAGAAAAAAATACAGCCTTGCTTAAAATCGGCTGAATCCCTTTGTGAAAAGGGAGATAACGCGACGTACCAAATACGTTCGCTGTCAGCTGATCTTCAAGCCGCTCGCTTAAATTCGAACCGTCTGATGATATTTTTCCATGTATTTCCGCTAACAAACTTTCTCCTCCTGTCTCCATTCATACATCATCACTTACTGAGTCAATTCTGAATAATCGGCGCGCAAATAAATTTTATAGTCGCTTATTTTCAAATTGTATTCTTTTAAAAAAATATTGGATCGAAACCCGTGGTGCTAGTTGAGCGTCAGCGCTCAACCAGCCCTAGTGTGACCAAGGAATAAGCCAACAAGATGCCATCGAGTGCCACTTCAAACCCGGCAATGGAATTCGCTCGAATGTCGGTGATCCGGTATTGGTCTACGAGAATCGAAAACACCGTCTCGATGACTTTGCGTTTTTTCCTGATCCATTCTTCCCATGCCTTGGATGGGCCGTGCTTTTGATTGTGTCGAGACGGTGTCCAGAACGCGGCTTGGTGTTCTTCGTACAGCTTTTCTCGAAGAGCGTGGCTGATGTACCCTTTGTCCCCAAAGTTGTAGGGATGAGGGATTTGAGTCATCACCGTTTCAGCGGCTTTGACGTCGTGGCAGGACGCTTCCGTCACGACATAGCCCATGGCCAGCCCTTGATTGGTCACTTGAAGATGCAGCTTGAAACCGTAGTACCATTGCTTTTTGGAAGCACAATACCCCATATCCGCGATCCCTCGAAATCGCTTGACGCGCTGCATTCTTGCGGGATGGCACAACGGAAGAGGCAAGCTGTCGACGACCGCATAAGCATGGTGTTGGCCACGTTTCGCCAGCTCATGACGGATCCATTTGATGGCGAAACCAAGCGCCCGGCAGCGGCGGTTGTATCGGGAGCGTTCAAGAAACGAGCCGTTTGTGAACAAATTTCCCGTGACAAAACGATGCCAGGCTCGTTCGGAAGAAAAGCCCAGCAGCTTCCCCAAAAGGTGAACCGCCATGACCACTTCGTCTTCTTGCTTGACCAAGTGACGGTTGCGGCGATGAAGATACATTTGAATCAACGACAGTTGGGCAGAAACAAAACAGAAAATAGCGGCATATTGTTTTTGAAGTTTGGCTGGATCTGTAGTAAAATGAAAGTGCTCTTGCATGGGGGATCTCTCCTTTCGAATGTTGGGTGACACTTTCATTCTACTGGAGATCCGCCAGCAAGGGCTATTTTTATGCTTGTCTGAGTTTTATCTAGCACCACGGGTTGGATCGAAGTATTCGCACTTAAGTGCTGCCCACGGCTGTGTGCACATGCGGCGAAACGAGCCTCCTCCCCCTGCCCCAGAGTGTACTTTTTACTGACCTTCTAGCGATCACAAATATATAAAAACAGTTGTCCCAATTCCCCTTCCTCTAACTTTCGGATTAGGCTGCCCAACTCCCTATAGAATGAAGGATAAATGCTGCTAATGCTTTCTATTTCGTATTGCAACGCTTCTTCAGATGATGCCGATTGTATCCCCGTTAGTAATTGCCTTTGCTTCTCGACAGGGTATCCTTTTTCGTTCATAAATATTAGTACATTCTTGATTTGTTGAATAAATAACGGGGAGTTCTCGGTCCATTCATCAATTCGTTTCCGCCAATCCCCATTTTGTATGCTAGAGTTTTCAGATGAATTCTTTTCAAACAGCTGTTTTAAGGCATAATATAACTCTTTCGCTTCCGCTTCTGAAAGGGTAACTCCCTTGCCCATTTTCGCATGTGAGGCATCCCAATCCCGTATATCATATTTCGGAGGATATCCATTCCAACTCACAAGATTTAGTTCCTTATTCCATCCTTTAGGTGAACTAGACAACGTCGCAATTCGTTTTTTGATTTCAAACTGAATCGTTGCCAAACAAACCGCTCCTTTATTTGGAATATATACTTGAATCAAAGCCAAAGGCATCGTAATCTTCTTTATAGAAATTTCTTACAAAAGGACAAATACTTCTAAAGTTGCGGCCAGTATACATCAACTGCACTTCTTTTTTCGCTCTAGTAATTGCAACATAAAGAACTTTCTTTTCATCATTCAGTATAGCTTCCAAATCCGCCCTGTAGCCGTCACTATTTTTATTGTCTCCGGCTCGTTTATCCAGTTCCTCAATCCTCTTTTTATTCGGATAATGATCACGGTCAAAATGAATCAAAAATACATAATCAAACTCAAGACCTTTGACGCTATATGCATCTGTAAACAAAATCGGCTTTTTTTGTTTGTTCAAGTCAAATCTTCTTCCATATTGGGATGAGGTGATGACATCAAAGTGTTTCTTTAATTCCATAAGAACCGAGCATTGACTAATCGCGTATGTATCTCCATCATGGCGGTGGATAACAGCAATTGTCGCATCCGGATCGTTTTTCTGAATCACTTTTACTTGGTTTACTAGATGACAACTCAGTTCTTTCGAGCTCTGGAAAAAGTAAATCGACGGTTTTTTTCCTTCCCTTACAAAACGTTGGTCATCCAAACGGTCGTTTTCTGCATCAATGAACTCCAAACTGCTCGCCAGTTTCATGATTTGTTTTGTTGATCGGTAGTTTGTTCGCAAGTTTCTCGTTTTTCTCCCCTCGATGTGCAACCCTAAATCCCGATAAGAGAACGGGCTTCGTCTGTAAATACGTTGCTTCGGATCACCGGAGACAACAATTGATTTTTTGGCCAATCCGACCAATGCTTTTAATTGCATCGCCTGCAAATCCTGAACTTCATCGACAAAAATATAGTCGTACTTCAATGAATCGGGAATATCGTCAAAATATTTCAGCAGCAACAAAGCATAATCTTCTAAATCTAAATGATCGTGAAACTGTTTTTTTAACATTTTCTCATATTCCTTATACAAATAGAAAATCGTTCGGCGCTGCTCTTTTGTTAATCGCGGGATATTCCCCCTTCCCGCCCGTTCACAATGATAATACAATTCCTCTGTGACAAAACCGTTCGCTTTCATCCAAAGAATTTCATCCATTAAAAACGTCCCCGCATGGGTTTTGTAAAGTTTTTGTTCCAACGGCAACTTTTTATATTCTTCGCTTTCCATAAACGTATCTACAAGCGCTATCGTACGGCGTGTAATGGCGTCCTCGTAGCGCCGCAAGTTTTCAAGGTTGATCCGTAAAAACTCTGCGTTTGGAAAACCTATTTCCCTTAAAATCCTCGCTGCCATATAGTGAAAAGTTTCCATATGCAAGGTATGTTTGTCTTTGATCTCATGAAACTTGCTTGATTGCTCGATTCGTTTTCTGGCATCTTCAACAAGCGTCGTATTAAACGAACAATATAAAATGCGCTTCGGTTCATTTTCCTGTTCCATGACTTTTATCAACTTATAAATCAATGTAAGACTTTTTCCAGTTCCTGCTGAACCGTTGATCAACATTTGGTCTTCGTCTTGCTGGACAACGGAAATTTGTTCAGGGCTTAGTGTAATATTAGGCAACAGGCCATGAGCATCGAAGTAATTTTGCCAAGCCCGCGCCGATCGTCTGGCAAAGTCTAGGCGCTTCTTACGGAGATCAGCTGTCGTTTGCATCGATGACATACTCACCGTCCTTACAAACGTGGAGGAATGGACACATGCGGCAATGTTGTCCGCTTCTTGCTTCGATTTCCTTTGTTTGAACACTTGCAAGAAATTCCTTTATATGCTCGTCAATTCGGAAGGTGTCATGGTCATATTGATATTTCGCTTTCCAATTTTTTGTGACCATATATTTGCTTCCCAAGCGTTGAAGCCGTTTCATTGCCTTTGGATAGTAAATATTTTGATATGATTTATACGTTCTCAGACTGGATGGATAGGTTGTATCCAACAAGTTCTGCTTGTGCGCATTTGTCCATTGCGGAAATAAAGGGAATATGGTCTCCCGCACCAACGCTTCTCCATCCCCTTGTTCAGCAAGAAGTTTGCCGATGATCGCAAAAGCTTGCTGCTGATGAAAATCGCTTTCGTAAATTGGATGATGTTCAACAAACGCATTGAAAAAGAATTTCCGTTGGCAAAAATCGCTGTCTAGCCATAGCAAATCGGGAATAGCCTGCAACGGTTCTTTCGGTATCTCCTCTTGGACAACAGTCTCTTCTTCCCATTTCCACTCCTCAGGTTGCTCCTGTGCAACTTCTGCTGTTCCCCCATACAATTCCTGTAAGATAGTGAAATAAACGCTTGGTCTGTTATGTTCGTACAAATCTTTAATATAGCTAAAAGTAATTTGTCCCTTGCCGTACGCTAGAAGATGATAAATGGAATATAGTGCAGTATTTCTTGTAACATTCCGTGAATAATAATCAACTACAAGCGCATTCATCCGCATGATTCGATTCCCAGCAACAAATGAACGGCGAATGCATTCTTTCAACCAACTATGCGTCAATAAGTGGGGCATTTCAGACTGTTCCCAAGGAAACGTTCGCAACGATAAGTCTGTTACGTGAATATTATGTGCAATCAACGTTTTGCCAATCAACTGATCAATGTTTACAATTTGTGGACTGTCTTGGTCGTCTTCTTCCTCATCCTGCACTGCACCTAAGTGCAATGTAATAAATTGGTACAACTCTTCCATCGTAAACTCCCAGTCGGCAGGAATCAAAATGGAAAATAACTTTTCCATCTTTTGTTTAGCACTAGGTTCCCATTGGCCGCTTACAGCCACATAGATGTCGTTCAGTTCTTTAATATACACCCTCACATTTCTCTTTTCCCTTTCCCCCAATAGCAGGCGGTTCACTTTTCGAGCCAAATCTTTTGTGCATTCGATCAACTGCTTGACTGTAATTTTGTATCGAGACTGATGCACATATGGAAAACAGCGAAACGGATTGCTTAAATAACGCTTCAGTCGGTGGCTCCCCGCCTGTTCCTTCGCTGTTTCATCAAATACGCGGCTGACTTCCTGAAGATCAACAAGCGCTTGCAGACGCTCCATGATATCTTGAAAACTTTTCACACCGTCCATATAACTGCGCAAATCAATCAGCAACGTCAATGCTTGCGTGCCGTTTACATGTCCAGACTGCACCCACCCTGACGTCATCATATTCACATAATCGTCATAAGTTAAGAAAATGCCATTATTTGTTTTTCTGCAGTTTTGCAAAGACAAGAAAAATTGTCCATAGCGGCTGGCGTAAAAATGATCATTTCTAGCGCAATTTGTGTATATGTTTAAATCTTCTTCAAATTTAGCCACCACTTCATGATGGTTTTTTACAATTGGATGTTTTTGCAAATACTCTTTAAATTCCGTCGTATGATCAAAAGTGAGAAAACGAACGTGGTGCAATGGATCTTCCTGATCTAGAAAACGATCGCCCAAATAGCGAGCAAATTTGGCGCCTCGGCGCGGCTGGGAATTCTCGACGCATTCCCAACGGCTATACTCGCTTCCGCTCACCCGCTCATAAATTTTACGCCATGTTTGATAAACATTTGGAGCATGGGGATTAAATGGAATATAAAATATGACATGCAATCCTATTTGTTGCAATTGATAAAACATCATCATCCGTACAGCATCAATGTAATCGAAATGATGAACACATACGGTATGAATGTCAGTATCAATATTCAATGTCTCCGCCATTTTTTTCTTGGTCAGATGGGCTCGTTCTTGCCGATAGCTGACGACGATAGGGTCATGTCTGAGCTGCTCGAACATGCCAATCAGAAATTTTTGTTCTTCCTTCAGCTGCATGCTCGGAAAGTCAAACAACCGCGTCATCCCCATTTCGATTAAAAAACGGAGAGATAAATAAAAATCGCGAACCTTCTTCTCTAAATAGTTCATCGATTCTTCCGAAGCATGTTGATGAATGTATTGGCGTATCATCGACCGCAAATAGATTTCAGTATGTGGATGATTCCAATGAGGAAACAGCTTCCTTACAAACGAATGATATGCCAGTACTTGGCTTTTCGATGCCCCGGTGACACTTCTCAAATACTGTGCCAACGCAGTACTTTGCGTAAGATGGATTTCGCCTTCGCGGATTCTGAACCGTTCGTAAAAATGTGTTGTATGCTGGTAGTACTTGACTTCAAACAACCAACATCTCCCCGCTTTCTAACAAGTCACTCCAACACTGCGCTTGATATGGATTCATTGGGGAAGAGCTGTTTACATAAACCGCCTTTCGCGCCCGCGTCAACGCTACGTACAGCAGCCGAGCTTCTTCGCCGATCAATTCTTTCTTTTCTGATCTGGCGTATTCATTGTAATAATTATTTTCAAACTCCATATCATCCCAACGAATGCTGTATCCGAGTTTCCACTGCGCTCGATCAGAAATTAACATCACATCCGTTTCCCCTTGCTTAATAAACGGATGGCGCGTCAAGGGCATGAGCACATAGTCAAACTCCAATCCTTTTGCCTTGTGGACGGTCATCACTTTGATCCGGTGATTGACACCCCTCGTTATTTTCAGCTCATTCTCCGAAGCATCTGTTGCCATTTTGATTGCTAAAAATTTCTCCAGATCATAGAAAGATGCGCGAAAATCGCCAAATTCCTTTTTGATGAAAAAAATAAGGCGGTCCAAGTTCATTTTGTATTCCTTCATTTTCGCAATGGCTTCTTTCCGATGCATCTCCACATCTCCATCAGGAAACCGGGATCTCAACTGGTTATAGTAGCGCAGCCGAAAGACTTCATGCGGCCGAACTTCATCAATGATGTTTTGCAACACAGCAAGGGCGGATGATGTGTTCCATTGGCATTCCCACCGTTCCATATTGTCAAATGTCTGCAATAAATCAAGAATAAAAGACGTTTCCGGCGTATAAGCTGATAACACTCTGGCGATAGTCAGTTCATTCTCTCCATAAGAGCTTTGGTGAAAGAGATAACGATCCTTCGGAACATACGGGTGGGTAAACCTCCGGATCAACAGGTAAAATTCCCTTACTGGCAATGAACGGTAAAAAGTTCCTGACATAGTTGCTTCACAAAAGAACCCCATATTCTCAACTCTATCCACCATTTCCAAAACTTCACGGTTTGAGCGGACTAAGATGGCAACATCTTCGCGATACAAACGGTGAAGCAAGCATTTTAGAGCGGGATCACCCATATCTAACGCAACTAATCCTTCTTCTCCCTCTTTGCAACCTTCCTCTTTCGCCGGAAGCAGCTTGTCCGTATCATCAAAAGGAAACTTTTCAACGACTTTTGTCCATTTCCGAAATAAGGCATTCAATTGTGTTAATAATGTCGGTGATGATCGGTAATTTTTCTGCAGCGAATACTCTTTATACACTTGATTGGCTGTTTTCAGCTGCTGTTGCAACTGAAGAAACGCTGTATAGTCCGCGCCCCGGAACCGATAAATGCTTTGCTTCACATCCCCAACCACAAACAACTGACAACCATACTTCTCTGCCAACCAACTGATGAATGCTGTCTGTGATTCATCCGTATCCTGGAATTCATCGACAAACAAATAACGGATCGGCAAATCGAGTTGATCGGAAGAAAGATTCTTAAGCGACGCTAGACGGCTGATTAGATCACTAATTTCCAACGTTTCCTCCTTCTTTTTCTGTTCATCAAGCTCCTGAATAACACGTTTCATGACATAATCGGCAAATTCATGAAACCCACAGCTGTCTGTCCCGAAATCAAGCTGCCCAATCGCTTCAACAGAAAGCGATTTGTTATGCAACTGCTCAATCATAACGATAAAAGAACGAATGATTTGATAGTGGGGAATATGCCGAAAACGTTCGTATATCTCCGGGTATTCAACCGAGAACTGGTCAATATACTTCTCGATCAGCCTTCTCCGCTCATGTTTATAACTCCTCACTTCCATCGACCGCGAAAAACCTAGCGTTTGCCCTTCTGTCACGAGAAACTCCCTAGCAAACGAGTGAATGGTGCCGATAAACATCCGTCCTGCTTCTTCCATCCACTCTAAATATTTTTTATCCTTCGTCAAATCGTAATAGTTTTTTATCTTTTCTAACAACTTTGAACGTAGATTGGATGCAGCTTCGTTTGTAAACGTGATCATGACAACTGAACGCAAATCGAGATCCCCTTGCATATGCTTAAGAAACATGATCCGGTTGATCATCGTCGTTGTTTTTCCCGTCCCTGCTCCTGCCTTCACAATATAATGCCCGTGGCCATAGGCATGTTCGAGTTCATACTGTCCTTTATTAAAAGCACTGTTTTGATCAAGATAATCCAATAATTGAGAGTCATTAACTTTGCCATCTTCAATCACTGCCCATACCCGTTCCCATTCTGGTGCATAGCGAACAATAGAAACTTGGAGCAATTCTTTCTTATATGCTTCATGCAAAATCGGATCCTCTAATAATTCGTACGGATCATCAAACGCAAGCAAATACACCTTGCGGCCGCTTTGGATATATTGCCGAAGTTCACTTGCTCGTATTTGCCGAATATCAGATGAAAATAGCAGGACAGAATATTTGGCCTCATTCATGGTATACACTCCTAATATTTATAGACAGTAACTTGCATCCCTATTTTATACTAAAATAGCGGTTTAGTTACAGAATTTATATACTAATGCATCTGTTCTGAACAATGGCCAGGTGAATCAATCGCCCCTCAGTCCCCCCTGACACATGAGGAGACGAGAGGCGACTAAAACAAATAAAAATTTTCCCAACAGAACTGGCTTTCAAAAGCTCGATACTAGAACGAAAAAGGTTGTAAAAAATCGTAATGCTTGCTTATAGTGAAATCTACACCTGTACTAGCCGACTGCATAACTTTTAGACCCCATTCATCAAATAGACCATTTATTGCATGATTACGCATTCATCGGCCAGTCTTTATATTGCCGTTCCGCTTGCTCCATGAACTTATTTGTTAAGAACTGCAATTGTTGTCCCGTAATTTTCTCTTTCATGAGCACTTGCTTGACAGCTAATTTCACTTTGGCATAGACATCGCGGCGGTGAGGACTCGTCCAGTCTACGGCTAATTGTTTCTTTAAGGCGTTGACCACCTTATGGATTAAACTCGCAAGAAACTCGTTTGAGAACGCTTCCTGCTCCATAGCCGTGATCGCTTTGTAAAATTCAATTTCTTCCTCTGACAGTCCTAAGTCGTGCCGCTTGCGTATTTCTTCTTCCATTTCTTTGCGCATGTTAATCATGACTCTGACCACATCGGCCGCCTGGATGACTCGATTATGATAATCTCTCAACGTTTTCTCTAACAGTTCGCTTAACGCCTTTGACTGTGGGCTTCCTTGGCTAAATGTCACTTTGATTTGGTCCTCTAAAAGTTTTTTCAGCAACTTTAAGCGCAAGTCTACATGCTCTTTTTTCGTTAAATCTGCCAAGAACGCATCGTCCAATATGCTGATATCTGGGCGTTCAATTCCTGCTATTTGGAAAATGTCAACGGTTTCTTTCGCTAATAGACTATTGTCAATCAGTTCTGATAATCGCTCTTCTAATGTTTTGTTTTCCTTAGATCCCCCAGTTGACGGGCGTAAATGTTTGCGAAGCTGCGCTTTCATCATGCAATAAAGCATGACCTCATCTGCTAGTTCAAGCACTTCTGGTTGATGTTTCACCAACTGATACGATTTTTCCAGTTTGGTGGCTGCTTGGATATATTCCTCGGGATCTCGGTTTAAAAGAATGTTAACAAGAGCTGCAATGAAGTCTTCGCGCTCTATCTTTGGTTTTGCCCGCCAGTTTTGCACATCAATCTCGCTAGGAATAAATCCTCTTACTGCCTTCAGATGTTCCATAAAGATGCTAACGGCCTCAGAAATATCGTAAGTAGGACTTCCCGTTCCGCCGCTTTGCGTATATTTATGAGTTGCTTCTTTCAGAGAAGTGGCGATGCCAATATAATCAACGACGACTCCGCCTTCTTTTCCCGGAAACACACGGTTTACACGGGCAATGGCTTGCATAAGATTGTGTCCCCTCATTGGCTTATCGACATAAAGGTAAGAAAGCGGTTTTGCGTCCATTCCTGTTAACCACATATCGACGACAATGACAAATTTCAAAGGGTCTTCTGGGTCACGAAGTTTGGCTTTCACTTCTTCTTGCTCTTTTTTCGACTTAATATGCGCATATTTGCTTCCCGGCTGGACTTCGCGCCACTCTTTAGGATCCTTTGATACATCCCCTGTCATAATCACTTCAACAGGAGGGCATTCCGGAATTTCTCTTAGATAGTTATACAAATCCACCGCAATGCGCCGGCTCATGCAGACAATCATCGCTTTTTGAAATGGATTGGCGACTTGGTTAAAATGTGATACGATATCTTTGGCTAAACGACGGAGCCGTTTTGGAGTACCGACGACTTTTTCCAGAGCGGCCCATTTTCTTTTATAGTTCTCTGACTCTTCATCGTCTCCCCCTGCTTCTTCGATAATTTCTCTGTATTTTTCATCAATGTCCTCAGTAGATAAATCAAGAGGAATTAGGCGGCTCTCATAGTAAATAGGCAATGTCGCTTTGTCTTCGACCGCCTGAGCCATATCGTAGCGGTGGATAATATGTCCGAAAATTTCTTCTGTATTGTTATCAACAAAATCGACCGGGGTTCCCGTAAATCCAATATAGGAAGCGTTCGGCAAAGCATAACGCAACTGAGCGGCAAATCCGCCCGCAAAACCGGCTTGGGTACGGTGTGCTTCATCGGCAATCACAACAATGTTTCGTCTTTCCGATAAAACAGGGTGTCGGGTTTCTCCTTCTTTTTTACGGAATTTTTCAATAGTGGAGAAAATAATTTGCCCCGCTTCCCCTCTCAGTAATGTTCGCAACTGTTCGGTATTTTCCGCGTGATGCACATGGCCGATGTATGATTTCCCTTGCACAAACGTATCATGCAACTGTTCGTCTAGGTCATTACGATCCACTTGAATGACAATAGATGGATTTTCCATTTCCGGGTGGCGAGACAAAATTCCTGCGAAAAATAACATGCTTAGCGATTTACCCGAACCCGTTGTATGATACATTACCCCGATTTTCCGATCCCCATCCGGACGTGTTGCACGGATCGCTTCATTGACAGCGAAGTTTACGCCAAAAAATTGGTGATATTTCGCGCCAATTTTTGTAATTTTACTTCCTTCCTCCAAAAAGACAATAAAATTACGAATGTAGTTTAATAGACGGTCTTTTGGAAATAATCCTTCAATCAGCGTGCGCATCGTATTGGCGCGGTTGTTATCGACATTTCGCCCATCAATCGATTTCCATGAGGCAAAGAAATCGTAATCGGCAAACGGCATTCCATGCTTCGTTTCCACGTTATCGGAAATGACAACAAAAGCGTTGTAGTTAAATAATTGCGAGATATCATACGTATAGTTTTGGATTTGGGTATATGCATCATAAACAGTCGCCTGCTCGCTGTTCGGGTTTTTTAACTCAAATACAATCAGCGGCAAACCATTAATATATATAACGATATCTGGACGGCGGGACATGCGTCCTTCAATCGGCAATTGATTGACCACTAAAAAGTCATTGTTCTCCGGATGTTCCCAATCGATCGGGAAAACGTGAGGCGTGTACGTTTCGTCGTTTACCTCATAAGAAAACTCAAGTCCTTTCGTCAACATTTGGTGAAAATGCATATTTCGGTTAATCAGTTTTACCCCATCCGGCGCCGTTAAAATTTGAGCAAGCCTTTTGATTTCTTGATCCGGTATGACCGGATAAGCCTTCTTTAAGAAGGCTTCCAACCGACCGTAAAGAACTACTTCGTGAAGACTGTCCCGCTCTCCGCGCTGAAACAATTCCTGCGCATGAAGATAGTCATAACCTAACCGTTTTAAACGTTCAATCGTCGTCTCTTCAAATTCCGTTTCACCCAGAGGTCTCGTTGCCATGCTGCTTGCACCTCCTAGTCGAATTTAAGTTTGTTTAAAGTACTTCTTCTACTTGTTTTTCTGCTTTAGATACATCAATTTCACCTGATAAAAGGCGAGGGAGGAGATAGTCTCTTAACTCCTGTAATTCTTCAATTTCTTTTGTATTACCTTCTATTAATGCATCAAACTTCGACACATGGTTTTCAAAATTATCAAGAACTTCTTGAGGTGGCCGGATAAATTTGAGTTGTTCAATATCCTTTTTGCTAATGGAATTAAATACTGTACCTGAACCGTATTGATCTTCAAAAGCAAATATTCTTTTAAGTGTGTACAGTAAAAACGAGTTATGCCCACTTTTGGAATTAAGCGCAGATAAACCTCGACCGATTACCAATTTACTATTAGCAATATTTATCCGTCCAACTGGAGCGCGTACACTCAAAAGGATGTCTCCCTTATTTGCAACTCGTAATTCTTGTGTGCAGTAAACCGTATGAACTGGAAAACGAGTACCAAAGTCTTTGACCCCTTGATGAAATGGCAATCCTTTTCTTTCTCGATTGTAGAATTCAGACTTTGGAGACTGTCCCATTAGGATATTAGCAAATTCTTTAAGACTGCTTACTTTCCATCCACCCGGAATCATCCCTAATTCCGACTCCACAAACTCCCCATCTTGAAACGGTCCAAAATCAACAAACCAATGCTTGTAAAGTGTCATGGCCATTTCTTCGAGGGTTTGGTTCATCTTTAAGTTGAGTTCGATTTTGTCGTCCAGTCCGCTTAATATTGAAATTATTCTTTTTTGCGTTTTTAGATCTGGTATAGGTATTTCCAAAGATCTAAGAGTTGTGGAAGGACTTGCTATAGCAGGGACACCTGTACTATTTGTATTCTTTAGTAATTCATACTGACCTTTTGGCGATTTAAAATAATAGTAAACATATAATGGTTCCACTATCTCTTTATTACATGTTAATTTCATTTGACTTTGTGAAATAATATACTTCTTATATTTCCCGTTTTTTGGGATAATTCCAACCTGTCCTAAAGTACCTCGGTGTGTAAAGATTATGTCATCAGGATAAACTAGGCTACTTTTTAGTTCTTGTGCCTTTTCTTCGGTAAGAAAAACAAATTCAGATTCATCGAACCTTCCATTCTTTAAATTCACACCTCTAATTACTGGGACTCCGCTATCCACAAAATTATCTGATTTTATCCTAGAACCAAAAGGCCCCATTGCGATCGCATTACTTATATTAGCCTTAATATCATCGATCTTTAGAATCTTCCACTCGCTCACATCAAGCCCTCCAAGTCTTTCTTAATCTTTTCTTGAAGGCGATTCGATTCTTCAAACTGTTCTAAAAGACGCTGAGTTAATTCAGCCATTTTTTCTTCAAACGGTACATCGTCTTCATTGGATACTTCCGTCCCAACATAAATCCCCGGTGTTAATTTGTAGTCATTGGCTCGTACTTCATCAATTGTTGCAACTTTACAAAAACCAGCAACATCCTCATATTGTTCTGCTTCTTCGTATTTATAAGCATGATAAACAGCTGCGATTTTATCAATTTCCTCTTTAGACAGCGCTTTTTGCTTGCGGCTGACGAGCGTTCCCATTTTACGGGCATCGATAAACAAAATCTCATTTTTTCTTGCCCGATAGCCGTTTTTGCCGTCACGGTTTTTGCTTAAAAAGAATAAGCAACATGGAATGCCTGTGGTAAAGAACAGTTTTTCAGGCAATTGAACAATGCAGTCAATATATCCTTCATCCACTAATTTTTGACGGACCTCTTTTTCCTCTTTCACATTCGTGGTCATCGCTCCGTTTGCCATGACAAAGCCTGCTGTACCTGTATCATTTAAATGATATAGGAAGTGTTGCATCCACATATAGTTCGCATTGCTGTTTGTGACTGGTCCGATTAAGCGAGGGTCATTTTTTGATAAACGGTCTGCTCCCCAGTCTTTTTGGTTAAACGGCGGATTGGCAATCACGTAATCGGCCTTTAAATCAGGGAACTGATCGTTTAACAGCGAGTCTCCTAAACGAATTTCCGCATTGATGCCATGCAATAAAACGTTCATTTTTCCAAGACGTACGGTCGTTACCACATTTTCTTGCCCATAAAACGAAAGAGCATGTTTGTTCGGCGCATATTCTTCACTTTGTATAAACATCCCGCCGCTTCCGCACGCGGGGTCAAACACAATCCCGCTTTTCGGCTCCAGCATGGCAACAAGCAATTTAACGATACTTGACGGTGTAAAGAATTCTCCGCCTCTGTTGCCTTCGGAAGCGGCAAACGAACTAATAAAATACTCATATGTACGGCCCAGTATATCGACACTGTCATCCGTATTGGCGCTAAATACATCACGGGAAAAAATTTCGATTAATCCCGCCACGTTTTCAGGCGGCAAGTTCGAACCTTGGTAAATTCGCGGCAATATGCCTTCCAGTTCTGGGTTTTCCTCTTCAAGACGCTTCATCGCGTTATCAAGAATCTCTTTAATATTCGGCTGTTTGGCGTTTTTCATAATATAAGACCAACTTGCTTCTTCAGGCACTACAAAGACGTTTTCTGCCTTATATTGGTCCGGGTCAGTGATGATGACTTGTCGCATTTCATCATCTTCCGTATACCAATCGCTGCTTGGATCTTTGACGATTTGCTCCAATTCTTTTCGACGCTGTTCGTATTTATTAGAAAGGTAGCGTAAAAAGATCAACGGAAGTACATAGTGTTTATAATCTGCAGGAGCTACACTCCCGCGCATTTTATTGGCTGCTTCAAACAAATCCTTCTGAAAATCAATGTCTGCTTTTACAGTCATATTCTGTTCACCCCTGTTAGTTTCAAAATATAGAAAGAACCGTTCTTTTCAACGCAGTTGAAACAATCCAAGCATGTTTGACCATGGGCTCAGATCTATTTTACTAAAACATTCCGGAAAACAATATCGAAATTTGTCGAAACAAAAATTGATCATCATGCACACCACTTGTTCATGGAGGTGCGACCTTGTTTTTCGGTCATACCTGCATGGTCATGCATCATTCACTCCCCCATCATCCCCACCACTTCGCGAAACACGGCCGATGGCTGCCTGCGGAGCAGGTCGGCGGGGATTGTTTTGTGCTTTGCGCCGTTTGTGATGATGAGTCGGCCGCTTTCCAGGCGGATGGACACGTTTTTGACGCGGTACGCGATGATCTTGGACGCCTGATCCAAGTAGCGGGCGTCAAGGTCGAAGCGGATGCGGTCGGACAGCCGCCGCAGTATGCGCCAAAGGGCGATTTCCTCGCTTGATTTCATGAACAGTTCCGGCAGTTCTTTCGCCTGTTTGAGCGTGTTGAGCGTCGTCATCGCATAGACGGCGACGCCGTAGCCGACGGGACGGATGACGTGCTGGAGAAAGTGCCAGCTTTCGACTTCAAAGCGAACGTATTCGTCATCACTTCGTTTCGGCAGTTCGGCGACGGCCGAGCGTTTGACGATGTTCACGGCAGTGATTTTGCCAAAGCACGTGACCCCGTTTTGCGGGGCGGCTCCTTGTTTCGGGTAAAGGGCGATGTAGCGCGCATTTTGCCAGCCTTTTTTCAGCTGCTTCACCGGGATATGGTAGAAGCGGTGTTTTCGGTAGACTTCGTAATGCCGCGCGCTTGGAACCATGCCGACAAGCACATGCTCGTCGAACGCCGACCGCCATTCTTCGATGATCCCTTGCGGAAGGATGCCTTCTTGTTGCAGTTCTTCGGGATTCTTTTCAATCAGCCGCTCGATGAACTGCTCGACGAGGCGGGTGGCGTTTGGCAAAAACGGCAGGCCGCCGATGTTGACGTCGTTGATGCTTTTGTACAGCGGGTGCGCTTGGTAGCTGTCCTCGTCATGCCACGGGAACAGCACGTAGGCGCCAAAGGCGGTGCGCTCGTATGGGCCGCCGCGGCGGGCGACAAGGGAATCGCGGTAGCGGTGCATCGTGTTGATGTCGTCTTCCATCGGGCCCGGCATTCCGTACCGTTTTTCATACGCGCTGCCGGAAACGGCGAAATCGAGGCGGTATTTGGCGTCGAAAATGGTAGTTGAACTCACATTTCACACCTTAACAAGGTCAAAACAAAGGATTTTTTATTTAGTTTTTCAGAATAACTTTTTGGTCAACACGACGAGCGATGGTAATCCTTTTTTTACCATCGCTCGTCGTTCCGTATAACGTTACACGTAGATGCTCTCATCCATGCCCAATCCCTGCAGAATCCTTCGCTGATCCGGGTTGAGGGAGAGATCCAGTGAGCGTTGGATGCGTCCATCCGGCAGCTTGAGCAGGACGACGTTCACATATTGAAACAGCTGAAAAATTGCCTGCCCCGTCGGCCGGGTCAGCTTGCGGCCTCCAGGACCCTTCAAACGGGTGTTCTGGTGTAATGAACTGACGCACCCGGCGCTGAAAAACGCGGTAAATGGCCAAGGCCAACAGAAACAAATAGCCTAATACCGCCACTCGTTCTGATTTTTTGACGTAAATCTCATCCGTGAAAAACGGATCTTTCAAAAACGCGAAGTTCATTTCCACCGAGATTTGCCCTTTATACAGCTTCAAGATCTCTTGGGCATCCATTTGTTGGCCCTTCCATTCCTTCGGAACGGTCGTGACAAGGACAAAGCGGGACGCTCTTTCCGTCTCGCCTGTTCCCGCGTATTTTGGTCGAACTCGACGTCAAGGAGCAAGAGATCCAGCCTCTTCATCGACGATGGGCGCAAAAAATCCTCCCGATTTTCGTCGGGAGGGTGCAAAAAGTGAGTGATTAAGCTTTTCCTTGCATCCTACAAAATTTAGTAAATAGTCGCCTCCCTGCATAATACCCCATTGCCCCAATATAAATGGGAATCATAAAGACAACAGACGGATAAAAAGGAAGCGACGTAACCATTGCAATTCCTAAAACAACTGTCCAACCCCACTTCACTCCCCATCTTCTCTCAAAATAAGAAACAAACACTTCTGTCACTGCGCATATAAGAAAAATAGCCAATGCCGCAAACGGTAAAATGGCAATGACAAAGGCAAAATCACTAAACAAAGAGAGAGAAAACGTGAACATGACAAACGCCCACAAAACCTCTACAAAAAATTTTTTCACTCATACTATCCCCTTATTATATAAATATAAAGTTGCAATCTTGCTTTACATGGCATTGTTTGCCCTTCTTGTCAACGTGCCCGCTTGTCAGGTGATAAAAACGGGACATCAATATCGAAAATTCTTTATTTAAATGCAAAATTACTTGCCCACTGCGATTTTTTTATTGGGGTACCAAGGAAATAAATAATTGACATTTGTACCTGCAACATCAGGATCAAATTGATACAGAGTTTTCCACGTTCCCCCGTTATCTGATCTATAAATTTCATGCCAAGGATACTGATCATGGCTACCACTAATATAAGTAACTCCACTCTTTTGAATATTTAAACTATAACTGTAATCAATATTTGGTGGAGCCCCCATGTAAAATGGTAATCCAACAGAATGAGAAATTTGAAACTGTGCTTCGCCCGGTGTAATCCATTCCTTTACAGCCGTTATACCTGATGTCCCAGCATTTTGCCTTGCCAATTCATTTGAACCGCATGTGCCATTATCGTTTTTATTATAACGGATAGAATCTCTTGTATATTTTGAAAATCCATAGGACCCATCCCGCCAATAAATCGAAAGATCAATTCGAGTACGATATGTGCTAGCAGACGCGGAAAAATTACGATTATCTCCTCCATAGCAGTAACCGTCTGGCGCAGATATTTTAGCCGGCTTAATGAATGTGGTATTGCGATAAGAAGTTACGGGGTCAACTGCAAATGTTGAGAATGACTTAGAGAATTCCTGAAAATGCGTATTACGCTTATCAATTACTTGCTTCAAAGGGATTAGGATAACATGATTTTTTTCATCTTCAACTACTTTGCCTTTTGCTTCGTCAAATTTTTTTACTTTTTCGATTCCTTCAATGGTATACATATATTCTCGACCAAAAGACACATTAAAGTCTTTAAACTCACTCTGTGAAACAATCATTATTGGCTCACCATCACGGTAAACTGTATAATTTTGAATATGTGGTATATCTGACCAATCAATTTTTATCATTCTTTCGTTCAAAAACATATCTACCTTCACACTATCATTCGATAGAGGATGTAATGTGTTTGTAATAATATTCATTTTAGTCAATAAACGATCGTCTTTATCAAATGCAGCTAAAACATACTCATACATTTCACCCATTACTAGGTTTTTGTGAATAAACTCCCTTTCATTTCCCTCATACAAAACTGCTCCATTTTTATCATATAAAACATATTTCTTAGCATTAGAAATTTGTTTCCAGGTTAAACGCAAGCTATCCTTGTGTTTTTCAATTGAATACACCTCAATATAATCCGAGAAACCGTTAGTAACAGTGCCAAGAGATAATAATAAAATAATAATGGTTGCTAACGAAATCGTTTTCTTCATAAAAGAAATCCCACTCCAATCTCATTTCGGGATATCATCCAAGCGACTGAGCGGTTCCTAGAGCATATCCATGAGCGTCTGGAGGAATTGTTGCAATGTTTAGAGTTTGTAATGAATGGAAAGTTCACTCTTGGTGTTGCATGTATATGAGGGCAGGTAAACGTCGCAGCATCTTTCACATTGGTTGAGGGATCATCGCTTGTTCGAATTCCAAATCAACTTCCCGTAAATGAACAATGAACATCCCTTGTTCAATGGTCCCAACTTATTAAACAAGCCAAACCATTATTACAGCTATCCCCTTTGTCGAACTATAATTTTTCCGCTCATGAAAATACACCTCCTCTAATGCTTTTTAACAATTATATTTTCCAAAAAAAAAAGTCAAGAAGAATCGCTACTAAAAATTCAACATTACTCGACAAACAAGTTGAACCCGTGGTGCTAGATAAAACTCAGACAAGTATAAAAATAGCCCTTGCTGGCAGATCTCCTGTAGAATGAAAGTGTGACCCATCATTCGAAAGGAGGAATCCCCCATGCAAGAGCACTTTCATTTTACTACAGATCCAACCAAACTGCCAAAACAATATGCCGCCATTTTCTGTTTTGTTTCTGCCCAACTGTCGTTGATTCAAATGTATCTTCATCGTCGCAATCGTCACTTGGATCAAAACGTTTGCTTCCGTAAAAGCGATATTCATAAACGCCCAGAGGAAATGCTACAATGCTTGAGGTGTGCAATGTCATCGCAAAGTTGACTTTTCAAGGTTCATTTTCTGGTCGCACCCCTCCCCCATCATCCCCACCACTTCGCGAAACACGGCCGACGGCTGCCTGCGGAGCAGGTCGGCGGGGATTGTTTTGTGCTTTGCGCCGTTTGTGATGATGAGACGGCCGCTTTCCAGGCGGATGGACACGTTTTTGACGCGGTATGCGGTGATTTTGGACGCCTGATCCAAGTAGCGGGCGTCAAGGTCGAAGCGGATGCGGTCGGACAGCCGCCGCAGGATGCGCCAAAGGGCGATTTCGTCGCTTGATTTCATGAACAGTTCGGGCAGTTCTTTCGCCTGCTTGAGCGTGTTGAGCGTCGTCATCGCATAAACGGCGATGCCGTAGCCGACAGGGCGAATGACGTGTTGGAGAAAGTTCCAGCTTTCGACTTCGAAGCGAACGTATTCGTCATCGCTTCGTTTTGGCAGTTCGGCGATGGCCGAGCGTTTGACGATGTTCACAGCGGTGATTTTGCCAAAGCACGTGACCCCGTTTTGCGGGGCGGCTCCTTGTTTCGGGTAAAGAGCGATGTAGCGCGCGTTTTGCCAGCCTTTTTTCAGCTGCTTGACTGGGATGTGGTAGAAGCGGTGCTTCACGTAGGCTTCGTAATGCCGCGCGCTTGGCACCATGCCGACAAGCACATGCTCGTCGAACGCCGACCGCCATTCTTCGATGATCCCTTGCGGCAGGATGCCTTCTTGTTGCAGTTCTTCAGGATTGTTTTCGATCAACCGCTCGATGAACTGCTCGACGAGGCGGGTGGCGTTCGGCAAAAACGGCAGGCCGCCGATGTTGACGTCGTTGATGCTTTTGTACAGCGGGTGCGCTTGGTAGCTGTCTTCGTCATGCCACGGGAACAGCACGTAGGCGCCAAAGGCGGTGCGCTCGTACGGGCCGCCGCGGCGGGCGACAAGGGAATCACGGTAGCGGTGCATCGTGTTGATGTCGTCTTCCATCGGGCCCGGCATTCCGTACCGTTTTTCGTATGAGCTGCCGGAAACGGCGAAATCAAGGCGGTATTTGGCGTCGAAAATGTAGTTGAACGTATAGTCTTTTCCCTTCTTTTCAATCGCCAAAACCGTGTCGGGCATTTGCGGGACGGTCGGCAGCCTCCCTTCGTACAGCTGGTACGTGAGCGTGATTCGCTCGCCCGTGTGCGGATGTTCGTACACTTGCTTGGCGGAGCGGGTTTTGTCGAGATGGACGAACAATCCCAAGCGGTTCACTTGGATGACGTTTTGACTGATGAGTCTGTATTTTTTCCCGAGAAGCTGCCCGAGTTTTAGAAACGTCCAGTACTCGTACAGCGTCGCCACGTCTTTGACGGACATTCGGTACAGCGTTCCCTGCAAGGCGAGGCCGCGGGTGATGAGGAGAAACAGCTGATAAGCGTCGCGGTATCCAGGCGCCATTTGCAGGACGAGGCTCGCAACAGAGCGGTCAAGCCGCCCGATCGGCCGCCAAAAGGAGTGGCGGAGACGGGTTTCGAGGGCGCGGATCATCGATTGGATGCGCTCCAGCAAATCCGGATCCGGTTCTGTTTCGTACCGCTTTTGTTTCCCTTGCACGTGTTCGAACAAATCGCGCAGCTTCTCGGCAAGGCGCGTCATCATCCATTTGACGAACCGGTTTTCGAGCGTGTCGTACGTCAGTTCTTGTTTCGCTTTGAGCCCCGATTGCGGCATGACGGTTCGACTTCCAATGTCGATGCCGCGTTTGACATCGCGGAACACATGCGGCCGCTTGCGCAAATCGTTTCTTCCTGCCGCATCCAAACGGCCGAGCTGGTCGCCGCGCACCCTCACATGGACGGTCGACAGTTGATGGTGCGGCTGCCGCTCGATATGGCGAATGGCCTGCAAAAAATCGCCGATATGCGCCTCCATAAGCCGGAAAAACTCGCTTCGGGACGGCGCGCCGTCCCTCTTCGCCTTCGCTCGCTGGTACGTGCGCTTGATGAAGTGAAAGGCCAAGTTGTAGATTTCTTCGCTTACTTCGTCAAGAAGGATTTGGTAGTCTTGTTTATATGTCAGCTTCGTCGGAAAAATTTCGATCGTCACGTCCAAAATGGAACGGCTGCCGTCGCGGATTTCAAATGTCGACAGCCCGACTTCATTCGGGAAGTGAAGATTTCCCATCAACACCGCCTGTCCGCCGATGTCAACACGGCTGATGGCGTTTCTCAGCGCTGGCGACTCATGGTAAAAGGAGAGCACTCGGTCGGTTTTCGGAACGACAAGCAGCTGATAGACGCCGTTTTCAAAGAAAATCGGGCGGTGGCCGCCCGACCAGTCGACAAGCGCCCCCGCGTCAACGTCGAACAGTTTGACGTCGAGCACCCCTTCGCCGCTCGCGAAAAACTCCATCGTCTCGTGGAAATCGAGGCGGCGGTACTGCTGAAGCCCTTCGTATTGTTCGTGGTACGGCTTTCCTTTGATTACGAGCGTGAGATGGTTCGTTTCGATATGGACGAGCTCATAGTCGTCACGCCCCAAGCCAGAACGAAGTGAAGCCATCGTCCTCTAACCTCCGCAGCATGCGCCAAATTTTCTCCGCGCTTTTTGGATAGCGGGCGTACGACACATCAAGCGCACCGCTGTAGTCCCCGTCCGGTTCAAAGCCGGCGCAAAGGACAAACAGTGCTTTGAGCGCCCGCTCGAGCCGCGCGTCGCTTCCTGAAAGGCGCGGCAACATTTTTTGCATGAGGCAATAGTCGAACGCCTTGTCAAATTCCATCAGCTTTCCTTCTTCGTTGTAAGCAAGGTAGAAGCAAATTTCGTCGCGGACGCGGTAGCCGATGTGCGCCCCGAGCGGCTCAAGGATGCGGTTGATGTCCACGAGCTGTTTCGTCGCGTCTTCTACCAGCTTTGGATAATCGGCATATACATCTTTCAAATGCAAATACCGCGCCGCGAACAGCTCCTGCCCGACAGGTTGGGGTGCAACGGTCGGCACATCGCGCAAAAAGTCGAGATGGTCGAGACGGACACGGTTGAACTCGATCGTGTTCGCGCGGTCGAGCACTTTTTTGCTGAAGGGATGGGTCGTCTCGTCCATGTTGACCGTGCCGATGATGTAGACGTTCGGTGGGAGAAAAAGGTCGCGCCCCGCCATTTCTCTCGGCAGCAGCCGCGACGACGTGATGTGCCCATTTTCCCAGCGGCGGCTTTCCATGACGCTCAGCACATCGCTGAAGTAATGCTCGACGCGGGCGAGGTTCATCTCGTCCAACACGACGAAATACGGTTTGTCGGGATGGTTCTCGGCTTCGATGATGACGTTCGCAAGCGGCCCAGGCTTGAACTCGCCTTTAATGTCGACATAGCCAAGCAAATCGGAGCCGTCGTTCCAGTCCGGGCGGACGGGGATCAAGGCGAAGCGGCCGTTGTCTTCCGTGGCGCCGACGCTCTCGGCGAGCCATTGAACGATTTTCGTTTTCCCCGTTCCGGAAATGCCGGATAAGATGACAAACGGTTTCGTTTTTAATGAAAGAAAGAGGTTGGCCACTTCCTCTTTTGTGTAATAAAAACCTTTGGCGGATATGTATGAATGAATATGCTCAACCGCCTCCCGATAGGAAAAGGCCTGCTCGGGCGGTGTCATTGGTTCTGTTCGCTCTACATACTGTCGGTAATAATCGATCATCGTTTCGAGGTCGCGCGCGAGTTGTTCATCGGATGGCATATCCCCAAACGAATAGGCGATATACGCCGCCACCGACCGTTCGTAGTCTTTCGCCCGTTTGCTTTCGCCAAGACGGATGTCATCATCGGTCCGCACGCGCTCTTCGGCAGGAATGAGTTGGCGGATGCCGCGCTTCACCCGCTCCATTTCGTCTTTCGGCGTCTCCGTCACTCCTTGGGCAAGCGTCAAATAGAGACGGCGCATATCTTCGCTGAACAAGTAGACGATATAATAGCCGCGCTGCGTCGAATCCGTCACTTCTTGGTCCATCACCGCCACCCACGGCACGTCGGTCCAATTCCCTTGACCGACCGACCCTTTCACCATATACCGGTCAGGCAGCAGAAACGGCAGCGCTTTCAACACCTCTGGAATCGCCCGCGTCACTAACTGAAACGTCCGCCGCTCTTTCGACAGTTTTTCCTGCTTGTCTTGCTCGTAGATGGCCATCACTTCACGGAACAGATCGTGCAATGACATTGGAAATAGCTCCTCCGTGTAGAATTTTCATTCTTCTTTTCTATTTTTCTTCTATTCTACTAAAAAATCAGCTCTCTTAACTAGTAGGAGAGCCGCTTTTTCGAGCATTCACGGAGGAGAAGCGCGTTGAAGGGACACATTCGTCTTGGTGATATCTCTCTTTCATCTCCCCAAACGCCCGATCGGGTTGGGCGGCGATGAATATGGCGGGAGGCAAGGAAAAGCTCCTCATCGTAAGGGAGACAGAAACGCCTACGAGAAGATTCAAACCTCCATCGCACGGTTTAAGAAAGCGTGTGCATAGAAGAGCAAAAGATGTTTATGCTACACTAGGGATGAGAAATTCCGGCGCCGTTTTTCGGCGAATCGTTTGGAGGCGGCATTAGGCCGCAAGCGGATTTGTCAATATGGTTCAAGGGAGGAATGGAACGATGAGATCCCCCGCCCTATTTCTCGCTCACGGTTCGCCGATATTGGCGATCGAGGACAATGCGTACACGGCGTTTTTGGGCAAACTCGGGGAAGGAATTCGCCCGCAGGCGGTCGTCGTCTTTACCGCGCATTGGATGACGCGCCAACCGACGGTTTCGGCGGTTAAGGGAACGTATGACATGATTTATGATTTTTCCGGGTTTCCGCGCGAGCTGTATGAAGTGGTTTATCTGGCGCGCGGGTCGGTCGAGTGGGCGGAGCGCGTGCGCAGCCATTTGGCGGGCGTAACGGCGGAAGTGGCGGTTGATTCCACGCGCGGGCTGGATCACGGTTCTTGGGTGTTGTTGCACCGTCTATTTCCCAACGCTGACATCCCAGTCGTGCAAGCGTCGGTCGTGCCGTGGTGGACGCCAAAACAATTGTTCCAGCTCGGGGAAGCGCTGCGCCCGCTGCGGGATGAGGGCGTGATGATCATCGGCAGCGGCGGGACGGTGCACAATTTGATGGCGCTCCGTTGGGAAGGTCACGCTGAAGCGGACGCGTGGGCCATGGCGTTTGATGATTGGCTCCTCAGCCAATCCGCCGCCCATAGTGAAGAGGTGTTCGAGTATGAGAACAAAGCGCCGTACGCCAAGCAAGCTGTGCCCACACCCGAACACCTCGCGCCGTATTGGATCGCCTACGGGGCAGGCGATCGCGGCGGGGCGCCGCGCGTGTTGTTCCGTGAATACCAACACGGAAACTTAAGCCTAATGGCCGTGACATTTTAAAAGGAAAACCCGCTCCCCCGTTTCAACGCATGGGGGCGGGCTGTTTCCTAGGCCGAAAGCAACGCTGTTACTTCCCGCAGCACTTTTTATACTTTTTCCCGCTGCCGCACGGACATGGGTCGTTGCGGCCGATTTTTCGCTCTTTTCGGCGGTATGGGATGTTGGTCGGCCGCGGAGGTGTTTGCAGCACGGCTTGAAAATGGCGATACCGCTGCTCGGCAATGGCTTTCCACGTTTCCAACTTCGGGTGATCGATCTCTAGAATCGTATAATAGGCGTACGCGTTCTGTTCGACATCAATCATCCAAGAACGCCCTCGTTTTTCCGCTCTTTTTACATACTGCTCTACTTCTGGGAACGCCTCTTTATCCAGCTGATGGCAAAGTGCCTCAAAGCAAAATGCTTGGAGGTCATCATCGCGCTGCTTGGAAAAGACTTCTCGCAATACACGCACGGCCTGTTTAGATTTGATGTTGGCGAGCACATGAATAGCGGACAGCGCCGTGTCTTCCTGAAACGCATATGGGCGCACCGCTTCGATCGTTTCTTCACGTTGGAACATCGATAAGGTGGAAACGGCTTGATCAACAAGCACATCTCCGTCTTGTTGTTCCAACAGTCGGGCGAGGCGGGGAATATATTCAGCGGCGCCGATGAGCGAGATCGCATACACCGCCAAAATGCCGTCATACGAAAACCAAGGCTGTTGCTCGTTTTTCATCCATGTCAGACCGATATCTTCCTTCGTCATCCATCCGCGTTCAACGAGAATGCGCACGGCTTGTTTGGCTACTAAAAACCAATCGTGATTGTGAAACTCTTCCTCGTGCAAATGCGAAAGCACTGAAAAATAGTGTTCCCATACGTCATCTTCCGTTCCTTCTAAAGCAAGGCGGACGGCTCGCTGCCAAGACCGCGGGAAGTGAGGGAGCAGCTGTTCTCCGTATTTTTCGAGCTGGGCGGCTGGAAACGGGAAAAACCAACGGATGTACTTCGTTGCGTCTTTCATGGTCAACAACTGCTCAAGCGCTCGGTCGGTCAACGGCTGTTTGGAGATGCCGTACAAAATCATCCTCCGTGTTTCTTCGTTGTCCGCCGTTACAGCCTCATCCACCAAACGCTCCACAAGCGCGGCTGGAATATCCGGATACTCTTCGATTGCGTCAAACGCAAACTGGCGGAGGACAGGATGGTCGCTAAACAAATGCGGCTCGATTGTTTGAATAAAGGACATGATCACACCTTCTTTTTTTCTGAAATTTCACCCCGTCGCTGACAGAATATCGACATTCAACCTCCTTGCGACGGGTTTGCGGGTTCTTCCTTCATACATGGAACACAAGCAGCGGCCGATGCGATGGAAATGGGCAGCCAATGGAGCTCTTGGTCATTTCAAACATCACAGCATCTCCTCCTCTATCATCATAGACAAAATCCGCTTGATTTGAAACCGTTTTTCCTTCTCGCAAACTCGCTTGTTTGATATACTAGAAGTGGAAGGAGGTGAAGAGGGTGGAAGAAAAAACGATATTGGCGCAAATTTTGCAAGTGCTTGATTTGTACGCGGCGGATATGCGCAAGCAGTTCGAAGCGCTCCATGAGAAATTCGACTCGCTCCAACGCCAAGTCCAAGCGTTGAATGAAAAAACGGATGAAATGGACAAGCGCATCGAGGAGATGGATGGACGGTTTGAGCGGCAGATCGCCCAGTTGGAGCGCACCGTGAACGAACGGTTCGAACGGCTCGAAGCGAAACTCGGCCACATCCGCGTCGAACTAGTTGAAACACAAGAAACGGTCGACTTCCACTCCGTCAAAATCGCCCAGCACGATCGAAAAATCCGCCATTTGCTTCACGCTCGATAAATCCTCCACTGCCATCATGCCCCCGCCCTGATGGAAGGGCGGGGGCGTTCGCATCAAGAAAGCTCTCGGGCAAGGTCGGCCGCCAAGGCGGCGTTGTTTTTCACTAAGGCGATGTTTGCTTTTAAGCTTTTCCCTTCGGTTAACGTTTTCACACGGTCAAGCAAAAACGGGGTGACCGCTTTGCCGGTGATGTGCTTTTCTTCTGCTTCCTTGAGCGCTTGTTCGATGATGGCGGTGATATACGACTCCTCGAGCTCCTCTTCTTTTGGGACGGGATTGGCGATCACAACACCGCCGTTTAACCCAAGCTTCCATTTCGTTTCGAGGAACTGGGCGATCTCTTCCACGCTGTCGAGGCGATAGTCGACGCGAAACGGGCTCGTCCGCGAATAGAACGCCGGCAGGACGTCCGTCTGATAGCCGATGACCGGAACGCCGTGCGTCTCGAGGTATTCAAGCGTCAAGCCTAAATCCAAAATCGATTTCGCCCCGGCGCAGACGACCGCGACGTTGGTGCGCGAGAGTTCCTGCAAGTCAGCCGAGATGTCCATCGTCTGTTCGGCACCGCGGTGCACGCCGCCGATGCCGCCGGTCGCAAACACGCGGATGCCCGCCATCTGGGCGCAAATCATCGTCCCCGCCACGGTCGTCGCCCCGTGTTTCTTCATGGCGACGACATACGGCAAGTCGCGGCGGCTCACTTTTTCAATATCGCGGCTTGTACCTAACTGTTCAAGTTCGTCTTCAGTCAATCCAATTTTGATGTTTCCGTTTAAAATGGCGATCGTCGCCGGCACAGCGCCGCGGTCGCGGATGATCCGTTCGACGTCTTTCGCCGTCTGCACGTTTTCCGGATACGGCATGCCGTGCGAGATGATCGTTGATTCCAAGGCGACGATCGGTTTTTGTTCTGCTTTAGCTTGAGCGACTTCTTCGGAAAAGACGAGAAAATCATGCATATCACTTCGTTCTCCCTTCGCAAAAATACCGCGCATAGGCGGCTTGCAACAGGTGTTCATTCAAAGCGGGATGCACCGTTTCGGCCGTTTGCAGCGTAAGCGCCGCGCTGCTCATCCCAAAGCGGCAGGCGTCTTCCACCGTATGTCCGCCTAAGACGCCGTACAAAAATCCAGCCGCAAAGGCGTCGCCCGCTCCGGTGGCGTCGGTGACCTCAACCTTCGGCGCCGCAATCGCTTCTGTTTCCCCTTGCTTGGTGGCGTACGCGACGCCGTTTGCGCCGCGCGTGATGACAACATTCTGGGCGCCGGCGTGAAGGATCGCTTTCATGATGTCGCCCGTATGCCCATCTTTTCCCACAAATGCCTTCGCCTCCGCTTCATTCGTGACAAACCACGTCACACCAGACAAATCGCTGGGCAATCGCTTCACTTTTGGAACCGACACCGTCACAACACAAAGCGGGATGTCCTCTTGGCGGCATTGTGCAATCACCGAACGAATGACAGCCTTCGGGAAATTCGTGTCAAGCACGACCGCAGAAATCGGACCGAGCCGAGTCCATTGCTGCTTTAGCCATTCTTCCCCCACTGTATCATAAATGGCCATATCCGCCAAGGCGAGAACCATCTCGCCGCGTTCATCGAGCACCGCTGTATACGTCCCGGTGTTCGCTTTTGGCGTTCGCACGATGAAGCTCGTATTGACATATCGGCTCGTCACGTCAACGAGCCACTGTCCATCGCGATCATCGCCAACGGTGCTGACGAGCGAAACAGATTGAGCAAGCCGCCCTAAGTTTTCGGCGATGTTTCTCGCCACCCCGCCCGCGGTTTGCGTCGTGGTGACGGGATGAGACGTGCCGAGCCGAAACGAAGTGAGCAACCGCGCCTTTCGGTCGACGTTCGCCCCGCCAATGCAGACGATCGAGGCCGCTTGCCGCATGCCTTTTCCCTCCTCTCCCAATGAACACCGCTGTCCTCCTTCCGCTCTCCCAAAACAAGGAAAACGATTTCAAACAAGCAGGCAGCTGCTCTTGTCGAAGCCTCACTGCCCATTGTACCATATGCCGTCCTGCATAAAGAAAGCACCCCGCCAAAACGACGGGATGCCGACTTTCGGACATTTAGTTTTTGTACGCGCAATACGGACGCAGTTTGACGCCGATCAGGCTGCCGAGGAAAGCAAAGACAAACCATGCCCAGCCGTGGGCGCTGAACGAGGCAATGCCGCCGAAATACGCGCCGATATTGCAGCCGAACGCCAGCCGGGCGCCGTATCCCATCATCAGCCCGCCGATCAGCGCACCGATCGTCATGCGCGTCGGACGCTTCCATTGCACGGGCTTCGTATAGCGGCCCGCGAGCGCTGCCGCCAATAAGGCGCCGACCATCAAGCTGATGTCCATCACGGTCGTTGTATCGTAGTAGAGGGGATTTGCGAGCGCCTGCCGTTTCGCTTCATCTTGCCAGTACGCCCAAGCGGTCGGATCGACGCCAAATAGCTGCACGAACTTCGCTCCCCAAAGGGCGAAGGCGGATGTAATGCCCCACGGCTTGCCGCTAATCATCAGCACAAGCGCGTTCGTTACAGCCAAGAGCAACGCCCCGACCAGAAGCGACCATGGCCCTTTGTAAATCGCTTTCCAGCCATGACGGTTCTCAAGCGATGTAGCAACGAGTTGGCCATAGCGCCGTTTTTCCACCACGGTCACCACATAGTAGACCGCTGCCAACAAAACCAACTGAAGCAAAAACCCTCCCAAGGGGCCGAACTCGCCAATGAACGAGAACGGCTTCCATTGCGGCATCTTCGCCCACACGTCAAAGTGGGTCGTCGCAATGACGGAGCCAGCGATGAACCCGATGAGCGTCACGATGCCGTTCGCATCGCCCCCGCCGATATGGTACAACGTCCCGGACGCGCAGCCGTCGCCAAGCTGCATGCCGATGCCAAACAGGAAGGCGCCGACGATGACTGATACCCCCACGCCAAATACATACCCTGACACCGGGTGGCCGAGCGCTGAGCCTTTCACGAGCAGCGGCAAAAACAACGCGCTGGCTGCCGCCATCATGATCATCTGTGCCCGAATGCCTTCCCCTTGGCGGTATAGAATAAACTTTCGCCATGCGGATGTAAAGCCAAAATGCGCCTGGTACAATACAAATCCACCAAACGCTCCCAGCACATACAAAAGCGCCTGTTGCCAGGAAACACGGCTATATAAGAACAACGTTCCACCGATCAATATGAGGCAGGAAACAGCAATAATCCACGCAGTCGGATGTTTCGGGGCGTTCGCTGCTTGTTTCGCGCGAACGTCTCGTTGTTGTGCGGTCATTTCCACGATGCGTTCCCCCTTTTGTTTTGGTTGATGAACGTATTCTATAATACTATAAAACCAATTGATTTGCTACGATTTAAACTAAAAAGTTTCAATGTTGCGGCCGGTCGGGTATAATAGCAGACGAACATTTTCTTCGGAAGGAGATGACCATGTGGAACGAGTTTAAAAAATTCGCCGTCCGCGGCAATGTCATCGACTTGGCCGTCGGGGTCATTATCGGCGGGGCATTTGGCAAAATCGTGTCTTCGCTCGTCAATGACATCATCATGCCGCTCGTCGGCTTATTGTTGGGAGGCATCAATTTCAGCGGCCTGTCGTGGAAAGTCGGCAAAGCGGAAGTGAAATATGGGGCGTTTATCCAAACGGTCGTCGACTTTTTGATCATCGCGTTTTCGATTTTCCTGTTTGTGAAATTGATCAACACGCTGTATGAACGGGTGAAAAAGCAGGAAGAGGTGAAGGAAACCGCGCCGACGCTGACGAAAGAGGAGGAGCTATTGACAGAGATTCGCGATTTGTTAAAGCAGCAGCGGGAAACGCTGTGAAAGCCTGTCTCGGAGGTGGACAGGCTTTCATGGCGCTGAAACTTCTCAATCGGGTTGATGGAATGGCGGCGAACCTGAAAATCGCAGCCACCCCATCGATGTCCGTTTTCATCGAAGCGCCGCGCTCCCGTCAAAGCAGCCAATATGCGAGCGGCGCGGTGAGGATGAGCGTCAAGACGGTGCGTTCGAACCAGATGACCAGCAGCCTCGGCAAGCTGAGCGGAATTTCTGTAGATAAAATGCATGGAATGACAGCGGAAAAGAATAGGATCGCCGAGACGGATACAACAGCAATAATGAATTTTGTGACAAGCGGAGCTTCGGTGACAAGCAAAGCGGGCAAAAACATTTCCGCGATTTCAATGGCCGAAGCTTTCGCAGCCAACAGCGGTTCAGGGATTTGCAACAGAAGGGTGAATGGGTAGAACAGGTAGCCCAACCAGTCAAACAACGGCGTATATTCAGCGAGCAACAGCCCGATCAGTCCGACTGACATAATGGACGGCAAAATGCCCATCGTCATGATGAAGCCATCTCGCAAGTTCTCCCATATGTTTGTCCCAATCCCTTTTGACTGTCCTACCGCTTTCATCGCCTCGGACCAAGCTTGCTTCATATAGCTTCCCGTCACTTTTTGTTCGGGATCTCCTTTGCCATCGTAATACTCGTCGCTCATGCGGCTCAGCGGCCAAAGCCGGGCGGTAAGCGCTGTGACGGCAAACGTCACGAGAAAGGTCACCCAAAAATACGTGTTCCAGATTGGCATGAGCCCCAATGTTTTCGCGACAACAACCATGAACGTCACCGATACGGTGGAAAAGCCGGTAGCGATGATCGCTGCTTCTTTCACGGTGTATTTGCCTTCTTTGAACACTTTATTGGTGATCAATAGACCGATCGAGTAGCTGCCGACAAAGGAGGCGACGGCGTCGATCGCCGAACGGCCCGGCGTTTTCCAAATCGGACGCATGATGGGCTGCATCCATACGCCGACAAATTCTAAAAGCCCGTAGCCAACGAGCATGGCGAGAAAGACGGAGCCAATCGGCACAAGAAGTCCGACGGAAATGACGAGCTTGTCATATAAGAACGGGCCCATATTCGGCTGAAACAACCATGACGGACCGATGCGAAACACCAACATGACAGCCACGATCAATCCAAGTACTTTGAGAATGGAAAAAACAGCGGTGACAATGTCTTTGTTCCACGTCTTATTATAGAATGGATAAACCGCTCCAAGGGCAATAACCATAAGTGCATAATACGGAACGAGTCCTGGAAAATGCTCGCGAATCCATGTCACAATATGATCGAGCAAAATCGATGATGTGCCGCCGATGGACACCGGGACGAAAAATACGAAAATGCCGATGGCGCTAAAGACGAAAAACTTCCATGCCCCGCTGGCCGGCGTTGGCGTCGGCACGGATGGCGCTATATTTGTATCCGCTTTCATCTTTCTCCACCCCCATTGTCCTTTTTACCCCAACTTGCGCGGCCGGAAGCATAGCCGCTTCCGGTCGCCAAACGCTTCGACGAAAGAACGTTTCCCTTTTAGATGCACACCTTGCCTTCTTTCACCACCACCCCCCCGCCTTTGATCACCGTCTCAATATGGTTGACTCCGTAATGGTACATGATCTGCACATAATTCGGAACGTTGAACATGACCAAATCCGCCTTCTTCCCCGGCTCGAGGCTGCCGACAAGATGCGCGCGGCCGATGGCGTGGGCGGCATTGATCGTGGCGGCGGCCATCGCTTCAGCGTGAGTCATGCCCATATGCAGGCAGGCCAGGCTCATGACAAGCGGGAGCGAGACGGTCGGCGACGAACCAGGGTTGCAGTCGGTCGCCAAAGCGACGGGAACGCCGGCGTCGATCAAACGGCGGGCATCGGCGGCTTTTGTCATTAAGAAAAAGGCGGTGCCGGGCAAAAGGACGCCGATGACGCCACGATCGGCCATGCGGCGGATTCCTTCGTCTGACGCGCGAAGCAGGTGGTCCGCGGATATCGCGCCGACTTCGGCGGCCAGTTCCGCCCCGCCGTACGGTTCGATTTCATCAGCGTGAATTTTCGGCGTCAAGCCGTGCGCTTTCCCTGCTTCCAAAATGAGGCGGGCTTGTTCGGGCGTAAACACGCCGCGCTCACAAAAGACGTCGTTGAACTCGGCGAGCCCAAGGCGGGCCACTTCGGGAATCATCTCGTCGATGATCAGGCGGACGTATTCATCCGGATCGTGCTTCCACTCCGGCGGAACGGCGTGGGCGCCAAGAAACGTGGAGACGACATCGACCGGGTGGGTGTCATCGAGACGCTTTGCGACGTTAAGCTGCTTGATTTCGTGCTCAAGGCTTAACCCATAGCCGCTTTTTGCTTCGACGGTCGTGACCCCATGAAGCAAAAACTGATCGAGCCGCCGCTTGCTTTCCTCATACAACATCTCTTCCGACGCCTCGCGCGTCGCTTTTGTCGTGGCATGAATGCCGCCGCCGGCGTTCATGATTTCCATGTACGTCGCCCCGCCGAGCCGCATCGTCCATTCGTGTTCGCGGCTGCCGGCGTAAACGAGATGGGTGTGCGGGTCGATGAGCCCAGGCGTCACCGTTTTGTCCTTGGCGTCGATGACGTCAGCTTCGGCGAGCCGATCGGCAAATTGGCGGGCCAGTTCATCGTCCGTCCCAACCGCCATGATCACTCCGTTTTCGATCCAGACGCTGCCGTTTTCGATGATGCCTAGATCGCTCATCTTCTCCTTGACGAGCGGAGCCGCGGAGCTTCCCGCCAGCGTCACGAGCTGGCGGGCGCGGCGGACAAAAAGCGGGCGCATATGGATCCCCCTTTCTACTTGAGCATCGGCATATCGATGCCTTTTTCTTTCGCCGTCCGGATGGCGAGCTCATAGCCGGCATCGGCGTGGCGGACCACACCAAGCCCCGGGTCGGTCGTCAACACCCGTTCCAACCGTTTTTCCGCCTCTTTCGTGCCGTCGGCGACGATGACCATGCCGGCGTGAATCGAGTAGCCCATGCCGACGCCGCCGCCGTGGTGAACCGACACCCAGCTCGCGCCCCCAACCGCATTCAACAGCGCGTTTAAAATCGGCCAGTCGGCGATGGCGTCGCTTCCGTCTTTCATTCCTTCCGTCTCCCGGTTCGGCGAAGCGACGGAGCCCGAATCCAAATGATCGCGGCCGATGACGATCGGCGCTTTCAGCTCGCCTTTGGCCACCATGTCGTTGATGATTTTGCCAAATTTCGCCCGCTCGCCGTAGCCGAGCCAACAAATGCGCGCCGGCAGCCCTTGGAATTGAATGCGTTTTTGCGCCATGCGAATCCAATGGCAAAGCCGCTCATTGTCGCGAAATTCACGCAAAATGACTTCATCGGTTTTGTAAATATCCTCAGGGTCGCCCGAGAGCGCCACCCAGCGGAACGGCCCTTTTCCTTCGCAAAAGAGCGGGCGGATGTAGGCCGGCACAAAGCCCGGGAAGGAAAAGGCGTCGTCCACCCCTTCGTCTTTTGCCACTTGGCGGATGTTGTTGCCGTAATCAAACGTCACCGCCCCTTGCTTTTGCATCGCCAGCATCGCCCGCACATGCGCGGCGATCGACTGTTTTGCACGGGCGATGTACTGCTTCGGATCGCGCGCCCTGAGTTCGGCGGCCTCATCAAGCGTAAGGCCAGCCGGGATGTAGCCGTTTAACGGATCATGGGCGGACGTTTGATCGGTCAAGACGTCCGGAACAAAGCCCATTTCGACGAGACGCGGCAACACTTCAGCCGCATTGCCGACAAGGCCGATTGACAGCGCTTTTTTCTCTTCCTTCGCTCGTTTCGCCATCGCAAGCGCCGCCTCCAAGCTGTCGGTCATCGTGTCGAGGTATTTCGTATCAAGGCGGCGCTGAATGCGGGCCGGATCGATTTCGACAGCGAGGCAGACGCCGCCGTTCATCGTCACCGCGAGCGGCTGCGCCCCGCCCATGCCGCCAAGGCCGGCGGTTAGCGTGATCGTCCCGGCGAGCGTGCCGCCAAAGTGCTGGCGTGCCACTTCGGCAAACGTTTCATACGTTCCTTGAACGATTCCTTGGCTGCCGATGTAAATCCAGCTGCCAGCCGTCATTTGTCCGTACATGATCAATCCTTTTTTGTCGAGCTCATGGAAATGATCCCACGTCGCCCATGCGGGCACGAGGTTGGAGTTGGCGATCAGCACGCGCGGGGCGTCCGGATGCGTGCGAAATACCGCCACCGGCTTGCCGGATTGAATGAGCAACGTTTCATCGTTTTCTAAACGAAGAAGGGTGTCCACAATCGCCTCGTAACATTCCCAGTTGCGCGCCGCCTTGCCGATGCCGCCGTAGACGATCAATTCATCCGGCCGCTCGGCGACATCGGGATGCAAATTGTTGTTCAGCATCCGCAGCGCCGCTTCTTGAATCCATCCTTTCGCCCACCGCTCAGTTCCCGCGGGCGGGCTGACGGTCCGTTTTTCTGCCATCGTCATCCTCTCCTTTTTCCTCTTTGCTTTTGATTGTAAGGGAGCAAAGAAGGAGAAGATAGGCGCACGTCTTTTAAAAGTGATCACATTTTTTTGAATTTTCTATTTCCTCTCCGTTTTATTTGTTCATTTTTTTCGATATCGATCCATTTCTTTTGAAATAGACGCCGCCCCCTCTCGCCCGCGATCCGGCAAGACTGCGCTTTGTCACAGACAAAACCGCCTACCGCGGCGATGGCGGTTTCGGCCGTTGTTCGTCGCGGTAGGCGGTCGGCGTCTCATTCAGTTCGGCTTTGAAGACGCGCGTCAAATAATGGGCGGTGCGAAACCCGGTTTGTTCGGCGATTTCTTTGATCGACAAGTCCGTCTGCCGAAGCAGCCGCTTCGCTTCCTCAAGCCGCCGATTCGTCAGCCACTGGCGAAACGTCACGCCCCGCTTTTTCGACAACAAATGGCTGAAATACGCGGGACTGCGCCCGGCAGCGGCCGCGACCCGCTCAAGCGTGAGCGACGGATCGCGAAAATGCGCCTCCATATAGCGGAGGCCGCGCTCCACGGCGTCGACGCGCGCATCTTCCTCGGCCTGCTTGGCCTCGTGGAACAACCGATATAAAAATAAAATCAATTCTTGAACGATGCGATACAAGACGGGATTGTACAAAATGTCTTGAAAGATGCGCATATATTCCCGCTCGGTTCCGCCGCGGTCAAGGCCGTATGTTTTCATAAACCGGCGGATTTGCGCCAAGATGCTTGTCAGCCGCGTCCGCACCATCTCCGGACTCGGAAACGGCGGCGACCAGTGCCAAAACTCGCGCTGCAGCCACCGTTTCACCGCTTCGTGGTCGAACCGCTCGAGCATTTCGATCCATTGCCGCTGCTCCTCGGGCGTCAAAAACGGATCGAGCTCACGCCACTGTTCGTATTCCGAAGCGGGAGCGATCACTTGGCGATAGCCAATGAAAAACGTCGTCTCGAGCAACCGGCGCGCCGCTTGGTATTGCGCGCGCACCGTCCTCCGGCCATCAGGCGGCATCACGACAACCGCGAGCGGCTCATGATGATCTTCCTCCCAATCGCGCAGCAGCTTCCACGCCTCTTCTTTCCCGTCGCCCGGCAAATCGGGAAGCAGGCAAACCGCCATACGGGTGAGCGGCAATACACGCGCCCGTCCGCGAAACGGGTAATCCATCAAGAAACGGATCACTTCTTGAGACAAAGCGGGCTGTTCCGCCTGCACAAGCCATACATGCGCGGAGGCCGCGGAAGGAACATCGCAAAATAAGGAGCGGTAATCGTCGTGATGGGCGTCCAACCCCGTCGGCAAGCCTAGGCGCCCCGGGGAACGCGACGCCGCCGTCCGCAGCGCCTGCTTCAGCTTGGCGGGCTCAAGCGGCTTCACAAGCAAATCGACGCATTGCCAGTCGATGGCTTGTTTCGCCCGCGCGAACGTCGCCTCGGCCGTTGCGGCAATCACCCGTTGGCAAAACAAGCGGACGTGGGCGGTCGCCTGCGGCCATCGTTCATACGGAATCATGTCGAGTTCGACGTACAACAGCTCCGGCGCCTCCCGCTCCAAGACGGCCATCATCTCCTCCACGGTGGCTGCCGTATACACCCGCTCAATCGGCAAGGAATACGCGGACACGAGCCAGCGGATCGCTTCCCGTTCTTTGTCGTCCCGTTCGGCAATGACCAATTTCACGTTCTCACCGCCTTGGCTGCAAGCGTTGAAAATGAAGGAGCGCTTCCATGCAAAAGGCGGCGGCCAACGCCACCGTTTTTCCGCCTTCATCCAAGAGTGGATTGACTTCGCAAAGGTCGACGCTGATCGTTTTCGGATGGGAAACGATTCGGCGGATGAGCGCGCGCGCCAGAGACGGGGCGAGCCCAAACGGCGACGGCGCGCTCACCCCCGGCGCGGCGGCTGCGCTGATGGCGTCCATGCAAAAGGTGAGCATCACCGCATCATGATCGGCGGCAAACTTCTCGATTTGTTCATAGGCAGCCTCGATCGGCCCTGCGGTCAGCTCGTCTTCCAGCATGTAACGGCACCGATACGTCTCGGCGTCCGCAAACAGCGCCGCCGTGTTGCCGAGCCGCTGAATGCCAAGGCAGAAGTAGCTCACTCGATCGTCTTGATCCAATATTTGCCGAAACATCGTCCCCGATGTCGGGCCGTCATCGTACGGGCGCAAGTCGAAATGGGCGTCAATGTTGAGGATGCCAAGGCGGGCATCCGTCCCAAGCGCTTCCCGGACGCCCAAGTAATGCCCATACGCCGTCTCATGGCCGCCGCCGATCACGATAGGCGCCATGTTGTGTTGCAGCAGGCGGGCGACCGCCTTCCCAAGTTCCGTCTGGCTTTGTTCGAGCCGTTCATCGACGCAAACGACATCGCCTGCGTCATAGACAACGACCCCTTCCGGAAGATGCCAAGGCAGCCGGGCCAGCGCGGCTTTGACGGCGGCAGGCGCCTCTTTCGCCCCTTGGCGTCCTTGGTTGCGGCGCACGCCTTCGTCGCACGCAAACCCGATGAACGCGGCCGCCCGTTCTGCCGCTGTCTCCAATGGTTGGGACAAGTCGAGCAGGCGAATGCGCTGATGAAGGCGAAACGCCCGTTCATCGCTCACGCTGTCAACCCGCCCGGTCCAACGGCCGGCGTCTGGCGGTTGATACATAAGACCCTCTCCTTTCCATCATCCGCTGTTTGTTTCTTTCGCCGCCGCTTTGCCGTACTCCTCCCTTGCGCACGAAAAAGAGGAAATCGCCGCCGTTTGGCGAATAAAACATCCATGAGCTCATTTCGCTCACCACCCGATGAAAATCGCTGCTTTAGGATCCATGATGTTCACCGAAACGATCCGCGGGCGGCGTTTTGCCCTCCATCCGGGCATGAAAATGACCCCATTTTCATGGAAACGCAATGGATGACAGAAAGGATGTTCGAGATGAAGCCAATTACCAACTTGCATGACGTCATTGCCGGAAAAAGCGCGCCGCCGCCGTGCGATGAGACGCTCGGCGTCCGCCTGGCGGAAGCCCGTGACGGCTATGCGAAAGGGGTATGGACGATCCATGAATCGCTCCTCAACGGCAACGGGGTGATCATGGGCGGGTTCGTCGGAGCGGCGGCGGATATTCTCATGGCGTATGCGGTGACCACCTTGCTTCGCGATGACCAGCTGCACGCGTCCATCAACTTGCAGACGACGTTTCACCGCCCCGCGGCGGCAGGGGAAGCTGAAGTGGAAGCGCGAGTGGAAAAGTTCGGGAAAACTGTCGCCTACGTGACTGCCGTCGTCCGGCAAAACGGCAAAGAAGTGGCGAGCGCGACCTCCTCGGTGCTGATTATGGATAAACCGTAAAAAAGCGCTTTCGTTTATGGAAGGGAAGTGAAACGCTGGCGCCGAGGCAGACGCCAAACCGGTCCAACTGAATCGGGCTGTTGGCAGCAGCCATGCCTAGAAGCGTTCGATCGGCAACCTGTTTCGCCCCGCCATCCAAGGATGAACATGTCACTTGTGAAGATGTCCGCTTTTTCCCAAGCGGGATCGAGCGCAACGAGCGAAGCGCCGGAGAAAGCGCTGTCAAAAACAGCCGCCCTCCGGCGCTTTTCGTTTGCTTGTCATCCCTGGACAAACGTTTTCGGCATGACGACCGCGACGACTTGACCGCGGGCGCACAGTTCGCCGTTGGCGAACACCTCGGTGTCCACTTGCCATTTTTTCGGGTGAATCTCCGTCACCGTTCCGACGGCGACAAGCGGCACGCCATGCGGCGTCGGCTTGACAAAGTCGACATGAAGCGACGCGGTGACAAAGCGCGGCGGCGTTTCCCCGCTTCCCGGCTCATGGCCGTTTTTCCGATGCAAGGCGAGCGCCGCCGACCCGGTGCCATGGCAGTCGATGAGCGAGGCGATCAGCCCGCCGTACACAAACCCGGGGATCGCCGTATGTTCCGGGCGCGGCGTATAGACGGTCACCGTTTTGTCTCCGTCCCAGCCGGTGCGGAAATGATGGCCTTGCTCATTCAACCGTCCGCAGCCGTAGCACCAGGCGAATTCATCCGGGTAGTCGTCTTGAATGGCGCGAATGACTTGCGGCTCCATCTGTTCTCCTCCTCTCCCCTTTACCTATACGCGGTGCACTCCCTATTTTCCTTCTTGCACGGCAAAAGGCGGCCATCGGTATGGCCACCTTCCCCTTCGTTCATTGCGCCGGCTCGTAAAACTCGATCCATTCGCCGTCCGGACCAAGGAAAAATAAGTATTTCGCCCCGTTTGGGAGCGTTGTAATTTCATCCCACACTAGCGGGACGCCGAGCGACTGAAGCCGTTCTTTTTCCTGCTCGATGCCTTCGACCGTAAACGCCACGTGGTGCACTTTTCCTTCCGTCGGCAAATCCGGGTTGTATCCTTCGATCAGCTCGACGACGATCGAGCCGTCAATCCCTAAAAACGCCAATTTCATCGTTCCGTTCGTATGAATCATTTCGTCGAGCAGCTCCAGGCCGACGACGTTTTGGTAAAATGCCTTTGATGTCTCGATGTCTTTCACTTGAATGCCGACATGCTCAAATTTTTTGACTGCCATTCGTCCTCTTCCTTTCTATGACTCCATTAACCATACAGCTTGTAAATACGGCGTCATCCGCATTGGAAAAACCCCTTTTTTCCCAAGCTCTGTCCATATGTAGCGATCAAGGGCGTACGGTCCGTCCGCCTTCCATTCGTCCGCCTCGCTGTCGGTCAACAACACTGAAAAGGTTGTCCCTTGCGCTTTCCCATACAAGTGGGTATATCCGCCCCCGCGGTCGACATAAACCGCCGCTTCAGGGTCAAACCGAATCAGCTCCGCCTGCACGCAGCGCATGACATGAACGGCGAACGCAGCGGCACGGAGATGAGCGGCCATGCAAGCTCGGATCGACATGTCCCTCTCCACTATTTCCCCCTTCACCCCCTATCGACAAAAACCCCTTTCGCCTCGGAATGATGCGAAAGGGGACAGCCGTTCTTATCATCCAAAGCGAGACCGCTTTGCGGGTGTTAGCACCTTGCCGGCGGCAGGTTGCTGTGGGGTCATCAAGCCCGTTCTCTCGCCCACTCTTGATAAGACGTATGATCATTTGTCTTTCATGTTACCATATCGAATCCCATAGAAGCAATCGCTTTTTTGTTTATTCCGCCACTTCCGGCTGCTCGGCCGTGACGCCGACATCTTTCCACGTCAGCTTCGAGCTCGGGTCAACCGTAAAGTTGGCGACGCGGTTGTTGACTGCGTAGATGGCGGAACGATACAACGTTGGGATGACCGGCACTTCTTCGTTCATTAGCTTTTGCCACTCGCTGTAAATTTTCCGGCGATACTCCTTGTCAAACGCCTGCTCGGAATGGCCTTTTTCTAGCAGCTCATCATTTTTCTCGTTCACCCAACGCGAGTAGTTGAACATGACGTTGCGGCCGTACAATCCGTACGGGTCGACGTCCGTTCCCGTTGCCCAAGCGGCAGCGTAAACATCCACTTTCGGGTCATCTTTTTCAACCATGTCATAGAACGAGTTGAACTCCGCCAGACGGCCGTCCACCAATTGGACATCCAAGCCAACGTCTTTCCAGCATTGCATGTAAAACTTCGCCAACGGCTCGGCAATATCGCCGCCGCTCATCGCCAAAAAGTTGATCGTAAACTTTTTGCCGTTCGGATCTTCGCGCAAGCCGTCGCCGTCCACATCTTTATAGCCGGCCTCATCAAGCAGCTGTTTTGCTTTTTCCGGATTATACGTGTACCCTTTGATCGAGCTGTCATGGTATCCCGGGAACGACGGCGGGATCAGCGTGGTCGCCGGGAAGCGCAAGCCGTGGTACAAGCGATCAGCCACTTCTTGGTTGTTGATGGCGTACGCCATGGCTTGGCGCAGCTTTTTGTTCTGGAATTTCGGATTGTCCATCACATTTTCTTGCTTTTTCGCATCCCAATGGCCGAGTTTAAAGCCGATATAGTTGTACGCCAAATCCACTCTACCGATAAACTGAATGTTTTTCGTCCCTTTCGCGTTCAAATATTGGTCAGTCGGGAACTCAGCGACGTCAATTTCGCCTTTTTTCAGCGCTTGCAGGACGACTTGCGGGCTGACGACTTTCAAAATGACGCCTTCCAAGTTCGGTTTGCCAGCCCAGTAGTCATCATTGCGAACAAACTCTACCGACTCGCCCGGAACGATTTTCTTCACTTTAAACGGACCGAACCCGATCGGGTTTTTCCGGATTTTATCCGATTTCGCCAAGTCTTTGATCGGAATGTCTTTCAAGTAATGCTTCGGCAGCGGATACGCCCAAATGCCAGTCAACACCGACGGATTGGCCTGTTTCCATGTGATCGTCAACGTCTTTTTGTCGATGACTTTAATGCCGGAAATTTTATCCGCTTTGCCGCTGTGATATTCTTCCATCCCGACGATCCCTTGGATGAGCGCATCGCCATAGCGGACGCCGGTGTAATCTTTATGGCCGATGACCAAATACGCATACTCCAAGTCTTCAGCGGTCACCGGCTGGCCGTCATGCCAATTCACATTGTCTTTAATATGGATTGTCATCGTCTTTTTATCATCCGACAACTCATACGTGGCAGCCCCATCATTTGTAATTTCATAGTCACCGTTCGTCCGAAAAAGCGACTCGTCAAAAAATTACAAAATCTCTGCGTCGGGCGCTCCGGTGTAGAATGCATAGCTGAGCGTCCCTTCAAACGGCGTATCGGACACAAGGCCGTATTTCAACACGCCGCCATCGATGATTTTCCCGTCGTTTTTCACCGTCATCGGGAATTTGCTGATGTCTTCCTTCTGAGCCGCCGGTTTTTCGTTATTGTTGCCCTTTCCGCTCGTTGTGTCGGATTTGCCCGTGCACCCGGCGAGCACGAGCAAGAGCGCGGCGAGAGCCGCCAGCCATTTTCTCTTCACATTTTCTTCCCCCTTATCCTAGTCGTTGTCTTGCATCAGCCGCACGTTTCACCGCTTGGCCGATGAAATTTATGCACAGCATCATCACCAAAATGAGCAATGATGCAGGCAGCCATACCCACCATTTGTTTTGCAGCACATCGGGATTGGTCGCATAGCTGACCAGCGTCCCAAGGCTTGGCGTGCTTTCCGGCAGCCCGAACCCCAAGTATGTAAGACCTGACTCAATGCCGATGTTGCCAGCTAAGTTCAACGTCAAATTGACGATGATAATGGAGCTTAAGTTCGGCAAAATTTGAAACAAAATGATTTTCCAATCCGGCGTCCCGAGCGTCTTGGATGCGCTGACATAGTCCAATTCCCGCTCGGCAAGCGTCTTGGCGCGAATGAGCCGGGCTTTGCCCGTCCATAAAAACGCGCTCATAATCAAAATGAACGTCGCCACATTGTATTTCGGGACGATGGCTACAAAGACGATCACCAGCATTAAAAACGGCAAGACGAGAATAAAATCGATGATGCGCATGATGACGTTGTCGATCCAGCCGCCGAAATAGCCGGCCACAAGCCCCACCACAAGGCCGATCGCACCTGTGATTAGCGTAATCGCCAGGCCGATCGTAAAGGAATTGCGGGCTCCAATGATCAGCTGGCCGAACACATCGCGGCCGCCATAATCGGTGCCAAGCCAATGTTCCGCCGATGGCGGTGAATAAATGGCCAAAAAGTCTACCTTTACAATTTCCTCTTGGTCTAAAAAAATGGAAGCGCCGTAGACAATCAGCAAAATGACGGACAATATAATGAGCGAAACAAGAGCCAGCCGATCGCGGACGAGCTCCCGCCACATAATCGAAAGAGCGGAAGGGCTTTTCTCACAGGCTATTTCAACTGGAGCAGGACGGTTCACCTCAATTTTCATATTCCACGCCCCTCCCTTACTCAATGCGAATGCGCGGATCGACCGCACTTAAAATAATGTCAGAAAGCAAGGTCCCCACAAGCGTCGCGACCCCGGAAATCATCACAAGCGCCGTTACGACGCTGTAGTCGCGCTGCATAATCGACTGCAAAAACAGTTGTCCAAGCCCTGGATAACTGTAAATGGACTCTAAAAACACGGAACCGCCGATGAGACCCGTAATTTCATAGCCTAAAAACGCTGCGATCGGCAAAAACGAATTGCGCAAAATGTGCCGCCAGTAAATCTGGCGTTCTGGAACGCCCTTGGCGCGCGCTGTTTTCACGAAATCTTTCACTTTCGTATCAATGATTTCGCTTCGCAAATATTGAATGGTGACGACCGTGTTGATGAGCGCGCCCGATAAAGCCGGAAGCATGAGATGATTCAACTTGCTTCAACATTTTTTGTAATTTGATCCTTATCATATATGATTATTTAGAACATAAATTTGTTTGACTATATTAATGTTTCAAACGCTCAGCTTTTTTTGCTTTGTTGAATGCGCATCGAAAAAAATCGCCTTTACTCGACAAACAAAGGAGGGCGATGCCGTTTCATTTTTCTTCCGCTCCGTAATGTGTAAGCCAAAATACAAAAACGCAGATGCCCATGACGAGACATCTGCGTTTTTTCTTATTTAAACGCCCGCGCCGCCTGCACCGCTTTTTTCCATCCTTCATAGAGCGCGGTCCGCTTGGCGTCGTCCATCTTCGGTTCAAAGCGGCGATCCAGCTGCCATTGGGCGGCGATGTCGTCCCGGCTGTTCCAATAGCCGACGGCCAATCCGGCCAAATACGCCGCACCCAAGGCCGTCGTTTCATTCACGACCGGCCGTTCGACCGGAACGGCCAGCAAATCGCTCTGGAACTGCATGAGGAAGTTGTTTTTCACCGCCCCGCCGTCAACGCGCAGCGTCGTCAGCGAGATGCCGGAATCGGCTTCCATGGCGGCGAGCACATCTTTTGTCTGGTAGGCGAGCGATTCCAAGGTGGCCCGGATGAAATGCTCCTTCGTCGTGCCGCGCGTGAGGCCAAACACCGCCCCGCGCACCTCGCTGTCCCAATACGGCGTGCCAAGACCGACGAACGCTGGGACGACATACACCCCGTCGGTCGACTCGACTTTTTCAGCGTACGCTTCGCTGTCCGCTGCCGTTTTGATCATCCGCAAGCCGTCGCGCAGCCATTGAATGGCCGAACCGGCGACGAAAATGCTGCCTTCAAGGGCGTATTCAACCTTGCCGTCAATTCCCCAGGCGATCGTCGTGAGCAGCCCGTGTTTCGACGCGACCGCCTTCGAACCGGTGTTCATGAGCATAAAGCAACCGGTGCCGTACGTATTTTTCGCCATCCCTTCCGCAAAGCACGCCTGGCCGAACAAAGCTGCCTGCTGGTCGCCCGCGGCTCCCGCGATCGGCACCTCCACGCCGAAGAAATGGTAGGGGACGGTTTTCGCGTACACTTCCGACGACGGCCGAACCTCAGGAAGCATCGCCTTCGGTACGCCTAGGATATCAAGCAGCTCGTCATCCCACTCGAGCGTATGAATGTTGAACATTAATGTGCGCGACGCGTTCGAGTAGTCGGTCACATGGGCGCGGCCGCCGGACAGCTTCCAAATGAGCCACGTATCGATCGTGCCGAAAAGCAATTCGCCGCGCTCCGCCCGTTCGCGCGCTCCGTCGACATGATCCAAAATCCATTTCACTTTTGTCCCGGAAAAATAGGCGTCAATAAGCAAGCCGGTTTTTTTGCGAAACAACGGGTCATACCCTTTCGCCTTCAGTTCATCGCAAATATCGGCCGTCTGCCGCGACTGCCAGACGATGGCGTTGTAAATCGGGTTGCCGGTGTCTTTCTCCCACACCACCGTCGTCTCCCGCTGGTTTGTAATCCCGATCCCTGCCACTTGTTCCGGCTTCACTTGCGCCTCGGACAAAACGCTCGCAATGACAGCAAGCACCGATCCCCAAATTTCATTGGCGTTGTGCTCGACCCAGCCGGGCTGCGGAAAATATTGCGTAAACTCTTTTTGCGCCATATGGACGATTTCGCCCTTTTGATTGAACAAAATCGCGCGCGAGCTCGTTGTGCCTTGGTCGATGGCTAACATGTATTGATTCATGACATTCTTCTCCCTTCTCCTTGATTTGTTTGCAACCCCCGTACGCCAACTAGAGAGAACGGCGGCTTGCGGCGCTCACTGTCTTTCCTTTTGTCATCTTCGGCGCCGCCAAAACGACTGCGGTTGCCGCCAGCACTCCCCATAATGCGGCTGACGGTTTTCCCAAGAAAACGGCTTTATAGACCAAACTGCCTAACGCACCCCCAAGCAGCGGCCCGATGATCGGCACCCACGCATACGCCCAATTCGATGACCCTTTCCCTGGGATTGGCAACAAAAAGTGAGCTAACCGAGGCCCAAAGTCTCGAGCGGGATTAATGGCGTATCCCGTCGTACCGCCGAGCGACAGTCCAATCGCCACGATCAAAAAACCAACGATAAATGGATTGAGCCCATCAGCGAATTTGTTGGCGCCAATGGCCAAGATGGCCAAAACCAACACAAACGTTCCGATGATCTCGCTAAGCAAGTTGGCAGCCGTATTCGGCACGGCCGGACCCGTCGCAAACACGCCAAGCTTGACACCCGGGTCGTCTGTTTCCTTCCAATGCGGCCAATAGTGGAGATAGACGACGGCAGCCCCAACCATAGCGCCAAGTACTTGTGCCAACACATAGCCAGGGACATCTTTCCATGGAAAATCGCCGCTTATGGCCAATGCCACTGTCAGCGCTGGATTGAGATGGGCGCCACTATACCGGCCGACAGCGTATACGGCCACGGCCACCGCCAGCCCCCACCCCATCGTAATGACAATCCAGCCCGAATTGGCCGCATATGATTTCTTTAAATTGACCCCGGCGCACACACCAGCGCCGAAAATGATGAGCAGTGCCGTACCGATGAATTCCCCTAAAAATGGCGACATTTGTTCTCTTCCCCCTTTTCATTCGTGATTTCCTCTGCTATTTCCTGCTTGGGCGGCCCCTCCGGAGGGTTAGCCGTTGGGTGGAAAAACAAAAACCCACACACTTCCCCGCTCATCAACGAGGAATATGTGTGGGTCTCCGCTTCTCCACCACAACATTATTAACTTGCTTTTAGCATATCATCTGTTGAAAACGCTGTCAACCTATTTCTTCGGCAAAATTTGCACGTAATCGAAGTCGAGCGTATCGACCGCGTCTTCGATATGAAGGCGGGTGATGAACCGGTACGACCGGCCGGGGCGCGATGGCGGCAAGGTTTCCGGAATCGTGTAGGAAAACGGGATCTCCTTTTTCTCGCCCGGCTTGATCGAAAACGCTCCGGCCGCCGGAATGACGGCGACAATGTCATCCAGTTCCTTGCCGTTTTCGATCGTTTTTTGCACGAGCTCCACATCGAGCCGCTCGATCATTTGTTCCACCGTTCCGCCGTAAATGTGGACGATCCCTTGAATCATTTCCCCCTGGCGCCATAACGATTTATTTAAGATCAAGTCGACGTGCGCCGACCCGACTCCGACTCTTGACATCATTTTGCGCAATAACACCGCAGTCACCTCTTTGTCTCTCTTGTCATATCATCATACGAAAAAACGAAGCCGCCTGTTTCAACGCGAGCCAAAAAAGAAACAGACGATGCTGGCGCGGCACGTCTGCCCCTGGGAGAAACAGGGACGAATGCGGCTTATTTTGTTACCGCTTACATTCGAGATTACCGCATTCGCCTTCCGCTGTCAATTGGTTATTCGTACACATTTTCGTTTTCGATAATGTAATCGATCCGAATGACCGGGACGTCCTGTTGCTCGACTTCCGCAACAATCAAGCCGACGCGGTCATTATAGATGCAAAACATATCCTGCCCTTTGCGAAACGCCGACTCTCCGTACGAAAGAACCATGTGGTAAATTTTATTGTCGCTGAAATAGCGGCGGCTGACCCGGTTGCCCAATCGAACGATCACTTCTTTTCCCGCGATTTTTCCGCGGTACATCCGCTTCTCCCCCTTTTCGTCGTTCCTATTCCAATGTATGGCCGTTGTTGCCTGCTCATGACTTTTTTCTCCCCAGCGGCCCGCTTTCCTTTTCAACGCATTGTTTTTCGGGCCGGCAAACAATTTTTTTCGGAAATTTCCTTTCTTTTGCTTGACGCGGCCACCCGCGGTAGTGTATAGTAAAGTCATCACATAACAGAATATATTTCAGGCATTCAACATGAAGATGCATCTTGGATGGCTGTGAAGTATATTTTGTTATTTGATAAAAATCTTGAGGTTAGCCGAACAGGCTAAAGGTATTAGGAGGAATTCAGTATTATGCAACGTGGTAAAGTAAAATGGTTTAACAACGAAAAAGGTTACGGTTTCATCGAAGTGGAAGGCGGTTCCGACGTATTCGTCCACTTCACGGCGATCCAAGGTGAAGGGTTCAAAACGTTAGAAGAAGGCCAAGAAGTTTCGTTTGAAATCGTCCAAGGAAACCGCGGACCGCAAGCAGCGAACGTTGTCAAATTATAAGACTTCGTTGACATAGACGAGAGAACGGGAGCGGAACGAGAGGCACTCTGTTTAAGCAGGGTGCCTTTTTCATTACGATTTGCATAGATTCCATCAAACGGCAAACAATAAAGAAAGGGAGGTGTTCATATGGCCAGACGCGATGCCGACATACATACGGGATACAACGACGTAAAGCAAGTGGAAATGTTCGTCGAGACGGCGGAGAAAATGGTCGGCCAGGCGACGATGCAGCTCGACCCCGAGATGCTTCGCCACGCCGAACAAGCGGTGAAAAACGCCCGCGACCAACTTGCGCGCGCCCGCCAAGAAGCAACGGGCGTCGACGGTGATTTTCTCGCCCGTTGCGAACAAACATTGGCCCGCGCCGAACACCAGCTTCGCGAGGCGCAGCAATAACAGCAAAACGGAGCTTCGCTTGGCGAAGCTCTTTTTGCACCATCTATAAGGCGGAGGACAAACAGCGATTTCCTTTTGGAGTGAAAAGAAGAACAGCTTTTGAGGTTTCTCCATGTTAAAACGTATGTTCTGTCAATCACCGGCCTTCGCAGCGCATCCGCTTCCTCCGTTCAAACGCCAAAGCTTGCCTGGTCGCAGCCGGCACCGCCCCAGGCTCGCGAAAGCGCAGATTGGGGCTCCTATCGCCCGCACCAACCGCCTCTTGAAAAAAATTCCTTCATTACCGACGCGGACGCGGCGGCGCTGATAGAAGCATCTCCCCGTACTGCCGCATTTGTTCCCCGACCGTGCATTGCTGGATGCAAAACGATTGGGCGTACGTTTTGCCGTACTCTTTCCGGAACGTGCTTTTTAAAAAGCAGCCATCGCAGTACGTTTCCTCCAGCCAAGCGATTTGGTCCAATATTTCTTTGCGTCGGTTCCGCTTCTTTCCCATACGACCTTACCCTTTCCCTGTCAATTCCGTTCGGCTTGTGATGATCTGCCCTTCAAGCGCCTGGCGAGCGAGCGAATCCGCCTCTTTATTTTGTTTGCGCGAAATCGGCTCGTACGCCGGTTCGATGTGAAGTTCGCGCATTTTCGCTTCAATGCGGTCAAGCCAGATGTTGAAATCGTCCTCAAAACACGGCCAATCGCCGGACAGCTGCTTTAACACGACGTGGGAGTCGCCGCGGAACGTCACCGGCAAATGATGAACACCAAGTTCCTCGAGCAGCTGCATGACAAACCAAAACGCCGCATACTCTGCCTCATTATTGGATTTGATTTCGCCGAGCCGGCGGTTGGCGCGCAACCGGTAGCGATGATCGTTTTGCTTATAGTATACGACCGCGCCGGCGCCGCCTTGGGACGTCTCATGGTCAAAGCCGCCGTCGAAATACACAACGATCTCATGCGGCTCGCCGGCGATCTCCTCAAGCAGCTTTTGCAGCTCTTTTTTTGACCACACCGTGCCGTTTCGATCGATGAACTCCACTGTTTTCGTCCGCCCGGTTTTTTCAAAATCATCCGCCAAAGCGAGCGCCTTTTTGGCATCGACCCAATCGGAGACAAGAAACGCCTCTTGTTTTTTCGGCGTGATATACGTCCAGTGGATTTGTACGTCCAACGCATTGTCACCCTTCCGCGTGGCGATGATCGGAGCTGGTTTTTATTTTACCACACTTGCGCCCTTGTTCATTACCTAATATTATGCGCAAATTCTTCTTGTATCAACCATTTTGCCGCAGGCGCCCATCTTTTTTCCAAAATATCTATCTTTTTCGGCCTACTTGTGGTACACTAGCGGCTAGCACCCAAAATGAGATGGGGCGCAAGCATATGAAGAGGGAGGATTCGAATTGAAGCGTCAAACCATAGCCGATCTGAGTCTGCTCATGGTGACGTTCGTCTGGGGGGCGACGTTCGTCGTCGTCCAAAATGCCATTTCGTTTTTGGAGCCGTTGTCGTTTAACGCCGTTCGCTTCAGTTTGGCCGGCTTGTTGCTTCTCACCTGGATCGCTGCCGCTTCCCGCCCACTCTTCGGCCAGTTGTCATGGCGAGTCATCGGCGCTGGAGCGTGGATGGGGCTATGGCTGTTTTGTGGCTACGCATTCCAAACGATCGGACTGTTGTATACCACTTCCTCGAAAGCCGGCTTTATTACCGGACTGAGCGTTGTGCTCGTTCCATTGTTTTCCTTTTTGATTTTAAAGCAAAAACCGTCTGTGAATGCGGTCGTTGGAGCGGCACTTGCCGCGTTCGGCCTGTATTGGCTGACAGGGGGAGCGGAGCTGTCGTTCAATCAGGGCGATTTCTTTGTCTTTCTTTGTGCTGTTTCCTTTGCCATGCACATTATCGTCACCGGCCGCTATTCCTCTCAGCATTCGACGATGCTGTTGACCATGGTGCAAATTTTTACCGTCGGCATCCTCTGTTTCTTCTTTGCCTTTTGGTTTGAAGACGCCGCGCAAATGTGGAATATGGCGGTGCTCCGCCGTCCGGAAGTATGGGGGGCGCTCGCTGTGACATCGTTGTTGGCGACGACCGCGGCGTTTCTCATCCAAACGGCGGTGCAAAAATATACGACTCCCGCCCATGTCGCGCTGATTTTCGCCATGGAGCCGGTGTTCGCCGCTTTGACCGCCTACCTTTGGGCTGGAGAGCGGCTGTCGCCATCGGCCTGGCTTGGCGGCGCTGCGATTTTGGCCGGCATGATTTTCGCCGAACTGCCAAGCATGCGCCTCTGGGGCAGACGGTGGCGGGAAAAGCGGAACATCCCATCGTAGCCGCAACGATTGCTCTTAGCGAAAAACAGTGAAGCTTTCCTCCTTTGCTTATATTTTGACCAAGGGCGGCCATACTATCCGTAAAGAGCGGAGGTGAGAGCAATGACCAAAAACGGCGGCCGAAACCGCGGCACGAAGGCGCCGGGCGTCAACCCGCAAGGCTTTGGCCAAGACGGAACGTTCACCCCGGATCCAAAAAGCAAGCTTGAGAACGCAGCGAAAAAGCTCAACACAAAATAAAAGCAGGCTTCCCGATATGGGAGCCTGCTTTTTGTCGTTATTATTTCACTTTCGCCAATTTTTCGCGCAACACCATTTGCAAAATGCCGCCGTGGCGATAGTAGTCGATTTCGACTTCACTGTCAAAGCGGACGATGACCTCAAATTCTTTCTTCTCACCCGTATCCGGGTTCGTCGCCGTCACTTTGACGAGATCGCGCGGTTTGACGTTTTCATCGATGTGAATGTCGAACACTTCTTTACCCGTCAAGCCGAGCGTCTCCGCATTTTCGCCTTCTTTGAATTGCAGCGGCAGGACGCCCATCAAAACGAGGTTCGAGCGGTGGATGCGCTCAAAGCTTTCGGCGATGACCGTTTTAATGCCGAGCAAGAACGTCCCTTTCGCCGCCCAGTCGCGCGAGCTGCCCATGCCGTAGTCTTTGCCGGCGATGACGACAAGCCCAGTGCCGTCTTGTTTGTATCTCATGCACGCATCGTACATCGACATCACTTCGCCGGTCGGCCAGTACGTCGTATAGCCGCCTTCCGTGCCCGGCGCGATTTGGTTGCGGATGCGGATGTTGGCGAACGTGCCGCGCATCATCACTTCATGGTTGCCGCGCCGCGAACCGTACGAGTTGAAATCTTTCGGCTCGACGCCTTTCGAGATCAAGTATTGGCCTGCCGGCGTGTTTTTGCCGATCGACCCAGCTGGCGAAATATGGTCAGTCGTGACCGAATCGCCGAACTTGCCGACGACGCGCAAGCCGGTGAGAGGTTCGACTTTGCGCACTTCCGGCGACAAGCCTTCAAAGAACGGCGGATTTTGAATGTACGTCGAGTTTTCATCCCATTGGTACAGCGGCTCATCCGTCGTTTCGATGGCGTTCCAGCGCGGATTGCCGTCGAACACGCGCTCATATTCTTTGCGGAACAGTTCCGGATCGACCGCTTGCTTGACGACATTCTTCACTTCTTCCATCGACGGCCAAATGTCGCGGAAATAGACGTCGTTGCCGTCTTTGTCTTTGCCAATCGGCTCGTTAAGCAAGTCAATGTCGACCGTGCCGGCGAGCGCATAGGCGACAACAAGCGGCGGCGATGCCAAATAGTTGCCTTTGACAAGCGGGTGGATGCGGCCTTCAAAGTTCCGGTTGCCGGACAGGACGCTTGTCACGAGCAGATCGCTTTCCGCGAGCGCTTTTTCGAGCTCCGGCGCAAGCGGACCTGAGTTGCCGATGCATGTCGTGCAGCCGTAGCCGACAATGTTGAAACCGAGCTGCTCAAGATACGGCAACAAGCCCGAATCGCGCAAATAGCCGGTGACGACTTTCGAGCCCGGCGCGAGCGACGTTTTCACGTATTTCGGCACTTGCAAGCCTTTTTCGACCGCTTTTTTCGCCACTAAACCAGCGGCGACAAGCACGTACGGGTTCGACGTGTTCGTACAGCTTGTGATGGCCGCGATGACGACAGCGCCCGTTTTCAATTTCACTTGTTCGCCGTTCAGCTCGACCGTAATTTCCCGCTCCAAGTCCGCTTCCGTCAAGCCAAAGCCTTGGTTGCCTTGCGGCGCTTTCACCGCGTCGCGGAACGACTGTTTCATTTTCGAGAGCGGGATCAAGTCTTGCGGCCGTTTCGGGCCAGACAAGTTCGTTTCAATTTCCGACAAGTTGATTTCCACCACATCCGTAAACACCGGCTCCGGTGCATCCGGCGTGTAGAACAAACCGTTCGCTTTGCAATACGCTTCGACGACTTGAACGTGATGTTCGTCGCGGCCGGTCAAGCGCAAATAGTCAAGCGCTTCAGCGTCGACCGGGAAGAAGCCGCACGTTGCCCCGTATTCCGGCGCCATGTTGGCAATCGTCGCCCGGTCGGCAAGCGGCAAAGTCGCTACTCCTGGTCCGAAAAATTCAACGAATTTGCCGACGACGCCTTTTTTCCGGAGCACTTGCGTCACCTTAAGCGCCAAGTCCGTGGCCGTCGCTCCGTCCGGCAGCTTGCCTGTCAGGCGGACGCCGATGACTTCCGGCACCGGGAAGTACGACGGTTGGCCGAGCATGCCGGCTTCCGCTTCAATGCCGCCGACCCCCCAACCGAGGACGCCGAGGCCGTTGATCATCGTCGTATGCGAGTCCGTGCCGACAAGCGTATCCGGGAACGCTTCGTACTCGCCGTTTTCCCCTTCGACCGCGTGAACGACGCTGGCCAAATATTCCAAGTTCACTTGGTGGACGATCCCCGTTGCCGGCGGAACGGCACGATAGTTGTTAAACGCTTTTTGCGCCCATTTCAAAAACTTGTACCGTTCGGCGTTCCGTTTGAATTCCAAATCCATGTTGTACTCCAGCGCATCGTCTGACCCGTAGCGGTCGACTTGCACCGAGTGGTCGATAACGAGATCGACCGGAATTTCCGGGTTGATTTCGTACGGGTCGCCGCCTAGATCCGCCATCGCTTTGCGCATCGAAGCCAAATCGACGACGGCCGGCACGCCGGTGAAGTCTTGCAAAATGACGCGCGACGGCTTAAACGGCACGTCGATGTCTTTCATTTCCGGCGTTCCCCATTTCGCCAAGTTTTCGACGTGCTCTTTCGTGATGACGCGGCCGTCGACTTGGCGAAGCACCGATTCAAGCAATACTTTGATCGAGTACGGCAGGCGGCTCACCTGGCCGATGCCCGCTTCTTCAAGCGCTTGCAAACGGTAGTAGTTGTACGTTTTGCCGTTTACAACAAACGAAGAGCGGGCGTTGAACACATCTTGTTTCGCCATATGTATAACCCCCTTCACTTCACAATAATACTATACTATTTTTTCGCACAAAAGTCGAAAAAATAGCATGAATTCTCCCAATCCCCATAAAGTTCGGCACGACTTTATCTTATTATAGAACAGCACAAGTTGTAAATAATGATTTCCAATGTCTCGCCATATTACTTCCTTACCGCGGCAAAAGAGGAATAAGGCGCCCGTTTCGTCGCAAACTAGAAGCGGAGGTGAAACGAATGGCAAAGCGAAAAGCAAACCACGTGATCCCTGGCATGAACGCCGCCAAAGCGCAAGGAATGGGAGCCGGCTACAATGAAGAGTTTTCCAATGAACCACTGACAGAAGCCCAGCGCCAAAACAACAAAAAACGAAAAAAGAACCAATAGCATGGCGGCCATTTCGCCATCCCGGACTGCCATAGCATGCAAAAAGGGAATGACCGCCGCCGGCATTCCCTTACTCGTTCTCATTGACTTCGTCAACGATCGCCTGCAAATCGCTGCGGAATTTCTCAAGCTGCATGCGCTGCGTTTCCGAGGCGACTTCAAGCGCGTTTTCAATTTGTGCAAACGCTTCGTTCACTTCCTGCCGCAAATGGGCTAACTGATGGCCGTAATCGGCTTGATCGCGGACGAGATGGTCATGCCACTCTTTTGCCTCCATCGTCGCCTTTTGCGCCGCCTGAAACGCGTCTTGCTTCGTTTTATGATAAACCATGGCTCGTTCCTCCTTCGCAGTCATCGCGGTCATCCACTACTTATCGTTTCAAACCGGGCGCAAATTATGCGCCGAATAAGCAAAAGCACAACGCCGCATGCTAACGGACAAAGGAGGGACAACAAATGACGAACAAAAACGACGGCAAAGATATGCGCAAAAACGCCCCAAAAGGCGACAATCCTGGGCAGCCGGAGCCGCTTGACGGTTCGAAAAAAGTGAAGAACCGCAATCACACGCGGCAAAAGCACAACACAAGCCACGATATGTGACGAAAACAAGCGGAGTTTCCTTATCTCCGTTTAGCCGCGCCCGGCGGCAGCCGGGCGGGCTGAACGGCTGGTGTCATTATGTTTACATAATAAAATTATTGTAAAATCAACAAAGAAGGCGGTCGCTAGAACAGCCCGTTGCCGCCCGCCTTGGGTTCATTCCCGTTGAAGCGAATCATCCTCACCCGGTCAACAAGCCGGCCGACGGCGATTATGATTCGGCTGTTTGCCGCTTGAGCGCTTCATACAGCTCCACGAATTCAGCGGCTAAGTCCTTGACCGTGATCGCCGTCATGAAATGATCTTGGGCATGCACCACAAGAATCGTCACCACCGGCTGCCGCTATGCACAAAACAAAAGAACGAGGCCTTATTCGACCCCGTTCATCTCGTGAAGACATGGTGCCCGATGCGAATCGTCACCGGACGCGACAACATCCATTTGTCTTTTGTGATTTTCGGATTGTAGAAATAAAGCGAGCCGCGGCGATCGTTTGGGAATAAGGCCAGCGCCTTGTCGACCGCCTCGTAATCCTGCTTGGTCGGCTGAATGCGGGTCAATTTCCCCGTTTTGGCTGGTACAAACGCATAGCCGGATTTCGTTTTTTGATAAATGACGCCGCGCACCGTCTTTGGAAACTCCGGATGCTTTGTGCGGTTTAAAACCACAAGCGCCACTTCCACCTTGCCGACAAACGGCTCGCTCGAACCGGTCTCCGCTTGCACAAGCTGGGCGAGAAGCTTCCGGTCAGCGGCGCTTAATGAGATCGATTTCTTCTTTGCCGGCGCCGAAGCCGATCGCTTCGCCGCAGCCGGCACTTTCAGCCTTTCTCCGGCATAAATGGCATCGCTTTTTAAGTGATTTAACAACTTTAACGAAGCAACCGTAGTATGATATTGTTTGGCGATCTTCGACAACGTATCGCCTTTTTTCACTTGATAGTATGTATACGAGCCAGCCGCTTCCGCCGACAGCCCATGAGAGCTTAACGCCATACAGCAAGTGATCGCGAGCGCTGCAATCGTCTTTTTCACTCTGCGCATCCCCCTCATCGTTGCCTTTTGGCTTTTTTCTGTTTACTAGATTAGCAGGCAAAGAAGGGAACGTCACTGTATATCTTTTCCATACAAAGCGGCCGGCGGCTTTCCATCCATTGGCGCTGTAAGGCGGGACAAGCTTTTTTACAGTTGCATTACAGTTGCGTTACACTTCATAACAAGCCGCCGTTTGAAACTTGCCAAACAGCAAGCTTTTCGACATAATAGTAGACGAATCTTGCCTATGGCAAAACAGTTGATCATCATGTTGGGGTGGGGATCGTGCTGACCGGATGGTTTCTTTGGTTTATTTTGCTTTGGGTCGTCTTTTTGCTTGTCATGATGTCGATCGGCGGCTTTTTCATGTTCCGCAAGTTTTTGAAGCGGCTGCCGAAAGAAGATGGGAAATCGGAGCTCGACTGGCAGGAATATTACATTGAACAGACGCGTCATCTATGGGGGGAAGAAGAAAAAGCGCTGCTTGAGGAATTGGTTCGCCCTGTGCCGGAATTGTTCCGCGACGTCGCGCGGCAAAAGATCGCCGGCAAAATCGGCGAGCTTGCGCTCAAGGAACAGGCGCCGCGCATCACACGCGACTTGCTCATCCGCGGGTATATTATCGCGACGCCAAAGCGCGACCATAAGTTTTTGATCCGGACATTGCAGGCGAAGAACATCGATCTCGCCCCTTATAAACATTTATTGGAAAGCCGCTGACGTTCCGCCTTTCGTCTAAGGCTGACCGGCAGCTTTCGTCTGTTTCAGCATGAAAAAAGCGGCCCAAACAAGCAGCTTTTTAGGCCGGGACCGACGACTTCAGCTCCGTCTGCGGGACAATTCCAGGGAAGCGAAGTGAAGTGGCTTGGCGCAACAAAAAAGGGAGCTGTCCATCAGCGGGACAGCTCTTTATGTCAGCACTGGCGGTTTCAGCTGCGCCGCCAGCTTTCTATACGAAACGTACATCGCAATCCGCCATGGGACGATCATCGAAAACGCGAGCAAATAAAACATGCCGCTTAACTGGCGGTAGTCGATCGTTCGTCCTAAATACGTTTTCAAGCCAAGACGAATGACAATCAACCCGAGCAAAATCCAAATAAAGGATTTTGAGCGTTTCAAATAAATCTCATTGCCGCGGATTTCAAATTTCGACGTTTTAATGAGAAACAGCGAGAAAAACAGGCCGAGAATGACCGCCTCGATCAGTTCCCCGCGCGTAACGCGAAAGACCGGATCGATGAACATCAGCGCTCCGGTGCTCATAAACAGCGGTGGCAAAATAATTTTTTTGGCATTCGTCGGCTTTTCCGACGCCTTCATGCGCACAAAAAAGATGAAAAACGCCATCACAACGGCGATGAGCGATGTAACAAGCGCCAAAGCCATCACCTTCTTCCGACAAAATTCACGGACAACGCCATTATAGCAAAAAGCACTTCGCTTGCCTATCGTGCTCTAAAGCCGCCTCCGGCCAACATCGCGCCAGCGCCCCTCCTCTTCCTTGCCATGAGAAGCGCCCCCAGCTGTCTTCGGTCATAAGCCGGCGCCTTCCTATGCCGTACGGAGCCGAAGCCCGCTTACAAAAGACGGGCAATCGCCTCGAGCACGCGGGTTTCTTCAAACGGCTTGACGATGAAGTCGGCCGCTCCGGCTTCAATGGCCTCAACGACCATACGCTGCTGCCCGAGCGCCGAGCAGATGATGATTTTCGCCCCGGGATCGATCTCCCTAATCGCCCGCACCGCTTCAATCCCATTCATGACCGGCATCGTAATGTCCATGATGACAAGATCGGGGCGCAGCCGGCGATACAGCTCGACCGCCTCTTTGCCGTTTTCCGCCTCACCGGCTACGGTGTGATCCGTTTTTTCCAATATGCGCGCCAGCGTTACCCGCATAAACTTCGCATCGTCAGCAATTAAAATGGCAGCCATCTTTCCATCGCCCTCTCCTCAACGATATTCCTCCAACAACAGCCGCACAAAGGGCGGCTCCATCGCCGCTAAAAACCAGTAAATCCGCCAAACAAGCTTGTCGTATAAGCAATCAGCTTTGTCATCCAGTCAAAGTACAAAACGACGCCCATCGCCACCATGACATAGCCGCCCGCCTTCATGATGGATGCGCTATGGCGGCGGATCCATTGCAGCTTGCCGATAAAAAACGACAACATGAAAAACGGAACGGCAAATCCGAGCGTATAAGCAAGCATATACATCATTCCTGAGCCCGGGTTGGTGGCGGCTAGAGCGACAACCGCCACCAAAATCGGCCCCATGCACGGCGTCCAACCGGCGGCAAACGCCATGCCGATCAGCACGGAGCCGACATATCCCGATGGCCGTTCACGAAACGAAATGCGCCGGTCTTTCAGCAAAAACGCCGGCTTCCACAGCCCGGCGACGACGAGGCCGAGAGCGACGATCACGACCGCGCCGATTTGCCGGATCGCATCTTGATAATCAACAAACAGCCTTCCAAGAAGCGAGGTGCCAAAGCCAAGCGAGATAAAAATGAGCGAGAAGCCGAGCAAAAAGCAAAGCGTATGCCATAAGCTGCGGCGGTTCAGCATCGCGTTTTCCTCTTTCAACTCGCTGACCGACACGCCGGTGATATACGATAAAAACGCCGGATAAAGCGGCAAGCAGCACGGGGAAATAAACGACAAAAACCCGGCGCCGAACGCTAAAAATAGATTGAGATCATTCATTGGTGAACCAGCCCCTGCTTTTTTACTTTTTATTTTAGCAGAATTCCTTCTTCCCGTAACATGTTTCTCATTGTTCCTGGTCAATTTTTCTATTTTCCATTTTTGCGTTCACTGATAAAATAGTATAAAGCACCATACACAATACTTCAAGCAAAGGACGGTCGATTCGTGCCGAAATGCAAATTGTTGACCTTGATTGAACAAAAGCGGATGGAGCTTGTCGACACGGTGGCCAAAACGGGGTTAAACTCGGCGGCGGCCATGAAAATCAGCAAAGAACTTGACACGTTGCTCAATGCCTATCAACGCGAACAAACCAAGCGGCGAAAGCAAAGCGCCTCCCGCTAGGCGGGACATGGCGCTTTCTTCTTTTTGTTCCAAGCAGGGGCGGCAAAACGCCGCCATTTACGCATGGACGTCGACGAGGCCGTTTTGCAGCAAGTACATTTGGTAGTAAAGCCCTTTTTGCGCCAGCAGTTGCTGATGCGTACCGCGCTCGATGATTTCGCCGCGGTGGAGGACGAAAATTTGATCGGCGTCTTGAATCGTTGATAGACGGTGGGCGATGACGATCGTCGTCCGCCCTTTCCGCATGCGCATGAGCGCATCTTGAATCGCTTCCTCTGTTTCGGTGTCAATATGGGCGGTCGCCTCATCGAGCACCAAAATTTTCGGATCAGCAGCGATCGTGCGAGCAAAGGAAAGAAGCTGGCGCTGACCGCTTGATAACGTCGCCCCGCGCTCGGCGAGCACATGGTCGTAACGATCGGGCAATTGCTCAATAAACGCATCGGCCTGCACGAGCCGAGCGGCCTCCTGAATGGCTTCGTCGTCCAGTTCCTGATTATACATGCGAATGTTCTCTTTGACCGTCCCGTAAAACAAAAACGGATCTTGCAAGACAAGGCCGAGGCGGCGGCGCAGCTCGGCGCGCGAGTAATCGCGGATCGACCGGCCGTCAAGCAAAATATCGCCGCGGTCAAACTCATAAAAGCGCATGAGCAAGTTGATGATCGAACTTTTGCCGCTGCCGGTATGGCCGACAAACGCGACCGTCTGACCTGGACGGATGACAAACGACAGCCGTTTCAGCACATCCCGTTTGCCATCGTAGGAAAAGCTGACATCCCGAAATTCGATTTCCCCGCGCTCGATCGCATGCGGCGACCAGTTTGGATTGGCCGGCGCCTCTTCTTGATGATCAAGAAGGGCAAACACGCGAGAGGCGGAAACGATCGCCTGCTGGTAAAGAGACAGGCGCATCATCATTTGCGTCACCGGTTCGAAAAAGCGCTCCAAATAGTTGACAAACGCATACAGCACGCCGATCTCAACTGGGCCATCAAGCGCCGTGATGCCAAAAAAGCTGAGAACCACTATGATTGACAACATATACACCACATCGATCGCCGGTCGAAGCAGCAGTCCATCGAGGTGGATGTTTTTCATCCCCGCCTTGTAATGCGCTTCATTGACGGCGGCAAACTCTTGATATAAACGGCGCTGCTGGCGGAACGCTTGAATGACGGCCATTCCTTGCAGCGATTCGTTCAATTTGGCGTTCAGTTCGCTCAGCCGTTCGCGCATCTCTTGATAAAACACCGAGCTGTAGCGTCGGTATGTGTGCATGATGAACGCGATCGCCGGGAGGATGAACAGGCAAAACAACGCAAGCTTAGCATCAAGCGAAAACATGGCGACAAACACGCCGATGACAAACAAGCCGTTTTGCACAAAGGCCGCTAGGACGCTGATGAACATGTCCTTGATCGCTTCTGTATCGTTCGTCACCCGCGAAACGATGCTTCCGCCCGGCGTCCGGTCAAAATAGCTCATCCCGAGCCGGTGCACTTTCGCAAACACATCCATCCGCAGCGCTTGAATGACGTGCAAAGCGAGCCGCTGAAACTCGACAAGCTGGAAGTAGGAAATGATCGTTTTCAAGACGAGCACGCCGAGATAGGCGGCGGCCAGCGCCGCCACCGGTCCAAAAGCAAGGCGGCCCGGCACCAAATAGTCGTCAATGAACACTTTCACCAAATACGGGCCGGAAAGCTCCCCGGCCGTTGCCAACAGAAGAAGCGTAAACGCAAGCGCAGTTTCTTTTTTGTATCTTCCCATATAAGCGAGCAGCCGCCATAAAACGCGCCGCTGCTCTTTTGTTGTCAACCATCGGTCGTTCATCCACTTCCCCCTATCTCCACAAACAACTTGTGTTTTCATGTTTTTCGATCCGCTCGTTTTTGGCGGGAGCTCGAACGTTCAGGTCTGTTGTTACTCCGCAAGCGCCTCAAGCTGCTGGCGTCGGTGCATGTCACGATACCAGCCGTCTTCTGCCATCAGCTGCTCGTGCGTTCCGGCCTGCACAATTCGCCCCCCGTCAAAGACGAGAATCCAATCGGCATGCTCAACCGCGCTTAAACGATGAGCGGCGATGATCGTCGTTTTTCCGCGCCGCTCCTGTTTGAGCGCCGCTAAAATCCGCGCCTCGGTCTTCGCATCCACGGCCGACAACGCATCATCAAAAATGAGCACTTCCGGGTCAATGAGAAGCGCCCGGGCGATGGACAGCCGCTGTTTTTGCCCACCGGATAGGGAAACGCCGCGCTCGCCGATGACCGTCTCATACCCGTCGGGAAACTGCAAAATGTCCTCATGAATGTCGGCCAGCCGCGCCGCCCGGACGACCTCGTCCTCTCTGGCTTCCGGCTTGGCAAAGGCAATGTTGTCGCGGACAGAGGCAGAAAACAAGAAATGGTCTTGCGGCACGTAGCCGATCGCCGAACGGAGCGCGAAAAGCGTATAATCGCGGATGTCGCGGCCGCCGAAGCGAATCTCGCCGTCATAGCCGTCAAACTCGCGCAGCAGCAGGCGAAGCAGCGTCGTTTTGCCCGCCCCGGTTTTGCCGACGACGCCAAGCGTCGCCCCGCGCTCCAGCGAAAAACGAATGTCCGCGAGCGCCGGCTTTGTCTCTCCCGGATAGACGAACCGGCGAACACGGTATTCAATGTCCCCTTTCGGCGGGACATCTACGGCATCGGGGTGCTCGATGATTTCATCTTGTTCAGCCAACAGCGCCCGCACCCGGTCGTACGAAGCGCGCCCTCGCTCAACAATGTTAAACAGCCAGCCGAACGCCAACATCGGCCAAATGAGCAGGCCAAGGTAGGTCGTAAACGACACAAGCTCGCCGATCGTCAATTCGCCCGCCAAAACCATTTGGCTGCCAAACGCCACAGCGAGAAAAAACGACAGCCCAACAAGCAGCCCGATCGTCGGATCAAACAAGGCGTCAATTTTGGCGACGGCAACGTTTTTCGCCACGACGTCTTCCGATTGACGGCGAAACGCCTCGACATCGTGTTCCTCATAGCCGAACGCCTTGATGACGCGGATGCCGCTGACGCTTTCCTGCACCTTGTCGTTCAGCGACGAAAACGCCGCTTGCGCCGTTAAAAACCGACGATGGAGCATCGTCCCATAGCGGCTCGTCGCCGCCGCCATCACGGGCATCGGCAATAGGCTGATGAGCGTCAGCTTCCAGCTGATCGAAAACGCCATCGTCGCCAACACGAACCCGCCAAGCGTCACTGAGTCAACAAGCGTCAAAATGCCGCTTCCGGCCGTCTGCTGAATCGCCTGCAAATCGTTGGTCGCATGGGCCATCAAATCGCCGATCCGCTTCCGCTGGTAAAACGACGGCGACATGTTCGTAAAATGCTGATACAGCTCGTTGCGCAGCTGGCGGGCAAGCTTGACCGCCGAACCGAAAATGAAAATGCGCCAAGCGTAGCGGAGCCCGTAAAGCGCCGCCGCAACGGCGGCGAGGACGGCGATCCAGCGGATGAGCACTTCTTTTGTCATCGTGCCGTTTTTCATATGATCGACCAACAGGCCGAGCACTTTCGGCGGGACGGTCTCCAAAAACGCCACGATGACAAGCACGAAAATGCCGGTGATATACGCCTTCTTTTCTTGACGGAAAAACCAAAACAAATCGCGAAACACGCGCATAAGGCCCGCCCTCCTTTCATTTGGCTGACGAACAATCGCCATATTATTGTAACAAAACTAGAAAAATTTTGAAAGAACATTTTGGCAAAATAAAAAGACACTCTCGATCGAGTGTCCGTTTCGCTTATTTCAGTTGATTGTTCATCATTTTCATCATCTGATTGATTTTCTTCTGGGATGGCGTCATTCCCATTTGCATCATCATCATGCGAATCATTTGTTCATTGATCGGCGGGTTTTTCTTCAAATAATTGATCATCGTTTTGCGGGCGACGAAAAATCCGATCGCCACCCCGGCGATGAGCGCCAGCACGCCAACGAGAATCGTACCCCACATAACAGCGATTTTCCTCCTTCTTGTTGTCTCCCTAACAGTGTACTAAACGATGCGTCATTAGACAATATTTCGCGGCAAAAATCTTTTCATTACGCAAATTTTCTTCCTTGTCGAGGCGCAGACAGCCAGTAGTAATCGACAAAATCGGCGTCGACCGCCAAAAACGTCGGCGAAATCCGAGCGAGCGCCCGTCCGATGTCCGCGGCAAGCGGCGCGCTGTCAGCGACAAGAAGCAAGCGGCGCTTTTGCACGACAAGCAACGCTTCCTCGCCGGAATCGTTTTGCAAAACAAACATATTGCGCTCCAAATTTTTGCCGACGCGGCCGGCAAAATATTGCTTTAAGCCAAGTTCCAGGCGCGAAAATGACAGCCGTTCGGTGATAAATTCGACTTGCTTGCGGCAAATCGCCTTCAGCGGCGCTTTCGCGTATTGATGCTCACGAAGCAGTTCGACAATTTTTTCTGCCCGATGGCGGTAATGCGACGCCACATCGTCATTCAACAAATAAATCCAATAGCGGACCATGCCCCATCCCCCATTTCTGTTCAATCTATTTTCTATTATAGAAAATGAAAGGGGAAAAATATGTCTATTAACGGCAAGTTTTTTCACTAACATTGTCGATTTTTGTTTGCGATGGCCATGCGGCCGCAAACAGGCCAACAAACAAGCCTTTGTCCTCGATTCAACCCCGAAAATACTTGACCAAAGCGCAGCCATCTTTCACAAAAACAAGCTGCCCCTGCAACAACGCAAGGGCAGCTTTTCCGGTTACTTGCCGAGCAGCGCTTTTGTGCGGCGGACGACGTTGTCAACCGTAAAGCCATACTCGGCCATGATTTTCTCTCCCGGAGCGGAAGCACCGAATCGGTCGATGGCCAAAATGTCGCCCTCGGCGCCGACGTAGCGCTCCCAACCGAGCGACGCGCCCATTTCAATGGCGAGCCGCTTCGTCACGGCCGGCGGAAGCACTTCATCGCGGTACGATTTTGGCTGCGCTTCGAAGCGGTCCCACGATGGCATGCTGATGACGGAGACATGGATGCCCTCAGCGGCAAGCGCTTCTTGCGCTTTGACGGCCAGACCGACTTCCGAGCCAGTCGCCAACAACAGCGCCTCCGGAGCACCGTTTTTCGCCGGTGAAACGACGTACGCACCTTTTTTCACGCCTTCATACGCCAACTCAGCTGTTGCCGCCAACGTCGGCACATCTTGACGCGTCAAGACGAGCGCAGTCGGCTTGTCCGTCGATTCGAGCGCCAGCCGCCATGCGGCCGCCGTTTCGTTTGCGTCAGCCGGACGGATGACCGACAAGTTCGGCATCGCCCGAAGCGAAGCGAGATGTTCGATCGGCTCGTGCGTCGGGCCGTCTTCGCCGACGGCGATGCTGTCGTGCGTCAAGACGTAGATGACCGGCAAGCCCATCAGCGCCGCCAAGCGGATCGCCGGACGCAAATAGTCAGAGAACACGAAGAACGTGCCGCCGAACACTTTCAATCCGCCGTGAAGCGCCATGCCATTGAGCGCCGCCCCCATGGCAAACTCGCGCACGCCAAACCAAATGTTGCGCCCTTCGTAGCTGTCCGGCAAGAAGTTGCCGCCGCCTTTGATGAGCGTTTTATTCGAGCTTGCCAAGTCCGCCGAACCGCCAAACAATTGCGGCACCGCTTTGGCGATGGCGTTGATCACGTCCCCGGACGATGAGCGGGTCGCCAGGCTTTTGCCTGCTTCGTATACCGGCAAAGAAGCTTCCCATCCATCTGGCAGTTTGCCTTCGATCGCTCGCTTCAATTGGGCGGCCAGTTCCGGATGGGCCTGTTCATAGGCGGCGAGCTGCTCATTCCATTCCGCCTCTTTTTTCGCTCCCGGCTCTTGCACCGTCGCACGGAAGTGGGCGTACACTTCTTCTGGCACGTAAAAATCTTCCGCAAATGTCCAACGATACGCCTCTTTCGTCAGCTTCGCCTCTTGGGCGCCGAGCGGAGCGCCGTGGACGCCGGACGTGCCCGCTTTATTTGGCGCGCCGTAGCCAATCGTCGTTTTGACTTCAATGAGCGTCGGCCGGCTGAGGTCCGCCCGCGCCTCCTCGAGCGCTTTGGCGATTTCTTCAATATTGTTGCCGTCCTCAACGCGCAAATATTGCCAACCGTACGCTTGGAAACGTTGGGCGACGTTTTCCGAGAACGACAGGTTGAGCTCCCCGTCCAGCGAAATGTCGTTCGAGTCATACAGGACGATCAGACGGCCGAGCTTCAAGTGGCCGGCGAGTGACGCCGCTTCGCTCGCCACTCCTTCCATCAAATCGCCATCGCCGCAAATGGCGTACGTATAATGATTGATAATCTCAAACCCGTCGCGGTTGTATGTAGCGGCCAAATGCCGCTCCGCCATCGCCATGCCGACCGCCATCGCGATCCCTTGGCCAAGCGGTCCCGTCGTCGCTTCCACGCCCGGCGTATGGCCGTATTCCGGATGGCCCGGCGTTTTGCTTCCCCATTGACGGAATTGTTTCAAATCATCCATCGATACGTCGTAGCCGCTTAAATGAAGCAAGCTGTACAATAACATCGACCCGTGCCCGGCTGACAAGACAAACCGGTCGCGGTTGAACCAGTTTGGATTCGCCGGGTTATGATTCATAAATTTCGTCCAAAGCGTGTACGCCATCGGCGCCGCGCCCATCGGCATGCCCGGGTGCCCGGATTTCGCTTTTTCGATCGCGTCAATCGACAGCGTTCGAATCGTCGTAATCGCCAACTCCTCGATTGAATGCGCCATCGTCTTCCTCCCTTTCATCAACATGGTGTCATTTACTATCATATAGAAAATCGATCGGCTTGTACAACGTTATTTTCCGAGCCACCCCTCTTTCGACCGTTTAATGGAAGCGCCGCCGCTGGCTTTCCTTTAATTTTTTCGGCGTCACGTCGTTGCCGTTCGGGTCAATGACGGTCACTGTATGGAGCATATCGGTCATCGCCTTGCGGAACGCTTGAATGTACTCACGGCGCAGCTTCGCTTGCTCGAAGGCCTCTTCGGCCGACAAGCCGGCCGTTTTCGCTTTTTTCGCCAGTTCATTGATGCGGGCTAATTTATGTTTGGCAAGCATTGATCATCTTCTCCTATCTGCCATATTCTCACTCTGTTTTATCTTATCTGATCAACCGGGAAGATGGCAACGATGGCATCTTGGCTTCCTTTGCCCGCTCGCCGCTTTAGGGTCAGGCGCAGTACACGATCAACGCCGCCTTTGTTGCTCGTCCATATATTCCTGGTAACGCCGATGGACGGTCGCCTTGGACGCCTCGTAACCGAAGCTTCGCATCGTCGCGGCGATATCGGCAAACGTCAGTCCGCGCTCGCGCAAGCGGACGATCTCCTCAACCGGCAGATCAATTCGATCGCGCCCGGCGTTTTCGCCCCGGCGCCTTAGGTTCCGCTCCGGTCGGTAGCCGCTGGCGATGGCTCGCTGCATGCCACGCTTAATTTTGGCGTTATGTATTTTTCTTTGGTACTCCTCGACAATCGCGATGATGGATAACACCATCTCATCGGCCTCCGACAGCGGCATCTCCCCGCGGTGGCTGGCGCTGTATATTTTCACCCCTTGCTTTTTCAAGCAATGCAGCACCGCCATGCGCGCATGGCCGCGCCCAAGCCGCGTTTCATCTTGAATGAGCAGCACATCGACCTCGCCTTCCTCGCAAAGCGAAAGCAGCTCCAACACGCCGTCGCGGTCGGCTTCATAACCGCTCGCCTGCTCGGCGATCACTTTAACGACTTCAAATCCACACTCGGCCGCCAGTCGCTCGAGCTCATCTCGTTGCCTCGCGAGCGACGTTTCCTGTTCAGCTTTGTCCGTGCTGACTCGGCAGTAAATGACCGCCCTCATGGCCAATCCCTTCTTTCCATCACTGATTGACGGCCACCGAGCCGCCCTGCTTTGATTTTAACACAGGAATGACAATTTGTTCACCGGCGGCAAGACGCGGGCTCGGCAAATGGTTGACATCGACGACCCAGCGGATGAACTCATCAGGCGGCATATGGTGTTCCTGTTCGTACTGTTTTGCCAGCCCCCAAAGCGTATCGCCGGGAGCGACCGTGATCGTCACGTATTCTTTTTTATCGACCGGGCTGCTGGCGTAAACGAACCCTGCCAACACGAGCGCAAACAAAAATGAAAACAAAACATAGTGCAGCAACGTTTTCCCCATTCTCCCCACCCTTTCTAGAATGTTTGTTCGCTTTCCTTCATTATAGTCAAGAACATTTGTTTGTGTCAATAAAAAACTCGAACTTATGTTTGTTTTTTCGTCTTCCGCATGGTATAATGAAGGCAAATGATGTGGCGAGAGGTGTGAAACCATGACGAAACTGTCAAAACGACAACAGCAAATTTTAGAGTTTATTAAACAGGAAGTAAAAACAAAAGGCTATCCTCCGTCGGTGCGGGAAATTGGGGAAGCGGTTGGACTGGCGTCAAGTTCGACGGTCCACGGGCATCTCGCGCGCCTAGAAAGCAAAGGGTACATCCGCCGCGACCCGACAAAGCCGCGCGCCATTGAAATTTTGGACAACGATATGGCCAAGGAGAGAGAAAAAGAGGAGATCATCTCGGTGCCGATCATCGGCAAGGTGACGGCCGGTCAACCGATTACAGCGGTGGAAAACATCGAAGGCTACTTTCCGCTGCCGAAGCGGCTCGCCGCTGGCGAGGAGCAGCTGTTTATGCTTGAAGTGATGGGCGACAGCATGATCGAAGCCGGCATTCTCGACGGCGACTACGTCATCGTCCGCCAGCAGTCATCGGCCAACAACGGCGACATCGTCGTCGCCATGACGGAAGACAACGAGGCGACGGTGAAGCGGTTTTTCAAGGAAAAAGACCACATCCGCCTGCAGCCGGAAAACGCCCATCTTGAGCCGATCATCGTCCGCGACTGCACGATTCTCGGCAAAGTGATCGGCGTCTATCGCCTGTTCGACTGACTCGTGCCGGCCTGCGCCCATAAAAAAGCTGCCCTGAAAAAAAACGGGGCAGCTTTTTTATGAATCAGTAGAGTTCCATATATTGGTCCAATTCCCATTGATGAACCGTTGTCCGATACATATCCCACTCAATTTCTTTCGCCTCGACGAAATGCTCGAACAAATGTTTGCCGAGCGCTTGGACGATCACTTCGTCCGATTTCAAATTTTCGAGCGCTTCGATGAGCGTGGCCGGCAAATCGACAATGCCTTCTTCGAGCCGTTCTTCTTTCGTCATGACGTAAATGTTTCGGTCGACCGGCGCCGGAGGAGTCAGTTTGTTGCGAATGCCGTCGAGCCCCGCGGCAAGGAGGACCGCCATCGCCAAATACGGGTTCGCCGACGGGTCGACGCTGCGCACTTCGATGCGCGTGCTCATGCCGCGCGAAGCCGGAATGCGGATGAGCGGGCTGCGGTTGCGCGCTGACCAAGCGACGTAGCACGGCGCTTCATAGCCTGGAACAAGCCGCTTGTACGAGTTGACGGTCGGGTTCGTCACCGCCGTAAAGTTCGGCGCATGCTTCAGCACACCGGCGATAAACTGCCGCGCCGTATCGCTCAACTGCAAATCGCCGTTCGGATCGAAAAAGGCGTTTTCGTTGTTGCGGAACAACGACAAGTTGCAATGCATCCCGGAACCGTTAATGCCAAAAATCGGCTTCGGCATAAACGTCGCGTGCAGCCCGTGTTTGCGGGCGATCGTTTTGACAACGAGCTTAAACGTTTGAATGTCGTCGCACGCTTTGATGGCATGGGCGTATTTAAAATCGATCTCGTGCTGGCCCGGGGCAACTTCATGGTGCGATGCTTCAATTTCAAAGCCCATTTCCTCAAGCTCGAGCACGATGTCGCGCCGGCAGTTTTCCCCGAGATCGGTCGGCGCCAAGTCGAAATAGCCGCCGCGGTCGTTCAGTTCCATCGTCGGCCGGCCATTTTCATCGAGCTTAAAGAGGAAAAACTCCGGCTCCGCCCCTAAGTTGAACGCCGTAAAACCGAGCGCTTCCATCTCTTTCAGCACCCGCTTCAAGTTGTAGCGTGGGCAGCCTTCAAACGGCGTGCCGTCCGGATTGTAAATATCGCAGATGAAGCGGGCCACTTTTCCTTTTTCCGATGTCCACGGGAAGATAACGAACGTGTCCAAGTCCGGATACAAATACATGTCCGATTCTTCGATGCGGACGAATCCTTCGATCGAGGAGCCGTCGAACATCATTTTGTTGTTGAGCGCTTTTTCGATTTGGCTGACCGGAATTTCGACGTTTTTGATCGTGCCTAAAATATCCGTAAATTGCAGGCGGATGTATTTGACGTTTTCTTCTTTGACGATGCGCATAATGTCTTCGCGCGTATATTTTGCCATGATTGAAACTCCTCCCCGGCTCCGAAATCATTTCTCAATCCTTAGTGAAAGAAGCGAGCGAGATCTCCTTGGCGAAGCGATGCGCGCTGGAACCGCCCGGCCTGCAGCAATTCATTCCGCAAAATTTCCCGCAGCTCTTCGTCGGACAACTTCGGTTTTCCGACCTTCTCGATTTTTTCGCGCTGCTCTTGGCGTCCTTCCTCCCGCGCGGCAAAAAGTTGCTTAATGCCGGCCAAGTTGACGCCTTGGTCGATTAAATCTTTAATTTCAAGCAAACGGTCAATGTCATTGAGCGAAAACAGCCGCCGGTTGCCTTCCGTGCGCGCCGGCGTGACAAGGCCATGCTCTTCGTAATAACGGATTTGGCGGGCGGATAAGTCAGTCAGCTGCATCACGATCCCAATCGGAAACAATGGCATGGAACGACGAATATGACTGCTCATGCCAATTCCTCCTCGCTTTTGATACCTTCATTTTACCATAATGTCAAGAAACGAGTCAATGAAGCGTTACATTTTCTCACAAACAAATCAACTGCTGTTCAAGCAAACGGTGGACGGCTGAACAAATGGCGATTTTGACGTGTGAATACGTCAGCCCGCCTTGCACGTAGGCGACATATGGCGGCCGCAGCGGCCCGTCTGCCGTTAGCTCGATGCTCGCGCCCTGCACGAACGTGCCTGCCGCCATGATGACTTTGTCCTCATAGCCGGGCATCTCGCTTGGATACGGGGTGAAATGGGCGTTGACGGGAGAAGCGGCTTGGATGGCTTGGCAAAAAGCGACCATTTGTTCTGGATCGTCAAAGCGGACCGATTGCACGAGGTCTGTGCGCTTCTCCTTCCACGACGGCGATGTCGAAAGCCCGATGCGCTCGAGCATCGCCGCCGTAAACACCGCCCCCTTGAGCGCCTGGCCCACGGTGTGCGGCGCAAGGAAAAAGCCTTGATACATATCCGGCAAGTTGTAAAGCGACGGACCGACTTCCGCCCCGATGCCCGGCGAGGTCATCCGGTAAGCGCACGCTTCGACGTATTTTTGCCTCCCAACGATATAGCCGCCTGTTTTCGCCAAGCCCCCGCCCGGGTTTTTAATGAGGGAGCCGGCCATCAAATCGGCGCCGACATGACACGGCTCTTTCTCCTCCACAAACTCGCCGTAGCAGTTGTCGACAAACACGACGACGTCGGGCTTAATCGCTTTGACAAAAGCGATCATCTCCGCGATTTCGTCGACCGTAAACGACGGGCGTGTCGCATAGCCGCGCGAACGTTGAATGCCGATCATTTTCGTCCGCTCGTTCATCGCCCCGCGCACCGCCGGAAAATCAACGGCCCCGTCCGCCGTAAGCGGCACGCTTCGGTAGCGGATGCCAAACTCTTTCAGCGAGCCGACGCCGCGGCCGCGGACGCCGACGATTTCCTCAAGCGTATCGTACGGAGCGCCGGTGATGTAAAGCAGTTCATCGCCCGGGCGCAACACGCCAAACAGCGCGATGGCAATCGCGTGCGTGCCGGAGATGATTTGCGGGCGCACAAGCCCCGCTTCCGCCCCGAATACATCGGCGTAAATGCGGTCAAGCGTATCGCGGCCGATATCGTCATAGCCATACCCGGTCGATGGGATGAAATGCCCGTCGCTCACTTGATGGCGGCGGAAACTGTCGAGCACGCGATATTGGTTCGCATCGACCATCCGGTCGATGCGCCGGTGGATCGGCGCAATTTGCTGTTCAACTTCCTCAACAAGTGCAGCGATCGTTTCTCCATGTTTCCATTGTGTCCAAAACATCGATGAACCCTTTCTACCGTTGGAATGATTGCAATTCCCCATACAAGGGATGCGCTGGCAGCACGTACCCTTGGCAGTCGTACGTGCCCCTTTGTTCATTATAATGCCATTCGTGCAAAATGGTGTCCGATTTTAGCTGGGCGAGCAGTTTTCCTTCCCCGCTCGGGATCGATACGTCATAATGAACCATTTGCCGTTTCACCGCTTCTTCAATAAAGCGGCGGAGCCGGTCGACATCGGCAGCCGAGAGCGCGCTCATCACGATCGCATCGGTTGTCGTCGGGAGAAATTCCAGCGTTTGCCGGTCGCTTTTATTGTAAACGGTGACGGCCGGAATGGAAGAAGCCCCTAGTTCCGCCAAGAGCCGCGATACCGTCCGCTCATGCTCGGCGTAGTCCGGATGCGACGAATCGACGACGTGAAGCAATAAATCCGCTTCCTTCACTTCTTCAAGCGTCGAGCGAAACGCAGCGACAAGCGTCGTCGGCAAGTTTTGGATGAACCCGACCGTATCGGTGAGAAGCACCGTATAGCCGCATGGCAAGACGCATTTGCGCGTCAACGGGTCGAGCGTGGCAAACAGCAAGTTTTCCTCGAACGAATCGGCGGCGGTCAGCCGGTTGAAAATCGTCGACTTGCCGGCGTTCGTATAGCCGACAAGCGCCACTTGAAAGGCGCGGTTTTTTTGCCGGCGCTCGCGGTAGCGTTCGCGATGCTCAGCCACCCGGCGAAGTTCGCCTTTAATATCGTCAATGCGGCGGCGAATGTGACGGCGGTCGGTCTCCAGCTTCGTCTCCCCCGGACCGCGCGTGCCGATGCCGCCGCCCAAGCGGGACAGCGCCTCCCCTTGGCCGCTAAGGCGCGGCAGCATATACTCCAGCTGGGCGAGCTCGACTTGCAGCTTTCCTTCTTTTGAGCGGGCGCGCCTTGCAAAAATGTCTAAAATGAGCTGCGTCCGGTCAATCACTTTCACCTCGCCAAGCATGTTCGTCAAATTGCGCGCTTGGCTTGGAGAGAGCTCGCTGTTGAAAATAACCACGTCCGGTTCCAGCTGCTTGACTATGGCGGCGAGCTCTTCCGTTTTCCCTTTTCCGATATACGTCGCCGGGTGCGGCGCTTCACGTTTTTGCGTCACCTCTGCCACAACCTCGCCGTTCGCCGTCGCAACGAGCGAAGCGAGCTCCTCCATCGAATAGCGAAACCGTTCATCATCGACACCAGCGAGCTGGCAGCCGACAAGGATCGCTTGTTCACGGCTCATGGCATCCCCCTTCCTTTCCCTCGCGGCGAACATGTTCTCTACGTTCATGATACCAAATCCCACCGTCGGTCTGCTAGTTCGTTCCAAAAAAACGATTGATTTTCCGCCGCTTTTGCCTCTACAATGATACAAGAACACGACACGGAAAGGAACAGCACGAATGACGTGGGAAGTATTGAGCATCATCGGCACGATCGCCTTTGCCATCAGCGGGGCGATCGTCGCGATGGAAGAGGAGTACGATTTGCTTGGGGTGTACATTTTAGGGATTGTCACCGCTTTTGGCGGCGGGGCGGTGCGCAATTTGTTGATCGGGGTCCCCGTGTCGGCGTTATGGGAACAGCAGCCGCTCTTTCTTGTCGCTTTGGCGGCCATGACAGTTGTGTATTTGTTCCCAAAGCAAATGCTGCCGCCGTGGAAGCGGTGGGGCAACTTTTTTGACGCCCTTGGGTTGTCCGCGTTCGCCATTCAAGGGGCGCTGCATGCCGTCAACATGGGGCATCCATTAAGCGCGGTCATCGTCGCCGCGGTGTTGACCGGAAGCGGCGGCGGCATGATCCGTGACGTGTTGGCGGGAAGAAAGCCGCTCGTGTTGCGCGCAGAAATTTATGCCGCCTGGGCCATTCTCGCCGGTCTCGCCGTTGGGCTGAAATGGGCCGAATCGCCCATGGAGCTGTATGTGCTGTTGATTGTCGTCGCCGCCCTCCGCATTTTGTCGTACACATACGGTTGGAAGCTGCCGCGGCGGGCGGTTGGAGAAAAAGCGGGCGAGCAATGATCAAACGGCAAAAACAACATCTACTCATTGATTCGTACGAAAAGATAGACGGCTCCTCGCTTTTATATAGATGCAATTTAAAGCTTTGCCATTTTTCTTTTTTACCGGTCATTTCATCCGACTGTCGAGTGACCGAACAACGCTGCTTAAAGACCCATATATGGGTCTGTGAAGCAGGCGGTTGTTCGGTCCTCCGTCACGCCAAGGCGTGACGGAGAAGCCTGTGGCTTTCCTCCGACAGTCGAAAAGGGGAAAACCGCTTTTCCGTCAAGGATATGTTAAACTTCTTCGTTGCATCTATATAGTTTGCTGACGCTTTCCTTTACGCGCTTTGCCCGCTTCGCACCGCCACGACCACCCCAGCAACGATCAGCGCCCCACCAAGCCAAAACGAGGCGGTGAGCTCCTCATGCAACAGCAGCCAGCCAAAGAGCGAGCCGACAAGCGGCTGGAAAAAGAAAAAGAGCGAGCCGACGCCGGCGTCGATCATTTCCATCCCTTTGTTCCAAAGAAAAAATGCCCCCGCCGTCGATACAACGCCAAGATACAACACTCCAAGGGCGACGGGAACGCTCCAATGGCTCGCGGCAAGCCCTGGCCCTTCGGCGAACATCATCGGGGTCATGCCAATGAATGCCACAAAAATGGCATACGTAGTGACCGAAAACACGGACAGGCGAGCTGACGCCATTTTCACCAGCACCGACAACAGCGCCCAAGTGATCGCCGCGCCGACTAACGCCATATTTCCAGCGAACGTCGACTCCCCGCTGCCCCCGAGGCCAACGATGACGATGACACCCGCTGTCGCCAGTAGCAGCGCGGCCATTTTCCGCCATGTAAGCGCCTCGCCAAGCAGCCAGCGGGCAAACAAGACGACAAACGCCGGCGTTGAGGCGGTAATGAGCGAAGCAGTATGGGCGTTCGACCATTTCGTGCCGACAAACTGCAAGGAAATAGAAACGACGTAGCCGATGATTCCGATCGCGATGACCATTCCCCAATCACGCCCGTTTTTCGGCGGGCGCTCGCGTTTCACCGCGGCGATGGCACCGAGCACAATCAAGGCAACGGCGTAGCGCAGCCAGACGAGCGTAAACGACGGAATGTAGTCCAACACGTATTTGCTCACGACGTACATCCCGCCCCAAATGCTGGCAGCAAGCGATAAACACAAGGAAGCGAGAACAGGTTGTTTCATGGCATCGATCCCCCTATGCGTTCTTCTTTCTGCTGCTGACATCAAAGGCGAAGCCGTTATTTCCAGAGATGGCAGTCAAACAAGGCTGTTCTCCATCAGCTACACATCGCTTTCTTCCGGAGGAAACACAGGGGCGAGTGGAACCGTCAAATCCGGTTGCCAAAACGAAACCAGCTCATCGCTTGGCCCGAAAACCGCTCGCTGTTGAAATCGTCCATCTTGCCAGCTGAGCACTTCGATCGTTCGATTGCTGGGGTCTACCATCCAATATTCATGCACCCCATATTTTTCGTATAAATAGTATTTCTGGTTTCGATCGCGCAGGGCGGTGCTTGGCGACAGCACTTCCACAACGAGATCGGGAGCCCCTTTCATTCGCCGATTCCCGATTTGCTCAACCCGACAAACGACTGATAAATCCGGCTGAACAACCGTTTTCGCCATCCGTTCCGGCTCTTCAGGATCAAGCTGAACATTAAACGGGGCAAGAATAACATGACAGCCGCGCGCCTGAAAATACGAAGCCAATGCAAGGTGCAGTTGTCCGACCACATACTGGTGCTCAAACGACGGAGACGCCAATAAATAGGGAACGCCATCGATCAGTTCCCAATTTCCTTCCCAATGTTCAATGTCGCCATACGTGTAAAACGGCTTCTCCTTCTGCACTGCGCTTCCCCTTTCACTTTCTTTTCTTTCATCTTATCACACGGCACTGGCTCCGTCCCATACTTTTATGTTCCCGTCACGAAAGAAAAAACAGCGGGCGCCCCCGCTGTCGAGCGTGTGTCAAACAAATGTTTTTTCCACGCGTTGCTCTTACTCCCGCTCGATGATCGTGGCCGTCGCCATCCCGTGGCCGATGCAAATCGTCAATAGCCCATAGCGGCCGCCGCGCCGTTCAAGTTCATGAACAAGCGACGTCATGAGCTTCGCACCGGTGGCGCCGAGCGGATGGCCAAGCGCAATGGCGCCGCCGTTGACATTCACCTTCTCAAGCGGAGCGCCGATTTCTTTTTGCCAGGCGAGCACGACCGGGGCGAACGCTTCGTTGATTTCAATGAGGTCGATGTCATCGATCGAGAGGCCGGCTTTTTTCAGCACTTGCCTCGTCGCCGGAATGACGCCATCCAGCATGTACATTGGGTCGGAGCCGACGACCGTTTGCGCGACAATGCGCGCTTTCGGCTTCAGTCCGAACCGCCTCGCCGCCTCCCGTTCCATCAAAAGCACAGCGGCCGCCCCGTCGCTCATTTGGCTCGCATTGCCGGCGGTGATGACGCCGTCTTCTTGAAACACCGGCTTGAGCGCGGCGAGCGCTTCCGGTGATGTATCGGCCCGCGGCCCTTCATCATCGGTGACAAGGATTTCGCGGCCATCGCGGTCAAGCCCTTTCACCGGAACGATTTCGGCGCGAAATTTCCCCTCGCGCAAGGCGGCCAAGGCGCGCCGATGGCTTTCGTAGGCATAGGCATCCAGCTCCGCGCGCGTCAGGCCGTATTTTTTGGCGATCCGCTCAGCCGAGACGCCCTGGTGGATGAATTCGTATTTTTCATGAAGCGACGGCGGAATCGTCTGCTCGTTGCCATCGCTTAAAATCGGCACTTTCGTCATGCTTTCGACTCCGGCGGCGATCGTGACATCCATATCGCCAGAGCGGATTTCCTGGGCGGCGAAATGAATCGCCTGCTGCCCCGAGCCGCACATTCGGTTGATTTGCACGGCCGGCACTTCGATCGGGAATCCGGCCTCGAGCGCCGCCAGCCGGCCGATGTTGTACCCTTGTTCGGCGATCGGCGTCACGCAGCCCATGACGATGTCTTCGACCATCCGTTTCTCAATGCCCGCCCGGCGCACGACTTCATCGAGCACCACCGCGGCAAGATGCACCGGATGAACATCCCGGAAGACGCCGTTTCGCTTGCCGACCGGCGTCCTGACGGCTTCCACAATCACCGCTTCACGCACCATTTTCTCCTCCTTGTTGATGTTGTCAACGCCACGCCTTGACGGCGCAGCCGCACCGTTGTATCCAACGATGCACCGCGGCGCCGCCAAACGAGCCCGTTTCTGTCCACCTCTCCGTGAGAGGCGCTTGTTCATTTTGCATACGTATAGAACCCTTTCCCTGTTTTCCGCCCTAAATGCCCGGCTTCAACGAGCTTGCGCAAAAGCTGCGGCGCCCGGAACCGGTCGCCGTATGCTTCCGTCATGTTTTCACTCACAAACAGGAGCGTATCAAGCCCGACCATGTCGGCGAGCTCAAAGGGACCCATCGGATAATTGAGGCCAAGCCGCACCGCTTTGTCGATATCCTCAGCGGAAGCAACTCCTTCTTCGTACATGCGGATGCATTCAATCATATGGGCGGCAAGCGCCCGTGTCGTCACAAACCCTTGCCGGTCTTTCACGACGACCGTTTCTTTGCCAAGCTCCACAGACAGCCGACGGATGGCGTCGACTGTGTCGTCGGAAGTCGTCTCACCTTTCACAATTTCGATCAACTTCATCACTGGCGCCGGATTGAACCAATGCATGCCGATGACGTTCTCCGGCCGGTTGGTCGCGGCGGCAAGCGCCGTGACGCTCAGCTCGGATGTGTTGGTCGCTAAAATGGCGTCCGGCTTCGCCAGTTGATCAAGCTGCTGAAACACGTCTTTTTTCAGCGCCAAGTTTTCCGGCACGGCTTCGATGACGACATCCGCCCCGCGCACCGCTTCGGCCAAATCGACGGTCGAGCGGATGCGCCCGAGCGCCGCTCGCGCTTCCGGCTCGGACAGCCCGCCGGTTTTGACAAAGCGGCGCAAGCTTTTTTCCGCCGAAGCGAGCCCATTTTGCAAGGCCGCTTCGGACACGTCATATAAATACACCGTTTTTCCCGCCATCGCCGCCGTTTGCGCGATGCCGCTTCCCATCACCCCGGCGCCGATGACCGCAATGGTGTCTGCCACGGTGTCCGCCTCCTTTACTCCTTCGCCGCATCGGCATAGCGCGCTGCCATCTCATCGCGCAGTTTCCGCTTCAAAAACTTGCCGACGCTCGTTTTCGGAATTTCATCGAGAAACACAATGTCATCCGGCAGCCACCATTTTGTAAATTGCGGGCGCAAAAAGTCGTACAGCTCTTCTTTTGTCACGCTTTTGCCTTCTTTCAGCACGACGCAGGCAATCGGGCGCTCTTGCCATTTCGGATGCGGCACAGCGACGACCGCCGCTTCGAACACCGCCTCATGGGCCATAAGCGCATTCTCCAAATCAACCGATGAAATCCATTCGCCGCCGCTTTTAATGACATCCTTCGTCCGGTCGACAATTTTCACAAACCCTTCTTCGTCCACGGTGACGACATCGCCGGTATGGAGCCAGCCATCGCGAAATGCTTCGTTCGTTCTCTCATCGTTGTAATACTCGGCCGCAATCCACGGACCGCGCAAGCAAAGCTCGCCCATTTCCTGGCCGTCCCAGCGAACCGGCCCGTTTTGGCCGATCACTTTCATCTCAAGCCCCGGCGCAAGCAGCCCTTGCTTGGCGCGAATGTCCAGTTTCTCCTCGTACGACAGCCCGTCTTGATAGCTTTTCGGGCGTGAAACAAGCACAAGCGGGCTCGTTTCCGTCATGCCGTACGCGTGAATGAACGGAATGCCGTATTTTTCTTCAAACGCGCGGATGATCCCTTTCGGCGCGGCTGAACCGCCGCAAATGACGCGCGTCAGGCTGCTGACGTCATAGTTTCCTTTCTCCAACTCTTGCAACAGCCCGAGCCAAATCGTCGGCACGCCGGCGGTGATCGTCACTCGTTCGGCGTCAATCAGCTCGGCAAGCACTTTCGGTGTAAACGCCGGGCCCGGCATAACGATCGTCGAACCGAACCAAGTGGCGGCAAACGGCAGCCCCCACGCGTTGACATGGAACATCGGTACGACCGGCATGACGACATCGCGCTCGCACAGCCCTTGCGTATCAGCCAGCCCTAACGCCATCGCGTGCAAGACGGTGCTGCGGTGCGTATACACAACCCCTTTCGGATTACCCGTTGTCGCCGACGTATAACACATACCAGCCGGTTGGTATTCATCGAGGTCTTTTAAGAACGGAAACGCTGGGTCGCCCTCGGCAAGCAGTTTCTCGTAATGATACACTGGCGACAACGTTGTTTCCGGCAGCTCGTCGGCATCGGTCATGACGATGAAAGCGCGTACGTTCGGGATCTCGTCCTTGATCGCTTCAATTGCCGGCAGCAAATCATCATCGATCAGCAGCACACGGTCATCGGCGTGGTTGATGATGTAAGAGATATGCTGCGGCGAGAGGCGGATGTTGATCGTATGGAGCACCGCCCCGATGCCGGGAATGGCAAAATACGCTTCCAAATGGCGGTGATGATTCCAAGCGAACGTGCCAACGCGGTCGCCGACTTCAACCCCGATCCGCTTCAACACGCTTGACAGCCTGCGCGTCCGCTCGCCGATCTCCTTGTATGTATGGCGGACGATGCCGCCTTTCATGCGCGAAACGACTTGTTTTTTCGGGAAAAACAACTCCGCCCGCTCGAGCATCATGGAAATGTTTAACGGTGTTTTCATCTCGGTCATTCCTCCCCCTTTACCAAATGCGCATGTTCATTGACTTTAGGCGGCTCCCCGCCGCCCCATTGGCCATCCGGCCCATGCGCAGCCGTCCACACGCCGCCCGGCTGCAGCCGAACGAGATGGCGGAGCCGGCCGTCAGCAAACAGCGCCTTCGCCTCACCCGTCTCCAGCACCGGGGCAAGGCAGACGTCGACCGCTTCGGCGAACGCGCTCCACTCATCCAATGTCTTTTCACGGAACAAGGCGGCGAGCTCGTCATATACGGCTTCCCCCGATCGCGCCGGCGCCCATTGCGCCTCCGTCCATTCCGGATGGCCGACCGCCTCGCAAAACCGCCGCCAAAAGTGCGGCTCGAGCGCCGCTAAACTCATATAACGGCCGTCTTTTGTCTCGTACAGCTGATAGCACACCACCTCCCCGGAAAGCTCGACAAGGCCGTTGCCCGGCCCGCCGCCGTGCTCAATGGCAAAATGGCCAGCCATCATCGCGACCAATCCGTCCACAAGCGAGACGTCAAGATAAGCCCCCTTGCCGGTCCGCTCGCGGGCAAACAGCGCCGCCAACACGCGCTCGGCCGCCGCCATGCCGCCGATAAAATCGGCAAGCGTGATCTTCGGATGAACCGGTCGGCCGCGTTCATCGGCCAGCTGCGCCAATAAGCCGGAGAGCGCCATATAGTTTAAATCATGGCTGCCAAGCAATGAGCGGCCGCTCTGTTGACCGAAGCCGCTGATCGAGCAATAGATGATTTGTTCGTTCATGCGGCACATATCGTCATAACCGAGCCCAAGCCGCGCCATCACCCCGGGGCGGAAGCTTTCGATCACCACATCGGCGCGGGCGGCGAGCCGCCGGGCTTGCTCGCGCCCCGCCTCCGTCTTTAAATCAAGAGCGACGCTTTGTTTACCGGCGTTATAGGCGGCAAACAACCGGCCCTCGGCGAACGGGCGCAGCCGGTCGCCGGACGGCGGCTCGATTTTGATGACGTCCGCTCCGAGCTGCGCGAGGCGCCAGCTCGCAAACGGGCCGGGCAAGTAATGGGAAAAATCAACGACTACAATGCCATGAAGCATATCTTTCCCTCTCTCTACAAATCTAGCTGCCGGGCGATGATCGTTTTCATCATCTCGTTCGTCCCGGCGTAGATGGCGCTTACGGGAATGTCGCGATAGCGCCGGGCAATCTCGTATTCTTCCATATAGCCGTAGCCGCCGTGCAGCTGCATCGCCTCGGCGGCGACGCGTTTCGCCATCTCGGTGATCCACCATTTCGCCATCGACACTTCCGTGACGATCTGTTTTCCCGCCATATGCTCCTCGATGACACGATCGACAAACGTGCGCCCGAGGGCGATGTCGGTCGCCATTTCGGCAAGGCGGAACTGGACGGTCTGAAACTCGCTCACCCGTTTGCCGAACGCCGTGCGCTGTTTGACATATTGCTTCGTCAAGGAAAACATCACTTCCGCCGCCGTTTGGGCGGCAATGGCGACAACGAGCCGCTCCTGCTGGAGCTTTTCCATCAAGTAGTAAAATCCTTTTCCTTCTTCGCCGAGCAAGTTATGCGCCGGTACTTTCGCATCCTGGAAAAACAGCTCAGCGGTATCTTGGGCGTGCAGTCCGACTTTCTCAAGCTTCCGGCCGCGCGTAAACCCCGGCGTGTCGCGCTCGACGACAAGCAGGCTGATGCCGCGGTGCGGCGGCTTTGCCTGCGGATCGGTTTTGCAGGCGACGACGATCAAGTCGGCATGAATGCCGTTCGTGATAAACGTTTTTTGTCCGTTGACGATGTAGTAGTCACCGTCTTTTACTGCCGTTGTCGAAATGTTGGCCAAATCCGAACCCGCCCCCGGCTCGGTCATGGCGATCGCCGTGATGAGCTCGCCGGTGACGCATTTTGGCAGCCATTTTTGTTTTTGCTCCTCCGTTCCGTACGATGCGATATACGGCGTGACAATGTCGTTGTGCAAGCCGATGCCGACGAGGCTCGATCCAACTTTTTCTAGTTCTTCGTTAATGACAACCGAATAGGCAAAATCGGCGTTTAGACCCCCATACTTCTCATCGACCCAGGGGCAAAGAAAGCCGTTCTCGCCCATCTTCGCCCAAAACGAACGCGGAATGATGCCGCGCTTCTCCCAATCGTTATAATGCGGGTACGCTTCTTTTTCCAAAAACTTGCGAAACGCCGCGCGGAACATATGGTGCTCCTCACGCAAATAGCGAGCCGTCACCCGTTCATCCCTCTCTTCTGTTCGGTCACTTTTTCTCTGTTCCGCCCGCCGCCTGTTTTTTCAGCTGTTCGCGCAACAAAAACTTTTGGATTTTCCCGCTCGCGTTGCGGGGCAGAGCATCGATGAAATAGTAGGCGCGCGGACGTTTGTACGGAGCAAGGCGGTCGCTCGTTTTGCAAAACTGCTCGAGCTCATCGGCGGTCAGGAGGTCATCTTTTTTGACGACGAAGGCGACGACTTTTTCGCCCCACAGCTCATCCGGCTCGCCGAGCACAGCGACATCAAGCACTTTCGGATGCTCGTACAACACGTCCTCGACTTCGCGCGGATAGACGTTTTCCCCGCCGCTGATCACCATGTCATCGACTCGGTCGGCGACATACAAGTAGCCGTCTTCATCAAGGTAGCCGAGATCGCCCGAATGATACCAGCCTTTGTACAACGCTTTTTCCGTCGCTTCCTCGCGCTTGTAGTAGCCGGCCATCATGCACGGCCCGCGCATCACAATTTCACCGACTTCATATGGCGGCAGCACATCGTCTGGGTCGGACGGCCCGTCTTCACGCGCGCGGACGACGCGGATCTCATGGTTCAGGCAGGCGCGTCCAGCGGAACCGGCTTTTTTCAGCTGCTCGTCTTCCAGCAAAAACGTCACCGCCGGCCCCATCTCGGTCATGCCGTACGCTTGAATCAGCTCGATGCCGAGCCGCTCTTGGCACTGCCTGACAAGCGCTGGCGCCATCGGGGCGGCGCCGTATAGGCCGAGGCGAAGCGAAGATAAATCGTAACCGCTTACATTCTCCTGCAAGATCATGTTCCACATCGTCGGGGCTCCGAATAGGATCGTAATCCGCTCCCGTTCGATCGTTTCAAGCACCAGCTTGGCGTCAAAATGGTGCAAAATGACGCTCGCCGCTCCGGCATGCACGCGCGGCAGCAAGCAGCAATGCAGCTCGGCGCAATGGAACAGCGGCGCTGCCGCCAGCCCGCGATCCGTCTCGCGGATGCGCATGACGCCATGGCAAATGACGCTTTGCTCGATCATGTCGCGGTGACGGTGCATCACTCCTTTTGGACGTCCCGTTGTGCCGCTTGTATACATAATGGCATAAAGATCGCTCTCATCCACATGAACACGCGGCGCTTCCCCTAGGGCCCGCGCGGCCTGCTCGTGAGCGTTTTTGGCAAACGGCGGCGGATCGCGGTCGATCGACCAAAATGACACGTGCGGGAAACGGCTGTGAATCGCGGCAAGTTCCGGTTCCACCGCCCGTTCAAACAGCACGATTTTCGGCTCGGCGTCCGTCAAAATATAGGCGATTTCTTCCGCCCTCAGCCGAAAGTTGATCGGATTGAACACCGCGCCGATTTTGGAGCAGGCAAACAAGGCGGTCGCGAGCTCAAGCGTATTGTACAGCACCGTCGAAACGCGGTCTCCTTTGCGGACGCCCGCTTCCAAAAACGCGTTCGCCCACCGGTTCACTTCCCTCTCCCATTCGGCGTACGTATAGCGGCGTCCGGTCGCCGCGTCGACGACCGCCTCCCGGTTTGGAAACTTTCGCACTGTCTGGGAAAACATCTCCCCAATCGTCATGTACAAGCGCCTTTCCCCCTTTTCTCCGAATGGACGCAGGGCGTGCAGATCCACTAGACAGATCATTCAGATAAATAGGTGTATGATGCCCCCGCTGTTTATGTATTCGCTCTTTTTGATCGCATTCCTCTTTTTTGCGGCACAAAAAAGAAAGGAAGACCTCTTTCTTTCGACAAGAAAAAGAAAGAGGCGCCTCCTTTGCTTTTTTTCATCTCGCGCCGAGAAGACCCCCACTTCCACGCGTGAGCGTAGGTGGGAGAGCGTTCAAGCATGAATCACTAAATCGCGGTCACGGATCGTCATCAGCTCTTTTTTGTCGTAGCGCCCTTCATGAAGAAGGCGGACCGCCTGCTTGCGGATCGCTTTTTCGATTAAGTTGCGCACATAGCGGCCGTTGCTGAACTTGAGGCGGCCGGTCGCTTCCAGCGTCCCTTCGAGATGAATGTACAGTTTCCGCTCCGCTTCCGGCGTCATTTCATACTCGCGTTCGCGCAGCATTTGCTTGGCGATTTGCACAAGCTCCTCGACCGTATAATCGGGAAACTCGATCGTGAGAGGAAAGCGCGACGGCAAGCCGGGATTTAGCGACAAAAAGTAGTCCATTTCTTTCGGATAGCCGGCCAAAATCACAACCAAGTCGTCGCAATAGTCTTCCATCCCTTTGACAAGCGTGTCAATCGCTTCTTTGCCGAAATCTTTTTCGCCCCCGCGGGCGAGCGAATACGCTTCATCGATGAACAAAATTCCGCCGCGCGCTTTTTTGATCAAATCGCGCGTTTTGCTCGCCGTATGCCCGATGTACTCTCCGACCAAATCGGCCCGCTCCGCCTCGATGAAATGCCCTTTGGACAGCACGTTCATCTCAAAAAACAGCTTGCCGAGCAAGCGCGCCACCGTCGTTTTGCCGGTGCCGGGATTGCCTTTGAAAATCATATGGAGCGCCTGGCGGTTGGCCTTTAAGCCGTTCTCCTTGCGCAGCCGGTTGATGTACAGCCAGGCGTAAATTTCCTTGATGATTTTTTTGACATGATCAAGGCCGATCAGTTGATCAAGCTCCTTTTGAATATTGCGGAGCGCCTGATGCTCTTCGCCATCGAGCCAGTCGTTTCTCTCTTCTTTCACTAAATGGTTTACCGTTTTGGAGTTCAACACGATGTTGATTTGCCCTTTCGCCTTGTTCATCGTCAATTCTGACAAGGGGCGTCACCTCGCTTCCCGTTTTCTGCCATCCGCACCCGTTCCGACTTGGCTTTTGACGCCTTGCCTTTTCGTTACTAGTATACGTACGCCACCGCCGATCCGTGACAATCGCCCAAACGAACAGCGGGTCGGCTATAGCGGAAAAAGTTTGTATATGTTTATTCACAAAAGCGGCGGTTTACGCATCTGAATTCACCTCGTCCCTCACTTCCCTTCGGGTGACGCAGGAGCTTGTCGATCAAATAGCGGGCGCGGAAGGAAAACGGAAAATGGCAAAAGGCGCCCTCCGCGAAGGAAGGCGCCTTTTTTTCGGCGGCGTATGTACCGTCGGTCTTACTGTTCGGTTTCAAAATGGATGTTCCGCTCCGGCGCAAACGTCGAAATGGCGTGCTTGTAAATGAGCTGTTGTTTTCCTTGCACTTCCAAAAGTACGGTGAAGTTGTCAAACCCTTTAATGTACCCGCGCAGTTGGAAGCCGTTCAATAAGAAGACGGTCACTTGAATGCCCTCTTTGCGCAGCTGGTTTAAAAACTGGTCTTGAATATTGATCGCATTTTTCATCAAACGTCCTCCTCTTTTCTCTCTAAGGATATACTTATATATTCGCTTCAAGTTGAAGCTTTCCTGCTACATAGCGAGAAATTTCCTGCACCTTGGCGGCGAACTGCCCGGCGTCGGTCATGTCAAACCATTTCACCGGCATTTGGTTGCGAAACCAAGTGAGCTGCCGTTTCGCATAGCGGCGCGAATTTTGTTTCAGCTGCTCGATCGCTTCATCAAGGGAAACGCGGCCGTCAAAATAGTCGTACAGCTCCTTGTAGCCGATGGCTTGCACCGCCTGGCAGTCGCGCAGGCCGCGGTCATAAAGCGCTCTCGCCTCTTCGATCAACCCTGCGGCGATCATCTCATCGACCCGCTCGTTGATGCGGCGGTAAAGCGCCTCCCGCTCCGCCGTCAAGCCAACGATGGCCGCCTCATACAAAAGCCGCTTTGACTGCCCTTGCTGCCACTCGCTGAACGGCTTCCCGGTGCAATGATACACTTCTAAGGCGCGGATGACGCGGCGGATGTTGTGCGGATGAATGCGGGCCGCACTTATTGGATCAACCGCCTCAAGCCGCCGGTGAAGCGCTTCGGCTCCTTGCTCGGCCGCCAGCTGTTTGAGCGCCCGGCGGTACGCTTCGTCGGAAGGGGCGGCGGAAAATTGGTAATCGTAAAGGGCTGCCTGAATGTACAGCCCGGTGCCGCCGACGATGATCGGCAGCCGGCCGCGCGCCGAAATCTCGGTGATGAGCGCACGGCAAAGCCGCTGAAATTCGACGACGGAAAACGGTTCGCACGGCTCTTTGATGTCCAGCAAATGATGCGGGATTCCTTCCATCTCATCGGGCTTCACTTTCGCCGTGCCAATGTCCATCCCTTTATAAATTTGCATCGAATCGCCGCTGATGACCTCTCCGCCCAGCTTTTTCGCCAACGCGATGCCGAGCTTCGTTTTGCCGACCGCCGTCGGCCCGACGATGACGGCGACTTTTTCAGCCATAGCGTGTCACTGCTTTCTGTTGTGGGACTTGTGTCAACCATCATTATACATAAAAACAGCTGTGCATGGAACCATTTCTTTCATACGTTTTCGCCATCCACAAATCGTTTTATACATGGCAGCGCGAAAAATCGCCTTTCTTCCCTTTCGCCATAACCATATGGAAAAAAATGAACGCCATAAAAGGCGCTCATCATAATGAAAACTTGTTGACAATCGCCTGCAAATCGTCCGCCATTTTCGAGAGCGACGCGGCCGAAGCTGAAATTTCCTCCATCGAGGCCAGCTGTTCCTCGGTCGCCGCCGACACCTCCTGCGCACCGGCCGATGTCGACTCGGCCACGTCGGCGACAAGCCGGACGGAGCGCACCATTTGCTCCGAAGAAGAGACCATGTCGCTGACCGCGGTGGATACGTCGCGGATTTGCGCCGCAACTTCGTCCACGGCGGCGCGAATGCGGGCGAACATTTCTCCCGAGGCGCGAATGACGTTCGTTCCGGCCGTCACTTCGTTGACGACCGACTCCATCGATTGGACGGCATGGACCGTTTCTTCTTGAATGGCAGCGATCAATTCCGCGATTTGCTGGGCCGATTGGGCCGATTGCTCGGCGAGCTTCCGCACTTCGTCAGCGACGACGGCAAAGCCGCGCCCGTGCTCGCCGGCGCGCGCCGCCTCAATGGCGGCGTTTAAGGCGAGCAAGTTCGTCTGCGCCGCGATGCTGCGGATTGCTTCGATGATCGAGCCGATTTGCTCGGAACGGTGGCCAAGCCCTTTAATGAGGTCAGCCAGCCGCTCGACCGTATCGTTCACTTTGTTCATTTGCGCGACGCCCGCCTCGATCGTTTGCCCGCCCTCAGCCGCTTGTCTCGACGCCTCACTAGCGATGGCGGACACGCTTTGCGCCCGTCCGGAAATTTGCTCGATTCTCTCAGACATCGAATCGACGGCGGCGGACGTTTCTTCCACGCTTTGCATTTGCTTGTCCATGCCGGAAGCAACGCCCTGAATCGTCATGGCGATTTGCTCGGTCGCCTTGCTCGTCTGTTCGGCGCTCGCTGCCAGCTCCTCCGACGAAGCGGCGACTTGCTCGGCGTTTTGCGCCACTTCTTGGAGCACTTCGCGCAAGTTTTTCGCCATTTGCTCAAACGAAGCGGCGAGTGCGCCAATTTCATCGCGGTTGCGAACCGAGAGCCGCCCGTCCGTCAAATCGCCGGCAGCGATCCGCTTCGCCGCTTCCGACAGCGCCAATAGCGGGCGGGAAAGCGAGCGGCTGATCCAATAGTTGGCAATCGCGCCGACCGCCACGGTCAATATGCCCACAACGATAATGAACTTCTGCACATCTGAAGCTTCATCATCCGCTTTTTTGCTTGCTTTGTTCATCTCCGACTGCTGGCTGGAAATAAGCCGGGAAACGACGTCATCGAACTGATTTGTAATGTCTCGACCCGTCGTCACAATGAGTGCATTGTATTCCGCCGTTTTGTTTTGATCTTTTAAATCAAACGTTTTTTGCCCCAGTTCGTAAAACTGCTGCTCCAATAAATCAAGCTGAGCCAGCCATTGTTTTGTTTGGGCTTGCGTCAACTCCGCCGCAAGTTTTTCGCTTATTTTCTTGTACTCCTCATGCGCTTTTTCAAAGTTTTTCCTTGACGTCTCATCGCCAGTCAACAAATAGCCGCGCATGCTGCCGACTTGGCGGCGGATGAGCACCTCCAGCTCCTTGACGTTGACGAGCTTCGGCACCCGTTTGTCAATGACATCGGTATATGTACCGTTCAGTTTGGAAATTTCGTAATAAGAAAAGCCGACTAGCCATACAATCAATACGTAGACAAGGCCAAACCCAGCCAGCAGTTTTTTGCGCACGGTCATTTTCATGTTCATTGGCAAATCCTCCGTCTGTGAATCAGTATGTTGTTCCATCTACATTATCGGATGATCACAGACAATGTTTAGGGTTTTTTTGGCTCTTTCGCCATCTTTGATGAAAAGGCCTGCTTCATTGAGAAAATCAACTGGATTTTCTCAATGAGCCTCCTCTTTCACCGTAAACTCGCAAGGAGAGCAAACCGGCCGCCCCCATGCCGCTTCCCCGCCTTACGCCGTTCCTTCCGGCTGCCACGTGTTTCGGCCGGTTTCGGCTTCATCATGAATGAAAAGCGAGGTGACAAGCGCGGCGATGCTGCCAATGAGGCCGAATAAAAACAAATGATGGATGCCGGTCATAAACGTCGGCGCCTTCGTCAAAAACGCTCCCATGACGGTCACGCCGATCGCCGTGCCGATATTGCGGCAAAACATAAAAAAGGACGTCGCGATTCCTTTTTCATGGACGTCCGCAAGCTGCTGCGAGCCGATGACGCCGACGGTCGAGGTCAACCCAAACGACAGCCCTTGGACAAACATGACGAAAAACACATACCAAAACCCGTGACTTTCGTTCAGCAGCGCCAGAAGCAAGCCGGACGCAACCAGCAGCACATTGCCGATGATGAGAAGCGGACGGTAGCCATAGCGCAAAATCCATTTCCCGGCCGGCACGGCGGCGATCATCCAACCAACGGACGAGCCGAGCAAAGCGACGCCGCTGATAAATACCGATAAATGAGCAACATTTTGCAAAAAGAGCGGAATGTAGCTTGACGTGCCAAACAGCGCGACGCAGCTGACAAAGCCGTTAATGTTCATCCATTTGAGCGTGCGGTGATGAACAAGTGAAAGCGGCACGAGCGGAGACGGCTGCCGTTTTTCGAAAAAGTAAAACACCATGAGCAAGAGCGCACCGGCCGCCCCGTACCACCATTGTCCGCGCTTCGCAACAGTGACGAGCAAAAGCAGGCTGACTGCGGCGGCAAATAACACCGCCCCCATATAGTCAACCGCCGCCCGCTTCGGTTCATATACTTCTTTATATGGAAACAACGTCACAAGCGAGAGCAGGCAAATGGGAATGTTGACATAAAAAATCCAGCGCCATGTCGCGTATTCGACAAACAGCGAGCCTAAAAGCGGCGCCAAGACGGCGGAAATCCCCCACATGGCGGTAAAAAACGCCTGGATCTTTCCGCGCCTTTCCACCGGAAACAAATCGCCGGCGATAATGGCCGGAAACGGCATCATAAACCCGGCGCCGACCCCTTGTACGGCGCGGAACAGGACGAGTTGCACCATATTTTGCGACAAACCGCAAAGAAGCGAGCCAATCAAAAATACAATGATGCCAAAGCTGAATACGTTTTTGCGGCCAAACAGGTCGGACAGACGGCCGGCAATCGGTGACAGGACGGTTGTCGTAATCATGTATGACGCAAACGCCCATGCATAAAGGGAGAATCCCCCAAGTTCTTTGGCGATGATCGGCATCGTCGTGTTCATGATCGTCGTATCCATCGAGGCGACGAGCATGGCCAGCACAATGCTCACCATCACGGACAGACGGCTGTTCATACCAATGCCCTCCTTTTTGATCATCTATGAATATCTTATTTTACATGATGAATCATCATGGCACCAAATGATACGCGCCAGAAAGCCGGACTATTTGTACTTGTTGCTGTTTTTTGTTGCCTTAAAGCAGAAAGCCTCAAAACCGCTAACCCGTTTTTCCGCGGCATCATCCTGCATCTTTTTTGGATTCGGCTTTCACTCGCACGAACAACAAAAAAGCTGTTCACCGAAGCGCCTAAGGCTTCGCACGAACAGCTGCGTTAATCGTCTTTCATTTAGTTGATGACCCGAACCGCTTTTACATACCGCGTTTTCCAATAGGATGACGTCAGCGACGAATACGCAACACCCAACGAAACGGTCGCGTTGATCATTTGCCCGTTGCCAGCGTAAATGCCGACATGGTTGATCGTCCCATTTGAATCGGTGTCAAAAAAGACGAGATCGCCTTTTTGCAATTGGTTAAACGACACCGTTCTTCCGGCTTGCGCTTGAGCGGTGGATGTGCGCGGCAGCGAAATGCCGGCTTCGCTGAAGACGCGCATCGTAAACGATGAGCAGTCAAACACATCGGTGCGCGACGGGCTTGCTCCGTACAAATAACGCGCCCCTAAATATTTTTCCGCAATATCGATGATTCGGTCGGCAAGCGATGCGGACGACTCAGTGGCAGCCGAGTTGGCGGCCGATACTTGCTGCTTGGCCTCCCGGACATCAGTCGTTCCGCCCGCCACTTTAATGGCTTGGCCAATGCGGATGGTGTTCGGGTTTGTAATTTGCGGATTCAGTGCCAATAGACGGTCGACCGTCGTTTGAAACTTGTTCGCAATCTCAAGCAGCGTATCCCCCGCCTGCACGATATACCGGCCGCTTGTCGGCACGGCTGCCGGCTGCACATTGTATGTATTGGAACGTTCCTGTTCCCCTGCTACTTGCAGCTTCTGCCCGGCGCGAATGAAGTCTGGGTTCGTAATGCTTGGATTAAGCTTGAGCAACGCATCCACAGTCGTGCTAAACTTGCGGGCGATTCCGCTTAGCGTATCACCAGGCTCGACCGTATATGTATTCGAAGAAGTTTCGTTTGATTTATTTGGTTCATTGACGCGCAATACTTGTCCGGGAAAAATCAAATCCGAAGACAAACCGTTTTCTTGCTTTAACGCTGCGACCGTCGTGCCGGATTGCCGGGCAATCTTCCAAAGCGTATCGCCTTTTTGCACCGTATAGCTCGCCGCCGATGCCGCGTGGCCGGCCAACAGCGAGCCGATCAACGTGCTTGTCAATACAACCGTCTTTTTCATGCTGCATCCCCCTATGACGTCGATATGGATCTTTATCTATCCAGCCGCTTAGCCAAAATTCGCTATCACTCTACAAAATTCACCACGTATTCCTACACATGAGCCATTATAGTAAAATCAAAGCAATCCGTCTGTAACAGAAAGAATAAAAGTAGATTACAAAACGATTACAAAAAGCGCCCCCTTTGTCGCGCAAAGGGGGCGCAGGCTACATCACCCGTTTAAATAGTTTTTCAATTTCATATGTCGAAAAATGAACGATGATCGGCCGGCCGTGGGGACAAGTAAATGGGTCCGTTGTCTGCCGCAGCGCCTCAAGCAAAGCGAACAGTTCATCCTGGCGCAAATGTTGGTTTGCTTTAATGGCGCGCTTGCAGCTCATTAAGATCGCCGCTTGTTCGCGCAATTGCTTGATGTCGACCGTTTTGGCCGCCAACACTTGTTCGATCATTTCCTCGATGATTTCCTTTTCTCTCCCTTTCGGAAACCACGTCGGATGGGAGCGAACGAGAAACGCCCGCGGCCCAAACGGCTCAAGAAACACGCCGCAGCGCGCCAACTCATTGCGGCAGGCGGCGATCCGCTCGTACTCGTCGGCTGGATATTCAAACATCAACGGAACGAGCAGCTCCTGCACTTCCTTCGTGGCTTCGCCAAGTTTTTCCCGGAAATATTCATAGTTGATCCGCTCTTGAGCCGCATGCTGATCGATCATATACAGCCCATGTTCGTTCTCCGCCAAAATGTACGTCCCATGCAATTGTCCGATCGGATAAAGCGGCGGCAGGCGATCGGCCGCCGCTTTATCCTCCGCTTGCCCATCTGTCGGCAAGCGGAGGGCGCGCCGCTCTTCTCCCACCTCTTCCTCCTGCTTTCGCTCGAAAGCGGGCCCATGTTCGTCCGGTATTCCCCATTCATCCGTCTGCACAGCCGCGGATGGCCGCTCAGCCGGTGCGTCACCGGTTAGCGGCGCAAAAGGGGCGGTCGCATCTTCCCCGCCGCCGATGTCGCTCGATAAGACAGACGGCTCGCGGACGCGATGAGTGAACGTCCAAGCCGCCTGCTCCGCCTTTGGTTTTGCCATCTTGCTGTCGGCAGATACGGACGGAATGAGCGTCCGCTCGCGAAATGCCTGGCGGATGGCGTCTGTGACGAGCTCATTCAGCTCTGCTTCCTTGCTAAAGCGGACTTCGAGCTTTGCCGGATGGACGTTGACGTCGACAAGCACCGGATCCATTTCAATGGATAAAAACACAATCGGATAGCGGCCAATCGGCAAGAGCGTATGGTAGCCGGCTTCAATCGCTTTCATGAGCGGCACGCTGCGCACATAGCGGCCATTGACAACAAGCGAGATGTAGTTGCGCGAGGCGCGCGTCACGTCCGGCGGCGAAATGTAGCCGCGAACGGTAAAATCGAGCGATTCCGCTTCGATGGGGATCATTTGTCTCGCCGTCTCGGCGCCGTAAATAGCGGCGAGCACGTGCCGGACATCGCCGCTGCCATTGGTGGCAAGCAATGTTTTGCCCTGGTGGCGGAGGCGAAATGATACGTCCGGATGGGCGAGCGCTAGCCGGTTGACGACGTCGGCCGCATGGCCGAGCTCGGTGTGGATCGTTTTCATATATTTCAAGCGCGCTGGGGTGTTGAAAAACAAGTTCGATACGGTAATATCCGTTCCTTTGCGCCCCGCCGCCCGCTCGCGGGAGACGAGTGCGCCGCCTTGAAGCACAAGCTTCGTTCCCGGTCCGCTGCCCGTGCCGGTCGTCAGCTCCACTTCGGATACAGAAGCGATGCTCGGCAGCGCCTCACCGCGGAACCCGAGCGTGCGGATGCGGAACAAATCGTGCTCGTTGTGAATTTTGCTTGTCGCATGGCGTTCAAAAGCGAGCAAGCAGTCGTCTTCCTCCATGCCGTCGCCGTTGTCGATGACGCGGATTTTCGCCATTCCCGCCTCTTCAAGCTCGATGTTGATGACCGTACTATGGGCATCAATGGCGTTTTCCACCAACTCCTTGACGACCGAAGCCGGCCGCTCGACGACCTCGCCGGCGGCGATTTTGTTTGCCAGCAGGTCATCGAGCTTGCGGATGCGTCCCATCGGGCCTCCCTCCTTTACTTGAGGAGCTTTTGCAGTTCATACAGTTTGTTGAGCGCCTCAAGCGGCGTCATCTCGAGCAAATTGATCTCTTTCAGCGCCGCGAGCGCCTTTTTCTCTTTGCTTGAAAGAGGCGGCTCCACAGGCGCCGGGGCAAGGTCAGGAAACATGCTCAGCTGCTCAAACGCCGCTTCCGCCAAAACGCCCTCCCGCGCCGCGCCGGCTGACGGACGGGAGGCCTTCTCGCGCTCAACCTTGCTGCCGACGTCTAACGCTTCGTTCCCCTGAAAAGCCAAACCCGCTTCCGCCAAAGCGCCATCGTCCATCCTGCCTGCGGCGGCTTCCTGTTTTCCCGCCGCTTTCTCCAGTTCCGCTAAAATGGCCCGCGCGCGTTCAATGAGCGAAGCCGGCAGCCCGGCCAGTTCGGCGACGTGAATGCCGTAGCTCTTGTCGGCCGGCCCGTCGGCGATTTGATGCAAAAAGACGACTTTGCCGTTTTCCTCGATGGCGCGGGCATGGACGTTCGAAAGCCGCGGGAGCGAACGCTCCAAGGCGGTGAGTTCATGGTAGTGGGTGCTAAATAGTGTTTTCGCGCCGATATGGTCGTGAATGTACTCAATGATCGCCTGGGCGAGCGCCATGCCGTCGTACGTCGATGTGCCGCGCCCGATTTCATCAAACAAAATGAGGCTGTTTTGCGTCGCATGAGCGATGGCGTGGCGCGCCTCCAACATTTCGACCATAAACGTGCTTTGTCCTGCCGACAGGTCGTCAGCAGCGCCGATGCGGGTGAACACTTGGTCAAAAATGGGCAGCACCGCCCGCTCGGCGGGAACGAAACAGCCGATTTGCGCCATGACGGCGGTGAGCGCCACTTGCCGCATGTACGTGCTTTTTCCAGCCATGTTCGGTCCAGTGATGAGCAGCATTTCCCGCTCGCGGTTCATGTAGCAGTCATTCGGCACGTACATTTGCGCGCCGAGCACTTTTTCGACAACCGGGTGGCGGCCGCCTTGAATCACCAAGACGCGCTCCGTGGAAAACTGCGGACGCACGTAGCGATACTCGTCGCTGATCGTTGCGAATGATTGAAGCACATCAAGCTCGGCAATGGCTTTCGCCAACGTCTGCAGGCGCGGGATGTATTGCTTCACCTGCTCGCGAATGGCGACAAACAGTTCATATTCGAGTTCGATGCTTTTTTCTTCCGCCTCCAAAATGAGCGCCTCTTTTTCCTTCAACTCCGGGGTGATAAACCGCTCGGCGTTGGCGAGCGTCTGCTTCCGCTCGTAACGTCCTTCCGGAACAAGGGGGAGATTGGGCTTTGTCACTTCAATATAGTAGCCAAACACTCGGTTGTAGCCGACTTTGAGCGATTTGATGCCGGTCGCTTCCCGCTCCTTCGCCTCAAGTTCAGCGATCCACGCTTTGCCGTTGCGGCTCGCATCGCGGTAGCGGTCGAGCTGCTTGTCATATCCGTCTTTGATGAGGTTCCCTTCTTTGACGGAAAGCGGCGGCTGTTCTTGAATCGAGCGCTCGAGCAAATCGACGAGCTCTTCGCACGGGTCAAGGCGCTCGCACAGCTTGTCCGCTTCAGCGAGCGGCAGTGCGCCGACCGTCTGGCGGAGCGCCGGCACTTGAAGAAGCGACTTTTTCAGCTGCACGAGATCGCGGGCATTGGCGTTGCCGTAGGAGACACGGCCGACAAGGCGCTCAATGTCGTAAACACCGCGCAGCCTGTCGCGCAGCTCCTGCCGTTCAAAATAGCTCGTTTTCAACGTTTCCACAAAATCGAGGCGCCGTTCGATTTCGCGCCGATCAATGAGCGGCCGGTCCAGCCATTGTTTTAAGAGCCGCCCGCCCATCGCTGTCACCGTTTCATCCAAAAGCCATAACAACGAGCCTTTCCTTCCTTTTGACCGCACCGTTTCGACCAATTCCAAATGCAGCTTGGAATGTCGGTCCATTTTCATATAGTGGTCAACTTGATACAACTCAGCCGGCTGCAAATGATCGAGCCGCCGCTTTTGCGTGCGGACGAGGTAATGAAGCAAGCGGGCTGCGGCCTGCCGCAGCTTTTCTTGCGCCACATGGCCGATGACGCCGTTCCATTCGTCGCATAGAGATGTGTCGTCCTCATAAGAGACCGCCGCCCCGTACCGCTCTTTCAGCTCGCGCACCCACTCTTCGCCGCTGTCTGTGGCAACGATGATCTCCCGCGCTCCAACGGCGTGCAATTCGTTTGCCGCTTCCTCCCACGAAGAAAGAAGCGTCAACCGGACCTCGCCGGTCGACAAATCGGCGTAAGCCAATCCGTATGTACCATCAGCAAACGGCGTGAGCGCCGCCAAGTAGTGGTTTTCCTTCTCGGTGAGCCCTTTGCCTTCCATGAGCGTCCCTGGGGTGATGAGCTGCACCACTTCGCGGCGAACGACGCCTTTGGCCGTTTTCGGGTCTTCGACTTGTTCGCAAATGGCGACTTTATATCCCTTTTCGATTAACTGTTCAATATATCCTTGCGCCGAATGGTACGGCACCCCGCACATCGGCACCCGTTCATCGCCGCCGCCATCGCGGCTTGTGAGCGTAATTTCCAGCTCTTGCGCCGCCTTGATGGCGTCGTCAAAAAACAGTTCGTAAAAATCGCCAAGCCGGAAAAATAAAAACGCGTCCGGATATTGCGCTTTAATGTGCAAATATTGCTGAATCATCGGTGTGTACGATGGCATCGCTTCTCCCCAACCTTTTCGGCCCGAAGGCTCGTTGATTGCGCTACTATTATAACAAGCGGCAAAAGAAAAAACTAGGAAAGAAATTTCCTAGTTTTATTCTTCTTCGCCAAGCAGCAAATCTGGGCTTAAATCTTCTAATTCTTCATCAAGGTCATCCTCGTCGCAAAAATCGTCGTCCTTGCCGCAGCCTTCCGGATTGATGGCAACGCACACCTTCGTTTCGCCGATCACTTCGGCGACAAACTCCCGCTCAACATCGACGACGATTTTATTGCCGTTTGGCGAAATCGTGCATTCGAGGCAGTTCGGCTGCTGGATGACGCGGACGATGACATCGGTGTCATCGCTGATTAAATGATCTTTGTCGCGATATTTTAATTTGACGACGTCCGTATACGACACCGTTTCGGTGACGACTTCGGTTTTTGTATTGTGGTTGTACGAATACCAGACGTTGATGTCATAATGGCCGTGAATTTCGACCGTTTTATCGCATTTTTTCGCTTCATAACGGTGGTTGATGATCCAGCAGCCGAGAATGCTTGACGGGCGGTTCGGCGCCGTCACCGTATGGGTCGATTGTGTAAACTTGCGGCCTTTGCCGACAACAGCTTTCGTAATAATTTCTCTGTATTCAGACATCGAACGGAACCCTCCTCAAATGAATCTTCATTTCATCCTATGCGCCATCTCCGCTAATGTGCACAGCAAATGAATCATTATTCCGTATAGTTCATTGTATGCGCCTGCTCCGTTCGATGTGCCTTCTTTTTTGCCGCCAGATAGCCGCCCGCGGTTCGGGGAAAGGGAGAGCGCGCCCATAAGAAAAAAAGCGCCCCAAAGGACGCTTTTGAGCCGCATGCCATTAATGGCAGCCGCCGTGTTTGTTGTAGCGAAGCGCGGCGCCGGTTTCGCCGCGCAGCACGTCGCCGCCCGTCGAAGCGAGAATTTCATCGGTCACCGTATTCGAAATCGTCGAGGCGACGAGCTGAAGCAGGTCGTTCACATCGGATTGGGACTGCTGGAATTCGCTGACGATCGGGATTTGCGACAACTCTTCGTAAATGGCGTCAATTTTGGCCTCAACCTGTTTCAGCGCTTCATGTTTTCCGTAATGCTGAAGGTTGACCGCTTGCTTTTGCAGCGATTTCAGCTCGTTGATCAACGTGCGCACTTTTTCGTTTTGGTGGATTTTTTCTTCCGCTCGTTTGAAAAAGTCGACTTCTTCCGTTTCGGCGATCATTTTCGCCAGCTGCTTCGCCTGGGCCAAGATATCATCCCGCGTATATTTTGCCATGTTCGTTCACCTCGATCGCTTCATTGACTAGCTCGCCCGTCAGCGTCCACGTCTTTGCCTGCGTAATGCGCACGTTGACCAATTGGCCAATGAGCGATTTGGGGCCGACGAAGTGGACGAGCTTGTTTTTGCGCGTATAACCCGCCAATACATCCGGATTCGTTTTGCTTTCGCCTTCCACAAGCACTTCGACGACTTGCCCTTCGTATTGCTTCATTTTCTTGGCCGCGATTTCTTGAACAAGGTCGTTGAGACGCTTGAGCCGCTCTTTTTTCACTTCCATCGGCACGTTGTCCTTCATGTTCGCCGCCGGCGTGCCTTCGCGCGGTGAATAGATGAACGTGTAGGCAGAGTCAAATTCGACTTCACGGTAAAGCGACAGCGTTTCTTCAAACTGCTCGTCCGTCTCGTTCGGGAAGCCGACGATAATATCCGTCGTCAACGCGACATCCGGAATGGCGGCTTTGATTTTGCGAACGAGCTCCAAGTACTCCTCGCGCGTATATTTGCGGCCCATCATTTTTAAAATTTCCGTGCTGCCCGATTGCACCGGCAAATGGATATGCTCAACCAAGTTGCCGCGTTTGGCGAGCACTTCGATGAGCCGGTCGTCAAAGTCGCGCGGATGGCTCGTTGTGAAGCGGATGCGCGCAATGTCAATTTTGCGCAGCTCATCCATTAAATCGCCAAGGCCGTACTGGATGTCGGTGAAATCTTTTCCGTAAGCGTTGACGTTTTGCCCAAGGAGCGTAATTTCTTTATAGCCTTGGGCGGCGAGCTGGCGCACTTCTTGGATGATGTCTTCCGGACGGCGGCTTCGCTCTTTGCCGCGCGTGTACGGAACGATGCAGTACGTGCAAAACTTGTCACAGCCGTACATAATGTTGACCCATGCTTTAATCTTCCCTTTGCGCACTTTCGGCAAGTTTTCAACAACGTCGCCCTCTTTCGACCATACTTCGACGACCATTTCTTTCGACATGTACGCCTCATGCAAAATGTACGGCAGGCGATGGATGTTGTGCGTGCCGAAAATAAGGTCGACGTATTGGTATTGCTTTAAAATTTTCTTGACAACCGATTCTTCTTGCGACATACAGCCGCACACGCCGAGCAATAAGTCCGGGTTCGTCGTTTTGAGCGGCTTTAAGTAGCCGAGCTCGCCAAACACTTTGTTTTCCGCGTTTTCACGGATCGCGCACGTGTTGAGCAAAATGACGTTTGCCTCTTCCGGACGGTCGGTCGGCTCATAGCCGAGCGCCATGAAAATGCCGGCCATCACTTCCGTATCGTGCTCGTTCATTTGACAGCCATACGTGCGGATGTAAAACTTCCGTCCGCGCCCCATGCCGCGAAACTCTTCAGGAATCGCAAAGTCTTTGACGTACTTGACTTCCTCTTTGCCGCGTTTCTTCGCCTCTTTTAAATTCGGCGGGAGAAACACGCTCGTGAAATATTTCTCATAGTCTTTCGTCGTTTTTTCTTTCAGCCGGTCCAAGGCGGATTTTCTGTCCGCTGGATGGCTTTCGGTTTTGATTTGTCCCGTTTGCTCCAAACGTTGTTTTTCGTTCATAGCAATCTCCTTTCTTCACAAAATCATTCGATCATCCGGGACGAGCGGCCGCCTTTTCCTGTGCAGCCGGCCTCGCCTCGGCAAATTTCTTCCAACCACACACTACCATAGTATATCGCGAGCGGCAAGGAAACACAATGGGGTTTGTTCCGGAGGACCGGAACATGTCATGATAACAAAAAACACCCAATGAGGCAAGCCTCCATCGGGTGCAAATGGTTTCCATTTTTACATAAACTCTGCTACGAGTTCGGCGAACTTTTCTTTGCTCATTTTCAGCTCCGCCTCGGCAAGCGGCGCCTCGCTGTAGCCTGGCACAAGCTCTTGGTACGACTTTTGTTCTTTGTTTTGATAAATGATCCCGGTGACGAGCCCATCGTATTTCATGACCGTCTGCATCGCCATCTCCCGGTCGGACGGGTCGTATCCTTCGATGTCGCTCACCTTGATGAGCCGCTCTTTGAACCACTCGTACGTATTCACTTTGTTGTACGTCACGCACGGGCTGAAGACGTTGATGAGCGCAAAGCCTTTATGCTTGACGCCTTCCTCAATCAAGCTCGTCAATTCTTTTAAATCGCTTGAGAAACCTTGCGCGACAAACGTCGCTCCGGCGCTTAACGCGATCTCGAGCGGCGACAAAGCCGGCTCGATCGACCCGTGCGGCGTGCTTTTTGTTTGGAAGCCGGCAGCACTGCGCGGCGATGTTTGTCCTTTCGTCAACCCGTAAATTTGGTTGTCCATGACGATGTATGTGATGTCGATGTTGCGGCGAATGGCATGAACCGTGTGCCCCATGCCGATCGCGAATCCGTCGCCATCCCCGCCGGCGGCGATGACCGTCAAATCGCGGTTCGCCATTTTCACTCCTTGCGCCAGCGGCAAAACGCGGCCGTGCGTGCCGTGAAAGCCGTAAGAGTGAATGTAGCCGGAAATGCGGCCCGAGCAGCCGATCCCGGAAATGACCGCGAGTTCGTGCGGCTCCAACCCGAGATTGGCGGCCGCGCGCTGGATGGCGGCCTGCACGGAAAAGTCGCCGCACCCCGGACACCAGTTCGGTTTCACATCATTGCGGAAATCTTTAAAGGTGGCCATTGCGCTAACAACTCCTTGCATTTAGTATAGACGTCGCCCGGCAAGAACGGATTGCCGTCGAATTTTAAGACGCTGGCGATTTTATCAGCGTGCCCGACGTTCATTTTCAACAAGTTCGCCAGCTGCCCGGTGGCGTTTTGCTCGACGACGACGACTCGTTTCGCTTTCTCGACAAGCGGCCGCACGTCGTCAACCGGGAACGGATGAAGCAGACGGATGTGCGCATGGTTGACTTTGACGCCATCTTGCTCGAGCCGCTCCATCGCTTCTTCAATGGCTCCGCGCGTCGATAAAAAGCCAACAAGGAGCAAATCCGGTTCTTCGTGGCGGAGTTGTTTGTGCACCGGCGTCGGGAAGTGGATGTGCTCGAGTTTGCGCATCCGTTTTTCCATTTGCGCCCGGCGGTTTGCCGCCGTCTCTGACGGGCGGCCTGTTTCGGCGTGTTCGACCCCGGTGACATGGTGGATGCCGTATTTTGTTCCCGGCAGCACCCGCGGCGAAACACCGTCCGGCGTGATTTCATACCGTTTGAAGTTGTCTTTGTCCGGAAGCGGCGGCAGCTCACCATTCATCAGCTTGCCGCGGCGGATCTCGATCCGATCGTAATCAAGCGGCTCAACCGTCTGCTTGCCGAGCGACAGCTGCAAATCCGACAGGAAAATGACCGGGCATTGGTATTCCTCGGCTAAGTTGAACGCTTCCGCCATATCGTAAAACGCTTCTTCGACCGTGCTTGGCGCCATGACAATTTTGGGAATTTCCCCGTGCGTGCCATAGATCATCGCGAGCAAATCCGACTGCTCTTGCTTTGTCGGCAAGCCGGTGCTTGGACCGCCCCGCTGCGTATCGACGACAACAAGCGGTGTTTCCGTCATCCCGGCCAGCCCAATCGCTTCGGCCATAAGCGACAACCCGGGTCCGGCCGAAGCGGTGAACGCCCGCACGCCCGCATAGTTGGCGCCGATCGCCATCGTACAGGCGGCGATTTCATCTTCTGTCTGGATGACCGCGCCCCCAAAATCCGGCAGCTTTTTAATCAAATACTCCATAATCTCCGAAGCTGGGGTGATCGGATAGGCGGCCATAAAGCGCGCCCCGCCGGCAATGGCGCCCAAGGCGATGGCATCGTTGCCAATCATGAACATTCGCCGTTTGCCGTCGGCTTTGGCTAGTTTCATCGTTTTCGTCGAACCATCGAGCTGCTCTTTCATATATTGCGCTCCAGCGCGAATCGCTTCCATGTTTTTCTCAACGACTTGCGCCCCTTTGCGCCCAAATGTATCAACGACAACACTTTCGAACACGGCGGCGTCCAAATCGAGCACCGCACTTGTCGCGCCGATGGCAACCATGTTTTTCATCAGCGGATTGCCAAGCTGTGTGGCGATATCGGTGAACGGAACGGCGTAAAGCGCCACTCCTTTTCCTTCCGGAATCACCGGATTGAATTTGGCGTCCGCCATGACGATGCCGCCGTCACGCAGCTCGTGGAAGTTGAAGTCGATCGTCTCTTGGTCGAACGCCACCAAGATGTCCAAATCATCAGCGACCGCCCGCACCGGTTTTGTGCTGACGCGAATTTTGTTGTTCGTATGACCCCCTTTGATGCGTGAAGAAAAATGGCGGTATCCATATAAGTAATATCCGAGGCGGTTCAGCGCTGTGGAGAAAATTTCCCCTGTACTTTCAATTCCTTCCCCTTGCTGGCCGCCCACCTTCCATGACAGCTGTTCGATCATGCATTACACCCCTTTATATTCACTCCAGCCTTTCGCTACTATTGTACCACTTTTCTGACAAGGAAACTACCATTTTGGACGCCTTTTTCAGCCGGCGCCGCCGATGCCCTGTCTTCTATTCTAGGATACGCAGAGCCGATACTCAGTGATATTCGTCACTCCGGCAAATGGGCGTAGAAGTTGCCGAATAAAAAGCGGGATACTTGCTCGGTGGAGTAATGCTTGTACAACTCGTTGACAAGCCGCGCATATTCCCTTACCGTTCCAAGGCCGGCGACCGTCTCCGTGATGCCATCGAAGTCAGAACCAAACCCGACGTTGTTTTCCCCCCCGAGCGCGCATATATGGTCGAGATGGCGAAGCACATCAGCGATCATCGCCTCGTTTTTCTTCGCCGTCAAAAAATACGGAACGAAATTAATGCCGATCATGCCGTCTTTTTCGATCAACGCTTTAATCTGCTCGTCGGTTAAGTTGCGTGGATGCGGGCATAGACGATGCACGTTGGAATGGGAAGCGATGGGGAACCGAGCCATCTCGATGACATCCCAAAACGCTTTCTCCGATAAGTGGGACACATCGACCCATCGTTTTGCTTCATTAAGAAGCGCAACGACTTGCCGGCCAAACGCCGTCAGCCCGGCGCCGCGCTTCTCCCACGCTCCGTCAGCGACAGCGTTCGGGAAGTTCCATGTCAACCCTACGGAAGCGACGCCGAGGCGAAGGAGCGTCTTTAGCTTGACAAGGTTGGCGCCGATGGCGTCGCACCCTTCCAGCGTCAACATGGCGCCGACTTCCTCTTTTTTAAGGGCGGCGATATCCCGTCTCGTCCGCACGAACTTCACAGACGGAAACGCCTCGATCACATGGGTAAAGAAGATATCCACCATCTCCAGCGCAACAGTGAACCGGGCTTCCTCCGGCACCGTTTCCGGTATGTAGATGGCAAAGCATTGCACTTTCACCCCTGCTTCCGCCATCCCGGAAAGAGTGACGTGAAGCGAAGCTCCGTCGTAAAACGACAGAGACCGATCTTGCCATAACTTCATCAACACATCGCAATGGGCATCGAAGATCATTCCGTTCCCCCCTTGAAAAAGCAAAAATAACCTGCCTGCCTTCGCAGCCGAAGGCGCCAACAGGTTATAGCCGCCATTGTCTGATCATCCAGTTAACGAGGTTCGACAATCAATTTGATCGCTGTCCGCTCTTCTCCATCGATGATAATATCCGTAAACGCCGGAATGCAAATCAAGTCCATGCCGCTCGGTGCCACAAACCCTCGTGCGATCGCTACTGCTTTAACGGCTTGGTTCAATGCACCTGCGCCAATCGCTTGAATTTCCGCCGCGCCGCGCTCGCGCAGCACCCCGGCAAGTGCACCAGCTACAGAGTTCGGATTCGATTTTGCTGAAACTTTTAATATTTCCATTCCTAGCTCCTCCCTCGTTTCCTTGGAAAATGATTTCGGTAAAAGGTCTTCATTGTAACTATATTCACTGTTTCGACAACTATTCCTGCATGGGAGGAGGACATTTTAAAAAATTTTTAAAAGATGGACTATTCAAAATAAGGGTGGTCATCGTTAATGATCAACCGTTCAATGCGAAACGCCCGTCCGCTTTTTTCGTCGACATCAACAAAGACGGCATTCAATTGGCTTCGTCCTTCCTTGACGTCGAAACGAACTGGCAGGCCGGTTAAAAATTTGCGCAGCACCGCCTCTCGATCGACGCCTAAAATGCCGTCGTATGGACCGGTCATGCCAACGTCGGTAATGTACGCCGTCCCTCTTGGCAAAATGCGGTTATCGGCCGTCTGGACGTGTGTATGCGTGCCGATGACCGCGGATACGCGGCCGTCTAAGTACCAGCCCATCGCCTGTTTTTCACTCGTCGCCTCGGCATGGAAATCGACGATGATGACCGGCGTGCGCGCGGAGGCGGCGGCGATCAGCTCGTCCGCCTTTTGAAATGGGCAGTCAATCGCCGGCAAAAACGCTCGCCCTTGCAAATTGATGACCGCCGCTTCGCCATGCTCGGTCGGCACAAAGACGATGCCTTTTCCCGGCGTGCCGGGCGGGTAATTCGCCGGGCGGATCAGCGCCTTCGCCTGATCGATAAACTCAAAAATATCGCGTTTGTCCCATGCGTGATTGCCCAACGTGATCACATGAGCCCCCCAAGCGAGAAGCGCCCGGTAAATCGGTTCGGTGATTCCTTTCCCGCCGGCGGCGTTTTCGCCGTTGATCACAACAACGTCCGGCCGATGTTTTTCCTTCAGCCTTGGCAAATAGTGCTCCACCATTTTTTGCCCCGGCAAACCGACGACGTCGCCGATAAATAAAATTCTCATCCTTGATCCCTTTCTAAACGAAACATATCGCCTTGCATCTATCTCCGCATCGCTATACCCTCCTATTTTACGCACAAAAAAAGAAAGTGGCAATAGCCACTTTATTTCGCGTATTCGACCGCCCGCGTTTCGCGGATGACCGTCACTTTAATATGGCCCGGGTAATCGAGCTCTTCTTCGATTCGTTTGCGGATGTCACGCGCCAGCCGGTGCGCTTCCAAATCGTCGATCATATCTGGTTTGACCATAATGCGCACTTCACGTCCAGCTTGAATGGCGTACGATTTTTCCACGCCTTCGTACGATTCGGCGATTTCTTCAAGCTTCTCTAGACGACGGATATAGTTTTCCAGCGTTTCGCTGCGCGCTCCCGGCCGCGCCGCCGACAGCGCATCGGCCGCCGCGACGAGCACAGCGATGACCGACGTCGGTTCCGTATCGCCATGGTGGGAAGCGATGCTGTTGATGACGACCGGATGTTCTTTATACTTCGTCGCCAGCTCAACGCCGATTTCCACATGGCTTCCTTCCACTTCGTGGTCGATCGCTTTGCCAATGTCATGAAGCAAGCCGGCCCGGCGCGCCAGCATTTCGTCCTCCCCAAGCTCGGCCGCCATCAGTCCGGCTAAAAACGCCACTTCCACCGAATGTTTCAGCACGTTTTGTCCGTAGCTCGTTCGGAACTTGAGCCGCCCTAAAATTTTGATCAAATCCGGATGCAAGCCGTGAACACCGACTTCAAACGTCGTCTGTTCGCCGACTTCGCGGATATGCTCATCCACTTCGCGGCGCGCCTTTTCGACCATTTCCTCAATGCGCGCTGGATGGATGCGGCCATCTTGCACAAGCTTATCGAGCGCGATGCGCGCCGTCTCGCGGCGAATCGGGTCAAATCCGGACAAAATGACCGCTTCCGGCGTATCGTCGATGATCAAATCGATGCCGGTCAACGTCTCGAGCGTGCGGATGTTCCGCCCTTCGCGCCCGATGATCCGCCCTTTCATTTCGTCGTTTGGCAAATTGACGACGGAAACCGTCGTTTCGGCGACATGGTCGGCGGCGCAACGTTGGATGGCAAGCGACAAAATCGCCTTTGCCCGTTTGTCTGCCTCCTCTTTCGCCCGCGTTTCCGCCTCTTTGATCATCATCGCAATCTCATGCGACAGCTCTTTCTCAACGCGCTCTAAAATGAGCTGGCGGGCATCGTCGCGCGTCAGGCCGGAAATGCGTTCAAGTTCGGCTTGTTGTTGTTTGACGAGCGCTTCCACTTTGCTTTCCATTTGTTCAATATGCTGTTGTCTTTCGTTCAACGCTTCTTCCTTTGCCTCAAGCAACGCCTCACGTTTGTTGAGCGCTTCATCTTTGCGGTCGAGATTTTCCTCCTTTTGCATCAGGCGGTTTTCTTGTTTTTGGAGCTCGCTTCTCCGGTCGCGGATATCACGCTCCGCCTCCGTACGCAGTTTATGAATCTCGTCTTTCGCTTCGAGAAGCGCTTCTTTTTTCAAGGCGTCCGCCTCGCGTTTCGCCTCCTCAATCAGCTGTTCGGCAGCGGCTTTCGCCCCGCCGATTTTCGCTTCGGCAATCGATTTGCGAACAAAAAAGCCAACAACGGCACCAATGACTAAGGCAAGCAAAGCGGAGATGATGATCGAACCCATCGTTTCACCTCCTCTTGCTGTTCGGTTTCCTTTCGTTCTCTCTTCTCACCGCCATGACCGGCGCAGATGGACATTCCCGTTTTCAATCCATTAGCTCAGTCGCTTGGCATCACAATCGACCCGCGCAGCCTTCCGCACGAAGGCGGTCCGCCGCAGCGGGCGGGCGTATGGCCCTGCCGCGCGTATGGACAAATATACATGTTCATTGTAAAGGCGGCAATAGGAATTGTCAAGATATTACACCGACGCGCCTAGAGGATGACAACGGAACAAGACCGTTCCGCCCGCCGTCCTTTTTAGGCTTATCGCTCTCCTTGGCAGGCCGGACGGATGGAAAAAGGCGCCCCAGCCACTTGCCAGGACGCCTTGTGCCGTTATTCTTCAAGCAATCCGAACCCGTCTTGCTGCGGTTCGCTCGTTCCCTCTTCAACGTCGATGCCGTAATGCTGGCGGATGGCGCGGGCGATCTCATCGGCGATGTGCGGGTTTTCCTTCAAAAATTGCTTCGCGTTTTCCCGCCCTTGGCCAAGCCGCTCGTCTTTGTACGAATACCACGAACCGCTTTTTTGCACGATGTCCAATTCGGACGCCATGTCGAGAATTTCCCCTTCGCGGGAAATGCCTTCGCCGTACATAATGTCGACGTCAGCCGTTTTAAATGGCGGCGCAACTTTGTTTTTGACGACTTTAATTTTTGTCTTGTTGCCGACCATATCATTGCCTTGCTTAATTTGCTCGGCGCGGCGCACCTCTAGGCGGACGGAAGCGTAAAACTTGAGCGCCCGCCCGCCCGGCGTCGTTTCCGGATTGCCAAACATGACGCCGACTTTTTCGCGAATTTGGTTGATGAAGATGGCGATCGTTTTCGATTTGTTAATGGCGCCAGACAGCTTGCGAAGCGCCTGGGACATAAGCCGCGCTTGCAAGCCGACATGGGCGTCGCCCATCTCCCCTTCAATTTCCGCTTTCGGCACAAGCGCCGCCACCGAGTCGATGACGATAATATCGACCGCGCCGCTTCGCACGAGCGCTTCCGCGATTTCGAGCGCCTGCTCGCCCGTGTCAGGCTGGGAAAGCAGCAATTCATCGATATTGACCCCTAATTTTTGTGCATAGATGGGGTCGAGCGATAGCGATAGGTAATAGTCACCCTCGGCATTACCCGGAGGGGCTATTTTCCCCCGCTTCACACCGTGCGTGCGAGTTTCCCCGCACACGGCGTTCCATCGAGTACCCCGGTTACTAATCCGCTCTAGACTTTACTAGTGTACGCACTTTCTGTATTCCTCGAGTTTCCTTATTGTGTAATGGCGTACATCTTGTCTTGTAGGTCGCGGAATTCCTGCTCCGACCTAGGAATGATTAGTTCTTGAAACGTTTGGTTGATAGTATCAAATCCTTTCTAGCGGATTTGTACCATACACGTTTTTAGTCAGTTTTGCTCACCGAAACCCTTACGGATTTCCTCATGGCTTCCTAATCATTGTCTGGGTTAGTAACCTAGGGTACTCGACTATGCCCCTTCGCTCCGCAGGAGTTACCCTGCTTCATCACTACTACGGGCTGCTGCCCCACCCCTTCAGCAGTCATTTCCTCCTGCTTAGCGGCATCGGGATGCGCATCCCTTGGCATCCGCTGGGGTGGTTCACCTGTACCGCATCACCTATCCTTGCATGCTCCCTTAGGCTCCACCTCTGACCCGTCAGCCGCCTTTCTGCCCATGGTTGGAGGGCTCAAGGCAAAGATCCTCTACGGGATCAATCCAGACTCGGCAAACACGAATACCTCATCCAGGGCTGAACCTCACTTAGGAGGTGAGCGCCTTCTTTTTTCGGCGCCCCACGCCTTACGAGCCGTACTTCCGGTGGTTCGTTCCAACGCTATGCGTTCTCTAGCCATAGGAGCTTTATGGACCCCCGGCTACTTCGCTAACCGCTTCTCAGGTCTGCTTTTCGCCGTCCTCTCCGAGCTTCGTACAGCCATGTTGCGCACCATGACCGCACGTCGGGGTATTAGGGCGGGAATGCCAACCTTCATTCCCGTCTCGGATTTTCACCGAGCTCTCGGTGATGCAGTTAGGACCTACTCATGCTCAGTCCCGCTGACTTTTCGCACGGCGTTTCCGCCATACTTCAGTCAGCAACAGGTCGCACCGTGCTCTGCGTCGATGAAAGCTGCTTGCCCGCCCCGCTTTTGCACTTCCGCGATCGCGTGAAGGGCAACGGTCGTTTTCCCGGACGATTCCGGGCCGTAAATTTCCACAATCCGCCCGCGCGGATAGCCGCCGACGCCTAACGCGATGTCGAGCGCCAGCGAACCGCTCGGCACGACCGACACTTTGCGGTCGACTTGCTCGCCGAGCTTCATGATGGCCCCCTTGCCAAACTGTCGTTCAATTTGTTTTAATGCCTGCTCCAATGCAGCTTGACGATCTTGGTTCACTAACCTACTCCTCCTTATTCTAGGACTACTTATACTATACCGCGTTTTGCGGCCATTGCCAAGCAAAAAACGAACGTCCATTCGTTTTTTCGGTGGAGAAACTAGCAACAATCGCCATACTCATGCGGTGGAAAAAACGATGTGCGGTGGAGAATGGAGAAGGAAGGGGGCGGCCGATCAGCAGTCGGCCGCGAGCATCTCAAGCAGAAAAAAACAGCCGTATTTGGCGGTGCGGATGCGAATGGCATCACGCGTGCCGGACAGCGTCAGACGGTGGACAGTTGCATCGCGCCCGCGGACGGCGATGCCGATATACACGGTGCCGGGCGGGTGGCCCTCAAGCGGATCGGGTCCGGCGACGCCGGTGAAGCTGATGCCGATATCCGCATCGCACATCGCGCGGACGTTTTCAGCAAGCAAACGGGCGCACGGCTCGCTCACCGCCCCTTCTGCCTCAAGTAGCGTGCGCGGTATGCCAAGCACCTGTTCTTTGACGCCGTTTGTGTAGCAGACGACACCGCCCTGCACGACTTGAGACGCGCCGGGGATGGCGGTGAGCTGTTCGAGGAAAAGGCCGCCGGTCAAACTTTCGGCCGACGCGATCGTCCATCCTCTTTCTTTTAACCGCTCGAGCGTCTTTGTAAACAACGTTTCATCGTTATATCCGTAGCAGTGGCGGCCGACGCGCGCCAAAATGGCCGCTTCCACTTCGTCAAGAAGCCGCTTCGCCTCCGCCTCATCCTGATGCTTCGCTGTCAGACGAAGCGTCACTTCACCGTCGCCGGCCAGCGGCGCGATCGTCGGATTCGACTGGGCGTCGATCAAATCCGCAATCGCCGTCTCGAGCGCTGATTCACCGATGCCAAAAAAGCGGAGCACGCGCGACTCGATGCGCTCGGAAAGCGAAAACGTACGGCGCAAAAAGGCGTTTCCGTATTTTTTGAACATCGGCCGCATTTCTTTCGGCGGCCCGGGCAGCAACATGTACGTAATGCCGTCTGCCACAAGCGCCATCCCTGGCGCCATGCCGTGCTCGTTTTTCAGCACCGTCGATCCTTCCAAGACGAGCGCCTGCTTTTTATTGTTTTCTGTCATCGGCCGGTTTGTGCGGGCAAAATACGCCTCAATCGCTCGGAGCGCTTCCTCGTCGATCACGAGTCGGCGGCCAAGCAAACGGGCGATCGTCTCCTTCGTTAAATCGTCTTTCGTCGGGCCGAGACCGCCGGTGAAAATGATGAGGTTCGCTCTCGTTTGCGCCGTTTTCACCGCCTGTTCGAGGCGGCCGGCGTTGTCGCCGACGACGGTATGGAAATAGACGTTAATGCCAAGCATCGCCAGCTGCTGCGACAAAAACTGGGCGTTCGTATTGGCGATTTGCCCAAGCAACAGCTCGGAGCCAACGGCAATGATCTCCGCGTTCAACAGACTTTCTCCCCCTTTGCGGCCGGCTATTTCGAATGGGAAAACGCATGTCTGTTTTTCGCAAAATAATCCCAGCCAGACCAAATCGTGAAAATGACCGCCACCCACAGCGCCAATTCAGCGAACGGAAACGAAATGAGCGAGAAAGGGAAGTTATGTAACAATAAAGCGGAAATGGCGACAATTTGCGTCCATGTCTTGATTTTGCCAAGCATGTTGGCAGCGACGACTTCCCCCTCGCCGGCAAGCACGAGCCGCAAGCCGGTGACGGCAAACTCGCGGCTGATGATGACAATCACCATCCACGCCGGAACGGCCCCGAGCTCGACAAGCACGATCAGCGCCGCCGACACAAGCAATTTATCGGCAAGCGGATCTAAAAATTTTCCTAAATTCGTCACCAACCCGTATTTGCGGGCATAGTAGCCATCGATCCAGTCCGTCGCTGAGGCGATGATGAAAATGAGCGCGCCGGCAAGATGGGCCACCGGAAGCTCTGTCCCGCCGATTTGGATGCTTCCCCACCCGAACGGAACGAGCATCACGATCAAGAAAAACGGGATGAGCATAATGCGCGCTACCGTAATTTTATTCGGCAAGTTCACCACAAATACCTCCGCTCATTCAACATCGTTCAGTCCGTGCGAAAAGCAGGCGCCTTCCTGCGGAAAAGCGCCCTGTTCCATCATTTCTTCAACACGAAATGCAGCTTTTGGTATACTTCCTCTTTCGGGGCAAACGGATAGGCAAACGGCTGGCCGTTTACCTTCATGTCGACGTCCAGCGTACGCCCGATTTTCACCCATACTTCGCTTTCGGCCGACAGATCGAACGTTTTCGTCTGCCCGCTTGTCAAGTTTCCGCGGTAAAACGTATGGCCTTTCGTATTGTATACTTCGACCCATGACGTTCCTTTGGATGAAAGCTCGATGGAAAACGCGCCGGAGCTTTCGACTTCAATCGTCGCCGTGTTGCCGCGCTTTTCCGTCACATTCATCGCCGCAGCCGGCTGTTCTTCTTCGCCAGTCGGCGCTGGCTGTTCATTTTGCTGTCCGTTTTCATTCGTTGCCTTCTCGTCCGTTTCCTTCGCCGGCTGCTTTTGTTTCGCTTGCTCAAGCGGCGAATGTTTCGGCTTTTCGACCTCCGCTGTTTTTGGGCTTGTCTTTGTCGGCGGCTCATTTGCGGCGCCGTGCTGGAGCAGCACCCAAACGAGGACTGCCGCCCCGATGACGACCGCCGCGACAACCACTTTCGGCAGCCAATCGAGCCATTTCGTCCCCTCGGCAGACAGTTGCTGGTGCGTCTTCACGCGCGACAGCGTCTGCGGAATGTCATCTTGATAAGACTGGGGAATGTCCTGTTTATACTGTTCAAACAGCTCATCCGGATCAAGCCCGACCGCTTCAGCATATTGCCGGATGAAGGCACGCACATAAAAATTTCCAGGCATGATGGCATAGTTGCCTTCTTCGATGCCGATCAAATACCGCTTTTGAATTTTCGTCATCTCCTGCAGCTCGTCCAAACTCATCTTTTTTTCTTCCCGTGCTTCCCGCAAACGTTTTCCTAGTTCCGTCAACGGCCAACACCTTCCACTTTTTTTAAATTAAAACCCAAATTCGGAAAACCCGTCATCGCCCAACAATGACGGGCGGTCAATCGCTTCGTAGGAAATATCTTCGTCCGGTTCATGGCGCAGCTCAATCATATAATCAAAATCATCGAGCGTGTATTCCGTATGGCGAACAAACATGTCCGGATGCTCGACGACTTTCGTCGCCTCAAGGCGCATGAGCTCACGGATGAGCTGCCAGTGCTGCTCGTTCCCGCGGCGCGTTGAGACGATGCCGTCGATAATGAAAATGTTGTCCTCGCTATACTCATCTTCCATCAACTGCGTGCGAACCGTCTGTTTAATCAGCGTCGATGAAACAAACAGCCATCGTTTGTTGGCGCACACGCTGGCGGCGACGATCGATTCTGTCTTGCCGACGCGCGGCATCCCGCGGATGCCGATGAGCTTATGCCCTTTTTCTTTAAAAAGTTCCGCCATAAAATCGACAAGCAGTCCAAGTTCATCACGGACGAAGCGGAACGTTTTTTTGTCATCGGCATCGCGCTGGATATAACGGCCGTGGCGGACGGCGAGGCGGTCGAGCAGCTTCGGCTGGCGCAGCTTCGTCACCGTAATGTTGTCCATCGTCCGCAAGATCGTCGCCAACCGTTCAATTTGCTCGTTATTGTCGCACAAAAGCAACATGCCGCGGCGCGAATCCCGGACACCGTTGATCGTCACGATGTTAATGGACAACATACCGAGCAGCGAAGCAACGTCGCCGAGCAACCCCGGGCGGTTGACATGAATTTCATATTCCAAATACCATTCCTGCTTGCCCATCCCGTCTCCTCCCTTGCCGGTGTCCGCACGAACGCCTTATGCTAAGTTCATACTACTATAATTATAAATGGAAAAGCAACCGAAAAGGAGGAAGAAAAAAGAGAGGGAGGCCCCTCTCTTTTACCGGGTGATTATTTTTGTTGGACCAGCTTGACCATCATGTTGGCAAGGGCGTGCTGCTCTTTTTCATCCGCAACGCTCCAAAGATCAGCGAGCACCCGTTCTTCCGGGTTTTTCGGGTCGACGTGTTTCGCCAAATAATCCCCGATTTGGTAAGCGACATCTGTGATCACTTGCTGGGTCAATCCTTGCTGTTGCGCTTGTTCTAAACGTTCCGCCAAAAAGTCTTTCCATTGTTCAAAGTTATCCAGTACCGACATGTCAATCCCTCCTTGTTGAATGTTTCAAGGATAGTTTGCCTGCCGAACCGGAAAATATACGTTCAACAATACCAGCCGCCGTTGACGGAAATGACTTGGCCGGTGATATACGAAGCGCCATCAGACAGCAAAAACGCCACCGTTTCCGCCACCTCATCCGGGGTGCCGAGCCGGCCGGCTGGAATTTCGTCAGTGAGCGCTTCCAGCTCCTCAGGACGAAACACCCGCAGCATATCGGTATCAATCGCCCCCGGTGCAACAGCGTTGACGCGAATGCCGCTTGGGGCAAGCTCCTTGGCCAGCGCCTTGGCAAACGCGTTCTGCCCTCCCTTTGTCATCGAGTACACCGCCTCGCATGAAGCGCCGCACAATCCCCAAATCGAGGAAATGAACACAATATGACCGCGCTTTCTCGCCACCATTGATGGGATCAGCCTTTTGATGAGCAACACCGGGCTTGTCATGTGAAGCCGCACCATCCGCTCGATTAATTCATCGTTCATGTCGGTCAACAATCCGTAATAGCTTGCACCGCTGTTGTAAACGATGGCATCAACCGGGCGATCGATTTGCGAAACGAGCTTTTCCACCCCATCCGGTGCCGACAAATCGGCCTCAATCGGCACAATATGCACATCGTTAAGCTCTTCTTTCAGCGCTTCAACAGGCGCCCGTCGCCGATAGTAATGGAGAAAAAGTCCGTACCCCTCCCGAGCGAGCACACGGGCGATGCTTTGTCCGATGCCTCCAGAGGCTCCCGTAATCAAGGCGTAGCGCATGAAACCATCCTCTCCTTTTTGCCGCAAAAAAGCATCCTTCTCAGGAAGGATGCCTTATTGCCCTTTTGGAACGACTTCGCAAACCGCGATTTGCGAATCGCGGAAGCAAGAAGAGGCAACCGCCGAGATATCGTCCATGGCAAGGGATGAAAGCGCCGGCAAAATGTCAAACAAGTTGGATCCGTAAAACGCGTAGCGCGTAAACTGGTTGGCGATGTATTCCGGCGAGTTGAGCGCGCGCAAAAAGGCGCCGATTTTTTTCTTTTTCACCCGTTCAAACTCTTCCTTTTTGACTGCTTCCGACGAAAACGACAGCAGCACCGTTTGAATTTCCGAAGCGAGCCGTTCAGCGTCCCTTGTATCGCCGCCGATCAACGCGAAGCCGAACCCGCGCTCTTCTGTATAATCGTACATAAATGTATCATCGATCAATCCTTCGCGGTACAGCCGTTCATAATGCGGCGAGCTTTTTCCAAACAAATAGTCCAATGCGACGTGGAAGGCAAGCTCATGCCGAAGTTTTTGTTCGCCGGCTTCAGGAACGGACGGCGCTTTGATGCCGACAAAGCACTTGTTCGTCTGCACATGCATCGGAATCACTTTTTTCTTTTCCGCTACTGCGCTCGGTTCTTCATACGCAAATCGCTTCACTTCCGGAGCTTGCGGGAACGACTTTTTCGCCTGGTTGTCGCGGATTTGCTGCATGATTTTTTGTTCATCGACCGGGCCGACGACAAACAAAAGCATGTTGCTCGGGTGGTAAAACGTTTCGTAGCACTCATACAGCAACTCTTTCGTAATTTGGGCGATCGATTCAACTGTGCCGGCGATGTCGATTTTGACCGGATGGTTGTGATACATGCTTTCGATGGCGCCGAAATAGACGCGCCAGTCTGGGTTATCGTCGTACATCCGGATTTCCTGGCCGATGATCCCTTTTTCTTTTTCCACTGTCTTGTCGGAAAAGTACGGGCTTTGCACAAAATCGATCAACGTTTCCAAGTTTTTCTCGACGTTGTCGGTGCTTGAGAACAAATAGGCGGTGCGGGTGAACGTCGTAAAGGCGTTCGCCGAGGCGCCTTGTTTGCTGAACTGCTGAAACACGTCGCCGTCTTCTTTTTCAAACAGCTTATGCTCCAAAAAATGGGCGATGCCGTCCGGAACGCGCTTCATCTCCGTTTTACCGAGCGGGACGAACTGGTTGTCGACCGAACCGTAGTTCGTGGTGAATGTCGCATACGTTTTGTTGAATCCTTTTTTCGGCAAAATGTACACGTCAAGGCCGTTGTCCATTTTTTCATAAAACAGCTCTTCGTGCAGCGTCTCATACACCCGTTTTTCCATCTTCCGTCGCCTCCATTCCGGTCAAAAAGTACACCGTATCAAGCTTCACCTTGTCAGCGACGCGCACCACATCCTCGCGTGTCACTTGATCGGTGCCGGCCATCCATTCATCGATCGGGCGCTTTCGCGTTGAGACGACGTTATGGTACAACACCTCCACAAGCCCGCGCGGCGTATCGAGCGTCTCAAGCAGCTGGTTGCGGATGACCGCTTTCGTCTGCGCCATTTCTTCATCTGTGAAATCGCCGTTTTTCATCGCCTGCATTTGCTCATCGATGATGCGGCGCGCCTTCTCATAGTTGGCCGGTTCAATGCCGGACATGACCATCAAAAGCCCTTTATGGCTCTCAAGCCTTGAGGCGGCATAATAGGCAAGGCTTGCCTTCTCGCGGACGTTGATGAACAGCTTCGAATGGGAAAAACCGCCAAAAATGCCGTTAAACATTTGCAAGGCGTAATAATCGTCATCTTCATACGTCACATTTGTCCGATAGCCGATGTTGAGCTTTCCTTGCTTCACGTCTTGCCGCTCGATGACTTCGCGAACTTCCCCTTGCGGCTTGACAGAAACCGACGATGCGCGCTCCCGCTTTGGACGATCCGGCAGAGAAAAACGCTGCTTCACCGCATTGAGCACCGCCTCTTCAGCCACGTCGCCAATGACATATAGATCCAGCTCATCCTCGGCCAGCGCTCGTTCATAATAGCGATACAGCCCTTCCGCCGTGATGCCGTCCACGTCTTCAAGCTCGCCGTTTGGAGAGAGGGCGTACGGTTCGCCTTTGCACATTTCTTCTACAAGGCGCATGTTCGCATAGCGCATTTTGTCATCATACACCGCCTGAATGCGTTGACGGAGCGCCCGCTTTTCCTGCTCAACAATGTCAGTGACAAACCGGCCGCCATCAAGCGCCGGGCGGAACAGAAGATCGGCCAAGAACTGAAACGCTTTCGCAAGAAGCGGCGTTTGCTCCGGCAAAAATCGTTCATTGGCGACATCGATGCGAATCGTCATGATATGATGTTCGCCTTTTTTCGTTAAATCGACGTTCAGCGTCGCCCCATACAGTTCATCCAAATAGGTGCGCAGCGCCTTAACGCTCGGATAGTCGGCCGTGCCGCTTTGCAAGACGTATGGCAAAAGCGCGCGCAGCGTGACCGTCTCTTTAGCAAGAGGGGCCTTCATTTTCCAAACGATCGTGTTCGTTTTGTACTTATCGGTCGAAATCGTATGGACGCGAACCGGTCCGACCGCTGTGACTTTTTCGTCGACCAATCCAACTCCTCCTTACTTTTTCTCTTTGCAGATATGCACTATCTTTCATTTATTGTAAAGCGTCTTATCAACAATATACCTTTTGCCAATGGAAAAATGCAAATCATTCCATTCAGCAAAAACGGCCGTCCGTTTTTCGGACAGCCGCTTTCATCACCGTTTTCCTTTGATGTATGGCGTGCCAGCCGCTTTCGGCGCCTCAGCGCGGCCGATGAAGCCCGCCAGCGCCAAAATCGTGAGTGCATACGGGGCGATGAGCAAGTAAACGGTCGGGACGTTTTTCAAGAACGGAATCGTTTGCCCGACGATGCTTAAGCTTTGCGCCAACCCGAAAAAGAGCGCCGCTCCCATCGCGCCGATCGGATGCCACTTGCCGAAAATCATCGCCGCAAGCGCCATAAATCCGTGCCCGGAAATCGTCGCATGGCTGAAATCGCGGGAAATGATCGTCGCGTATACCGCACCGCCCAAGCCGCCGAGCGCGCCGCTGATCATGACGGCGATGTAGCGCATTTTGGCGACATGAATCCCCATCGTATCCGCCGCCATCGGATGTTCGCCGACGGCGCGCAGCCGCAAGCCAAACGGCGTTTTGTAAATGACATACCATGATACAAACGCCAGCGCAATGGCGATATACGACGGCGCGTACGCGTTGGAAAACAACAGCGGCCCGATGACGGGAATGTCGCTTAACACTGGCACGTCAATTTTGTCAAACCCAACTTGAATTTGGTCCGTCTGCCCCTTGCCGTACATTTTCTTCACTAAAAACAGCGACAGGCCAAGCGCCAAAAAGTTGATCGCCACCCCGCTGACGACTTGGTCGGCGCGAAAGGTGACCGACGCGACAGCGTGCAGCAGGGAAAATACAGCGCCGACCACCATGGCAGCCAATAAGGCAAGCCACGGCGTCCATTCGCCAAACCGATCGGCAAACGTCAAATTAAAGACGATGCCGACAAACGCGCCGATGGTCATCAATCCTTCAAGCCCGATGTTGACGACGCCGGACCGTTCGCTGAACACGCCGCCAAGCGCCGTGAAAATGAGGGGAGCCGCAAAGAAAATCGCTGTCGGGATAATCGTCTGCAACACGTCATACACGCTCACTTACTCCGCCCCCTTTTGCCAGCGAGATAACAGCCAGCGAATCATATAGCTCGATGCCACAAAGAAAATAATGAGCGCGATAATAATGTCAACGAGTTCGGTCGGCACGCCGGCGCTTGACGGCATTTCCAACGCCCCGACTTTTAAGGCGCCAAACAACAAGGCGGAGAGCAAAATGCCAAACGCGTTGTTGCCGCCGATCAGGGCGACGGCGATGCCGTCAAACCCGAGGCCGGTAAAGCCGGCTTTCGTCGAGATGTTTCCAAATGTGCCAAGCCCCTCCATCGCCCCGGCGACGCCGGCAAAAGCGCCGGAGATGACCATCGCTAAAATGATGTTGGCGCGCACGTTCATGCCGGCATACTGGGAGGCATGCTGGTTGAACCCGACCGCCCGCAGCTCAAACCCTTTCGTCGTCCGCTCAAGCAAAAACCACATGACAAATGCGGCGGCGACAGCGATGAAAATGCCGTAATGCATGGTGGAATGATACGTAATGGCATCAAAAAAGTCGGAGTGAAGCGATGCGCTTTCTTTCACCGGCTTTGATTTAAATCCCTCATCGGACAAAACGGAACGGATGATGGCGTTCGTTACATGCAAAGCAATATAGTTCATCATAATCGTAATAATGACTTCATGCACTTTTAAATACGCCTTTAGCACGCCCGGGATCAGCCCCCAAAGCGCTCCGGCGAGGGCGGCCGCCAAAATGGCGAGCGGCAAATGGATGATTTTCGGCAAGTCGAACGACACGCCGACCCAGACGGACGCCAGCCAGCCGACGATCAGCTGCCCTTCAACCCCGATGTTAAACAAGCCGGTGCGAAAAGCAAACGCCACCGCCAACCCGGTTAAAATGTACGGCGTCGTCTGGCGGATCGTTTCGCCGATATAGTACGTATCGCCAAACGCCCCGTACACGAGAGCGTAAAACCCAGCGATCGGGTTGTAGCCGCTTGCAAGCATCACGATCGAACCGGCGATCATGCCAAGAAGAACGGCCAACAATGGTATCAAAAATTGCTGGAGACGATTCGACTTCATCACGACACACCTGCTTCCTTCCGTTTGCTTCCAGCCATCAACAGCCCGAGCTCCTGTTCGGTTGTTTCTTTCGGATCAACGATGGCGACGATGTTTCCTTCATAAATGACAGCGATCCGGTCGCTGACGTTCATCACTTCGTCAAGCTCAAACGAGACGAGCAGCACCGCTTTCCCGCGGTCTCGCTGTTCAATGAGCCGCTTATGAATAAATTCGATCGCTCCAACATCAAGCCCCCTCGTCGGCTGGGCGGCGATCAACAAGTCCGGGTCGCGGTCGACTTCACGGCCGATGATCGCTTTTTGCTGGTTTCCGCCCGATAGCGCCCGCGCCTTCGTATATTCATCCGGCGTGCGCACGTCAAATTCGCGGATGAGCTGGCGCGCTTTTTCGTAAATGGCTTGAAAATTCAACAGACCCCGTTTCGAGTACGGCGGCTGATAGTACGTTTGCAGCACCATGTTTTCGCCGATCGGAAAGTCAAGGACAAGCCCGTGCTTATGCCGATCTTGCGGAATATGGCCGACGCCGGCTTCGATGATTTTGCGCGGCGGCAAATTCGTAATGTCTCGGCCGTTGAGGCGGATTGTCCCTGATTCAGCTTTGATCAAGCCGGTTATGGCTTCAATGAGCTCGGTCTGGCCGTTGCCGTCGACTCCAGCAATGCCGACGATCTCGCCGGCGTGCACCGTCAAGTTCAAACCGTTGACCGCTTTGATCCCGCGCGCGTCCTTGACGACTAAGTCTTTAATTTCCAACACCGGTTTTCCCGGCTCAGCCGGTTTCTTAGCGGTCGTAAACTGCACCTCGCGGCCGACCATGAGCGCCGCCAGTTCGTTCGGATTCGTCTCCGCCACATTGAGCGTCGCAATTCCTTTGCCGCGGCGGATGACGGTGACGCGGTCGCACACTTCCATAATTTCTTTAAGTTTGTGTGTAATTAAAATGATGGATTTTCCTTCGCGGACGAGCGTGCGCATAATTTGCATGAGCTCGCGAATTTCCTGCGGCGTCAACACCGCTGTCGGTTCGTCAAAAATCAAAATATCGGCGCCGCGGTAAAGCGTCTTTAAAATTTCCACGCGCTGCTGCATGCCGACGGAAATGTCGGCGATCTTCGCTGTCGGATCGACCGCGAGTCCATATCGTTCCGACAATTCGCGCACTTCCCGCTCCGCCCGCTTCATATCGATCGTTCCGGCCCGCGTCGGCTCGCTGCCTAAGATGATGTTTTCCGTCACGGTGAACGTATCGACGAGCATAAAGTGCTGATGCACCATGCCGATGCCAAGATCATTGGCGACGTTCGGGTCGGTGATGCGCACCGGCTTTCCTTTCACGCGGATTTCGCCGCCGTCCGGCTGGTATAAACCGAACAGCACGTTCATGAGCGTCGATTTGCCGGCCCCGTTTTCGCCAAGCAGAGCGTGTATCTCCCCCTTTTTCACTTGCAGCGTAATGTTGTCATTGGCGACAAACGTGCCAAACACCTTGCGGATATTGAGCATTTCAATCACGTATTCCAAGCCATTCACTCCTTACTCAAGCAAGGTCAAAATCACAAAATGAAAGGCGACAGCGAAACAGCCGCCCTTCATCCTATTTCGCGCAGGAGACTCCCACTTCAACGACCAAAGGGAGTAAGTGGGAGAGGAATGCGCGTTCCCCCTTTCTTTTGTGTATGATCGAATAAAGGCGTGGAGAAAACTGTTCAATAAAGGCACTCCCATAACGGCTGCTCGATGGATGGAGTTGGTTGCAGGAAACGCTGCAACCGTCAAACATCGAGCGTAGGTCCGTCTGTTGTGTGTGGAAGCCAAGTACTGCCAACAGACACACCGAGAGAATCGGTAACGATGCAGGCATGACCTGCGTCGTTGGGTAGTCGTCAACCTGCCCCCTGATGCAACCCCAAGTCAAGGAAGGAGGACGAAGTCCGTTTGCACTTCTGGGGAGTTGCAAGCCCCCACTTCAAGCGTTCGCGAAGTGGGGGTAGTTGACGATTTTGAAGAAGGCTAGCGGCTCGCGCTAGCCTTCTTCGCCGTTATTCGTCACTTGATCGTCGCAGCGAATTGCTCGTACTCTTTCCGGTTTGTCGGAACTTTCACTTCGCCTTTGATGATTTTTTGCTTCCATTCGTCAACAGTTTTTAACACGTTCTCCGGAATGTTGTCTTGCGTCGGGGCAATGCCAACCCCATTTTCCGGCAACCCGTACTCAATCGTTTTGCCGCCCGGGAAGTCGCCCTCTTTCGCCCGTTTCGCCGTGTCATAGACAGCGACGTCGACGCGCTTCACCATCGAAGTGAGCGTTACGTTGTACGTTTTGCCGCCGACTTTCACTTCTCCCTCCGGCGCTTGGTCTTTGTCAACACCGATGACCCAAATTTCGCGGTTCGGATCTTTCTTCTTCAAATCTTTCGCTTCCGAGAAGACGCCGCTCCCAGTCGCTCCAGCTGCATGGTAGATGATGTCGATGCCAGACGCGTACATGCTCGAGGCGATCGCTTTCCCTTTATCCGCTTGGTCGAACGCCCCGGCGTATTGCACTTCCACAGTCGCCTTCGGATTGACCGCTTTCACGCCAGCGCGGAATCCGCTTTCGAATTTTTCGATCAACGGAATCTCCATCCCACCGACAAAGCCGATTTTATTCGTTTTCGTCATTAGCCCGGCGACAACACCGACAAGGAACGAGCCTTCATGCTCCTTGAACGTGATGCTGGCGACATTTGGCTCGTCAACAACCGTGTCGACGATGGCGAAATGTTTTTTCGGGTTTTGCTTCGCGACTTCTTTCACCGCGTCGCCCATCAAATACCCGATGCCGAAAATCAAGTCAAAGTCGCTGCGCACAAGCTTGTTTAAGTTCGTGGCATAGTCAGCGTCGCTCGATGACTGCAAGTAGTCGTAGCCGCCGCGGCCTTTTTCAAGCCCGTTGTCTTTGCCGAACTTTTGCAGCCCTTCCCAAGCCGACTGGTTGAACGATTTGTCGTCAATGCCGCCGACGTCGGTGACCATGGCGACGCTGAACGTGTCTTTTCCGCCCCCGGCATTATTTCCCCCTTGACCGCCACAAGCGGCAAGCAGCGTGCTGGCGGCGAACAAAGTGGACAAAAGCAATCCCATTCGCTTTTTCATCCATCACTACCCCCTGCTTTGAAAATTGGTTCCTTTATTTAGTATGAAACTTCCGGCTTCTTTCTTGTACCCTTTTCACCCCCTTAAAAGCTGAACCGCTTCCGCATGACATGGAAGCTGAACTTGTCGGAGCGGAAGTAGTTGACGGAATAAAAAATCGGCTCATCGTTTTTATCGAAATGCATTTGCTTGAGCACAAGCAGCGCCGTTTCCGGGTCGCATTGCAAAATCGGCGACACTTTTTCATGATAGCCGAGCGGCACGATGCGCGCGACCGCATAGGCGATGTCGCGATGCGTTTGGTTGTGCAAGTTTTCAAACAACGACTCTTGCTCATAAGAGATCCCTTTGGGCAAATATTTGCATAAAATTTTATCCAAGCAATAAACGACCGGCTCTCCATCAGCGGTGCGCACCCGCTCGATGAGCAGCAAATTCTCGTCCGGCCGGCATTGGAAACGGCGCATATCGTCTTCCGTCGGCTGTTGGATGGAGGAAGACAAAAAAATCGTTCCTGGCTTGCGCCCCGCTTGACGAATCATATCCGTGACGCTTGAGAGCTGCTCGATGCCGGACGTAAACAGCGGACGGGCGTTGACAAACGTTCCGACGCCGTGGCGGCGGATGATAATGTTTTCTTCTTCAAGCACCCTGAGCGCTTCCCTCAATGTCGCCCGGCTGACGCCAAGCTGTTTGGCGAGTTCAAACTCGGACGGCAGTTTTTGCTTTTCTTTGTACACTCCCGTTTCAATATCGCGCTTGATGCGATCAATCACTTGCAAGTAAAGGTGGCGGCTGTCTGATTTGATTGACATGACAACGTCCTCCGTGTTACGCATTTGCGTTAAGATCAGACCTCTGACATTAGACATATAACCTTTTTGAGATTACTATATCATTTTTTACTGGGCAAATAAATAGGTGATATCAAATTTTGTCGAAGAAAAAGAAATAGGATTAGCAACGCTTCCAATAAGATGTATGATTGAGCGGGCAGGCTTTTTTCGCCCGCCCTTTTTTTTCATTTATGATGTCTTTTTTAAATCTTCCTTCGACCAAAGAACAGCGCGCGGCTTGCTTCCTTCATACGGGCCGACGACGCCGCGCTCCTCCATGGCATCAATGAGCCGAGCGGCGCGATTGTAACCGATGCGGAAGCGGCGTTGCAGCATCGAGACGGAGGCGCTTTGCATTTCAACGACAAGACGGACCGCCTCATCGTACAACTCGTCTTCAAGGGCTGAGGAAGAGGGTTCGCTGTCTTCGACGAACATCTCCTCATAATATTGCGCCTGCTGCTGTCCGATGACAAACCGAACGACGTCTTCCACCTCTTGGTCGGAGACAAACGCCCCTTGGACGCGCACTGGTTTTGAGGCCCCCATCGGCAAAAACAGCATATCGCCGCGGCCGAGCAGTTTTTCCGCCCCGCCCATATCCAAAATGGTGCGCGAGTCGATTTGCGATGATACACTGAAGGCGATGCGCGACGGAATGTTCGCTTTGATGACGCCGGTGATGACGTCCACCGACGGGCGCTGGGTGGCGATGATCAAATGGATGCCAGCGGCGCGCGCCATTTGCGCCAAACGGGTGATCGCCTCTTCCACATCCGAGGAAGCCACCATCATCAAGTCGGCCAATTCGTCGATGATCACGACGATGTATGGCAAAAGCGGCTGCTGTTCCGACGCCGTTTCGTTATGGTGGCGGATATGCTCGTTATATCCTTCAATGTTGCGCGTGCCGGTATGCGAGAACAGCTCGTAGCGCCGCTCCATTTCTTGGACGACTTTTTTCAGCGCCTGGGCCGCTTTTTTCGCGTCGGTGACGACCGGTGTCAACAAATGAGGAACACCGTTGTACACACTTAACTCCACCATTTTCGGATCGATCATCATCAGCTTCACCTCATGCGGCTTCGTGCGCATGAGCAGGCTGACGATAATGCCGTTGATGCAGACGCTTTTGCCGCTGCCGGTCGCGCCGGCGATCAACAAATGCGGCATTTTGTTTAGTTCTGCAGCGACGACTTCACCGGAGATGTCGCGCCCAAGCGGAATCAAAAGCTTCGCCTTGTCCCGTGTATGCTCAATGGCTTCCAGCACTTCGCGCAGCGAAACAGTGGCGATCTCTTCATTTGGCACTTCGATGCCGATCGCGGACTTGCCGGGGATCGGTGCTTCAATGCGGATGTCTTTCGCCGCCAAAGCGAGCGCCAAATCGTCGCTTAAGCTGACAATTTTGCTCACTTTCACCCCGACGTCCGGATACACTTCATATTTCGTCACCGCCGGACCGAGGTGCACTTGCGTCACTTTCGCCTTGACGCCGAAGCTTTGGAACGTTTTCTCCAGTTTTCGCGCGTTGGCGTAAATGTTCGCATGATCGGCCGATTGCCCGGCCGGCTTCGGCAGGCGAAGCAAATCAAGCGGCGGCAGGTCGTAATTGGTGTTTTCATGCTCGGAAAACGCAAGCGGCGGCGCCGGTTTGTCCTCCTCCCCCCCACTGTCGCCTTCCACCAGTGGATTCTTCTCTTCTTCCGGCTCAGCGGCCGACCGGACTGCGGCAAAATCGGAAATGATCGGCGGCGGGGAAAGCAATTCCTCATCCGGCTCGACGCTGCTTGCTTCAGCCGGCTCGTCTTCCCGCTTTGCGGCCGCCCGCCGCGAGCGTCGGCTTCGGCCGCCGCTTTCCTTGCGCTTCCTCCCCGCCCGCCATTGCTTGATATCTTCGACAAACGCCAACCATTCTTTTCGCACAAACGCTGCGGCAAAAGCAACCCATTTGCCGGCCGTCTCGCGCAGCGATTTCCCGGTCAGCACGACAAAGCCGACGATGAACAGAAGGAAACAAATCCATTTCGTCCCGGGCGAATCGAACAGCTGGTAGCTGGCGGCAAATAACAGGGCGCCGACCATTCCGCCCCCTAAATCCACATCGGCCGCCTTGCCGCTTGCTTCGTTCCAAAACAGCCCCCACGTCGTCCGAATGATGCTCGGATCAAGCTCGCCGCGCCGCGACATGAGTTCAAACAGCTTGTCATGGCTCAAAAGCAGAAGCGCCGCGGCGATGGACGAAGCGCCGACAAACGGGCGGCCCGTCCATGACGGCCACTCCCGCCGCCACATGACGATGAGCGATAATAGGAAAAGTCCGCCTACTAATAGCATGTACCATTCGCCGAAAAAAAAGCGGCCCACAAGCACGAGCGTCTCCCCGACAAGCCCGAGGCGGGCCATCGCAACGACAGCGACCGCGAGCAAGCCAAGTCCGATCAATTCAAAGCGGATGGTTTCCGTCCATGGCTGTGTTTTTGACGGTTTCCCTTTTCTTCTTCGCTTTCGTTTCGCCATGATCGTTCACTCCAGCATGAATGAATTGGCAAGCCGGAAAAAAGCAGCCAACAATGGCTGCTTTTTTCCGTTTGTTTACTATTATATCATGAACGGCTGAACAATTCATTACGATGTTGCCAGAGAAGCCGGAAATCGCGCCCCAGGCGCATATTTGGCGTTTAAAAAATGGAACGGATTCGTGCTTAAGTTTTGTACGATTTCATATTCTCCCGTTTCGACAGATTGGACGAGAAACGGAATGCCATCGTAATACACCATTTTCCGCTTCTCATAAACAGCGGCATCGACCGGAAAAATCAAATGTTCGGGCATGATCGTATACAAAATCATTGGATCATCTTCCCTTCCCCGTTTTTCCTCATCGCGATCAGCTCGCGCAGCTTCGCCATCGCTTGGGACACGCCCCCGACTTCATCGATGAGCCCGTACCGAACGGCGTCAGGCCCAACGACGTTCGTGCCGATGTCGCGCGTCAAATTGCCTTTGGAAAACATGAGCTCTTTAAACTTTTCCTCGCTGATCTTCGAATGTTTCGTCACGAAGCGGACGACGCGCTCCTGCATTTTATCCAAGTACTCAAACGTCTGCGGCACGCCGATGACAAGCCCCGTCAAACGGATCGGATGAATCGTCATCGTCGCCGTCTCGGTGATGAACGAATAGTTGCACGACACAGCGATCGGCACGCCGATCGAATGGCCGCCGCCAAGCACAACGGAAACAGTCGGTTTCGAGAGCGAGGCGAGCATTTCGGCAATGGCGAGCCCTGCTTCCACATCGCCGCCGACCGTATTTAAAATGACGAGTAGCCCTTCAATTTTCGGGTTTTGCTCGATGGCCACAATCTGTGGAATGACGTGCTCGTATTTCGTCGCCTTATTTTGCGGAGGCAGCTGAATATGCCCTTCAATCTGTCCGACGATCGTCAAACAATGAATGTTCGTATCGGGATCCATTTGCGGGACGTTCGTCTGCCCAAGCTGGGTGATGGCCGCAGTCGCTTCCTCGGCCTTTGTTTCCGGCTGTTCGCCCTCGGTTTCCGCTTGAAAATAACGTTCCTTCTCCATCCATTTCGTCTCCTTTCTTGTCGATCATACGCTTAGTATGGCCGAAAGAAAAAAGAAAAATGCCGGCAACGACTGACCGTTTCCGGCATTTTCCAGTTGACTTTGAGCATGATTGCATTATACTTCCATAATAATAGGCAAAATCATGGGTCTGCGCTTCGTTTTTTCAAATAAAAACTGGCTTAACGCTTCACGGATGTTCGCTTTCAACGACGACCATTCGAGCATGTATGATTCCAGGCAATGTTTGATGATCTCCGCCACCATTTGTTCGGCCTCTTCGAGCAGCGTCTCCGACTCACGCATGTAGACGAATCCGCGCGAGATGATTTCCGGCCCCGCGGCGATCGTTTTCGCTTCTTTATTCAGCGTGACGACGGCGATCAAAATGCCGTCCTGGGACAATAAGCGGCGGTCACGCAACACAATGTTGCCGACATCGCCAATGCCGAGGCCATCAATTAAAATGTTGCCGTACGGCACTTTGCCGCCGGGGCGGGCGGCACCGCCGCGGAACTCGATCACTTCGCCTTTGTCGATTAAAAACGTCCGCTCCTCCGAGATGCCGACCGCCTTCGCCAACCGGGCGTGCGCTTTTTGCATCCGATATTCCCCATGCACCGGAATAAAGTATTTTGGCTTCATTAAATTGAGCATCAACTTTAATTCTTCTTGGCAACCGTGCCCAGATACGTGCACTTGCCGGTCGCGGTAAATCACGTTGGCGCCGGCCCGATACAAGGCGTCGATCGTTTTCGCGAACCCAAGCTCATAGCCCGGCATGACGGATGCGGCGACGATGACGGTATCCCCTTCTTTGATGTTCACTTGTTTGTTCGCTTGACGCGCCATGCGCCAAAGCGCGCTCATCGGCTCGCCATGCCCGCCGGTTGTCAAAATGACGAGCTCGCGGTCATGGTAGCGATCGATATCGTGCGCAGAAATCGTCACCTTGTCTGGAACGTGCAAATAGCCAAGGCGCACGGCGATGTCCATTACTTTATGCAGCGTTTTGCCGATGACTGCCACTTTACGCCCGGATTGGCGGGCGGCGTACAGCACTTGCTGGATGCGGGTGATGTTGGAAGCGTAGCAGGCAACAAACACGCGTCCTTTCGCATGGCCGATCACGTCAGCGATCTCATAGGCGACTACCGTATCGGAGCCGCTGTAGCCGGGGCGTTCGGCGTTTGTGCTGTCCGACAAAAGACACAGCACCCCTTCTTCGCCGATTTGCGCCATTTTCCCTAAGTCGGTGCGGTTGTTGCCGTACGGGGTTTGGTCAAATTTAAAATCGCTCGTGTACACGATCGCACCTTGCGATGTATGCAGACTGATGCCGATCGAATCGGGGATGCTGTGGATCGTGCGGAAAAACGTCACTTTCGCCTTGTCAAACACGAGCTCCGCATCCGGATGAACTTCATTGAGCTTTGCGCCCGACACCCCTTGTTCTTTTAACAGCGCCTCCGCCAACCCGAGCGTCAGCTTCGTTCCGTATACCGGCACAGACAGCTGCTTGAGCACGTAGGCGATCGCCCCCATATGCTCCTCGTGCCCGTGGGTGAGAAAAATGGCCTGAATGCGATGCTGCCGTTCAATCAAATAGGTGATGTCCGGGATCACTTTGTCGATGCCGAGCATTTCGTCTTCCGGAAACATCACCCCGGCGTCGATGACAAAAATGTCCTCGTCCAATTCGACAACATACATGTTTTTGCCGATTTCTCCGACTCCCCCAAGGGCAAAAATGCGTATTTTCTCTACCGGCTTTATTTTCGATTTCAAGGCTGCGTCCTCCCAATTGTGATGCTAACCCGCTCAAAGTCACTTGCTTTTATTATAACGAATCGATGCTGAAAAACACAAGATGGTTCATTCACCAGCCAATGGATTTCACAGCCAAGGCAAAAAAAGGCCCCAACGCGCAAGCAAAGCGTTGGGGAATCGTTTCGTTACGACAGCGCATCGAGCAGGCGGCTTAGCTCCTTCCGCTCTTGTTCGGCAAGCGGCACAAGCGGAAGGCGCACCGAACCAACGTCCAGCCCGCGCAGCTGCAGCGCCGTTTTCACCGGCACCGGGCTTGGGGCGGCAAACAAGCCTTTCATGAGCGGCAGCCATTTTCGATGCAGCGCCGCCGCCTTCTGATGATCGCCCGCTAAAAAGGAACGAATCATTTCCTGCATTTCATTGCCAATGATGTGCGAAGCGACCGAGACGACGCCATTGCCGCCGATCGCTAGCACTGGAAGCGTCAAGCTGTCGTCGCCGCTGTAGAGCAAAAAGTCGTCCGGCGTACGCTCAATGATTTCCGCCATGGCGTCCAAATTGCCGCCCGCTTCCTTGACAGCGACAATGTTCGGAACTTCGGACAGCCGGATGACCGTCTCCGGAGCAAGACTCACCGACGTGCGCCCTGGAACGTTATACAGCATCACCGGCAGCGATGTGCTTTCGGCAATCGCTTTGAAATGTTGATACAGCCCTTCTTGGTTCGGCTTGTTGTAATACGGCGCCACAAGCATGACAGCATCGACGCCCGCCTCTTCCGCCTTTTTCGTCAGCTCGATCGACGCGCGCGTATCGTTCGTGCCCGTTCCAGCAATGACCGGCGCCCGGCCGTTGACGACGGAGACGACATGGCGAAAAAGCGCGATTTTTTCCTCGGTCGTCAACGTCGGCGACTCGCCGGTCGTGCCGGCGACAACGAGCGCATCTGTGCCATTGTCAAGCAAATAGTTGACAAGCTCCGTTGTTTTTGCCAAGTCGAGATTCCCTTTTCGGTCAAATGGCGTAACCATCGCCGTTATGATGTTCCCGAACTGAACCACGGTTTTCACTCCTCGCTCCAAATCGCTTCATCTTCGCCCGCATCCGCCTCGGATAAACAGAAGGCGTCATGCAGAGCGTTGACCGCCTTTTCCATATCGTCTTGCTTCACTAGCACCCAAATCGTCGTATGGCTGTCGGCGGACTGCAAAATTTGAATGCCTTGCTCCGACAAGGCAGTGACGATTTTCGCCGTCACCCCCGGTACGCCGGCAATGCCGGCGCCGACGACCGACACTTTGGCGCATCGGGGCGTCACGGCCGGTTCGTAGCCGATGCGGCGCAGGGCGGCCACCGCTTTTTCCGTCATGTCGCCGCTCACGGTGTACACAACACCGTACGGGGAAATGTTGATAAAGTCCACGCTGATCCCTTCATGGGCCATCGCTTGAAACACGTCAGACTGCAGCTCATAGTGGCCTTCTTTCGCCAGCACTTTGATTTGTGTGACGTCGGCGACGTACGTAATGCCGGTGACAAGCCGCTCTTTCACATCGCTTCCTTTTCGGCCGCGCACCGATGAAGTGACGAGCGTCCCGGGGGCATCGGAGTACGTCGAGCGAATGCGCAGCGGCACTTTCGCCTGCATGGCGATCTCCACCGCGCGCGGATGGATCACTTTCGCCCCTTGGTACGCCATGTTGCAAATTTCCGTATACGTCACGACGTCAAGCGGCCGGGCGCTCTCAACGATGCGCGGGTCGGCGGTCATGACGCCGTCGACATCGGTGAAAATATCAACCCACTCCGCGTTTAACGCCGCGCCGAGCGCTGCCGCCGACGTGTCGCTCCCGCCGCGGCCGAGCGTTGTTATGTCGCCGTTTTCCGCCATGCCTTGAAAGCCGGCGACAACGACGACGTCGTATTGCCGAAGCGCCTCAAGGAGGCGGTCGCAGCGCATTTCGAGAATTTTCGCGTTCGTATGATCGCTGTTCGTGCAAAATCCTGCCTGGGCGCCGGTGAACGCCGTCGCTTTGATGCCGTGTTCGTTCAACAAGTTGCTGAACACAACGCTTGAGATGATTTCTCCGCACGCCATAAGCATATCTTGCTCTCGTTTTGTGACATGGTGATGAACGCCGCCGATCAAACTAAGCAGCGTATCGGTCGCATATGGATCGCCGCAACGTCCCATAGCCGATACGACGGCCACGACTTTATAGCCATCTTCCAACGCCCGTTCAATATGGCGGCGCGCCAAGTTCCGCCCGCGCTCGTCGCGGACGGACGTGCCGCCGAACTTTTGAACAATGAGTTTCATGCTAACACCTCGATGCTTTTTCAAATGAGCCCGAGCTTCAACAAACTTTCTGCGATTTGCACCGAGTTCGAGGCTGCACCTTTTAGCAAGTTGTCAGCGACAATCCATAGATGGAAGCCGCGGCGGTTGTCCAAATCGCGGCGGATGCGGCCGACAAACACGTCGTACTTGCCGACGCAATGGGCCGGCATCGGATACAACTGTTCGCTCGGATCATCTTGAAGCACGACGCCCGGCGCTTCGCGGAGCACCGCCTGCAAGTCAGAGGCGGTGACGCCGTCTTGTTCAATTTCGATGTACACCGATTCCGAATGGCCGCTCGCCACCGGAATGCGCACGCACGTCGCCGCCACTTTCAGCTCAGGCATATGCATGATTTTTTTTGTTTCATTGATCATTTTCATCTCTTCAAACGTGAATCCATTGTCTTGAAACTTATCGATTTGCGGAATGGCGTTGAACGCAATTGGGTAATGCTTCCGGTCCGATTTCACTGGCAAAATGTTCGCCTCAACCGGCTTGCCTTCGAGCACGGCTTTCGTCTGCTCGTTGAGCTCTTCAATGGCCTGCGCTCCCGCCCCGGAGACGGCCTGGTACGTCGAGACGATGACGCGCTCTAAGCCAAACGCTTTTCGAATCGGCTCCAACGCCACGACCATTTGAATCGTCGAGCAGTTCGGATTGGCGATAATGCCGTTATGCCACGTCAAATCGCTTTCGTTCACTTCCGGAACGACAAGCGGCACGTTTTCCTCCATCCGAAACGCGCTCGTATTGTCGATCACGATCGCCCCGCGCCGCACCGCTTCCGGCGCCAGCGCTTTCGATACGGCGCCGCCGGCGCTGAACAAGGCGATGTCGACCCCGTTAAAGCGCTCGGGCGATGCCGCCTGCACTTCGATCTCCTCGCTGCGAAAGCGCATTTTTTTGCCGGCTGACCGCTCCGATGACAACAAAGTCAATTTTCCAACCGGGAAGTTCCGGTCTTCAAGCGTCCGCACCATTTGCTGCCCAACTGCCCCCGTTGCTCCGACGACAGCGACATGATATTGTTTTTGAGCCATCAACCATTCTCCTTCCACATCGTCACTCTAAGAAGTGAATTCATAGTCTTTATTTTATCACATTCCGCTGTGGACGAGAGAACATTTTTATGCGGAACATTGATTTTTGATTCAGTTGTAGCGGAACCGCTCGATAATGACCGGCTGCAGCTGCTTCCCTTCAAGCGCGGCGAGAATCGTATCGCGCAAAAGCGGCATGTAGGCGACCATGGAGTTCGGCTTCGCCTGCGGGGCGTCTTGGCCGAACGGGATGAAATAAATGTTTTTTGCTGCCATAAGCCGCATTAGATTGACGCCGTTTAAGCCGAGCGCATCGTTCGTGGAGATGCCAAGCACGACCGGGCGGTGGTTGCGCATCGTCGCTTTCGCTGCCATCAGCACGGGGGAATCCGTCATGGCATTGGCCAGCTTGCTCATCGAGTTGCCGGTGAGCGGGGCGATCACCATGCAGTCGAGCGGGATTTTCGGTCCGAGAGGTTCTGCTTTGACGATCGTATCGATCACCTCGTTTCCGGTCAGTTGCTCCAGTTTTTTCACCCATTCTTCCCCTTCCCCGAAGCGGGTGTTCGTCGTTTTCACCGTATAGGTGACGATCGGCAGCACCTCCGCTCCTTCGTTGACAAGCTTCTCGATCTCCGGGAACACCGCATCATATGTGCAATGCGACCCGGTGAGGCCAAAGCCGATCCGTTTTCCTTTCAAGCTGTTTCCGCTCATGCATGATTCTCCTCCCGTTTTTGTAAATCTGCATATAACAGCTGCGCCAAGACGTTGGCGATGATTTGCCCAGCTGTCTTCGGCGCGACGATCCCCGGCAGCCCGGGCGCCAAAATGGCTTTCACTCCGCGTTTTTCGGCATAGCGGAAGTCAGTGCCGCCCGGTTTTGACGCCAAATCGATAATCAGCGTATGGGGCGGCATTTTGGCGATGACGCTCGCCGTCACGATGAGATGAGGCACGGTGTTGATGCAGACGTCAATGTCACGCACTTCTTTTTCCAAATCGTTTAAGTGAAACGGCACGAGCCCCATTTCTGTAATGCGGGCGAGATGCTCCGACCGGCGCGCCCCGACTTTCACTTTCGCCCCCAACGCGGCGAACGTCCGGGCGACGGTCATGCCAACGCGTCCAAGCCCCAAGACGGCAACGCATGAGCCGTGGATCGTAAAATCCGTATGCTGAATGACCATCATCACCGTGCCTTCCGCGGTCGGAATGGAGTTGTAAATGGCGACATCGTCGCGCTCAAACAACTGCACGTGCTTGCGCCCTGTTTTTTTCACCAATTCGTCCAAATACGCGTTGCTGATGCCGGAATAAATCGTGCATTGCCGCGCCGTTTTTTGCACCATCTCTTCTGTAAACGGAATCGGTTCGTGGGCAAACACGCTGTTGACGTTTCCGTCCAGCGTCGTGCCGTGAACCGGCAAAATGATCGCATCCAAATCGGCAAAATCGACTTCGCCAATCGGCAGCTTCATCGCCCCGGTGAAATGATGGGCGAGCTGGTCGAAGCCGACAAGCGACAACTTCGCGTCGAGTTCAACGAGTTTGCGGATGACTTCAAGCTGCCTAGCATCGCCGCCGATGATGGCGATATGCATTCCTGTCAGCATCATGTTGTACGCTCACCTTCTTTTCTGGCAAACTGCTCCGTTTCCTTTCCCATCTTATGTTGGAGGGAAAATATAGGTGAATATCCTTGCAGGAAAAAATGGGCGATATGCGCCCAAAGCTGACAAGAGGCAGTCATTTTTTCTGTTTTTGTTCCTTACATATAAAGTAAAGAAGCGAAAAAGGAGGAAACCAGCATGAGGCTGAGCGAATTAAGCGGAAAAGAAATTGTCGATGTAAGCCGAGCCGAGCGGCTCGGGGTGCTCGGGCAGACCGATTTGGAAATCAACGAGCAAACGGGGCAGATCGAGGCGCTGCTCATCCCAACGGGAAAATGGTTCGGGTTTCGCAAAGACGGACAGGAAATTCGCGTGCCGTGGAAATATATTCGCAAAATCGGCGCCGATATGGTGATGATCGACGTCCCCGAGGAAGGGTGAAAGAGGCGGAAACGAAAAAGCTAACAACCTAGCGAAAGGTCGTTAGCTTTTTTGAGCTCGGTCTATGAACGGAGCGGGCGCGGCAGCACGCCGTCCGGGCTGATTAAGGCGAGCGCGTAATCGTCCGTGAAAACCGTGCGCGCCAGTTCGTTTACTTTTTCCACCGTGACACTTTCAATCTCTTCAATGATCTCATCAAGCGAGCGGTGGCGGCCGAGAAGGAGTTCATTTTTGCCGTTGCGGCTCATCCGGCTGTTCGTGCTCTCGAGCCCAAGCATCAGGCTTCCTTTCATCTGCTCTTTGCTGTTATGCAACTCTTTTTCGGTCACTCCGTCCTCCTTCAGCTGGCGAATGGTCTGCTGGATCGTTTCGAACAGCACATCAAGCTGGCTGCTTCCTGTGCCGGCGTAAATGGCGAGCAGGCCGCTGTCTTGGTAGGCGGAATGGTACGAGAACACCGAATACGCCAATCCGCGCTGTTCGCGCACTTCCTGAAACAGCCGGCTGCTCATGCTGCCGCCTAAAATATTGTTCAAGATGAGGAGCGGGTACGCGTCCGGATGGCCGATCGGCAACCCGTTGAATCCGATGCATACGTGCGCCTGCTCAGTGTCCTTTTTGCGCGCGATCTTTTGCGGCACAAACGCCGGCGTCCCTGAAGAAGGCGGCTTGCTCTCTGCGGCGAACGAGCCGAAATAGCGCTCAACCTCATCAATAAACCGTTCGTCGACGTTGCCGGCGACCGAAATGACGACGCGATCCGGTGTATAGTAGTCCGCCATATATTGGCGCAGCGTGTCGCCAGTAAACGTGCGCAGCGTCTCTTCCGTGCCCAAAATCGGATAGCCGAGCGGATGACCCGCATAGCACGCTTTGCCGAGCAAATCGTGGACGATGTCATCCGGTGTATCTTCATACATTTTGATTTCCTCGAGCACGACGTTGCGCTCCTTTTGCAGCTCATCCTCCACAAATGTCGAGTGGAAAAACATATCGGCGAGCATTTCAAGCGCCAGCGGCGCGTGTTCATCCAACACTTTGGCGTAGTAACACGTATACTCCTTCGATGTAAAGGCGTTTACTTGCCCGCCGATGCTGTCGAATGCTTCCGCAATGTCCCGGGCCGTGCGCGTCGTTGTCCCCTTGAAAAACATATGCTCTAAAAAATGGGAAATGCCATTGGTTTGCTCCGTTTCATTGCGCGAGCCGGTCCCGATCCATATGCCGATGGCCACCGACCTTACAGTCGGAATTTGCTCGAGCACGATTCGCACACCGTTTTTGCACGTATATTTGTTAATCAACTCCATGTTCCTCCTGTTTGTTTGCCAGTCTTTTCTCATCGAATAAGGCCGTCAAGCTGCCTAGGGCGTAGCCTTTTTGCTTAATCGAGGTGATCAGCTCGTCAAGTGCAGCCGCCGTCGGCATCGTTGGGTGCATCAAAATGATGGCGCCAGGATGAACTTTCGATGTCACCCGTTTCACTATAACAGATGGCGACGGTTTTTGCCAATCAATTGTATCGACGCTCCATAGAATCGTTTTCATGCCGAGTTCCGCGGCGACCTCGACGACCTCGTCGCGGTAGCTGCCGCTTGGCGGGGCAAACCATTTGCATTTCACCGATGTCGCCGCCTTAATCACTTCGTTTGTTTTCTCGAGCTCGCGGCGGATGTCATCGACAGCGAGCGTTTTCATATCGGGATGGCTGTAGGAATGGTTGCCGATTTCATGGCCGGCGTCTGCTATCATTTTTGCCATCTCCGGGTGTTTTTTTACCCATCGTCCTTCCAAGAAGAACGTCGCCTTGACATTGTATTTTTTCATCGTCTCAAGCATGTCGGGGAGGTATTCTTCCCCCCAAGCGACATTGACCGCAAACGCCACCATCGGCTTGTCAGGATGGCCGCGGTAAATCGGCGCCGGCGGCAAATCGTCCAAATGGACGCGCGGGGGCACTTGACGGAACACGAGTTTTCGCTCATCAAACATCCCCGTTTTCTTCATGTTTTGATAGGAGGCGTCAATGTCGACGGCGAGCCCGTTGTAGCCGGGCGTCGCCTTCCATACTTTATCGATGACCGCATCTTGGGCGGGAATTTCATATTGCTTCGCTTGTTTGACGATCGTGTCGTACAGCTTGTCGCGCTCTTTCATCGCGGTTGTTTCCATCGGACGCCAGCTCGCGATGTAATCGCCAACCGGAGGCCAATGAACCGCCGCCCAGGCGGCAAGAAACATGACCGCTAGCGCCATATAGCGGGCAATTCCGTTGTTCACCCTTGTCCCCCTCCTTTTTTACTACTACAACATATGTCTTAGGGGGACAGGATAGAACATAACAAAAGAGCCTTAAGAAACAAATTCCTAAGGCTTCATGCGATGGCGCTCCGGCCGTCTTCCTCGTTTTTCCCTAGATTCCCGCGGCAGTTCCCCTCCAATGTTGCGGGCATCGCGCAACACCGCTTTGCGCGACAGGTTGACGCGCCCTTGCTTATCGATTTCCGTTACTTTCACTAAAATTTCATCGCCAATCGAAACGACGTCTTCGACTTTGCCGACCCGCCCTTCAGCGAGCTCGGAAATATGGACAAGCCCGTCTTTGCCGTTGAACAACTCAACGAAGGCGCCGAATTTTTCAATCCGTTTCACTTTGCCTAAGTACACTTGGCCGACTTCGACTTCACGGACGATGTCTTCGATGATTTGCTTCGCTTTTTGGTTGGCTGCTTCATCCACAGACGAGATGAAAATCGTGCCGTCTTGTTCGATGTCGATTTTGACGCCGGTTTCGTCGATGATTTTGTTGATCTGCTTGCCGCTTGGTCCGATCACCTCCCGGATTTTGTCCGGGTTGATGTGCATGATCAAAATTTTCGGTGCATATTTGGACAGCTCTTTGCGCGGTTCGCTGAGCGTTTGCATCATATGATCCAAAATCTCGAGCCGCCCTTTGCGCGCTTGCATGAGCGCCTCTTCCAAAATCTCGCGCGTCAATCCTTTTATTTTAATGTCCATTTGCAATGCCGTCACGCCTTTTCTCGTGCCGGCGACTTTAAAGTCCATATCGCCAAGATGGTCTTCGATGCCTTGAATGTCCGTCAAAATCGTGTAATGGTCGTCGTTTTTCACAAGCCCCATGGCAATGCCGGCGACCGGTGCTTTAATCGGCACCCCAGCATCCATCATCGCCAGCGTGCTGGCGCAAATGCTGGCCTGCGATGTCGAGCCGTTCGACTCAAGCACTTCTGAAACGAGGCGGATCGTATACGGGAATTCGCGCTCCGACGGCACGACCGGCTCGAGCGCCCGTTCGCCAAGCGCCCCGTGTCCGATTTCACGACGCCCCGGCCCGCGCATCGGCCCGGTTTCCCCGACGGAAAACGGCGGGAAGTTGTAATGGTGCATAAACCGCTTCGATTCTTCAAGGTCAAGCCCGTCCAAAATTTGCACGTCGCCAAGCGCCCCAAGCGTACAAATGCTCAACACTTGCGTCTGCCCGCGCGTAAACAAACCGGAGCCGTGCGTGCGCGGCAGGACGCCGACCGCCGATGAAAGCGGACGGATTTCATCGACTTTGCGCCCGTCCGGACGGATTTTCTCGACCGTGATCAAACGGCGCACTTCCTCTTTTACGAGTTTATGCAAAATTTCCTGTACTTGCTTGAGCTTCTCCTCATCCGCTTCTTCCGCCTCATATTTGGCGATGACGCCAGCTTTCACATCTTCAATGGCAGCATCGCGCGCCAGTTTCTCCGGCACTTGCACCGCTCGCTTAATGTCCGCTTCAGCAAGCTGGCGGATTTCCGCCTCCAGCGCTGGATCCGGCTCGTAAAGGACGACTTCCATTTTTTCTTTGCCGACTTGGGCGGCGATTTCCTCTTGGAAGGCGATGAGCCGCTTCACTTCCTCATGGCCGAACATGATCGCTTCCAAAATCACTTCTTCCGGCACCTCATCTGCCCCGGCTTCCACCATGTTGATCGCATCTTTTGTGCCGGCGACGACAAGATGCAGATCGCTTTTTTCCATTTGCTCGACCGTCGGATTGATGACAAACTGGCCGTCGACGCGGCCGACGATGACACCGGCGATCGGCCCTTCAAACGGAATGTCGGAAATCGTCAGCGCCACCGACGAACCGATTAAGGCCGCTACTTCCGGCGCGCAGTCTTGATCAACGCTCATGACCATCGAGACGACTTGCACTTCGTTGCGGAATCCTTCGGCAAACAGCGGGCGAATCGGTCGGTCGATGAGACGGCTCACCAAAATGGCTTTCTCGCTCGGGCGACCTTCGCGCTTAATAAACCCGCCAGGAATTTTTCCAACCGCATACAACCGTTCCTCGTAGTTGACGGTGAGCGGGAAAAAGTCAACGTTTTTCGCCTCTCGCGACGCGGTGGCTGTGCTCAACACGACCGTATCGCCGTAGCGGACGAGCGCCGCGCCATTCGCCTGTTTCGCCAGCTCGCCGGTCTCAATGATGAGCGGCCGCCCGGCCACATCGATGGAAAACACGCGTTTCTCTTGTTCCATACAGACGAGTACTCCTCTCTATGTACAGATGAAATTATAGATCCGCTGATGATTAGTATAGACGAATTGGCACCATTGTTATCATCGCCGTGTCAATCACGCCTATAAACTAGCAAAAAAGCGGGAATGCTCCCGCTTTTTTATCGACGTAATCCAAGTTTCTCAATCAATTCACGGTAGCGCGCCACATCTTTCTTGCGCAAGTAGGCCAATAAGTTGCGGCGCTTCCCGACCATTTTCAGCAAGCCGCGCCGTGAATGATGGTCTTTTTTATGAATGCGCAAATGCTCGTTCAAGTTGTTGATTTGCTCCGTCAGGATCGCAACTTGCACTTCCGGAGAACCGGTGTCGTTCTCATGGATTTTAAACTGCTCGATGATTTCGCGTTTGCGCTCCTGCGTCAATGCCATCCTTGTTCACCTCCCTAGTCCTAGATCCCCGATTGCCGAGCGGGCGTCGGTGACTCGCCTAGCCAAGCAATGGTTCGCATACATTGATTAGAATACCTCTTTTTCCGGCAAAATGCAAGTCTTTTCGCTGAAACAGCGGAAATACTGCTCCGCCTCTTTCTTGTCGCGGGCGATTTGCGCCGTCAGTTCATCGACACTGGTAAACTTCTGCTCGCTCCGCAGACGGCGGTGCCACTCAATGGTCATCGTTTGTCCATAAAGATCGCCGGAAAACTCGAATAAGTGCACCTCAATATTCGGCAATCCTTCGCGCGTTTTATGGAACGTCGGTTTGTAGCCGACGTTCGCCACCCCTTCATATACTTGCCCGCCGATCACCGCCTTGACTGCATAGACGCCGACTGCCGGCAAGGCATAATCGCTGTTTAAAGCGATGTTCGCCGTTGGAAAGCCGATCATCCGCCCGCGCCGTTCCCCGGCAACGACCGTTCCTTCAAGCTCATAAAAGCGGCCGAGCAGGCGGGGAAGCTGTTCGACCGCCCCGTCTTCGAGCAGTTTCCGCACCCGGGACGAGCTCACTTTTTCCCCGTCGACCGCGAGCTTCGGAATGACCGTCTGTCCAAAGCGGCCGCGCGCATGAATCGGCATCGTCTCCATCGTTCCTTTTCCGAACCGCCCATAAGTGAAATCGAAGCCGGCGACGACATGTTTCACGTGCAACCCGTCCAAATATTGGTCAACGAACGCTTCTGGCGACAGCGCAGCAAACGTCGGCGTAAATTCAACGATGTACAGCCGGTTGACGCCAAGTGATGCAATCAGCTGCTCCTTTTTGCCAAGCGGCGTGATCGAGCGCAGCTCGGACTGTTTGCCAAGCACAACGAACGGATGAGGATGAAACGTCATCACCGCGCTTTCGTACCCACGCTCGTTGGCGATCTCGACCGCGGTACGGATCACTTTTTGATGGCCGAGGTGGATGCCGTCGAAATAGCCCAGCGCCATCACCGTCGGAGGGAGCGCCTGGCGTTCGAGACGGTGGGGATGCGAAAGAAACAGCGTTTCCATGTCCATGACCTACCTTCTTTATTTCCGCGCTGCACCCGCGGCGTTAACGAAACACTTTGAGCGGTTTCATCAAGCCGGGGCGCGCCGGATGCTTCACGTACAGGGCCAGCGCTTCCCGCTCGGGCGAAACAAGCACGACCGGCCCGTCAAGCTTCTCTAAAAAAGCGGGAAGCCGGAGCAGCGCCCCGTTTTTTACCTTCTCTGCTACTTTATCATTGATTTCATATTTCGGCAAATGAAAAAGCGCCCGCTCGATCGGGATGAGCAAGGCATCAGCCGTCCCGTCGGCCGCCCGGCGCTCAACGTCTTCAAACGTTACGCAATCTTCAAGCCGAAACGGCCCGGACGCCGTACGGATGAGGTCGGACATATGCGCCGGATAGCCGAGCCGCTCGCCGATCATCACCGCCAGCGTACGCACGTACGTGCCTTTGCTGCACGTGACGCGAAAGCGAAATGACACCGTTTCCCCAAAGAATTGTTCACGTTCATCAAGCAGTTCGAGCTCATAAATGGTCACGCGCCGCGTCGGACGTTCGACTTCGATGCCGGCGCGCGCGTATTCATACAGTTTTTTGCCGCCCACTTTCACCGCGGAGTACATCGGCGGCGTTTGCTCAATTTCTCCGGTCAAGCTGTCAAACACCGCTTCGATTTCCGCGCGCGCAATCGGCCGGTCAACCGGACGGGCGGCGATGATGTCGCCGTCCGCATCTTCGGTTGTCGTCGCGGCGCCAAGCGTCACTTTTCCTTCATACGTTTTCGTCGTCCCGGTCAAAAACTCGGCGATGCGCGTCGCCTTGCCAAGGCAAATGGGCAGCACACCGGACACGTTTGGGTCAAGCGTGCCGGTGTGTCCCGCTTTTTTTACGCCAAGCAGACGGCGCACTTTGGCCACGCAGTCGTGAGACGTCATCCCTTTCGGTTTATTCAGCAGCAATACCCCGTCCATCGACGCACCCTTTCCGTTTCCATGATCATGAATGGAAATGGATAGACGGTTCGTCTATCCATTGTTCGGCTCCCCATCCGCCTCTTTCGCCGGGTGGTCATCGCTTGAAATTTGCCGGATCAGCTGTTCGATGCGGCTGCCGTATTCCATCGTTTCATCGATTTCAAAGAAAATTTCCGGCGTCTTGCGAAGGCGGATGCGCTGCCCGATTTCCGAACGGATAAACCCTTTCGCTTTCTCGAGCGCCTTCAACGTCTCTTCCCGCTGCTTGTCATCGCCAAGGATGCTGATGTACACTTTCGCCTGCTGCAAATCACCGGTGACCCGCACATCGGTCACCGTGACAAAGCCGATGCGCGGGTCTTTCAGCCTGCGGCTGATGATGTCGCTCAACTCTTTTTTCATTTGCTCGCCAACGCGAGTTGCCCGTATATTCATCACCCATCACCTCGGTTACAACCACTCGAATGATGTGGCCGCCCGCTCCAGCTCAGGGAACGAGTCGATCAAAGCAAGCGCCCGCTCGAGCTCCCGTTCGGTCGCCCGGCGGCTGGACGTAATGGCAACAAGGCCGATTTTGGCCCGCTGCCATGCGTCTTGATGATCAATTTCGGCCACAGAGACGTTATATTTTTGCCGGATTCTTGTCATGACCCGCTGCAGGACGGCCCGTTTATCCTTGAGAGAGCGGGCGTTGTAGATGATGCATTCGCACGCGGCGAAGCCGATCATGCCCGGGCCACTTCCTGCATGATGTATGCTTCGATGACATCTCCTTCTTTGATATCATTGAAGTTTTTGATCGTCAACCCGCATTCATACCCTTGCGCCACTTCGCGCACATCGTCTTTATACCGCTTGAGCGAATCGATTTCCCCTTCGTAGACGACGATGCCTTGGCGAATGAGGCGCACCTTGCTGTCGCGGGTAATTTTGCCGTCCGTGACATAGCAACCGGCGATCGTGCCGACTTTCGATACTTTGAACGTTTGCCGCACTTCCGCCTGACCGATCACTTTCTCTTCGTACTCCGGATCGAGCATCCCTTTCATCGCCGCTTCAATTTCCTCGATGACATTGTAAATGATGCGATGGAGGCGGATGTCGACTTTTTCCGATTCAGCGGCGCGCTTTGCGTTTGCATCCGGACGGACGTTAAATCCAATGACGATGGCGTTCGATGCCGTCGCCAGCGAAATATCCGATTCGGTGATGGCGCCGACAGCCGCGTGGATGATTTTCACCCGCACGCCTTCCACATCGATTTTTTGCAAGGCGGCGACAAGCGCCTCAACCGATCCTTGAACATCGGCTTTGACGATCAAATTCAGCTCTTTCATTTCGCCTTGCTTAATTTGTTCAAACAAATCATCCAAGCTGACGCGCGTTTTGGCGCTTCGCTGCTCCTGCAGCTGCCGCTGCGCCCGCGCCTCCGCGATTTGCCGCGCCTTTTTCTCATCCTCAAACACCATGAAGCGGTCGCCGGCTTGCGGCACTTCATGCAGCCCCGTAATTTCGACTGGCATGGACGGAGTCGCCTCTTTGACGCGCCGGCCGCTGTCGTTCACCATCGCGCGCACGCGCCCGTATGTTGTGCCGACGACAATCGGATCGCCGACACGCAACGTTCCCGCTTGAATCAAAAGCGTTGCCACCGGGCCACGCCCTTTATCAAGCTTCGCTTCGATCACCGTACCGACCGCACGCCGGTTCGGGTTGGCTTTTAATTCTTCCATCTCACTGACAAGCAAAATCATTTCCAAAAGATGATCAAGGCCCTCTTTCGTTTTCGCCGACAACTTGCAGAAAATCGTATCGCCGCCCCATTCCTCCGGAACGAGGTTGTATTCCATCAATTCTTGCATGACGCGGTCCGGGTTCGCTTCCGGCTTATCGATTTTGTTGATGGCGACAATAATCGGCACGTTTGCCGCCTTGGCGTGGTTGATCGCTTCCACCGTCTGCGGCATCACCCCGTCATCCGCGGCAACGACAAGAATGACGATATCGGTCACTTGCGCGCCGCGCGCCCGCATCGTTGTAAACGCTTCATGCCCCGGCGTATCGAGGAACGTAATTTTTTTGTCATTGACCGTCACTTGATACGCACCGATGTGTTGCGTAATACCGCCGGCTTCTTGCTCCGTCACTTTGGAGTGGCGGATCGCATCAAGCAACGTCGTTTTCCCGTGGTCGACGTGCCCCATGATCGTCACGACCGGCGGCCGTTCAACCAAATCTTCCGGCGCATCGACAATTTCGATCGCTTCAAAGTTCGTCTCATCGATCGTCACTTTTTCTTCGACTTCAACGCCGTAATCCGAGCAGATGAGCTCGATGGCGTCTTTGTCTAAATCTTGGTTGATTGTCGCCATCACGCCGAGCATAAACAGCTTCTTAATAATTTCCGACGGTTCGCGGCCAAGCTTTTTCGCCAGTTCGGCCACGGTAAGCGAGCCTTCAAACGTAATTTTTTTCGGCAGCTCTTTTTCTTTTTTCGCCGGCTGCGGCGCTTGTTTGGCGGCTGGTGCTGCCTGCTTTTTCCCTTTCGCCGGCCCTTTTCCTTTCTTTTTCGCCGCTTGGAGCAGTTTCTTTTCTTGCTGTTGCGCCTCGGTTTTTTTCGTTTCCTTCCCTTTTGGCGCTCCCTTTTTCTTCGCCGGTTTCATTTTCGCCTCTTCTTTGCTGTCGTCAAACATTTCCTCATCAGCAAAATCGGCCGCTTTCGCCGGCGTCGGCCGTTTCGGCTTCTCCGTTTTCTTTTCCGCTTTTTTCTCTTCTTTTTTCCCGGTGTTCGGGCGATATTGATGGTCGAGTTTTTCGACGACATCAGCCTCCAGCATCGCCATATGGTTGTTCACTTCAATGTTCATTTCTTTCAATTTATGAATGACGTCCTTGCTTGGAACGTTCTGTTTTTTCGCGTATTCATACACACGCATTTTCGACATACATTCACCCCCATTAAGATCAGTCGAGCATCGTTTGCAATTGGCGCGCAAACCCTTCGTCGATGACAGCGACAACGACGCGGGCGTCCTTGCCGATCGCGCCGCCAAGCACATACCGGTCCGGCACTTTGCAAAGCGGGACGCCATAAAACGTGCATTTGTCCGTCACTTTTTTTTCGGTGTTGACCGATGCGTCTTGCGAAAGCAAGACGAGCCGCGCCCGACCCCGCTGCACTTCTTTGACGACAAGCTCCTCGCCGGAGACGACTTTGCCCGCCCGCTGCGCCAATCCAAGCAGCGATGCCCAACGGTTATGCTTCATGTCCGGCCTGTTTCTCCTTTTCCGCCAAGGCGAGCAATTCGTCATAAATCGCATCATCGATGTCTGCTTTTAAATGGCGGGCCAAAATGTTTTTCTTTTTCGCCTGCAAAATGCATTCCGGATCAAGGGTAATATACGCGCCGCGCCCCGCCTTTTTGCCGGTTGGGTCGATCGACACTTCCCCCTCTTTCGAGCGGACGATGCGCACCATCTCCCGTTTCGGCTTCATCTCTCCAGTGACGACGCATTTGCGCAACGGAATTTTCTTTTGCGCTGCCATTTTTCATTCCCCCTCACTCGATTTCCGCCGATTGATCAAACGATGGGCCGTTTTCTTCGCTATTTTCATTATCGGCCGCCGCATCGCTGAAATCAAGCGAAGTGGATGGCGCATGCGGATCAATGCCCATCTCCCGCGCTTCCGATTCGCTTTTAATATCAATTTTCCAGCCGGTCAATTTCGCCGCCAGCCGCGCGTTTTGCCCGCGTTTGCCGATGGCGAGCGACAGCTGATAGTCCGGAACGATGACCGTCGTCGCCTTTTGCTCCTCGTTGACAATGACGCGCAACACTTTCGCCGGGCTTAACGCGTTGGCGACAAACTCCACCGGATCGGCCGACCAGCGGACGATATCGATTTTTTCTCCGTTCAGCTCATCAACAATGGCCTGCACGCGTTGCCCTCTCGGTCCGACGCATGCGCCGACCGGATCGACTTCCGGGTTGTCGGAGTGGACGGAAATTTTCGAACGGTCGCCGGCTTCGCGGGCGATCGATTTAATCTCGACCGTTCCGTCGTAAATTTCCGGCACTTCGAGCTCAAACAGCCGTTTCAACAGTCCCGGGTGGGTGCGGGAGACGAAAATTTGCGGCCCTTTTGTCGTTTTTTCCACTTTCGTAATGTATACTTTCAACCGGTCGTGCGGCTTATATGTTTCATTCGGCATTTGTTCGTTTGCCGGCAGGAGCGCCTCCGCCTTGCCGAGGCTGACGTAGACAAAGCGCGGGTCGACGCGCTGAACGATGCCGGTCATAATGTCCTCTTCACGGTCGACAAATTCGGCGTAGATGATGCTCCGCTCTGCCTCGCGCACGCGCTGGGTGACGACTTGCTTCGCCGTCTGTGCGGCGATGCGCCCGAAATCGCGCGGCGTCACTTCGAGCTCGACGACGTCGCCGATTTGATAATTCGGATTGATCCGCTGCGCCTCCTCAAGCGAAATTTCAAGGCGCGGATCGGCCACCTCTTCGACGACATCTTTGCGCGCGAACACGCGGATCGTGCCGGTGTCCATATTGAGATCGACGCGCACGTTTTGCGCCTGCCCGAAATTGCGTTTATACGCCGAAACGATCGCCGCTTCGATCGCTTCCATCACGACTTCTTTGCTGATGCCTTTTTCCCGCATCAGATCGGCTAACGCCTCAAGCAATTGCGTGTTCATGCAACAAAAATCCCCCTTTTGCGATTAGAAAAAAATGACGGCTAATCGGGCGCTTGCCACTTTTTCATACGGAATGGCGACCGTTTTTTGCCGTCCGCGGTCTTTGACCAACAGCGTCACGGTCGTTCCGTCAAAAGCGGTTAGTTCGCCTTCAAACTGCTTTTCTCCTTCAATGGGCTCATACGTTTTGATATATACATGTTTCCCAATGGCCTTGGCAAAATCTTTTGCCTTTTTCAGCGGCCGCTCCGCTCCGGGCGATGATACTTCCAAAAAATAGTTATGCGGAATCGGATCGACTTCATCGAGCTTTTCGCTCAATTTTTCGCTGACAGCACCGCATTGTTCAATATCGACGCCATCGTCAGAGTCAATGAAGACGCGCAAAAACCAATTTTTCCCTTCCTTCACATATTCAATATCGACGAGTTCAAGCCCCATTTCGTCTAAGATCGGTGTGACGAGTTGTTCGACCGTTTCTGTCACCTTTTTGCTCATTGTGTTCCTCCTTACCGAGCAAACGTGCATGCGTGGCATAATGAGAAAATCCCCTGCACAAGGCGGGGAATGAACGAGAGATGGGTGCCCATTCAAGACGAAAGAGTGGGTTTCCCCACTCTCTGCTTGCCATTATCTTTGCCAATTCCACTAAAACTATAACACATTGGGAAATATATTGCAACGGGAAACTGCCGCTCGGGCGAAAGAGCGCTGTCCGCTTCCTTCAGCGGCGGCGTTTCCACTAAAACAGCGACAGCTGGTTATGGTCTGGAAGCGAGTCAAGGCAGCCGCGGCTTTCTAGATACTCGAGCAGCGTTTTCGACAATTTGCCGCGCTGTTGCAAATCCTCCTTCGACAAAAACTCGCCTTCCTCGCGGGCGCGCACGATCGCCTGCGCCACGTTCGTCCCAAGCCCCGGAATGGCGTTGAACGGCGGAATGAGAGAATTGCCGTCAATGACGAATTCCGTCGCCTGCGAGCGGTACAAATCGATATTTTTAAAGGAAAAGCCGCGCTCGCACATCTCTAAGGCCACCTCAAGAACCGTGAGCAAGCTTTTTTCTTTCGCCGTCGCCTGAATGCCTTTGGCGTTGATTTCCTCAATCCGCTTGCGAATGGCGGCTGATCCTTTGATCATGGCGTCAAGGTCAAAGTCCTCCGCCCGCACCGTAAAGTACGACGCGTAATACAAAAGCGGATGGTGCACCTTAAAGTAGGCGATGCGCACCGCCATTAACACGTAGGCGGCGGCGTGCGCTTTCGGGAACATGTACTTGATTTTTTTGCATGAATCGATGTACCACTCCGGCACATCATGTTTGCGCATTTCTGCTTCAAACTCCGGCGTTAAGCCTTTTCCTTTGCGCACGGATTCCATGATTTTAAAAGCGAGCGACGGCTCGAGCCCGCGGTAAATCAAATAGACCATAATGTCGTCGCGGCAGCCGATGACTTCCGATAACGTACACGTGCCGTTTTGAATGAGCTCTTGCGCGTTGCCGAGCCACACATCGGTGCCGTGCGACAAGCCGGAAATTTGCACGAGTTCGGAAAACGTTTTTGGCCTTGTCTCTTCCAACATTTGCCGAACGAAGCGCGTGCCAAACTCCGGAATGCCGATCGTGCCGACATTGCACATGATTTGCTCCGGCGTAACGCCAAGCGGCTCGGTGCTGCTGAAAATGCCCATCACATCCGGGTCGTCGGTCGGGATCGTTTTCGGATCGATGCCGCTTAAATCTTGCAGCATGCGAATGACCGTCGGATCGTCGTGCCCGAGAATATCGAGCTTCAACAAATTGTCGTGGATCGAATGGAAGTCGAAATGAGTCGTCCGCCATTCAGAGGACGTGTCATCGGCCGGATATTGAATCGGCGTAAAATCGTAAATTTCCATATAATCCGGGACGACGATGATGCCGCCCGGATGCTGCCCGGTCGTCCGCTTCACCCCGGTGCAGCCAGCCGCGAGCCGGTCGATTTCCGCGCCGCGCAGCTCTAAGTTATGGTCGCTCGCATACGCTTTGACAAATCCGTACGCCGTTTTGTCAGCGACCGTGCCAATCGTCCCGGCGCGGTAGACGTTGTCTTCGCCAAACAGCACTTTCGTATAGTTGTGGGCGCGCGGCTGGTATTCGCCGGAAAAGTTCAAGTCGATATCCGGCACTTTGTCGCCTTTAAAGCCGAGAAACGTCTCAAACGGGATGTCGTGCCCGTCTTTCTTGTATTTCGTCCCACATCGCGGGCAGTTTTTATCCGGCAAATCAAACCCTGAGCCGACTGAACCGTCGTTAAAGAACTCCGAATGCTTGCAGTTCGGGCAAACGTAATGCGGCGGCAGCGGATTGACCTCGGTGATTTCCGTCATCGTCGCGACAAACGACGAGCCGACCGATCCGCGCGACCCGACAAGGTAGCCGTCATCGAGCGATTTTTTCACAAGCTTGTGCGAGATCAAATAAATGACCGCAAAGCCATGGCCGATGATGCTTTTTAGCTCCTTCTCAAGCCGCTCTTCAACAAGTTTCGGCAACGGGTCGCCGTAAATTTCCTTCGCCCGCCGGTAGCTCATTTCCCTGATTTCCTCGTCCGCCCCTTCAATGCGCGGCGTATACAGCTCATCTTTGATCGGCTTGACATCGCCGATTAACGAAGCGATTTTTTGCGTGTTGTCAACGACGATTTCCTTCGCTTTTTCCGGCCCTAAAAACGAGAAGCAGTCAAGCATTTCATTCGTCGTACGGAAATATACATCCGGCAGTTCATGGCGGTTGAGCGGATTCGCCCCGCCTTGCGAATGGATTAAGATTTTCCGGTAAATTTTATCTTCTGGGTTCAAGTAATGGACGTTGCCAGTGGCGACAACCGGGATGTCAAGCTTCTCACCAAGGGCGACGATGCTGCGGATGATGTTTTTGATCATCTCTTCGTCTTTCACATAATCCATCTCGATGAGCGGCTTGTACACGTCCGGCGGATGCACTTCAAGAAAATCGTAAAAACGGGCGATGTCTTCGACTTCTTCCGGCGCCTTTTGGATCAAGTTGTCAAACAGCTCTCCTTTGTCGCAGCCCGAGCCGACAAGCAGGCCGTCGCGGTGCTTGACGAGCACGGAGCGCGGGATGCGCGGCACACGGTGAAAATATTGAATGTGCGACAATGACACAAGCTTGAACAAATTTTTCAATCCAGTCTCGTTTTGCGCCAACAGCGTCACATGGAACGGGCGCGCAAGCCGATAGGACGCTTCGCTGTGCGTGCGGCTGTTTAATTCGTCATGAAACAGTATGCCGCGCTCTTCCGCTTCCTTCAACAGCCGCATAAGCAAATGCCCGGTCGCCTCCGCGTCGTAGATGGCGCGGTGATGCTGCGTCAATTCAATGTCAAATTTTTTGCACAATGTATTGAGCCGATGGTTTTTCAAATCCGGGTATAAAAAACGGGCCAGCTCGAGCGTATCGATGACTGGATTCGCGATTTTGCCGCGCCCCATGCGAGCGAGGCCCGCGTTTAAAAAACCGATGTCAAAGCTGGCGTTGTGGGCAACAAGCGTCGCATCGCCGGCCCAGTCAACAAAACGGGCTAGCACCTCGTCCGGCTTCGGGGCGTCTTTCACCATCTCATCGGTGATCCCAGTCAGCTCCATCGTTGTCACTGACAACGGATGTCCAGGGTTGGCAAACGACATGAACCGGTCGATGATCTCGCCGTCTTTCACTTTCACCGCCGCCAGCTCAATGATCGTATTGTACACAGCCGACAGGCCCGTCGTCTCGACGTCAAAGACGACGTACGTTTCCTCCGAAAGACGGCGGTGCGTTTCATTGTAGGCGATCGGCACGCCATCGTCGACGATGTTCGCCTCAAGGCCGTAAATGACCTTCATGCCGTGTTTTTTCGCCGCGCTGTAGGCCTCCGGAAACGACTGAACAACGGCATGGTCGGTGACGGCGATCGCCGGATGCCCCCATTTTTTCGCTTGCTCAATGAGTTTTGTCACCGAGGTGACCGCGTCCATTTGGCTCATCGGGGTATGCAAATGGAGCTCGACCCTCTTTTCCCCTTCCGGCGCCGTATCTTGCCGTTCGTTTGCGGCGATTTCGTTCAAATCGTTGGCGATGATGACCAAATCACGGACGAACGTATCGTTTTGCACGCTGCCGCGCACTTTCACCCACATGCCTTTTTTGACGCCGCTCATGAGCTCGGCGTCCTCTTTGTCGCGCGAAAACATTTTGACTAAAATCGAGTTCGTGTAATCGGTGATTTTCATGGTCAACAGCGTGCGGCCGCTTTTTAATTCGCTCACTTCGACGTCAAATACATAGCCTTGCACCACGACGCGCCGCTCTTCTTCGACGATCGTTTCAAGCCGCCGCACCGGCTCCTCGTCGCGGATCGGATAGCCGATGACAAGCGGACCGGACGGCGGCGCAGACGCGGCCTTTTCTTCTTCCCTCGCTAAATCGGTCAGTACAGCAAGCGCTCGCTCTTCGTCCTCTTGCTGTTTTTGCGCCAAAAACTGTTCCATTTCTTGCTTGGACGGCTCGACGCTGACGTCAAGCTGAAGGGGGGGAAACCCAAACGAAGCGTACACATCAGCGATTTTTTTGGCGAACCGCCGTTTGATCGCCAGCGCTTCCGCTTCATGGCGGGCAACGACAAGCAGCTTGTTTCCTTTCAGCTCAGGCGTCTGCCGGCTGAGCCAATCGACAAGCGGCGACATGCCTTCTTGCAGCTCGGCAAGGCAAAGCGGCCAATACGCCTGCACATCCGCCTCAGTTACGCGCGGCGCTTCGACCTCCATCGTATGGCGGACGGCGGCGATATGGCGGAACGCCGTCTGCAGCCGATCGGCAAACGTTTTGTATACATGAACCGGCAGCACGTTGTCGAACTGAAAATAAAAATGCCAGCTTTTCTCCTCTTTATCGATCACGACTTTGCGAATGGCTGCCTCACGAAAATGCGGCATCCATTCGTCCGACGTCATCTTCAGCTGCTCAAGCAGGATGAGAAACCGCTCTTTTTGCTCTTTTGTCACCATGACGTCCGTTTGTTCCCCTCTCAACATCATTCTCTTTCTATATCATACCATAACAAAAGCGCCGGCGAAAAAGACAGAATTCTTTTTCGAAAGCGCCGGCACTCATGATTGAAGGAGACGGCGCGCAGTGTCGACAAGCTCGCTGACCGGCACATCGAACGTCTCGCCCGTTTTCCGCACTTTTACTTCCACAACGCCTTCGCCCGCTCGCTTGCCGACGGTGACGCGGAGCGGAATGCCGATCAAATCGCTGTCGGCAAACTTCACTCCGGCCCGTTCGGGGCGGTCGTCATACAACACTTCAAACCCAGCCTGTCCGAGCTTTTCATACCACTCTTCCGCCAACGCGCGCTGTTCATCGCTTTTTGCGTTCGCTGTAAGCAAATGGATGTGAAACGGTGCGACCGAAGCCGGCCACACAAGCCCGTGTTCGTCAGCAAACTGTTCGGCGATTGCGGCCACCAATCTTGATACGCCGATGCCGTAGCAACCCATGATCATCGTCTGCGTTTGGCCGTTTTCATCCAAATAGACGGCGTTCATCGCTTCGCTGTATTTTGTCCCCAGCTTAAACACATGCCCGACTTCAATGCCGCGGGCAAAGCGGATCGTCCCTTTGCCATCCGGCGACGGGTCGCCTTCTTTTACGAAGCGCAAATCGGCGTATTGACTGACGGCAAAATCGCGGCCCGGGTTGACTCCGATGTAATGGTATCCTTCCTCGTTCGCGCCGCAGACGCCGTTCGTGATGGCGGCGACAGCATGGTCCGCGATCACCGTGACGTCTTCGCTGACGCCGATCGGGCCGAGCGAACCGATTGGAGCGTTCATCACCCGCTCCGTTTCTTCCGGCGTCGCCAATTCGACGACCGTCGCGTCGAGTGCGTTTTTCACCTTCACCTCGTTCGCTTCATGATCGCCGCGGACGAGAACGAGCACATAGCGGCCGTCCACATTGAACAAGAGCGATTTAATGCAACGCTCCGGCGAGACTTGCAAATAGGACGTGACTTCATTGATCGTTTTTTGCCCCGGCGTCGCCACTTTTTTCAATTCGGCTGGCGGCTCATCGCTTTTTTCGTACGTGGCCACGACCGGCGCCATCTCGATGTTGGCGGCATAGTCAGACGCATCGGAGTAGGCGATCGTATCTTCGCCGATGTCAGATAACACCATAAACTCATGCGTATCTTTGCCGCCAATCGCCCCCGAGTCGGCGATGACGGCGCGGAAGTTCAATCCGCAGCGGCGGAAAATGTTCGCATACGCCTCATACATGTTGTTGTACGTTTCATCCAAGCTTTCTTTCGACGTATGGAACGAGTAGGCGTCTTTCATCATGAACTCGCGGCCGCGCAACAGCCCAAAACGCGGACGCTTTTCATCGCGGAATTTCGTTTGGATTTGGTACAAGACAAGCGGCAGCCGCTTGTACGTTTTCACTTCGTCGCGGACGATCGCCGTGATCATTTCCTCATGCGTCGGCCCGAGGGCGAAATCGCGCTCGTGCCGGTCTTTTAAGCGCATCAGTTCCGGCCCGTACGAGTACCAGCGGCCGGACTGCTGCCAAAGCTCAGCTGGCTGCAAGGCCGGCATGAAGAGCTCCATCGCTCCAATTCGGTTCATTTCCTCGCGAATGATGGCTTCCACTTTTTGCAAAACACGCTGCCCAAGCGGCAAAAACGTATAGACGCCGCTTGCGCTTTGACGAATGAAGCCGGCCCGCAGCAGGAGCTGATGGCTTTTCACTTCCGCATCCGCCGGCACTTCACGCAACGTCGGAATAAATGCTTGACTTTGTCTCATCCATTAGCCACCTCGTTTTCTCTCTATAGGAAAAATTTTTGAATGTCATTCCATGTCACCACAAGCATCAGCAACATCAGCAAGGCAAAGCCGATAAAATGAACCATTCCTTCTTTTTGCCGGTCGACCGGCTTGCCGCGCACCGCTTCAATGGCGAAAAAGAGGAGCCGCCCGCCGTCTAGCGCCGGCAATGGCAACAAGTTGACAATCCCCAGGTTGATGCTTAAAATCGCGCCCCATTTCATCAAGTAGTAGATCCCAGACTCCGCCACTTTGCCGGTCGATACAGCGATGCCGACCGGTCCGGACAGCATGTCAAGCTGAAACTGGCCGGTGATCAATTGGCCGAGCCCCGTTACAATTTCCCGCGTCCAGTAATACGTCTCAACCAGCCCCTGCTTGATCGAGCCCAACACCGATTTTTCCATCGGCTGATAGACGCCGATCAAGCCGATCGTCTCCCCTTGCACCGTTTTCGCCTCCGGAGTGACCGTCACACTCCGTTCTTTCCCATTCCGCTCAATTTGAAACTGAAGCGGTTCTCCCGGATGGGCGCGAATCGTGTTGACGATTTCCGTCCATGTTTCCATCCGTTCGCCGTTAATGGCGATCACTTTATCCCCTTGCTTCAAGCCGGCGGCGCGCGCCGCTCCTTCCGGCGTCAGCTCGCCGATCACCGGCTTGTCGACCGGATAGCCTTGCAAAAGACCGATGATGATAAAGACAACGAGCGACAAGAGAAAGTTGGCGAGCGGTCCGGCCAAAATCGTCATCGTTCGCTGCCCGAGCGTTTTTGCCGCAAATTGGCGATGGTACGGAGCAATTTGAATCTCTTGGCGGTCGACGACGAAAAACGCCGGCTCCTTGACCGTAAACCGCTCGAACCGCTCGCCGTCCGTATAGCCGGTCACATACATGCCATGCTCTAAATCGGCCTCTTCCACTTCCACTACGCGGATATTCAGATAATCGTCCTTATGGTTGAGGACGATTTTTTCCACTTGGCCGCTCTCATCAAGCAAAAGACCGACGACTTGCCCACGCTTCAATTCAATCGTCTCCGGGTCTTCACCGGCCATGCGGACGAAGCCGCCAAGCGGGAGCAGGCGGATCGTGTACACCGTTTCGTTTTTCTTGAACGAAAACACTTTCGGCCCGAAGCCGATGGCAAATTCGCGGCACAAAATGCCGGCCCGTTTTGCTAGCAGCAAGTGGCCGAGCTCGTGAAAAAAGACGAGGGCACCAAAGACGACGATAAATGAAATGATCGATTCCAACGTTTCAACCACCTTTATGATAGTAGTGAGCGGACGTAGGCGCGCGCGTCCGCATCGATTTCACGAATGTCCTCAAGCTGCGGATTGCTCACTGGCCGATGGCGCTCGAGCGCGCGTTCAATCCACTCCTCGATGGCCAAAAACGGTATGCGCCCGGCTAAAAACGCCGCCACCGCCTCCTCATTGGCCGCATTCAACACCGTCGGCAGCGAGCCGCCGCGCTTGCCAGCCTCATAGGCGAGACGCAAACAGCGATAGCGGTCGAAATCAACCGGGGCGAAATGGAGCGCCCCAAGCGAGATGAAATCAAGCGGCTTGGCGGATGGGAGCGGCAACCGCTTTGGATACGCAAGCGCATATTGGATCGGAACGCGCATATCCGGCGTTCCAAGCTGCGCCAATACACTTGTGTCACGGAACTGAACGAGCGAATGGATGATGCTTTCTCGATGCAAAACAACCTCAATCCGCTCATACGGCAGCCCGAACAGCCAATGAGCCTCAATGACCTCAAATCCTTTATTCATCATGGTCGCCGAATCAATCGTAATTTTTGCCCCCATCGACCAGTTCGGATGGCAAAGCGCCTCCTCAACCGTCACATGAGCGAGCTCTCGGCGCGTCTTGTCGCGGAAGCTGCCGCCGGATGCGGTCAGAATGAGTTTGTCAACGTGTTCCATCCTTTCCCCTTGCAGACATTGAAAAATGGCGGAATGTTCACTGTCAACTGGCAACAGCGGCACACCGCGCCGCTTGGCTGCAGCCATGACGAGATGTCCGGCGACAACGAGCGTCTCTTTGTTGGCGAGGGCGATCGCTTTTCCCGCTTCAATCGCCTTCAGCGTCGGCACAAGGCCGACGCTGCCGACGACAGCGGTGACGACAACATCGGCTTGTGGGCAAACGGCTGCTTCAATCAATCCTTCCTCTCCGTACACGATCGTCGTCCGCCCGCGGTACTCGCGATAAAGAACTTTATACGCATCACGGTCAGCGACGGCGACAAGACTTGGGGAAAATTCAGCGATCAGCCGCCTCGCCGCCTCGATATTTTTCCCGACCGATGCGGCGGCCAAGCGGAATTCGTCCGGATGGGCGCGGATGACATCGAGCGTCTGTGTGCCGATCGATCCGCTCGCCCCTAATATACTAATATATTTCAATCGTTTCACTCCTCACCCGCTTATCGTGCGATTTCAAGCAATATGTACAATATCGGCAGCACGAACAGCAAGCTGTCAAACCGGTCTAAAATGCCGCCATGTCCCGGCAAAATCGCCCCGGAATCTTTGACGCCGTAATGGCGCTTAAATGCCGATTCGATCAAATCGCCGAGCTGACCGAACACCGACAGCAGCAGCGCGACGCCAAGCGCGGCCGCCAAACTGCCAAACGGCGCCGCCGCCCACTCGTAAATCGCGGCGACAACAGCCGCGGAAGCGATGCCGCCGATGGCGCCTTCCACTGTTTTTTTTGGGCTGATCTCCGGCCATAGCTTGCGCCGGCCAAACGCGCGGCCAAAGAAATACGCCCCAATGTCAGTCGCCCAAATGACAAACAAGGCATAAACGAAGTACACGAACCCAACCAAACGAACAGCGCCGAAACAGAAAAACCCTACGCCGACATAGACGACCGCCAAAACGACAAACGCCGCCTCATCGAACGAGAGCGCATTTTTCGTCACGACCGTACCGACAAGCAACAAAAAAGCCAAAGCGGCGAGCACGCCAAATTTGGCGGTCCCAGACGCCAACCACTCGCCGCCGTAACGGGCGGGAACGAGCAACAGCCAAAGGGCGATCAATCCAGCCGCCCCGACAAACGACAACGGGTGCATCCCTTTCATCCGCAACAATTCAAACAGCCCAATCGTGGCCAATATATATGTTACTATTATAAACGGAAATCCGCCAAAAATAACAATCGGCAAAAAGAGCGCCGCCGCTATGACTCCGGTGATGATTCGCTGCTTCATCGCGCTGACACTCCTCCAAATCGGCGGTCGCGCCGCTGGTAAGCGGCAATCGCCTCTAAGAAATGTTGCTCCGTAAAATCCGGCCATAAGACATCCGTAAACCAAAGTTCCGTATACGCCAACTGCCAAAGCATGAAATTGCTCAAGCGAATCTCCCCGCTCGTACGGATGAGCAAGTCAGGGTCAGCGAGCCCGCTCGTCATCAAGTACGAGGAAATGAGCGGCTCGGTGATGTCTTCCGGCGCGAGCATCCCGCGTTCGACGTCTTTGGCGATCTGCTTTACGGCGGCAGCGATTTCCGCCCGGCTTCCATAATTAAGGGCAAAGTTTAACACAAGGCCGGTGTTGCCGCTTGTTTCCTTCACGGCTTTCTCGACCGCCCGGCGCGTATGATCGGGCAGCGCCTCCGTATGACCGATCACTTGGACTTTGACATTTTCGGCGACGAGCTCGGGAAGAAACGTCGTCAAAAACTGTTCCGGCAGCTTCATCAAATAATCGACTTCACTTTTCGGACGTTTCCAGTTTTCTGTCGAAAACGCGTAAAGCGACAAAATCTGAATCCCCAGCTCATTCGCAAAACGAGTGATTTTGCGCACAACTTGCATGCCTTCGTAATGGCCGGCCGCCCTCGGCAGCGCCCGCTTTTTCGCCCATCTCCCGTTTCCGTCCATAATGATGGCGACGTGGTTCGGCATCGGATGCCTGAGCACCTCTTCTTTCGTCACCGGGACGTCTTTCTCTTTTGTTTTTCGCATTTTATTGAACATACGAGTCCTCCGGGATCGTGTTTTGCCTTTCCATTATAGCAAAAAAACCCTCCATCAACATAGAGGGTTTGCATCGTTTTGCCTATACTTCCATCACTTCTTTTTCTTTTTCTTTTGTGATGGCGTCAATTTTGGCGATGTGGTCATCGGTCAGCTTTTGCACTTCGTCCGTGTAGCTGCGGAGCTCATCTTCCGTAATCTCGCCGTTTTTCTCGAGCTTTTTCAATTCATCGTTCGCATCGCGGCGGATGTTGCGCACCGCGACTTTCGCGTCTTCTGAATACTTTTTGACAAGCTTCGCGAGCTCGCGGCGCCGTTCCTCGGTGAGCGGCGGAATGACAAGACGAATGACGGATCCATCATTCGATGGCGTCAGCCCTAAATCCGATGCTAAAATCGCTTTTTCCATTTCTTTAATGGCCGATTTGTCGTACGGCTGAATGACAAGCAGCCGCGCTTCCGGCACGCTGATGGAGGCCAGTTGGTTGATTGGCGTCGGCACGCCGTAATAGTCAACGGTTACTTTCTCAAGCAGCCCTGCGTTCGCCCGTCCGGCGCGAATGCTTGCCAGCTCGCGGGTGAACGCTTGCACCGCTTTATCCATCTTTTCTTTCGCCTGTTGGATCACTTGCTTTGCCATCATTATTTCCCCCTTACGATCGTTCCGATGTTTTCACCTAACACAGCGCGTTTAATATTGCCTTCTTCCATAATCGAGAAGACGATGAGCGGAATGTTGTTGTCCATGCAAAGCGAGGAAGCAGTCGAATCCATGACGCCGAGCCCTTGCTTAATGACGTCCAAGTACGACAGCTCATCGTATTTGACCGCATTGGCGTCGACGTTCGGGTCGGCGCTGTAGACGCCATCGACGTTGTTTTTCGCCATTAAAATGACGTCCGCCTCGATTTCCGCCGCCCTGAGCGCCGCGGTCGTATCGGTCGAAAAGTACGGGTTGCCTGTGCCGGCGGCGAAAATGACAACTCGTTTTTTCTCAAGATGGCGAATCGCCCGGCGGCGAATGTACGGTTCGGCCACTTGCCGCATTTCAATCGATGTTTGCACCCGCGTTTCCACACCGAGCTGCTCAAGGCTGTCCTGCAAGGCGAGGGCATTCATCACCGTCGCCAACATGCCCATGTAATCAGCCGTCGCCCGGTCCATGCCCATTTCGCTTCCCGTTTTTCCACGCCAAATGTTGCCGCCGCCGACGACGATGGCGACCTCGACGCCCAGTTCAACAACTTCTTTCACTTGTTTGGCGATCGACTGAATGACCGCCGGTTGAATGCCAAACCCTTGCTTTCCGGCGAGCGCTTCCCCGCTCAACTTTAACACGACGCGTTTGTATTTTGGCTGTTCCATGTCCAACCTCCATGATGCGAATCACTTTGAAAAACAGGGAACACGCGCGTGTTCCCTGTTGCGGTCCGTCATTGTTTTCTGACTTGGCTCATGACTTCTTCTGCAAAATTGTCTTGGCGTTTTTCGAGCCCTTCGCCGACTTCGTAACGGATGAACTGCTTGACTGTTGCTCCGTTCGATTCGACGTATTGGCGCACCGTCACATCCGGGTTTTTCACGAACGCTTGCTCGAGCAGGCAGACGTCTTCGTAAAACTTGTTCAGCCGGCCTTCGACCATTTTTTCAACGATTTTCTCCGGCTTGCCTTCGTTTAAGGCTTGCTGCTTCAACACTTCACGCTCATGCGCAATCTCTTCCTGCGGCACGTCGTCGCGCGAGACGTATTTCGGATGAAGTGCGGCAATGTGCATGGCCACATCTTTGGCGACGTCTTCGCTCGCATTGCCGGCTAATAACGTTAATACGCCGATGCGCCCGCCCATGTGCAAGTACGCACCGAACGTTTCGCCGTCCGCTTTATTGACGACGGCAAAGCGGCGAAGCGTAATTTTTTCACCAATTTTAGCGATCGCTTCGTTGATGTAGTCTTGGACGGTCGAGCCGTTGTCCATCGTTTGACCGAGCGCTTCATCAAGCGAAGCCGGCTTTTGTTTCAGCAAGTGGGCGGCCAGCTCTTTGACAAGCGTTTGGAATGCTTCGTTTTTCGCAACGAAGTCCGTTTCCGAGTTCACTTCCAAAATGACGGCGGTATTGCCTTCCACCGCGATGTACGCCATCCCTTCGGCCGCGATGCGGTCCGCTTTTTTCGCCGCTTTGGCAATTCCTTTTTCGCGCAGCCAGTCGATCGCTTTCTCCATGTCACCGTTTGTTTCGGTGAGCGCCTTTTTGCAGTCCATCATGCCTGCGCCTGTTTTTTCGCGCAGTTCTTTCACCATTTGTGCTGTAATCGCCATAAAAAAATCCTCCTTCTCATTGTCCCGTATATGTATCGGTGCCGGCAGCGGCTTCCCGTTTTGCCCTTATTCGTTAGTATAGCCAAAAGTTGCTCATTTCTGTCTCAAAAAAAGGTGATAAAAGGCTTTCCCCTCTTATCACCTTTCTTGTGCATCGTTACTCTGCTGCGACGGCCGCTTCTTCGCCTTGTTTCGCCTCAAGCACGGCGTCGGCGATTTTCGAAGTCAACAGCTTAACAGCGCGGATGGCGTCGTCGTTGGCCGGAATGACATAGTCAATTTCATCCGGATCGCAGTTCGTGTCGACGATGCCGATGATCGGGATGTTCAGCTTGCGCGCTTCCGCCACCGCGATCCGCTCTTTGCGCGGGTCAATGACAAACAACGCATCCGGCAGCTCTTTCATGTCTTTGATGCCGCCCAAAAACTTCTCAAGACGCTCTTTTTCTTTTTTCAAGCGAATGACTTCTTTTTTCGGCAGAACGTCAAATATCCCATCTTCTTCCATTTTTTCAATTTCACGCAGCCGTTTGATCCGCTTTTGGATCGTAGCGAAGTTCGTCAGCGTGCCGCCGAGCCAGCGTTGGTTGACATAAAACATGCCGCAGCGTTCCGCTTCTTCCTTCACCGACTCTTGCGCTTGTTTTTTCGTGCCGACGAACAAAATTTTGCCGCCATTCGCCGCCAATTCGCGAACGAAGTTGTAGGCTTCCTCGACTTTTTTCACCGTTTTTTGCAAGTCGATGATATAGATGCCGTTGCGCTCCGTGAAAATGTATTTTTTCATCTTCGGATTCCAACGGCGCGTCTGATGTCCAAAGTGGACGCCAGCTTCAAGCAGTTGTTTCATCGAAATAACCGACATGTATGCTCCTCCTGTTTCCTTAGTGGTTTTTGGTCCTCCGCCTGCCTCATCTTTCAGCAAGACTGGCGTTGCCAGCACCGTTGCTGAAATCACCAGGCGTGTGTATTCACACCATGAAAAAATATATCACAACTGCAAGCGGCAAATCAAGCTGTTATTCGCCTATTGATTCGTTTTTTGCGCAAATTTGAGCCATAGCTCGACTTCCGTTTTCCCTTTGCCGAGCTGTTTGGCAATTTCCTCGACTGTCTCTCCTTCCGCATATAGGCGGCGAGCAAGCTCACTCGCGTCGGCCGGTCGGGCGTGTGAAAGTTCGAGCACATCCTTGACCGCTTCGATGTCTGGGAAATAGCCCGGAGCGGCGCTTGGACGGCTTGTTTTGGCGCGTTTTTCGGTTTCTCCCCGCTCCGCCGGCTCGTTTTCCCCCTTTTTTGCTTCCGCTGTTCGCTTTTCGAACCCCGCTCCGATTTCACCGCCTCCTGCCCCCGGCATGGACGCCGTCTCTTTCCCGTTCGCGCCCCGTTGCCCACTGGGCGCATCGTTCGTTTCCGGTGCAGAAACGAATGGAGCCGCGCCGCTATTAAGCAACGAGTCAAGTTCAGCCAAAAAGCGCTCGTTTTCTTCCTTCCAGGCAGCGAGATAAGCGGTCATGGCTTCCTCGAGCTCCTCGGCCCGCCTCTCCGCCTCGCCAAGCCGCGACAGGCGAAGGAAAAGCACAATGATCAACCAAAACGACAAGGCGTGCAACAGCAAACTGATCGTTAGCCAAAATGCCATCATGATGTTCACTATCCTTGAATGTCGATCGTTTTTCCTTTATAAGGGTGTCCTCCAAAACGGGACGCCTCCTGCTCAAGACGGGCGCTCGTTCGTTTATCCGTCACCCGACGACGCGCACGCTCCGCCCGCTTTTGGCCGGCAGCTGCCATTTGCGCCTGCACGGCATAGGAATGTTGTTGCGTTGAGGTTTGAAGCCTTTCCGCGTCGGGCGCTTTCGGCATGACGCTTTGCAACGCTGGAAGCTGGATGTCCATCGCGTTTTCTCTCCCCTCATGGCTCTTTTTCAAAGAAGCGGCGCAGTTTCCAAAGCGCTTTCGCATGAATTTGCGAAATTCTTGATGTCGACAAATGCAAAAGGCTCCCGATTTCTGTAAACGTCAGCTCCTCTTTGTAAAACAAACTGATGACGAGCTGCTCTTTTTCATTCAGCTGTCCGATGGCTTCAGCCAGCTTTTCGATCATTTCCTGCTTAACGATTTGCTCCTCGGGAAGCGGAGCGCGGTCGTCGCGAACCGAAAGCAGTCCTTCATCTTCGTCGACGGTCGTCTGCCCGAGCGGCAGCCAATGGGAAAAAAACGTTTCACTCGCCGCCGCCTGCACTTCCTCTTCCGTCATCCCGAGCTCAGCGGCGATCTCTTTCGCCGTCACCGATCGCATGTGCCGCTGTTCAAGCCGCTCGATCGCTTCCTCAATTTTTTTGGCCTTATCGCGCATGCTGCGCGGCAGCCAGTCTTCTTTGCGCAAACCGTCTAAGATGGCGCCGCGGATGCGGAACGAGGCGTACGTGTCGAACTTCAAATCACGCGATGGATCAAATTTCTCCAACGCATCGTATAAGCCGACGAGTCCAAGGCTGACGAGCTCATCCTTCGGCACGGAGCTCGGCAGCGTCGCCGAAAGCCGCTGCACGTGGTAGAAAACAAGCGGCATATAGCGCTGCACCAGCTCCTCGGCCGCGCGACGGTCGCGGCCATGGATCCATTCATCCCAATATTTCCGTTCTTCTCCTTTTAGCGCGCTTCCCATTATTCTCCCCCTTGCCTTGCGGAAACGGCGCATCCCGGTCATATTTCCTTGATTTCTTGAGCGGCGGTGCGGATGGAGAGCACGCCCGTCTGCGGATTAAATTCGATCGTGCGGCCGCTATGGCCCCCGACATCTTCGGCGACGACCGGAATGTGAAGCCGCTCGAGCTGCTTTTTCACTTCCTCCACATTGCGCGCGCCAATGCGCATCATATCGCCGCCAACTGTCGAAAACGAAAACATTTGCGCCCCGCCGGCCAGCTTCGCTTTCAGCATCCCTTTCCGCCCGCCAGCGGCAATGACAAGCTGAACGAGCGCCTCGACCGCCGTATCAGCGTATTTAGCCGCATTGATGACTCCGCCGCGCGCCATCGAGGAATGCGGAAGCATGACATGCGCCATGCCGGCAACCGCCTTGCCTGCATCGTAAATGACGACGCCGACGCACGACCCAAGCCCGCATGTGCGGATGACATTCGGCGCTATGACGACCTCCATTTCCGCAATGCCGATTTTGACAGCCTGCGCTGTGCTCATAGACCATCCACACCTAGTGCTCGAAAGATAGTGGAAAACGACTCGGGGTCAGGCAGAAGAAAGAAATGGCCGTTGATGCTTTCGTCCGGGCGCCGTTCATCGTAAATGGCTGTGTCAATCAAAATGGCGTAATCGCCAACGCGCGACAGCTCAAGCAACCCAAACGACAGCACAGCTCCGATCATGTCAATGGCCAATGCCGGCACAGACGGGTGCAAGTTGAGCCGCGTAAAGTCAGCCAATGCCGACAAATACGAACCGGCTAAAATATTGCCGAGCTCCTGAAGCGCCGAGCAGCCAAGCTCATGGGCTTCTCCTTGAAACGAAAATGAGTCATCGCCAATCATCCGGCGGACAAACCGCTCAGCCTGTTCCGGCGGCAGCACGAAAAACATGTTTCCCGGCGCTTCTCCTTCGATGCGCAAATAGACGCACGCCACTACTTGTTCCGGTCCACCGATTGATTCCATCATTTCGGCAAACGTCGCAATTTGAACGCGCGGCACCGCCATTTCAATTTTCTTGTTCAGCAACGTCGACAAAGCCGTCGCCGCGTTGCCGGCGCCAATGTTGCCGATTTCGCGCAAAATGTCAATATGCATCCCCGTCAAGTTGCGAATATCGTCCAAGGTCAATGCTCCTCTCTACAGGTTATCGGTCGAGCACTTTCGCCAAATCGAGCAAAATGAGGAGCCGATTCTCCACTTTCGCCACGCCGTCGATGTAACTTGCCTCAACGGAGCCAATGGCCTCTGGCGGCGGTTCGATGCTTTCCGTCGGCAGATCAAGGACATCATTCGCAGCATCGACGATAAGCCCGACTTCCATATCTTCAAGAGCGGCGATAATGATCCGCGTCTGCTCCCCATATGGTTCGGGGGCAAATCCAAACCGCTCGCGCAAATCGATGATCGGCGTCACAACACCGCGCAAGTTGATGACCCCTTTTACATAATGGGCTGTCCCCGGCACGCGCGTGATCGGCTGCATTTTCTCGATGGAACGGACATGCTGCACCGGCAGAGCATATTCTTCATCTTTCAGGCGAAACGCAATCACTTTCCAGTCTGCTTGCACACTGGCCGTCATCCAATCCTCCCCTTTTTTTCGACATGCCACTGAAAACGGCAGATCAACACTATAGTCTCCCTCGCACCGACACGGCCGTCCCCTACTTCACGAGCGCGTTGCAGTCGATAATCAGCGCCACTCGGCCGTCTCCTAAAATCGTCGCCCCCGAGATGGCAAAAACGGAAGATAAATAGTTTCCAAGCGATTTCAACACGACTTCTTGCTGCCCGATAAACGAGTCAACCGCCAGCGCCGCCAGTTTTTCTCCTTTCCGGACGATCACGACCGCCACCGCATCTCCGTCATCGGCCGCTCCGGGAACAGCAAAGACGTCTTTCAGGCGGACGAGCGGCACAATTTTGCCGCGAAAATCGATGACCGGCTGGTTGTGGGCGGAAAAAATCTCTTCTTTTTTCACCAGCGCCGTCTCAATGATCGATGACAGCGGAATCGCGTACGTTTCCTCAGCGATTTGAACGAGCAACACCGAAATGATCGACAATGTGAGCGGCAGCTGAATGGAAAAGAGCGACCCTTTTCCAGGCTGCGAATCGACCGAAACGGTGCCGCCGAGCGATTCAATCGTGCTTTTGACGACATCCAAACCGACGCCGCGGCCGGAAATGTCCGAAACTTTTTCAGCGGTCGAAAAGCCGGGAGCGAAAATAAGCTCGTAAATTTGCTGATCGTTCAAATGCTCCGCCGCCTGCGGCGAGACAATGCCGCGGCTTTTCGCCTTTTGCAGCACCTTCTCCCGGGAAATGCCGGCGCCGTCATCTTCGATTTCAATAAAGACATGGTTGCCGCTATGGTACGCTCGCAATTGAATGATCCCTTCTTCTGGCTTTCCGCGCGCCGCCCGGACGTCCGGCGCTTCGATGCCGTGGTCGAGCGCATTGCGGATCAAATGGACAAGCGGGTCGCCGATTTCATCGATCACCGTCCGGTCAAGCTCGGTATCCGCGCCGATGATGTCAAGACGCACCTTTTTGCCGAGCTCGCGGGCGAGTTGGCGCACCATGCGCGGAAAGCGGTTGAACACCGTTTCGACCGGCACCATGCGCATATTTAAAATGATCGTCTGCAAATCGCTCGAGATGCGAGACATCCGCTCGACCGTTTCCGTCAATTCGGCATGGTTCAGCTCGCGGGAAATTTGCTCAAGCCGACCGCGATCAACAACCAATTCTTCAAATAAGTTCATCAACCGATCGAGCCGTTCAATGTTGACGCGGATCGTTTTCGTCGCCTGTTTTACTGTTTGTTTTTCCGGCGCCTCTGCTTCGGCTTGAACGGCCGCGGCCTGCTCCATAGCGGCCGGTTGTTGGGGCGCAGCCGCTTTCTCACTTTCTGCCGACGGTTCATCGCTCGATAGCCTAGACACCTTGACGTCATCAATTTCCGAAATGCCCATCAGCCGCTTTTGCAACTCATCGGCTGGCGCTTTGGATACGACCGTAACGAGAAACTCCCGGTCAAACTGTTCTTCCTCCAGCATCTCGACCGGCGGCGTTGCTTTCACAATTTCTCCGACTTCATTCAGCTGTTCAAACACCATATAGACGCGCGCTGCTTTCAACAAGCAGTCATCGCGAAGCCGAACGCGGATTTCGTAGACGGAAAATCCCTGCTCCTTCGCCTGCTCGAGCACATGGTATTCAAATTCCCCATACGCATGTTCAAGGGGCGGTTCTTCCCTTGCTGCCTGCTTGTTGGGCATCTCCCCTTGCTCGATTCGTTTCAGCTGTTCGACTGTTCTCCTTACATCGCGCGTTCCGTCGCCGCCTGCAGCGATGGAACTGATCATCGCCTCCAAATGGTCGACGGCCTCAAAAATGACGTCAAGCAATTCCGGGGTAACGGAAAGCCGCCGATTGCGTATGCCATCGAGCACGTTTTCCATTTGGTGCGTCAAATTGGCCAAATCTTCAAACCCCATCGTGGCGGACATGCCTTTCAACGTATGGGCCGAACGGAAAATATCATTCACCACAGACATGTCCTCCGGCGTTTTTTCAAGTTCCAACAGCCGCTCGTTGATCGCCTGCAAATGCTCTTTGCTTTCATCAATAAATAAATCCAAATATTGGCTCATGTCCATGCCGTTTCCCCCTCACTCCCCGATCGATTGGACGATGGCAGCGGCGATGCTGTCAAGCGGTGCGATGACATCAACGACGCCAGCCTCGATCGCCGCTCTTGGCATCCCAAAGACAACGGCTGTCTCGCGCGCTTCCGCGATCGCTTTTGTGTTCCCGCTTTCCTTCAGGATTTTCAACCCTACTGTTCCGTCGCTTCCCATGCCGGTCATAATCACCGCGATTTTCCGACAGCGGCGAATGGCAGCAAGCGACTCAAATAATACGTCAACAGCCGGACGATGGCCGGCGCGCGGCGGCGATTCGTCGAAACGGGCTTTAAGCGCGCCGCCTTCTTCACGAACGATGAGATGGACGCCGCCTGGCGCGATATAGGCGGTGCCATTTTGCAGCACTTCCCCGTCTTCCGCCTCCTTGACCGTGATCGCGGCAAGCGCATCAAGCCGATTGGCGAGCGACGCCGTAAACCCTTTGGGCATATGCTGGACAGCGACGACCGGAGCGGCTAGATCGGGCGGAAGCTGCGTCAGCACCGTCTCGAGCGCGCGCGGGCCGCCGGTGGAAGTGCCGATCGCAACGATGGCCTGTTGCGGGCGCGCCGCCGCTTTGAACGATGGGCGCCAAGACGGACGTTGGCGGCGCGGAGCAGTCAAGGCAGCCACGTTCGCTTCGCTCGCGTGCAGCACTTTGCCAATCAGCTCGTCTTTCACTTTGTACAAATCGAGCGAAATCGGTCCGGACGGCTTGGCGACAAAGTCGACCGCCCCGTACTGCATGGCGGCGATCGTGTTTTCCGCCCCTTCGGTCGTCGTGCTTGACACCATGACGACCGGCACGGGATGATCCCGCATGATGCGCTGCAACGTTTCGAGCCCGTTCATGACCGGCATTTCCACATCAAGCGTCACGACATCCGGCCTTAGGGCAGCGATTTTCTCGAGCGCCTCCCGGCCGTTGCGAGCTGTTCCGATGACTTCGAGGCGCGGATGCTCGGACAAAAAATCACTGATCCATTTGCGCATAAACGCCGAGTCATCGACGACAAGCACCTTGATCGTCTTCATGTTCCGTCTCTACCTTTCTAGCAAAAGTTGACGCAGCTTCGCAAAAAAGCGGGGAGCCCGCTCCGGCTCTTTTTCTCCTCCCGCCGCATAGCGGCACGCCATTTGACGCACTGCCCGGCTCGCCTTCGCCGCCGGATCAAAGAGAACAAACGGCGTTTGCCGGACGACACAGCGCGCCACAGTCCGGTCTTCAGGAACGACGCCAAGCAAGGCGATGTCTTTATGGAAAAACCGACTGGCGGCATGCTGCAGGCGCGAAAAGACGCCATATCCTTCCCGCTCGCTGCCGGCGCGGTTGACGATGACGGAAAACGGAGCCTCGCTGCCGGCGGTGTGCATATATTTCATCATGGCGTACGCATCCATCATCGCGGTCGGCTCCGGCGTCGTGACAATAAACACATCGTCGACGGACTTTAAAAAATACAATCGTTCTTCTGAGGCACCCGCCCCCATATCGAAAATGAGATAATCATATCGCGACGCCACCGTCTGCAGCTCGGCCAACAAATAGTCGATAGCGGATCGATCGACACTCAACCATTGCGCGGCGCCCGTCCCCCCAGCAATATACGATAGATGCTCCGGTCCGCTTTTTACCAGCTCGGAAAGCGGCAACCGCGCGGAAAACCAATCCGAAAGCGTCAATGGCGACGACTGGCCGAGCAAAATGTCGATGTTGCCCATGCCGATGTCCATATCAAGCAGCAAGACGCGAAACCCGAGCTTCGAGAGCGACAGCGAAAAATTGAGCGAAAGGTTTGACTTGCCGACTCCGCCTTTCCCGCTCGTCACCGCGATGGTCCGCGGCCCCGCCGCCGGCGTCAGCCGGCGGCCCAGCTCATAGCGCAGCCGTTCTGCTTGATCGCTCACCATCGCTCCGCCCCAAACAGCAGATGAACGAGCCGGTCTGCGGACGCTTCCACCATGTCGTCCGGCACATTTTGCCCGTTCGTGAAATAGGCGGCGGCAAGCCGGCTGTCAAGCAACACATTGACGATCGTTCCAAACGAGTCCGTCTCATCGAGCTTCGTCACGATCAGCCGATCGATCGGCAGGTGGGAAAAGTGGTTGTAAATCGTTTTCATATCGTCATACTTTCCCGTGGCGGCGAATACAAGAAACGTTTCCGTTTCGCTGTCAAACTCGAGCGTTTGCTGCAGTTCATCCACGTATTGCGGATTGCGGAAGTTGCGGCCAGCCGTATCGACGAACACGAGATCGCAGCCGGCCAATTTCCGCTTCGCCGTCCGAAAATCGTCGGCATTGTAGCATACTTCCAACGGAGCGTGCAAAATGTCGGCATACGTCTTCAGTTGGTCGATGGCGGCGATCCGGTACGTGTCGACCGTGATGAACCCGACTTTTTTCCCTTGCTCGAGGACGGCGCGCCCTGCCATTTTGGCGAGCGTCGTCGTTTTTCCAACCCCGGTCGGACCAAGCAAAATCATATACTTTTTTTGCTCCGCCGTTTTGACAAACGGAAGCGTCGACAATAGATCGCGCACCGCTTCTTTCGTCCAGGCGGAGACCGCAGCGGGCGACCGGCCGTCTTTGTCGGCATACCACCGTTCAAGCAGGCGATCCATCACTTGGCGGACGTACACATCCGCCATCCCTTGCCGAACGAGGCGCCGTTCCGCTTCCGCAAGCGGTGGAGGATACAAAAGCGAAGACGAGCGGGCGTTGAACTGACGGATGAGCGCCTTGACTTCCTCGATCTCACGGGCAAGCGAGCCGTCTTCCTCCCGCTCGGCCGCCGGCAAAGGGGCAAAGGACGCAGCAGCACTCAGCTGACGCGTCAAAGACGCGGCGGCATCCGGCTGACGCAGCGGCAGTGGATCCGGATCAACGCCGGCCAACACTTCGATCTTTTTTTTCGCAAACAGACCGAAAAATCCGCCGGTCTGCACGACTTTCGAGTGCAAAATGACGGCGTCGCGGCCAAGTTCGGCGCGAACCATTTTCATCGCTTCGTTCATGGACGGGGCGACAAATTTTTTCACTTTCATTCGATTTCCACCATCCCCACGCTTTGAACTTCGACATCCGTTTCAAGCTCGTTGTACGACAGCACCGGAACAGTCGGAAAATGGCGCTCGGTCAGCTGTCGGACGTACATGCGCACCGCCGGGGAGCAGAGCAAAATCGGCGTCTGGCCGGCGAACGGATAGCGTTCAAGCGCCGCGGCGACCGCTTCCACAAATGCCTGCGCCCGCGCCGGCTCGAGCGCCAAATAGCGGCCGTGTTCGGTTTGCTGCACGGCGTCGGCGATCGTTTTTTCCGCCCTGCCCGACAGCGTAATGACGCGCAGCGGCTCGCCCGGCACGGCGTACTGCGAGGTGATTTGCCGCGCCAACGCTTGGCGGACGTATTCCGTCAACAAATCGGTGTCGCTGGTCAGGCGGGCAAAATCGGCAAGCGCCTCAAAAATGAGCGGCAAGTTGCGGATCGACACTTTCTCTTTCAGCAGCTTGGCGAGCACTTTTTGCACGTCGCCGACAGACAACGGATTCGGCGTCACATCGTCGACAAGCACCGGATACGATTCTTTTAAATGATCGATCAGCTGTTTTGTTTCCTGACGCCCCAGCAGTTCGTGGGCATGGGCTTTCAGCACCTCCGTTAAGTGTGTCGAGACGACCGATGGCGGGTCGACGACTGTATAGCCAAGCATTTCCGCCCGGTCTTTGACGGTCTCGGAAATCCATTTCGCCGGCAGACCAAACGCCGGCTCGATGGTGTCAATGCCATCAATCGAATCATCGTCAACTCCGGGGCTCATCGCCAAATAATGGTCAAGCAGCAGCTCGCCGCGCGCCACTTCCTCTCCTTTCACTTTGATCCGGTATTCATTCGGCTGCAACTGGATGTTGTCGCGAATGCGCACAACCGGGATGACAATGCCAAGCTCGAGCGCGAGCTGACGGCGAATCATGACGATCCGGTCAAGCAAATCCCCGCCTTGATTGGCATCAGCGAGCGGAATGAGCGCATAGCCGAACTCAAATTCAATCGGATCAATATGCAGCAGTTGGATGACGCTTTCCGGGCTTTTCAATTCGTCGGCGGCCGCCGCCTCCTCTTCCGGAGCGGCCAATGCCGCTTCTTCTTGCTTTTGCCGCTCGATAAATCGGTAGCCGCCAAGCGCCAGCAGCCCGGCAATCGGCATCGTCAACAAGTCGTTGATCGGCGTAAACAAGCCGAGCAGGAAAATCGTTCCTGCCGTGACGTACAACATTTTCGGAAACGCGAACAGCTGGCGCATAATATCGCCGCTCAAGTTGCTGTCCGACGCCGCCCGGGTGACGATGATGCCGGTCGCCGTGGAAATCAACAGCGCCGGAATTTGGCTGACGATGCCGTCGCCGACCGTCAAAAGCGTGTAGCGCTTTGCCGCCTCCCCTATATCCATTCCTTTCTCCACAACGCCGATCACCATGCCAAACAACATGTTGATGACGACGATAATGATGCCGGCGATGGCGTCGCCTTTCACAAATTTGCTTGCCCCGTCCATCGCTCCGTAAAAGTCGGCTTCTTGCGCCACTTTTTCCCGCCGCTTTCGGGCTTCTTGCTCCGAAATCATGCCGGCGTTCAAATCGGCGTCAATGCTCATCTGTTTGCCGGGCATCGCATCGAGCGTAAAGCGGGCCGCCACTTCCGAGACGCGCTCCGCCCCTTTGGTGATGACAACAAACTGGATGATGACCAAAATCAAAAACACGACAAACCCAACGACAACATCGCCGCCAACGACGAACGTTCCGAACGTTTCAACGACGCCGCCCGCCTCCCCTTTGCTTAAAATCGAGCGGGTGGTTGACACATTCAGCCCGAGCCGAAACAGCGTCAGCACTAAAAGCAATGACGGAAAAATGGAAAACTCAAGCGGCTCTTTCGTGTTCATCGCCGTCAGCAATACAAGCAAGGCAAGGGAAATATTGATGATGATCAAGACGCTCAACAGCCATGTCTGCAGCGGGATGACGAGCATGGCGACGATGAGCACGACAAGAAACAATACGGATAAATCTTTGATTTGCGCTTGCATGGTTTTCTCTCCTTGTTGCTACACGTTTCCTTTGAGCCGATAGACGTACGCCAAAATTTCCGCCACTGCCTTAAAAAACGCCTCTGGAATCATGTCGCCGACTTCCGTCTGGCGGTAGAGCGCCTGCGCAAGCGGGCGATTTTCGACCGTCACGACGCCATGGGTTTTCGCCACTTCCTTGATTTTCAACGCCATATAATCCGCCCCTTTCGCGACGACGACTGGCGCTTCCATCTTGCCGTCTTCATACTTGAGGGCAACGGCGTAATGCGTCGGGTTGGTAATGACGACATCCGCGTTCGGCACTTCCTGCATCATCCGCCTCATCGCCATCTCACGCTGTTTTTGCTTGATGCGCGATTTGATGAGTGGATCGCCTTCCGTCTTTTTGTATTCATCTTTAATGTCCTGTTTGGACATGCGGATGCTTTTTTCAAATTCAAACCGCTGATACAAGTAATCAAACAGCGCTAAAAACAAGAGCGCCCCCGCGGCGTACAGCCCCATTTTCACCGTCAAGCCGCCGACGACAGTCAAAGCCTCACCCGGCGTCTTGGAAACGAGCGCCGCAAGCTCGCTTCGTTCGGCCAACAGCGCCGCAAACACGACCGCACCGATGATTCCAGCTTTTAACACGGATTTCAACAGCTCGACCAAGGCGCGCAACGAAAACAGCCGTTTCATTCCTTGCACGGGATTGAGGCGGTTCCCATCCATTTTTAACGGTTCAACGGTGAACAAGGCGCCGATTTGCAAAAAGTTGGCCAACCCAGCCGCCAGCACTGCGGCGGCGAACAGCGGCGCCAAAAGCAAGGATGCATGGGAAAGCCAGTCAAGAAACAGCCGGTGAAGCGAGTCAACCGTCAACGAAGGGGAGGCAGAATCGGACAAGGCGCGGGCGAACAACCGCAGCAGACCGTCCCGCTCGTACGCCCCCGCCAAGGACAAAGCAAGAAATGAAGCAAGCAACACGGAAGCGGAGACGACATCACCGCTTTTGGCCACCTGTCCTTTTTCCCGCACTTCTTGCCGTTTGCGAGGCGTCGCCTTTTCCGTTTTTTCCCCAGCGAAAAATTGCAAATCGAGCCGCCACTCGCCCATCTTATCCGCCCCCCAACAGCCGCATCAACTCGCGCAACGAGGCAAACATGAAGTGAAATACACTGCGCGCCGCAAGCAATATCGTCCCAATCCCCGCCAACAGGAGCAAAAACGCCGCTGCCGTTTTGGCGGAAAAGCCGACCGCAAAAATGTTCATTTGCGGCACCGCGCGGGCGATGATGCCAAGCGCCACGTCGACTAAAAAGAGCGATCCGACAAGCGGGGCCGCCATTTGGAAAGCGGCGGCGAACATCGCAGCAAACGCCCGCACCGCGTATTCCACCGCCCGACCGTCAGCAACGTGCGGCAGGCGGTCAAGCGGCAACCAATGATAGCTGTAAAACATGCCGTCAAGCAGCAAATGGTGGCCATCGAGAGCGAGCAAAAGCAGCAGGGCGAGCAAATGAAGATATTCGCCAAGCAGCGGGCTTTGCGCTCCAGTTTGCGGGTCGATGACGTTGGCGATGGCAAACCCGATTTGAAAATCGATCAAGCCGCCGGCGATTTGCATCGCCGCCATGAGGATCGCTGCCAGCAGCCCGAGCGCCAATCCGACGAGCGCTTCTTTTACGACAAGCAATACATACACACCGTCAAGCGCCAACACCGGTTTGGGCATCGCCAAAAACAACAGCCAGCTGAACAAAAACGCCAATCCGGCTTTATACGAAGCCGGCACGGTCCGATAGGAAAACAACGGCATCGCCGCGAAAAACGAAGCGGCGCGGACAAAGACGAGCAAAAACGCCGGAAAATAAGTCCATGCTTGTTCCATCGCCGATCAGCCTATAAACGAAGCAAGATTGTTGAAAATATCGTGCGCGTACGACACCATTTTCGAGAGCATCCACGGCCCAAAAAACACAAGTCCAAGCAAGACGGCGACGATTTTCGGCACAAACGCGAGCGTCTGCTCTTGAATTTGCGTCGCCGCCTGGAAAATGCTGACGACAAGCCCGACGGCAAGGGACAACAACAAGAGCGGCCCGCAGACGACAAGCACGATATACACGCCTTGTTCAGCAAGGCGGATGATGAAATCGGCACTCATAAACGCCACCTATCTTTATTGAAAACTTTGCAACAATGATTTGACGACCAAATGCCAGCCATCAACAAGGACAAACAATAAAATTTTAAACGGCAGCGAAATCATCACGGGCGGCAGCATCATCATCCCCATCGACATTAAGACGCTGGCGACGATCATGTCGATGACTAAAAACGGAATAAAAATCATAAAGCCCATTTGAAACGCCGTTTTCAACTCACTGATGGCAAACGCCGGCACGAGCGCGGTCATCGGGATGTCGTTGACCGTTTTCGGCTGTTTGGCGCCGCTGTATGATAAAAACAGCGCCAAATCTTCCTGCCTGGTGTATTGGCTCATAAACTGCTTCAGCGGAACAGCCGCCCGTTCATACGCCTCCTCCAAGTCAATTTTGTCGGCAAACAGCGGCTGCAATGCCTGATCGTTGATTTCTTTCCAAGTCGGCGCCATAATGAAAAACGTTAAAAACAAGGCGAGCCCGACGAGCACTTGGTTCGGCGGCATCTGCTGCGTGCCGAGCGCCGTGCGCACAAACGACAAAACGATGACGATGCGGGTAAAACATGTCATCATAATGAGAATGCCGGGTGCGATCGACAACACGGTGAGCAACAGAAGAAGCTTCACCGCTGTCGACACGTGCTCGGGAGCCATCGAATCAAACATATGGACAAATTCACTCATCGTCCGCCGTCCCTTTCTTCTTCAACCGATTGAGCCACTCGTTTCGCTTTTCGGCCATTTGCTTCATCTCCTCCGCCAACAGCGCCGAAAACGACGGCGGCAAACCGTTTTTCCGCTTTGATTTCCCCGTCCACTCGCCTCGAAGGAAGGAGCCAAGCCGGCCCAACTCCGCCATTCGCTCCAACCGTGCGCGATGTTGCTCCAACAGTTCATTCATTTCTTGTTCGTCTTCAATTTCTTTCAGAAGCTGAATCGAATCACCGACACCGATGACGAGCAGCCGACGGCCGACTTTAATGAGCTGTACAGAGCGGTTCGTCCCGACGCTCGTCCCGCCGAGATGCTCGATGACGCCCTTTTGGCTTGAAACAAACGACTGACGGCGGGACATCCACCTTAACACCGCATAAAGGAGAATGAGGACAAAGGCGGTCGCGCCGATGAGCCGAAGCACATCGGAAGCGGAAACCGCATCAGCGGCTTGATTCGCTGTTTGGTTTGTCTGCTGCCCGGAAGGAGCTGACGGCCCGCATGAATCGGGATGCTGCAGGCAGTCGGCGACCGTGGGGCTTTGGGCGGCCGATGCCGGCGTCGGCCCCAAAGCAATGGCTGCTGCCAGCAAAACGGCCGCCCAGCGCCAAATTGCCATCGTTTCCACCTCTGATCGCTCACCCGATCGTTTTGTTGATCGCTTCGATGACGCGGTCCGCTTGGAACGGCTTGACCACAAAATCTTTCGCTCCGGCTTGAATGGCATCAATCACCATTGCCTGCTGCCCCATCGCGGAGCACATAATGACTTTGGCATTGCTGTCGATTTTTTTAATTTCCTTGAGCGCCGCAATCCCATCCATCTCCGGCATCGTAATATCCATTGTCACGACATCGGGCCGCGTTTCCTTGTATTTCTCGATCGCCTGCCGTCCATCGGCCGCTTCGGCGACGACTTCATGTCCGTTTTTCGTCAAAATGTCTTTAATCATCATGCGCATAAATGCCGCATCATCAACGACAAGCACTCTTGCCATGTCCCCTAACCTCCCAAACGCCTGTTTATTTTAACTTTGTCAGCCGATCGCTTTGGCTGATGATGTCCGTGATGCGGACGCCGAAATTTTCATCGATGACGACAACCTCGCCTTTCGCGATCAGCTTGTTGTTGACAAACACATCGACCGGTTCGCCGGCCAGTTTATCGAGCTCAATGATCGATCCAGTCGACAGCTGCAAAATTTCCTGCACCGACCGCTTCGTCCGTCCGAGTTCAACCGTCACCTGCAGCGGCACATCAAACAGCAGCTCCAAATTGCGCGCCTCCGTTGCCGCAAGCGGCGGGGCATCGAACTCGACGAAATCGGCGGTTTGAATATGCCGAGCGGCTGCACCATCCCTCTCCTTGTCCGCGCGCCCAGCCGGCGGTCCATCCGTCGAACGGCTCGCCGCTTCTGAAGCGGCCGCACCGCCGTTCGCCTGAACGTCAATTGGAACAGGCTGCGGCTCGCGAAACGGCCGGTCGTCCGCCGACGACTTAAGGCTCACTTCCGCTGCCCCCGGCTCCTCAAGCGGCGAGCCGAGCAATTGGGCAACCAATTCTTTCGCGAAATCGATCGGCAACAGCTGCATAATGCTTGAGTCGATCAACTCGCCGATTTTCAGCCGAAATGACACTTTAATGAGAAAATCTTCGTCCGGCAAATATTCCATCCCTTTTCCTTCCGCCAAATCAAGCAGGTGGAGCGTCGGCGGGGAAATATCAACCCGCTTGCCAAAGACGGTCGACATCGACGTCGCCGCTGAACCCATCATTTGGTTCATCGCTTCTTGAACAGCGCTCAGCTGAATCTCTCCGAGCGGACCATCGGCCGCCGTTCCGTCGCCGCCAAGCATTAAATCAGCGATAATCGCCGCGTCTTGCTGTTTAATGACCAACAAGTTTGTCCCGAGCAGCCCTTCCGTATAGTTGACTTGGATGGCGACATATGGCTGCGGAAATTCATCCGCGACGCTTGTGCGCTCGATAATGGACACGCTTGGCGTCGTAATTTCCACCTTTTGGTTCAATAACATCGACAGGGCAGTGGCCGAACTGCCGAAAGAAATATTGCCGATTTCCCCAAGGGCGTCCTGCTCAAGCGGAGAGAGAAGATCATGAAGCGCCGGAATAGGTCCGTCGCTGTCCATTCCGCGCAACAAAGCATCAATTTCATCCTGCGACAACATTCCATCATTCATCATGGTCGTCTTCGTCCCCCTCGATCATCGCTAAAATTTGCACCGCCAGCTTTTTGTTCCGCTTCCCCGGCTGGCCGATAAACTTTGGAATATGGCCGATTTTGACCACGAGCGGCTCATGAATCGACTGCTCGAGCTGAATGACATCGCCGGCCTCGAGTTGAAGAAATTCATTGACCGTGATGACCGCCGTTCCCAGTTCAGCGATAATCGGCAATTTTGCCGCGCGGATGCGCTGTTCGATCCGTTTCGCTTCCTCGGGGGAACGCTCCTTTTTTTGCGCCTGCATCCAGTAATGCACCGACAGCCGCGGCATAATCGGCTCCAAGACGACATGCGGAATGCACACATTCATCATGCCGCGCGCTTCGCCGATTTGCGTGTTGAGCGAAATGACGACAACGGTGTCGTTCGGCGCAATCATGCGCAAAAACTGCGGATTGACTTCAAAATCGACAAAGAGCGGGTCGACTTCCGCCACCGATTCCCAAGCGTCGCGCCAATGGACAAACGCCTTGTCAAACAAATTGGACATGATGCGTGTTTCAATCTCCGTCAAATGCTCCACTTTATCCATCCCGACGCCGCGCCCGCCCATCACCCGGTCAAGCATGGCGTAAGCGATGTTCGGGTTGACTTCCAAAAGGACATGCCCGCCGAGCGGCGGCACCTCAAAGACATTGATGATCGTCATTTTTGGGATGGAGCGGACAAATTCTTCGTATGGAATTTGGTCGGCCGATGCGACCGAAATTTGCACATATGTTCGCAGCTGGGCGGAAAAAAACGTTGTCAGCAGACGGGCGAAATTTTCATGAATGCGCGTCAGGCTGCGGATTTGATCTTTGGAAAACCGGAGCGCCCGCCGAAAATCATACGTTTTGACGCGTCGGCCTTCCTCCTCTTTTTTCAGCTCCTCCGCGCTCATCTCCCCTGCAGAAAGCGCCGCGAGCAACGCGTCAATTTCGCTTTGCGACAATACTTCCCCGGCCGTCATTTCATCTTCCCCCCTTCCAATGACAGGGCTACTGGAGGATAAAAGAGGTAATGTAGACGTTCTCCACTCTCCCTTCTTGCATCAATCCGTTGATCTCGCGCTTCAGCCTCTCTTTCAGCGCCGTCAGCCCTTCTTTTCCTTTAAAGTCGGCCGCTTTCATCTGCGAAAGTTGCTCGATGATCACGTCTTTCATCTGAAAATCGCGTTTCTCCGCCTCTTCTTTTCCTTGATCGCTGTCTGTTTCAATTTTAAATGAGATTTTAATATAACGTCCGTCTGCTAAATTGGTGGTCATTTCCGGAATATCGATCGATCGTTCCGCCAGTTCGTCAGCGCTTGGCGCCCCTTGTTTTTCCGCATGCCCCATCTTCATCACCGCGACAAGCGCCGCCGTTCCAGCCAAAGCGATGACCGCCAGCACAATGATCATCGTTTTGATTGCTTTATTCCCTTTCACGGTCCAATCCTCCTGCTTTCGGTAAGCGAAACACACCAAGCTGCTGGTAAAATTCGCTCGCTCGCGCCGCCACTTGCTCGACCGTTTCGCGCACGACGAATTTTTTTCCGTTCGTCAGCGTCACGGTCGTATCAGGAAACGCTTCAATTTGTTCGATGTACAACGCATTGAGCACAAACCGTTTGCCGTTGAGCTTCGTTAACGAAATCATCGGGCAACAGGCGCAAGACGCCGCTCACGCCCTACCTCCTATTCTATTTTTTCAAGTTGACAAGCTCTTGCAAAATTTCATCCGATGTCGTAATGATGCGCGTATTCGCCTGGAAGCCGCGCTGGGCGACGATCATCTCCGTGAATTCCTCAGCAAGGTCGACGTTGGACATCTCAAGCGCGCCGGAGACGATTGAGCCCGCTCCGCTTTCTTGAGGCGAGTAGGCAATCCATTCGTTTTGATTATTTGGATTGATGATTGTGCCTGAGTTGGCTGTTTCTCTAAATAAATTTCCTCCTACTTTTTCTAAACCATCATTGTTGGGGAACTTGGCCAGTCGAATTCTCCCTGCCACTTGCAAGTTTCCAACCGCATCTACATAGTTCACAACCCCATCAGCGCCGATGCTGACGCTTTTCGCATTAGTTGGAATTTGAATTCGAGCCCGTTTTCCCGTAAATGCCCCGTTCTCATATCCTTCACCAACTAAATATAAGCCATCGGTATTGACAATATATCCCTCTTTATCTAAATAAAAATTTCCTGCTCTCGTAAACAACGGATTTATAAGATTTCCATTATTCAACTCGCCGAGAATAAAGAATCCATCTCCTGAAATCGCCAAATCGAGCACGCGGCCGGTCGTTTGCAAGCTGCCTTGCGTATGGACGGTGTCGATCGCCGCCAGCTGCGAACCGAGCCCGACCTGCTTTGGATTCGTCCCGCCGCGGCCGGCACCGGCATTGGGTCCGCTTGCTCCCGAAATCGTCTGGCTCATCAAATCTTTGAAAATCGTTCGTCCTTTTTTAAACCCGTACGTATTGACATTGGCAATGTTGTTGCCGATGACATCCAACTTCGTTTGAAAGTTGCGCATGGCGCCGATTCCGGAATACATGGAACGAAGCATCGGTTTCCTCTCCCCTTTTTATCCTTTTTGTTCGACTTTCACGACCGCATCCGCGGCAATCGTTGTCCCGTTATCAAGCCCAAGAGTCACTTGGCCGTCTTTTTGCATGACCGATTGAACGACGGCGCTCATCGTCGTCTCGCCGTCTTGCCAGTGCACCGTTTTGCCGATCCATTCGCTGTAGCGCAAAAGCGCATCGCGGCTTGACGCTTGCATCCATTGCTGCATCAAATTGGCGATGTTCATCATTTGCTCAAGCGAAGAGAAGCTCGCCATTTGCGCGATAAAGTCTTTATCTTCCATCGGATTGAGCGGGTCTTGGTTTTCGAGCTGAGCGAGCAAAATTTTGAGAAAATCGTCTTTTCCTAAAATTTGATTGCCCGTTTTCCGTTCCGGCTGAACCGCGTTTGTCAGCCATAAGCTCCCGTCAATCGCATTCGTTGTCATCCTCGTTCTTTTCCCCCTTATGCGTCAGCTTCGATCCCGTCTAGCGCAAACGGGAAGGAAGATGATGGCTCCCGCTTTTGTTTTTGCCGCGATTCGCCCTGCTGCTGCCCTCCTTGGCGGTTTCCGGAATATGGCGGCATCGCGGGGCTGTCATAATCCGACCAAACGGTCCATTTTTCGACCGTGATGGAACTCGCATCAAGCTGCTGAGCAAGCTGCGGCAAATGAGCGTAGAGCAACTCTTTCACCGCGTCGTTCGCCACGAGCAGCTTGGCGGCGAGCTTTCCACCTTCCTCTGTCATTTTCACCGTCACCGTCCCGAGATGTTCCGGATGCAGACGGATGACAAGCTGCATGACACCGTTTGGAAGCTTCATCCACCGCGCCGACCTTAGCGCGTGGGCGACTTGATCAGCGACGCTTCCGCCAGCTGACGCCGGCATCTCGCCGACCAACCCGACAGATGAAAAGGAGGGTGATAAAAGCGCAGGAGGAGTAGTGAACGAAGGAGCGGCCTCGCCGCCCTGCCCCTTGTCCCCCCTTTTTGGCAGCGAAACGTCTTTTTCGCCAGCCGGTCGCACAGAAGAAACTCCGTTCGGCAGCGCGACAACCGCCCTGTTGCCTCCCTGCTCACGGAACGGGCGCTGGTCGCCGTCGCTCAGGAGCAGTGGAAACATCCCGGTTTTTCCGCTGGAAGGCGAACCCGATTCAGCATCGATATGACCACGTTTTTGTCCGTCGGTTATGAACGCACGTTCCAATCCCGCTTCATCGGCCGCCGGCTGAGCGGCAATCTTTTCTTCACCATTCATCGCACCGACAAACGGAAATGTCCCATGATCACTCGTTTTCCCTTCCGCCTGCTGATCCGCCGCTAAAAGCGGCGCGCCTGCAGCTGCCGAAATTGGAGCGACAGCCCAAGCAGCCACGAGGGAAGGGGCAAACCACAATGATTCGATTTGCGCCGGCTTCTTTTCCGCTGAAGATGGTTGTCCGGCTGCGCCCGTTTCCATTCCGCCATTTTGCCAATCTGGCTCTTTGTTTTTGCTCGACTCCTCTTGAAGCAAGCTAGTCTCTGCCCCAGCGGGCAATAACTCTTGTTGCTTATCAGCAAGCAACGCCGCAAACACGTTTGCGTTTTCCGCCTCTTTTTTCACCGCCATAGCGCCTGCCGATAGCGGCGCGTTTGCTGTGATCGTTACTTTCATTCGGCCGCCTCCTTCCCCATCGCCCTTTTACTTAACGATGCCAACAGTTTCGCCGCCTGCCCAGCCGGCATTTGTTCCAAAATGGCTGCCGCTTTGTCGCCGTCAATCTGGCTCAGTACACGGAGCGCTTCGCTCTCAGGCAGTTCCGCTAAAATCGCCGCCGCCTGTTTTTCCGACATGGCGTCATACATGCCGACGACATCTTCTTCCGTCAAGGCCGGCTCGTCAACAGGCTCAGCCTGAGCGTCCGTTTTCCCGCTTGGCGCAGACAGCTGGGCGATTTCCTTTTCCTTTGCCGCCAATTCGTTTTTCAACTGCTTGATTTGCTTTTGTTGGTCGGCGATCGTTCGTTTTTGCTGGTTGATCGTCTGCTGCTGAGCTTCAATCGTTTTTTGCAAAGCTTTCTCCCTTTTGCTCCAGTTGATCCACTCGGAGACAAACGGCGCCTTTATGGTCCACTGCTTTGCCGCCTTGGCCACATCAACGCCGGCAATGTTTAAAATCAACAACAGAAAGGAGGCGGCAAACGCACTCGGAATGACAATGACAAACAACAGCCATTGCCACCAACTCGCCTGCATTTCCTGTTCAACTTTGCTCTCCGCCATCTATACCTCTCCTTGCCTTGCAAAACGTTGAACCGCCATTTCATCGAGCAGGCGGCGTTCCGCTTCCCTCTCAAGCTGCTCGGCCCACCGCTTCATGCGCTCGCGCATTTTTTCGTATTTTTTCACTTCGATATTCAATTCCATCAAACGCTGCTGCCGGCGCTGCATCTGCTCGCGCGCCTGCATGACGACGAGCTGATAATGGTCGATCATCCGCTCTAAATTCGCCATATATTGCAGCCTAAGGCGAATGTCTCCAACGGACAGGCCGGCTTGAAGCTGTTCATCCCGAGCCGCCGCGCATTCTTCTTTTTCCTTGAGCAGGCGGTAAAGCGTTTCGGCTGCCTGCTCAAACCGGCGGACCGCCTCCTCGTATTCGCCAAGCGCCTTTTCTTTTTCTTTTTCTTTCATCGCCAGCACTTTTTGCAGCCGAAACGTCGGCGTCACATTTGTTCACCCTTTCATCGTCTGAACATGGCGCGCGATTTCTCACCGAACCGACAGCAAGCGCAACAACCTATCAATGCTTTCGGCGCGCGTCGTTTTTTCATCGATGTTTTGGCGGCAAAACGCCATCATTTGCGGATAAAATTCGATCGCCTCATCAATTTCTTGGGACGACCCCCGTTTGTACGCCCCGATTTGAATCAAATCCTCCGAATCGATATAAGTGGACAGAAGGCGGCGGAACCGGTTTGCCGCTTCGCGGTGCTCTGCGCTGATCATGTGGGGCATGACGCGGCTGACGCTTTTGAGCACGTTGATCGCCGGGTAATGCCCTTTGTTCGCCAGCTGGCGTTCCAACACAAAATGGCCATCCAAAATGCCGCGCACCGCATCAGCGATCGGCTCATTCATGTCATCGCCGTCAACAAGCACCGTATAAAACGCGGTGATCGTGCCGGAAGCGTTCGTTCCAGCCCGTTCAAGCAGCTTTGGCAGGAGGGCGAAGACCGATGGCGTATAGCCTTTCGTCGTCGGCGGCTCACCGACGGCAAGGCCAATCTCCCGCTGCGCCATCGCGACGCGGGTGACCGAGTCCATCATGAGCATGACATCCGCCCCTTGGTCGCGAAAATATTCGGCGATCGCCGTTGCCGTATAGGCGCCTTTGACGCGCATCAGCGCCGGCTGGTCGGACGTGGCGACGACGACGACCGAGCGGGCCAAGCCGTCTGGGCCAAGGTCGCGCTCTAAAAACTCGCGCACTTCGCGGCCACGCTCGCCGATTAAGGCGATGACGTTCACATCAGCCGACGTATGGCGGGCAATCATTCCCATGAGCGTGCTTTTGCCGACGCCCGAGCCAGCAAAAATGCCGACGCGCTGCCCCTTGCCGACGGCAAGCAGGCTGTCGATGACGCGGATGCCGACTTCAAGCGGTTCGACAATCGGCGGCCGAACGAGCGGATTGGGCGGATCGCGTTCGACCGAAACCGGCTTCAGCCCGGGCGGCAACGGGCTCCCGTCAAGCGGTTGGCCGAGCGGATCCAGAACCATGCCAATGAGCGCATCGCCGACGTGCACTTCAAGCGGTCGGCCGGTCGCTTCGACAAAACAGCCGGGAGCGATATGGGTCGTGGCGGAAAACGGCATAAGCAAGACGTGCTGTTCATGAAAGCCGACGACTTCGGCGGGAATTTTCCGGCATCCGCTCTGTTCATGGATGTAACAAAGATCCCCAATCGAGCTTTTCGGTCCTTTCGATTCCATCATCAAGCCGATGACGCGCGACACTTTGCCAAACCGTTTATACAAGTCGACAGTGTTGATTTCATCAAGAAGCGCCTGCCAGTTCAGAAAACGCCCCCTCCTTCAATCGCCGGTAGAGCGCCTCGCGCAGCCGCTCAAGCTGTACATCGACGCCCGCCTCGATGCGTCCAAACGGCGTCTCCACGACACATCCATATTCAGGAAGCGCATCGTCCGGGTAGATGAATAGATCAACGCGATGCGGAAACAGAGATTTCAGCAGCTCTTTTTGTTCTGCCACGATTTCGTAGCCGTGCGGATGCACATAAACGGCCACTTCCGTTTGCTGGCGCACTTCCTGCAACGCTTGGTGCACGAGCGGCAAAAAAGCGTTTCGATCGCCCTCAAGCGCGGCGCCGAGAATGCGTTCGGCCGCTTTTAACGCCACCTCCAGCATCGCCTCAGCCGTCGATTCGATGCGAGCGTAAAATTCGGTGTTCGCTCGCTCCGCCAAGCGGCGGGCTTGCTCAATCAACGCGCGGTGCTCGCTCAAAGCCTCCTCGCGCCCAGCCGCATAGCCGTCTTCATACCCGCGGGCGCGCGCTTCCTCGATGAGGCGCTCTTTCTCACGCTGCCATTCCTCTTTGTCGCGGGCCAACTGCTCGCGCACCGATTCGTAATATTGCTCTGCCTGGCGGCGAAGCTCGGCTGCTTCTTCCTTGGCGGCGGCGACCGCTTCCATCTCCCGTTGCCGATCGTCGCCGGACGATGGAAGATCGGAAACATGGCGCTGCACGACGATCGTCTTTTTCCCAGAGCGCACCGCCAATTTTGGCGCTTTAATGACGTTAGACAATAATATCATCTCCTCCCCCGCGCGCGATGACGATTTCTCCAGCCTCTTCGAGACGTCGGATCACGGCGACGATGCGCGATTGCGCCTCCTCGACATCACGCAGCCGGACTGGCCCCATATATTCCATTTCTTCTTTGAACGTCTCCGCCATTCTTGTCGACATGTTGCGGAAGACGATGTCTTTCACTTCATCGCTCGCCACCTTAAGCGCCAGCATCAAGTCATTGTTATCCACTTCGCGGATGACGCGCTGAATGGCGCGGTGATCGAGCGTCACGATATCTTCAAAGACAAACATCCGTTTTTTGATTTCCTCGGCCAGTTCCGGATCTTGGATTTCCAAGGCATCCAAAATCGTCCGCTCCGTGCTCCGATCGACTTGGTTCAGCACTTCCACGACCGCCTCAATGCCGCCGGCTTGCGTGTAATCTTGCACGACGGTCGCAGACAGCCGCCGCTCCAAAATTTGCTCGACTTCGTTGATAATCTCCGGCGATGTGCTGTCCATCAGCGCGATGCGCCGGGCGACATCCGCCTGCATTTCCTGCGGCAGCGCCGATAAAATTTGCCCTGCCTGCGCCGGCTCCAAATACGAAAGAATCAGAGCGATCGTTTGTGGATGTTCATTTTGGATGAAGTTTAACAGCTGCATCGGGTCGGCTTTGCGGGCGAAATCAAACGGCCGCACCATCAGCGCTGATGTCAGGCGGTTGATGATCTGCATTGCCTTATCCGGGCCGAGCGCTTTTTCAAGCACTTCTTTCGCATAGGCGATGCCGCCTTGGGCGATGTAATCTTGCGCCAGGGCGAGCTGTCGAAACTCTTCAAGCACTTCCTCTTTTTGTTCCGTCGTCACTTGACGGACGTTGGAAATTTCCAGCGTCAGCTTCTCGATCTCTTCCTCGGATAAATGTTTATAGACAGAGGCCGACACATCCGGGCCGAGGGAGATAAGCAGGATGGCTGCTTTTTGCCTGCCCGACAGCCCGCCTTTTCGTTCGCGCTTTGCCATACGCCGTTCCCCCTACTCTTCCGATAGCCACGTTTTTAATAGTTTGGCAAACTCATCCGGCTTTTCTTTCGCCAGACGCTCAAGCTGTCGACGGCGCAACGCTGCCTCCGTCTCCGGCGGCTCCGGCAAATCCGGCTCCGTCGAAAGCGGCGGAGCAAACAAGCGTTCTTCTTCCTCTTCCTCGTCTTCACGGCGGCGGCGCAGCCAGAGGAACAACAGCAAGGCGACGAGCAACAGCGCTCCTGCGCCGGCCGCATACCACCACCACACCGGCCGGTCCGGCGTCGATTGGGTGAATGTCGGCTTGCCGTTGAATTTTTGCACCGAAACGACGATGCGGTTGTTGATGTCTTGATCCGTGAGCGTTTGCGCCTCGCTTTTGTCAATTGACGTCCGAACGATTGTGCCTAGCAGTTTTTGAATATCATTGACCGTCTCGGGCGGCAGCGAGTTCGGATCATTAGGGTCAGGCGGCTCGACCATCACTTGGATGCCTAGGTCGCGGATTTTATATGGGCTTTCGACGATTTGCTTTTTGATTTTGTTTACCTCGTTGTTGATCGTCTCTTCGGTTCGTTCATAGTTGCCGTTTGTTGCGCCGTTTGCGTTTTGGTAGCCCGGCACTTCGTTCGCGCCTGTTCCAGCGGCGCCTCCGGGCGGCGCACCGCTCCCGGAGTACGTCTCTTTAATGCGCTGAACGCTGACGGCAATACCTTGCTTCGTTTTCTCGTCCACTGGAGAAACCAAATTTTCTTCTCGTTTCTCCTGCGTAAAGTCGACATCCGCCGTCACGGAGACGACGACTTTATCCTGCCCCATCATCGTGCCGAGCAGTTGCTGCACTTGGCGTTGAATGTCGCGCTCGATCTGCTTTTTGATTTGCTGCTGTGAGGCGAATGTCGCCCCTGTCGAATTTTCCCCATCATTTTTTAGGTCATAATACTCAAAAAACTGATTCATAATGACGATATTATCTGTAGAGAGATTCGGAACACTTTTGGCAACGAGATGATACAAGGCCCGAATTTGCTCGTCGCTGAATTGATAGCCCGGCTTCGTCTTCAGCACGATCGAAGCCGAGGCTTCACCTTTTCCATCGGAAACAAATACGCTTGGCTGCGGAAGGTTGATCATGACTTTGGCGTCCTCGACGCCGTCGATCGTCTTGATCAAGTTGGCGAGTTCCGTTTGCATCGCCTTCAGCTTCACCATATTGAACTCATTGTCCGTCATGCCGAAGCTCGCGTTTTGGCCGAAAAATGAATAGTCAATGACTCCACTGTTCGGGATGCCTTCCGCAGCGAGCTCGACTTTCAGCGCGTCCACTTGCTCTTTCGGCACTTTAATCGTCGTCCCGCCGTCCGCCACTTCGGCCGGAACGCCGCGCTGGTCAAGCGTTGCTTTAATTTGCCCCGCTTCTTGCGGCGACAAATTGCTGTAGAGGGGCACCATTTCCGTCCTTGTGGCGAAAAAGACGCCGACGCCAACGGCCAAAAGCACGGCCGCTGCCGCAGTGAGCACGAGCCATTTCTGCTTTTTTGTCCGTTCCTGCCAAAACGCGCGAGCGCGGCTCCACCACTCTTTCCATTTCCTTCTCATACAATTCCCCCGATGATCCAATACCTGCCGCCATAGCGCAACAATGGCGGCGGCTTCCGTATGTATTGCGATTCATTGCTGCTACAATGGCATGCGCATCATTTCCTGATACGCTTCGATCGCTTTGTTGCGGATCTCCAGCGTCAGCTGCAACGTGATGCTCGCTTTTTGCGCGGCGATCATCACATCATGCAACTGAACGTTCTCCCCGCGAACGAGCTTTTCCGTCAGCGCATCGGCTTGAATTTGCGCTTCGTTCACGCGGTTGAGCGCCTCTTTGAAAAATGCGGCGAATTGCTTTTGCGCCTCAGCCGGCTTCGCTGGGGGCGAAACGGCGGAAGACATCGTCAGCCCAATGCGGCTTGCTCCATCAATCATCGTTTATCCCCCTCGCATGCTATTTCCCGATCTCGAGCGCCTTCATGAGCATTCCTTTCGAAGCATTCAACACCGTAACGTTCGCCTCATACGAACGCGTCGCCCCGATCAAGTCCACCATTTCTTTCAGCGGGTCGACGTTTGGCAGACGCACATAGCCGTCGGCGCCCGCATCCGGGTGATTCGGGTCGTAGACGAGTTTAAACGGCGCCGGATCATCGACAATTTCGCGCACCCGCACTCCGCCGTCCACCGCGTCGGCACGGCCGAGCGCAGCCTGCAAATAGCCCGAAAACGACCCGCTCTGCGGTTCGATGATGACCATTTTGCGACGGTACGGCTCCCATTCGCCGTTGACAAGGCGGGCGCGCGTCGTATCGACGTTAGCGATGTTGGAGGCAATCACGTCCATGCGCAACCGTTGGGCGGTCAACGCCGAAGCCGAAATGTTTAGACTTTGAAACAAAGACACCCGTTATTTCCCTCCTTTAATCACGGTTTTCAACGTGGTAAATTTGCCGTTGAGCCGCTCGATTAAGGCATTGTAATAAATTTGGTTTTCTGCTAGTTTTGACATTTCTTGATCAATATCGACACTGTTTCCATTATGATTGTAACTCACCGTTGTGTCCGTCGTCACGATGATTTTTCCATTTTGTTCGTTTGGAAACGAAAAATGCTTCGGATTCGTCCGTTTGGCCTCAAGCCGAAACGCCCGTTCCAATTCAGCCTGAAAGCGCACATCTTTCGCCTTATAGCCCGGCGTATCGGCGTTGGCGATGTTGTCGGCGATCGCCTGTTGGCGAAGCGCAGCGTAGCGAAGCCCTTGTTCAAGCCAACCGATCGTCGCTGAAAAGAGCGCCAATGGAATCCCCTCTTTTCTCCTATTTTTCGACAATTTCTGCTAATTTTCATTTTACGGGAAAGAAAACCTAATGTATAGACGGAACTTGGTACTATTTTTCGACGATGCCATTACAGAAAAACGATGCCAAAGATGTTTGCCAACAACAAAAAACCCGCCGGGCCAAAATACCCAGCGGGCTTAGGCGACTACGCCGTTCAGCTCGATTTCAATTTTTCCAGTTCGCTTAAAAACTTGTCGTTCAATACTTTAATGTACGTTCCTTTCATGCCGAGCGAGCGCGATTCGATCACGCCGGCGCTTTCTAGTTTGCGCAGAGCATTGACAATGACCGAGCGGGTGATGCCGACGCGGTCGGCGATTTTGCTCGCGACAAGCAGCCCTTCCGTTCCGTCAAGCTCTTCAAAAATATGTTCAATCGCCTCAAGCTCGCTGTAAGAAAGGGAGCTGATCGCCATTTGCACGACCGCCTTGCTGCGCGCTTCCTCTTCAATTTCTTCCGCCTTTTCACGCAGAATTTCCATGCCGACGACCGTCGCACCGTATTCAGCCAAAATGAGATCGTCATTGTCAAACTCGCGGTCAAGGCGCGATAAAATGAGCGTGCCGAGCCGCTCGCCTCCGCCGTTGATCGGAACAATCGTCGTCAAGCCGGTTTTGAACAAGTCACGATTTTCCACTGGAAACGCCGTATATTCGCTATTAATATCAATATTAGGAGACGTTTCCGTAATGTTGAACAAGTTTTTCGTGTATTCTTCCGGAAACTGGCGCTCCTCCAGCATCCGCTTCATCCGTTCGTTTTCAATCGATTGTTTAATGGCGAATCCAAGCAGTTTGCCGCGGCGGCTGACGACAAACACATTGGCTTCAATCACTTCGCAAAGCGTTTCTGCCATTTCTTTAAAATTGACCGGCCGCCCGGCCGCCTTTTGCAACATGGCGTTGATTTTCCGCGTTTTCTCTAGCAAGTTCATGGATTTCATCTCCTCCTCATAAAATAAACTCGCTTAAATCTTTGTTTTTGACGATGCTGCCGAGTTTTTGCTCGACATATTGCGGTGTGATGACGACCTTGTCGATTCCGATGTCCGGCGCCTCAAACAGCAAGTCTTCCAGCAGTTTTTCCAAAATCGTGTGCAACCGGCGCGCACCGATGTTGTCGGTCGTCTGGTTTACTTCAAACGCCACCTCGGCAATCTTACGAATAGCATCGTCAGAAAATTCAAGACTTATACCTTCTGTTGCCAAAAGAGCTTGATATTGTTTAATGAGCGCGTTATTCGGCTCGACTAATATTCTTACGAAATCGTCGACCGAAAGTTTCGCAAGCTCGACGCGGATCGGGAAACGGCCTTGCAGCTCAGGGATCAAATCCGACGGCTTCGCCATATGGAACGCGCCGGCGGCGATGAATAAAATATGGTCTGTTTTCACCGGTCCGTACTTCGTCATGACGGTCGACCCTTCGACAATTGGCAAAATGTCGCGCTGCACCCCTTCGCGCGAGACGTCGGCCGAGCCGGACACCGCTCCGCTGCGGGCGATTTTGTCGATTTCATCGATAAAAATGATGCCGGACTGCTCAGCCAGGCGGACGGCCTCTTGCGTCACTTCATCCATGTCGATCAGCTTTTGCGCTTCCTCGTTGATGAGCACTTTGCGCGCTTCACTCACTTTGAGACGCCGCTTTTTGCGCCGCTTCGGCATGAGGCTGCTCAAGGCGTCCTGCATGTTCATCCCCATCTGCTCAATGCCTGCCCCTTGCAAAAAGTCAAACCATAACGGCGTCTGTTCCTCGATTTCAATCGTCACCATCTCGTTTTCCAACTGCCCGTTTGCCAGCTGCCAAGCAACTTGGCGCCGCTTTTGTTCCACCTGTTCATCCTCATGGCTGTAGCTGTTGTCCGCTTGGGCTCCTTGGCCGCCAAACAGCAGCTCAAGCGGATTTTTGATTGTCTGCTTTGGCTTGCCCGGAACGAGCAGTTCAACAAGCCGCTTGTTCGCCTGCTGTTCAGCCCTGTCTTTCACTTCGTTCATTTTTCGTTCTTTCACGATCCGAACTGACGTTTCCACCAAATCGCGCACCATCGATTCGACGTCGCGCCCGACATAACCGACTTCGGTGAATTTCGTCGCTTCGACTTTGATGAACGGGGCGCCGACGAGTTTGGCGAGCCGGCGGGCGATCTCCGTCTTCCCGACCCCGGTCGGGCCGATCATTAAAATGTTTTTCGGCATCACTTCATCGCGCAATTTTTCATCGAGCAAACTGCGGCGGTACCGGTTGCGAAGCGCGATCGCCACCGCCTTTTTTGCCTCTTTTTGCCCGACGATGAACTGATCGAGCTTTTCGACAATCTGCCGTGGAGTCAACGTTTCCGCCATCATCGGCCTCCTCCTTTTTACAGCTCTTCAACAATAATATGGCCGTTCGTATAAACGCAAATGTCAGCGGCGATCTCGAGCGCCGCCTTGGCAATCTCTTTCGCGGTCATCGAGCCGCCGGCGTACTTCTTCAACGCACGCCCAGCAGCCAACGCATACTGACCGCCCGAGCCGATGGCAAGCATGCCATCATCCGGCTCAATCACTTCGCCCGTGCCGGAGACAAGCAACAAATGCTGTTTGTCCATAACAATGAGCATCGCCTCGAGGCGGCGCAACACTTTATCGCTCCGCCACTCTTTCGCCAGCTCAACCGCCGCGCGCGGCAAGTTGCCATTCCATTGTTCGAGCTTGCCTTCAAACATTTCAAACAGCGTAAACGCGTCAGCGACGGAGCCGGCAAAACCGGCGAGCACGTTTCCTTGGAACAGCCGCCGCACTTTTTTCGCTGTATGCTTCATGACGACCGCATTGCCGAACGTCACTTGGCCGTCTCCAGCCATGGCGGATGCGCCGTTATGGCGGATGGCAAAAATTGTCGTCGCATGAAAGGCTCCCATCATTTCCCCTCCTTGCCTGCGGGTTACGCCCGCGGATGCGCCTGCAAATAAATATGCCGCAGCCGGTCTTTCGTTACATGTGTATACACTTGCGTCGATGACAAATGCGCATGACCGAGCAGTTCCTGCACCGAACGGAGATCGGCCCCTTCGTTGAGCAAATGAGTCGCAAACGTATGCCGAAGCACGTGCGGGCTGATGTTTTGCGTCAGCGCAGCGGCTTCGACAATCCGATCCAAAATATGGCGCACTCCCCGAGGCGTGAGCGGATTGCCTCGGGCGTTGACAAATAAATAGCGGTGGTCCGCCGGCAGCTTTCTTGTCAGTTCGCGTCGGCCCCTATGGATATACCGTTCAAGCGCTTCGCGGGCCGGACGGCCGAACGGAACGTAGCGCTGCTTGTTTCCTTTGCCGTGAATGAGCACGGTTTCCGCAACAAAATCGACATCAGACAGCTGTATGTGACAACATTCACTAACCCGAGCGCCAGTCGCGTACAACAACTCAACCAGCGCCGCATTGCGCTGGCCTAGGGCCGTATTTTCATCATTGACAAGAAACAATGCTTCTAATTCTTTTGGGTATAAAAAATTAGGAATTTTTTGCTCTTTTTTCGGCAGTGTCGCGAGCGCAAACGGATTTTCGGCCGCCCGCCCTTCGCGCAACAAAAACTTGTAAAAGCTGCGCAGACTCGAAATTTTGCGGGCGACCGAACGGCTGGCCAACTGTTGCTCGTATAGTTTCGTCAAATATAAACGAACGTCGCTGTAGGACACTTCATTGAGCGCGCCGATTCCTTCCTCATCCATAAACCGGAAAAACTGCTCAATGTCACGCCGGTAACACACAATAGTATATTGTGAATAATTTTTCTCGATTTGTAAATATTCCATGAATAATTGTAACGCAAGTTTCGAATTCTCCATCGCCTCACCCCGCAACGGCTACTACATCGTACCATATTCATCCGCATGAACGCAACTGTTTTTTTATAAAATTCTGAATTGTATCCGATGCCTTTTCAAGCTTCTAGCCGCTCTTCATAGTCGCACGCCGTGCATTGCACTTGCACACCTTTTTTCAGCTCTTTCTCCACAAGCAGCCCCGCGCATTTCGGACACGGGCGGGCGAGCGGTTTATCCCACGAGACGAAGTCGCAATCCGGGAAACGGTCGCAGCCGTAAAACACCCGCTTTCTTTTCGTGCTGCGCTCGACGATGTTGCCCTCGCGGCATTTCGGGCACTTGACGCCGATTTCTTTGACAATCGGCTTCGTATGGCGGCATTCCGGAAAATTCGAGCAGGCGATAAACTTGCCGAAACGGCCCATTTTGTACACCATCGGACTGCCGCACACCTCGCAGTCAATGCCGGCCGGCTCATCCTTAATCTCAACTGCGCGCATTTCTTTTTCCGCCACTTTCAACCGTTTTTCAAATTCGCGGTAAAACTCGTCGACGACTTTGATCCATTCCACTTTCCCTTCTTCAATTTCGTCCAATTCTTTTTCCATTTTCGCCGTAAACTCGACATCGATAATTTCCGGGAAAAATTCGAGCATCAGCTCGACAACGATTTCGCCGAGCTCGGTCGGGACAAACCGCTTGTTCTCAAGGACGACATAGTTGCGTTTTTGGATCGTATCAAGCGTCGGGGCATACGTCGACGGGCGGCCGATGCCGAGTTCCTCCAACGTTTTGACGAGGCGGGCTTCCGTGTAGCGCGGCGGCGGCTGCGTAAAGTGCTGCTTCGATTCGATCGTTTCGCTCTCAACTGTTTCCTCTTCTTCCAAATCCGGGAGGATACGGTCCTGCTCTTCCGCTTGATCGTCCGTTCCTTCAATATACACTTTCATAAACCCTGGAAATTTCACCTTCGAGCCGCTGGCGCGGAACACGACACCGTTGTTTTCCAACTCGACGCTCATGGTGTCAAGCACGGCGGCCGCCATTTGACTGGCGATGAACCGTTCCCAAATGAGTTTATACAACCGAAACTGGTCGCGCGTCAAATACGGTTTCACTTTGTCCGGATCGCGAAATGCCGATGTCGGGCGGATCGCTTCATGGGCGTCTTGGGCGTTCGTGCTTTTCTTCTCTTTCCGCTTTTCCTGGTTGACATACATAGCGCCGAACGTCGCCTCGATATATGCCGCCGCCTCTTGCTGCGCCGTCTCGGCGACGCGCGTTGAATCGGTGCGCATATACGTGATCAAACCGACCGTCCCTTCGCTGCCAAGATCGATTCCTTCGTACAGCTGCTGGGCGATCATCATCGTCTTTTTCGTCCGGAAATTCAGTTTGCGCGCCGCTTCCTGCTGAAGCGACGACGTCGTAAACGGCGGCACGGGGCTGCGCTTGCGCTCTCGTTTTGTCACCGTTTTCACCGCAAATGCCGTTCCGTTTAAGCGGTCCAGCACGGCTTTCACATCCGCCTCCGTCTTTAAATCGCGCTTTTGTCCGTCAATACTGTAAAACGAGGCGGCAAACGTCTCTCCTTCTTTTTGAAACGTCGCTTGAATCGTCCAATATTCTTCCGGCTGAAATTCGCGAATTTCTCGTTCCCGATCGATGATGAGGCGCAGCGCCACCGATTGGACGCGGCCGGCGCTTAATCCTTTTTTCACCTTTTTCCATAAGAGCGGGCTGATGTTATAGCCGACGAGGCGGTCGAGCACGCGCCGCGCCTGCTGGGCGTCAACAAGATTCATATTGATCGCGCGCGGCTTTTGAAACGATTGCTGAATCGCATCCTTCGTGATCTCATGAAAGACAACGCGGCAATCAGAGTGAATGTCCAGATCGAGCATGTGGGCCAAATGCCAGGCAATCGCCTCTCCTTCGCGATCGGGGTCGGCGGCAAGAAACACTTTTTTCGCTTTTTTCGCCGCCGTTTTCAACTCTTTGATCACCTGGCCTTTGCCGCGGATCGTAATGTATTTCGGCTCGTAGCCGTGGTCTATATCAACGCCCATTTGGCTTTTTGGCAAATCGCGGACGTGGCCCATCGACGCTTTGACTGTATATTTTTTTCCCAAGTATCGTTCGATCGTCTTCGCTTTCGTTGGCGATTCGACGATAACTAAGTAGTCTGACATCCATCTTCCACCCCTAGGAGGTAAATTGAAATCTTCATTATTATTAATGATTATTGCCGCATTTGTCAAACATGTGCATTACACGTACGGGAATTCATCCAAAATGTCCGCCGCTTCTTGCACTAGTTTTGCCCCGTGCTGAATGAGCGTATTCGGCCCAGCGGATTCCGCCAAACCGATCGGGCCGGGGACGGCGAACACTTCCCGCCCTTGCTCAAGCGCATACGCGGCGGTAATGAGCGAACCGCTTTTTCGCTTCGCCTGCACGACAAGCGTGCCGAGCGACAGCCCGCTGATGATGCGATTGCGCGCGGGAAACTGCCATGCCTGTGGGCGCGTTGCCGGCGGATGCTCAGCGATGACCAACTGTTCGTTCATCAGCAGGGCGGCGAACGGTCGATGTTCTTTCGGATAAATGTGGTCAAGTCCCCCAGCGATGACGGCGATCGTCGACCCGCCATGCTGGACGGCGAGTTGGTGGGCGCACACGTCAATCCCAAACGCGAGCCCGCTGACGATCGTAAAGCCGGCGGCAACAAGCGGCGGCACCAATTTGTTCAACGCTTCGATTCCTTCTTTCGTCGGCCGCCTCGTGCCGACGATGCTGATCAGTTTCCGCTCCTGAAGCAAAGCGGGGGCCCCCTTTGCATACAGCACCCACGGCGGGGCATAAATATGCCGAAGCAACGGCGGATAGTCATGATCAAACACGGTGACCACATGAATGCACCGGTCCATATATGTTTTTATCACACGTTGCACATCGATGGAATGCAAATCATGGAAAAAAGCGGTCCATTGAGCGTCGGAAAGCGGAACGAGCGGGCGGAGATCATGAGGAGGCAGAGAAAATGGAGCGGTGAGCGTCGGATCAACCTTCAGCAAGGAATGAATCGTCTTCCATCCTGCCCCGCGGCAATGATGGAGATGGATAAGTCGGTCGCGGACCGTATCGTACATACTGATCCCCTTTCTTTTTTCACCTTCAGCATGGATCGATCGGTGCAACGAAAACGTTTAACATATCCTTGACGGAAAAGTCGCCTGTCTATTTTTTCGACTGTCGGAGGCAAGCCGCAGGCTTCCCCGTCACGCCTTGGCGTGACGGAAGACCGAACAGCCACCCGCTTCACAGACCCATACATGGGTCTTTAAGCGGCGTTGTTCGGTCGCCCGACAGCCGATCCAATTGCTCTGTAAAAGCGGCAAATGGGAAAGCTTCAAATTGCATCTATAGACATGATATGCAACACCCCGCACGGCAACGTGCGGGGCCAAACCATTAGTGCGTTTTGCATTTCTCGTACAAGCCGCGTTCTTTCAGCACAGAAATGAGCGTTTCGCCGATCACGGCCGGCGTTTCCGCCACTTTAATGCCGCATTCGGTCATTTTTTTGATTTTCTCTGCGGCCGTGCCTTTGCCGCCGGAAATGATCGCGCCCGCATGGCCCATCCGTTTGCCCGGAGGCGCCGTTTGCCCGCCGATAAAGCCGACGACCGGTTTCGTCATGTTCGCTTTCACCCATTCGGCCGCTTCTTCTTCCGCCGTGCCGCCGATTTCGCCGATCATAATGACCGCGTACGTCTCCTCGTCTTCGTTAAACGCCTTCAGTACATCGATGAAGTTTGTGCCGTTGACCGGGTCGCCGCCGATGCCGACCGCCGTCGACTGGCCGATGCCGGCTTGCGTCAGTTGGTGAACGGCTTCGTACGTCAGCGTGCCGGAACGGGAAACAATGCCGACATGTCCTTTTTTATGGATGTAGCCCGGCATAATGCCGATTTTGCACTCTTCCGGCGTAATGACGCCCGGGCAGTTCGGACCGATGAGGCGCGTCTTTTTGCCCTCCATGTACCGTTTCACTTTCACCATATCAAGCACCGGAATGCCTTCGGTGATGCAAACAACAAGGTCGAGTCCCGCGTCGACCGCTTCCATGATGGCATCCGCAGCGAAGGCCGGCGGAACGTAAATGACCGAGGCGTTCGCGCCTGTTTTTTCGACCGCTTCGGAAACGGTGTCAAACACCGGCACGCCTTCGACTTCCGTGCCGCCTTTGCCCGGCGTGACGCCGCCGACGATGTTCGTCCCGTACTCGATCATCTGCTTTGTATGGAACAGCCCTTGCGAACCGGTAATCCCTTGTACGATCACTTTCGTATCTTTATTGACAAAAACGCTCACGTGTCTCCCTCGCTTTCTTAACGTACTAGCTCGACGATTTTTTGTGCTCCGTCCGCCATCGATTCGGCCGCAATAATGTTTAAGCCCGACTCTTGCAAAATCTTTTTCCCAAGCTCAACGTTCGTTCCTTCAAGTCGGACGACAAGCGGAAGCGTCAAACCGACTTGCTTCGTCGCCGCGACGATGCCGCTCGCGATGACATCGCATTTCATAATGCCGCCGAAAATGTTGACGAAAATGCCTTTGACGTTCGGGTCGGACAAAATGATTTTGAACGCTTCCCTTACTTTTTCCTCGCTGGCGCCGCCGCCGACATCGAGGAAGTTGGCCGGCTCGCCTCCGTAATATTTGATGATGTCCATTGTCGCCATCGCCAAGCCGGCGCCGTTGACCATGCAGCCGATGTTGCCGTCAAGAGCGATGTAGTTCAAGTCGTATTTCGACGCTTCGACTTCTTTCGGGTCTTCTTCATCCAAGTCGCGGTATTCAAGGATGTCCGGATGGCGGTATAAGGCGTTTGAATCGAAATTCAGCTTCGCATCAAGCGCCATCACTTTGCCGTCGCCGGTGACGACAAGCGGGTTGATTTCGGCGATCGAGCAGTCTTTATCGACAAACACTTGGTACAAGCCCATCATAAATTTGACCGCTTGGTTGACGAGATGCTTCGGAATGTTGATGTTGAAAGCCAATCGGCGCGCTTGGAACGCTTGGAGCCCGACGGCTGGATCGATGTATTCTTTAAAAATTTTCTCCGGCGTTTTCGCCGCCACTTCTTCGATTTCCGTTCCGCCTTCTTCCGACCCCATTAACACGACGCGCGAGGTGGCGCGGTCGACGACAAGGCCGATGTAGTATTCTTTTTGGATGTCGCACCCTTCTTCAATCAACAGCCGTTTCACTTCTTTTCCTTCCGGGCCGGTTTGATGGGTGACGAGCACTTTGCCGAGCAATTCGCTGGCGTATGTACGGACTTCCTCGAGGCTTTTTGCCACTTTCACCCCGCCCGCTTTGCCGCGCCCGCCGGCATGAATTTGCGCTTTGACGACACACACCGGCGCGCCGAGCTCTTTCGCCGCTTCGACCGCTTCATCCACCGTGAACGCGACGCGGCCGTTCGGCACGCTCACACCATAGCTTCGCAAAATTTCTTTTGCTTGGTATTCATGAATGTTCATGCGCCAACCTCCTATGTATAAAATCAAAAAAGTCTTAGCGCTTTCATTTTATACCTAACATTTCGCGCTTGTCCACCGTTTCGCCGCAAAATTAAGAAAGCGGGGAATAGGAAAATTACCCCTTCCCCGCTCTTTCTCCTTTCGCTTCCTGATCAAGCTGATACAAAAACGCGAACAATTCAGCCACTAAGGCGTACAGCTCCTCCGGGATCATTTCGTTGATCTCCACTTTCCCCAGCAGCTCAACAAGCGTCGGATCTTGGCGAATCGGCACGCCGTGCTGCCGGGCGGCGGCGATGATCGCTTCGGCGACCTTGCCAACCCCTTTCGCCTTGACGATCGGAGCTGCGTCAAGTGCCGCATCGTAAGACAAGGCGACTGCTTTTTTCCGCTCCTCGTTCATGCTTGGCAATCCACCTCGCTGCAACTGTCGGCAAACAGAAAAACGGAAGGCGGAGGAGGGGCGGAACGCGTTGCCTTTACATCAATGCCTGAAAGCGCATAGCCGTGCGCCTGAAACCGCTCTTTGACAAGCGGAGCCATCCGAGCGGCAGCAACCGCCAACCGCGGATCATCGTGAAAAATGGAGATGTGGACGATCCGTCGTTGCACGCGCATATCAACGATCACCTCTCCCAGCTCTTCAAGCGTCAGGCAACAAACAATGCGGTTGTAATCGGCATCAAGCGGCCCGCCTTGTTTCCTCCTTCCTTGCCAGCACACAGCAAAATCGCTGCTGCGGCCGCCAAGCGGCAATGGAAACGAAATCCATACGTGCTCAATGAGCCCATCGCCGCCAGCAGCGATGGCCATGCCATCGAGCTGGTCGAGAATCGCTTCGGCCGCCCTCTTGGCCCCTTCGCTCCCCGATTCATGAAGAAAGCGAAGAAGCAGCCGTTTCAACGACGGGGCGGAAGGCAAATCCTCGATTTTCCCAACACGGACGAGCGCCGCCTCGTCCTCAAGCCCAAGCCGCACGGCCGCTCGCCTCAGCCAGCAAAACAGCGACAGCGCCGGATCTCTCGTCGCTCGAGCGGCCGCCCACAACTTCGCTTCCGCGGCGGGCAGCGCTCCGCTTTGATAGGCAGCATCAAGAGCGGCCCACTGTTCCAAAAACGCCTCCTCGTCCGTCAAGCCGAGCTGCCGAATGATATCGACAAACCGGCGGCATTGCACCGCCTCCCGAAGCGCCAAGCGGCGGTCCTCCGGCAACGGGGCGAGCCCAAGGCGGGCAAGAAGCGCGCGGGCCGTTTCGGCCTCTTCCTCCCCTGACAGCAACAAACGCACGGCCGCCTCGTAAGCGGACAGCGGCGGTGAAAGAAACTTCTCCATCGCCCGGCTGAGCTCAAGCGCCGCCGGATGGGCGGAAAGGGCGGCAATGGCCGCTTTCAGTTTCCCCAACCCCTCAGCGAGCGGCACCCCGGTTTTGGCTGCCCATAGCGCGCGAAACACGGCTGAAGAGAACGGCAGCCGGCGGCGAAACAAATGGGCGAGCACGTCTTCGGCCGCGTCCGGCTGGCCGGTCTCTTTCACCGCTTCAGTCAGTGCGGCAATTTCCTCTTTCGTTGCAGCCGCGCCAGCTTTCAGCGCTTGGCGGAGCACCGGCAGCGCCGCATCCGGCAGTTTCCACGCTTTTTGCCACCGGCGCACCGCCTCTTCACCTGACGGAGCAGACGCCGGTTCGGAAAGGGGAATGGCTTTCCAATAAATTGTTCCTTGTCGTTCGTGAATTTCAAACAAATACAAACGTCCGACGGCAAGCGGCGCCTCCAAACGGGCGCGCACAAGCTGTCCGCCAGCGCGGACGAGCGCCGCCCGCTCCCCGGTTTCCATCTCCTCGACCCGCTCCACTCGGCCGACGACGGCCTGCCCCGGCTGAAACCGCCGGCTGGATGTCGCGTCGCGGACAGCGGTCGTTGGCATTGTCCGCTCCATGCGCTCGACCATTTCGTCCCATCCCTTCTTCTAGAGCTGCTCGCTCGCCTTCAGCACCTCCCTCACCGGTGCGAACGAACGACGGTGCTCAGGCGTAACGCCGTAGCGGCGGATCGCCTCGAAATGTTCCGGCGTTCCGTAGCCCATATGGCGCGCGAACCCGTATTGTGGATAGCGGCGATCCAGTTCTTTCATCCACCGGTCGCGCGTCACTTTGGCGATGACCGACGCAGCGGCGATTGAAGCGCTGTTGGCGTCTCCTTTTATGAGGCGCTGTTGCGGCAGTGGGCACGGCACCGCCATCGCATCAACAAGCAAATGTTCAGGCGGCGGGGAAAGGGCGTTCACCGCTTTCGCCATCGCTTGCCTTGTCGCTTCGTAAATATTCCTTTCATCGATCTCCGCCGCGCTGACGATGCCGATGCCGATGGCGACGGCGCACGCTTCAATTTGCGCAAACAATGCCTCGCGCTTTTCCGGCGTCAGCCGCTTCGAGTCGTCAAGCCCCGGCAAATAGGCGTCTTTCGGCAAGATGACCGCGGCGGCGACGACCGGGCCGGCCAGCGGGCCGCGCCCGGCCTCATCAATGCCGGCGATCCGTCTAACGCCAGCGGCGTATAGTTCCCTCTCATAACGCATTAGTTCTTCCCACCGCTGCTCGATGGCGTGCCGGCGCGCTTTCTGCCTTTCAAAACGGGCAAGAAGCGCCTGCACGCTTTTTCGCTCATCCTGCCGCAGCATCTCCCAGCGCGGGTCGTCCTCGCCAAGCTTCGGAAGCAGCGCTTCAATGTCTTTCACCGTATACCGCTTCATGCTCCTCTCCCTCTTCTACTTATACTATCGGCTCTGTTTGGCCGACCGTAAAGCGCCGCCGGCAAAAAACGCCCGCCGGACGCGCTACGTCCGTGAAGCGGGCGTTTCAAAGCTTAAGCGGCCTAATTTTTCCGTGCGGATGTCATACAAAACGATGTCAGCCACTTTATCGTAGTCAACAGCGCCGCCTGACGTCAAGCAGCCGCGCCGCCTTCCGATGGCGTCAAACAAGGCGACAATGTCATCCGGAATGTCATCAAGGCCGTAGCGCTCCGCAAGCCGGTTGGGATAGTGGGTCGACAAAAAGCGGAGCGCATAGACGGCGACATCCTGCAAGTTTAAAATTTCGTCCTTAATGGCCCCGGTCACCGCCAACTTGTAGCCCACGTCCTCATCCTCAAATTTCGGCCATAGGATGCCTGGGGTATCAAGCAGCTCCATTTCTTTGCCGACTTTAATCCATTGCTGCGCTTTTGTCACCCCCGGCTTGTCGCCGGTTTTCGCGATATGGCGGCCGGCGAGCCGGTTGATCAGCGTCGACTTGCCGACGTTCGGGATGCCGACGATGAGCGCCCGAACCGGGCGCGGGTTTTTAATCCCTTTCGCCCGCATTTTCTCGAATTTGTCTTTCACCATCTCTTTCGCTGCCGCCGCGATTTGCCGGACTCCTGTTCCGCTTTGAGCATCGATGGGCAAAGCCAGCCGCCCTTGATCGTGGAAATAGCGGATCCACTGTTCGGTCACCGCCTCATCGGCCATATCAGCCTTATTGAGCAAAATGAGGCGCGGCTTTTGTCCGAGAATCTCGTCGATCATCGGGTTGCGCGAGGACATCGGCACACGGGCGTCAAGCAGCTCAAACGCTACGTCGATCAACTTTAATTTTTCTTGCACTTCCCGCTTGGCCTTCGCCATATGGCCGGGGAACCATTGAATCACTGTCATTGGCATCACCTGCCTCGTTTATTTCACAATCCGGGCGTCAGAAAGCGGCCAATACACAAGATTCGCCTTGCCAACGACTTTTGACATCGGAATGAAGCCGATATGGCGGCTGTCTTTGCTGAAACGGCGATTGTCGCCCATGACAAACAAATGCCCCGGCGGCACCGTGCTTCGCCCGGTCAGTTCCTCCAAAGTGAACGATTCCGTCAGTGGACCGCCGTCGGACAACTGCTTTTTATACTCGTCCAAATACGGCTCTTCATACGGCTTGCCATTGATATAGAGCGTATCATTTTTGTATTCAATTCGGTCGCCCGGCAGGCCGATGACTCGCTTAATATAGTCTCTCCCTTCTTCAGCGTGAAAAACAATGATATCGAAACGGTGCGGCATGCCGATTTTATACGCCAGTTTATTGACGATCATCCGCTCATGGTTATGTAATGTCGGCATCATCGAATAACCGTCGACGATGATCGGAGCGAAAATAAAGTAGCGGATGCCCCCGGCGAGCAAGACGGCAACGACGATCGCTTTCATCCATTCGCGCCATTCGCTTTTTTTCTGTTCCATTGTCCACCCACCTAAATCAAAGTTTGCAGTCGTGGATCACGACCGTAATCATCATTGGCGGTAGTGAAAAAAGGAGCTTGAAAGCAAGCTCCTTTTCCGCTGTGATCCACCGTTGTCCATTATTGCGCTGCGTTCGTATTTTCCTTGATGCGCGCCGCTTTGCCGCGAAGTTCGCGCAAGTAGTACAATTTCGCGCGGCGGACTTTCCCGCGGCGGATGACTTCCAGCTTGGCGATTTTCGGCGTATGCACCGGGAATGTGCGCTCAACGCCGACGCCATAGGACACTTTGCGGACCGTGAACGTTTCGCTGATGCCCGCTCCGCGCCGTTTAATGACGACACCTTCAAACACTTGGATGCGTTCGCGGTTGCCTTCGACGACTTTCACATGAACGCGCACCGTGTCGCCCGGGCGGAAATCCGGCAAATCCGTCCGCAGTTGTTCTTTCGTAATCTCTTGGATTAAATGATGCATCATGATCCACTCCTTCCACAGATGTTCATGCCAATGATCTCTTCATTGCAGCGGAACATCGTTTTCCATCCTCAAGCCAATCGCTTAAGGTCACACAAAAGACATGATAGCATAAACGGTTGACTCAGGCAATAGCTATTCGCGCTCCTTTTCCCACTCTTTCAGCCATTGCTTTTGCTTGTCTGTAAGCGGATATTCATCGAGCAAGTCCGGACGGCGCAAAAACGTGCGCCGGAGCGATTCCTTCTCGCGCCACTCGGCGATGAGCTGATGGTTGCCAGAAAGCAGAATATCCGGCACTTTCATGCCGCGGAAATCGGCCGGTCTTGTGTATTGCGGATACTCAAGCAGCCCGGAGCTGAACGAGTCATCGACCGGCGACGCCTCATTGCCGAGCACCCCGGGGAGAAGACGGACGACGCTGTCGACAATGACCATGGCGCCGAGTTCCCCGCCTGTTAAAATATAGTCGCCGATCGAAATTTCATCGGTTGCTAAATATTGGCGGATGCGTTCGTCATACCCTTCGTAATGGCCGCAAATGAGCACCAAATGCGTTTCTTTCGCCAGCTCTTCCGCCTTTTTTTGCGTGTAGCGCTCGCCTTGCGGGCAAAGCAAAATGATGCGGGCGCCAGGCGATCCAGCCGTCACGTGTTCCACCGCGTCAAAAATCGGCTGCGGCTTGAGCACCATGCCGGCGCCGCCGCCATACGGATAATCGTCGACCGTTTTATGCTTGTTGTCGGCAAACTCGCGAAAATCAATAAGGCGGATGTCGACGGCCCCTTTTTCTTGCGCCTTCTTTAAAATCGACTCGCTCAACACCCCGGAAAACATGCCGGGAAACAACGTTAAAATATCGATCCGCATCACTCGAGCAGCCCTTCCATCGGCCGGATGATGATCGTTTTCCGATCCGGATCGACGTGCAAAACGACCTCGTCAATGTACGGAATGAGCGCTTCCGATCCGTCTTCGCGCCGGACGACCCAGACGTCGTTCGCCCCTGGAGTCAAAATTTCCTTTACCGCGCCGATGGTCTCCCCGCCTTCTGTCACGACAGTGCAGCCGATGATCTCATGGAAATAATATTCCCCTTCCGCGAGTTCGCCGAGCTGGCTTTCCGGCACCTTCAGCATCGCTCCCTTAAACCGTTCCACATCGTTGATGCTGTCATAGCCTTCAAACGACAACAAGTCAAACGATTTATGGACGCGGTGGCTTTTCACCGTGACTTCAATCGGTTCCGTGTCCCGTTCGCGGAAAATGTACAGCTTGTTTCCTTTTTTATACCGTTCTTCAGGAAAGTCGGTGCGCGAAATGACGCGCACTTCGCCGCGAATGCCGTGCGTATTGACAATTTTTCCGACATTAAACCATCGTTCCATCGCTTTCATCCCTTCTTAGCGAATCTCTTTGACGACGCCGTCTTCAATGATGATGGCGCGCGTTTTTGTCACCTCTTCCCAACGGTCGCCGACGTTCACCTCAACGAGCGCCTCGACTTCCCGCTCTTTCAATTCGCTCCCTAACGGTAGCATATGTAATTGTTCGAGCTGAAACTCAAGCAGTTTCATTTTCTCCATCCGCTCGTCGATCTCTTTGGCAAAATATTGTTTCACTAAAGCGGGCGGATAGTTTCCGCTTTTCTCCATTCGTTTCTGTTCAAAACGAAGCTGGTCGCACTCGCGCTCGAGCTGCTGCTTGCGCGCCAAAAACGCGGCGGCAAGCTCTTGTTTGCTCCGTTCGGTGACGATTTGCCGCACCTCAACCGTTTGAATGAGCTTCATCCTCTTCCCCCTTTTGACACGGAATGAACGGCACCCGGGTCATTTTTGCGCCCTTTGGCATCATATCAAAAAAGGGAGAGGAACATCCTCACCCTTTGTCTTTCACTTGCACAACAACCCGCTTTGGCGATCCGGCCGCGGCGGCGGCAACGACCGTGCGAATCGCCTGGATCGTCCGCCCTTGTTTGCCGATCACTTTGCCAGTGTCGTCTTCATGCACGGACAGCTCATAGATGACGGCCGTCTCTTCTTCGCGGCGCTCAACCGCCACCGCCTCCGGATGATCGACAAGCGCCTTGACGATCGTTTCAATGAGCGGCTTCATGTGCATCTCGCTTATTTGCCGTATTTCAAGTTATGGAACTTCTCTAAAATGCCTTGCTTCGACAGCAAGCTGCGCACCGTATCCGATGGTTTGGCGCCGTTTTGCAGCCATTTGAGCGCCAATTCCTCATCAATTTTCACTTGCGCCGGCTCAGCGACCGGATCGTACGTGCCGATCGTTTCGATAAAACGACCGTCGCGCGGCGAGCGCGAATCAGCTACCACGATGCGATAGAATGGTTTTTTCTTTGTTCCCATGCGTTTTAAACGAATTTTTACTGCCATAGTCAGTACGCACCTCCGTATAGAGTTCACACAAGATAGTATATTAACAATTCTTTTTCCGTTTGTAAAGGTTTTTCGCTTAACAGATCTTCATTTACATAAATGGAAAACGGAATCCTTTCTTTTTCCCTTTTGGCATATTCGTCATCATTTTCATCATTTTTTTCATCTCGTCAAATTGCTTCAAAAGCCGGTTTACTTCCTGCACCGTCGTGCCGCTTCCTTTGGCGATCCGCTTTTTGCGGCTAGCGTTGATGATTTCCGGATGCGTTTTCTCTTCTTTCGTCATCGAGCGGATGATCGCCTCAACGCGGGCGATTTGCTTTTCATCGACTTGGATGTTGGCGAGCCCTTTGATTTTGTTGGCGCCCGGCAGCATTTTAATCAGTTCGTCAAGCGGTCCGAGCTTGCGCACTTGGCCGAGCTGCTCCAAAAAGTCGTCAAGCGTGAAGGTGGCCGTGCGCATTTTTTGTTCGAGCTCCTTCGCCTTCTCTTCGTCGACGGCCGCCTGCGCTTTTTCGATGAGCGTCAGGACATCGCCCATGCCTAAAATGCGCGACGCCATTCGCTCCGGATGGAACGGCTCCAAAGCGTCAAGTTTTTCGCCCATCCCAGCAAACTTGATCGGCGCTCCGGTGACGGCGCGAATCGACAGCGCCGCCCCGCCGCGCGTGTCGCCGTCCAGCTTCGTCAAAATCACCCCGGTGATGCCGAGCTGCTCATGGAAGCTTTGTGCGACATTGACGGCATCTTGCCCGGTCATGGCGTCAACGACGAGGAAAATTTCATCCGGCTTGACCGCTTCTTTCATTTGCTTCAGTTCATCCATGAGCGCTTCATCAATGTGGAGGCGGCCGGCTGTGTCGATGAGCACGTAATCATAATGCTCTTCTTTCGCCCGCTCGAGCGCCTGTTTCGCGATTTCAACCGGATTGGCGTGCTCGCCTAACGAAAAGACAGGCATGTCGAGCTGCTTGCCAAGCGTCTCAAGCTGTTTGATCGCCGCCGGGCGGTAAACGTCGGCAGCCACCAGAAGCGGCTTCCGGTTATGCCGTTTGCGCAGCAAGTTGGCCAGCTTCCCGGTGGTCGTCGTTTTCCCGGCCCCTTGCAACCCGACCATCATCACAACGGTCGGCGGTTTCTTCGCGACAGCGATTTGGCTTTGCTCACCGCCCATTAACGCCGTCAGCTCTTCCTTGACGATTTTGATCACTTGCTGGCCCGGCGTTAAGCTTTTCATCACTTCCTGCCCGACAGCCCGCTCGCTCACCTGTCTGATGAAATCTTTGACGACTTTAAAGTTGACGTCAGCTTCCAAAAGCGCAAGGCGCACTTCGCGCATCATCTCTTTGACATCCGCTTCGGTGACTTTCCCTTTGCCGCGGATGCGGTTCATCACCTGCTGCAAACGTTCAGACAGTCCTTCAAACGCCATGGCGGCCACCCCCTTTTTTAATCAAGTTCGTCAAGCTCGCGGACTAGCGCCGCCAATTCGGCGTCAGCACCGTAGTGCCGGCTGATGTAGTCTTTCAGCCGCTCGATGATCTGCCGCCGCCGTTCATATTTTCGCAGCAGCCCGAGCTTCTCTTCATACTGCTCCAGCATCGCTTCTGTACGCCGGATGTTATCGTACACCGCCTGGCGGCTCACCTCATATTGTTCGGCAATTTCCCCGAGGGAGTAGTCGTCCAAGTAGTAAAGCGCCATATAGTTGCGCTGTTTCGGCGTCAACAGCGCTTGGTAAAAATCGTATAAATAGTTCATGCGCATCGTTTTTTCCAGCACCGGACTCTCCCTCCCTCATTGTTAAGTAAAATACCTTTACAAAAATGTAGTGTACCGTCTTTTCGGCAAGGTGTCAAGGGATGGAACGAACAAAGGGCTTATCGGTTACACTCCCGTGGACGTAACAACAAAGGGCGCTCCATTGTTTTGGGAGCACCCTCTGTTGGCTTGTTTATGATTCCAGCAAATCAGCAAACAATCCGTAGACGTACTGTTCTGGATCGAACACTTGCAAATCGTCCATCTTCTCGCCGAGGCCGACGAGTTTCACCGGGATGGCCATCTCGTTGCGAATGGCAAGCACGATGCCGCCTTTCGCCGTGCCGTCAAGCTTCGTCAACACGATGCCGGTCACATCGGTCGCTTCTTTAAACAGCTTGGCTTGGCTCATCGCGTTTTGCCCGGTCGTCGCATCCAACACAAGCAGTACTTCATGCGGAGCGCCCGGAATTTCGCGGCTGATGACGCGTTTCACTTTTTCGAGCTCTTTCATTAAATTCACTTTGTTTTGCAGCCGCCCGGCCGTGTCGCATAACAATACGTCAACGCCGCGCGCTTTCGCCGCTTGAATCGCATCATACATGACCGCCGCTGGATCGGAGCCGGCCGCCTGCTTAATGACGTCGACCCCAACGCGCTCGCCCCACGCTTCGAGCTGCTCGATCGCCCCGGCGCGGAACGTGTCGCCAGCTGCCAACAAGACGGATTTCCCTTCCGATTTCAGCTTATGGGCGAGCTTGCCGATCGTTGTCGTTTTGCCGACGCCGTTGACACCGACGAACAAAATGACCGTCAGCCCGCCTTCTTGTATATTCAAAGCGGAAAGTTCTTTGTCATCGGCGCCGGCGCGGTAAATGTCAACGAGCTTTTCGGCGATGACGTCGCGCATTTGCGCCGGGTCTTGAATGTTGCGGCGCTTCACTTCCATTTTCAGCTCATCGACAAGTTCCATGACGGTCGTGACGCCCACATCCGCGGCGATCAAAATTTCCTCAAGCTCTTCAAAAAACTCTTCATCCACTTTCCGATAACGGGCGATGAGGTCGTTCACTTTCCCGGCGAGCGAATTTCGCGTTTTTGACAGCCCTTCTTTAAACTTTTCGGTTACGGCATCCGCTTGCTTTGTCCATTTTTCTTTCCATTTTTGAAAAAAACCCATCCAAAGCGCCTCCTTTCCATTATGACCGCACGAGCTCCTTCGAATCTTCCAAACGGACAGAAACAAGCTTTGAGACGCCCGATTCTTGCATCGTGACGCCGTACAGCACGTCCGCTTCTTCCATCGTCCCTTTTCGATGGGTGATGACGATAAACTGCGTGTCGCGGCTGAACCGTTTTAAATATTGGGCATACCGCTGCACGTTCGCTTCATCAAGCGCCGCTTCGACTTCATCAAGGACGCAAAACGGCACCGGGCGCACCTTTAAAATCGAAAACAAGAGGGCGATCGCCGTCAGCGCCCGTTCGCCGCCGGAAAGCAAGCTTAAATGTTGCAGCTTTTTCCCCGGAGGCTGAGCGACGATGTCGATCCCAGTCTCAAGCAAGTCGTTCGGATCGGTCAGCCGCAAATCGGCGCGCCCGCCGCCGAACAGCTCGCCAAATACCTCGCCAAAATGGGCGCGGATTTGTTCAAACGTCGCGAAAAATCGTTTTTTCATTTCATCGTCCATTTCATCAATGACTTGGTGGAGCGTCGCCTTCGCCTCTTCCAAATCGGTTTTTTGCTCGCTTAAAAAGCGGTGCCGTTCGGAAACTCGTTCGTATTCATCGATCGCCCCCAAGTTGACGGTGCCGAGCTCCTCCATGGCGCGCTTGATCAGCTTCACCCGCTTGCGCGCCTCATCGGCGCCGATCTCAAGCGGGTACGCGGAGCGAGCCGCTTCAAACGACAGCCCATACTCTTCGCGCAGACGGACAAGCAAATTCTCAAGCTCCACATCAAGCCGGTTCAACTTTACTTCTTCGTCTTTCACGACATCGGCGAGCTGTTTATGCTGCCGCTTCGTCTCTTTCCATTCCTGTTCCAAATGTTCAAGACGGCGTTGGAAATCGAGCCGCTGTTCGCGACGGCTCGCGATCAGCTCCAATGTCTTTTGCTTGTCCTCAAGCTTTTGCTTTCGCAGCTGCTCAATCTCTTCCTCGTTCCATTCCGGCGCCTCCATTTCCGCATCCAAAGCGGCTCGTTCGCGCTCTGCTTCTTTGAGCCCACGGATCGTTTCGGCAAGCTCCGCTTCCCATTCTTCCACTTTCCGGCGTGCATGTTTCACGCGCTCTTTCGTTTCCGCCAAGGCGATTTTTTGCTCCGTGATCGCTGCCTGGAGCGCCTCTTTCGTCGTTTGCTCCGTCTGTTTTTGCGCCTGCAGCCGGCTGATGTCGTCATCGATCGCCTGCAGTTTCTCGGCAAGCTGCTCAAGCTGCCTGTCAATGGCGCCGAGGCGGCGGTTGAGCTCTGCCATTTCGCGCTCGTCGTTCGCCTTTTCTTCATCATACAGTGCGAGCCGCTCGTCGATCCGTTTTTTCTGCCATTCGAGCTCGCGTTGCTCGTCCTTTTGTCTTTGCAGGGCCTCCCGAAGCGCCGCAACCTCTTCTTGCAGCGCGGCCGCCTGCGCTTCCTGCTCCGCCAGCTCGTGTCGTTTTGCGGCAACAGCCCGCTCAAGCCGAGCGATCGTTTCATCCATTTCCTGCAGTTTGGCCGAAAGCGTCTCAAGCTCGCGGTTTCGACTTAATAGCGACGCGGTCTTTTTCGCCGCCCCGCCGCCGGTCATCGCCCCGCCAGGGCTGACGACATCACCGTCCAATGTCACGAGGCGATAGCGATAGTGAAGAAGCTTGGCCAGCTCATTCGCGCCTTTTAAATCGGCTGTCACGATGACATGGCCGAGCAAATGAGCGATCGCCGCCCTATAGGCGCGGTCGTATTCGACGAGCTCGCTCGCAATGCCGACAAACGCCGGATGGCGGTCAATCGCCGCCCGCTCCCGTTCGGAAAGCGCGCGCGCTTTTATGACGTCAAGCGGCAAAAACGTCGCGCGCCCGTAGCCGTTCGTTTTCAAATAGTGAATCGCTTGCCGCGCCGCCTGTTCGCTGTCAACGACGATATGCTGCATCGCCCCGCCGAGCGCCGTTTCAATCGCCGTCTCATAGCGGTCCGGCACGCGGATGAGCTCAACAATGGCGCCATGAATGCCGGGCAGAAGGTCGCGCGCCTTTAATACTTCCTTTACTCCTTGGACAAAACCGGAATAATCATGTTGCATCTCTTCCAACCATTGCTGGCGCGCTTTGGTTTGCTGCCGGTATTGGCGCGCCTGATGCAGCAACGCTTCATGCTGCTCGAGCTCCGTTTTTTGCGCTGCGAGCGCCGCGGCGAGAGCGGCTTGTCTGTTATGCGCTTCCGTCAGCGCCTGTTCGAGGCGGGTCTGCTCGGCCCATAAGGCCGCCCGCTTCTGCTCGAGCTGTTCACGTTCGGCGAGATGGCGGCGGTTCGCTTCATCGAGCGCCGTCCGTTTGGCATGCAGCTTGCTGATGGCCTGCTCCACATGTGCGCGTTCGTTTTTCAACGCCGCCTGTTCATGAACAAGGTCGATGTAATCACCTTTTCGCCGCTCGATTTCTTCCTCAATGTCGGCTTCATGCGCCGAAAACAAAGCCTGTTTTTCTTTCAGCTCCCGCTCGAGCGCTGCGGCGCCCGCCTCAAGACGGGCGAGTTCCTCCCGCTCGGCATGCAGCTGCTCCGTCAAGCGGCGCCGTTTCGCAGCCAGTGCAGCCGTTATGTCGTCCAGCTGCGCTTTTCGCCTCGCGGCATGCTTTTTTCTCTCTTTCAATACTTCTTTCCGCCCTTCGAGCTTCTCAAGCTCTTCGCTGGCTAAAAGCAGCACTTGCTGCAAACCGTCGATCGATTCGTCAATGGCGGTCATTTGATCGCGCAGCTGTTCGATTTGGGCTTCCATTTTCTGCAACGCCGCCGCCAGCGCCACTTCGTCCCGTTGGTGCCCATCAAGCGCTTCCTTCAACTCATTCCATTGCCCGCGCAACTGCTCGATGTCGTGAACCATCAGCGCCACTTCAAATCGCTCGAGCTCTTCGCGTTTTTCCAAAAACTCTTTGGCGAGCGACGCCTGCATGCGGAGCGGCTCAAGCTGCTGTTCGAGCTCGTGCAAAATATCGTTGACGCGGTGCAAGTTGTCTTGCGTCTCCGCTAGCTTCGCCTCCGCCTTTTTTTTCCGCAGCTTGTACTTCAACACGCCGGCCGCTTCTTCAAAAATCGTGCGCCGCTCTTCCGGTTTGCTGCTTAAAATCTCTTCGACCCGGCCTTGGCCGATGATGGAAAACGCCTCCTTGCCGAGCCCGGAATCGAGAAACAAATCGACGATGTCTTTCAAACGGCACGGCTGGCGGTTGATGAAAAACTCGCTCTCCCCCGAGCGATAGACGCGCCGGGTCACGCTCACTTCCTGGTACTCAAGCGGCAAAAAGCCGTCTTCATTGTCGAGTGTGATCGTCACTTCAGCCACATTGAGCGGCTTGCGCGATTCGCTGCCGGCGAAGATGACGTCTTCCATTTTCGCCCCGCGCAACGATTTTGCTGATTGCTCACCGAGCACCCAACGGATCGCATCGGTAATGTTGCTTTTGCCGCTCCCGTTCGGACCGACGACCGCCGTCACACCAGGGACAAACTCGATCGATACACGGTCGGCGAACGATTTAAAGCCGATCACATCCAATCGTTTCAGGAACATGGTATGACGCCTCACCATCTTTCCACTGTGATCCAACACAAACACCCCGGAGCCCTTTTGGGAAACCGAGACGTTCGATCTTTTCATCCTACCATATGAGCTATCGAAAAAAACGCCTTTCTTCCCCCGCTCAAGGCGCGCATGTTCATCGAAACACCCATGAGCAGCGTTTGCTCTCCATCCCTTCGCACGTTCACAGAAAAAAGACTGACGTAACAGCGCCAACCTTCACTGCTGATCGGCAGCCCGCAACGTTTCGAGCGCCATTTGCGCCGCATGCTGTTCAGCTTCCTTTTTCGAGCGGCCGACGCCGATGCCAAGCTCTTGGCCGTTTAACGCTACGCGGGCGACAAACTCCTTGTTGTGGGCCGGACCTTTTTCCTCCAAAATGGCGTATTCAAGCGTTCCGCTGCCGTCCCGCTGCACCAATTCCTGCAGCTGGCTTTTAAAATCCATCACATGAGAAAAAGCACCTTCATCAATTTTCGGAAACATCGTTTTCTCCAAAAAGCGGATGACCGCGTCCATTCCTTGATCCAAATACAAAGCGCCGATGAACGCCTCAAAGACGTCTGCCAAGAGCGCCGGACGCGTCCGCCCGCCGGTCAGCTCCTCGCCTTTGCCGAGCAAGACGAGCTCGCCGAACGACAGGGCGTTGGCAAATTTCACAAGCGACGGCTCGCAGACGATGGCCGCCCTCAGCTTCGTCAATTGCCCCTCGCTCATATGCGGGAACTTTTGAAATAAATATTGAGAAACGGTCAGCTCCAGCACGGCATCGCCTAAAAACTCAAGCCGTTCATTGTCTTCGTGAAGCCGCCGCCGATGCTCATTCACATACGATGAATGGGTGAACGCTTGAATCAACAGCTTTTCGTTTCGAAAGGTGATGCCGATTTTTTTTTGCAGCTCTTGAAACTTCGCCCGCCTCTTTTCATGGATGCGCTCTTTATCTTTTTGTTTTGACATAAAAATGCCCTCCGACTTCGTTCCAGAACAAAATGGCCGTGTCTTCTTCTATTATATCCGTTCTCCGGTCCGCTACGCGAGCGGGAATCGTGCGCTTTTTTCCGCAAGACCCGCCGAGCATCCCTGAAAAAGCAGAGAAAGCCCCGTTCGAAGCAACGGGACTTTGCAAAAAAGCGGCATTACAGACGACTTTTTATGTAGTTCACAGCGTCTCCGACTGTGACGATTTTTTCCGCCTCTTCATCGGAAATTTCCATGTTGAATTCGTCTTCAAGTTCCATGACGAGTTCGACGATGTCGAGCGAGTCAGCGCCCAGGTCGTCCTTAAACGACGCCTCGAGCGTCACTTGCGATTCGTCAACCCCCAGCCGGTCAACGATGATTTTCGTTACACGTTCCAATACATCGGCCATTGCGTTCACCTCCCTTCATGATTATAGTCGATTGGCAGAAAAAATACTAGCGCTGTTTTTCTTACGGCATCACCATGCCGCCGTCAACATGAAGCGTCTGTCCGGTCATGTAGCTCGCGGCGTCGGAAGCGAGGAAAGCGACGACGCGGGCGACATCATCCGGCTCGCCAAAGCGGGCGAGCGGAATTTGCTTTAACATTTCCGCCTTCAGCTCCGGGCTGAGCGCTTCGGTCATATCGGTCGTAATGAATCCTGGTGCGACGGCGTTAACGGTGATGTTGCGGCTGGCGAGTTCGCGCGCCGCCGTCTTCGTCAGCCCGATGACGCCGGCCTTGGCGGCGACATAGTTCGCCTGCCCCGGATTGCCGATCACGCCGACGACCGAAGCAATGTTGACGATCCGCCCATAGCGCTGCTTCATCATCGGGCGCGTTGCCGCCTTCGTACAAAGAAATACCCCTTTTAAATTCGTGTTAATCACGGCATCCCATTCTTCTTCTTTCATCCGCATCAATAAATTGTCGCGTGTAATGCCGGCGTTGTTGACCAAAATATCGAGGCGGCCAAAATGGTCAATCGTCGTTTTCACCATGCGCTCAACATCTTCAGCGCGGGCGACGTCCGCCTGCACGGCGATCGCTTCGCGGCCGAGCGAGCGGATGGCCTCGACAACTTCATTCGCTTTCGCCTCGCTGCCGGCGTAATTGACGGCAACGTTCGCCCCTTGGCGGGCAAGCTCCAGAGCGACCGCCCGGCCAATGCCGCGCGACGCCCCGGTCACAAGAGCAATTTTTCCTTCGAGCATCGCTTTATTCCCCTTTCAGCGCCGCAACGGTCGCTTCGAAGGAAGCAAGATCGTTCACCGCATAAACGCGGGCGTTGCGGTCGATTTTTTTCACAAGGCCGGACAACACTTTTCCCGGACCGATTTCGACAAACGTGTCGACGCCAAGCGAAAGAAGCGTGCGCACCGACTGCTCCCAACGCACCGGCGAGTACAGTTGTTCAATGAGAAGGCGGGCGATGTCCTCTTTTTTCGTCACCGGCTCAGCCGTCACATTGGCGACGACCGGAATGACGGCGTCACGAATCACCAAACTGTCAAGAACCGCTTTCAGTTTTTCTGCCGCCGGCTTCATGAGAGCGGAGTGGAACGGACCGCTCACCTCAAGCGGAATGACGCGTTTGGCGCCGCGTTCTTTCAAAAGCTGCGCCGCTTTTTCCACTCCGGCTTTCGAGCCGGAGATGACAATTTGCCCCGGGCAGTTGAAGTTGGCCGGCTCGACCGGATCGCCTTGGGCGGCGATTTCATTTGTCACTGCTTCAAGCGCATCAGCGTCCATCCCAAGCACCGCCGCCATCGTCCCTTCACCGGCCGGCACCGCTTCATCCATCAGCTCACCGCGGCGGCGCACCGCGTAGACGGCATCGGCAAACGACATGGCGCCGGCGGCGACAAGCGCCGTATATTCGCCCAAACTATGGCCAGCGACATAGTCCGCTTTCAGCCCAGCGCCGTCGACAAGCTGGAGCAAGGCGATGCTGGCGGTCAAGAGCGCCGGCTGGGCGTTATATGTCAACGTCAGCTCTTCTTGCGGTCCGTTGAACATGAGCTTGGAAAGCGCGAATCCAAGCCGCTCGTCAGCCTCCGCGATGACGGCGCGGGCGCGGGCGTCATGCTCGGCAGCGTCTTTCGCCATGCCGACCGTCTGCGATCCTTGGCCAGGAAATAAAAAGGCGATTTTCCCCATTTTTGATTCCTCCTTTACCGATTATGCCCGTTCCAGCTCCGCTCTGATCGTGCCGATGACATCATGAACCACCATCTCTCGTGCCTGGCGGATGGCGTGGAAGATGGCGTTCGCATCGGACGACCCGTGCGCTTTAATGACCGGAGCATTTAAGCCAAACAGCGCCGCGCCGCCATACTCCGAGTAGTCCATCATTTTTTTCAGCCCGGCGAGCTTTGGCTTGAGGACGGCGGCGGCCAGCTTCGCCGCGACGCCGCTTGTCAGCGTCTGCTTGAGCAAGGAAAAGAGCGCCAGCGCCGTCCCTTCAATCGTTTTTAACGCAACATTGCCGGCAAAGCCGTCGGCGACGACAACATCAGCCACTCCTTGCAGCAGATCGCGCGCTTCGACATTGCCGATGAAATGAAGGTTCGTTTCCTTGAGCAAGGCAAACGCCCGTTTCGTTGTTTCGTTTCCTTTTTGGTCTTCCGTTCCGACGTTCAGCAAGCCGATGCGCGGTTTTTCGACGCCGCGCACGTTCTTTGCGTACGCATGTCCCATCAAAGCGTATTGCTGCAAATGTTCCGGCTTTGCATCGACGTTGGCGCCGACATCCAGAAAGACAAAGCCGCGCCCATCCAACGTCGGCAGCGTCGGGGCGAGCGCCGGGCGGTCGATGCCGGCTGCCCGCCCGACGACAAACAGTCCGGCTGCCATGAGCGCCCCGGTATTGCCGGCGGAAATGCACGCCTCGGCGCGCCCTTCTTTCACTTCTTCCGCCATGCGCACCATCGACGAGTTCTTTTTGCGCCGCACCGCCCGCACCGGCTCATCATCTGCTTCGATCACTTCGTCGGTGTGGATGATCGAAATGCGCTCTTCACCCGCCACATGCGGGCGAATTTTCGCTTCATCGCCAATCAGCGTAATCTCGATGTCAGGGAAATGGGCGGCGGCCATAAGCGCCCCGCGCACGATTTCGCCCGGGGCATGGTCTCCGCCCATGGCATCAACCGCGATATTCATTGCTGTCCCCATCCTTTTTCTCTATGTTTGAACGATACATTTCAAACGTACCAGAAAAGACGAGCTCCTGGCCGACGTAGCTGTTCACCTCGACGATTGTGCGCCCGTGCGCCGTTTTTCCGGTCACTTTCGCTTTGGCTACGACCCGCTCCCCTTCTTTCACTTGACGCACAAAACGAATGGTCGCTTTCGCTGTCAGCGCCAGTTCATCATGGATGACAGCGACGGCAAGCGAGTTGGCCTGAGCGAACAAATGATGGCCGCGGGCGATGCGGGTGCGCCGAAAGACGTGCTCCTCTTTCACATCGAAAATCGAAATGGCGCTCGCATCCGGCTCGATGTCAATAATGTCGCCGATTACTTCTTCAAGCGGCAACGCCCGCACTTTATCAGCGAACGACTGGCGGGCGACATTCTTGATGCGCTCACGCAGTTCGGGAATCGACAGCTCAAGCCGATCAAGGCGGATCGTCTGCACGCTGACCGAAAATTTTTCGGCGAGCTCTTCATCGGTGATAAACGGGTTTTCCCGGATCGTCTCCTGCAACAACCGTTGCCGTTCGCGTTTGCTTTTTCTCATCGATTCGTGACACCGTCCGATTTTATGACTAGGTACTAAAAGTAATATATAATATCAAAAAACGAAATGCAAGCACAAAAAATGAACAGCGCCACAGGCTGTCGGCCGCTGTGGATCCGACGCCCCCTCGCCAAACGGCTTTCTGCTTCATCCTCGAGGCCCACAAACGAAATAGTGGGACAGGCATCTCCTGCCTCCTCCGTCCGAGCAATGAAAATATAGGCTTCCACTGGCCAAAAAATCAATTACCATAAAAAACAGCGGGGCGCGAATGCGCCGGCCGCCTCCTCCCTGTCTATTAATCTAGCTTTTCCCCGTCGAGTAGGCCGGACGCTTCCAGCTCGGCGCGCAGCCCGGCGTACGCCTCATCGCGCCAAAACGCGGCCGAGGAAACGAGCTTGGCGGCATCGCGGCGGGCGACTTCCAAAATGCGGTAATCATGCACTGGATCGCCGTAGCGGAATTCCGGGAGCCCGCTTTGTTTTGTACCGAAAAAATCGCCCGGACCGCGCAGCTCCAAATCTTTTTCGGCCAACACAAACCCATCGGCCGTTTCCGTCATGATGCGCATTCGTTCTTTGCCGACTTCCGATTTCGGGTCGGCGATCAAAATGCAGTACGACTGGGCGTCGCCGCGCCCGACCCGCCCGCGCAGCTGATGGAGCTGGGCGAGGCCAAACCGTTCGGCGTCGTAAATGACCATCACCGTCGCATTCGGTACATTCACGCCGACTTCAACGACCGTCGTCGAGACGAGCACATGGATGCGGTTTTCGCTGAACGCCCGCATGACGCGTTCTTTTTCGTCGGCCGACAGCCGGCCGTGCATCAAGCCGATCTCATATTTCCCGCGATAATAATGGACAAGCTGGCTATGGACATCGATGGCGTTTTGCACATCCAATTTGTCCGACTCCTCAATGAGCGGACAGATGACATACGCCTGATGACCACGGCGCAATTCCTTTTCGATAAAATCGAGCACGCGGGAGAACTGATGATGCTTCACCCAATACGTCTCGACTTTTTTTCGTCCGGCCGGCATTTCATCGAGCACCGATACGTCCATGTCGCCGAACGCTGTAATGGCGAGTGTGCGCGGAATCGGCGTCGCCGTCATCATCAATACATCCGGTGCATGCCCTTTCTCACGCAAAACGCGGCGCTGTTCGACGCCAAACCGGTGCTGCTCGTCCGTAATCACGAGGCCGAGCCTGTGAAACTGCACTCCTTCTTGAATCAAGGCGTGCGTGCCTACGACGATATCAATTGTTCCTTCTTCCAGTTCGGCAAGCACCGCTTTGCGCTGCTTTCCCTTCACTGAGCTTGTCAAGAGCGCAATCGTCACATCCGTATCGGCAAACAGCTCGGCGAGCGAGCGGGCGTGCTGTTCAGCCAGAATTTCCGTCGGCACCATCAGCGCTCCTTGAAATCCGGACAAAGCGGCGGCGTAAAGAGCGACAGCGGCAACGACCGTCTTGCCAGAACCGACGTCGCCTTGCAAAAGCCGGTTCATTTGCCGCGGCGAGCGCATGTCCGCCAAAATTTCGCCGATGACGCGGCGCTGGGCGTTCGTCAAGACAAACGGCAATCCGGAAAGAAAGGACGAAAGCCGCTCTTCAGAAAACGAATGAACGACGCCGCGCCGCTCATCGCGCATCAATCGACGGAGCGCCTGCATTTTCAGCTGGTACAACAAAAACTCCTCATAGATGAGCCGGCGCCGCGCCTGATGCAACTCTTCGCGCGTGCGCGGAAAATGAAGGGCGCGGAGCGCTTCTTGTTTGTCGACAAGGCGATAAGCACGGCGCAAAGCGGGCGGCAGCGGGTCGGGGATGTGCTCGCCAAACTGTTCGAACGCCGCTTTCATCAACCGGCGCATCGTTTTCACCGTCAGCGGGCTGCGAACGGAGTAAACCGGCTCGATGCCGGTGGTCTCCGGAGCCGGTCCGAACCGAAGTTCGTAGGCGTTGATCGTTTGCCGATGCCGGTCCCATTTGCCGATCACCGTCACCGTCTCGTTCAGGGCGATTTTTTCCTTCAAATAGGGACGGTTGAAACAAACAACGGTGATCAAGTAGCGATCGGCCAGCATGCGGAAGGAAAGGCGCGATTTTTTCTTTCCGTAATACGTCAACAGCGGGGCGCTGTATACTTTTCCTTCCACTGTCACTTTTTCTTCATGGCGGACGACGGCCAAATCTTTTTGTTCGTAATCATCATAGCGGTACGGGGCGTACGCAAGCAGCTCACCGACCGTCGCGATGCCGATGTCGGCAAGCGCGGCCGCCGTCTCTTCACCGATGCCTTTGACCGCCGTCACCGGCTGCTGCATCGCTTCGTTCACTTCGATGCCGCAGAAGCGCCGAAAATGCGAGCCGCAATGGCGCGGCCAGTCGGCGTCGCGGCCACCCCCCCTTGCGCCGTTTCTTTGAGCGCCACCGGCATGGCTGCACCGATGCGATACATCGCTTCAATCACTTCATCGCACGGGATGCGGCTTTTAATGCCGGCTAGCGCCATATCCGCAGCGATCATGGCGTTCGCCGCCCCCATCGCGTTCCGCTTGACGCACGGCACTTCGACCAGGCCAGCAACCGGGTCGCATACTAATCCCAACATATTTTTTAGGGCGATGGCCATCGCTTCGGCCGCTTGGCTCGGCGTCCCACCGGCCAGCTCCACCAACGCCGCGGCCGCCATGCCGGCCGCCGACCCGACCTCGGCCTGACAGCCGCCGGCGGCGCCGGAAATCGAGGCGTTGTTCGCGACGACGTAGCCAAACGCCCCGGCTGTAAACAAAAACTCGATCATTTCCATCCTTGTCGGCCGCAGCTTCTCTTTCACGGCAAACAACGTCCCTGGAACGACGCCGGCCGCCCCTGCCGTCGGGGTGGCGCAAATAACGCCCATCGCCGCGTTCACTTCGTTCGTCGCCATGGCTTTGCTGACGGCGTCCAAAATCGTCTCCCCAGACAAAAAACGGCCGCCCTCAATATAACACTGCATCCGCACCGCATCGCCGCCCGTCAGCCCGGAGCGGGACACAACCCCTTCGAGTCCCCTCTCGACGGCGCGCTCCATGACCGACAAATGGTGATCCATTTGCGCGATCACCTCTTCTCGACTTCTTCCGCTTACCTCCACTTCTTGGCGAATCATCACTTCAGCGATTTTGATGTTGTCCTTTTCTGCCATCTCCACGAGTTCAGCTACATTGCGAAACATATCATTTCCCACCTATCCTCTCTCTATCATGGTGCATCTGAAACCGATTTCTTTTTAATCCACAAGCTTCGCCACTTGAATGATGTTCGGCAGCTGCTCTAATTCTTGAATCAGATCATCGGTCAACGGCTGGTCGACTTCGATCGCCATGAGCGCCTCTTTCCCTTTCTCCTTGCGCGACACTTCCATGTGGCCGATGTTGATCTTCCACTTCGCCAACACGGAAGCCACCGCTCCAATCGTCCCGTACCGGTCGTTATGCATAATGAGCAGCGCTGGATGATGGCCGGACAGCTTCAAGGCAAACCCATTCAATTCGACGATTTCGATTTTGCCGCCGCCGATCGAAATGCCGACGAGCTCAAGCTCGCCTTCATCATCGCCAATCCGCAGGCGTGCCGTATTCGGATGATGCGGAACCGCCTCCTCAGCGGAAAACGACACATCCACACCTTCCGCTTGGGCGATCTCAAGCGCACTCGGAAGACGTTCATCGAACGTGTCAAACCCAAGCAACCCGGCGACAATGGCAACATCGGTGCCATGCCCCCGATACGTTTCGGCAAATGAACCGTAAAACGAAATGCGCGCCCACGTCGGCTTTCGGCCAAACAACTTGCGCGCGACTAAACCGATGCGCACCGCCCCGGCCGTATGTGAACTTGACGGCCCGACCATCACCGGGCCAATGATATCAAAGACGCTTTTGTATTTCATCTCCGCTATTCCTCCACAAAACAGAAAAATAAGAAAAATAGAAGGGAATGCTCCCTTCTATTATTCTAACATATTATTCGACGGAAATGATAAATGGATACAGCGGCTGCTTTCCGTTATGCACTTCCACTTCGACCCCGTCATGTTTCGTTTCCAAATAGGCAACGACTGTTTCCACATCGATCTCCGTTGCGTCTTCGCCGTACAAAATGGTCACGATTTCGCTTTCTTCATCAATGAGCGCATCAAGCAGCCGCTTCGTTACGGTGAGTTTGTCTTTGTCAGCGGCAATAATGCGGTCATCCCATAACCCCATGTAATCGCCCTTTTGAATCTCGATGCCGTCAATCGTCGTATCGCGCACGGAAAATGTCACTTGCCCCGTTTTCACTCGCGACAGCGCCGCCGTCATCGCCCGCTCATTTTGCTCGGCCGATTGCGCCGGATTGAACGCCAAGAGCGCCGCCAGACCTTGCGGAACCGTTTTCGACGGGATGACGACAACCCGCTGTTCGGAAAGCTCCGCCGCTTGTTTTGCCGCCATTACAATGTTTTTGTTGTTTGGCAGCACAAACACCGTTTCCGCGTTGGCGAGGCGGATGGCGTCAGCGATTTCTTCCGTGCTCGGGTTCATCGTTTGCCCACCTTCAATGATGGCGTGGGCACCGATGCTCCGAAACAGTTCAGCCACGCCAGCGCCCATGGCGACGGCGACGATGCCGTACGGCTTTGCTTCCTCTTTGGCAACACCAGTCAGCGTTTTGGCCTCCTTGCCGACGATGTTGGCATGTTGTTCGCGCATGTTTTCAATTTTAATATTGATCAAGCTGCCGTAGCGTTGACCGTATGTCAGCACCTCACCCGGCGTTTCCGAATGGATGTGCACCTTAACAAGCTCGTCATCCGCGACAACAAGCAACGAGTCGCCGAACTGGCTTAACTCGCGGCGGAACGTTTCTTCGGAAAACGGGTGCTCGGCCAGCTTTTCCGGCTCAAAACGGACCATGAACTCCGTGCAGTAGCCAAACTCGATCTCATCGGTATGAATATGACTTTGCGCGCTTTGATGGTGCACCATTTTCACTAAATCGTCCATCCGCGCCTCAGCGCGTGCGGCGCTCACGATTTCTCCTTTCAGAGCAGCAAGAAACCCTTCATAGATGTATACGAGCCCTTGACCGCCGCTGTCGACGACACCGACTTCCTTTAAGATCGGGAGCAATTCGGGTGTGCGCTTAAGCGCCGCTTTCGCCTCGGCGAGCGCCGCTTCCATCACGGCGATCACGTCGCGTTCTTTTTTTGCCGCCTCCACCGCCTTGCGCGCCGCTTCTTTGGCAACGGTGAGGATCGTCCCCTCAACCGGCTTCATCACCGCCTTATAGGCTGTGTCCACCCCCGCCTGCAAAGCGGCGGCGAATTCGAAGCTGTTCACCGCTTGTTTGCCTTCGACTGCCTTGGCAAATCCGCGGAACAGCTGCGACAAAATGACGCCGGAATTGCCGCGCGCCCCCATCAACAGCCCTTTCGCCAGCGCCGCGGCGACGTTGCCGATATGGTCGGAGGCATTCGCCTTCACTTCTTTCGCCCCGGACGTCATCGACAAGTTCATGTTCGTTCCTGTATCGCCATCTGGAACCGGAAAGACGTTCAGCGCATCGACCGTCTTGGCGTTGTTCGCCAAATGTGCGGCCCCTTGCTGCACCATATCGGCAAATCGTCTTCCGTCAAGCGTCCTCATTGTCACCGGCTAACTCCTCCTTACTACGGGTTTGACACCCGAACCCCTTGAACGTAAATATTGATCGACTGAACCGCCAGCCCGAGCGTCTGATCGAGCGTGTACTTCACTTTCGACTGCACGTTATGGGCAACTTCGGAAATTTTCGTTCCGTAGCTGACGATGATGTACATATCGATATGTATCTCGCCGTTTTCTTCGCGGACAATAACCCCTTTGGAAAAATTCTCCCGGCGCAAAATTTCCGACAGCCCATCGCGAATTTGGTTTTTCGACGCCATTCCGACAATGCCGTAACAATCGACGGCTGCTCCCCCCGCGATCATCGCAATGACTTCATTGGCGACTTCGATGCGCCCGTATTTCGTTTGCCATTCAATCGACATGCTCGTTCCCCCTTTGCGTATCTCGCACAGCTACCCCTATTGTACTATAACGCTTTCTGTTTTCAAAGCGCTTCCCGTCCGCCCACTAGTATTATTTAGCCGAAAACTGAAATAGATGTCAAGGACAGTTTCTTGAAAGAAAACCGCACGTCTATTGCAATCCCTACGGTTGTATGGTAAATTATAATAGTGTTTTTAGAGGGATGTGAAAGCAAGGAGGGAAAAACGATGGCGAAGTGCTTCATTACCGGCAAGAAGAAATCGTTCGGCAACTCGCGTTCGCATGCCATGAACGCCAGCCGCCGCACATGGAAAGCCAACTTGCAAAAAGTGCGCATTTTAGTTGACGGCAAACCGAAACGCGTCTGGGTTTCGGCGCGCGCGCTGAAATCTGGAAAAGTGAAACGCGTCTAACGGCCTAACGAAAAGAAGCCGCCCCAAAAGGTTGCAACCCTCCTTTTGTTCGGCGGCAACAAAAAAGCACCAAAAATGGTGCTTTTTTCTTATCCTTTTTTAAATGCGTTCAACACCGCCCGCACGATTCCGCCTAAAAATCTCGGCAGCTTGATCGTATAAAACTTCATCCCGATTCCCTCCTCACACCGATCATCACGAGCTTCCCGCCATTTCCTTATCCATTATATTCCGTCATAAGCCAAGCGCGACTACGGGCAGCCGGCAAAATCGCTGCTCCTTATCATCATTAATATGCCTTCTGAAAACGAAAAAGTACCGGAAGATTGGATAAGTTCATTACTAATACATAATGTCGAACCGCGGGAAATATGACAGTTTGTTAACGGATATTTAAATCCCATCAGCGTAAGTTCTGCCACCGTTTCGGAAATCGGGATGTATGACACATAACGGTATCGATCGTCGCGCGCGACCGTATGCACGCCGGGCAGATGGACGGTGAGCACGTTTTGCCGGTCGATGAGTTCAATGGGCCGCCCGGCGTACTTTAACAGCAGCTCAACGTTGCCAAACAAATGGTCAAGCCGCCCGCCGGTCGCCCCAAACAGACGGATGGCCCCATCTGTCTGCCTAACCGCCCAGTCAAGGGCGATCTCCATATCCGTTTTGTCTTTTTCCGCCGGCCAAATGTCAAGCTCCGGCAGCATCTCCCTTAGCCGCTTGACCTCCTCAGCCGGCAAGGAATCAAAATCGCCAAACGCCCGCACCGGGCGGAGTCCGAAATCCAAGAGCGCTTTCGTGCCGCGGTCGACGCCGACCCACTGCACATCGCTCCCATCATACGAGCGCAAATCGGGAAGAAGGTGGGGCGGACCGCCGCCGACAATATGAATCAACACATGCGTTTCCCCCTTTCGGCAAGGGCCGAGGCAGCCATCTTCCGTTCTTTTCTTTGCTCTCATCACCCTGCGGCTCAATAAGATGGCAAAAGCGGCGCTGCCTTTTGGCTAGTTGGCGCACGCTTTGCGAAGCGTGCGAATAGCGGCGGCTCGATCCCGTTCATTGTAGATGGCCGAGCCGGCGACAAGCACGTTCGCTCCGGCTTCCACGCAAAGCCGCGCCGTTTCCGCATTGATGCCGCCGTCGACCTCAATATCGACCTCTTTGTTTTGTTCACTGGCCATCCGGGCGACCTCACGGATTTTTGGCACGACCGCCGGAATGAACGCCTGTCCGCCAAACCCTGGATTGACCGTCATCAACAAGACGAGATCGACATCACCGATCACATGGCGGATCATCTCGACCGGTGTATGCGGATTGAGCACCACCCCGGCTTTGACGCCTTGTTCTTTGATAAAATGAATCGTCCGATGCAAATGCACGCACGCCTCAACATGGACGGAAATCACATCCGCGCCCGCTTTCGCAAACGCCGGAATGTATCGGTCCGGGTCGGCGATCATCAAATGGACGTCAAGCGGCAGCTTCGTCACCGGTCGAATGGCGGCCACGACCGGCGGACCGAACGTCAAATTCGGCACGAAATGCCCGTCCATGATATCGACATGAATCCAATCCGCCCCGCCTTCCTCGACCGAACGAATTTCCTCAGCCAGGCGGGCGAAATCGGCTGATAAAATCGATGGCGCAATTCGAATCATGTTCAATACCTCGGCTTTCGTTCTTTCATTTCGGCAACAAAACTAACGTAGTGGTCATAGCGGTACGATGGAATCTCCCCGGCCTCGACCGCCTCACGCACAGCGCATTTCGGCTCGGCGATATGAAGGCAGCCGCGGAACTTGCACCCTTCCCCGTACATCCGGAATTCCGGAAAATAATGCGGCAATTCATCAAGCTCGATCTGGTCGAACTCAAGCGCGCCAAACCCTGGGGTGTCGGCGACAAGTCCACCGGCGACCTCAAGCAGTTCGACATGGCGGGTCGTATGCTTGCCGCGCCCTAAATGGGTGGAAATGTCGCCCGTTTTCAACCGCAAATCCGGACGGAGCGCGTTTAATAAGGACGATTTGCCGACGCCGGACTGCCCGGCGACGACGGAGACGCGGCCGCGAAGGCGCAACGCCAGTTCATCGAGGCCGCCCTTGGTCACGGCTGACGTTTCAATCACGTCGTAGCCGATGCGCCGGTAATCATGCACGTAGCGGGCGATCTCTTCTTTCGATTCGCCATCTAACAAATCGATTTTGCTGATGACAATGATCGGCGCGATGCGTTTCGATTCAACCAAGACAAGAAAGCGGTCGAGCAGCTTGGCGCTGAAGTCCGGGCTTACAGCCGAAAAGACTAAAATCGCCTGTTCGACGTTGGCAATCGGCGGCCGCACAAGCTCATTTTGCCGCTCGCCAATCTCCAAAATATAGCCTTCCGTTTCGCTCGTCGCCTGAAAAACGACGCGGTCGCCGACGAGCGGCGTCACGTTTTTCTTGCGGAACACACCGCGCCCGCGGCATTGGAACACGCGGCCTTCGGACAAGACGTAATAAAATCCGCTTAATGCTTTAATGATTTGTCCTTCCGCCATAGCCTCACCCCTTTTTTTCGTTATGTTCTGGGTACGGGATCGATCCTTCCTCTTTGACGACATTGTTGACAATGACGCGGTAATAAGCGGTCTCCCCATATGGAATTTCAAACTCGACCATCTCGGTCGCTGGCGCCGTCAGCCGGTATGTTTTGTATGGCGTTGACATATTGTGGTTGGCATCTTGGATGTAAAGCTGAGCTTCAACCATTTGCCCCGGCATCGCCGGTTCATACGGGATCATAATCTCTTTCACTACCGTTTTGGACGGCTTCGGCTCGGGCCCGCGGGAAATGACGACCGTGATGGTTTCCCCTTTTTTTACCTGCTCGTTCGCCGCTGGAGTTTGCGAAATGACAAGCCCTTCTGGCACCTCGTCCGAATACTCGTACTTCACGTCAATGCGCAACCCTTGATCCGCGCCGTAGTCGCGCACGCTTTTTTCCGTATAGCCAGTCAAATCTTTAACGGTGACCTTCTCCGGCCCGAGGCTGACGGTAAAGATAACTTCCGTTTCATCAGGCGCCACTCGATCGCCGGCGTACGGGTATTGATCCAAAATCGTCCCTTCCGGCTTGTCGCTGTGGCGGCCATTGCGCGTAATGCGGGTGAATCCTTCAGCGCGCAGCTCCTCCTCCGCCGCAGCAATATCATCGCCAATGAAGCTTGGAAATTCGATTTTCTTTTTTCCAATGCTTTTATAAATGATGACGCCGGCCCCTTTCTTCACCGTCATGCCGGCTTCCGGATCGGTGCGCACGACTTTTCCTTCTTCGATTTGATCATCTTCCACATCAATCGTATCTTTGATTTCCAAACCGAGCGACGACAGCTGTTCAACAGCGTCATCATAGTTTTTGTTGACCACGTTCGGCATCGTCACTTCTTTTGGAAAAATGAGGTCCGGAATCCATGTGACCGCGCTGACGCCGGCAGCTCCAATGAACAGCAAGGCAGCCACAAGCCAGGCAATCCATACCCGTTTCCGCTTTGGTTTCGGTTCGCCCGTCGTATGAACCGGTTCGCTCGTTTTTTCCTCGTACACAAGCGTCTCTTGCTCCAACGCCGCGCTTTCCGCATGTTTGATCATCGGAATGGCTTTCGTCGCTTCCTCATCGTCATCGGGTATGGTAAATTTCGGCTCGTTGCGCCGCCTTGGATCCAGCGCTGTCCGAATGTCCTCGTTCATTTCGCGCGCGGATTGGTAGCGGTAAAACGGGTCTTTCGCCGTCGCTTTTAAAATAATATTTTCGACGCTTTGCGGAATGTCGGGGTTCCACGCCTTGGGCGACGGCGTTTCCGCCTGCAAATGCTTCAGCACGATCGAAACGGCCGATTCGCCGGAAAACGGCAGCCGACCGGTGACAAGTTCAAACATGACGATGCCAAGCGAATAAATGTCCGACTTTTCGGTGGCAATGCCGCCGCGCGCCTGCTCCGGCGACAAATAATGGACCGAACCGAGCACCGAGTTGGTCTGCGTGATCGTCGTGCCGCTCATCGCCACAGCGATGCCGAAGTCGGTCACTTTCACATTGCCGTGCTCATCAAGCAAAATGTTTTGCGGTTTAATGTCGCGATGGATGATGCCGTTCTCATGGGCATGGGCGATCGCTGATGTCAGCTGGTCCATAATGCCAAGCGCCCGTTCGACCGGAAGCGGAGCGTGCTGCTGGATGTATTGCTTCAGCGTCGCGCCGCGCACATATTCCATGACGATGTAATAGACGCCTTCCTCTTCGCCGACGTCATAAATGGAGACGATATGTTCATGGTTTAAGCTCGTCGCCGCTTGCGCCTCGCGGCGGAACCGTTTGATGAACTGATCATCATTGGCAAAATCAAGGCGGAGCACTTTCACGGCGACATCGCGCTCCAAAATGATGTCGCGGGCCAAATAGACATTCGCCATGCCGCCGCCGCCGATAAGGCTGATGATTTTATAGCGGTCATTCAATCGCTTTCCAATGAGCACGCCGATCACCCACCTTCACGTTCCGCTGAAACATCGATGACCGCCAGCGAAATGTTGTCTTCTCCGCCCCGCCCGTTGGCGAGCTCAATAAGCGCCTCCGCCTTCTCTTCCAGCGTGCCGGCACCCGTCAAAATATGTATCATGTCCGCTTCCGGCACTTTATTGGACAACCCGTCCGAACATAACAACAACATGTCGCCCTCGTCGAGCGCCACTGTTTTCACGTCGATTTTCACCGCCGGTTCCGTGCCGAGCGCCCGCAACAGCACGTTTTTGCGCGGATGATGCTCAGCCGCTTCTTTCGAAAGCTGCCCGCTTTTGACGAGCTCATTGACCAACGAATGGTCGTCGGTCAGCTGCTGAATTCCGCTTTTGTTGAGCACGTAGCAGCGGCTGTCGCCGATATGGGCAACCGTCGCAAACGAATTAGCGCAAACGGCGGCGACGACCGTCGTCCCCATTCCTTGACATTCCGGGTGGGAAAGGGCATGGCGAAACAGTTGTTCGTTCGCCGACGCAATTTGCGTCTTGAGCCATTGCTCCGCCTCAGCCGGTGAAGCAAGGCCACTCTCTTTCTCCCATCGCTCCTGCAAATACGCCACCGCCATGGAACTGGCTACATCACCGGCGCGATGACCGCCCATCCCGTCAGCGACAACCGCTAAATATTGGCCGCTTTGATTGACAAATACGCCGCCATTGTCTTCGTTATGTTCGCGAATTTGGCCGATGTCAGTTCGGAAAACGGCTCGCATCCGATTCACCTCGTCTCCTCTTTTCGCTCCTTCGCGCGAAGCTGTCCGCAGGCGGCATCGATGTCGTGTCCATGTTCGCGGCGAATGGTGACATTGATCCCATGTTTTTTCAACGCCCGTTCAAAGGCGAAAATTTGGCTGCGCGGCGTGCGCACATAGTTGCGCTCCGGCACGTAGTTAACCGGAATCAAATTCACATGGCATTTCAGCCCTTTAATCAGCTCGGCCAACTGCTCGGCGTGCTCAAGCTGGTCGTTCACCCCGCCGAACAATCCGTACTCGAACGTCACGCGCCGGCCGGTTTTTTCAATGTAATACCGAACCGCCTCCATGAGCTTCGGCAGCGGGTACGCTTTATTGATCGGCATGAGTTTCGTCCGCAGCTCATTCGTCGGTGCATGCAACGAAATGGCGAAGTTGATTTGCATTCCTTCATCGGCAAACTGGTAAATTTTTGGGATGATGCCGCTGGTGGAAACGGTGATATGGCGGGCGCCAATGTTCAACCCTTTTGGGTGATTGACGATGCGCAAAAACTTGATGAGCGCATCGTAGTTGTCGAACGGCTCGCCGATGCCCATGACGACGATGCTGCTGACGCGTTCATTCGTGTCATCGAGCGCCTTTTGCACTTGCACGACTTGGGCGACGATCTCGCCCGCCTCTAAATGACGCTTCAGTCCGCCGAGCGTCGAAGCGCAAAACGTGCAGCCGATGCGGCAGCCGACTTGCGTCGTGACGCACACCGAATTGCCGTAGTTATGACGCATGAGCACCGTCTCAATCGAATAGCCGTCATGGAGCTCAAACAAAAATTTGATCGTTCCGTCTTTAGAAGTTTGTTTGACCACGGTTTTCAACGTCGTGATCGAAAACGATGACGCTAGCTGTTCGCGCAGCCGCTTCGGCAAATTCGTCATGTCGGCAAAATCGGTGACGCGGTTTTGATACAGCCACTCGTAAATTTGTGTGGCCCGAAACGGCTTTTCGCCTTGAGCGACAAGCCATTCCTTCAATTCGTCTAGCGTGAGCGAATAAATCGATGGCAACGGAGGCTGCGTTTCGCCGACAGAGCGGCGGGCAGCCGGACGAACCATTTCCATGCTTTTACACCCTCTTTCGCAGTCGGGCGATAAAAAACCCGTCAGAGTCAAAATGATGCGGCAAAAGCTGCAACATGCCGCCTTTCACATGCGGCCGCACCGGTTTCGGCATCCGCTCGGCAAGGCTGGCGTCGAGGAAAAAGTCCGGATGATCCGCTAAAAAGCGGGCGATGGCTTCTTCATTTTCCTCGCGCTCCACCGTGCATGTGCTGTAGACAAGCGTACCGCCTTTTTTCAAAAGCGGGGCGGCCGCCCGCAAAATGGCTTGCTGAATCTCGACAAGCGCGGCGATGGCGTCTTTCCCTTTCGTATATTTGATCTCCGGTTTGCGGCGAATGACGCCGAATCCAGTGCACGGCGCATCGACCAAAACGCGGTCAAACGATTCCGGGGCAAACCGCTCGCCGAGCCGGCGGCTGTCAAGGGCGAGCGTCGCAACGTTGTCAAGCCCGAGCCGCTTGGCCTGCTGTTCGATCAGCATTACCTTATGTTCGTGGATATCAACAGCAACGACCTCGCCGCGCCCGCCCATCCGTTCGGCGATATGGGTCGTTTTCCCGCCCGGCGCCGCGCAGCAGTCAAGCACCCGCTCGCCGGGGGCTGGGTCAAGCGCTCGAGCGACAAGCATTGAGCTTTCATCTTGAATCGTCAGCCAACCGGCGCGAAACGTCTCCGTATGAGCCAAATTCCCTTTTTCCGCCCGGATGGCCTCCGGAGCGACATGGCCAGGGATTGCCTGCATCCCTTCAGCGCGCAGCCGCTCAAGCGCTTCTTCGACAGTCGCACGCAGCCGGTTGACGCGGGCCGTTGATTGCGGCGGGCGCAAATTCGTCTCGCACATGCGCGCCGCTTCTTCATAACCATATTGCTGGATCCAGCGCCGAACGAGCCACTCGGGATGGCTGGTGGCAAGGGCGAGCCGCTTGCCCGCGTCATCAACCGCCTCGATCGACGGCAGCCCCTCGCGGCCGATGGCCCGCAATACGCCGTTGACAAGTGAAGCAATGCCGCGATGGCCGCGCCGTTTGGCGATTTCAACCGCTTCAAAGACGGCGGCGCGGTCGGGAACACGATCCAAATACACCATTTGATACAGCGTCAACCGAAGAAGCACGCGCACCCACGGCTCAAGCCGGCGCGCCTTGCGCAAAAACGGCGCCAAATAATAATCGAGCGTGTCGCGCCGTTGCACCGTGCCGTAGACAATCTCGGTCAACAGCGCCGCATCGCGCCCGTCAAGGCGTCCTTTTTGAATGGCTTCGTTTAATTGCAAATGACTGTACGCTCCTTTTTGTTCAATGGCTAACAGCGTATCTAAAGCAAGTTCACGTACGTCCATGATCCTCTCCTAGCTTCATGCCGACCGAAAGACGGCTGCCGGCGCCGCGCAAAAATTCGCCCGCCGCCATCCGTTTTTTTCCGGCCGGCTGCAATTCGGTGATGCGAATGGCTGTCTCATTGCCGGTGGCCACGACAATGCCGTTTTCCTCAAGCGCCAAAATCGTGCCCGGCGGCGCCGAACGGGGCGCCGGCACTTTTTCACCCCACCAAACCTTCCAAATGTGCCCATCCTGCGTTGTATACGTGACCGGCCACGGATGGAAGGCGCGAATATGGTTGTAAATGGCTTCGCCGGGCTGCGTCCAATTGATCCGCTCCTGCTCGCGGCGAATGTTCGGCGCATACGTCGCTTTCTCCTCATCTTGCGGAACGGGCGTAATGTTTCCTTCCAATAAAAGTGGAAGCGTTTCTGATAGTAGTTTAGCCCCGGCGGCGCTCAATTTATCATGGAGCGTGCCGACCGTATCCGTTTCGGCAATCGGCACTTCGACTTGCGCTAACATGTCGCCGGCGTCCAACCGCTCCACCATATACATGATCGTGACACCCGTTTTCGTTTTCCCTTGCCAAATGGCGTAATGGATCGGCGCCCCGCCGCGCAGCTCGGGCAGAAGCGAGGCATGGACATTGATGCAGCCGTATTTTGGTGCATCAAGCAGCGCTTTCGGCAAAATTTGCCCAAACGCCGCCGTGACAATCAAATCGGGCGCAAACGCCAACACTTGTTCGTATTGCTCCGGCTCGCGAATTTTTGTCGGCTGCAGCACCGGGATGCCGCGGCGCTCCGCTTCCACTTTCACCGGGGGCGGAACGGGCTCGCGCTTCCGCCCTTTTGGCTTATCCGGCTGGGTGACGACCGCTGCAACGCGGTAGCCGTCATGAAGAAGCTGGCGCAAAATCGGCACGGCAAAGTCAGGTGTTCCCATAAACACAATGTTCGTCATTGGCATCTATCCTTCCAATTCTTCAAGATCGCAATACCGAATCACTTTCGACGTAAACAGCACACCGTGCAAATGGTCGATTTCATGTTGCAACGCGCGCGCCAAAAAACCGGTCGCGGAAAGCGTAAACGGGCGGCCGCGCCGGTTTTGCGCCCGCACTTTCACAAATTTCGCGCGCGGCACTTCGCCAAACAAGCCGGGAAAGCTCAAACAGCCTTCCACATCCACTTGTTCGCCGCGCGCCTCGATCACGACCGGGTTGATGAGCTCGATCCGACCGTGTTCATCACCGACATCGATGACGGCGATCTGCTTGGCGACGCCGATTTGCGGGGCAGCTAGGCCCACCCCGTCAGCGGCAAGCATCGTTTCATACATATCGTCAAGCAGCCGCCCGAGCCGACGGTCAAACGCCGTCACCGGCGCGCACGGCTGTTCCAAAATCGGGTCAGGATACGTGACAATCGACAAAACAGACAACGTCATTCCCCCAAGTTCACATCATCATGTATGGGTTTGTATCAATGGTGACCATCACTCCGCCATGGGCGGCATCGGCTTGGTAGCGGTCGATGACCGCCTTGAGCGCCGCGGTCAAATTCGGCTCCCGTTTGTATTTTATCATGCATTGGTAACGATATCTATCGTGAAGACGGGCGATTGGCGAGGCAACGGGGCCGAGAACGACCGCTTCGTGCGACAAATGCTTGCGCAAATAGGCGGCGATTTTCTCCGCCGCTTTGGCTGCAGCCGGCGCTTCCTGGTGGGCGACCGTGATGAGCGTCAAGTAGTAGTACGGCGGATAGCCGTGCGCTTTGCGCAGCGCCATCTCCCGCTGGTAAAAGGCGCGGTAGTCGTGGCGGGCGGCCAGTTCAATGCTGTAGTGCTCAGGCGTATACGTCTGAATGATCACTTCGCCGGGCAGCTCGTGCCGTCCGGCGCGCCCGCTCACTTGCGTCAACAGCTGGAACGTTTTTTCCGCGGCGCGAAAATCGGGCAAATGAAGCATCGTGTCGGCCGCGAGCACACCAACAAGCGTGACATCCGGAAAATCAAGCCCTTTGGCGATCATTTGCGTGCCGAGCAAAATATCGGCTTCCTTGGCGGCAAAACGGGAAAGCAGCTCTTCATGCGCCCCTTTGCGGCCGGTCGTATCGACATCCATGCGGATGACGCGCGCTTTCGGCAGCAACCTCGTCAGTTCTTCTTCCACTTTTTGCGTGCCGGTCCCGAAAAAGCGGATATGTTCGCTGCCGCATGACGGACAGCGAGGGGCAAGCGGCTCTTCATGCCCGCAATAGTGGCATTTCATCCGTTCCCCGGCACGATGGTACGTCAGCGAAATGTCGCAGTGCGGACAGCGGATGACATAGCCGCAGCTGCGGCACATGACAAACGTCGAATAACCGCGTCGATTCAACAGCAACACTGCCTGCTCGCCGCGCTCAAGCCGGCGGCGCAATTCGTCAAGCAATCGGCGTGAAAACATCGAACGGTTGCCGCTTCGCAGCTCCTCGCGCATATCGACGACATGAACGTCCGGCAGGCCGCGGTCGCTGATGCGCTCCGGCAGCTCGAGCAGCTCGTACACCCCTTTGGCGGCGCGGGCGAACGTCTCAAGCGAGGGGGTGGCGCTGCCAAGCACGACCGGGCAGCTGTGGCGGCGAGCGCGGTAAATGGCGACATCGCGCGCATGATAGCGCGGCATTTCTTCTTGCTTGTAGCTCGTCTCATGCTCCTCATCGATGATGATCATTCCCAAGTTTTCAAACGGGGCAAACACCGCCGATCGCGCCCCGACGACAAGCTGCACTTCTTTCCGGTGAATTTTCCGCCATTCGTCATATTTTTCGCCGACCGACAGCCCGCTGTGAAGCACCGCTACTTTCGAGCCGAACCGGCTTTTGAAGCGCTCGACCATTTGCGGCGTCAGCGAAATTTCCGGCACGAGAACGATCGCTTCCTTTCCTTGGCGCAACGCTTCATCAATCGCCTGCATATACACTTCCGTCTTCCCGCTGCCGGTGACGCCATACAGCAAAAACGTGCGATGCTCCCCGGCGCGCACCGAAGCGGCGATCTTCGCCAATGCCGCCTCTTGCGCCCGAGTGAGCGCCGGCGGCTCACTCGGCTGAAACGTGCGATGCTCGTACGGGTCGCGGTACACCTCGACATCGTTCAGCACCACAAATCCTTTGTCGACGAGCGCTTTCAGCGGCGCTGAGGAGACGCCAAGCACCGCTTGCAGCTCGGCAACCGGCGCCGCTTCCTCTTTTTCCAGCAAAAAGGAAAGCACCTCTTTTTGCCTTGCCGGCAGCGACCCGAGCTCCTGTTTCGCTTGTTCCGATGGAATGGCCAAAGCGGCGTGCTTCACCGTTTTCTTGCCCGCTTTTTCTTTCACCTTGTAGACCGCCTCGAGCACACCTTGCTGCACCGCTTTTTGCGCCGCCCGCCATAAACCGGCCGCCTCAACCTCTTTCCAAGGCGCTTCCGTCCGCCCGGCAAACAGCGGCTTTACCTCATCCGGCAACCTCCCTCTCTTCTCTTCATCCGTCAAGCGGAGCGTTTTTTCATATTTCGCCCGCATCGCCGCCGGCAGCATCGCCTGGTACGCCGAAATGGCAAAACAAAGCGTCGTTTCCGTTAAATAGCGGCCAAGATCAAGCAGCTCTTCGTTTAACACCGGCACGACATCAATCACATGCTCAATCGGTTTCAGTTGTTTGATGTCGGAATGGTCTTTCACATCAACGACAAACCCTTGCAAACGCCGCGCCCCAAACGGCACCGTCACCCGCATGCCCGGCTGGATGACGCCTTGCCAGCGCTCCGGAATCCAATAATCGAACGGGCGGTCCGTCTGCCGGGACGGGACATCGACAATCACGGATGCTACTTTCATCGAATCGCCTCGATATACGCGTGAATTTCTTTTAAAATTTCCTCGGCCGCCTCGCGTTTCGTCATGAGCGGCAGCGGCCGAACGACGCCGTCGCGGCGGAAGATGGTGATGATGTTCGTATCGCCGGCAAACCCTGCCCCTTCTTCGGTGACATTGTTGGCGACGACCATATCCAACCGCTTTTCTTCAAGTTTTTTTAACGCATACTGCTCGAGGTTGTCCGTCTCAGCGGCAAATCCAACCAAAATCTGTCCCGTTTTCCGCTCGCCAAGCGCTTTCAAGATGTCCACCGTCCGCTCCATCTCGACGACATAACCGCCCGGCTGCTTTTTAATTTTGGAAGCCGCGACATATTTCGGCCGATAATCGGCGACCGCCGCCGCCTTGATCACGATGTCCGTTTCCGCAAACCGAGACAAAACCGCTTCATACATCTCTTCCGCCGATTCAACCGCCACCGTCTCGACGCCATCGGGTGAAGAAAGCGCCGTCGGTCCGGAGACAAGCGTCACCGAAGCGCCGAAGCGGGCCGCCGCTTCGGCGATGGCGTAGCCCATTTTGCCGCTCGAATAGTTGGAGAAATAACGGACTGGATCAAGCCTCTCCCGCGTCGGCCCAGCGGTGACAAGCACACGCTTCCCGCGAAACAGCGGCGGATCACCGGCAAAAAAGCGCTCGATATGGGCGATGATGTTCTCCGGCTCCTCGAGCCGCCCTTTGCCGATGTAGCCGCACGCCAAATAGCCTTCCGACGGCTCGATGAACCGGTAGCCGAACTTACAGAGCCGCTCCATGTTCGCCTGGACGGCCGGATGCTCGTACATATGAACGTTCATCGCCGGAGCAATCCAGACGGGCGCTTTCGTCGCCAAAATCGTCGTCGTCACCATATTGTCGGCGATGCCGGCGGCCAGCTTCGCCATCGTATTGGCCGTCGCCGGTGCGACCAAAACGAGATCCGCCCAGTCCGCCAAATCGATATGGGCGATGACAGCCGGATCGTTTTCGGCAAACGTATCGACATACACTTCCTGGCGCGACAATGCTTGAAACGTGAGCGGTGTAATGAACTGGCACGCCCCTTCTGTCATGATCACTTTTACTTCAGCGCCGCGCTGGACGAGCTGGCTGGTGAGCGCCGCCGCCTTGTACGCCGCCACCCCCCCGGTCACACAAAGCAAAATATGTTTTCCCTTGATCATGTTGGCCACCCCCCGACATTGAAAAAAATAACAACCTAAAGCTAGGTTGTTATTTTTCCTCCTCCACTAATTCGACCTTGTCACCGGCAATTTCCTCGAGCGCCTGGCCGACAAATTTTTTCGACACCGGCTTTTTCACCATCAGCTCCGCACCGTCCTGCAGCTCGCGCGCCCGTTTGGCCACCACCGTGACGAGCTTGTATTTCGAATCGACTTTTTGCATCAGCAAATCGATGGAAGGATACAGCATCGTCATTCCACCCCCAACATCCGTTTATATCGCTCGGCGACGCGTTCGCGCCGGCAATGTTCGGCGATGACGATCGCCTTGATCCGCTCGCAGGCGAGCTCCACTTCATCATTTTCCACGACATAGTCGTACTCGTCCATCATTTCAAGCTCCTCTTTCGCCGCCCGCAACCGATTTTCAATCAGCTCTTTCGACTCGGTGCCGCGTCCCATGATCCGCTTTTCAAGCTCCGTGAGGCTTGGCGGAGCAAGGAAAATGAAGAGCGCCTCTGGAAACGCCCGCCGTACTTTCATCGCTCCCTGCACTTCGATCTCTAAAAACACATCTTTCCCTTCGGCAAGCGTCTTCTCCACGTAGTCGATCGGCGTGCCATAGTAGTTGCCGACGTATTCCGCCCACTCGAGCAGCTTGTTTTCCCGAATCATTTGTTCAAACTGCTCGCGCGTGCGGAAGAAGTAGTCGACGCCTTCCACTTCGCCTTCGCGCGGCTTGCGCGTCGTGACCGACACCGAATAATGAAGATTGATGTCCGGCTGCGAAAACAGCGCCTTGCGCACCGTTCCTTTGCCAACGCCAGACGGACCCGACATGACGATCAACAACCCACGTTCGTTCTTCAACGCCCAAAACCCTACCCTTCCTCGGAGAAATCGTCGCTTCCATATAAGCGGTTCGCCACCGTTTCCGGCTGCACGGACGACAAAATGACGTGATCGCTGTCCATGATGATGACGGCGCGCGTCCTCCGCCCGTGCGTCGCGTCAACGAGCTTGCCGCTTTCGCGCGCATCTTGAATGATTCGTTTGATCGGCGCCGAATCAGGGCTGACAATCGTAATGATGCGGGCGGCTGACACCATGTTTCCGTACCCGATATTGATAAATTTCATCATCATGACACGCCCACCTGCCATATCCGATATTGTTGCCGCCAACAAGTCGTTTTAAACCGTTATTCCACGTTTTGCACTTGCTCGCGCATTTTCTCAAGCACGCTTTTCATCTCAACGACTTGCGCGGCAATCAGGCTGTCGTTTGCCTTGGCGCCGATCGTGTTGACTTCCCGGTTCAACTCTTGCACCAAAAAGTCCAGTTTCCTCCCGATCGGTTCGTCCATTTCTAAGGCGTCTGCCATTTGCGCCAAATGGCTGCGGATGCGTTTCAATTCCTCATGAATGTCCGCCTTTTCGGCAAACACCGCCACTTCTGTGAGCAGGCGCGCCTCATCGACCGGAGCGGGCGCCCATTCGCGCAGGCGGCGCGCAAGCCGCTCGCGGTATTGTTCAATCACAAGCGGCGCCCGCTGTTCAATAGCTTCCACCCCGGCTTCGACTTCATGAAGACGGGCGCGCAAATCCGCGGCAAGCGCCTCCCCTTCGCGCCGGCGCATGGCAACAAGTGCCTTTGCCGCTTCATCGACAGCGGCCAAAAGCAGCGGCTCGACCTCCTCGTTCGCTCCTTCCTCTTCCACAACTTCGACCGCCCCATCAAGCCGAAGCAGCTCGGCCGCCGTCACGCTGCCGTCAACGGCAAATCGCTTTGCTGCCTCCTGCAACCCGGCCCAATATTGGCCGAGCAAATCCCAATCAATATGTACGTTCCGCTTTACAAGTCCTTCGCCGGCGATCGTGACGAACACTTCCACTTTTCCGCGCCGCACGTACGGCAAAATTGCTTTCTTTATTTTATCCTCAAACACGAGCCATTGTCTAGGGAGGCGAATGGAAATTTCGCAAAACCGGTGGTTGACCGATTTCATTTCCACCGCCACCATCAAACGATCCGTTTTTTTCGTGCTTGCGCCAAAACCAGTCATGCTGTAAACCATATCATCACATCCGTTGTTGCCTTGATGAAAAAGAAAAGGTCATAGAGCGTTGCTCTATCACCTTTTTTATTATAACATATCCATCCTTTTATTTTCTCGTAAAAAGCGAGCCAGCAAACAAAAATGTCGGCAGGGCGGACAAGCCAATGATGAGCAGCCAATCGACCGCTGCGAGCGGCTTCGTATGGAACACTGCGGCAAGCGGTGGGTAATAGATGACGACAACGAGCAAAAGCAGCGACACGATCACCGCCGCGACAAGGTATATGTTCCCGAACGGACTGCGGTCAAAAACCGAACGATCGCAGCGGCAGTCGAACACATGGATCAATTGGGCCAACACAAGCGTCGCAAACGCCGCCGTCTGGGCGTAAACGAGATCCTCGCCGCTCCGTTCATAGGCGGTCAGAAACGCAGCCAGCGTAACAACGCCGATCAAAAAGCCGCGGCTTACGATTTTCCAGCCGAGCCCGCGGGCGAACACCCCTTCATCGGGACGGCGCGGCGGCCGCTTCATCACGTTTTCTTCTGGTTGGTCGAGCCCGAGCGCCATGGCTGGCAAACCGTCGGTGACAAGATTGACCCATAAAATTTGAATCGGCACGAGCGGCAGCGGCAAGGCAAGCAGCATCGCAAACAACATGACGAGAATTTCCCCGACGTTCGAGGCGAGCAAGTAGCGGATAAACTTGCGAATGTTTTCGTAAATGTTGCGCCCCTCTTCGATCGCGGCCTCAATCGTCGCAAAGTTGTCATCCAACAAAACGAGCGACGCCGCCTCTTTCGCCACTTCCGTCCCCGACCGGCCCATCGCGACGCCGATATCCGCCGCTTTCAACGCCGGCGCGTCGTTCACCCCGTCGCCGGTCATGGCGACAATATGACCGCGGCGCTTAAAGGCGTTGACAATTTTCAGCTTATGCTCCGGGGAGACGCGGGCAAACACGTAAATATTATCGACCTCGCGTTCGAGCTCATCGACCGACAGCTTCGACAACGTCGCCCCATCCATCACTTTTCCGCCAGGCGGCAGCACGCCAAGCTGTTTGGCGATGGCGGTGGCTGTCAACACATGGTCGCCGGTGATCATCACCGTTTTCATGCCTGCCTCTTTGCATCGCGCCACTGCTTGCTTCACCTCAGGGCGCGGCGGATCGATCATGCCGGCGACGCCGAGAAACCGAAGCTTTGTCTCCGCATCCTTCTCCGACTCGATCCGTTCCGTTTCCGCAAGCGGCCGATACGCGACGGCGATCGTGCGCAAGGCGGAAGACGCCATGTGGCGAATCGCCTTCTCGATCGTTTCTTTCCACGCCGGGGTCAGCATCTGCTCGCGGCCGTTCCATTCAAGGCGGTCCGCCCGCTCAAGCAGCACATCGGGCGCCCCTTTCGTCACGACAAACCGACGGCCGTTTCGGTCGCGGACGATCACCGTCATCATTTTCCGCTCGGAATCAAACGGAAACTCCCGCTCGATCGCATACTCACCTAGCAGACTTCGTTTTGTAATCCCCGCCTTCGCTGCCGCGACCAGCAGCGCTCCTTCCGTCGGATCGCCGTCGATGTAGCGCCGGCCGTTTTCCTCTTTCAACTCCGAACTATTGCAAAGCACCCCCATTGTCAATAGGCGAGCGAGCTCGGGAACGCGGTTCGGATCAACCGTCCGGCCGCGTTCAGAAAACTCGCCATCCGTTTCAAGACCAACGCCGCTTACCGCAAATGTCCGCCCGCCTGCCCATACTTGCGTGACGGTCATCATGTTTTCCGTCATCGTCCCCGTTTTGTCGGAACAAATGACCGAAGCGCAGCCGAGCGTTTCCACCGCCGGAAGCTTGCGGACGATGGCGTTCCGTTTGATCATCCGCTGCACGCCAAGCGCCAAGACGACCGTCACAATGGCCGGCAAGCCTTCCGGAATCGCCGCCACTGCCAGCGATACGCCAGCCAAAAACATTTCGTACAGATCGTGCCCTTGCATAACCCCAACCGCCACCACGGCAGCCGTCAGCGCCAAGGCGACGACAAGCAAAATTTTCCCAAGCTGCTCGAGTCGGCGCTGGAGCGGGGTTGCCCCCGCATCCGCCTCTTCGAGCATCGTCGCGATTTGTCCCATCGCTGTTTTCATCCCAGTGGCGATGACAATCCCGACCCCATTCCCTCTTGTCACGAGCGTCCCCATAAACGCCATATTGTGCAAATCGCCGAGCGACGCCTGTTTCGTATGAAGCGGGGCGGCGGATTTGGCCACCGGCACTGATTCGCCCGTCAAGGCTGATTCCTCGATTTCCAGCCCGGCCGCCTCAATCAAGCGGACGTCGGCCCCAACCCGGTCGCCGCTTGCAAGCCTCACCACATCGCCGACAACAAGCTCGCGCGTGGGGACTTTCACCCACTCCCCGCCGCGCAACACAACCGCTTGCGGAGCGGACAGCCGTTTTAAGGCGGCAAGCGACTTTTCCGCCCGCCGCTCCTGGATAAACCCCAGGATGGCGTTCATGATCACGATGACAACAATCGCCGCCGCATCCACATACTCGCCTAAAAACGCGGAAATCACCGTCGCCGCAAGCAGCACCAACACCATAAAATCTTGAAACTGGCGGAAAAAGGCGCCGATGGCCGACTCCTTCTTCCCTTCCGCCAGCTCGTTGTACCCGAACTGCCGCAGCCGTTTTTCCGCCTCCGCCGCCGTAAGTCCGGTCTTGACATTCGTCTTCGTCTCGTGCGCGACATCGCTTGCCGCGAGCGTATGCCATTGCATCTGTCTCCCTCCGTCCTTTCATTTTTTCGCACGCCGTTCCTGCTTCTCTATGCTTATTCATACATGTCCCAAAAAATGATAGTCCCCGCCATGATGTTTCGCGACACAAACATAAGGAGTCGTGGACCCTTTGCCACGCCATCCCCCCATAAGGGAAAAAATCGTGTCAAAAAAGCGGGCCTCCCCATTTTATGCAACATGTTCGTCGGGCATCTTCGTCCGTCTTCAGATCATATTCAAAGAAATGTTCAAAACGGCGGGTCGTATGGTAAGATCGAAATAGCAAACAACCAAAATAGAAAGGTGTTTTCCATGTCCTTTGACGGAGTGTTTACGTACGCCATTGTCAGCGAACTCGAAGAGACGCTTGCGGGCGGGCGGATCACGAAAATCCACCAGCCGTCGGCGTATGAGATCGTCATGCTCGTGCGCGCCCGCGGCCATAATCATAAAGTGATGCTGTCGGCGCATCCGACGTACGCCCGCGTCCATTTGACAAACGAAACGTACAACAACCCATCCGAGCCGCCGATGTTTTGCATGCGGCTGCGCAAACAGTTGGAAGGAAGCATCATCGAGTCGGTCCGTCAAGTCGATTTCGACCGCATCATCGTCATGGACACAAAAGGCCGCGATGAACTCGGCGATCTGCAGACGAAGCGGCTCATCATTGAAGTGATGGGCCGCCATAGCAACATCATCCTCGTTGATGCATCGACCAACACGATCATCGACAGCCTGAAGCATTTGCCGCCGTCGGTCAACCGCTACCGGACGGTGCTTCCCGGGCATCCGTACGTCGCCCCGCCGACGCACGGCAAGCTGAATCCGCTTGAAGCGACGGAAGAAACGGTGCTGAAAAAACTTGATTTTCACGCCGGCAAGCTCGCCCATCAGCTTGTTTCCGCCTTCAGCGGCCTTTCGCCGCTATTTGCCAATGAGGCGGTGTTCCGCGCTGGGCTCGCCAACCGGGCGACGCTGCCAAAAAGCTTTCTTTCGCTCATCGATGACGTGCGCGGCCGCCGCTTTGCCCCGATGATGTACACGAACGGGGAAAAAGAATGGTTTTACGTGTTGCCGCTTAAGCACTTACAAATCGAAGGCCAACCGTTTGCGAGCGCAAGCGAGCTACTCGACCGCTTTTATTTCGGCAAGGCCGAGCGCGACCGCGTCAAGCAGCAAGCCCATGACATCGAGCGGCTCATGGCGAACGAAAAGGCGAAAAACGAGAAAAAGCTCCTAAAGCTCGAACAGACGCTCGAAGAAGCAAAGAAAGCCGACGTTTATCGACTGTACGGCGAACTGCTCACCGCCCATTTGTACGCCATAAAGCGCGGCATGACGGAAATCGAGGTCGCAAACTACTACGACGAAAACGGAGGCACGGTCACCATTCCGCTCGACCCGCAAAAATCGCCGTCCGAGAACGCGCAACAGTACTTTCAAAAATACCAAAAAGCGAAAAACTCGCTCGCCGTCGTACAAGAACAAATCGAGCGGACAAAAGAAGACATCGCCTATTGCGACACGATTTTAAGCCAGCTCGAAACCGCCTCGCCGAAAGACATCGAGGAAATCCGCGACGAGCTCATCGAACAAGGCTACTTGCGCCCGCGCGCCGCGAAAGGAGCAAAAAAGCGGAAAACCACCGTCCCTGAGCTCGACCGCTACGTCGCAAGCGACGGCACGGAAATACTCGTTGGCAAAAACAACAAACAAAACGATTATCTCACAACAAAGCTGGCCCATAAGGACGATGTTTGGCTGCATGTGAAAAACATTCCCGGCTCGCACGTCGTCATCCGGAACAAGCAGCCGTCTGACGAGACGCTCTTGGAAGCGGCGAATCTCGCCGCCTACTTCAGCAAAGCCCGCCACTCCGGATCCGTGCCTGTCGACTACACGCGCATCCGCTATGTAAAAAAACCGAGCGGCGCCAAGCCGGGATTTGTCATTTACGAACACGAGCAAACGCTCTACGTCACACCGGATGAAGAACTCGTCCGCATCATGAAACAGCGGCAAAAACAACAAGCGGCGAAACCATCGTAAACCCGCCCCAATGACCGCCCAACACGGCATCGGGCGATTCGCGCGAACTCCCGCAAACCGAAACAGTCTAGTGCCGCATAAAAGACAGCGGGCTGTCTGTAAGACCAGCTGCATTGGCCTTACGGACAGCCCGCTTTGCAAACTTGTCGAGTCAACCACAAGCCGCCATCGCGAATGCAATTTGTTATCTTCAATCATCGTTGCCGTTTTGGATATGGTATAATAATGAAAAAAGCGAGGGAGATCCGATGAATCCAGAACCATCCAAACTGTATACGTATGCCGATTATATTCAATGGGATGGGCGTTGGGAGCTTATTGATGGAAAAGCTTACAACATGAGCCCTTCACCAACGTGGGAGCATCAGTTTACCGTTATGGAACTATCGTTCGCATTTCGTTCGTACTTTCAAAATAAAGATTGCTACGTTGCCATTGCTCCGTTTGATGTTCGTCTCTCCGAAAACGATGACTACACATATGCAAAACATGTCGTTCAACCCGATATTTCTGTCATTTGCAATCGAAACAACTTAACACCAAACGGCTGTTTAGGCGCACCAACACTCATTGTCGAGGTTCTTTCTCCGTCTACAGCATTAAAAGATCGAAATGAAAAATTTAAACTATACGAACAATTTGGTGTAAAAGAATATTGGATTGTTGACCCTTTGTATAAAACGATTGAAGTATTTGGGTTAGAAGATGGATTTTTTAAAAAAAGAGAAGCGTTTGGGGAAAATGAAACCATCATCTCTTTTCTATTTACCGATTTTTCTCTCGAGGCGAGGCGATTATTTTTTCAATAAAAATATCCGTATGACTTACACGTCAATGCTCTCATCCATGCCCAATCCCTGCAGAATCCTTCGCTGATCAGGGGTGGTCTCCCTAGCCTGCGTTGGATTTGCCCATCCGGCAGTTCCAACAGAACGATTCTCACATACCAAAACCATTGAAAAATCGCTTGTCCGGTTGGTCGGGTCCGTTTCCGGCCGCCGTACCGACCGAAACGCTTTCCACGAGGCCGCGGTCATCATACGTAAAAGTAGCGCCGGCTCCGTTTCCTGTCGTGAAGTTTTGATTTTATTTCCGTTGGCATCATAGTCATTCGTGGTCACATCATGGAGCGGACCGACGGTTTTGATGAGTTTGCCGGTCGCATCATAAGAGTAGGTAAACTCTTGTGACTGGCCATCGCTTGTACGAATGACTTTCGAAGTCATATTGTCATTCGCGTCATATTCATAGTTGACGGAAGTGCCGTTTGCTAACAACAGCTGTTTGAAGCGATCCGATAAATCATTGTTCCACTCCAATTCGCTGTGGTTCCTTCAAAGCTGCTATTTACAACTGGGGTGTAGGTGGAAGAAACCTGTGATTGGCTGCTTCATTAAAGATACACTGAATTTTATGGCCATTCGGAACAGACAAAGTTCGACATGGTTTTTCATTTTCTTGTAGAAGCTTGCATGAGTAAAAGATTTGTCGTCAAAATGGAGAAAGAATCCTAGTACTTCGGTGAAATTTCATCAAAAAGGGGCTTTTGCGTCAGCCCCTTTTCCCTTGCGTTGATGTTAGTTCCCCCACTCCTCCGGATTCTCCCGCCATTTTCGCAATGTCGCCAGATCGTGTTCGCTGACGGCGCCAAGGCGGACGGCCGTTTCGATGAGGGTGTTGTAGTCCGTAAGCGTGTAGGCAGGCAAATTCTCTGCGGCAAACGCCTGTTTCGCTTTTTCGAGCCCGTATGTGAAAATGGCGGCGACGCCCAGCACCTCGCAGCCTGCCTCTTTCAAGGCGCGGACGGCCGCAAGCGAGCTGCCGCCCGTCGAGATCAAGTCTTCGATGACGACGACGCGCTGGCCCGGTTCGGCTTGGCCTTCGATTTGTTTTCCTTTGCCGTGTGCTTTCGCCTGGCTGCGGACGTAGCACATCGGCAGCTCAAGCCGCTCGCTCACCCAGGCGGCGTGCGGGATGCCGGCGGTCGCCGTGCCGGCGATGAGGTCCGCTTTAGGGAAATGGGTGCGGATGAGTTCGGCGAGGCCGTCGGCGATCAGGCGGCGCACGCCGGGGTAAGCGAGCGTCAGGCGGTTGTCGCAATAAATCGGCGATTTCAAGCCCGAGGACCAGGTAAACGGTTCGTTCGGCTGCAGGGCGACCGCCCCGATTTCAAGCAATTTGGCGGCGATGTCGTGTTTCATTCTCTCTCTCCTCCGTTCCATTCGTGCTGCAGGCGGGCATACGTCCTGAGCGGATCGGCGGCGCGGGTGAGGCTGCGGCCGATGACGATGTAGTCAGAACCAAGCGCACGCGCTTTCCTTGGGGTGACGACGCGCACTTGGTCGTGCGCCGCATCATCAGCAAAGCGGATACCCGGGGTGACGGCAAGGAACGAGGCGCCGCACCGTTCTTTGATGAGCGGCGCTTCGTTCGCTGAACAGACGACGCCGTCAAGGCCGCTTTCGTTCGCCAAGGCGGCGTAATGGGCGACTGTTTCCACAAGCGGGCGGGAAATCCACAGCTCCTCATGAAGCATTCGCTCGTCCGTGCTTGTCAGCTGGGTGACAGCGATGCAGCGCGGCCGCATTCTTCCGCTTGGCGTGCCGGCGTCAAGCCCCTCGATCGCCGCTTCCATCATGCGCCGGCCGCCGGCGGCGTGGACGTTCACCAAATCGGCGCCGACACGGGCGAGCCCTTTCATCGCCTGTTTCACCGTATTCGGAATGTCGTGCAGTTTTAAGTCTAAAAAGACGGCATGTCCTTGTTCTTTGAGAAACGCGACGATGGCTGGACCTTCCTGATAGTACAGCTCCATGCCGACTTTGACGAACAGCGGCGTTCCGGCAAACGGCCGCAAAAACCGCTCCACCTCTTGTTTTGATGGGAAATCAAGCGCGACAATGAACGGCGTGTGCACCGGTCTTCCAGCTCCTTCCTATGCATTCGGAAATGTGGCCGATCCCGAGGTCGTCCAACAGCGCCGGCAGGTCGGCGATGATCGTCGGGCAGACGAACGGATCGACGAAGTTGGCCGTGCCGACCGCAACCGCGCTCGCGCCGGCGTAGAAAAACTCGAGCACGTCTTCCGCCGTTTGAATGCCGCCCATGCCGATGATCGGAATCGACACCGCCTGGCTCACTTCATAAATCATGCGAATGGCGATTGGTTTGACCGCCGGGCCGGATAAGCCCCCGGTGCCGTTGGCCAAAATCGGCCGGCCTGTTTTCACGTCGATGCGCATGCCAACGAGCGTGTTGATCATCGTCAAGCCATCGGCGCCCGCTTGTTCAATGGCCTTCGCCATCGCGACGATGTCGGTGACGTTCGGAGACAGCTTCACGTAAACCGGCACGGCGGACACTTCTTTGACAAGCCGCGTCAGTTCCGCGGCCACGTCCGGCACGGTGCCGAACGCAATCCCGCCTTTTTTCACGTTTGGGCAGGAAATGTTGAGCTCTAACGCATGGACATTGGGCGCTTTGGAAATCGCTTCGGCTACCTCGACGTACTCTTCCACCGTCGAGCCAGCGATGTTGGCGATGATCGGTACGTCAAACTGTTCAAGCCACGGCAGTTCTTCTTCGAGCACTTTGTCAAGGCCGGGGTTTTGCAGGCCGATGGCGTTTAACATCCCGCCCGGCGTTTCTGCCACCCTTGGTGTCGGGTTGCCAAAGCGCGGCTCTTTTGTCGTCGCCTTGATCATAATGGCGCCTAACACGCTTAAATCGTAAAACCGGGCGTACTCGCGGCCAAATCCAAAACAGCCGGACGCCGGCATGATCGGGTTTTTGAGCGAAAGACCCGGCAGTTCGACCGCAAGCCGGTTCATAGCACCACCTCCCCGGCCCGAAACACCGGGCCGTCGCTGCATACTTTTTTATACGCCGTCTCGCTCCCTGGCACATGGCAGACGCAGGCGAAACACGCCCCGACGCCGCAGCCCATCCGCTCCTCGAGCGACAAGTACACCGGCCGGTTCGGAAACCGTTCCGCAAGCGCCCGAAGCATCGGCTTCGGACCGCAGGCGTACAAGACGTCAAACTCGAGCGAGCGCGCTTCGATCACATCGGTGACGCGCCCGGCCGTTCCGTGCGAGCCGTCATCGGTCGCGACATGCGTCTCGCCGAACGCGGCAAATTCCTCTTCGTAAAAGACCGCCGCTTTCGTTTGAAACCCGAGCACGCTCACCACTTTGACGCCGCGCTTTGTGAGCTGTTTCGCCAGTTCATAGAGCGGCGGGACGCCGATGCCGCCGCCGACTAGCAGCGCCCGGCTGCCCGCCGGCGCGGCCTCGAGCGGAAAGCCGTTGCCGAGCGGGCCGAGCACATCGACCGTGTCGCCCGGCTGTTTTTGCGCCAACAGCGCCGTGCCTTTCCCTTCCTGGCGGTAAATGATCGTGCATTGCCCCTGCTTGTGGTCGATATGGCAAAGGCTGAGCGGGCGGCGCAGGAGCGGATCGGCGGATGCGGCCACTTTCACATGAACGAACTGGCCCGGTTGGCGCATCTCTTGCACGAGGCGGCCTGAAAGCGTCAATTCATACGTCCGCTCGGCGATCAACCGCTGGCTTGCGACCGTCATTCGTTCGCGGCCGATCATGACCGCACCAGCCCTTCCGTCATCGCCGTCGTTGAAAACGTCATCGATTCGAGCACTTGCAGCATCGCCCGGGCCGTATCGAGCGACGTCAAGCACGGGATGCCGTTTTCGACCGCTTCGCGGCGGATGCGGAAGCCGTCGCTTTCCGGCTGCTTTCCTTTCGTCAGCGTATTGATGACGACTTGCGCCCTCCCTTGGCGGATGACATCCAAAATGTTCGGTGACGCCGAGTGGATTTTATTGACGACCGTCACCGGAATGCCGGCCGCTTTCAACGTTTCCGCCGTGCCGTTCGTCGCCAACAGCTGGTAGCCGATGTCGGCAAAGCGGCGCGCCAGCTCGACCGCTTCTTCTTTGTCTTTGTCGGCCACCGTCAACAGCACCGCCCCATGCGGCTGGATCTGGATGCCCGAGGCGACAAGCCCCTTATAGAGCGCTTTTTCAAACGTCACGTCCTTGCCGATCACTTCGCCGGTCGATTTCATTTCCGGGCCGAGCGAAATGTCGACGTTGCGCAATTTCGCAAACGAGAACACCGGCACTTTCACGTACACGCCAGGGCGCACCGGGCAGACGCCCGTCTCATAGCCCATCTCGGCGAGCTTCGTCCCTAAAATGGCTTTCGTGGCGAGATTCGCCATCGGCACGCCGGTGATTTTGCTTAAAAACGGCACCGTGCGGCTTGAGCGCGGGTTCACTTCCAAGACGTAGACATCGCTTCCCGAGACGACAAACTGAATGTTCAACAGCCCGACAATATGCAGCCCGCGCGCCAGTCGGATCGTGTAATCCGCGATCTTGTCGATCACTTCCGCGCTTAATGTCTGGGGCGGGTAGACGGCAATCGAATCGCCGGAATGGACGCCGGCCCGCTCGATATGTTCCATGATCCCGGGGATGACGACCGTCTCGCCGTCGGCGATGGCATCGACTTCGACTTCCTTGCCAGTGATGTAGCGGTCGACAAGCACTGGGTGCTGTGGATTGACGCGCACGGCATGTTCCATGTAATGAAGCAGCTCGCCGCGATTGTACACGATTTCCATCGCCCGGCCGCCGAGCACGTACGAAGGACGGACGAGCACCGGGTAGCCGATTTCTTCGGCGATGGCGACCGCTTCTTCGACCGAAACGGCGGTTTTGCCGGCCGGTTTGGGAATGCCGAGTTCCGAGAGCGCCTGTTCAAATTTGTCGCGGTCTTCGGCGCGGTCCAAATCCTCAAGCGTTGTCCCAAGCAAGCGGACGCCGCGCGCCTCGAGTTCCGCCGCCAAGTTGATGGCCGTCTGACCGCCGAATTGGACGATGACGCCGATCGGCTGCTCGAGGTCGATGACATGCATCACGTCTTCGGCCGTCAGCGGCTCGAAATACAGTTTGTCCGACGTGCTGAAGTCGGTCGAGACCGTTTCCGGGTTGTTGTTGATGATGATCGCCTCATAGCCGGCCTGCTTAATGGCCCAGACGCAATGGACGGTCGCATAGTCAAATTCGATCCCTTGGCCGATGCGGATCGGGCCGGAGCCAAGCACGATGACGCTCGGTTTTTCCGTCACGATCGATTCGTTTTCTTCCTCGTACGTGCTGTAGTAGTACGGCGTTTCCGACGTGAATTCGGCTGCGCACGTATCGACCATTTTGTACACCGGCATGATGCCTCGTTGGCGGCGCAGCGCGTAAATGTCGCGCTCCGTTTTGTTCCATAACGCCGCTATCGCCGCATCGGAGAAGCCGAGCCCCTTCGCTTTTTTTAACACGTCAAGGTCGCCCGGGTGGTTTTTCAAGACCGTTTCCATCTCAATAATGTTTTGAATCTTATGCAGGAAAAAGCGGTCGATTTGGCTCCATTCATGCAGCGTCTCCACCGTCACCCCGCGGCGGAGCGCCTCGGCGATGTAAAAGAGCCGTTCATCGCCCGCCTTGCGGATCCGTTTTTCCATCACGTCGTCGGCGGCCGTTTTCGCCTCGTTCAATTCCAGATGATGCACCCCGATCTCGAGCGAACGAACGGCTTTTAACAGTGATTCTTCGAACGTCCGGCCGATCGCCATCACTTCGCCGGTCGCTTTCATTTGCGTGCCCAACCGGCGGTTCGCCGATTCAAATTTGTCAAACGGAAAGCGCGGAATTTTCGTCACCACATAGTCGAGCGCCGGCTCGAAGCAGGCGTACGTTTTCCCGGTGACCGGGTTGATCATTTCGTCAAGCGTCAGCCCGACGGCGATTTTCGCCGCCAGTTTCGCGATCGGATACCCCGTCGCTTTTGACGCCAGCGCCGACGAGCGGCTGACGCGCGGGTTCACTTCAATGACGTAATAGCGGAAGCTGTCCGGGTCGAGCGCGAGCTGGACGTTGCAACCGCCTTCGATGCCAAGGGCGCGGATGATTTTCAAGGACGCGTTCCGCAAAAGCTGATATTCGCGGTCGCTTAACGTCTGGCTCGGGGCGACGACGATTGAGTCACCCGTATGAATGCCGACCGGGTCGATGTTTTCCATGTTGCAGACGACGATCGCGTTGTCGTTGGCGTCGCGCATCACTTCATATTCAATCTCCTTGTAGCCGGCGATGCTCCGCTCGAGCAAGCATTGGTGCACCGGGCTCATCTTCAAGCCGGTTGACACAATCTCGACAAGCTCTTCTTCGTTCGTGCAAATGCCGCCGCCCGTGCCGCCGAGCGTGAACGCGGGGCGGACGATGACCGGATAGCCGATTTGTTCGACAAACGCATACGCCTCTTCCAGGCTGTGAATAATCGCGCTTTCCGGCACCGGCTCGCCAAGCTCGTTCATGAGGGCGCGGAACTGTTCGCGGTCTTCCGCCTTTTCGATCGCCTCGAGCTTCGTGCCGAGAATTTCCACGCCGCACTCTTCAAGCACGCCGGCCTTGGCGAGCTCAACCGCCAAGTTGAGGCCCGTTTGGCCGCCAAGCGTCGGCAAAATCGCGTCCGGCCGCTCTTTGCGGATGATGCGGGCGACAAAATCGAGCGTCAGCGGCTCCATATAGACTTTATCGGCGATTTCCGTATCGGTCATGATCGTCGCCGGGTTTGAGTTCACCAGAATGACTTTGTATCCTTCTTCTTTTAGGGCTAAGCACGCTTGCGTCCCTGCGTAGTCGAACTCGGCCGCCTGGCCGATGACGATCGGCCCCGAGCCGATGACTAAAATCGTTTCAATGTCGCGGCGCTTAGGCATGGATGACTTCTCCTTTCTTGTTGAACTCGCGGATGAGCGCCAAAAACTCGTCAAACAGCGGATTGGCATCTTCTGGCCCCGGCGACGCTTCCGGATGATACTGCACCGTAAACGCCGGAACGTCCAAATGACGGAGCCCTTCGACCGTGCCGTCATTTAAGGCGATATGCGTCACCTCAAGCCGGGTGCCAGAAAGCGACTCGTGCGTGACGGTATAGCCATGGTTTTGCGACGTGATGGCGACTTTGCCGGTGCGCAAGTCTTTGACCGGATGGTTCGAGCCGCGATGGCCGAATTTCATTTTCTCGGTATTCGCGCCGCACGCCAACGCGAACAGCTGATGGCCGAGGCAGATGCCAAAGAGCGGCACTTTGCCGAGAATCCCGCGGATCATCTCGATCGCTTCCGGCACGTCTTTCGGGTCGCCCGGTCCATTGGAAAGCATGACCCCATCCGGATGCCAGCCGAGCACCTCTTCAGCGGTGGCGTTGTACGGCAAGACGATCACATCGCAATTTCGCTTGTTCAGTTCGCGCAAAATGCCGTGTTTCATCCCGAAATCAATCAAGACGATGCGCTCACCGCGCCCCGGGCTTGGGTAGGCGCTTTTCGTTGAGACGCGCCGCACTTGGTCGCGCGGCCACTCCATCGCCCGCAGCTTGGCTGCTGCTTCCACCGGATCGACATCTAGCCCACAGATCATCCCTTTTAACGTTCCGTATTGGCGGATAAGGCGCGTCAGTTTGCGCGTGTCGATGCCGGAAAGGCCAGGGATGCCTTTTTCTTTCAAATACTCGTCCAACGTCAGTTCTCCGCGCCAGTTGGACGGCTTCACGCACGCTTCTTTGACGATGAACCCGTGCACATGCGGGCGGATCGCTTCAAAGTCGTCGCGGTTGATGCCGTAGTTGCCGATCAATGGATATGTCATCGTCACGATTTGCCCGCAATACGATGGATCGGTCAAAATTTCTTGGTATCCGGTCATGCCGGTGTTAAAGACGACTTCCCCGGTCGTCTCTTTCAAGCTGCCAAACGCTTCGCCGACAAAAAACGAACCATCTTCTAAAATCAGCTGCCGTTTCATCTTTACGCCCTTCCTTTCTCCCATACGAGTGTACCGCCGACAAACGTCATCACCGGCCAGCCTTGGCACACCCAGCCGGCAAACGGCGTATTTTTCCCTTTGGACGCAAACGTCTCGGGATCAATCGCTTCTTCTGTTTCCAAATCAATGACCGCAATATCCGCCGGCGCCCCGACGGCAAGCCGCCCGGCCTTGAGGCCGAAACATTGCGCCGGCTTGATCGTCAGCCAATCGACAAGCTGCTTTAATGTAAACACGCCTGTTTTGACGAAATGGGTATATAAGAGCGGAAACGCCGTTTCGAGCCCAACGATGCCAAACGGCGCCGCCTCGATGCCTTTCGCTTTTTCCGCAGCCGTATGCGGCGCGTGGTCCGTGGCGATAAAGTCGATCGTGCCGTCGAGCAGTCCTTCAATTAATGCGTCACGGTCCTCTCGGCTGCGCAGCGGCGGGTTCATTTTGTAGTTCGCATCAAGCCCCGGAATGTCTTCATCGCACAAGAGCAGATGGTGCGGCGTCACTTCGGCGGTGACGCGGATGCCGGCCCGCTTCGCGTCGCGGACGACGCGCACCGATTCTTTCGTGCTGATATGGCAGACGTGATAATGGCATCCGGCTGCCTCGGCAAGCAAGACGTCGCGGGCGATGTGCACCGCCTCGCAGACGGATGGAATGCCGCGAAGTCCATAGCGCCGGGCGAACTCGCCGTCATGCACCGCTCCGCCGTTTGTCAGCGTGTCGTCCTCGCAATGGGCGACGATCGGCATATCGAGCGCCGCCGCCTGTTTCATCGCTTCAAACATCATCCCGGCCGACTGGACGCCGACGCCGTCATCCGTGAATGCGAACGCTCCCGCTTCTTTGAGCGCCGCAAAATCGGTCAGCTCCTCCCCTTTTTGCCCAATCGTGATCGCCGCATACGGAAGCACGTTGACGCGCGCCGTTTCGCGGATGCGGGCTTGCAGCCGTTCCATCTGTTCTTCCCGGTCCGGCACCGGATTTGTGTTCGGCATGGCAGCAACCGTCGTAAATCCGCCTTTCGCCGCGGCGAGCGTGCCCGTTTCAATCGTTTCTTTCGCCTCGCCGCCTGGTTCGCGCAAATGAACGTGCAAGTCGATCAAGCCGGGAGCGATGAGACGACCGCCGACGTCGATCACGTCCTCCCCATCCGCTTCGAGCGGCTGTTCATACAGGATCGCCGCAATGGTTCCGTGTTCCATTTTGAGATGTGTCCGCACCAATTTCCCATCTTCATTGAACGACATGCCATTTTTCAGCCATACGTCCATGCTCCATTCTCCCTTCCATTGCCCGTTTTAAGACCGCCATCCGCACGTAGACGCCGTTTTCCATTTGTTTAAAAATGCGCGATGCCTTCGCTTCGACGAGTTCGCTGGCGATTTCGACCCCGCGGTTGACCGGCGCTGGATGCAAAATGACAGCCCCTGGTTTCATCCGCCGCGCCCGCTCAAGCGTCAGCCCGTACCGCGCATGGTACTCTTCTTTCGTCAGCCCCATCGTTTCCGCATGGCGTTCATGTTGGATGCGCAACAGCATCACGACATCGGCGCAGGCGATGGCCTCATCGAGTTCGACGTACGTCCCGTGCGGATTCGTTTCGTCTTTCCACTCTTCCGGTCCGGAAAACAGGACGTTCGCGCCCAATCGTGTCAACACTTCCGCATTGGAGCGAGCGACGCGGCTGTGGCGGATGTCGCCGATGATCGCCACCGTCAAGCCAGTGAAGGCGCCAAACTCTTGGCGGATCGTCAATAAATCCAAGAGCGACTGGGTCGGATGGTGCCCGCAGCCGTCACCGGCGTTGATGATCGGAATGCCGACCGCATGGCGGAGCGCTTCGAAATACGCATCTTCGTGATGGCGGATGACAACCGCATCGACGCCGATCGCCTCAAGCGTCCGTACGGTATCGTACAGCGTCTCCCCTTTTTGCACGCTTGACCGTTCCGGGTCAAACGGGATGACATGAAGCCCAAGCTTCCGTTCCGCCATCTCGAAGCTGCATTTCGTGCGCGTGCTCGGTTCGAAAAACAAGTTGGCGACGTACATCGGCGCCGCCGGGCGCCAGATGCGCCCGCTGCGGAACGCTTCCGCTTCATCGAGCAAACGGTGGATTTCATCAAGCGGCAGTTCACTTAATGCGAAAAGATGGGTCATCGGTCTCGCTCCTTTTCGTTTTTTCGCGAAAAAAAACACCTTGCCGGCCAGGCAAGGTGTGACGATCGGCGCATGGCAGAGCCGAAGAAGGTGCACTCCGGCCCTGGATGCGCCTGTTTTCACACCTTTTTAAGCCTCGCGGGACTTAATTAAAAGGTGCTTTCTCCTATTAGGCGACATGGTCGCTCTGGTTTTCTTCAAATAGGTTTTCCGCGGCTTGCGGACGCCCCGGCAAAATCAAGTTGAGGAGGACGCCGACAATGGCCGAGAGCGCCATCCCGGTAATTTGGAAGCTGTCGCTGATTTTCAGCACCGCTCCGCCGATGCCGATGACCAAGATGACCGAGGCGATGACTAAATTGCGCGTCTGGCCGAAATCGACGCGGCTGTCGATCAACATGCGCAGTCCGGACGAGGCGATGATGCCAAACAGCAAGATCGACACACCGCCCATGACCGGCGTCGGAATCGAGCTGATCAGCGCCGTGATTTTGCCGACGAAGCCGAAAGCGATCGCGATGACCGCCGCGCCGGCCAGCACGTAGACACTGTAGACGCGGGTGATCGCGAGCACGCCGATGTTTTCCCCGTACGTCGTTTTCGGCGGACCGCCAAGCAAGGCGGAGATCATCGTCGCCGTTCCGTCCCCTAAAATCGAGCGGTGCAGCCCCGGTTTTTGAATGAGGTCGCGGCCGACGACTTTGCTTAACACAAGCTGGTGGCCGATATGCTCGGACAAGGTGACGATCGCCACCGGCACCATGAGCATCACGATCTCCCATGTGACGCGCACCGGATAATCGGCAAACGGGATCAAGAAATCCGGCCATTCGAACCATTTCGCCGCCGCCACTTTCGACAAATCGACGAGCCCGACCGCCAACGCGTAGAGATAGCCGACGACAATGCCGACAAGCACCGGAATCAAGCTCAACATGCCGCGCGCGAGCACGGAGCAGACGATCGTGGCCGCGAGCGTCACGAGCGCCACCGAGAAATGGAGCAAGCTGTATTTGCCGTCCGGGCCGTTCATCGCCATCCCGACCGCCGTCCCGGCCAAGCCGAGGCCGATGACGATGATGACCGGGCCGACCACAACCGGCGGCAACAGTTTCATCACCCAGCGGTAGCCGGCTTTTTTAATGATGAGGGCGACAACCCCGTACACCAATCCGGCGAGGAAGCTGCCGATCATGGCCGCTCCCGGGCCGCCAGCCGTTTTCGCCGCGATGATCGGCGCAATGTAGGCGAACGACGAGCCAAGATACGCCGGCACTTGCCATTTCGTAATGAGCAAAAACGCCAATGTTCCGAGCCCGCTTGTCAGCAAGGCGATCGACGGATCTAAGCCGACTAAGTACGGCACTAAAATCGTCGCCCCGAACATGGCGAATAAATGCTGAAGGCTTAAGGTGATCCATTGCCCAACAGTCGGGCGGTCTTGAATGTCCAACACCGGTTTGTTCATCTTTCGTCACTCCTTTGATCAAATGAGCGAGGCTTGCTTTCTAGTGTGCACAAAAAAATCCCTCTTTGCCCGCGAAGACGCAAAGAGGGTGCAGAAACAGCCGAAACGATTCCGCCCCTTTTGCAGCCTCACGGGACTGCGCTTAAAAGGGTGCTTCGCTATTTTTCATGAATGGAGACTTGATCGATGCCGTCCACTTCGGAAAGCTCGACGACAATCAGCTCCGAACGGGAGGTCGGCACGTTTTTGCCGACGAAATCAGCGCGGATCGGGAGTTCCCGATGGCCGCGGTCGACAAGCACGGCGAGCTGGATGCGCGACGGGCGGCCCAAATCCATGACCGCATCCATCGCCGCCCGCACCGTCCGGCCGGTAAACAGCACATCATCGACTAAAATGACATTCCGCTCGCTCACCGGAAACGGCACGTTCGTTCCTTTCACAAGCGGTTCATGGTCGTCCGTCTTCACCGTCAAATCGTCGCGGTACAACGTAATGTCCAACTCGCCGACGGGAACGGACGCCCCTTCGATGTGCTCGATCCGCTCCGCCAAGCGGCGCGCCAAGTAAATGCCGCGCGTTTTAATTCCGACAAGCACGCAGCCGTCAATGCCTTTGTTCCTCTCGATGATTTCGTGGGCGATGCGCGTCAAGGCGCGGCGAATCGCCTGTTCATCCATCACGACCGCCTTTTGCATTCCGTCCACCTCCTAAAAGCGCATGCACGCCGCGGCCAGCGTGTTTCCGCAGGCGGCGCGCCAACCAGGCCGTTCCCGCCTGTTTTCATAAAAAAATCCCCCGCCTGTGAAGCGGGGGATGGCGCGCTTATCGCCAAACAAGATGGGCATACATCGCCCTTCTTTGTCATTCCGACCCCTTTTCAGCCTCACAGGACTGAACTTAAAGGTTCCTGTTCACCTGTTTTCATTGTAAAGGGGGCGTGTTCGTTTGTCAATCGTTTTTTCGCAGCCAGTCAAGCAGCTCGGCAAACTCCGGCGGCAACGGCGCTTCGAATTCCAAATACTCGCCGCTTCTTGGATGACGGAAGCCGAGCACCCCGGCGTGCAGCGCCTGGCCGTCGATGGCGAGCGTTTTTTTCGGCCCGTATTGCGGGTCGCCAGCGAGCGGGTAGCCGATGTATTTCATATGGACGCGAATTTGGTGCGTCCGCCCCGTTTCCAGCTGGCACTCCACATACGTATAATGGCGAAACCGCTCGAGCACGCGGAAATGGGTGACCGCTTCCTTCCCGTTTTCTTCGGTGACCGCCATTTTCTTTCGATCGCGCTTGTCGCGGCCGATCGGGGCATCGATCGTGCCATAATCGTGCGGAATGACGCCGTGGACGATCGCCTTGTAGCGGCGCGTCACCGTTTTGTTCACTAGCTGCTCGACGAGCGAGCGGTGGGCGGCGTCGTTTTTCGCCACCATCAACAGTCCTGATGTGTCTTTGTCAATGCGATGGACGATGCCGGGGCGAAGCACGCCGTTGATCCCGGACAAGTCGCGGCAATGGGCGAGAAGCGCATTCACAAGCGTGCCGCGCATATGCCCGGGCGCCGGGTGGACGACCATGCCGCGCGGTTTGTTGACGACAAGGACATCCTCATCCTCATAATAAATGTCAAGCGGAATCGGCTCCGGCTCGACCTCGAGCGGCTCCGGCTCCGGCGGTGAAACGGCGACCGCGTCGCCTGCCTCGCATTTGTAGTTCGCCTTGACCGTCTTGCCATTGACGGTCACAAGCCCGCTTTTGATCCATTGCTGCACTTGCGAACGCGACCATTCCTCATTGAGCGCCGCGATCACTTTATCAATTCGTTCGCCGTCATATTCGTCTTCGATGTGAAACGTGATCGTGTCCATCTACTCATTCCCTTTCTCTGGTGTCGCGAAAAAAAACATATGGACAAACAGCAAGATGACGCCGACCGTCAACGCCGAATCGGCGACATTGAACACCGGAAAACTGTACGTGCCAATATACGTATGGATAAAGTCAACCACTTCTTTCCGGAACACACGGTCGATAAAGTTGCCGACCGCCCCGCCGAGCATCAGCCCAAGCCCTACGCCCGCCAAACGCTCGGAAGGGTTCAAACGGCGGATATAGATGATGATACCTGCCACAACAACGACTGTAATCAAATAAAAGAGCCAAAACTGCCCTTCGAGCATCCCCCACGCCGCGCCGCGGTTGCGGTGCGACGTAATGTAAAGCACATTGTCAATGATCGGGATGCTTTCCCCAAGCCGCATATAGCGGACGACAAGCCATTTCGTCCATTGGTCGAGGATGACGACCGCCGCTGCAATCCAATAGTATGCCACCGTGCCAAGTCCCCCTGTCCTTCTCATTCATCCTTTTTGCATTGTAGCATAATTCGCCATGGCAAACAAATGAAGCGGCAAGGCCGCCCCAAGGCAGCCTTGCCGCTTTTTGTTACGCGGAATAATGTTCGTTCACAATGTGCGCGCAGCGCGGACAAAGCGTTGGATGCGACGGATCGGCGCCGACTTCTTTCGTCACCGTCCAGCACCGCTCGCACGTCTCGCCTTCCGCCGGGCGGACGAGGACGGCTACGTGTTCGAGCCGCTCGGCTTCGGCCGGTGCGGCGTCATACGGCTCATCGGCAACGGAAAACGCGGAAACGATGAGAAGCTGGCGCAAGTCGGCATCAAGCGACGCCAACAGCTTCCGCGCCTCGTCTTTCGGGTAGACCGTGACGCTCGCGGTCAGCGATTTGCCGATCACTTTTTCGTTGCGCGCGTTCTCGAGCGCTTTTAACATGTCATCGCGCACGTCCATAAACGCATCCCATTTCGAAAGCAGCGCTTCTTCGCCGTCGATCGCGATCGGCTCTGGCATATCGGTGAGCTGGATGCTTTCGACGTTTTCTCTTCGATTCGGGATATGCTCCCACACTTCATCGGCGGTATGCGGCAAAATCGGCGCGATGAGCTTCGCCAACGCGACGACCGTTTCATACAGCACCGTCTGCACGGCGCGGCGGGCGCGCGAGTCGGCCGCTTCGATGTACAAAATGTCTTTCGCCATATCCAAGTAAAACGCGCTCAGCTCGACGGTGCAGAAATGGTTCATCTCATGGTAAACCGCGGCGAAATCGTAGCGGTCATAGGCCTTTTTCACTTTGGCGATCAGCTTGTTCAACTTCGCCAGCATATAGCGGTCGACTTCGCCAAGCTCCCCAATCGGCACGGCGTTTTGGTTCGGATCGAAATCGAACAAGTTGCCGAGCATAAACCGGAACGTGTTGCGGATTTTCCGGTACACTTCCGACACTTGTTTTAAAATATGGTCGGAGATGCGCACGTCCGCTTGGTAGTCAACCGAAGCGACCCAAAGGCGCAAAATGTCGGCGCCAAACTGTTCCATCACTTTCGCCGGCACGACGACGTTGCCGAGCGACTTGCTCATTTTCCGCCCTTCGCCGTCCAAGACAAAGCCGTGGCTCAACACGCCTTTATACGGCGCTTTGCCGGTGACGGCAACGGCGGTGGACAGCGATGAGTTGAACCAGCCGCGGTATTGGTCGGAGCCTTCCAAGTACAAATCAGCCGGACGCACGAGATCGTCGCGTTCGACCAACACGGCTTGGTGCGACGAACCGGAGTCAAACCAGACATCCATAATGTCCGTTTCTTTCGTAAAGATGCCGTTCGGGCTCGACGGATGGGTGAATCCTTCCGGCAGCAAGTCTTTCGCCTCGCGTTCAAACCAGACGTTCGACCCGTATTGGCGGAACAGGTTCGACACATGCTCAATCGTCTCATCGGTGATGATCGGTTCACCGTTTTCGCCGTAAAAGACCGGAATCGGCACCCCCCAGGCGCGTTGGCGGGAAATGCACCAGTCGCCGCGGTCGCGCACCATGTTGTGGATGCGGATTTCCCCCCACTCCGGAATCCATTTCGTTTCCTTAATCGCTTGAAGCAGCTCGTTGCGGATTTTATCGATCGATGCAAACCATTGCGTTGTCGCCCGGAAAATCGTCGGCTGCTTTGTCCGCCAGTCGTGCGGATACGAGTGGGTGATAAACCCAAGCTTCAACAAAGCGCCGACTTCCTCAAGCTTCTGTGTAATCGCCTTGTTGGCGTCTTCGTAAAACATCCCGGCAAATCCCGGCGCTTCCTCGGTCATGTAGCCGCGTTCATCAACCGGACAAAGGACCGGAAGCCCATATTTTTGCCCAACGAGAAAGTCGTCTTCCCCGTGGCCCGGCGCCGTATGGACGCAGCCCGTGCCGGCGTCGGTCGTGACGTGTTCGCCGCACACAACAAGCGAGTCGCGCTCATAAAACGGATGTCTCGCCACGACGTATTCAAGCTCTTTTCCTTTGACCGTTTTGACGACCGACCATGCGTCCCAACCGATTTCTTTCGCCACCGATTCCGCCAAGGCGGCGGCGACGACATACCGTTTTCCGCTGACATCGACAACATGGTAATCCAAATCCGGATGAACCGCGATCGCCAAGTTCGCCGGAATCGTCCACGGCGTCGTCGTCCAAATGACGATTCGCTCATCGCCCTCAAGCACGCCTTTGCCGTTTTTCACCGGGAAGGCGACATAAATCGACGGCGAACGCTTGTCTTTATATTCGATTTCCGCTTCGGCGAGCGCCGATTCGCTTGACGGGGACCAATAGACCGGCTTCAACCCTTTGTAGATGAGCCCTTTTTTCGCCATTTCGCCAAACACTTTAATTTGCTGGGCTTCGTACTCCGGTTTGAGCGTAATGTATGGGTTGTCCCAGTCGCCGCGCACGCCGAGCCGCTTGAATTGCCGGCGCTGGTTGTCGATTTGTTCATACGCATATTGCTCGCACCGCTTGCGGAACTCGGCGACGCTCATCGATTTGCGGTCAACTCCTTGCTTGGCAAGGGCCGTTTCGATCGGCAAGCCGTGCGTATCCCAGCCCGGCACGTATGGGGCGCAATAGCCGCTCATCGATTTGTAGCGGACGATGATGTCTTTTAAAATTTTGTTCAGCGCATGGCCCATATGAATATCCCCGTTGGCATACGGCGGGCCGTCATGCAGCACGAACAACGGACGCCCTTTCGTCCGCTCTTGCACTTTCCGGTAAATGTCCATTTCCTCCCATTTTTTTTGCATTTCCGGCTCCCGCTTCGGCAAGTTGCCGCGCATCGGGAAGTCGGTCTTCGGCATGAGCAGCGTTTCTTTGTAATCCATCCTTGCTCCTCCTTCGAACGATAGATTCCAAATAAAAAACCGTTCTCCCCCCGGCAAGGGACGAGAACGGTCTCGCGGTACCACCCTTCTTGGCCATGCAAACGACGCACAGCCCACTTTTCATTCGTAACGGGAATGACGCGCCATGGCCTACTTGATGTTCGGCATGGAACTCCAGGGTGATGTTCACTCTTGCGCCGATGCCAGGCTTCCACCATCCCCGGCTCGCTGCGACCGGTCGTACAAGAGCTACTGTCCCTTTCATCGTCGATGGCTATTTCGCTATTCATCCTGAAAAAAGCCAACCGCCTCCCACGGCGGCTGATGCGGCGATTTTTGCCAATTATTATAACCGAAACGTCTTCGGTTCGTCAAGGCTGTGACAGCAGTTCTCTCGCCCCTTCTTCCAAATCCGGCGCCTCATACTCCATCAACTCGTCCCAATCGCGGCTGTTGATCATATCAAGCTGGGCCTCGACAAGCATGCGGAAACGGGCGCGGAACACTTTCGACTGCCGCTTCAGCTCCTCGATCTCGAGGGCGATTTTCCGCGATTTCGCCAATGCATCGCTGATGATGCGCTCGGCGTTTTTTTCCGCCTCTTTAATGATCAGCTTCGCCTCTTTTTGCGCATTCCGCTTCACTTCTTCCGCTGCTTCTTGAGCAACAAGAATCGACTTGTTGAGCGTCTCCTCAATGTTCGCAAAGTAGTTCAGCTTTTCCGTCAGTTCGGCCACTTTCTCTTCCAGCTGCTTTTTTTCACGGATGAGCATTTCATAGTCTTTAATGACTTGATCGAGGAACTCGTTCACTTCGTCTTCATCGTACCCGCGAAACCCGCGGCTGAATTCCTTGTTGTGAATATCCAATGGCGTCAACGGCACAACGGCCACCTCCGTCTCCATCATTCCTTTTCTTCACTTTCATTCGACACGGTTTGCCGATTTCCTGCCGTCATTTGCTTATTTTTGTCGGCCGATCTGAACGAGCCAGCGCTCTTTTTTCGTCGGCCCTTCCACCGAAAACAGCTTGCAGCGGCCAAAACCGCGCGCCGACAGGACATCGCCCGGTCCGCAGAGGAAATCCGGCTTGTCCACCACCTTCCAGTTCACTTTGACGAGCCCGCTTTCAACAAGCGCACGCGCTTTCTCGCGCGCAAGGCGAAACGCCTGAGCGAGCACAGCATCGAGCCTTAGAGAAGACACCGTGACCGTTCCTTCCTCCCACGTTTCGGCAAGCGGCATGGCAGCCGACAGCGGCAGCGGCTCCAACGCCACCCGGGCTTTGCCGATCATTTCGATATGCAAGCGGACGTAGTCGGCGACCTCAGCAGCAACAAAAAACTGAATTTCCCCATCCCGAACGAGAATATCGCCAAACTTGCCGCGCCGCAAGCCAAGCGACATCAGCGCCCCCAACACGTCGCGATGTTCAAGGGAAACGAATTTCGCCGGATAGCGGACGGCAAACAGCACAATGCCATAATCCTCTTCCTCAGGGTCGATATACGGCGGAGCGAGAAACGCCCGCTTCCGCTCGACAAACGGGGCGCCTCCGAAAAAAAACACGCGCACGTCTCCATCGCCGCCCGTGATGCTTTGCACGATTTGCTGCTCGCGCGGATCGAGAAAATCGGTCAGCTTCGGAGCGTACTGACGGCTCACCATCTCCTTCCACTCGAGCACTTGATCAATGAACGGATGTTCCTCTTTGCGAAAATGCTGATACAGCTCCACTCGACGTCACCTTGCTTTCATGGAAGAAAGGAACCCACAACGGATTCCTCTCTGCGAGTTTCGCCCTTCCGCCTTTTTGCCTGCCGGACGGAGAGCGGCGGCGCCGTGCGCGCAAAACGAAGTTAAAACTGCGACTGAAGAATGTCGAACAGGGCGTGAAGCCCTCTCGTCGCGAATTCAAGAACGATAAACGCGACGATTGGGGAGACGTCAATGATGCCAAGCGGCGGAATGACGCGCCGAAACGGCTCCAAATACGGCTCGCAAATAGCGGCCAACATCTGTCCGAACCGCGTTTCGCGCGCATTGGGAAACCATGACATTAAAATATAAATGATCAGCGCATACGAGTACACTTGAATCACTGTCGTCAAAAACGTGAGTACATAATCCAACAGCTACCACCTCTTCATCGGTCTGTCATCCTCGCCGTCGAGCGAAATCGAGCCGCTGACGTCGACGTTTTCCGGGGTGCATAAAAAAATTTTTGTGCCGACTTGCTGAATGTCGCCGCCAATGGCGTACACCGTGCCGCTTAAAAAGTCGACGATCCGCTTCGCCTGCTCATGCTGGATGCGCTGCAAGTTGACGATGACCGCGCGCCGGCTTTTCAAATGGTCGGCGATCTCCTGCGCCTCCGCATACACCCTCGGCTCAGCAAGCACGACTTTCGCCGATTTTTGCACGCTTTGCAGGCTGACGACGTTCGCCTTGCCTGCCGTCTTCGGCAGCGCCTCTTCTTCCGGCTGTGGCGCCTCATATTCTTCTTCATAGTCTTCGTAGTCTTCTTCTAAAAAATAATCACGGAATTTTTTCATCAATCCCATCCGGTTTCACCTCCTACAATGATCCAACAAGCGCGCTGCCTATGCGCACAAACGTCGCTCCTTCCTCGATGGCGATCGTGTAATCGTTTGACATGCCCATTGACAGTTCGGTGCATGGGGCATGGGCCATTCCCAACGCCTGAACGCGTTCCTTCAGCATCCGCAATTGGCGAAAGCAAGCGCGCAATACCGCTTCGTCGTCCGTGTGCGGCGCCATCGTCATCAATCCGACGACTTCGATGCGCGAAAAGGCGCGAAGTTGTTCAATAAACGGAATCGTTTCTTCGGGGGCGAGCCCGTGTTTGGTCACTTCCCCCGACACGTTCACTTGCACAAAACATTTTACTGGCCGCACCGCCCGTTTTTCAATTTCTTTCGCGAGCGACAAGCGGTCGAGTGAATGAATGTAATCGACTTTATCAATAATGTCTTTGACTTTGCGCGACTGAAGCGTCCCAATGAAATGCCACGTCGCTTGATTTCCGATCCGTGCATGCTTTTCAATCAATTGGTCGGAGCGGTTTTCGCCGAGGTCGGCAATGCCGGCGTCAAGCACCTCCATCGCCCGCTCGGCATCGACATATTTAGTGACCGCCACGATGCGCACGCCGGCCGGATCGCGGCCGACGCGAGCGCAGGCCGCCTCGATTTCTCGGCGAATGGCCGCCAAGTTGTCGCGCACCGTCATGCCGTCTCCTCCCTTCGGCCGATAAACGCCAACATCCTTCCAGTCGTTCCGCGGTCGCGGCGGTGGGAAAAAAACAACGCTTCCTCACAGCTTGTACAGCGTTCTGACACATAAATATGGCTGTTCGGAACGCCAGCCGCGATCAACTGAAGCCGATTGGCTTCCTTTAAGTCGAGCGCATATTGCCCTGGGCTTGTTTCCCGCCATGGCAACGGGCTTTCCGGAGGAAGCGTCGGGCGCAGACTGTCCACGACACGGTCGTCAACCGTATAACAGCACGGACCGATGGCAGGTCCGATGGCAACATAGATGTCGCTCGGCGCGATGTGTTCGCGCGTTTGCCAAAGCCGCACCATGTGACCAGCGATGCCGCCCGCCGTTCCCCGCCACCCGGCATGAGCAAGGCCGACTAACCCAGCAGATGGCGCCACAAAATAAATGGGCACACAATCGGCAAAACAAAGCGCGAGCAACACCTCCGCTTCGTCTGTATACAACCCGTCGACCCCTGGAACCGCCGTGGCGAAATCTTGCGCTCCGTTCCCCCGTTCGTTTTTCGTCACCTTCCGAATGTCGGCGCCATGCACTTGTTCACAACATACCCATCGCTCAAGCGGGAATGAGAGCCATTGCGCCAAACGCCCGCGGTTGGCGACAACAACCGTGCGATCGTCGCCGACGTGCAGCCCCATATTCAGCGAAGCGAACGGCCCTTTGCTCTCCCCGCCATGTTTCGTCGTCAATCCAGCGACGGCTCCAGCAAACGGAGGCGCACCGCAGCGGAGCCAGCCGCGGGCTTCTTGTTGAAAAATGTCCGGCATTCGCGTCAACCTCACGCTGTTTTTTGTAGTTTTTTATCACTTTTTTTCCTATTTTATCATAGTTTGTTTGTCCATGATAACCTTTATTTGCGATTTTGTCGAAACATTGCTGTCAACCCTAGGCCATCCTCGGGATTCAATCCGTATCATGAAGGCGGACTAAAATCACATCGGCTCCGATTTTGACGATGTTCTGCCATGGAATGACGACCGCCTCTTCGCGGCCGAACAGCCCGAGCATCTTTCCGGCGCCTAAAATAATGAGTGAGCGGATTTTTCCAGTATCTAAATCAATATCAATGTCCCCAATATTGCCAAGCTTCTTCCCATTGGCTACATTGACGACATCTTTCGTCTGAAATTCGGAAATTCTCATCACGGTTTTTCTCCCCGCCTTTCCTCTCTCCCTCTTTTTCATCTATATGAAGCCAAATGTGCAGTTATGTGCCAAAGAAAAAGGCTGCACCTGCAGCCTGTCACACTTGGATGTTTTTATTCATTTGCCGGATCGCCGCTTTTTCGAGCCTCGACACTTGCGCTTGGGAAATGCCGATTTCCTCGGCCACTTCCATTTGCGTCTTTCCTTGGAAAAAGCGTTTGCGGATGATCATTTTTTCCCGCTCATTCAACCGCCGAAGCCCTTCCTTCAAGGCGATTTCTTCGATCCATTGGCTGTCGCGGTTGCGCTCATCGCTCAGCTGGTCCATCACATAAATCGGGTCGCCGCCGTCGTTGTAAATCGGCTCAAACAACGAAACAGGATCTTGAATGGCATCGAGGGCAAAAACCACTTCCTCATGGGCGACGCCGAGTTCTTTGGCAATTTCCTCGGTTGACGGTTCTTTCGCCGTCTCGCTCATGAGCCGCTCTCGCACTTGCAACGCTTTGTAGGCGATGTCGCGCAGCGAGCGCGAAACGCGGATCGGGTTGTTGTCGCGCAAATAGCGGCGGATTTCGCCGATGATCATCGGCACTGCGTAAGTGGAAAACTTCACGTTTTGATTGAGGTCAAAATTATCAATCGATTTCATAAGTCCGATGCAGCCGACTTGAAACAAATCATCGACAAATTCGCCTCGGTTGTTGAAGCGCTGAATGACGCTCAACACGAGGCGCAAGTTGCCGTTTACTAATTTCTCTCTCGCCTCCAAATCCCCCTCATGCATCCGTCGAAACAGTTCACGCATTTCCTCATTTTTGAGGACGGGAAGCTTCGAAGTGTCTACGCCGCAAATCTCGACTTTGTTCCTCGTCAAGTTGTTCCCTCCCATCAGGAGATGCTAAGTCGTCAGTTTTCAGTATCTCCTTGGAAGGGAAAAATATGCACAGCCTGTCCGACGCGGAAAAAGCGGCGGAATTTCGCTCCCGCCGCCCGCTACATCATTTTATTGAATTCTTTGCGCAACCGTTTAATGATCCGCTTCTCGAGCCGCGATATGTACGATTGCGAAATGCCGAGCAAATCAGCGACGTCTTTTTGCGTCTTTTCTTCGCCGCCGGAGAGGCCAAAACGCAATTCCATAATTTGCTTCTCGCGGTCGCTCAGCTGGCGCAAGGCGTTTAAGAGCAAGCGCCGGTCGACATCCGCTTCCAAATCTTTCGTAATCACGTCGTCTTCCGTTCCCAATACGTCGGAAAGCAACAGCTCGTTGCCATCCCAGTCGATATTGAGCGGTTCATCAAACGACACTTCCGCCCGCACTTTGTTGTTGCGGCGCAAATACATTAAAATTTCGTTTTCAATGCAGCGCGACGCGTATGTCGCCAGCTTGATCTTCTTCTCTGGGTTGAACGTGTTGACCGCCTTAATGAGGCCGATCGTTCCAATGCTGATCAAATCTTCAATGTGAATGCCGGTGTTTTCAAACTTGCGCGCAATGTAGACGACAAGACGCAAATTGCGTTCGATCAAAAGCGATCTCGCCGTGTCATCGCCGGCGGCGAGCCTGGCGATCAGCTGCTCCTCTTCTTCTTTTGTCAGCGGCGGCGGGAGGGCTTCGCTGCCTCCGATATAATAAATTTCATCCGCCTTCAAGCCGAGCTTGGCCAAAAACTTATACAGCCAGTACATGAAACGAAGTTTCCACTTTTTCATGAAAATCCCCCTTCTAAACGGATCAAAAGCGAGTATGATATACTAACAAAACCTACGAAGCGGTCAGCTTTCTTCCCGCCTGCACCATTTTCGGATGGACGATGCAGTCGTACTCCCCATCCGTCGATAGCGGATCAGCGCTTAGCGCCACAAGCCCTTGCGCTACTTCCAACCATTCGTTTTCATACCGAAGCATAATGCGGTCTGGCTTGACCGCCGCCATGATTTGTGGACCGCTGCCGACCGCGCGGTACGGAATGAGACGTAGGCGATGGACCCACCGCTCCGGCGGGGAAGCCAGCATCATGGGAGAGCTGAGGCAACCCAATAGCTCTTCAGGAAGCACGGCCTTCGCTTTTTCCTGTTCGACTACCATCACCGGCGTTTTTGTCAACGGATCGACGAGCTGGTTGCCGCTGTCAATCAAGCCGCGCAGCATAAGCGGCCGCCCGTCCCATACGATCTTGACCTCAATGATATGTTCAAACCGCAGTTTTTTTTCGCGAATCGCCTCCACCCTTCGGCGGGAAAAAAGCCATAAAACCGGAAACCCGATGACAACAAACAGCCAGCTGACCGGATCGCCCGCCCCGGGATGATGCATGAGAAGCATTCCTTGGCGGACGGACAGTTGGTGCGCGAAAACATAATGAACCGCCAGCATGCCGCCGCCGACAGCGAACGTAGCAAAGTAAAACGCCAGCATATTTTCAAGCAAATAGCGCGGGCGCTTAAAGCCGAAGGCGGCCCACACGATCAACACGGAAACGGCTGCTTTTATCAACGGGTGCTGGGCGATGGCGGAAAACGGGGTAAACAGCAGCACAACGAGCAGCGAACCGATCAACGCCCCGGCCAACAGGCGCCACCAGACGATCGGCCGCTTGAGCATGAGCGCCGTCAGCCAAAGAAGCAACGCGTCAAAACAGACGTTCAACAGCCAAATGACATCGAGATAGACAACCAACCGTCAAGCCCCTCCCCCCCGCCCACATCGGCTTTATCTGAAACAAGTATATAGCATCTCTTCGGGGAAAGTCTGTCAATCGGTGGCGGTGAAAAAGGGGATGTTTTGTCAAAACAGGGGGAACCACGGCGGATCAAATCGGCCGGCACGAAAGCCTAACCCGCCTTCTCTTTTTCGCCCTTTCGTTGCGAGAGAGCGGGCGGCCAACGCGAGAAGTTTTTGGTCCTAATCGGAAAAGCGAGGCTGTCTCAAAAGATCGTCTTTCTTTAAGAGAGATACAATATATGTTTCACCGAAGTGCTTCGTGCACGTTCGTGCATGCATCTTGTGATGAAGAAAGGGTGTCCCGTTGCTTTTGGGACACCCTCGTTTCGCCATCTAGCGGCGGCGGTTGCGGTTGCGCAAGAAAGCGGGAATGTCAAGCGGATCTTCTGCTTGCCCCGAGCGGAGCGCCGCATAGTCTTGTATCGGCTCTTCGCGCTTTTCCCGCTTTGACGCCGGCGCCGCTTTCGGCACAGTGCCGATGCCAATGCGCGGCGGCCGCGGCTGCGAAGCGACGTTTTCGTTGAATCCGGTCGCAATGACCGTCACGACGATCTCGTCCTTTAAGTCCTCATTAATAACGGAGCCGAAGATCATGTTCACTTCTTGGTCGGCCGCCGAAGCGACGATGTCGGCAGCCTCCTGCACTTCGTACAAACTTAAGTTCATGCCGCCGGTGATGTTCATGAGCACCCCTTGCGCGCCGTCGATCGACGTCTCCAACAGCGGGCTGGAAATGGCTTTTTTTGCTGCCTCAGCCGCTCGGTTTTCGCCGCTGGCGATGCCAATCCCCATCAATGCCGAACCTTTATTCGACATGATCGTCTTCACATCAGCGAAGTCAAGGTTGATCAACCCCGGCACGGCGATCAAATCGGAAATGCCTTGCACCCCTTGGCGCAGCACATTGTCCGCTTCGCGGAACGCCTCAAGCATCGGCGTATTTTTGTCGACAATCTCAAGCAACCGGTCGTTCGGAATGACGATGAGCGTATCGACCGCCTCTTTCATGGCGGCGATGCCGCTTGCGGCCTGCGTCGCCCGCTTCCGCCCCTCAAACGTAAACGGGCGTGTAACAACGCCGACCGTAAGCGCCCCTAACTCGCGCGCAATTTGGGCGATGACAGGCGCCGCCCCAGTTCCCGTGCCGCCGCCCATGCCAGCGGTGACAAACACCATATCGGCGCCGCGAAGCGCTTCTTCAATTTGCTCTTTGCTCTCCTCAGCTGCTTTTTTTCCAACTTCTGGGTTCGCCCCCGCGCCCAAGCCGCGTGTCAGCTTCGCCCCGATTTGCAGCTTGATCGGCGCCTTCGACAAGTTGAGCGCCTGTGCATCCGTATTGACTGCAATAAACTCTACACCTTGCACCCCATGCTCAATCATCCGATTGACGGCGTTGTTGCCGCCGCCCCCGACTCCAATCACCTTGATCGTTGCCAACTGATCGACTGTTGTCTCAAACTCCAACATGGCCAAATCCTCCTAAAATTTCAATCTCTATTCAAAGAAAGAACCGAAAAATTTCTTGACCTTCTTCCCAAAATGGTCTTCTTTCTTTTTCGATTTCGACTGCTGTTTTGGCGAGGAGCGCTCGACCGGCTCCACTGCAGCGGCAGCCGGGACCGTTTTCCCTTGCAGCTGCGCCTGCCGGTAGGCGAACTTGAGCAAGCCAACGCCGATCGTATACTGCGGGTCGCGCACACCGATATAATCCGGCATGGCAATGCGGACGCTCGTCCCTAAAACGACGTGGGCCAGCTCAAGCAACCCTGGCATATTGGCGACGCCGCCGGTCAGCACATAGCCGCCGGGGAGATCGCGAAACCCGAGACGACGCACTTCCTGCTGAACCATTTGCAAAATTTCTTCCAGTCTCGCCTCAATAATATCGGCGATCTCCAGCTGGCTGAACTGCTGGTGTTGATCGGTGCCCATGATCGGCACGCTGAACACTTCTTCCTCCGAAGCGTAGTCGTAAAATGCATGTCCGTGCTTCAGTTTGATTTTTTCGGCATCGTCCGTTGTCGTCCGCAATCCGATGGCCAAGTCTTTCGTAATGTGCTCCCCGCCGACCGGCAGCGAAGAGACAGCTTGCAACGTCCCTTGCTCAAAGACAGCGACCGTTGTCGAGCCGCCTCCCAGGTCAACGAGCGCCGCCCCCAAATGCCGTTCGTCATCGGACAGCACGAGCGAACCGGCCGCCAGCGGCTGAAGACAAATATCGCTGATTTCCAAGCCTGCCCGCTCCACACAGCGAAGAAGATTATGTAATACCGTCTTCGCACCCGTCACCATAGTGCCTTCCATTTCCAAGCGGACGCCGAGCATGCCGCGCGGATCATGAATGCCGTCCAACCCGTCGACGATAAACTGGCGCGGAACGACGCCGATGATTTCCCGATCGGGAGGAATAGAGACGACTTGCGCGGCATCGATGACGCGGGCGACATCTTCATCGCTGATTTCCCGGTTTTCGCTCGCGACGGCGACAATGCCGTGGCAGTCATGGAGCTGAATATGGCTGCCGGCCACCCCGACGATCACACGGCGGATCGATAAACCGACCATCCGCTCCGCTTGCTCGACGGCCCGTCTGATCGACTGCACCGTTTTATCTATATCAACAATCGCCCCTTTTTTGAGCCCTTCCGCTTTGACATTGCCCACCCCGATAATATTGATGGAGCTGCCTAGCATTTCCCCGATGATGACTTTCACGCTCGATGTTCCGACATCCAGGCTAACGACGATCTCATTGCTGCTCATTTTTTGGCATCTGCCTACTAAAAACGCGCCGGTGCCGGCCGGCGTTTCAGTAAGCAGCGACACCTCCTTTTTCGGCTGAAATTTCCCATCTCTTTGTCTATTGGTCTATGTCTAGTTTGCGAGTTTCGCAACAACACGATATTTTGTTTTACCCCATATAATTCAACACGCGAAAACACTTTCCCTGTCTTTTTCCTAACTTTTTTCGCGGTTGTACCACCGCTTGGCCCACTCAGCAAGCCAAAGGCGGCGGATGATGGCAATGTTTTGAAACAAGCGGACGCCGAAGGCGAACACAGCCGCTAAATACAAGTCTACACCAAGATGCACCCCAAGAAAAGTTAAAGTTGCGGCCAGAACAATGTTGAAAAAAAACCCGGTTATAAATACGGTTTCGTCGTACGTCCGCTGCAGGTAGGCGCGCCACCCTCCGATTAATGTATCAAAGGCGGCCAAAATGGCAATCGACAAATAATGGGAATATTCATCGGGAACTTCCCAGCCGGCGAGAACGCCGATGGCAAACCCAAGAAGCAATCCGAGAAGCGGAAGCCACATGCTATTTCTCCTCCTTGCCGCCGTTTTCTGTCTCCATGTATTTCACATCAGGGCGGCTAGCCGCGGGCGGAATGACAACGAGCGGCTGGGGCTTGGATATGGACAGCTCCAAGTTTTCCACGGCGAAATCATCGCGGATCGGCGAAACGGCGAGCCCGCTGTACAGCTTGTCCGCATCATCGGCGATTGCTCTCACTTCGACTGGCAGCCTCACTGAGCGGCTCCCGACTTTCGTTGCGCCATTGACATCGCGAATGGCCGTCCGGTTCGTCAGTCGCTCACCGTCGATGGCGATTTCTTTCGCCCCGTATTTGTTCAACTCATTCACTAACCGTTGCAATAGCTCGGGCGATACGGCGGCAACGGCCGGACCAACGTAGCCGGCCGCCGAAAGCGGCGCGATCGTCAACACGAGACCGCTTCCTCTCACTTCTGTCAGCCCGGCTTCTTCCCTCAGCTTCGCGACTGTCGCTTCAAGCTCTGTCGCGCCGCCCGCCTCGTGTTCCCGCCGGTAGCGGCGCAATGTTTCCTCGTAACTCTCTAGCTCCTCAAGCAGCCGTTGTTCAAGCTTCTGCTCTTTTGTCAAATCGGCGCGCAACTCCCAAATGTCGCGCGTGTCGCGTCCTTCCGGATGCAGCGTCGTCCGAAGCCCAACGGCCAGCATCACACCGAATATGGCAGCTACGCCGGCAAAATAGAATCGATTTTTCCGTTCCAATGCGCTTTATCGCCCCTTTCCGCCCGTTTTACGGCTCGGGCGCAAACACCGGATCCAACACGATCGCTCCTTGCTTTTCCACTTTTACGTCGATATGGTCTTCGACAAGTTCGTCGACGATGCCGCCGGGAAGCTCTAGAGCGGACATGAGCACGTCCGGATTGCCAATGGCCGAAATGACAAACGGAGCGGCATGCTGCGTTCCATCGACCTCAATGACTGGGCCGTTGCAGACGATGTATGAACGGTGGGAAATGCGCTGCCCATTAATCGCGACCGCTTCGGCGCCGGAAATGAGCAACTCGTGAACAACTTTCCATACGTGCTGTTCATGAACGATATAATTGGTAGCGCTCGCTTCAGAGGGGATATAAGAGGAATCGGAAAGGGTGACTGCTACACCTTTCCCTTTCACCCTCGCTTTTCCGACATGCATGCGCAGCTGTTCCGCTTCTTTTGCCAATCCGGCCTCGTTCTCCTGCTCCGCGGCCAGCTTCTTCTCCCATGCAGCCAGCTCCTCCTGCTTTTTGACAAGCTGCTGCTTGAGCGACCGGTTTTCTTTTTGCAAAGCAAGAAGCGCCGAGCGATATTCGTACTCTTTTTTCCACTCGCTGTCGCTCCATTCGCGGCGGGATGCTTCGTTTTTCGCATGTTGGTACGAGAACCCGAGCATGACGCCGAAGATCAAGCAGATCAACGTCAGCAGGAGGCGGCTACGGGCTTGTCGTTTCATCGCCATCCTCCTTTTTCGGGGGGGAGTAAGGAACAAAATAGCTGCCGACTTCCAAATGAATGACTCCTTTGACGTTTCGGTCAAGCGCGGCGGCAATCGCAGGATAATGCGACAGCTTGTCCGCAAATTGCCGGATTGTCGCGCTTACTTCATAACCGTCATTCATGTAGACGATGACGCGGTCTTCATATTCCCTCGTCGGCTTGTAGTGAATTTCCGACATGGCGCCCAGCACGGCCGCGGGCAGTTCGGCGAGCTGCCCCGTCATTTCAGCAATGGCGTCGCCGTCTTTCCAGCCGACAAGCACCGGCGCATCGCTTGGCGCCGTCTTCGTCCCTTCTTGCTTTAACAGCCGCCCGTTTTCAAGCAATGGAAAAAACGTTTGCCGGTCATACACATAAGCGATTCGCCGCCATTCGCGGACGTGGATGGCGATCGTGTTCGGCAGCTGTTTTTCCACTGTGGCCTCCTTAATTTCTGGATGGCGAGTGAGCTTTTTTTCCACGTTTTGTTCATTCACTTTCCAAAAGCTTGTCCGCTTCGTAATGCCGCTTAAGCTGATGATGCGCTCCGCTGTGAGATGACGGTTGCCGCTCACTTCCACATGCCCGACAGCGCCAAGCGGCGACTGGAAGTAAAGGACGCACAAAATAAATAGAAAAAAGAAAGATAAGTACGCAATGAGCCGGCGGTTCGCTTTCTGGCGGCGCCGCTCCTTCAGTTTCGGCACGCGGTCCTCCAAGACGACGACTTTTCCCTTTTCCATCGCATTCCCCGCTTTCTTCTTCAACGCCCGCGCTGAAACGACCGGTATAAAAACAAACGGCATCCGCTGCCGTTTCTTTGTTTTTGCACTTATTTTCATTATATCACAAATGAATGCAAGAGAGAGCCTGTTTTTATCGCATTTGCCGGCACCGTTCGACGATGGGCTGCGTTCGAGAGACGCCAAAAAAACGGCGGACATCCGCCGCTTGCCTAATACCGGGCATGCCTGCTGATATTAAGCAGCACGCCGATGGCCATCAACATCAACGTCAGCGACGATCCGCCGTAGCTTAAAAACGGGAGCGTGATGCCGGTAACGGGCATCAGTCCCGTCACAACGCCGATATTGATCATCACTTGAATCGCGATCATCGAAATAATGCCAAGCGCCAAAAAACTTCCGTACAAGTCAGGGGCGCCAAGGGCAATGCGCACACCGCGCCAAAGAAGAAGAGCAAAGAGCAGGAGAACGAGTGAACCACCGATAAAGCCGAGCTCTTCAGCTAAAATGGCGAAAATAAAGTCGGTTTGCGGCTCCGGCAAGTAAAAAAACTTTTGTCTGCTCTGCCCGAGCCCAAGGCCGAACAAGCCGCCCGGCCCAATGGCGTACAGCGACTGGATGATTTGAAATCCGCTTCCAAGTGGATCTTCCCATGGGTTTAAAAACGATGTAATCCGCTTGATTCGATATGGAGCCGACAGGATGAGGGCGGCAAGCCCAGCGAGCCCCAAAACGCCAAGCCCGGCAAAATGGCTGAGACGGGCGCCGGCGACGAAAATCATCGTCACGCACGTACCAACCATAACGGTGCCCGTTCCTAAGTCCGGCTGCAGCATAATCATGCCGAACGCGGCAAACACAAGCAAAAGCGCCGGCAACAGTCCTTGTTTAAATGACGTAATTTTTTTTTGGTTTTCCGATAAATATTTGGCCAAAAACGCGATCATAGCCAGCTTCATAAACTCGGACGGCTGGATCGAAAACGCCCCGACGCCGATCCAGCTGCGCGACCCGTTGCGAACCATGCCGATGCCGGGAATGAGCACAAGAACGAGCAGCACAAAACAGACGCCAAGCAGCACTTTCGACCAGTCGCGCCACACCCAATAATCGATGTTCATGACAAAAAACATAGCGATAATGCCGACGCCCGCAAACAATAGCTGGCGCTTGGCGAAGAAAAACGAATCGTTGAATTTGTATTCCGCCCAAATGGCGCTCGCGCTGTACACCATAATAAGTCCGATGGCCAAGAGCGAAAACGTCAAAAGAATGAGCAAAAAATCCGGCGCAGACTTTTTCCGCGGCAATGCCCAACACCTCTATTTTTGTAAACTAGAGGGGAAGGGCTGTCCCTTTCCCTCTATTTCAACTTATGCACGGCATTGATAAAAATGTCCCCTCTCTCCTCGAAAGTTTTGTATTGATCCCAGCTGGCGCATGCTGGAGAGAGCAAAATGACGTCGCCCGGTTCGGAAAGCTCGAAAGCAACCGGGACGGCTTTTTCCACATTATCGACATATCGGATCGTTTCTATTCCCGCTTTTTGGGCGATGCGGCCGATTTTATCCGCCGTCTGGCCGAACAGTACGACCGCCTTCACCTGTTGCAAATACGGGAGAAGATCATCAAACTCATTGCCGCGGTCAAGCCCGCCAGCGAGCAAAATGACCGGCTCGCCGGCAAACGCTGAAAGCGCCTTTTGCGTCGCTAAGATGTTCGTCGCTTTCGAGTCGTTGTAAAACCGCCGGCCGTCAATTTCCGCCACATACTGAAGCCGATGTTTCACGCCGGAAAACGTCGCCAGCACCTGGCGGATCGCCTCATCACTGGCGCCGGCCAGCTTGGCGGCCGCCACCGCCGCTAAAATGTTTTCCAAATTGTGCTGTCCAGGAAGAACGATGTCAGCGATTCTGATAACTGGATCACCGTTCCAATAGATGGCGCCATCTTGAACGTACGCCCCTTCGCCAAGAAGCTTCGTCGCCGAAAACAGCACTTTTTGCGATCGAACCGAGGAGGCAATGTTCATCACGAGCGGATCGTCGGCATTGACGACGGCATAATCGCGCTCCGTTTGATTGCGGAAAATGTTCGCCTTTGCCGCTGCATACGCCTCTTTCGTTCCGTGGTAGTCCAAGTGGGCGTCGAAAATATTGAGCAAAACCGCAATGGCTGGGCGAAACTTGTCAATGCCGGCAAGCTGGAACGAAGACAGTTCCGTGACAAGCCATTGCCCCGGCTTCGCTTCCCTCGCCACCTCGCAGGCGACAAGGCCGATGTTGCCGGCAAGCAGCGGATCTTGGCCGTCCGCTTTTAACATTTCGTAAATGAGCGTCGTCGTCGTCGTTTTTCCGTTGGACCCGGTGATGCCGATAAACGGCCCTTCGGAAATGTGATAAGCAAGCTCCACTTCGGTCACAACCGGAAGCCCCTTCTCAAGCGCCTTTTTCACCATCGGGTTCGTGTACGGAATGCCCGGGTTTTTCACGACAAGGTCAAACGGCTCATCAAGCAGTTCAAGCGGATGACCGCCGCAAACGACGCGAATGCCCAGCGGTTCAAGCTGCTTGGCCTCCATGTTTTCCGAAAGCGGCTTTTGATCATTGACGACGACCTTAGCGCCTAACTCCGCAAGAAGCCGAGCTGCCGCCGCTCCGCTTTTCGCCAATCCAATGACAAGCACACGACGATGTTGATAAAAACGAGTCGGTTTCAATTACATCCACACCTCGATATAAATTGCTAGCATCGCAAATAAAAGGCCGACGGCCCAAAACGTCACAACGATCCGCCATTCTGACCAGCCGACAAGCTCATAATGATGATGAAGCGGACTCATGCGGAACACGCGCCGTCCCGTCGTTTTGAACGAAGCCACTTGAATGATGACCGACAGCGTCTCGATGACAAACACACCGCCGATGATGACAAGCAACAGCTCAAGCTTCGTCAGGACAGCGACAGCGGCGATCGCCCCGCCAAGTGCGAGCGAGCCGGTGTCGCCCATAAACACTTTCGCTGGGTGGGCGTTAAACACTAAAAAGCCAAGCACGGCGCCAACAACAGCGACGCAAAATACAGCGACATCGTACTGGCCTTGATTCCAAGCCAAGACGGCATAAGCGCCAAAGGCGATCGCCGCCGTTCCGGCAAGCAGCCCGTCAAGCCCGTCGGTCAAGTTGACAGCGTTCGAACCGCCGACAAGCATGAACAACAAGAGCACGCCGTACGCCCATCCGAGGTCGACCGACCAATCGGCGCCGGGAATATGTAACACCGTCGAAAAGCCGCTTTGGCGGTAGACGGCAAAAAAGATGGCTGCGATAAGGAGCTGGCCGATAAATTTTTGCCGGCTCGTCAAGCCAAGATTTCGCTTCATCACGACTTTGATCATATCGTCGAGGAAGCCGAGCACCCCATAGCCGACGGTGACCAACAACAGCAAATACGTCCTCGTCGACAAGCCGGCGATTTTTGGTGTGATCCATAAGGTCGTTGCCACAATCGCCAACAAAATCATGATGCCGCCCATCGTCGGCGTGCCTGATTTTTTTTGATGCGACTTCGGCCCTTCCTCGCGGATGCTTTGTCCGAATTTCAACCGCCGCAAAAACGGGATGAACAGCGGCGACAAAACGACAGTGATGAGAAAGGAAACCGCCATGGCAATCACGATCGCTTGTTCTGGCATGCATCGTCACATCCTTTAAACGGCCGAGCGTCCAGCCATCGCTTCTCCAATTCCGCCAGTCGGCGGCGCACAGCCTCGCCAGCAAGGGGGCTGTCTTCAGGAAGAGCGAAGAAAAACTGCACACCCTCTGCACGGTCTTGCTCCAAGTATCGCTCGAACAATGCCGCTGCCGCCTCGAGCGGCGACGGAACGAAAAAGATCGGAAATTGATTTGGAATGTAGCGCGGCAACGGCTCTCCCAGACGCCAAAATGAAGCGATCGCTCCGTGTTCAATCGCCGTTTTCAATGTTTCCGCCCCGTTTTCGAGCGGAACGAACAACCCTTTTTTCACTTGTTTGGCTGGGTTGACGAACACGGCGTGAAAGCGGATCGTTTCATCAACAATGCCGCGCGCCTCCACCGCCATCGATTGCACCGTCCTGTATGCGATCATGGTCATCCTCTCTCCTTCACTGCCGCTCGGGCAACAGCGCGATCGTCAAACTCAATCACATCGTTGCCAATGATTTGATACGTTTCATGCCCTTTGCCGGCAATCAACACAACATCGCCTTCCTGCGCCTGGCCAATGGCGTAGCGGATCGCCTCTTCACGGTCAGGAATCGTCACATGCTTTCCGATCTCAGCGCTTACTCCCGCTTCCATGTCGCGCAAAATTTGCTTCGGGTCTTCCGAACGCGGATTGTCGGAGGTAAAAATAGCGACATCCGCATACCGCACCGCCACCTGCGCCATGAGCGGCCGTTTCGACCGGTCGCGGTCGCCGCCGCAGCCGATGACGACATACACGTTTCGCTTCGCCAATTGGCGCACCGTTTTTAAGGCATTTTCTAAACTGTCCGGCGTGTGGGCGTAATCGACGATGATCGTAAAGTTTTGCCCTTCATCAACCGTTTCAAACCGCCCCGGCACCGGCTCGACATCCGCAAGCGCCGCGGCGATCGTTTCAAGCGAAAAGCCAGAGGCAAGGCAGGCAGCGGCAGCGGCGAGAATGTTATAGACATTGAACGAGCCGACAAGTTTCGTTTCGACCGCCGCCGATCCGTGCGGCGTGCAAAGCCGAAACGCCATGCCGCCTGCGGTCATGCGGATCTGTTCCGCCATCACATCGCTTTTTTCCCTCATCCCGTATGTGACGATCGGCGCGGCCGTCATATGTTTATAATACTGCGAAACCGGATCGTCATGATTGAGAACGGCAAATTTCGGCCGCCGTTCGTCGTAGCGGTTGCCGAGCTGGGCAAACAAAAGCCCTTTGGCGTTCCGATATTCTTCCATTGTCCCGTGATAATCCAAATGGTCTTGCGTTAAGTTCGTAAAGACGGCCACATCGTAATCGCAGCCATGCACCCGCCCTTGGTGCAGCGCGTGCGACGACACTTCCATGGCGACAAACTCCACTCCTTCATCGACCATCTGTTTAAACGTGCGCTGCAAAATGAGCGACTCCGGCGTCGTATTGGCCGCCGGATAGGAGCGGTCGCCGACCTTGATGTGAACCGTGCCAATGAGCCCTGTTTTCTTGCCGGCTTTTCTCGCGATTTGTTCGATGATCGACGTTGTCGTCGTCTTGCCGTTTGTGCCTGTCACTCCGATTAAATGAAGGCGGTGGGTCGGCCGCCCGTAAAACGCGTCCGCTAAAATCGCCATCGCCCGCCGGCTGTCCGACACAAGAACGACGGGAACATCAACGGAAAGCGGCCGCTCGGCCACGATCGCCGCCGCTTTGCGCGCCACCGCTTCCTCGGCAAAGTCGTGTCCGTCTACTGTAAACCCTTTAAGGCAAAAAAAGAGAGAACCGGAGGCAACGCGGCGCGAGTCCATTTCGAGCGCCACGATATCGGGATTGCCTCCATGGTGCACCCAAAAACCGGGCAAGTGTGACAGCAGCGTCAGCAGTTTCATATTTCGTTCATCCCTTTCGCTTCGAAATCGTCCGCTCCGTTAGGCAGACAGCGGAAAAAGGGGCACAACCAACCCGATGTGTCATCGCATCGGTCGCCCCTTGCACGTTCGTCTTACCGTGTCTTACCGTTCTTCCGCCGCTTCGCGTTTCGCCAAATAAATGCGGACCGTTGAGCCTTCTTTCACTTTCGCCCCTGGCTTCGGGGATTGTTCCACAACGACATCTCCCTCGCCACTAACATCTAATTTTAAGTCAAAAAGCTGCTCTTGCAAATCATTTTTTGTCATTCCGATCAAGTTTGGCACTTCAATGACTTTCGGCTCGTTCCAGTCGCGCTCCTTCTCGAGCTGGTCTTTGCGGGGCTTCACGCCCAACGTGCGCAAACTATCTTCCATAATTTTTCCTACAATCGGGGCAGCGACCGTGCCGCCGAACTGAACCGTTCCTTTCGGGTTGTCGACGGCGACGTACACGACAAGCTTCGGGTCATCTGCCGGAGCGAAGCCGATGAACGAAACGATATGGTTGTTTTGCAAATAGCGGCCGCCTTGCGCCTTTTGCGCCGTTCCCGTTTTGCCGCCGACGCGGTACCCTTCGACATACGCCTTTTTCCCTGTTCCTTGAGCGACGACGCTCTCAAGTGCGTAACGGACTTGTTTCGATGTTTCCTCGGAAATGACGCGCCGTTTCGCTTTTGGCGTGTTGCGGCGGACGATCTCTCCTGTTTCCGGGTCGACCCACTGCTTGGCAATGTACGGAGTGTACAAAATGCCGCCATTGATTGCCGCCGACACGGCAGCGACTTGCTGGATCGGCGTCACCGACACTCCTTGGCCAAACGCCGTCGTTGCCAGTTCCACCGGCCCGACCCGTTTCAAATCAAACAAAATGCCTGTTCCTTCGCCTTGCAAGTCGATGCCCGTTTTCTCACCAAAACCGAATTGCTTAATGTAACGAAACAACGTCTCCTTTCCAAGCCGCTCGCCAAGCTCGACAAACCCCGGGTTGCACGAGTTTTGCACGACTTCCAAAAACGTCTGATCTCCGTGGCCGCCTTTTTTCCAGCAGCGAAGCGTAGCGCCGGCTACTTTGGCGTAGCCCGGGTCAAAGAAATGGTCTTTCAGCAAATTCACCTTATGTTCCTCAAGCGCTGCGGCCAGCGTAATGATTTTAAACGTCGATCCCGGTTCGTACGTGCTCCAAATCGGCAAGTTGCGGTTGTAAATTTCCGGAGGAACGCTCCGGTAATCCGCTGGATTGAACGTCGGCCGGCTCGCCATCGCCAAAATTTCACCGGTGTTCGGGTCCATGGCGATCGCGATGATGCCGTCCGGATTGTATTTCGCCTCCGCGATGTCAAGTTCGCGCTCAATGATCGTCTGAATGCGCGAATCGATCGTCAACACCAAATTCAAGCCGTCAGTCGGCGGCGTATAGTCATCAGCGATATCGGGCATGCGCCGCCCTTTCGCATCGGAATAAAACTGCACGGAGCCGCGCTCGCCCCTCAGTTCCTTGTCATAATACAGCTCCAACCCGGTGAGCCCTTGGTTGTCAATGCCGGTGAAGCCGAGCACGTGCGACAAATAGCTGCCAAACGGATAGTAGCGCTTCGTATCTTCCGCGATATACACCCCATCCAAGTCGAGGGAGCGCACATTCGCCGCTTTTTCATCGGAAATTTTCCGCCCTTCTTTCAGGCGGACGATCGACGTTTTTTGCGTGATTTGTTTATAGATGGATTCGATCGAACCGCCCAGCACCCCGGCCAGCTTTTTCGCCGCCTCTGCCGGGTTTTTGACTTGCCGCGGAATGACATACACCGTCGGCGCGCTCATGTTCGTCGCCAGCGGGACGCCGTTGCGGTCCAAAATTTCGCCTCGCTTCGGCTCAAACGGAATGTTCCGGCCCCATAGCCCTTTCGCCCGTTCCGCTAATAGATCGCCGAGCCAAAATTGGACGTAGCCGAGACGGAGATCGATAATGGCAAAGATCAAAATCCCGATCAAAAACACGATCGTCAACCGCTTGCGCACGGTAACGTACGATACGCGCATATGGCGGAACCTCCTTCATGGTGGGCTCGTTCCACTATATGCTTGTACGCCCCGTTATAGAACGGCAAAAATCATTCATGCGGCTCGGCTTCTTTCCGTAAAGCCGCCTCTTTCTCCTTCTCCGCCGCCTCTTTCTCCCATTGGCGCGGCGGAGCCAATTCAACAATTAAATAATCGCCTTTGCGCACCTCCGATCCCGGACGAATGTTTTGGCTGACGACATAGCCGGTCCCTTTCGTGCTCGGCCGCAAGCCGAGTATATGAGCCACTTTCATAGCGTCGCGCAGCGAGAAGCCGCGCAAATCCGGCATCGTTGCCGCCCCGTCCGTTTTCAACACGACCCGTTCGCCCAAAAGAACGTGATCGCCGCCTTGCGGAAGCTGCTGCTCAACATATTTGCCGCGGCCGATCACGACCGGCACATATCCCTTTTCCTTCAGCTGCTTGGCTGCCGAAGCCGCCGGCTGGCCGATCCATGAATCAAGCGCCTGCGGTTGGGCAGTCTTTGCTTTCATTCGTTTTTCCCCGTTCGGTTCAATATGCAAATATTGCAAACTGCTTTTCATCACCGTCGTAAAAATTTGCGACACCGGCGCCGCTCCGGTTTCAGTCACATCGAGGTGCGGCTGTTGGACCGCGACATACATGAGAAGCTTCGGATCATCCGTCGGCGCCATGCCTAAAAACGAAAAAATGTAGTTTTCCCGTCCGGTCAAATAGCCCCCGGAAGCCGACGGAATTTGCGCCGTCCCCGTTTTGCCGGCGACGCGGTAGCCGTTGATTTGGTACGGACGGCCGGTGCCGTGCTCGGACGTGACGACCGTCTCTAAAATGGCGCGCACTTTGCGCGCGGTTTCCGCCGTAATCGGCTCGCCGACCACGGTCGGCCCATGATCGAGCACGACTTTGCCGCTGTCTGGGTCGACGACTTTCTCGATGACATACGGCTTCATCATTTTCCCATCGTTGGCGATCGCCGTCGCCGCTTGGATTTGCTGGATTGGCGTCACCGATGTCCCTTGGCCGAATCCGGTCGTAATTCGTTCAATCGGGTAGCGATAGCGGATTTGTCCGACCGCTTCGTTCGGCAAATCGATGCCCGTTTTCCGGTCAAAATGGAAACGGTGCAAATATTGCAAAAACCGATCTTCACCAAGCTTTTCTTTCACTAAAATCGAAAAGGCGACGTTTGAAGAGCGCTGCACCCCTTCATTAAACGTGATCGTCCCCCAGCCGACATCGTTATGGTCGCGGATCGTGTTCGGCCCCACTTTGTAGGAACCGGAGCGATACGTTTCGTTGCCGTTATACACTCCTTCGTTGATGGCCGCCGCGAGCGTGAACACTTTCATCGTCGATCCCGGCTCATACGGATAGGAAATGGCGTCATTTAAAAAGTTCGTAATATCACGCTTGTTTGGGTCAAAGCTCGGACGCGTCGCCATCGCCAAAATTTTCCCTGTTTTTGGATCAGCGACGATGGCGATCATTTTTTTCGGCTTGTATTGCTTCTCGACGCTGTTCATCGCATCTTCCAAAAACGATTGAATCTTTCCGTCGATCGTCAAATAGACGTTTGCCCCATTGTCCGGCTTGACAATGCGCTCTTTCCCCCCGGGGAGGCGGAAGCCGTTTATGTCGCCGGCAAACGACACATAGCCGTCTTCTTCACGCAAATACCGGTCAAGCTCTTTTTCCACTCCCATTTTGCCGACCGTTTCGTTGGCTGCATTTTTTTGCGCATAGCCGATGACGTGCGACGCAAACATGCCGTTCGGATAAAACCGGCTCGTGTCGCGGATGAAAGCGATGCCTGGCAAATGGAGCGCTTCGATTTTTCGCTTCAGCTCAAAACTGATGTTGCGGCCGTAGGCCCCAAACTCGACTTGCTTCGCTTTTTTGGTCAAAATGCGTTCCATCGCCTCGACGTCCATGCCAAGCAACGGGGCGAGTTGTTCCGCTGTTTTTTTCGGATCGACCACATGGTGCGGATGATCCGGATCGGTTGTCATCTTCGGATCCAAAATGGCCACAACCGTATACGACGGTACATCTTCAGCCAAAATGGCGCCGTTGCGGTCGAAAATCGTTCCGCGCTTCGCCTTGATCGTCCGCGTTTGTTGATGCTGCCGCTCCGCGATCACAGCCAGCGTTTGGCCGTCCGCTTTGCCGGTCCATTCAAGCTGCACAAAGCGGGCGAACAACAGAGAAAAGAGAAAGCCGAACAGGCAAAACAGGATGAACGCTCCCTGATGGGTGTTGCGATGCTTTCTTGCCTCCATCACCGATCATTCCTGCACAACTTTCACATGGTTTTCGTTGAGCGACAAACCGAGCTCTTTTGCCTTTTGCAAAATGCGTTCGTACGCGCTCAGCCGTTGCACCTCGACATATAGGTCATTGTTCTCCTTTTTCTGCTCGTCAATCGACGCCTCGAGCTTTTGCACCCCTTTGTTCAATTCGTAAATGCGCACTTGGTTCGAGACGATATGAACCGCCGCATAGAAGACAAACAAGAAAAACAACACAAATAGCATCTTTTCAGCCAGCGACAGGCGAAAGCGCTGCTTCCGCCGCGTCTTCGGGCTTGGCGGTGCCGCCGGATGTCGTTGTTCACGCGCGACTTTGACTGCTGCATCGTTCACATTTTTCCCCTCCTGTTTCTCCATGCATTCGTTTTTCGCCGCAATGGGCGGCGCCCGCATTGAAATTGGTTGTGTTTCCCCGCTATTTTCGTCATCTACAGCTTTTCGGCAATGCGGAGTTTGGCCGAACGGGCGCGGTGGTTTCGTTCGAGCTCTTCCTCGGAAGGAACGATCGGTTTTTTTGTAATGATTTTCAGCACGGGGCGGTAGTCGTCGGGGAGAACCGGAAGCCCCGGAGGCAATGGCGGACTTTCGCTCGCCTTTTTAAACGTTTCTTTGCAAATGCGATCTTCAAGCGAATGAAACGTAATGACGCTCACCCGTCCACCGGGTGCAAGCAGTTCGATCGCCTGCTCGAGCGCCTCGCGAAACGCCTCAAGTTCGTCGTTGACCGCGATGCGGAGCGCCTGAAAAATGCGTTTGGCCGGGTGTCCGCCGCTGCGGCGAGCCGGGGCGGGAATCGCCGCCTTGATCACATCAACGAGCTCCCCCGTCGTTTTAATCGGCCTCGTGCGGCGCACTTCCTCGATTTTGCGCGCCACTTGCTTCGAAAACCTCTCTTCGCCGTAACGGAAAAAGATGCGGACGAGCTCCTCGTATGGCCAGCAGTTGACAATCTCCGCCGCCGTCAGCCGCTGCTTGCGGTTCATCCGCATATCAAGCGGCGCATCGTGCTGATAACTGAAGCCGCGCTCGGGTTCGTCAAGCTGCGGTGAAGAAACACCCAAATCAAACAAGACGCCGTCGACGGACTTGACGCCAAGCGCCGAAAGCTCCTCTTGCAAAAACCGGAAGTTCCGGTGCACAAACTGCACTTGCCGGCCGTAGCGGGCGAGCCGTTCGCGCGCATGCATGATGGCGGCTTCGTCTTGGTCAAAGGCAAACAGCTTCCCACGTGCCGACAAACGGGAGAGCAAATATTCGCTATGGCCGCCGCTGCCCAGCGTACAATCGACGTAAATGCCGTCAGGGCGGATGTTCAGCCCATCGACTGCCTCTTTCAGCAACACTGTTGTATGTTGAAACACATGTCCACCACCTTCGTTGCGTAAAGCCACACTCACATCGGCCAGTGGCCGCCTCCTTATTATATCGCAAAGATGGACAAAATTTTAGCTTTTTTTGTAAAAAAACGTCCTTTTTTGTTTCTTTTTGTCGGACGGGCCAATCACAGCCATCCTGGCGGCTTCACCCCTTTACTTTTATTTCCATTTAATGAATGTTGTTTTTTTACAATTCATTTCACAAAAAAGAAAATCCTGCTCAAAGCAGGATGTTTCTTTTCGACTTTTTCTTTGAAAAAGCCTCACATATATACAATTTTATGCATTCCATTGCCAGGACTGCGAATGGCCAAAAGTTTTTCTACAAAATCAAATCCGTAGCGGTTGATGTAATAAAACACGTTCCAAACCCGCTCCTGGAGCGCGCCGTTCGGCCGAAGCGACGTCTCGATGCGCCAAAATTTCCGCCACTCCGTCTCATGTTTGCGCAACAGCGCCCGCTCGAGCGCGTGCTGAAGAAACTCGATTTGCGCCTGAAGGATGGCGGCATTTTTCGCCACCAATCCCTCCAATCCGCGGTCAATCGCCACCCCAAGCTCACGAAGCGGCCGGTGCGCCGCGTCAATGTCCGCCTTCGCTTTGGCAAACGCCGAAGCAAGCGGCGCTTGAGCGGTCGCCTCCCGCCACTCCCGCTTTGCTTCATCGAGCCGCCCAGTCAATACATCAGCCACCTCAAGACCGATATCGGACAGGTCGGTTTGCAGCGAACGGCTGACAATCGTCGCCTGCAGACGCGGCACGACTGGAGGCATTTCTAGGTCGAAAAGCGGGAACGCCTCTTTCAATTCCGCCCAATAAGCGATCTCCCCCGGTCCGGCAACGAAAGCGAGCGTCGGCAGCAAATGCTCTTGCATGAGCGGACGGGTGACGACATTGTTGCTTAAACGGGCCGGATTCGTTTCGGCAAGCTCAAGCAGCTCTTCTCTTGTCCAAACGAGAGTTCCCGCTTTATTGTGAAACAGGCCGCGTTCCTCATCATACTGCAAAAGCGAACGTTCACGGCCGTCGTAATAAAACAAGTTGGCCGCGTCACGACCGATTTCAATCAGCGGCGCATATCCGAGCGTGCGCAACGCCTCTTGCTGAGCGAGCACCGCGGCCGTCACATCGCGATGGCGTTCAATGAGCGCAGCGAAAAAGCGGCGCTCAAGCGGCCGCACCGCCGCATCGCCAGCGTTCAAAACAACTAAACCGTGATCAGCGAACAACCGGAGCACAATGGCGGCAAAAAAGTCGACAAACGTGCGCGCCTCATCAAGACACGATGACAAAAAGAAGAGCAGCTCATTCGTCACGTCCGTTTCCCCATATGTTTTGACGACGCGCTCGATCCACTCTTTCGCAGCCATCCGGTCCAGCAGCACATCGGCGGCCATCCGTTTTTCGTTCGTTTTGTGTGGGTACGCTGCTTTTTTTACTTCTCCTTCCTCAACGACATAGACATGATCGATTTCCGCGATGTCATGATCTTCGCCGGCGATCCAAAACAGCGGCACGACCGGCACGCCCAATTTTCGTTCCTGCTCTTTGGCAAGCTGGATGATGGTGATGATCTTATAAATCGTATACAGCGGCCCAGTCAACAGCCCGGCTTGCTGCCCGCCGACAATGACGACGCTTCGCTCATTGCGCAGTTTCTCAATGTTTGCCATCGTAGCCACACTCGCCGAGAAGCGCCGGTGATAAGCACGCAAATAGTCGGCAAGCCCTTCTCGGTCATAGGTTCTTCCTTGCAAATAGGCCAACCGCCGACAAAACGCTTCATCGTCCGCCTGGGCATAAGCGAAGCCGCTCTCTGCTGGAAACGCGCCGGTTATGTAATCAGCCGCCAATTTCGTCGCTGCTGGCAACGGAATTTCGCGAACTTCCATGGCTAAAAACTCCCTTTCTTATGTATTCTTTCATGAGTATAGCACGTTTATTGCCAAGAGAAAAAAGGCTTGCTCGGCCACACTAAAGGCTCATCGCAACGCGAATGGCCATTCCGTATACAAGCAGCCCGGCATAAAGGGAGGCAAAAATGAGAAAACTCGCCCGCCAAAAGACGCGGAACACCGTCCGCAACCGAAAGTCCGCCTTTTTCCGCCAATAGCCAAGCGCGATCGCCGCGTGCAGACCAAACAAAAAGAGAAGAAGAGGAACGAAGTACGATTTCCCAAACAGCACTGTCAGCAAAAAATAGACAGCGGCGATGAAAAAAACAGTCGCAGCGTTGACCGCGGCGTAAAACGCTGCCCGCCTCCGCCTGCCGACCAAGCGTGCTCCGAAGTAGACGAGCAAAAACAGCAGAAGCGGCGCGGTCACAAACGTCGCCAGCGTTGAAGCGAGCCAATCACCCATCCGTCTCTCTCCCTTCCTTCCCTTTCACCGCGCAAAAGACAAAGCGGACGACCGGCAGCATAGCGCCGCGCGCCTCCCCTTGTTTCAACACATAGCCCAAAATGGCGTCAATCTCCGTCCGGCGCCCGTTCGCCAAGTCCATATACATCGACGAATAGTTGTCCGCTGTTTTTTGGCATATGCGGACGACGCGCTCCCACGCCCGATTGGCGTCTTCAAGCGGCAGCACGTTCCGCACCTCATCAAACAGCTGCCTCATCATATCGCGGTACGGAGCCGTTTCTAGCAGCGCCCCGTTTTTCACTTGCAATAGAGCGGTGAGCGGATTGATGACGGCGTTGACGACAAGCTTGTCCACAAGAATGCGCTCCCAATCATCGGCCCATTCGATCGGAAAGCCGCGCTCCCCTTCCCGAAGCTCCCGGGCGTCGCCAAGTGAACCGTAGCGGGAAGCAAGTGTCAGCTTTCCGGCGCCCGTATGCGCCACCGTCCGGTCATCTAGCTTCATTGCGCCATGCTCCACGACGCCGACGAGGACATTTTTGTCGGCAAACATCGTCAACTGCTCGAGATGTCCCATGCCGTTTTGCAAAAAAACGAGCGTGCGAACGCGGCGAAACGCGTCGATTTGCGCACAGACGGAAGCGAGATCGTACTGTTTGACGGTCACAAACACGAGCGGCTCGTCCAGCTCCGCTCCAGCAAACGGCTGCGCGCGCACCGCCACGACCGATGTCTCGCCATCTTTTTTTAGCGCCACACCATGCTCGGCAAGCTGCCTTGCTTGGGACGGACGCCTCGTATAGACCGTCACCCCATGGCGCCGCCCAAGATAAGCGGCGAGCAGCAATCCGACTGCTCCGCCGCCGACAATCCCAATGTTCAATCCTTCTCCCCCGCTTTCTTGCAACATGGCGTTAGCCTTATTTTAGCAGAGATCTTCTTCTTCCGTTAAGAAAAAAAGCCGGCGAAAAGCCAGCCTTTACCCTTCGTCGACGCCTTCAGCCACTGCATTCGGCGCCGGTTTCCCGCTGTCTGTCACCATTTTGCGCGCCCGCTCCATAATGGAAAGCAGCGTTTTATACTCCTCCTGGATCGCAGCTAGTTGTTTTTGCAGCGATTCTTTTTCCATTTGCAACTTCGTTACCATTTGCTGCAGCTGCTCCATATCGTTTTTGAGCGCCCGGTTTTCATCGGCCGTCCGTCGAGCGTCGCGCGCCTTTTGCTCCTCAGCTTGCAAAAAGGCCAGCACTTCCGCCCATGACAAATGGCTTTTGACTGCCGCTTCCACCTTCTCCTGCCCCTCGCTTTCCTTTGTTGATGGGGTTTCTTTTTTTCGCATCTTCCGTTCTTGCTTGGCTTGCTCGATCTCCTCCTTGTACTGCTTGCGAACGCACGAATTCCAGCGAAATCCGCACGCTGCCGCCGTCCGCGACAAGCGCCGCCCGACTTCGGCAAACGCCTCCAGCTGGGTGCCGCCTTCGCGAATATACTGAAGCACAACATTCGCCAACAACTCATCCTCTTCTTTCGTCCATGCATCTTGACGTACTCCCGTCATCCCCTTCCCCCCTTATCGCCGCTTTGTCATTATATGTATGCGGCTAGTAGAAACGGTAGAAGGAAAAAATTACTTCTTACACAAAAAAGGACGCAATGCCTGTTCATGTTCAGCCGACCCCCACAGCTCGGCGCAACGGGCGATCTCGGCGAAAAACCGCTCTCGAAACCAAGCTGTTCGCCATTTTTCGCCGGCTGCGGCCTTATATGCCTGCAAGACGGAAAGCGACCGCTCCGCATAAGGCGCCAGCCGTTCACGCCATTGTTCGCGCCAATGTTCGGCTGGCAGGATGGCGTCAACCCAACCGCACGCTTCCATCGCCTCCGCCGTCATCGGCTCGGCGCGCAGCAATAAGTCAAGCGCCCGCCCGTACGGAAGTTTGGCAAACAGCATCGACGCTCCTCCCCAGCCGGTTGTAATGCCAAGCCGGCCTTGCACAAATCCGATCCGGCTTCCTTCTTTGGCAAAGCGAAAATCGCAAGCGGTCGCCAGCTCGCAGCCGCCCCCCATCGCTGTTCCGTTGACAAGGGCGGCCGTCGGCTTCGGAAACGTCAGCAGCCTGTACAGCAGCTCTCCCATGCGCATGAGCATCTGTCTTGCCTCCGTGCCGCGCAAATGCCCAAACTCGCTCAAATCGCCGCCGGAGCAAAACGCCTCGCTGCCGGCGCCGGTAATGGCGAACACTTTCACCTGTGGATCAGCCGCCGCCTGTTCCATCGCCTCCTCAAGCGCCCCCATCACGGCAAAATTGATCGCATTCCGTTTCTCTGGACGGCAAATCGTAAACAGTGCAATGCCGTCATGATGCTCCAACATTGCTTCCATCAGCACGTCTCTCCTTTCTTCATCACATCAATGAATTGGGCGCGTTCTCTTCAATTTCCTGCCTCACGACGAAAAAAACTGCCGCCTAGACGAACAGCGTTGATTTTTTGCAGACAATCAAAAAGGCTGTCCTCTTTTCGGACAGCCTGTCGTTCGATGTCGGCCATTATTTGTTGACGACATCTCTTCCTTTGTATGTTCCGCATGCTTTGCAGACGCGGTGCGCCAATTTCCATTCGCCGCAGTTCGGGCATTGCACCATGCCTGGCACTTGCAGTTTAAAGTGCGTGCGGCGCAGCCGTTTTCTCGTTTTCGATGTTCTTCTAAAAGGTACTGCCATCATTCCCACCTCCTTGTCGGGCGCATTTTGGCATATCCATGCCGGCGAATCAGTCAACCTCGAGGCCGCCGTCCGCCGGCACACAAGGCGGCTGCCGGACGGTGCGCAATATTCGGCGCCATCGGCCGGCAACGCCGACTCACGATCATTCCTCTCGTTTTTCCTCGAAAAACTTGGCCAGCCCTGCAAGGCGAGGATCTACTTTCTTTTCCCGCTCTTGCATCGCTTTCTCCCATTCTTCTTCCGACAGAACGTCCCATCCTTCCCCATGTTGCGGCGCTCCGCCGGCAACCGGTCCTTCGGCGATCAGCTGCAACGGGATTTCAAGCAAAATCAACTCGCGGATGATGGGATTCAAATCAATCGTGTCCCCCGCCACCATATGGGTGTCCTCATCGGTCTTCACGATGCCGCTGCCATCCGCAAAAAACGTCTCCGTCGTCTGAATGGAAAACGGATACGTCACATCGACAAGCGTCCGCGAACAAGGCAACACCATCGTTCCGGACAACGTCAAATGAAACGTGAATTTTGTCGACCCGACATCCGCTTTTCCTCGGACGTGCACCGGCGAAATATCGCGGATCAACGTGTCAATTTGTTTTAAATCGGACACATCGACCGTCTCATCAATCGCCATTTCCTTATGTTGAAAACGGCGAAGCTGTTGGACCGTCCATTTCATATCATCACCTCAAGGCAACGAATAAAATTATACGTTTCGTTTCTAGTTTTGTCAATGTTTTTTCTTTACAACCACTCATTCCTTGGGAAAAGAACGGCATACTCCCATCATTTCCAAATGCCATTTTGAACATGCACGGTCGGCGCGCGGACATCGGAAAACGGTCGACCGCTTCGTTTCTTTTGCTGTCCTCACCGCATGTTGCCGTTGATCTTCGCCGCTTTCTATTCCATACTAAGTTCAGATAGAATAGACAGCCATTTCGTTGCGGCCAAGCCGCGCGAATCGCCATGAAAGGAGCGAAAAAAGGTGAAAGCCGTCGGCGTGATCGTGGAATACAACCCGTTTCACAACGGTCATTTCCACCATTTGAACGAAACGAGACAAAAGACAGATGCGGACTGTTTGATCGCCGTCATGAGCGGAAACTTCTTGCAGCGCGGTGAGCCGGCCATCGTCTCCAAATGGGCGCGGGCAAAAATGGCGCTCGCCGCCGGCGTAGATGTGGTCATCGAGCTGCCGTACGCCTTCGCTGTGCAAGCGGCTGAACAGTTCGCACATGGGGCGGTGCAGCTGCTTGCGGCGATCGGCTGCCAAGAGCTTTGCTTTGGCAGCGAATCGGGGGAAATTTCCGCTTTTTTATCCGCGGCCAAAACATGGCTTGAACAGAAGGAAACGTTCGATTCCCTCATCCGCACCGGGCTGGCGCGCGGACAAAGCTTTCCGAAAGCCGCCGCTGAAGCGTGGCAAAAGTTCGGCGCCGCTCCGCTTGATTTGTCCAAGCCAAACAACGTGCTTGGTTTTGCGTATGTGAAAGCCATTTGGCAAAACAAGCTGGCGATGATGCCGCGCACGATTCCGCGGCTGGCCGCCGGCTATCATGACGAATCATTTTCCCACCCGTCGATTGCGAGCGCCACCAGCCTGCGGAAAACATTGCGACAAACCGGTCGTCTCGAGTCGATCGCGGCGTACGTTCCGCCCGCTGCGCTCGAACAACTCCGCCAATATCGGGAGACATACGGGCGCTTTCACGATTGGGAAGTGTATTTTCCGCTCCTAAAATATCGGCTGTTGACCGCCACAGAGGCCGACTTGCGCCGCATCGCCGGCGTGGAGGAAGGGATCGAACACCGGCTGAAGCAACACATCGCCCACGCCGAAACGTTTGCCGCCTTCATTGCCGCCGTCAAAACGAAGCGATACACCTGGACAAGGCTGCAACGCCTATGTGCGCATGTGTTGACGAATTTCACAAAGGAGGAGCAAGCCAAAGCGGCCAACCCGACCTATATCCGGCTGCTCGGCATGAGTGAAGCCGGCCGCCGCTACTTAAAGCAGGTGAAAAAAAGCGCTGCGCTCCCGCTCGTCGCCAGAGCATCCAAACTCAACGGCGACTCTCTTTATGAGCAAGAAAAAAGAGCGGCAGCTGTGTACGCCGCCGCTTTTCCGGAGCCGCTCTACAGCGCCGCGCTGAAAGAAGAATACGCCACGGCGCCGATTTACGTTTCCGGCATCGAACGCAAATAACGAACTGCCTCGTCGAACGTATCGACCGGGACGATTTTCATATGCGTCCCGATTTTTTTCGCCGTCCGCACCGCCTCGCGATAGTTCGACGTCGGCGCACCATGTTCGTTCGGGGCGAAAAACACCTCGGCTCCTTCGCGGTCAGCGGCCACGACTTTTTGCGAAACACCGCCGATCGGCCCGACGTTTCCGTCAAGATCAATCGTTCCGGTGCCAGCGATTTTATGACCTTTTGTAATATCTTCATCGACAAGTTGGTTGTAAATTTCAAGTGAAAACATGAGCCCAGCCGACGGTCCGCCGATTTGTTCCGACTCCACGTCAACCGGCGGGTCGGTGCGGACGTCATAATCGGTCATGAGTGTCACCCCAAGGCCGACTTGGTTCGGGTGCTGTCGAAACGGCTTCAGCTCGAGCTCTGTTTCCTGCCGCTTCCGGCCGCGAATGAATGCGACGCGGACGCGATCACCCGCTTGTTTTCCGAGAATGTAGTTGACCATCTGCTCCGATGTGCCGAGCGGCTTTCCGTCGATCGCGACGATGCGATCGCCGGTCTCTAGACGGCCGGCGGCCGGCATATCAGGGAGGACGCTCATGACATAAACGCCATGAGGTTCATACGACACCGGCTTTCCGGCGTGGCGATAAGCGACGACGATCGCCGCTTCCTTCGACTGTTCCATGAGCTCAAGCTGGCGCATCGTATATTCCTTGTCGCTCTCCCCTTCCTGCTTGATTTCCTCGACCGGATGAAGCTCATAAAAAGGGCGGATATGGGCAAACAAATACGCTATCACATTCGCCCGCCCCATCCGCACCGTCGTAAGCATAAACGTTCCCTTATCGCGGTCGCCGTTTTCCACGTGAACGAGCGGCTTTAAACTTTGCGCGCTTCCCGGCATCGTCACATAATACGGCAGCTTCATAAAAATAAGCAGAAAGGTGAGGGCGGCGCCAAAGAAAAACAGGGCAATATACGTCCGTTTTTTCATTCGTGTGATGGCTCCTTCCACTGTTCGATCGCTTGACGGATCGCTCCCACTTGCTTCCGCGCCTCCTCTTCCCCGCGAGCGATGATTTCCTCAATATCCTTGAACGCCCGCGAGCTATACTGTTCGACTCGCGGCCGGATCATAACGTCTGAGGCGAGCTGACGGTGAGCTACCAGTTCCGCTTGCAAAATATCGAGACTCTGCCAAATGACATCGGCGATCGACGCAATTTCCGCCTTTGTGTTGAGCGGAGAGACATCGACGGCGATGACAATATCCGCTCCCATCGCTCGGACGACCGACACTGGCACCCGGTCAACGACGCCGCCGTCGACAAGCAGTCTGCCATTCACCTCCGCCGGCACAAAAATGCCAGGAATCGAGATGCTCGCCCGCACCGCCTGGGCTGCTTCCCCTTGCCGAAACACGACTTTCTCCCCTGTCTGCAAATCAGCGGCGACAACAGCCACAGGCGGGGACATCTCCTCGATTCGTTTCCCTTTCGTCAACAAGCGAATAAACTGCGTGATGCGCTCGCCAGCGATCAGTCCCATTTTCGGCACCGTCCAGTCAAGAAAATCGTTGCGTCGAAACGATTGAGCCAACCGATAGAGACGATGGAGGCCATGGCCGCTTGCGTAAAGGACGGCGACGAGCGCGCCGATGCTGCTGCCGGCCAAATAGGAAATCGGAATATGCTCCTCCTCGAGCACTTTCAATACCCCAAGATGGGCGAACCCGCGCGCTCCTCCCGACCCGAGCGCCAATCCGACTTTTGGCGGCACGCCTCCTCCCCCCTTTGTCGCAGCGCTATCCGCTTTCATCTTATGGTCTAAAACGCCCCCCTATGCTCGTATATTAGGTTATATGAGGTTGTACTACAAGAAACCGCACGGCAAAAAAAGGGGGGGGAAAAGTGAAACAAAATTGGGGGGCGAAATGGAAAACCGTATTGCTCGCTTCCGCCGCCACCTTGTTTGCGTTTTCGCTCATTTGCTATCCAAAACAGTCGCTTGAAGCGTCCATTCGCGGTTTAAATATGTGGTGGGAGGTCGTCTTTCCATCGCTTTTGCCGTTTTTTATCGTCTCGGAGCTGCTCATCAGCTTCGGCGTCGTCAGCTTCCTTGGCGTCTTGCTCGAGCCGCTCATGCGCCCGTTGTTTCGCGTCCCGGGCGTCGGCGGATTCGCCTGGGCCATGGGAATGGCGTCCGGCTACCCGTCTGGAGCCAAGCTGACCGCCCGCCTGTACCAGGAAAAACAGCTGACGACGATTGAAGCCGAACGGCTCTCGTCGTTCACCAATTCATCCAACCCACTTTTTATTTTTGGAGCTGTATCAGCGGGATTTTTCAACAACCCGCAACTCGGCCTTGTGCTGGCCGTTTCCCACTATTTAGGAAACATTAGCGTTGGGCTGATCATGCGCTTTCACGGCATCCGAAAAGAACGGAGGCAATCGAAGCGGCAGCCACGCTCATTTTCGCTCCCGTATGCGCTGCGCACACTGCACCGCACGCGACTGAAAAACGAACAGCCGCTTGGCAAACTTCTTGGCGACGCCGTGCGCTCTTCTGTCCAAACACTGTTAATGATCGGCGGTTTTATTATTCTCTTTTCGGTTATGAATAAACTTCTGTATATGATGCATTTGACCGAACAGCTTGCCCCATTGCTGCGCCATCTGCTCCGCCTTGCCCAGCTGCCGGAGCAGCTTGACATCCCAGTGTTTTCCGGCTTGTTTGAAATTACACTCGGCAGCCAAATGATCAGTCAGACCGATGAGGCGATGCTGATGGAAAAAGCAGTGGCAACAAGCTTCGTCCTCGCTTTTGGCGGTTTTTCCGTCCAAGCGCAAGTCGCCAGCATTCTCGCCGAAGCGAACATCCGCTTTCAGCCGTTTTTCATCGCGCGCTTGCTGCACGGAGTGTTTGCCGCTTCCTTTACATACTTGCTTTGGAAACCGTTGTACATCAAAACAGCCGGCGGGATGCCGACCCACATCCCAGCGTTTCTTCACGCCGCAAAAGACAGCGCTTGGAATGAAGGCTGGCGGTTGCTGCAGCAATACGGGCCGCTCCTGACACTGTTGTTCCTTTGCCTTTATATATGGCTCGTCATCAAGGCGGTCAGTAAATCGCGCGGGCGCTCATAAGACGCTTGAGCGCCCAGCTTTTTGGCAGCAAAAAGCCATCGGGGCGGTTCGCGTCGTCTCAGCCGTGAGCCGCCCTTGACGGCAAAACCGGGCCGGCGCCGACTGCAATGTTCGCTTAAGCGGCTTTCATAAGGAAGCGTCAATCAGCGGCCGTGGACGCAAATTTCCGCTTCAGCGCCTGCTCAACAACCGGGGGCACGAGCTCGGAAATATCGCCGTTGTATTTCGCCACTTCTTTGACGATGCTCGAGCTTAAAAACGCATACTGGCTGTTCGTCATCATAAAAAACGTTTCAATGTTTTCATCAAGAACGCGGTTCATCGACGTAATTTGCATTTCGTATTCGAAATCGGACACAGCGCGCAAGCCGCGCAAAATGGCATTCGCTTTTTTGCTGCGGGCGTAATCAACAAGCAGGCCGTGAAACGCTTCGACATGGACGTTCGGAAGCGTCCGCGTCACCTCACGAAGCAGCTCGATCCGCTCCTCGACAGTAAACAGCGGCTTTTTCGACGAGTTGTTCAACACCGCCACATACACTTGATCAAACACTTTCGCCCCTCGTTTAATAATATCCAAATGCCCGTACGTCACAGGGTCAAAGCTCCCGGGGCAAACCGCAATGCTCGCCATCGCTTCCATCCCCTTCCCATCTATAAATCGTCACACCGGTGATACCGTATGTTTCCCGCTTCCATCGTGTCAGGCCGCCGACCTCCTCCGGCAGCTCCGCCTCCGCCGAGTGTTCAGCGACGACGACGCCGTGCGGTTCCAGCAACTGACGCCCGGCGATCGACGACAGCAACGTCGGCCACTGTTTCTCTTTGTACGGCGGATCAAGGAAAATAACCGCAAAGCGGAGGCCGCGCTTCGCTACCGCCTTCAGCGCCCGCTCGGCGTCGTTGCAGTAAATTTCCGCCCGCTTCTCAAGCCCGCAGGCCGCCACGTTTTTTCGGACCGTCTGCACCGCTTTCCTGTCTTGATCGACGAAAATGACGCGCTCGATTCCTCGGCTGAGCGCCTCGATGCCCAAGCCGCCGCTGCCAGCAAACAAATCAAGACCGTTGCCGCCTGAGAAATATGGCCCGATCATATTAAAGATCGCTTCTTTGACTTTATCGGTCGTCGGCCGCGTCGACATCCCTGGAACCGCTTGCAGACGCCGTCCTTTGCATGTCCCGGAAATGACTCTCATCGCCTTCACCCAATTCACCGTTTCAAGGTGGCCTTGTCATCCATTTGATTCGTTGTTTTCATGGTAATCTTACCATAAAGTTGATGATCGTCAAACTACGGAATTTTTTCGCCATTCATGTATAGAAATCGGCAAACGGTCCATAATGAGTAATGGCAACACGCTTCGTGCGTTGTTGCCAGTGACGGAGAAGACTTACGTTTCCCCATAAGTTCTTCCTCCGGTTTCTCCTCTCCCTTTTCTTTATTCTTTCCGATCCTTGTTCCGCCCTGCGCGGAGGCAAGGAACTGGAAAGGGCCTTGCGGGTTCATTTCCGCAAGGTTTTTTTTGATTGCAATTCGCGAGGATGGCCGGTAAAGTTAAGGGTGGACGATGCTTGCAAGGGGGAACGATTCATGATCCAACGATTTATCGAACTTGGCGAAGGATATTCCGATATATATGAGCTGATTGCATTGGCGAAGGCCAACCGCCATCGTTTGTCCGGATTCTTTGTCTTTCATACGGTGAAAAAAGGCCAGGCGGTCGTCTCCTTGGCCGTTGTCCTTCATCCGACGGATCCCGGCGATTTCCAACCACTTTACATTTGCCGTGAAGGCATTCCCGATCCGTCCGTCAAGCCAAACAAACGGTACGAACTATTTATGGAAACCGCAAAGGAGCTGGGCATGGACGTCATTCACCTTGATGTTAAGCCATCGACGATGTTCGCTGAACCCGATTTATATTACCAACATTTGATCGGCATTATGCGGATGAATCGCTTCATCCCGCCGCTGCAGTAAACAAAGAAACAGCGGGTCGAAAAGCCGGTGCCGGCTTTTTTTCGACCCGCTGTTTTCCTTCATCCAAGCGGATACGGGGAGTCTTTTTCCTTCTCCCCTTTCGATTCAAATTCCAGTTTTAAAAATGGGCGGTACGACGGCTCGACCCGCTTGACGAACGGAAGCGAGGCGAGCTTTTTCATTACATGGTCGACTTGCTCCATATCACAATACAGAACAGCATACTTCAACCGTTTGGAAATGTAATGAATGTTGCCGAACTTGCGCAACTGTTTCCCATATTTCAGCGAATGAAGCCAAACGATAATCCCTTGCCGTTTTGGAAACATAGTCCCTTCCCCTTTTTTATGTGCGGCAGCCGCAGCTTCCGCCCGCCCCGCAGCCACCGGAACAGCCCGCCGACAAAAAGTACGGATTTCCGGTCGGCACTTTCACATGTTCGGACACCGCTTTGCCGATCAGCACGCTGATCTCATCAAGCAACTCTTGCATCGCCTTCTCCGCCTCCTTAAAGGCGGCGACCGTCTCATGCAAATCGAGCTCCCGCTTCGCTTCGCGCACTTCTTTCATCACGTCGCGGTAATCAGGATGGTATTTTCCGAAGCGCTGCACTTCTTCGTAGCGCTCCTTCAGCTTGACAAAGCGAGCGATCAGCTGCTGGGCGCGGCGGTCTTGCTTCAGCCGCCAAAAGGCGCGGCGGTATTCGTCCGCCACGTCCGACTCGACAATCATTTTGGCCAACGCTTCTGCTTTATCTAAAATCTCGATGCGCTCGAGAGTCGCAATCTTCACCAAATGGCACCTCCATTATCCATCATACCATGAACGAAAAGAAAATGAAAAGGAAAGAGATAGCAAAGAAGCAAACAAAAAAGGCGATCCAGACTGTGCCGAATCGCCTCTGTTCGCCTTTTAAACGATCGTCGTCATCTCTATCGGATGGCGACGTCAAATTCGTGCGTCATGCCGGTTGCTTTCCCATCATTGTAGACGAGCTCAAGACGGATGGTATGTTTCCCGCTCGGCAAACCGCGCACGATAAAGGCGGCCGTGTATACTTCCGTCATTTTTTGCCCGTTGACATAGACATTAATGTGTCCGCCGCCGCTCCCTTTGCGGAACGGAAAGTGGACGGCAACACATTCAATGAATACGTCGCTTCCTTTCACTTCATGCTTCACCTGAAGCGGACCGCCCACTGCTTCGGCGTGAGCGGAGGACGACGGCGCCGGCTCAAAGAAGGCATACGCCGCAAGCAATATGACAGCCGCAAACCATGCAAACCACTTTGGCAAAGACATCACTCCCTTTCGAAACTAGTCTTTGCCATTGGCCGCCCGATTAGTCGCGCATGGCTTTAAACATTTGCCACATAAGCGACGCCATTTGCAACGATTGGGAGATTCTTTCCACTTTGTCAGGGATCGTCAGCTCATAGTGGCGCAAGGCGGCCAATTGGAACGTCGACAGTTCATGCGGACGGCGGGCAAGGAGCCGGTACCAGCGCGGCTGTTCGCGCAAAAACGCGCGCAACATCGGTGTTCCTTGTACATATTGCCATACATCTTTCCTCATCGCCACCACCCTTTAATCTTTGCGGAACGAAAACGGATGCGCTTCTTTGTTTCTTTGTTCTTGACCGGCCCCTTGAAATTCGGAAAGAATGCTTTGGATCGCCGCGATCGCCTGCTGGACGTTCGCCAAATGTTTTTGCACATCGGCTGCATCGATCTGTCCAAGCATAGACGCGAGCTTATCGAGCCATTTGTTCGTTCCTTTTTCCTCCTCTTTTGCCGCACCGTTTGTTTCCCGATACGGCTCCCATATGTCATCGTCTTCCCCGAACAAATACCAATCCTCATACACTTGTTTCCACGTCTTTTTGCCACTGCGCACCTCTTGGATGATTTTTGGATGTTTTTTCACAAACTGTTTAAACTGTTCAACGGAAGGATGCAGAGGCTTGACCATGGCGGTTCTCATCCCTTTCGTCCACTCATGCCTATCTGCCATATCATATCGCATCCAACAAAGAGAGGTGCGCCCAATTTTTAGAGCGGCGTAAAGAAGTTTTGCGTATAGTAATCGGCGTAGACGCCAACGCCCAAGCGGGTGAACTCTTCGTTCAACATAATTTTCCGATGGTTTTGGCTGTTCAGCCATCCGATGGTCGCCTCAACGCCATCGACTTGATGGGCGGCGATATTTTCCCCGGCAAGCTGGAACGGAATGTGAAGCGCGCCAAGCCGCCTCGATAAATCGCCATACTGCGGCGACTCGTGGGAGAAAAACTGGTGATCATGCATATCTCGGCTATGTTTTTCCGCAGCGGCAGCGGCCTTGTCATCCCACATGAGAGAGGAAAGCCCATGGCGACGGCGGATCAAATTCGTCCAGTCAAAAATTTGCTTCGCGTTGGCCGCATCAACAGCCTGTCGCTTTTCTTCCGACAGCGGCGCGGCCGCCGGCAGGCTGCCGCGGTAAACGAGCTCGTACGGCCGCAACTTGACGAACGTTTCTGCATCCATCAGGCGGATCGCCGCCACCTCGCCGGTAAAGCGGTCAACATACAGCTGAGCGTAGACGCTGCCAACTTTGACAACCGGCCTTGATGAGTAATCTTGTTCAGACAGCTCAAACCGGTATGTCCCGTTGCCTAGCTTAATCTCAATGTTCGATAGCACCGGCATCGTTTGAAAAATCGTCTGCAACCGCTGGCCGACCGCAAACGGTTCAACGTTCACCTTCTCTCCGCCGACAAGGGCGGTGACGACGCGACCGCGCAAGATGCCAATCTGCACGTACGACTCGGGTCGACGGCTGTACACCCACCAGTCATATCCGTAAGCTGACGGGTCGATTCGGTCTGGAGCGCCAAGCCGTTTTTTCGCCTCTTGCGCCGATTGCCCGATCAACGCAACGATGCCGGCCGTCGCCTTCGGCTCTTTCAACATGTATCGATTCGTCTCTGGCTGCTCCGGGGGGCTCGGGGGCGGCGGACTCGGCACAAAATAATACAATCCAATCAAGAAAAACAAAAAAAGGAAAAACCATTTCACACGGCAACTCCCGCTTTCTGCGCAATCTCCTTATTGCCATTATAGCCGTTTTTTAGAGGCAAAAAAAAGAGGACACCCAAAAAGGCAAACAATTCGTTGAAAAGCAAACCGTTTTCGTACTATTATAAATGAGGGGATGATTTCCTGTTTGGCGCTTTTACATATTGTGTTGTTAGGAGGAAGAAAGATGAAGTTTGAAAATACTGGACTGGAAAATCAGACGGTCGAACTGTCCCACCTTGATGACATTATGGAGCGCCACGGTTTTGTCCGCGCAGCGCAATGGGATTATGAACGGGTCACATACGACCGGAAATACGTCGTGAAAGAAGGCACCTACTATTTGCGCGTTCAAGGATACGCCATTGAGGGAGATGTCGATTCGCGCTATGCACTCATTAAGCTGCTCACGCCGATTTTAGGGAAACATTACTATCCACACGGCGTCGAATACGGCGATGATGAGCATTTTCCGTCCTCTCTTGTCAGCCAATGCCAAAACGTGTTGGCGCAGGTCAAAAGCGAGCTTGAAAAAATCAAAGAATAATCAAAAAACGCATGAGAGCGCGGTTCTCATGCGTTTTTTTCCGGCATGACAAGCCGTTTGACAACAATGTCGACCGCCTCGGCGACATATGGCGTCATCGCGGCGATCTCCTCGGCAATATGCTGTTGCAGCTGGCGGCAAACTTCCATCACCGGCGCCCCATATCGAATGGACATCTTGACCGTGACGCGGCACCGCTCGCCTTGAGCAACGGTGATGAACACCTCACAATCGTCAAGGGCGACCTCCGTCTGGCCGCGCACACACATCATGACAATGGTCAACAGCGTCGCCTCTACGGCGCTCCGTTTCCGATAGCGAAACGTGTTCACCGCCTTCTCCTCCCGCTGCACAAAATCACGTCTATACAGGCGTGTTGTATTCTATATATATAAGTTGCAATTTTGTTTTACATGGCATTGTTCGCTCTTCTTGTCACCGTGCCAGCTTGTTAGGTGATAAAGTAAAGACGGGACATGGAGGTCGGAAATTCTTTATTACAACCTATATAGATGCAATTTAAAGCTTTAACATTTTTCGTTTTTACCGGTCATTGCATCCGACTGCCGAATGACCGAACAACACCGCTTTCAGACCCATGAATGGGTCTTGGGAAGCGAGTCGTTGTTCGGTCGTCCGTCACGCCAAGGCGTGACGGGGGCAAGCCTGCGGCTTGCCCTCGACAGTCGAAACATCGATAAGTGGCTTTTCTATCCAAGATATGTTAAACGTTTTGGTTGCATCTATATATATGCAGCCATCCCTGCCCTTGCTCCTTGCCCGCCGGTTAAAAACCGAGCACCGCCTTGATGAGCGACGTCGTTTGGCCCCCTGGATAGAGGACATAAAGCAGCCAATAGACGACGACCCCGGTTGAGGCGCTGCCAAACCAAATGATGCTGGTGATCGGCCCAAGCCGACGATGGCGGGCCCTCTTGTCTTTCAATCCCGTCCAAATCGTGACAAGGCCAAATACGGCGCCAACTGTCGCCAGCACAATATGGAAAATAAGAAACAGCGTATAGTACACTTTGACGTTCTCCGGCCCGCCAAAGCTCGTATTGCCGATAAACAACGTCCGCGACATGTAAATGGTGAAAAACAGCAAAGCAAACACCGCTGCCGTCAGCATCACCTTTTTATGCGCTTCGATCCGCCTGCGGCTGATCAAATACCACCCATAAGCAACAAGCAAAGCGCTGATCACGATGCAGCTCGTGCTGATTGTCGGTAAAACGGCCATCGCTTCTCTCCCTTTCTTCTTTGTTCATCGTTGGCGGCCAACCGCGCTTTACAGTTTGGTCGGCCGCGGCTCCATATCCATGCTTGGCTCTTTCTCCCGCTCCTTCCGATACCATTCGGTGAAGATGAAGAACAGCATCGTCCCGTACACGATTTCCTGGATGATTTTCATCAACACTCCGCCGAGCTGCTGATCATGGAGCGGCGACATCGATAAAAACATTTGCGGCCCGGTCAAATCAAGCGAAGCCAGCGTCCCTTGAGGAACGCATAGAGCCAGCGCGGCCATCCATGCTTTCGGGTCAGTATACGTCGCATAAAGCGGCGTATCGGTAAAAATGATGAGCGCGCAAGCCGGGGTCAACAGCATGCCGTCAGCGAAAATGTAACCCATTTTTTTTAAGCCGGACAATGTTTGCCACTCAGGAAGTTTATTAACAAGCGGCCACCACATGCAAAACGCAGCAACGAAAATGACCGAGGTAACAAAGGCATGCAGCCACATATTCATTTTCACAGCGTCAAAAATGAATGGAACGTGATAAAGCGAAAACAAACCGTTAAACAGCAGTAGCGCCACAATCGGCTTTGTCAACAACCGAAACACGCGGCGCACCGCTGCGAAACGGAACGCTCGCTCATAAAGCGGCGCCGGAATGCCTAAAATAAAACATTGCGGCACGATCAAATACAGCACTGCCATTTGCACCATATGGGCGGTGAACGTCAAATGGCCCATCAAATCCAGCGGAGACCCTTTGCATATATAAAGAAGCGCCATCCCGGTCCAAAAATATGCTTTCTGCTTCCCCGAAACGGCATCACCGAGGCCGAAACGCTGCCGCCATGGCCCGGTGATCCCCATGTACAGCAATGCAACCGCCACTAACACAAGCAAAAAAAACGGACTCCAAAGGGCGACGGGGCCAAACATTTGCAGCGATTGAAACATACGAATCCCCTCCTGATTGGTCCTTTCCCATTATACTACAAGACGCCGCGCCACAGCTATTCAAAAAAGGGGAAACCGGCGCAAAACCGATTCCCCCTTTTCTTACCACCAAATGACTGTTGTAAACGCCCAAACGAGCAAAAGCATAACCGCCACACCGCCGTAAATAAACATCGCCGGGAATTCGTGGCCTTTATGGCTCATGTGCATGAAATAATACAGCTGAAATGCGACCTGCACGGCGGCTAAAAGCAAAATAAACGGAACGACAAACCAATGGGAAAACTCTTCGTAACCAACGGCGGCGAAGGCGATGAGCGTCAACAAAATCATCAAAACGAATGCAATCATTTGATGGCGCATATCTTCCGCGTTTTTCCGCCGGCGATACGCCAAATCGACGCGTTCATTTCCTGAATTCGTTTGATTCGCCATACGTTCACCCCACCATTCCCATCAAGTATACAACGGTAAAAATGAACACCCAGACGACGTCGATGAAGTGCCAGTAAAGGCTCGCGACGTAAAATTTCGGGGCGTTGTATAAATTCAACCCACGCTTAGCGTTGCGGATCATGAGCGTCAGAATCCAAAGCAATCCGAACGCGACGTGGCTTCCGTGCGTGCCAACGAGCGTGTAGAATGCTGAAGCGAAAGCGCTGGTCGTAAACTTATGGCCTTCATGCACATATTCATTGAACTCGTAAATTTCCAAGCCCAAAAAGCCGGCGCCAAGCAAAACAGTGATGCCAAACCAGAGCTGCATCTTTTTAAAGTCAAAGTTTTTCATATGATAAATGGCATACACGCTCGTCAAGCTGCTGGTTAGCAGCAGCATCGTTGCCATGAACACAACCGGCATTTGGAACAGTTCTTCCGCCGAAGGACCGCCGTTCGTTTTATCTTTCAGCGCCAAATAGGTGGCGAAGAGAGAGGCGAACAGCACCGTCTCTCCGCCTAAAAAGAGCCAGAAGCCGAGAAACTTATTTTTTCCCTCAAGGGTGGCGCGTTCCGGCGCGGCTGGAAACGTCTCGGCCGTCAATTTTTCCTCTGCATGCATCAGGCGTTCGCCTCCTTCTTCTCAAGTTCAAGCACTTCTTCTTTATGGATGTGGAAGCCGTGATCATCAATCACCGAACGCAAGAACATCGAACCGAGCGTAATGAGCAGGCCGAGAATGCCGACCGGCAAGCCCCATCCGGCGTCATTATGATACGTAAAGCCGAAGGCGGCGACAAACAGACCAAACGCAATGACAAACGGCAGGAACGACGAATTCGGCATATGGATGTCGCCAAGCGGTTCGGCTGGCGTCAATTCTTTTTTGCCTTCCATTTTTTCGAGCCAGAAAGCATCCAAGCCGCGGACAAGCGGTGTTTGCGCAAAGTTGTACACCGGCGGCGGCGAAGCGATCGCCCATTCGAGCGTGCGGCCGTCGCCCCACGCATCGCCCGGCACTTTTTCGCCTTTTGCTGTCGTTACCACAATGTTAATAAGTAAAATAATCGTGGCAGCCGCCATAAAGAACGCACCGACCGTGCTGACGAAGTTCCCTGTCTCCCATCCTTGGTTCGGCAAATACGTAAACACGCGCCGCGGCATCCCTGTCAAACCAAGGAAGTGCTGAATAAAGAACGTTAAATGGAACCCGATAAAGAACAGCCAGAACGTAATTTTGCCAAGCGTTTCGTTCAACATGCGGCCAAACATTTTCGGCCACCAGTAATGCGTGCCCGCGAGCAGAGCGAACACAACCCCGCCGACAATGACGTAATGGAAGTGCGCGACAACGAAATAGCTGTCATGGTATTGGTAGTCTGCGGCCGCCGCCGCCAACATGACCCCGGTCACCCCGCCCATGACGAACGACGGGATGAAGGCGACCGCATAGTACATCGGCGTCGTAAACTTGATGCTTCCGCCCCACATGGTAAACAGCCAGTTAAAAATTTTGACTCCTGTTGGAACGGCGATCGTCATCGTTGCCACCGCAAAGATGGCGTTCGCAATCGGCCCCATCCCGACCGTGAACATATGGTGCGCCCATACCATGAACCCTAAGAACGCGATGAGCACGGTCGCAAACACCATTGACGAATAGCCGAACAGCCGCTTGCGCGAGAACGTCGCAAAAATTTCCGAGAAAATGCCGAACGCCGGCAAAACAAGAATGTAGACTTCCGGATGGCCGAATACCCAGAACAAGTGCTCCCAAATGATCGTATTGCCGCCGGCAGCTGGGTTAAAGAAGTTGCCGCCGAACAAGCGGTCCATCATCATGAAAATCAAGCCGACCGTCAGCGGCGGGAACGCAAACAAGATAAGCGCCGACGCCACAAACGTCGCCCACGTGAACATCGGCATGCGCATAAATGTCATGCCCGGGGCGCGCATGTTGATGATCGTCACAAGAAAGTTAATGGCACCCATGATCGTTCCGAAGCCGGAAATTTGCAGCCCGAGCGTATAAAAGTCGATGCCATGATGCGCTTTTGAGTCAAGCGACAGCGACGCATACGACGTCCAACCGGCGTCCGGCGCGCCGCCTAAAAACCACGAACAGTTTAAAAACAGGCCGCCGAAGAAAAAGAGCCAAAATCCGAGCGCGTTCAAGAACGGGAACGCGACGTCGCGCGCGCCGATCTGCAGCGGCACAACTGCGTTCATAAAGGCGAAAATAAGCGGCATGGCAGCCAAGAAAATCATCGTCGTTCCGTGCATCGTCAACACTTCGTTATACAACCCGCCGACAAGGAAATCGTTGTTCGGCTTCGCGAGCTGAATGCGGATGAACAACGCCTCAAGACCGCCGAGCAGGAAGAAAAACCCGCCGGAAATCAAGTACAGATGGGCGATTTTTTTATGGTCGACCGTTGTCAAGTAATCCCATAAAACGGCGCCGACACCCTTTTTGCGCGCGATCGTACTCACGGTAAAACCCCCTTCGCATGCTTTATTCCACTTTTAAGCTCATCAAATATTTCGCCAATGCGTCAATTTGCTCTTCCGTCAAGTGGCCATATGTACCCGCCATTTTATTTCCAGGCTTCACGCTGTTCGGGTCTCTCAGCCATTTTTTCAGATTTTCTTCGTTATGCTCCAAAATACCGGCGATTCGTTCGCGATCGCCAAAATCCGCCAAGTTCGGCGCTGTGCGTGCCTGTTCCGGACGCTTGTCCACAGGCGTCACCGCATGGCAGCCAATACAGCTTTTATTGAAAATCGCCTCGCCTTGTTTGGCAACCGGATCCGTCACAACCGGTTTTTTCGCGTTTTGCATCTTTTTCACCCACGCGTCAAACTGGTCGCGCGGCAACGGCCGAACTTTAAAATCCATCAGCGCATGGGACGGACCGCAAAGCTCCGCACATTTGCCGTAAAAGACGCCGCCGGCCTTATCGGTCGCTTTTTGATCAAAAACAAGCCAAAATTGGTTTTTGTTGTCCGTGTTCGTATCCATTTTGCCGCCGACCGGCGGAATCCAGAACGAATGTTTGACATCCGACGCAATCAAGTTGAAATACACTTTTTCATTCGTCGGCACAACCAAGTCTTGGCTCGTGATAATGCCGTAATCTGGATATTCAAACTCCCACCAGTATTGGTTGGCGCGAACATTGACGACAACTGTATTCTTATCGCGTTTTTTGTCGTTCATCGCCTTGACATCGGCGAGTTTAAATGTAGTCAATACCGTCGGCACAGCCAAAATGAGCAAGAGGATGATCGGAATGACAGTCCAAATAATTTCCAGCTTATGACTTCCTTCCACTTGCTTCGGGATTTTGTTTTCTTCCCCCTTGCGCCGCCGGAAGCGGATGACAACGTAAACGAAGATGATCGCCACGACGACAATGACGAGCACCATGATCGATGTGCTCAACAACATGAGTGAATACTGCATGTCCGCTACTTCACCGGCGGGCTGGAGCGTCGATAAAAACGGCTTGCCGCAGCCGGCGAGCAACAGCGCCATCATCCCGAACAGGGAAAATAAGCGCCAGTTACAGAGCCCCTTGTTCATAGCCTAATCAAACCCCTCTTTCCTTTGATGGATAAATGTGTATGTCAATTCTTTCACAAAGAAAGAATTTTAACCTGCTCACCAAATCGTAGCGATGACCATTGCCACGAACAAAATGGTCAAATAGTTGAGCGAATAGACGAACATCCACTTCGCCCATTTGATGTCATCTTTCATTTTCAAACCCGCCAATCCCAGCAGCAGCCAGCCGACATTGAGCAGCGTGGCCACGACTAAAAATGGAACACCAAGCGAGAACAAGTAAAACGGCAACGGCAGCAAACACGCCACCCAAACGATGATTTGCCGCTTCGTCATGGCGAATCCATGGACGACCGGCAGCATCGGGATGCCGGCGGTGCGGTATTCTTCACACCGCTTCATCGCCAACGCCAAAAAGTGCGGCGGCTGCCACAAAAACATGATTAAAAACAGGATGAACGGAACAATATGGAAATCCGGATCAACCGCCGTCCAGCCGATCACCGGCGGCACCGCGCCGGAAATGCTGCCGACAACGGTGTTGATCGTGTAATGGCGCTTCGTCCAAAGCGTATATAAAAAGACGTATGTCACCATACCGATCAATCCAACGACAGCAGCCGTAACCGTTGTCATAAGCAGGCTCATCTCGCCGATTGCGACAAGACCAATCCCAAGCCAAAGCACCCGCCGCGGATCCATCGTCCCGGTGACGGTCGGGCGTGCTTTCGTTCGCTCCATATATTGATCAATGTCGCGGTCAATGTAGTTGTTGATCGCACATGAACCCGCGATGACAAGCGCTGCCCCAAACAGCGTGAAAAAAACAAGATGCAGGTTCTCCAAAAAGTGTTCCCCAGTAAAATAAAACGCCAGCCACATCCCGGCGAACGTCGTAATCAAATTCGAATTGACGATTCCGATTTTCACAACAGACGATAACTCTCTCCAAACTGTCTTGACGCTCACATGCGAGCGATGACCGGCATCGGCCGCATCCTGGTGCACCGCTTTCAATTCGGCCATGTCTCCTGTTCCTCCTCGCTGCGCCGCTCCTTGCCCGGCCGGCGCCGTGATGTTGCCTGAAATTCTTTCCAACGCCAAATAGCCAAAACGGGCTGTTTCCTCTTTATATTAAATCACATTTTTTCCTCATCATGTGAACTTTTTTTGAATAATTTGTGTCAAATTTTTGAATGCGCGCACCCAAAACGGCTCATTCGCTTGTCCCATTAATATTTCTAGCAAACTTAATCGACTTATTCAATATGCAAACGTCATTTTGTGTTTCCGGCCGCCATCGTGTAAAATAGATTTGGCTTGGCAGCACGGTTGGCTGCAATAAAATCCATCACTTTACTAATATGGACAAAATCACAGTTTCTCAATACAAGAAGGTGAAGATTTTGCAACGTTCACTGAAATGGTTTGCCTCGGCAACCACGTTGGCAATGTTGTTTGTTTTAATTGGTGGAGCGCTTGTGACCAAAACCGGCTCCGGCATGGGGTGCGGCCGATCATGGCCGCTGTGCAACGGCCAATGGGTGCCGGATCAGATTACGCCTGAGCTCATCATCGAGCTGAGCCATCGACTCGTTTCCGGCTTTGCCGGCATCATGGTGCTCATCCTTTCCATCTGGGCGTGGAGAGCCATTGGCCATGTGCGGGAGACAAAGTTTTTAGCTGTCATATCGTTTGTCTTTCTCGTCTTGCAAGGGCTGATCGGCGCCGCCGCGGTCGTGTGGGGGCAGTCCGATTTCGTCCTCGCCTTGCATTTCGGCATTTCGCTCATTTCGTTTGCCGCTGTGCTGCTGTTGACGCTATTGATTTTTGAAATCGACAAAACGTTTTCCGCCGCTTCCCTTTCGCTTGACGGCAAAATGCGGTTTCATATTTACGGCATCACCATATACTCATACATCGTCGTCTACACCGGGGCGCTCGTGCGCCATACGAACGCCAGCCTCGCCTGTCCGAGCTGGCCGCTTTGCGCGAAAACGCGCCTCCTCCCGGCTCAGTTTCATGAATGGGTGCAGATGGGTCATCGATTGGCCGCTCTTGTCATCATCATTTGGATCGCTGCTGCCGCCATACACGCTGTGCGTCATTATCGCGAACAGCCGGTCATCTACTACGGATGGCTCATCGCTCTTTTGCTCGTGCTCGCGCAAATGACAACCGGAGCGCTTGTCGTTTTTACGCAGCTGAATTTATACATTGCCTTGGCGCATGCCTTTTTCATTTCCTGCCTGTTCGGCGTGCTCAGCTATTTATTGCTCTTGGCGCTCCGCACCCGCCGGGCGCCGGTAAAAGCCGCCGACCACTCAGCCGAGGAAGCGGCGCCGGCCACGTTGAAATGACGGCCATCCATCCGCAAACAAAAAGGGATGCCCGCCAAAACTTGGGCACCCCTTTTTTTGTTCGGTATAGACCGTTTCATTTGGACAGCTCAATCAGCAAATCGCCCGCCTGAATGGCGTCGCCGCTTTTGACGTAAATGTCTTTGACAATGCCGGCAAACGGCGCCTGCACCGTCGTTTCCATCTTCATGGCTTCCGTTACCATCAAATGGTCGCCTTTGTCGACTTTTTCCCCTTTCTCCACGAGCACTTTCACCACCGTGCCCGGCATCGTGGCGGCAATGTGGTTCGGATTCGTCCGATCGGCCTTGATGCGCTCAGCAACGGCCGCTTTGATGCTTTCATCGCGGATGATGACTTCGCGCGGCTGGCCGTTCAGCTCGAAGTAAACGACGCGTGTGCCGTCCGCCTGAGGCTGGCCGATGGAGACGAGTTTGACGATGAGTGTTTTCCCACGCTCAATCTCCACTTCAATTTCCTCGCCGAGGCGCATGCCGTACAGGAACGTCGGTGTATCGAGCACGGAAATATCGCCGTATTTTTCGACCGTTTCGGCATATTCCAAAAACACTTTCGGATAAAGCGCATAGGCAATGGCGTCAAAGTCGGTCACTTCGCGGCCGAGCTTGTCATACAGCTCCCGCTTGATTTGCTCGAAATCAACCGGCTCAAGCAGCTCGCCCGGGCGAACGGTGATCGGTTCGCGCCCTTTCAAAATAATGCGTTGCAACTCTTTCGGAAACCCGCCATGCGGCTGGCCTAAATAGCCTTCGAAAAACTCCACGACCGAGTCTGGGAAATTAAGCGTTTCGCCGCGTTCAAAAATGTCTTGCTCCGTCAAATTGTTTTGCACCATGTAAAGCGCCATGTCGCCGACGACTTTCGATGATGGCGTCACTTTGACGATGTCGCCGAACAAGTCGTTGACGCGGCGGTACATTTCTTTCACTTCATCCCACCGATCGCCGAGGCCGACCGCTTTCGCCTGCTGTTGCAGGTTGCTGTACTGGCCGCCTGGCATCTCATGCATGTATACTTCCGTATGCGGCGCGTTCATGCCGCTTTCAAACTCTTGATAAAATTTGCGCACGTCTTCCCAATAGCGGGCCAACTGCTCAAGGCCGTAAATATCAACCTCCGGCGCCCGCTCCGTTCCTTCAAGGGCATAGTAGAGCGTATTGGCGCTCGGCTGCGACGTCAAGCCGGCCATCGAGCTGACGGCGACATCGACGATATCGACGCCGGCTTCGATCGCTTTGGCGTACGTGTAAATACCGTTGCCGCTCGTATCGTGCGTATGCAAATGGATCGGAATGCTGACCGTCTCCTTAAGCGCGGAAATGAGCACGTACGCCGCCTGCGGCTTCAACAGACCAGCCATATCCTTAATGCCTAAAATGTGCGCTCCGGCTTGCTCGAGCTCTTTCGCCAAGGCTTTGTAATAATCCAAATTGTACTTCGGCCGATTCGGGTCTAAAATATCGCCCGTATAGCAAATAGCCGCCTCGGCGATTTTGCCGCTTTGCCGGACGGCATCGATCGCCACCGTCATCCCTTTCACCCAGTTTAGGCTGTCGAAAATGCGGAACACATCAATGCCGGCTTGCGCTGATTTGTCGACGAACTCGCGGATGACGTTGTCGGGATAGTTTTTATACCCCACGGCGTTGGCCGACCGAAGCAGCATCTGGAACAGCACGTTTGGAATGCGCTCGCGCAGCTTCAGGAGGCGGTCCCACGGATCCTCCTTCAAAAAGCGGTACGCCACATCAAACGTCGCCCCGCCCCACATCTCAAGCGAGAATAAGTTGGGCAGCAAACGCGCCGTCGGCTCAGCGATCCGCAACAAGTCGATCGTGCGGACGCGGGTCGCCAACAACGACTGATGAGCGTCACGGAACGTCGTATCGGTCAAGAGCACGCGCGGCTGCTCTTGGATCCAGCGAACAAGCCCTTCAGGTCCGCGTTCATCCAACATTTGCTTCGTTCCCGCTGGGATCGGTTCCGTTTGGCTCACCTTCGGCACGCGCGGTTTGTCAAACACCGGCTTTTTCTTTTTGCCGATGCCAGGGAAGCCGTTGACCGTCACGGTGCCGATGTACGTCAGCATTTTCGTCCCGCGGTCTTTTCGGCGCGGGAATACAAACAATTCCGGCGTCGTATCGATAAATGACGTATCGTATTCCCCCGACAAAAATTTCGGATGCTGAACGACGTTTTCCAAAAACGGAATGTTCGTTTTAATGCCGCGGATGCGGAATTCGCGCAAGTTGCGCAGCATTTTTCTTGCCGCCTGCTCAAACGTCAACGCCCATGTCGACACTTTCACGAGCAGCGAATCGTAATACGGCGTAATGACCGCCCCTTGGAAGCCATTGCCGGCGTCCAAGCGCACGCCAAAACCGCCGCCGGAACGGTACGCCATAATTTTTCCCGTATCCGGCATAAAGTTGTTGAGCGGGTCTTCCGTCGTCACCCGCGACTGAATGGCGTAGCCGTTGATGCGGATGTCTTCCTGCTTTGGAATGCCGACTTCCGGGCTGTGGAGCGAAAATCCGTCGGCGATTAAAATTTGCGACTGGACGATGTCAATCCCGGTGATCATTTCGGTGATCGTATGCTCAACTTGAATGCGCGGATTGACTTCGATGAAATAAAACTCATCTCCGGAGACGAGAAACTCAACCGTGCCAGCGTTGACGTAGCCGACGCTTCTCATGAGCCGGACCGCCGCCTCGCAAATGCGCTCGCGCAGCTCGTCCGACAACGAGACGCTCGGCGCGACTTCCACGACTTTTTGATGGCGGCGCTGCACCGAGCAGTCGCGTTCATAAAGGTGAACGATGTTTCCTTCGTGGTCGCCCAAAATTTGCACTTCAATATGCTTCGGCTTTTCGATCAGCTTTTCAACATAAACGTCATCGCTGCCAAACGCCGCTTTCGCTTCCGACTTAGCCCGCTCAAACGCTTCCTTCACTTCCGACTTCGAGCGGACGATGCGCATGCCCCGGCCGCCGCCGCCAAGCGCCGCTTTAATGATGATCGGGTATCCGTGCGTCTCAGCAAAACGGACGACGTCTTCAAGGCCGCCGACCGGTCCATCGCTGCCCGGGATGACCGGAATGCCCGCCTTCATGGCCGCATGGCGCGCTTTCACTTTATCGCCGAACATATCCAAATGTTCTTCGTTCGGGCCGATGAAAATAATCCCCTCTTCGCGGCACCGTTTGGCAAATTGAATGTTTTCCGACAAAAACCCATAACCCGGGTGGATGGCATCGACATCGTGGGCTTTGGCGATCTCAATGATGCCTTCGATGTCCAAGTAGGCTTCGATCGGCTTTTTCCCTTCCCCGACTAAATACGCCTCATCCGCTTTGTAGCGGTGGTACGATCCGGCGTCTTCCTTCGAATAAATCGCCACGGTGCGGATATCAAGCTCCGTGCAGGCGCGGAAAACGCGAATGGCGATCTCTCCCCGGTTGGCTGCCAGCACTTTGCGAATTCGTCTTGTCCTCATTCTGTCCCTCCTCCTTTATTTAATAAAAGTATAAAAGTTTTGCCGATTTGTAAATACACTTTCTAAAAAGTCAGACCTCTTTTCTGTTTGCTGACCATCGTTTTTTCCGCTTTTTTATACCGTTGTTCGTACTTTGCAAACATCGAAATGTTCACCAAAAGACCGAGCGAAGCCATGGTCAGGACAAGCGACGTTCCCCCATAGCTGACGAGCGGCAGCGGCACCCCTGTAATCGGAATAAGGCCAACGACCCCACCAACGTTAATGAACGTTTGAAAGCCGATCATGACGGAGATGCCGATCGCAAGCAGGCTCCCAAACGCATCGTGGGAGCGGCGGGCAATCCAAAGCCCGCGCAGCACGATAAACGCCAATAACCCAAGCGTGAACGCTACACCGAATAATCCGAGCTCTTCGGCGATGACCGCCATAATAAAATCGGTGTGCGACTCTGGCAGGTAGCCGTATTTTTGAATGCCTTTGCCAAGCCCCACTCCTTTCAGCCCGCCAAGCCCGATCGCCAAATACGAATTCACGAGCTGGTAGCCATCGCCGTTTGCGTATTGAAAGGGATCCAAAAAGCTGTAAAGACGCGATACCCGTTCAGGAGAAAAAATTTTTTTGCCCGCAACCGGGAGCCAAAACGGTGACAGCACCGTCCCGATCAATGTAAAAAAAAGCAGCTGCTTTAGAAGCAACACGAGGCGCAAACCGGACGAAACAATGATGCACATCGCGATGGCAAACACGATCGCCGCCGTTCCGAAGTCAGGCTGTATGGCAATCAGGAAACAAATCACCAATGTATAATAAATGGGGAACAAATTGCTTTTCGCCGGCTCGGCCAGCCGCTTCCGCTTGTTGGCGAACGCTGCGGCCAAGTATAAAATCAGACCGAGCTTCGCGAGCTCCGCCGGTTGGATCGAAAGCGCCCCGACGCGAAACCAGCTTGTTGCGTTGTTGGCCGTATGGCCGAGAAAAGCGACGGCGATCAGCATCAATGGAGAAGCAAAAAAGACGAGTTTCACCCATCGCTCCGCCCGCCACACTTTATACGGAATCGCCATCATAATGGCGAACGCGATGAATCCGGCAATCAGCCACAGTTTTTGCCGCTCGTAAAAATAGTCGCTTGGCACTTCAAAGCGGATGACAGCGGTGACCATGCTCGAGCTGTACACCATAATCAATCCGAACAACGACAGCATGATGACCGCGGCGATCAGCGGATAATCATAGCACTTCAATACTTTTTTCCATAATTGTCGTTCCATCGTTCCTCTTCCCTGTGAACATGTATGTACTTAAAATCATTCGCAGCGGCGCGCTGTTTTCCTGCCGAAAAACAGAAAAACTCAAACGATGGCGCGCCAATCGTTTGAGTTGCCTTATATTCTTATCTTCTTATCGCACGCGCTTTTTGGCCACGGCCTCGTGCAACGCGGAAAGTTCGCGCTCAAGCCGGTCAAGGAGCGCTTTTCCGTCTTTCGCTTCCACAAGCCCGAGGCGCACTGCAAAATCAATTTCCCGTGACAAACCGAACATTTGCGTGTCAAGCACTTCTTCATACACCGGACATTGCGGCATCGTCAAATGGTCCATTTGCACGCGGATGAGTTGGATGATTTTCTCTGCATCCGCTTGTAAAAGCGCGTACGCCTTCTCCCGATAGCTCATCGATTCGTCCGTCACATCGATCCCTCCGTTCTCTCCCCTATCCTTCTTTACATCTTAACGTGAAACAAGCCATTTTGCAAGTTGAAACCGTTGACAGCAACCGGGCCTAGAACATGACAAGCTCTTTCATTATTATTATACTAAAAACGGTGGGAACATGCAGAGGAGAGGTGTTTCATGAACGATATTATTGTGCTGACAGGAAAGGTGAAGTTTACGATCACGCTTGACCCCGGCGTCTGGATTTTCGACGACCGGAAAGTGGACATGGATGCGTATTTTTCGGAGCCGGCTCCACAGCCGACGGAAGCGGAGCAAGAGGACGAGGAAATCAAAAAGCTGTCGGCATTTTGGGACCGGGAAATTCAAGAGGGCGCGGTTTTTCCGCCGACGTTGAAAACGGAGCGGCGCTTTTTGAAGGAGAAAATCATCACCGGCTCGTTCGGCATGCCGTTCGCCCCATTTTTGCGAAACGCTGAGCCGCATGAAGACGCGTCTGAACTTGTCATTGAGACGGAACATGGAGAAACCGTGATCCCTCTGGAAAAGGCGTACGACCTGATTTTCGCTTTTTCCCAAAACGGAAAACCGCTACGCGACGACGGTCCGGTGCACATTTATTTTGGCGACGGCTCCAACCGTGAGGCGCCGATTACTCATGTGCGTCGGCTCGTCGTCCGATGACCGGCCGCCCCATGAAGGGGCGGCCCGGTGTTTGAGGTTTTGACGCCTTCAACCGCCTCAAGCGCTTGGAACCTAGATGTTTTCCGCAGCGCCCCAGGCGGCGGGCGCCTTTCGAAACGTTCGTGGCGGCGGGCCGCGCGCCTGGCACCCGTTCTTTAACGGCGGATGCTCTGAGGAACGCCTAGCTACAGCAAATCAGCGGCAAGCTGGGCGAGCGCCGAACGCTCCCCTTTGACGAGCCGGATATGACCGGCGATTTTTTGGTCTTTAAACTTTTCGACGACGTACGTCAACCCGTTGTTATATTCATCCAAATACGGATGGTCGATCTGTTCCGGATCGCCCATTAAAATAATTTTGCTTTTCTCCCCGACGCGCGTCAAAATCGTCTTCACTTCATGCTTCGTTAAATTTTGCGCCTCATCAATGATGATAAACTGCTCCGGCAGGCTCCGGCCGCGGATGTACGTGAGCGCCTCCACTTCAATCGAGCTCATGCCGGCTAAAATCGCATCGAGCTCCCCCGGTTTTTTCGTGTTGAACAAGTATTCCAAGTTGTCAAAAATCGGCTGCATCCACGGGCGCAGCTTTTCTTCCTTTTCCCCCGGCAGAAAGCCGAGATCTTTCCCCATCGGCACAATCGGCCGAGCGACGAGCAATTTTTTGTATGTGCGCAAATCTTCCGTTTGCATCAACCCCGCGGCAAGGGCAAGCAGCGTCTTGCCCGTTCCGGCTTTGCCGATTAGCGTCACAAGCGGAATGTCGTCGCGCATGAGAAGCTCAAACGCCATTGTCTGCTGCACGTTGCGCGGGCGAATGCCCCATATATGTTCGTGATGGAAGATGAGCTTTTTCACTTTTTTGCCGTTTTGGTCGACAATGCCAATCGCTGACGCCGAGCTGCCAAACGCGTCTTTCATAATAATGAACTGGTTCGGATAAAACGGGTGGTCGGCGATATCGGCGAGCACGAGCTCCCCTTTGTCGTAAAACCGCTGCAGGTGGTCCTTTCCTATGTACAGCTCCAAAAATCCGCTGTAAATATGGTCGACATCAACGACGCGGTCGCTTAAAAAGTCTTCTGCCTGCAGCCCGATGGCATCCGCTTTGACGCGCACGAGCGCATCTTTGCTCACCAAAATGACGGAGCGTCCATCTTCCTTCGCCTGCTCTTCAAGCGATAAATTTTTCGCCACCGCCAGAATGCGGTTGTCATTTGTTTTTTCGACAAAAATTTCTTGCAGTTGATGAAACGAACGATGGTTCAACTCAATGCGCAGCGCCCCTCCGTTTTCAAGCGGAATTTTTTCATGCAGCTTGCCGTTTTCGCGCAGACGGTCGATGAGCTTTGACACTTGGCGGGCATTTCTACCAATTTCATCCATATACCGCTTTTTCGAATCCACTTCCTCAAGCACGACCGCTGGAATGACGACCTCATTATCCTCAAACGCGAAAATCGAATACGGATCTTGCAACAGCACGTTCGTATCGAGCACGTAAATTTTTTTTCCCAAATTCCGCTTCCCCCCATGTGAGTTTTTCACGTTTTTCCGTTGGATGGGAATGGCTGTAATACAACATATGAAAACATGTATAAAGATAGAAGGACATTTGCAAACTAAAGAAAAAAAGTCGAGGTGGCCCATTATGAAGAGAAACTGCTGGCTCGCCGTTTTCTTCCTTCCCCTTTTGATTTTCAGCGGCTGCACGTTTGGAAACGATCATGAAGCGAACGAGCCCAATCGTTCACTCGTGCGCGTCAAAAATACGGTCGATGAACGCGTCGAGAACAAATCCGGGCAAGAGATCGCCCGCCGGCTTGCAGAAATCGCCGACCGTGTTCCAAACGTTCACAATGCCGCCGCGATCGTCGTCGGCAAATATGCCATCGTCGGCATTGACGTCGGCGCCAATATGGATGCCTCACGCGTCGGCACCATCAAATATTCCGTCGCCGAAGCATTGCAAAAAGATCCGTACGGTGCGAACGCTATTATTGTCGCTGACCCAGATCTTTACACCCGCGTGCGCAACATCGGCCGGCAAATCGATGAGGGGAGGCCGGTGCAAGCGTTCATGAACGAAATCGCCGACATCGTCGGACGAGTGATGCCGGAAGTGCCAAGCGACCTATTTGAAACGACGCCGAAGCCGACCGAAGAAAATGACGGACAGCTGAACGAACGGGAGGAGCGGCAACTGAACGAACAGCAAAACAAGCAATCGAATGAACATTTAAATCGATAAACGGTTTCTGTGTGGGTTATAATGGAACAGAAAGCGCGGCTCATTTCCGAGGAAAGCGGGAGTGAAATGCATTTGAATCAACAAACGATGGCGGGAAATGTGGTATAATGGGAACGAAAGAACACTCTACCATTTCGCGTTTGGATGTATTGAGGTGAACAATGAGAGTCAAATGCGTGCTTTGCGACCAAATCGATACGATCGACGATGAATCGCCGCTCGCCAAGCGGCTGCGCAACCGCCCGATCCACACGTACATGTGCCGCGAATGCCACGACCGCATCACCGAAAAAACGAAACAGCGGCTGGCAACAGGAAAGTTCCGCTTCTATCGCGGCCGCCGCGCAGACGATGATTGGTGATCCCGCAAAAAAAAACGGTGCGGAAGAGCGATCGCTTTTCCGCGCCTTTTTGGTTGTCATCATCCATACTTTTCCGGTTCGGCTTCGATCTGCCGCCACATCGCCTCAGCCAGCTCAAGCGGGAAACACGCCGCCCTTGTTTCCCCGCCGCGCACATATTCGACGATGTATTGCCCATTCGTTTCATCTTTGACGGCGTCTACGGCCGTCACACCAAAGTCGTTTTCCAAGATGGCGCGGAAAAACGAGGCCGTATCGCGCGCCGCCGCATCGTGCGGACGGGCTTTGGCGACGATGTGGATCGTCAGCCAGTTATAAAGGGCATCCTGCACGGATTTCATGACTTTTCTCCCTCTTTCGCCTGCTTCAGGCGCACTTTATAAATGATTAATACGAGGGCGGCGACGGCCAATCCTTCTGCCACCGGCAAAAAGACAGCAAAAAAGGTCAAAACCGTGCAGCCAAGCGCCAGCAAAACGTAAATGATGACGTTTTTCAACAGCGGCAGGCGCCGGGCAAAGCCGAGTCGATACACAAGCGCAGCAAGCAGCAACACTGTCACATACAATAGCCACATACCGCGCTCGGGATGATCGTGCACCTTATAAAGCGAGGCGAAAAACGTGAGCCGTTCGAGCACATTCACACCATTCCCCTCCCGTTCATCCTAATAGCGCCCTTCTCCAAGGCGTTTTCGATTGTTCGCAAACCAAAGACGCGCGCATGGCGCTTCCGGCTATTTCGCCTGCTCAACCGCTTTCTTTTTCTTCTCCGCCTTTTCACGCTCGCTTTTATTCAAGATTTTTTTGCGCAACCGGATCGAGGCTGGCGTCACTTCACAATATTCATCATCATTCAAATACTCGAGCGCTTCTTCAAGCGTCAACAGACGCGGCTTTTTCATCGTCACCGTCTGTTCTTTCGTCGATGAACGCATGTTGGTGACATGTTTTTCGCGGCAAATGTTGACGACCAGGTCGTTTTCGCGGTTATGCTCGCCGACGATCATCCCTTCGTACACCTCAGTGCCCGGCTCAACAAAAATGGTGCCGCGATCCTCAAGTTGCATGATGCTGTAAGCCGTCGCCTTTCCGGTTTCCATCGAGACGAGCACCCCTTGGCGGCGGCCGCCGATTGCGCCAGGCTGCACGGGGGCATAATGGTCAAACGAATGGTTTAAAATTCCATATCCGCGCGTCAACGACATAAATTCACTCCGATAGCCGATCAAGCCACGCGACGGCACAAGGAAGACGAGACGCACTTGCCCGTTGTCGCCGTGCACCATATCGACGAGCTCGCCCTTGCGGCTGCCGAGCGACTCCATGATCGCTCCCGTATATTCCTCCGGGATGTCCATGACGACCCGCTCGATCGGCTCGCACGTGACACCGTCAATCTCTTTTAGAATGACTTCCGGCTTCGATACTTGCAGTTCGTATCCTTCGCGGCGCATGCTTTCAATCAAAATCGCCAAATGAAGCTCCCCGCGGCCGGAGACAATCCACGCATCCGGCGACTCGGTCGGCTCAACGCGCAGACTGACATCCGTCTCCAGCTGGGTGCGAAGCCGCTCCTCCAGCTTTCTCGCCGTCACGTATTTGCCTTCGCGCCCCGCAAACGGGCTGTTGTTGACGAGAAACGTCATTTTGAGCGTCGGCTCATCGATGCGAAGCGGCGGCAGCGGCTCTTGATGATCGGGCGGGCAAACCGTTTCACCGACATTGATGTCCTCCATCCCGGCGACCGCGACGATGTCGCCAGCGTGCGCTTCTTCAATCTCAATCCGCTTCAACCCAATAAAACCAAACAGCTTCGTGACACGAAACATCTTGACGGCACCGTCGCGCTTTAAAAGAGCGACTTGCTGGCCTGTTTTCATCGTGCCGCGGAAAATGCGGCCGATGCCGATGCGTCCGACATATTCATTATAGTCGAGCAACGCCACTTGAAACTGCAACGGTTCGTTGCGGTTGTCCGCCGGCGCCGGAATATGCTCGATGATCGTCTCAAACAAGGCGGTCATGTCACCGTCCTGGCGATCCGGATCGAGGCTTGCCGTCCCGCGCAGCGCCGATGTGTACACGACTGGAAACTCGAGCTGCTCCTCAGAAGCACCAAGTTCGATAAACAGGTCGAGCACCTCATCAACGACTTCCGCCGGCCGAGCAAATTCGCGGTCGATTTTGTTGACGACGACGATCGGCACAAGCTGCTGCTCAAGCGCTTTTTTGAGCACAAACCGCGTCTGCGGCATGCAGCCTTCATACGCATCGACAACAAGCAAGACGCCGTCGACAAGGCGCATGATCCGCTCCACTTCCCCCCCGAAATCAGCGTGTCCCGGCGTATCCAAAATGTTGATGCGCGTTCCTTTATACAAGACAGCCGTGTTTTTGGCCAAAATCGTAATGCCGCGCTCCCGCTCCAGATCGTTGCGGTCAAGCGCCCGCTCCGCGACTTGTTCGTTTTCGCGGAACGTCCCTGACTGCCGAAGCAGCTGATCAACGAGCGTCGTTTTCCCATGGTCGACGTGAGCGATGATCGCGATATTGCGGAGATCGATTCGTTTGTTCGTCAATGTCGGTCACTCCTGTTCGGCAAACTGCTTGTCTATTATATCACAACCGATAGAAAATCGGCATGTTTTCCTGTACACTAGAAAAAGACGCCCACTTTGCCAGAAAGGAGTCAACCCAGTCAACTACCCCCACTTCGCGAACGCTTGAAGTGGGGGCTTGCCACTCCCCAGAAGTGCAAACGGACTTCGTCCTCCTTCCTTGACTTGGGGTTGCATCAGGGGGCAGGTTGACGACTGCCCAACGACGCAGGTCATGCCTGCATCGTTGCCGATTCTCTCGGTGTGTCTGTTGGCAGTACTTGGCTTCCACACACAACAGACGGACCTACGCTCGATGTTTGACGGTTGCAACGTTTCCTGCAACCAACTCCATACATCGAGTAGCAGCTATTGGAGTGCCTTTATTGAACGGTTTTCTCCACGCCTTTATTCTATCATATACAAAAGAAAGGGGGAACGCGCATTCCTCTCCCACTTACTCCCTTTGGTCGTTGAAGTGGGAGTCTCCTGCGCGAAATAGGATGAAACGGATCGAGCCTGTACCGCTGTTGCTCGCCATTCTTGCCGTCGCCGCCATCATGGCGATCGGCGTCTTCATCGCCGAGCAAAGTTTGATCGGCATCGCCGCTTCCACGGTCATCTTGATCGCCGCCATGGGCGCCGGGTTCGCCCATAAAAAACGGACGCGTTGAAAAACGGGACAAGCTGGATGCTTGTCCCGTTTTCGCGATCTCGCGCCTCATCAATCGTGAAGATAGCGCCGCAAAATTTCTTCGTGCACCCCAGGTTTCGCAGCAAGCACCGAATTGCGGCCAAGCAGATCCAGCGGCTTCCCGTCAAGGGTCGTCACCATTCCGCCCGCTTCTTCAATCAAAATCATCCCGCCGGCGAAATCCCACGGCGACAGGCGCGGCGAAATGTAGGCGTCCAAACGGCCGGCGGCAACATACGCGAGCTCAAGCGCCGCTGAACCATACGAGCGCGTGCCGCGCGCCTCTTTCGCCAGCCTCATGAGCGGGCGATGGTCGAGGCGCTTGTTTTCCATGAGCCATGTCCCGTTGATGGCGATGATCGACTCCGCCACTGGCGCGGGCTGCAGGAGGCCGAGCGGCTCCCCGTTCAAAAACACCCCCCGCCCTTTTTGCGCCGCATACAGTTCGTCAAACACGACGTCATACACGTAGCCGAGCTGCCCGATGCCATCTTCAAAAATGCCGATCGATACAGCAAAATGGCGCCGCTGATGAACGAAATTCATCGTGCCGTCGATCGGGTCAATCACCCAAACAACGCCGTCCAAGGCATCGATCCGGTCGCCAAATCCTTCTTCCCCCAACAGGCGGTGGCTAGGGAACTGGCGACGGATGTGCTCGGCGAAAAACTGCTCAATGGCGCGGTCAACATTCGTCACTAAGTCGTTCGGGTTCTCTTTCGCTTCCACCGTCAGCTGTTTGGCAAACGAGGCGCGGATGCGCTTTCCTGCTTCGTCGATCCATTGCCGGGCGTATCGGTCGATTTCTTCCCATTTTTCTGCCATATTGATTCCTCCTGCCTTCGGTTATGTATAGATCGCAACCGGAACGGGGGCGGATGCGGCTCAAGAAAAAAACGAACCGGAAAGATGGTTCGCCTTGAATCAGAATCATACTTGAAGGCGCATCAGTTCTTGGCGCAGCTTTTCAAGCCGCCGTTTGCACTCTTTTTTCTTTTCTTCATCGTTTTCCATCATGGCCTCGTACAGCGTCGCTAATTCGTAATCGAGTTCGAGCCGCAACACCGCCATGCGTTTGTCTCCATCTGGTCGCTTCAGCGAATTGGCGGTTTTTTTCATATTCGTCCGCACCCCTTTCTCGATCATCCGCTAAACTTCCGGCGCCCGTCACGAATGTGCTGCTTCATTTTGTTTTATATTATATTATGTGGAAAAAGGGGTGTATGCAACTAATTTGTGCGTTTACCTACCGCGCTTCCGTTGTGGCTCGAATGATACCACAGCGATAATCCCAGGGGAACTATGACCATCAATGATTTCTTGTGTTGACCAGTCGTAGGAAAATGGATAGGAATAACCCATTGTTCCACCTCCACCGTTAGTTTGCCCAACGGCGCCGAATTTGTTCCGCCTCTTCCATCATGCGGGCAAACAACTCAGCGACGGACGGAACGTCGTGAATGAGCCCGATCGCCTGCCCGGCCCAAGCGAATCCTTCGTCCACCTTTCCTTCGTAAATGAAGCGCCGGTTCGCTTCTCCGCTAATATATTCTTTTAAATCATCATACGTACCGCCTTGGCGCTCGATTTCCAATATTTTTTCCGCCCAGGCGTTGGCCAGCACCCGCCCTGGCGCCCCGAGCGACCGTTTAATGATGACCGTATCGTTTTCGGTGGCGTTGAGAATCATTTCTTTATATGCGGGATGAGCATGAACGCATTCTTTCGTGGCGATAAACCGCGTTCCCATCTCAATCCCTTCCGCTCCAAGCGCCAATGCCGCCATCAACCCGCGTCCATCGGCGATGCCGCCCGAGGCGATGACCGGAATCGATACGGAGTCAACGACTTTCGGAATAAGGACGAACGTGCCAGTATCGTATTTGCCGAGATGCCCGCCCCCTTCCTGACCGACGACCATCACCGCATCAGCACCGAGCTCCTCTGCTTTCACTGCCTGGCGGACGGCGGCAACGAGCACGAGCTTTTTCACGTTCGTTCCTTTCAATTGTTCAAAAAACGGCGCCGGATTGCCGCCGGTGACCGAAACGACCGGCACCCCCTCATCAAGCGCTGCTTCAAGCATATGAGCAAACGGGCGGCCGTGCTGGCCAATGGCGAAATTGACGCCGAACGGCCGATCGGTTTTTTCCTTCACCTTGCGGATTTCCTCGCGCAGTTGCTCCGGTCCATCGAGCGACATCGCCGTAATTTGTCCGAGCCCACCGGCGTTCGAGACCGCTGCGGCCAAATCAGCGTACGCCAAGTAAGCGAGCCCCCCTTGAATGATCGGATATGTAATGCCGAGCAGCTCTGTCACCCTCGTTCTCCATTTCATTTCGATAACGCCCCCTTTTTGCTTTGTCTTTCTTTTATTTCTCTCTTGAACCGCTGTTTTCCTTTTTCAGCGTCCATTCATTTCTTCTTTGCAAACGGAAAAATCCATGCTATAATGCACTTGTTTTATCCTCGAGATAAAGAGGTGTGAAAAACCATTGTCGCAACTCGAGACACCATTGTTTACCGGTTTGTTGGAGCATATGAAAAAAAATCCGGTTCAATTTCACATTCCCGGCCATAAAAAAGGGGCCGGCATGGATCCGGAGTTTCGCGCTTTCATCGGAGACAACGCCTTGGCGATTGATTTAATCAACATCAGCCCGCTCGATGACTTGCACCATCCAAAAGGGATGATCAAACGGGCGCAGGAGCTCGCTGCCGAAGCGTTCGGCGCCGATTATACGTTTTTTTCCGTGCAAGGAACGAGCGGCGCCATCATGACGATGGTCATGTCGGTCGCCGGGCCGGGCGATAAAATCATCGTGCCGCGCAACGTCCATAAATCGGTCATGTCGGCCATTGTCTTTTCTGGAGCGACGCCGATTTTCATTCATCCCGAAATCGACAAGGAGCTTGGCATTTCCCATGGCATTACGCCGCAAGCAGTGGAAAAAGCGCTCCGCCAGCACCCGGACGCCAAAGGGGTGCTCGTCATCAACCCGACGTACTTTGGCATTGCCGGCGATTTGAAAAAAATCGTCGATATCGCCCACTCGTACAACGTTCCGGTGCTTGTCGACGAAGCGCACGGCGTGCACATTCATTTTCATGAGGACTTGCCGCTCTCAGCGATGCAAGCGGGCGCCGATATGGCGGCGACAAGCGTCCATAAGCTCGGCGGATCGCTGACGCAAAGCTCGATTTTGAATGTGCGCGAAGGACTCGTCTCCGCGAAACACGTGCAGGCGATTTTAAGCATGCTGACGACGACTTCAACGTCGTACTTGTTGCTCGCTTCGCTTGATGTCGCCCGCAAACAGTTGGCGACGAAAGGGCGTGAACTCATCGACAAAGCCATTCGACTCGCCGACTGGACGCGCCGGCAAATCAACGAGATTCCATATTTGTACTGCGTCGGCGAAGAGATTTTAGGCACGGAAGCAACGTACGACTACGATCCGACAAAGCTCATCATTTCGGTTAAAGAGCTCGGGCTGACCGGCCATGACGTCGAACGGTGGCTGCGCGAAACGTACAACATTGAAGTCGAGCTTTCCGATTTATACAACATTTTGTGCATCATCACCCCGGGCGATACCGAACGGGAGGCGAGCCTGCTCGTTGAAGCGCTCCGCCGCTTGTCGAAGCAGTTCAGCCATCAGGCAGAGAAAGGGATCAAGCCGAAAGTGCTCCTTCCGGACATCCCGGCCTTAGCCTTGACGCCGCGCGATGCGTTTTACGCCGAAACGGAAGTCGTGCCGTTTCACGAATCGGCCGGCCGAATCATCGCCGAATTTGTGATGGTGTATCCGCCTGGCATTCCAATTTTTATTCCAGGCGAAATCATCACGGAAGAAAACTTGAAGTATATTGAGACGAACTTGGCTGCCGGCCTCCCTGTCCAAGGGCCGGAAGACGACACGCTGCAGACGTTGCGCGTCATTAAGGAATATAAACCGATCCGCTGATCGCACAAGCCGGTTTTGCCTGGCTTGTGCTTTTTTGCCAAAATAAACGGCGCGCATGTGACTTGTCGACATGCGCGCCTCTATCCGTTCCTTTCCCCCATCGGTTTGACCGTTTTATTCTTTTTCTCCGCCCTCATGGTCATGCTCGCAGCCATCACATTTCCCATAAAGCGTTGTCACTTTTTCATCTTCGAAATACGCAATCGTCGCATCACACGTTTGACATACGATCGTGCCCATCCCCAAAACCCCTTTGTGATGATAAATTCGCTTGTTGATTTCATAATAATATATCACATTTCAATTGTCAATCCTAATTTGTATATCACATTTAATAAAAAAGAACTTTTTTGAAACCGCTCTTTTTCCATTTATTGTCCGCCAACATATGGTACAATAAGGATAAAGACGCAATGGAAATGGTGGGAGGGGAAGGAATGATGAACACCGATCTAAAGCTGCCTGCGGGGAAAACGATGACCATCGAGGACGTCAAACAGCTGCTCGAGCGCTACCAGATGGCGCTCAAAAAGACAGGGGAACAGCTTGGTTGGGCGTATGAACAGGCCGCTTTCCCGTATACGGTCCGCATACACGAATCCGTTCTCTACTTGCAAGGCGACGGCCGTTTGTACAAAGGGATGGCGATTTCCGTGCGAACAGCTGGAGAAGAGACATTCATTGACATCGCACTGCCGCCGGGGGCGACGCATGGGGATAAAGGGAAGGCCAATGAATTCAGCAAATGGCTGGCGAAAACGCTCGGCGGTGAACTGCACTTGTTCAGCGGCCGGACGATGGTGTTTGGCAGCGCGTAAACAGCGGGCATTCGACCGCTGTTTTTTATTGAACGGCCTGCCAAATGACATGCTGACCGGCAAAGTACACCGCCGCCGTCCCAATCGTCGTCAGCGCCGCCTTGCGCGTCGCCAAGCCGAGCTGGCGGGCCAGCAAAAACGCGATGTACATAAAGATGCACAGCATCAGCCCGCGGAAAAACAGGCGGTCTCTTCCTGACAGCCACTCGATCAATGAGAAACTGCTCCAAATCATCATCTGCATCAAAAATGCAACGTAAGCTTTCATTTCAACTCCATCTCCCGCTTGTTCTTTACCATAACGATATGAAGCGAGAGCGGAAAATAGTATGGGAAATTGGACAAGAAATGGACCAGGCCGCTCCTTTGGACAAAAGACTGTCGACCGGGCGCAGCAACAGGCGAACATACAGCTGCCGCCGCAGATTCATTTCTTTTCTGCCAATCATCTTGCTTCTGGATGATGTTTCCTGCTTATTGCACCGCAGGAAAAAGGTGCCCCGCTGTGTTTGGGGCACCTTCGTTTTCCGTTACTTCGCAATGATATGAATCGGCGTGCCAAGCGCCACTTCCGCCGCTTCCATGGCGATTTCGCCAAGCGTCGGATGGGCATGAATCGTCAAGGCGATATCTTCCGCCGTCATGCCGGCTTCAATGGCCAGCCCAAGCTCGGCGATCATATCCGAGGCGTTCGGGCCGATGATTTGCGCTCCAATCACAACGCCGTCTTCTTTGCGGACGACAAGCTTCAAGAAGCCGTCCGTATCGTTGAGTGACAGAGCGCGGCCGTTGGCGGCAAACGGGAATTTCGCCGTAATGACGTCGATGCCTTCCTCTTTCGCCTGTTGTTCAAAGTAGCCGACCGAGGCGCATTCTGGATCGGAGAAGACTACAGCCGGAATGGCGATGTAATCCACTACCGACGGATGGCCGGCGATGGCTTCCGCCGCCACTTTCCCTTCATACGACGCTTTATGGGCGAGCGCCGGGCCTGGAACGATGTCGCCGATGGCGAAAATGTTCGGCACGCTTGTCCGGCATTGTTGGTCCACTTCAATCAAGCCGCGGTTCGTCATTTTGATGCCGATTTGTTCAAGACCAAGTTCATCTGTATTCGGTCGGCGGCCGACCGTCACCAACACATAGTCGGCGTCGATCGTTTTCGTTTCGCCGTTCGCCTCATACGTGACCGTCACGCCGTCTGCACGCTCTTCGGCTCCTTTTGCGAGCGCATTCGTCACAACTTCGACCCCTTTGTTCTTCAGACGGCGCTTAATGATGGACACCATTTGCTTTTCAAAGCCGGATAAAATCTCACCGGCCCCTTCCAGAATCGTCACTTTCGCACCAAAATTGGCGTAAGCCGTACCGAGTTCGATGCCGATGTAGCCGCCGCCGATGACAACGAGCGATTTCGGGATTTCCCCGAGGTTGAGCGCACCGGTCGAGTCGAGAATGCGGCCGGAAAACTTGAAGTTCGGCAGCTCGATCGGACGCGAACCGGTGGCCAGAATCGCGTTTTTAAACGTATACGTCTGCGCGCTGTCGCCGTTGACCACGCGCACCGTATTGGCGTCGACGAAGTACGCTTCCCCTTTGACAATGTCGACTTTGTTGCCTTTGAGAAGTCCTTCGACGCCGCCCGTCAATTTTTTGACGATGCTCGCTTTCCATTCTTGCACTTTCGAGAAATCAACCGTGACGTTTTCCGCCTTGATGCCCATCTCGTCGGAATGTTTCGCCTGCTCGTAGCGATGGCTTGCCGAGATGAGCGCCTTGGACGGGATGCAGCCGACGTTTAAGCAGACGCCGCCCAAATTTCCTTTTTCCACAATCGTCACTTTTTGGCCGAGCTGTGCGGCGCGGATGGCGGCGACATAGCCGCCAGGGCCGGCGCCAACGACGAGCGTTTCTGTTTCAATTGCAAAATCGCCAACTACCATCGTTTTACGCCTCCATTAATAATAATTCTGGATCGCTTAACAGCTGCTTGATATGGTTGAGCGCTTTTTGCGCTGTCGCTCCGTCGATCATCCGATGGTCAAAGCTGAGCGAGAGCGCCAAGACCGGAGCAGCGACAATTTCACCGTCGCGGACGATCGGTTTTTCGGCAATGCGGCCGATGCCAAGAATCGCCACTTCCGGATGGTTGATGACCGGCGTAAACCATTGCCCGCCGGCTGAGCCGATGTTCGTGATCGTGCACGATGCGCCTTTCATTTCGTTTGGCATCAGTTTGCCTTCGCGCGCTTTTTCAGCGAGTTCGTTGATTTCCTTCGCCAGCGCGAAAATCGGCTTCCGGTCGGCATGTTTAATGACCGGCACGAGCAACCCTCGATCCGTATCAGCGGCGATGCCGATGTTGTAGTAATGCTTATGAATAATTTCCTCCGTCGCATCGTCGATCGACGTATTCAGCACCGGATATTCACGCAGCGCAGAAACAAGCGCTTTGACGACATACGGCAAGAACGTCAGCTTGATGCCTTTTTCCGCGGCAATGGCCTTGAATTTTTTTCGGTGAGCAACAAGCTTCGTCACATCGGCTTCGTCCATCAGCGTCACGTGCGGGGCCGTATGTTTCGAATGCACCATGGCCTTGGCGATCGCCCGACGGATGCCGCTCATTTTCTCGCGCGTTTCCGGGAATTCGCCTTCCGGCATAACCGGTTTCGCCGCTGGCGCTTGCGGCGCTGCCTTCTCTTCCGCCGCTTGCGGCGTCGGCTCAGCCGCGGCTTTCGCGCCGCCGGCGAGGAAGGCATCAATATCTTCTTTCAAAATGCGGCCGTTTTTCCCCGTGCCTTGGACGAGGCGGATATCGACGCCTTTTTCACGCGCATATTTGCGCACAGACGGCATCGCGATGACGCGGCGGTTCGGGTCGACTTCCGCTTCGGCCGCCGGTGCGCTCGGAGCAGCGGTCTCAACCATTTCCTTTTTCGACACCGTTTCCGCTTTTTCCTCTTTTTTCACTTCTTCGTGTTCTTGTCCTTTAAACGTCATGTTTTCATAGCCCGGCGCATCGAGCGTAATGAGCGTTTGCCCAACCGTCGCCACCGTTCCTTCCGGGACGAGAATCTCAAGCACTTTCCCCTTGACAGGAGATGGGATCTCGACGACCGCTTTGTCGTTTTGCACTTCGCACAACACGTCGTCTTCGTTCACTTCATCGCCCGGCTTGACGAACCATTTGACGATCTCGCCTTCGTGAATGCCTTCGCCAATGTCCGGCAGCTTAAATTCAAATGCCACTGTAGGTCGACCTCCTATCGTTTGCCGAAAATGAGCGGGGGAAGGCGCTTCGCTCCCCCGGACTTGTCCAAATTAGAAGTTGATCACTTTTTTCGCCGTCTCGATCACGTCTTTAAAGTTCGGCAGCCACACCGATTCTGCTTGAGCGAACGGATAGACGGTATCCGGCGCGGCGACGCGCAATACAGGCGCCTCAAGGCTTAAAATCGCGCGCTCGTTAATTTCAGCAACGACGTTGGCGGCGATGCCGGCTTGCCGTTGCGCTTCTTGAACGACGATGGCGCGGCCCGTTTTTTCGACCGAACCAATGATCGTCTCAATATCGAGCGGCTGCACGGTGCGCAAGTCGACGACTTCGGCAGAAATGCCTTCTTTCTCTAATTCTGCCGCCGCCTTTAACGATTCATGCACCATGGCCCCGTACGCGATAATCGTAATGTCTTTCCCTTCACGCTTAATGTCTGCTTTGCCGATCGGAATTGTGTACTCTCCTTCCGGCACCTCTTGTCGGAACGAACGGTACAGTTTCAAATGCTCAAGGAAAATAACCGGGTCGTTGTCGCGGATCGCCGAGATGAGCAATCCTTTCGCATCATACGGCGTCGACGGGATGACGACTTTCAAGCCCGGCTGTTGGGCGACGAGTCCTTCTAAGCTGTCTGAGTGCAATTCTGGCGTATGGACGCCGCCCCCAAACGGCGAACGAATCGTAATCGGAACATGGTAGCGGCCGCCAGTGCGGTAGCGGATGCGCGCCATTTGTCCGCAAATCGCATCCATCGCCTCATAGACGAACCCGAAAAACTGAATTTCCGGCACCGGGCGAAACCCTTGCAAAGCCAAGCCGATCGCCAAACCGCCAATTCCCGATTCGGCCAGCGGCGTATCAAACACACGTTCTTCGCCAAACTCAGCTTGCAGCCCTTCGGTCACCCGGAATACGCCGCCGTTGACCCCAACGTCTTCGCCAAACACCAGCACGTTCGGATCGTTTCTCATCTCGATGCGCAGCGCATCGGTGATCGCTTGAACCATTGTCATTTGCGCCATGGCTTACTTCGACTCCTTCTCTTTATAAATTTCATACTGCTCTTTTAAGTTCGCCGGCAGCTCTTCGAACATGATGCTGATTAAGTCGGTCACTTTTTGTTTCGGCGTTTCGTCCGCTTTTTTGATCGCTTCCTTGATGTCCTCTTTCGCCTGCTCGATGACGCGGTTTTCTTCCTCTTCGCTCCATAAACCTTTCGCTTCTAAAAACTTGCGGAAGCGGACAAGCGGGTCTTTTTTCGCCCATTCGTTTTCGAGTTCTTTCGAACGATAGCGCGTCGGATCGTCGCCGGACATCGTGTGCGGACCGTAGCGGAAGCAAAGCGTTTCGATGAGCGTCGGCCCTTCGCCGTTAATGGCGCGTTCGCGGGCTGCTTTCACCGCGGCGTAGACCGCAAGCGGATCCATGCCGTCGACTTGAATGCCCGGAATGCCGGCAGCGACCGCTTTTTGCGCCAATGTTTTGGCGACCGTTTGCTTCTCCACTGGCGTCGAGATGGCAAAGCGGTTGTTTTGCACAACAAAGATGGCCGGTGCCTTAAACGCCCCCGCGAAGTTGATCCCTTCATAAAAGTCGCCTTGCGATGTGCCCCCATCGCCGGTATATGTAATGGCCACCGCCTTTTTGCCCCGCATTTTCAAACCGAGCGCCACGCCGGCCGCTTGAATGTATTGAGCCCCGATAATAATTTGCGGCGGCAAGACGTTGACGCCTTCAGGAATTTGATTGCCATGAAAGTGGCCGCGCGAGAACAAAAACGCTTGATAAAGCGGAAGCCCGTGCCAAATGATTTGCGGAACGTCGCGATATCCCGGCAAAATGAAATCTTCTTTCTCAAGCGCAAAATGGCTGGCGATTTGGCTCGCTTCTTGCCCGGCGGTCGGCGCGTAAAACCCGAGTCGGCCTTGGCGGTTCAACGAAATGGAGCGCTGGTCGAGGATGCGCGTATACACCATGCGGCGCATCAGCTCTTTCAGCTGCTCATCGCTTAACTCCGGCATCGCCTCTTCGTTGACGATTTCGCCTTCTTCATTCAAAATTTGAAACGTCGGAAACTGCTCGGCTACTTTCTCGAGCTGCTCCGCAAATCGAAACTGGGAGGTTTTCACACCCATGTCATCCACCTCTGCCTTTCATGAGAAATTTTAGAAATGAGAATACATTCACCCATATACTATTAATGTACCCAAAATGAAAGAGAAATAAAAAACGGCCGCCATCCGGCGCCAACGCAAGCAACAAAGGCGCCGAAATCTGTTTCACTATTTTTCAAGATTGAATTAGTACAATACGCATTTGCAAGTTTTAGTTTACACGTTCTTGGATCAACCGTCAACGACTTTGATTTCTCATGTTTTTTCGCTTTATCTTTTGGGTGAAATTGGAATTGGTAATATTCCGCCCACAAACTGTTATATTACATCCCTCACCATCTGTATGAGTCCTGTATTATATTTTCACAAAATACAAAACACACAGTGGCTTGACAAGATAATGAAAACGTTTTCTCGAATTTGTCTTATTGTTTTCCTTATACTCGAATAATATATTCGTGCGGTTGCGTTTTTATTTACGATCGATGCTCATTTTGTTAGACTAAACGATAGACAGCGATGCCAAACGTAGGGAGTGAACGAAGCGAATGATCACGATGAAGGACATCATCAAAGAGGGGCATCCGACATTGCGGAAAATCGCCGAACCCGTTCCGTTGCCGCCTTCAGAGGAAGATAAGCGCATTTTGCAAAGCTTGCTTGACTACGTGAAAATGAGCCAAGACCCGGAGCTGGCAGCGAAATACGGCCTGCGGCCCGGCATTGGCCTTGCCGCCCCGCAAATCAACGTCTCAAAGCGGATGATCGCCGTCCATGTCACCGATGAAAACGGGACGCTGTACAGCTACGCCTTGTTCAATCCGAAAATCGTCAGCCATTCCGTCCAGCAATGTTACTTGACGACCGGGGAAGGCTGCCTGTCGGTCGACCGCGACGTGCCGGGGTATGTGCCGCGCTATGCCCGCATCACGGTCACTGGGACGACGATCGACGGCGAAGAAGTCACACTGCGCTTAAAAGGGTTGCCGGCCATCGTCTTCCAACATGAAATCGATCATTTAAACGGCATTATGTTCTATGACCGCATCAACCCCGATGACCCGTTTCAAGTGCCGGACGGAGCGATTCCAATCGGGCGCTAAAAAGCCCGCTGTCAATGGCGAGCGGCCTCGCCGAAAAGGCCAAGGCCGCTTTTTATCGGATGAGCTGCAGCTGTTTCAATCCGTACCAAATGCCTTCCTTATCGACCGGCTTCGTAACGAAGTCGGCGACCCTTTTCACTTCCTCATGGGCGTTGCCCATCGCCACCCCGGTTCCGACAAACGACAGCATTTCAATATCATTCAATCCATCGCCGAACGCGTACACATCCTTCTTATCGATCCCGAGCTTTTCGATCATCATGCGGATGCCTTCCGCCTTCGAGCCCCCTGCCGGCAGCACATCCGTCGAGACGTCGTGCCAACGGACGAAGCGAAATTCGGGATAGTTGCGCACATACGGTTCTTCTTCCTCGGCGCGGCAAAACAGAAGCGCTTGGTAAATGTCTTTGTTCTCATAATAAAGAGGGTCGACAGGCGGGTGGGCGAATTTTAGGCTCGCCATGCTGACGTGGATGTGCGGATGGTCGCTGATGCTCGCTCTCATTTTCTCCGCATCCATAAAGACGAGCGGATGGCCGTTTTTGTGGGCTTCCTCCGTCAGCGCCCTGATTTTCTCGCGCCGGAGCGGCTGCTTGTATAGCACATTCCCTTCAAAAACGACGTATTGGCCGTTGAAACTGACGAACGAATCGATGCCAAGCTGTTTGCGCACATGCTCAAACATAAACGGAGCGCGTCCGGTGGCGATGGCGACATAAACGCCCGACTGCTTCAGGCGGCGAACCGCTTCGATCGTTGACAACGGCAGCTGCTTTTGCTCATCAAGAAGCGTGCCGTCGATGTCGAAAAAGACGATTTTTCTGCCCACGTTCACTTCCCCTTGTAAAAAAATTGTTCATTGTTTACCGTACTGAAAAACGCCCGGAATGTCAACCAAGAGGCACGATCTGTCCCATTTTTACCCATGAAAAACAAACCTCCGCCTACATATCATATAGAATAGAACATTTACTTTCACCGCAAAATGAGTACAATAAAAGGTAAGGAGTGATGAAACATGTTGAAAAAGCTGAAAAAAAAGCTGCTTCAACAGTGGAAAGACCTGCTCCGGAAAAAATTGATCGCCTGACCGTTACAACAACAGCCCTTCCATTCGAAGGGCTTCTTTCCCACTTTGGCGAATAAAGCGGGCAACATTCATCAAAGATGATGCATATCGTCGGCACATCTCACGCCTGTTTTTTGCTTTTGGCAACAAAATACATGAAAAGAACGTTACATTCTTATATAATAGATAGAGCAACCATTGTACGATAAGGAGAGATTTCACGATGATTTTCAAAGTGTTTTACCAAGAAAACGCAGACGAGGTGCCCGTGAGAGAAAAAACGAAAACACTCTACATCGAAGCAGAATCAGAGCGGGATGTACGCCGAAAACTCGAAGGCCGTCCGATCAATATTGAGTATATTCAGCCGTTAGAGGGAGCGCATCTAGAATACGAAAAGAAAAGCCCGAACTTTCAAGTATTGGAGATTTCATCATGAAGCTGTTGACAGACCAGCAAGTTGGCGTTTTTGCCCTCGGCGGACTGGGTGAAATCGGAAAAAATACATACGGCGTACAATTCCAAGACGAAATCATTGTCATTGACGCAGGCATTAAGTTTCCGGAAGATGAGCTGCTTGGGATCGACTATGTCATTCCAGACTACTCCTATTTAGTGAAGCACGCGGACAAAGTGAAAGGACTGTTCATCACCCACGGGCACGAAGACCATATCGGCGGCATTCCGTATTTGCTCCGGCAGGTGAACATCCCGATTTACGGCGGCAAATTAGCGCTTGGGCTGATTCGCAATAAGCTTGAGGAACATGGATTGTTGCGCCAAGCGAAACTCATTGAGATTCGCGAAGACGATGTCATCCGCTTCCAAAAAACGGCCGTCACCTTTTTCCGGACGACACACAGCATTCCGGACAGCTACGGTATTGTTGTGAAAACGCCAGTCGGGCAAATCGTTCACACTGGGGATTTTAAATTCGACTTTACGCCGGTCGGCGAGCCGGCCAATTTGACAAAAATGGCCGAAATTGGGAAAGAGGGAGTTCTTTGCCTGCTGTCGGACAGCACGAACAGCGAGATCCCGCATTTTACGATGTCGGAGCGGCGCGTCGGTGAAAGCATTCACGACATTTTCCGCAAGGTGGAAGGACGCATCATTTTCGCCACATTTGCATCCAACATCCACCGTCTCCAACAGGTGACGGAAGCAGCCGTCGCCAACAACCGAAAAATCGCTGTCTTCGGTCGAAGCATGGAAGCGGCGATTGAGATCGGACAAGACCTCGGCTATATCAAATGTCCGAAAGGCACGTTCGTCGACGCGAACGAAATCAACCGCCTGCCGGCCAACCGGGTGACGATTTTATGCACCGGCAGCCAAGGGGAGCCGATGGCCGCCTTGTCGCGCATCGCCAACGGCACGCACCGGCAAATTCAAATCATCCCGGGCGACACGGTCGTCTTTTCCTCATCGCCGATTCCGGGCAACACGGTGAGCGTCAACCGGACAATCAACATGCTGTACCGCGCCGGTGCAGAAGTCATCCATGGCCCGCTCAACGACATCCATACGTCCGGCCACGGTGGGCAGGAAGAACAAAAATTGATGATCCGGCTGATGAAGCCGAAATATTTCATGCCGATCCACGGCGAATACCGCATGCAAAAAATGCACGCCAAGCTCGCCATCGACTGCGGCGTGCCGGAGGAAAACTGCTTTATTATGGACAACGGCGAAGTGCTTGGCATCAGCGACAAAGAAGCGCGCATCGTCGGCAAGATCCCGTCCGGCTCCGTCTACATCGACGGCAGCGGTGTCGGCGACATCGGCAACATCGTCTTGCGCGACCGCCGCATTTTGTCTGAGGAAGGGCTCGTGATTGTCGTCGTCAGCATCAACATGAAAGAGTTCAAAATCGCCGCCGGCCCGGACATTATTTCTCGCGGCTTCGTCTATATGCGTGAGTCAGGTGACTTAATCAGCGAAGCGCAAGTGTTGATCTCCAAGCATCTCGAAAAAGTGCTGGAACGGAAAACGAACCAATGGTCGGAGATCAAAAACGAAATTACGGAAACGCTCGCTCCGTTCTTGTACGAGCGGACGAAACGGCGGCCAATGATTTTGCCGATCATCATGGAAATCTAAAGAAAAAAGGGCGTCCTTGCAAAAGGATGCCCTTTTTCCGTCATCATCATGCACAGGCCGCCTGCCAGCCGTCAACCGACCACTTTTTCCTCAAACCGGTCAATGTCGCTGTCAGCGCCGATGACGACCAACACGTCGCCTTTGCGGATGATTTCCGAAGCGAGCGGGGAGACGATGACGCTTGCTCCACGCTTGATGGCGACGATGTTGATGCCATAGCGGGCGCGGATGTCAAGCTCCAAAAGCGAATGGCCGTCAAGCCGCTCGCTTGCCACGATTTCGACAATGCTGTATTTGTCCGACAGCTCCAGATAATCTAGGACGTTGTTGGAAATCAAATTGTGAGCGATCCGCTCGCCCATGTCGCGCTCTGGATGCACGATTTGATCAGCGCCGATTTTTTTCAGCACTTTCTCATGGTAATCGTTCGTTGCCTTGACCGTAATATGGTTGACGCCGAGCTCTTTTAAAATCAGGGTCGTCAAAATGCTCGCCTGGATGTTGTCGCCGATCGCGACAATGACATGGTCGAAGTTGCGGATGCCTAAACTTTTCAGCACGTTTTCATCGGTCGTGTCGCCGACGACGGCGTGCGAAGCGATCGACGCAAATTCGTTTACCCGGTCTTCATCAATATCAATGGCCAATACTTCCATCCCTTGTTCGCTCAGCGTCCGGCAGATGCTGCCGCCAAAGCGCCCGAGGCCGATGACGGCAAACTGTTTCTTTTTCATTGACACTCCTCCATCGTTGATCAAGCATTGTTTCTTCCCCTTATTTTAGCAAAAAAGAAAAAGGAACGAAAACGTTCTTCGTTCCTTTTCCACCATTCCTTTACGCTATGCGATTTCGCCATTTCGCCAAAAACGGGCTGCCAGCGCACACAGTCCGAACGTTCGTCATCAGCGAAGTTTTTCTTCGACTTTTTGGCAAATCTCTTCTGCGGTGAGCCCGCTCGCTTCAATGACCGGACCGGACGTCACGATGTTGTGAATGCCGGCGATATTGGCGTCCAGGCCGGTAATGACGCAGCAGTCGCAGCCTCTTGCGTCTTGCTCCCCTCGGAGCGGCACAACGTCATATCCTCGCTCTTTCAACGCTTCCTGTACATCCGTCAACGATGGCTCAACACCAATTTTCGCCATCACAATCCACCTCCTCACACTCATTAATGTGTGTTGCTAGAGGCGGAACTATACTTCATTCTGCGTTTCCTTTCCATGAAAAATAGTCGATTAAAAACGCGATGGCGCGGTCGATCGCTTCCTCGTTCGGAACCAGTTTTGCATGGTGCAGCCCATATGGCGAATCAACACCGAGCCAAAACATAAATCCAGGAATTTCCGCCAACATATAGCCGAAATCTTCGCCAGTCATCGCTTCTTTGCAACGGATCACATTCACGCCGCCGTGCGCCTTGGCAAACTTCATAAATTCCGCTGTCAGATCCGGATCATTGTACACTTCATGGTACATGGCACCGTAATCGATGGATGTTTCACATTCGTACGCGACTTCAATGCCATGCACGATCGCTTCAATCCGCCGCTTCACCTTCTGCATCGCTGCAGTCGACAGCGTCCGAATCGTTCCTTCGAGCCGGGCGTGCTCCGCAATGACGTTTTGCACCGTCCCGCCGGCAATTTTCCCGATCGTAATGACCGCGCTGTCAAGCGGATCGACGTTGCGGGCGACGATCGACTGCAGCTGCGTCACCAATGCGCAGGCGGCGACGACCATGTCATTCGCTAAATGCGGAAACGCCGCGTGGCCACCTCTTCCCTTCAAATCAATAAACAGCTCCGACGTATTGGCAAACAGCAACCCTTCTTTCGTTGCAATCGTACCGACTGGATATTCCGGCGCAATATGCAAGGCGACGATCATATCCGGCTTCCATTCCCGCATGATGTCGCTTTCTAACATTGGCTTTGCTCCGCCCGGTCCTTCCTCGGCCGGCTGGAACACAAACAGCAAATCATCTTCCAATGGATGATGAGCAAAATGGGTGAGCACGCCAAGAGCGATGCTCATATGCACATCGTGGCCGCACGCGTGCATGTGCCCTTCATGTTTCGACCGATACGGCAAGCCGGTCTCCTCGCGAATCGGCAGCCCGTCCATATCGGCGCGGTAGCCGATCGTTTTGCGCGGCGATGTTCCGTTGACTTTGACGAAAATCCCGGTTTTCCACGTCCGGACTTGAAGCCGCTCTTGCGGCAGGGACTGGATATAGCGAAGCAAATATTGCTGCGTCTTAAACTCCTGAAACCCAAGCTCCGGAATTTGATGCAAGTCGCGGCGAATGGCGACAAATGGGCTGATCGCAGACATCGTCTCTCCTCCATGGGTAAAAAAGCTGTCCTCGTGTGAAGGGACAGCTTTTATGATGATTATAATTGGCGAAGCTCCTGCTTAATCTCCGTTTTCGCCCGCGTTTGCTCGTCGATCTGCTTAATGACGCGCGCCGGCACGCCGGCCACGACCGTATACGGCGGCACGTCTTCGACAACAACGGCGCCGGCAGCCACAACCGCTCCTTTGCCGACCGTGACGCCTTCCAAAATAACGGCATTCGCCCCGACGAGCACATCGTCTTCAATGACGACCGGCTTGGCTGATGGCGGCTCGATCACGCCTGCCAACACCGCGCCGGCGCCGATATGGCAGTTTTTCCCGACCGTCGCCCGGCCGCCGAGCACCGCGTTCATGTCGATCATCGTTCCTTCGCCGACGACGGCGCCGATATTGATGACCGCTCCCATCATAATGACGGCGTTGTCGCCGATTTCGACATGGTCGCGGATGATAGCGCCCGGCTCAATGCGCGCCTTGATGCCTTTCAAATCCAAAAGCGGAATGGCCGAGTTGCGGCGGTCGTTCTCGACGACATAGTCCTCGATTTTGTCTTGATTCGCTTCGATTGCCGCTTGAATGTCTTGCCATTCGCCAAACACGACGCCGACGTTGCCGGTAATAAACGTTTTCGCGCTTGAGCCGAAATCGATGCCTTCGAGATCCCCTTTTATGTATACTTTGACTGGTGTCGATTTTTTGCTGTTTTGAATAAAGGAAATGATTTCATTGGCGTCCATCATCTTCATGGGCGATATCCTCCTTTACACCTGTATTCTTTTTTACTTTAGCAAAACAGAGATCATTGTGACAAGCACAAATTCATCGAGCAAAATGCTGTAAATATCTTCTCGAAGGCTTGTACTTGCGGAAGTTGCCACGCAGCTTCCGAACTGATCAGCCAAAGCCAGCTGCTCTTGTTATTGCACACGATTACCTTTCTGCTCATTGTTCAGCCTCTTTTCGGCCTAGCTTCCGGCCGCCATTAGGCCTGTGCAGCTGTTTATTCAGTTGCTTCAGTACTTCCCGTCGAGTGAAAATGCCTGCAAAATAGCCGTCGTCATTTTCCACACACACGAACGGATGGTTGACAATAAGCCCCACTGCCTTCATCAGGCTGTCGTCAAGCCGCAGGCGCGGAATGTTTCGGTTCATCACTTCTTCGACCTTCATCGTCTCGAGACGTTCAAATTCGATGCGCTCCAATCCTAAAATTGCATCCATCATCATCGTCATGCTGATGAGCCCGTGAAGCTTATAAGATGTGTCCAATACCGGAATCGCCGAATAGCCGGTTTTCGTCAGGACGAGCAGCGCATGATCCAAATAATTTCCCGGCTGCACATGCGCCACTTTATCCGCCGGAATCAGAAATGGCTTGACAGTCATTTGTATGAATTCATTGTGTTCCCATGTCATGCCGATGTTCCGCCTTTCTTCTGCATCTTCTCCTCTCCACACTGTTATCATACCATAAAAAAGACTATCGCTTCCTGCGATAGCGATAGTGCACAACAATTTTTATCCTTCCTCTTCCTCTGTCAACAGGCGGTCGTATAAACGCAACAGCTGCCGGTACCGGTGTTCATCGACCTCCTTGTCTCCGTTTTCGATATCCGCCAGCTCGGAGCGGATGAGCTCGAGTGCATATTGCTGGCTGAACAAAACGTCAAGCAATAACGCCGCTTCCTCGCCCGACAGCCTTGTCGGCAGCCGCTTCGTCATCTCCATTCCCCCTTTGCCTCTTCCGCTTCCATATATATTCGCCGGCAAAGGAAAAAAGTCATGGAAAAAACCGTCATTTCCAAGCGACCAAAAAACGGTTTTCTCTCCTTAAAGCAGACAGATGCGTGATATTTTGTGCATGGCGGCCATCAAAAAAGGTGTCCCGCCTTGTTGGGACACCTTCCGTTCAATAATATCGAAGCGCCAAATAACCGATGGCAAACACAGCAAGCAAGACGGCGAGCACATACGCAAGCAATATCGGGTTGCGCAAATAGGCATGCTCCTCGACCGTTTTCGGGATCGGCCCGTCAAGCTCTCCTTGCCAGCGCTGCTGGCGGCCGAGACGGACCGTATAGATAAATCCAATCACCGCAATCAATACAGAAAGGACAGATAATACGAAAGTCAGCTGTGCCATACGTTTCACCTCATGCTTACTTTGCCGCAATGAGGCGATTTTATGCAGTCAATAATGGGCGTCATGCTCAAACAAATAGCTGTACGACAAGTCAATAAACAAGTAATGGCGCTCATCGATCGGATACGAATACGTCCGGATCGTTTCCCCTGTTTCAATATCCGTGTATAAATCGGACAAAATCCCTCTTCGGCGCGAGCGCATGCGAATAATGTTTTCCAAAAAATATGGGCGCCAGCTCCAGTTTTTCATATAATATTGCGGCTGAAGCTCCCACCGGCCGCCGCGCTTGAACATATTGCCCGACTGCTGGAAGCCGTCCTCATCACAAACATAAATGCGGAAGCAAACATCGTCGAGCTCGCCGGCCAACAGGGAAATGAGCTCGTTAAAATCGGCGGCTTTTTTGTATTTGCCAAGCAGCGCGCTGATCCGCTGCTGAAACTGCTCAGCAATTTGATACAGCGTTTCAAGCTTTTTCTTTTCCTGCTGGATGAAGCGATGGCACTCTTGGCGGAGCAAGTCTTTCAACAAATCGCGCGGCACAACCTCAGGCGCCGGCTTGGCCAAATAATACCCTTGATAATAGCGGCCGCCATGCCGCCAAGCATACTGAAGCTGAAATGACGTTTCGATGTCCTCATACAGGAGCGTCGCTCCGATTTTGCGCGCCAACAGCGAAATCGAGTGAACGATTTCCTGGTATGCTTGATGAACGGACGTTTTCCGCAATTCACGCAAATCGATTTTTAAAATGTCAGGCGACAAGACGCCGATTCGCTCAAGATGAATGCTATGTTCGGCGATGTTGTCGACCGCCACTTTAACGCCGTATGTACGAAGATACGTCAATAAATGGCTGAGCTGATCGACGTCTCCCTTGAAATGCTGCTCGTTGATTTCCAAAACGATGCGGCTTAGCGCCAACCCTTTCGCTTCGTAGGTGAGAAGCAGCTGCAAAAACGACTCGCCGCGGTCAAGCATCAGCAAGTTGGCATCACGGTTTAAAAAAATGAGCAACGTTTGATCATCAAGCGACAGAAAATAGTCGAGCGCCTTTTTCGTAACCACATCATCCACTTCGATGCGAAATTCTTCTGGAATGGTTTCATCGTGAAAAAACGGCCCAAGGCTGACCGGCCCTGTTTCCGTTTGAAACCGACCGAGCACTTCATAGCCGACGACCCCATGCTCATCGGCGCTGAAAATCGGTTGATAGTGCGGAATCACTTGCGGCAAGTTGGCCATCACGTCTAATGCATCCATCGTGCCCACCTCATTCCCATCGACCATCTTTGCCTTTATTATAGCATAATTGCCCAATCGTTCCTGACGTAAAAAAAGCGGCTCCCCTGACAGCAGGGAATCCGCTTGTGACAAAAGCCGTTACGTGCAATGAGCCGGTTGCCCGCGATAAATGAAGAAATACCGCCTGCAATCCCTTTTGGGTGAGGACCATCTTTCTTTACGGCAAATTTGAGTGAACTACCCACCACCTACGCTTCGCTTAGAGATGGGGGCTTCAAGCGACTTGTGTGTGTTCGCCGAACGGTAAGCCACACACAAGAACCCTTTACGCTTCCCTTCGTTCCGAAGGTGTCCGTTCTAGCCATATTCTATCCTATTCGTTGGCTAACGCCAACCGAATTCATCTCCCACTTTCACTTCGTTTCAAAGTGGGAGACTTCTTTCGGAAAGATGTTAAAACGGCCGCCGGTTCAGCCATTGGCCGCCGTCGACTGTGATGCAAGCGCCGTTAATGTAAGCGGCTTCATCCGAAAGCAAAAACGAGGCGACCGCCGCGATTTCTTCCGGCGTCCCGAGCCGCCCGAGCGGCACGCTTTCCAACGTCATCCGCTCCGCTTCCTCTGATTCCCAAAGCCGCTCCGCCCCGCCGGTCCGTTCGATCGGTCCGGGAGCGATCGCATTGACGCGGAAGCCGTACTTTTTCCCCCATTCCACAGCAAGCGTGCGCGTCATTGCCAGCACTCCAGCCTTGGCGCTCGCTGAATGAATGACCCCGGCGCCGGCATGCCAGGCATATGTCGCAACGATGTTGATAATGTTCCCTTTCAAGCCGCGCTGAATCCAGTAGTTGCCGACTTCCCGGCTGCAGTAAAACGTGCCGTTTAACACAATGTTAATGACGCTGTTCCAGCCGTTGATCGACAACTTTTCCGCCGGGCAAATGAAATTGCCCGCCGCATTGTTGATGAGGGCATCGATGCGGCCGAATTCCGCATCAGTCCGCTCCACCATGTGCGCCACTTGTTCCGGGTTGCGCACATCCATCGGGATCGTAAGCACTTTCCCTCCATCCGGCGCGGCGATTTCCCGCTTGGCCTCTTCGAGCGCCTCGGCCCGCCTTCCCGTAATGACGACGTTGGCCCCCTCAGAAACAAACCGCTTCGCCATATATTTCCCCATTCCGCTCGACCCGCCGGTCACAATGATCACTTTTCCGTTCATCCATTTCTCCTCCTATGACTGATTACTCATTCATTTCTATCATATCATAAAATAGCGGAATATTCGAACATTATTGTTCCCCTATTGTCCTTCTCTCCCCCTTTTCGTTATAATAAAGCTACTTGTGAAAGGACGGCGAAACGATGCACCATATCGAAACAACCAAACTAAGCCGGCGCGCCTTTTTGAAAAAGCTGGCGCGCACAAGTTTCAGCGCAGCGCTGGCGATGGCAGCCGCCTCTGGCTACGCCCGCTGGATTGAGCCAGCCGAGCTGACCGTGACGCACCATGCACTGTCGCATCCGCTGATCCCAAAGTCGTTTGCCGGCGTCAAGCTGCTGCAGTTCAGTGATCTCCATCTCGGCCATTATTACGGCTTGGAACGCTTTTACCGCATCATGGGCCGCATCAACGAACTCGGGCCCGATCTCGTCGTATTCACAGGCGATCTGCTCCATGAGGCGAACCGGTATCCGCACGTCGACGCGGTCGCTGAGGCGTTGGCCGGCGTCCGCGCTCCTCTTGGGAAATTTTGTATTTACGGAAACCATGATCACGGCGGCTATGGAACAGATATTTACCGTCGATTGATGGAACGAGCCGGGTTCCGCGTTCTCGTCAATGAGCATGCACTCGTCCGGCGCGGCCACGGGGCGATCGCGATCGCCGGCAGCGACGATATGATGCTCGGACGCCCGGACTGGTCGAAAATGACGAACGGCATTCCGCGGGCGACATATACGATCGCCCTCGTTCATGAGCCGGACGGTGCCATTGAGGCTCGCCGCTTCCCTATTCACGTTCAACTGTCTGGCCATAGCCACGGCGGGCAAATTCAGTTGCCGTTTATCGGGCCGCTTATCACGCCGCCGTTGTCTGAGCGGTATTATGAAGGGTTTTACCACGTCGGCGGACTCTTGTTGTACGTCAACCGCGGCCTTGGCACGACGCGGGTGCCGCTTCGCTTCTTCGCTCCGCCGGAGTTGACCGTTTTTTCGCTTACCCCCGGCTAGAAGTAGGACAAACCGGCCAACAACGCTGCTTCCTATGTTATAATAGAAAGAAAAAAGGAGACATGCCGATGAAACCGTTGCAATTGACGGTCGACAATATTGCCAAAGCGATTTTTACCGTCAACCGCCATGCGAAAACCGCGTTGAATCCTGCATTCCTTTATCTTCTAAAGAAAAAGGCGATTGAAAAGCTGCTCGAGGAGGGGAAGGCGAAAAAAGTGGGCCTCCATTTTTCCCGCAATCCGAAATACAGCCAACAACAATCCGACGTGCTTGTCGCCGTCGGCGACTACTACTTCCACATCCCACCGACAAAACAAGATTTCGCCGCCCTTCCGCACCTTGGCGCTCTCAACGATTCATACCGCAACCCTCCAGCTCGGATGCCGCTGTCAGAGGCAAAAGCCATTCTCATGGCCTACACCGGATTAAAAGAAAAGCCGGAACAAAAGCCGAAACGGCTGACAAAACCCGTATTTAAACGACTCGGCGACCGCTATTAAGCGGACGCCTGTTTTTTCAACAAGGGGGGCATCTTAGCACCGAGCCGGCAGCAGAAACATCGATCTCTCTTTTGTTTCACCCTGTTTTTTCACCAATCCTAAAAATACCCGAACTCTAAAATGTGTAAAGTGGCAGCGCTCAATATAGGGACATGTTCATCCTTCTGCTGATGACGAATTTTTTTGTGGCTCTTCACCAAAAGTTGTACTTGATTTTTTCTGAACATACCCTATTTACGCTTGTGAGGGAAAATCAACAAATCAGTGATTTTTGCACATCTTTGTGCAGGAAACCGTATTGCTTGTCAAGTACATGTTGTGGTGAAGAGCCAATATCCGTAAGGCTTCTCCGTTTGAGGAAAAACAGGATTGAGCCGCCTTCCCTGTTCAATCACCAGTCCTCTAAAGGAGCACAAATGCTGCTTGAGCCTCTCCGCTTCAAGCGGCATGCCGATTTCCGCCATCGCCTTGAGCGCGCGAACGCGAAGCTCCAACTCATCGGATGCCAACAGCTCCAGCAAAAACGACCGCTCCTCGCGCCGGCGGATGCCGATCATATCCACGAACGCGCATTTCCCCGCCCGCGTCAGCTCATCAAATCGCTGTTCCACCTGTCGAAGCAGCCGCTCGCTCATATGGCCAAAAATAACTCGGTACGCAAACTCGGTCAATTCATATTTCGGCTCAAGCACGTAGGCCACCACTGAGCTATAGTCAAATCGGGCGAAAATCGTCAACAGTTTTGCTTCTTCTCCTCTCGTCACCCGGTCGGAGAGGTACAACCGCTCCATCTCCGGCAGCATCGCCTTCATCTGCAAATCCTCGATCAGAAACAGTGCGTTCATCCGCTCGCTCCAATCCCGGCTTGACAACCGGCGGCGCAGCCATCCTTGAAAATGCTTTTCCGCCAATGTTCGGATTCTCTCCTGCACCTTTTCTCCTTTCAAGAGCGAAGCGAAATGGTCAAGAAGCTCCATCATCGCCTCACGCTCAAGCGGCGAAGACGGCAACGGCAGCTCTTCCTCTTCGCCGAGCACATAACGAAACAGCGGAAGATGGAACCGCTTCTTCAAAACCCTGATCTCTGCCTGGCGTCTATTTTCCCTCCATTTTCGCACCACCAAATAGAGAAAGAGGTTTACTAACAGTGCAAGGAAAACAATCGTTGCGGCTAAGGCAGAAAAAAAGCGCCATCACTCCTCCAACTCCTTCAACAGCCGGCGCAGCCGCGCCTCAAGCTCAAGCCATTTAAACGGCTTTGTCACATACTCGTCCGCTCCTCGGTTCAGCGCATGGGCAATATCCCGCTCATCTTGGCACGACGTCAGCATCATCACCTTGTATGGCTTTCGCTCTTGACGGAGGCGGTTCAGCACTTCAAGGCCGTCCATTTTTGGCATCACCCGATCCAAAATGACGACAGATTGCCGCCCGCTTTGATAAAACGGAGATTCGAGAAACGAAAGGCCGTCGCCAAACTCGTAAATGTCTGCTTTCCTCCCCTGTTCATTGACGAGCTTGCGGACAAGATCAGCAATCATCCATCCGCACGAGTTCATCGTCGTCTACGATGGCAATCGCCCATCGCCGCCGATCCGTTGATGCTTGGCTTGGGGCCTCATCCGAAAAACCGCTTTTCTCACGCGCCGCCTCTTCGATCCGATTGCCGCCGCCTCGTTTCGCCGCATACAGCGCCTTGTCGGCCAGACGCAGCCAATAGTCAAGCGGCCGATCCGGTTCATCGCACTCAACCAGGCCGGCGGAAAACGTACATGATAGGAGTGCGCCATCCGCTTCGACTTTTTCGGCGGCGAACTGGCGTTGCAGCCGCTCAAGCACTGCACGAGCCTCGCTTTTGGACGTTTTGGCCAGCCAAACGACAAACTCTTCGCCCCCCAAGCGAACGACCGTATCCACTCCACGTGTATGTTGGCGCAAAAAGGCAGCCAGCTTTTGCAATACCGCATCGCCTGCAAGGTGGCCGAAACGGTCATTGACTTGTTTGAAATGGTCCAAATCAAGCAACGCCAAACAGCTTGGCGCTCCGTAACGCTCGAGGTCGCTCCGAAGGCGGGCGTATACCCGCGGCAAATACTTCCGGTTGTACACACCTGTCAATTCGTCAATGAGCACAAGGTCATCGATTTTTCGTTTTTTTTCAATGAGCCGGCGAACGCGAACGAACAGCTCATCTGCCGCTGGGGTGGTGATGACATCATCCGCGCCAAGCTCATAACCTTTCAACCGCCCCTCTTTGCCCTCGTCTCTCCTTACAATGACAACAGGAAGATAGGGGCGCTGTCCGGCGCGCTCAAGCAAAACCGTCAAGTCCGGATTCTCCCACTCTCCCTCCTTCACGCTGACGATGATGCAATCCGGGCTGAGACGAAACATCGACGCGGCCGCCTGCTCAAGGGAGGGAATCGTCGTGAAACGCCATGGCACGGTTTGCAGGGCGCCGCGGACGTAAGCAAAAAACAGGGGATCATTTCCACAGAGGAGAATCGCTGCTTTCGGCCCTTGGCGGTGCGAAGAGGGAATGGCGGCAGAAGCCGCTTCCCCGGCTTCATAGAAGCAGCGAAGGAGAGAAACCATCTCCATCAGCGCCTCCTCCGCTGTCCATTGCCGTTTTGTTTGGCCGTTCAATCGATGAATGAGCCGCTCTGCTTCAGCAGCGATGTCGCTGCGACCAATCACCGCCGCCGTCCGGCCGACAGCATTGAAAAATCGGGCCAATTCCCCACCGTCAAGCGGCGGCCCCGCCCTCCATCGTTCGTATTGTTCATGGATGCGATCCAACAACGAGGCGACAGATCGATCCATATTCCCTCTCCTTTCGATCATCGTTCCGTTTTTCCCAACCGACTGACATCCTCCTTTTTTCCTATTACTAATATAATCAATCCAAGCAAAAAAATTAAAAGAAAAGACGCGCAACAGCCAACAATTCTTTAGCCGCATAAAAAAGCCGCTGCCTTTTTGCAACGGCTTTGTTCAATACAAAAAGTCCAATAGGCGTCGGTCAGCTAAATTCGTGTCAACCGGGCAGACTTCTGCATCACGTCCGTACTGCCACACCCAGACATTCGCGCTGCAAGGCGGGGCAGCCGGCTGATAGCGCGGCGCTTTCTGCTCTTTCGTCGTTCCCGGCCTTGGTGCGGCGCTCCAAATGACCGCCTGCACCGCCACTTGGTTGTTCCGGCTGACCGCCTCGCAATAGGCAGCGGCGAAATCCCCTTTCGTCGGGTCCGCGTACAGCCCCGGCCGGTATCCGGTCGGATAGAGCGTTTCCACCCAAGCAGCGATCCAAGCGGCATCCACAGCGAAAAAGTCTTCGATGTTGGCAAACAGCAGTTTATTTTTCGGAATGCCGAGCCGCCGCGCATGGAACACCGCGTTGCGCGCCGCCACCTGTCCATTCGCATAGCCGACCGCCTCTCGGAAGGCGTTGTAGATCGGCAGCACCTTCACGCCATAGTTGCGGATGCGGGCGATCTCGTCGCGTGTCAACCCTTCGGACACGTTCGGCACTTCCGACAAATAACGGCCCCAAAATTTCGGATAGCCAAGCTCCGTCCGCACGCATTGAAACAGCTGATCCGTTACGGCTTGCGCCGAGTCGACGCCCCAAATTCCTCTTGCCATCGGTTCCCCTCCTTCGCGCTTACGCTGCCGTCATGATGTAATTATGTATATGAGGGGAACAGCCCGTTTTATACGGCTACTGGCGGCGCTCTCGCTCCTCCTTCGCCCAGTCGCCTTTCAACAACTGAAACCAACCGTTGCGCTTAAACCAGACGAACATCGTCATGCCGATCACCGCCATGGCGGCCAATACAACAAAGTATCCGTACTTCCAGTGCAATTCAGGCATATAATCAAAGTTCATCCCATAAATGCCGGCAATAAAGGAGAGCGGCATGAAAATGGTCGTAATGGCTGTAAATGTCATCATAATATTGTTCATTCGATTCGAGTTGAGCGATAAATAGCTGTCGCGGATATCCGCGGTAATTTCTCGGTTTGTCTCAATCATTTCCGACAGCTTCAGCAAATGATCATAAATGTCATGAAAGTACAGCTGCCGTTCTTTCATGCGCTGCAGCCGGTCGGAGTGGATGATGCGGTACAACAAGTCGCGCATCGGCACGATCGTTCGGCGCAGCTTCGATAAATCGCCGCGGATGTCAAACACTTTTTCAATAATGTCGTGAATCGGTTCATTGTTCGTATTCTCCTCTAAATCGTTCAGCACGTCTTCAATATGGTAAAGCGGTGGAAAATAATCATCCACAAGCTTGTCGATCAGCCGGTACATGACGTGAAACGGCCCCTGCTGAACATCTTCTTCATGCTTCAATCGCTCCCACACCTCGTCGACGGCATGAATCGGCGACTTATGAAACGAAACGATGAAGTTTTGCCCGACAAACAAATCGACTTCCTCAGCCTCCAGCGTCATCCCGGTAATGGCATGAAGCACAACAAACAAGTAGCGGTCATAAAAATCGAGCTTCGGCCGCTGCACATATTCGAGACAGTCTTCAATCGCCAGTGGGTGAAAACGGAAAAAGGAGGCGAGCAGCGCCGATTCCTCATCCGTCGGCTCATGAAAGTCAACCCAATACCATGAGACATCCGGGCTGTTGACAAGCGTTACGTCAACATCATACAAAATCTCAAATTCTTTTGTCACGACACACGTGCGAATCATCGCCATCACCTTTGCCTTGTTCTCCTCTTATCATAACCGAAAAACTGTTAAGCCCCAACAAAAAACGGGTATAAAAATCATGTAGAGAAAAAATTGACAAAAAATATTTATCTAAATTTTCTTTACATTAGCATCAAAAACGACGATAATATAAGAAAGGGAACTGTTTCGTTCCCATATGGGAGGGACTGAATCATGTACGAAAAACAATACCCGAATGAAGGCACCGTTTTGTTCAACCAGCCGGAAGAAAAAAGCAGCTACGGACCGATGGCCGAACAAGTGCTGAAAGAAGCGATCTTCCAGTTTCAAAGAAAAAAACTGATGGAACAAATTGATGAAGCGCTCGCGGCCGGTGACAAGCCGTTGTTTTTCAAGCTTTCCGCCCAATATAACGACCTGTTGAAAAAATACGGCGCGTAAAAGGAGCGAACGAAGTTGGAAAGTGAATCGTCGATGACCGAGTGAGCCCCATTTCCGTTTGTGGGAACCATCCGGACGGAAAGGGGCTCATTTTTGTTTTTTCGTTTTCCTCGCCAATGGTACAATAGAAACAAAAAAGAAAGGTGGACAACCGTGAAACACCTCATTCAACCACGTGTTCAAGCCATTCAGTTATCAGGCATCCGCCAATTTTTCAACCTTGTCGCCGACCGGCCGGGACTTGTTTCCTTGACGATCGGCCAGCCTGATTTCCCAACGCCCGATCATGTCAAAGCAGCCGCTCAGGAGGCGATCGCCGCCGATTTCACGACGTATACAGCGAACGCCGGCCTGCTGGAACTGCGCCAGGCGGCTTGCCAATTCGTCGCTGACAAGTACGGCCTTCGCTACACGCCGGACGAAGTCATCGCCACCGTCGGCGCCAGCCAAGCGCTTGATATCGCATTTCGCACGATTTTGGAGGAAGGGACGGAAGTGCTTCTTCCCGCACCCGTCTATCCTGGCTATGAACCGCTCATCCGCCTGTGCGGAGCGAAACCGGTGTACATCGACACAAGGCCAAACGGTTTCCGTCTCTCGGCTGAGCTCATTGCGCCTTATTTGACGGAAAAGACGCGCTGCCTCGTTCTTCCATACCCATCAAATCCAACCGGGACGGCGCTGTCAGCCGAAGAGCTTGAGAACATCGCTTCCCTTTTGAAAGGACGGCCAATTTGGATCGTTTCCGATGAAATTTACAGCGAGCTCGTTTACCACGGACGCCATCACTCGATCGCCGAGTGGCTGCCGGAGCAGACGATCGTCATCAACGGTTTAAGCAAATCGCACTCCATGACCGGTTGGCGCATCGGGTTTGTCTTCGCTCCAGCGTTCGCCGTTGAACAAATGGTGAAAGTGCACCAATACAGCGTCTCGTGCACGTCATCGATCAGCCAAAAAGCGGCGGTGGAGGCGCTGACCGCCGGCAAAAACGACGCCGAGGTGATGCGCGCCGCCTACGCCGAGCGGCTTGAGTATGCCTACAGTCGTCTCACCGCCATGGGGCTGCCGGTTGAGAAGCCGGATGGAGCCTTTTACTTGTTTCCGTCAATCGCCGCCTTTGGCATGTCTTCGTTTGATTTTGCCCTCGATGTCGTCGAAAACGCCGGCGTCGCCCTCGTTCCCGGCAGCGCCTTTTCTGAATACGGTGAAGGCCATGTCCGCCTGTCGTACGCTTATTCGCTCGATGTGCTCAAAGAAGGGCTTGACCGGCTCGAGCGGTATATCCAAACGAAGCGCCGCAGACCGTAACGGTTTTCAAAAATCGTATCGGTTTAGGCCGCCATGCCCCCATAAGAAAAAGGCTGCTTTTCTTTCGACTTTTGTTCACCATTGGCTTTAGGGGAATATGCAAGAAAAGGGTGTCCCAAAAGGATCGGGACACCCTCTTTCGTTTCTATATATACGCACTGACCGATTCTTCCGCACTATATTTTGTGTTTGCCCTGAAGGCAGACAGCCTTTTGGGTCAGCCCCCCTCTTCTTTACTTATGGCACAAGCAATAGCTTGCCATGCGTTTTCCGCCCCTGCAGCAGCTGATGCACTTCAGAAGCCTGCTCAAGCGGGTAGACGCCGCCGATCATCAGCTTCAGGCTTCCTTCCTGCACCCACGCGAGCAATTCCCGCAAACTTTGTTCGTACAACGCCCGCTTTTTCATGATTTGCGGCAAGAAAAAGCCGATCACCGACCAGTTTTTCGCCATCAGCCGGACTGGATTGAGACGCGTCATTTCCCCGCTCGCCGCCCCATATACGACCAGGCGGCCGAACGGAGCGAGGCAATCGAGCGTCTGATGAAAGACATCGCCGCCCGCCATTTCCAAAGCGACATCGACGCCGCGCCCACCGGTCGCCTCCATCACGGCCGCCGCCCAGCTGTCTTTTGTATAATCAATGGTGACATCAGCGCCAAGCTGTTTGGCGAGCGCTCGTTTTTCCTCCGTGCTTGCCGTGGCGATGACCATTTTGGCGCCGAACCGTTTCGCCAATTGGACGGCAATCGTCCCAACGCCGCCGGCTGCGGCATGAACGAGCACCGTCTCTCCTTCTTCCAAGCGGCCCATCGTTTTGAGAATATGGTAGGCGCTTAGCCCTTGCACCGGCAAGGCCGCCGCCTGCCGGGCATCCATTCCATCCGGAAGCGGCACGACCGCCCGTTCATCGACGGCGACAAACTCAGCGTAGCCGCCGGATTCGATCAACGCGACGACGCGTTGCCCCGGGAGGACCGTTTGCACCTCCGGACCAACTTCACGGACAACGCCCGCCACTTCCGTCCCAGGTATGAACGGAAGCGGCGTCGGCACAACATAGCGGCCTTCCCGTCGGGCTGTATCCGCATAGTTGACGCCGATCGCTTCAGCTTCAATCACGACTTGCCGCCCCGTGGGTTTCGGACGTTCGCCTTCGCAAACACGCAAGACATCCGGTCCACCGTATTCAACGAATTGGACAAATTTCATGGCGATATCCCCTCTTTCGTTACTTTTGTCGACGCCATATCGCGCAGTTCCGGGCCGAACGGCCCCAGCTCAAGTTTTGGAACGGCAGAAAGCGACCCATGCCGGTTGATGTAGTCGATTTCTTTTTCCAAGCCGTACGCCGTCATCCAACGGCCGACGCGCGAGGCAGACAACACTTCTTTCGCCTTTCCTTCATCCGAATATTGCCGGTAAAAGAGCCATGCGGCCGTCGCGCTGTCGGACAGCTCCGCCGCGTTGATCCCTTGCTCGATCAAGCAGTGCACAAAGTAGCCGGCGCCATAAAAGTCTTCTAGGCAAAAACGGCCCGACGAGCCGGAACAAATCACAATGATCGTCTCTTCCTGATGTAAACGGCAAATATGCTCGCCGACCGCCGGGCTGTTCAGTAAGCTCGCCGCGTACACCGCACGGGCTGGCTGAGCTCTGCGAATCGCCACCGTGCCATTGGTCGTCGATAGCACGACTGTTTTCCCTGGACAAACCGTTTGCAAAAATAGCGGCGCCGGCGGATGAAAACCGGCGATCGTCCGCCCTTCGTATTCGCCGACGAGCTCATAGCTGCCCTCTGGCAAGCGAAGCGCGATCTCCTTGGCCTCCTCGGCATCGCGCACCGGGATCACCGAACGAGCGCCGGCAGCGAGAACTGCTGTAATCGACGAGGTGGCAAGCAAAACATCGAACACGACAGCCACCTTTCGATCAGCAAGCGCCATCTCATCAATGTCTTCTTTGCGCAGCACGACATGCACTTTTGTCATCACGCCGCCTCACCGTCCTGTCGCCAGCTGCCATGCATGCTCAATGAGCGCTTCGACAAACTGGCCAAAATGGCGAAACCGCTCATCGTTCGTCTGTCCGCGGCGGTAGCGGTAATAAATTTGCTGGCAAATGACCGCTAATTTAAAGTAGGCAAACGTTAAATAAACGTGTATATCGGACACATCACGGCCGCTTTTTTTGGCATATGCCTCAATAAACTGTTCGCGCGTATAAAAACCGGGACGGACGGTGACCGGCGCGCGGCCAAACCCACTTTTAATGAGTGGAGGATCGTCTTCCTCAATCCAATAACTCATGGCCACCGCCAAATCGGCAAGCGGATCCCCGACCGTCGACATCTCCCAATCAAACAGCCCAACCATTTTGGTGATGTCGTCTTTGGCAAACAAAGCGTTATTCAGCTTAAAATCGTAATGGATTACGGTTGCTTCGCGCTGCGGTGGGATGTGGGAAGCGAGCCACTTCATCAGCGCCTCGGCTTCCGGAATATCATCCGTCTTGGCCCGCTCATAGCGCTGGATCCATCCGTGCACTTGCCGTTCCATAAATCCATCCGGCTTTACCATCTGAACGAGGCGTGTGTTCGTATAATCAATTTGATGGATACGGACAAGCGTCTCGACCATCGTCTCGGAAATGCCGCGGCAAACCTCCTCCGTCGGAGTGATGCCATCGGGAAAATCACTGTCAATCACGACGCCATGCCGCCGCTCCATGACGAAAAACGGACTGCCGATCACCGATTCGTCTTCACAAAAATAGAATGGTTTCGGCGCCAACGGGAACAGCGGATGGATTTCAGAAAGCCACGTGCTCTCCCGCTTCATATCGTGCGCTTTCGGCGGCACCGGGCCAAACGGCGGCCGGCGCAGCACCGCCTCCCACTCCCCACAGCGGAGCAAATACGTCAAATTCGACCGGCCGGCGGAAAATTGCTGGATCTCGAGCTCCCCATCCGGCATGTCCGGCAGCACCGTGCGCAAAAACTTGGCCAGCTTCCCTGCCGGCAGTTCTTCCCCCTTGCGCACTGGAATAATCGCTGTCATCTCCCTCTCCCCCTTGGTCAACAATTCAAGCGCGCCATTGCCGCCGCACGAACAGCATCCATCGACACACCTCGGATCAAACTTGTTTGTCTCTCTTTTCACTCGGCTTTCGAGACAGACGGCGCGCTCATGCCATCAAGCAGGATCTCCACCATCTGCTTCGCCACCTCGGCATCGGTCAGCTCGCCGTCCGGACGAAACCATTGGTAGCTCCAATTGGCCGCCCCAAGAACGGTAAGCGTGGCGATCGATGGTGACAAATCGCAGCGCAGTTCACCGCTTTTCATTCCTTCCTCAATCAACGACTGCAGCCGATAGCGGAACAAATCGCGCTTTTCTTTTACTTTCTGTAAATGCTCTTCATTCAAATGCTTCATTTCACGAAAAAAAATACGCGCTTCCCGTCCCTGCCGTTCGACATTATGGATGAGCATGAAGACGATGTCATACAGTCGTTCCCGCACCGAGCGCTGTGTATCGCTTATAATCCGCTCCTCTTCGTCCAGCAGCCATTCAATGTAGCGAAGGTGAATATCCATCAACAGTTCTTCTTTGCTTGTAAAATAGTAATAAAACGTCCCTTTTGTCACCCCGAGGGCGTCAACGATGTCTTGGATCGATGTTTCGCTGAAGCCGTTTTGTTCAAACAGCTCAATGCTGGCAGCCATAATTTTCTCCTTCACGTTTTTACACCTCTTGCCTAAAATGTAGTCGCTGCCAGCTATTGTACCATAAAACAGCCAAGCCTGCTTCGGACTTGGCCGAAAGCCGCGCCGTTATTGCGAGCGGGATGCTTCTTCACGCAAGGCGCGGCGCAAAATTTTCCCGACGTTCGTCTTCGGCAGTTCGGCACGGAACTCGACAATGCGCGGCACTTTGTACGCCGCTAAGTTTTTTCGGCAATGGGCAAGAATGTCTTCTTCGCTTGCCTGTTGTCCGTCTTTTAACACAATGATCGCCTTCACCGTTTCACCGCGATACGGATCAGGCACGCCAACCGCCGCCGCCTCTTTCACCGCTGGATGTTCGTACAACACTTCTTCGATTTCACGCGGATAAATGTTATAGCCGCCGGCGATGATCAGATCTTTTTTCCGGTCGACAATCGTCACATACCCTTCCTCGTCAATCGAAGCCAAATCGCCAGTGTACAGCCATCCGTCACGCAGCGCCACGGCCGTTTCTTCCGGCATGTTCCAATAGCCTTTCATCACTTGCGGTCCACGGATAATCAGCTCGCCGACTTCTCCTGGCGGCAACTCTTGCGTGCCAGTCGCCACATCGACGACTTTGTACTCAGTCAGCGGCATGCCGATGCCGACCGTGCCCGGCTTGCGAGCCGCAAACGGCGGATTGCAATGCGTCACCGGCGAGGCTTCAGACAAGCCGTATCCTTCAAGGACAACCGCTCCCGTTTTCGCCTCGAAGTCGCGCATCAATTCAAGCGGCATCGGTGCGCTGCCGCTGTTGCACGTTTTGATGCTGCTGATGCCGTACTGCTCGACACCCGGCGTATTGGTAATCGCGACATACATCGTCGGCACGCCTGGAAACACGGTTGGTTGCTTGTCGCGAATTGTCTCCAACACTTCTTTCAGCTCAAAGCGCGGCAGCAAAATGTTTTCCGCTCCTTGGTAAATGGCCAAGTTCATTCCCGACGTCATCGCGAACACGTGGAACAACGGGATGACGGTTAAATATCGCTCTTTCCCGAACTCAAATGTCCCTTTGAAAAATTCGGCGCATTGCAAGACGTTGGCGAAAATGTTGCGGTGGGTGAGCATCGCTCCTTTGGAGCGCCCCGTCGTCCCTCCCGTATATTGCAATACAGCAACGTCGTGCATCGGCTCGATCGGCACCGGGCGCACCACTCCGCTTCCTGCGGCAAGAAATTCGTCAAACGTGACATCTCCTTCAGCCAGCGCAACGGACGACGGCGCCCCAAGGCTGACGGTGACCGCCTGCTTGACGGCTGTCTCCCCTCTGACGGCGGCAAGGCGCGGATAAAGCGGTTCATAAATGACAATCATCTTGGCGCCGGAGTCTTTGAGCAAATAGGCAAGTTCGCGCTCAACAAGCATCGGGTTCACTTGTGTGACGATCGCGCCCGCCTGCAAAATGCCATAGTAAGCGATGACATATTGCGGGCAGTTCGGCAGCATGATTGCGACGCGGTCGCCTTTTTGCACGCCGCGCGCCTGCAGGCTTGAGGTGAAACGGTTGACCGCCGCCTCAAGCTCGGCATAGGTGATCGTCTTGTCGTAAAATGTCAGCGCCGGCTGGGAGCCGAATTCCGCCGCTCGTTCATGCAGTACATCGCATACCGTTTTGTCGGGAATATCCATATAGAACGAAATGTGTTCCGGATAAAGAGACAACGCCCGTTTTTCGCCCATTTGCGTTTCCCCCTTTTTTAATTAAATGCCGGTCGCATGGCTGCCGCCGTCAACGACGAGGAGCGCGCCCGTGACAAAGGCGGACGCCGGGGAAGCGAGAAACAAGACGGCCCCTTTCAAGTCATCTTCGCCGCCAAAGCGGCCGAGCGGCGTATGCTCGAGCACTTTTTTCCCAACGCGTTCAAGAACGACTTTTGACATTTTCGTCGGGAAAAAGCCCGGAGCCACCGCGTTGACGCGAATGCCGTGCTTCCCCCATTTGGCTGCTAGGTCCCTCGTAAACGTAATGACCGCCCCTTTGCTCGTGTTGTAGCCGATCGTATTTAAAATGTCCGGGTGCGTGCCGCCAAGGCCGGCGACGGAAGCGATGTTGATGATGGCGCCGCCCGTTTGCTTCTCAATCATCACCTTGCCGGCCGCCTGGCTCATGAGAAACGTGCCGGTTACATTGACGTTCATCACCTTTTGCCATGCTTCAAGCGGCATCTCTTCGACCGGCGCTCCCCACGTCGCTCCGCTGTTGTTCACCAAAATATCGATGCCGCCAAACTCCTTCACCGTCGTTTCGACGACATGTTGGACATCATCCGGGTTCGTCACATCACACTTTAGCGCCAATGAACGGACGCCCAGCTGTTCCAACTTTTCTTTCACTTGCTCGCACGCCTCCACTTTGCGCGAGCAGACGACAACGTTCGCCCCCGCTTCGGCGAGGCCGACGGCGATTTGCTCGCCGAGCCCGCGCCCGCCGCCGGTGACGATGGCGGTTTTTCCTTCGATTTTAAACAAGTCCAACACATGCATAAACGCCACTTCCTCTCCCTTTATTGTTCATATGGACGCAACTCAAGCTTGGCTACTTGCTCTTTATGCACCTCATCCGGCCCGTCGGCCAACCGAAGCGTGCGCGAGTTCGCCCACATGGCAGCAAGCGGAAAATCGTTGCTCACCCCGGCGGCGCCGAACGCCTGAATGGCGCGGTCGATCACTTTTAAGGCGACATTCGGAGCGACAACTTTAATCATGGCAATTTCTTTGCGCGCCGCTTTGTTGCCGACCGTATCCATCATGTACGCTGCCTTCATTGTCAACAGGCGCGCCTGCTCGATCTCAATGCGCGACTGAGCGATCCAATCGCGAATGACGCCATGGTCCGCAAGCCGCTTGCCGAACGCGACCCGCGACTGCACGCGCCGGCACATAAGCTCAAGCGCCCGCTCCGCCGCTCCAATCAAGCGCATGCAATGATGGATTCGCCCCGGTCCAAGCCGCCCTTGGGCGATGGCAAATCCTTTCCCTTCTCCCCAAATGATGTTCTCTTTCGGCACTCGCACGTTGTCATACGTAATCTCCGCATGCCCGTGCGGCGCATGGTCAAAACCGAACACCGGCAGCATCCGTTCGATTTTCACCCCCGGCGTATCAAGCGGAACGATGATCATCGACTGCTGCTCATGCTTCGGGGCATCCGGATTCGTTTTCCCCATCACAATGGCGACTTTGCAGCGCGGGTCGCCGGCGCCGGACGACCACCATTTCCGCCCGTTGATGACGTATTCGTCCCCGTCGCGGACGATGGAAGCGCGAATGTTCGTCGCATCGCTTGACGCGACGTCCGGTTCGGTCATCGAAAAGCAGGAGCGGATTTCTCCGTTCAAGAGCGGGATGAGCCATTTCCGCTTTTGTTCTTCTGTTCCATAGCGGACGAGTACTTCCATGTTGCCGGTATCCGGCGCATTGCAGTTGAACACTTCCGGAGCGATGAGCGAACGGCCCATAATTTCGCAAAGCGGCGCGTATTCGACGTTCGTTAAGCCGGCTCCGTATTCGCTGTCCGGCAAAAACAAGTTCCAGAGCCCTTCTTTTTTCGCTTTTTCCTTCAGCTCTTCGATGATGGGCGGCACCCCTGACCATCTTGACTCTTGGGCGTTCAGCTGCTCCTCATACACCCTTTCGTTCGGATAAATGTACTCTTCCATGAAAGCGCTTAATTTTTTGATCAACTCTTGGACTTTCGGCGAATAGGAAAAGTCCATGTCATCCCCTCCCTGTATACTAACCGGTTAGTATGTGCCCTTTATTTCTACTATACCTCGACCAAAAGAAATATTCAATATTTTTTGATAAATATATCTCACATTCAAAAAAAGAGAGGACGAATCCGCCCCCCATGTCACTGTCTGATATAGCGTTTGTACAATGCTTGCGTGCCGCTGTTTTCCTCACCGGCTTGCGCCAGCTCCTCATACATTTGTTTGGCGAGCGCCAGCCCTGGCAGCGGCAAGTTCATCCGCTCGGCTTCCTCAAGCGCAATTTTCATATCTTTAATGAAATGCTTGATGTAAAACCCCGGAGCAAAATCGCCTGACAACATGCGCGGCGCCAAGTTGCTCAGCGACCAGCTGCCCGCCGCCCCTTTGGCGATGCTTTCCAACACTTTGAATGGATCAAGACCAGCCCGCTTCGCATACGCCATGGCCTCGCAAACGCCGATCATATTGGTGGCGATGGCAATTTGGTTGCACATTTTCGTATGCTGGCCGGCTCCAGCTCCTCCTTGCCGCACGATGTTCGTGCCAAGCCGCTCGAGAATCGGCTTGCACGCCAAAAAGACGTCCTCATCACCGCCGACCATAATCGTCAACGTTCCTTCGCGCGCACCGATGTCACCGCCGGACACCGGGGCGTCCAACGCGTGAATCCCTTTTTGCTTGGCTGCTTCATAAATGGACTTTGCAAGCGTCGGCGTTGACGTCGTCATATCGATGACATACGTTCCCGGCCGCGCATTCTCCAAAATGCCGCCTTCGCCGAAATACACTTGCTCGACATCGTGAGGATAGCCGACCATCGTGATGACGACATCCGCCTCCCGCGCCAAATCAGCGACCGTTTCCTTCCAAACCGCCCCTTCCTGAAGCAAGTCTTCCGCCTTTTCTTTTGTGCGTGTATAGACGAGAAGCGGATAGCCCGCCTTCAGCAAATGGCGCGCCATGCTTTTTCCCATGACGCCAAGGCCGATAAACCCGATCGTTTTCAACGCTGTCCTCTCCCTTCTTGTCCGTTTGGCCGCAAGCGCCCAGCGATCTGCCCACCACCTGCGCTTCGCTTAGCAGCGGAGGCTTCTTTCGAAAATCGTTAAATCGCTTTGACCATGCCGCCGTCGACGATCAACGCTTGTCCGGTGACGTACGAGTTCGCTTCGGACAATAGAAAGACGACGACGTTCGCAAATTCTTCCGGCGTCCCGTAGCGGCCGAGCGGAATGGCGCTTTTCATGCGCGCTTCCATTTCCTCTTTTGTAATGCCAAGCTTTTCGGCGTTCACCTTATCTAAAAAGGCGACGCGTTCTGTCGCAATCCGCCCGGGAGCGACGGTGTTGATCAAAATGTTGTCCCGCGCGAATTCCGTCGCCAACGTTTTCGTCAGCCCGACAATCCCGGTGCGAAACGTGTTCGACAAAATCAAGCCCGGAATCGGTTCTTTGATCGATGACGAAGCGATGTTGACAATTTTGCCGCCGTTTTTCTTTAAATATGGCAGCGCTTCACGAATCAGCCGAATGTAGCTCAATAAATTGAGCTCAAACGCATATTGCCAGTCTTCGTCGCTCACCGTTTCAAACGTTCCCGCCGGAGGGCCGCCGGCGTTGTTGACGAGCAAATCGATCGTCCCAAACGTTTCGACCGTTTTGGCGACCAGCTGGCGGATGTCTTCCGCCTTCGTCACATCTGCACGCGTGTAGGCGACGCGTCCCTTATGCAGCCCATTCAACTCCTCGGCTGCTTCCTGCAGCTTTTCTTCGTTCCGGCTCGTGATCATCACGTTCGCTCCTTCGAGCACAAGCGCCCGGGCGACCGCTTTGCCGAGCCCTTGGCTTGAGGCGGCGACCAGCGCCGTTTTTCCGGCTAATCCGTACTCCATTGCCATCCCCCCCGAAAAATAGTCATATCAAGTAAACAATATTCGCGTTTGTTCGCCGTTTTCCTTCTTTTTTCGTTCACGAAAAAAGCGATCCGCTGGGCGAATCACTTTTTTCCTTCCATGAGAGAGCGAAACCGCTTCATTCCTTCCTCGACAGCAAGGGAGTCGACGTGAAACGGGTCGGGGTTGGCCGCCCGCATCGGATCGGCGTCAATCCGTACACCGATTGCCTTGGCGCCGTCGGCAGTTGCATCGTTGATGATGCTTTCGCGGGCGCCGTCGCGGTGAAAGGAATGTGGATGGTCGTTTCGTCCGCGTTCCGGCATCAATGGTTCCCTCCTTTTTGCTTGTAGTGTACCACCGCATCGCGCAATCATGCCTTTTCGGTTCCGAATCGCGCTTTCCTTCAAAAACAGGTGACTGCACTTTTCTTTTTGTTCTTTTCCAAAAAAGGGGCTGACCCAAAAGGCTGTCTGTCTTCAGTATAGACACAAAATATAGTGCGGAAGAAGCGGTCGGTGTATATATAGAAACGAAAGAGGGTGTCCCGATCCTTTTGGGACACCCCCCGTTCCTGCCTTGGTTAGCTTTCCAACAATAAGTCTTCCGGATTTTCGATCAAGTCTTTCACCGTTTTCAAGAACCCGACGGCCTCTTTGCCATCGATAATGCGATGGTCGTACGACAAAGCAACGTACATCATCGGCCGGTTTTCGATCCGCTCTTCGTCGATGGCGACCGGGCGCAGTTTGATCGAATGCATCCCTAAAATGCCGACTTGCGGGCCGTTGAGAAGCGGAGTCGACAGAAGCGAGCCGAAGACGCCGCCGTTTGTGATCGTAAACGTGCCGCCTTGCAAATCGGCAAGCGACAACTTATTGCTGCGTGCTTTCGCCGCCAATTCGGCAATGTCGCGCTCAATTTCGGCGAAGTTTTTCCGGTCGCAGTCGCGCACAACCGGAACGACAAGCCCTTCATCCGTCGATACGGCAACGCCGATATCGTAATATTTTTTCAGCAAAATCTCATCGCCTTGGATCTCCGCGTTGACGTACGGATATTTTTTCAGCGCCGCGACAGCCGCTTTGACGAAAAACGACATAAAGCCAAGGCGGACGTCATGCTCTTCGAAAAATTTATCTTTTTTCCGCTTGCGCAAATCGATGACCGCCGACATGTCAATTTCGTTAAATGTCGTCAACATCGCGGTCGTTTGCGTCACTTCCAGCAGCCGTTTGGCGATCGTTTGCCGACGGCGCGACATTTTTTCGCGGATGACCGGCTTGCCGGCCTCAGCGGTTGGAACGGCGGCCGGCGTCGACGTCGGCGCGGCTTGCGGCGCCGGCTGCGGAGCGGCGGCCGGCTGGGCGGCAAACGAGGCGACGTCTTGTTTGCGCACGCGTCCAAGCGGATCAACGGTCGGCACTTGCGTCAAGTCGATCCCTTTTTCACGCGCCATTTTCCGAGCAGCCGGCGAAGCAATCGGTCGTTGGCCTGGCGCTTGGGCAACCGCAACCGGCTGCGGCGCTGGCTGCTCAGCACGGTCGACCGGCACAGCCGGTTTTGGTTCCTCGGCCAGCTGCGGCGCCTTCTCTGGTGCAGGCGGTGCCGACGCCGCTCCTTCTCCGATAATGGCGATCGCTTGACCGACCGCAACCGTATCGCCTTCATTGGCAAGCAGCTGTTGCAAAACACCCGATTCTTCCGCCATAATTTCCACGTTCACTTTATCCGTTTCCAGCTCGCAAATCGATTCTCCTTTTTCCACGTAGTCGCCCGGTTTTTTCAGCCATTGGGCGATCGTTCCCTCCGTGATGGATTCTGCTAACTCTGGGACTTTGATCTCAGCCACGTTGATGCCCTCCTCAAATGTTCCGTAGTCATCATTCATGCTTCGTCAATGCACAGCGGATGATGCGCTCCTGCTCTTTTCGGTGGACGACCGGATCGCCTTCCGCCGGGCTGGCCCGCCGGCGCCGCCCAATGTAACTGACATCGACACCCTCTGGAGCCAACGCCCGCAGGCGCGGTTCCATATACAGCCATGCCCCCATGTTTTTCGGTTCTTCTTGCACCCAGACGAGCTCTTTGACGTTCGGATAGCGGGCGATGATGTCTTTCACCGCTTCTTCCGGGAACGGATACAGCTCTTCAATGCGCACGATATGCAGCCAGTCAAGACCTTCCATTTTGCCGATTTGTTCCGCCAAATCGATCATCAATTTTCCGGTGCCAAACACGATGCGTTCCACTTTGCCAGCGTCAGCGCCCAATCCCGGCTGTTCCAGCACCGGCGAGAACGCACCGTCAACGAACGCTTCCGCATCCGACGCTGCCAGCGGATGGCGGAGCAAGCTTTTTGGCGTCATAATGATGAGCGGGCGAACTTCTTCCCTTGTCAACAGCGCCGCCTGCCGCCGCAAAATATGGAAATATTGCGCGGCCGTCGATAAGTTGGCGACCGTCCAGTTGTTTTCCGCCGCCAGCTGCAAAAAGCGCTCGACGCGGCCGCTTGAATGTTCCGGGCCCTGCCCTTCGTAGCCGTGCGGCAAGAGCATGACAAGCCCAGATTTTTGCCCCCATTTCGCCCGGCCGGATGAAATGAATTGATCAAACATCACTTGCGCCATGTTGGCGAAGTCGCCAAATTGCGCTTCCCAAAGCACGAGCGTCTCCGGCGCGTAAACGTTGTAGCCGTATTCATAGCCGAGCACAGCAGCTTCCGTCAGCGGGCTGTTGTACACGACAAACGACGCTTTGGCGCCGCTGATATGGTGAAGCGGCACATACTCTTCTCCGGTTTTCACGTCATGGAGCACCAAATGGCGCTGCGCAAACGTGCCGCGCTGCGAATCTTGCCCGGTCAAGCGGATCGGCACGCCGTCTTGCAAAATCGTGGCAAACGCTAAAATTTCCGCGTGCGCCCAATCGACTTTGCCGTTTTGCGCAAACACGCCGCTTCGCCGTTTTAAAATGCGCTCAAGCTTGTTAAAGACGTTGAATCCGTCCGGAAACTGCAGCAATTCTTCGTTCACACGATGGAGCACGTCTTTCGCCACGCCCGTTTTCACTTCCGGCAGCCGATCGACGACCGGTTTGGGCGGATCCATGATGAAATCGAGTTCGTCTTCGTTTTTCGGCACCCGCTCGTAGGCGATTTTCAGCCGTTCCGCCACCTCTTGCTCCATTTCGTCGACTTCCCGCTCGGTGATGATCCCTTTTTCCATCAATTTTTGCGCATACAGCTTGCGCACAGTCGGATGTTGGTTGATGATCGCGTACATCGTCGGGTTCGTCGCCATCGGCTCATCCATTTCATTATGACCGAAGCGGCGGTAACCGATTAGGTCAATGACAAAGTCTTTTTTAAACCGCTGGCGGTAGGCAAACGCCAAGCATGCGGCCGCCAAACAAGCCTCCGGGTCGTCGGCATTGACGTGCACAATCGGCACCTCAAACCCTTTCGCCATATCGGAAGCATACGTCGTCGAGCGTGAATCGTAACTCTCCGTCGTAAAGCCGATCATGTTATTGGCGATGATATGGATCGTCCCGCCGGTCGTATAGCCGCGCAGCTGGCTTAAGTTGAGCGTTTCCGCGACGATCCCTTGTCCCGGGAACGCGGCATCGCCGTGAATCAAGATGGCAAACGACGCATCCATATTTTGCACCGGCACTCCTGGTTTTGTCCGATCTTCTTGCGCGGCGCGCGTGTAGCCAAGCACAACCGGATTGACCACTTCGAGATGGCTCGGGTTGTTGGCGAGCGTGATCCGCATCGTATGCGCGCTTTTATTGCGAAGGCGGCGCGCCGCTCCTAAGTGGTATTTGACATCGCCCGTCCACCCGTACGTGATCGCCACTGACCCTTCAGACGGAATGAAATTTTTGCTTTCCGCATGCTGAAACTCGGCAAAAATCATTTCGTACGGCTTGCCGAGCACGTGAGCCAGCACATTCAGCCGGCCGCGGTGCGCCATGCCGATGTTGACGGCATCGATTTCATGTTCGATCGCCTGCCTGACAAGCTCATCCAAAAGCGGCACCATGGCGTCAAGCCCCTCAATCGAAAACCGCTTTTGCCCGACGTACGTCCGATGGATGAATTTTTCAAACCCTTCGACTTCCGTCAAGCGGCGCAACAAGGCGACCCGCTCTTTGTTCGCCAGGCTCGGATAGTACGCTCCGGACTCAATTTGCTGGATGAGCCAGTTCCTTTCTTCTAGATTATGTACTTGCGAGAATTCAAACGCGATTTTATCGGTATAAACTTTGCGCAAGTGCAAGATGGCATCCCAGCCGTTTTGAACATGGGCCGGAGCATGCGGGCAAAGGAACGCAACTGGAATGCGCTTTAAGTCCTCTTCCGTCAAATCGTACTCGTCAAGCTCGAGACGGCGCAGCTTTTTCTCTTCTTTGACGAGCGGATTCGTGTCGGCAGCCAGATGGCCATAATGGCGAATGCTGTCCGCCAGCTTGACAGCGGCGACAAGCTTGCTGAAGGCGTTCGGCGTTTCCGGCAGCCGAAATGTTTGGTGTGTTTGTGCCACACCGCCGTCTGCCGGTGAAACCGGCTCTTCGACAACCGGCGCCCCCCACTGTTCGAATAATCGTTTCAGTTCCGGGTCGACACTGTCCGGGTCATCGAGATACTGTTCATACATGTCGATGACATAACCGAGGTTCGGCCCGTAAAACTGGCTCCACGGTTGAGCGTAGTTCGTCTGTTTTGCCATCGTGAAAAAACCTCCACCTTGTTTTCGCATCGTTTGGGCTGGCAACAGCTATGCATAAAAGTCCTCATTGCGCTGCCAGCATCCCCAAACGTACAGCAAAATAACGGTATAAACGTTTTCACTATTTATTTTAGCACTATCGCTCACTAAAATCGATGAAGAAACTGAAAAAATTTCACTTATTATCACTGTACGAATACACTCGGCTGGAGGCGATAAAAAGAACACCCCGCTGCCATCAGGGCGTCCTCTGTCTTTTATGAAATTTTGAACTTCTCCACCAGTTGTTTCAACTGCCGGCTCATCTCACTTAACGTTTCCGCCGATTCGGTCACCGTTGCCAGCGCCTGCAGCTGGTCATCAGCGGAAGCGGCCACTTCTTCCGCCGCTGCCGCCGACTGTTGAGCGATGGCGGCGATGTTTTGCATGGCGCCGATCACATCATCCTTGCCGCTGTTCATTCGCTTCGCCTCTTCCATGATGTTCGCGAGCGCGTCGGTCAACTGCTCCATCATGCCCGTAATTTTCACGAACGAATCGCCGGTCGTGTGCACCGCTTTCCGTTGCTCGTTGTAAGCGTCTTTCGAGCGGCCGACCGCCTCGATCGCCAGTCCGGCCTGCTGCTGAATCGCAGCGATCGTTGCGCGGATCATTTCCGTCGCTTTCGCCGATTGTTCCGCCAGCTTCCGCACTTCGTCCGCGACAACGGCGAACCCTTTGCCGTGCTCGCCGGCGCGCGCCGCCTCAATGCTGGCGTTTAACGCGAGCAAGTTCGTCTGCCCGGAAATGGCGGTAATCGTTTGAATGACGTCATCGATTTCCCCCATTTTTCTCACAAGGTCGCTAATGACGTTTTCAACGGCGGACAGCTCGTTGTTCGCCTCTTCGGATTTTTGCTGCAGAACATTTAAATGCTCAAGCCCATCGTAGCTCGCCGTTTTCGTTTCATTTGACAACGATTCCATCGAAGTGGTCGCTCCTGTGACCGCTTCGATTTGCTGCGACAGCGTCGTCGTCCGCTCATTGATCGTATCAAGACTTCCTGCTTGATCGGTTGTTCCTTTGGCAATTTCGCCGATCGCTTTCGCCACTTGTTCGCTTGTCGCCATCGTTTCTTCCGAGACAGCGCTCAAATGGTCGGCCGAAACGGCCAATTCATTGACCGAGCGGTTCACCTCGCTGATCAGCATCCGCATATGGTCGATCATGTCATTGAAGTGGCGGGCGAGACGACCGATCTCATCTTTGGCAGTGATGCGTGCGTGCACCGTCAAGTCACCGCCCGCTGCCTTTTCGACTTGCTCTTGCAGCGCCACAATCGGCCTTGTGATCGAGCGCGCCAAGAAATAAACGACGACCAAAGCGATGATGAACGCAATCACCGTAATGACAAGCATCGTCATCCCAAGTGAGCGGCTCATCGCGGATAAATCGCTTTCTCTATAGACAGCGCCGACTTTCCAGCCGAGCTCTGGAATCGTAGTGAAGTAAATCACCCGCCGTTCGCCGTCTTGCTCATATTCGTGCATTCCTTTTTCATGCTCGAGCATATAGCGGACCGTCGCGTTTTTCGCCATGTTTTTCCCCTTGTATTGTGGGTGGACGACCGCCGTCCCCTTCGCGTCAAACAGCACCGGATAGCCGTGATAGCCGACGTCGCTCGCATTGACGATTCTTGTCACCGCATCGAGCGTCATATCGATGCCGATGACCCCAGCAATGCGGCCGTTTTCGCTCACCGCTTTGGCCAACGTCACAACGTGCTTGCCGGTAATCGCATCGACGTACGGTTCGGTCCACACCACTTCATCCGGCCGCTTCATCGCCGCTTTATACCACGGGCGGCTCGTCGGATCGTATCCGTCCGGGAGCTCTGTCATCGGCGATATATACATTTTCTTCTGCTCCGTGCCAATATAGATGAATTGCACATTCTCATGCAGGCGCAAAAACGTGCGGAACTGTTTCTCAAGCTGCAGCCACATTTTTTCATCTTGAACCATTTGCAAAGCCAACGGCGATTCACTGAATTGCACTAAGCTATTCTCCTCACTTTGAAAACTGTCGCGAATATCGCCGAGCAGTCCGTCAAGCGCCGTCTGCGCCCGCTGTTTCACGTCAGCATCCACCATCTTCCGCATTTGCACAACCCCAACGAGTTGTGTTGCTGCCAATGAAATCACTAACAATAAAGCCATCAAGACGATCAATTTGCTGCGCAATGTCCGGAACACTCTCTATTTCTCCCCTCTGTTTCCTCTTTTTGTCGAACCACGTCCATTATAAAAGGACAATCGTCCTGCGTCTATAGGATGAGCTTCTTATTCATACATAGAGAGCCGCGCCTGTGGGACATTAAACGTAGGCAGGTGAACCACAATGGGCGCGATTGAACATGAGGGCTATATATTTGAGATCGAATACAGCGTCTTGCTGCAAAAAGGGGCGCTGCACGTTTATCGCGACGGTGAATTGATTGAGGAAATTGAGTTTGCATTTTGCGGCGAAAAGCCCGATGAACAGCAAATCGAAGCGCTTGTGAGCGAGTATGTCGAGCAAAAAACCTCCGGCCGCTGTTAGTTGTCGGAGGCTTTTCTTGCCATTTTTTCGCGTTTTCCGTTATGATGAAGGTAAAAAAGCAAGGGGGATCGGCATGTACGATAAACGTTTATACGTCTTTGACGGCAACACCCCGCGCGAAGCGGTCATCCGCAACTATACGACAGACGACTTTGCTGATCTCATCCGCGTGCAGCAAGAAAGTTTTCCGCCCCCGTTTCCATCGGAGTTGTGGTGGAACGAGGAACAATTAACCAACCATGTCACCTTGTTTCCCGAAGGAGCGCTTTGCGTCGAAGTCGAAGGGCGCATCGTCGGATCGATGACCGGCTTGATCGTTGACTTTGATCCAGCCCATGCCGATCATACATGGGAAGAGATCACCGACGGCGGCTACATCCGCAACCACCGCCCGGATGGAAACACGCTGTATGTCGTCGACATTTGCGTCTCGCCGCCATACCGGAAGCTCGGCCTCGGCAAATGGCTCATGCAGTCGATGTATGAAGTCGTCGTCCATCTCGGCCTTGACCGGCTGCTCGGCGGCGGGCGGATGCCTGGCTACCATCGACATGCGGCTGAACTATCGCCGGAAGCCTACATCGACAAAGTCGTTGCTGGCGAGCTGAGCGATCCGGTCATTACGTTTTTGCTCCGTTGCGGGCGAACGCCGCTTGCGATTGTCCGTAATTATTTAGAAGACGAAGAATCGCTCAACCATGCCGTGTTAATGGAATGGCGCAATCCATTTAGGCAGATGACCAAAAAAAATTAACAGACACCAAATGACAGGAATTGTCGGCAACGAACGCAAAAAAATAAGGTTCATCACCACAACGTGTACTTGACAAGCGAGGCTTTTTCTCGTGTCACCATGTAGGAAAATCGTTGATTTACTGATTTTCCTTATGCATGTAAGCAAGACATGATCTGAAACAGTCAAGTACAACTTTTGGTGAAGAGCTACAAGATCAAGCTGATGAAACGTCGGGGATACGGATACCGAAATATCCAGCGTTTTGCATTGCGGGTTCGGCTAGAAACAGCTAACATACTTTCATGACAGGTGCAAGTACAACTTTTGGTGATGAACCATATAAATTATCTTACCCTATAAGGCTTGACATGGATCCTCTGCGTGCATGGATTATTTTGCGAAGGCCGCAGCACAAAAGGAATTCGCAGAGGCAACTGTAAATTATCATTTTATTTCAGCACAAAACGCCCATTTTTTTGCACATTCTTTCAGAAAGCCCTCTCCCCTTTTCTGAAGGAATGTGCTAAATTTTTTGTGAATTGTTTCGGACAAAGATTTCCATTCGTTTCAATGAGGGGGAGGAAGTGTGATCCAGTTTCACGACTTTGGCATTGACATTCAAACGTATACGGATCGTGGGAAAGGGAACGATTTTCCCGACGTGAACCAATGCCCCCACTGTCCATCCCGCCGCCCCTTGCATCGTCACGGATACTACCAACGCTATGCGTTGACGGCAGAGGGGGAGTATCACCATACCCATCAAGTTAAGAATTTTGGTCTTTGTGCATCGTCAAAAACATGGTATCCTTTCTAACGAACACTCCACGTTAGAAAGGATTTTTTTCATGGAAAAACAAATGAAAGCATGGATTCAAACCATTCGTCAACTCTTTTCTCCCGAAGAATGAACCCGTCTCGCACGGAAAACAGGCTTTATCCGGCGGCAGCGTTCGTTAACGGCGGAAGCCTTTCTGACTCTCTGTGCATGGGGAGATGGCTCACTGGCCAAACAGTCGCTTCAGCGGTTGTGTGCGGCCTTGACGCTCTGGCATGGCTGTTCCCTTTCAAGCGAAGGCTTGAATCAGCGTTTTACCGATCGGGCCGTGGCATTTTTGCGAGAAGTGTTTTTCCTTCTCCTCCTGCATCAACGTCCATTGCTTTTGTCAGCCATGGAGACCTATCGAACTTGTTTTACCCGCCTGCGGATTTTGGACTCAACCAGCTTTTTGGTTCCCGCTGACTATGGGGAAGACTATCGAGGTTCCGTTTCGTCGGGGGTGAAAATTCAGTTTGAATATGACTTGTTATCCGGCGCCTGCCTTCAGCTATGCGTTCAATCGGCCAATGACTCGGACGCTCGTTTTGCCTATCATGCCCAGCATACGATTTTACCGAATGACCTATGTATTCGGGATTTGGGCTTTTTCTCCGTTGCCGCACTGGCCGAGATCGACGCCCGCGGAGCGTATTATATTACTCGGCTCCGTTCCGATATGAAAGTGTATATCAAGGAGAATGGCCAGTGGAAGGAATGGGATTGGGAATCCCTTGGGAATCAATTAGAGGAAGGGGAATCAGTGGAAATGGAACATGTGTACATCGGACATGAACGCTTGTATGTTCCACGGTTGGTTTTCCGCCGTCTGACGGCGGAAGAATGGCAAAAACGGATGGCGTATGTGCGGAAAAAGGAAAAAAGAAAAGGGAAGGCGCTGGCACGCCAAACCCTCGAACAAAAGAAATACCACATCTTACTGACGAATTTACCACAAGAGTCGTTTGATGGTCAACAGGTTTATGAGCTCTATTCCCTGCGCTGGCAAATTGAATTGTTGTTTAAAGCCTGGAAATCCGTATTTGATTTGGAGAAAGTCAAGGAGATGAAAAAAGAACGTTTCGAATGCCATTTATACGGGACGTTGATTGCCATTTTGGTCACCCAGACGTTTCTGTTTCAAGCTCGGATGTATTGGCATCAAAAGGAAGACATTGAAATCAGTGAACGGAAAGCGCTCGATCTTCTCCAATCGTATTGGCACCAGTTGCTTTTGCGTTCGCATATGGCGGAAATCAACCTTTTCTCTCTCCTTTCCCTGTTACGAAAACATGCCAAGAAAGGTCGAAGGAAAGGGGAAGAAACGGCATCAGATATCTTAACGAAATTAGAGATATGGTAGAATTAGATATGGATATAAATACCAAATACCCCTCTTCTGGAGGGGGATTTGGTATGCCCAATAATGGATGTGATCCCCATCATTCACTGCGGGGATGAACACGAGTATCGTCTTAAAAATTTTATACCGCTAAACTTGACGGGTATGGTGGAGCCTCCTCCATCCCCCGTTTCGGAGTCAGGCCCAACCGTTCTTTCACCACTCTCCATATGGTGGGCAACGTATACTGAAAATAGGGGAGAAGAAATGAAGGCAACACGGCCACCGTCCTCCTGCACTCCGGGCAGCGATACCGAGCGATCCAAATGCGATAAGACTGATGCGACGTCACGGCATTTCGTTCGTAGTACCCATGGCGATAAAGAGGTCGTTTTGCCTGGCAATGAGGGCACCGCTTAAGAAGGGGAAAGTCGTTTTGTTTTCCCCGCTGGGTATATGTCTGGACATCGACCTGAAAGTCATGAAACCGAATCACGTCCTCGTCCCCCCTCTGGAAATCACCCATGTCCCATTCTGAAATAATTCACAAAAAATTTAGCACATTCTTTCGGAAAGGGGGAGAGGGATATTCCGAAGGAATGTGCAAAAAAAAGTCTTTTTTGTGCGGAAATAAAGTGATAATTTACAAGTAGTGCCCGGTCGGCTCCACCGCGACGATCACCTCTGACTTCCCAAACGCTTGCATCGCCTCCTGAATCGCTTTATACAGCTGCTGAAACCCCTCTTTCGACTGGAAGATCGGGAACGACTTGCGAAGCACGCGCCCCCGGTCATCCACGAAGCAGGCGTAGTGGGTTCGTTTCGCGATATCGATGCCCACGACAAGCGTTTGTTCCGTGACTTGATCAATTTTATAGTTTTGTGTACAATTCATCTGAAGTCCTCCTTGGTATGGTGAGTGATGTGGTTGACACCCCTGCATCATACCAAGAGGGCTTTTTTTGATCAAGTCCCCGGAAAAGCTCCTAACGGGAATGCTCCATTATGGAAGGAGAGATGGATTTTCATGCCTGGGTGGGGAGTAAAATTTACTCATGGATGTTTTTTGTCACTAAATCACAAAATTTGGTGATGAACCTAAAATTTATCATTAGAATCATGATTGGAGCTTCAATTCGATGAAGCTGATATCTGTTATGTATCCCTTATTCATCTCATCTTTATCCAACTATAACGAAAAACGAATATAAACAAAATACGGCAAGAGTCCGGTGGAATGCCGAACTCTTGCCGCATAAGGTTCACTCTTTTATACGTATCTATTTGACAGGTATTATTATTTAGCCAACCTGTATCCTTTAAACGAATCAATCAAAGGAGCGGATGAAGGAATGATTATGGAGTTAATTTTAAATCCGCCCAATGTGGGTGTGCCTCAAGTCTACGCTCCATATCGCGGAACGCTTTGAGTGAACGGCTTAGCTTGCTGTAAGCGTCGCCTCCTTCACCCCAACCTTGGTAGCCAATCATCCCATTATAGCCCATCTTTTTAAGCTGTCCAAGCAACGCAAAATTATCTAACTCTCCGACATCCAAAGGCTCGATTGTCGCCACTCCCCCAAAACCGTGAGGATCTCGGCGGCTGCCAGAAATGTTTACTTGTTTTAAGTAAGGGGATACCGCTCTAAGTGTACCTAATAGGTTTGTTCCATCGACTGCGTACCAATGGTAGCCGCAAAATACAATGCCGAGATTAGGATGATTGAGACGCTTGCAAAGTCTTACTGCATCTTCATGGCGTTCAACCCAGAATGATAAGTGTGTGTAAAGTAAGATATTAATGTTTCTTCGTTCCGCAATCTTCAGTGCTTTTTCCAGCCACTTCACAGCGATGTCGTCCCCTTTAGGGTCTGAAGGGCGTATATGATGTCCGACAGATTGAATCGCCAGCTCGACCGTGGAGCATCCTTCCATGATCTCCAGCATTTTTAAAATACCCGTATTTCTTGGATGGTCCTCACCTAATGAAAGGTCTAACACAACGTACACGCCAGCGACATCCAGTCCATATTTCTCCTTAACGTTTTTCAGCTTCTCTACATCTCTCCACCGTTCTCCGTGCCAGACGGATAAATGGGTCGCATCATACCCGATCTCTTTTAGCATTTCACACCGAGCTTCAAAGCTATAAATGCCCATGGAGTTATAAAAAGCAAAATCCATTGCATAAAATTTGTAAGCCATGTTTCTAAATTCTCCCTTCGGATGAATGCTTCATTACAGTGATTTCAATGCTTCCGCAATCTCTGTATCCCCCGACATTAAATCGAATGCTTTTTTATACGTATTTGGTTCATCAAGAGATTGAACGATTGTTCTTGCTACATCTTCACGTGGAATGCTCCCGACATTTAAGTTTTCTGCTACAGCAACCAACCCTGTGCCTTTTTCATTAAGAAGATATCCAGGACGAATAATCGTATAATTTAAACCACTATTCATTAACATACGGTCAGCATAATGTTTAGCGACATAATAAGGTTTGAGGTTTTCTGGCCAGTTCTCACGGTTGTGGGCCTGGAATGAGCTCACCATGACAAATCGTTTAATTCCGACTTTTTCTGCAGCTTCCATCGCTTTTACGGCACCGTCTAAATCGACAAGCAATGTCTTATCCGCTCCTGTGTGTCCACCTGAACCGGCAGAGAATACGATCGCGTCACAGCCTTTGGCTGCTTCGGCAATTTCATCGACAGTACCTTCAAGATCAGCGAGTACCGCTTCAATTCCTTTTTTCTGAAAAGCCTCCAATTGCTCTTGTTTTCGAACCATTGCACGAACGGTGTGCCGCTCATGCGCATGAAGCATGCTCACCACTTGTTTGCCTACTTTTCCGTTGGCGCCAATGACCAAAACTTTCATACGCATCCTCCCTTTCTTATATTTACGTCTTTAAAGGTTATCAACCAAATGGATTGTCCTCATCATGATAAAGCCGGAAAGTGTGGAAGCACAAATTCACCTAATTCTTCGATCACTTCTTCTACTGGGCGTTGGCCATATTTTAAGTTGATGATGACATGGTTCACACCTGCATCTCGTAAAGCTTCAAGAAATTCGATAAGGAAAACGCGGCCCGTACGGAATCCAAGATGAATCGGTATTGGTACATGATATGGGTCTTCCGCCAAATCAACATAAAGCGATTGGGTAAATGGCTTAAATTCCTCTGTTAACGAACGCCAATTCTCGATTAATGCTCTTTGAAATTTGAGTGCACGTGGATAGTAAATCCAACCATCACTATGTTCAGCAATCCATTCAGGAGACTGTCCACTGTGACCTGTCACCATTACTGGTATGTCTGACAATTTCGGTTTTGGCAAAAGATCTCCATTTGTCATATGCACTCGTAAAGAGTCAATGGCAGGAAAATGCTCTTTCCATGCTTTTTTCATGACACCAATTGCTTCTCGGAATAATTCGCTCCGATCTTCTGGATTCACAGAGAATGCTGGAAACTCGATTGGACGGTCACCTGTTGCGACACCGAGAATAAGTCTTTCACCAGATAATCTGTCTACAGAAGCCGCCGCTTTTGCGACATGAAGAGGATGGCGCAATGTTAAAATAATACTTCCCGTTCCCAAGGCAATCTTTTCTGTGTTGGCAGCAACATACCCTAAATACGTAAACGGGTCATATATTTGCCCGACATCCCCGAAATTAGGATCGCGCAACGGTACATCTCTCACAAATAATGAAGCGAAATTGAGTTCTTCTGCTCGTTTGGCTAACTTCATTTGCTTTTCTATATTCATCTCAGGGACATCGCCCATATACGATTCAATCGGAAAGAACAATCCTAAAGTTAGTTTGTTTTCTTGATACATGCGTGAATACCCTTTGTGATTTTTAAATTTTTCCATTTCACATCTACCTTCCAATTATTTTTTAATTTTTTTAATTTCGTTGTATCTAGAAAAGCGTTCCATCAAAACATAAAATATCTTAAAGATGATTCAGTATGATGTTTTGTAGTTACTCTTTGTACGATAGCCGATAAAATTCCCCGAGATTTATTCCTTATCACAGCACTTATTATTCCTGACAAGATAGCGTGCATACAGGGTGTCATTCTATAGTCAAATAGTGTATTGTTTTAAGATGCCGCAGTGGCAGTTGAAGCATCCATTTTTATCACTTCGTCAATAATCGCACTGCCAAGACAAACATCATTGTCATAAAATACCGCTACTTGTCCTGGAGTAACGGCTTTAACTGGTTTTTCGAATTCCACAAAAGCCGTTCCATTCGGACGAATATGAACGGTTACTTTCTGATCTTCTTGACGGTATCTGAATTTAGCTGTACATGCAAATGTACGTGGACGAACATCCCCGTTAATAAAGCTAATGTTCGATGCAATAAGACCGGTAGAAAACAGAGCAGGATGATTTTTACCTTGAGCGACGAGTAAAACGTTGTTTTCTAAATCTTTATCGACGACATACCAAGGTTCCCCTGTTCCTTTTCCACCGATTCCAAGTCCTTTTCGTTGGCCAATCGTATAGTACATCAACCCATCATGAGTACCTAGCACTTCTCCATCTAGAGAACGAATTTCTCCGGGCTGTGCCGGTAAATAATTCTTTAAAAAGTTTTTGAAATTTCTTTCTCCAATAAAACAGATTCCTGTACTATCTTTTTTATTGGCGTTAACAAGGTTCAATTCTTGAGCGATTTTTCGTACTTCATCTTTCGTTAATTCTCCAATAGGAAACAGGACTTTTGACAAATGCTCTGCTGTTAATTGGCTAAGAAAATACGTTTGATCTTTATTGGGATCTTTTCCACGCAATAAGGCGATTTGGCCATTTTCTCTGTTGATTCTTGCGTAATGGCCTGTCGCGATATAATCAGCATCTAGTGAAAGAGCGTAGTCAACAAACGCTTTAAACTTAATTTCTGTATTGCATAAAACATCTGGATTTGGTGTTCGCCCCCGTTTCAACTCATCTATAAAGTACGTAAATACTCGATCCCAATATTCTTTTTCGAAGTTCACACTGTAATAAGGAATCCCGAGTTGATTGGCAACTCTCTTAACATCTTCGTAATCTTCCGTTGCTGTACATACACCATCGTCATTAGTGTCATCCCAATTTTTCATAAATACACCGATTACGTCATACCCCTCTTGTTTTAAAAGGTAGGCTGCCACAGAGGAATCAACCCCACCCGACATTCCAACGACAACCCGTTTTTTCTTCAACCTTATTCACCTTCTTAAACTGAAATATTTTTTGTTACAGTTATGTTTAAAAAAAATTGATGGAGCACAACTAACATAAAAACATTAGTCGTACTTTTGTTTCAGGCATGAAAACCTAACTACTATTGATTTCATCAATGATATCTTTGATCGTTACACCTTTTAAATAATTTAAAAAGTGTTCTTCCGCATTGTGAAAAACGCGAATGAGTATATTTGATAGATTTCTGCCTATTGGACAATTCTCATTGGAATCAGGGCATTTCGGTACAAGCGTTTCCTCACTAGTGATTTTAAATATTTTGTCTAACGTAATATGTTCCGGTGAATCGTTTAAAGAGAATCCGCCTTTTGCCCCTTCTTTAGAAGTAATAATATTTTCTTTCCTTAATATGCTCAAAATTTTCCTTAATCTTGCTGGGTGGACAGAAACACTTTGGGCAATGTCTTCACTGGTCACTCGTTGGCTTTGCTTTTGGGCCAGGTAAGCGACGCAGTGAACAGCAATCGAAAAATCGCTATTCATAATGAACCTTCCTCCTAACTGTAATAATAATGATTACAGTTGATATTGTCAATTGCAAATAATTTCTAAAGTCCTTCAGTTTCGAGTGTTGGTAAATCATTATATATATCTTCAATTTTCATCTTCACACTTCCCCCGAAAGCTTTTTACTTGTAATATTCTGTCTCCTTGTACAATTCCCCCCTTTTTCAACTAAACTATCCCATTAGCCCATCGCTTCGCGGCACCACAGATTAAAGAAGAATTTCCGTTCTCCCATGGAAGATAGCATATATTTATTGCACCAATTTTGATACTTAATCGTAAATATGAAAATAGGGGCTATAATTCTTGTGTCCTTATTCTTTTTTACAGAGTTAACAACTCGAAATATATTTTAAATTTATTACATCGTGTTCTATTTCGAGGAAATTCTTGATTTCTTCCCGCATGATCAGTTCTAATTTTTCCTTTACAAACTGACGAATGACACTTTCCAGTTGATTTGCCCAGTCGACATTCGGTATACTTTCAGACATAGGTAGGGTTCTCCTTTCTCTGGAATGTGTTGTGGTCCAAATCAGAGAATACCCTACCTTTTTTCTTTTGTTCTAGCAAAATGCTTTACACAAACTTTTATACATCATCGATTTATCAGAAAAATTAACGATTAATTAAATTCAATATGTTATAATCTTTATGTATTGTAAATTAAATCAAGAAATGGGGGGAATAGAAAATGGGAATTGGTGATTTCTTTTTTCAGGCTTCTTCAGTTCTTATTATTTTTGTTTCTGTCGCTTTAGTTTTTCTAGTATTTAGATTTTTATTTAGGGGTCTTCACCATTTTCTGTGATTTCTACTCAATCCTAGATACATGTTAGCTGGATGAAATAGGTTCATCAGTCAGGATCCTTCTTCCGCATACAGACCACGAAGTTGGTAGAATGGAAACAGTCAAGTGCTTTCCTTGACGGGTTCCATTCTACCAACTATCATACCGATAGCGGAAGAAGGGAGCGCTTAGGCAGCCTGACTACCTGTAGTGTTCCCTGTACACTCCAGAAATACACGCAAACGAAACCGTTCTAGATTTCGATAGCCATATGCCTGGCGTTTGATGTTTTTGATCTTGTGATTCGTCCCCTCGATTCGGGCATTCGTATATGGGCACAAAAAGTAGGAAAGAATAGGCTCCTTCCACCTTTCAAGCGTGTTGGCTGCTTCCTGAAAAGAAGCAAAAGGGCTCTGTTTGGCTAACTGAATCCATTCTTCCAAGCGTTCCTTTGCTTCGTTATATCCATCGGTTCGGTAAAAATCCCGAAACAACTCTTTCAGATCATAAGCAATGGAAAGTGCTGGATACTCCTCCAAGATATCGTCTAATCGAAGCCGTTGGTCCTTACGAAGCTTTTCACAGCCTTTTAAGAGAAGATATCGAGCCTTTTTCAATGGAGAAAATTCCTTTCTTGCTTGATCCAAGGCTTGTGTCACTTTTTGAACCACATGGTACTTATCGATGACAATCGAAGCAGATGGAAACAGGGCGCGAACCGCCTTATGATAAGGTCCCCACATGTCAAGAATCACCGTTTGGACCATTTCTTTCGACAGGATATTTTGACTCAACAAGTTGATGGCGGAGTCACATTGGCGATCGGCATGCATTCCCATGACCGATCCGGCTCTGGCATCCATCAATACAGTTTCATACTGATGTCCCTTTTTTACAGCGATTTCATCTAAACTAAGCACCATTCCTTCTTGAGAAGATGCTTCTATCGCTGTTTGACGCTCTTTTGCTTTTTTCGATGCGATGGAGTAATAAATGCGTTCCAATGTCGTATATGGGATGCGGTGCTTTCGACTAACCTCTTGAATGGTGGTGCCTTCGCAAAGTTCATACAAATACTCACAAAATCGATTGGTGTAATGTTGATTGGGTGGAATCGATTCCAAAGAGGCGGAAAACACTTGAGAACAATTCCAACACCGATAGCGCTTTACCTTTACGAACAAGTACACCGGTTGATGGAAAATCGCCAAATCCCGTACTTTTCTTGTCCGTCTGTCGTGGACGGAGGAAGTGGCAAACCCACAATGAGGGCAACGTTCCTGTGTCTCTGTTTTCTCTACATGAATCGCATAACCATAGGAAAGAAGTTCGTGTTTAATCACTTTAAATTCTGGCAATCCTAGTGATATAGAAAGCACTTACGAGACCTCCCTAATGTTTATTTCACCGCTAACATTATTGCCAGGATCTCGTCAGTGCTTTCTCTTTTTTGTCACTAAATCACAAAATTTGGTGATGAACCAACAAAATAATCGAAATTCGATAAATTAGAAAATGGTATCGCTGATTAGCGAAAATAACAACATAAAATTAAATGAAATACTATGTACAATCCCGTCAAATTAATGTCAGACGGGATTGTATTTTTATTGATTTATTTGCCAAACAAAAATGGTAAAAATATCTCTACAAAAATTACTATTCACATTAAGAGATACTCTCGCACTGGTCTTCTCGGCTGACCGCCTCCTTGCCTGCGGCAATCCGGCTGGAGCCTATTTAAGGGGATCAAATTTTAGGATCCCCACCTGTTTTTTATCTCACTTCGTCCAGCGTTAAAATAAAAGATCATGTCTGCTTTAAAAATGTAAAACCAACAGACTTTTTTGATATATGAAACTGTCCGCATGGTTACGGTTTATTTTATTTGTAACTGGCGAACCTAATACCGGTGATGTTGTTATGGTTGATTACATTGTATTTTTCGGGCTTCTTGGTTTGAGCATCGTGTTGTTTATCCTTCATCAGATTCGATTAAAGAAAAATCCGTTACCGGCACCACACCTCGATTATGAATATGTGAAATGCGAAAGCCCTATCGAGCGGCGATTGTATGAGGCGTTAAAAATCAGCGGGTATTATGTGAAAACACAATATGTCGTTCCTCCCGCTCGTTATCGAATTGATATTGCCTTACCTCAATATAAAATTGCTATCGAATGCGATGGGAAGGCTTATCATTCTACACTGGAACAAAAAGCAAGGGACAGACAAAAGGATGCTTATTTGAGAAGCAAGGGATGGAAAGTGCTGCGATTCAGCGGCAGCATGATTAATGGGAGTTTAGCTGACGTTATTAAACGAATCGAAGAAGAGATAAACGCTTAATGTTTAGTGCAAAATGAAAGTACAGAGTTCTGCAACAAAAAAGTGCAGAGCTTCATGGCATAAAAAAAAGGCTTGCCAGCTCCTAAAATACCCTCTACTGTTTAAGGTTGTGAAGAACAAAACAGTGGAGGTAATGAAAGGATGCTAGCAATGCCTGAAATTCATCATATCAAACATTTGCGTGAAAAGAAAGGGTTATCGCTTTCCGAAATTGTCCGTAGGACGGGATTTAACTGGAGAACAGTCAAGAAATATGCGGATGGAGACATTTCGGTCAGACAAAAAATAAAGAGAAAACGGGGAATGATGGAGGAAGAAGGATACGGTCAAATCATTGATGACTGGCTGGAGGAGGACGCCAAACTGCCAAGAAAACAACGGCGGACAAGCAAGAAGATGTACGAACAATTAAAGCAGGAACATGACTTTAAAGGGTCTTATCGAACGGTTTGCGCCTACGTTCAAAAACGAAGACCTCAGCTTAAGCTGGAGAAGGAACAGCGTTACGAGAGGCTGGAACACCCTCCGGGGGAAGCGCAGGTGGATTTCGGCACCATGTCCGTTGTGACGAAGGAGGGAAAAGAGGAAGACCGATCAATTCTGATTTTGAGCTTTCCGTACAGCAACGCCGCGTATGCGTATCCATTGCCGGCGGAAAACAGCGAATGTTTTCTTTACGGGCTCACTCAGCTGTTTCGCCAAGCCGGAGGCGTCCCGAGAAAACTGCGCATCGACAATTTGGCGGCGGCGGTGGTTTCGATCCGAAAAGGAGGCGAACGTCAATATACTGAAGCATTTGAGCGATTCCGGCTTCATTACCGGTTTGACGTACAGGCGTGCAATCCGTATAGCGGACACGAAAAAGGGAATGTCGAACGGAAAGTTTACTATACTCGTCAACACTGCTTTGTCCCTGCTCCGTTGATCGAGGGGGATGAAGAACTGGCGGAGTGGCTGCATCGCAAGATGATCGAAGATCGAGCCCGCCCCCACTATGAAAAAGGGAGAACCATTGAGGAATTATGGCAGGAAGAACAAAAGGAGTTGCTTGTCCTGCCGGAGAGAGATCTCCCGATCTTCTCCTTCCACCACGCTAATGTCAATAAATACGGGGAAGTAACGGTGGATGGGGAGGCGTTTGTGGTTCATGGGATCCCGGTTCCCAACCGTGTCCTTGTCAAAAAGGAATGGGATCGTTTCATGGTTTTGTCCCAGGAAGGGGAGGTGTACCTGGAAGCGCCAAGGCCGTACACGAAAAAGCAACGGGAGCTCCCTTGGAAGGACATTTTGGCGGAATGGGCGCAAAAGCCCCGGGTGGTGGAGTATTCGCGGTTTCGAGTTTACTTGCCGGAGGCCATTAGGAAATACTTCATGGAACAACCGAAACAGACGGCATCACGCATTCGAGGGGTGCAGAAGCTGCTGGACCGGTACACCGTCTATGAGATCGCCCAGTGGCTTGACAAGTATCAACGGTGGGATTTGGCGCCCCATGAGATCGGGGTGTTGATGGAGGCGAAGCGTTCGGAGTATCCCGCGAAATGGGAAGAAGCCTATACCCCTTCCGTTTTAGTCGACTATGAAACCGATTTACATGTGTATGATCAACGTCTTTGTCCGTCAAGGGAAGGGGGAAGCCGGGCATGAAGATGGATTTAAAAGAGATTTGTAAAGCCCTGCATTTGGCGTACATCGCGGATCGATTCGAGGAGGTGGCCTACGAGACCAAGGAACAGTTTTTACGTGATGTGTTGGCGTTGGAGCTGTCGTTCCGTCAGAAAGCAAAACAGGCTCGATTGATCAAGAAGGCGAAGTTCCGGGAGTTGAAATGGCTCAAAGATTACGAATGGTCGGATCAGATTCATTGGCCGACCACGACCTCGAAGGAAGAACTTTGCGACCTTTGCTTTTTGGAGCAAAAACAGAACGTCCTGCTTTTAGGTTCGCCGGGAACAGGAAAAACCCATCTCGCCACCGCATTAGGATTAAAAGCGTGTGAACGGGGCCATGAAGTTCGGTTTTTCCGTGTCGCCGATCTTGTCGCCCAGCTCGAAGAGGCGTTAAAAGACGGCATCCTCGGACGGCTCAAACGGCAAATCGACACATGCGAGTTGTTGATTTTGGACGAACTCGGCTATGTACCTTTTCAAAAGCAGGGATCGGAACTGCTGTTTCACATCATTGCCGATTGTTATGAACGAAAAAGTGTCATCGTGACATCGAATTTAGAGTTTGGACAGTGGAATCGAGTGTTTGGGGACAACCGCCTGACGGCAGCGCTGGTGGATCGTTTGGTCCATCACGCCCACATTCTCGCGTTTACGGGAGAGAGCTACCGCTTGCGGCACGCGCTTTCTGCCGTTCAGTCGCTCCCTTCTCACTCGGTTGAAAGGTAAATTCATTGAGCTGGCAAGCCTATGTATTTTTTCTTGCACTTCTCTGCATTTTTTGCTTGCAAAAAACAAACATCAACCCCTTTTTGTTTCAATTGATGATACGATTTGCCAAAAAACGAAGCCTTCGTCACGGGCTGCACACGCCATTCAAGGGTGTGATTGGCACTACTCGCATAAAGATCATCAATCGGTTTGGGGGCATTCGCTCGTTTGGCTGATGGTGCACACCTTCACGCAGGCGTTTCCGTTCGCGTTCCGCTTGTATGACAAGAAGGCCGGAAGAAGCAAAATCGACCTGGCGATGGAGATGCTTTCCTCGATCAAGGTGAAGCTGACTCAGCCGGTGTATGTGCTCATGGATTCGTGGTACCCGTCCAAAACGCTCATCGAAACCTGCTTGAGCAAGGGATTCCATGTCATCGCCATGCTCAAGGCGAACCGGATTCTTTATCCGAAAGGCATCGCCGTCCAAGCCAAGCAGTTCGCCCGCTATATCGAGCCCCAAGACACCCGCCTCGTCACGGTGGGTCAGGAGCGTTACCGCGTGTATCGCTATGAGGGGGCGATCCATGGCCTCGATGACGCGGTGGTGCTGCTGGCTTGGAAGGCGGATCAGCCGATGACACCGGAACATCTCCATTGCGTCTTGAGCACCGACCGGGAGCTCGGGGACGAAGACATCTTGCGTTACTATGCCCAGCGTTGGACAATCGAATGCTTTTTCCGGCAAGCGAAAGATCAACTGAAGCTGGATGGATACCGCGTTCGCCACATTCGGGCGGTGAAACGGTATTGGGCGGTGGTGCTCTTGGCCTGCGTGTACAGCATCGCCGAATCCCAACAAAACCTTTCCGCTGGACTGGAGCTTCTTCGATCACGGAAAGGCCACAGCGTCGTCGAGTTCATTTATAACGCCGCGAAGCAAGAGATTCCCATTGATGTGATCAAAAAACAGCTCCATGTCGCCTAAGGGGGACCCTGTTTGTCTCTTAAAGCATGGAAATTATTGTAATGAAAAATGCTCATCTACAGTTACGATTTTATCATCGAGTTTAACAAAAAGATCGCTTCCTCTTTGTGAACTACCCACCACCTACGCTTCGCTTAGAGGTGGGGGCTTCAAGCGACTTGTGTGTGTTCGCTGAACGGTAAGCCACACACAAGAACCCTTTACGCTTCCCTTCGTTCCGAAGGTGTCCGTTCTAGCCATATTCTATCCTATTCGTTGGCTAACGCCAACCGAAATTCATCTCCCACTTTCACTGGTGCTGGCGCACCTTCACGTTTAGAAGTAGGAGACTTCTTTCGGAGGGAAGTTAAATGATAGGCTTCATCACTAATGTATAAGGTTTTAACTCCTTTTTTAATAAAATCTTATCAATATCTTCGATGTTTGAGGTCGCAAGGAGCACATACGGAGTATTTCCAAGGCTAATTAAAAGTTTTTCATCATTATTGGCTAACATAAGGGCTGCCCCTGCCTCAAAAGTAAAATCTAGCTCATTGGAGTTCGTTTTACAATAGTATGCATCCTCCAAAAAAGTAATAAGCTGAAATCCATTTTGAGATTGCATTTCTTTTATTTGAATAAACTCTAGTTTCTCTTTAGGATTAAACGATTGTAATTTTGGTACTTCTTTTTCCTTTACAATTAAAAGATGGTCAATCTCTGCTTTATAAGCGATTTCCGTTTGTTCCGCCGTCACTACATAAAATTCATGATGATTCACCTGTAATACGACTTGCATGCAGCTAAAAGCTTCCCGATAATCAGGATCCAAATCTGAAGAACTTATGAATACTCTTATATGTTGTGATTGAGAAATACTACGTAAATCATCAAGCTTTGTTTGGATCGGAATAAGGTAATGTGGTACCGATGACAATTGAACCCCTCCCTGTAGAAATGTTGATGTATCAAGGCTTTGCGGCCTCTCAGGGGTGTCCAAAAAATATTTTTCGACAAAATCCCTTACATCCTTTTTCAGTTTTGTGGATATCTTACAGACCTAGGGTGCGCTTCGCGGCCACGGCTGGGTATATTTTCCTGCCGTGGGGGAAGCATATTCGATGCACCCTTTGGATCTCCGCGTCGCTGATGAGGACGAACCCTCCCATGTCTCCGGGCGTCTTGGCGCCAACATTCCCTCGTTCGGTCTCGTCATCAGGCGGAGGCCGGCCAAGCTCCTTTAGGGACTCAAGGTCGAATGGATGAAATCACGCCAGCTTCTCCGGTGTCATCTGGTTGTCCAACGATTCTTCCGTTCGCAGGGGGAGGCCTTAGGCCGCCCGTTGCACCTGGGACAAGACGTCCTGCTTCATTCGCTCCGCGTCAAACGCTTGTTTCTTCGTACAAATCGCAAACAGCACATTCAACAGCTTCCGGCACAAGGCGACGATGGATTGCTTTCCGGTCAGCGGGTTGACGGGGCGGGTCGTGTAATATTCATGCAGCTCGCGAAACGCCTCGTTGTGCCGGATCAGCGGAATCATCGCCCGAAACAGCACCGAGCGCAGCCGTTTCCGTCCCCGTTTGGAGATGTGCTTTTGCCCTTTGCGCTGGCCGGAGGAGTTCTCCTTGAGCGTCAGGCCCGCCAACTTCACCAATTGGCGCGGGTCCCGATAGTGGGCGAAGCTGCCGATCTCCGCCAGCAGATCGATGATCGTGGCGTCTCCCAACCCGTCGACCGTTTTCAACCATTGGTACTCCATCGTCGTTTGAACCAATGCCTTCAACTCGGCGTCCAGCGCGGCGATCTCAGCCTCCCATTGGCGGTATCAGCGGACGAGCGCGGCGATCTCAAACCGGGCCATCGTCGTCCCTTCCGTCACCCCAATCGAGTTCTTCGCGGCGTCGATCAACGCCTGAATTTTGGCCTTCTGCGGGCATTTCACCCCTTCGCTTTGCCGGTACACCTCAAGAAGCTCCTCCACCGTCCGGCCGGCCATATCGGCCGGAAGCGGCGTCCACTCCAGCACCGAAAGCGCCGTTTTCCCCAAGTCGCGAAACACGGCCCAAAACTCTGGAAAATACCGATCCGTCCAACGGATGATCGCGTTTTTCACCGCCGTCTGTTCCTTGCGGAGCTTCTCTTTGAGCGTGCTCCCGACGCGCAAATCGGCTTCGATCTCGTGCAGCAGCCGGGGGACGAGGAATCGACCGTCTTTCGCCAGTCTGGCGATGACCAAGGCGTCTTTGGCGTCGTGTTTCGTCGGCAGGTTGTCATCGAGTTCTTTCGACCGGCACACATGCGCCGGGTTGACCATGACCAACGGAATCCCGTTTTCCTCGAGGAAGTAGGCCAGGTTCAACCAGTAGTGCCCGGTCGGTTCTACGGCGACGATCACCTGTGACTTCCCGAACGCTTGCATCGCCCCCTGAATCGCTTCATACAGCTGTTGAAACCCCTCTTTCGACTGGAAGATCGGGAACGACTTGCGAAGCACACGCCCCCGGTCATCCACGAAGCAGGCGTAGTGGGTTCGTTTCGCGATATCGATGCCCACGACAAGCGTTTGTTCCGTGACTTGATCAATTTTATAGTTTTGTGTACAATTCATCTGAAGTCCTCCTTGGTATGGTGAGTGATGTGGTTGACACCCCTGCATCATACCAAGAGGGCTTTTTTTGATCAAGTCCCCGGAAAAGCTCCTAACAGGAATGCTCCTTTTTAAAAATGTATATCCTCATAAACTCCGCCGCGTTTTAAATCTAGATTAATCTTCCATGTTCCGTCTTTTCGCTTTTTATATCGAATTTGATATTTATTGTCAGGGGTATACCTTCTCACAGAATTTCCATCTCTTTTTTGAATGACTTTTTTCCCTTTCGTTAAGTGCCTAAATATACTTTTAGCTACAGCTTTACCACCAGGTAAATCGGTATTAATCCTAGTCCGATGTTTTTTAGGATTTTTACCAAGAAGCCACACAAATTTAAGGCTTTTCCCTGTATGTCTGACAAGTTTTAATTTTCCTCCACCAACCGCGCCAAGAGCCGTTTTTTTAGCGACATACATCCATCCTCTTCCGGTTTTATACGCCTTATACCCATCGTACGTCGCAAACCCAGCGTTAACTACAAACCAGAAGAAGTGCCCATCCGGATCCACCAACATCACCGGATTGTTGTTCGCATACGCATACCCATTCTGCGTGAGAATGTCATCCGCATCCCCTGGGTCTGGGTCTAAAGATAGGAACACGCCATGCGTTGGGTGGTAATAACGGGCGATCAAGTAGTACAGCCCAGTCTCTTCATCGTATTGGTATCCGGCGTAGCGGTATGGGTTTTCGGCTGCCATCTCGCCCGATTGGGAAAGAATGTTCCCCCACGCATCGTATTGGTAACGGGCCACGATGTTTCCTTGCGCATCCGTTAAGGCGATGACATCGCCATGGGCGTTATAGTGGTAGAAGTACGTGGCACCACCTTTTTTCATCGCCAACAGCTGGCCGTTTTCTCCGTATATATATGATCTTACCACATTTCCATCCGCATCGGTTTCATACAGAACGTTGAGGCTGTCTCCTTGGTAGTGGTAGTTCGTAATGACGCCATTCACATTCTTTTGAATTCGTCAACTGTCTTCACTGTACAATAAAAAGATTATCCCTTAATCACGGGATAACCTTAAAAAGACTAAATGCACCATTTTTGATTTTGTTTCTCGTAGATGCTTTTTATTAAAATCAATACCGTTTTTATATAATAGTTCCAACGTTTGCCCGTCTTCGTCTTTAGGAAATCTCATCAAAAATTCTCCTCCCTTGTTATTCGCCAATGATTGAATTAAAATCTTTTAATTTATGCGAGTAATGTTTCTTTTGTGTAAAATATACGTATTCAATCCCTTGACAGTAACTTAAATCACCATCCACTACGTTACATTCGACAAAAGCTAAATGTTTTAAATGTTTTAAATTTTTAACAAAACTAAGTGAAGGAATATCGCCAACTTTGTCCAGTATCAACTTTTTTAATTGTCTTAACTCTTTTATACACTCGAAGCTTTTAATTTTTTTACAAGACTCTATTTCCAAGTACTCTAACTCGCGAAGAAATTTAATACTATCTATACCCGTGGTGCTAGTTGAGTGTCAGCGCTCAACCAGCCCTAGTGTGACCAAGGAATAAGCCAACAAGATGCCATCGAGTGCCACTTCAAACCCGGCAATGGAATTCGCTCGAATGTCGGTGATCCGGTATTGGTCTACGAGAATCGAAAACACCGTCTCGATGACTTTGCGTTTTTTTTGGATCCATTCTTCCCATGCCTTGGATGGGCCGTGCTTTTGATTGTGTCGAGACGGTGTCCAGAACGCGGCTTGGTGTTCTTCGTACAGCTTTTCTCGAAGAGCGTGGCTGATGTACCCTTTGTCCCCAAAGTTGTAGGGATGAGGGATTTGAGTCATCACCGTTTCAGCGGCTTTGACGTCGTGGCAGGACGCTTCCGTCACGACATAGCCCATGGCCAGCCCTTGATTGGTCACTTGAAGATGCAGCTTGAAACCGTAGTACCATTGCTTTTTGGAAGCACAATACCCCATATCCGCGATCCCTCGAAACCGCTTGACGCGCTGCATTCTTGCGGGATGGCACAACGGAAGAGGCAAGCTGTCGACGACCGCATAAGCATGGTGTTGGCCGCGTTTCGCCAGCTCATGACGGATCCATTTGATGGCGAAACCAAGCGCCCGGCAGCGGCGGTTGTATCGGGAGCGTTCAAGAAACGAGCCGTTTGTGAACAAATTTCCCGTGACAAAACGATGCCAGGCTCGTTCGGAAGAAAAGCCCAGCAGCTTCCCCAAAAGGTGAACCGCCATGACCACTTCGTCTTCTTGCTTGACCAAGTGACGGTTGCGGCGATGAAGATACATTTGAATCAACGACAGTTGGGCAGAAACAAAACAGAAAATAGCGGCATATTGTTTTTGAAGTTTGGCTGGATCTGTAGTAAAATGAAAGTGCTCTTGCATGGGGGATCTCTCCTTTCGAATGTTGGGTGACACTTTCATTCTACTGGAGATCCGCCAGCAAGGGCTATTTTTATGCTTGATCAAGTTTATCTAGCACCACGGGTAATGGCAAATATAAACCTCTTCAACATTCGGGCATTTTTCTAGAAAATCAATATCTTGGTAGTGATAACTACCATCCCTTATATTTATTCTCTTGATATCATAACGATTAATGATGTCAATACATAAATCTAATTTTTCAGATTTTACTGTGATTATATTCCCTGTCGGTTCTTCTTTGATTTTAATTCCGTCTATTTCAATCATCTTATACATAACTCCTCCTAAAACATAGGTATAAGTTAAGACAATGAGCGTCTTCCATCAAGAATTGAATGGGGAGACGCTTTTGTCAAACTATTTTAAACACACTTTTTACTTATTTTTCAATATTATCCATAATAATTATAATACTTCTTTCTTCCAGGACTATGAATTTTATTATATAACTCTCCCCCTTGTTTAAACTTGTATTTCATCATCAGCTTATACTCTCTGATAAACGCTTCATCATCTGATCTAGCAGGTCTCCAAGCTCTGTATATTACTTTATCTCCGTACTTCTTTGCTTTAGATCTTGCAGAATATTTTGCGTGTTTATAACTGCCTTTACCAATATACCTATAGCCATTACGGAATTTAATTACATAAGTACCTGTTCCTTTCTTGATTTTATTGAGCTTGGAAATATTTTTTATTTTTTTGTATTTTTGATAACCCTTATATAACTTATATCCTCTATAACCCCATATAATAAACTGAACATAATGCCCATCCGGATCCACTAACATCAATGAAAAAGCAAGAGAATGGAGCTTCTCTTGCTTTTCAAAAGTTACCTTAATCCTTTAATTTTTGAAATGGTATTATCTACAAGCTACTAATTTTTGTAGTTTTCCAATAACTTCTCACAAAACGATTTAGCGGCTTCCTTGTCATGATAGATTGCATAAATATAATCTAAAGCTTCATTCAACTGAAAAGCGTCCGTTAAGGGGGATTCTTTAAATTTAGACTTAAAATTTTCTTTGCATGCAAATACATAAAGCTCCTGATCTCTTTCTCCCCAACCCCCCCATTGTAGAGATGGTGAGGTAAACACTAATTTACAGCTATAGTCAACCAAACCAATATAAATATTCTCAAAAGGTTCTGCATTTAAGATGTCTAAATAATTTTCATAGGAAAGATCAACCGGGATTTTAGCCCATTCATATCTTTCCATTCTTTCATTATAATAGTTTTCTAGTTCAGCCAATAGAATATATTTATCACCTGACTTTTGAGCCAATATTTGTAATCCCTTCCAGAATTCCTCTTCATACATACCGTGATATTCCCCAAAAAGGAAACCATTATACTCTCTATGAAAAACCTGATTTGGCATTGATTGATTAAGTATAAAAATGTTACTCAATGTTTCTTTCATCTCAATATAATCGTTTTTATTGTTAATAAAGAACTCTTCAAGGTTCATTTAATCATCCCCTAGCCGAATTTTTAGAGTTGCTTTTTTGCGCCCTTTCGGAGTGTATTCAGCAGCCCAACCGTCATATGAATTGGCATATCTTCGAACAACATACCTTGCGCCATTTTTTTCAAAGAGGAGCACATCTTGTGTTTTGGATTTAACACGTCTGTAGCCCCAACCAGATTTTCCCAAATTTCTAACAAAAGATAGTACCTTTACATCAGTTCCTATATTACGAACACTTTTACCTTTTGTTTTGTTAATGTATTTAGATTTTTGGCCTACATAAGCCAAAAGCTTTTGGACTTTTTTCGCTTTATATGCCCTATACGCAATTTTGGCTCCTTTAAACGCAGCACCGCCAACAAGTCCCACACCGACGGCTATCGCCGCGGCCTTCCAACCGCCTTTTTTAAAGGCCTTATACCCTTCATACGCCGCAAATCCCGCATTAATCGCTATCCAGACAAAATGCCCATCCGGATCGACCAGCATCACTGGATTGTTGTTCGCGTACGTATATCCGTTTTGTGTAAGGATATCATCCGCATCCCCTGGGTCTCTATCATCTATGATACAGACGACACTCCTATAATTTAGCATGTGGTACTCTTATACCAACAAAATAAACTGTCCTCTACTTAGATTGTTATACATCCTATAAATTTCCATTTGGTTAAAATCTTTTGCCTTTTACAAAGGACTTCTTAATAAATCGCCATTATTTGACACAAAACAGCGCTCGAATTAATTGTTAATTGTGTTTGACCCTGAAATGCTTATATTTAAAACTCTCGCAAAATCTTTAATTACTGTTTCAATTTCCTTTTTTATTTCTAAAGGCGGTAAATTGATTATATATCCCTTTTTTGATGAAAAAAACGGTTTGTTGACATTCCAAATATGGATATTTTCTATTAAATACCCATCTTCTTCATTACCAATTAATTTTCCACTTGAATCTTTAATAGCTAAACAAACAAAAGAATAGTAATTTGTTTCAAAGCATTGACCTTTTTCCATACCATGCTCCTCAATACCTTTCAAAGCATCAACTTCATTAATTCGTTCTAATTTAATATCTAAAATATAGCCATTTTGGACAAAAAATTGCTGATACTGGTTAAGTATATCCACGATTATTTCTTCAATTTGTTCTTCTAGTTCGAAAACTCTCGTTTTTGATAATTCATCCAGTTTGACGGCCTTAAACTTTTTTTTCTTCATCTCTAATTCCTCCTAATATAAAGGTGGAACTTAACAGAGTTCCACCTTTATTTATAAGTTATCCCTTAATACGTTTACCATACCATGTCCAACGTTTAGTTCCTTTACTACTTCTTCTAAATTTCCCCTGATAATAGCTCCACCTATTTAACTGCCAATGATAACCATGACCGTTATGAGGGGGATGAAATTCGAATGATTTATATGTGTATCCTATACCCTTACGAGTTCTCCATTTAACACCATAATACTCTCCTATTTTTCCAACTTTAATAATTCTTCCACCTCTTGCGGCCCAATAAGCTATTTTTCCAGCTCCACCAATAGCGACACTGGTTATTGCTCCTCTTATGGCACTCTTCCCTAGTCCTTTCCAAAATCTTTTGGATCGGTAATTTTTTCTATTTTCCCATGCATATATGCCTGCATCAATAACTGCACCACTAAGAGCAGCAGCAGCCCACCATGCAAATTTTCCATCAGGATCTACCATCTTGACAGGATTGTTGTTCGCATACGCATACCCATTCTGCGTGAGGATATCGTCCGCATCCCCTGGGTCTGGATCCAAAGAAAGGAACACGCCATGCGTTGGATGATAGTACCGGGCGATCAGATAGTAGAGCCCCGTTTCGTTGTCATATTGATATCCCGCATAGCGGTATGGATTTTCATCCGCCACAGCGCCCGATTTTGACAGAAGGTTGCCCCACGCATCGTATTGGTAACGGGCAACGATGTTTCCTTGTTCATCCGTCAGGGCGATCACGTCGCCATGCGCGTTGTAGTGGTAGAAGTACGTCACGCCGCCTTGCTTCATCGCCAGGCGTTGGCCATCGGCGCTGTACACATACGACCGCACAACGCTGCCGCTTGCATCGGTTTCATATAAGACGTTCAGGCTGTCGCCTTGGTAATGGTAGTTCGTCACCACGCCATTCACGGTCTTCTGGATGCGCCGGCCGTCTTCATCGTATTGATACGTCGCAAACGGCGTGCTTTCGCCTTTTCGGGTGATGGAGACAAGTTGGTCGGCTTCGTTCCATTCATATCGATACTGGCCGTCTTCCAAGCGATTGCCGTTCGCATCGTACATGATCGTTTCATCGCCGAAACGGATCAACTGATTCGCCGCATTATAATCAGCCGTGGTCGTCGTCGACTGCCCGTCTTTCGTTTTCACGATTTGCTTCCGATTGCCGAATCCATCGTACGTATACGCGATCGTCGTTCCATCCGGCCATTGCTCTTCGACTAGTTGATCTAAGGCGTCATAACGATAGAGCGTCTTCGCGCCGGTCGGGGTGGCGATTTCTGTCCGATTGCCGTTTTCATCGTAACGGTACGTTTCCGATAAAATTTCTGTTCCATCCGCCGTACCGACCGAAACGCTTTCCACGAGGCCGCGGTCATCATACGTAAAGGTCGAACCGGCTCCGTTTCCTGTCGTGAAGGTACGAACGTTTCCTCTCTCGTCATAGTCAAAGCGATACGTATACGTTCCGTCTTGGACGACTGTATTTTGATCCAAGGCATTGTATTGGTATGTGACTGTTTGGCTAAACGATCCATGGGAGAACATAAACTGTTGTAATTTATCCGATGTCGTCGGATAGGTCCACTTTTGTAATCCTCCGCGGTCGGATTGTTCAATGACACGATTCGCGGAATCAAATTTTCTTGTCTTGGTCGTACCGTCTTTTACATATTGTACAGAAAGTTCGTTTCCGTTTTTGTCGTAACTAAATTCATAATACGGAACGTTGTTGTAAGAAATCGTTTTGACCCGTTCCGTTCCGTCATACGTCCATTGAATCGTGTTTCCTTTCGGCAAAACCGTTTTGATTTTATTTCCATTGGCATCATATTCATTCGTTGTCACATCATGGAGCGGACCAACGGTTTTCACGAGTTTGCCGGCCGCATCATAAGAATAGGCAAATGTTTGAGACTGGCCGTCGCTGGTTCGAATGACTTTTGAAGTCATATTGCCATTTACGTCATAATCGTAGTTGACGGAAGTACCGTTCGCTAACAACAGCTGTTTTAAGCGATCCGATAAATCATACGTGTACTCTTTTTTGTTTCCTTTCTTATCGTACTCGCTTAATAGATTCCCAACGGCATCATAATTCTTTTTCGCCACATAGCCTTCTTCATCCACTTCTTCCGTGACATAATTTCCGCTTGCATCATACTTGTTTTTCGTCACCACGTTTCCTTCCATTAAACGGATCGCGTCAAACCATACCGTTCCCGTGTAATTGCCACGGAAGACAGCGGATATGTCGATTTTATCCATTGGCTTGGAAGGTTGAATCGAAACGGCGGCACGGTTCCAATCTTGATTGCCAGTAGGGAAATCGGCGGTATACGTTTGGGTCGTTCCATCCACAAAGTATACTTTAGCCGTAATGGAATAATCGCTTGCGCTCACTGTGCCATTGGCTTTTACATTTTCAGCTTTCGAAACCCCAGTAAGCGTAAGGTTAATTGGTGCATCACCAGATGTTTGGCCAACGATGATGGTCTGCTTATACTCACTTGCCGATTGCGTGGTGCTTGTTCTAGATATTTTTAGTGAGTACCCTCCATCAAATGATTGTGTAGAATCTACGCTTCCTCCTGTTCCACTCCAATTCGTGGTGGTTCCTTCAAAACTACTATTTACAACTGGGTTGTAGCTGGAAGAAACCTGCGCTTCTTCCAATTGAACATTATCAAACCAGGCTTCTCCGGAAGCATCTGGAGACTTATGATCGACCTCTAAATAGACGCGAATTTTGGCTGCATTCGAAGGAGTCGTAAACGTCACTTGCCGCTCTGTCCAAGGTCTTGTGCCTGTAAGTTGGCTATAACGATGATCCGCCCAAGAAATCGTTTGATTTTGACTATTCATGAATTGAACATTGAAAAAGGCATTGGCTTTCGTTAAATTCGTTTTGATCTTCCCGCTTAACGTGTACGTGGTATTCGGTTTCACCGCGATTTCTTGGGTAGCTGCCACATAGCCAAGTTCTGTGCCTGGCGAAGTAGAGTCAGCGACGATTTTTAACGTTTTTCTCCCTGTCAATCCATTATAGACATTCGTGTCTTCCTGTAATTGCCCAGAATCATCATGACTGAGCAGATTCCAAGCGGTGATTCCTTGTTCAAAGCCGCTATTAGAGAGCAAATTCGTGGCACTGCCTAATGTATCGCTTTCTTCAATGATATTCCCATAGGCATCGTACTTCGATACAGAAGACGTTTTTCCCGATTGATCCGTTTCGGATACAGGATTTAAGCCATCATAGGCAATCGTGGTTGTATCGCCTTCCGTATCTGTCATGGAGATGACATCATTATTTTTGTTATACTCGTATGTTTCCGTACCATAACGATCTTTCGCCGTTAACACATTCCCCTTGGCGTCATACGTATATGATTCAGTAGGATTCGCTGCATTTTGATCATTCGGATCCCGTGATTCTACTAAATTATTTCCCTCATAAACGTAGCTTGTTGTAATGTTTAAGCCATCTACGTCCTCAATGATTTGAATAGGATTCGCCGCTTCATTAAAGGTATACTGAATTTTACGGCCATTCGGTTGCGTTACGACAAGTTGTCGTTTTGTTTGGTCATCGTTCATCGTATAGATGCGGTTTTCAGGATCAATCGCTTGGCTTAGCCTGTCGCCATGATAAATGAACTGATTAACGACCGGTTTTGCTTCCGTATGCGTCGGTTCCAATACTTTCTCTAATCGACCAAGTTCATTATATTGGTATCTCGTTACTTCCCCGCCCGTCTGAGTCACTTTGGTTAATAAATCATTGTCATATTCATACTGGATCACCCGATTCATTGGGTCGGTAATTTTCTGGATTCTGCCGTCTGTATTATACTCGATACTCAGCTTTCTACCCGATGCATCGGTCACCGACACCAGCTTTCCGTTCGCATAACCGTAGGTAGTGGCATTCCCATGTCCATCGACGATTTTCGTTAACTTGCCATCACTTTTGTGAAAGTGGATTTTCGTTTGATCTTTTGTCGTCAAGATATATTCATCGGCTGTTTCGCTTAACTCCAGGTAAACACCTGTCGGGACTTTATAAGTTCCATCGGATAATTTCGTGAATATATGGAGTGTGCCATCTTCATCCGTAAATCTTGCTTCATTTCCTTGGGCAACGATGTTCATTTCCGCATCGCTATGCCATCCTTTTCCGAACCATCCAACCGATGTGGATAAACTATTGTAGGTTCTTGTGACTACAAGCTCCGGGCCTCTTCCGGAAATCGAAACATCGTCTTCGTCTATAATCAGATTGCCGGTAGCGGCATTCACGCTGCCATACGGAACATCAATGATGGACCAGTACTCTTCCTTTCCTAAATACTCATTCGCCTCCGGAATGTTCACCGTCAATGCATTGCTGGAAAATACCGTTTCCCCATCCGCATTGTATGCGCTGAGTCGGAACCAGTAACTGGTGCTTGTGGCGTATTTTGTCCCCATTTTCGCATACATGGGGGAAGGATCTTTCGGAAGTTCCAATCCTTGTCCATCATGATGCAGCGTTAAGGTGCTGGAATCCCCTTGTTGGATTTCCTCCGGCGTTGGCCAAATTCCTTTGTTTTGCGTCGTCCAATGGTCCACGTCTCCTACATCAAATGCTTCATAGTAAAGTCCATTGAAAATCCACACTTTATACCCTGTCGCTCCAGGAATCTTATCCCAGTCTAACATGACATAACCCGAGTTGCTTCCTAATCGGTTGCTGTAAGCAAATCCGGAAGGCGCTGATGGCACTGGCAAATCTGGAATACGAGGCATATACGCATCCGAAAAGACGGTTTCCCCTTGAGAGTTATAGGCACTTACTCGAATCCAGTAGTTGGCAGCCGTTGCGTATTTTGTTCCTGCATTGGCATAGACCGGGGACGGGTCAACAGCTAATTCTGCGCCAAGACCATCGTTTACATGCAACTTATATCTACCTGCATGAATTTCCGTGGATGTTGGCCAATACTTTTTGTTTTTCGTTGTCCAAGAAGTGACGTTCCCGACATCTAGCGATTCATAGTAGGAGCCATTAAAAATCCAAATTTTATATCCCGTCGCTCCACTCACAGGATTCCATTTGAAATCGATATATCCTGTTCCATTTCCGTTTGTATAACTTACCCCCGTCGGAGCCGCACCGGACATGGCGCTTTCGCCTTGAGGGAAAATGGCGCTGACTCGGAACCAGTAGTTCTTGCTGTTCGGATAGCTTCCGCCTGAATTTCGATAGACCGGGGAAGGATCGACAGCCAGCTCCGTCCCTAACTGATCTTGGTGCAAGTCGTATCTTCCAGCGCTAATTTCAGAAGGGGTCGGCCAGATTTTTTTCCCTTTTGTACTCCAGGAAGTGACATTGCCTACATCAAACGCTTCATATGATTTCCCGTTATAAATCCAAACTTTATAACCCGTAGCACCAGGAACCGGATCCCATGATAAATTGATATATCCTGTGCCATCCCCATTGCTGAAGGCGGTTCCTGTCGGCGTATTTGGAACGGGTATCGTATACGTAACAGACAAATATGGTTTATAACTGCTATTCGTGGTGGAAACAACTTTTTTCCAATACGTTTGTCCATTGCCATTCGTATGAAGTTTAAATCCGTAATTTTGCTTTGTCCCGGATGCCCATTCTTTTACCGTATTCGTTACATCAAATTGCGCCCATTGGTCTCTTGCGACATCCATCTTGCCAATGTTGGTGGAGGAAGGTTGATGATTCCACGTTAACGTGCTCGCGGACCATGGACCGTTGACAACATCTAGCCATAGACCTGTTGGTGTTGTTGCATAATACGAATGAGTGACATAGACATGGAATGTGGCACTCGTCACATTCATATTTTTGATGCTCGATAGATCTTGATTCAAAAAGCCATAGCAAGTACCTGTTGTTCCATCATAATAACCAACTTTCAAAACGTATTGTCCCTGCGCCGAATCCCACTTACTTGATGAGGAACTATAGTTGGTTGTCGGATAAGCACTCATTACAAATGCATCGGTAGACACATTAATGGAAGTACTCGGATCAATATAAACAGGGTATACACGTTTAGGATCCTTCAGCCACTCCGGGTCGGCTTTGACCGTTAAAATATATCCTTGATCATCCTGTTGTAATTCATACGTTACATTCTCTGAGCGCTGCACCTCGCCAGAGCGTTCATCGACATTCGAATCCACCATAAACGGCTTCGGCAGCTCAAAAACCCTTTCATTTTCTTTATTTGTAAATAAAATGGAGCCATCGTCTTGAATGTCTGCATGTAAATTCGTTTTCAGACGGAATTTGAAAATATGATAGCCAGCAAACGAATGAAGAACCAAATCTTCTTTTGTTGACTCGTTAAATGCAATATTTTGCAGGTCTATGCTCGGAAAAATGTTTTTGTGAACAATTTTGTTGTCTTTTTTCTTATAGACGGCGGCAACATCCTTCGCTTTTATCGGTTGTGCGTTATTGCCTGCCGCCTCTAAAATAGAATAGGAAATCGAATATCCATTGTAATGGAACGTGGCGTATTCTCCATCGACCATCTTTTTATAAAAGTTTGTCTCCAAAATGGTATTCTCTGTTTCAACGTAATTCGTATTATTGGTGCTATCCGTTAGGCTAGAAGATACTTCCTCAAATAGTTTTTGTCCCTTTTTTGAATAGGCTCAAAGTAAATCTTCTTGGTAAACGTGCCATCGCCGTTGTAGTAAACCTTTGTATTCTCAGTTCTTTCCTCTATGATTTCCCCTGGCTTGAGATCACGTTTCAGAGCTTCCGGCACCTTTGGCGGCCCCTCTTTTGGCGCCACACGGTCAACCCCTGATCGGATCGTTTCGGCAAGCCCCTTTGTCGGGACGCTTGACATCACTAAAGCCCATACGATCATCCAAACCAACCATCGTCGCAAACGAATGTTTCTCATATGCTCTCCTTCCCGATTTCCATTACTTTTACAATCAAATTGTATCTTTCCTCCTCCCTGCCATCCATCATTTTCGACAGACAAAGTTCGACATGGTTTTTCATTTTCTTCGGAAGCTTTTGCGAGTAAACCAATTTGTATGTGAAATGGAGAAAGAGTCCTAAACGAAGATTGCCAGTGGTTGCTTGCGATGGTGATCTTGATCACTTAGCGAAAGGCTGTAAATGATCGTTTTATTTGAACACCAAGCTACCCGCTTTCCGTGAAAATCCCGTCGGCAAGCGGTGATTTTCATCCCCGGGTCGAGGGCAAACTTGTCCATGGACCTTTCTTGGCGCTTTTTCTAGGTTTCGGTTATGATGAGGGTAAAACGAACGAAAGGGGGATCAGCATGTACGATAAACATTTATACGTCTTTGACGGCAACACCCCGCGCGAAGCGGTCATCCGCAACTATACGACAGACGACTTTGCTGATCTCATCCGCGTGCAGCAAGAAAGTTTAGAAGACGAAGAATCGCTCAACCATGCCGTGTTAATGGAATGGCGCAACCCGTTTAAGCAAACATAAGGAAAAATTTGCAACCCTGAAAAGAAAGGAATCGCCGGCAGCGGCCGCGAATAAGAAAAGGAGACTATCGACAGAAAGGAATCGCGATCGATGAGGACGATTTCCTACAGCGATCCGCTCGCTCCTTTGCTCATTCGCAACGAACTGTTTTCCTTGCTGCCAGCGCACATTTCCCGTTTGACCGTCGTTTGCATCGGCAGCAACCGCATCAACGGCGACAGCTTAGGGCCGTTCGTCGGCACGCTGCTGGAAAACGCTTATCCGGATCATTTGACCGTCATCGGTACACTTAGGAAGCCTGTCGATGCAACGAACATCCATCGTGTTTCCGAGCGGCTGCAACACGAGCGCGGAGCGTATGTGGTGGCAATCGACAGCATTGTCGGGCCGCAGCCGTTTGTCCATACGATCGCCATCCGCCCTGGCGCCCTTTCCCCTGGCACGGCGCTCGGCAAATCGCTGCCACCGGTCGGAGACATCAGCGTCATGGGAGTCATGATGGAGGACACGGCCGATGTAAGCGCGCTTCCGTATACGAATTTGCACATAGTTTACCAAATGGCGAAAGTTATCGCTATCGGCCTTTCGCTTACGGTCCGGCAGCGGTATGGCTATGAATCGTCGACGCCGCTGTTGGCATAACGCAAAACGAAAAAAGCGCGGCGAACGTAAACGTCGCCGCGCTTTCATTCAGGCAAGTGAAAATGTTCGTTTGACAAACGACACGACTTCCTCAGCCGTGCCGAGCGACAACACCGTCTCTTTGATGCGAGCCGCCTCTTCTTTCGACAATTGTTTCAACTGAGCGCGCGCCGGCAAAATCGAGGTGGCGCTCATGCTGAACTCATCAAGGCCAAGGGCAAGCAAAATCGGAATCGCGATCGGGTCGCCGGCCATTTCTCCGCACATCCCGACCCATTTTCCTTCGCGATGGGCGGCATCGATCACGTGGCTGATGAGCCGCAAAATCGCCGGGTTGTACGGCTGGTACAAATACGCAACCCGCTCATTCATCCGATCGGCCGCCATCGTATATTGGATCAGGTCGTTCGTTCCAATGCTGAAGAAATCGACTTCTTTCGCAAACTGGTCCGCCATGACGGCAGCTGCCGGGATTTCCACCATCATGCCGACTTCAATTCCATCCGCAACGGCAACCCCTTGGCGGAGGAGCGCCTCTTTTTCTTCAAGCAAAATGGCTTTCGCTTGGCGGAATTCATCGAGCGTCGCAATCATCGGGAACATGATTTTCAAATTGCCGTACACACTCGCCCGCAACAAGGCGCGCAGCTGCGTCCGAAACATGTCTTGCATCTCAAGGCAAAGGCGGATCGCCCGGAACCCTAAGAACGGATTCATTTCTTTCGGCAGCTGCAAATACGGCAGCTCTTTGTCGCCGCCAATGTCAAGCGTCCGCACAACGACCGGCTTGCCATTCATTTGTTCCAGCACCGTTTTGTAAGCCACAAACTGTTCGTCTTCCGTCGGCAGTTCCGAGCGTCCCATGTATAGAAATTCTGTGCGATACAATCCGATTCCTTCCGCTCCGTTCGCCAACGCTCCTTTCACATCGTCTGGCGTGCCGATGTTGGCAGCCAGCTCGACATGAATGCCGTCAGCCGTCACGGTCGCCTCGTGAACGAGTTTCGCCCATTCTGCCTTTTGCGCCTCATAGCGGGCCCGTTTTTGTTCATATTGGGCGAGCAACTCCGGCGATGGATTGATGATTACTTGGCCGTCGAGCCCATCGACAATGACGATGTCGCCGTTTTTTACTTCCGCCGTCACCGTCTTCGTGCCGACGACGGCAGGGATTTCGAGCGAACGGGCCATAATTGCTGAATGCGACGTCCGCCCGCCGATGTCGGTGGCAAATCCTTTCACATATTGGCGGTTCAGCTGCGCCGTATCGGATGGCGTCAAGTCTTCCGCGATGATCACGACTTCCTCAGAAATGAGGCTCGGGTTCGAGATTGTGACGCCAAGCAGATGGGCGAGGACGCGCTTTGTCACATCGCGGATGTCAGCGGCCCGTTCTTTCATATATTCATTGTCCATCGCCTCGAACATCGAGATGAAAAACGAGGCGGTTTCATCGAGAGCGTACTCGGCATTGACGCGCTCCGTTTGGATTTTTTCTTTAATCGGGTTCAACAATTCTGGGTCGTCAAGCACAAGCAAGTGGGCGGCAAAAATGGCCGCTTTATCTTCGCCAAGCTTTTCCAAGGCATGCTGCTTGATGGCTTCCAGCTCTTCTTTCGCTTTCGCCACCGCCGCCTCAAGCCGCGCTACTTCCGCTTCAACATCGGCAACAGCCCGTTTTTCGGCTGCCAAATCAGGGGTTTCTAAGCGGTATGCCTTCGCGATGGCAATACCGCTCGATGCAGCAATCCCATGGATCGTTTTTTCACGGATTGCGTTTCCCATTATTCTGCAAGACCTTCTTTCGCCAACGTATCCGTTAACGCCGCCATTGCTTCCGCCGCATCGGCCCCTTCTGCCGTGATTTTGATCGTTGCCCCTTTCGGAATGCCTAACGACATGACGCCCATGATCGATTTCAAGTTCACCGTTTTGCCGTTGTACTCAAGCTGGATTTCGCTGTTGAATTTGCTCGCCGTTTGCACCAAAATCGTCGCCGGACGAGCGTGGATGCCGGAATCAGAAACGACTTTAAACGTTTTTTCTGCCATGTTCATCATTCCCCTTTTCTTCAATTTTTTCTTTGCCATCATATCAAATGCAGGGGCGGGAAGGCAACGGAAAATGCTTGTCCCCGCCCCGCGGCGAATAAGCAGCTTAGCGGATCGTCACAACAGCGTCTTCTCCTCGAGCAACTGAGCCTTGCTTGTTGACGTGAACCGTTTCGCCGGCTTGGAGATTCGTGAAAATCACCGGTGTGACGATCGATGGGGCGTTCTGTTTGACATAATCAAGGTCGACGCGCAAAATCGGCTGTCCTTTTTTCACTTCGTCGCCTTCCTTCACAAGCGCTTCAAACCCTTGGCCGTTCAGCTTCACCGTATCGATGCCGACGTGGATCAAAATTTCATGCCCGCCGGCCGACTGAATGCCAATGGCGTGCTTCGTCGGAAAGACGTTGATGATCTTCCCATCAACCGGAGAGACGACCGTGCCGTCCGTCGGCATGACTGCGAACCCATCGCCCATCATTTTTTGCGAAAACACTTGGTCCGGCACTTCAGCGAGCGGAACGATTTCTCCGGACATCGGCGAAGCGATCGTTTCGGACTCCGCGGCTTCCGAAGCCGCTGTTTTCGGCATTTCTTCTTCCGCCGCACGGGCCGGCGCTTTTCCTTGCATGATGTCTTGAATTTGCCCTTTTAATATATCCGATTTCGGACCGAAAATCGCTTGCACGTTGTTGCCGACTTCCAGCACCCCGGCAGCGCCAAGCGCCTTCAGGCGGTCTTTATCGACTTGGCCAATGTCATGGACCGACACGCGCAAACGTGTAATGCAGGCGTCCAAATGTTCGATGTTTTCCTTTCCGCCAAGAGCAGCGAGCACTTCATACGGCAGGTCGCCAGCAGCGGCCGCCTCGGCTTTCGGTGCTTCCTCGACCGTTTTTTCCCGGCCCGGCGTCGCCAAATCCCATTTGCGGATCGCAAAGCGGAACCCGAAATAATAAATCACGGCAAACACCAAGCCGACCGGAATGACGAGCCACCATGCCGTTCGGTTTGGCAGAACGCCAAACAGCAAGAAGTCAATGACCCCGCCGGAGAACGTCATCCCGATTTTGACGTTCAACAAGTGCATGATCATAAACGACAAGCCGGCAAAAACGCAGTGAATGGCAAACAGCACCGGAGCGACAAACAAGAACGAAAATTCGATCGGTTCGGTAATCCCAGTCAAAAACGATGTCAACGCAGCCGATCCCATAATGCCGGCCACAACTTTTTTGTTTTCTGGCCGCGCTTCATGGTAGATGGCAAGCGCCGCTGCCGGAAGGCCGAACATCATAAACGGAAACTTCCCGGTCATGAACGTGCCGGCCGTCAGTTCCACGCCGTCTTTCAGCTGCTCGAAAAAGATTTTTTGGTCGCCATGGACCACTTGCCCGGCTTTATTGACGTATTCGCCAAATTCAAACCAAAACGGTGCATAGAAAATATGATGCAAGCCAAACGGAATCAACGCCCGTTCGATGACGCCGAAAATAAAGGCGGCCAACGGTTTGTTCGCATCGATCATATTGTGCGAAAACGCATTGAGCCCGTGCTGAATCGGCGGCCAGATGAATGTCATGATAATGCCAAGCACGACCGCAGACGCCGCCGTCACGATCGGCACGAACCGCTTGCCGGCAAAAAAGCCGAGATATTGAGGCAGTTCAATATTGAAGTATTTGTTGTACATGTAGGCGGCCAAAATCCCGACGATAATCCCCCCAAAGACGCCGGTTTGCAGCGTCGGGATGCCGAGAATGTTGGCATACGACGGGTCAGCGCCGACCATATCGGCCGTTACACCTAAGATGACGCTCATCGTCACGTTCATAATCAAGTAGCCGATGATCGCCGCCAAGCCTGCGACTCCGTCCCCGCCGGCAAGGCCGATCGCTACGCCGACCGCAAACAAGAGCGACAAGTTGGAGAAGACGATGCCGCCCGCTTGCTCCATCACGTTGGAGACGAGCACGACCCAATCGGCTTTTAATGCGGGAATTTTATCCGTGAGCGCCGGGTTTTTCAACGCATTGCCAAACGCCAGCAAAATCCCGGCCGCCGGCAAAATCGCCACCGGCAACATGAGCGCTTTCCCGACTTTTTGCAGCGTGCCAAACGCTCGCTTCATCTTCATAACCTCCTTTAGGTTCCTTTTCTTAAGTTTTGCAGCAAACAGCCGATTCATGTATCGAAAATGGAGCGGACGCTTCCGAGGGGCATCGGCGCAATAAAAAAGGCATGACTAAAGAGAGGCAAAAAGAACGCTTACAACAGCGCGCATACATTCGCAACTGTTGCCGCCTTATTTGCCCTCTTTACTCATGCCTGATCGAGTCAGTAACACGTAAAGCGAGACAACCTATGCAGTTGTATTGTTCTTTTTCTCCGCCAGCCGTTGCAAATGCAACGTCAAATAGACCGCCTCGGCATCGTCCGCCGGCAGATGAAGCGTTTGCTGCATGACCTTAACCAACTTCCATGCTAGATTATAGCACAATGGATACGCTTCCTTCAAGATTTTCGACAAATTTTTTGGTTCTTCGACTTTTTCACCTTTTTTCATCCGCTCAATCGCATAGCGCAAATGGCGGACGAAACGCAAATAATGAACGCTCTCGCGGTCGATGTCAACGCCAAGCTGTTGCTCGACGATCTTGACAAGGTCAGCAATGAGCTGGGAATATCGATTCGCTTCCGACACGCTTCGTTTCGAAATCGCGCTATGAATATGAAGAGCAATAAAGCCTGTCTCCCCTTCAGGCAGGGAGACTCCGAGCTTTTGTTCAATCGTGCGGGCCACTTCATGGGCAATTTCATATTCCAACGGATACAAGCTTTTCGTCTCAGCCAAAAACGGGTTTTTGACGTCCAATCCTTGTTCAAGCCGCTTTAATGTAAAGGCGATATGGTCCGTCAGCGCCACATGGATGTGCTCGTCGAGCGGTGCGCCCACGCGTTGCTGAATATGTTGAACCACCTCGCTCATGAGGGCGATGAATTCTTCGCTCAATTCCGGAAGCAGCTTTTTGTATTGCTCTTGTTCGCGTTCGTTTTTGAGGACGAAACATTTTTCCACGGCACTTTCCGCAATTTCATCCCCCTTTTTTTTGCCGAAGCCGATCCCCTTGCCGAGCAGGACGACTTCGCCATACGCCGGATGGGAAGCGATTAACACGTTATTGTTGAGCGTTTTTTCGACGCGAAACGGCTGTTCCATCAGGCTCCCTCCTTTCCGCACCCATCGTCTGCCGCTAGTCTATGCAGACTACATTATAAACCGGACGGGCCATCGCTCTCAATGACGTTTTTTGGATGGGGAGATGCTCTTCTCGACATACTAATAAGAGGGCTGGGAGGGAGGAAAGGTTTTGCGGGCATACGGCAAGCGGAGCGAAACGGGCCGAAAGGAGGGGATCGCATGTCGAACAAAGGGAGACAAAACAAGGTGAGCCAAGAAACAGCCAACCCGACCGTCTCCAAGGCGGAGGCAGAAATGGCCAAAGACAGCGTGGATACGGCCAAACAAGCGAAAAAGAACCGCTCGTAGCGACAGCGAGGCTGCCCTTTCTTGGGGACAGCCCCGCTGTTTTGCCGCTATAGCGCCGGCCATCGGCCCGGCCGCCCACTTCGACGGCGACTAGGCCGTCCGGCGCACCGGATGAAGACGGCTGAAAATCATCTTCAATAACGGCGGCGTCACAACAGTCGTTACCAATACGACGATGATCATGACCGCAAACATGTCTCCATCAAGCAGGCCGGCTTCCAAGCCGATGCCGGCGATGATGAGCGCCACCTCACCGCGCGACACCATGCCAGCGCCGACCGCCAGCGAGCTTCCCCACGAAAATCCGGCCCATTTTGCCCCCAGCGCGGCGCCGACAAGCTTTGTCAAAATCGCGAGCGCACTCCAACCGACAATCAGCGGCCAATGCTCGACGATGCCGGAAAAGTCGGCCGCAACCCCGATGGAGGTAAAAAAGACAGGGACAAACAAAGAATAGGCGATCGTTTCCATTTTCTCAAATACTTCTTCCCGATAGTCCGTAAAACTCGCGCCAAGCCCGGCCATATAGGCGCCGATGATCGCCGCCACTCCCGTCGCTTCAGCGAAGTAAGCAAACGCAAAGCAAATGATCAAACCAGCTGACACAACCGTTTCCGTCACACGCAGCGGGGCAAACCACTTTAGCACGAGCGGGATGGCTTTCCAAGCGAGCAAAATGGCAACGGCAAAAAAGATGACTTTTTTCAGCACAACCGCTCCGAGGTCAACGTCACCGCCCGTCAAGCTCAATAAAAACGCCAGCGCGATGACAACCAACACATCGTCGATCACCGCTGCGCCGAGAATCGCAGATCCTTCCTTCGATTGCAGCTGTCCCATCTCTTTGAGCGCCTGCACGGAAATGCTGACGCTCGTTGCGGACAGCAAAAGTCCGAGGAAAAGAGCTGTGCCGGTTTCCATGCCGAACGCTGCGCTAGCCGCATACCCGGCGAGCAGCGGAACGAGAATGCCGAGCACTCCGACCGCCACAGCAGCTTTTCCAGTGCGCCGAAACTGGTCCATATCCGTCTCAAGGCCGGCGATAAACATAAGCAAAATGACGCCGATTTGGCTTAACTCCTGCAAAAGGTCGGTATCCTCGATCACACCGAGCACGCTCGGACCAAGCACAATGCCGATGAGCAGCTTGCCGAGCACGGCGGGCTGGCCAAGGCGCACGGCAAGATCGCCGGCAAGTTTGGCGGCGAACAAAATGACTGCCAGTTGGGCGATGAACACACCATCACATCCTTTTCCCATTATCCCTCCCCAAACTACGTTTATCATGTGCAATAGGTTTCATTTTTAACGGATTTCCGAAAGAAGTCTCCCACTTCAAGCAAAGCTAAGTCGGAATCGTTCCCTGCACGATCGGCAGTTTCGACCCTAAACAACTGAAAGAGAAATTTTACGAACCAAAACGCGCTGTGCACCGACAGGGCCTATGATGATCCGCAAAGCATCGGCCTCTGCCTGCCATGCAACTCGGCTGCCTATCAGCCATCGATTGAGCCGTTAGCCCAAAAAAAAAAACAGACATCCTCGCTCTGCGTGGACGCCTGTTGTTATGACAGCGCATTTTGCCGGCCGTTTGCGGCTTTGACGCCGCCGGACGGAAACGTCAAATGAACAGTCGTTCCCTTCCCAACCTCGCTTTCGATCCGCATCGTTCCTTTATGTTCTTGAACGATTTTCATGCTTGTCGTCAGCCCGAGCCCCATTCCTTTTTCTTTCAAAGTGAAAAACGGTTCACCGATTTTCTGCAGCCGCTCTTTCGAAATGCCGACGCCGGTGTCGGCAACATCGACATAGATCTTCCCGTCCGCTTCCGCAACGTGGACGTATAAAATTCCGCCATCAGGCATCGCTTCGATGGCATTTTTCATAACGTTCAACAACACTTGAACAATTTGGTTTTGATCGCCGTACACACAAGCTTTCGGAGCGGTGTTATGGACGGAAATGGAAACGTTGTTCAACGTCGCCTCATGGCCAATCAAGCTGATGACATACGAAATGGCCTCGTCTAGCAAAAACGGCCGATAATCGTGGCTTTGCGGCTTGGCGAGCACCAGCAGCTCGCTCACAATTTGGTTGATGCGGCCGAGTTCACTTAACATAATGCGCATATAATGATCATTCACTTCGCGCGTTTCTTGCATCATCTGAATAAATCCTTTCATGGAGGTGAGCGGATTGCGGATTTCATGGGCAATGCCGGCGGCCAGCTCGCCAAGGACGGACAGCTTTTCTTTTTTCAAGAGCAGCTCCTCGGCAAGCTTTTGCTGGGTAATGTCGCGGCCGATCGTCAGCAGCCCTTTGCGCGCTCCGTTTTCGTCAAAGAGCGGCACTTTAATGACGTCAAACGTCTTCACTTCCCCATCCGGCGTCGCAAACGACTCCTCGCGGCGGGTGACCGTTCCGCTTTTCCATGCTTCGCGGTCCGATTCGATGCACTGCTCGAAAGCGTCCTTAAAAAACGGCACCAGCTCGCCAAGTTCACGATCGGTTTTCCCGACATAGTCGATACGCTCGAGATGATAAAGCCGCTGTCCGAAATCGTTGACGCGCAGCCATCGACCCTCGCTGTCTTTAAAGCAAACGAAATCGGGCATCGAATTGATGAGCGTAAGCAACTGTTGTTCATTTTCTTCGATCTTTTCCAGCTGCTCGCGTTTTTTTAACAGCTGGTACAAAAAAATAGCCGAGAGCAAAATAAACACGGCCCCTTTGGCGGCGCCAAGCGCCATATATACAGCGCGGCTGATCGACAGCATATTGAGCAGGGTGTCGGTGGCGGCAATCCATAAAATGCTGCCTATGATATATACTGCGATTACCTTTGTTTTGTTGACCACGTTGTCATCGAACCCCTAACATGCAAAGTCGCTGGCGGCCACGGTCGCCCTCTAGGCTACATTTCCCGCGCCCAGCCGAGCAACCGCACGGCCAAGAGGGCGGCGCGCTCATGGTCAAGCCGCTTTTTTAGCGATGCCTCAAGCCGCTCGGCCACCGCCTCCGCCTCTTCCTCATAGGCGAACGAAAATGACCACTCAAGCGCCGGAATGGCAATCACGATATATTCTTCTTTTCGATTTTCGTAAATGTAGACATTAGCCGGAGCTTGTCCGTCCATCACCGGCGTTTTGCGGATTTTCATTTTTCCGTCCCACCTTTTCCTTTCAAGCCGTCCCCATTTTGTTTATTTTAACAAACGCCCGCTCCCTACTCAATATAAATCATTTTCCTTGTCATTCCCCCGTCGATGACCAAATTGACCCCGGTGATAAAATCGTTTTCCTCATCGCATAAATACAGACAAGCGCGGGCGATATCGTCCGGTTTGCCGACGCGGCCGGCCGGGTGCTGCCGGTGGTCAATGTCTCGCAGTTGCCCATAATCGCCCGTTTCAATCCAACCGGGGCTGATGCAATTGACGCGAATGCGATCATCCGCAAACGACACCGCCAGCGCATGGGTCAAAGCGACAAGGCCGCCTTTCGATGCAGCGTACGCCTCGGAATTCGGCTCGGACATGAGCGCCCTTGTCGAGGCAATGTTGACGATGGCTCCGCCTTTTGCATTGCGGCGCATATATTTCGCTGCTTCTCGAGAAGCAAAAAAAGCGCTGCGCAAATTCGTTGACAGCACGTCATCCCACTCCTCAACCGTCAGCTCATACGGCGACTTCCAGCGTGAGACGCCAGCATTGTTGATCAAATAGTCAATGCGGCCGAAGCGGCCGGCAGCTTCTTGTACAAACCGTTCAATATCGTCCACCTTCCGCACATCCGCTGCCACAAAGATCGCCTGGAACCCGTCCGACTGCAATTGCGCGGCGAACGCTTCACCGTTTTGAATATCGCGGTCGATGATCACGACGTTCGCTCCCTGTTTTGCGAATGCTCTAGCGATCGCCTTGCCGATCCCATTCGCTCCACCGGTGACAATGGCTGTTTTCTGTTCCATGCTCATGTGCAATCTCTTCTCCCTTCCTTTGCTCCGTTTGCTTTCGGGTGGGATCCAACTGAAAACGGTAGGCTTTATGCATGACCTGTCTCCCACGATAAGGAACATTTGTTCTATTCATGACCATTTTATACCTTTCGTTCTTTTGGTGCAAGAGGAAGGTGGATGAGGAAAGATACCGATTCATCCCCACTTGCGCTCATGCATGGAAGTAAGGATTTTCTCGGCCCGAGATGTGAAAAAGACCGCCATTCGGCGGTCTTTTTTGGCATCTTACCGATAGGGGCCATACGAGATTGGAAAGCCAGGCGCATACGGGGTTCCTCCGCCATAATATGGAGGCAGCGGCGCGGCAGGATAGCCATAGCCATACGGCATCACCGGGGCATACGGCTGCGGCGCCATCGGTGGATAGTACAGCGGCGCATATGGATGTGCGCCAGGAACGAAACTTGGTGTTGCACCAGCAGCCATTCCAGACAGCGTGCCAGGAACGGCCACGGGAGCCGCGCTGCCAGCCGGGGGAACGTTTTCTGCATACGGAGCTGTCATGCCATATGGAATAGCGGCGTCATGAGGCGTCATCGGCGGCGTGTTTTCTTTCCCACCCATCGACCAAACGGAAGCATGGGCCATATTCGGCATGGCTCCTAAACCGAGCGGCGGCGCCGGCAGCATCATATCGGAGCTGTCCGGACTGTCTGGACTGTCAAGATGGACCGGACTGACAAGCGGCGCTGGCGGCGCAACCGGTGGACACCAATAGCCATAAGGCGCGGCCGGCGGATAATACGCCATCGGCATCACTTGAGTCGGCATCGCTTCGTTTGGCGTCGTTGCCGATAGCGGAGCCATCGGCGGCACATTATTCTCCATCCACCCGGCTTCATTGTCATGGCCGGAAGAGGTTGAAAACGGACCATTCATATACGGTTCCCAATGATTCATTGTTCTCTCCCTTTCTTGCTTATATTCTTGGGGCGCGTACCCACCCATATTGTATGTCGGAACAAGCAAAGGGTGTTTGCCCGGCCAAAATATAGGTATTTAACCCAACAGGCGTCTGTGATACGATAAATAACGGTGACGATGCCGAATCAACGCTTGGGGGGACATGCGATGGATGAAGCACTGGCGGCCAAGCAAATCGATGAATTGCGCAACGGAATCATCTCCGAACTGTTGGTGAAAAAAGAGGACTTCCCTGTTTTTCGTGCCGTGCTTGTCAAACAGCCCGACTTCAAACGATTTCGCGGCATCGCCCAGCGCGGCGGTCATGTTATTTACCACTATATGGATGCTCCGCGCAACTAAAAGCCCCTCTTCCCATGGCTTCACACCCGGCTTTCCGTCCTGGAAGCCGGGTGTTTTTGCTCACGGAGAATTTTCCATCCCTCTCTATGAAACTAGTCATTTCAATGCCTCGCGCGTTTTTTCCATCATTTCGATAATGACTCATCGCGTGATCCTTGTTACTCTAGTAGCGAGTTTGCAAGACAAAAGGAGGGATGTGGATGAAACAAGCAAAAGCATGGGTGACGGCTATGTTGTGCGGCATATTTTTCTTTGCCGGCCATGCCGATGCGGCGACAATCCACACCGTCAAGCGCGGCGACACGCTTTGGAAAATCGCGAAACAATACGGTGTGCCGCTGAAACAACTGCAGCAGACAAATCGCAAAGGCGATTGGCTATATCCTGGTGAAAAACTCGTCATCCCTGATGCCGGCATCACGGCGGCAGAGAAAGATTTGCTCGCTCGCCTCGTCCATGCCGAGGCGAAAGGGGAACCGTACGCCGGGAAAGTGGCCGTGGCAACGGTCGTGCTCAACCGCGTCGACCATCCGGATTTTCCGGATACGATCCGCGCCGTCATTTATGAGCGCTCTGGCGGCCATTATGCATTCACGCCGGTCGCAAACGGATCGATCAACGAACCGGCCGACCGTGAATCATACCGCGCCGTTGAAGAAGCACTTGCTTTTCGCGGTTTAGGAAACGGCTCGCTCTATTTCTATAATCCGAAAACGGCGAAAAGCAAATGGCTGCGCTCGCGCCCAGTGACCGTCGTCATCGGCAACCACGTCTTCGCCAAGTAAAAGAAGGATAGGCTGCCTCAAAAGACCGTTTTCTCCTAAGCGAGGCGCCATATATGGTCTTTTGAGCATATTGGATGCATATATGCATCCATAAGGAAGGTGCCCAAACTCTTTTTCAGGGCACCTTTATTTTAGGAAATAAATCTCTTTACTTGCGCATAAAAATAAGGCACACTAGTAAAAAAGCGCCTAATCCCCGCCAATCGGGGAGCGGCGACGGAATCAGGCAAGCCTCGATTCCCGCGGCCGTTCGCTTGAGCGGTCCATCCATCATTTTGATTAAAGGAGAATGATGATGATCAAAAAAGCGAAAGTCGGAGATATTATCGAATTTAAAAATGGGCTACGCGGCATTGTGGAGAAGGTGAATGAAAACTCCGTCATCGTGGATTTAACGTATATGGAAAACTACCGTGAACTCGATTTGCAAGAACGGACAGTTGTCAATCATAAAAACTATAAGATCATCGAATAAAAAAGAGGCCGCCAAGAGCCTCTTTTTTGTTTACGAAATGCGGGCGAGTTCATCACATTCATAGATATGGACGCCGCTCGTTGCTGACGCCGCCCGGTAAAACATCGCCAAAGCAAGCTGATGGGCATCAACCGGCTTATACTTTTTCCATTTGCCGACGAACAAAAACGGCAACCGGCATAACAACCACCCGGCAAGCGTCTCGCCAAGGCGGAACTCCCGACGCTTGCCGACAAGCAGCGACGGGCGAAAAATATGGAGCGATGGGATGGAAAGCCGCTGCAACGCCTCTTCCGTTTCCCCTTTGACGCGCTGGTAAAAAAACGGCGAACACGGGTTGGCGCCAACCGAAGAGACGGTCAAAAAGCTTTTCACGCGGCACTTTTCCGCCAGCGCCGCCGCGCGCAGCGTATATTCATAATCGACTTGAATGAACCGTTGCTTTGTTTTCGCCTTTTTGCGCGTCGTCCCAAGGCAGCAAAACACATCGTCCACATAAAAATATCGTTTGTACGATTCAAGCCGCGCAAAATCGACGACGACTTGCTGCAGCTTTTCATGTTCCACCGGCAGCGGCGTGCGGACAAAAATGGTCACTTGCCGGTACAAATCCGACTCAAGCAGCAACTTGAGCAGCTCTCCGCCGACCAAGCCGCTCGCCCCAAGCAAAAGAGCTGTTCTTCGCTCCAACGCCAAAACCTCCAAGGCAAACATTCATTGTCCATTATATAGGAGTTGGAGCGAAAAAACTACCTCTTTTTTCATCTCTAGCGGTTGTCGACTTTTTCTGGATACAAGTCGTGGTTGAGCAGCCGGTATTCCGCTATTTTTTCGTATTTTGTCCCCGGGCGCCCCCAATTGCAGTACGGATCGATGGAAATGCCGCCGCGCGGGGTGAATTTGCCCCACACTTCGATATAGCGCGGTTCCATGACTTTAATCAAATCGTTCATAATGATGTTGACGCAGTCTTCGTGAAAGTCGCCATGATTGCGGAAGCTGAACAAATACAGCTTCAACGATTTGCTTTCGACGCATTTTTTGTCCGGGATGTAGCTGATGTAAATCGTCGCGAAGTCCGGCTGCCCGGTTTTGGGACATAGCGAGGTGAACTCCGGACAATTGAACTTCACGAAATAATCCCGGTCAGGATGTTTGTTGTCAAACACTTCAAGAAGATTGGGGTTGTACGTAAACGAATACGTTGTCCCTTGATTGCCAAGCAGCGTCAAGTCTTTCAATTCTTCCTCTTTTCTTCCTGCCATTCCTTCATTCCTCCCTCATTATTCATTGCCGGGCGAATCGCCGCACCCCGCTTTACACGCCGCGCTTGTTTCCCCAAAGAAGCGTGTGCAGCTGCGGCAGGATGTGGACGTCTGCCAGCTCTTCCGAATCGGCGGCTTGTTCCACGAGCCATTCCAACCGACTGAGAAGCTTCGCGCGGAGTGCATCCACATCCGAATCGGCCACATCGGCGTTTCCTGTCTGCAAATAAAACGGAACACCTGGGTAGCGGCAGTGCACCTCTTTCGCATACGCCAAATCGGCGTCATCAAAGACGACGACTTTCAAGCTGATGCGCCGCACCCGGCTTTGGTCAGCCTGCAGCCGTTCCATGATTTGATCGAGCGCCGACCAGTCGGTGTCCATCCCCGAGCTTGGCGGCTTCGGGGAAAGGGTGACATCGTCAATGTCAAGCAGCCAATCCTGCCAACGGCTCCCTTGCGTTTCAACCGCAACCCGCATCCCTTTTTCATGAAGAAGCGCGATGAGCTCCCCAAGAGCCGCAATCAGAAGCGGGTTGCCGCCTGAAATCGTCACGTGGCGGAAGCGGCGGCCGCCCATGGCTTCAAGCCGCCGCCAAATGTCGTCTGCCGTCAACTGCTCGATCTCGTCTTTCGCTGATCCGTCCCACGTAAACGCCGAATCGCACCAGCGGCAGCGATAATCGCAGCCGGCTGTGCGGACGAACATCGTCTTTTGGCCGATCACCATTCCCTCTCCTTGGATGGTCGGACCAAAAATCTCTAGCACCGGAATCGTGCGCGCCATTACCGCTCCCCCGCTTTCGGCCGGTAGACGACATAACTTGTCGGCGTTTCGCGGACAAACACTTGCAAACATGTCGGCTTGTGCGGCAGCGTATCCAAATAGCGCTGAATCGTTTCATAAATCGTGCGCGCCACCACTTCCGTCGTCGGAAACCGATTCGGGTCATGACCGTCAAACCAATCGCTATGGTCATTGAGCAACGTATGATCCAGCTTTCCATGCACAAGCTGTTTGATCGTTTGAAAATTGACCAAAAATCCGCTTTCATCGAGCTCATCGCCAGCAATCGTCACATTGACGATGTACGTGTGGCCGTGCACGTTGGCGCAGCTCCCGGCCGCTTCGTGCGGGATGAAATGGGCGGCGGCGATGTGCATATCTTTGTTCAGCTCATAGCGGTAAGGGTGCATCACTTGCGGATAAAGCTGGTGCATCATGGCCGCTCCACCCCCGCTTTTTCCCGCAAATATTCATCCAACCCGCGCTTGCGCAGCAAGCATGCCGGACATTCGCCGCAGCCGTCGGCGATGATGCCGTTATAGCACGTCAGCGTCTTCGTGCGAATGAACTCGAGCGCCCCGAGCTCATCCGCGAGCTTCCACGTCTCCGCTTTCGTCAGCCACATGAGCGGCGTATGAATGACAAATTCGTAATCCATCGCTAAATTCAGCGTGACGTTCAATGATTTGATAAACACATCGCGGCAGTCCGGATAGCCGCTGAAATCTGTTTCGCACACTCCGGTGACGAGATGGCGCGCGCCCCGCTGTTTGGCAAACACCGCGGCGAATGATAAAAACAACAAATTGCGCCCGTCCACAAATGTCGTCGGCAGCTCGCCTTCCTTTTGTTCAATGGCGATGTCCCGGCGCGTTAGGGCGTTCGGCGCCAATTGCCCAAGCAGCGACATATCGAGCACCGTATGACGAACGCCAAGCTCAGCGGCAATTGCCTGAGCGACTTCAATTTCGCGGCGATGACGCTGCCCATAGTCAAACGTCACCGTTTCCACTTCACCAAACTGTTTTTTCGCCCAAAACAAACACGTCGTGCTGTCTTGGCCGCCGCTGAAGACAACGACCGCCTTTTCTTCATTCATCTTCATCATGATCAACCTCCTTCTGAATCAGCAGCAGAAGAGGTTTCCAAAACAAAAAAGGCCATACCCCTAGGATACAGCCGTCCCTAGTTTTTTATAGAGGGTTTTGCTAGAAACCTCTCCCGTACAAGCGTACGGAATTGCGATTCTTCTGTTTTTCTTCTTTACTATACCATACTTATGGCTTTTGTTGTAGCGTCTTTTTCACTTTTTCCGCTGTCCATACATACACATACAGGAGCGGAACATACACCGCGACAAGATAAAACCCTGCCTTCGCTGTCCATTCCGTCAACTGCTCAATATCTGTCTTCTCTTGGAAAAACAGCGTCCCGACAAATAAGCAAGCGAGCAACACGGGAAGCGAACGGCGCTGCTGAACAGCGAACAGCTGTTTGATCACGCGCGTCGCCGCCCAAATAGAGACCGCGATGATCGGGAACACAACGAGCACATAAATCGAGATGACAATATACTCCATCCGCTCGATAAACGGCACTTCCGGAATTTTGGCCAGCGTCAGCGTCGGCCATGTAATATGCTGAATTTGCTCTTTGTTATAAAACACGATGGAAATAAGGATCAAAACAAAATAAATGAACATCGTAAATGCGTTGGCCGCATGCGCCCACTTTTGCGAGGACGGAGCCTGTTTTAAAAACGGGTAATACATCAGCAGCATTTCAAACCCTAAATATTGCAGCACCATCTCTTTCGATGCTTTTGCCAATTGCCCAAACGAATGGTCGAACACCGGCAATAAATTCCGGTATTGAGCATACTCAAGCGGAAAGAAAACCATCGGAAAAATCGTCAACAGCGGAGTCACCACCCCCCAAACGCATAAGCCGACAACGACGCGAAACCCGCCGGAGACGGCGTAATACGTCAGCAGCAAAAACATAAGGCTGAACTGCCACGCCCCCATCAACGGGAACACCCATACTTTAATGATTTCAATGTATGATTGAAGCACCATAAACGCCGCCAACGCGTAGTAAAAAAGAAGTCCAAGGCTCAGCACCCCGCCGATCCACCGCCCGAAGTACTGTTCATGAAGCGACACGAGGTCTCCGCCTGATGGCAAATGCGACAGCAGCCGATACATCAGCCAAATCAACACGTGCGCCGCCAGCCCGGCCATTAAGACTGCCATCCAGGCATCCTGCCCCGCCTCTTTCATCAGTGGACGCTGAAAATTGAGTGCCCCGACCCCAACTTGCGTAGCATGAATGACAAAAAACACAAGAAACGGGGAGATGAGAAACCGTTCCTGAATGGCCTGCTTCATCCTAATCCCTCCTCATGTTCCCCGTCTTATTCGCCAATGCCGGTATGGACGATATCCACCGTGACGTGCGGGCGGATGTCTAGATCCGGGTATTCACGGTAAAACGCGTCGGAATCCCAATGTCTTGTCACACTGCGAACAAAATCGCCGATGCCGAGCGGGTCAATCCGTTTTTTCTGAAAATAACGGAATAACCGACGCATATTATGCTCCAATTCGTTTTGCATTTTTTTCTTCACATCAGCAAACAAATCTTGACCCGGCTGATCGAGCCATGACGGGTAATCCCGCACCGACGCATGGATATGGACGAACACATCAAGCACATGGCGGCTTCCATCACGCTTCCATTCATATTTCGACTTCGCCCATAAGTTTTGCAGCATCACCCGATCCTCGCCCTGTTTCCCGCGATTCCCAACCTTCAGCTGGTAGACGCCGTTTTTCGTTTCTCCAAGCAAAATTTTCATTAAAAACGAATCACGCAAACTCACATGCCCGACATATTGGTCGTCGCGAAACAACGCGACCCCTTCAAGCTTGACGAAATCTCCTTTTTTTTCAAAATACGGCAAAAACGGATCGCTGCCTGGGGAAAAATAGCGATACAAAAACAAGTGCAAATTCGTTTTCGGCAAGTTCATCGACTGCTCATTCTGCTCCACCAGATTCGGCAAATACAACGTATCGCTCAGCGTCGTTTTCGCCGTGATTTTCAGCAGCTCCTTCGCGCTTTCTTCCGCTACGCCAAGCAGCAAATGACTGCCGACTTTGTTGTTGCGCGCGAGGCTGTGCGTAATTTGCGTCACCCCCCGCCGAGCAAACTCCTTGCCGAACAAAATCAAGCGCAGCTGCCCTTCCTCAACCGGCAGCGCGGATTTCGATGACAGGCGCGGAATCAAGTCGTAGACCGTCGGCGACGTCGTCGTCAGCACATTCGGCTTTGTCATCGGCCCTTGCTTAAACGTCGGGTACACCGCAGTGCCCGTGTAGCGGCCGTTCTCGAAATCATACCCCATCTGTTGAATAATTTGAATTTCGTCAATCGGCCGCGAACTGACGCAGCCGCCAAGCAACAGCAGCGCACCGACCCATGCGAGCCCACGCCTCATCATGATCCCCCTTACTCATCAATGTCGCGTTTTTGCTTCGCCGCATTCGGATCGTAACGAACCCGCGACCGCGGACGAAGAAACATCGGCCGCTCCGCCGTTTCACTGTATGGCGAACGAATGAATGTATCGCGGAAGCTGCGAACACGAAATGGATAAAACGGCAGCAAATACGGATAACCAAACGACTGCAGCCGCCCTAAATGAATGAGCAGCCCGCAGACGGCAAAGATAATGCCGATCCCGCCCCAGAAAGCGGCAAACAAAATAAATGGAAACCGGATGAACCGAATCGTGTTGGACATTTTGAAAATCGGCGTTGTAAACGAAGCGAGCGCCGCCAACGCGACGACAATCAACAAAATCGTACTCGTCAGCCCGGCATCAACGGTTGCTTGCCCGATGACAATCCCGCCGACAATCCCGAGCGTTTGCGCGACTTTCGTCGGCAGCCGCGCCCCGGCCTCGCGCAACAGCTCAATCGTAATTTCCAAAAACAGCACCTCGAGCATCGGCGGAAATGGCACGTTCGAGCGTGAATAAATGATCGGTCCAAGCAAGTCTTCGGGAATCATTTCATAATGATACGTCAGCACCACCACATAAATCGGCGACGCCAACACGGAAAACGCAACGCCGAAAAACCGAATGAGCCGGAAAAACGTACCGAGCACCCATGGCAAGTAATAATCTTCGGGCGACGTAAAAAAATCGAAGAGAGCGGCGGGGCCAATCACGGCATACGGGGAGCCGTCGCAAAAAATGGCCACCTGACCCGACACAAGCGCATAGATGACCCGATCGATCCGCTCGGTCGAGATAAAAAGAGGAAACGGCGTCCGTGAATTATCCGCGAGCAGCTGATCCAAAATAGCGTTGTCAAACACGACGTCAAAATGAATGGACTCAAGCCGCTGCGTCACCGTTTGAATGACTTCCGGATTGGCGACGCCATCGATGTAGGCGATGACCACTTTCGTTTTCGACACCGAACCAATCGACATTTCCCGAAAGACAAGATTCGGCGTCACCACTTGCCGGCGGATGAGATGCAAGTTGACCCCGACGTTTTCCACAAACCCGACTTTCGGTCCGACGACGCTGAATTCGTTTTCCGAATCATTGTTTTCCCGAAGCCCTAAATTTTCGGCGGCGGCGCTCATGAGCGCCGCTTTGTTTGGTTGCCCGCGGAATGTGACCGCGACAAACCCTTTCAGCACCTTCTCTTCAATCAGCGCCGTGTCTTCACTCACCTCAATGCGCTGAATCGGCACGATTTGCTGCAAGTCTTCCAAGCGGACCGTCGGATGGTTTGGAATGTCGTTTTGCAAATGGCAAAGAATCCGCTCTTGCAGCACTTGCGGATCGACGAGTGAATCAAAATAATAAATCGACAGCTCCTTGCCTCCCACAACAAACGACACTTCGACAAAATCGCTCGATTGCCGCAGCGTTTCCCAAAGCTGCGAAATGGGCCGCTGAGGGGGGCGTTTTTTCTTTTTTTTCCAAAATGAGAATAAACCCACGAACATCCCCTCGCCTTTCCGTTTACGGAATAGTCTCCCAACCGATCGATATTTTTATGCATCCCCCTTTCATCCTATTGATTCGACAAAATCTTCTATATATTATTGAAAATAGACAAATGAAAAAAGGAGAATCGTCTATGAGCGAACTGACGAACCAGCGCCGGGCGAAACGAGCGTTGAAAAAAGTGACAGAAACGGCGGAAGCGCTGCGGGAGATGATCGACCGAACCCGTCCGCTTGAAGAACAGCTTGACCGCATCCGCACCTTTTTAGACGAGCGGCTCGGCCGTGATGAATATTTTGTTCTTGTCGATGAAAGCGGATACGGAGTTGTCCATACGAACCGCCTTCGCGAGGGAAGGGTGTTTGCCGACCCAGTCGGGCTGGCTGCCGCCCGCACGAATGAGCCGCTCTTGCAAGTGTACGAACGCGATACGGGCGAGGTGCTGATTGACGCCAGCTGCCCGTTTTGGACGGAGCCAGGCGGAAGGCGGTTCAATTTGCGGATGGGGCGGCTCATGCACCGTCCGTATTTGCAATGGGTGTTAGCAAGCGTCGCCATTGCGCCCGCAGCCGTTGGGCTGGCCGCTTCCATCGCAGGGGCGCCGCCCGTTTTTGCCGCGCTGTGCGCCGCTCTCGCTGGGCTTGGGCTTGGCGCCGCCTGGCATCGGGCCATTGCCGCCGAGCTTCGCCATTGGTACAGCGTCGCCCGCACCGTCTCCTCGGGTCAATTGCAGACAGAAGTGAAAACGACGGGAAAACGGGATGAATTTCATCAAATCGCCTACGAAATCAACAAAATGATTCTCGGCATCCGCACGATCATCCATGAGCTTGGCAAAGCGGCCAAAACGGTGCATGATGTGAGCGTTGAACAGCAGATGGAAATGCGCCGCCTCTCTGAATCGTTTGACGAAATCGCCGCCGCCGTCGAAACGTTCCGCGAAGGGGCGAAACAACAAACGACCGCCGTCGAGCAAGCGGGTGACGTCATCGGGCAGATGGTGGAACGCGTGCAACTCATGCGGGCCGCCGTTGAACGCGTCGTAAGGCAAGCGGGCGACGCTTGGTCGTCAGCAGCAGAAGGCATCCGCCTCATTGAGGAAACGAAAACAAACATGGACGCGATGCAGCGCGGCATCGGCGAAATGACTGCCCTCATCGACAAAGCAGCCAATGAAGCAGCGCGCGTTCATGAGATGATCGCCGCCATTCGCACGATCGCCAAACAAACGAACTTGCTCGCCCTAAACGCCTCGATCGAAGCGGCGCGGGCGGGTGAAGCGGGCCGCGGTTTTTCGATCGTCGCCGAAGAAGTCCGAAAGCTCGCTGAAGATACAAACGCGTTCGCCGCTGAAATTTTTGCTTCGCTCGACGCCATGACGAACGCGCTCAAAGAAACGGTGCAAGCTGTACAAGGAAGCGGCCTCCGCGTTGAAACAACGAAAGACTCGCTTTGGAAAACAGGGGAAACGTTCACATCGTTTCAAGGCATGTTCGCCCAACTGAACGACTTGCTTCAGCAAAACGAAGCGTATGTTAACGCCATCACCGCCGACGGCGAGCAGCTCGGCGGACTGATGGAAGACGTACGCACCGTCGCCGCCGATTTTTCAAACATGGTGCAAGAAACGGCGGCTGGGCTTGAGCAACAAACGCTCGCCCTTCACCAGCTGGCTCGGGAAGCCGACACGTTGGCTGCGGCAGCGCGCGATTTAGAAAACATGATCGCCCGCTTCCACTCATAACGCAACGAAGCCCTTTCGTCCCCCTTCACCAAAAAACTTTGGGGAACGAAAGGGCTCATTTACTGGCGCGGCAGCTGCCGGCGCCAAAGAAGCCACAAAAGCACAAGACTCATATAGCCAAACAGCGGATAGATGAATGACAGCAGCTCCCCGTAATGAAACGGGCTGACCGCCGCAAACAGCAAAACGAGCAGCACGCCCAGCCATTTCCCGCCAAGCGGCGCCCAAACGCGCACTTGGCGTGCAAGTCCAAACATGCCGCCGATGACCGATGTAAAAATTTCTCCGTAAATGACGACGACATAAAGCCAATACAACACAGTAAAAAACGTATGAACGACTTCGGCCATTGGAATATCATAATCGTCCTTGTGTGGAAACGACAGCAGCACCATATGGTTCAACAGCAGCAAAACCGTCAGCACCATTCCGCCTAACATCGCTCCGCGCCTCACCGCTCGCTCATCGGTCGCTTCGCGGGCGATGGGGACAAGCACCGCTTGGGCCATCGCCAAGTTAAAAGCCGCATAGGAAAACGGGGACAACATCGCCTTGAGGGAATAGTCCACCGCAGCCATGTCCGGACGGCATAAATCGCCCGCCACGATTGTTTTCACAAAGGCGATGGCGCTGAACAGCACCATCATCGGCGCGACAAACACGTTGACGCCAAACAGCCCTTTGCGGTCAAGCAGCATAACCAAAAGCGCCAACCCGAGCGTCAGCGCGACGCCTGCCTGCCGCGGCCATCCGATCTGCTCTTCAAACACCGCTCCCGCCCCGGCGATCATCACCGCCGTCACCCCGGCGATCATCGCCGTCATCACGAGCGTCACAAACGGGCTCAACATGTTCCCGAACAAATAACGATTCAATTCATCATAGGACGCGGCTCCGATGCGGCGCGCCATCACCATGAGCCGCGCGCCGCCCCATGTGAACAAAACGCCGCTGACCGCCACCCCGATCGTCCCAGCCATTCCGTAGCGGGTAAAAAATTCAATAATTTCCCTGCCAGTCGCAAATCCCGCTCCAATCACCGTGCCGACGTAAACAGCGGCGATTTGCCATGCTTCCGACCACTCGTGTCTCTTGCCCAAATCCTCCATCTCCCTCTCTTGTCCGTTGCTTTATTGCCATATATATGTCCGGCATGGACAAGAAAGACGACAGAACGAAAAAAGAAGGCATCCGAGACAAGATGCCTTCTCACACACCGCAAACTCTCTTCATTTCATGAATATGACGTGCGATGTGAAATCGCGTTTCCATCAATGAACCGTCACCTGTTCGACTTGATGTTCGTGCAGCCCGCCGCTTCCTTCGACGTGCACTTTCACCGAATACGTTCCCTTGTTGGCAAACGTGGCCATGGCTTCGTATTCGCCGTTTCCTTTTTCATCTGCATCCACAAATTCATGCTTATTGTCCGCCTGCCAAATTTCAAAGCGAACGGTGGCGTTCGTAAACGGCTTCCCATCTTTGGTGAGGTGAACGGTCAATGCCGCCGGTTTTCCGGCTTCGAACGAACGGGACGACAGCGAAATGGCGACGGCGCCATGATGGTGTTCTTCAGCACTGCCTTGGGAATTTTCGCGCGCACCGTCAGCCGTCGCCGCCTGTTCCGGGCTGCCGGCGACAATATCTTTCTTCGGCATGTTATGCATGTCGCGCGCCGTCACATGGGCGACCACCGAATATGTTCCCGCTTCGGTGAACGTTTTTTCCACCGAGTATCGGCCGTCGCCGTCATGCTTCGCTTCAAGCATTTCCCGCTCGTCGCTTCCATGCTTCCATACTTCAAACTTGACTTCGTTCGCATCGTCTACTTTTTCGCCGCCGTACGTCACGACGCAGGCGAGCTTGGTCGGTTTGTTCAAATCGATATGATCCGGCGCATCGATTTTCACGTCAAGCACGGCCGGCGTCTCGGCTTGCTTGTTGTGATTTGTACAAGCAGCCATGATCATCATCCCCAAAAGTACAACAGCAAACGCGAAACCAACCTGTCTTCTCATCTTCACCTTTCTCCTTTTTCCTTCAAATTCATGATCATCATGAGCACCAAAGACGGAGTCTTTTCCGCCTCTTTTTCTGTTTTTCACTTTATCATAGCTTTGCCGCACCTACATTAGTATTCACCATTTTTTCAAAAACATTTCATCGTTATTACAATTTTTTTGTACAAAACACTTGAAAGTCAAAAAAGGTCAAAGTATAATAAAGTCAGAAAGTCAAAGAAAGTCAAAGTCAAATCCCGAATAAGAGAAAAGGGGGTATGTCTCATGCTATGCCAAGCATGCCAACAACGTGAAGCAACAGTGTTTGTCAACTTGCAATGGAACGGGGAAAAACAACAACTTCACCTGTGCCATGAATGCTATGAAAAGCAAAAACAACAACTGTCCATTCCGATGAACTTCGGCTTTTCACCGTTTTCCTTTGATGACTTCTTTACTAGCCCGTTCACAGCCGCCAACGCCGGAATGAGCGCGCCGAAAACGATGGCGAAGCGCCCGCAAAGCCATGGCGGTGGATTTTTGGATCAATTCGGCCGCAACTTGACGCAAATGGCGAAAGCGGGCTTGATCGATCCGGTCATCGGCCGCGACAAAGAAATCGCCCGCGTGATCGAAATTTTAAACCGCCGCAACAAAAACAACCCGGTGTTGATCGGGGAGCCGGGTGTCGGGAAAACAGCCATCGTTGAAGGGCTCGCGCTGAAAATCGCCGAAGGGCAAGTGCCGGAAAAACTATTGAACAAAGACGTGTACTTGCTTGACGTGGCGTCGCTTGTCGCCAACACCGGCATCCGCGGTCAATTTGAAGAGCGGATGAAGCGGCTCATCGCCGAACTGCAAGAGCGGAAAAACATCATCTTGTTCATTGACGAAATCCATCTGCTCGTCGGTGCTGGAGCCGCTGAAGGCTCGATGGACGCCGGCAATATTTTAAAACCGGCGCTTGCCCGCGGCGAACTGCAAGTCGTTGGGGCGACGACACTCAAAGAATACCGGCAAATTGAAAAAGACGCGGCTCTTGAGCGCCGCTTCCAACCGGTCATCGTCCACGAGCCGACCGTTGAGGAAGCGATCGCCATCTTAAAAGGCATTCAGCCAAAATACGAACAATTCCATCATGTCCGCTATACGGACGAAGCGATCGAAGCGTGCGTGAAATTGTCGCACCGCTACATTCAAGACCGCTTCCTCCCGGACAAGGCGATCGACTTGCTTGACGAGGCCGGCTCGAAAGCGAACTTGCGCCTCGGCCCGACCGATGAAAAGCAGCTGCAAGAGCGGCTGATGCAAATCGCAAAAGAAAAAGAACAAGCGGCGAAAGAAGAAAACTACGAATTGGCGGCGAAACTGCGCGCTGAAGAGCTGAAGCTTGAAAAACAACTCGAGCAAGGCGTCACCCAAGAACGCCCAACAGTCGATGTGGCGGACATCGAGCAAATCATTGCCGAGAAAACCGGCATCCCGGTCGGCAAACTGCAAGCCGATGAAAAAGAAAAAATGAAACATCTCGAAGAAAACTTGGCGAAAAAAGTGATCGGCCAAGCGGAAGCGGTGAAAAAAGTCGCGAAAGCCATTCGCCGCAGCCGCGCCGGCTTGAAAGCGAAACACCGCCCGATCGGTTCGTTCTTGTTCGTCGGCCCGACCGGCGTCGGGAAAACGGAGCTCGCCAAAACGCTCGCCGAGGAGCTGTTTGGCACAAAAGACGCCTTGATTCGCCTCGATATGAGCGAATACATGGAGAAACATTCGGTCTCGAAGCTGATCGGTTCGCCGCCGGGCTATGTCGGCTTTGAAGAAGCCGGACAGCTGACGGAAAAAGTGCGCCGCAACCCATACAGCATCATCTTGCTTGACGAGATTGAAAAAGCGCACCCGGATGTGCAGCACATCTTCCTGCAAATTTTGGAAGACGGCCGCTTAACCGACAGCCAAGGCCGCACCGTCAGCTTCAAAGACACCGTCATCATTGCGACAAGCAACGCCGGCGCAACCGATAAAAAAATCACCGTCGGCTTTGAAAAAGAGGGCAACGGGCAAACAAGCGTCCTTGACTCGCTCGGCGCCTACTTCAAGCCGGAATTTTTGAACCGCTTCGACGCCATCATCGAGTTCAAGCCGCTCGAAAAAGCGCACTTGCTTGAGATCGTCGACCTGATGCTCGCCGATGTCAAAGCAGCGATGCGCGAGCAAGGCATTGAACTCGAAGTGACCGAAGCGGCGAAAGAAAAACTGGCCGAACTCGGCTACCATCCGGCCTTCGGCGCCCGCCCGCTCCGCCGCGTCATCCAAGAGCATGTCGAAGACAACATCGCCGACTGCCTGCTTGACGCAGATCAATCGGTGCGCGCAATCCGCATCGACGTTGCAGGAGACGCCATTGTGGCGAAAATCGCCTAATTGTGGCTTAACGGCCAACGCGCACACCTATATCATCCATCATCCGAATGACTGGAACACCGTCTCATCCCGTTTTTCGGAGTGGGGAAGTGTTTTTAGGGAAGAGCAGCAAAAAGAGCCGCCCCGAAGTTTGTATGTAAGGAGGAAATGAATCAATCAGCCCCTGCTTCTTTCGCTCAGAGGGATTGGCGCATCATCGCCATCCCTTTTTCTTTTTCCGTCTTTTCTCCAGGAACGAAAAAATTTTGCTATAATGAAGAAAAACGCAAGGGGGCACCGCGATTGCCAAACGAAATGGAGACGATCATCGTTGAGACGCTCCGCCCGGCTCTTCACCCGTTCGTCATCTACTTGTTCGGTTCAGCCGCCCGTGGGGCGATGCGCCCAGACAGCGATGTCGACATCGCCTTTGTCAGCGACGGCGTGCCGCATGATCCGTATGAGCTGTTTCGGCTCGCTGGGGAGTTGGCTGGCAAGTTAGGACGCGATGTCGATCTTGTCGATTTGCGCCAAGCCAGCACGGTGTTTCAAGCGCAAGTCGTCTCGAGCGGAAAGGTGATCGATTGTTGCGACGAACGGAAACGAATGGAGTTTGAAATGAAAACGTTGAAAATGTATGCAAAGCTGAATGAAGAGAGGGCGCCAGTATTAAAACGAATTGCAGAAAGTGGGTCGGTGTATGAAACATGATGTGATTTTGAATAAGGTCAGCATCATTGAACGATGTCTGAAACGAATTGACGAAGAATATGACCATGATCCAAAAAATTTACAAAATTACACAAAGCAAGATTCGATCGTTCTTAATTTGCAGCGGGCTTGCGAGGCATGCATCGATTTGGCCATGCATATCGTGGCCGAGCAGAAATTCGGACTGCCGCAACATAGCCGCGATGCGTTCTCCCTTCTTGAAGAACACGGCGTGATCTCTCCTGCCGTAAGCCAAAACATGAAGGCGATGGTCGGATTCCGCAACATCGCCGTTTGCGACTACCAACAACTGAACCTTGGCATTTTGCAAGCCATCATCGACCACCATCTCGATGATTTTAAACACTTTGCCAAAGCCATCCTCGATTATGCCAAGAAAAACGGCTAGGCCGGCTCCCACGCGGAAGCCGGCCGTCTAGCGCCGCAAACCGTTCATCAACACGTGAATCGTCCGCTCCATCTCCGCCTCATCGTCCCAATTGTGGTCAGGCAAAAGGAGAAAACGGGCGGCCAAAAAGCCGGCGAGCGATGTGATCGTCAGGCGGATGACGGAATCGACCGGCAGCTCGACCAACTCTCCTTTCTCTTGAAAATGGCGGACAATACGGGCAAATTTTGGATACACGTGCTCTGTAAACACGCGTTGAAAACATTGTTTAATCTCGGAATGAAAGGCGAGCTCCTGCCAAAGCACGCGAATCGCCGGCAAATACGTTTTCACAAAGGCGTAGCGGTTGGCGAGCACCGCGCGCAAAAACTGTTCGTACGTCTCATATTCGTTGTCAAACACTTCGCGGACGAATTCTTTCGCCAAAAACGGGGCGACCGACTTAAACAACGTCGGCGTGACGATGGCCAGCAGCAAATCTTTTTTCGTCTTATAATGGCGGAAGATCGTCCCTTCCGCCACCCCAGCCTTTTTGGCGATTTCGCTCGTCGACGTCGCCGCATAGCCTTTCTCGGCAAACATTTCAACGGCAGCTTCCAAAATTTTCAGCTGCTTTTCACTGAACTGCCCTTCCTTGCCGCCGATTTGCAGCAATTCCTGAATCCATGAATGCTCGCTCATGACTCTACTCCTTACAGCTTGCGGTATTTTTTCAGCGCTACTACATTTAATAGCATAAAGAGCAACGTAAAGCCAAGCAGCACGTACACATCCACGGCGATGGCGCGCCACCCTTCTCCGCGCACCATAATGTCGCGCAGCGCGTCCGCCCCGTAGGTGAGCGGCATGATGACGCTCAGCGAGCGAAGCCATTCTTCCATCGTGTCAAGATTGAACAAGCCGGAGAAAAACACTTGCGGCACGACGATAAGCGGGATAAACTGCACCATTTGCAGCTCGTTGTTGGCGAACGCCGACAGCAGCATCCCAAGCGCAAGCGCCGTCATCGCCAGCAAAAACGTAATGAGCAGCACATACCAAAACGAACCTTCCATCATCATGTCCAGGACATCAATGGCAAACCATGAAATTAAGCTTGCCTGAATCGTCGTAAACAACCCGAACCCGATCATGTAGCCGGCGACCATTTCCCAGCGCCGAAGCGGCGTCGCCATCAGCCGTTCGAGCGTCCCGTTCGTCCGCTCGCGCAAAAACGATACCCCGGCGATCAAAAAGACGAAAAAGAAGACGAAAAAGCCGATCAACACGGGGCCGAAATAATCAAATGACGCCATATCGCTTGACCCGTGCCAATACGTGGTGTTCAGCTGAAACGGGGGCTTTGGCGCCATGGACTGAAACGCCTGTTGCACCGCGGCCATCACCGCCTGGTTGGCAGTCGGGTCGCTTCCTTCCAGCGTGACGTGCAGAGCGCTTCCGTTCATGTCAAGCCATGCGTCAATGTCTTGATCGTCCAGCTGCTTTCGCGCCTGTTTAGCCGACAGCTCTTTCACTTTCGCCCCTGCTTCTTTCAACTTGTCCACAACCGCCTCAGGCACGTGTTCGCTGACGGCAATGGCTGGTTTGTATTGTTCTCCATTAAACACCAAATCCATTAACAACAAGACGAACATCGGCGCGACAATCATAAGCGCCAGCGTGCGCTTGTCGCGGAAAAACTGGCGGATGATGCGGACGACAATGGCCAACACTCTCATCGACGGACACCTCCAAACGTCAAAAACGCTTGCTCAATCGTTTCCGCCCCTGCTTCCTGTTTCAATTCATCCGGGCGGCCGACGGCGATCAGACGGCCTTCGCGAATCATGCCAAGCCGCCCGCACTTTTCCGCTTCATCCATCACATGGGTCGTGACGACAATGGTTGTGCCGCGCTGGCGAATCCGCTCGAGCTCCGCCCAAATCGATTGGCGCAGCACCGGATCGATGCCGACCGTCGGCTCATCCAAAATGAGCACGTCCGGTTCATGAAGCAAGGCGATCGCCAGCGACAGCCGGCGCTTCATCCCTCCTGAATATTGGTGCACCGGCTTTTTTCGATCATTCGTTAAGTTGACAAGCGCCAGCATGTCATCGATCCGCTCTTTTTGTTTTTTCCCTCGCAACCCGTAGATGGAAGCAAAAAATTGCATGTTCTCCAGCGCGGTCAATTCTCCGTACAGGGCATCCGACTGGGCCATAAAGCCGATCCGCTTCATGGCGCCAAGATTGGGCATATTCACGCCCAGCACGCGAATCGTCCCTTCACTCGCTTGATCAATGCCGGCGATCATGCGCACCAACGTCGTTTTTCCTGCACCCGACGGGCCGAGCAGGCCGAAAATTTCTCCCGCGCGGACATCCAACGACACATCGTCGATGACCACTTTTTTTCCAAACCGCTTGGAGACACGCTCGACTTGAATACATGGATTGGCGGTCATTGCTTTTCTCCCCCCCTCTGCTCAGTAGTGAGTAATCACTCATATATAGTATAAAAAAGATAAACCCTTTCGTAAAGTGAGTAATCACTCACAAAATGAATTTTTTAAGCTGCCGACGGTTCGGCAGCCCACCTACTGTTCCATCAATTGGACGTCTCGCCAGCCGTAGCACCACTCCCATAACGCTTTCCCTCCGATTTCCACCCTTTCCTCGGCCACTTTTTCACCGCCAAGCCGTTCGTAAAAACCGCGTGACGGATTGTCGGCAAGCACCCAGACAGTCAGCGAATGAATGCCTTTTTGCGTCAAATCGCGGGTCAACGCTTGAACGAGTTGCCGGCCGAGCCCTTTTCCTTGCACCTCTTTAAGCAAATAAATCGCATACAGCTCCCCGTCATACTTCGCTATCGGACCGTCGGCTGCCCGATTTGGTCCGCCGGAGACAAATCCAACGACGCGCCCGTTTTCCTCGGCGACAAACACAGAATGACCCGATTGGCTGAGCACCTTCTCCCATAAGGGTTGTTTTTCTCCCACTGACAACGTCTCCAAGTATGCGTCTGGCACGATGCCGCTGTATGTCGTCTTCCAACTTTCAACGTGGACCGAAGCGATGGCCGATGCGTCGGCCCATGTGGCTTTACGGATCATCGTTTTCCCCCTTTTCCCCAGTTTGATAGAAGTTTTCAAATTGAACGCTCTCCCTCCTACGCTTGAGCTTTGAGGTGGGAGATTCTTGGGAACACCCGCCCCACAGCAGGCTGTCAACCAAGCCATCCCCACCCTCTTCTGCTCACGTGTGGAAGTGGGGGTCTTCTCGGCGCGAGATGATAAAGAAAAGCAGGGCGGTGCCGTTCCCGCCCGCCTTTTTTGCTTCTTTTTACAAGGCTTTGTCATCGACGCTGTCGAGCCATCGTTCAATATGGCCGACGACCGAAGCGACCGCCCCGTCAGCAAACGGCGACTGTAGGTTGGCGCTTTGGACGAGCTCGGTGAACGGCCGGCTGCCGCCCAATCGACAAAGCGCCACATAGTCGCGCCACGCCGCAGCCCGGTCGTCTTGCGCCCGCTTCCAAAATTGGAACGCGCACACTTGCGCAAGGGTGTAATCAATGTAATAAAACGGGTCGGTGTAAATGTGCCCTTGCCGCTGCCAAAACCCGCCGCGCTCAAGGTAGTCATGGCCGGCGTAGTCTCTTGTCGGCAAATACGCTTTTTCGATGCTGCGCCAGACACTCTTCCGCTCCGCTGGCGTCATATCCGGGTTCTCGTAGACGGCGTGCTGAAATTCATCGACCGCCACGCCGTACGGCAAAAACAAAAGCGCGTCGCTCAAATGGGCGAACCGGTATTTGTCGGCGTCGTCGGCGAAAAAGAGCTCCATCCACGGCCAGGTGAAAAACTCCATGCTCATCGAATGGATTTCACACGCCTCAAGCGTCGGCCAGTTGTATTCCGGAATGTCGTAATGGCGGCTTTCATACACTTGGAACGCATGTCCGGCTTCATGGGTGAGCACATCAATGTCGCCGGACGTCCCGGTAAAGTTCGAGAAAATAAACGGCGCCTTGTAATCATCGATATACGTGCAATAGCCGCCGCCCGCCTTCCCTTTTTTGGCGACGAGGTCCATCAATTCGTGTTCGACCATATAGCGGAAAAACTCGCCGGTTTCCGGCGACAGCTCTTCATACATGCGCCGGCCGTTTTCGACAATCCAGCTGGCATCGCCTTTTGGCGCCGGGTTGCCGGTTGGAAACATAAACGGTTCGTCGTAATAGTAGAGCTTCTCGACCTTGATGCGCTGCCGCTGGCGCTCGCGCAGCTTGGACGCGAGCGGGACGATGTGCGTTTTTACCTGCTGGCGATAGCCTGCAACCATGTCGGCATTGTAATCGGTCCGTCCTAAACGGGCATAGCCGAGCTCAACAAAGTTTTTGAACCCAAGCTTCCGGGCGATCGCTGTGCGGACGTGGACGAGCTCATCATACAGCTCATCGAGCTCTTTTTCGTGGTCCGTGAAAAACGAAAACCGCGCTTCGCTCGCCCGTTGGCGCATCGTGCGGTCCGGCGACTCGACAAACGGCTGCAGCTGGGCGAGCGTCCGCTCCTCTCCTTCAAACATGATTTTCGCCGATGCAATGAGCTTCGTATATTCGCTGGCCAGCTTGTTTTCTTTTTGCAAGTCTTCGACAACCGCCGGCGCGTATGTTTTCAGTTGCGTTTCCGCCAACGCAAACAGCTGTTTTCCCCACACTTGTTCCAATTCAGCGCGGAACGGCGAGGAAACAAGCGCGCGGTAATAATCGTTGACGAGCCCCTTGACGACCGGCTCGGTTTCGTCGAAAAAGTCCTGTTCTTGTTTATAAAATTGATCGTTTGTATCAATCGTATGGCGGATGTGGCAAAGGTTCGCCATCGTGCTGTAGCGGCGGCGCAGTGCATTGATCCGCTTCATCGCCTCGTGCTGCAAGGCGGCGCTCCCGGCATGGCGGAACGAATCAAGCGCTTCTTGAAACGATGCTTGCAATTGAGCGATGTCCGGCCGCTCGTAACGAAATTCGGAAAACTTCATGCTCTGTCCCTTCTTTCCTTTCATTTTTACATTTTTTCATCACTCAGCCGACCTACTGTTTATTCGCCATGAATCCTCAAAATCCTTCTCGATTTCCCATTCTCTGGGTTCATCACCACAAATTATACTAATCATTTCACTCATATTTCGCAACCTTTGCATAATATATAAAAAACCACCCATATATGCGCATAAAAAGGCTCTTCACCAAAATTTTGCGCTTTCTCTTTTCCATCGGTCCATTAGGCGCGTTGGAAATCTTTATCTGAGAGAGCGTGCAAACGTTCCGAAAGAATGTGCAAAATCTGGAACAATTGGAGGCTTGGATTCATCGTTATTCGTTTTGTCCTTGTTCAGTTGTGCGAGCCATCGCAAAATCACTCGTCAAACGAACAGACGAAATCATATCATGCATTTTATCGTCTTATTCGAATGGGAAAATGGAGGAAACGAATAACAAGATTAAGCGGATCAAACGTCGGGGATACGGATACAGAAATATCCAACGTTTTGCATTTCGGGTTCGGTTAGAAACAGCTAACATACTTTAATGGCTAGTGCAAGTACATCTTTTAGTTTTTAGTGATGAACCATTCTCTGAACAAATTTCCATTTTATTTCCTCATAGAAAAAGAAGGCAACTATCATGATCTTGATCTTCGCAACCATTTCTATTTTTCAAAAACAAATCATATTCCCATTCGCGCCCTCTTCCCCCTAGAAATAGCGGCCATGGATTGGGAATCTCGTCCCATCTTCTGTATTTCCCAAAAACATATTGACGATTTTTGTCGAATCAGGTAAGATAGTGTCGGCAACCATATACCCCCTCTCCACTTCAATGGGATAGAGGTTGCGGTGAACAAAAGTAGCGCTGCCGAGGCTCGGAGCGGTCCATGACGCAGCGGGAAAGGGTTCACCGCCGAAGTTTGCGGCGCGCTCCGGCGGCGCAAGCTGGGCCTGCGGCCGAACAGGCGCAGGACTGCCATCGCCCTTGGGCGATGGAGCGCTATCGCCATTCAGTTGGATGCGAATCGATCATGCACCCGCTGAAAAGGCGCGGGTGCTTTCTTTTTTCGAAAGGAGCGTTTTGACCTTGGATCAGCAACGAAAACTTGGCATTTGGGTGTTAACCGCGCTTGTCGTGGGCAATATGGTCGGATCCGGCATTTTCATGCTGCCGCGCTCGTTGGCGGAAGCGGCGAGCCCCATCGGCGTGATGCTCGCCTGGCTGTTGACCGGAGCCGGCGTCCTCATGACGGCGGTTGTGTTTGGCAACTTGGCAATCCGCAAGCCCGAGTTAGGCGGCGGACCGCAAATTTACGCGAAGGAGCTGTTTCCGAAAGGCTCCAATCTCTCGATTTTATCGGGATTTATGTCATCATGGGGCTACTGGGTCGGCAACTTTGCCGGCAACGTGGCGATCATTACAACATTTGCAAGCTACTTGTCGACGTTTTTCCCGGTTCTGACGAGCGGCCAAACGGTGTTCACCGCCGGGGCGTTCACCTTGAAGCTTGGGAACTTGTTGACGTTTCTCGTCTGCACGGCGCTCCTTTGGGGGATGCATATCATCATTTTGCGCGGGGTAGAAGGCGCTGGCAAGCTGAATTTTGTTGCCACCGCGGCCAAAGTGCTTGGCTTTTTCCTATTTATCGTCATCGCGCTGTTTGCCTTTGACAAAGCCGTCATCGGCCCGCTTGATGCCCCTCGCTATGACGGGAACGGACAGCCGATCGGTTTGCTTGCGCAAATCAACAATGCCGCCTTGTCGACGTTATGGGCGTTTGTCGGCGTTGAATCGGCGATGGTGTTCGCTTCCCGCGCGCGCAAACAAGCGGACGTAAAACGGGCGACGATCGCCGGCCTGCTCATCGCCTTAGCCATTTACATCGGCATCAGCTTTTTGGTGATGGGCGTCTTGCCGCAACGCGAACTGATTCAATCGGAAAAACCGCTCGTGGACGCCATCAATGCCATCGTCGGACCGGCGGGCGGCTACGTGTTGGCTGGCCTTGGGCTGATCAGCTTGCTCGGCTCAACGCTCGGCTGGATTTTATTGAGCGCGGAAGTGCCATACCAAGCTGCCAAACAAGGACTGTTTATGCCGGCCTTTTTGAAAGAAAACAAGAAAAACGTGCCGAGCTTCTCGCTCACGTTGTCGAACGCCTTCGCGCAATTGTTCATTTTCTCGACCATTTCCCATTCGATGGCGGCGGCGTTTGACTTCGTCATTTACATCGCCACGCTCGCTTATCTCGTTCCATATTTGATTGCTTCCGTCTTCCAGCTGAAGCTCACGCTCACTGGGGAAACGTATGCGGCAGGACGGGAGCGGCTCGCGGACGGCATCGTTGCGGCGCTGGCAACATTGTATTCCGTCTGGGTCGTCATCGCCGGGACGGCGGATATGAAAACGTTCCTGCTCGGCGTTGCCTTGCTGGCAAGCGGCGTGATCTTCTACCCGCAGGTGAAAAAGGCAGCGCAGCAGGCAAATGAAAAGCAAAAACTGTCGGCATAGCCAAAAAACGGACGCCTATCGTTTGGGCGTTCGTTTTTTTCTGTTTTGGGGCAGGATCTTTTCTTTCGTAAGACGAAATATACAAGATGGTTCCATTTTTGAAGGAAAGAGAGGTCCTGCTGATGAATAATAACGAACACCCGACGAAACGCCGCGGCATGACGGCGGAAGATTTGCTTCGCCTCCGCTCGGTGCGCGACCCGCACTACGCCCCGGACGGAACGCGCGTCGTGTTTGTGGAAAAATCGATCGACGAAGAAAACCAATACCGCTCCCATCTATATATGTGGACGGAAGACGGCGCCGTCCGTCCATGGACGTTCGGGCGCTGTCGCGACACGAAGCCGCGCTTTTCCCCGGACGGCGAAACGATCGCCTTTTTGTCCGACCGCTCTGGGCGCACACAGCTTTGGCTGTTGCCTGCCAATGGGGGCGAAGCGCGCCAGCTGACGTTTTTCAAAAACGGCGTGCGCGATTACGTTTGGTCGCCGGACGGGACGTTTCTCATCGCCCTAACGACGCTTGGCGATGATGAAACGATTGAAGACCGCGAAGAGCCGGAAAAAGCAGAAGTGAAGCGAGCCGACCTGAAACCGCGCGTTGTCGAGCGGCTGTATTACAAGTCGGACGCCTCCGGCTTTCTTGACGGCAAACGGGCGGTGCTCGCGCGCATCGATGCGCTGTCAGGAAAAATCGAAGCGTTGACGGGCCGCGAGGAGGAAATCGGTTCGTTTGCGATTTCGCCCGCTGGACGGACGCTCGCCTTTGTCGCCAACCGAAACGAGGATCCGGACACCACCTTTACCCGCGACATCATTTTGCTCGATCTCGAGAAAAAAACAGAAACGAACTTGACGAACGGCTGCGGCGCGTTCGCCTCGCTCGCCTGGTCGCCGGACGGAATGAAGCTTGCCGCCGTCGGCCATGATTTGGCTTGTCTCGGGGCGACGCTTCACCGGCTTTATGTCTTTGAGCCGGAACGTGGAACGAAGCGGGTGTTGACCGCCGACTGGGACGTCCATCTCGGTGACGCCATGGTCGGCGACATGCACGCTGATGCGAAAGGCCCGGGCCCGATTTGGGCGAGCGACGGAAGCGGCCTGTATGTCACCGCCTCGGAGCGCGGACGCGTCAACGCATATTTCGTCTCGCTCGCCGGCCCGATCGTTCCAGTGGTCGAAGGCGATTTTCATCTATACGGATTCACCGTCCATCCGGATGGACGGCAAGCTGTCGCCGCCATCAGCTCGCCTACGTCCGTTGGCGATTTATATGCGGTCTCGCTTGCCGATGGAACGAAAACACGACTTACGCGTGCCAATGAAGCGCTTGAACATGAAGTGGCCTTCGCCGATGCCGAACCGTTTACGTATCGATCGGCGGATGGTTGGGAGATTCAAGGCTGGATCATGAAACCGCCTGAGCTTGACGAAGGAGAAAAGGCGCCGCTTGTCGTCGAAATTCACGGCGGGCCGCATGCGATGTATGGATTTACGTTTTTCCATGAATTTCAGCTGCTCGCTTCATCCGGTTATGCCGTGCTGTTTACGAACCCGCGCGGCAGCCACGGATACGGCCAGTCGTTTGTCAATGCGGTGCGCGGCGACTATGGCGGCATGGATTATGAAGACATTATGGCTGGCGTCGACGCCGCCATCAGCAAGTTCGACTTTATTGACAAAGAACGGCTTGGCGTCACCGGCGGCAGCTACGGCGGATTTATGACGAACTGGATCGTTGGGCATACCGACCGATTCAAAGCGGCTGTCACTCAACGTTCGATTTCCAACTGGCTCAGCTTCTCTGGCGTGAGCGACATCGGCTACTTTTTCACGAAATGGGAAGTCGGCTGCGACGTTTGGGAAGACGCTGAGCGGCTTTGGCATCATTCGCCGCTCAAATACGTCAAACACATGCGCACACCGCTGTTAATTTTGCATAGCGAACGCGATTACCGCTGCCCAATCGAGCAGGCCGAACAGCTGTTTGTCGCCTTAAAGCAGCTCGGGCGGGAAACAAAGCTCGTCCGCTTTCCGGACGCCAACCACGATTTGTCGCGCACCGGCAACCCTGCTCTTCGGCTTGAGCGTCTTCGCCATATCGTCGACTGGTTTGACCGCTATTTGAAAGGAGCATCGCATTAATCCGAAAGGAGAACCACCATGCACGCACTCGTCATCGGTGGGACAGGCATGTTAACCGACGTGTCGCTTTGGCTCGTGCGAGAAGGGTACCATGTATCCATCGTCGCCCGGAACAGGGAACGGATGGAACGGCTCATCGCCCGCGCCGCACATCTGGAGGCCATTACCCCGCTTTTGGTCGATTATCGCGATCATGATGTACTATGTTCCTTGATTCACCAAACAATCAATGAAAACAGAGCCTTCGACCTTGTTGTCGCATGGGTGCACAGCGACGGGAAACAGGCGTTTCCGGCCATCATCCGGGAAAATAGCAGACATCCCGGTCCTTGGCGTCTGTTCCACGTGCTCGGCAGCCGGGCCCATCCGGCCGAGGCAAAGCGGGAACTCCGTTTGTCTTCCGCTTGCCTGTACCGGCAAATTCAGCTTGGCTTCGTGATCGAAGAGCACAGCACGCGTTGGCTCACCCATCAAGAAATCAGCAGCGGCGTCATTGACGCCATTCGGCGTGATGCGCCGTTTCATCTTGTCGGCACACTAGCATCAGAGAAGAAGCGGCCGCATTAATGGGAAGCGCCCTCTCGTTTGTACCGAGAGGGCGCTTTGTCCGCCTTTGGCGCGGATGGTTTCACGATGGAAGCAGTTCGACATAATCGCCCGTTTTCAAGCCGGCCGCGTTCGCTTCATCGGTGTCAATGTGCATATCTAATGCAAAATCTTCGCTGACGCGGACGATCACTTCGTCAAAAATGAGCGCCCGCTTCCCTTGCGTTTTCACTTTCACAACTTGTTTATCGCGGACGCCAAACGTCTCGGCATCTTTCGGCGTCATATGAATGTGGCGCTTGGCAATGATCACCCCTTTGTCGACGGTCACCGTCCCCTTCGGTCCGTGAATCGTAATGCCCGGCGTTCCGTCAATATCGCCGGATAAGCGGACCGGGGGCGCGACGCCGAGCTTGAAGCTGTCGGTTTTCGAAATTTCAAGCTGGGTGAGCGAACGGACCGGTCCGAGGACGCGGACGTTTTCAATTTTCCCTTTCGGCCCTTCGACCGTCACCGTTTCCTTGGCGGCGAACTGGCCAGGCTGCGACAACGGCTTGAGCACCGTCAGCTCGGCGCCTTCGCCAAACAGCGCCGCCATGTGTTCTTTTGATAAATGAATGTGGCGATTCGATACCCCTACTGGAACCATCAATGGTGATCTCTCCTTTTTTGCTGGCTATGGTATGTTCTTTATATAACGTATCCATTTCCGGCAAAATTAAAGAGGCCGACCTCGCGTCAGCCCCTTGTTTTTGCCCCATATCCTAATTTTTTCAGCAGCGCAATCGCCTGCTCTTTTTCTGCCGCCGTCAGCGCCGAAACCGTTTCGTGAATTTTTTCCGCATGCTCGGGAAATACGCGTTCAATAAACCGCCGCCCCTCTTCTGTAATGGACGCGTACGTGACGCGCCGGTCCTTTTCGCAGGCGCGGCGGACGATCAATCCTTTGTTTTCCAGTTTGTCAATGACGTAGGTGATGCTCCCGCTCGCCAGCAAAATTTTTTCGCCAATTTGCTGGAGCGGCTGATCCCCTTTATGGTATAACAATTCTAACACGGCAAATTCGGTCGGATTGACCCCGAATGAGTGGATTGATTTGTTCACTTGGTCGCTTACGGCGCGGTAAGCCCGCGACAATACGATAAACAACTTTAGCGATTGCTCGAGTTCTTGCTCTTTTTGTTCCATGCCATCCAACCCTTTGCATTTAACCATTTCTTACTTGCATTATACTTGAACAGCAAACAGGCAGGCAACCGTTTTTGCCAGGCGCTGGTCCATTTTTCTCGCCAGCGGCCGTTCCTTTCGCTATGATAATTTTGTTATAGGGCAGCGCTTGGGCGATTGTCACATTTGTGGAAACGGCGCATATGAAAAAATAAAGGCTGATGAAGGGGGAATTGGATGAACGGGGTATTGACCGGCAGTGTGCTGTCCGCCTTATCGACCGGACTTGGCGCTGTGCCGATTTTGTTTATGGCCAAATCGCTCACCCACCGCTGGCGCGATGTGCTCCTCGCGTTTTCAGCCGGCATTATGATGGCGGCCTCGATGACAAGTCTTATTCCCGAGGCCCTGCGGTCCGGCGGTTTTGAGGCGCTCGCCATCGGATTGGCGGCGGGGGTGCTCGTGTTAACGTTGCTTGAGATGACCGTCCCCCATATCGACTTGGAGCATACGAAAAGCGGCTTGCAATTCGACGAAAAGGCGATGCTCATCATCGCCGCCATTGCGATGCACAATCTCCCCGAAGGGCTGTCAGTCGGGGTGAGCTACGCCTCAGACGGCGCTTCGCAAATCGGCAATTTGATCGCATTGGCCATCGGCTTGCAAAACGCGCCGGAAGGATTTTTGGTCGCCTTGTTTTTAGTCAATCAGCAGATTGGCCGCTTTAAAGCGTTTGTCATTGCCACGTTAACCGGCGCGGTCGAAATTGTGACGTCTTTGCTCGGCTTTTATTTAACCTCTCTCTTCCGCGGCCTCGTTCCATACGGGTTGGCGTTTGCCGCCGGGGCGATGCTGTTTATCATTTACAAAGAACTCATTCCCGAAAGTCATGGCGACGGCAACGAACGGATCTCGACGTACGCGTTTATTATCGGCATTTTGTTTATGATTTTGTTAACCGAATCGTTTTAGCGATCCCCCCTTCCGTCATCGAGACAGGCGCTCCTCTCCATACAGAACGAAACACCCCGCTGCCTTGCCTGGCAGCGGGGTGTTCTCATTATTGGACGGCCTCTTCTTTTTCTTCATACGGATGGGCGACCCAGCCGGACGGGTCGATGAACAGACGGACGGCTACGACTTGGCGGTCGTCCATGAGCGTAAAGTAGTGCGGATTCCCTTCCGGCACGGAAATGACGTCGCCGGCTTCAAGCTCTACATCAAAATAACCGGTTTCTTTGTCGCCTTTGATGATGAAAATGCCATGGCCGGCCGTAATGGCGCGCACTTCATCTTCCGTATGGATGTGCACTTGTTCAAATTTTTTCAGCAGTTCATCCAAGTTCGGCGTCGCATCGGACAGAGCGACGATATCCCATGTTTTGTAGCCGCGGCGCGCCGCCAAATCTTCAATTTCATCTTTGAACGTCGCCAAAATTTCATTTTTCTCTTCATCCGTGAGTACGTATTTGTCACGCAAATGCTCCGGCAGTTTCGTGATGTCCCAATGTTCATACAACACCCCTTGACTGTTCAAAAACGCGCGCACATTGTCTTCTCCTTCAATCACTTGGCCCGTTTTTCTCACTTTGATGACGGCCATGTCAAAATCCCCCTTCTAAAAGATGTATATTAACCAACCGGCAGGCCGGCCCGTTGCAAAAGCAGCCGCTTCACCTGCCAGCTGAACAAAAACTCCCACGCTTCCAAATGTTTTTTCGCTTCAAACGCCGTTCGTCCCCAGACGGTAATGCCGTGGTTGTGGATCAACACGGCGCCGGCGTCGCCATGAACATGGTTCGCAAACTCCCGAGCCAGCGTCGGGATGTCGGCGTCATTGTTAATGATCGGGATGCGCACTGCGGCGTTTTCTTCCCAAATGCCAAACGCCTTGATGATTTCCTGGCCGGAAAAGACTGCTTCCCCGTTTGACGCATACAGTTCAGAAATCAAATTGTTGTCCACGGTATGAACGTGCAAGACGCAACCGGCGTTTGTGCGGTTGTAAATTTCCACATGCAGCAGCGTCTCCGCTGATGGCTTTAAATGTGTTTTCTCCGCTGGTCGGCCGGCAGCGTCAACGAGCAAGAAGTCCTCATCCGTTTGCTTCCGCTTATCCTTGCCGCTCGCTGTCACCAAAAACGTCAACGGGTCGTCCGTCACTTTGATCGACAAATTGCCGCTTGTTGCGAAAAACCAATCGCGGGCGGCGAGCTCGGCTTTCACTTCCGCAAGCTCGTTCCACTTTTTCACGACGATGCTCATACGATCACCTCCATTCGCTGCAACGCATCCATCACGTCAAAAAACGTCGCAAATGGCGCGTGCGGCAGGTCAAGCTCTTGACATTTTTCAAGCAGAAAATCGCGCGCCAGCACATAGTCGGCTTGCCTGGCCACCGCCAAGTCGGTGATCGAATCGCCGATGACGACGTGATACCCGTCCGGGCGGGCAAGCCTGCGCAATAGCGACGGCTTGCAGCAGCCGCAGCCGTTTTGGCACCGGCTGTCACATGCATGCGGCCATGTGATGCGGATCGTCTCACCGCTGAAATCGGAGCCGTTGCAAAAAATCCGCTCCGGTTCAATGAGCCCTTCAAGCAGCGGATAGACGAAAAAGTCGATGCCGCCGCTCACGATATAGAGCGGGATGCTTTGCTCTTTTGTCCATGCGACAAACTCGCGGAACCCTTCGCGCAAGCGGGCGGTGCTAAGCAAAAAGTCAACAATCTCCCCTTTCAGCGCTGACGGAAGAAGCGAAAACATTTTTCCGACGCCTTCCTGAACGGAGATGCGCTGGGCGAGAATGTCGTCCTTTAGCGCCTCCCACTCCGGCGGGGCGAACTGTTTCATAATCGCGATGATGTTGTCGTTTTCCGTGATCGTGCCGTCAAAATCGCAAAAAAGAACGAGTTGTTTCGTCATGCTTCCACCTCAATAGCGCCCCAGCGGTCGATCGCCTTTTGCAGCGCCTCGTTGTCTTTCGCCGCTTCACGAAGCGGACGGCCGACCAGCGCTGCGTCGATCGCCGCGCGAAACGCCCGTCCGCCGCCGATCGCCCCGTCCGGGTGGCCGTGGATGCCGCCGCCGGCGTTGACGACGCTGTCAAGGCCAAAATCGCGGACAAGGAGCGGCACCAAGCCCGGATGGATGCCGGCCGATGGCACTGGAAACGCCCGGGCAAACGGCTCTTGTTCATCGGTCAGCGCCCGGGCGATGCCAAGCGCCTGCTCGCGCTCCAAGGCGACGCTGCCGTACGGCGACGGGAACAGAACAAAGTCGGCGCCGGCAAGCCGCAAAAGCTTTCCAAGCAAGAGCGACGGGGCGACGCCGTAAAACTCCGACGGCGTGATCGCGCCGCTGAACGCCGGGTGGGCCATGATCGGAACGGAAATCTCTTCATCTTCCCGCAACCCTTGCAGGACGTCCAATCCATAGGCGAACACGTTGAACAACAGCACATCGGCGCCAAGCTCAGCCGCCCGTTTCGCTTTTTCTTTCAGTTCAAACGTTTTGCCGGTCAAGTTGACGGCATACAGCGTCCGCTTGCCTGTTTGTTCGTACACCTCTTCGAGCGCCGCTTTGCCTTCTGTAATGCGCTTCGCAAATGGCAGACGATCGCTGTCAAACAAAATTTCGTCATCTTTGACCAAGTCAACGCCGCCAAGCGCTTGCTTTTTCAACTCTGATGTCAAATACGCCAAATCGCGGCCGACGATGCCTTTGAAAATGCTCATCAACAGCGGGCGGTCGTACACTCCGACCTTTTCGCGAATGCCGGCGATGCCAAAGCGCGGCCCCGGAAACTGCCGCTTCCATTCTTCCGGAAATGCCAAATCAAGCAACCGCACTTCCCCGTCAAGCGACAGCTTGCCGAACGTCGTCACCAACAATGCTGGCAAATCGGCGCTGAAGTTCACCGTCGGATAGGCGATTTTGACGATCGCCCGCTTCAACCGCTTGCCGAAATAGGCGTTTACCCGCTCGCTCTCGCCAAGCTCCTCGACCGCAACGACTTCCCCTTTATGTTTGCGGAGCTGGTCTTGCTCCAGCTGCGGCAAGTCGGTCCATGTGCCGACCGTCAAGCCGAGCGCGATCCCTTCGGCCTTTTTGCGAATGTCTTTCTCGTCATGAAGCAAATACGTCGCAATGACTGCACTCATCGCCCATCCCTCTTTCAATATATGGCGAAATAAAAAAGCCCCTTCCTAAGAAGAGGCGTCATTCATTCATGGCGCTCTTCTTATCTCTCAGCGTTTCCGCTGCAAGAATTAGCACCGTGCTTGGCGCGCGCCAAGCCGGTTGCCGGGCTTCATTGGGCTCGTCCCTCCGCCTGCTCTTGATAAGAAAGCCTGCTCGTTTATGCACTTGTCAAGCAATTGGCAAATTTACTTTGAATTATGCCATCACCGATTGGCGTTGTCAATCATTTTTCAAAAATTTTTTTCAAACAATCCAAGGCGGCCGATCCGCTCCGCTGCTTCGCGAAGCCGCGCTTCATCGGTCAAGAGGCCGACGCGCACATACCCTTCGCCGTGCTCGCCGAACCCGATGCCTGGGGCGACGGCGACATGCGCCCGCTCAAGCAGCATGTCGGCAAACTCAGCGGATGATATGCCTTTTGGCAGCGGAAGCCAGGCGAAAAACGACCCGGATGGCGCCTGCACCTCCCAGCCGGCCTCGCAGAGCGCAGCGATGAACGCATTGCGGCGCGCCTCATACAATGCGACCAGCTCCGTGACACAATCTTGCGGACCAAGGAGCGCCGCGGCGGCCGCTTCCTGGATGGCGCCGAACAAGCTGACATACAAATGATCCTGCAAAAGCTCAAGCGCCCGAATGATCCGCTCGTTGCCGACGGCAAACGCCACACGCCAGCCGGCCATATTGTATGTTTTCGAAAACGTATAAATTTCGACGCCGACGTCTTTCGCCCCATCGACTTCCAGGAAGCTGACCGGTTTCCGGCCGTCAAAGCCGATCGCCCCATAAGCGAAATCGTGCACGACGGCAATGCCGTGCTTGGCGGCAAACGCCACCGTCTCCGCGAAAAATTCCTTTGTCGCCGTCGCGCCGGTCGGATTGTTCGGATAGTTTAAAAACATGAGCTTCGCTCGGTCGGCCACTGCCGCCGGAATGGCTTCATAGTCCGGCAAAAAACCGTTTTCCGCAACAAGCGGCATCATTTCCATCCGCGCGCGGGCAAGCGCGATCCCCGACCAATAGTCCGGATAGCCCGGGTCCGGGGCCAGCACCACATCGCCCGGGTTGACGAGGCAAAGCGGCAGCTCGACAAGCCCGGCCTTGCCGCCGAACAAAATGGCGACTTCGCGGTCTGGATCGATGTTCACCCCGTATTCACGCGCGTAAAACGCGGCGATGGCTTCTTTCAAAAAGAAGTAGCCTTGAAACGGCGAATATTTATGGTATTTCGGATTAGCCGCCGCCCGCTGCATCGCCTCAACGATATGCTTTGGCGTCGGCTGATCCGGGTTGCCTTGCCCTAAATTGATCACGTCGCATCCGGCCTTGATTTTCTCCCCGACTTTTGCGACAAGCGAGGCGAAAAATTGCTTTGGCAGCTGCTCAAGCAACTCGGAAAAAGGAATTTCCATCGTCATCGCCCACACCTTCTTAAAAAATTCTTGAAATTCTAGTGCAACATCATATATCGTAAAAAGCAAAATGTAAAGCAAAATTTTTTCGAGGTGAAAACTCATGACGATCCGCATCGCCTGCCTCCAGCTTGATATTGCGTTTGGCGACCCGAACGAAAACGAACGGCGCGCGGAAAGCGCCATTGAATCGGCCGTCAAGGACGGCGCGAATATCATCGTGCTGCCGGAATTATGGACGACCGGCTACGATTTGACGCGCCTAGATGAGATTGCCGACGAAGGCGCCGAACGGGCCAAAGCGTTCGCCTCCCGCCTAGCGCAAGCACACAGCATCCATCTCGTCGCCGGCTCGGTCGCTAAAAAAACAACAACCGGCGTGACGAACACGATGATCGTGGCCGACCGGAACGGTCAAATCGTCGGCGAATATAGCAAACTCCATCTGTTCCAATTGATGGATGAACATTTGTATTTGCAGCCGGGAAGCAGCTTAGGCTTGTTTTCGCTCGACGGGCTTTCATGCGCCGGGGTCATTTGCTATGACATCCGCTTTCCGGAGTGGATTCGCGCCCATGCTTTGGCTGGGGCGGAAGTGCTGTTTGTCGTCGCCGAATGGCCGCTTCCCCGCCTGCACCATTGGCGGACGCTCTTGATGGCGCGGGCGATTGAAAACCAATGCTACGTCGTCGCCTGCAACCGGGCTGGCCGCGACCCGAACAACGTCTTTGCCGGCCATTCGCTCGTCATCGACCCATGGGGCGAAGTGATCGCCGAGGCGGACGAGAAGCCGGGCATTCTCTCGGCCGACATCGATCCCGCGCTCGTTGCGGACGTCCGTGCGCGCATCCCGGTGTTTGCCGACCGCCGGCCGCACGACTATGAAACGGCAAAAAATTTTTTCAAAACGTATTGACAATCGATTGGCCGACCATGTATCATTCGAATCAAACAACCAAACGATTGAGAACATCGTGAAAATTCCCGAAACTGAATACAAGAAATCGGTACTCTTATCAAGAGTTGGCTGAGGGAATTGGCCCAATGAAGCCCAGCAACCGACCGTAATGCTATCGTGAGATAGGGCGCACGCCAAGGGCGGCGCCGGAAGCGTCATGCTTCCGCAGGGCACGGTGCTAAGTCCAACAGAAAGACCGATGTCTTTCTGAAAGATAAGAGGCGCGAAGAACGAATGAATCTTCAAGCCTCTTTCCGTATGCGAAAGAGGCTTTTTCATTTGTCGGAAACGCCGAGTTTTAGCGCGCGTCAGAACCGGCATTTGAAAACGAGCGAAATGAAAAAAGGGGGAACAAGGCAATGACCACTGTTCAAACATCGGTTTACGAACCGCTGACCGAACCGAAGGCGGTATCTCTCGCTGTCCGCCTCGGCTTATTCCGCGACGGGGCGCCTCTTTTGTGCCGCGAGATCGGCGACGGCAACTTGAACTTAGTGTTTCATATCGTCGACCAAGAAACAAAGCAAGGCGTAATCATCAAACAAGCGTTGCCGTACGCCAAAGTGGTCGGCGAAAGCTGGCCGCTTACGTTAAAGCGCGCCGTCATCGAAAGCAACGCGCTGCGCACGTTTGCGAGCTATGTGCCGCAATACGTGCCGAAAGTCTACTATTCTGACGAATCGCTCGCCATTACGGTGATGGAAGACTTATCCCGTTTGCAAATCGCCCGCAAAGGGTTGATCGAAGGAAAAACGTATCCGCTTTTGTCCCAGCATATCGGCGAGTTTGTCGCCAAGACGGCGTTTTATACGTCTGATTTCGGCATGAACCAGCAAGAGAAAAAGAAATTGGCGCAAAGCTTCGTCAATCCGGAACTGTGCAAAATCACGGAAGACCTCGTCTTCACCGACCCGTTTTTTGACCACGAAACGAACAACTTTGAAGACGAATTGCGCCCAGACGTTGAAGCGCTTTGGCGCGATGACCGCTTGCACCTAGAAGCAGCAAAGCTGAAGCGCAAGTTTTTAACCGAAGCCGATGTGCTCTTGCATGGCGATTTGCATACCGGCAGCATTTTCGTAAGCGCCGACGAAACGAAAGTGATCGACCCGGAATTCGCCTTTTACGGTCCGATCGGGTTTGACCTTGGCCAATTTTTCGCCAATTTGCTGTTAAATGCGTTGTCCCGCCCTGAATTAGAGCGCCAACCGCTCTTTGACCACATCGACCGGACATGGGACGTCTTTGCGTCCGTGTTCTCAACCCTTTGGCGCACCGAGAGCGTGGAAACGTACGCCGCGACGCCGGGCTTGCTCGAGGACGTGCTCCGGCACGCGTTCATCGATGCTGTCGGCTTTGCCGGCTGCGAAGTCATCCGCCGGACGATCGGCCTCGCCCATGTGGCGGACCTTGACGGCATCGAGCACAAAGATGAACGGCTTGTTGCCAAACGGCATGCGCTCCGCCTCGGCCGCCGCTTGATCATTGAGCGGGCTGAGCTGACAGGAACGGATGGCTTCCGCCGGCTGCTCGCCGAAACCAAGCAGTAATGCCATTCGATCCGGCCCGCCGGCGACGGGCCGGACAAACGAACAACGCCAAAAGAAAGGAAGACAGCAATGAGCACATTTGCCATCCCGCGCTCAGTCGAATGGCGCGAGACGCATGTGACGATTTTAAACCAACAAAAACTTCCAACAGTCACGGAATATATCGACTTGCACACCATTGAAGACGTATATGACGCGATCGCCACGCTGAAAGTGCGCGGCGCGCCGGCGATCGGCATCACTGCCGCCTATGGCTTGGCGCTCGCCGCTTCGAGCTATGACACCGAGTCGGTCGATGAATTCCGTCGCCGCTTAAAACAGGATCGCGACTACCTGGCCGGCGCCCGACCGACCGCCGTCAATTTGTTTTGGGCGCTCGATCGGCTCGTCACCGCTGCGGCCGACGCCCTTTCCGTCAACGAGGCAAAAACGGCGCTCATCCATGAGGCGATCCGCATTCAAGTGGAAGATGAGGATGTGTGCCGCCGCATCGGCGAATACGCGTTGTCGCTCTTTCGTCCGGGCGATCGGGTGATGACGATCTGCAACGCCGGCTCGATCGCCACCGCCCGCTACGGAACAGCGCTCGCCCCGTTTTATTTGGCGAAAGAAAAAGGAATCGAGCTATCCGTCTACGCTCTTGAGACACGTCCCGTTTTGCAAGGGGCGCGCCTGACCGCTTGGGAACTGATGCAAGCGGGCGTTGATGTGACGCTCATCACCGACAACATGGCAGCGCAAACGATCAAGGCGAAAGGCATTGGCGCCATCATCGTCGGCGCCGATCGGATCGCGCGAAACGGCGATACGGCGAACAAAATCGGCACGTTCGGCCTCGCCCTGCTCGCGAAGTCGTTTGACATTCCGTTTTACGTCGCCGCGCCGCTGTCCACGATCGATTTGACGACGAAAACAGGTGCGGACATCCCGATCGAAGAGCGCCATCCGGATGAAGTGACCCACATTGCCGGCGTGTGCATCGCCCCGGAAGGCGTCAACGTATACAATCCGGCGTTTGACGTAACGCCAAACGAACTCATTACCGCCATCATTACCGAAAAAGGCATCATTCGCGGCAATTACAACGCAACGCTGCCATCATTATTCACAAAGGAGGAGCAACATGAAACGATTTAAGGCCTTATCTTCCCTTTTTCTTCTTTTCTTTGCCGTGTTCTCCATCTTGGCTGGCTGCACACACGAGCAAGATGCCGTTAGCTCCAAGCCAGCCAACGGAGCCAAGACCACGAACAACAAAACGGAAACGACATCCAGCCACTCGACGGCAACAAGCGACGAGCAAGCGGCCATTCCTGAAAAGTTGAAAAAGCCGGTGAAAATCGCCGCCATTATGCAACTGTCCATCGGCACGTTCTCATCGCAATACATCGCCGGCGTCAAAGAACAAGTGCAAAAATTCGGCGGCGAGGTGCAAATTTACAACGCCGACAACGATTTAACCAAAATGGCATCGTACGTTGAGACGGCCATTACGCAAAATGTTGACGCCATTTTGCTTGACCACGGCCGCGCCGATGCGCTCGAAGGCCCGGTGAAAAAAGCTGTCGCCAAAGGCATTCCAGTTGTGGCGTTTGACAACGATTTGAACATTCCCGGCGTCACCGTCATCGACCAAGACGACTACAGCCTCGCCTGGAAAACATTAAAAACGCTCGCAGAAGACTTAAACGGGGAAGGCAACATCGTCACGATTTGGGTCGGCGGCTTTACCCCGATGGAACGCCGCCATGTCATTTATGACGCGTTCAAAAAACGCTATCCGAACATTAAAGAAATTGCCAAGTTTGGCACGGCGAGCGCCAACACAGCTTTGGACACACAAACGCAAATGGAAGCGATTTTGAAAAAATACCCGAACAAAGGCGACATTGACGCTGTCTTCGCAACTTGGGACGAGTTCGCCAAAGGGGCGACGCGCGCCATCGAGCAAGCTGGGCGCACGGAAATTAAAGTGTATGGCATCGATTTGAGCGATGAAGACTTGCAAATGATCCAAAAACCAAACAGCCCATGGGTGGCGACAACGGCGACCGACCCAGCCGAAGTCGGCCGCGTCCAAGTGCGGTTCGCGTATCAAAAAATCGCTGGAGAAAAAACGCCGAACATTTACTCGCTTGAGCCGCATTTAGTGAAACGGTCCGATCTTCCGGACAAACAAGTGTCGATGAATGAGCTTTCGCAATACATCCCGGGCTGGGGGCAATCCAATGTCGCCATCTCGCCGTGGATGAAAACGTTGGAAGCCCAGGTGAACAAAAAATGAACGGGTTGTCAATGCGGGGCATGGAAAAATCGTTTGGCGCCGTGCGCGTGCTCGACGGCGTGGACTTCGACGTTCGTCCTGGCGAAGTCCACGCCCTTTTAGGCATGAACGGCGCCGGCAAAAGCACGCTCATGAACATTTTGGCCGGCGCCATTCCGCCTGACGCTGGTACGATCACGATCGACGGTACGATATACACGTTTTCATCGCCGCGCGAAGCAAAACAAGCCGGCATCGGCCTCGTCGTTCAAGAAGTTGACACAGCGCTCTTTCCCGGCTTGCCGATTTACGAAAATGTAGCGGCGGACGAGTTCGTCCATGTGAAGCAACGGCCGATTCGCTCGCTGCGTCAAGAAAAAGAGCGGGCCGCCGCCCTGCTTCGCCGCGTCGGCCTGTCGTTGCCGCCGACGAAATTGGTTCGCGACTGCTCGCTCCATGAAAAGCAGCTGATTGTGCTCGCCAAAGTGCTGTCATCCAACGCGCGCTATATCATCCTAGACGAACCGACGGCCGCCTTAAGCGAGGCGGAAACAAGGCGTCTGTTTGCCATCATCGATGAACTGAAGCAGCAAGGCGTCGGCTTTATTTACATCTCTCATAAACTGAAAGAAGTTCAGGAGATCGCTGACCGGCTGACGATTTTGCGCGACGGCCGCGTCGTCTATCACGGAGGCGCCCGCAGCCTGCCGCTTGAGGACATCGTCCTTCATATGACTGGAACGAAGCGGACCGCCGCCGCGAAACAAGCACGCACATACAGAAGCGACATCGCGTTTGCCGCCCGCGGAATGTTGATCGACAAAACCGGGACAACAGTCGACCTATACGCCCACCGCGGCGAAATCGTCGGCATCGCTGGCCTCGTCGGCGCCGGCAAGACGGAGCTTGCCGAAAGCCTCATCGCCCACCGGAACACATCCGGCGAGTGGGAAATTGATGGCAGACGCTATGTGTTCTCATCGCCTTATGAAGCCATCGACGCCGGCCTTTGCCTCATCCCGGAAGAACGGCGCAAACAAGGGTTGTTTTTGCCCGAATCAGTGAAAACGAACTTGACCGTCCGCCTTCTTTCCCGCCTGTCGCGCTGGCAATGGATCAGCCGGAGGAAGGAAACGGACGCCGCCGACGAACTTGTCCGCTCGCTCGGCATCCATCCGCCGTCGCCTTCGACCGCTGTCCGCCACTTAAGCGGCGGCAACCAGCAGAAAGTCGTCATCGGCAAATGGCTCAACACAAACGCACGCGTCTTTTTGTTTGACGAACCGACCAAAGGAATCGACGTCCATGCGAAACAAGAGGTGTTTTCCATCATTCGCTCCCTTGCCGATGAAGGAAAAACGGTGCTGTACTTTTCCAGCGAATTTCAAGAGCTGCTTGACATTTGCGACACCATCTACGTGATGGTCGACGGCCGGCTGCTCGCTCGCCTGCCGGCCGCTGAATTGACGTATGAACAGCTTGTTTACTATTGCAGCGGAGGTGAGATCCATGAGCCAGCCAGCCGTTTCCACAGCGCCGTCGAAAAAAACGGCGCCGTCCATTCTTGAATGGTTGTATAAACACGGCACCTTGCTGGCCATTCTTGCCGTGATCGCCTACTTCGGCATCACGCAAGACCGATTTTTTACGTATGAAAACTTCAGTGACATTTTGCGGTCCATTTCGATCGTGACGCTCGTGGCAATCGGCATTACGTTTTCGCTCATCGTCGATGGCTTCGATTTGTCGGTCGGTTCGACAGTGAGCTTGGCGACGATTGCCAGTGCGGCGGCGCTCGTCCTGTACCGCCAAGAAATTTTCATCACCCTGCTCGTGCCGCTGTTGCTCGGCATTGCTGTCGGGCTCTTGAACTCGTTGTTGATCGTCAAATTCAAATTGCCCGATTTGCTCGCGACGTTGGCGACGATGTACGCCATTAACGGCGTGCAGCTCACCTATACGAAAGGGTTTTCGATCTACAACGACATGCCGCTGCCCGATGGCGGCACGGCGCCGGGCAAATTCATTCCTTCCTTTTTATTTATCGGCCAGGGAGAGCTGTTCGGCGTACCGTTTTCTGTCTTGCTTATGCTGTTTGTCGTCATTGCCGCTCATCTGTTTTTAACGTACACGAAACCCGGCCGCCTCTTTTATTTGACCGGGGAAAACCGCGAGGCGGCAAGGCTCTCAGGCATCCCGGTCAACCGCTATCGGACATATGCATACGTCATCAGCGGGTTTTTTGCGGCCTTAGGCGGCATCGTCCTTGCCTCGCGCATCGGCACCGGGCAAGTGTCGGCCGGCGCCTCTCTTTTAATGGACAGCGTCGCCGCCGCCTACATCGGCTTTTCCGTCTTTGGCGCCGGCAAGCCGAACGTCATCGGCACATTGTTCGGCTCGATTTTAATGGGCGTGTTGCTGAACGGCTTGACGATGATGAACGTTCCGTATTACGCCCAAGACATTATAAAAGGCGCCATTTTAGTCGGCGCCCTCGCCTTGTCGCATTGGCAAAAAAAATAACGCCCGATCTCTGCCCCCGTGGATGGCAATCCTCGGGGGCAGACGCGTTTTTCATATAGATGCAACGAAGAAGTTTACCATATCCTTGACGGAAAAGCGGTTTGTCCATTTTCGACTGTCGAAGGCAAGCAACAGGCTTGCCCCGTCACGCCTTGGCGTGACGGAAGACCGAACAACCACCTGCTTCACAGACCCATATATGGGTCTTTAAGCGGCGTTGTTCGGTCGCCCGACAGTCGATCAAATACTTGATAAAAGCTATAAATGGTAAAGCTTCAAATTGCATCTATATAGACAAGCCATCAGCTTCTTTTTCCGCCTGCTTCATTGCAGCATCCGCATACAACGCCTTCCAAACTCTTTGCCTGTTCCACGAACGCAAGAGCGTCATCTACGTAAGCGGCGCTCAAGCTCCAACAGCTTCGCCTTCACATCGGTGCGGCTTCCGGCATAGCCAATGAGAGCGCCGTTTTTGCCGACAACACGGTGGCACGGAACGAGAATCGACAGTTCATTCGCCCGGTTTGCCTGGCCGACGGCGCGCACCGCTTTCGGGCGGCCGATTTGCGCGGCGATGTCAGCGTATGTCGCCGTCTCGCCGTATGGGATGCGGCAAAGCGCCGCCCACACCTCTTCTTGGAAGGCTGTTCCCTTCCACTTCAGCGGCAAGTCAAATACTTGGCGTCGACCGTGGAAATACTCATCCAGCTGCCTAAGCGCGCGTTCAAGAAGCGGCGACCAGCTTTTGACAACCGAATGTTCGCCGGCGAACGCGCGCCATTCTTCTGGAAACAGCTCGACTTTGACAATCGCGTCGCCGTCGGAGGCGACGTAAATGTCGCCGAGCAGCTCTGAGCGGTATACTGCATATTCAATCGTCATCGTCGTCCTCTCTTTCCATTCGTTCGATCGGCAACGTGATATGGAACGTCGTGCCGACGCCGACTTCGCTTTCCACTTCAATTTTCCCTTGGTGCTCTTCTATGATTTTATAGCTGACCATCAAGCCGAGGCCGGTGCCGCGTTCTTTCGTCGTATAAAACGGCTCGCCAAGCTTTTTGATTTTATCTTTTGGAATGCCGCATCCTTGGTCGGTGATGGAGATGCGCACATAGCACCCGGCGCGGGTGATGCGCACCGTAATGTCCCCGCCTTTTGGCATCACTTCGATGGCGTTTTTCAAAATATTGATGAACACTTGCTTCAACTGATTCGGCTCGCAATACACCGGCGGCAGCCCGCGCTCGAAGTCGGCGATGATTTGCACGTTGTGCATCATCGCTTGGGCGCTGATCAAATCGATCGTGTCTTGCATAATTTTGCAGATATCATTTTGTTTGTACTGCACCGCCTGGGGCTTCGCCAGGACCAGAAACTCGGTGATGATCGACTCAATCCGTTTCAATTCCGACATAATGACATTAAAATACATCGAATAGTCGCCGTCAATGCTTCCTTGCAACAGCTGAATGAAACCCTTTAGCGCCGTCATCGGATTGCGGATTTCATGGGCGATGCCGGCGGCCAATTCCCCGACGACGTTGAGCGTATCCGACTTGCGCAGCTGCAGCTCCATCTCCTTGCGCTCGGTCACATCGCGCAGCATCATCATCCCGACGCCGGGAATCACTTCCTTTTTCAGTGAAAACTCAATAATTCTCCCTTTTCCCTCGTCGAAAAATTCGACCTCGCCGCTCGCTTCGCCGGTGCGTTGGCATTGTTGAAGCAGCTTGTTGAGCTGGCGGCGCGCCCGCTCCGGAACGAGCTCGACCACCATTCGGCCAAGCAGCGCCTCCTTTTCGACGGAAAAAATGCCGCAGACAACCGGATTGGCGTCGATGATCCGATGCTTGGCATCCCAAAGCAAAATACCATCCATCGCATGATCGAAAATGCTCCGGAACTTTTGCTCGCTTTCGCGCAGCTCGCGCTCGATTTTCCGCCGCTCGCTCACATTGCGGAAAATCGTCAAGTGGTACCCGTCGATCGCTCCTTTTTTCATGGTGAACTCGAGCTGCTTATCCTCACCGTTCGGCATATGAAACGTCAGCTCGTCACGGATTTCCCCTTTGCGCCGGAACTCGCTGAAAATGCGTTTCACCTTTTCGTCCCCATAGTCGACAAAATCAAACAAATTGCGGCGCACAAGCAAATTCAAGGGCAGCTCAAACGTCCGGCTCGCCGCCGGATTGGCGTTCAATATGTAGCCAAAATCGTCCCAAATGAGGATCGCCTCATGCGCTTGTTCGAAAATAGCCCGGAACCGTTCTTCGCTTTTTTGCAACTTGATTTCCATATTTTTTCTTTCTGTCACATCGCGCATAATGGCCATGTAAAACCCGCTATAGACGTTGGAAGTCGCCGTCAGCTCAAACATTTTCACCGTTCCGTCCGGGCGGACAAGCGACAACTCGCCTTTGGCCGTTCCCTTTTCTTTCACTTCCGCGAGCAGCCGAGCGAACTCATTGGCGCATTCGCGGGCGACGAACTGCTGAAACGACAAATTGAGCAGTTTTCCTTTTTCCAAGTTCAAGCTCATCGAAAACGCCGGATTGACATCGATAAACCGCCCAAATTCATCGAAAATGACGATGCCGTCAACGGCGCGGTTGAATACGTCGCGAAACAAAAACTCATGAATGATGCGTTCGCGCTCAAGCGCCTTATGGGCTGAGATGTCGCGCATCATGACAAGGTCAAATTCGTCGAACACATCCTTTTTCATCGAAAATTCCACATGCTTCACTTTGCCGTCCGGCAGTTTGATGAGCAGTTCATCGCTGAACGAACCGAACTTTTGCAACATCGAGCGCTGAAACAGCAAAATATCGGGCGGCACAAGTTCGAGGAACGAAGAAAACGAATGGCCGATCAACGAAAACTTATCCATCTCAAACAGCTTGCACGCCGCTTCGTTCACATCGACAAATTCACCGTTTTTATTTAAAATCACGATCGCATCGAGCGACCGCTCAAAAATGATCGAATAACTGTTCAACCGCTCTTTTAACCGCCGATTTTCCTCTTCAAGCGACCGCACATCCGGCGATGCATTTTGTTCTTCCCGAGGAGAAAGGCTTTGGGCCATATCCATCTCTCCTTGTCTATTCAAACCATTCAACGAAATATATATTCGATGTGGAAAAATTTACTCCTCCCTTGATTTACGAAGATTTTTTAAAATTCTTTTCCACAATGTTCGACAAGTTTTTCTGCTTTTTCATTTGGCTAAACTGCATGATAGTCAACTCTCCCCCCTCGCTTAAAGCCAAATGAAAGCTTCCAATTGCATCTATAGATTATAGACAAAGGAGTTTTGCTGCTATATTATAGACAAAGGGGTTTTGTTGCGATGAACATCGTCTGTGCGACATTGAACGCCAAATACATTCATATGAATTTAGCCATCCGCTATTTAAAAGCATACGCTCAGCCCGAATTTGACGTCAAGCTTGTTGAGTATACGATCAAAGACCCGGTGCTGAACATTGTGACTGATTTGTACCAACGCCGTCCGGATGTCATCGGCTTCAGCTGCTACATTTGGAACATTGAAGAAACGATCAAAGTCGTCAAGCTGTTGAAAAAAGCAGCGCCGAATATTGTCATCGTCGCCGGCGGACCGGAAGTGTCGTACGATGTGCGTGAATGGATGGAGCGGGTGCCGGAATTGGATTTTATCGTCATCGGTGAAGGGGAAGAAACGTTTAAACAGCTGCTCTTTGCCTTAGAAGGCCGCAAAGAAGTGGCAGATGTCGCAGGGCTGGCGTTTCGCGATGGAAAGCGCATCGTCGTCAATCCGCAGCGAAACAAAATCCGCCTTGCTGATATGCCGTCGCCGTTTCGCTTTCCGGAAGACATCCCACATCTTCCGAACCGGATCATCTACGTGGAGACAAGCCGCGGCTGCCCGTTCAGCTGCCAATTTTGCCTGTCCTCGATTGAAGTAGGTGTCCGCTATTTTGACCGTGAAAAAATCAAGGATGATTTGCGCTATTTAATGAAGCACGGAGCGCGGACGATCAAGTTCGTCGACCGGACGTTCAACATCAGCCGCAGCTATGCCATGGACATGTTTCGCTTTTTAATTGACGAACATGTACCGGGAACGGTATTTCAGTTTGAAATTACCGCCGACATTATGCGCCCGGAGGTCATCGAGTTTTTAAACAAGGAGGCGCCGCCCGGGCTGTTCCGCTTTGAAATCGGCGTCCAGTCGACAAACGACGAAGTGAACCGTCTCATTATGCGCAAGCAAAACTTCGCAAAACTTTCGCGAACGGTGACGATGATTAAAGAAGGCGGGAAAATCGCCCAGCATTTGGATTTGATCGCCGGTCTGCCCGAAGAAGACTACAACTCGTTCCGAAAGACGTTTAACGACGTGTTCGCCCTTCGCCCGGAAGAACTGCAGCTTGGCTTTTTGAAACTGCTGCGCGGCACTGGGTTGCGCCTGCGCGCCGAGGAGTACGGCTATGTGTATATGGACCATGCGCCATACGAAGTGCTCGCCAACAACGTCTTGTCGTTTGATGACGTCATCCGCATCAAGCAAGTGGAAGACGTGCTCGAAAAGTATTGGAACGCCCATCGAATGGACGAAACGATCGAGTACTTGGTGACCGATGTGTTCCCATCGCCGTTTGACTTTTTCCAGCAATTTGGCGCGTATTGGGATGAGCGCGGCTGGGCGCGCATTGGCCATCAGCTTGAGGATTTATTCCGCCGCCTGCATGAGTTTTTACGTACGTGTGCGCCAGAGGCCCTGCCTGTCGCCGAATCGCTCATGAAATACGACTACTTGCGCAACCAAAAATACAAACCGCGCAAGCCGTGGTGGGAAGAAAAAACGGAGAAAACGACGCGCACGACCGTCTACCGCGCGCTGCTTGAGCGCCCCGAGGCGCTTGGGGAGGACTTTGCCGCCCTCGGGCTCGGGGAAAAGGAATTGTTTAAACATACGGTCGTGGAAATCGTGCCGATCGATGTCGGCCGCTATATCGCCGCGAAGCAGCTCTCGTTTGCGCCAACGGCCATCGTCGCCTATTTTGATCCGTCCGGCACCGGCGCAACGCTGTTTTCCGCGCCGCTGTCCGCCTTGTCCGCTTCGGCATCCGCCTAACGGCCAAACGCCGGAGGCACGGCTTTTTTGTGCACCACGCGAAAAAGCAGGGAGCGTTATCCCTGCTTTTTTCGTTTCTTTTCATTTTCTTTCGCCCGTTTTTGTTCCTCCATGATCCAAAGCGGCTCGTGGGCAGCGAAATCGCCCCATTCAAACGCCATTTCTTCATTTCGTTGGGCAGTCCGCCCTTTTTGCTCTTTACCCATCCCCGCCTCCTTGCCGCCCTTTTTTCGAATTGCGGTTCGCGCCGCGGATCATGTCCTCCTCGCCGGCATATTGTGCCGCAAATTCGGTATCCGGCAAGCTTTCCGTTGGCGTTTTATTGTTGTTTTTCGCTGCGTCAAATTTCACTTTTCGCTTCATCATCGTTTCGTCTCCTCCTCATCAACCGTTTTCCGCTCATAAGCGACAAGCACAATTTCTTCTCCTGTTTCTTCACGCAGCCGCTGTTCGAGTTGCTGGAGCTGGCGAAGCGTCCCGTCTTGCAGGCGGGCAACCGGGAATGCAATGTCAGTCACATCGATCCTCCTTCCCGCATTTTTTCTTATCGTGTCTCCGCTGCGCCAACTTTATGCGCCGCTACGGTTTGAGTACCACTTTAATGCAGCCGTCTTTTTTTCATCGAAAATCTCGTATGCATATTGCGCCTCGTCAAGAGGAAGACGGTTCGTGATGATATCAGTCGGGTCGAATTTTCCTTCGACGATCCATTCGTACAGCGTCGGAATGTAATGAATGACCGGCGCCTGCCCCATTTTCAGCGTAATGTTGCGCGAAAGCACGCGCAAATATTCAGCTTGCCCGCCCGGGTAGCCGCCAAACGTTTCAGAATAGCCAAAGTTATGCCTTGGTATGTGACGGCTCTCATCCTCTTCCTCCTTTCTCTCCTTCCGGACGGATCAGCCAAACGACAAGAGCTCCGCCAAGCAACGCCAGCCCGCTGAGCAAGAACAAAAGCGGACCGGCGCCGCTTTTCATCAGCCAGGCTGCCAACGGCGGTCCGGCAGCCACGCCGATAAAACGAAGCGAACTGTAAAACGATGTCACCGTCCCGCGCTCGCTTTTCTCAATTCCTTCCGTGATAAGCGCATCTAAACACGGCAGCGCAGCGCCGATGCCGATGCCGGCTGCCGAGAACAACGCCAGCCAAACGGAAAGGGATGGATGAAGGGGAACGAGGGCCAACGCAGCCGCCAATAGAACGGAGCCGGCTGCAGCGCCCCATTTCATCCGCTGTTTCCGGTCGCCAATCGCTTTCCCGGCCGCAAATGAAGCGAGGCAGAGCGCCCCGAGCGGGATGGCGAGCATCCATCCTTTCTTGATTCCGTCAATGCGATAAACGTCTTCAAGACGGTTGGAAAGAAAAAACAAAAAGGCAAATAACACGAGCATCAATAAACCACCGATCATAAAAACACCAACAAGCCAACGCCCTTCGCGGCGGAAAATCGCCGCCACCACCGCAATAAAATCCCGAAACGGCAACGGCCGCTCCCGACGCGCCGGCACCTGGATGGACCAAACCATCATTGCTGCCGATAGCAGGCAAAAGACAGGGAACGAAAAAAATGGAAAAAACCAAATGATGCCAGCCAGCATCGCCCCGAGAATCGGGCTTAGCACTTTGCCGAACGTGTTCGCCGTTTCAACCGTCCCTAAACAGCGGCTTGCCTCCTCCTCATCCGGAAACAAATCCCCGACAAGCGGCAAAACGATCGGAAACGCCCCGGCCGCCCCGAGCCCTTGCAACATGCGCCCGGCGATCATCCAGCCGTACGGGTCGCTCACCCGCCAAGCAGCCCATCCCGCCAGCCCCCCTCCCACCGCCGCCAGCAACAGGCTTGGAACGATGACCATTTTTCTCCCGATGCGGTCGCTTATATATCCGGCCAGCGGAATGAACAAAATCGCCACAACGGAATACATCGTGATCAGCAGGCTCGACTGCAGCGGCGTGATGTCGAGATGCCGTTCCATCGCCGGCAGCACCGGGATGAGCATCGAATTGCCCAGCGTCATGACAAGCGGAATCGAGGCAAGCGCAGCGACCGCCCACCCCCGACCAGCCTGCCTCCCTGCCTGTTTTGACAGCTGCACCGTCCATTCCATCGCTTCGGTCCCTTTCTTATGAAGTCGATATTTCCACTTATATGATGTGCGTTTTTTTCATGGATATGCCGCGCGAAAAAAAGCTGCCGCCAAAGGAGGACAACCCTCCGTTTGGCGAACAGCCCCTTCTTGTCATGACCGGAAAACCGTTGTACAAAACGTCCGTTATTTTCCGCCCGTGAACGAAATTCCTTTGATGAAGTAGCGGTTGAAAAAGGCGTAAATGACCAACACCGGCAGCGTAAACACCATGGATGCCGCCATAATGTAGTTCCAATAGCTGATGTACTGTCCTTTGAAGCTATTGAGGCCAAGCGGCAGCGTAAACAGCTGTGGATCGGACAAAATAATGAGTGGGCGCATGAAATCGTTCCACGAACCCATGAAGACGAAAATGGCCTGAGCCGCCAGAGCTGGACGAGCGAGCGGCAATGTCATGCCCAACAATTGCACTTAATGTCATGCCCAACAATTGCACTTTATGAAAGGCCAGAAAGATCGCAAACCAAATCGGCCCGATAATAAAAAGAAGCAGCACAAATAAAGTAGGAGACAAAAACAGGTAGCTTGCCCCCGCTTCGCGCCACATTCGCTTCGTTGACATTCTTTTCATCTTATTCCCTCTCCTTGCCGAGAATCGAAAATCGCTATTCCTCTCTTTCTAACGCAGCCGAAAACAGCTGCGGTTAGAAAGAAAGGAACAGCTCCCTGGCAGAGCATGCCCGTCTGCCAGGGGCTGATTCGCCTTATTTGCTCTCGATTTCGCTATTGGCCGTTTTTTGCGCTTCTTTCAATGCCTCAGCAAGCGGACGTTCACCGAGGAAAGCGCTGACAAATTGGTTATTGAAGTTGTTCGTAATAATCGGCAAGTTCGTTCCGTTTTGCCATACAGTTGCATACGATGCGCCAGCGACAAGCGGTGCACGCAGCGGATCTTTGTCAAATCCTAGTGCCGCAGCGACCGATTTGCGCGTCGGCAAAGCGTATCTTATTTGCAATCTTTTTTAATGAAAAATTCCTCCTGTAATTCCCAACCATATCTCTTTGTTCGGTCGTCCATACTAATCATACCTCATCAAAAAACCATCAAGGAGGAATTTCATATGGCTCGTTCAAGCAACAAACTGCTTGTGCCAGGCATTGAACAAGCGTTGGAACAAATCAAATACGAAATCGCCCAAGAGTTTGGCGTGCAACTTGGGGCTGGCACGGTTTCGCGCGCCAACGGCTCCGTCGGCGGGGAAATTACAAAACGGCTCGTCGCCCAGGCGCAAAGCGAACTGGCCGGCCGGAGAACAGAATAAAGCCGAGCGCCATCACTCGGCTTTTTTTGTTTTGGAATTCATTGCTTCCGAAGGACGGCCGGGATGGGCCGGATGGCGCCGCTCTTTTTGGTCGTTGCCATCCGGCCGGCCGCCTGCCGCTTTTTTCTCTACATAATGACCGCCCGGCCGCGATGGTCTGGCGTTTCCATGTTTTTTCCCTTTCGGAGACATTTCCTTGTTTGACGGAGAGCTTTCCTTATTTAAACCGGGGTTTTTCCGCTCGTGCGGCATCTGTTTTTCTTTTTTCTGCTGTTTTGTCTTCTGTTCCCTATGCTTCTGTTTCACTTGCGCCGGCTGTTCCAGTTTTCTCCCTTTTGATGGTGATGCTTTCTTTTCACTCTTTCCGACTTGTCCGTTCCCTTTGTCCGGCTTGGTGGATGTAGACGAGGCCGGTTTCACCTTTTTCTCGATTTGCAATAATTTTCCGGTTGTCATCCCCCGTTTGACAGCTTGGTTGCGCACGGCCATCGTACTATTGGCCGTGGTAATGACAATCCGGTCATCCGCCACTGACCGCTGGATATCGGCGAGCGCGGCAGACAGCTTCCGCGCCGAAGAGGCGTCGCGCTCCCTCTCCACCGTCGTAATCAGCACTTCCCCGCCTTTCTTTAAATACCCCTTTTGTTCGCTTAGCGCAATGATTTGTTTCGCTACCGAAGAAAACGGTTGACGTTTCCAGGAAGGAAGCGCCGTCAGCACCTTCTTTCCTTCCTCATTGTAAGCCTTCAGTGTCAACACGCGCAGCTCCGCATCGACTCCCGCTTCCATGCTTGGGTTGATGTCGATCGACATGTAGGCGTACACCGCATTAGAAGGCCATTGAATCCAAGTCGCCAGAAGCACCGCGGCCGCCGTCAGAACGCTTATGAGCGCATATCGAAACGAACGGCGGCAAAACGGAAAAGGACGGCCAACCGCATTCGCTTTGACCTCTTCTCCAATCTCCCATTCTTTTTCTTTTTTCAATCGAAGAAATTCCCCTTCCGGCGTCAATACCGTGACGAACTCTTCATCCAACTCCAGCACAATTCCCTTTTTCACGATGAAAGCACCCCTTTTATATAGTCCTTTAGGTAAATGTAATCGCCTGCCAAAATAACCGCGATCGCAATAATGTATTTTCTATTTCTCTCAATCGTCTTGCGGCTGACCGACGCCATCGTTTCCAGCTGTTTGATTGGCAGTTGCTTTTTTCGAAACAACAGGGCGAGCCATTCCTCGTTCGCCACAAGCAACTCGGCGACGCGAATGGCATTGAGGCGGGCGTCTTTATGTTTTGGCGATTGTTCGACTAAATCGTGAAAATGAATGCCGAATTGTTTCAGCACTTGCTGGTAATGAAGAATTTCTTCCCGACGCTGTTCTTGTTCGATTTGCCTATAAAACTCCTCAACCGATAATTTCGCATCTACGTACGTTTGCGCCGCCTGCTCGCCGTTTTCTCCATCTTCGACATGCCATATGGCCTCTCGCATTCTCACCTCTTTTCGAATGTAATCGATGAGGCGCCGCTTAATGAGCAGCTCCGCAAACGACAGAAAGGAACCTCCTTTGTGCAACGCATATTTTTCAATCGCTTCGTTAAAAGCGATCAGTCCAATGCTCGCCTCATCATCTTCCTCATGAATGAACCTCTTGCATACACTTGAGACTGTTTTAACGATAAACGGCTTATATTGCCGGATGAGCTCATTGCGCAACGCTTCATTTCCCCGCTGAATTTCCACAACCGTCCGTTCAAGCGTTCTCTCTCTTCTTTTCAATAATGTCCCAAACACCCTTTTCACCCCGCTTATACAAAGCCGGACTGACGCTCGTTCTTTATATTATTCGCACATCGCAACCCAAATATGGCCGTCGCTCAAAGGGGATTTTTTCAAGTCGCTCAAGTGAACACAAGTCCCCAAAAAGGCTCAACGCCGCCTGCGCCGAGCACACGCCCTCCATCAGCAAAAATCATGTATTTCTGTGCTTGACGGTTTCAAAACATCTCACGCTTTCTTCTGTAAGGGAAAATCAGTAAATCAACATTTTTCAGACATGGTGACGCGCGAAAAAGCCTCACTTGTCAAGTACACTTTGTGGAGATGAACCCTTCTAAATGAAAAAAGAGTGAAACGCGGTGTTGCCGAAAAATTTGACATAATGGAAAAAGGGGCTGTTTCCCCATTTGGGTCAGCCCCTTTTTCATTGTTTGGCCGTTCATCCGGCCTTTTCTTCCGTCCGTGCCATTTCATTCAGCTCACTATGCTTGCGGCCGTAGATAAAGTAAATCACTAAACCGATCAGCAGCCACGAGACAAAACCGATCCATGTCGTCGCCGGAAGCTGAAGAACGAGGTAGCCGCAGAATAAGACAGCCAAAATCGGGATGACTGGGACAAACGGAACGCGGAATGCCCGCTTTAAGTCCGGCTGCGTTTTACGCAGCACCAACACGCCGATCGAGACGGTGATAAAGGCAAAGAGCGTGCCGATGTTCGTCAGTTCCGCCAATTTGTTGAGCGGAATGATGCCGGCAAATACCGCTACAGCCGCTCCCGTCAGCCACGTATTGACATACGGCACTTGGCGCGTCGGGCTGATGCGGGCAAACACTTTCGGCAGCAAACCGTCGCGGCTGATGGCGTAGAAGAGACGCGTCTGCCCATACATCATCACAAGGAGCACGGTCGTAATGCCGGCGATCGCCCCGAGCGAAATAAAGCCCGCCACCCAGTCTTGGTGGATATAGTTTAACGCAAACGCCACTGGGTTTTTCACGTTGAGCTGCTCGTACGGAACGATGCCTGTCAATACGAGCGAAACCGCAATATACAACAATGTGCACACAAGCAACGAGACGATAATGCCAATTGGCATATCGCGCTGCGGATTGCGCACTTCTTCCGCCGCCGTCGACACCGCATCAAAGCCGATGTAAGCGAAAAACACCGTCGCCGCGCCGGTCGCTACGCCAGAGAAGCCATACGGCATAAACGGCGTCCAGTTCTCCGGTTTGACGTACCAAACACCGACCGCCAAAAAGAGCAGCACGACCGCCACTTTAATGGCAACGATCACCGCGTTAAAACGCGCCGATTTTTTGGCGCCTAAGTTCAACAAAAACGTAATGAACAGAATAATTAAAATCGCTGGCAAATCGATGAACGTTCCTTTCGCCGGATCATACGCGCTCGTGAGCGCCTTCGGCAGCTCGATGCCAAAACCGGCAAGCAACCCTTGGAAATAACCGGACCAACCGACAGCGACCGCCGACGAAGCAATCCCATATTCCAAAATCAAATCCCAGCCTAAAATCCAAGCGAATAATTCACCGAATGTCGCATAGCTATATGTGTATGCGCTCCCTGACACCGGCACCGTCGAGGCGAACTCGGCGTAGCAAAGCGCCGCAAACACACACGCCAACCCAGACAAAACGAACGAAAGAACGAGAGCCGGACCAGCATGTTCCGCCGCCGCCACCCCGGTCAGGACGAAAATGCCTGTCCCGATAATGGCGCCGATGCCGAGCATCGTCAAGTCGAATGCACCTAACTCTTTTCGCAGCGAAGCTCCTTTCGTCCCCGACTCCTTAAGCAACGATTGAATCGGTTTTTTACGAAACAAATTCATAGATGTCTCCCCTTGTCGTTTTTTGTAGAAAATTGTTGAATTTTATTGTCGAATACAGTTGACATTCTACATGATCCTTGTTTTTTTGTAAAGTGCGAAAATAAGAAAAACAGCAAAAAAATTTTCTCCGTTTTGTGCGGTAAAGCAAAAAATAGTTTTTAAAAATAACAAAAAACATCAATTTACAAATTTTTCAGATAAATGTATAATGAATGTGTGACAAATTTGTGTCAGAAAGGGGGGCACATCCACCGTTTGCGGCAGAACAGTTCATAGTCCTTTTTGAAAACGCTTTAATGACAAGGAGGGATTACAATGGCAGTGAAAAAACAATCAAGGGTCGACCAGGGCGGCATCAACTATGATGCCATCGCTCAATCCGCTTCGTTCCGCGGGCTCATTCAGGCGAAGAAGCGCTTCATCATCCCAGCCACCGTCTTTTTCTTCGTCTTTTACTTCGCCCTTCCGGTGTTGACGTCGTATTCGAAAGCGCTCAACGCACCAGCGATTGGGCCGGTCAGCTGGGCGTGGCTGTTTGCCTTTGCGCAGTTTATTATGACATGGGCCTTATGCATCCTTTATTCGAAACGCGCAGCACAATTTGATGCCATCGTCGAGCAAGTGAAGCAAGAAGCAGCGGAAGGAGGAAACACGTAATGCACGGGCTCGCCTTTTTCCTCTTCCTCATTATCGTCGCCTTGACGCTTGTCATTACGTACTACGCCTCGAAACGGACGAAAACGACAAGCGAATTTTACACCGCGGACAGCAGCCTCACCGGCTGGCAAAACGGGCTCGCCATCGCAGGCGATTATATGTCCGCCGCATCCTTCTTAGGAATCGCTGGCATGATCGCGCTGACGGGATTTGACGGCTTCTTTTACAGCATCGGCTTCCTTGTCGCTTATCTTGTCGTCTTGTATATCGTCGCCGAACCGCTTCGCAACCTCGGCAAATACACGATGGCCGATATGATCGCCGCCCGTTTTGACGATAAGAAAGTGCGCGGCGTCGCGGCGTTAAATACGATCGCCATCTCGATTTTCTATATGATCGCCCAGCTTGTCGGCGCCGGCGGCCTCATCAAGCTTCTGTTGGGTCTAGACTACATTTATTCCGTCTTGATCGTCGGCATTTTGATGACGGTGTACGTCGTCTTCGGGGGCATGACAGCAACGAGTTGGGTGCAAATCGTCAAAGCCGTCTTGCTGATGGTCGGTACGTTTATCATTTCCATCATCGTCTTTGCCAAATTCGATTTCAGCATCGCCAAAATGTTCCACGAAATGAAAACAGCGACGCCGCTTGGCGAGGCGTTTTTAAACCCGGGCAACAAGTTTAAGGATCCACTCGATACGATTTCACTCAACTTGGCGCTCGTGTTGGGGACGGCCGGGCTGCCGCACATTTTGATCCGCTTCTTTACGGTCAAAGACGCCCCGACTGCGCGCAAATCGGTCGTGTATGCGACATGGATCATCGGGATTTTCTATGTCCTGACCATCTTTTTGGGGTTTGGCGCCGCCGCGTTTGTCGGCTATGACAAAATCGTCGCCGCCAACCCGGCCGGCAATATGGCCGCCCCGCTGTTGGCGGAAGCGCTTGGCGGAGATTTCTTGTTCGCTTTCGTCTCTGCCGTCGCCTTTGCGACGATTTTGGCCGTTGTCGCCGGACTTGTGTTGTCAGCCGCCTCGGCGTTTGCCCATGACTTTTACAGCCATATTTTGCGGCGCGGCCAGGCGACGGAAAAAGAACAAATGCTCGCCGCCCGCTGGGCATCCGTCGGCGTCTCGGTGTTGTCGATTTTGTTAGCGCTGTTTGCACAAAAAATGAACGTCGCGTTCCTCGTATCGCTCGCATTTGCGGTCGCCGCCAGCGCCAACTTGCCGACGATCGTATTCACCATTTTCTGGCGCCGCTTTAACACGACTGGAGCGATTACGGGGATGCTTGTCGGCCTGATCAGCGCCTTGGTGCTCGTCTTCTTCAGCCCGAACGTCTGGTCGCCGCAGCCGGGCGCCGCCATTTTCGTCGGCGAACCGCTCTTTAAGCTCGCCAACCCGGGCATCATCTCGATTCCGCTCGGCTTTATCGGTGCGATCGTTGGCACGCTCGTCTCGTCGAAAAAATCGGATGAAAAGAAATATACGGAAATTGTCGTCAAAGCAAATACTGGGATAGGACGCGTGTAACACAGCAAAGAAGGGGCTGGCCCAAAACGTGCTTGCGTTTGGGTCAGCCCCAATTAGCATTATAACAGTTTGTATAGGTAATATTCATTTACAAATTCCCCATTCACTCTTAACGATTGAACCCTCTCGCCTTCTAATACGAACCCCATCTTCCTATATAAGTTGAACGCCTTATCGTTCCCTTTCATGACCGTAAGTCCTAATCTCAAAATTCCAACTTCCTTTGCCCACTCAAACGCTTTGTTGAATAGTTTAGTGGCAATGCCCTGTCCTTGATAGTCTTCAAGAACTCCCAAAACAACATTGGCAGAATGTCGATTTCGTTTTACATCGCCTCCTATGACAGCAAGGAACCCGACAAGCTTGTTTTCCGTTTCAGCAACAAAGATCATTTTATTCGGCTCAGACAACATTCTTTCAATCGATTTACTTTGTTGCTCAACCGTTGTTTGCCGTTCGCCAGGCTCAAATAACATAAAACCAGATTCATCAATTTTTTTGCACAACTCCAAGAAATGTTCCGCATCGCGAACTTCAATCGGTCTGATCATCATTTTTTCTTTCTCCCTTTTATCATCCTTTATGCCGTCGCCGTACGATGAAACACCTTCGCAAACTGCGTATACCGCTCCACTTGGCGGCGGTCGACGTCATAGCCGATGCCGAGAGCGTCCGGCACGCGGATCAAGCCGCCTTGCACCTCGACTTCCGGTGTGATAATATCCCGCTCCCAATAATGCGACGACGCGGCGGTGTCGCCGGGAAGCGCGAAGTTTTCCAACGTCGTGATCGCGATGTTGTGGGCGCGCCCGACCCCTGCTTCCAGCATCCCCCCGCACCAGACCGGAACGCCGCGCTCAGCGCAAAGATCGTGGATGCGCTTCGCCTCCCAAAGCCCGCCGACGCGCCCGATTTTGATGTTGATGATGCGGCAGCTGCCAAGGTCAAGCGCCTTGCGCGCATCGTCATAGGAACGAATGCTTTCGTCAAGACAAATCGGAGTATGCAGAAGCGGCTGCAGCCGGGCGTGATCGAGGAGATCGTCAGCGGCGAGCGGCTGCTCGATCATCAGCAGCCCGAATTCATCGAGCGCTTTCAACCGATCTGCATCGGCAAGCGTATACGCTGAATTGGCATCGGCCATAAGCGGCACGTCGGGAAACGCGCGCCGCACGTCGCGAATGACATCAACATCCCATCCCGGTTTGATCTTCACTTTGATCCGCCGGTACCCTTGCGCCACATACCGCTCAATCACCTGGAGCAGATCGGCAACCGTCGGCTGGATGCCGATGCTGACGCCGACTTCAATGTCCTTTTTCGTTCCTCCGAGAGCTTGAGAAAGCGGAACGCCGAGCCGCTTGGCGTACAAATCCCATACCGCCCCCTCAAGCGCCGCTTTCGCCATGTTGTTTTGGCGGATGGCGGCAAAGCGCTTTGACAGCTCCTCCGGGTGGTGAATCGGCTCAGCCAACGCAAGCGGCACAAGGAAATCCTCGAGCATATGCCAGTTCGTTTTCACCGTTTCCTCGCTGTACCACGGGGCGGAAAATGCGACCGATTCACCCCAGCCGGAAACGCCGTCGCGATCGACAACTTCCACTAAAATCAACTCTTTCCTTTGAAACGTGCCGAAGCTCGTCGTAAACGGCGCCTTCAACTCCATTTGCAAATGGCGCAATATGACGTACTCGATGTTGATCGTCATTCTTCTTCCCCTTTCTGCTGCCATCGTTCACTCCGCCGCTTCCATATGTAATAAAGCACTCCTTCCTCCAGGCAGCGCCAAGCGCCGGCGGCAATCCATCCTTCCGCAAGCAGCCGCTGAAACAAGGCGCGCGTCGCCAGCCGCCACTCAAGCGCCAGCGCGAAATCCTGCTCTTTCAGCTGCGGAAAGTCAAGCGGGATGGCTGTCAACAGCAACGGCGCCGCTGTTCCATCGATGTCTCTCGGCACCGGCTGCAACAGACCGTCAGCCCTTTGCCCTGCCTCGAGCACCGTCAACCTTCTGGCCTTGAGAAGATCTGCTTCAACCAAATTCCGTTCCCCAGTCACTCGCTCATCAAGCCGCCATTCGACGATGAAGCGGTCAGACGGCAGTTGACCGTTCAACGCGTCATTCATTTCGCCGTAGCAGTTTTCCACATACTCGACGCCAACAGCCCCAAGCTTCGCCAAGTTCAAATAGCCGTTGCGGCTTTGCAGCGGATCATACGTCCAGCGGATGACTCGGTAGCCGCGCCGCCGCGCTTCTTCCGCCTGCTTCCTTTTCAGACGGCAGCCGATTCCTCGGTCGCGAAAGGAAGCATCAATCCCCATCATATGGGAACAAAGATACACTTCCCCGTTTCGAAACCCAGGGAAGCTATACACAAAGCCGACGAGTTTCCCGTCCATATACGCGCCGATCACAATGCCGCCGTTTTTTGCCGCCGTCAACGTTTGATGGAGCGGAACCGGCGCTGTTTTCCAAATCTCCTCCTCAAGCTTGGCCATCTCTTTCAACTGTTCGATCGTCTCAAGGATTTGCAGCGACAGAGACACGCCCGTTCTCCCCCTGCAGCGCAAACGTCGCAAACGTATTGATGACCGTTCGCGCCAAAATTTCCACGCCGGAAAGCAAATCATCGCGCCGGAACGTCATGTTCGGATGATGGAGCCCTGGACGCAAGTCGCAGCCCAATCCGAGCATCGTTGTTTTCAGCTCCGGTTTTTTAAAGGAATAAAAATGGAAATCCTCTCCTCCCGATGTCACAACCGGCGGAACGCATTTTTCCGTCCCCAAAGTCGTGATAATCGCCTCCTCCATCAGCCGCACCGCATCTGAATCAGGATCAGCGGCGACGATGCGCGTCCGCTCAACAAGCTCAATATCAGCTCCGTAAATCGCAGCGACCCCGTTGATCACATGGCGCAGCCCCTCGACGAGCCGCTCCATCGCCTCGTTCGTTTGCGCCCGCAAATCAAGGGCAAATTCCGCGTAGTCCGGGATCGTGTTCGCATCTTTTTCACCGGCGTGAAACTTCGTCATTTTGATCGACGCCGGCACTTGCGGATCAATATGAATTTTGCCGAGCTCTTGCACAATGGCGCTGCCGACTTCAATGACATTGACGCCTAAATGCGGCCGCGCCGCGTGCGCCGCCACACCGCGGATCCGCCCTTCGATGCATTGCGCCGCCCCATGGATGATCGCCGGCGCCGCATATCCGCCTTTCACTTCTTGAATCGGCCGCAGGTGAACGCCGTATAAAAACGACACGCCGTCGACCGCTCCTTTTTCGATCAGCTTTAACGCCCCTGTTCCTTTCTCCTCGGCCGGCTGGAACAAAAACCGGAGCGTCCCCGGCGGCTCATAGCCGATGCGGCGAAGCAGCTTCGCCACCCCGAGCACGATCGTCATGTGGGCATCATGCCCGCACGCATGGTTCGGCTGCCAAACGCCGTTCACTTCTTGCCAAAGCGCATCCATATCGCTGCGCACCCCAACCGTAAACGGCCCGGCGCCGATTTCCGCCACCACACCCGGGCAATCGGCAAACGTCCGCACCCGATATCCTTCGCGCTCCAACTCTCGGCGGAGAAATTCAGTCGTTTGCCACTCTTCCCAGCTGATTTCTGGATGGCGGTGAAGGTGATCGAAAACCTCCCATAGCTCCGCTTTCATCTGCTCGATAATGTCTTTCATTCCGCTCTCCCCCGCTGTTTCAAAATCGATAGAAAAAACATCGTTATATTCATTATAATATTCAGACAAACAAATACAACGATAGGCAAATGATTGGAAAAAACAGACACGTGCCATTACGGGCGGCGCTTTACCAGCTGGTTGACGACCTCAGAAAAAATGAGCCCCATCGCAATCGCCCCGGAAATCATGAACGCTTTTGCCGCCAACGGAATCGCTGCATTGTAGTCGTTCATGACGACATGACGCATCGCTTCAAATGCCGTCCCACCTGGAACGAGCGGGAGAATGCCAGGAACAATAAAAATGGTTGCCGGCGCCCGATAGCGCCGAGCAAACGCATTGCTTAAAAAGGCGACGAAAAACGCGGCTATAAACGTCGCAATCACACTGTCTACGCTCGAACGTACAGCAAACGTATAGGCCACCCATCCGCTCATCCCGACAAATCCGCTATGCGGCAACAGCCGCGGCGGAACATTAAAAATCATGCCAAACAACGTTGACGCCACAAAGCTAAGCAGCAACTGCATAACAATCATGACCTGTGCTCCCTATCATCGAATAGATAAAACAAAGGCGATGCCAGTGCCGATCGCAAACGCCGTCAAAAACGCCTCGGCCCCGCGCGACAATCCGGCGATGAGATGGCCGGCCATTAAGTCACGCACCGCGTTCGTAATGGCCAGCCCCGGCACGAGCGGCAACACCGAGCCGATGATCATGTTCCCGACGTCCCCGCCAAATCCGGCCTGCACCATTAACAATACGAGCCCCCCGGCGACAAAAGAAGCAAAAAATTCCGCGAAAAACCGGATTTTCACAAACCGATGCACCATCTCAAAACACCAAAATGCCACCCCTCCGGAAAAAAGCGATGGGAAAAAGTGAACCATCCCTCCAATCAATGACGCAAAACAAGCACTCGCTAACGCTGCGGCGGCGGTTTGCTGCCAAAGAGGGTAACCCATCGGGGCGCGCCCGATATCCTCGAGCTCCTTTCGCGCCTTTTCAAGCGTCAATTCACCGCGGCTGATGCGCCGGGAAATATCGTTCACGACCGCCACTTTCGCTAAATCAGTCGAACGCTCGGAAATGCGGATCAATCTGGTTGAGTCTGTCCCTTCAATAGAAAAAATAATGGCCGTTGGTGTGACATAACCATGGGAGCGCGGCATGCCAAACGAAGCAGCGATGCGCGTCATTGTATCTTCCACCCGATACGTCTCTCCGCCGCTTTCAAGCATCAATTTTCCCGCTAATAAACAAACCTCAACAATATCATCCACCCGCTCCGTCATAACCGGTTTGCTCCTTTCGTTTTCGCTCGGCATGGCATTGGCCATCCCGTTTTCCCCTGCCGGGCGCTCATCGCAAAAACAAACTCCCACCAAACAAATTGGCAGGAGCCGCCTCGGATATCGTCTTTGTCAAACTTGTTTCCATTATAGCAAACAAGCGGTTGACTGCCAAACCGTGAAGGAACTCTCACCGTTTCCCTTTCTTTCCTATTTTTCTGTTTCTTTCGCCTGATTTTTCGCTCCCACAGTCGAAAAATAGCGCACCGGCGGAAGACGAGACAGCGGTTCAACAAAATGAACAAACGAACACCAGCACAAAAATAGAAACGAACTCGTCCCCCACGCAAGCGATCAAGATAGAAACAAAAGGGAATATGTACCATAAAACTGCTGCCAGCGCCAAAGCAAACGGTCAAAAACACCAAGCGGCGGTTGCTGTGAACAAACAAACAGAGTCTCGTGTCTCGGTTTCCCATTCACAACAACTGAAGCAGGCAGCTGCACCGCAAGTGAAAGCCGACCATCCGGCAGGCCAAGGGAAACAGAACAAGCAAGAAAACAATAGAAAATGAGTTCCGAATGACATACTCCCGCCACCTGCGTATTATGAGTTCTTCATTTAAGATGAGAAAGGGGCTGACCCAAAAGGCTGTCTGACTTCAAGATAGACACGAAATATAGTGCGGAAGAAGCGGTCAATGCCGTATATAGAGAGACGAAAGGGGGTGTCCTGATCCTTTTGGGACACCCTCTTGGCGTTTGGCCATGTGCAACGCCGCTCCCTTTTCCCTGTTTCTTCAGTTGCCCGTTTTGCTTTCGACCGCTTCTCTCCTTTACGCTCACGTCGAATGATGGCGGTTCTCCCGCTCCGAGATGATTTTCGAAATACGGACAAACCCCAACATACAGAGAATCGTGATCCCCCAACCAATGCCTTCGCGAATGACAATCGCACGGTCAAACGCTTCGACGTCGTAGCGAACGATCAAGTACGCCTTAATCGCCGCTAACAGCCCGTCGCGCAAAGCAAAACCAACAGTGATCCATTGAAAAAGTGAAAAGACATCACGTTCCAAAAACCGTCTTTTCATGACCGAGCGCGGAGCCCCCTGCATTTCCACAAAATCAAGAGAAAAATAAAGCAACAACGGGCGCTTGACAACGACCGTCACCAAAAAAAAGACAGACAAAACAATCGAGTACCAGACGTCATTCCATAACATCTGCAACGCAGAGCCAGCGAATATGTTCAACAGCGTACTAACGGCCAGATTAACAATCAAAAACGTGCCGAACCATTGCACTTTGCGAATACGCCAATAGCGATAAACGGTATAAACCGCTCCCGGCACGGTACAAATCAACATCGCCCCGTACTCCCCGACCGGGCTGCGCAATGCATGCCAGAGCATGATCGGAAACACCACATAGAATACGACATCAAACATGACCATCCGCTTCCCCACCACTTGTCTCCTCACTCCCCCTTTCTCTTTTCACATACGCCCTCATCATCCACCGAGTTCCGCGCCAATGACTCGCATCCTTTTAGCCTCAATCCAAGCCGACACCTCTCCCACCCCCGCTTCCTCTCCATCAGCGTGAACGGGGACAGGAGCGGCAGGGCGAATGTGCACGTTCCGCCCGGCAAACACGGAAACTTCTTTCATTCGCACATGCCCGCCCCAAAATACGGTTAAAAACAGCCCAAGAATTTTCCAACGCTGCATCGGCCCGACGACCGTCACATGAAGCAAGCCGTCATCACCCCGGGCGGACGGGGCGATGCGCATACCTCCGCCGTAGTACGGATGATTGGACACAGTCGCCATCCAAGCTTGCTGAAATGAATAGTTTCGCCCGTCAATGCAAATGTCAAGATCGACGGGTCGATAGCGGAATAGCTCTATCACTAAATAAAGCACGTAAATAAGCGAGCCAAGCCCAAAACGATTGAACCGCCCTTTCCATGCCGAACGGTTGGCCATGCGGGCGATATGGGCGTCAAAACCGCAGCCGACGCTGTTGGCAAACGCGCCGTCGGGCACGGCGCTGCTGGCAAAACGGCCGAGATCGAAAGACAAAACCCTGCCTAGCCGAACGTCACTCAACAGCCGTTGGAGTGCCTGTTTCGATGTTCGGGCAAGCCGGAAGCCGCGGACAAAGTCGTTTCCCGTTCCGGCCGGAATGCAGCCAATCGCAACGTGCGGAAACGAACCCGCTCCGTTCACCACTTCATGCACGGTCCCGTCGCCCCCGACCGCCGCGATCACCGTCGGCTCAGCGCTTTCCTCGCCAATTCGTCGGGCGATTTCCTTTCCTTCCCCCTTTCGGGTCGTCCAATATGCCTGGTAGGCGATTCCTTCCCGATCGAGCAGCGGTTGCAGCTGCTTCCAAATCGACACGGACCGGCCGTTTTTGGCGGCTGGATTGATCATGAAATAAAGGTTCATCCTCTCCCCCCATTCATAATCCCTTTTCTTACCTATTGGCGGTTTGTTTCATTTTTCCTCTCGGCGAAATAAGAAAAATCCGAACCCGCAAACCGGATTCGGATCCTCCGTCATTCCTCGCCAATAATTTTGACTTCTAATTCCAGATCGACCCCGAATTTTTCTTTCACTGTTTTGCGCACCATGTCGATCGTCGCGATGTAATCGGCAGCCGTCGCATTGTTTTTGTTAATAATGAATCCTGCATGCTTCGTCGACACTTCCGCACCGCCGAATCCTTTTCCCTGAAGGCCGCTGTCTTGAATGAGCTTGCCGGCGAAATAGCCCGGCGGCCGCTTAAACACGCTGCCGACCGACGGATACTCAAGCGGCTGTTTCGATTCGCGCTGAAATGTTAAATCATCCATTTTCGCCTTGATTTGTGCATAGTCGCCCGGCTGCAGGGAAAAGACGACTTCAAGCACAATATCATGCGTCCGGCTGATGATGCTTGTTCGATAACCGAGCTCCAGTTCCTCGTTTGTCAATGTTTTCAACTCGCCGGCGAGCGTCGCCACCTTGACATGGTCAAGCACATCTTTCACTTCCCCGCCGTACGCTCCGGCGTTCATCATAATCGCCCCGCCGACCGACCCCGGAATGCCGCAGGCGAACTCCAACCCGGTGAGATGTTGTTCGAGCGCGAACCGCGACACCGCTTTAATATCCGCCCCGCTTTGGGCGATCACGTTGTTTCCTTCACGCCAAATGCGGTTGAGATGCTTCAGCTGCATGACAATGCCGCGCAGCCCGCCGTCGCGGATGATGACGTTCGAACCGTTGCCGAGAAGGGTAAACGGCAGGCCGTACTCCTCTTTCAGCCGCAGCACCTCGATGACTTGCTCGTACGTTTCCGGCCAAACGAGAAAATCAGCCTTGCCGCCGATCCGCACTAATGTATGGTTTTTCATCGGCTCATCGCGCAGGACGTTTCTTTCCCCACAAATCTCTACGAGTCTTTGATAAATATGTTCCGCACGTTTCATCGTTCTGTCTCACCTTCTTCGCTCATTCCATGCCGCTTGGCGGCATTCATTCCACATCGTTTCCATTATCGCCGGAATCGCGCCGCATATCAAGTGGGCAATGTTCCTTATTCTGTTTTATTCCGGACCAGGAGAAAAGGTGACGTTCGAAGTGACATTGAACAGGCGAAACAGCTCGGCAGCCCGATCGACTTTTCCGCCGCCGCCAACGCCGCCCAGCAGTGCACGCTGCTCGAGGACGATTTGATTTTCAATGGTTCAACTGAATTTGGTTTGTCATTCAAATCGAACAAAAAGGGAAAACGTTCACCGTGCAGCCAGCCCCCGGCGTTTCGCTTCTTGACGCCGCCCTAGGACAAGGTGTTCTGCTCGATCACAAATGCAAAAAAGGAACGTGTGGCCGTTGCATGGTCACCGTTCTGGCCGGCGCTCACCTTCTCGCTCCGAAAACGCGGCGCGAGCGCGAAAAAACGGATCAACCAGCCAAACGGCTTGCCTGCCAAGCACAAATCCAATAAGCCGAGCGCTATTTTAGCACGATCGGCTTATTTTTTCCCATGCAACCGCTCCCACCTACTTTCTCTCATTGCCTGACTCTTTACGCCATGGTATGATGGTGAGAAATACAAAAAACGGAGGGGATGCCTATGAGAACGGTCACCTTAACCGACGTCTTTGCCCATCCGATTGCGCAAAAATATTTAAAACGATCCGGCCTCGCCCACGCCATCACCGCGGCGTACCATGCCTACCACCTTGCCCTCCGCCACGGAGTGAACGTCGACTTGGCGACAAAAGCGGCACTGCTTCATGATATCGGCCATTACACATGGTACAAAAACGGCCGTTGGGACTACGAACAATACCGGCAAAACGACATCCATGCCATCAAAGGGGCCGAGCGCGCCCATAAGCTGCTGATCCGCCTTGGCGAACATCCGCAAAACGCTAAGGAAATTGCCCTGGCGATTTTGCTTCATACCGATTCCTACCTTCCAGAAGGAGAATGGAAACGAACGCCGCTTCAAGCCATCGTCAAATGGGCCGACGAAGCCGACGAGGAGCCCGGCGGCCGCCACCATTATCGAACGATCAGCGACGACTTAGCGTGGAAAAAAATCCGCCAGCTCGACGAACTCGTCAGCCGTCAGCACGGAAAAGAGCGGCTCGGGGATATTGTTTGACCGCTTGCCTTGATGTCGCCATTCCCCTTGAACAGACGCGAAACATCGCCACGAACAATGTATGCTCTGAACGGAAACAGCTCACCCTTTCATCAGGTGGGCTGCTCGCGCGCCAGCGACACAGAACGATACACACCATCGAATGCCCTCTTATATCCTCATCGTCCACTCACGCTTTAAGACTGCTTGGCACCATCTGTCCCGCCAAAACGCCCGCTGCCGTTCTTCCCAAAAAACGGAAAGCCTTGGAGCACCGTCGCAACGCACCGTTTTCCTGCACTTACCGCTCTCTTCTTCGTAAATGTTCAATTTAACATCTTTCCGAAAGAAGTCTCCCACTTCGAAGCGAAGTGAAAGTGGGAGATGAATGTCGGTTGGCGTCAGCCAACGAATAGGATAGAATATGGCTAGAACGGACACCTTCGGAACGAAGGGAAGCGTAAAGGGTTCTTGTGTGTGGCTTACCGTTCGGCGAACACACACAAGTCGCTCGAAGCCCCCATCTCTAAGCGAAGCGTAGGTGGTGGGTAGTTCACAAGGACGTTTTTTCTCATTATACCAAGGTAAGGCGCCCAAGCCTACCGTCCGACAACAAGCCGCAACATCTCTTTTCCTTTTCTCTTCCCCATTGTATAATGCAGCGAGAATCCCTCCGTTAATCATGTTTTCCGGTAAAAAACCGCGTTGGACGATGCCCCAACGCGGTTTTCCTTACAGCTCATCAAACCCATTATCGACTTGTACTTTCGTATACTGGCGCGGTTTTTGCTCGAAGAAGTCTGATTTGCCGAGGTCGACTTCTTCATACGCTTTAATCCAGCGGAGCGGGTTCGTCCGGTAGCCGTCAAACGGGCGGTCAAATCCGAGCTGGTGGGCGCGGACGTTGGCGTAAAACTTAATGTACGCTTCCAAATCAGCCAAGTCGATGCCATCGATGTCATTCCCAATGATTTCCCGAGCCCATTCGATTTCCAGCTCTGCCGCTTTCATAAACGTGTTCCGGACGAAATCGACAAGCTCCGGCGTCCGATACTCTGGGTATTCGTTCAACACTTCCTTGAAAATTTTTGTAAACAAATCAACATGAATGTGCTCGTCACGGTTGATGTAATTGATCATCGTGCTCGTCGCCACCATTTTTTGCTGGCGCGCGAGGTTGTAGAAGAACGCAAACCCTGAGTAGAAAAACAGTCCTTCTAAAATGACGTCAAAAACGATCGAGCGCAACAAGTTTTCCACATTCGGCTCTTCGGCAAACGCCTTGTAGCCGTTCGTCACAAAATCGTTCCGCTTGCGCAGCGTCGGTTCGTTTCGCCAAAAGTCGAACACTTCATCTTGCTTTGCTTTCGGCACAAGGCTCGAGAGCACGTACGAATAGGAATGGTTGTGAATGACTTCCTGCTGGGCAAGCATGATCATCAAGGCATTGATGCTTGGATCGGTAATGTAATCCGCCACACGTCCCGCGTAATCGGTTTGAATGCTGTCAAGCAGCGCCAACAGGCCGATGATTTTCAAAAACGCCTCCTGTTCGCGGGCGGTCAGCTGCGGAAACTGCTTCACATCTTGGGCCATATTGATTTCAAACGGTGTCCAAAAGTTGGCGAGCATTCGCTTATATTTCGCATACGCCCATGGGTAGGCGATATCGTCCCAGTTCAACACATTCGAGCAGCGGCCGTTGATGATGCCCGTCGAACGGTTCGGCGCCTCTGGATCCATAATCGGCCGTTTGACTAAGCTGATTGTCATGATCCATTCCTCCCTTTCAGCTAAGCTTCGGCGTGAATCTTTCCCCGGAATCGGCAACGTCCGGGGGAAGACCGTCAGCTCGCGCAAGAATCGCACTCGTCGATCGTCCCCGATGTCGAACGCACGTAATACGTCGTTTTCAGCCCCGACTTCCACGCCGTCAAATGCAAATCGAGCAGCTCTTTTGCCTTAATCGTGTTCACGACGTAGAAGTTAAAGGAGATGGCTTGGTCGATATGGCGCTGGCGGGCGGCGTTTTGCTTGATGCTCCAGCGCTGGTCGATATGGTACGCCGATTTGTAATACCATGTCGTCTGTTCGTTTAAATCCGGCACCGTAACGGGAATCTTATAATCTTTCTTTTCCTCGGCGTACACTTTTAAGAAAATCGGGTCAATGCTCGCTGTACTGCCGGCGATGATCGACGTCGAGGCGTTCGGCGCCACCGCCATCACATAGCCGTTTCGCATCCCATAGCGGGCCACGTCTTGCTTCAGCCGATCCCAATCCAATTCACCGTGGCTTTCGTAGCCGCGCCGCTCAAAATAAGCGCCTGTCTGCCAATCCGATCCTGGAAACGCCGGGTAGCTCCCTTTCTCTTTGGCGAGCTCCATGCTCGCTTGAATCGCCAAATACGCGATCGTTTCATACAGCTCGTCGGCATAGCGGACCGCTTCGTCCGACTCCCAGCGAATGCCTTTTAACGCCAACAAATGATGCCAGCCAAAGGTTCCAAGCCCGACAGCGCGGTATTTTTGATTCGTCAGGCCGGCTTGCAGCACAGGGATATTGTTTAAATCAATGACATTATCGAGCATCCGCATTTGAATCGGGATCAGCCGCGCCAAAACGCCGTCGGTCACCGCCCGCGCCAAGTTGATCGACGATAAGTTGCAGACGACAAAATCGCCTGGGATTTTCTCAATGATGATCGTCCCATCTTTCACATATTGCCGCTTCGTCACTGTCGGGCTTTGGTTTTGCGCGATTTCCGTGCAAAGGTTGCTGCAGTAGATCATCCCGAGATGGCGATTCGGATTTTGCCGGTTCACTTCATCGCGGTAAAACATAAACGGCGTCCCCGACTCGAGCTGGCTGCGCATAATGCTTTTCATCACGTCGATCGCCGGCACTTTTTCTTTCGACAGTCTTGGTTCGTTGACACATTGCCAGTATTTCTCCCGAAAGCTGCCGCACCCTTTTTCCTCATCATAAAAATCTTCCAAGCTAAACCCCATCACCTTCCGCACTTCATGCGGATCAAACAAATACCAGTCGCCGCGCTGTTCGACTTGCTCCATGAACAAATCAGGGATGCAAACGCCGGTGAACAAATCATGCGTCCGCAGCCGTTCGTCACCGTTGTTGAGCCGCGCATCGAGAAACGCAAAAATGTCTTTATGCCATACATCCAAATAGACGGAAATGGCCCCTTTTCGCTGTCCTAACTGATCGACGCTCACCGCTGTATTGTTCAACTGCTTCATCCACGGGATGACGCCGGAGGAGACCCCTTTGAATCCTTTGATGTCGCTGCCGCGCGAACGGATTTTGCCTAAATAGACGCCGATGCCGCCGCCCGATTTCGACAAATTGGCGATGTCGGTGTTGCTGTCATAAATCCCTTGCAAGCTGTCATCGACCGTGTCGACAAAGCAGCTCGACAGCTGGCCGTATGACTTTCCGGCATTGGCAAGCGTCGGCGTCGCCACGGTCATGTATAAGTTGCTTAACGCCCAATACGCTTCCTTCACGAGCTCAAGGCGCCGCTTGGGTGGTTCATTCACCATTAGCGTCATGGCGATGACCAAAAACCGCTCCTGCGGCAATTCATACAGCCGCCGCTCATAATCGCGGGCCAAATACCGATCAGCGAGCGTGCGCAGCCCGATATACGTAAACAACAAGTCTTTGCCTGGATCAAGAAATGAGCCAGCCGTCTCGATCTCTTCTTTCGTATAACGCTCAAGCAATAGCGGGCTGTACACCCCTTGTTCTGTCAAAGAAACGATTAATGAATAAAAATCACCATATCGCTCGCGCGCATCGTACCCGCGCTGCCGCGCCGCCTCGCGGTACAGTTGCTGCAAATACAGCCGGGCGCACACAAATGTCCAGTCCGGCTCCTCCTCACTAATATACGACAGCCCTTCCAAAATGGCGGTTTGATACAGCTGCTCGAAGGTGACCATCTCTTTTCGGCTGAGAAGCTGCCATACACGTTCTTCATATTCCTCGAGCGACAAACGGACAAAGTCTGCCGCCGCCTGCTCCACCAACCTAGCAAACTCCTCGCGCGAAAATGATTTCTCTTTTCCTTGATCATCGACAACAATAGACTTCGTGGACACTGTCATTCGTTTCCCCTCTCCTCCATAAAAAAATCCGCTCGGGCAGGCGAGCGGATGAAACGACAGACGGAAAAAAGGCATACGAAACCCTTTTTCTTTTCCCCTATCGTTTCATCTTCTCACACCCCGAAGAACATGAAACGTTCCAAGCAAGGCAGGTCTCCTGACTCGTGCATCGTCCTACTTTGGGGCCTTCCCAGCGGCGCGCCGAATGGCTCTTGCCGCCAGTGGCCATCCCATTTCGTCCGCACATACAGTTGCGGGGGCAGTTCCGGATTCACACCGGATTCCCTATTAAGTCCTGATGGACACCATTGCTTGGCGCAACGATATATAGTTGTTTAAAAAAGAGAACAAAACAATATATAGTAGATGATCATCCTGATGGAACAAGCATATACCAAAACCGGGAGAATTGCAAGAGTGGGAGAAAGCAAATTTTCTCTTTCGCTTCGCCAAAGGCAAGGAAACTGTCCGCACCATCGAAAAAGGCGTTCTAGGTGTCGCCCTTAGAACGCCCTGTCGTTTCCCTGCTACGCCTCCAAAACAGACGCTGGCCGCTCCTCGTTTTGTACGGATTGAGCAAAATCGTACTTCTTTTCCACATAGACTTGATGCCAAACCATAAACGCCAAGACCGTCCACAGCTTGCGGCTATGATCCGCCTTGTGGCGGGCATGTTCATCCAGCAGCCGATAGAGCACGTCCTTATGGAACAGATGATCAGTTTCGCTTTCGTTGATGAGCTGTCTCGCCCAGTCATACATTTCGTTTTTCAGCCAGTGGCGAATCGGCACGGGAAACCCTAATTTTTTCCGGTTTAACACATGATCCGGTACGATGCCCTCGGCCGCTTTGCGCAAAATATATTTCGTCGTGCCGTTGGCTGTTTTCATGTCAGGGGCGATTTGCCTAGCAACCTCAAATACCTTTTTGTCTAAAAAGGGAACGCGCAGCTCAAGCGAATGGGCCATCGTCATTTTGTCCGCTTTGACTAAAATATCGCCCCTTAGCCATGTATGAAGATCAATATACTGCATCCGGTTGACGGGTGGGTAATGAAGCGTTTCGCGGTAAAAAGGAGCCGTCACCGCCGTATATTCGCGCCCCTCTTGGTACGTTTTGAGCAACGCCGCTTTTTCCTTTTCGCTATAGATTTTCGCATTGCCGACATACCGTTCTTCAAGCGGCGTCGTTCCGCGCTCCAAAAAGCTTTTTCCTTTCATTCCGTCCGGAAGCATCTTCGCGATCACCCGCAACACCGCTTTTACGATGTTTGGCATGCGCGCAAACAGCCGCAACGACTCTGGTTCGCGGTAAATGTTGTAGCCGCCAAACAGCTCGTCCGCCCCCTCGCCGGAAAGCACAACCGTGACATGCTTTCTCGCCTCACGAGCGACAAAATACAGCGGCACAGCCGCAGGATCGGCAAGCGGATCGTCCATATGCCACATAATTTTCGGCAGCTCTTCCATATACTCCTGCGGTGAGATGACATAGCTAATGTTGTCTACCCCAAGCTTCTCTGCGGTTTCTTTTGCGACATCGATTTCACTGAACCCTTCCCGCTCAAACCCGACGGAAAATGTCTTCAGGTGCGGATGGAATTGTTTCGCGATGGCGACGATGAACGATGAATCAATGCCTCCCGACAAAAACGCACCGACCGGCACATCGCTGCGCATATGGACGTTGACCGAATCAAACAGCGCATCGCGGATTTGCTTGACAAGCTCCTCTTCCGATTGGCGAATGGGCTCGAAGGATGCCTTCCAATAACGATGAATGGTGAGCGGTTTTCCGACTTTTTTCTTGAGATAATGCCCCGGCTCCAGCTTGTAAATGCCGGCCGACATCGTCAGCGGCTCAGGGACATATTGGAATGTTAAATAATGCTGCAGGGAATCACCGTTTGGCGATTCCTGTCTGAGGGCCAGCAAGATGCTTTTCTTTTCCGAAGCGAAAAATGTGCGATCTCCTTGCTCCGCATAAAAAAACGGCTTAATGCCGAACGGATCCCGCGCCGCAAACACCGTTTTCTCTTGCTTGTCCCAAATGACAAACGCAAACATCCCGCGCAGCTTTTCGACCGCTTTTTCTTTTTCCGCGCTGTAAAGGGCAACAATCACCTCGGTATCCGAATGCGTCGCAAACGAATATCCTTTCGCCGCCAGCTCTTCCCGCAATTCAAGATAGTTGTAAATTTCCCCGTTAAAAATGATCCAATATCGATCGTTTTCATAAGACAGCGGCTGATGTCCCGCCTCCAGATCGATGATGCTCAAACGCCGAAAACCAAAACTCACGTAGTCATCAAAAAAATACCCCTCATCGTCGGGGCCGCGATGGGTAATCAGGCGGTTCATCTCCACCAACGTTGTTTTCCATGTTTGCTCAATCGCTCTTGGGCGATCATGAATACAGCCAATAAAACCGCACATGGCGATGATTGTCCCCCCACTTTGCTAAGAAGAATCCAAAAACAACACCAAAAACCTTTTTGTTTAAAACTAAAATGATTTATACAAAGACACTTTCATTCTATCGTACACAACATCAAGTTTCAAAAACAATCTGTTTCCATTTTTTCAGGAAAACTGCTTGCAAGATTTTCAGTTTCTCATAATATTAACGATAAAATATGGAGAAAGTGTGAATTTCACCATTTTTGCACATAGATCTGTTACGATAAAAACACACACGTGTTATAAAGGAGTTGAGAATGGCTTGTTAGCGTTTATCCTTTTTTTGACTTTTCTCATCGTTTCCCTTTGTTTTGTTCTCTTGAGAAGACCTCTAAACGGGAGGATGGATCAACTGTCGCTCGGATTGTATATTTCCTGTTTCTTGCTATTGGCCGCCTCATTATCCTATTATGCAGGTTCGGCCCAGACAGGCGATGCCATCAAAGCCTTCATACAGAACAGAAACAGCAGGGAAACCAATCCGTCCCCCAGCAATCAAGCAAAGGAGGCGAATCGATCAGTTGCCTCTTCAAAGAAACAAGCGCTAAGGACATCCGTCCTGATTGACGCCCCCCTTTTGTCTCAGCTTCCGGAACTGCCGAGGGGATGCGAAGTAACCAGCTTGGCCATGCTCTTGAATCATGCCGGCATTCGCGTCGATAAGATGACGTTGGCGAAACAAATCAAGAAAAATCCTACTCCGTATCAAGTGCGAAATGGCCAAGTGTTTTACGGCCACCCAAATGAAGGGTTTGTCGGCGATATGTATACGTTATCGAAGCCTGGATACGGCGTGTACCATAAGCCGATCAAGCAGTTGGCTGAGCGGTACTTGCCTAACCAAATCATCGACTTAACAGGGCAATCGTTTGAGAACATCTATACATACTTGGCCAAAGGCACACCGGTTTGGGTGATCACCAACACCACCTTTCGTCCTCTTCCTCCCTCTGCCTTTCGGGAATGGCAAACCCCGCAAGGCCCGATCAAAATCACGTACCGGGAACACGCGGTGCTCATTACGGGATACGATGAGCAGTACATTTATTTCAATGATCCATTGACCGCTGTCAAAAACCAAAAAGCGCCGAAACAAGACTTTATCGACGCTTGGGTTCAAATGGGACGGCAGGCGATTACCTACCACCGTTAGACATCGGTGAATCCGAATCGCTTGCCTTTTTTTACATTTCAGTTGAACGATTTTCTCCATACATTTTGCACATCTATTTTTTATCATATCATTGCATCTCCCACTACAAGCTTAAGGAGGGAAAACGACATGAAAAAATGGCTGCTTGGCGCCATTTTCGCAGGAGTAGCAGCGATTGGCGCAGCTTGCTCAAATCCATCTTCCATGCAGGGACACGACATGTCCGGCATGAATATGGAAAAAGAAAATACTTCCGCTGAAACGAGCAAGCAGCAATTGCCTTTAGCAACCAATACAGAAGTATTATCCGGGAAAGAAATTCACCTTACTGCGAAGGAAGCGTTATTACCCATTAATGGTCAAATCAAACTCCCGGTATACACGTATAATGGATCCGTGCCTGGTGCACAAATCCGCGTGAAGCAAGGAGACAAAGTAAAAATCGTAGTAAAAAATGAATTGCCGGAACCGACAACGATTCACTGGCACGGCTACCCTGTTCCAAATAACCAAGATGGAGTACCGGGTGTCACGATGGACGCCATTAAACCGGGTGAAACGTTTACGTATGAATTTACAGCAACCGTGCCGGGAACGTATTGGTATCATTCCCATCAAAAAAGCGCCGAGCAAGTGGACAAGGGATTATACGGTACATTAATCGTAGAACCGAAAAATGAAGAAAAAGTCGATCGAGATTACACGCTTGTATTAGATGAATGGATGAGCGACCCGGACGCCGAAAGCCATATGGACATGAATATGAGCGGCATGGATCATAGTAATATGAATAATGGAAATAGCTCTGATAATCAACAAATGGATATGAACAGCATGGGACATAATATGAATATGTACGATATTTTCACGATTAACGGAAAAAGCGGGGCTGCTGTCCAACCGTTAAAAGTGAAAAAAGGCGAAAAAGTGCGGCTTCGTCTGATCAATGCAGGGTACATGTCCCACAAGCTTCATTTGCATGGACATGAGTTTAAAATTGTCGCAACGGACGGCCAACCGTTAAAGAACCCGCAACCAATCAAAGATGAACTGTTGAATATCGCTCCGGGTGAGCGCTACGACATTGAGTTTATCGCCAATAACCCGGGTGAATGGCTGCTGGAATGCCACGGCAATATGAAAGGCACCGATGGCATGAAAGTGAAAATTCAATACGAAGGACAAGCAAACAATACGGACAAAGCAAATGCAAAAGAAAACCTCCCTGTCGCGGATATGACAACATATGGAAAATATGAAACAGGTCCATTTACGTTAGACCAAAAATATGATGTAGAGTATACAATGGATTTAGGAACGGCCATGGGCAAAAATGGCATGATTTTCACGATTAATGGGAAAACGTATCCTGACACAGCGCCTATTCATGTGAAGACAGGAGATTTCGTAAAAGTAAAAATCGTGAACAACTCGCCGATGGATGTACATCCGATGCATTTACACGGCCATTTCTTCCAAGTGTTAAGCAAAAACGGCAAGCCGGTCACAGGCTCTCCATTGATAAAGGATTCCTTAAATGTAAACCCTGGTGAAGAATATGTCGTCGCGTTTAAAGCGGATAATCCGGGAAATTGGATGTTCCATTGCCATGACTTGCACCATGCTTCAGCGGGAATGGTGACAGAAGTCAAATATACCGACTACAAATCGGACTATACTCCAGATCCGAATGACACAACCAATAAAGGTGAATAAAAAAGCTGAAGGGGCTGACCCAAAACACAAATGCGTTTTGGGTCAGCCCCTCTTTTCTTATTAGCATATATAGGTATAAAACAATCACCAAAAAACAATATGTTATATTTTGTTTAAGAAAAATCACTCCCTTAGGCCAACCCCTTTTTTGAATAACGAGCTATCCCCAAACAGCGCATACGGTTTGAATTGAAGTCTAACTTTCATTTAGCAATCGTTCAACGTGCTGTTTTAATACAGGAATCTTATTTCGAACGACATCCTACACAATTCGATAATTAATGGAGAAATAACTGTGGATCAGCATATCCCTCATGCCAGCCATCTTTCTCCATTCGATATATGGGGATGCTTGCCTAATTTCGTCTGGAATGTTTTTGGCTGCTTCTCCAATCACTAATATGTTTTTAATGACTGCGTCTGATACTAAATCATTATCTAAAAAGTCATCATAAGAAAGCCCTTGGGTGTACTTCTCAATTTTCTCTGCAGCAGCCAAAATATCTTGCAAAAAGACGCTAGGATCCCTCTGCATACTTAACACTCCTTAAAATAGTTGGCTTTAATCCTGGTTTGATATCATCTACAATCACTAAATCCACTGGTTTTTGAAAATGATCTTCCAAACTCAGTTTCAACTCCATATAATGATCAAACGTCACCGCATTATCCATAAATTCCACCAACACATCAATGTCACTTGATTCCCTTTGTTCCCCCCCGACTGTACGAGCCAAATAACCCGATTCGCTTCACACCATACTTTTTCTTCCACAAATCTAAACATTTCGATATTTCATTAAGGATGTCTTGTTGTGATAGCAAATAACCCCCCTTTTTCCGCGCCTGTTACTTTCATTATAACATCTCGCTTTCTCGATATTCTTCAAGAAGAGAAAAAACTTTCCCCAGCCGAGAACTCGTTTAGGCAATGACAATGTCCCGTTACGCTCTGGATAAAAAAGTGCCCCGTCATCACTTCGGGGCACCTTCCGTATGTTATTTCACATCATATCCTTGCTCTTCAATCGCTTCTTTCAGTTTTTCTACGCTGACCTTTGTTTCATCATACTCCACATCGACAGTTCCTTCTTGCAAATGCACTTCTACACGGCTGACGCCATCCAACGCTTGAAGGGCATTGGTCACCGCCGCTTTGCAATGTCCGCATGTCATTCCTTGTACTTGTAATGTAATGGTCATCGTCCATTCCTCCTTGAATGTTTATAGTTTCACGCGTTTCAAACGAAGCGCGTTGGCGACAACCGACACAGAGCTGAATGCCATCGCCGCTCCAGCGATCCATGGCTCCAATAATCCGAAAGCGGCGACCGGAATGCCAATCGTATTATAAAACAACGCCCAGAACAGATTTTGCCGAATGTTTTTCATCGTTTTGCGGCTCAACTCAATGGCTTTCGGGATATGGCGCAAATCGCCGCCGACCAAGGTCACATCAGCGGTCTCGATGGCGACATCAGCTCCTGTGCCAATCGCCATCCCAATATCCGCTTTGGCCAGAGCTGGAGCGTCGTTAATCCCATCGCCGACCATCGCCACACGTTTTCCTTGCTTTTGCAATTCCTCGACGATGTTCGCTTTGTTTTCCGGGAGCACCTCGGCGTACACATGCTCAATGCCTACTTCATTGGCGATCGCTTCCGCTGTCCGTTGATTGTCCCCTGTTGCCATATAGACATCGATGCCCATTTGTTTTAATGTTTGAATCGCTTCTTTCGAGCTTTCTTTCACCGTATCCGCGACAACAATGATGCCGGCAAGCTGTCCATCGATGGCAACGAGCATCACTGTTTTCCCTTGTTTTTCAAGCTCTACCATTTTATCTTCATGCACAGAAATCGCTACAGAGCGTTCCTTCATCAATTTTCGCGTCCCAATAAGGATGCTTTTTCCGTCAATGACAGCTTCAATTCCGTGGCCGGTAATGGCGGAGAAGTGCTCCAATGGCTTCATCGAAATCGCTTGTTTCTTCCCGTATTCAACAATCGCATGAGCCAGCGGATGCTCCGAAGCGCTCTCGGCGGAAACCGCATAATCGAGCATGTCCTCGCGGAAGGCTAGCACATCGGTGACTTCCGGTTTTCCTTTTGTCACGGTTCCTGTTTTATCGAGTAATACGGCATTGATTTTATGCGTTCCCTCTAGGTACTCACCTCCTTTAAAGAGAATTCCTTGTTCTGCCCCTTTTCCTGTACCGACCATAATCGATGTCGGTGTGGCCAAACCGAGCGCACAAGGGCACGCGATGACAAGAACAGCGATGGCCACCTCAAGAGCTTTGGCCAAATCACCCGGCGCAACGAAGAAGTACCAGATTAGAAAGGAAACAACCGCAATTCCGACAACAATCGGTACGAAAATGCCGGAAATGGTATCCGCCATCCGCTGAATCGGGGCTTTCGACCCTTGCGCCTCTTCAACGATTTTAATGATATTGGCCAGCGCGGTATCTTTTCCGACTTTTTCGGCACGAATGGTCAGTACGCCATTCGTATTCATCGTCGCCCCGATCACATAGTCGCCTTCCTTTTTATCAACCGGGATCGATTCACCGGTAATCATCGATTCGTCTACGGAAGATGCTCCGGCGATGACCATACCGTCTACCGGAATTTTTTCTCCTGGCTTGACAACGATCGTATCGCCGATCACCACTTCCTCGAGCGGAACTTTTATTTCTTCCCCATTACGGATGACAGTAGCTTCCTTTGCCTGCAGGCTGACTAGCTTCGAGATCGCTTCGGTTGTCCGCCCTTTCGCAAGAGCCTCAAAGTATTTGCCGACAAGCACAAGCGTAATCAAGACGGCGCTTGTTTCAAAATACAGTCTTGGCATATAGTCAGGATTCCCAAGTGTCCGAAAAGCTTCGTACAAGCTGTAAACGTACGCGGCCGATGTTCCAAGCGCCACTAGGACGTCCATGTTCGCGCTCTTGTTTCGCAACGCCCGGTACGCCCCGACATAGAAAGGACCGCCGATGTAAAACTGAACGGGTGTAGCTAAAAGAAGCTGAAACCACGGATTCATCAAGAGCTGCGGCATCGGCAAGCCGATATCAAACGGCATATGAGCCAGCATCGTATAAAGCAGCGGCAACGATAAGATGATGGAAATGGCGAGTTGCCGTTGCTTCTGTTTCAGCCGCTCTTCTTTCCGGCCAGCATCGTCTTGTTCTTCGTTTCGAATTTGCCCCTTATACCCAAGCTTTTTGATTTTCTCTAAAATGTCTTCGACAGATGCAACACCCTCCTTGTATTCGACCACCGCGCTGTTTGTCGCCAAGTTGACAGCAGCGCTTGTCACACCTTCCATCCGATTTAACCCTTTTTCAATCCGCGTCGCACAGGCCGCACATGTCATTCCTTCAATATCAAGCGTCACTTTTTCCGTCGCAACGCCATACCCCAAATTCTCAATTTTCGTTTCGATATCGGCGATCGTTTGTTTTGATGGATCGTATTGAATCGTTGCTTTTTCCATGGCCAAATTGACATGGGCTTTGACGCCGTCCATCTTATTTAATACTTTCTCAATCCGATTGGCGCACGCGGCGCATGTCATGCCCGTCACCTTCAGCGTCACGGTTTTCGGCTCTCCCATTTCCCTTTCCCTCCCTTACTTCGAAAATTGTTTCATCACATCCATCAATTCGCGAATCGATTCGTCTCCGCTCCCTTCACGGATCGCTTTCGCCACGCAATGGCTCACGTGGCGTTCAAGCAGCTGCAGCCCGACTTGGTTCAACGCCGCTCTGATCGCTGAAATTTGCACTAAAATATCGATGCAATAACGATTGTCCTCCACCATTTTTTGTACACCGCGCACTTGTCCTTCGATGCGCTTCAAGCGCTTGATAATGCGTTCGATTTCCTGTTCTGTTCGTGGAACCATTTTTTTATCCACATGATGATCTTCATAATGGTTCATCAAACATCACCTCTTTTAATTACATTATACCGGTAATGGGTATAAAATGCAACAGAGATCCCCTCTACAAATCATGTTCACCACAAAACCGTAATCAATACCTGCGCAGGAAAAAGCCCGCTTTCCACAAAAAATTCACAATTTTAATTGGCATAGGATTCGCTGCGGGCTGGACTCCCTGCACAGGTCCAATTCTTGTATCAGTGATCGCGTTGGCGGCTACCAAACCGAGTGCAGCCATGTTATATATGTTCGCCTATGTATTAGGGTTTGCCGCACCTTTTTTCATCATGTCGTTTTTTATCGGCAAGTTAAATTGGATAAAAAAATATAACACTGTCATCGTCAGAGTCGGGGAAATTCTGATGGTTATCATGGGAATTATGCTGTTTCTTGATTGGATGACAAAGATTATCATCTCTTTTTACCGATTTGTTTGGAGGATTCACAGGTTTTTAATATCAAAAATATCCTACTGAGTGGATAGTCACAATTCCTGTCACTTCCACTCAGCAGGAACCATCATTTACCTTTTATTGAACTCCTGAAATCATGCGATCCATCGTTTCATAAGACATAGGACCTATATACTTATCTCTAATAACCCCGTTTTTATCGATGATATACGAAGTGGGGATCGTTATTGCACCGTATAGATTTCCAATTTCCCCTTGCTCATCAAGCACAACTTTAAATGTCACTCCCTTATTTTTCACAAAATCGTTCACCGCGTCAGGACCTCGTTCGCTATTCGTTAAGTTGACTGCCAAAATTTCTACATTGTTATTTTTATTGTTTTCGTAGAACTTTTGCATTTCCGGCATTTCAGCTCTGCAAGGCGGACACCAAGTAGCCCAAAAATTCAATATCACTGTTTTTCCACGCAAATCAGACAATTGTATGTTGTCGCCTGTAATTGAACGCAATTCAAAATCTGGGGCAATTTCTCCTTTATTCGTACCGATTTTTCCTGAATCCAATGAAGTAGATAGAACCGATTTTGATTTAACCTTTCCCACTTCATGTTGACTGTTAAAAATAGAAGATACAGCAATACTTACCACCATCACACCTAAAGCCAGTTGATTAGCCTTCCTTCCCCGTCCTTTATTCCTCTCCTCAAGAACTTCTTCTCTTTCTCGCCTCTCTAACCAATATGAAATACATATAAAAACGATAACGAGAGATCCATACAACCATACTTCTTTTGATACGATTCCTGTATTTACAAAATATTTTTTATACATGGCTAGTTCGAATTGAATGAGATGGAACCATATAAGAAGTTGCAATAAAGTTTTTTGAGCTTTGACTCGTGATGCTACTATAAAAAAACAAATCGCTGCTATTGCTTGCAAAATGATGAAATAATTTTGGGAATTTTCCATTACTCGGATCCATGCAAAAGTGCTAAAATAGCCAAAATATACTGGAACCATTGCCCGTGTATAAGAAACCACAGGAATATTCTGCTTTTTTACATATAACCAAGTATAGACCGTGATAAAAACAATCGCCATACTAACGCCAACATATCCCCCGTTAAAATAAAGGATTGTCATCGGATTTTGTAAAACTGAATTTGGATGTAAAACGACATAACTAAATTTCCAAATGAGTACACCGTTAATAAAACTGTTCAAAATTAAATCCATGATATTTCGCTCTATTTTTAATACTTTAATACCATAATAAAACATGACATAACTTATCAATAAGCCGCTGATAAGCAAAAGATTTTCGCCCTGAACGACTATATTGCCGAATTGCAATATACATTCCCCCAAAATTCATATTTCTATCGGTATTAGAAAGGATTCTTCTTTGCGACGAAAAAAATACAACTATAACTACATCACCCTAACCATCTTGAAACGTTCTTCCAAACATTGTTACTGCATCATCTTCTTTAAAACCAATAAGTGATGGTATCTAACACGCCAAGCAATACCATCACAATTCCAGCGGTTTGCTGAATGAGCTTCCCTACCCGTCTTCCTTTTTTCATGACAGCACCGCTCAATCCTAAGTACCAAAGGATGAGGATGAAGAAAATAACCGGTACAGAAGTTCCGACGGCAAAGACGCTCGGCAACAACACTCCATAAGACGTTGAGTATACGAGAGGCATTAGAGTAACAAAAAATAGAACAAACATCGTTGGACAAAAAGCCAACGAAAAGCCAAATCCCATGAAAAACGAACCGATTTTTCCTTTTGCCCATCCCTTCGGCACTCTGAACAAAGTGACATTCCAATACATTTTAAAAAGCCCTAACAAATACAAGCCTACGAGAACAAGAATCGGGCCAATCAGCTTTCTTAACCATGGAAAGTATAGTGTCAGTGTACTTTGAATCTCCTTCCCCATCAACCAGACGATCAAGCCTAACCCGGAAAAAGCGATGACCTTTCCGAAAATAAATAAAAGCAGTTCTTTCCAAGCGATCCCCTTTTGCAGAGATTGGTTGCTGTACAACGTGATTGCTCCTAAGTTGCTAGTCAGCTGGCACGGAGCCATCGCTCCGACGATGCCAAGAAGAAACGCTGACAAAACAGGAAGCGCTGTTGTGCTGTTGGCCATATTCAGAAACGGCTGGCTCAGCAGGTTGCTGATTTGGCTTAGGAATGAATACACTCTTCTTCTCACCCTCTCCATCCGTTACTTATATTGTAGCAGTGAATTTTGCAAAAATTATGGAGCGATATATTTTTAGGCAAACAAAAAGACATGCGCCCGCATGTCCCTATATTTCCCCTTCTGATGCTAGTTTTGTCCAACTTCCACCGTTATTTTTTGTCATAAAAATATCCCCGTTCATTGTAACGATCACAATTTCTTTGTCGTTTGCTGGATTAGAAGTTATATACATGATATGATCTTTTTCATCCAATGGCGGAACAGCAAGAACTTCTTCGTGTTTTGTGTCTAATGATTGTTTGATGAGTATAGACTGATCATTCTCTACAGCTGCAAATACAACCGACTTTTCTTGAAACATAAATGTCGTCGTATCAATTTTTCTCGTAAACCGTTCAAACGTATTCCCGTTATCTCTCGAAATGAAAACTCCCTCGGCTGTACTAATCCCGACCATATTTTCATCCGTTGGGTGAGCCACAATCGTTCTCGCTGCCGTTTGCGGCAGGCCATTCAATTGACTTGGCGACCACGTTTTGCCGTCATCTTTGCTGTAAAATACCCCTCGTCCGAGCGTTTCATTTTCTTCTTGATTCACCACATAGATGGTATGGCTTTTATAACCAACCGTCATATAATGGAAATCGGACTGTTTATAAAATCCTAAATTCATTAATGTTTGTCCATTATCAAAACTTTTCACAAGACCAAGTGGATTTCCTAACGATGAACCTTCTTCAGGATGTCCCGATGAATAAAAGCCGTCGTCCGTAGCTGAAAAGCCCATATAATCATGTTTATTGGAAACCGTTTCATACCACTTATTGTCTTGGTAAACGAGCAACCCTTCATGAGTAGCAAAGTAAACCGCATTTTGATTGCCTGCATAACCAACCCCATGCAAATGTTCGATCTTCCCTTCCTTTTTTTCTTTAAAGAAAGGATTATTGGTAACAGATACATTCGATTTTGACTGTTCTTTGCTCGTAATAAAAGCCTGTTCTTTTTCGTTGGATGATGAACAGGCGCTTAGAAGAAGAGCGGATGTGATGATGATGACTTTCTTCATTTTTGTCATAGATGTTCATTCCCCTTCATGCATAGTGTAAATCGTTGCATACTTTTATACTTTATCGGATAAATTTGCAGAATGTATGGATTTCAATAAACTGTAACGATTTGAAGATATTTTATTGCTATTGTGAAATTAATCACAGCAACCTCCCCCATTTGCCACTATCATGTCGGTAGACTCAACCTAAAGCAAAAGGAGGAAACCGCTCATGCGCAAAACCGCGATTGTATGGTTATCGTTATTGGCGATGTTGGCGTTTGTTCTCGGGGGGTGCGCAGCCAATTCCCCTCAAGACAAAACCGAACCAGAGAAAAATGGGCAGCCAGCCGCCCTTGAACAAACACAAGAAACGAACAAATTCTACTTTACTGCCAACGAGGGCGGAAGCATTTCAAAAATTGATGCGAGAACAAACAAAGTGGTCGGAACGATCAAAGTCGACGGCGCGGTCCATAACGTCCAAGTTTCTCCCGACGGAGCTATTCTCGGCGCTACGTTAGTTCCGGCCATACAACACGGGCATGACCAGTCGATGGATATGAAAGGAATGGCGTTGTTTTATGATACGGAAACGAATGAATTAATCAAAAAAGTGGAAGTGGGACACCATCCCGCCCATATCGTGTTTACTGAAAACGGCAAATACGCCCTTGTGACCAATAATGAAGACAATAACGTTTCCGTTATTGATCTCGCGAGCTATTCAGTCATTGAAACCATTCCAACCGGAAAAGGCCCGCACGGGCTTCGCATTTCCAAAGACAGCCAATACGCGTATGTCGCCAACATGGGGGAAGACAGCGTCAGTGTTCTCAACTTGCAAACAATGAAAGAAGAAAAGAAAATCACAGTCGGATCCATCCCTGTCACAACCGGCATTACTTCGGACGGCAAAACGTTAGTCGTAACGTTGAATGCTGAAAATGCCTTGGCCATTGTTGACGTAACAAGCGGGAAAGTGGAAAAAATCCCTGTCGGGCAAGGGCCAGCCCAAGTGTACGTGTCGCCTGACGATACGTTTGCTTATGTCGCCAATCAAGGGACGAAAGAGGCGCCCTCTCATTCTGTAAGCAAGATAAACTTAAAAACGAAACAAGTCGTGGCCACAATTGAAACAGGAAACGGAGCGCATGGGGTCGTCACAAGCCCGGATGGCAAGTATGTTTTCGTTACGAATATGTTCGACAACACCGTGAGCGTCATTGATCAAGAACAAAACAAAGCAATCCAAACGGTTCAAGTAGGCGAAATGCCCAACGGGATCAGCATCATGCCGTAAAGGAAAAAGTAGCAGGTTGGACGTTCCAGCCTGCTGTTTTTTCTGCGGAATAACGGATTTTCATTTTTCCCTTTTCCTCGGGCTCAGTACGGCAATATACACATTGCCATCTTGAATATAAGCGTCAAATGTATCTAACGGTCTTGGCGGTGGCCCCCCTACATTGATACCGTATTCGTCATATTGCCCCGCGTGGCACGGACATAAGAAGCGGATGCCTGTTTTCTGCATGTTCTCCTCAGCATCTCCAACGGTACACCCTAGATGGGTGCAAATCGGGGACATAATGAGTAAAGAACCATCTTCATTTTTGTTAATGTAGACAAACCCTTCCCTTTCCTGTTTGGTCCATGCATCTTTTATGGTGACTTTATACGGCACCTTTTTAGGGAATTCTCCCTTTTCTAATTCGCTTAGAGGACCGAGATTGGCCATTGAACTTGTATTGACCGTTTTCTTATCGTTGCTGCAGGCAGCCAGTCCTGCAGGCAATACCGAAACAGCCAGCAGTTCAGCCGCCCCCTTTAACGACCTGCTAAGAAACTCTCGTCGATTCAACATAAGATTTCCCCTCCTTGCCTCCTCTAATAGTAGGGAGGTGCGTGAAATAAGAGGCGAATCGATCAGCGTTTATCGCGCAATGCGAGTTTTACTGCAAAATACACGACCAATCCAATGGCAAGCAAATTAAGAAACCAGCCGAGAATGCCAAACCCCATCATCCCCCAGCCACTCATCATCCCGCTCATCATCCTCATCACCTCCTGCATGATCTAAAAATCATTCTCACCTATCGCTAACCATTTATGTCATAATTTCGCCTGACTTGAATGAAAAATCTAATTGGAACTCCAAGCACCCTTTTCCGCATCTTTAGCATTTGTCAATACTCCCATTCACACTTGATGCAGCCAAAAATTGATCCACAACGTTTTCATCCTCTCTCCTCTTGCTTTACTTTCAGAATAGAGAAAAACTGTGGAGAAAATATTGATAAAAACCTACAAATATTTGTCAAGGCTTTCACAAAAGTTCATTTCCCTTTTAGTCGCCACGCCTTCTATTGGTCAAAACAAATGCCGAGAAGATCTCGGCAGCCATCATCTTATGAAACTTTCGCAAATCCAACCATACCAGATTCTTTATGCCCTGGAACCGTACAATAAAATCGAAACACACCGCGTTCGATTGGTATGAACGTCACCTCGGCTGTTTTCCCCGGCAAGGAATGAACATGAACGTCCGCATTTTCTGCATGGTTTCCATGGTCATTCTGCTGTAACAAAATCTTCATATTTTCGAATTCGATATCGTGTTCCATTTGACCGCTATTTTTCAGAATTAAGGTAACAGGCTGTCCTACAGTCAGTTGCAAACTCTCAGGAAAGTAATAAAATTCAGTCGCTTCAACCACTACCTTTTTCCCCTTTGTTTCGATGCTTAACGGAGATGCAGTCTGGTTGTGGCCCTCCATAAAATGGTTTATAGGCGGATTCGTTATCGGAAGATTAGAAGATCGAGAAAATTCATTATATAAATGGTTATACAAATAGAAAAACAGCGGAAGGACGATTGCTAACCATAGCGGGTTATGGAATAGTTTATTGATCAAAAACGCACGGTTAAAACCCGTTTCTTGTTGAAGCATGTATAGAACAATACAAGCCATTCCAACAAATAGAACAAGCATGATGTGAATCGTAGAATCCCGATATTCAGGCGCAATCATTTCTCCTAACATCGCTCCCATCATGCCGCCCATGACTCCTGATAAAACACCGTCGATGATGGCCATGATGCTGATCGGCATCCCAGCTAAAAATCCAGCTAAAAACCCAAAAGCCATTCCTAAAATGGTTGACAAAAAGAGATTGCCGTTGTAAGAAATCCCAGCCAGCAGGCCGCCCGTCAGCCCAGCCAACATTCCTAACGCCATCGCCGCCATCATTCCAGCCATGCATGTGATTTTCTTCCTTTTGATAAAGATGAAAGCAATCACAATGAAAGACAAAACCGCCGCGATCCCCCCAGTGAATAACATCGGCAACGGATGATCCCTCCTGCAAATGTTTATTTGTACACATATATGTGTGCAAATAACAGGTTAGTCCATGTCAGTGAACATCCCGGCTGAGTTTGAGCGAAAACAGAGGGCGTGTCATCCGATTACAGCTTTTTGTATTACACCTGCATGTATTCTGTTCTTGAGCGCTCTCCCACCTACGCTTAGAGGTGGGAGATTCTTGGGAACACCCGCCCCACGGCAGGCTGTCAACCAAGCCATCCCCGTGCGTCCCACGGTTCAGCTGCCTTACAAAGACAGCAAACGAAGCCTCTCATTTTGGAACACTCTTTGCAGCCAAGCCCCGACCCTGTTGTTTCATACGCTTGATTCCACTCGGCCAAAAGACTTTACACAAACCGGCAGCACCCAATCGTTTGGTTGATGAGCTCCGCTTGTTTTCGGGTGGGATCCAACCGAAACCGATAGGCTCTATGCATGACCTTCCCTCCTATTTTAGGGAACGTTTGTTCTGTTCGTGCCCATTTTATACCTTTTGTTCTTTTGATGCAAGAGGAAGATCGATGAGGGAAGACACCGATTCATCCCCTACTGACGCTCACGCGTGGAAGTGGGGGTCTTCTCGGTTCGGGATGATCAAACGACTATCCACACATGCCGCAGCATATGATGAAATTGTGATACCTTCTCTAAAGGGGGAAGAGGGAATGCATGGTTACTTGCCGGAAAATCCTCAAACGCCTATTATCACGCCCAATGTAAAAGATGCGCCATTTCGGGTTCTCAAAAACGGGGTAAAACAATTTCACTTGCGGGCGGAACCGGTCGTGCATGAGTTGGTAAACGGAATTAAAATCCGCGGGTATGGATACAACGGAAGTATTCCCGGGCCGACAATTCTTGTCAATCAAGGGGACTATGTTCAAATTACAGTCGAAAACCGTTTGCCAGAAGCGACATCCGTCCATTGGCACGGATTAATTGTTTCCAACCGAATGGACGGCGTACCCGGCCCTGGGGGCAGCCCGATTATCCAACCGGGGGAAAGTTTTACGTATGAATTTCGCATCCAACAGTCAGGAACGTTTATGTACCACAGCCATGTCCATGATGCAAAACAAGAGTTAATGGGATTAGTAGGCATGCTTATTTCGCGCGGCATATACGAAGAACCCGTGGACCGCGATTATGTTCTGTTGCTTCAAGAGTGGGCTGTGCAGATGGAGATGCATCAGCAAACTAGCAGCCATCCAATGAATGATCACCCTTCCAAACAATCGGCATCAAATATATATGACATCGATCCAATGTCAATGATGTTTAATTTTTTCACAATTAACGGCAAAGCCTATCCTGATACCGCTCCTTTATTTGTCCGATATGGCGAGCGCGTCCGTATTCGCCTTGGCAATTTAAGTATGGATTCTCATCCGATGCATTTTCACGGGCATGAGTTTAGTGTCACCGCGGTTGACGGAAATCCGATTCCTATGATGGCAAGATTAAAACGAAACACGATTAATGTAGCGCCAGGAGAAACATGGAACATCGAATTTTTGGCCAACAACCCGGGAAATTGGGTCTTTCACTGTCATAAACCTCACCATACAACCAACATGCATTCGATAAAGGACATGGGCGGCATGCTTACGATGGTCCGCTATGCAAAATAGATGAGCATTCAAGAAAAAACGGCATCGCTGCCGTTTTTTCTTCTCTCGATTCTCTTGCACCTGCTTGATAGTCAAGCAAATTATTTAACTTACTCGGACTCACCGTCAGCCGAAAGAAAAAGTGAACGGCGCGCTCACCGTTCGCGATGCGTATGAATCCATTGCACAAACTGTTCGATCACTTGATCCAACAAGTCGATGGTTGCCGTATCTAATCGATTGGCGTTAACCGAAACGCATGATAAACTAAGCGTATATTCAAACAAAGTTTTGGAGGGACAACCTTGGATCAGTTGCTACATGTATTCGTAAAAGTAGTGGAAAAATTATAAATCCCTAAAAGTGATAAACGAGAAACTAATATTTTGATTAACGAAGAGGCAGATTCACCCGTTCCCTCAAAACGCCGCCATGATCATTGACATGAACTTTCCAGCCTCACCCACGACGCCGCAACTCGAGCCAACGATCAATCAAATGAAAACGGAGAAAAAGCTTGTTCAAAACATAGTTTTCTTTCCCTGCTCCACGTTGTATAATCAAAAAAGAGGAGGTGAACAAGCATGGAACGCGATACCATCGTGAAAGAAGTAGTCGAGGCGCTGAAAATGTTTTCCCACGACATCCGCACCCAAATTGACGAAATGGGAAGCCAACTACGAGCAGAAATCCAAGACACAGCTAACCAACTGAGAGCAGAAATGCAAGACATGGCTAACCAATTGAGAGCGGAGATGCAAGACACAGCCAACCAATTGAGAGCGGAAATGCAACAATTTCGCGCCGAGGTGAACGAGCGGTTTGACCGACTCGAGCAAAAATTCGCCGGCTTGCGTGTGGAGCTGACAGAAACGCAAGAAACCGTCCATTTCCTCGCGTCCAAAACCATCCAGCATGAGAAAAAACTCCACCATCTTGCCAAGCAACTTGAATTCCTTCGCTAGTTTTCCTTCATCGGAAAGCCGCGTTTGACTGCGAGTCAAGCGCGGCTTTGATTTTTGCATCTCGTCTTCTTCGATCCCGATCAAATCCCTCCTGCCCGGCCGCGCACGAAGATGGAAGAGAAGCTGGCGATTTATCCGTCATCATGAACACAATGGTTTCCAATACGCAGCCAAAACTCTGCCCCCGGACAAAACGCCAAAAACAGAGAACGCGTGCCGATAAAGTTATGATGGGGCTTTTGCGTGCATAATTGCTGCTCCTTTTGACGCACAATATAAATACGAAAGAAGCCTTTTCATGATTTTGAGGGAGGAATCATCCATGTCATTTTTGTGGAGCTTGATTGTCGGGGGCGTCATCGGTTGGCTGTCAGGTCTTCTGACAGGCCGCGATATTCCAGGAGGGATCATTGGCAACGTGATCGCCGGGTTTATCGGAGCCTGGCTTGGAACGGCGCTCTTTGGCAACTGGGGGCCGACCATCGGCGGATTTGACATCATCCCAGCCCTGATCGGTTCGGTTATCCTCATTTTGCTTGCAAGTTTTGTCATTCGCAGATTGCGTAGGGCGGCGTGAACGACGCCCCTTTCGCGCTTTGCAGCCGAGATCGGTCTGGTCAGGTCAGTTTCTTGAGGTACAACCAAAACCAATCGGCTTTATCCATAGGTTCCCCCACTTACATGGATTGCGTGGAAGTGGGGGTGTTTCCGACCAAAGTCAAATCGGCAGACGACACAACGGTATCTATAAGATGCCTTTGATCGACTCCCGAGGGGCGAAACTGTTGGATGATTGCGCATTTCTTTTTTACGTCCCTTGCCATTCGTTTTGCATCGAGCGATAGAACCATGAAAACCATCACGTTCCTTCGATCAGCTCAATCACGTCCGCTAAATGTAAATTAGCACATTATTTCAGAATCCCTTTTTCAAATTATTTCGGACGGATTCGGAAATAATGTGCAAAATCTTTGCGAATTATTCCAGGTTTTGCAGATTATTTCCGAACATTTGCACATTATTTCGGATGATTAACTAGAATGAGGATGGATCGGGATGAAACATAACAGGGGCCGATCAGCCCCTGCTGTGTCAGTACCCCATTTCTTCGGCTGCCATACGCACAATGTCTTCGTCAATCATATGTTTTTTTAATTGAGCGCCGTATAACAGGCAAGTGGTGGCGAGGTTGTTGATGATCCGCGGCCACCCCTGCGACTGCAGGGCGATCGCTTCTAAGGCAGCTGGGGTAAAAATCGGGTGTTTCGCCCCCGCCTGTTTCAGGCGGTGTTCGATATATCCTACCACTTCTTCCTTATCAAGAGGCCCCATCTGGTATCGCATGATGATTCGTTGGTGAAGCGGACGGTGTTGATTCAACCGTAGTTTTGCCTGTAAATGGGGCAGCCCCGCCAAAATCAAGACAAACGGATTTGTTGAGTCCATGTGAAAGTTGAACAGGATCGCGATATCCTGCAGAAAGGCATCCTTCGCTAAATGCATTTCATCGAGGATGAACACTGACGTTACCCGTTGTTCATGATACAAGCGCTCGATCCCTTGTTGGATTTGATAAAACAAGTCGACCTTGCGGTATTTCGGCTCTTCCCCGAGCCCGAAGGCAAGGCCGCGATAAAAGTCCATCACGCTTCCCGTTGACAATGGAAAATAAACGACGTGATACAGTGACGGATTCAGGGATTCCTTAAACGCCCGAAGGGCGAATGTCTTGCCGGCCCCTGGTTCACCGATCAATAGCCCGATCCCTCTTGTTCGTTTCACGTAGTCCAAAGCGGCGAGGGCCTCTTGATACGAGGCCCCTTGATAAGCCTCTGGTGGATTCGTCTCCTTCGAAAACGGCTCTCGGGAAAGGGAATAAAACGTTTTATACATCGTTTTCGCCTCCCTCTACCGGAACCGCCGCAAACGGTGACCGATGGCGTTTCACATAGGCATTGTCCTCGAAGCGAACAAGGACCGCTTCGGCGACCCGTTGACCGTCTTCGTACACATACACGCCTTGTTCATCATAACGGAGTTCGATCGATTGTCCGATGAACCGGGGCGGAACTTCATACAGCTGCTTGTTCAACGTGACCGTACCATCGGCCTTCACTTTACGGTATTCGCGTTTCAAAAAGATCGAGTCGAGCCAATCCGAATCGTCGACGAACGACACCAAATGGACTTGCGATTGAAACACTTCATGTGGCGTCTTCCCGTTCAACGAGGCATGCGGTTTTCGATGGTAATCTTCCTCCAACCACTTCCAAAATCGCTCGTTTAGCTCTTCGAGCGACTTCGGTGAATTCATTTCGAGCAACGGGTAAAACCGCGTCTGTACGGTGCGGAAAAATCGTTCGATTTTCCCTTTGCTTTGCGGATCGTACGGCTGGGTATGGATCAAGGTGATCCCTAACTCCGCGCAGGCGTACTGCAAGGGTTCCGCCCGATAAATCTTGCCGTTATCCGAGTAAATTCGCTTCGGCTTTCCGTATCGAAGCAGCGCTTCCTTGGTTACGATCCGCAACCCGTCAAATTTCTCGGAAGAGAAAAACTGAGCGTACGGCACGACCCGCGAGCAGTCATCGATATAGGCAATCAAAAACGTTTTTTGCGTTTTGCCATTCACGCGAATCAACGGGCCATGGGACAAATCACCTTGCCAGAGCTCATTGACCTGATCGTACGCGAATCGTTTTCGTTCAGGAATCGGTAAAATTTCTTTCCCCACGAGGTTGTATTTTTTTAAAAGTCGGTATATAGTGAAATAAGAGATGGATTGGATTTCCCCCTGCTCGATAAGGTGTTGGTAAAACACCGTCACGGGCATGTGGGGGTGTTTTTTTCTCAGGGCTAAAATGTGATCCTCTTCTTCAGGTGACAGCCTCCGGGAATGGCCACGGTCCGACCGTCGTTTCGGCTTCAGCGCCTCAAAGCCCCCTTTTTTGTACTGCGTGCACCAGTCGAGGATCGTTTTGGCGGCGATGCGTTTCTCTCCATGGTGGGGAACTTGATGGATCCGTTCCGCTACTTCCTTCAAGTACGTTTTTGGATCGACTTGTCCATTCACCAATGGAGCGATCAATCCATACCGAAATAAAGCGATCTCCTGTCTCATCGACTCATTCATTTCGATCTCCTCCTTCGTTCATCCCATTCTAGGACCTTATCGGTCCATCCTGTCTCTATCCTATCGGATCATTCCCCCGACCGTCGAGAGGAAAGGTTTGTGGAATCTATAAATGATTCCATATAAGGGGATATAAGTAAAATCAGGAAATGAATGTACGTGCAAAAAGATGCGTCGATCGGTGCTCCCATATCTCTTGGATGACGAAAAAGAGGCCGATCTCCTCCATCGTCTGGATCCACCATAGGGCTCGTTCTCTCGCTTGGGCGATGGCAGGACCAATTTTTCTCCAGCGCTCCGCAAAAAACCAATGAAGGTGGTTCAAATTTCGGAATAAACGTCGGACATAAAATAAAACCCCTTCATCCGTAGGAAGGAGTGGAGCCTCCTCCATCCCCCGTTTCGGAGTCAGGCCCAACCGTTCTTTCACCACTCTCCATATGGTGGGCAACGTATACTGAAAATAAGGGAGAAGAAATGAAGGCAACACGGCCACCGTCCTCCTGCACTCCGGGCAGCGATACCGAGCGATCCAAATGCGATAAGACTGATGCGACGTCACGGCATTTCGTTCGTAGTACCCATGGCGATAAAGAGGGCGTTTTGCCTGGCAATGAGGGCACCGCTTAAGAAGGGGAAAGTCGTTTTGTTTTCCCCGCTGGGCATATGTCTGGACATCGACCTGAAAGTCATGAAACCGAATCACGTCCTCGTCCCCCCTCTGGAAATCACCCATGTCCCATTCCGAAATAATTCACAAAAAATTTAGCACATTCTTTCGGAAAGGGGGAGAGGGATATTCCGAAGGAATGTGCAAAAAAGAGTCTTTTTTGTGCGGAAATAAAGTGATAATTTACAGCTAAACGCTTTTCCGCCATCGAATTGAGCCGCAAGTCGTACTGTTCGAAAGCTAAACACTGTGTAACGCCCGAGTTCGACAGTTTTGAGACCATTTTAGGCAAATGAAAATGGTTAAAATGCTGTAATATCAAGGATTTCACGATGCGGATCCTAGAAAAAAACGCTGAATTTCATAGGCACACGACTTGACAAATTAACCTTTTAAAATAGCCAAATATCGTTTATAATATAGGCATGTACATGCGGAAAGTAACACGCAAAAATAAAGATGGAACGACCGTGGCGTATCTCCAGCTTGCTCACAACGAATTGGATCCGAAGGTCAAATATGCGAAAACGAAGGTGATTGATTCGTTTGGGCGCGAAGACGAGGTGGATCGCGCTGTCTTGGAGCGTCTGGCCAAAAGCATTTCGTGATCCTTTCTCCTGACTCATGAATCGTGGCCGAAAGTAAGGGACGAATGCGAGCGTCTTATGCTTGGACATTTTTCTTCAAAAACGGAGACCTTGATCAACGAACCGAGCTGACGGCCAAACAAGCGCAACTCTTTGCGGCTCTAGGGCTGGAACCTCCTCCGAAGATCCTAGGCATCCATCCTCGCCCCTAGATACACGCCCGAAGTGTGCTCAAATGCCTCTCGTCCCTTTTGTATCAAGGGTCGAGAGGCATTTTGTTTGCCTAGTCACTGTCGAACTCGGGTAACGGAATTGGGCACAATAACGCACTTGACCCCCGCGGCCAAAGCAGCTCGAAGCCCGTTTAACGAGTCCTCAAAAACAATAGCTTCATCAGGCCGAACAATAAAAAATCCCTTGAAGCCTTGTGGCTCAAGGGATTTCGCTCGATGATTCCGACTGGGCTCGAACCAGCGACCTCCACCCTGTCAAAATAGAAGGGAAAAAAATAAGTTAATTAAACTATGTAAAATGAGATAAATAAAACTTGAAAACACTGCATTTTTCAAAGGTTTGTTATTCAAATGAGTTAATAAAAATTAAATAAATTAATCGTGTTAAAGTACCTCTTGTGCAAGTTTTGTGCAGATTTTTCTTCGGTGTGTAGTATGTGGTTACCCGATTGATCATTAAAAAATGTTAAAGATTTTGGCTACCCTGAAAATAAAAATAAAGGAAATTTATTTTCATACTACGTTGTGAAAAGAAAAAGAATTTTTCATGGATTTCTCTGTTAAAGTTTATTTGTTGATTTCCGTTTGACAATACCTAAAATAGAGACTCCAAGTTAGTTGGAAGACTCTATTTTTTTGATTGATATGAAGAAACTTGTCTAGACTTAATCTTGTTTCATGGGGGTATTTAAATCCCTTTCAATTAAGATCCGTTTAAAATTTTTAAAGATTATTTCCTTAAAATTAGGTATCAAATCATTAAATTCTTTATATATTGTCACGATATTATCTGGTGTACAAATTTTATTGTTAAAACGGATGAATGGCCCATCGGTCTCAAACAAAAGTCTATCTAATGGAATCCTCTTAATTATTTCTTTTCCTTTATTGGAATGCAGCATCCTATAGTTAACGGAAAAATAATATCCTTCTTCAACAATCTTGTCTAATGTAGACAGTTTGCCAGAATACCAATGAAAGATTGCATGTTTTACATGGTTGCTTTTTAATATTTCAAGCACTTCATCTTCAGCTTTTCTAGAATGAATGGTGTATATGCGCCCCTTATTAAAGGTAGGATTAGTAATAAACTCAAAATTATTGATTTGTCGTTTAATGCTATACAAATTTTCTCCTTGAAAGTCTAATCCTACTTCTCCAATATACTTCGTATAGTTAACAAGCTTCTCAAAAAGTTTTCTGTTCAAATCATATTCACTGGCCAACTGGGGATGGTAACCTAAACAAAGACGAATGTACTTATAGCTAGAAAAGCGTTCGCAATGTCTATCAAATATTTCAGGAAGGTTCGTTACAAAAAGGGTATAAATTTTCTTTTTTTCGTAACCTTCAGCTATTATATTTGGGTTAGAGTAAAAATCGATATGGACATGTGAATCAATAAGGTGCATATCGCATCATAAACCTTTCAAACTCATCTGCGAATGTTTCTAGCATTTGTTTTGTTTTTTGTAAAGCAAATTCGTCATTGTAATACTCTTTACGTATTTGTAAGTGAGAAAATATAGACTGGTTTCTAATCAACTCAACGTATTCTGAAAAATATTCTAGATTTGACACATAGTCTTTTCGATAATCTGCTTCTGCTATATCTTTTAACTTGATTTCATATGGATATTGATAGGTCACATCGAATAGCTCCATTTCGTTGGCAGCCAACGAGATTTTTCTTAGCAAACATGGTATACATACTCCGCATTGCCCTTTATGATTTCGGTCCGGGTTAATCCTACTCTGTCCACATGTAAAGGTGTTTACAATTTGGTTTTTAAAATCTTGAGACAGTCCTTGCAATATTTGAGCCTTAGTCTTGAAGATAAATGGATTCTCAATCTTTACATCTATCCCTAACCGATTCAATAATTCATTGAATAGATAAATGGTGTATGGATGCGTAGTCTTAGTCGTATATCGACCTTTCAGCTCTGGATTCAAGCTTAACACACCATTCTCATAAATATATACACGCTTGTACTTTTCATGAGTCAGGCTCTTTGCTATAGCCAGTGACATATATAGAAGTGATCTAGTTGACTGAGTATACACAGCCTTTTTGATGTCGTGTCTGTTAATCAAGTGAACTGAGCTATCTGGAAAAACAGTATGATAAAAATCTCTTATTTGCTTCTGTTTTGTTTTTTCCTCGCTTTTATTAACAAATCCTATATAATCACTGTGAATGCCGGATTGCAGATTATGAAACGCTCCAGCGAAAGAATCTAGCCCCCCTGAGAAAAGTGTGACAGTATCAATTCTATCATTATCGTCCAAAATCGCACTATTAGTTTGTTCCTCTAATTTATTTTCGATAAATGTAATAGTGTAATATTCCTCCGAGACCCAATGTAACAATGTATGTATTAAGCATTTAGAAGAATCCCACTTATCAACAAAATATACAGGTATTTCGAGATCGATCCTTCTCGGTACAACCTTGTTTATAGAAATATCTGCATAGTATACTGAGGACATTACATTAACAATATCTATTGCTAATAATCTACTATGCGTGTCAGTATGAAAATGAAACTCATCAAAGAACTTTTGATAATTTTGACTTAAATCTAATGTTTTCATTAAAACTCACCAAAAGTGACTTGAGATGTTTGTTCTCTAATTTTTTGAAGTACAGATGTAAGTGGGATTTCTTTCTTAATAAATCGCTGTATTTCATTGTTAACGGTTGCTGTAAAAATTCTATCGGTGGCATTTGTAAGTATTATTTCGATTTGCTTTCTTGAGAGCTCCTCATATATATCTCTCAATGTATCATAAAGTTCTTGTTCAAGAATTAGAAAAATGACTTTATAGAATAGAAGTTGAGCAAAGATAGCTACATCAAACTCCCCATCTAGAAATTGAACCATTACTAACTTAAAAGCCTTTTTCAATATTTTAGAGTCAATTATTGCTTCTTTCTCAATCTCACCAATAATCGATTCAAAAAACTCTTCCCGGCTAATTTCATCTTCTTTTAATTCTTTTAATGTTCTTCCATTGTATCCGCTCGCTTTTGCAGTTATAAATGCATTAGAAACAACATCAAATGATCTAAGTAGCACTGTTTCATTTAAATTTCTTTCTAAGACTCTGTTGGTTAGTATTTCTCGTGTAACTTCTGGAGCATTTTTGCTCAAATCGGTCAAAGGCTGATTTCTTAAAAGGGTTTTAATTTTGTCATTCAAACGTCTTTTGGAAGTTCCCATTTTGATTTCCTCCTAAACTCCTTATTATATAGAATTATGACAAAAATCAGTTTATTTTTCTATAAATTCGACAAAAAAGTTAAAAAAATAACAAAATTAGAGGAACTTAAGTTAGTTACAGAAAAACAAATATCTAATAATTCATGTGCTTTTTCAACGACCTCATTAAGTACTTCATCCATTGGTATTATGTCAAGAAAATGGACACGTTAAACAGAGAGAAATAGCTGAATTTATGCAGCTACTTTTCTCTGATTAGCGTAATAAGCAGCCTCAAGTTCACATGGCGATACATGGCCAAGAGTGGAATGACTTCTCTTACAATTGTAGAAGCATTCGATGTACTCAAAAATGACTTGTTTCGCTTCTTCTTGTGTACGGAATCGATTCGGATAGATGCTTTCTTTCTTGATTAAGCTATGAAACGACTCCATACAAGCGTTGTCGTAACAGTTCCCACGTCTCGACATACTGACTTGGAAATGATGCTCTTGTAACAGCTGTTGATAATCATTCGACGCATACTGTCTTCCACGATCCGAGTGGTGGATCACTCTTCCTGTTGGTTTCTCGTTGTTTAACGCTCGCTGTAACGGTTTGATGACTAACTCTTTGGTCATTCGGTTATCGATATACCAACCTACGATCTTTCGTGTATATAAATCCATAATGCTCGCTAAATACAACCATCCTTCACCAGTAGGAATGTACGTGATATCGGCCATCCATACTTCATTTGGATCCGTTACTTGAAAGTTCTGTTCTAACAGATTCGCATACACGTTGTAAGGGTGATTGCTATTGGTCGTTGTCTTGTATTTACGTACCGTAATGGATCTCAATCCTTCTTCACTCATGATTCGTGCTACTGTCCTTTGGGATACACAAACCCCTTGTTTGCGGTAGTTCTTGCGTCATTTTCGGACTTCCGTAAATCTTGCGTGACTTCAGATACTCATTTCAAAACTGTTGGGTCAGTTATTCTTTTTTCACTTTTTGGTTGCTTTTTGGGCGTTTCAACCATGCATAATACCCACTTTTTTAGAAACACTGAGAACTTGGCACATCTTCACAACAAGAAACTCATTTCGGTGTTGAAAAATGAATGCATAAATTACTTCTGGTTAAGATGCATAACGTTTTTTTAGAATCGCACATTCCTCCTCCAACTCTTGATTGCGACGACGTAACTCGATGATTTCTTGATTTTGTGACTTGATGTTGCCTGAACCCACAAAACTTGTGCCATTGCTTTCTTTGTATTCTTTGACCCAACGATGAAGAGCGTTATAAGCCAAACCTGACTCTTTTGCCACTTGGGCGATGGACCTGTCCCCCTCCAAGCATAACTCAACGGCTTGAATCTTGTATTCTTGATCAAATGTTCTCTTTTTCATCATTGGACACCTCGAACCGATTGTAATTAAGTTTATTATACCCGTGGTGCTAGATAAAACTCAGACAAGCATAAAAATAGCCCTTGCTGGCGGATCTCCAGTAGAATGAAAGTGTCACCCAACATTCGAAAGGAGAGATCCCCCATGCAAGAGCACTTTCATTTTACTACAGATCCAGCCAAACTTCAAAAACAATATGCCGCTATTTTCTGTTTTGTTTCTGCCCAACTGTCGTTGATTCAAATGTATCTTCATCGCCGCAACCGTCACTTGGTCAAGCAAGAAGACGAAGTGGTCATGGCGGTTCACCTTTTGGGGAAGCTGCTGGGCTTTTCTTCCGAACGAGCCTGGCATCGTTTTGTCACGGGAAATTTGTTCACAAACGGCTCGTTTCTTGAACGCTCCCGATACAACCGCCGCTGCCGGGCGCTTGGTTTCGCCATCAAATGGATCCGTCATGAGCTGGCGAAACGTGGCCAACACCATGCTTATGCGGTCGTCGACAGCTTGCCTCTTCCGTTGTGCCATCCCGCAAGAATGCAGCGCGTCAAGCGATTTCGAGGGATCGCGGATATGGGGTATTGTGCTTCCAAAAAGCAATGGTACTACGGTTTCAAGCTGCATCTTCAAGTGACCAATCAAGGGCTGGCCATGGGCTATGTCGTGACGGAAGCGTCCTGCCACGACGTCAAAGCCGCTGAAACGGTGATGACTCAAATCCCTCATCCCTACAACTTTGGGGACAAAGGGTACATCAGCCACGCTCTTCGAGAAAAGCTGTACGAAGAACACCAAGCCGCGTTCTGGACACCGTCTCGACACAATCAAAAGCACGGCCCATCCAAGGCATGGGAAGAATGGATCAGGAAAAAACGCAAAGTCATCGAGACGGTGTTTTCGATTCTCGTAGACCAATACCGGATCACCGACATTCGAGCGAATTCCATTGCCGGGTTTGAAGTGGCACTCGATGGCATCTTGTTGGCTTATTCCTTGGTCACACTAGGGCTGGTTGAGCGCTGACGCTCAACTAGCACCACGGGTTTATTATAATTTCTCTGTTCTCGGTGTCCACTTTTTAGACTAACATCATCTTTGTACATCTATACTCCATATCGATATTTTCTTCACCGTTTATTAACGTACAATGTTCTAATTGCTTTTTTACAAAAGGTTTATCAACTAATAATACGACGATTATACCTTTTACATATCTACTCAAATGATTCTTACGGTGCAATACCTTTATATTCATTTTCCTCTTGATCAAATTCAATTGCTGCATTTGCCAATACCCTGATTCAAAAAATGGGATCTAACCTAGTCCATGTTAAGTTTAAAACCAAATTTCTTATATTGCTCGTCTAAATGCTCTTTTGGTTATTGCCGCTCTATCAAAATTCTTCCATTCAAAACTGTATAATACTAAGTAAGAATATGATGGAAATTTTTAGATCATTTTGTGAAAACAATCTTTATTATTAAATCCTACGACAATCTTTTTTCTTTTCCTTTACAAATTTCTCAAAGTCTTGATTTGTCCACTTCGTAAATCCATAGGTGTGATGAAATTCTTCGTGTAATTCAGGCTTTAATGGTATCCCCAAGCCATATTTAAAATGTAGATCTTGACAAGTTTTACTTAATAAGGTTAGCTCTTCTTCTGTATATTGGCCGATAGTCGAATAAATTGGAAGTCCTGTTAATTCAAATGTTTCTTGTACAATGGCATGAAAAGGATGATGTTCGTTGGCATGATGAATAACAAGTTTACCTTTTTCATTAGAAATGTAGCACCTATAATTTGTCGCTTGTAAACTTGCTTGTTTCCACTCATTAATGCTTCTTCTTAAAAATTTCGAAACAGACGATACACCATTTTTCCAGTTATGATGTTTTTCCAAACTAAAATCTTTTAGACATCCACATGACTTCGTGTGTCCATTCATGAATTTATCTCTTGTTGTATATGTAAATTCGCCACAATCACATATAAATTCCCATAATACTTCACCCTTTGAACTTCTAAAATCTGCCATTCTTTTTGCGGTTAACATATTTCTCTTTACACCGCTTATATCTTCTATCGCATGATTTAAGCATCCACAACTTTTTTTAGCCCCGCTGGTTAGATGGCCGGTTGCGGCCTCATCCGTATTTCCACAATCACATAACACTTTCCAAAGGTAATAACCATTTCGTTTTTTATTCAATTTCTTTGTTACCGTCAACCTTCCAAATCTTTTTCCAACCAAGTTTGGTGACTTTAAGCATCCGCATGAATTTTTTCTTCCACTTGATAAATCTCTTGTTTTAGCGGTAGTAATTTCACCACAGTTACATAAACATTCCCAAAGAAATTCCTTTGTTTTTGGGTTATAGCAAAAATCCACTACTAACAGATTTCCAAATACTTTTCCCAGTAGTTCTGCTCGATTTCCATGCCTACAACCACAATGACTCCTTCTTTCCCTTCTTAGGTCACATCCATTTACAGAAAAAAGAAAATTTGGATTACAATCACAATAAACTAACCAAATATAACTTCCATCTTTGGCTTTCCCAACAACCTTTACCGCCGTTAAAAAACCAAACTGTCTCCCAGTGATATCTTTCATTATCTTTTCCACCCCTTAAGTCGTACTATTAAAATTAAGTTTTGACGACATTAAAAGGTTTTAGCCTAAAACAATTTGATTTATTCCACTCAAATTGTTTTCTGCAACTAAAAATTTAAGCGAAATGCAATGAAAAAGTTTAGCACCTTATGTTCCACAAAAGTAAATATAATCCATATACCAATATAAATTATCTTACCCTATAAGGCTTGACATGGAGCCTCTGCGTGCATGGATTCTTTTGCGAAGGCCGCAGCACAAAAGGAGTTCGCAGAGGCAACCAGCCTACCATGCACGCCACTCCATGTAAAGCCGTGTTTCTGAAATTATATTTTGTGAGAAAACTGACCTGTTTTGTTTCCAATTTAGTGCTTAATTTTTATCTTGCATTTTGCTAAAGTTTTATTTTGCATTAAACAAAAGCTACAAGTAGCGAAAGAAGCATTAGAAGTCGGAAATAAAGCATTGGTAGCTAGAAGATACGAGCTTAGCCCTAATCTCGTACAAAGATGGGTGAAGGCATACGAAGAAGGACAACTAGGGCTAGAAATCGTTTCCTCTCCTTCTTCAGCTGAAATCAAAAGGCTGGAGGAAGAAAACGAACAGCTCAAGAAGCTATTAGGGGAAAAAAGAAGCTATTAGGGGAAAAAGATTTAGAAATCGCGATTTTGCGTGATTTGATAAAAAAGAAGAACCCTCACTTACTGAAAAATTGGAAGTAGCCGAGCAGTGGATCGAGAAAGGATATCCGATTACAAAAATATTGGAGGTTCTAGAAATTAATCGCTCAACCTACTATTATCAACAAAATGGAAAAGTGAAGGAGAAAACAGTAGGTGGGGGACGTCCAGAACCCGGCTACTCTCTAACGACAACTGGCGAAAAAGTGTCAGACGAACAAATACAAGAATGGCTCTCCGAGCTTGTGATGGGAGAAGGATTTGCCTACGGATATCGCAAACTGACCATTCAGTTAAGAAGAGACCATCAGCTTGTGATCAGTAAGAAAAAAGTGTACCGATTATGTAAAGCGATGGATTTACTACTGTAAACTAGCACATTATTTCAGAATCCCTTTTTCAAATTATTTCAGGCGGATTCGGAAATAATGTGCAAAATTTTTGCGGATTGTTCCGGATTTTGCACATTCTTTCGGAACGTTTGCACGCTCTTTCAGATGAAGATTTCCAGCGCGCCTGATGGACCGATGGAAAAGAAAAAGCACAAAAGAGGCCGATTCGGCCCCTTTCATGCTAATACCCCATTTCCTCTGCGGCCATGCGCACCACTTCTTCGTCAATGGCGTCCTTTTTCAGCTGATACCCGTATAACAGGCACGTCGTGGCCAACGTGTTGATCACCCGAGGCCATCCCCGCGACTGCAGGGCAATCGCCTCTAACGCCGATGGGGTGAAGATCGGGTGCTTCGCCCCGGCCTGTTTCATCCGATGCTTGATGTAGTCCGCCACCTCTTCCTTCTCCAGCGGCCCCATCCGGTATCGCATGATGATCCGCTGGTCGAGAGGGCGGTGCTGATTGAGCCGCAGCTTCCCCTGTAAATGGGGCAGCCCGGCCAAAATCAAGACAAATGGGTTGGTCGAATCCATCTCAAAGTTGAACAAGATCGCGATGTCCTGTAAAAATGCATCCTTCGCTAAATGCATCTCGTCCAAAATGAACACCGGCGTGATCCGCCGTTCATGATACAATCGCTCGATCGCCTGCTGGATTTGGCGGAAGAGGTCTACCTTGCGGTACTTCGGTTCCTCTCCTAATCCCAAGGCCAAACCACGGTAAAAATCCATCACGCCTCCGGTGGATAACGGAAAGTAGACGACATGATACAATGATGGATTCAATGATTCTTTCAGCGCCCGAAGGGCGAACGTCTTGCCCGCCCCCGGCTCTCCGATCAACAGCCCGATCCCCCGGGTTCGTTTCACGTACTCCAGCGCCCGCAACGCTTCCTGAAACGCCGCCCCTTGATACGCCTCGGACGGGTCTGTTTCTTTCGCAAACGGCTCCCGCGAGAGGGAATAAAACGTTTTATACATCCTGTTCGCCCTCCTTCGCCGAAACCGCCGCAAACGGCGACCGATGGCGCTTTACATAGGCGTTGTCCTCCAAACGAACCCGAACGGCCTCCGCCACCTTCCTTCCATCTTCGTACACATAGACGCCCCGTTCGTCATAGCGGAGTTCAATCGATTGCCCAATGAACCGGGGCGGCACTTCATACAGCTGCTTGTTCAAGGTGATCGTTCCATCGGCTTTGACCTTGCGGTGCTCCCGCTTCAGAAAAATCGCATCCAGCCAATCGCTATCTTCGATGAACGACACGAGATGCACTTGCGATTGAAACACCTCATGCGGCGTTTTTCCGTCCAGTGAGGCGTGCGGTTTTCGATGATACTCCTCTTCAAGCCACCTCCAAAAGCGCTCGTTCAGCTCTTCGAGCGACTTCGGGGGATCCAACTCCAGCAGCGGATAAAACCGCGTCTGTACGGTGCGGAAGAACCGTTCGATTTTCCCTTTGCTTTGCGGGTCATACGGCTGGGTGTGGATGAGCGTAATTCCCATCTCGGCGCACGCATACTGCAGCACCTCGGATCGATAAATTTTCCCGTTGTCCGAGTAAATGCGCTTCGGCTTCCCGCAACGAAGCACCGCTTCCTTCGTGACGATCCGCAGCCCGTCAAACTTCTCCGAAGGGAAACTATACGTACGGCACCAAACCGCGAGCAGTCATCGATATAGGCGATCAAAAACGTTTTCTGGGCTTTCCCATTGACTCGAATCGTTGGTCCATGGGATAAGTCCCCTTGCCAAAGCTCATTGATCTGGTCATACGCAAAGCGCTTTCGCTCCGGCATGGGCAAGATTCTTTCCCGACAAGGTTGTGTTTTTTCAACAATCGGTATATAGTAACTCACATTTCGCACCCTCCCAACGAAAATCGGGAGGATTTTTTGTGTCCATCGTCGAATGAATCCTTGACACACAAGGAAAGTGAAGGAGTTTTTCTCTCATGAACGTTCAAGTCAAAAAGGTCTATCGTAATGATTATTTGAATATAATAAGTGCCCTATTCAAGAAACTGGGCCTGCCCCAATTGATTGACCATCTCGTTCCCGTTGATCCACAGTGCCAGACTCGAGTCAGCGATGCCGTTCAGGCCATCATCTACAATCTGTTTGACGGCCGGCAAGCCCTCGTTCACGTGGAACGATGGGCTCAGGAGATCGATCTAGAGAAACTCATCCGTCCCGGTCTCCATCCTTCCTGGTTGAACGACGATGCCTTGGCTCGTCATCTCGACCGCTTGTATGAGGCCGACATTCACAAGGTGATCAGCACTTGCTTGATTCACATTTATCGCAAAGAAGGCCTTTCCCTCCGAGCCTTTCACGCCGATACGACGGACAAGACGGTTTACGGCGCGTATGAATCGGCCTCATTAGAGGCTTTGCAGATCACACATGGCTATAACCGCCATCATCGTTGGCAAAAACAGATCGGCTTCGGACTGGTCGGCAACGAGGACGGCATCCCGTTTTACGGCGATGTGCACGACGGCAACCTGCCCGATAAAACATGGAATCCCGAGGTGCTGTCTCGTGTCCATGAACAGCTGAAGCAGGCCAAAATCGAAGACGAATGGATTTACGTGGCCGATTCCGCCGCGATGACGAAAGAGACCCTGGCGCAAACCAAAGCGGCCAACGCCTTTTTGATCACCAGAGGCCCTTCGTCGCTCCGGATCGTGAAAACCGCGCTGGCCGAAGCGGATGCTGAGGACACGACGTGGAGCGATCCCTTTACGTTGGCGGAGAGAAACGGCGCCACGTACCGGGTATGGGAAACATCCTCCACCTATGAAGGCCACCCCGTTCGGCTGATCGTTGTTGAATCGAGCGCGCTCGACCAGCGAAAAGGAAAGACGCTTGAAAAAGAACGAACCAAAGAAGCGGAGCTTCTTCGCGAGGAACAAGCCCATTGGGAGCGCCACCCTTTCTCGTGCCGGGAAGACGCTGAACAAGCCTTGGCGTCCCTCAAGACGTCCCTTCGCCCACGGTTTCATCAGGTCAAGGCCGCGGTCGAAGAGATCGTACGCCCGAAAAAACGGCGCGGACGGCCGAAAAAAGGGGCGGAACCCGAGATGGAGACGCGGTATCTCTTGCGCCTTGACGTCGAATTCGACCAAAACGCGTGGGAACAGGCAAGACGGAAAGCGTCCCGGTTTGTCCTCGTCACGACCGTTCCGGAGGAATGGAAGGGCCAACAAATGGATGCCCAAGAGATCTTGAAGCTGTATAAAGGGCAGATCTCGGTGGAAATGAACTTCGCTTTTTTGAAAGACCCTTTTTTCACGGATGAGATCTATGTCAAAAAGCCAGAACGAGTTGCGGTATTGGGCTATTTGTTTCTCTTGGCCTTGGCCATTTACCGCGTCTTTCAGCGCCGGGTGCGCCAGTTCATCACACCCGAACACCCATTAAAGGGCGCCGGAGGCCGCAAGCTGACCCGACCGACGGGGCAGGCGATTTTCCAGCTGTTTCAATATGTGAACGTCGTCCTCCTGGAGCTGCCGGATGGACGCATCCAACGCTCACTGGATCGCTCCCTCACCCCTGAACAACGAAGGATTCTGCAGGGGTTGGGGCTGGATGAGAGCATTTACGTGTAACGTCATACGGAACGACCAGCGATGGTAAAAAAAGGATAGCCATCGCTCGTCGTGTGGTCAAAAAGTTATTCTGAAAAACTAAATAAAAAATCCTTTGTTTTGACCTTGTTAGGGTGCGAAATGTGAGTAGTAAAGTAAGAGGTATGATTTTCTGGGATTTCCCCCTGCTCGATCAGGTGTTCGTAGAACACCGTCACGGGCATGGTGGGATGTTCTTTTCTTAGGGCTAAAATATGATCCTCATCATCGGGCGACAGACGCCTTGAGTGGCCGCGGTCCGAACGGCGCTTCGGCTTTAAGGCGTCAAAGCCCCCTTTTTTGTATCGGGTGCACCAATCGAGGATCGTCTTGGCTGCGATTCGTTTGTCGCCCTGGTGGGGAACATGGTGCACTCGCTCGCTCACCTCTTTCAGATACGTCTTCGGTTCCACCTGCCCATTCACCAACGGAGCGATTAGCCCGTACCGAAACAGGGCAATGTCGTGTCTCATCGACTCATCCATTCGAATCTCCTCCTTGTCTCACTTGGAATCAGGACCGTTCCGGTCCGTCTGCCCTTATCGTACCGGATCGCTTTTTCTCCGTCGATAGGAAAGGTTTGTGGGAACCTCAACTATTTCCAATTTAGGATATGTATGTAAAATCAGGATCCCATTTGATTCGCAAAAGGGTGTCGGAATCCGTCCTCCCACATGTCTCTGATGACCGAATAGAGACCGTGTTTCTCCAACGTCCGGATCCACCAGGAAGCCCGTTCCTTTTCTTTTTTCACGATAGGGCCTATGATCCTCCACCGCCTCGCAAAAAAGCTGTGAAGGCTTGATAGGTTTCGGCAGAACCGTCGGACATAAAAGATGATGCCGTCCTTTGTCGGGAGAAACGGAGCCCGGTTCGTCCCCTCGGTCAATCCCAACTGCTCTTTCACGACTTGCCATATGGCGGACAACGTATACTGAAAATACGGGAGGAGAAAGGAAGGCAGCACACTCACCGTCTTCAAGCATTCCCGACAGCGATACCGGACAATCCAAATGCGATCATCACCATGTGGGGTCAATGCGTTTCGCTCATAGTAACCGTGGCGGTGCAACGGGCGCTTGGCCCGGCAATGCGGACACTTTTTCAGAAGAGGGAAGTCGTTTTCTTTTCCACGCTCTGCATACGTTTGGACGTCAATGCCAAAGTCATGAAATTGAATCACGTCCTCCTCCCCCTCCTCTGAACCGATGGATTTTCTCTTCCGAAATAATTCACAAAAAATTTAGCACATTCTTTCAGAAAAGGGGAGAGGGCTTTCTGAAGGAATGTGCAAAAAAATGGCTCTTTTGTTCCGAAATAAAGTGATAATTTACAAGGAAAAACGCACCACGCATCAATTTTTAACGATGAGTGAGATAACGAAGTTAGGAAAATTTCAGGAAAAATGAACAAAAGGCTTACAACTAATGACCACATAGACATTTAAAAATTATACTGTATACTATAGTGTCTGTTCATTTACTTAGGTAACTACTTTGCGAGTCAGTCAAGACTTTGTGGAGAACATTTTTTCGGTTCACTACGGACGTTGTCAATCACCGGTTAGTGAACCATTTTCAGGAATTGATATCGTAAGCGCTTTCGGACTCTCATCCCTCATCTTGAGGTGATGATACGATATTCCATTTTTTTACACCCAACCACCATCCCGGAGCGCCGACAACGCTTGATGGATCGGCGTCCCGGATGACTGCTGAAGATACGGGATGTTTTGTCGCATCACATCCGCCCACAACCGTCCTGCCTTCCGTTTGGCCTGTTCGATCCGCTTGGACTTTGTTGAGGCCGAGACGGCCGACTGGGGCTCTTGCTCCTCCCACCGTCCCTTTCTCCACCCGATCCCGTCGATTCGGGCTGCCATCGCCCTCAGAAACGCCCGAAGCCCTTGGTCTTTCCAGCTGCGGCGGGATTTCACCCGATGCGCAAATCGGCTCATCACACTCTCCGCATGGCCCATCGGACGCATGCCGGTCGTCTCCACCCCTTGCTCCGACAGCCACTCCCGGTAGTCCCGGATGCATCCCGGCATCGACTCGATCCGGCGAATCAAGGCGGCCAGCTGTTGTTCTTTGCCTTCGTCCCCCAACGTGCCGACCGCGCTGTTCAGCTCGACCAAAAGTCCTTCTTCGTCTTGTTTCGCCAGCTTCCTCCGCACCTCCCGCCAACGCGGATGGCCGGAGAGGCATTGGCGCAGCTCCCGCGCCACATGAAATCGATCCAACTGAAAGCAGGCTCGCTTTCCAAAATACTCCCAGCAGGCCGTGATCCACGACGCCGCGTCGCCGTTGATGATCAAAAGGTCCCGGCACGGATCATAGGCATATTCCTTCATCAGCCACTCTTCAAACCGTTCCCACACGTCTCCCGCCCCTTCATGGAGGCAGCAGCGCCGGTTCACGAGCTCGAGCTGCGAACCGCTTCGTCTCCATCCCTCATGAACCGCCAGGATTTTCTCTTCTTTCGCCCGTTTCCCTTTCCCCTGGCGGGAAACAGAGTCCTTCCGCCTCCACAAACAGCACTCGGCCGTGCCGTTGGGAAACAGGGTGGTGCAGCGAGACAGGGGCCTCCAGCACCAGTTGGCGAATCGCCTCGTGGCTCATGACCGCATACCCCACGATCGACTCCAGCGTGCGAGCCGCTTTGCGGTAGGAAGAGCACTCTACGGCCAACTCGACCGCCGTTTCCTCGAGGCACGGACTGATCGACTGCGCTCCATCAAAGCCCAGTTCGGCATCTAGCAAGAAGGTATAGGCCCCTGTTTGTCGATCATAGTAGTCGTTCCGACGGAACGCCACTTCTCCAAACAGCGTTTGGATCGTGGTCGGCCGTTTATCTTTCAGCTGATACCGCCGCTTGTCCCGCGCTTCCGCCAGTTGTTGATCAATCTCCTCCAAAAGGGCGGCCAACAAGACAGCGAACACCTTTTGAAGAGTTCTTACTAATTGCTCCTCCAACTCTTTTAATAGGGGCCATTATGTGGTAAGATGTTTCATGGACTCCCTCCCTCCTGTTTTATGGATGTTGGTCATCACCATCATAGCAGGGAGAGAGTCCTTTTTACATGAGATTTGTTTTTGGATTGGTGGCCCCGACGAGCGTGGCGAACAAAAATTCGCTACGCTCGTCGGGGATCCTTCCTGAATTTCACCCACAAATATTTTACTCACTCTTTGTGTTCGCATAGGCGGCGGGGCAATAAAAAAACACCTCGATCTCCATCGAGATCGAGGTGTTTTGTGATGACCTGTGAGGGACTTGAACCCCCGACCCCTTCCCTGTCAAGGAAGTGCTCTCCCACTGAGCTAACAGGTCATATCGCTTTCAAACACATTTTTTATTATATATATGCCTTCCTCGTTTGTCAAACACTTTTTTAAAAAAATTAGTGTTCATCATGAAAAAAGGGAAAGCCCGCGCCTCCCCCTTATCGAAACAACCCGCGCTCAAACGGCTCGAGCAAGAGCGGAATGTACTGGCGGCGGGCGGTTTCGTATTGTTCCATGATCCGGCGGCGGTGTTGTTCCGCGAGGGCGACGGTGTCGATCAAATCTGTTTCAAGCTGCGGGCTCGCGGTCGAGACGACATACCGGTCAAGGCCGAGCAAGGCGGCGAAGTCGAACACTTTAAACCGGTAGCCGAGCATGACGGCCGGGACGCCGGCGGCCAGGGACAACAAATTAGCGTGGAGTTTGAAGTTGACGGTGGCGGCAAGAGGCTGAAGCCGCTCGATGAACTGCCGTTCGTCATATAGTGCGCGGTCGAAGGTGACGCGCTCCGGGCAGTTAATTTTTTTGTACAGCCGCTCGCAGGCGGAGCGGTCGTTCGGCCAGACGATGTACAAGTGAATCCGGTAGCCGGAGGCGATCCACATTTTGGCAGCGCGGGCGAGGGTGTCTTCGACGAGTGTTTCGTGTTGGCCGAATAGGCGATTGTATGTCGTCCCCCAGTTGATGCCGATCGTTTTTTCTTTGTTTGGCGGTTCGGCTGAGGCGGGAGTCTGCAATAACAGCCCTGGATCGCCGATGACGCGGACGTTTGCAGGATAGGCGCCTAACGTTTTTAATACCGCTTCGCTGAGCGGGCCGCGAATGCCGGCAAAGGCGGCCGAGGCGAGGACGGTGCGGAACAGCTCGACGTCGTTGGCGGAAAAGTGGCGGTGAAGCGCTGGCTTAGCGCCTGCACACAAGGCGTCGGTTTCAGCTTCACCGATCCAGTCAATGCCGCTTCCCCATATCCATATTGGTTTTCCAGCTTCGTGCGCCTCTTGCAAAACGGCCATGTAGCCTGGAAGCAAGAGCGAACCGCCGCCGAGCACGACGGCGTCGTACGGGCTCGTATCTTTCCAGTTGACCTTGGGCGTCGATGGGATGATTTGAACGTCCGGGGCGTATTGGCGGGCATAGGAGGCAAAAAGATTCCATAACAGCTCGTCGCCTACGTTTTGAAAGCCGATCCAACCGATATACAACACCTTTTTCATCATGACGATTCCCCTTTCAACAAGGATGCATATACGCCAAGCACTTGGTCGACACACGTTTTGATATGAAACTGCTGTCTCACCCACTCCCGTCCGGCCGTGCCTAGTTGTTCGCGGTATGAGGGGGAGGCAAGCAGCCGTTTTAAGTCTTGGGAAAGAAGATAGCGGCTGCACCCTTGGCGCGAGCCGTGATCGCCAAAGTAACACTCCCATGCTTCGGCATAACCGCTTGGCTCGACAACGCCGAAGTAGCCGTGGTTGCCAGCGGCGAGCACCGGTTTGCCGCATGCCATCGCTTCTAGAGCGACACGGCCGGTGCCGACAACAACGTCAGCGAGTGAGTAATACACAGCCATATCGCTTTGTTCGCCAACGAGATGGAGAAACGACTCGCGGCACGTTTGGTGAATGAGGCGGACAAGGCTCTGCACGTCAGAAAAGCGCGGGCCGTCTCCGACAACGACGGCGTGCAAGGTCGGAAACAGCCGTTTGACATCTTTGCACGCTTTTAAAAACATAAAACAAATGCCAGCTTTCGCCCAGGCGAGGCGGCTGCTATAGACGATGACCAAGGCGTCGTCCGGGATGCCAAGCGTCTGCCGCCCTCCGCGGCCGAGCGGGGCAAACTCGTTCGTGTCAATGCCGTTCGGGATGAGAACCCGTTTGGAAATGAGCGGGACAATATGCCGCTCGACGGGCGGACTGACAGCAATCGCAGCAGAAGCAAGACGGAGCATCTCTTCAAGCTCGGCTGGCGGATAGTACGTGCCATGGGCGGTAAAGACGACCGGGATGCCGCGGCGGCGCGCAGCGGTGGCAGCGAGGATGCCGGATGGCGTCTGGTGGGCATGAACGATCGAGATGTTTTCCTTCTTCATCACCGCCTCAAGCTGCTGAATGAGCTGTTCTTTCCGTTGTTCGTCTATCTCGATCGCTGTTGGAAAATCGATGAAATAAATTGAACAGCCGGCTTCCCTAAAACGATCGGCCAGTGACCCGCCGCGGGCGGCGACGGCCACATGAACGCCGCGGGCGGCCATTTCTTTCGCTAGGCTGAAGGCGTGCGTTTCCGTTCCTCCAAAGTCAAGGCCATCTAGCACCATGAATACGCGCATGATCAGCTCCCTCCTTTCTTATAAAACTGGCGCGAGCGCTGTTGCGGATGGCTGCGGTAGTAGTACAAAATGTCAGGCAAATTTTCCACTTCCAGCTTGGCGTTTAAACATTTGACAATAAACTCATAATCTTCGGCGCCGCGAATCCGCCTTGTCGGCCCGCCGAGTTGGTCAAACACGGCGCCGCGGAACATGATCGTGCCGTGGCAAATGCAATGTTTCCCTTCCACATAGACGCGGCGGATGTCGCGCCCGTAAGCGAGCCAGTTGGCGGGCGTCTTTCGGTCGAAGTGTCCGTCGGGAAAGGCGGCGTAATTCGTGCCGATTAAAGCGATGTGCGGGTGCTCGTTCAAAAATTTCCATTGTTTTTCGAACCGCTCCGGATGGGAAATATCGTCGGCGTCATGGACAGCGATGTACTCACCTTTGCTTAAAAAGTAGCCGACATTGAGCGCCCCGGCAAAACCGACGTTGCGCGGGAGTTTGATATAGACGACCGGGAAGAACGGGGAATGGTCGTTCATCCACCGCTTCACGACTTCTTCGCTCCCATCGTCCGATCCGTCATCGACAATAATCGCTTCAAACTGGCGATATGTTTGATTGAACAGCCCATTTAGGCAGTCCTCAATATAACGGGATGCGTTATAACACGGAATGACGACGCTGATGAAGTCTTTTTTTCGCTCTGGCACCATCATCAATCACCTCATCCACTATATATCCATTTTTTCTCTTAACGGTGAGAGGCAATCGTTGATTTTTTAGGAAAACAGTAGAATTGTCCTATCATTTACCTGTCATTCCCCCGACAAAGTTCAACCGTTTTCCCCATGCCCGTGGCTAAAAAAATCGTTCTTTCTTCCTCGGATACGCACCCGTGTCGAATGAAAGAGCGGTGCATAACGTAGTTAACGAATGGAAGAAAAGGAAGGAGGAAGAGGCGTTGGGACATAAACATTTGCGCGAAGCAGTGAAAGAGCTGAAAAAGATCCGCAAATGGCTTGAAAAACTAGATTTGGATGATTCGGCCGTCGAACAAATTGTCTCTCTATTAGAAGCCATCGCCGATCACGGGGAAGATGCCGAACGAATTTTGCGCCGCATTCTTGATGAGGAGCAAGAACAGCGGGACATTTTGGAGGACGAGCGCGAACTGTTGCAAGCCATTTTGACCGAGTTGCGCACAGGGGCGCCACCCGCGGAAGATATTGGCGACGAGCTCGAGGACTTGATTGGGGAGAGAGTAGAAATTACGGTCAATTTCGGCCCGGTGAGCGGCACAGTCATCGCCGTCCGAAACGATTATGCCGTGCTTGAGGATGCGCTCGGGCGTTTCGTTTACATTCCGTTTGCCAGCATTCAAGCCATCACCCGTTTAGAAGGCTGATGAAAAACAATGGATTCGCTCGATTTATGAGAAATCACAAGGAATGAAGTGATGGTGTTGCAAGTTTTTTCAATTTGAGAAACACTGTTGGAGAGCAGTATTTCTCCTTAAATCACCGGCCTTTTAGACTGAAAGGAGGGAGGAGACAATGGACTTTGCGACCACATTCGAAGAGCAGCTCCGCCGCCTCATCGGGGAAACGATCCAAGTCGCGACGGACAACAACTTAATAGAGGGACGACTCACCGATGTCGAGGACGGAACGATCGAGCTTAGGGCGGAAGCGGGCGGATACGAGCGGGAAACGCGCACGGTGCTCATTCCGCTGACAGCCGTCAACTTTGTTCGGGAAGTGTAACGAAAAAAACAAAGGTATGCATCCGCCGAAACGATGCATACCTTTGTCGTTACCGCGTCGGAACGACCGATGGATGCTCATTGACAAACGACAACGCCTGCTCAAAATCGGCGATCAAATCGTTGACATCCTCAAGCCCGACGCTCAGCCGCAACAAGCCGTCGGTAATGCCGCGCCGGAGCCTCTCTTCTTTTGGCATCGCCGCATGCGACATTTTCGCTGGGTGCGATAAAATTGACTCGACCGCCCCAAGGCTGACGGCGAACACGGGCAGGCGGACGTTGCGGACGAACGTCCGGGCCGCTTCTTCATCGGCCAAGCGGAACGACAGCACGGCGCCAAACCCGTCCGCTTGATGGCGCTGGATGTCATGGCCTGGGTGGTTCTCGAGCCCCGGATAATACACTTCTTCGACCTTTGGGTGACAAGCCAAATATTGGGCGATGGCGGCCGCTGATTCAGATGACTGCTTCAGCCGGACGTGGAGCGTTTTTAATCCGCGCAGCACAAGCCACGCATCTTGGACGCCAAGGACAGCGCCAAATGCGTTTTGCAGTTTGTACAGCTCTTTTCCCAACTCTTCATCTTTCACCACGGCCAATCCGGCGACGACGTCGCTATGGCCGGCTAAAAATTTCGTGGCGCTGTGAAGGACAATATCGACGCCAAGGTCAAGCGGCCGCTGCAGCGCCGGCGTCATGAACGTATTATCCAAGAACGTCAAACAGCCGTGCGCTTTCGCCAGTTTGACGACGCCTTGAATATCGGTCACTTTTAACAATGGGTTGGACGGCGTTTCCATATAAATGACTTTCGTGTTCGGTCGGATGTTTTCGGCCACTGCGTTTAAATCGGTCATATCGACAAACGTATGCTCGATGCCAAAGCGGGTCAACACTTCCGTGATCATCCGGTACGTGCCGCCGTAGACGTCTTCAGTCACGAGGACGTGGTCGCCTCGGGACAAGAGCAAAAACGCCGTCGAAATGGCCGCCATGCCAGAAGCGAAGGCGAATCCGCGCACGCCGCCTTCTAACGCCGCGATCGTTTCCTCGAGCGCCTCGCGCGTCGGGTTGCCGGAGCGGCTGTAGTCGTATTTGCCGAATGAATCGAAATCGAACTGATGGAACGTGGAGGCATGCTGGATCGGCACGCTCACCGCTCCCGTGTGGCGATCGACTTTCCATTCATTATGGAGCAGTTTCGTTGAAAACGACCATTCCCGTTCCATCGCTTACACCTCTTTCATGTGTTTGAACGCTTGCGCCAAGTCGGCGATTAAATCATCCGCATGTTCGATGCCGACCGAGAAGCGGAGCAGTCGGTTGCAGACGCCGTTTTGGATGCGGATTTCCTCTGGAATGTCCGCATGCGTCTGCGTCGCCGGGTACGTGATGAAGCTTTCAACTCCGCCTAAGCTTTCCGCGAACGTAATGAGGCGCAAGCTTTTTAAAAACCCGTTCACCCACTTTTCATCGGCAATCCGGAATGACAGCATCCCTCCTCGCCCTGGGTACAGGACGTCAGTCACATCTTCATGTTCGCGCAAAAAGGCGCTGATGCGCTTGGCGTTTTCTTCATGTTGACGCATCCGGAGAGCCAACGTTTTCATCCCGCGAATGAGCAGCCATGAATCAAACGGCGACAACACCGCGCCGATGGCGTTCTGGTACTCGGCCAAGCGTTGACAGAGATCCTCGCCCTTGGCGACGACAAGGCCAGCCAGCACATCGTTATGGCCGCCTAAATATTTCGTGGCGCTGTGGATGACAATATCGGCGCCTTGTTCGATCGGGCGTTGAAGCACCGGTGTATAAAACGTGTTGTCAACGATCAACAAAAGCCCATGCCGTTTGGCAAGCGCGGAGACAGCGGCAATATCCGTCTCCTGCATCAATGGGTTCGTCGGCGTTTCCAAGAAAATGGCTTTCGTTTTTTCCGTTATCGTTTCTTCCACTGCATCGAGGTCAGCAAAGTCAACGTAATGAAACCCAAGACCGTACTTGCGCCAGCCGCGCTCAAACAGGCGGTACGTGCCGCCGTAAAGGTCGGCCGATACGAGAAACTCGTCTCCGCTCTCAAACAAGGCGAGCACCGTCTGAATGGCGGCCATGCCGGAGCTGAACGCATAGCCTTGGTCGCCGCCTTCCAGTCTCGCGATCGCTTCTTCGACGATTTTGCGCGTTGGGTTGCCGGTGCGGATGTAGTCAAACCCGGTCGACTCTCCGATGCCAGCATGGCGGTAGGCGGTCGAGAAATAGACGGGCGGGTTGACCGTCCCCGTCACCGTTTCGCTCCGATTGCCAATTTGCGCTAACAACGTCTCCAGTTTCTCCATCTCATCTCTCTCCTTCTGCTGAAAATTCCATCATGGATCAACGGCCGACCATTTGACGCCCAACGAAGCGCCGCTGTCTGTCGGGCAGCGGCCGAGGGCCTTGATCCTCGACGCCCCTCGGTTGAGGGAGCGGCCGCTTGAGTAAATAAAAAAAGTCTTCTAAGAAGAAGACTTTTCCATACGCACATGGTCATGCTTCTTCTTATCTGCCGAATTGAATGCTCAATTCGCTGGATTTAGCACCTGGCCGCCGGGCGGCTGGTTGCTGAAGCTTCATTGGGCCAGTTCCCTCCGCTTCTCTTGATAAGAATGAGACGCGTATTCAATTTTTCTAATTTTAATAAAAAATGTAGCGCATTCCCCCCGTTTTTGCAAGCCATTTTTTTGTGAATGGCACGATTCGGCAAATTCGCAAAAAATTCGAGCCCTTCGTTAACATCTTTTGGCGCAAATATGTTACAATAACAGATGAACTTACGCTTTCATGGAGGATGGTCATGGCGACAGCAACAGGAACGATGCGCGATTATACGCTTTACAGCAGGGAGCTGCAAGAAGAAATCGAACTGCTCGTCTACTTGCCAAGCAATTTTTCGCCGCTTTACAAATATTCTTTATTAATCGCGCAAGATGGCAAAGATTATTTTATGTATGGAAAAATGAAAACCGTCATCGAAACGCTGATGGCAGAAGGAACAATCGACCGGACGATCGTCGTCGGCATCCCGTATCGGAACGTCAACGACCGCTACGAGAAATACCACCCGGAAGGCCGAAAGCACGAAGCATACCTTCGTTTTTTAGCCCATGAACTCGTCCCGTTTTTGGACCGCGAACTGCCGACATACCAAATGGGCAAAGGCCGGGCGCTGATCGGCGATTCGCTCGGCGGAACGGTGTCGCTTCTAGCCGGGTTGTTGTATCCGCATACATTTGGGAAAATCGCCATGCAGTCCCCCTATATCGATGACTCGGTATTGGCGCGCATCCGCTCATTCCGCGATCCATCGCTCCTTTCGCTTTACCATTCTGTTGGCACAGAGGAAACAGCGGTGAAAACGACGGATGGCCATGTGCGCGATTTTATCACCCCGAATCGAATGGCGCGGGACTTGTTTATGGAAAAACGGTTTGCTTATACGTACCATGAGTTCGAAGGCGGTCATGCGTGGACGTATTGGCAGCCGGATGTCCCCCGAGCCGTAGCCGCTGTTTTATCGTTATAGGACAAAACGGAGCAACTTCAAAGATGTCGAAGCCGCCGCATCCATTCCGTGCGTTTCCTGCGCGTGGAAAAAGAACTGGTTCAAGGAGGGAAAACAAAATGAAGTACGGCATTGTGATCTTTCCGCCAAAACGGATTCAAGACTTCGCCAACTCGTACCGGAAACGGTACGACAGCCATTACGCCCTCATCCCCCCGCATATTACGCTGAAATACCCATTTGAAGCGGATGAGGAGCAAATAAAAAAAATGGCGAAAGAGTTGCGCCGCATTGCGGCGGAAACACCTCCCATTCCGATCAAAGTGACGAAATTCAGCTCGTTTTATCCGACAAGCAACATCATTTATTTGAAGGTGGAGCCAAACGACGTGCTCGAGCGCCTTCATGAACAACTGCACAGCGGCTTGTTCGCCGGAAAGCCGGAGTTTGTGTTCGTACCTCACATTACGATCGGCCGCGATTTGCCGGGCGCAGAATATGCGGACGTCTACAGCCAGCTGAAGCTGCAAGATGTGCACTTCGAGGAGACCGTCGACCGCTTCCATCTTCTCTATCAGCTGGAAAACGGCTCGTGGACCGTCTATGAAACGTTTATCGTCGGAGGAAAGGAAACGGTCTGAGATGAACATTGCGATTGGCACAACGCAAGATCGCGCTTTGTACGAAGACGCCTTGCGCGTCCGCCGGCTCGTATTCATTGAGGAGCAAAACGTGCCGGAAGACGAGGAAATCGACGCATTCGAGGACGACTCGTTCCACCTCGTCCTGTATGATGGCCAAACACCGGTCGGTGCTGGGCGACTCCGTTTCATTGACGAAGGCGTCGGCAAAATCGAGCGCATTTGCGTCCTGCCGTCCTACCGCGGCCGCGGCGCCGGACGGATGGTGATGGAAGCGATCGAACAGCTGGCGAAAACAAAAGGGGCGAAAACGGCGAAACTGAACGCCCAGACGCACGCGGAACCGTTTTACAAAAAGCTCGGCTACACGACCGTCTCCGGTGTCTTTATGGACGCTGGCATCCCACATGTGACAATGGTGAAATCGCTCGAATAACCAGCTGATTGAGCGTCCTTCGCCTACATGGCATCAAGTGCCAGGGGATCTGCAGAAACCTTTTCTTTTGCTTAGGCAGAGAGGGCAAAAAAGGGAGCTGTGCACACGCAAGCTCCCTTTCGCTTATTTTTTGTTGTTCAGCATATTGGCAATCGTATTGAAATCAATTTGCTTGCCGTTATGGACGATGGCCTTGACGATTTGGTCTTCGAGCTCCTTTGGCACTTTTCGATTAGCGATTTGCGCCACCCGTTTCACGACTTGGCGCACCGTTTTTTCGTCGCTGAAATTGGCGTTTTGCAGCGAGTTGGCGAGCTCAAAAACGTCTTTCATATTGACACCTGTTTTCTTTTCGATGTTTTTAAAAAATTGCTGATCCATCGTTCCGCCTCCTTCTCCCTGCTATATCGTATGACGCCGCCGCTTCGGCGTGCATGAAAGAAAGAAAAATACGAGCCGTTCCGTGGCGCCGAAACGGCCCGTACCGAATCCGTTTTTCTCATTAAGCGACAAACGCCGCGCCGACAATAATCAACAAGATGAACAACACGACAATCAACACAAAGCCACCGCCATAGCCACCGCCATAGCCGTAGCCGTAAGGATAACCATAACCGCAGAAGCCCATCATAATGTGCACCTCCTTCTCCGTTTACTGTATCGTATTCACCGGCTTAGCGGGGCGTATGGGCGCAAAGGCCATTTTGTCATCCAAATCGGCGGAACAGCTCGGCAAATTCCCGCTCCTTCTTCGCAAACCATTGCTCGATGTAGTCCAAGTTGCCTTGTACACTTTTTAAAAATCCATTGTTCAATTTTTCGATTTCTTGCAGCTGTTTGTTAAAGTCCTTTCCCCATTGTTCAAACAGGCGGATGAACGTTTCATGCCCTTCTTTGCGCGACGCCACCCAATTTTCGAGCGCTTTTTCCAACTCTTTGCTCACACTTTCCCCTCCTTTCTTACTGTTGTATGCAAAAACGACTGCCCGAGGTGAAGGCGTCCCCGTTCTTTTTTGCCTTGCCATATGGTAAAGTAAAGATGAACGGCAACATGAAAGGGAGGGAACGAATGTGAGACAAATTGAAACAGTTGAGCAATTCGAGGCGGCCATTTCCGGCGATAAGCCAGCGATTATGAAGTTTTACACAACTTGGTGTCCGGACTGCGTGCGCCTGAACATGTTCATCGATGACATCATCCGCGATTACGGGCAGTACGACTGGTTCGAAATCGACCGAGACCAGTTTCCAGATCTTGGTGAGAAGTACCAAGTGCTTGGCATTCCAAGTCTTCTTGTGTTCCGAAACGGGGAAAAAATCGCCCATCTGCATAGCGCCGATGCGAAAACGCCGGAAGAAGTGCGCGCCTTTTTGCAGTCTCTGCCGGAGTAAGGCGGGGCGGCGCCCTTGCGTCGCCAGAGAAGAAGGGCAACAAAAAGAGGCTGTCCGAGAAGGAAGTTTTCCTTCCCGGACAGCCAATGCGAATGAACAGACAGCTCCTTATGGATCGCCGATTGTGGAAACGGAAGCCGTCAATATTCGATTTCGTCGTAGTCTTTCGGCTGGCGCGTCAGCTGCGGGCTGTCAAACATCAATTCAATCGAAATTTCCTCATCGGTCGTCCGCGTCCGCTCGGAGCGGTCGTTCGTTTTCAATTGGATTTGAATTTCCTCATCCGTCGTTTTTGTCCGTTTGTCTTCCATCGTCTTTTCCTCCTGTGTCATCAGTTTCGCAAGAGCGGTTCGACTTTTTGCACAAGCTCTGCCATTTTTGCGGCGTTTCGTTCATACAGCGCCTTCGCCTCTTCGGAATTCGTCTGCAACGCATACAGCTCCAGATCAGCCTGCACTTTTTTCATCGCGGCCAAGAGCAGCTTTTTCTCCTGTGGCTCGGCAATTTGGATCTTATCATCGTACAAATCGATCGTCAGCTGTCCGTATGAATCGACTTGGGCGAGAAACACATTTTCAATCGCCACTCCTTGTTTGTCAAGCTGTTCCTTCAGCCAGCCGCGGCCAAGCCCCATCGTAGCGAGCGGCTCATCCAAAATCATGCCGTCCATAATGACCGTTTGCGGCTCTTTTTCCCGCGGCGGGTTTGGGAACACATCTCCAACGGTGAGCGGCTGCTTTTCCCGCTTCAGCAACACGTTCAAGTCGCCGTTTGGCTCAAGCACCGCAAACTCGACGTCGGCGACGCGGAACACATCTTTTTTGCGCAGCTGTTCGAGCAGCTCGTCAACCGTATATTTCTCCCGTTTCAAATTTTCCTCTAAAATTTTGCCGTTTTTAATAAAAACCGTGGAATTGCCCTCGACAAAATCGCGAAATTTCTTGTTGCGCAGCGAGAGACGAGCGACAGCCACTGGAAACAGCGACCAAATCAAAATGCTGGTGATGCCTTCTTGCAACGAAATTCCTAAATCGACCGACATCGTTCCAGCGATATCGCCGACGGTAATGCCGACGATGTATTCAAAAAACGACAATTTTGATAATTGCTTTTTGCCGAGAATGCGGGTGATCACAAACAACCCGATTAAAATGCAAATCGAACGAATGGCGGTTTCTAACCATATAGGCATCGATCATGCTCCTTACTTTCCGTGGTATTGCGGCTCTTCGAACTCGAGCCGGCCGATCCGGTCTTTGATGTCCGCGATGATCTCCTCTGTCGCAAGCATCGCTTCATGAAACGTCCGCTGCGCCGTTTCATCCTGGGAAGTGAGCGCCAGCTGTTGCAGCCCAGCGTGAATGCCTTTTAAGCTCGCCAACGTTTGTTTCACCTGCGAAGCAACGGTCATGGAAGATCCCTCCTATCCTTTCGGGCGGAACAAGAGCGCCCCGATAAACCCAAAGACGATCGCCGCTGAGATGCCGGCGCTCGTCACTTCAAACATGCCGGTCAATACGCCGATAATGCCGTGTTTTTCCGCCTCTTGCATCGCGCCGTGAACGAGCGCGTTTCCAAAGCTCGTAATCGGAATCGTCGCCCCGGCGCCGGCAAAATCAATGAGTGGCTCATACAAACCGAATCCATCCAAAATCGCCCCGACGACGACGAGAATCGTCAACGTATGTGCAGGTGTCCGTTTAAACACATCCATCAAAATTTGCCCGATCACGCAAATCAGCCCGCCGACGACAAACGCCCAAAAAAACATAGACAACACGCTACGCCTCACCTCCATACTCGATCGCCACCGCGTGGGCGATGCATGGAATCGTCTCGTTTTGCTGGAACGATAGCGGCGACAATAGCGCTCCTGTCGCGACTGCCAAAATGCGCTTCAGCTCGCCGCGCCGCATCCGTTTGATGAGATGCCCGTAAACGACGACAGCGGAACAAGCCGCCCCACTTGCGCCGGACAAAACCGGCTGCCCATCGCGGTAAATGAGCAGCCCGCAATCTTGGTAGCACTCTTCATCGATGTCAATGCCGTGCTGACGCAGCAAGTCAAGGGAGACTTGGCGTCCGATTCGCCCTAGATCGCCGGTGACGATCAAATCGTAATACGATGCATCGATTTGCATGTCGCGCAAATGCGCCTCAATCGTATCGACCGCCGCCGGCGCCATCGCTCCACCCATGTTGAACGGGTCGGCAAGCCCCATATCCACAACGCGGCCGATCGTCGCCGCGGTCACGCGCGGCCCGTCCCCTTTCGGGCTGACGATCGCCACGCCAGCTCCCGTTACTGTCCACTGCGCCGTCGGCGGCTTTTGCCCGCCGTATTCCGTCGGGTAACGAAACTGTTTTTCGACGGCAGCATTGTGGCTTGAGGCTCCGGTTAATATATAATCTGCCCCGCCGTAGTTGGTAATAAAAGCGCTTAGCGCCAGCCCTTCCATCGAAGTGGAACAGGCGCCAAAAACACCGAGATACGGCATGCCGAGCGTTCGGGCAGCAAAGCTTGTCGGGGTCATTTGGTTGATCAAGTCGCCGGCGATGAGAAATTGCACGTTTTCTTTCTCTAGGCCGGCTTTTTCCATCGCCTGAAACGCTGCTTCTTCCATGAGCACGCGGTGCGCCTTCTCGTACGACTCCTCTCCGAGCCATAAATCTTCGTGAAGAAGATCAAAGTCTTCCGCGAGGCGGCCGTTCGCCTCAAACGGCCCGCCGACCGCCGCTGTTGCGATGATTGCCGGCTTGTTCGCAAACACCCATGTGCGGTGCCCTTTCAGCATTACAATCCCCCCCACTGGGTCGCAATCGTTTTGACAAGGGCGATAACAAAGGCGGCAAACGTACCGAACAAGATGACCGATCCGGCGAGCTTGAACATGTTCGAGCCGACGCCTAACACAAATCCTTCCGTCCGGTGCTCAATCGCCGCCGAGATGACGGCGTTGCCAAACCCTGTCACCGGCACGGCGCTTCCCGCCCCAGCGAATTGAGCGATCCGGTCATAAACGCCAAGCCCAGTTAAAATCATCGACAAAAAGACCATCGTCGCCACCGTCGGATTGCCTGCCGTTTGCTCGGTGAAATCAAAGAAGTACATATAGAAATAAGAGATCGCCTGCCCGATCGTGCAAATGATTCCGCCAACGAGAAACGCGCAAACACAGTTGCGAACGATAGGGCGCTTCGTTTCCCGCTCTTTTTCGAATAAATGATATTCCTGCTGAACCGGGGTCAGCTTTTTCCGTTTTTCATTCGCCATAATGACACCTCTTATGTTTGCTCTTTGCTTAGCTTTTCAATGCGCCTGATTTCCCGATTGACTTTTCGTTCATCCCAGCGTCGATTGTCCATGTTGGCTTTTAATTCCTTCGTCTTCCAAAAAATTTTCAAATCGCTCGAGGAAACAACATCATAGCCAGGAAACAGGTCGCGCAGTTTTTGGTCAATGTCTTTCTCAATTTGTTTTCGACTCCACCGCTTCATATGGGGAATTTGATAAGCAATGAGCAACCGATCCCCGCTGTTGACCGCCACCACGTCCCGAACATCGTCGCGCCCGCGCAAATAGCTGGCCGCCCGCTCGGCCGGACCTTGGTTCAGCTCCGCATGTTTCGCCGTCCCGGACGTTTGGGTTCTCAGCAGGTTTGCCCCTTGCAGCGATTGTTTTTGTTCCGTTTCTTCTTTGGCGCAGCCGCCGACCGCGATCATCGCAACGACGGCCGCCAACCACCATTTTTTCATCTTCATCAACCCATTCGTTTTTATGTATTTCCGCCAAGTCGGGAAAGGTTGGCGTGCTGTGCCAACCTTTCCGCCTGAACCATCCCATTCGCTTCAGCGAAGGTTATTGTTGTTTATATTGTGGCTCTTCGTTTTGAATTTCTTGCATGCGCGAGTTCACCAAATCAATGACCGCCTGCGTTTGTTGGGCAGCTTGTTGGTAAAGCTGTTTCGCGGCTTGGTTTTCGGTTTGCAAAGCAAACGTTTCGAAGCTCGCTTGAGCCGATTTTAACCCCGCCAATGTTTGTTTCACTTGTGTTGCAACCGTCATGATTCATGTCCTCCTTATATGGTGTAAGATTGGTGGTGACAATGTTTAGAATGGTTTTTCGCCGCCAAATTATAATTGTCATTTTCTGCAAAACGTTCTGCCGCCTTTCCAGCCTTTCCGGGCACGAAAAGGGCGCCTTCTGCAGGCGCCCATGCGGTTTACGACTTGTTATCAACTTTATCGGAATAACCGCGGCCAAGCGACGGGTTGTTTAAAATGCCGGCCATCACCAAAATGCTTAATAACGCATGATACAACTGTTCATACTTGCCAAGGTCGATGTCGACGCCAAACGTCTCCAGCGCCAGTACGACAAACGACCCGACCCCGAGCCAAAGCCCGTAATTTTTAAAACGCTCCACCGTTTGCGTCCCCCATTTGCTTTATGGCTAGATCCACGAGAACGGTCTCCGTTCTCCTTCGTTTCGATCATGGCCTCCTTCACCATGTTCTTCCTTATCCCGGTCCCGCACATCTTCAACGGCTTCCATTTCCGTATCATCGCGGTGCGGGAACAACCACGGATCGCGGATGCGGCCGCGCGGCATAATGACGATGTCATCGGCATGAATGATCAATTTATCGACATGAATCACTTTCGCTTTTTTCCGATCCGACATGCCCTTCCCCCCCTTCCTTTCGCCTAGTTGCACTGTTAGACTATGCAAGGAGGCGAAGCGAAGTATAGGCATCTCTCACGGATTTCCGTTATTTCTTCTTGATGACGGCTGGCCGACCGCATCCGCATCCGCTCGGACGCCGCACAGGCTGCGTTGTCGAAGAAAGCACCCTTGTCACCGGTTTCGACGGAGTTGGCTTCTTCATTCCTCATCCCTCCATCCCGAAAAAGTGTAGCCCTCGCCGATCAACTATTTGCAAACTCTTCTCCAGTCAGAGCAATATAAAGCAAAGTTCAACGGCGAGAGGAAAAGCGAGCGGCTACTGCTATTGTATGGCTTGGCGAGCCAAGGGTGCCTCTCATTTTTCGTTTCGCTCCGGGTGTGGCATGATGGCATTTTCTTGCCTCAGTGTGCGGAAAAACCAGCTGTCCGGCCGTTCGTCCTCATCCGTCTTGCCCGTTTTTTCGCTCCATGGCGATTGCAGCAGCTGGCGGCGAAGCTCGTCATTTTCCTTCGCCAGCTGTTTGAGCTGCTCGTAGCGCTTGGCGCTTTGGTAAGCCAGTTCCTTTAACACAATGTTTTCGGCTTCCACCTCTTTCAGCCGGCGCTCCAGTTCAGCCATTCGCTCAGCGAGCCGCTGTTCACCCATCCCCCTTCTCTCTGCGTTCATCGCCCCGTGTTTGTCTTTCATCATTCGACATCTCCCCCTTTGATTCATCGTTGTCTGCACCCACCAGCAAAAAATCCGCATCTGTCCCAACACATTTACCTAAGCCGTTCCATAGTATACAGTAGTCCCAAACCACCAGGCGTTGGGGAACAAATGAACGATAGGAGGAACGAAGAAAATGGGTCATCATCACCGTCGCGATACAGAAAGAGTATGCATCAGAACGCGCAAAATTTACGACTGGGTGACGCGCCAAGTCGATGTGCCATTGCGAAGCTTCAGCGGCGAGGATTTGGAAGCGATTTTCCCGATGGACCACTGCCGGCGGGAAGGAACAATTTGCGATTTTTTGGGAGCGCAACATACAAACCCGCAACACTTGACAATCCGCTGCTTCCTGACAGACGCCGACGGAAACCCGATCGACTCGGTCGTTGACCAGGACGCATTGATTTGCCAGGAAATTACGCAGCCAAACGGCCGGCAGTCCGTAAACGTCACCCTTCCTTCTGGGGAAACGGTGACGTTGCAAAAAGTCAAAGCGCTCATCAAAGGGCATGTCGTCGTGCAAATTGTCAGCCCAGCCGGCACGGTCATTTGCCAATCGAAGCCAATTCCGTTCGCTACAGCACAAACGTTCATCTTGTGCGCCCCGGAAGGCACGCAGCTCAACTGCCATATTTCGTTCTTCGAATGCGACACGAGCCTAGTCTGCACAGACAACTTTGCACAACTTGATGTTTCCATCACCTTATGCCTTGAAGTCCAAGTGGAAGCTGATGTCAAAATCGAAGTCGAAGCTCGTTTCTGCCAACCGCGCGAAGAATTGGCCGAAGCCGTGCTTTGCCCGACAACCAAATTCCCGCCGCAATGCCCGGACGTATTCCCGGCCATGTAGCGTCCTGCACCGTTCAGGCTGTTGTTCCAACAACAGCCTTTTTTATATGGCATGCACCCGCAATGGATACATAAGATGAGAATGGAAGGGGTGGAAACCGTATGAAAAACAAAAACGACCAACATCTCCGTCTGCAGCAACAAATCATCCACTACCGGTCAGAAGCAGCCTCATGCCGGCAACAAGTGCAGCAACTGGAGGCCGAGTTGGCCAAGGAAAAAATGCGCAGCGCCTATTTGAAAGAGAAGCTGCGTGAAGCAGAAACAACCAACGTTGAAACGTACAAGAAAAAAATCGCCGCCTTGGAACGCCAGCTTCTGTTGTGTGAAATTGCACTGGAAGAAACGCGATATAACACCTCAAAAGAGACACAGACACCAGCGTTTGAACGAGCTGCTGCCGTGTCAGCGTTGTTTCACTATTCTGTCGTCGTTCCGACGCATCTTGATGAGGAGGAGCTGACCATCATCGGCGATTTCATCATTCGCAATCACGGAACAGCGCCGCTTCACCATTTGATTGTCTGTCTCCGCCTTTCGCCTCCAAAAACGGCGGTGCTCAGCGGGAAAATTGTTTTGCCAAACAGCGGACGGGCCGAGCAGGAAGCGCTGATCTCCAATAGCGCGGAAAGCTGGACGTTCACCCAAGAAAACTGGCGGGAAAAAGTGCGGCAAAGCGGGGAATACTGGCTTGCCCCGCTTTATGACGCCCCGCTTGAACCAGGCGAGGAGCGGCGCTTTTCCCAGTTTGAAATCACTGTTCCCCCGTCCAGCAATGCCCGCTCATTGACGGTTGATGGATTCGTGTATTGCGCAGAACTGCCAAAGGGCGTTCCTGCCGCCAACCATATTGCCATTCAATGGTGACCCGCTCGTTTTCCGCCTTCATGCCGGCCAGCGGCGCACCTGCTGTTTGGGCCGGCCGTTTTGGGCCGGCTCCGCTATTTCCTATTTCAAACAATAGGAGTTGGACGTTTCCTTCCATCAACGTCATCCCGACAAGCTGCGCTGCTGTTTTGGCATCACCGGCTGACGACGGCTTGACGACTTCCATCCACACCGCCAGCCATTCCTTCAGCGAACGTTGCCCAACCAGCATCAGCGGTTCGCTGTCCATTTTTTGACCAAAACGACGCCCGCCGGCATCCCTCATTGGCTGTGTCATGATCTCAATAGCCGCCTTTCTCCTTACGACAGCCATTTACTGACGATCGTCTCCATGATCGCCGCCCCGCCGGCAATCGCTAGAAGCATAATGAGCGGCTCAAAAACATTCGGCCAAAGCATTAGGCCAGTATAACAAAACGCCGCACACCAGATCCCCGTGCACCAGTAGCAGCTCAGCAGTTCGCCAAACCAGCGACGCAGCCCGCCTCCCTTGAAAGAAAGAAATGCTTGTTTGCTTCCGTCTGGAAGTTCCTGCTCCGTCCATTCGTGAAATGGACGGCGAATCCAGGCGGTGATCGCATCATATACAATCAGCCGTGTCAGGCGAAAGCTGGCTAAACAAAGAAGGACAAATGAAAATGGATCGTCCATGCTCCCCTCCCCCTTTCCGTCGGTCATGACCGCTAAAAAACCGATTACCTCTCCGTCGTTCCAACTTGGCAGCCAGTGAATTCTCTTTGACGCGGACGTTTGCCCAAACGCTCTCCTAAGCCAATCATATGATGGAGTATAGGTTTTTAACACAAGGGACAAGAAAGGAGGCGACGCGATGTACCATGTCTTTTTCAACCGACGCCCAACCCGACCCCGCCTTCCCCGTGCTCTTTACGAACAGCTGGCCGCGCTTCCACTCAACACTGAGGTTAACGTGCACACCACCAACGAGACGCATTACAATGCGCTTTTTCTCGGCTTCGAGCCGCGGACGAACAGCGTCTCGCTATTGGTTGACCGCTTTTATAAAGACGGGGGGCGCTCCCTTGCGATCGATGCGGCCGCGATCACCGCAATCGATCTCCCTGTTTCCATGCGGCCGGCTTCATCCGCTGATTCGGATGACGAGGAAGAATAACCAAGAAAGAAAGCACAGCCGGCTGACGCCAACCAACGCGGCCGGCGCTTATTTTTTTGGCGGCGCCGTTTTCTCATTGACTAGTGCGCTTGTCTATACATTCTCTTCTCGTATTACATACACTTTTACCAATCGACAATGGATGCTAGGAGGAACTGATCTTGGCTTCGAAACGATCTCGCTTGTTGTTTGACATTTTAAGCCGTTACGACCTGACTGGAACTGAAGTCGATATCATGAAGGAACTGAAAGAAAAAAAAGTATGGCTTGTGCAAAACAAAAAAACGAGGGAACGGTACGTGCTGAAACGGCTGAGCGAAGACAAAACGAATTTTCCGATTTTGCTTCATTCCAAGCTGTACCAAGAAGGATTTCATGTCCCAAAAATCTTCCAAACGAAAACAGACCAATATTACATCCACCGAAAAGGCCATTACTACTATTTGATGGACTACATCGTCCCAAGCGGAACGAAGCCCTCTTTCCAACAACGGATCGAAGGGCTCGCCCGCTTTCATGCTCACAGTCTGTTTGCCGATTGGATCGGCCCCTGCCCTTCATCGTTTCCGGAGCCAAAAGACGTGCTGAGCGCACATCGGCAAAAAGCAGCACAGTTAGAGGAGCAGGCAAAGGCCATCGATCATAGTGACACTCTTTCTCATATAATGGAACAGATGGCTGGAATCGCGAATCAAAGTTATGCATGGCTTGAAAAAAGCAATCTAGCTGATTTTTGCCGCACAGCGAAAGAACGAAAGGCCATTTGCCACGGGGATTACAACAGCAACAACCTTTTATTGGCGGAAAACCACGAAGTCATCATGATCGACTTTGACCTCGCCTACTATGGTCTTCCGCTTGATGATTTTCGCTTTTTGCTTATTTCTTTGACGAAAAACCCGAAAGACGATGCGGTAAAACGAACGAAGTTGCTATTTGACCTTTATTTCTCCGTTTGTTCCCTGTATGCTCCATACAAAAGGGTCTATTTAGCTGATGCCATGTTTCCGCACGTGTTTTACAGCGAAACGGTCGGCCAAGAAAAGCAAAAGCGGGCGGTAAACAGCCCAGCGTCCTTGAACTTGCTCACCCGCCTCGCCGAACAGGAAACAAAAAAATTCGCATTCTTGTCCGATTTTTTCAAAAGCGAGGGATAGAGAAAAATGAAACAAACGATCGCCCACTTTCTTCATGAAAAAATGAAAATCAATCAACGTTTTATTTACAACCAAATGGTTCATTTAAAAAAATACCGCCCGATCATGATCGGGTCATTCGCCGATGACGGCAGCCATCCGTTTCCTCTCATCAACTATTATCACCTCAACGACATCGACGATTTCGGCCGCTTCGCCAAAGAACAAAATATTGTCGCCATTCACGCTCACCATGGAAAGCATGCCGTCGAAATTCTTCCGCTTTGCATCGCCCATCGCATTCCGCTTGTCGTCAGCATCCGCGGCCGCGATGGATCGGCGAAGCATCAAAGTTTGCGGCGCAATCAAAAACGGTACAATTTGCTCAAACAGCACGGGGCGCTCTTTCTTCCTGTCTGCCGCTATCTTGCCAATGAACTGACTACACTAGGCTTTCCGCCGGAAAAAATCCAAGTTCTCTACGGCGGCATCGAGCTCGATTTATTTCCGTACCGAGAGCGGACGATTCCTGAGAACGGAGACATCATCATTCTCTCAATCGGCCGGCTCGTCGAGAAAAAAGGCTTTTTAACGCTCGTGCGCGCCTTTTGGCGCGTGCATGCGGTTCATCCGCGCTGCCGCCTCCGCATCATCGGCAGCGGCAAAGAGGAAGAAAACATCCGCCGGCTTGTCAGCGAGCTGAAGCTCGATCCGTTTGTCGACCTGCTGGGTGCCATGGATGCCGCTTCAATCGCCCGCGAAATGGAACGCGCCCATCTATTTTGCCTGGCGAGCGAGACCGCTTCAGACGGAGACATCGAAGGCATCCCCAACGTGTTGAAAGAGGCGATGGCAAGCGGACTGCCGGTCGTCTCAACGAATCACGCCGGCATCCCCGAATTGATCGAACACAAACGCACCGGCTATCTCGCACCAGAAAGAGACGATATTGAGCTAGCGAACGGCATTCGCTTTTTTCTGGAACATCCGGAACGAATTCCATCCTTCACGAAAAAAGCGCGCAAAGTGATTGAACAGCGGTTTGATATCACGAAACAAATCAAGGTGCAGGAGCGGTTGTATGATGAGTTCATCAAAAGGGGCTGACCCAAAAGGCTGTCTGCCTTCAGGATAGACACAAAATATAGTGCGGAAGAAGCGGTCAGTACGTATATATAGAGACGAAAGAGGGTGTCCCGATCCTTTTGGGACACCCCCTTTGTTGCTTAATTCTTCCCCTTTCCTTTCCAAACAGCAGAAAGGTTGTCCGCCGAAAATAGACCGCACCATTTCCAGCGTTTTAGGCGCTTGCCATGTAGCAAACCACGCTTGTCTGTTAATACGCTATAAAAGCCGGAGATTTCACGAAGGAGGCCTATTAGGATGAACATTTGCATCATTGGCGCTGGCTACGTCGGACTAACCACCGCTGCCGTCCTTGCTGAACTTGGGCATGAAGTGCATTGCATCGATCATGATGAACGGAAAATCCGCCTGCTCAATAACGGGGAAGTTCCGTTTTATGAGCCAGGGCTCGAAGAATTGATTGTCAAAAACTATAATGATCTGACGTTCAGCGGCCGCTGGGATGATATCAAACGGGCGGCCGTCGTTGTCATTTGTGTCGGCACCCCGCCGCGGCCCGACGGCGGCACCGACTTGCGCTATATTGAAGCGGTGCTCGACCGCTTGGCAACAACGATCAAATCGTACAAAACGATCGTCACGAAAAGCACCGTCCCTCCGGGGACGAATGAATGGATGCGTGCCGAGCTCATCCGCAAAGGAGTGAAACCGCAGTTGTTCCGCATCGTATCCAACCCAGAGTTTTTGCGGGAAGGGTCGGCTGTCTACGATATGTTTCACCCAGACAAAATCGTCGTCGGACTCGAACCGGATGATGACCAATCGCTTGCCGTCATGCAGGCGGTGTATGCCGGCATCAATGCCCCTTACCTCACAACAAGCCTGACCGGCGCGGAACTGATCAAATACGCCGCCAACGCGTTTTTGGCGACCAAAATTTCCTTTATTAACGAAATGGCGCGCATCTGTGACGCGTTTGCCGTCGATGTCAATGACATCGCCCGCGGGATCGGCCTCGACCCGCGCATCGGCCCGCATTTTTTGCGGGCCGGCCTCGGCTATGGAGGATCTTGCTTTCCAAAAGATATCAAAGCGCTCGAACATGCGGCGCGCTCGCGCCAAGTGGAGCCGCATTTGCTGAAGGCAGTGCAGACCATCAACGCCACCCAGCTTGACGTTTGCTTCCAAAAACTCAATGAGCAACTTGCCCCATTGACGGACAAAAAGATCGCCGTGCTTGGCATCTCCTTCAAGCCGAATACAGACGATACGCGTTTTTCCCCCGCTGAAGCGCTCATCCGCCGATTGAGTGAAAACGGCTGTACGGTTGCCGCCTACGACCCGAAGGCAACGCTCTCGGAGCCGCTCGCCCGCGTCACACAAGTCCAGTCGGTGCACGAAGCGATCCAAGGGGCGGATGGCTTGGTCATCGCCACCGATTGGGACGAATTCCGCACGCTTGACTGGGGGCAAGTGAAAGCGGCGATGAATGGGACGCTCGTGTTTGACGGTCGAAACTGTTTGGATCGCCATGCAGTCGAACAAAGCGGTTTGCGCTACATGGGGGTGGGGCGCCCGTGAACATTCTCGTCACCGGGGCGGCCGGATTTATCGGCTCCCATTTATGCGAAAAACTGCTCGAAAACGACGAGCATCATGTGATTGGCGTCGACGGCTTTCTCGGACCGACGCCGGCGCCGCTAAAAGCGAAGAACATTGCCCATTTGCAGTCTCATCCACGGTTTACCTTTCTTGAGCTGGATTTGTTGACAGCCGATTTGCCGTCCTTGCTGCAAAACGTCGAAGCGGTCTACCACTTAGCCGGCATGCCCGGCGTGCGAACGAGCTGGGGGACGGAGTTTGCCGCCTATGCTGCACACAACATTTCCGCTACCCAGCGGTTGCTTGAGGCATGCAAAGACCGGCCGCTCAAACGGTTCATCTACGCTTCGACCTCATCCGTCTACGGCGAGCGGAGCGGCCCGTTGTCGGAAACGCTTGAACCGGCCCCGCTCTCCCCATATGGCATTACGAAGCTCACCGGCGAACATTTATGCCGCGTCTATTTTCGCGAGTTCGCCGTACCGATCGTCATTTTGCGCTATTTCACCGTCTACGGCCCGCGCCAGCGCCCGGACATGTCGTTTCACCGCTTCATCCGCCAGCTGCTCGCTGGACAACCGCTCATTGTGTTCGGCGACGGAACACAATCGCGCGATTTCACCTATATTTCTGACTGCGTTGATGGAACAATCGCCGCAATCGAGCGGGATGGCGTCATTGGAGAAACGATCAATATCGGCGGAAAAGAACGAACATCGGTCAATGAGGTGATCCGTCTGCTGGAAACGCTGACGGGAAAACAAGCGATCATTCAGTATACCCCCGCCGCCCGCGGAGAGCCGAAACAAACATGGGCCGACTTGACAAAAGCGGAGCGGCTGCTTGGGTACAAGCCGGTTGTAACGCTTGAGGACGGCCTACAAAAAGAGATCGAATACATCCGTTCGCTGTATGAGGGTGAGCATTTATGAAAATCGCCTATGTCTGCACGGAAAAGCTGCCCGCCCCGGCAGTGCGGGGCGGGGCCATTCAAATGATGATCGATGGGATTGCTCCATTGATCGCCCGCCGCCACGAACTGACTATTTTTTCGATCACTGACCCGCTGTTGCCGCCTGAAGAGACAGACGGAGACATCCACTACATCCGTTTTCCAAAAGCCACGTATGAAACGGATGTGGCACGTGCGCTGGCCGCATACAACTTTGATGTCGTTCACGTCTTCAATCGTCCTGTTCCGCTCATCGATTACCAAGCGGCGGCTCCGCAAAGCGCCTTTGTGCTAAGCCTGCATAACGACATGTTTTCCCCGCTGAAAATGACAGCCAAGCAGGCGAAGCGGGCGCTAGACGCCTGCACCTTGCTGACTGCTGTCAGTGAATACATCAAACGGACGGTGACAAACCGTTACCCAATCGATCCTCAGAAAGTAAAAATCGTTTATTCCGGAGTCGATGCTTCCCAATACATCCCCGTCTGGACAGAAGAGGGCAAGCGCATACGCCAGGCGGAACGCGAAGCGTACGGACTCACTGATAAAAAAGTCGTTCTCTTTCTCGGCCGACTCAGCAAAACAAAAGGACCGCATTTGCTGATTCAATGCTTGCCATCCCTTTTGGTCCGCCATCCCGAGGCAGCGCTTGTCATCGTCGGCGGAAAATGGTTCGGCGACACCGGACGAAGCGAATACATCGACTGGCTTCATGAACTCGCGGCGCCGATGGCCGATCGCGTTCTGTTTACGAACTACGTTCCGCACAGTCATATCCCCAAACTGCTCTTAATGGCCGATGTGTTTGTATGCAGCTCGCAATGGCACGAGCCGCTCGCCCGCGTTCATTACGAAGCGATGGCCGCCGGCATTCCGGTCGTGACAACCAACCGCGGCGGCAATGCCGAAATCGTCCGCCACGGCGAGACCGGCTTTGTCATCGATGACTACCAAAACCCGCACGCTTTTTTTGAAGCGATTGATTACATGCTTGTGAACAAACATGAAGCGGAAACCATGGCGAAAAAGGCAAGAAGGCTCGTTGAACAGCAATTTCAATTCCACCATGTGGCCAAGCGGTTTGAAACGGTTTATATCGAAGCATGTTCCTCCCTTTCCCCAAACCAATAAGGGCTGTCTAAGAGAAATGTTTTCGGGACAGCCTTTTTCTCTTTCTCCGATGAAATCAACCATGCCGCTCCTTGTGCATCTATCCCCACTCGTCACACTTTCGCCGCCCCCCAGTTCGTCAAACTGCAGAGGCTTCGGGAAATATCCTCTATTTAATGAGCTTACCCAGTCCAATTTCGTTCTCCATACATATCCTAGTAGCAATCACACATATTTCACTTCGTCCATTCCCAAATACCTGACAGGAGGGATAGCATGAAAGACATCGTTATTGAACCATGGCTCGTCGATGAAACGACCCATGAATTTTTTATCCCTGAGTATATCATCCAGCTGGCAGAGGAAGTGCTGAAAAACTACGATTTATCCGTTCAAAACATGCAAATCGTTACGACAAAACCGGACAAGGGAGGAGCGATTTGGAAGCTCGAAACGAAATCAGGCCCGAAAAGTTTGAAGCTGCTGCACCGGAGGCCGACAAGGAGCCTATTCAGCCTAGGAGCACAAGAATATTTAGTGGAAGTGCGCAAGGCAAGAGTGCCGCCAATTGTAAAAACAAAGGATGGAAAAAGTTATGTCGAGGCAGGAGGAAAACTATGGTTTGTGGCGGAATGGATTGAACCGTTGACGCCAGTTACAAAGGATTTGGAAGGAGCAAGAAAGCTTTGTTATGCCCTTGGTGAATTCCATCGGCTAAGCAAAGGGTATGTCCCCCCAAAACAGGCGGAAATGGCTTCGCGGCTGCACAAATGGCCAAAAAACTATGAAAAAATGATTACGAAAATGAGCTGGTTTCGGAACATTGCCAAATACTACCCTGAAATGCCGGCAAGCCCACCATTATTAGAGGTAGTTGACCGATTTGAAGAACAGGCGCGAAAAGGCATGGAACGATTCCTGCAATCCAGCTATGTTGAATTCGTCAAGCAAGGAACGGCTCATTGGGGGTTGGTTCACCAAGACTACGGTTGGTCCAACGGCCAAATGGGCGCGGACGGAATGTGGATTATTGATCTCGACGGAGTTGCCTTTGACCTTCCGATTCGTGATTTACGAAAACTCATTAGCGGCACAATGGCGGATTTATACAAATGGGATGCAACATGGGTGCGGGAAATGATTCTAGCGTACCACGAAGCAAATCCAATCACACCTGAATTATACGAGCTTTTGATGATTGACTTGGCCATGCCAAACGAATTTTATAAAAATATGAAAGAAGTCGTCTATGAACCGGAAATTTTTCTCAATGAACAAACAGCACAGTTAATTCAAACGATTGTCGAAACCGACCAGTCAAAGTGGCCTGTATTGGCAGAAATCGAAAATGACTGGAAAGGAGTGGGATAAATATGAGGATTTTGATGGTTTGTACAGAAAAACTCCCCGTTCCCCCTGTACTCGGCGGAGCCATTCAAACGTATATTTCCGGCATTCTTCCACATGTAAGCCAATTCCATGATATTACCGTTTTAGGCATCAGCGATTCGTCGCTTCCCGAGCAAGAAACGATCCATGGCGTTCGCTACGTGCGCGTACCGGGAAAAATATTTGAAATATACCGGGAAAACGTTGTTCGTTATGTGGAAGCGAACAAGTTCGATCTCATCCATATCTTTAACCGCCCCCGCCTTGTTCTGCCCATCCGGCAGGCAGCGCCCGACGCCAAAATGACGTTAAGTATGCACAATGATATGTTTCAACCGGAAAAAATCGATCCAGAAGAAGCAACGGCGGCCATCGCAGAAGTGGCCTACATCGTAACCGTGAGCGATTATATTGGCAATGTCATCCGCAGTCTATATCCGCAGGCATCGCCAAAATTGCGCACGATTTATTCTGGAGTAGACAGCGAACGATTTTTGCCGGGAAATCATCCAAAAATGCAGAAAATACGCAACGACATTCGGCGGGCACATGGGTTGGAAAACAAAACGGTCATTTTGTTCGCCGGAAGGCTGTCGCGCAATAAAGGGGTCGATAAACTCATTCTAGCATTGCCGGAGCTGTCAAAAAAATTTAAAAACTTAGCCCTGGTGATTGTCGGGAGCAACTGGTTTAGCGAAAATGACATTACTGATTATGTCGCCTATGTAAGAGCACTGGCGAAACGAATGCCTGTCCCCGTTGTCACGACAGGCTTTGTCCCACCGAATGAAATCCAAAATTGGTTTGCGGCGGCTGATTTGTTTGTATGCACCTCGCAATGGCAGGAACCGTTGGCGCGCGTCCACTACGAGGCCATGGCAGCAGGCCTTCCGATCGTAACGACCGCGAGAGGCGGCAATCCGGAAGTCATTTTCGCCAATGAAAACGGCCTTATCGTAGAAAATCCGGAGGACCCAAGTGATTTTGCCAACAAGATTGCCCAAATATTATCGGATCAATCATTGATGAGAAGAATGGGAGAAAAAGGCCGGCAGCTTGCGATTTCGATCTATCATTGGGAGCGAGTCGCTTCCGAGTTATTGGAAGTTTGGGAGCAGGCGGAGAAAACAGAACAAGCTGTAGTGAGTGAAGAACAAGCAGCCGGCATGACAATAGAACCGCTGAAAGAAGATGCAACAGAACAACTGAACCGGCCAACCCCTAAAGCGGATGCAAAAGAAAAAGTCCACTCGAAAAAGAACGCGGCAGCGTCATCCGACAAAACGAAAAAGGGAAAAACCAAAAAAGAGCGTGCCATATCAATGGAAGACCATCAACAAACAGCCAAACAAAAAGAAGCTGCGGCAGAGCGAACTGAACTCGCGAAAAGCGCCCCAGCTCCTAAACAGCCCCAAACCGGCCGCCACATAAAACCTTTTACCATTGCAAGCGGCAACCAACAAACGCTGGACGCGTCGCCTAAAACGCATTTGAACCGCAAATTGGCTCAAGCGAAACATGACACCAAACATTTTACGATTGCAAGCTCACACTAACACGAATCGAAAATCGCCAACGAAGAAAATGACGGACATCCAAAATAAAAATGAGAATACACTCCCACAGCAAATGAAGGAAACAAACCCTCATCATCCTTTCCTGGCGCCGCAACGCATTCAGGCAAAGATGCGTTTCAACGCAAGGAAATGCGTTACTGCACAAACCCGATCATCGTCACCGCGAGAAGCTGCGCGCGCCCGATGACCGTTTCGTTTCCCTGTTCATCGGCGATCGTCAACTCGGTCGCCGTGCACTTCTTTAATATGCCTTCATAGCTCTTATCCTTCATGACAAATTGGCATTTCAGCGGCGGCAAATGGCCGGGCAGCTCCGCCAAAAAGGCCAGCCGCTCGTCGAGCGCCATCGCTTGGAATTCTTTTTTGGCAAAAAATTCAGTCGGTTCCTCCTCGCCGCCTCGTTCATCGCTGGAACTCCCTTCCTCTTCCTGTTGCGTTCGGCTAGTCCACATAAACGTTTCTTGCATATGCGCCGCCGCCCGCATCGCTTTTGGCTGCACAATGTAAAGCAACGGCTCCGTCTCCACAACGTTTTGTTTCCGCACGTCGATCCCCCTTTTCCATGCTTGCCTTACCTTATATATGTATGCCCGTGATCTCAATAATTGCCCAAGTCAAGCAAAAAACAGCCGCTCCATCAACAGGAACGGCTGCTCGCACGTTTTTAATATCCTAAAATGTGGTATCCCGAGTCGACGTGAATAATTTCCCCGGTGATGCCGCGCGACAAGTCGCTGAACAAAAACAGCGCCGCATCGCCGACTTCTTCTTGGGTCGTCGTCCGGCGGAGCGGAGCGCGTTCTTCGATTTGCTTTAAAATCGAGTTGAAATCGCTCACCCCTTTGGCCGACAGTGTGCGAATCGGTCCAGCGGAAATGGCATTGACGCGGATGCCGTATTTGCCTAAATCGTTCGCCAAATATTTCACGCTCGCATCAAGCGACGCTTTCGCCACACCCATAATGTTGTAGTTTTGCACGACGCGCTCGCCGCCTAAGTACGTGAGGGTGACGATGCTGCCGCCTTCCGTCATCAGCTCTTTCGCCTCGCGCGCAACCGCGGTGAGCGAATATGCGCTGATATTGTGGGCGAGCAAAAAGCCTTCGCGGCTGACGTTCATATATTCCCCGCTCAAGTCTTCTTTATTGGCGTAGGCGATGCAATGAGCGACGCCGTGGATGACGCCGACTTGTTGTTTGATTTGCGCAAAACATTGAACGATGTCTTCATCTTTTGCCACATCGCATGGCAGCAGAAGCGAACGTTCGTCCCCAAGCGTATCCACAAGCGCCCGCACCTCTTTTTCAAACCGCTCTCCGGCATACGTAAACACCAACCGAGCGCCGGCAGCGTGAAGCGAACGAGCGATGCCCCAGGCGATGCTTCGTTTGTTCGCCACCCCCATCACGACATATGTACGTCCTTCCAACGATAAGACCATTCGTTCATCCTCCCAATTATCATTTATTCTTAGCACCAGGTGTTAATTCTATTATAGGCGATGCGGCGGGCGATGTAAATGCACGCTTCCCTTTTGCCTTCCGATTCCTTCATGCTGGCGGCGGTTTTTCCCACTTTGCAAAACCGGCGCGATTCGCTAATATGGTATATGGCACATTTGAATGGAGAGGATCGTTCCATGGATCATGATCGTTTTTCCAAATCGAAGCTGGATTACCATATGCTGTTCCTTTTATTCTTGATGGCGGTCGTCAGCGCCATCGCCATCCATAGCGCAGAACCGATGCTGCCGGAGAAACTGCAAAACGTCAACTTCGCTTCGAAACAGCTGCAATGGTACGCCATCGGCGCTGTCGTGATCGCCTTGACGATGATCATTGACTATGATCGGCTGTTTCAAATCGCTTGGTATTTGTATGGATTCGGGATGTTGCTGTTGCTTGGGCTGGAATTGAACGTCCCAGGATCAGTAACCATTAAGGGGGCGACGAGCTGGTATCATCTACCTGGAGGCAACTTTCAACCATCCGAGCTGATGAAAATTTTTATGATCATCGTCCTAAGTCGCATCATCGTCAACCATCGGGAAAAATATCCCGAACCGACGATCAGCGATGATTTTAAATTGCTTGGCAAAATCGCTTTGACCGTCTTGCCGCCGCTTATTTTGCTCGCCAAGCAGCCGGACATGGGCATGTCGATGGTGTTTATGGCCATCACCGCCACCTTGGTGCTCGTTTCCGGCATCCGCTGGCGCATCATTTTCGGCATTGTCCTTTCCGGTGTAACAATGGTGGCAGTCGTTGTGTTCATTTTCTTTTATTTTCCTGATTTCTTCCATAAGTACATTATTAAAGAAGATTACCAGTTGAACCGGTTTTACGGCTGGCTGGCTCCATATGAATATTCCAACGAACAAGGCTTCCAGCTCATCCGTTCGCTTATGGCCATTGGGTCAGGGGAACTGTATGGGAAAGGATTGGGCAACTTACAAGTCTATTTGCCGGAGGCGCACACAGACTTTGTGTTTGGCGTCATCTCAGAACAGTTCGGATTTGTCGGCTCAAGCATCGTCGTGTCTCTCTTTTTCCTGCTCATTTATCGCATGATCCATATTGCCTTGGAGAGCAACGATTTATATGGCAGCTATTTATGCGCCGGCGTCGCGGGCATGATTACGTTCCAAGTGTTCCAAAACATTGGCATGACGATTGGACTTTTGCCGATCACGGGGTTGCCGCTTCCGTTCATCAGCTATGGAGGAAGCTCGCTGGCGACTTATATGCTGGCGATCGGCCTCGTCTTAAACGTTCATTCGCGAACGCGGAAGTTTATGTTCGCAAGCGATGAATAAAGCCGCTTGCTGCGTCCGCAGGCGGCTTTCTTTTGGCCTTCATCCCGGCCCAAGGCCCCTTCTTTGTTCCGCTCCCCGCCGCGGCCACTGCTTTTTGAACAGCGCCTTCGATGGGTAGGGCAAGGCTGCCTCATCTTTTCTTTTCCCTGTCGAACGGACATACTGGTAGTATAACGATTCGGGCTAGAAAGGAGCTCATCCTATGCAGGTGGACATCATCGGCGACATTCATGGCTGCTTCCGCGAATTCGCCGCATTGACGGAAACACTCGGCTACCATTGGGACGAAGGGGTGCCAATTCATCCCGACGGACGAAAGCTCGGCTTCGTCGGCGATTTGACCGACCGCGGTCCTGAATCGCTGAACATGATCGAGATCGTCTGCGCCCTTGTTGAGCGAAATTTGGCTTACTACGTGCCAGGCAACCATTGCAATAAGCTGTACCGCTTTTTTTTAGGACGAAACGTGCAAATCGCCCACGGGCTTGAGACGACGGTCGCGGAATATCGCGCCTTGCCTCCAAGCGAACAAGAGATGATCCGCCGCAAGTTCATCCGCCTGTATGAACAGGCGCCGCTGTATGCGGTGCTCGATGAGGGGCGCCTTGTCATCGCCCACGCCGGCATCCGTCACGACTATATCGGGCGGACGGACAAAAAAGTCAAGACGTTCGTCCTGTATGGGGACATCACCGGCGAAACGAACCCGGACGGGACGCCGGTGCGCCGCGACTGGGCGAAACGGTATCACGGCAGCGCATGGGTTGTATACGGCCACACGCCGGTCGAAAAACCGCGGTTTGTCGGGCGGACGGTCAACATCGACACCGGCTGCGTATTCGGCGGTGCGCTGACCGCCTTGCGCTATCCGGAAATGGAAACGGTCTCCGTTCCTTCCTCGATGCCGTTCGTCCCGGAAAAATTCCGCACGTTCTCCTAATCAGCGCACCGTCTGCGCGTTGCCTCGAGGAGGAGTTCCATATCGTCAGGAAGCGGGGCGGAACATGTATACCAGCGCCCGGCAAACGGGTGAAAAAACGACAGCTGCCGGCTATGAAGCGCCTGGCGGCCGATCATCTCCCGGCTCCCGCCGTACAGTTCATCGCCGGCGAGCGGGTGGCCGAGATAAGCCAAATGAACGCGGATTTGGTGCGTGCGCCCCGTCTCCAGCCGGAGCGAAACGTATGTATAGCCATAAAGCCGCTCAAGTACACGAAAATGAGTGACAGCCGACTTCCCGTCTTCCCGCACTTCGCGGGCAATGATGCTGTCGCTTTGGCGGCCGATGGGGGCGTCAATCGTCCCTTCATCCTCGACGATGACGCCATGGCAAATGGCCTCATACGTGCGCACAACGTGCCCTTTTTGCTGCAATGCCGACAACAAATGATGAACGTGGCGGTGCTTGGCGACGAGCACGAGCCCGGACGTGTCGCGGTCAAGCCGGGTGACGATATGGACGGTCGAGTCGAGCTGCTGCTTTCGATAATGGTGAAGCAAGCCATTGGCGAGCGTCCCGCCCGGGTGGTGGCGCGACGGAATCGTCGCCAATCCCGCTGGTTTGTTGACAACAAGGACGTAATCGTCTTCATACAGAATGTCAAGCGGCATCGCTTCTGCGTCCATCCAATCGCTTGTCCGCTCCGGCGGAAAGACAACCGACAGCGTCTCGCCGGCGCGCAGCACATGGCGGACGGTGACGGGCCGACCGTCAACCAACAGCGCCCCGCCATGGAATTTAATATCGGTAAGCGCCGTCCGCGAAATGCCGTTCTCTTGCAAAAACTGGCGCAGCAGCTTTCCGTCGTGCTGTTCATCGATGGAAAAGGTCATGGTAAACGGCGGCAATGTTCGTCACCTTTCTGATCAAAAATCTCCGTCTTGCTCATCGTGTTCCATCCACTTTTCTTTGGCGCCGCGAAAACGGAATCGGCATCCGCGCCAAAAGACCATCACCTCGCCGCAAACAGGAAGCGTTGCCTAACCAAGGAGGCGTGCTTTCCCTCAGTCGGCGATAAACGAGTCGCGCACCCGCCGCCAAAACGGAAACGGCCGAAAGCGGGCGAAACGCACCTTTTCATCGGCCACCCGGCATTGAATCGACTTCACTTCTTTATGCAACAGTGACAAATGGTCGATCGTAATTTGAAAATCGACGTGGTTGACCGGCTTGAGTAAACACGTATGGTGCGCCGGCAGCACGAGCGGCGAACCGATTGTCCGAAACACGCGGTTGTTGATCGACGCCATCTCGGTCACTTGAATCGCCTCAAGCGAAGGATGCAAAATCGCGCCACCGAGCGCTTTATTGTAAGCCGTGCTGCCGGTCGGCGTCGAAATGCACAACCCGTCGCCGCGGAACCGCTCAAACAAGTCGCCGCGAATCTCGACATCCATCACGAGCGTCCCGCTGACGCACTTGACTGTGCATTCATTGAGCGCTAAATACTTTGCCTCGCTTCCGCCGTTGAGATAGCGGATCGTCACCTCAAGGAGCGGGTATTCGACCACTTGGTACGGCGTCTTGGCGATGGCGATGACGAGCTTTTCGAGTTCCTCCGGCACCCAGTCTGCGTAAAAGCCGAGATGGCCAGTATGGACTCCGACAAACGCCGTCTTGTCCAACCGATGGCAATAGCGATGGAACGCATACAACAGCGTTCCATCACCGCCAACCGAAATGACGAGATCAGGTTCCTCTTCATCGTAACGCAAGTCAAAGTCAAGCAAATACGTTTTCATTTTTTGCGCCAGAGCGTTTGATATGTCGTCGCCTTTGGACGTGATGGCGAACACGAGCGGCGCGTCCGTCCGTTTCATTGCCCTTCTCCTTTTGCTTCTTGTTTTCGAGAAAAAGCAGCCTGCGCTTCTTGAATTTCAAAGCGGATTTTCGACATCTCCTCATCGAGGCGATAGGCCGCCTCCGCGGCGCGCTGCAACCGAACTTTGATATCTTCGGGGAAACGCCCGCTGTACTTATAGTTCAACGAATGCTCAATCGTCGCCCAAAAGTTCATCGCCAACGTTCGAATTTGAATCTCCGCCAAGATGTTTTTTTCACCGCGGATCGTCTGCACTGGATAGCGGATGACGACATGGTACGAGCGGTAGCCGCTCTCTTTTTTTTGCGTGATGTAATCGCGTTCTTCGACAATCGTAAAATCGTTGCGCTGGCGCAATAGCTCGACGACGGTCTTAATGTCATCGACAAACTGGCACATGATGCGCAGCCCCGCAATATCTTGCATCTCTTCCTCGAGACGGTCGAGCGGGATGTTTTTCTTTTGCGCCTTATCCAAAATGCTGGCAACTGGCTTCACCCGTCCGGTGACAAACTCAATCGGCGAGTGCGCTTCAATCATCTCGAATTGGGCGCGAATGCCCCTTAGCTTCACTTTCAGCTCCTCAACCGCCTGCTTATACGGGGCTAAAAACAAATCCCAATGGTTGACCATCGTACCACCTGCCTACATGTTTTCGATCTCCCGCGGCTTACGTCTCTTGCTGCTCGATGGAACCGCTCATCTGTCGAATTCACCGGGCCGCTCCCGATCCTAACGCGCCGGAAAGGGAACCCCCCGGCTTATGGCTCAAAAAACACGTCTTGCACCGCCTGTTCAAGCGCCTCGCCATAGTTGGCGTTGCCGCGAATATTTTCAAGCAAATAAGACAGTTCATCGCGAAACTGTTCAAGCTCAAGCGTCCTCTCTCCACATCGAAGCCAGACCGGCTCCTTGGCGTCAAGCGCCGCCTTTAGCTCAGGCCACCACGGCTTCGGAATCATGACATATAGAAAGCGGTTATCGGTTTCCAAAATGTACGCAAACGCCAACGCATCCGAGTCGACAAGCATATGGCGTTTCGGCGTTACGCGGGCAAGCGGAACCGGAGCATCATTGACATACAGCCAAAGCCGGCCGCCTTCCCGCTCCGCCCGCTCGACGATCCATTTTTCGTTCATGTTTTCTCTCCTTCCGCATCAACCATCCGCCCTTTATTTTACCATATTCACCCTATACAGGCGAAATAATTGATATTCGCCGGAAAACAGCTGATAATAGAGGGAGACGACTATCCTGTCTGAAGGGGATTCACGATGCATCAAGAAATCGAAATCGAATTAAAAAACTTGTTAACAGCAGCGGAGTTTGCTGCCGTCCGCGCCGCCTTCCGCCTTGATGATGGCGCTTTCTTCCGCCAGGAAAACCATTACTTTGACACCCCGTCATTCGCCCTGAAAGAACGAGCGGCAGCGCTGCGCATCCGAGCGAAAGAGGGACGCCTGACCTTGACGCTGAAACAAACGCGGGCGGACGGGACCATTTTGGAAATCCATGAGCCGCTTTCGCTGTCTGAAGCGGAAGCGTTGCTTGCTGGTATAGCGGCGCCGCGCGGGGCGATCGCCGATTTGCTTGCAGAACTGGGCATCAACCCACACGAGGTGCGCTGCTTTGGCTCCCTTGTCACCGACCGAGCCGAATGGCCGCATGAAGGCGGCACGCTATGCCTTGACCATAACTGTTACTTGCAAAGCGAAGATTACGAACTTGAATATGAAGTGGATCACGTGGAAGCGGGTGAAAAGCGGTTTTTGCGCCTGCTTGAGGCGCTCGGCATCCCGCGCCGCCCGGCGCCAAACAAAATCGCCCGCTTTTACGCCCGCATGAAAGAAATGGAGGAAAGACGATGACCGTTTCGCCATTAAAGCTGCTCATCGAATGGCAGGCGCTCAATGCGTTCTCACCCGGACGCTCCAGCCTGTTGCCATCGCCGGTGCCATCCTTGTTTTCAAGCTTGCTTGCCGAATCTCTCAGCCGCGGTGAGGAATCTTCTGCCGAGGCGCCTCAAGCTGCCCTAAGCGGTCAGCCCCCGGCGCCCGCCGGCCATCGCAGCGCCCCGCTCGAACATGAAGCGGGTGCTGCAACCAACTCATCTTCTTCCATCGATGCTTTCATCGCGGCGGCAGCGGAAAAATACGATGTTGACCCGCAGCTCATCCGCGCCGTCATTCGCCATGAGTCAAATTTCCGTCCCGATGCGAAAAGCCCGGCTGGAGCGCTTGGACTCATGCAGCTCATGCCAAGCACGGCAAAAATGCTCGGCGTCCACAACCCGCTTGATCCGGCGCAAAACATCGACGGCGGCGTAAAATATTTGCGCCAGCTCCTTGACCGGTACAGCGGCAATATCACTCTCGCCTTAGCCGCCTACAACGCCGGGCCCGGGCACGTCGACCGCTATGGGGGCGTGCCCCCATTTGCCGAAACGCGGGCGTATGTCGAACGCGTGTTGAAAAGCTACCGCACATAAACGAGCGGTGCTCGAGTCACTTTGTTTGAGATCCATGCGTGCTGTTGATAAAATAGCAATCAAACGACAACGAATGATTTTCAAACAAAAGGAGCATCCGCGATGGGTGAACAATGGCAAACTCTTTATGAGGCGATCGGCGGAGAGGAGACGGTTGCGAAACTTGTCGAAGCATTTTACCGTCGCGTGGCCGCGCATCCGGACTTGCGGCCCATTTTCCCTGACGATTTGACGGAAACCGCCCGCAAGCAAAAACAGTTTTTAACACAATATTTAGGCGGCCCCCCTCTTTACACGGCAGAGCATGGACACCCCATGCTGAGGGCGCGCCATCTCCGCTTTGAAATCACGCCGAAGCGGGCGGAAGCGTGGCTTGCCTGCATGCGGGCAGCCATGGAGGAAATCGGCTTGTCCGGGCCGGCGCGCGAACAGTTTTATCACCGGCTCGTACTCACCGCCCATCATATGGTCAATACCCCAGATCATCTGGACAGAAAGGAGCATACCCTTGAGTGAGAAGTTTGCTGGGAAGACGACATCAACTTGCTACCCTTCCCAGCCGCTAGGCAACACGAACAAACCGCTCGAGCTGTATTTGTTTATCGATCCTTTATGCCCGGAATGCTGGGGGCTTGAACCAGTCATCAAAAAACTGACGATCGAATACGGCCGTTTTTTTACCTTAAGGCACATATTGAGCGGAACATGGGCGACATGGAACGCGCGCAAAGGAACGAAGCCGGAGGCAATGGCGAAAGCGTGGGAGTGGGCGGCGAACCGCACCGGCATGTCATGCGACGGCAGCGTTTGGCTCGAAAACCCGATTTCGAGCCCGTTCGCCCCATCGCTCGCCATTAAAGCGGCGGAAATGCAAGGAAAGCGGGCTGGCCTTCGCTTTTTGCGCAAGCTGCAAGAACAGCTCTTTCTCGAAAAACAAAATGTCGCCGATTTGTCGGTGCTCGCCGAATGCGCCGTCAAAGCGGGCTTGGATGTCGATGAATTTTTGCGCGACATGCACTCGCCGGGAGCGGCGAAAGCGTTCCAATGCGATTTAAAAATCACATCGGAAATGGACGTCGACGAAATTCCGACGCTTGTGTTGTTTAATGAAAACATTGAAGACGAAGGCATTAAAATTTCCGGATGCTATCCGTACGACATCTACGTCGAATTGATCGCTGAAATGCTCGGCTTCCATCCTGAACCGTCCTCTCCTCCTCCGCTGGAATCATTTTTAAGCCATTTTAAATTCGTCGCCACAAAGGAAGTTGCCGTTGTGTACAACTGGACGATCCAAGAAGCGGAAACGGAAATGAAAAAGTTGCAGCTAAAGCAAAAAGTGGAGCGGGTGCCCGTCAAACACGGAACATTTTGGCGCTATATCGATGATTCCCGTCCCTAAAAGCAGGGATGGGCGCAAGAAAAAGCCCGGCTGACGCCGGGCTTTTTCTTGTTGCCAAGACAACAAAGGGGATGGGAGAAATTGTTCACGGTCAAACAAAGGGGTATCAGGTTTTGTCTTCCGTTCACGTTTTTATCTTACCAAACGTCCAACCAAATTGGCAACCCGTTTGCTCGTTTGTTCACATTATTGTCATAATTCGCCCTGCGTCATGATCAGGCAGACAAACAGCATATAATCAACTAGGCTCTTCACCAAAAGTTGTACTTGATTTTTTCTGAACATACCCTATTTACGCTTGTGAGGGAAAATCAACAAATCAGTGATTTTTGCACATCTTTGTGCAGGAAACCGTATTGCTTGTCAAGTACATGTTGTGGTGAAGAGCCATCAACTAAAGCAAATGAGAAGAGGTGGCCATCGCCATGAAGCAGCGCATCGTCTTATCCCTTTGGGCGGCGGCATCCGCTGCCGCCTTTATTCTGAATTTGTTGGGCCTTATGCAGCTCCTTCCGCTTTGGGCGACCATGCCGCTTTTGTTTCTCTCCTTGCTTGGGTTGGTGGCGACATGGAACCGCCGCCATCAGTTTCGTGGATTTCCGTCCAAACGAATGCGGCTGTAGCGCCGCATTCGTTTCATTTCTCAAGCAGCCGCTCCATCTCATCAAGCTTCTCCGCAAACACTTGGCACGCTTGGCGGATCGGCTCGGCGCTCGTCATGTCGACGCCGGCTTTTTTCAATACTTCAATCGGGTAATCAGAACTGCCGGCTTTTAAAAAGTCGATGTACCGTCTCACCGCCGGTTCGCCTTCTTCCAAAATTTGTTTGCTAAGTGCAGTCGCCGCGCTGAAGCCGGTTGCGTATTGGTACACGTAGTAGTTGTAATAAAAATGCGGAATGCGCGCCCACTCGAGGCCGATTTCTTTGTCCACGACAATATCATCGCCAAAATACGTTTTATTTAAGTCGTAATAAAGGGACGTCAACGTCTCGGCCGTCAATGCCTCGCCTTGTTGCGCCTTCAAATGGATCAAATGCTCAAACTCCGCGAACATCGTCTGGCGAAAAACCGTGCCGCGGAACCCCTCAAGATAATGGTTGAGCAAATAGAGTCGCTTTTTCTCATCATCGATTGTTTTCAGCAAATAGTCGTTCAACAGCGCCTCATTGCATGTTGACGCCACTTCGGCGACGAAAATTGAATAATGCGCATACGGATACGGCTGCGTTTTGCGCGTATAGTAGCTGTGCACCGAATGGCCAAATTCATGCACAAGTGTAAACAAATTGTTCACATTGTCCTGCCAGTTGAGCAAAATGTACGGATGGGTGCCGTACGCTCCCGACGAATAGGCGCCACTTCGCTTTCCTTTGTTTTCGCGCACATCGACCCAACGGTTGTCAAGCCCCTCTTTTACGATCGCCACATATTCCTCGCCAAGCGGCGCGAGCCCTTCAAGCATATATTGCTTCGCTTCCTCGTACGTCACTTCCATTTTCACTTCTTGCACAAGCGGCGTGTACAAGTCGTACATATGCAGCTCATCAAGCCCAAGCACTCGTTTGCGCAGCCGCACATACCGGTGCAGCAATGGCAAATGTTCATGAATCGTAGCAATTAAGTTGTCATAGACGCTCTCCGGAATGTTGTTCGCATCCAACGCCGCTTCCCGCGCCGAACGGTAGCGGCGGATGCGGGCGAAAAAGTTGTCTTTTTTCACCGTGCCGGCAAGCGTATTGGCGAACGTATTTTGAAACTTCTCATACGTATGGTATACGGCGTAAAACGCATCGCGGCGGACGCGGCGGTCCGTGCTTTCTAAAAAGCGGATGAACCGGCCGTGCGTGACTTCGACTTCCTCGCCGTTTTCATCGATGATCGTCGGAAACGTCAAATCAGCGTTGTTCAACGCGCTGAACGTGTCGGATGTCGCCTGCATCACCTCGGCTGCCTGCGCCAAGATCGCCTCCTCTTCCGCCGACAGCACGTGCGGGCGCTGGCGCGTAATTTCGTCTAACGCGTGCGCATACAAGCGAAGCGGCTCGTATTGTTCCAAAAACGAGCGCAGCACCGCTTCATCGATCGCCAAAATTTCCGGCACGATAAACGCCATCGCGCTCGATGCTTCGCTGTACAAGCTTTTCGCCCGGGCGTCGAGCCCTTGGTAAAACGAGTTGGTCGTATCTTGATCATAGCGCATATGGGCGTATGTATACAGCTTGCCGAGGCGCATCGATACGTCATCTTGGCATTTCAGCGCTTCATACAACACTTCCGGCGATTCGCCAAGCCGCCCTTTGTATTCGCCAAGCTTTGGAATCATCGCCTTCACTTGTTTGAACTCTTCTTCCCAGGCGTCATCGGTGGGAAAAATGTCCTCAAGCCGCCACGTTTCTTCCACCGGAATCTCGCTTCGCAGCGGCAGCGACTTTTTCGCTTTCTTTTCCTCCACCGTCATCATTCCTCCTTATACAAATAATCGATACACGAATTATTATTCACCATTCCGTTCATCTTTTCCTGTTTTCTGTTCATTTTCTCCGCGTTTTGAAATTCAAGCGCCTCCCAATAGCGGCTAAGCGCTGGCGTTTGATGAATTTGCTCAAGAAGCGCAGCATCTTGATGAATCATCTGATCGACGGTCGACGGAAACGACAGCGGCTTCACCAAATGAAGCTGGTCGCCCTCTTCGCGGCGGAGATAGCCGAGCAGGCTCAACCAATGCAAATACTCGCCGACGGCCTCACGATACGTATCCCGGCCGACAAGCGGCAGCCGGCGCGGAACGAGGCGGCCGGTGCGGATTTTGTCGTCGAGCCACTGAAATAAAGATACTGCCGTTGCCGGCCGTCCGGTCTTTCCAAGAAGAAACAAAAGGACATACGTTTGCCAAATGAACGGCGCCGTCTCCCATAAATACCCGCGCGGCACTGGCCAGCCAGCTTCGGTCGGAAACAGTGACGGAACGATGCCCGCCTGGTAAAAATCAGCACAAATGCGGCGCACGGTTTGGTTCGGATAAAGCGGAAACGTCCGCCGCCATTGTTTTTTTCGTTCGAGCCATCGTTCCCAAAACGTGGGTGAAAGCGGCAGCGGGCAGGGGGCCATCCAATCGGGGAACGAAAACGACGAAAGCGGAATCGAATCGACCGCAGCGAACGTTCGCTGCACCGATAGCGGCAACGGGCGAAAAAGGCGGATGAAGCGTTTCGTCTCTGGACTGTAGTACCATATATGTGGAACGACTGAATGTGGAGCGCGATGGGCAAACAACCATTGAAACCGGGAGAGCTGCACTTCCCCCGAATATTTTGGCGAACGCCGCAAATGATGGGCTCCTAACACCCACAACGGGCGGATGCCAAGGAGACGGTAGCCGTCATTGCGTTCGCGAAACAGCGATTCATCGATCGTGGAACATTGGTATTCGAGGGCATAAAGGTGTGGGCCATGGCGGAACAATATGTCAGGACGCTGCTTGATGGCGGGCAAATACGGCTCGAGCTTCGCCTCCATGCCTTGGCGAATGAGCCACGCGAACAAGTCTCGCTTCCCAGTTAAGTGACGCTCCGACTCCGGTTCGTGCTCGACCGGGCAGGCCGCCCCTTTTCGATGGGCGAAATGCGGCAAACGGTAGCGGCCCGACCGGAGCACCACTTCTTGACGGCACGCGGGACAAAAAAACGGTTCCTGTCGTTTCAGGCGCATCAGCCCCTCTCGTTCCCATCTTTCCGCCCCGGCAAGCGAAACCGTCCTGCCATCAGCTGAGAGAGCGACAAACAACATGATCACTTCCTTTCCAGTAAAAAATAGTTGTCTGTGAGCGGGAACAGCTGGAATTGTTCTCTGCTGCCCCCTTCACCGTCCGGTTCTTCCCTTTTATTCGTTGACCATCGCCGGTTTTCCTGCCCAAAGCCAAACTGCGCCGAAAAAAGTCCGCCGATTCGGCGGACTGGCGTTTACAAGCGGTTGGTTACAACAGAGGCGACAACAGCCGGGAGACCGATTCCGCGATGCGCACCCGGAACGGGCGCTGTTGAAACTGTTCGTAGTCGATCATGGAAGCGTGGCGAAAATCTTCCAAAAAGTCGCGGACGAGTTTATGAATGCTGTCGGTATAATACAAAAAGGCGTTCACTTCAAAATTTAAATGGAAACTGCGCATATCCATGTTCGCCGTGCCGATCGAGGCGAGCTCGCCATCGACGACGATGACTTTGCTGTGTAAAAACCCTTTCTCATACTCGTAAATTTTCACCCCAGCCTCGAGCAGCTCGGGAAAATACGAGCGCGAAGCGTAAAAGACAATTTTTTTATCCGGACGCTTTGGCGCCAGCAGGCGAACATCGATGCCGCTTAACGCCGCCACTTTGAGCGCCGTCAAAATGTCTTCATCCGGCACAAAGTACGGCGAGGCAACCCAAATCGACCGTTTGGCCGACGTAATCATGGCAAAATACAGCTGTTTGATCACTTCCCACTTTTGGTCCGGACCGCCGGCAATGAGCTGCACCCCGCCTTGCCCTTCCTCGACGATGAGCGGCGGCGACAAATAGTCCGGCGTCAACAAGCGTTCTCCCGTCATGTAATACCAATCTTGCAAAAAAATGAGCTGGAGCGTCCGGACGGCTTCACCGCGGATCAATAAGTGCGTATCGCGCCAAAATCCGAAATATTTGTTTTTTCCTAAATACTCATCTCCGATGTTCAGCCCGCCGACAAAGCCGACGCCTCCATCGATGACAATGATCTTTCGGTGATTGCGGAAATTGATTTGGTTGCTTAAAAACGGGAGGCGCACTGGTGAAAACGGGATCATCTCGACTCCAGCCGCGCGCAGCTCCTCGATATAGGCGTTTGACAACTTCCAACTTCCAACGGCGTCGTACAAAAAACGGACGCGCACCCCTTGGCGCGCCTTTTCCATCAAGACGCGCTTCAACTGTTGGCCGATTTCATCATGACGGACGATATAATATTCTAAATGAATATGGTGTTCCGCTTTTTCCAGTTCAGCAAAAATAGAAGAAAATGTCTCCTCTCCGTTCGTCAACACTGCCGTCTGCGAGGCGAGTGAAACCGGATGCTGGCCGATGCGATAAGCAAGGCGCAAAAGCGGACGCTGATGGGGCGCCATCGGCAGCCGCTCGACGGCAATCGGCGACGGCTCTTGAAACTTGAGCAGCACCGCCTCATCAAAATCGGCTTTCTTTTTATAGCGCCGTTGTTGCCAATAGTTGCGTCCGAACAATAAATAAAACAAAAAGCCGACAATCGGAAAGCTCCCCAGCACCGCCAGCCAAGCGATCGTCTGCGCCGGCTTTCGGTTTTCAAGCGAAATGACAAAGGCAATAAACACCACTGAACAAGAGATGAGCACGCTGAAAATGCCGAGGAGCTTCCCTTCCCAATAATCGTGCGTCAAAGCCAGCAACAGGCCGACGATGCCAGCAAGAATGGCCACTCTTGATGCGTTTCTCAACCAAACCCCTCCAACTGATGTTCCTCTTTTCCCTTATTCTTTATACTTGACTTCACGGCCAACGGTTTCACGGTTTTCCCTTCTCTTTCCTATCTAGAAGGGTCGGGAAAGCAGCCATTTTCTAAATAAGTGACCGACGGGTGCGAAAAAGCGTGCTGTTATAAAGCTTCTCCATTTGAAAACAACAGGGTCAACCCGCGTTTTCTGTCCGCCCCCTCCAAGCGCCCCAACAAAGAAAACGCCGATTTCTGGCGGCGAAATCGGCGAATGAACGAAAAGGTTATGGAGCTGGAAAATACCGTTTTACGGTCTCAAGCGCATTGTCGCCCATAATTTCAGTTCCGTATTCCTCAAGGCGGTAAATCGTCAGCTGTGAATCGTTTCCGTATTCCAGAAGAAGGCTGAGCATATTGTCGATATCATGCTCGCTATATTGTTCGGTAAATTGTACGAACAAGTAATAACGCCCTTCAAACTGGAATAAACGGTTCGACAAACTTGAAAAGTCGGCGCGGTGAGCCAAGGAGATGACGTCTTCAATGTCTTTGAACGAAATGATAAATTGAAGCACGTCTTGCGCTTCTTCGTCTCCGGCCGCATTGTTCCGCCCGAAATGGAAGTGATGGCCGAACAGCGATTCGATCTTCTCATCAGCCGAGAGCGAAAACTCGCGCCACTTGTCTTCCGGGAGCGGCAGCTCAAGCTTGCTGCCGTCTTTGGACAACTGCGCTTTCGTCACGACGACTTCAAGCCCTTTTTCGAGCGCCTGCACTTGGATCCAAAGCGGACCATCGAGCGAAAAATCGCTTTCCCCATGAACTTCATCCATCATTTCCCAAAATAATTCTTCGCTTCGTTCCCGATTGTACCAAATTTCCTCGCGGTCAAAGCCGCGCTCCTCTATATCAACATAGGAAATGTAGAACTTCACCGTATGTTCATTGATGCGTTCGATTTCCATTTCTCAACTCTCCCTTCTAAAACAAAGAAATAAAAAAGGAAGGGATTGTGCCCCTGAAACTATTTAAATCAAAACTTATGATCTTGTACTTTTATTTTATGATAAAAAGCGAAAGAAGGGAAATAAAAAAACGCATTTTTAAAAATTGGTTATGAAACCGGCCATGCCCTACTATAATGATGATGAACACGGACGGAATGAGGGACGCCTATGGTGGATGAATACATCGTTTCCATCTTGCTGATTATCGGCATTGATGTCATTCTTGGCGGGGACAATGCGGTTGTCATTGCGCTAGCAAGCCGCAACTTGCCGGAACAAAAGCGGAATGTGGCCATCATTGTCGGCACCGCGCTGGCGATCGCTGTTCGCATTGTCTTGACGGTGGCCGTCGTTTGGCTGTTGACGATTCCGTTCTTGCAGCTCGCTGGAGGCGTCGTCCTCTTTTGGATCGCCTTGAAACTGATCGGGCAAAAAGACGAAAAACCGACTATGATCAAAGCCGAACCGTCGCTTTGGAAAGCCATCCAGACGATCGTCGCCGCCGATGTCGCCATGGGTCTTGACAACGTCATCGCCATCGCTGGAGCGGCTCAAGGCCATATCGGACTTGTTGTGTTCGGTTTTCTCTGTTCCGTTCCTATCATCATTTTAGGCAGCAAAATCATCCTTTATGCCATGGAACGGTTCCCGATTCTCATTTATGCCGGCGGCGCCCTCTTGGCGTACACCGCTGGAAAGATGATCGCTGCCGAAGAGCGGTTGCGCCCGTTTTACCCCCCGAATGGGGAGGCGCTGTTTCCAATGGCGGCGGCCGTTCTTGCCGTTTTGCTCGGCTTGGCGGCCCACCGCCGGTCGCGCGCCGCATAAAGCAAATGATAAAAAACTTCTACATGGCAGACCATGTAGAAGTTTTTTTATTACCCGTTCACCAGCCGCTGCGCTTCACGAAGCTGATACGCCCGCACTTTGCGCGGCAGAAAGCGGCGGATTTCATCTTCGTTGTAGCCGACTTGAAGCCGCTTTTCATCAATGATGATCGGCCGGCGCAAAATGCCTGGGTTTTTTTGAATGAGTTCGTACAAATCTTGCAGCGGCAGAGCTTCCAAGTTAATGTTCAGCTTCTGGAATACTTTCGAACGGGTGGAAATGATCTCATCCGTCCCCGTTTCCGTCATCCGCAAAATCTCTTTAATCTCCTCGACCGTGAGCGGCTCGGAGAAAATATTGCGCTCGACATAAGGAATATTGTGCTTCTCGAGCCACGCCTTCGCCTTCCGGCATGACGTGCAGCTCGGTGATGTGTATAGCTTGACCACTTCGATCACTCCTTTTGACAAGGAATCCCTTGCTTCCCTCGTCCGTCAGACGACAGACGTGCACCGCTATGCCGGTTTGACGTCTGACAGCATAGCGACACGGCCTGGACGCCAGTCTGGCGATCAGCCGCTTTGCCAATCGTTTGCAAATTGAAATGACTTTAACATGATATATTATACAATACATCGGCCAAGAAAGATATAGTTTTTCGATGATAAATGCAATTTTCTTTCTTTCCTCTTCCAAAGTGAAGGCAAATCCTCTACAATCAAAGTAGAAAAGGAAAAGGGAGGAAGAACCGATGGCCGGCTATTTCATCGACTTTGCCATTGCTTCGGCATTGATCGTCGTCCTCACCGCATTGATGGGGAACATCAGCAACACGATCGGAGAGCGGATGTTCGGCCGAAACAAAAGTGGAAAGCATGTCGAGGCCTCTCGCCGCATCCAACAAGGATGGAAAGTCGTCGGAGGAAAAAAATAACGCGCCAAGACAGGCGCATAGGTGGGCGCCGCCTCTTTCACCGTTCGCATCATGCGGCGATGAAGGAGCGGCGCTTTTTTCGATTTGGCTAGGCATACATCGCCCGATACCGCTTATACTCTTCCTCCGAACAAAGCACAAAATGGCCAGGCGTAATTTCACGGAATTCAAGTTCCTCTCCATCTTTGTAGCCATGTTGCGCCGGATCGTAAACGATCCGCTTGCGCGTCCGCTCCGTTTCCGGATCAGGAAGCGGAATGGCCGACAAGAGCGCCTTCGTGTATGGGTGGATCGGATTGCGGTACAGCTCTTCCGCGTCGGCAAGCTCGACCATTTTCCCGAAATACATGACGCCGATCCGGTCGCTGATGTATTTGACCATCGACAAGTCATGGGCAATAAACAAGTACGTCAATCCTTTTTCACGCTGTAGCCGCTTCAGCAAGTTGACGACTTGCGCCTGAATGGAAACGTCAAGCGCCGAAATCGGCTCATCGGCGATGATGAATTCCGGTTCGACGGCGAGCGCCCGGGCGATGCCGATCCGCTGGCGTTGCCCGCCCGAAAACTCATGCGGGTAGCGGCTGGCATGCTCGCGGTTCAACCCGACCGTCTCAAGCAGCTCATAGACGCGCTGCATCCGCTCCTCTTTCGTTTTCGCCAATCCGTGGATGTCAATGCCCTCAGCGATAATGTCGGCGACCGTCATCCGCGGATTGAGCGACGCATACGGATCTTGGAAAATCATTTGCATTTTTCGGTTTAACTCTTTCAGCTCTTTTTTTGATTTTTTGCCGTGTACGTTAACGCCGTTAAACAGTACTTCTCCGTCTGTCGCCTCATACAGCCGAATGATCGTCCGCCCCGTTGTCGACTTGCCGCAGCCCGACTCGCCGACAAGGCCGAACGTTTCCCCTTTATAAATGTCAAACGTGACGCCGTCGACCGCTTTCACCACCTCGCCGCGGCCGGCCGGGAAGTATTGTTTTAAGTTTTTCACTTCAAGCAGCTTTTGCTTAGCCACGCGGCTTCCCTCCTTTCCGGGCGACGATGTCAGCAAACCGTTTCATCCGCTCGCGCACGATCGCCGGCGGTTCCACTTTCGGCGCCATCTCATGCAACAGCCATGTCGCCGCATAGTGCGTATCAGACACTTGGAACATCGGCGGCTCGAGCTCGTAGTCAATTTTGAGCGCATACGGATTGCGCGGCGCAAACGCATCGCCTTTTGGCGGATTTAACAAATCCGGCGGCGAACCCGGGATCGAATACAGCTCCGTATCTTTATGATCAAGGCTCGGCATCGAGGCCAGCAATCCCCACGTGTACGGATGTTTCGGATTGTAAAAAATTTCATCCACCGTGCCGATCTCCACGATTTTCCCGGCATACATCACGGCCACTCGGTCGGCCATGTTGGCGACAACCCCTAAATCATGGGTGATGAAAATAATCGACATGCCGAGCTTTTTCTGAATGTCTTTCATCAACTCCAAAATTTGCGCCTGAATCGTCACATCCAGCGCTGTCGTCGGTTCATCGGCGATCAAAATTTTCGGATTGCACGCCAAGGCGATGGCGATGACAACACGCTGGCGCATCCCGCCGGAAAATTGGTGCGGGTATTGCTTCATGCGCAGCTCGGCGTTTTTAATGCCGACCAGCTGCAATAGTTCAATCGCCCGTTTGCGCGCTTCATCTTTCGACAGCTTTTGATGCTTTAAAATCGCTTCCATAATTTGTTTCCCAATCGTCATCGTCGGATTGAGCGACGTCATCGGATCTTGGAAAATCATTGAAATTTCCGCACCGCGGATCGATTGCATTTCTTTCTCCGACAGCTTGGTCAAGTCTTTTCCTTCAAATAAAATTTCCCCTTGCTTAATCCGGCTCGGCGGTGTCGGCAACAGGCGCATCAACGCTTTTGAAGTCACTGATTTCCCAGACCCTGACTCGCCGACGATCGCCAGCGTTTCTCCCTTATACAAGTCGAACGTGACGCCGCGAACCGCCTGCACTTCACCGGCGTGGATGTCAAAGGAAATATGCAAATCGTTCACCTGCAAAATTTTCTCCATCGGTTTCACCCCTTCCGTCGGTTATTTGCGCATTTTCGGGTCAAGTGCATCGCGGATTCCGTCTGCCACCAAGTTGAAGCTTAAAATGAGCAAGCTGATGACAACGGCCGGAATAATCATTAAATGCGGATATGTTTGGATCGATTTGTATCCGTCATTGACAAGCGAGCCAAGCGACGCTTCCGGCGGACGGATGCCAAGGCCGATAAAGCTCAAAAACGCTTCGGTAAAGATGGCCGATGGAATCGTGAACATCGTCGTAATAATGATCGGGCCGATGACGTTCGGGATCAAATGTTTGAAAATGAGCCGTGATGTCGGCGCTCCGAGCGTCCTTGCCGCCAGCACGTATTCCATGTTCTTTAATTTCAACACTTGTCCGCGCACGATCCGCGCCATCGTCGTCCAACCGGTAATGACCATCGCCAACGTGATGGAAATGATTCCAGGCTCAAAAATCAAAATGAACAAAATGACCATAATTAAATACGGGATGCCGTTTAAAATTTCGATGATCCGCTGCATCACATTGTCGACGCGGCCGCCATAGTAGCCGGAAATGCCGCCGTACGCAATCCCGATCAATAAGTCGATCAACGCCGCCAGCAAACCAATGTAAAGGGAGATGCGCGTGCCATACCACGTTCTCACCCACAAGTCGCGTCCTAAGTCATCCGTGCCAAACCAATAGTACTCTTTCACGCCGCGCTGTTTATACACATCAACGCCGTTCGCATCCCGGCCGTCAAACGGAAGCCAATGAACATGCTCGAGCACCGGGATTTTCGGCGGAAGTTTCGCATGCCGCAAGTTTTGATCTTTATACGTCCGGTCGCTCGCCATCGGGGCGATGATCGCCATGAGCGCCAAGATGATAATCATCACGAGCCCGACGATCGCTGCCTTGTTTTCCCGAAGGCGAAGCCAAGCATCCTGCCAAAACGTCAAGCTTGGACGATTGATTTTTTCCTGCTCACCAACGTTCGGCGGGGCGGGCTGAAACCATTCCGGTGACAGTTGTTCGTATTGTTGTTTCGCCATCATTTTTTCCCTCCCGCTAACCGGATGCGTGGGTCGACAACCCCGTACAACACATCAACGATGAATACTGCCAAAATCAACAAGGCGGAATAAAACAACGTCGTTCCCATAATAACCGGGTAATCGTTCAGTTCAATCGAACGGACAAACTGCTCCCCAAGACCAGGGACAGCAAACAGTTTCTCAATGACAAGCGTTCCCGTCATTAAATTGACGGTCATCGGTCCTAAAATGGTAATGACGGGGATAAGCGAGTTGCGGATGGCGTGCTTGATGATAACCCCCGCCTGGCTGATCCCTTTCGCCCGAGCCGTCAAAATGTAGTCAGAGCTTAACACTTCCAGCATTTCTGTGCGCATAAAACGGGCGATGCTAGCGATGACCCCGACAGACAGCGCCAATGTCGGGAGAATCGTATATTTGAAGCCTTCCCAAAAAGCGACCGGAAGCCATTGCAGTTTCACAGCGATAAAATATTGCAAAAACCCCCCTAACACAAACGACGGAATCGAGGCGCCCAACACCGCAATGACCGTAGCAGTGTAATCTTCCCAATGATTATGTCGAATCGCCGCGACAATTCCGAGAATCAACCCGACGATCGTCCCAAACACAATCGCCTGAAACCCGAGCTGGGCCGACGGGCCGATTCGATCGCTGATGAGCTCTGTCACGGGGCGGTTGTCATATTGGAACGATACCCCCAAGTCTCCTTTCAGCAAATTCCCTAAATATTGAATGTATTGAACCGGCACGGGCTTATCCAATCCGTACTCTTTTAAAATAAGCGCCTTCTGTTCCGGCGTTAATTTCTCTTGGTTCTGAAGCGGCGAACCAGGCAACAGCTTCATTAAAAAGAACGTCAACGTCGCAATGATAAACAACGTGATGATCATATAAACGAACCGCTGAAGCGTATACCGCGCCATGACCGCACCTCCTCTGCTTTTCTTATAATCTTCGTTGTTTTTCGACATTTTTCGCCTTGGCAGGCAAAAGGAGAGTATATGCCCTCGCATATACTCTCCTCGGCATGCTGTAGAAAACAGATTACTCAATATATGCCCATTTGTAGCTGTAATCGCCGCCAAACGGGTGCGAAACGATATCTTTGACATACTCGCGTTGCAAGTAGGCGACACCGCGCTGATAGAGCGGGGCAATCGGCATTTCTTCAAAGACGATCTTTTCTGCTTTCAGCATCGCATCCCAACGGGCTTGCAAATCGCCAAGCAACGTTGTTTTCGCGTCTTTAATCAATTTGTCGTATTCAGCGTTCGACCAACCCGTTTGGTTGTGCGGGTTAGTTGTCGTCCACAAGTCAAGGAACGTCATCGGGTCTTGATAGTCCGGACCCCATCCGGAGAACGACAGGTCGTATTGCATTTTGCTTTCAAGCTCGAGCTTTTGTGCGAACGGCTGTTGTTTAATGTTGACCGTCAAGCCCGGCAAGTTTTGTTCAAGCTGCGCTTTCACATACTCGCCGATTTTCTTCGCGCTGTCGCTGTCATAGTTCAGCAGTTCAAGCGTAAATTTGTCTTTGCCCAGCTCTTTTTTCGCTTGCTCCCACAGTTTTTTCGCTTCATCCGGATTGTAATTGACCAAATCGCCATTCACATCGCGGAAGTCTTTGCCATCCGGACCGATGACGAAGTCTTTCGGAACGGTGAACTTCGCCGGAATCGAACCGTTGTTCAAGAGCGTATCGACCATCGCTTGCGTGTCGATTGCCATCGCGATCGCTTTGCGGGCGTTGACGTTGTTCAACGGTTCTTTTTTCGTGTTCATGCGCAGCCAGTAGAGGGATGGATCCAATTCCGTTTTGAAGTTTTTATCATTTTTATACTTATCAACAAATTCGGCCGTCAAACCGACGCGGTCGGCCTGTTTCGTTTCATACAAGTTGACCGCTGTCGCCGTGTCTTTCACAACTTTGACGTTGATTTTTTCAAGCTTAACTGTATCTTTGTCCCAGTAATTCGGGTTTTTCTCATATGTCCAGCCTTGTTCATGCTTCCATTCGCTTAAGACGAACGGGCCGTTGTAAAGCGTCGTATTAGCTTCGAGACCGTATTTGTCGCCTTGCGCTTTCACGAATTTCTCGTTTTGCGGCATGAACGTGCCGAATACCGTCAGGCTGATGAAATACGGAATCGGGTTTTTCAGCTCGACTTGGAGCGTGTAGTCGTCAAGCGCTTTGACGCCCAGCTGGTCAACTGGCAGTTTGCCGGTGTTGACTTCTTCCGCGTTTTTGATGTCGTACATAATGTACGCATACTCCGCTTTCGTTTTCGGGTCAAGCACCCGTTTCCAAGCAAACACGAAGTCGTGCGCCGTCACCGGGTCGCCGTTCGACCATTTGGCGTCTTTGCGAAGCTTGAACGTATACGTTTTGCCGTCTTCGCTCACCTCATGGCTTTCCGCCACCCCAGGAACCGGCTTGTTGTCTTTGCCTAAACGATACAGACCTTCCATGACGTTGTTCAACACGATAAACGATACTTGGTCGGTGGCGAGCGCCGAATCAAGCGACGGAATTTCTGAGGAATCAAGCAAGTTCAGCACCTGCTCCTTTTTCTCCGCCGGCTTTTCGCCGCCCTGGCCGCCTTGGGCGTTGTCGTTGTCCTTGCCCCCGCCGCAAGCCGCGAGGAACGTTGACAGCGCGAGAAGCAGGACGAGGAAGAAAGAAAATCGCTTCTTCACTAAAAAACCCCCCTTAGGTTTATGTAGTGTATTACAAATCTTCTGAACCATTTGATTTCAGAAGATTGTACTTACATCGCTTATTATATCCTGTGTTAGTATATTTGAAAAGGATTTTTTTATTTCCTTAAATAAAAAAATTTCAAACTACTTACAAACGGGATGAGGATCGGATTGCATTTACACCTGCATTGTAATGACTTTTGCCACCATTGTAAACAAAAAATTTCTGCCTACAGAAAAAAGAAAACGCTTACAATATAATTTTTTTGCCCTTCCCCTCGGCTCCAAAGCAAATCCCTCCTTAAATTCCATATTTCTTCTATATTTTTTAATATAATTTTGTTAATAATTTTGACAATCTTCCCGCCCACACGATTTATGATAAAATAAGCAGTGAGAAGGGAAAGGCGGGAACAGACGATATGAAACAAACGGCTGTGCGGACTGGATGGCTCTTCGTTGCGATGCTGGCGGCAAGCTCACTCATTGTCGTGGGACAAGGTGCATGGAGTATAGTGGCTTTTATTAACGTTTCGTTTTTGCTCTCCCTTTTGCCTCTGTCGCTCGGCGGGCTTTTGTTTGTTTATGAACGCGGGTTTTTCAGCGGATTCGCATACGGGTTTCGCCGATTGCGCAGAAGCAGCGCGAGGGTGGAGCGGTATCTTGAGGAAGCGGCAGCAGAACATGAATCGGATGAGCTGCTCGGTCCGCGGCGTTTCGCCATCACGTATCCGCTTCTCTTTTCTGGTCTGCTTCTGTTTCTGGCGATGATTGCCGCCGGATATGCCGTGCAATAAGGTTGCAACAGCTGAATGTTTTTCGTATAATATAAGGCAAATCTCGAATAAACCGAGCGATGAGAAAGAAAAGTACATATGGCGATGCCTTCAGAGAGCTTGTGGACGGTGCGAACAAGCGGCTAGCCATATGGAATGGGCTTTCGAGCTTCCCGCCGAACCGGCGACGCAGTAGGCGGGGACGTTCCCCGCGTTACAGGGGGCCATGCGCTAAGCATGGGTTGAGCGATTGCGCTTGTCGGCGCAATAAGTAGGGTGGCACCGCGGTCCTACCGTCCCTATCAGAGGGATGGCGGGGCCTTTTTTATTTTTTGCTTGAGGGAGTGAAGATCGATGAAAACCATTTTTTCCGGCATTCAGCCAAGCGGCGTCATCACCCTTGGCAACTACATCGGGGCGCTGCGGCAGTTTGTCGAGCTGCAGCATGAATACAACTGCTATTTTTGCATCGTTGACCAACACGCCATTACCGTTCCGCAAGACCCACACGAACTGCGGCAAAACATCCGCCGCCTCGCCGCTTTGTATTTAGCAGTCGGCATCGACCCGACGCAAGCGACGTTGTTCATCCAGTCAGAAGTGCCGGCGCACGCTCAAGCCGCTTGGATGCTGCAGTGCATCGTTTATATCGGCGAACTTGAGCGGATGACGCAATTTAAAGAAAAATCGGCCGGCAAAGAGGCGGTCAGCGCCGGACTGCTCACGTACCCGCCGCTGATGGCCGCTGACATTTTGCTTTATAACACCGACATCGTCCCGGTCGGCGATGATCAAAAGCAGCATATCGAATTGACGCGGGATCTGGCCGAGCGCTTCAACAAACGGTATGGCGAGCTGTTCACGATCCCTGAGGCGCGCATTCCGAAAGTCGGCGCCCGCATCATGTCGCTTGTCGACCCGACGAAAAAAATGAGCAAATCCGACCCCAACCCGAAAGCGTACATCACACTGCTTGACGATGCGAAAACGATCGAGAAGAAGATCAAAAGCGCGGTCACTGACTCGGAAGGAACGATTCGCTACGACAAAGAAGCGAAGCCAGGCATTTCGAACTTGCTCAATATTTATTCGACGCTATCCGGTCAATCGATCGAGGAGTTGGAGCGGCAATACGAAGGAAAAGGATACGGCGTCTTCAAAGCCGACCTCGCTCAAGTCGTCATTGAAACGCTTCGACCGATTCAAGAGCGGTATCACCATTGGATGGAAAGCGAGGAGCTTGACCGCGTGTTGGATGAAGGGGCGGAAAAAGCAAATCGGGTTGCATCGGAAATGGTGCGCAAAATGGAGCAAGCCATGGGGCTCGGGCGGCGGCGGTAAATAGCCGCATCGAGCGAAGCCATACAAAAACGGGCAGGCGCCTATCGCCTTGGCCCGTTTTTTAATTGACTTTTGGTTCTTGCTCCATTTCCCACAGTTTTTCGAAAAATGGCTGCCCTTTGATCAAGTTTTCGCACAGCTGCTCATGCCGTTCGGACCACCCGTATTTCGTCTCGTTATACAATTGTTCCCACGCTTCATCAAAAGACATTTTTTGAATAGCGGCGTATTTTTCCGGCGCCCATTCCGTATACCAATAGCGCATCTGGGCCGTATTTTTTGTCGAATAAAGCTGGTCAAGCGCCATAAACAACAGCTGTTTCAACTGCCGCTCTTTGCGCGTGAGTCCGCACATCAGTTCCGGAGCCGGCGATAAAATATGGTATTCTTTTTCATACCTCGGCAGCGGATAGTCCCGTTCCTCCGCTTCGGCCGCCATTTCGTAGACGAGTTGTTCCTGACGCGGAATGAGACGGCTTTTGCGAATCGGGATTTGATAACCGATTGTATCGACAGCCAAAACACCGGCGCCGTCCGTGACAACGAAACAATAGTCCAGCTGGATGCGTTCATGGTTTTTGCGGACATACGCCTTCTGATGCACATCGTCTAGCAGCGGTTTTGGAAGCTCGGACAAGCTGTTTTCAATGTAATGAAACAGGGCCGGAGATACTTTTAACAATGGCACTTGGTCAAGCAGCTCGATTTGATCGTCCTTGCGCCATTCATGGAAATGGCAGACGTTGTATCCGTTCTCTTCGCCTTCAAACCAGTTGACCCAAATGTCGTGCAGATAAAGCATGCGAGACCCCTCACTTCCAGACGTGTTTGTCCATCAGTATAGGCAGAGGGACAGAATTTTATTCCATTTCGTCCTCTTTTCCCCTCTAGGAGCTGCGGCTTGGAAACGTCAAGCTCCCCCACATCAAAAGAAGGCCAATAGGGAATAAATAACATTCCACCCTTGTCGAAATATAAGACAAGTATTCGTGAAAACCGCGCTCTGGGGTGATGATGTTTAAATAAGCGATCACCATCATGCCGCCGACGACCGAAAAACCAAAGCCGACCAAATAAAAAAACAGGCGGACCACCGGGCTTTCCCTTCTTTCTTGTCCACGTCCTTGTTCTACATATATGTCGGCGTCATGGACAACATGCCTGTTTGCGCCCGATGTCCCTAAGATTCTTGTGATAACCGGACAGCGGCGTCCGCCATGCGGTTTCGAGCTAAGACGCTCCCTGTTTGTCTGAAAAGCCCGCCAACTCCGCGATGTCTTTCGTTTCCATCGTCATCAATTGGGTGAGCGAATATCCTCTTTCCAGGCAGCGACGGACGATGGCATACCCAACGGCATAGCCCCCCATTTTCGGATGCCATCCAAGTCCGTACAAAATGCGGGAAGTATGCGGATGCGAAACGGGCAAATGTTTATTCGGGACTATATAGCGCCGCCAAAACCGTTCCATCTCCCGATCGGTGTAATACTTCGTCCATCCCGCACACTGTTCGGCGCCGACTGTCTCGGCGACGGCATGCTCCGCCAATCCTTCCATCACGACGGCATCCAGCAACGTCGCATCTTCGCCTTCGTTCGGCAACTGCTTGAGACGGCATACATGGTTGTATTCATGCACCAACAACGCGGCGATCTCCTCGTCGCAATGATCAGGCAGCAAGAAGAAAAACAATTTATCAGCAAACGCCACCCCGCCTTTTCCTTGAAACTCGCGCGCAAGCTTCCAGTTTTCGTCATCGGCCGGCAGCAAACATACCGGAACGTCTGGCCCCTTCCATATCCCCCGTTGCCGTTCATACAAACGGCCAAGACGTTCCCAAAGACGGCGCTCTTTCATCTTCGGCAAAAGCCGCTCGGCCTGTCGAGTGCTTCGGTACATGCCATACAGCCGTAAATAGCTGTAAATCTCACGCGCCGGCATCTTGCCAAAAAGCGGCGCCAACCGTGCGCACAACCGGAGCGGATCGCCTTCATCCTCTTCCAGCCATCGATCGGTCGGAAGCAATCCCATCGCTTTTCCCTCCTTTTCTCTTACGTTATGTCGGCAGGGAAAAGACGGTGAAACAAAACAAAAAAGAGAGCCTGACGCTGAACCGAACCCGCCGTTAGTCACGCGTTTTCAGCTCTGCTCAACCAAGGCTCTCCTTTTCATCCATTACACATATTTTTTAAAAATCAATGTCGCATTATGGCCGCCAAATCCAAATGAGTTGCTTAAGACCGCACGCACGTCTTGCTTGCGCGCTTCATTCGGCACATAGTCGAGGTCGCATTCCGGATCCGGTGTTTCGTAGTTGATCGTCGGCGGAATGATGCCGTCGCGGATCGCCAGCACGGAGAAAATCGCTTCCACCGCACCGGTCGCCCCGAGCAAATGCCCGGTCATCGACTTCGTCGAGCTGACAGCGAGCTTATAGGCATGATCGCCGAATACTTCTTTGATCGCCGCCGTCTCATACTTATCATTGTACTCGGTGCTCGTGCCGTGGGCGTTGATGTAATCGATCTCCTCCGGCTTCAGGCCAGCGTCTTGAAGCGCCTGGCGCATCGCCCGCACGCCGCCTTCGCCGCCCGGCGCCGGCGCGGTGATATGGTACGCATCAGCGGTCGCACCGTAACCGACAATTTCGGCGTAAATCTTCGCGCCGCGGCGCAACGCGTGCTCCAATTCCTCAAGAACAACGATGCCTGCTCCCTCACCCATGACGAAACCGTCGCGGTTTTTGTCAAATGGGCGGCTCGCCGTTTTTGGATCTGGATTGGTTGAAAGAGCCGTATTGGCGCAAAAACCGGCGAACGACATTTTCGTAATCGGCGCTTCCGTCCCGCCGGTGATCATGACATCGGCGTCGCCGCGCTGAATGACTTTAAACGCATCACCGATCGAGTTCGCCCCGGTCGCGCAAGCGGTCACCGTGCACGAATTGATCCCTTTCGCTCCGAGGATGATCGATACTTGCCCAGCGGCCATATCCGGGATCATCATTGGCACGAAAAACGGGCTCACTCGGCGATAACCGCGCTGCTGGAAAATCTCAAACTGCTGTTCAAACGTCTCCATGCCGCCGATGCCAGAACCAATCCAGACGCCGACCCGTTCAGCGTTGCTTTCATGAATGTCGAGATTGGCATCTTTGACCGCCATGAGCGCCGCCGCGACGGCGAATTGGGTAAATCGGTCCATCTTCCGCGCCTCGCGGCGGTCGATAAACAGCGACGGATCGAAGTCTTTCACTTCCGCCGCCACTTTCGCCGGAAAGTCGTCCGGATTGACGCGAGTGACAATGTCGATGCCGGACTGGCCGGCGATGATGTTTTTCCACGTCGTTTCTGCGTCATTCCCAAGCGGGGTGACGGCGCCTATGCCTGTCACGACGACTCGTCTTTTTTCCATCGTTTCCGTCTCTCCTTTTATTTCGATAATATACGTGCCGTTAACGGCCCCAGCGCAAAGCGATCGCGCCCCACGTCAGCCCGCCGCCGAAGCCGACCATAATGATGAGATCATCGTCATGGATTTTGCCCGCTTCCAACTCTTCTACAAGCGAAATCGGAATAGATGCGGCCGACGTGTTGCCATATCGACGGATGGTTGTCGATATTTTCTCTTCTGGCAGCTCGAGCCGCTGTCTGGCCGCTTCGACGATGCGAATGTTCGCTTGATGCGGAATGAGAAAGTCGACATCGTCTTTCGTGAGCCCGGCTTTTTCAAGCACACGCACGCTTGATTCTCCCATTTGCCGGACGGCGAACTTGAATACTTCACGGCCGTTCATGACGATATATTCGTCTTTGTATAAATGTTTTCCTCCTGTTCCGTCAGCTCCCAACTCGAAAGATAAAATCCCGCGCCCGGGCGACACCGGACCCATGACGACCGCTCCGGCGCCGTCGCCGAACAGCACCGCCGTGTTGCGGTCGGTCCAATCGGTGATTTTCGATAGTTTGTCTGCCCCCACTACTAATATATACTTGTAGGCGCCTGTGTCAATAAATTGGGCGGCCGTGACCATCCCGTACATAAACCCCGCGCAGGCAGCGCTAATATCAAGCGCAGCGGCGTTGACGGCGCCAAGCCGCTCTTGCAGCATGCAAGCGACCGACGGAAACGGACGGTCCGGGGTGACAGTGGCAACTAAAATGAGATCAATGTCCTTCGCCTCCATGCCAGCGTCTTGAAGCGCCCTTTTGGCGGCAAAATACGCCATATCGGACGTATCAATGTCATCCGCGGCGATGCGGCGCTCCTCGATCCCGGTGCGCGTTCGGATCCATTCATCCGATGTATCCATCATTTTTTCCAAATCAAAGTTGGTCAACACTTTCTCCGGCACATAGCGGCCGACCCCGATAATTCCTGCTCCCATATGGTCCATCTCCTCTTTCCCAAAATGGCGAAAAAATGCTCACGCTGACAACCAAACTTGAATGTACAATCAGTATACATCACCAATTATTATTACTTGGTACTAATTTTAGCCGAAAGAGCGTGGATGCGCAATAGAAAACGAAAGTTGAACGAGCGCTTTCCGTTCCCCTAAGGCATTTGTCCAAACCGCTTTTTCCTTTCTGCCATACAATACAAATACGAGCAACCATCGCATGAAAGGGAGGATCGCCCATGGCCAACGGCGAAGCGCAACAACGTCGCGAACGGCAAGACCATTTTTCCCGTCTAATGTTCGGATCTTTTCCTTCTCGCGCAACCGGCGAGCGCGAAGATCAAGGGAGCGGGGCAGAACCGCCTTTACTGCCGAACATCGATTTCATGAAGCTGTTTGAAAACGTCAATACGCTAGCCGACTCATGGCAACAATTAAAACCGCTCGTGAAAAAGATCACCTCGCTCGTCGACTTATTGAAAAAATAGCAGGGGCTGATCCAAAAAAGCGGTAATACCCCTATCTGAGGCAACATGGAAAAATAGACCACCTTGAAAACCCGGTACAACCAAGGGGTCAGAGGTGGTCTTTTCAATACTTGGGTGAAATTTCATCAAAAAGGAGCTTTTGAGTCAGCTCCTGCCCTTATCGTTTACGGGAGTTCATTGTATTGGCAGAAAAATTGCCCGATTTGCCGAGCCAGTTGGCGCCGTTTCTCCGGCAGCTCGTAAACGACGCGCACCCGGTTGTTTGTCGTTTTCATCCATTGTTCATATTTACGGCTATGCAAGGCGGATGGATACGGGCTCACTCCGGCCAGCTGCCAAATCGTCACCGGAACGTCATGAGGACTGAGAAAGAGGGACGGAACAGCCTCCGGCACCTCTTCTTCTTTCAAGCCATAGGCAGTCGCGATTTCCCTCACCATCCGCCGGTACACGAATGGATGTTCTTGTTCATAGTCAAGCTGGGCGCGTACGTCAAGGCAAGGGTTGATCATGGCGACGGCGCGGATTTGACTTGGCATGGCGCCAAGCAGTTGCAAGGCAACGAGCGCGCCCATTCCTTCGGCAACGATATAGATGCGCTGGTTCACAATTTCGCTTTTCAACACCGAGTAAATGAGCTGGCGCGCCAGCCGGACCGCTTTCGGACTTCCCCAATGCCGGCCGTACAAATGGGACGAAAAGACCGTATACCCACGTTTCAACCAATCTCCCAGCCATTGGCGCCGCCCCGGATGTTCGAGCCAAAAACTCGTCTGTTCGTTCACAAAATGGTCGCCGTCGCCCATTAAAAAAAGGGCAAACCCATTTGGGCGCTCCGGCACGTGAACGATGCACCATTGCTCATCGAGTTGAAAAAACCGCCGTTGTCCTGCCATCGTTTCCATTCACCCTTGTTTGGCAATGCATAATGGTACAGTATACGATATGCGCGGCCAAAAAAAACGTCCGGGTATATGCCTACGCGACAAATTGTGATAAGATAAGAAAAGGAATGACGAGAAGATGGGAGGAACAAAGATGCGCTTGTTTTGGACGTTTTTTTGGACGTTTTTGCTCGTGCAAATGGCAACGTACGTCATGGGCTCGATGCAAGGGATCGGCTATAACTTCGCAACCGGTGCTTTGCTTGGCGTCATCGTGACGATCTTAGTCTTCGTGATTGCAGCCCTGATTCCGGACGAGCCGGCCGGGGATCACCATCATTGATCATTCGCTTCATAAGACAACGCCTTGGGGTGAAAGTCCCAAGGCGTTGTTTTTTGTCATCTTTAACCGAGAATCCTCCCACTTCAACACCTATATATAGATGCAATTTGAAGCTTTAACATTTGTAGCTTTTACCGAGCATTTGATCGACTGTCGGGCGACCGAACAACGCCGCTTTCAGACCCATGTATGGGTTATGGGTCTGTGAAGCGGGTGGTTGTTCGGTCTTCCGTCACGCCTTGGCGTGACGGAGGCAAGCCTGTGGCTTGCCTTCGACAGTCGAAAAATGGACAAGCGACTTTTCCATCAAGGATATGTTAAACTTTTTCGTTGCATCTATATAGGTGTCAATGGAGGAGCATTCCATCCCTATTGATCTAGACTTGTGTTTTCCGTCCATGCTCAAACAATGCGACCAACCCGGCAGACAGGAAGCACGTCTCTCCGCGTCGGCGGCGCCCCCTTCAGCTCGTTTGCGCCGACGGACGAATGACGATCTGCCCGTTGTCAACATCGACCGTGACGGTGCTGTAATCTTTCACCCGCCCAGCGATCAGCTCTTTCGCAAGCGGCGTTTCGATTTGCTTTTGCATAAACCGTTTGAGCGGGCGGGCGCCGTATACTGGGTCGAAGCCCGCTTCGGCGATGTATTGCTTCGCCGCTTCGGTCAGCACGAGTTCGATATGCCGATCGGCCAAACGGGCCGACAGCTCGCGGGCGAACTTTTCGACGATGCCTTTCACTTCATTCATCGACAATGGTTTAAACAAGACGATATCGTCGATCCGGTTTAAAAATTCTGGGCGGAAATGGGCGCGCAGTTGGTCAAACACTTGTTTGCGCGTTTCTTCATCGATGTCGCCCTGTTTGTTTTCCAACAACAGCGGCGATCCGATGTTCGATGTCATAATGACGACCGTGTTTTTAAAGTCGACCGTCCGCCCTTGCGAATCGGTGAGCCGTCCGTCATCCAGCAGCTGCAGCAGGATGTTGAACACGTCCGGATGAGCTTTTTCGATTTCATCGAACAACAGAACGGAATACGGCTTGCGCCGCACTGCCTCGGTCAGCTGGCCGCCTTCCTCATAGCCGACATAGCCAGGCGGCGCTCCGATCAAGCGGGAGACGGCGTGTTTTTCCATATACTCGGACATGTCAAGACGGATGAGCTGCTCCTCGCTGTCAAACAGCGCCTCGGCGAGCGCTTTGGCCAGCTCCGTTTTGCCGACGCCGGTCGGTCCGAGGAACAAAAACGATCCGATCGGGCGGTTCGGGTCTTTCATGCCGGCCCGCGCCCGCAAGACGGCGTCAGCGACAAGCTCGACCGCTTCGTCTTGACCGATGACCCGTCTATGCAGCAATTCATGAAGGCGAAGCAGCTTTTCTCTCTCTCCCTCGACGAGGCGGGTGAGCGGAATGCCCGTCCAGCGTGACACGATTTCGGCAATCTCTTCTTCCGTCACTTCCTCGCGCAGCAATTTCCCTTCACTTTGCTCACTGATTTCTTGCTCGAGCTGTTTGAGTTGCTTTTCCAACTGCGGAATGCGGCCATGGCGAAGCTCCGCCGCCTTGTTTAAATCATACTCGTTTTCCGCCTCTTCCAGTTCGCGTTTTGCCCGCTCGAGCGCCTCGCGCAAACGGCGGACGCGGTCAAGCGCCTCTTTTTCTTTTTGCCATTGCGCTTTCATGGCGTTCGCCTTTTCACGCAAATCGGCAAGTTCTTTTTGCAATGCCGCAAGCCGCTCGCGGCTCGCTTCGTCCGTTTCTTTGCTTAAGGCCGCCTCTTCAATTTCAAGCTGCATGACGCGGCGCATCACTTCGTCCAGCTCCGACGGCATCGATTCCATTTCCGTCCGGATCGTCGCGCACGCTTCATCGACCAAATCGATCGCTTTGTCAGGCAAAAAGCGGTCAGAGATGTAACGGTCGGACAAAACGGCGGCCGCGACGAGCGCGCGATCGTGGATTTTCACTCCATGGTGCACTTCATACCGTTCTTTCAATCCGCGCAAAATCGAAATCGTGTCCTCGACACTCGGCTCTTGGACAAGCACTTGTTGGAAGCGGCGCTCGAGCGCCGGGTCTTTTTCGATGTATTGCCGGTACTCATCAAGCGTCGTCGCCCCGATGCAGCGCAACTCGCCGCGGGCAAGCATCGGCTTGAGCATATTGCCGGCGTCAATCGCCCCTTCCGCTCTGCCGGCGCCGACGATTGTATGCAGTTCGTCAATAAATAAAATGATGCGGCCGTCGCTTTTTTTGATTTCATTGAGCACCGCTTTCAGCCGTTCTTCAAATTCACCGCGAAACTTTGCTCCGGCGACGAGCGCGCTCATATCAAGAGCGAAAATCGTTTTGTCTTTCAGCCCTTCCGGGACGTCTTTGCGCACGATGCGTTGAGCGAGCCCTTCGACAATAGCGGTCTTCCCGACGCCCGGCTCGCCGATCAACACCGGGTTGTTTTTCGTCTTCCGCGACAAAATGCGGATGATGCGGCGAATTTCGCTGTCGCGGCCGATGACCGGGTCGATTTTTCCCGCCTTCGCCTCGGCGACAAGATCGCGCCCGTATTTGGCCAACGCTTCATAGGTTGCTTCCGGATGTGGACTCGTCACGCGTTGATTCCCCCTTACCTTTCTCACGGCTTCTACCAGTGCTTCCTCTGTCAAGCCAAACGATGCCAGTTGCCGGGCAACCGGCTCGGCGCCATGAGACAGCGCGAGCAGCACATGTTCGACCGATATGTACTCATCTTGCATTCGTTTCGCTTCGTTTTCCGCCTCCTCAAGCAGCCGCGCTAAGGCGGGCGCAACATACAGCTGCCCGTCCGCCCCATGCACTTCAGGCTTTTGGCGAAGCCGGTCTTGCAGCCAGCGGATCGCCTGAGCGCGGTCGGCGCCGCAAAGGGCAAACAGCCGCGGCGCCAAGCCGCCTTCTTGTTCGAGCAGCGCAATCAGGAGATGCTCGACATCAAGCTGTTGATGATGTCGTTCTTTGGCGAGCGACTGCGCCGCCATCAGCGCCTCTTGCAGTTTTTCCGTCAAACGGCTTGCGTCCATGCCGTTCCCTCCATTTGACCTTCTTTGACCATAAATCATTATAGCCGATCGCGAAGCACACGGCAAATCAAAAGCCACTCCATACTTGGAATGGCTTTTGTTGTACTTCACGGTTTGCGCAAATACGTCCAATGTCGATTATGGTTCGACGTTTCCGGGAACGTATCGCCGGCTTTCAGTTTCAGCTTTTTCGGGTGTTTTACATTGTCGCCCGTTTCGCCGATTTCAATGTACACGCCGTTGTTCGGCGCTTTATCCCCTGGTTTGAAATGGCGCGGTTGGCCCATTTGTTTCATCCCCCTTGCTTCGATTGCATTTGTTAGCATTCCCGGTTTTGCCGCTGTTCATAAGAAGGGAAATGATGGGGCCGCCGCACACGGAGCGTCAAGCCGTTCACAATAAAAACGTTTCTTCCTCATGGAAATCCTTTTCTTTGCAAAAAAAGAAAAAAGGAACTCCCGAAACGGGAATTCCTTTTTCCTATAGGATCGACACTAAAATCGCTTTTTGGGCATGAAGCCGGTTGCCGGCCTGCTCAAATACGACCGAGTTCGGGCCGTCCATGACGCCGGCCGTCACTTCTTCGCCGCGATGGGCCGGCAGGCAATGCAAAAAGAGGTAATCCGGCTTCGCCGCTTTGACGAGCTCTTCATTCACTTGGTACGGCTGGAACACGTTAAGCCGCTCGGCGCTTTCGCTTTCTTGGCCCATGCTCGTCCAGACATCCGTATAAATGGCATCCGCCCCCGCCACCGCTACAAGCGGGTCGTGCGTCACCACAACGGTTGCCCCGGTTTTCTCGCCGATCTGGCGCGCTGCCTCGACATATTCTGCCTTCGGCTCATAGCCTGGCGGACAGGCGATGGCGACATTCATGCCAACTTTCGCCGCGGCCACAAGCAAGGCGTTGGCGACGTTGTTGCCGTCGCCGACATAGGCGAGCTTGACGCCTTGGAACGTTTTTTTCGCCTCGTAAATCGTCAGCAAATCCGCCAGCGCCTGGCAGGGATGATCGTCGTCCGTCAAGCCGTTGATGACCGGAACGGACGCATACTCGGCCAATTCCTCGACTTTTTGATGGGCAAACGTCCGAATCATAATGACATCGACGTATTGCGACAAGACGCGCGCGGTATCCGCAATCGTTTCACCGCGGCCAAGCTGCAAATCGTTGCCGTTTAAATACATCGCCTGGCCGCCAAGCTGGATCATGCCGACTTCAAACGACACGCGCGTGCGCGTTGAGGGCTTTTCAAAAATCATCGCCATTGTTTTGCCGGAAAGCGGCGTATACGATACACCGGCTTTTTGTTTCGCTTTTAAATCGGCTGCTAGCGCCAACAAGTCCAAAATTTCTTCTGTCGAGAAATCAAGAAGCGTTAAAAAGTCTCTCCCTTTTAATGACATCACTGCATTCATGCGATCACCGCCTGTTCTGCCTGTTTTTTCTTTTCCAACCAGCCATGGATCGGCTGCACGTCAAGATGATCGACATCGAGCGCCTGCAAGAAGAGCTTCAATGTCTCACGTTCCGTGAAGACGAGCAATTGTCGGGACAACGCAGTCATTCGTTTGTTTGCCTCGTCTTCCTCTTTGCCCAAGTTGATCACCGCGAGCGCCGTGTCGCGCTTCACCCAATCGGCAAACGGGACATCTGGCACGATCACAAGCTGTTTCGCTTCGATTTCCGCGGCCAGCGTCTCATCGATGCCGCCAATCACATACATTTCATTGGCGTTTGCTTTCTTTCGCAAGTACGCGTAAAACGCTTTGTACGCCGCTTCTTCCTTCGTCGCTGCGATGCTGATGCCTTCACCGGTCGATTTCATCTCCGGTCCAACCATCGGGTCAACCCCCGGCAGCTTATGGCTCGAAAAGACCGGATACTTTAACACGGCGTACGGCATGACCGCCAATCCGCGAGCTTTTTCGTCAACGATGTCGACGAGTGATTTCCCAAGCAATAACTTTGTCGCAATTTGCGCCAATGGCACGCCGGTCGTTTTGCTGACGATCGGCACCGTCCGGCTCGCGCGCGGGTTCACTTCAAGGACGTATACATTGCCGTCCGCAATGACGTATTGAATGTTCATGATTCCTTTAAAGCCAAGTTTTTTCGCAATCCGGCCCGCATAGTCGATGATTTTCGCTTTTTCTTCGTCTGTGAGCGTCTGCGCCGGCAGCCAAGCATAGCTGTCGCCGGAGTGGACGCCGGCTTTTTCGACATGTTCAATGATGACCGGCAGCACGATGTCTATTCCATCCGTCACAATGTCCGCTTCCGCTTCTTTCCCATCCAAGTACGCGTCAATTAAAATCGGATACGTTAACTCGCCTTGCTCCACCAATGCCGCAAGCTGGACTTCATCGCGGACGATGAACATGCCGCGGCCGCCGATGACATACGACGGGCGAAGCAGCACCGGATAGCCGATTTCGGCCGCTTTGGCGGCGAGCTCCTCAGCGTCGTTCGCCATTAGGCCAGGCACGTGCGGAATGTCAAGCTCTTCAAGCAACTGATAAAAGCGGTCGCGGTCTTCGAGCTGGTCGATCATATCATAGGTGACGCCAAGCAGCGGCACACCGGCTTCTTCAAGACCTTTGACCAAATTGATCGCCGTCTGTCCGCCAAACTGAACGATGACATGCTTGATTTGTTCCGCTTCAATGACATCGAGGACGCTCTCTAACGTAAGCGGCTCAAAGTACAGGCGGTCGGCGACGGCAAAGTCGGTGCTCACGGTTTCCGGATTGTTGTTGATCATCACCGTTTCATAGCCTTCTTTTTGCAAGGCGAACACGCTATGAACGGAGCTGTAGTCAAACTCAATGCCTTGGCCGATGCGAATAGGTCCGGCTCCAATGATCAGCACTTTCTCCTTGCCGCTCGCTTTCTTCCGCTCGTCTTCGCCGAAATAGGTCGAGTAGTAATAATCCGTTTCCGAATGAAATTCGGCCGCGCACGTGTCGACCATTTTGTATGACGGCACGATGCCAAGTTCCTTCCGCTTGTTGCGCACCTCAAGCTCCGTCACGCCCCACGTTTCGGCCAAAAAGGCGTCGCTTGCCCCTTTTTCTTTCAAGAAGCGCAACGTCGGCTCATCGATCGTATCAATCGTGGTGGCTGCCGCTTGTTTTTCGAGCGCCACGAGCCGTTCGAACGAAGCAAGGAAAAAGCGGTCGATTTTCGTCCATTCGTGAATCGCTTCGACCGCCACCCCGCGGCGGAGCAGTTCCAAAATCGCGAAAAAGCGGCGGTCGTCTTTGTCGACAAGCAGCTGTTTCAGCTCGTCATCCGTTTTCGCCGAAAGCTCTGGCAAAAACAGTCCGTTGTTTTTGCCTTCGAGCGACTGCACCGCTTTTTGGAACGCCCGCTCCATATTGCGGTCGATCGCCATCACTTCCCCGGTCGCTTTCATTTGCGTACCGAGCTTCCGGTCCGCGTGCGGGAACTTGTCAAACGGCAAGCGCGGGAACTTGACGACGACGTAGTCCAAGGCCGGCTCGAAGCTGGCGTACGTCGTTTTCGTCACCGGATTGACGAGTTCCGCGAGCGTATAGCCGACCGCCAGCTTCGCCGCAATGCGGGCGATCGGGTAGCCGGTCGCTTTGGACGCGAGCGCTGACGAGCGGCTGACGCGCGGGTTGACTTCGATTAAGTAATATTGTTTGCTGTTCGGATCAAGGGCGAACTGAATGTTGCAGCCGCCGATGATCCCTAAGGCGGAAATAATTTTCACTGCTGAAGAACGAAGCATTTGGTACTCCTCATCGGTCAACGTCTGCGACGGTGCGACGACGATCGAATCGCCCGTATGGATGCCGACTGGATCGACATTTTCCATATTGCAAACCGTGATGCACGTATTCGACTGGTCGCGCATCACTTCGTATTCAATTTCTTTAAACCCGGCGACGCTCCGTTCGATCAAACATTGGCGGATCGGGCTTTCGGCGAGCCCTTTCTCCACGATCGCGAGAAACTGCTCCATGTTCTCGGCAATGCCGCCGCCCGTCCCGCCGAGCGTATACGCGGGACGAATAATGATCGGAAAACCGATTTGTTCGGCAAACGCGACCGCTTCCTCAACGCTTGTGACAATTTCGCTTTCCGGCACCGGTTCGCCAAGCTCATGCATTAACGCGCGGAACGCTTCGCGGTCTTCCCCGCGCTTGATCGCTTCAATCGGTGTTCCGAGCAGTCTCACCCCATACTTTTCAAGCACGCCGGCTTCATGCAGCTGAAACGCCAAGTTGAGCCCTGTCTGGCCGCCGAACGTGGCGAGCAGCCCGTCCGGGCGTTCTTTGGCAATAATCGCTTCGACCGCATCGACGGTGAGCGGTTCAAAATACACGGCATCGGCATGAACTTCATCGGTCATGATCGTCGCCGGATTGTTGTTCACTAAAATGACGCGATATCCTTCTTCCTTTAAGGCAATGCACGCTTGTGTGCCGGAATAATCAAACTCGGCGGCCTGGCCGATGACAATCGGCCCCGACCCGATCAGGAGAATCGACTGAAGCGAAGAATCTTTAGGCATACACGTTCTCTCCCTTGAACACGGTTTGCAAAAATTCGTCGAAAATATAGCCGGTATCTTGCGGCCCCGGATGCGCCTCCGGGTGATATTGCACCGACAAAATCGGTTTATGGCGATGGACGATGCCTTCGATCGAGCCGTCGTTGACGTTGATGAAGCGGATGTCAAACGGCTTGCCCGCCAAGCTTTCCTCTTTGACGACGTAACTATGATTTTGCGATGTCATCATTACTTTTTGCTTCCCGGCGTCCCACACCGGCTGATTGGCGCCGCGGTGCCCGAAGCGGAGTTTTTCCGTATCCGCCCCGTACGCTAAGGCGACAAGCTGATGGCCAAGGCAAATCGCAAGCGTCGGATACCGGTCGATAAGCTGACGGATAGCGGGAAGCTGATGGCTTAACTGTTTCGGATCGCCTGGGCCGTTCGAGAGGACAAGCCCGTCCGGTTTCAGCGCGTCAATCGCTTCCGGCGCCGTATCATGCGGCACGACCGTCACCCGGCAGCCGCGTGCAAGGAGCGACTGCAAAATCGACTTTTTATAGCCGAAATCGATGAGCACCAAATGCGGCCCGGCTTCGCCGTATGTTTCGATCGTTTTCGTTGACACCGCGCGCACTGGAAACGCCGCTTCCTCATCCGCAACTGCTGGAATGGGCGACAAACTTAATTCCGCCATCATCGTCCCAGCGGTGCGGATTTCTTTCACAAGGGCGCGCGTGTCCACGTGCGCAAGAAGCGGAATGTTCCAATGCTGCAAGTATTCTGCCAAGCTGTATTTCGCCCCATAATGAAATCCTGTGCTGCTCGCTTCGTAGACGACGACCGCTTCGACGTGCGGCCGCTTGCTTTCAAAATCGTCTTCATTAATGCCATAATTGCCGATCAGCGGGTACGTAAAAACGATGATTTGGTTTTTATACGACGGGTCGGTCAACACTTCTTGATAACCGGTCATGCCGGTGAAAAAAACGATCTCCCCGCTCACCTTTTCTTCAAGCGGAGCGGCAAGCTCGCCGCTGAACGTTTTTCCGCTCGCCACATGCAAGTACGCTTTCATTGGCGCCACCTCATCGTTTGAGTTTTTATAACCGTTTAAGAATTTTTATGCATGAACAGGAATAAAAATTAAGCCGTCGGCCGTCCGTTTACAAGACGGCTGAGGCGTTGGCGTTGTTCAACACGTTTGTTAAAATGTCCACCGCTTCATCGATTTCCGCTTTCGTCACGACAAGCGGCGGCAGCAGGCGGATCACCTTCGGCCCCGCCGAGAGGACAAGCAAGCCGTTTTCATGAATCAATGGCAACAGCGGTGCGACGTCCGTTTGGCACTCGACCCCGACAAGCAGCCCGAGCCCGCGCACGTCCTTGACGATGTCAAGCGGGGCGAGCGCCTCGTTTAACCGTCCGAGCAAGTAGCTCCCCTTTTCTTGCACCTCTTGCAAAAACGCCGGATCGAACACCACTTCTAACGTCGCCTTGGCAGCGGCCATCGCGATCGGGTTGCCGCCAAACGTCGACCCGTGCACGCCAGGCCCAAACGACTCTTTCAAAAACGCTTTGCCGATCATCGCACCAACCGGAATGCCGCTTCCAAGTCCTTTCGCCACGGTGATGATGTCGGGCTCCACGCCGAAATGCTGGTAAGCAAACGGCTTTCCGGTCCGGCCGATGCCGGTTTGCACTTCGTCGATGATCAGGAGCGCCCCGTACTGTTGACACAGCTCCGACGCTATTTGCAAAAACGCCGGATCCACCGGGCGGACCCCCCCTTCCCCTTGGACGACCTCAAGCATCACCGCGGCCACTTCTTCGTTCATTGCCTGCTTGAGAGCGTCGACATCATTCAGCGGCAAGTGAATGAATTCCGGAAGCAGCGGACCAAAACCGCTATGCACTTTCTCCTGCCCGGTCGCGGCCATGGTCGCGAACGTCCGGCCGTGAAACGACTGGCGGAACGTAATGACTTTGTGTCTCCCGGTATGTTTGCGCGCCAGCTTCAGCGCCGCCTCGTTCGCTTCCGCCCCGCTGTTGCAGAAAAAAACATAATCGCCGGCGCTGTGGGCGACAAGCAAGGAGGCGACCTCTTCTTGAATCGGGATCGTAAACAAGTTCGAGACGTGCCAATATTGATTCAGCTGTTGTTCAATGCCCTTTTGGACATGCGGATGGCGATGGCCGAGATTGCAGACGGCAATGCCGGAAACAAAATCGAGATATTGTTTTCCGTTTACATCGGTCACAACCGTCCCTTCCGCGGCTTGGACGGCGATCTTCCAACGGTTGTATGTCGGAAACAGCGCGCTCATAAATATACCCCCACTTCTTTGCGAATCGTTGTGCCGTGCCATGTTCCGTTCTGGTAAAACGTCGTTTTGCCGCTGACGATCATCACCTCGGGCAGCGCATCGGACAGGGCGGACAGCGCCGCTTTCACTTTCGGAATCATCCCGCCCGTGATGACGCCGTCTTCGATCAGTCGTTCAATCGTTTCCGCCGTCGCCTCAGCCACGAGCGCGCCGTCTCGCAAAATTCCGGGCACGTTCGTCACAAACGCGAGCTGGCTGGCGCCAATGGCGGCCGCGACCGCCCCAGCCGCCGTGTCGGCGTTAATGTTGTATGTTTGCCCGTTTTGGTCGATGCCAAGCGGCGAAACGACCGGAATGTAGCCCGCCTCAAGCAGCGTGCGCAAAAGACGGGAGCGAACCGTTTTCACACGGCCGACATAGCCAAGTTTAGCAACGTCAATCGGTTCCGCTTCGAGCAGCCCCCCGTCCACGCCGGAAACGCCGACCGCCGGCAAGCCGTTCTGCCTGAGCACCGCCACAAGCTGTTTGTTCACTTTGCCGGAGAGCACCATCTCCACAACCGCGAGCACGTCTTTCGTCGTCTTCCGCAAGCCGTTGACAAACTCGCTCGGCACCGCCAGTTTTTTCAACATTTGCCCGATTTCCGGCCCGCCGCCGTGGACGATGACGACCTCCATCCCTTGTTTTCGCATTGCGTTCACGCTGGCAAAAAAGGCGGGAGACAGCTCATCAAGCACGCTGCCGCCGCATTTGATGACGACCGTTTTCCCCATCGTTCTCTCTCCTTACGTCCGATAGCTGGCGTTAATTTTCACATAATCGTATGTCAAATCGCAGCCCCACGCAACGCCGACACCATCGCCTATATGCAAATCGACCTCAATGACGACCGTCTCTTGTTGCAAATACGCCGCCGCTTCTTCTTCCGAGAACGGCTGCGGCTCGCTTCCTTTCAGCATCACCATCGGCCCGATGGCGACATCGACGTTGTCCGGGTTCACTTCGGCATCCGAATAGCCGATCGCGCCGATGATCCGCCCCCAGTTGGCGTCCGCGCCGTAAACGGCCGTTTTCACTAAGTTGGAGCCGACGATTTGCTTGGCGATTTTTTTCGCTTCCTCATCCGTTTTCGCGCCGCGCACGCGCACTTCAATGAGCTTCGTCGCCCCCTCGCCATCTCTGGCGATTTGCTTCGCCAAATCTTCGCACGTTTTCCGCAGCGCCTCATAAAAGTTTTCCCAGTCCGGATGATCCGGCGTCAGCTCGTCATTTCCGGCAAGACCGCTTGCCATCACCACAACCATGTCATTCGTCGACGTATCGCCATCGACGGTAATTTGATTGAACGATACATCGGTAATCGACCGGAGCGCATCATGCAGCACCGCCGAAGAAATGTTGGCATCGGTCGTAATGAACGCGAGCATCGTCGCCATGTTCGGATGGATCATCCCCGACCCTTTCGCCGCTCCGCCGACGGTGACCGTTTTCCCATCGACGGTCGTTTGGTAACAGGCGCGCTTCATCACCGTATCCGTCGTTAAAATCGCCGTTTGAAACGCCTCAGCATCCGCCATCGTCGCCCCTGGAACAAGCTTTTCGATGCCCGCGCGAATTTTTTCCATCGGCAAATATTCCCCGATCACGCCCGTTGAAGCGACGGCCACATGGTGCAGCGCCAGGCCAAACTGTTTCGCGCACAGCTCGCGCATTTCATAGGCGTCGCGAAGCCCCTGCTCGCCGGTGCAGGCGTTCGCGCATGCGCTGTTGACGATGACCGCCTGCAATTTTTGTTCTACAGCGAGGCTCGCCTGCGTCACTTTGAGCGGCGCCGCCTGAAAATGGCTTTGCGTATACACCGCCGCCGCCGAAGCGGGCACGTCGCATAGAATAACCCCTAAATCGTTTTTCGAATAGCGCAGCCCGGCGTGCACCCCAGCCGCTTGAAATCCCTTCGGCGTGACGACCGTTCCATCGGCGACCACCGTTACTTGCGCCGTTTGTTTCGTTGCTGTCATTGTTCGTTCCCCTTCCCTCACGGATAGATCGGCAAGGAGTGGAGGCCCTCAGCCTCATCCCACCCCATCATCAAATTGAAGTTTTGCACCGCCTGCCCGGCAGCGCCTTTCATCAAGTTGTCGATCACCGACACGACCGTCACCCGTCCCGTCCGTTCATCGTAGGCGAGGCCGATGTCGCAATAATTTGAGCCGTACACTTCTTTTGTCGCTGGAAACTGTCCAAGTTGACGGATGCGGACAAACGGCGAACCTTCATAACTTGTTTTATATAAATCTACCAAGTCGTTTGGCGAAATCGGTTGTTTCGCCTTCGCATAGATCGTCGCCATAATGCCCCGTGTCATCGGAATCAAATGGGTGCTGAACGTAATCGGCTCCATCGCTTCATTCCACGTTTGCAGCGTTTGCTCAATTTCCGGAATGTGCTGATGGACGTTCACTTTATAAATTTTCACGTTTTCGTTCACTTCGGAAAAATGCGTCCCAAGCCCTGCTTTCCGCCCCGCGCCCGATACGCCGGACTTGGCGTCAACGATGATCGAATCTTCCTGAATCAATCCTTCTTTGACAAGCGGCGCCAGGCCAAGCAGCGTCGCCGTCGGATAACAGCCCGGGTTGGATAGGAGCACGGCCTCGCGCACCGCCTCCCGATTCCACTCGGTCAGCCCGTACACCGCCTTTTGCAAATATTCCGCCGGCGCCGCCTCGCGCCCGTACCATTGTTCGTACACCGCTCCGTCTTTCAAACGGAAATCCCCGGATAAATCGATCACTTTCACTCCCCGATCCACGAGCGCCGGCGCCCACTCCCCGGACACCCCGGGCGGCGTGGCGAAAAAGACCGCATCGTAACGGGAAAGCGCCTCGATTTCAAGTTTATGCAACACCGCACCATCGACCGAACCGACGTGCGGGAAACTTTCCGATACATGAACCCCGTCCTGCGACGACGAGAAAACGTCGCAACGGCTCACATGCGGATGCCCGTATAGCAAGCGGAACAACTCCGCGCCGCTGTACCCCGTCGCCCCGATAATGGCTACGTTCATCATGTTCCCCCTCACCCGTATGCCTCATGTAGTTCTCATTATAATACTGTATAAAAATAAAATCAAATGTATATTTAATAATTTTCAAGGATTTTTTTTCTTGCCCCTCCCTCCGTCTATGGGAAACGAATACCGATTTGTCCCGGCAGCCAAGGTGCATCCTTGACTCCATCGCCCTCATGTTCTCGGGATGCAAAGACTTTCACAAACGATTCCACCGATGTTCAACAAGTTTTCAATCTTTCCACTATCCTTATATTGACTTCCCTCTTTTTTCCTGTACACTTTTATATAGCGATACATTTTACGTAAGGTTGTGATCAGATGAACGAGATTGAATCTCGTGAATGGCAGAAGTGGCTTACATCGCTTGGGCGCGATCTTCGCCTTGAGAAGGGAACGTACTTGTTTCAAGAAGGGGAAAAAGCAGACGATATTTACTATATCCAATCGGGGAAAATCCAAATCAGCAAAATGGATATGGACGGACGGGAGCTCGCGCTGCGCATTTGCAGCGAGGGCGATTTGATCGGCGAGCTGACGCTGTTTTGCCCTGGCGCCCGCTACATGCTGACGGCGAAAGCGCTCGAAGACAGCGTCGTTTCCGCCATTCCGCGCGAAAGGCTCGAACAAGAGCTCGCCAACAATCCGACGCTGGCGATCGAGTTGATGAAGTGGATGAGCCTCCATTTCCGCAAAACGCAGACGAAATTCCGCGACCTCATTTTGCACGGCAAAAAAGGAGCGCTCTATTCAACGCTCATCCGTCTGTGCAACAGCTACGGCGTGATGAAGGAAGACGGCATTTTGATCGACGTGCCGCTGACGAACCAAGAGCTCGCCAACTTTTGCGGCACCTCCCGTGAAGTCGTCAACCGCATGCTCGGCGATTTGCGGAAAAAAGGCGTCATCTCCGTGGAAAAAGGAAAAATTTGCGTCCACAACTTGCAATATTTGCGCGACGAAATCGCCTGCGAAGGCTGCCCGCCCGAGCTGTGCCGCATTGACTGACGGGCGGGTGCGGCAAAAAAAGGAGCTGACCGAAAAGAGCGGTAATGTTCCTATTTAGGGCGACATGGAAAAACAGGCCACCACGAAAAACCCGGTAAAACCAAGGGTTTCAGAGGTGGTCTCTTTCACATACTTCGGTTAAATTTCACCAAAAAGGGGGCTTTTGAGTCAGCCCCTTTTGCTCTTTTCGGAGCAATCATTCACACCGCACCTTACTTCACCATATCCCGATCCATCCAACTCAGACGGCCATCGTCTCCAGTGAACTACCCACCACCTACGCTTCGCTGAGAGGTGGGGGCTTCAAGCGACTTGTGTGCGTTCGCCGAACGGTAAGCCACACACAAGAACCCTTTACGCTTCCCTTCGTTCGGAAGGTGTCCGTTCTAACCATATTCTATCCTATTCGTTGGCTAACGCCAACCGACATTCATCTCCCACCTACTCACTGAGTTACACCCTTCGCGTTCCTTGCGGTGGGAGACTTCTTTCGAAAAGATGTTAAAAAAGATAACAAAAAATGCGCAAATACAGACCTCTCGTTGCCCTGCAGGCAAATACGATGTTTACTGATGATGATTGTTAAGAAAAGAAAACAAGCCCACAAACAAAAAAATCCCCCCCAGCGTTTTATAAGTGCTTATATATTCTTTTAACATTTGCAAATATTCTTGAGAATCCACAGATCCCCCCATGGATCGAACCCAGGATGAAGCAGAACGACTCCCTAATTCGGGACTATTTAACATCAACCACAATCCGATGAGAGAAAGAACGAGTGAAACAAACTTCATTTTGTTTGGGCTTTTTAAAATATTCATTTTGCATCCTCCTTTTTATAACTATCCGTTATGCTTAAACGAAACACAAAAACAGAAGCAAGTTCCATCAGGAAACTTGCTTCAATATTACTATAAATAACAGAACACAGAACATTACTCATAGTAATAAAAACATACCCCTACAGGCTTAGCGGCATATCCATACCCTACTTTAGAATCCCATCCAATAAGTGGGTCGTACCAAACTTCAAAGTTATAAACTTTGTAATACGGTCTAGCTATTATGGTATAGGTTTTTCCTGCTGGAACTTGAATTTGATAAGTGTCTGTAACTTCATAAGATTTTGTTACGTTAAATCCCAACGCTGCCGAAACTGTTTCAGCGCTTATATTTGTGTTCGATGACCATGTGGCAGAAACCCCTTGTTTTATAGACATGGTAGCTGTTGATGGTCCTTTAAAAGTAGATTGTCTTATTATTTCTGTTCCACATGCTTCACTAGTAGTAATGTTTTTTAGATAATAACCCGTTCCTAATTGTGGAGTCACCACAGGACGATCCCCTGGAAGGGATGACTCTTGTGCTTGAGTGTATGCGATTGAAACCCCAACTAGTTTTTTCCCTTTTGGTCCAGGAACAGAAGTTTCTAATCTTTTAAGAAATTCTAGGTCTGTTATTTCAATCACCTTGTTCCCGCTTTGAGATACGATCACACTCGATTCTTTCGCTCTATCTAAAAACCCATTTACTGTCACATTCGTCTTGCTACTGAGTGAACATCCTGCATTTGAAGTCCCTTCTTCGGCAGAAGCGATGATACTGCCACCCAGCAACAGACCGAAAACTAACGAAAAAGAAAGGATTGATTTGACCCGAGTTCGACAGTTTTGAGGCCATTTTAGGCAAATGAAAATGGTCAAAATGCTGTAATATCAAGGATTTCACGATGCGGATCCTAGAAAAAAACGCTGAATTTCATAGGCACACGATTTGATAATTTAACCTTTTAAAATAGCCGAATATCGTTTATAATATAGGCATGTACATACGGAGAGTCACACGCAAAAACAAAGATGGAACGACTGTTGCGTATCTTCAGCTTGCTCACAACGAATGGGATCCGAAGGCCAAATATGCGAAAGCGAAGGTGATTTATTCGTTTGGGCGCGAAGACGAGGTGGATCGCGCTGTCTTGGAGCGTCTGGCCAAAAGCATTTCGCGATTCCTTTCTCCTGAGCAGGCTTGGGAAATCGAGACGTTGACAGGAGAAGTATCGGATGACTTTCAGTTTCAATCAAGCAAACGCCTTGGTGGCGCTTGGCTTTTGGATCAGCTCTGGAGACAACTGGGATTGGGAGAGATTCTCCACTCCTTGTTTGCCTCCCGACATCATCAGATTCCGTTGGAACGGCTCATTTTTGCCATGGTGGCGAATCGTGCCCTTCATCCGTCAAGCAAGTTGGCGATGGAGGAGTGGGTGGAGAAGGACGTGCATATCCCTCATCTTCCCCAAGTCGCCAGCCACCAGTTATACCGGGCGATGGATGAGCTGCTGGCTGTGCAGCCGGAATTGGAACGCCAAGTGTTCCATGCCGTGGCCGATTTATTGAACCTGGAAGTCGATTTGATTTACTTTGATACGACTTCGTCGTACTTCGAAGTGGATCCCTCTGAAACACCGGAAGGAGAATCGCTTCGAAAGCAGGGGTTTTCCAAAGATAAGCGTCCTGATTTGGTTCAAATCGTCATTGGGCTGGCTGTCACCCGGGAAGGAATCCCGATTCGCGCTTGGGTATGGCCTGGCAATACCATGGACATGACGGTCATCAAACAGGTGAAACAAGACTTGATTGGCTGGAAGCTTGGACGTGTGATCAGCGTCATGGACCGCGGCTTTTCCTCTGAAGAGAATTTGCGAATCTTGCAACAGGCCGGGGGACACTACATTGTCGGCGAAAAAATGCGATCCGGCAAAGCCGCCGTCGAAGAGGCCCTAAGCCGTCGCGGGCGCTACCAACAAGTTCGCGAGAACTTGCATATCAAAGAAATCATCGTGGGCGACGGAGAAGCGCGTCAGCGCTATGTTCTCGTGTACAATCCCAGCGAAGCCGAACGCCAACGCAAGGAACGGGAAACGCTGCTCGAATCGCTGAAAGAGGAGTTGGAGGGGCTTCGCCAACTCCCCAATGAAGCTCATCATAAGGCCACCTGCCGGTTGCGTTCCCATCCGTCCTACGGAAAATACTTGCGCCAGTTGAAGGATGGAACGCTTCGCATCGACAAGCAGGCGGTTCGTGAAGCGGAAAAGTATGACGGCAAATATCTCATCCGAACATCCGACGATACCTTGTCTGCGGAAGATGTCGCCATCGGGTATAAGCAGCTGGTGGATATCGAGCAGGCCTTTCGGACGTTGAAATCGACACTTGAGCTGCGTCCCATGTATCATCGCTTGGAAGACCGCATCCGGGCGCATGTGCTGCTCAGTTGGCTGGCTCTCTTGTTAGTTCGGATCGTAGAGATCCGGACTCATGAATCGTGGCCGAAAGTAAGGGATGAATGTGAGCGTCTTATGCTTGGACATTTTTCTTCCAAAAACGGCGACCTTTATCAACGAACCGAGCTGACGGCCAAACAAGCGCAACTCTTTACGGCTCTAGGGCTGGAGCCTCCTCCGAAGATCCTAGGCATCCATCCTCGCGCCTAGATACACGCCCGAAGTGTGCCCAAATGTCTCTCGTCCCTTTTGTATCAAGGGGCGAGAGGCATTTTGTTTGCCTAGTCACTGTCGAACTCGGGTTTGAGAAGATCTTTTATCATTATAACCTCTCTCCAATTACAAAAATGATGTCCTCCAAAAGCAACCAAGCAACGCGATCTGCCCACTATCTCTAAAGGGCTGGTGATTTAGCGCAAAATATGGCTGATTCCTGCTCTCTTTCAATTCGAAAAACGCGGCCGAATCGGCTTTCTTTTCTGATGAAATGCCATCGATTTGCAGGCCATTCTCGTTTTTCACCATCCTTCTAAGCGCGAAACATTTTGACGGCAACTATTCGCCCCCTTTTTTTAACCTTTATTTTACAATTAGATTATATTTCGCCTTTACTAAAATTATCAATAAAAATTTGAATTGTTTGTTTCTTTGTCGCATAAAGTAAGATTTTTAAGCTTTATCGAGTTGTTTTTTGGCTCATCACCAAATTTTGTGATTTAGTGACAAAAGAGAAAGCACTGACGAGATCCTGGCCATAATGTTAGCGGTGAAATCAACATTAAGGAAGTCTCGTAAGGGCTTTCGACACCACTAGGATTGCCAGAATATTGAAAACAATTGATTTCCCACTCATGTTGAGTGACTTCCACGCGAACCACTGGGAAGCCGAACACTTAGCGAATGTCTACTTGAAGTGAATCGACATGTTCTAATTTTTATTTATTTGAGAACGAGCATAGAAGAAGAGGTAGGCTTTTGAAACGACCCTTTGCAAAACCGTTACAAGGAATTCACGCCCATTTCACATCATGCTTGTGCAGTGAAAAAGCAATACCGCCTAACCAAAAGAAAACCCCAAACGGTCATGGATGCCTCCCGTTTGGGGTTCGCTCAAGAGTAGAGCACGATCATCGCGATGAAAAAGTACGCCGCGTTGGCGATTTCCAGCATGCCGAGTTTCATGATCGGCAGCGACTTGCCGTATAAGTAGACGGCGCGAATGACGCTCGGGGCGTAGGCCAAAACAGCGAACGGCTCGCCGATGGCGATGAGGCCGACGATCAACAAGGCGTGGTAGCCCCATGACAGCCATTTGTACCGTTCATTTTTCTTTTCCCGAATCATCGTCTTGACGTAAAACGTGCTGCCGATGAAAAAGAGGAAGGAAAACAGGGCGAGTTCAAACGCTTTGATCGTCAACGCCCCGCGTCCGGCGTAAAAGGCGGCGAGGCCGCCGATGCAAAACGCCGCGATGGCCGCTGCATCATTCCAAAAGGCGCGCTCATTCTTTTTCTTGCTGTAGTAGGTGTTTACTAGGAAAAACGGGATCATCGCCAATCCGAAGAGAACAAGGGTCGGCCGCTGCCAAAGGGAAACGGCCAGGGCCGGCGCGGCGATGGCGCCATAGCGAACGGCAGCGGGCACGTACGGCTCTTTCCGCTTCGTTTTCACCGCCATCAAGAGCGGATACGTCGCCAAATAGAGCGCAAGCCAGGCGACAAAGAGCGGCGCGTGAATCCACGAAAGCCCACCGGCGTACACCCCGAGCCAAAACGGGATGATGAGCATCGCCCAGGCGCCGTGTTGTTTTGGCATCACCCATTTGCTTTTGTTCGCCATCCGTCTCATCCTCCGCTTACCGGTGGAATAAAGGCGACCGTGTCGCCGGCATGAAGCGGCGACTCGTCGCGGGCGTACTCCTCATTGACCGCGGTCATGACGCGCCCGAGCGAGACGCCATAGCGCTCTTCCACTTCGTCTTTCAGTTTTTTCACCGTTTCCGGAACATTCGGCCACATCACTTCCCGCTCGCCGATTTGCTCGCCCAAATGGGCGAAAAACAATAGACGGATCATTCCTCTTTCACCTCCGGTTTTCCGGACGGATACGCCGTTGTTTCAAGCTGGTCGCCCACCCAGGCGCTTCCGTCCTCCCATTGCTCTTTTTTCCAAATCGGCACGATTTGTTTGATCCGCTCAATGGCATAGCGGTTCGCCTCATACGCTTCGGCGCGGTGCGGCGAGGAAACAGCGATGACGACGGCGATGTCGCCGATCTTAAGCCGCCCGATCCGGTGGGTGATGGCGGTTTTCGCCCCTGGCCATTTCTCCGCAATTTCCGCCCCGATTTGCGCGAGCATTTTCTCGGCCATCGACACATACGCCTCATATTGCAAAAAGAGCGTCCGCTTGCCGTTCGTCCATTCGCGCACCGTGCCGGCAAAGACAGCGACCGCCCCCGCTTCCGGACGCATCACTTTTTTCATCACATCCTCGACCGAAATCGGCCGGTCGGTAATGACAAACAACGGTTCTGTCATGTTCGCGTTCTCACCTCATTTATGAGCCATGGAATATATTCATCATCGTCCGCCAGCAAAAACACCGGGTGTGACAGCGGTTCGGGAAGCGGCTCCCAGGCGATGACGGCGCGGATGTCGGCGAGGTGCTGGAGCGACGCCCAATCTTTCGCGGAGCGCACAAGCACGACTTTCGGATGCCGCTCTTGTTTGTAGCCTTCAACCAACACGAGATCGAGCTGAAGCGGCGCATAAAGCGCCAACACGTCATCCAGCCGCCATAGCGGACGGCGGAGATGCAGCTGCAACAGCCCGCCACCTTCGACCGCTGTCGCCGACGCCCCCGCCCGCTCGTGGCGGACGGAATCGACGCCTTCGGGCCGTGCGGGTTCGCCGCCATGGCCGTGATGCTTCACCGTCCCGACGCGCCATCCTTCCCGGACCGCGGCCGCCACCCATTTTTCCATCAACGTCGTCTTGCCGCTATGTTTATAGCCGACGACTTGCCAGACGTTCATTCGCTTGATCCCTCATCGTCATTCAAAAGCCACACGTCGACCTCATCGCCGGCCGCAAACCCCCGCGTTCCGCCCGGCAGCACCATTAAGGCGTTCGCTGCCGCGAGCGAAGTGACGATGTTCGATTTGTCCATGCCGACCGGCTTCACGACAAGCCGCCCGTCGACCGCCTCCACCCGGCTGCGCACGAAGCGGGTGAACGGATTCGGCTTTGGAAACTCGGCGCCAAGGGTGGCTTTCGCTTTTTTCAAATACGGCTTGGCCGAAAACAGCCGCGTGCGCACGACCGGGCGGACAAACAGCTCATACCCGACGTAGCACGCCGACGGGTTGCCGGATAAGCCGAACAGCAGCTTGCCGTCCCGTTCCGCAACGGTCGTCACGCTTCCCGGGCGCATGGCGATTTTGTTAAACAACACGTTCGCTCCGAGCCGCTCGTAAATGGCGGGCAAATAATCGAAATCCCCGACCGAGACGCCGCCGGTCGTAATGAGCATGTCCACTTGATCGAGCGCCTCGCGCACCGCGGCGAAGCAGGCGTCCAGGTCATCGGCAAGCTGACCGAAATAAACCGGCTCGGCGCCGCTTTTGAACACCTGCGCCTCGATCATGTAAGCATTGCTGTTGCGGATTTTTCCCGGCACAAGCGGTTCAGAGACGTCGAGCAGTTCGCTGCCGGTCGCAAAAATGCCAATCCGGGGCTTTTTCGCCACCTTCACTTCGGCGTAGCCGAACGTCGCCAAGAGCGCCGCCACCCCGGGATTGATGCGCGTCCCTTTTTCGATAAGCAGCTGCCCTTTTTTCGCGTCTTCCCCTTGAAATGAAATGTTGTCGCCAGGGCGGAACGAGCGCTTAATCGACATATACGTTTTTCCATCCCGCTCGTACTGTTTGGCGAGCTCGAGCATGACGACGGCATCGCACCCGTCGGGAATTTGCGCTCCGGTCATCAGGCGCACCGCTTGAAACGGGCCGACCGGCTGCTTCGCCACTTGCCCGGCGCCAATCGTTTCGATCACTTCAAACTCGACCGGATGGTCAAGTCCCGCTCCTTCCGAATCCGCGGCGCGAATGGCAAATCCGTCATACGGCGAGCGGTCAAACGGCGGCACGTCATGATCGGCGAGCAAATCCTCGGCTAAATAGCGCCCGTACGACTGCCTTAGCGGCACGATCTCCTCTTCTCCTCTCCCAGCGTAACGCATCACCCGGGCGATGGCTTCCGCTACGGGAATGGGAGTTCGTCTTTCGACCAACGGTGTTCTCCCCTTTCTTTCCCTCATTCACTTCACTAAGCCCATTTTATCGTTTTATCACAATGATTTCCAATCTTGCAGCTGCTTAATGGTTTTGGCCAATTTTTCATCAACGACGCTGGCATCATCAATATGTTGCAAAATCATCTTTTTCTTCCTCCCAGCGGCTTGCCTTGGCCAGCAGCCACATGCTGACTCCTCCTCTTTTTTCGGCCGTTCACATCTTCTATGCAGCGCATTCACAATTTATATCGTCCGTTTTATTGTACAGGAAAGAAGGGAGCCACTGTTGTGATGTTCATCACATTTCCTTAGTTGTCCACTTTTTTCGTTTGTGTGAGATGTGTCACAACGTTGGCGTCCAAAACAAGGTATGCTGAAGCTGTAACGATTTGGTGATGGAGGGATCCGAAATGGAACAGCGGTTTACCGAACAATCGTTAATTGGCGATATTGTCACGGTCTTTCCGAAAGCAGCGGATTTGTTTAAAGCGCAGCGCATTGATTTTTGCTGCGGCGGGCAGCGCCCGTTAAAAGAGGCCATCGAAGAGCGCGGACTGGACGGCGAAGCGCTCCTTCGCGAGCTGAACACCCTTTACGCGGAGGCGCAAAACAAGCCGTCCGGAAACTGGAGTGAAGCTCCGCTAGCCGACTTGATCGAGCATATCATCAACACGCACCACCGCTATTTGAACGAGGAACTGCCGCAACTCAGCCCGTATGTCACGAAAGTGTTGCGCGTGCACGGCATGCACCATCCGCATCTTTCCCGCGTGCATAAACTGTTTCATGAGTTAAAAACAGAACTCGAGCAGCATCTCATTAAAGAGGAAACGGGAGCGTTCCCGCTCATTTTGCAATTTGCCGACAACCCGTCGCCGGAAAACCGGGAGGCGGTCGAACAGGCCGTTCGTGAACTCGTCCATGAGCATGACGCCGCTGGCGATCTCATCAAAGACATTCGCGACATCACCAACGACTTCACCCCGCCGGAAGACGCGTGCGGCATGTATCGCCTCGTCTACAACCGGCTGGCCGCGCTTGAAGACGATTTGTTTACCCACATCCATTTGGAAAACAACATCCTCTTCCCGCGCGTGTTGGCGGCGGTGAAGGTTTAAAGGAAGAAAGACGCCGATTCGCACTTCCGAAAACATAAACCAAAAACGGGATCGCTTCTTCTACGGAAAGAGCGCTCCCGTTTTTTTCACCCTCCAATATACGACATTTCAATTTTCGGCCGTTGTTTCGCCGTCTCCGCCGTCCGTTCTTCCGAATAGCGGTCCGTCCGCCGGTTCCAGATGGCCGTAATGAGCGCCTTCAGCTCTTCTTTCCCCGCGCCGGCGCGCAGTTTGTCTTTCAATGACACGCCATTGGCCGCAAACAGGCACGTATACAGCTTGCCATCGGCGGAAATGCGCGCTCGTGTGCAGCTTTGACAAAACGCTTCCGTCACCGAGGCGATAAAGCCGACTTCGACGTTCGTGCCGACGTAGCGGTAGCGGCTCGCCACCTCGCCGAAATACTCTTTCTCGACAGGCTCGAGCGGATGCATCGCGTTGATTTGCTCGTACATCTCTTTTTTCGTCACGACATGGGAGTAATCCCAGCCGTTCGTCGTGCCGACATCCATGAATTCAATAAAGCGGAGCGGGATGCCCAAGTCTTTAAAATAAGCCGCCATCGGCACGATTTGTGAATCGTTCCATCCTTTTTTGACCACCATGTTCACTTTGACGCCAAGCCCCGCCTCGCGCGCTGCTTCAATGCCTTTCAACACCGGAGCGACGCCGACGCCGATGCCGTTCATTTTGCGGAAAATGTCATCATCAAGCGCATCCAAGCTGACGTTAACGCGCTTCAACCCAGCCGCTTTCAGCCGTTTCGCCCATTTCACCAAATGGATGCCGTTCGTCGTAAGGGCAACGTCCCGCAAGCCGGGAATCATGGACAGCCGCTCAATGAGCGCATCGAGGTCGCGCCGAAGCAGCGGCTCGCCGCCAGTCAGGCGGATTTTTTCAACGCCAAGCTCGACGAAACATTCCGCTAAAAGCGCCATTTCCTCAACCGTCAACAGCTGGTCTTCCGCCAAAAAGCGAAAATTCGGCCCGAACACTTCAGCGGGCATGCAGTAGACGCAGCGAAAATTGCATTGGTCGATGACCGACAGCCGCAAATCACGAAGCGGGCGGGCGAGGCGGTCGGTGATCTTCATCCGGTCGCGCTCTTCCATGGCGCTCCCTCCTTTCCCTTTCATGGGCCGCGTGATATTCCAACGGCCTTCTCCTTATCGCTGCCAACGGCCTAGTTTCGCCGCACAAGACAATAAACTAAACGACAATCCAATCGTGACCGCCACCCATGCCCACGCCAGCTCCATCCGCCCCGACTCCATCGCCATATAGACGGCAGTCGGAATCGTCTGCGTTTTTCCCGGGATGTTTCCGGCAAACATGAGCGTTGCGCCGAACTCCCCGAGGCTGCGGGCAAACGACAGCACCGCTCCGGAGAATAACGCGTGTTTGGCCAGCGGCAGCGAAATATGCCAAAACACTTGGCGCTCGTTCGCCCCGTCGATGCGCGCCGCTCCTTCAATGGCGGGGTCGACGGCCTCCAGCCCCGCTTTGGCCGCCTGATACATGAGCGGAAACGACACAACAACCGCCGCCATCACCGCCGCGCCGGGCGTAAACAATATCGTTGTGTGAAACCACCTTTCCACCAGCTGTCCGATTAGGCTATGACGCCCAAACAAGACAACGAGCAAAAACCCGACGACCGACGGCGGCAATACAAGCGGCAGCATAAACACCGTCTCCATCGCCGTCTTCCCGCGAAACCGGCGGCGCGCCATCCACCTCGCCGCCGCTGTTCCAAGGATTGCGACGATCACGCCGGCAAGAAGCGATACGTTTATCGATAACCAAACCGGTGACCAAAACTCTGCCATCGACGAACCTCTCTCTGTTCCGTCTCCCTTTTACCATACGAAAACAAACAGTAGAATGCTGTGATGCTACTCACATTGTAACATAGAAAAAGGAAAAACCAATTTAGAAAAAATTGTGACGCCTCGCACAAAAAACAGTAACCGGTGATTTTTTTCACTCTCTCTCGCTGTGATGATTTTTACAATAGAAATAGCTGAATGAATGGAGGTGCTATCGATGGAAGCTGCAGTGAATGGATATTTTCCCCATTTACGTTCTTTGTTGCAATCGTCGAAAAAAGTGATTCCACTTCGCAAGCACTCCTTTTTGTTCCAAGAAGGGATGCCGGCCAATGAGCTGTACTTGATTCTTTCCGGCAAAGTGCAAGTGAGCAAAATTTGTCCGGACGGAAAAGAAATGTGCTTCCGCATTTGCGGAAGCGGGGAAATCGTTGGTGAATTGACGCTGTTTACGAACGATGCACGCTACTTGTTGACGGCCAAGGTAATAGAGCCAGGCGAAGCGGCAGTCATAAACAAAGAGGAACTGGAACAGCAGCTGCTGATCAATCCGCCCCTTACCCTTGAATATATGCGCTGGATCAGCAAGCATGCCCGGCGGACACAGACAAAGTTTCGCGATTTGATCATGAACGGCAAAAAAGGAGCGCTTTACTCGACGCTCATTCGCCTTTGCAACAGTTATGGCGTCCCGCTTGAGGACGGAAGCATTTTTATTGATGTCACATTGAAAAACCAAGATTTAGCCAACTTTTGCGGCACGACGCGCGAAAGCGTCAATCGGATGCTCAACGCCTTAAAACAGGAAGGGATTATCTCGATGAAGCGGGGGAAAATTACGGTTCATGATTTAAACTATTTGAAAGCGGAAATCCAATGTGAAGATTGCCCGGCGGATATTTGCTGCATTGAGTGAGCAAAACGCCAAGGACAACAAAACGGATCGAGCCGTCTCAGGACACTGATGAAAAAAGCGCCCGGCCGGCCGTTGTTCTCGGCACGCCGGACGCTCTTTTTTTCTTGTCGGTTGTGATGCGAATCACTTCTGTTTCTTTTCACCGCCGTATAATGCGTTTTCCCTTTGTCAATTTCAATGTCAGTGATTTGCGCCGTCATTTCGACGCGGACATCATGCAGACCGATCCGCTCCATTTTCAACGGCACCGGTGCTTGGTTCACTCCTTTATGCGCCGCTAACATGTTCGCAGCAGACTGTTGCGTAGTTGCCGCTGTTCCGCTTTTATTTTCCGCCTTTGCCTCTCCTCCTCCCCCGTTGCTGCATGCGGCCAGAAGCGAAGCGGCTAACGCGACGGACAATAACGAAGACATCCTTTGTTTCATCGTTCTCCCCCCTTAGATGATTTGATTTACACCTTTAACGTACGGCATTTTCACTTCTTCCCTGGTGATTTGTATCACCAACAGACAGCCATGTTTGAATGATTTGTGAAATAATGAGCAATATATTTTAATCATGTAACAATAGTGAAACGCATACTCACATTGAATAACAGAAAAACACGCCCAAATAAAAAAAGAGGCTAAAAGCGAACAAGCTTTCAGCCTCTCTATACGGTATTCCATTCAAGAAGCGAACCGCTTCGCCGGTTCGCCGGCTTTTTTGCCAAATACGAGCCGGTTCAGCAAGAAGCAAATAAGGGTAAACAAGCTAAGGAGCAGAAAACCGAGCACGTACGAACCTGTTGCATCTTTCATGATCCCCATGACAATCGGCGGAAAAAAGCCGCCAAGTCCGCCCCAGGCCCCGACAAGGCCGGTGACGGCGCCCGTTTCGGCTGGGAACAGCTGCGGCACGAGTTTGAACACCGCACCGTTGCCCAGCCCAGACATCACGGCCACAAACAAACAAGCCGCTGTCATCACCCAAATATTTTCCATTCCAAACGCGATCACCAACGCGCCGATTGTCATTCCAGCGTAGACGAACGTCAACACCCGTTCAGCGCCGATTTTATCGCCAAGATAGCCGCCGACTGGCCGCGCAAGCGTAGCGAGTACAGTAAACCCAGCCGCGCGCATCCCAGCATCCACCGGCGTCAACCCATACAAGTCAACGAGCAGCGACGGCAAGTAAATGCCAAAAGCGACAAACGCCCCGAACGTAACGAAGTAAAAGAGCGACAACGTCCACGTATGTTTATATTTCAATACCGACAGCGATTCACGCACCGTTTTTTGTTGTTTCGGTTTCGGCATATCCGGTGTGAAAAACCAAACGAGAACGAGCATGACGACAACCGGAATGATCATCCCCCAAAAAGCCCAAGGCACACCAAACGCTGCGGCAATCGATGGAACGGAAAACGCAGCAACCGCCGTGCCGAAGTTGCCCATCGCGTTAATCCCAAGCGCCGTCCCTTGCTTTTCCGGCGGAGTCAAGCGGGAAACGAACGTCACCGAAATGGCGAACGACGTTCCGGCCATGCCGATGAAAAACGCCCAAAACAGAAGCATCGCATACGAATCTGCAAACCCTGCGCCAACAAGCGGAATGACAAGAAACAAGAGCAGCAGCGAAAACAGCCTGCGCCCGCCGATCCGGTCCGTCCAAATGCCAAGCGGCAACCGCATCACCGAACCGAGCAAAACGGGAATGGCGACCAAAATGCTTTTTTGCGTCGATGTCAGCCCGTACATTTGTTGAAACGTACTCGCAAGCGGCGAAAACACGGCCCACACAGCGAATGAAAACATCATGGCGAACGTCGTAATCGGCAGCAGCGCCTTTTGTTTATTCATGAAAAGCCCCTCCCAAACTTTCAAAATTTGTGACGTTGTTTGTACTTCCATCATACGCAGGAGAAGGAAACGGATTTGTGAGGTTGATCACATTCTTGCCTGTTGTCACCATTTTGCCACAAGCGTTGTCACGGTTTTGTCACATCCAAAAAAAGAAAAAGCCCGTCCCCAAAAGGAACGGACACGATTTGGCAGAACGTTTTTCACATACGAACGATAAGAAACGCTGTTGGGCGCACACATCTCTTCCGCCCCGTCTGCGGCAAACAACTTGTTTTCTCACCCACTCGCCCGTATCTCCTGCCTCATAAACAACCAATACGCGATCGCAAAGCAGATGAGAGTGGCGGCAATGAGCGCGGTCGCCTGCGGCCAAATGAGCAGCAAACTTTGCGAGAATGGCAAGGGGGCCGCAACAGCGCCGGCCGTTTGCTCCACCGTGACGATCCCTAGCGTTCGGACGTCCGGCGAAAGCAAGGCGGTTGTTGATTCATTGAACAAGTAGCTCGGCGACAATCTCATGAGGCCAAGCACCAACTCTTGACGGCCGACCGCCTGCTCGACGGACGTAATGGCGTCAGACTGCAAAAACGGTTTCGCAAACACTTCCACAATCATCGAGTAGAAAAGATTGAAAAACAGCCAAACGGCCATCGACGACAACGCGGATGTCGCCGCCTGGCGGAAGACGACGGAAAACAAAATGCCGAGATTCAGCCAAAAAGCGATATACACAAGGCATAACAACAAAAAGCATATGATGCGGGCAAATTCCTCGAACGTCGGTGGAATGCCCAAGATCAAAATGCCCAATGCCGTTACAAGCAATCCGAGAGAGAAAAACAACACAGCGTTCAACAAAAGACCCGCGACAAACTTGCCATTGATCACATAATCGCGCGGAATCGGCTGGGCCATGAGCCGGCTTAACGTCCCCCGGCTCCGCTCCGAATTGATGGCGTCAAATCCAAGAGCGATGCCGAGCAGCGGCCCGAGAAAGCTGACAAACGTCAGAAACGAAGGCAACGTTCCGTCCGAGACGGTGAATAATTTTAGAAACAAGTAGGCGCCTTTCGCGATTTCCTTGGCCTCTTCCGAGGAATCCAACGCGTCCCGGATCGTCGTCATCGCCGTATACAGCGAGCCGAAGCAAGTGAGCAAGATGAGGGCGATTAAAATGATCATGCGCCAACTCGTCAAATAATCGGCCAGTTCTTTTTTGACCATGGCCGAAAAGGCGCTGTTTGCCCCTCTTGCCCGTTTCTTCTCATCCGGCGCACCCGCCTTCAGCCGTTCGCTCCATCTTTTCACATATGAAAAAACATCGTTTGCCCATCGTCCTTCGTTACTCGCCCTCACGTACATCCCTCCCTTCAAAATAGCGGTGATAAATCTCATCAAGTCCAAAATCCCGCCGGCTGAGATGGAACAAGGAAGAGTGCGATTCAACGATGGTTTTGCTGATGGCGGCGCTCACATCCGTCTGGCAATACACATCCCATCCATTTTCCGTTTGCTCCACTTTGTTGACGCCCGGAATCGCCTCGATTTTGGACCGTAAGGAAGCGTCAAGGGGGGAAGCGACCACATGGATGACATAGGCATCCTGCAAAAACAATTGCTGCGCTAGGCGCTCGATATTCCCTTCGGCCAACAATCGGCCCCCGACAAACAAGCCGACCCGGTCGCAAATTTGCTGCACATGGTGCAATTGGTGCGAGGACAATAGAACGGTGATGCCTTCATGGCGGCTCAAATTGCGGATCAGGCGAAGCAGCTCTCGCACTCCCTCAGGATCGATGCCCAACGTCGGCTCATCCAAAATGATCACTTCCGGGCGCTTCATCAACACATCGGCCAAGCCGAGCCGCTGCCTCATTCCCCGCGAGTATGTCCCCGCTTTCTTGCGGGCCGCATCAGTCAAATTCACCTTCTCGAGCAGCTCCCACGCCCGCTTTTCCGCCTCGGCGCGGGGAATGCCGTTTAACGCCGCCGTATACAACAAGTTCTCCAAGCCTGTCATGTGATGGTAAAAGCCGACATCATCCGGCAAGTACCCGACTTTCCGTTTCACCTCAATCGGGTTTCGCACCGGATCGATCCCGCATACCCTCACCGAACCGGACGTCGGTTCGGTGAGCCCGAGCATCATCAAAATCGTCGTCGTCTTTCCCGCCCCGTTCGGGCCAAGGAGGCCAAAAATTTCCCTTTTTTGAATCGAAAGCGACAAATGGTCAACCGCCCGATGGTCGCCATACGTTTTGCACAAGTTGTCAAGCTCGATGACGGCAGGTGCTGCCATGCTTACCTCCTCCCGTATGTTTTGATCAAATAGTACAGCCCTCCGGTCACCCCGAGAATGATCAACACCGCCACCACGCCCCAAACGGTCGACGTTTTGACCGAGACGCGAAACGCCGCCTCCGCCGACGTTTCCGCCGTTTGCGCCTGGAAGTTGACGACATAATCCCCAGCGATCGCTTCATCCGACGCTTTCACTTTCGCCTTGACTGTTTTGGAATCGCCCGGGTTCAGCTGGGCGATCGTGCTTTGATCGAATTCCACTTCCCAATCAGGCGGAGCGTCAGCCGTCATATTGATGTTCAAAAGCGGAGCGCTTCCGGTGTTTTTGACGACAAGATCGATCACCCGTTCATGCCCCGCCGTCACATCGGTGCTTAAGTTTCCTGACGGCGTCGTCAGTTTGAGCGCATACGTGCCCGTAATGACCGCTTCTAACGTCAGCTCAGCCGACGTATCGCTCGTTTGCGCTTTGATCGGGATTTTGTACGTGCCCGCTTTCACATTTTCCGGCGGTTTGATCTCTACGGTAATGTCTCTTGATTCATTCGGCTCGAGTTTCACCGACGTAACGGAATTGCCTTCCGATTTGAACGTGACTTGCCAACCTTTTTCCGCCGCCGAACTTAACGCGTAATTTTGCGTCTTGGCGGTTCGGTTTTTCAGCGTGACATCATACGTGAAGCTCGAATCCGCGTGCCCCTCGAGGTTCGTTTGTTCCGACGTCAGTTCCGTTTTAAACGATCCTTGTTCCGTCACGCGGACAAGCAGCGGCAATTTCGATGAACCACTCTCCCCTTTCGCGACGAGCCAAAAGCGGTAATCCCCTTTGTCGGCATCCAGCGGCACGGTCACTTCCAACGTGACCTGTTCTTCTTTTCCGCCTCGGACGGACAGCTGCTCAATCGTTCTCCCCTCAGCGGTAATCGAAGTCGACCATCCTTTCGGCAGGTGGTCAAACGAGAAGGTGACGTTTTCAATGTTGGAACCGTTGTTGATGACATTGACCGTATAGTCGATTGTTTCCCCCGGCGTCACGGAAAGCCCGGTGTATGGCGTGAAGAGAACAACACCGCTTGCCGCCGCTGCCGGGCGGATCGGAAGAAGAAGCGAAAAGAGTGTCAAGATCATGGCGAACATCATGATGACCCTGCTTCGCACGACGTTCACTCCCTCCTTCTGTTTTCACTTCGTATACGCCAGAAATGGATCAATGGATTTGTTTTGCAGGAGAAAAATGAAATTGTAGAATAGATGCAGTAGGGGCAACAATTCCATCAAGCATGTGTCGGGAGGTGGGCAAGATGGAAGATCGACGGGAAGACATGGAACTGCTCGAGAAGATCGCCGAAGGCTCGCGCGCCGCCTTTGACCGTTTTTACGAAAAATACGCTCCGATGGTCTATCATATCGCTCTTCGAATCGTCGGCAACGAGGTGGAGGCGGAAGATGTCAGCCACGATGTGTTTCTCGAAATCTTGCAAAAACCGCACCAATTTGATCCGAAGCGGGGAAGCGTTCAAGCCTTTCTTGCCGTGAAAACGAAAAGCCGGTCGCTCGACCGCCTGCGCAAGAAACGGGATTTGCTAGTGAGCCGCCTTGAGGAAGCGGCTTTAAAAGAAAAGGGGGCGGAATTCTACTTTCTCCGCCAACTGGAACAACAAGTCATCCTCGATGCGTTAGCCCATCTCCCCGAGGAGCAGCGGCAAGCGATCATTCACTTTTACTTTCACGGGGAAACCCAGCGGGAAATCGCCGCCGCGATGAACAAACCGTTAGGCTCCGTCAAGTCGCTCATCCGCTACGGCTTGCGCAATTTGCGGAAACAAAAAGAGTTGTTCCACTGGATGGAAGCTGGCAGAGGTGAAGAACAGCATGAAGCATAGCCATATTTCGGAAGCAAAAATCGTGGACTGGCTGTTAGGGATGCTGCCAGAACAAGAAAAAGAAGACGTGTCCAACCATCTTAAGTACTGCCTTGAATGCCAACGCCTGCTTGAAGCGTGGAAAGACATTGGGCTTAAAGAGGCAGCCCAATATGAAGCACCGCCCCTTTCTCACAAAGAGCGAATTTGGGCACAAGCGGAAGCGCAAAGACAAACAGCGCGCGCGCAGCGAAAGGTCCGCATCGCTTCGGGATGGATCGGCGCCGCTTTGGCCGTCTTCCTTTTCGCCTTGTGCCTTTCCGCTTCGAACGACGGGCCGACCGCTTCCCATGGCGGATCGGATGAGCCATATCGATACCAGATTGTCAAACAACATACCGACATTCCAATTGAGCGAATCATCCGTAATCCCAAAACGAAACAAATTCCGATTGAACCATCGGCGCTCTTTCAACAGATGGACGGCACGATTTGGCTCAATAACGATACGAAGGAAATGCTGATGGAAATTGAAGGGTTGCCGCCGTTTGCGACTCGCGATTATCAATTGTGGATCATTTACACCAACAACGAGGTCAAAGGGGAACTGTTGACGATCCGCCACGGAGCGGCGCGCATTTTGATCACCGGCGAGGATGTCAAACAGTTCAAGCAAATTAAAGCAAGCCTCGAACCAAAGGGAGGAAGCGCGGTGCCGACCGGGCCGGAGACATTTATTGTCGATTTGGACCACGAATGATCTTTCAACATTGAACGCTCTCCCACCTACGCTTGAGCTTTGAGGTGGGAGATTCTTGGGAACACCCGCCCCACAGCAGGCTGTCCACCAAGCCATCCCCGTGCGTGCCACGGTTCTTTACACCTTCTGTTCTGTGGAAGCAAGAGGAAGAGTGACGGCAAATCCCGATTCATCCCCCACTTACGCTCACGCGTGAGCGTAAGTGGGGGATCTTCTCGGTTCAGGATGATAAAAACGGGGAAGGGCGCCTTGCCCCTTCCCCGTATGTTTTGGACACATCACCAACGTCCGCCGCATGCGCCCGGGCAACCGTCTCACGAACGCCGTAGCGCCGTCATTTTAAGCGGCCGTTTTTCACCGCTCTCTTACCGTTGGCTTCGCTCTTTTGTCCGCAGCGCCTTTGGAATGTAAACACAATACGGCTCGCTTTCCAAATAGTCTCCCGTCACCGCATACGCCCGCGAGCGTGAGCCGCCGCACACATGGCGAAACTCGCAGACGCCGCATTTTCCTTTATATTTGTCCGGATTGCGCAAGTCTTGGAAAATCGGCGAGTGTCGGTAAATGTCCGCCAGCGGCGTTTCCCGGACGTTCCCTGCCTTCACCGGCAGCAGCCCGCTCGGGTAGACATCGCCGATATGGGAGATAAAAACAAAGCCGTTGCCGTCGTTTACTCCTTTCGGCGCGCGGCCGAGCCCGTCGACCTGCCCGGTTAAGCCTTTGTTCAACACGTCTTCGTAACGGATGCCGCCTTTTGCCGTTTTTCCTTCACGCATTTTCGCCTGCAGCACGACGCGGCGGTAATGCTGGCCCGCCGTCGTTTTGATATCAAACGGAACGCGCTTGCTCGTTTCATACAGCCAGCGGAACACCCGCTCATGCTCGATGGGGGAAATCATATCCTCCTCTTTTCCCCTGCCTGTCGGCACAAGGAAAAAGACGCTCCAAAGGACGCATTTCAGCTTCTCAACCAATTCCGCCATTTCATCAAGCACATGAACGTTGTATCGCGAAATGACGGTGTTGATTTGCACGGGAATGTCGAGCTCATGCAAGTATTGAATCGCACGGATCGTCAAATCAAACGAGCCGCTCACGCCGCGGAAATGGTCGTGAATCTCGGCGTTCGGCCCGTCAAGGCTGAACGCCCAGCGCGACAGGCCGACCTCTTTTGCTTTGCGGATCGCCTCTTTCGTCACGTTCGGCGTCGCGCTCGGCGTCATGGACACGCGCAATCCTTTATCGATCGCATATTTTGCCAAATCGTACACATCCGGCCGCATGAGCGGATCGCCGCCCGTAAAAACGAGCATCGGCTGATCCATCTCGTAAATCTCATCGATCAGTTTTTTCCCTTCCTCAAACGTCAACTCGCGCGGATCGCGATGGTATTGCGCTTCGGCGCGGCAATGAAGGCACTTGAGTTGACAAGCTCTCGTCAATTCCCAAATCACAATAAACGGATTTTCATTAAAATCGCGCATTGCGGCCCCCTCCTTGGCCTCCATTGTACCGCAACATTCAGGCGCGTTATGTGATATGGATCACATCCACAGCAAAGCCATAACAGAGGGCGATCGTACCATGGACGAAGATGACAGCCATCTGAACAGGCGGTATAATATATTGACCCGCCATACGCCCAAAAAGTAAAGCAAGGATGGCTCTTCTGAATTGAAAAAAGTGTATGCGGTGTCTGCTTCGGCCACCATCCCCCCTTCACCGGTACTCTTCCTCCGTATTGACATTGCGCCAGACGTCACTATCTGCGGCAAGTTGCTCGGCGTCCACCCAACGGACGCGGGCGCGGTCAAGGAGCGAGATCATCCGCCGTTCGCCGGCGTCAAGCAGCTCGGCGATCACGGAGCGAAGCCGACGGTGGTATAAGGCGACCAATGGTTCGGGACGGACGCCATGGAGCGGGACGATGGCGTCAAACATCGGATCGATATAGGAAGCAAGCCGCTCTGTCACTTCCCGCCGCATGTACGGCATGTCGCACGGCAAGACGAACACCCAATCCGCTCGGCTCTGTTCCATAACGGTGTAAAGGCCGGCCAGCGGCCCACAGCCGCGGCAGCGCTCGACATCGAGCAGCACCGGGATATCCGTTTGGCGGCGGAATTCATCGACAAGCGACGGGTGGCTGACGATATACAATTCATCCGCGATCGGATCGAGCGCCGCGACCGACCAAGTGAAAAACGGGGCGCCTTCGTGCAGCGCAAACGCCTTCGGCCGCCCGAACCGGCGCGACTGGCCGCCGGCGAGCACCGCTCCGGCAATGGCTCGTTTCATCTCTATCCCCTCTTTCCGAACATCATCTGTCCCTACCGTACCATACGAACCGGCGAAAAAAAAGATTTCCGCCTGTCGACGGAAATCCCTATGGAGCGGATGATTTATTTTTTGCCGATCGCCACCCGCCATACGTCCGGCCCTTCCTCTAAGTACTCCCACGTAAACTGATCCGGACGCTCCATCATAAATTGGTATTGCAACGGACGCGGATCATGGTCATTGACAAGCTCCATTACTTCCCCCGGCTTCAAATTGTCAAACAGCCGGAAAATCGCCGGATGGCGATCCCGCGGCGGATAGTCCGGGGCGTGGATTTTGGCAGCAAATTGGTTCATAACATTGGCCTCCTTTGTAGTATAATGAATTATATACTTTATCATAACCGCTTGAACCTTGGGGGGTAGTGACGAGCGTCACAGCCCGAAGGTGAACATGTTCAATCCCCATGAAAGGAGAAATGGCGGTTGGAAGAGCTTGTTGGCTTTTGCGCGCAATGCGGCAAGCCGATCCATTGTCTGCATGGGTTTTTAAATGGCGTCGTCAGCCGAGAAACAGAGACGTTGTACTGCTTTCCGTGCCATGACAAGCAAAAGGAAATGGAACACACCACGCCGGACAAATGCCACAAGTGATTGAAAACGCTCATAAACGAAGGGAGCTGACCCAAAAATCCGCTAAAAAGCGGACTTTTGGAGTCAGCTCTTTCTTTATGAAATCGTGTATTGATCATGAACGATTCCGACTAAATCCCATGTTTCACCTTAATAAAGGAAGTTCGATTTTCGTCAAAACAATGCCGCTGCCGGGATTAACATGACCGTACGGGCTAAAACGCACTCCTTTTCCTGGACGGATGCAAAGCGACAATGACCCAAAACGTTATGTTCAAATTTCTGTGAATCATTTATAATATGAATGGGGAACGATGATCCTCATTTGTTCTGCGCTACAATCCCATCCCTTTCCTCAACCACTTACTCTACACGCTCGTTTCCCCAGTCCTCAAAAGAAAGGAGCGATTCATCACCACCCGCTTTCCCATGGCTACTATATAAGAAGGGAGGATTTTCCTTGGAAGCGATATTGAAACAAATTTTGGACAAGCTCCAAATTATCGAACAGGAAGTAAGCGACGTCAAAACAAACATGGCAACGAAACAAGAACTCGAAGAAGTGAAGCAAAACTTCACAACAGAGCTTGAGGATATTAAAGCCAACATGGCAACGAAACAAGAACTTGAAGAAGTGAAGCATAGTTTCACAAAAGAGTTCGAAGACATTAGAGCCAACATGGCCACCAAACAGGAGCTCGAAGAAGTAAAACAAAGCTTCTCAAAAGAACTAGAAGATATTAAAGCTAACATGGCCACCAAACAAGAACTTGAAGAAGTGAAGCATAGTTTCACAAAAGAGATCGAAGACATCAAAGCCAACATGGCTACCAAACAAGAACTTGAAGATATCAAAGCCAATATGGCCACCAAGCAGGAGCTTGAAGACATCAAAGCCAGCATGGCCACCAAACAAGAACTTGAAGACATCAAAGCCAACATGGCTACCAAGCAAGAACTTGAAGACATCAAAGCCAACATGGCTACCAAGCAAGAGCTTGAAGACATCAAAGCCAACATGGCTACCAAGCAGGAGCTTGAGGACATCAAAGCCAACATGGCTACCAAGCAGGAGCTTGAGGACGTAAAGAACAACCTAATGAAAGAATTAGATCATGTCAAAGCCAATATGGTCACAAAGCAAGAATTTGTTTTCCTCCAACAAGCAGTGCTTGAAACAAATGAAATCGTTAAGAAAATAGAACAAAACATGGAAAAGCACGAACGGATTTTAGATCTTCTTTCTAGGCGTTCGATTGAACACGAAGCGGCAATTTCCAGCATTCGTCTTATAAAGACAACATGAGCAAGGAGGAAGCATCTCTCCTTGCCTTTCTGAGGTGCGGCGGCCTTTATGTAAGAAAGAAGCTCGACCATTTCGTGAACTACATGAGCCATATGATCCAGTGGAATGATATCGCCTGGCAACGTGAGATGATTCATGGTACACTCTTCAAAAATTATGATGATGTTTCATAAACAAATCGCTCCTTTTCCGGCGATAGCGGTTATGATAACTCTATTCTGCCAGAAAACGAACGATTCTCTTCTATTTTCGTGTAAAAACGGGCTAATCCCAAAACGCATTCGCGTTTTGGGTCAGCCCGTTTTTGTTATTCTTCCTCCGCCAAATTCGCCGCCGGCAGCTCTTCCCCTTCGCCGTGAGTTGGTTTGCGCAAATGGAACATCGCTTTGATGGCAAAGACAAGCAAGGCGGCGACGCCGATTAAAAAGATCGTATCCGGAACGAAGCGGACAAGCAGCAAATTTTGTACGACATCTTGTTGCAAAAACGAAGGCGAACGAGACGCCCAATAGCCGTGTTCAAACGCTTCTTTGATTTGCAGCACCCCAACCGGGAGAAGCGTGATGAGAACCATGCCAGCCAGGCCGATGTTCAGCATCCAGCAAGAGAATTTCAGCCATTTGTCGTTCCATGCTTCCGGTTTGACGATGTTGCGCAGCGAGTAAAGAAGCACGGCGATCGCAAACATGCCGTACACGCCCATCATCGCCGCATGGCCGTGGGTCGGCGTTAAGAATTGCCCGTGTTCAAAGTAGCTGACCGCCGGCAAATTGATGAGAAAGCCGAACACCCCGGCGCCGACCAAGTTCCAGATCGCTGTGGAGATCAAAAACCAGAATGTTGCTTTATACGGGAAGTTGACTCCGCCGTCGCGCATCATTTTGTATTGCTCGTACGCTTCCAAAATAAGGAGCGTGAGCGGAATCACTTCGAGCGCCGAGAACACGGCGCCAAGGGCGATCCAGATTTCCGGTGAACCGTTGTAGTAATAGTGGTGGCCGATGCCGATCACACCGCTGCCCAATAAAATCGTAAATTGGAAATAAAGCGCCCGGACGGTCGATGTTTTCGTCACAAGCCGCATTTGAACGAGCAAGAACCCGATGACGACAACGGCGAACACTTCAAAAATGCCTTCCACCCATAAGTGGATGATCCACCAGCGCCAAAAGTCCGCCATCGTAAAGTTCGTATCCGGTTCGATAAAGAACGCGAAGATGTAAAAGAACGGAACGGCGATGGCCGAATAAAACAGCAAGTGAATGAGCCCGCCTTTGTCGCTTTCTTGCTTCAGCCCTCGTTTGACGCCGCGGAAGACGATGAACAGCCAAAGCAGCATGCCCACGACTAAAATGATTTGCCAAACGCGGCCGAGCTCGATATATTCCCAACCTTGATGGCCAAGCAGGAACCATTCGTTTCCTAAGTAGCCGTTGACGCCGAGCCATTGGCCGATCATGCTGCCGCCGACAAGCACGACAAGCGCCCAGAAGAGCAGATCGACGAGCAGCCCTTGCTTTTTCGGCTCTTGCCCGCCGACAAGCGGCGCGATGAAAATCCCCATGCCAAGCCAAGCGGTGGCAATCCAGAAAATCGCCAGCTGCAAATGATATCCTTTGGCGATGTTAAACGGCAACAGGTCATGGATCCATTTGATGCCAAAGAAGCTGTCCGGTTCCGTATAGTAGTGGGCGAGCAGCGCCCCGAACATCGCTTGCACGAAAAAGAGCGCGGCGACGACAACGAAATATTTGCCCGCTTTCACTTGCGACGGAGTAAGCGGCTGCCGCCGCAAGTCGATGACCGGAAACTTCCCTTCAGCATACGCTTCTTGCATGCTTAGTTGATAACGGTGGAAGACGTACAAAATGATCCCGATGAACAAAATCAAAATCGTGACGCTCGCGCCGCTCCACCATACCGCGGAAAAGGACATCGTATTGCCAGCGTCTTCATAGTACGGCCAGTTGTTGGTGTATGTGATCTTGTCTCCAAGTCTTGGCGTGCTAGACAGCCAGGCGGTCCAGAAGAAAAAGTCGGCAATTTGCTTGATTTGGTCGCCATCCGCCACCCAGGCACGGTTTGATTTTGGCATGTCGCTTTCTTTGATCAATCCTTTTTTCAATCCCCAACCGTCGCCATTTGTGAAGACATCGCGGTAGTAGTCGCGCACTTTTTCCAACCCGTATACTTGCGCATCCGTCAGGACGAGAACATCCGTAACCGGGTTGTAGCGGTTTTTTCGCATTTCCTTGATGACTTGTTCGCGGATGATCGTTTTCTCATCGTCGGTTAAATCGGCAAACGGTTTGTGATACCGCTCTTTTGCTTTGTAATCTTGCATGCCTTCCGTATAAATTTTCAACGCTTCCGCCGTATAGTCCGGCCCCATATACGATCCGTGTCCAAGCACGGTTCCGTAATCCATCAGCCCGTATTTTTGGAAGACGGCCTGCCCGCCGATGATCGTTTCTTTCGTCATCAACACTTGGCCGTCTTCACTGCGCACTTCCTTCGGCCTTGGCGCCATTTCTTTAAAAATCCAATACCCGCCGACAAGCAGGACGGTAAAGCTGATCACAATAGTGAAAATGAGAATCGATTTGAGAAAACTGTTGGTCGTTTGCCGCCCCGGCCGCATGTTGGGGCGAACGGATCGATGAACTTCCATATGAGACAACCTCCTTCTCGTTTGTTCGCCCCCATTGTAGCGTGCTGAACCGAGGACGGTTTGTGAGCTGGGGCAAATGTCTGTTATGATTTATATCACAGCTTTATGGCGTGGGAATGTATACAATGAAGGCAGAAAAGGCCAAACGACGCGGATGTTCAAAAAGAGAAAAGCATTGATGTTCCGTTGGCAGCTGTCACACGTTTGTCACATTTCCAAAGGAGAGAACGCCATGGCGAACCATTGGATGAAAGACCGCTTAAAAGCTGTTCCGTTGTTTCGTGAACTGTCCGATTACGAGCTTGATTCGCTGGTTGCCATTTCCCACGTGCGCGTTTACAAGCCGCGGACGTTCGTCTTTATGCAAGGCGATCCGCTCGAGCGAGTCTATTTCATTCATTCCGGCACGGTAAAAATTTATAAAACGGACTTCAGCGGGAAAGAGCAAATCATCTCGATTTTGCAGACGGGAGAAATGTTTCCGCATGCCGGCTTTTTCTTAAAAGGCACCTATCCGGCCCACGCCGAAGTGGTCGAGGAAGCGACATTGATCGCGATCCCGATCCACGATTTCGAACAAGTGCTGATGGCGAGCCCTGAACTTTGCATAAAACTGTTCCGCGTCATGGGCGAAAAAATCGTCGACTTGCAAAACCGGCTTGAGGCGCAAGTGCTCCATAATACGTACGAACAAATCGTGCTGCTTTTGTTGCGGTTGACGCGCACGAACGCCGTCAAGCAAGGGAAATGGCATCGGCTCACCGCCCATGTGACGAACCGCGAGCTGGCCAACATGATCGGCACCGCCCGGGAAACGGTGAGCCGCACGTTGAGCCAGCTGAAACGGAAAGGGCTGATTGACGTCGACGAACACGGCTTTTATTTGATTGACCGCGAAGGGCTCGAACAAGAAATCTTTTTCTAACTCCTTTTCCCCATCGTCCGGCACCGGTCGGGATGCGCAATGGAGCTGATGGGTTTTCCTTTCAAACACTTGGGCAAGCCCATCTTTCTGAAACATGCTATTCCGCCCTTTCAAACGAAGACGAAACCTTTTTTCCAAAGTGGAATATGTCATGTTTCGGCCGAAAGATGTGAGCTATATCACAACATTCCTCAGTGAAAATGATTATCATGATAGTCAAAAAGGAGGGAAAGCGCATGGGTGTGACGATTGAACTCGATGTGCGCGAAGATTTGCGGCAGAAACGTGAGCCGTTTGAAAAAATTATGAACGCCATTAAGCCGCTCAAACCGGGCGATACGTTCATTTTGCACGCTCCATTCAAGCCGCTGCCGCTGTTTCCGATTATGAAAGCGAAAGGATTTACGTACGAGGCCGAACAAATCGAGAAAAAACATTGGAGAGTAACGTTTGTCAAACAGGGGGAGACCGATGATCCTCGATAACCGCGGACTCGAGCCGCCGCAACCGATGATGCGGACGCTAGCCGCCCTCGCCAAACTCAACCAAGGCGAAACGTTGACGATCATCAACGACCGCCGCCCGATGTTTTTGTACGAGCAGCTTGATGAGCTCGGCTACCGGCACGAGACGGTCGCACGCGAAGACGGCAGTTTTGAAATCCGCATTACGAAAGGATGAGCAACGTGTTTCCTACTCGCACGGGGACAGAAACAGACGTCCGTCTTCCGTTCTCGTTTATCATGTTCGCCGTGTTGGCGTTCGCCGCGTCGCAGCTTATGTTGCTTGGAGCGATTCCCTCACTTAGCAGCGGCGCGTTCCGGTTGCCGTTCGTGTGGGCGGCGGCCCACCTGGCGTTGCTTGGCTTTGCGTTGATGACGGCCATGGGGGCGATGTATCAGCTCGTTCCGGTCGCCTTTTTGACGCCGATTTGGAGCGAGCGGCTCGGCTTTTGGCAATTTGCAGTGACAGCGGCCGGCATTGTCGCATTTGCCGTAAGCCTGGCGGCGGCGCCAAACCGGGCGTTTCTTCCCAGCTTGTTGCTTTTGCTTGGCATCATCCTATTCGTCTGGCAAATGGCGATGACGTTAAGAAAACAAGAAACGAAAAACGTCATGACCCTCTTTGTCGCCACATCGCTGTTGTTTTTGCTGCTGACGGCGGCGGCCGGAGGGCTCTTGGCGTTTCACTTTTTCGCCGCCAAAGGCGCTAACAGTCATGAAGTGGTGTTCGGGCTGCATGTGCTGTTTGGGCTGTGCGGCTGGTTCACACTGCTCATCATAGGCTTTTCGTACAAAATGGCGCCGATGTTCTCGCTCGCCCACGGCTTTTCGCTGCGGCCGGCGCGTTACGTCTATGCGCTGTACATCAGCGGGATTGCGGTGGCGTTCGCCAGCTTATTCTTGCGAAGCCACGCATGGCTTGCAGCCGGTGCAGCCTTGCTCATGAGCGGATTCGTTGTTTTCGCCTGGCATATCCGCGCCATTTTGCAAAAGCGGATGAAAAAAACGCTTGACCGCCCGTTCCGCTTTTCGCTTTCGGCCATCGTCATCGGCCTTGCGCTGCACGTTGCCGCCTTTGCCGCCATCGTTGTCGGCAGCGGACGGCTGCTTGGCATCATTGTTTATCTATTCATTGTTGGCTGGATCCTGTTTAGCATCATCGGCTATTTGCTCAAAATCGTGCCGTTTTTATGGTGGACGCATCGCTACAGCGAAAAAGTCGGCCAACAAAACGTGCCGACGTTAAAGCAAATGATGAATGAGCGAGCCGTCACCGTCCAATGCCGCCTATGGCTCATCGCCCTCGCGCTGGCGGCTGTGGCGCTTGCTGTCGCGAGCGTGCCGCTGTTCGCCATCACTCAAGTGCTGTTGGCTGGATTAAGCGTTGCTTTTGCCGGAACGATTTTAACGGTCTTCCGAAAATAAGCGAATGAGGAGGAAAAGAACGATGGATGTCCGCAAACTTGCCATTCAACAGCTGAAAACGGTCCTTGATCCGGAGCTCGGCATTAACGTCGTCGATTTAGGGTTAATTTATGACTTAAAAATCGAAGATGGGCATATCAATGTCCTGATGACGCTCACGACCCCAGGCTGCCCGCTTCACGACTCGATCGCCCGCGGCGTCAAACGGGCGCTCGAACAAATCGACGGCATCCGCGACGTGCGCGTCCAAGTGACATGGAACCCGCCTTGGACGCCGGAACGGATGAGCGAAGAAGCGCTCCGTCAGCTTGGGCATTTTTCCTGAAACGGTCCACTTTTCCATCCCTTTTCGCCGTTCGCCCGTGTTGGGCGGACGGTTGTTTCATTGTCCTGCAACTGCTGAACACTCCCCGCCCTTTATTTTCTGTATCATATAGAAAAAACGAGAGCCATCGCTTGGCTATTTAAAGGAAAAACGAATCGAGGCCGCGAATCATATACCAAGAGGTGAGAGCGATGTTTGCTAAAATCGACGAGCTGAAACAACGGTTGGATGCGTTGCGCCCTTTGCCTCCAGGGTTGGTGAAAAACTTGCGGGAATCATTTCGGATCGAATGGACATACCATTCTAACGCCATCGAAGGCAATACGTTAACCTTGTTAGAAACAAAGCTAGTCGTAGAAGAAGGGATTACCATTGGTGGAAAACGACTCAAGGAACATTTGGAAGCGATTAACCATGCGGAGGCGATTGACTTTATTGAAGAGTTAGTCGCAAACAAAGAACATTTGACCGAGCACGTGTTGAAACAGGTCCATTATTTAGTATTAAAGAGCATTGACAATGAAAATGCCGGGAAATATCGAACATACAATGTGCGCATTTCCGGCAGCTCGTACACCCCCCCTCACTTTTTGCATGTACAAGATGAAATGAATCGATTGTTTTCTTGGTATGAAACGAATCAATATGCTCTTCATCCAATCGAACTGGCGGCTCGTTTCCATTTTCAGCTCGTATCCATTCATCCATTTGCTGACGGAAATGGACGAACTGCCCGCTTAATGATGAATTTCATTTTAATGCAGCATGGCTATCCGCCCGCTATTGTGAAAGCAAACCCAGAACAGCGCCGGAAGTATTACGAAGCGTTGGAAAAAGCGAGCGTCAAAGGTGAGGTCACTCCGTTCATTCAACTGATCGCCGCATGTGTCGAAGAAAGCTTGCGCCACTATTTGTACGCGTTAGGGATGGAAGACGAATGAAACAGTACAAGAAAAAGACACGGAAGTGGACATGATTCCGTGTCTTTCTTGCTCCAATTCTAAGGTTGGCATTTGATCGGCTATTCAAGCAACACGTTCCACAACCACGCCATCAAAGGAACGATGACAAAAAAAGCGAAGGCGATGTATCCGACATATCGAATCCACCGGGGAAATCCTCGCCAATCGAGGGCTTCCCGCTTCATCGCCCCTCCCGCAGCGATCCGATCCAACTCTTCGGTCGGCGAAAACACCCGGTCGTCCACCCGTTGAACCTCTTCTATCCGTTGCGTTTCATGCCTCTCTTCTTCTCGAGATCCCTTCATGACGCCCCCTCTTCCCTATGATTTTCCTAAACAGAACAAAACATCTAACAACCGCCATCCCAAACATCCAACCGAATCCGCTTTGCTGTTTTCCTCTGCATTATACCGTCTCTCGTTGTCAGAAAGCACCACTATTTTCCACGAAGGAGGACAAATCCCCCAGAGGGGCGGAAAACGGTCCGTTCCCCGTTGCCCGGAGCCCCCGTTCATTCCTTCACCCGCAGCAGGCGCATGCTGTTGAATGTCACGAGCAGCGTCGCGCCCATGTCGGCGAACACCGCAAGCCAAAGGGTGAGCCAGCCCGGGACGGCAGCCACGAGTGCCAGCACTTTAAGCCCTAAGGCGACGGCGATGTTTTGCCGGATGACGGCCAGCGTTCGGCGCCCAAGGCGGATCGTGTACGGAAGCTGGCGCAAATCATCGGCCATGAGCACAACATCGGCTGTTTCCAAGGCGGCATCCGTCCCCGCCCCGCCCATCGCCACACCAATATCGGCCGCGGCCAAGGCAGGGGCGTCATTCACCCCGTCACCGACCATGGCGGTTATGCCGCAGCGCTGTTTCAACTCGCGGATCGCCGAAAGCTTCTGTTCCGGAAGCAGCCCGGCGCGAATATCGGATACGCCCGCTTGGCGGCCAATGGCCTGTGCGGTTTGCTCGTGGTCGCCCGTCACCATCACCACTTCCGCCACTCCAAGGCGCCGCAGCGCGGCGACCGTTTCCGGTGCGGACGGCCGCAGTTGATCGGCCGCGGCGATAAGACCCAACAGCCGATCGGTCGTGCCGACGGCCATCACGGTTTTTCCTTCGTCTCGGAAGGCAGAGATTTGCTTTTCCGCTTCATCGGGCAACTTCCCGATCAAACTGGTGAACAAGGCCGGGCTGCCGATATAATACGTTTCGTTTCCGACAGCGGCCTTGACTCCTTTTCCGGTCAACGACTGAAACGCATCAACTGACGCGTCAAGAAACGGCGCTCCTTCCTCTTCCGCTTTGCGGATGATGGCCGAAGCCAAAGGGTGCTGCGATCGTTTTTCGATGGCGGCGGCGATAGCCAACAGCTGTTCACGTGTCCCTTCATATACGACGACATTGGTCACGGCTGGTTTCCCTTCCGTCAACGTCCCCGTTTTATCCAAGGCCACCGCCCGCAGCCGTCCGATTTGTTCGAGATATACCCCGCCTTTGATGAGCACGCCGCGCCGGGCCGCGTTGCCGATGGCCGTCACAATCGCCACCGGCGTTGAGATGACGAGCGCGCACGGGCAGCCGATGACAAGAACGGCAAGACCGCGGTAAATCCAATCAAGCCACTCCCCACCCATCACGAGCGGCGGCACAAGAGCGATCAGAAGCGCGGTCACGATCACAAACGGCGTATAATAGCGGGCAAACCGGTCGACAAACGCTTGCATCGGAGCCCGCTCCGCTTGCGCCTCTTCCACAAGATCAATCATTTTCGCCAATGTCGTCTCGTCCGCCCGTTTTGTCACTTCAACTTCGAGGAATCCTTCTCCATTCAGCGTCCCGGCAAACACTGCGTCTCCCACTGTTTTTTCCACCGGCAGACTTTCGCCGGTGATCGCCGCTTCATTCACTGTCGAGGCGCCGCTTATGACAATGCCGTCCAAAGCGATTTTTCCACCCGGCTTGACGATCATGACATCCCCGACGCGAACGTCTTCGACCGGAACGGTCATTTCCTCGGCGCCGCGCCGGATCGTCGCCTCCGCCGGCGCCATCTCCATCAAGGAGGCAATCGACCGCCGCGCCCGATCCATCGAATAGCGCTCGAGCGCTTCGCTAATGGCAAACAAAATGACAACGACCGCCCCTTCCTGCCATTCGCCAATGGCCGCCGCGCCAAGAATGGCGATCGTCATTAACGTTTTCATATCAAACTGCCAGCGGGCCAGATTCCGGAGCCCCGTCCAGAACAGGGAGTAGCCGCCGATCACGATCGCCGCCAAATACATCGCAATCGCCAGCATCCCCTTGTCTGCCGCATCCGCCGCAACGCCAAACAGAAGCAGTGCCACAGAGGCGAAGACATTTCGATTTTCTTTTCGCTTCCAAAACGGCTCTCGCTGAACCGTGCGCTCTCGTTCTTCACGAATGGTCAACTGTTCAAACGCTCCTGCCTGCTCAAGTTCATCAATCGTCGCCTCGCCCCAAACGGTGAGCTTGGCGGCGCCGAAATTCACTTTCGCCTCTTTCACGCCGGGCAAGGATTTCACGTTTTGCTCAAACTTAGCTGCGCAGTTTGTGCACGTCAGTCCTTGCACGCGGTATGTTTTGGCCTCAAGCCGATCCAATGTTTGTTCATTCCCCACGGCCGTCCCCCTCTTTCCGATGGGCGAGCGCGACAAGCAGCAGCTCGCGAATATGGTCGTCATCCAGCGAGTAAAAGGCAAGTTTCCCCTCTTTTCGATATTTCACAATTCCTTGTTTGTACAAGATGCGCAAATGATGCGATGCCGTCGCCACCGTCGCCCCGATCACGTTCGCTAAGTCACAGACGCACAGCTTCTCTTCACCGCAAAGCGCATACACGATCTTCGCCCGGTTTTCATCGGCAAGCGCCTTAAAAAAAGGGACAATCTCGGCAATTGGTTCATCGCGAAGCCGCCGCTGAACCCGCTCGACCTTCTCGTCGTCATAACAGTAAACGTCGCACACATCATGACGGTGCATTCCTTCTCGCTCCTTGTCAATATTCAAATATTCATTTGAATATAGAATAGCATATCTCCCCCTTATATTCAAATATTCATTTGAATAAAAAATGTGCTCAAACGAAAAATCCGCCTTTTTTGTTTAAAAGGCGGATTCCCTCTTGTGAAGCACGCTTTAGCTGACCACAAACATGTTCGTTTCCTCATTGCCGATTTTGCTTACACATGCTCGCGAAACCAGCGCACCGTCTCCAAAAACGCTTCACGCGTCACTTTATGGCCGGCGTGCGGGTCGGCGATGAATTGCAGCCGATCTTCGTTTCCTTCATAAAGTGGTTTAATTTGCTTGTAAAACTCATATGTATAAGCATACGGGACGACTTGGTCGGCTTTCCCGTGCCAGATGAACAACGGCCGCCCGGCGAGTGTTTCCGGCTGCTTGGATAAATCGTAGCGGGCGAGCTTTTCTTTTTCGAGCGCAAGCAGCGTCGGCGGCATCGGGATGTCAATCTGACGCCGTTTCGCTTCTTCCATCATCGCGTCAAAAAAGGCGCTGTAGTTCGGGCAGCCCATAAGCGCCACCGCCGCCTTCACCCATGGATACACAGCGAGCGCGCCAAACGTGACGATGCCGCCCATCGATGTCCCAGCGAGCCCGATCCGTTCAGGATCCGCCAATCCGTGGCTGACAAGGTCGTTTTTCATCTCCTCGATTTCGGTGATCGTGCGCACGACAATGTCCCAAAACGACAGCTGCAATTTTCGTTCGCTCAAGCCTTCGTCCCGCTCGCCGTGAAACAGCGCGTCGGGAAGCACAGCGCGGTAGCCCGCCTCCGCAAGCAAGTAGCCGAAATGCAAATTATGTTCTTTGGCGCTCGTAAAGCCGTGGATAAAGAAAATCAGCGGCAGCCGTTCGTCCCGCTTTTCCGGCTTGACAACGTGAAGAACCGGCACGCCGGCCAACTGTTCCTGTTCAATGATCACCATGGTTGCACAAACCCCTTTTCTTTTTCCATCGCTGTATAGTGTACCATATGGACAGCGATTTTGGAAAAGAGTTACACTATGTAGTGTAAAGAATAACGAGGGCAAAGGAGTCGGACATGAAGCCGTATTTAATCGCGTTGGATTTGGATGGAACGTTGCTCAAAGAGGATAAAACGATTTCTCCATTTACCAAAGACGTCATCCGCCGCGCCATCGACGCTGGCCATTTTGTTGTCATCGCCACCGGCCGCCCGTACCGGGCAAGCCGTATGTATTACGAGGAACTCGGGCTTACAACGCCGATCGTCAACTTCAACGGCGCGTTTGTCCACCATCCGCGCCAGCCGTCGTGGGGCATGCACCATTACCCGCTGCCGCTTGCGGTCGTCAAAGACATTGTTGAAATCAGCGAATCCTATGGAATCAAGAATATGATGGCCGAAGTGTTAGACAATGTTTATTTTCATCAACACGACGACGTCTTGCTTGACATCGTCCGCCTTGGCAACCCGACCGTGGAAATCGGTGATTTGCGCCGCTCGCTCGGCAAAGACCCGACGAGCGTGCTCGTGTACACAGACGATGATCATATCGAGCGGATTCAATCACACTTAGCGAATGTGTACGCCAACGTCATCCACCAACGGCGTTGGAGCGAACCGTGGCATGTCATTGAAATCATCCGCCATGGCGTCCATAAGGCCGCGGGCTTAAAACAAGTCGCCAACTACTTCGGCATCCCAAAGGAGCGCGTCATCGCTTTTGGCGATGAAGACAACGATTTCGAAATGATCGATTGGGCCGGGCTGGGCGTCGCCATGGGCAACGCTATCGAGTCATTGAAAACGGTCGCTGACGATGTGACGAAAAGCAACGAAGAAGACGGTATCGGCTTGTATTTACAAGATCTTCTAGGCCTGTAGCCCTGCCGCCCCCCTTGCTACGGGAGGCTTCTCGCGCCTCCCAACCACTTCTTTCCGCTTTTGCATTGATTTTTTCCTGTCGTGTCAAGCAGATTTCCGCTTTCAGAGCGACGAACGGCGGTTTGTAACGAATTTCCTTACTACTGTTCCCTGGCGGCGGTTACACTATACGTGACGCAACGCGCGTCTTCAACTTTTTAAAGGGGGAATCGGTCATGGGCAAACGAAACAAATCGAAGCGTTTCGTCCAGCAAAGCGTCGATGCAGTCGAACGGCATGACAAGCGAATCCCTTATCACCTGACGTACGCCGAGGCGGAAGCGCGCAAAGCGGAAAAAGCGGTGGAAACGTCGCTTGGAGGGGCATAACGATGGGCAACCGTCTGTTTCAAGAGGCGCGCAAAGCAGTCGCACAGGCGAAACAAGCCAAAAGCGGCGAGATCGACATGAGCGTCGAGCGCGCTGTTGCCATCGCCAAAAACGCCTTGTCATCCGCGTACGCGCATTCCAACACGGCGGAAAAAGCGCAGTTGCGTCAATTTCAAGCTGAGCTTGATGAGCTCACTCAATAACAGCTGCGGGCTTCCCGCAGCTCTTTTTTCTCTCGTCCCCGATTTTCCGTTGTATTCTGAGCTGAAAACCGCTACACTGAACATAGAAACATGAATCGCCGTTCACCTGCGGAAACGGTTCGTTCATCTGATAGAGCCGTGGGGAACACGAAAGGAGAAAAGAGGAGGACGAAAGATGTCCATTCAAATCATCACCGACAGCGGCGCGGATTTGCCTCAATCGTACATTCGCGAGCATCAAATCGCCTTTTTGCCGCTTGTCGTTCATTGGAACGGCCAAGATTACGAAGACGGCATCACAATCGAGCCGAAGCAAGTATATGACGCCATGCGCCAGGGGCATACGGTGAAAACGGCACAGCCAAGCCCGCTGGCGATGAAGGAGCTGTTTTTGCCATACGCCAAAGAAAACCGGCCATGCCTTTACATCGCCTTTTCATCGAAATTATCCGGTACATACCAGACAGCGATAGCGGTGCGCAGCGAGCTGCTTGATGAATATCCAGAATTTCGCCTGACAATCATCGACTCGAAATGCGCTTCGCTCGGCCAAGGGCTCGCCGTCATGAAAGCGGTCGAGCTGGCGGAGCAAAACACGCCGTACAACTTGCTTTGTGAAACGATCGAATCGTACTGCCGCCATATGGAGCACATTTTCACCGTTGACAACTTGGACTACCTCGCGCGCGGCGGCCGCATCAGCAAAACCGCCGCGGCCTTCGGAGGCTTGCTCAACATCAAGCCGCTTCTCCATGTCGAAGACGGCGCGCTTGTCCCGCTTGAGAAGCTGCGCGGGCGGAAAAAAGTGTTGAAACGAATGGTCGAGTTGATGGGCGAGCGCGGCGATGACCTGCAAAAGCAAACGATCGGCATCAGCCACGCGGATGATGAAGAAACGGCGCTTGAGCTGAAGCGGATGATCGAAGAAACACACGGCTGCACGCGCTTTTTCCTCTCCGACATCGGCAGCGCCATCGGCGCCCACGCCGGACCGGGGACGATTGCCCTCTTTTTTCTGAACAAATATATTGCCCGAGTTCGACAGTGACTAGGCAAACAAAATGCCTCTCGCCCCTTGATACAAAAGGGACGAGAGACATTTGGGCACACTTCGGGCGTGTATCTAGGCGCGAGGATGGATGCCTAGGATCTTCGGAGGAGGCTCCAGCCCTAGAGCCGTAAAGAGTTGCGCTTGTTTGGCCGTCAGCTCGGTTCGTTGATAAAGGTCGCCGTTTTTGGAAGAAAAATGTCCAAGCATAAGACGCTCACATTCATCCCTTACTTTCGGCCACGATTCATGAGTCCGGATCTCTACGATCCGAACTAACAAGAGAGCCAGCCAACTGAGCAGCACATGCGCCCGGATGCGGTCTTCCAAGCGATGATACATGGGACGCAGCTCAAGTGTCGATTTCAACGTCCGAAAGGCCTGCTCGATATCCACCAGCTGCTTATACCCGATGGCGACATCTTCCGCAGACAAGGTATCGTCGGATGTTCGGATGAGATATTTGCCGTCATACTTTTCCGCTTCACGAACCGCCTGCTTGTCGATGCGAAGCGTTCCATCCTTCAACTGGCGCAAGTATTTTCCGTAGGGACGGATGGGAACGCAACCGGCAGGTGGCCTTATGATGAGCTTCATTGGGGAGTTGGCGAAGCCCCTCCAACTCCTCTTTCAGCGATTCGAGCAGCGTTTCCCGTTCCTTGCGTTGGCGTTCGGCTTCGCTGGGATTGTACACGAGAACATAGCGCTGACGCGCTTCTCCGTCGCCCACGATGATTTCTTTGATATGCAAGTTCTCGCGAACTTGTTGGTAGCGCCCGCGACGGCTTAGGGCCTCTTCGACGGCGGCTTTGCCGGATCGCATTTTTTCGCCGACAATGTAGTGTCCCCCGGCCTGTTGCAAGATTCGCAAATTCTCTTCAGAGGAAAAGCCGCGGTCCATGACGCTGATCACACGTCCAAGCTTCCAGCCAATCAAGTCTTGTTTCACCTGTTTGATGACCGTCATGTCCATGGTATTGCCAGGCCATACCCAAGCGCGAATCGGGATTCCTTCCCGGGTGACAGCCAGCCCAATGACGATTTGAACCAAATCAGGACGCTTATCTTTGGAAAACCCCTGCTTTCGAAGCGATTCTCCTTCCGGTGTTTCAGAGGGATCCACTTCGAAGTACGACGAAGTCGTATCAAAGTAAATCAAATCGACTTCCAGGTTCAATAAATCGGCCACGGCATGGAACACTTGGCGTTCCAATTCCGGCTGCACAGCCAGCAGCTCATCCATCGCCCGGTATAACTGGTGGCTGGCGACTTGGGGAAGATGAGGGATATGCACGTCCTTCTCCACCCACTCCTCCATCGCCAACTTGCTTGACGGATGAAGGGCACGATTCGCCACCATGGCAAAAATGAGCCGTTCCAACGGAATCTGATGATGTCGGGAGGCAAACAAGGAGTGGAGAATCTCTCCCAATCCCAGTTGTCTCCAGAGCTGATCCAAAAGCCAAGCGCCACCAAGGCGTTTGCTTGATTGAAACTGAAAGTCATCCGATACTTCTCCTGTCAACGTCTCGATTTCCCAAGCCTGCTCAGGAGAAAGGAATCGCGAAATGCTTTTGGCCAGACGCTCCAAGACAGCGCGATCCACCTCGTCTTCGCGCCCAAACGAATAAATCACCTTCGCTTTCGCATATTTGGCCTTCGGATCCCATTCGTTGTGAGCAAGCTGAAGATACGCAACAGTCGTTCCATCTTTGTTTTTGCGTGTGACTCTCCGTATGTACATGCCTATATTATAAACGATATTCGGCTATTTTAAAAGGTTAAATTATCAAATGCGTGTGCCAGTATGAAATTCAGCGTTTTTTTCTAGGATCCGCATCGTGAAATCCTTGATATTACAGCATTTTGACCATTTTCATTTGCCTAAAATGGCCTCAAAACTGTCGAACTCGGGTATTGAGATCTGACGCCTTTTCCGCCGGACAAAACAAAGGCGCCTGCCCAACACAGGCGCCTGCCCTCATCACCGAAGTTGATCAAGAAGGTTGTAGTAGTAGTACGTTTTGGACCGCATCCGTCCATCCGAGAAAATGAGTTGCTGCTCCTCAAACCGATTCAAATAGCGCCGAACCGTTGCTTCCGGCAAACCGGTCAACGCCGCCATCATGTTCGCAGTGAAAATTGGATGCTGGAACATGACATGGACAACGGTTCGAATATGATGGCTGTTCACAAGCGCACTTGCCCTTTCCAAATCTTCTTCATACAAATCGTTTACTTTTTGGACCAAGCGAACATTTTGTTTCGCCTGCAAATGGACACATTGCAGGAAAAATTGAATCCATTGCGTCCAGTCTCCTGTGTAGCGGGTATCATTCAAGTAGCGGTAATACTTGTGCTTATCCCGTTCCAGCACATCGCTGACAAAAAAGAAAACGCATTTGATTCACGACATCTTCGCTAAGCGGAAGCTTGAAGGGGACAAACGGGTTTCGTTTCATTTTCTATTGCCCTTTATGAACATTTTTATTAAAAAATGATCGTTAAATATCTATATTTACCCAATTACGTACATTTATCTCTATTTTTGCACTTAATTATACTCTGTGGCGAACCATTTGTGAAGAAAAATTCTCCATTTTCTTTCCACAAACTACCTTCCCCTATTTCCATATAGTTCATTTCCATTTGCCGCATACTAATGATGGACGATCAAAGCAAAGGGAGGACGACCGATGCCAAACACAAGCGACAATGACAAAAAAGCGCGCGACAACCAAGCGAAGCGCCATGAGAAAAACATGATGCGCGAAAAAAACCGCGAAGCCGGGAAGTTCGCGTATTCGAAGAAGACGGATCATTTATAAATCACAACAAAAGCTGCCTATCTTTAAATGTAGGCAGCTTCAGCTATTTTGCCTATTTCACACGGTCTATCAGGATCGTTGTCAATTCCGGAAAAATGGCCAGCACAACGATAAACAGCATCATAATGAGAGCGTAAGGCACTACGCCTTTTACGATCTCGGCAATCGTATTCGTTTTGTCCAGTCCTTTCAAAACAAACAAGTTCAGCCCTACCGGCGGTGTAATAAGGGCTAATTCCATATTGACGACCATAACGACCGCAAACCAAATGGGGTCAAACCCTAAAGCTGTGATGATAGGATACAAAATAGGCAGTGTAATCACAAGGATTGATATAGTTTCAAGAAAACAGCCTAAAATAAGCAGCACAATATTCACTAAAACGAAAATGGCCCAAGGAGATACTTGTTGTGAAGTGGCAAATTGCGTAATGGTCTGCGGAATTTGCAATATAGTCATGATGTACCCAAGAAGCATAGCTCCGACAATAATCATTAAAATCATTGCATTCGTTTTGACAGTTGATAAGACAATTGTTTTAATATTAGAAGTCGTGAAGTTTTTATATACGAAAATGGAAATCAAAATACTGGCCATAGCCCCAATGGCAGCAGCTTCCGTAGGGGTAAAGATTCCTGTATAGATTCCTCCTATGACAATGATGGGCAGTATAAGTCCCCATATGGCCTTTTTCGACGCTTCGAATCTCTCTACCCATGTCGCTGGCTTTTCCTTTATGTGGCACGTCTTCCATGAAGCATAGATCATGAATATTATCGTTAATAATATTCCTGGGATAATTCCGGCAACAAACAGTTTCCCAATCGATTCTCCTGTCACGGAACCGTATATAATCATCGGCACGCTTGGAGGAATGAGAATGCCTAATGTTCCCCCGGCAGCCAACAGGCCAAGAACTGTTCTTTTATCATATCCCCGCTTCGTCATTTCCGGAAGCGCGACCGCCCCAACAGTCACAGCAGTGGCAACACTCGAACCGGAAATCGCCGCAAAAATAGCACAGCAGAACAATGTGGCAATTGCTAGTCCTCCAGGAAGATGCCGAAACCATTTACTTGCCATTTCATATAAATCGCGCCCAACGCCGCTCACTACTAAAACTTGGCTCATCAAAACGTACATGGGCAAGGCGGTCAATGTAAAATCATCCAATGATTTGTAAGAAATGATCGGAATTTGTGAAAAAGAAAACGTCCCGCCATTGAACAGATACATGCCGCCAACTGCCAATAAGCCGAGCGCAAACGCGACAGGCAGTCCGATCAATAGCAGTACAGCCATTCCACCAAGGAAAAACGCCGCATTCATAAATGCCCATCCCCCTTTTGCGCTTCTCCGTCTACGATTTGCAATATAAAAGCAATACAAAGAAGTAAACCGCCAATCGGGAGAAACATTTCTGGAAGATACATAGGAATCCTCAATAATGATGATGAAGTTGTCCCTAGTTGATATGTGTTGACAACATGTTCGACACTGTAAATCGTAAAAATAAGACTGAAAATGAATCCACATACATTCGAGGCATACGCCAATATTTTTTGCACCTTGCTCGGCACAAGATTGATTAGTAAATCAACTGTAATATGGGAATATGTTCTCAACGTATAGGCAGAACCGAGAAAACAGCTCCCAATAATGGCGTATATGCATAATTCCGTAGCCCAAGTAGTCGGACGGTTAAACACCGACCTAGCGATAACGTCAAACGTTGTCATGCCTGTGGTTAATATGATCAATATTCCCGCTATCGCCCCGCCTGCTTGGATCAAACGATCTAAGAAATGATATAACCTCCTCATCCTTGACCTCCTTAACCAATAAGGGAGGGAGCCTTCCCTCCCCGTCTTCCCTACTCACTGGATGTTTTCCACTATATCGAGCAACTCTTTGCCTAAATCCCCAGCTCGCTCGATATACACTTCCCTTGCTGGTTGGGCGGCCTTTTTCCATTTTGGAAGATCCGATTCGGGAACAACGTACACCCGAGTTCGACAGTGACTAGGCAAACAAAATGCCTCTCGCCCCTTGATACAAAAGGGACGAGAGACATTTGGGCACACTTCGGGCGTGTATCTAGGCGCGAGGATGGATGCCTAGGATCTTCGGAGGAGGCTCCAGCCCTAGAGCCGTAAAGAGTTGCGCTTGTTTGGCCGTCAGCTCGGTTCGTTGATAAAGGTCGCCGTTTTTGGAAGAAAAATGTCCAAGCATAAGACGCTCACATTCATCCCTTACTTTCGGCCACGATTCATGAGTCCGGATCTCTACGATCCGAACTAACAAGAGAGCCAGCCAACTGAGCAGCACATGCGCCCGGATGCGGTCTTCCAAGCGATGATACATGGGACGCAGCTCAAGTGTCGATTTCAACGTCCGAAAGGCCTGCTCGATATCCACCAGCTGCTTATACCCGATGGCGACATCTTCCGCAGACAAGGTATCGTCGGATGTTCGGATGAGATATTTGCCGTCATACTTTTCCGCTTCACGAACCGCCTGCTTGTCGATGCGAAGCGTTCCATCCTTCAACTGGCGCAAGTATTTTCCGTAGGACGGATGGGAACGCAACCGGCAGGTGGCCTTATGATGAGCTTCATTGGGGAGTTGGCGAAGCCCCTCCAACTCCTCTTTCAGCGATTCGAGCAGCGTTTCCCGTTCCTTGCGTTGGCGTTCGGCTTCGCTGGGATTGTACACGAGAACATAGCGCTGACGCGCTTCTCCGTCGCCCACGATGATTTCTTTGATATGCAAGTTCTCGCGAACTTGTTGGTAGCGCCCGCGACGGCTTAGGGCCTCTTCGACGGCGGCTTTGCCGGATCGCATTTTTTCGCCGACAATGTAGTGTCCCCCGGCCTGTTGCAAGATTCGCAAATTCTCTTCAGAGGAAAAGCCGCGGTCCATGACGCTGATCACACGTCCAAGCTTCCAGCCAATCAAGTCTTGTTTCACCTGTTTGATGACCGTCATGTCCATGGTATTGCCAGGCCATACCCAAGCGCGAATCGGGATTCCTTCCCGGGTGACAGCCAGCCCAATGACGATTTGAACCAAATCAGGACGCTTATCTTTGGAAAACCCCTGCTTTCGAAGCGATTCTCCTTCCGGTGTTTCAGAGGGATCCACTTCGAAGTACGACGAAGTCGTATCAAAGTAAATCAAATCGACTTCCAGGTTCAATAAATCGGCCACGGCATGGAACACTTGGCGTTCCAATTCCGGCTGCACAGCCAGCAGCTCATCCATCGCCCGGTATAACTGGTGGCTGGCGACTTGGGGAAGATGAGGGATATGCACGTCCTTCTCCACCCACTCCTCCATCGCCAACTTGCTTGACGGATGAAGGGCACGATTCGCCACCATGGCAAAAATGAGCCGTTCCAACGGAATCTGATGATGTCGGGAGGCAAACAAGGAGTGGAGAATCTCTCCCAATCCCAGTTGTCTCCAGAGCTGATCCAAAAGCCAAGCGCCACCAAGGCGTTTGCTTGATTGAAACTGAAAGTCATCCGATACTTCTCCTGTCAACGTCTCGATTTCCCAAGCCTGCTCAGGAGAAAGGAATCGCGAAATGCTTTTGGCCAGACGCTCCAAGACAGCGCGATCCACCTCGTCTTCGCGCCCAAACGAATAAATCACCTTCGCTTTCGCATATTTGGCCTTCGGATCCCATTCGTTGTGAGCAAGCTGAAGATACGCAACAGTCGTTCCATCTTTGTTTTTGCGTGTGACTCTCCGTATGTACATGCCTATATTATAAACGATATTCGGCTATTTTAAAAGGTTAAATTATCAAATCGTGTGCCTATGAAATTCAGCGTTTTTTTCTAGGATCCGCATCGTGAAATCCTTGATATTACAGCATTTTGACCATTTTCATTTGCCTAAAATGGCCTCAAAACTGTCGAACTCGGGGTACACTTCCATCCCTTTTTCTGCTAATTCTTTGGCCGTTCGTTCATCTTCCTCTTTCGCTTTCGCCCTAATCCATTGCTCCGTTTGCTGTGCAGTCTCCGTTAAGAGATGTTTCGTTTTTTCAGGAAGCCGATCCCAAAAGTTTTTATTGACCGCAAGGATGAACTCCAAGTAGGAATAATTGTTTATCGTTAAATACTTAGCGACCTCATCGTAATGCCGTTGAAGCATCGCTGTCGTCCCTGATGTCGCTCCATCAATTGTTTTTCTTTGCAGCGCTGTATAGACTTCCCCTGCTCCCAAAAATACCGGCGATGCCCCATAAGCTTTGATCATTTCCGATGGAATGTCGCCAATGCTACGTATTTTCAATCCTTTAAAGTCTTCAGGTGACTTAAGCGGTCTGACGTTGTTGGCAAATTGTGCATAGCCATAATCGGCATACATGAGAACTTTTACCCCTTTTTCCTCCATCGCCTTGTTCAACTTTTCTCTCAACTCTCCAGACAGCGCTTTGCCAGCTGTTTCATGGTTAGGAAAAGCGTACGGGACATCAAAAATCCCCATTGCTGGAACTGTAGAAGCCCACAGTGTTGAGGAGTTGACCCCCATCTCCACCCCGCCGGTTAGTATGGCTTGGTTCATCTCTTTATCACTCAACAATTGCCCAGCAGGATATACTTGAATCTTCACCTTGCCTCCTGATTTTTCTGTCACCGTTTTGGCGAAATTTTCGACGCCAATGGAAATATGATGATCTTGCGGAAGATTGTAAGCCAGCCTGATGGTGACAGGTTCATATCCATTTTCCTCACCTTTATTCGGTTGTGGTTCCGCTGTGGAAGAACTTTTGCCGCATGCGCTTAACAGAATGGAAGCAGTCAATAAAGCTCCCACAAACAACGCTCGTTTTCTCACTTGCACTTCCCCCTTTTTTCTACTTGTCTTATTCTCCCTAATGGTTGATTGGATGTAAGACTAGCAGCGAAGTCAGCCGCCGCCAGCAATTTTTCAAAATCAATGTCTGTTCTAACCCCCATTCGTTCAAGCATATAAACCAAATCTTCGGTTGCTAAATTGCCCGCCGCTCCTGGGGCGAAAGGACATCCCCCTATGCCGCTGACAGACGTTTCAAATATGTTCACACCCGCTTCCAATGCCGCATAAGCATTGGCCAATCCCAGCCCCCTTGTATCATGGAGATGAATCGCAATAGGAATGGATGGCACCACCTGCATCACTTCAGCGAGCAGTTGTTTAACTTGTTTAGGAGTTGCGATTCCAATAGTATCGGCGATCCCAATCCGATCAACCCCGACTTCCGCCGCGCGTTCCACCAAGGATATAACTTTTGCTGGAGCTACTTCTCCCTCATAAGGACAACCAAAACTTACCGCTATGGAAAAACAGATTTTTATATTCAATGCCTTGCTTTCTTGAACAATCGTTTTGAACTGCCCGAAATTTTCGTCGATGCTCATCCCAATGTTTTTGCAATTGAATGTTTCGGTGGCGGCTGTTACCCAGTTCACCTCAGACACGTTTGTTTGTTTCGCCCGCTCGAATCCTTTTTGATTTGGAATCAATGCCACAAACTCAATTTCACCAAACGTTTCACATTGCTTTATGACTTGCTCAGCATCGGCCATTTGCGGAACTTTTCGGGGATGAACAAAAGAGGTGGCTTCAATTTTCTTCACATTGGAGTCAACAAGCATTTCAATCAGCCTTTTCTTTTTCTCAGTGGGAACGATAGCCGGTTCGTTTTGCAATCCGTCCCTAGGACTTACATCAATAATCTGGACGTCCGCCAAATTTAAATCACCCCTTCCTTTTTCAATTGTGTGAGTTGGTCATGAGAATAACCGAGCATCCTTACATACACTTCTTCATTGTGCTCTCCCAGCTTCGGTCCGACCCACTTCATTTGCCCTGGAGTGTCAGACAATTTTGGAACAATGCCGGGGAACAGGCACTCCGTCCCGTCCTCTAGTTTTACCGGCAATAACATGCCTCTCTCTTTATACTGAATATCATTCACAATATCTCGAATACTATAAATAGGTCCTGCCGGAACGGATGCTTCATCGAGGGCGTTTAGCACTTCTTCCAACGTGTGCTGTTTCGTCCATGCTTCTATTGCTTGATCAATCAACTCAGCATGTTCTGCTCTTCCTTGGTTGTTAGCGTATTGAGGATGATCAGCAAGGTCACGACGCCCAATTGTTTTCATGAGACGCTGGAATATATTATCGCTGTTTCCCCCGATAACAACATGCTTTCCGTCTTTGCATTCATACGTATTCGATGGCGCCACACCCGGGAGAGTGCTGCCCGTCCTCTCCCTTACAACACCGCTTAACACATACTCTGGCAATGCGCCTTCCAATAGACTGAACACTGATTCGTAAAGGGCGACATCAATCAGCTGACCTTTTCTTTCTTTATCTTCTTGTCTGACACGCAACGCCATTAACGTTCCGATCACGGCATACAACCCTGCAACGAGGTCTCCAATCGCGATTCCCACCCTTACCGGGGGACGGTCTGGATAACCCGTCAAATATCGCAATCCTCCTATCGCCTCAGCCACACTTCCAAATCCGGCCTTATCCCGGTAAGGTCCAGTTTGGCCATACCCGGATATCCTTGTCATAATGATAGACGGGTTTATTTTCTTTAACTCTTCATAACCCAACCCCCATTTTTCGAGCGTTCCCGGTTTAAAGTTTTCCAGCACGACATCAACTTTCGGGATGAGCTCTCTAATGATCTGTTGGCCTTCCGTTTTCCTTAAATTCACTGTAATCGATTTTTTATTTCTGGCTTGTACATACCACCAAATCGAAGAGTGGCCGTACATAATCCGCCAGCTTCTCAGCGGATCTCCCGATACCGGTTCTTCAACTTTAATCACTTCTGCGCCAAATTCAGCCATGATTTTCCCCGCAAACGGCGCCGCTACAAAATTCCCCATTTCCAATACTGTTATGCCTTCTAGAGGCAATGTCTTGGACACCCTTTTTTCACTTCCTCCCTTGGTAAATGCTTATATAATACTTGTAATCGCTTTCAATATGTTTTTCCATGCATTCCCTTGCTTTGTCTGCATCTCCTCTTTCAATGGCTTCGAATATTTGAATATGTTCTTGAATAGCTGATTTCATCCGCAACATATTTTGTTTTAAGATAGCAACTCTGTACAAACTGTTTATGCCGCGGATTTGTTCGATCATCCTAATTAAAAACGGATTTCGACTAGCTTCTACGATCCCCTCATGGAATTTTGTATTCATCTCGAGAATTTCTTTTAGCCCCAACGGTTGTGCATCTATGCCAATGAGCTGTCTCCTAAGATCTTCAATTTGGTTTTTCGTTATTCTCTGTGCAGCATAGTAGGCGGCAAGTGGTTCAAGCACCACCCTGCATTCATAAAGATACTGGAAGTTTTCAATATCAGGGCTGAATACCGCCACCCCTCCCCCCTTATTCACGGTGACAAGCCCCTCTTTTTCGAGCATGCGGATCGCTTCGCGAATAGGACTTCGGCTTACTTGAATTTGTTTCGCTATTTTTTCCTCTACGAGTCTTTCCCCTGGGGCAAATCCTCCTGTAATAATTTCCTCACGTAAATATTCATACACTTGCTTTTTCAACGTTTCTTTTTTCACTATTTGCTGTTTCAACGTTAACCACCTTCATTTTCGTCGACTGTATACAGGACATGCTCAATGTTGAGCCGATTGGCTCTGTTGTCATCATATTTATGAAACAAGGGAAAAAATTATGACATTGATTTTTATAACGAAAAAGACCATAACTCAGATATACTGCTTCATCCGACACATAAGTAAAACCGCCCATTGCTTCGAACTTCTGCTTAAAGGGGAGTCTGCCTTCTCCCTTGCTTATAGTTGCCTTCCCACCCACCTTTTTCTATAATGAAAGTACATCACACGCCCGGGAGGTTGCTTATGTCCAAAGAAAGTTCGTTCGATATCGTATCGAAAGTCGATTTGGCGGAAGTGGCGAACGCCATCAACATCGCCATGAAAGAAATCAAGACGCGCTATGACTTCAAAGGAAGCAAAAGCGACATTTCGCTCGAGAAAGACGAACTCGTTCTCATCTCCGACGACGAGTTTAAGCTTGAGCAGCTGAAAGATGTGCTCATCGGCAAGCTCATTAAGCGCGGAGTGGCGACGAAAAACATCCAATACGGCAAAATCGAGCCGGCCGCAGGCGGCACGGTGCGCCAGCGCGCCAAGCTCGTCCAAGGGATCGACAAAGAGAATGCGAAAAAGATCAACACGATCATCAAAAACACCGGCTTGAAAGTGAAAAGCCAAGTGCAAGACGACCAAATCCGCGTCAGCGGAAAAAGCAAAGACGACTTGCAAAAGGTGATCGCCGCCATTCGCGAAGCCGATTTGCCGATTGACGTGCAGTTTGTGAACTACCGCTGAAACAGGCAGAAGCGCGCTGCCTGTTTTTTCATCATATAGAAGAGTGATGTTTATAGGGGAGGAAGCAAGTGTGTCTGATTGGGGGATGGTTGTTTCGTTTCTTCTCGGCTTTTCCCTTCAATGGGCGTCCAAAAAATTGGAAAGATGGAACGCAGCCTTATACGTCCGGCTATTCGCTGCATTGATTGGAGCGGTTTGGGCATGGTGCGGTTTTGTTCAAGGCGGATTGCTGCAGTCTGTTGCGATGTTCGGCGCGTTTTGGCTCAGTTGTGAAGTCATCCCGCTGCCAAAACGAAACCGCGTGCCAACATATGACATCATGGCCGAACTGCAAGCGAAAGGAGCAAAAGAAAATTCTTGTTCCGCGCGAAAAAACGCGAGCGTTGCTTGATATCGGCTTCTCGGCCTTATTCATCGGCATCGCCATTCCGTATTTTTGGATTGGCTCTCCATCTCCCGTTGTGGAGCTGTTTCTCTTATACGGCTTTTTATCGATGGCGGCGGGACTTTTCAAACGGATGGCGCTTTTTCGTTCGCTCCGCCTGTTTTATGACCAACACGACCATGCGCTCTATCTCATCTCTTCCGTTGAGGTGAAGCGATATCCATTGGATCAGTGCGTTGACATCCAAATGCATACAGCCCCGGATATTTTGCAGCTATTCCATCTGTTTCACTTGTTCTCCCCTCATGCCGACTATACCGTCAACATAGGAAAAACGTAGAAACTGTCGTTTCCAGGGGAGCGAGTGTATCTCAATCCTGGATCGCTGGCATCAATGAACATTCTTCCAAAACCGTTGTCTTCACAGAAAGTGATTCGCATCCAGCCGTTTTATCATCCAAGCAATTGGAAGCGGCTGCTTGGAAAAGTGTATTTCTCCGCGGGCCGATGTATTGGCGCATTCATTCGCTCCGCACAACCGAAATCGGATGGAGCACTAAAAAACTTCGATTATGGTGGCGCGACTGTTGGCGCGAATCACTTCCTGATTTTGTGAAAAAGTGGCTGCATATATAGATGCAACGAAATCGTTTCACATATCTTTGACGGAAGACCGAACAACAACCTGGAAACAGCGTTGTTCGGTCACCCGACAGCCGGGTGCAATGACCGGCAAAAGCGATAAATGTTAAACAGACAACCATCATCAGACGCCAACCATTCTTCCGACCAGAACATCGGCAACAGTGATCACCAGCGCCGCTCCGACAATCGGCCTCACAAGGCGCATCGCCTCCCCTTCCCCGCCGGGGCGGCCGATGCAGAAGCAACCAGAGCAAAGCGGCTGAAGCGATCCTTAATCTATTATCGGTATTTCCGAATGACGGGCATCCAATAGGTGCTTCTTCACTGTACCGCCAAGATGGCGTTGTATTAAACAGGCCAGTTCCTCTAACGCTTGATGAAGCGCTTCATGCCTTGTGTCATCTATTGATTCCATGCAAAGAAAGGCGCGCTTCGTCTGTTCGGTGAGCATCGTCCGTTGGGCTTCCCGCCAATTCCAGCAGCGGCATATGACTCCCATGTCATCTTTATACACGATTTCCCCTTCATACGGTGGGTCGTTTTCCTCTCCTTCCAACGGGATGAATGGTTCATTGCCATCCGCCAGCGCCAGCCGGATGTCGCCGACAAATGTGTCGATATCCTCTCCACCACATGGAAGCCCGTAGCGCAATGAAATACAGTTATAGATATCCACAAGCGGGTTGATCGTTGGAATGTGATGGCCGTTTTTCACTCTTTTCAACAGCGCTTCAACCGAACAACGCGCCCCTTTTTTTGTTCTGAATCGTCGAAATGCCTCTCGCCAAACACTGATGACGGGGTTGCGGCTCAACTCTTCAAACTCTAGGAATTTCCGTGCCTCTTTCTCCGCCTCCCGCAGCATTTGTTCGTAAACACTGGCATTCTTGATGCTGTTGTCAATCCCTTGGGCAACGACCACACCGATTTTGGCATGGGGAAATATGGCCCAAACATCGTCTTCAACAACAAAACGTGTCATCATTCACTCCTCCATTTCCTTACGGTTTCGAAGGGTTCGCCAATGCGGAGAATAGTCCTAACAAGATATAACAACAGCCCGCCACCCGGTTCATCACCTTCACACTTCCTTTCTTGGCAGCCAGCCGTTTGCGGATGCCCGCGGCCAACATGGCATACAAGCTGTCATTCAGCAAGGCGAGAACAACAAATATCGCCCCCAAAAGCAAAAATTGACCAGCCACCGATCCAGCAGAAGGCGAAATAAATTGGGGAAAAAAGGCAAGAAAAAAGAGCGCTGTTTTTGGATTGGTCACTTCGACAAATAGAGATTCGTAAAACACTTGCGCCAATGTTTTCTCCTTGGCCTTCGTGTTCGGGATTTCCTCATCCTTGGTGGAAGCAAAAAATAACGTTTTGCCTCCCAAATAGATAAGATAAACGGCTCCTAAATATTTGATCATCGTAAAGGCAGCCGCCGATGTCATCAAAATCGCGGAAACGCCCACGGCTCCAAGGATAACATAGACAGCGCCCCCAAAAGCTACGCCGAGCACCGATACAACCCCTGCTTTCGTTCCTTGGCTCATGCTCCTAGCCATGATGTACAATACTGCCGGTCCGGGGACGATGAGCAGCGCCGTGGCTGCCACTATAAACACACCGATCGCCGCAAGATCCATCACATCTCACTCCTTCATTTTCTATTTCACTGCTGTTGCTTTTTCATCAGGAAAGCGATTTGCTTTTCGTTTTCAAATGGCATTTGCTCGAGCTGCTTGATGATCCGTTCTTGTCGGTGTGCAGGATGGTTTTGGCTCAACTTGGCTTTTCCTTCGATTCGTTTGATGATGATTTTGAAAGCTTGAATTCCTTTGTTCATGCCGGACAGCATCCTAGAATCGACCTCTGACAGCTGGTAACGGCTGCCCGGTGCTTCGTATTTTTCTACCATATCGTGCAGCGACTGCATGATTTCTTCTTCATCGTCGATCAACTCCACGTTCCCATACACATGGACGGCCACATAATTCCATGTTGGCACCGCCTGGTTCGTTTCATACCAAGAAGGAGAAATATAACAATGCGGACCGTGGAAAATCGCCAAGACCGTCTGATGTTGAATGTCGTTCCATTGCGGATTCGAACGGGCAAAATGGCCGTACAAACACGTTTTCTCTCGATCGAGCAACAGCGGCAAATGGGTGGCAAACAGCTCCCCTTGATGCATCGACACCAAGGTGGCAAAACTGTTCTCCTCGATCACCTCATAGACGACAGACATATCGTTGATGACAAAATGCTTCGGAATATACATCAGTCCTCTCCCCCCATCTTTTCAATTACAGCATTCCATTGTTCACAATGTATAATATAATCAAAACTGACATAAAAAAAGTGACAATAACAAAAAAATAAACATGTCAGAAGGATGAACATGAAGACGATCATTTTTGACTTGAAGGACGGCTCGCCTAAATACAAGCAAATCTACGAAAAATTGAAATCATTGATTGAACAAGGCGACATTCGAGCTAATGAGCCGCTTCCTTCCATTCGCCAACTCGCCGAATCATTAAATGTCAGCCGGAACACAACTTTAATGGCTTACGAACAGCTAGTAGCGGAAGGATATATTCGCGCGGAAAAACGAAAAGGGTATTTTGCCAATGAAGTGGAACCTCTTTTCATTCCAAAAGCCCGCATTTCTGCACGCCAATCGGCAAGGGAAGCAGCAACGTCCGTTGTTGTCGATTTTCGCGCCGATACCGTCGATGCCGATCATTTCCCCGTTAAAGCATGGAGAAGAATTTCCAATCAAGTATTGGCGGCCAAAGGATGTTTTCGCTATGGGGATCCGTTTGGGGAATTATGCTTGCGCAAACAAATCTCCATCTATCTTCTCGAATCCCGCGGGGTGATCACAGAGCCAAACGCCATCATCATTGGAAGCAGCACACAGCAAATGCTTCTCTCCCTTGGCCATATTCTAAAAGATGAGTTCAACAGCGTGATCGTCGAAGACCCTGGCTATGACGGCGCCAGAGAAGCGTTTTTGTTTCACCGCTTTCAGCTGGAAACGGTGCCTGTTTCCGAAACCGGCATCGATCTTTCGCCGCTCGAGAACAGGCGATCGCGGCTCATCTATGTCACCCCTTCGCATCAAAGCCCCATGGGAGTCAGCATGCCGATCCAGCAGCGGCACAGGCTCATTCAATGGGTGAACAACGTCGATGGCTATATTATCGAGGACGATTACGACAGCGAATTCCGTTACACGCAAAAGCCGTTTCCTGCTCTTTCCTCCATTGATTCGTCAAGAGTCATTTATCTGGGCAATTTCTCAAAATCGTTTCTGCCTGGGATTCGCTTAAGTTACATGGTGTTGCCGCCGTCGCTTTTGGACCGTTATCAGCAGCGGTTTCGCCTTTTCGAAAGCACTGCGTCCATCCTCAGCCAATTGGCGATGGCCAAATTTATGGAGGAGGGGGAATGGGGCCGCCATATTAAACGCATGCGCCTCGTGTATAGACGAAAAATGGAGCACTTAACATCACTGCTGCGAAAAGCATTTGGAGATATGATCTCCATTATTGGCGAACAGTCCGGTTTATACGTGTTAATCAAAGTTCAGTCGGATTGTACAGAAGAACAGTTGCTTCAGCGCGCCCTATCGTGTGGGGTAAAAGTGTATCCCACTTCGCGCTATTTTGTGAACCAACAGCCGGACCAACCCATGATCAAGATCGGTTTTAGCGGCTTGTCGCTCGAGGATATTGAGCTTGGAGTCCAACTGCTCAAAAAAGCGTGGTGTTGACGACGACTTCAAGGAAAACGACCCTCTTTTTACACAAGCTCCCGGAGTCCCTGTCTTGGCGTGTATTTTTGATCGGTTTCTAATGTCACGTTAATTTTAAATATTTACTTTTTTTCTTTTTTTGTATAATGCAATTAAATACAGGAAAAGAAAGGGTAGAAAAAAATGATCACCGTGCAAGACGTAAACAAAATCTATCCGCCAAACCGCCAAGTATTACATGATGTCTCTCTCGAACTGGTTGAAGGGGATCGGCTTATTCTGTTAGGGCCGAATGGAGCCGGAAAAACTACTTTAATAAGGTGCATCATCGGGCTTACCGCACCAGACAGCGGCAGCATCTATGTCAATGGAGTGGATGTTGTCCGCCATCCAGATGAAGCACGCGAGTCGATTGCGGTCGTATTTGAAGAAGCTGACAACTCCTATTCCTATTTAACTGTTTTGGAAAATCTCTTATACTTCGGCTTGCTGAACAAATGGAGTCGTGCTGAAGCAAAACGAAGAGCCGAACGAATGATGGCCGTGTTGAATCTAACCCCATACGCTGAGCGTCTTACCCAAACCCTTTCACGTGGGATGAAACAAAAACTGGCATTTGCGATCGCCTTAATGAAAGGAGCGCCGTTTTTGTTCCTTGATGAGCCGACTCTTGGCCTTGATGTGGAGTCGCAGCATCATATCCGCACCATGTTAACGGAAGAAAACCAATGGTGGAAAGCCGTTCTCATCACCACCCATGACATTCCTTTTGCCCACGCCGTTGGAAATAAGTTTGTCTTTATCCAAGACGGAAAAATCGTTTGGAGCGGCACAAAAGAACATTTTTCAACTCCAGCCGACCTTGAAACTCATTTTTTGGCCGCTGTTCGTTCCAACCTATCCGCCTAAGGAGGTGAGTCGGTTGTCCCCGCAAATTTTGAATGTAGTATTGGCTTCCTTTTTGAAAAAAAGGGCAGAGTATCGTCGGTATTGGTTCGATTTTACCGTTGGACTTATCATTAAATTTGTCTTTTTTCTCGGTACGCTGTACGCAAGCCCAATACAGACCGGAAAAGAAGCGACGGTCAAACTGTTCGGTTTCAGCCTTTGGTACTTAAGTGCTCATTTGATCTCGAAGCTCGGCAACACGGTGATCGAAGAAGCGTATCTCGGCACCGCCGAGCAAGTGCTTTCCACCAAGACTGCTCCATGGAAAATTTTGATCAGCGTAGTGATCGCTGAAATCGCGTTATCGTCCATGTGGGTGACGCTCTTTTTCGTTTGTGCGGCTTTGATGATCGGATTTTCCGAAATTCTCTCGGGAATCGCATCCATGATAACGGAGATCGTCATCTTTGGCGGCGTCAGCCTCATCGGGATGACGGGAATCGGCGTGTTCATTTTAGGGCTGTCCCTTCGCTTAAAGCAAGTGGGAGCCGTTACCGAGGTGCTGCTTTATTATTTATTGATCTTCTCAGGATTTTTTCTATCTTCGAATGTATTGCCGACAGCGTTTCATATTCTCAACTGCTTTTCTCCTCTTTCTTGGGCCGTGCAAGGAGTGAATGAAGGATGGCCCGTATTCTTTCCTGCTCTCGGTATCTCGCTATTCTGGCTGGCCATGGGCTCATTGGTCTTGAAGCAACAATGGCATTGGGCGAGAAAAAATGGAAAAATCGGAAGCTACGTCTAAAAGAGTGGACGTTATCCCTCACCTTTTGCACCCTTTCGGCGAAAATCGAGAGGATGTTTTCGCGACCATGCCGAATGAATCCTCGGCACTCAGGGAAAGCAAAGGAGTTTTCATAACACGGACATCTTGCGCGAAGAGAGCTCTCTTTATTCCGACGCCGGCTGCGAACATCAGTTGATCAACACGGGCAAAGAAGCGTGCCGCTATGATCAGATTATTCACTCGCCTGCTTCGAAAACATGACCCATAGTCATGTCCGCCCAAGGCGTTGCTTTTTTTTTGCCGTCACATAGAAAGAAATCACCGCATCGACGGCGAATAAAAGAGATGGCATTTCTTTGACGGAGGTGTGTGAATGAACATCGGCCAAGAATATTTGCGAGTGGTGCGCGCGCGCTTTCTCGACATGAAAAAGACCGCCGAACAGGCTATGGACCAATGTTCGGAGGAACAGCTGTTCCATTGCTTTCATGAGGAGACAAACAGCATCGCCATCATTGTCAAACATATGAGCGGAAATATGGTGTCGCGCTGGACAGACTTTTTGTCATCGGATGGGGAAAAACCGGACCGAAACCGCGATGATGAGTTTATTAACGACTTCCATACGCGCAAAGAAGTCATGGATTGCTGGGAAAAGGGGTGGTCTGCTTTCTTTCAGACGCTGAACGAACTGCAAGAAACGGATTTGTTGCGGACGGTCACGATCCGCGGCGAACCCCATTCCGTCATCGAAGCCATTGAGCGGCAAATGTACCATTATTCGTATCATATCGGGCAAATCGTCTATATCGCGAAACAGCTGAACGCAAACAACTGGAAAACACTGACCATACCAAGAAATCGAAAAACAACATAGGCAACTCCTTACTCGAATCATCTTGCAAACGCCATCCACCCCTCGGAACCGTCAGCCGATAAAGGTGGATGGCTTCTTTTTGTTGCTTGTTGTTCCTTCCCAATCCTATCGCTTATCGGGATCACGGTCAGCGCCTTGAAAGTTTCACAATACCGACCAACAAACAAACCATCCCCGCTCCCCACGCCATCCCCGCCTTGCCAAGAAGGAGGGAGATTTCTTCGGATGCCTGCGCATGGGTAAGATCAAAGGAAATCGCCTTCAGCGCAAATGAAACAGCCAGAGACAGCAACAAGAAATGGGCCAATATCCACAGAAACACTCGCCCTTCTCGATTCCTTCGCCAAAGAAAAACGATTGTCACAACCGCGATCAACATCACAACCGAAAAGCCGCCGATGAGCATATCCATCACATTTTCTTCCATAGGCAAATGATTGGGCAACGTTCCCACCTCCTCTTTTTCATCATATCATGTCTTTCTATTCTTCTTCCCTGCGTCCGATCCCTTCTTGTATGTGAAGCCGCCCATGGGCTTCTTCGTTCCCGCGTGCTAGGGAAGCGGCGCAACCCTTTACGCAAACGACAAGCAGGCGCCCATCTCCCTATTACAGAGGGCGGCGCCTGCTCTGATTGTATAGATGCAATGTAAAGCTTTAACTTTACCGGTCATTGCATCCGATTGTCGAGTGACCGAACAACGCCGCTTAAAGACCCAGGAATGGGTCTGTGAAGCGAGTCGTTGTTCGGTCTTCCGTCACGCTAAAGCGTGACGGAGGCAAGCCTGTGGCTTGTGCCTTCGACAGTCAAAAATGGATAAGCCACTTTTTCGTCAAGGATATGTGAAACGATTTCGTTGCATCTATATGGTTACTTTTGCTGCATCTTAAACTCCAAAAACAGCTCGTTGTAGTAGGCGAGCATGTGTTTTCCTAAGTTTTCGTACACTTCGAGATGCCCTGCTGAATCCAAATCGGGGTAAAAGCGCCGATCGCCCGCGATGTCTTTTGGCAAATAGCGAAGCGCCTTTTTATTCGGCGTCGAATAGCCGACATACTCGGCGTTTTGCGCCGCGTGTTTCGGGTCGAGCATAAAGTTGATGAACGCGTGCGCTCCTTCGATGTTTTTCGCTGTTTTCGGAATGACCATGTTGTCAAACCATAAGTTGGAGCCTTCTTTCGGCACGACATAGTCGAGCTTGTCGTTTTCGGCAATGATTTCGGCCGCGTCGCCTGACCAGACGACGCCGATGGCCGCTTCCTCGTCGGCGAGAAGCAGCTTGATTTCATCGCCGACAATCGCCTTCACGTTCGGCATAAGCCGGTCGAGCTTCCGCTTCGCTTCTTGCAAATGGGCTTTGTTCGTGTCATTCAGCGAATAGCCGAGGCTGTTCAACGCCATCCCCATCACTTCCCGCGCCCCGTCGACAAGCAAAATTTGATTGCGCAAGCTTGGATCCCATAAGTCGTTCCAGCTCGTCATTCTTTTGCCGCCAAGCATCTCGCGGTTGTAGACGATGCCGACCGTTCCCCAAAAATACGGCACTGAATACCGGTTGTGCGGGTCAAACGGCAAGTTGAGAAACCGCGGTTCGATATATTGCAAATTGGGAAGCTTTCGGTGATCAAGCGGCAGAAGCAGCTTTTCCTCGATCATTTTGCTGATGGCGTAATCGGACGGAACGGCGACATCAAACGTCGCCCCGCCTTGGGCGATTTTCGCCATCATCGCCTCGTTGGAATCGAACGTTTGGTAAATCACTTTCCACCCTGTCTCTTTTTCAAACTCTCGAATGAGCGCAGGGTCGATGTAATCGCCCCAGTTGTAAACGGTCACCGTTTTGCCTCCGCCGTACCCTTCCGCTTCGTTCAACCGGTGGGTGATGAACATGAGGACGAACGCCGCGATAAACACGGCCGCAAACCCTTGGACAAGCCGTTTCACCTACTTTCGCCCCCCTATCCCGTACATTCGGCCGCCTTTTTGGCTGAGCACATAATAACCGATGACAAGCAGCATCGTAAATAAAAATAACAGCGTCGACAGGGCGTTAATGGACAGCGAAATGCCTTGGCGCGCCCGCGAATAAATTTCCACCGACAGCGTCGAGAATCCATTTCCCGTGACAAAAAACGTCACGGCGAAGTCATCGAGCGAATACGTAAGCGCCATGAAAAAGCCCGCCCATATGCTTGGCGCCAAAAACGGCAGCACGACGCTTGACAGCACTTGCCAAGGCCCTGCTCCTAAATCTCTAGCCGCATCAATCAGCGTCGGGCTCATTTCCTCGAGTTTCGGCAGCACCATCAACACGACAATCGGCACGCTAAAAGCGATATGGGACAACAGCACAGATGTAAACCCTAGTTGAATGCCAGCGATCGTAAACAACAGCAAAAACGAAGCGCCGATGATGACGTCTGGGCTGACGATCAGCACGTTGTTGAGAGCGAGAAGAGCGTTTTTCGTTCGCTGCCGCTTGACATAGTAAATGGCGAGCGCCCCGATGACCCCAAGTATGGTCGCGACCGCCGCCGACAGCAGCGCGATGACGATTGTATTCAAAACGATGATGAGCAAGCGGTCGTCGGACAGCACGTCGCGGTACCACTTCAACGTGAACGATTGAAAATCGTGCATCGTCCCGCCGCTGTTGAACGAATAATACATCAAATACACAATCGGCGTATACATCACGGCAAACACGGCTAACAGGTACACACGTCCCCACCAATGCGTCCGTTTCATCGGCTTCCCTCTTTTCTTCCACTTCCTGTCAGGCCGACGATGACCGCCATCGCGATCATTAACACAACAGCGATCGTCGCCCCCATTCCCCAGTTTTGGGTGACAAGAAAATGCTGTTCAATGGCGGTGCCGAGCGTAATGACGCGGTTGCCAGCGACAAGGCGCGTAATCATAAACAACGACAACGACGGGATGAACACCGCTTGGCAGCCGGCCTTCACCCCACTAAGCGTGAGCGGGAAAACGACGCGGCGGAACGTCGTCCACGCTGAAGCGCCTAAATCGCGGGCGGCATCGACAAGCGATGGCGGCAGCTCCTCCAGCGCGTTGAAAATCGGCAGCACCATAAACGGAATAAAAATGTACACCGACACAAACACAAAACTGAAATCGGTAAACAACAGCTGCCGCGCTCCAATGCCAAGCGTCTGCAACAGGGCGTTGGCCAGCCCGTACGTGCCGAGCAGCCCTAAAAACGCATACACCTTCAGCAGCAAATTCACCCACATCGGCAAGATGAGCAACAACAGCCATAACTGCTTGTGCCTCGTCTTTGTCAGCCAATAGGCGGTCGGATAGCCAATCAACAGCGACACAAGAGTAATCAAAAACGCGTACCAAAACGAATACGCCATCATTTTTAAATAAATGGGCGTCAACACGTTTTCATAATTCGCCACCGTCCAATGTCCGTCTATATCCAAAAACGATTCATATAATAAAAAGACGATCGGAGCGATGACAAACAACACCAACCAAATGCCATAAGGGATTAAATACCAGTTTCGCCACGCCCGTTCCGTCATGCGCCCTCATCCTCCCTTTCGACTCGCATGACGTGAATCGCTTCCGGTTCAAAACGGAGGCCGACCGTTTCCCCGACTTCCGCCTTTTTCGTCGAATGGACAAGCCATTCGTTGCCGTTTTCATCATAGCCGCAAATTTCGTAATGGACGCCGCGGAATAAGAGCGAATCGACGCGGATGACGATCTGCCCGTCTTCCGGCGCTGCGAGTTCCAAATCTTCCGGGCGGATGACGACATCAACCGGTTCGTTCGGGGCAAAGCCGCGGTCAACGCAAACAAACCGCTTGCCCGCGAATTCGACGAGGAAATCGTCGATCATGCGCCCCGACAAAATGTTCGATTCCCCGATGAAATCGGCGACGAATCGGTTGATGGGCTCGTCGTAAATGTCTTTCGGCGTCCCGAACTGCTGAATTTTCCCTTTATTCAGAACAAAAATGTAATCGGACATCGCCAGCGCTTCTTCTTGGTCATGCGTGACAAAAATAAACGTAATGCCCAATCGACGTTGGAGCTCACGCAATTCATACTGCATTTCCGTGCGCAATTTCAAATCCAAGGCTGACAGCGGTTCATCCAAGAGCAACACCTCAGGTTCATTGACAATCGCCCGGGCAATGGCGACGCGCTGGCGTTGGCCGCCGGACATCTCTTGAATGCGGCGGCGCTCATAGCCTTCCAAGTTGACAAACCGGAGCGCTTCGCTCACTTTTTGGCGGATGTCCGCTTCTTTCATCTTTTTCACGCGCAAGCCAAATGCCACGTTTTCAAACACATCGAGGTGAGGAAACAACGCATAGTCTTGAAAGACAGTGTTGACTTGCCGTTTGTTCGGCGGGACGTTTTGAATCGGCTTCCCGTGGAAATAAATCGTTCCTTCCGTCGGTTCGATAAACCCGGCAATCAGCCGCAAAATCGTCGTCTTCCCGCACCCTGACGGGCCAAGCAGCGTATAAAACTTCCCGCGCTCCATCGCAAAACTGACGTCATCCAATACGACCGTTCCGTCGTATTCCTTCGTCACTCGCTCGAAGCGGATGATCTCTTCCCCGTTCACTTCCAGCCCCCCGTCTTCTTGATGTTCACTATTCCTAATTAGAACATAGGAGAGTGGAAAGTGCAACGGAAAAATCCTTGATCACACGTATGAAAACTGAATTTTTCCTGAAGATCCCGCCGTCATTTTTCTATTTTATCTTCATTGTTTGGACGTGTAAGCGAGATTATGCGGGAGCCAGGGAAGCGCTCTTGATGAACGTGAGAAGCAATGAGATAAGCATGTTGACGGTCGCCTTGAATCCACTCCGCCAACCGATCGCGACTTAGCCTATCAAGGGAATTGAACGGTTCATCCATCAAATACAATTCGACCGGGCGGGCTAAAGCAATCGCAATATGCAGTTTTTGTTTTGTTCCTAATGAATACTGATCCACCGGGAGCGGGAGCATCTCCTCCATTCCAAGCAGACTGCATAATTCGTTCGCTTTGCGGACGTACTGTTGATCCAGCTTCCATAAAAGCCGGAAACATTCGATATTTTCATAACCCGTCAATTTTGAAAACATGACAGTCTCGGATGTCACATAAGACAAATGAGCGCGCATGTCGGGAAGCTGAATCGGATTGCCTTTATAAAAGGCTTGATAATGCAGCTCTCCTTTATCGAGCAATCCCGAAATAATATGCAAAAGAGTCGTTTTCCCCACTCCATTGGGGCCGGTGAGAAGCACGGTCTCCCCTGAAAAAATGGAAAATGAGAATTGCTGAAAAATCGTGGCTCCCCCATCATAGCGATACGTCAAGTTTTGCAATGAAAATAACGGTTCCATCTATTTCTTCCCCTTTTCCTGCTTGGCTCTTCACCAAAAGTTGTACTTGATTTTTTCTGAACTCTATTTACGCTTGTAAGGGAAAATCAACAAATCAGTGATTTTTTCAAATCTTTGTGCAGGAAGCTGTATTGCTTGTCAAGTACATGTTGTGGTGAAGAGCCAAAACTTTTTTCAAAAACATTCTGTGTCTATCTCATCCTTCGCACTAAACGAGAATAAACCCCGCCGTAAAGCAGCACCAATACAATAAATCCTATTTTGATGGGCATGCTGGCCGCTTTTAGGCGAAAAGCAACTCCAATCAACACAACAAGCGGCAGGCTAATCAGAATAAAATACGGCCACGACCATTGTTTCACCCACTTCACTCCTGTCTGCGATGCGGTTTCTAGTAAATTCCTTGTTAATATCATCCATTTTAATCATACACCTTGACTCTAAAAAAAAAGAGAAATCGTTCGACAATTTTGTCTTTTTTTACATATTTCGACATATTTCATGCTATTGAAATGAAACAGAGATGCTTTTAAGAGCTTGGTACAAGGTAAGCGTTGATCCAAGAAATTCTTTTTGAAATTTCCTTGCTTCACCGTATTGAATAATTTCGAAAAATACATTAAATTATATAGTAATCATCAAAACGTCACCGCACAATTGCATACGGACATTCTTATCAAGAGAGGGGGAGGGACTGGCCCGGTGAACCCTCAGCAACCTGGCCCGCGGCCAAGGTGCTAAATCCAGACAGGCGGAAGCCTGGAAGATAAGAAGAAGCGAATGAAAAGTCTTCTTCTTATAGAAGGCTTTTTTCTTTTACTACGGAGAAACGGGGGAATCGAACGTGGGATTGCTGGATGAGTTGAAAGAGCGCATTCTCATCGCCGACGGGGCGATGGGAACGCTTTTATATTCGCACGGCATTGACCGTTGTTTTGAAGAATTGAATCTATCCAATCCAGATGAAATCGTCCATATTCATGAAGCGTATATCGCCGCGGGCGCCGACGTCATTCAGACGAATACATACGGCGCCAACTATGTGAAACTCGCCCGCTACGGCCTTGAAGATGAGGTGCCGGCCATCAACCGCGCGGCGGTGCGGCTCGCCAGGCAAGCGGCGAACGGGCGGGCGTACGTGCTCGGGACGATCGGGGGGCTGCGCACGTTAAACAAAAGCGTCGTCACGCTCGAAGAAGTGAAACGGACGTTTCGCGAGCAGCTGTTTGTCCTGCTGGCTGAAGGGGTTGATGGCGTGCTGCTCGAGACGTATTACGATTTGGAAGAGTTGGAGACGGTGCTTGCCATCGCCCGCAAAGAAACGGATTTGCCGATCATCGCCCATGTGTCGCTCCATGAAGTCGGCGTCTTGCAAGATGGCACGCCGCTCGCGGACGCCCTTGCTCGCCTAGAGGCGCTCGGGGCCGATGTCGTCGGACTGAACTGTCGTCTCGGTCCATATCATATGCTTCGGTCGCTCGAGGAAGTGCCGCTGCCGAAGCAGGCGTTTTTGTCGGCGTATCCGAACGCCAGCCTCCCGGATTACCGCGATGGCCGGCTTGTCTATGAGACGAACGCTGAATATTTCGAGGAAACAGCCAAAGCGTTCCGCGACCAAGGGGTGCGCTTGATCGGCGGGTGCTGCGGCACGACGCCGAAGCATATCGCAGCGATGGCAAAAGCGCTCTCCGACCGAACGCCGGTGACGGAAAAAACGGTGAAACGGCGCGCCGTGTCTGTATCAGTGCAAGCGGATCGGCCCGCCCCATCTCCCCTTCCCGAGCTTGCCCGCACGCGCCGCTCGGTCATTGTGGAGCTGGATCCGCCGAAAAAATTGGGGATTGACAAGTTTCTTGCTGGGGCGAAAGCGCTCCATGACGCCGGCATCGATGCGCTGACGTTGGCCGACAACTCGCTCGCCACGCCGCGCATCAGCAACGCCGCTGTCGCCACGATCATCAAGGAGCGGCTCGGCGTCCGCCCGCTTGTGCATATTACATGCCGCGATCGCAATTTGATCGGCTTGCAGTCGCATTTGATGGGCTTGCATACGCTCGGCATCACCGATGTGCTCGCCATTACCGGCGACCCGTCGAAAATCGGCGACTTCCCAGGAGCAACGTCGGTGTATGATTTATCATCGTTCGATTTGATCCGCTTGATCCGCCAGTTTAACGAAGGGCTGTCGTACTCGGGCAAACCGCTTGGGCAAAAAACGAACTTCTCGATCGGCGCTGCGTTCAACCCGAACGTCCGCCATTTGGATAAAGCAGTTGAGCGAATGGAGAAAAAAATTCAATGCGGCGCCCACTATTTCTTGACCCAGCCGATTTACTCGGAAGAGAAAATCGTTGAAGTGCACGAAGCGACCAAGCATCTTGACACACCGATTTACATCGGCATTATGCCGCTTGTGAGCGCGCGCAACGCCGACTTTTTGCATCATGAAGTGCCGGGCATTACGCTCTCTGACGAGATTCGCGCCCGCATGGCCGCCTGCAGCGGTGACCCGGTGCAAGCAGCCAAGGAAGGCATCGCTATCGCCAAATCGCTCATTGACGCTGCGTTTGATTTGTTTAACGGCATTTATTTGATCACGCCGTTCTTGCGCTACGACATGACGGTCGAGCTCGTCCGCTACATTCACGAAAAAGAAGCGGCCGCCAAAGAAAGGAAGGTTGTTCATGGCTAACGTCACCTTAGAACAGCAACTGCAAAGAAAAATTCTTGTCATCGATGGCGCCATGGGCACGATGATCCAAAGCGCCAACCTATCGGCCGCCGACTTTGGCGGCGAGGCGTATGAAGGGTGCAACGAATATTTGACCCTCACCGCCCCGCATGTCATCCGCCGCATTCATGAAGCGTACCTAGAAGCCGGTGCTGATATCATTGAAACGAACACGTTCGGAGCGACACGCATCGTGCTTGACGAATATGGCCTCGGTCATTTGGCGCTTGAGCTGAACATCGAAGCGGCCAAACTCGCCAAACAAACGGCTGAGTCGTTCTCCACCCCGGACTGGCCGCGCTTTGTCGCTGGTTCGATGGGGCCGACGACGAAAACGTTGTCGGTGACAGGCGGCGCAACGTTTGAAGAACTCGTCGCCGCCTACGAAGAACAAGCGCGCGGACTGCTCTTAGGAGGCGTCGACCTTCTCCTACTCGAGACGTGCCAAGATACGCTGAATGTCAAAGCCGGTTTTCTCGGCATTTCGAAGGCGTTTGAAGCGGTCAGCCGCCGCGTGCCGCTCATGATTTCCGGCACGATCGAACCGATGGGCACGACGCTCGCCGGGCAGGCGATCGATGCGTTTTTCATCTCGGTGCGCCATATGAAGCCGATCGCCGTCGGCTTAAACTGCGCAACCGGTCCGGAGTTTATGACCGACCATTTGCGCACGCTCGCCTCGCTCGCTGACACGGCGGTCAGCTGCTACCCGAACGCCGGTCTGCCGGATGAGGAAGGCCGCTATCATGAAACGCCGGAGATGTTGGCAGAGAAAATCCGCCGCTTTGCCGAAAAGGGATGGATCAACATCGTCGGCGGGTGTTGCGGCACGACGCCGGATCATATCCGCGCCATTGCCGAAGCGGTGCGTGATCTCCCGCCGCGGGCGATTCCGTCTTCGTTTGATGTCCACGCCGTTTCCGGCATCGAGGCGCTCATCTATGATGAAACGATGCGTCCGCTCTTTGTCGGCGAGCGGACAAACGTGATCGGCTCGCGCAAATTCAAGCGCCTCATCGCCGAAGGGAAATACGAAGAAGCGGCGGAAATCGCCCGCGCCCAAGTGAAAAACGGCGCCCATGTCATCGACATTTGCCTCGCCGACCCAGACCGCGACGAACTCCATGACATGGAGCAGTTCGTCCGCGAAGTCGTGAAAAAAGTGAAAGTGCCGCTTGTCATCGATTCGACCGACGAGCGCGTCATTGAACGCGCTCTCACCTATTCGCAAGGAAAAGCGATCATTAACTCGATCAACTTGGAAGACGGCGAGGAGCGGTTTGCAAAAGTCGTGCCGCTGCTTCATCAATACGGCGCCGCCGTCGTCGTCGGCACGATCGATGAACAGGGAATGGCCGTCACCGCTGAGCGAAAACTTGAAATCGCCTTGCGTTCGTATGACTTGCTGGTGAACCGCTACGGCGTCCCCGAGCGCGACATCATTTTCGACCCGCTCGTCTTCCCGGTCGGCACCGGCGATGAGCAATACATCGGCGCGGCGAAAGAAACCATTGAGGGCATCCGCCTCATTAAAGAGCGGCTGCCTCATTGCTTGACGATGCTTGGCATCAGCAACGTCTCGTTCGGCTTGCCGCCGGCCGGACGCGAAGTGCTCAACTCCGTCTTTTTGTACCATTGCACGCAAGCCGGGCTCGATTACGCCATCGTCAACACCGAGAAATTGGAGCGGTTCGCCTCGATTCCGGAAGAGGAAGTGCGAATGGCTGAGGCGCTTCTTTTTGACACAAACGACGAAACATTAAACGCCTTTATCGAATTTTACCGAAGCAAAATCACCGCCGCCAAACCGGCGCAGACGAACTTGAGCTTGGAAGAGCGGCTCGCCCGCTACGTTATTGAAGGGTCGAAAGACGGGCTCATTCCCGATTTGGAAAAGGCGCTTGAGACCTACTCCGATCCGCTGTCCATCATCAACGGTCCGCTCATGGCCGGCATGGATGAAGTCGGGCGGCTGTTCAACAACAACCAGCTTATCGTCGCTGAAGTATTGCAAAGCGCGGAAGTGATGAAAGCAGCGGTCGCCTTTTTAGAGCCGTATATGGAAAAGAAAGAAGGAAGCACAAAAGGAAAAGTCATTCTCGCCACCGTCAAAGGCGATGTGCATGACATCGGCAAAAACTTGGTCGACATCATTTTAAGCAACAACGGCTACGAGGTGATCGACCTCGGCATTAAAGTCGCTCCGCAGCAACTCATTGAAGCGGTGCGCGAACATCAGCCGGACATCATCGGGTTGTCGGGCTTGCTTGTGAAATCGGCTCAACAGATGGTCGTCACCGCCCAAGACTTGCGCCAAGCGGGCATCTCGACCCCGATTTTAGTCGGCGGCGCCGCCTTGACGCGCAAATTTACCGAAAACAAAATCGCGCCCGAATACGACGGCATCGTCTTGTACGCAAAAGACGCCATGGACGGGCTCGCCCTTGCCAACCAAATCCAGCAGGGCGAGATTGACTACAAGAAAAAAGAAACGGCCGAAAGCGAGCCAACGCGGCAAACGACGGTGGTCACAGCGGTCAAATCGAACGTCTCGACCGACGTTCCCGTCTACATCCCAGCCGATCTCGAGCGCCACGTGCTGCGAAACGTGCCGCTTGACCACATTTTGCCGTACGTCAACTGGCAAATGGTGCTCGGCCACCACCTCGGCTTGAAAGGAAAAGTGAAACGGTTGCTTGAAGAGAAAGACGAAAAAGCGTTGGCGTTAAAAGCGGTCATCGACGAACTCGTCCACGAAGCGAAAGAGCGCCGCTGGATTCAGCCTGCCGGCGTCTACCGCTTCTTCCCGGCGCAAAGCGACGGCAACCGGGTTTACATTTACGATCCGACTGACGGCAAAACAGTGCTCGAGATGTTCGACTTTCCGCGCCAGCCGCGGGCGCCGCATCTTTGCCTCGCCGATTATTTGAAATCGAAAGAAAGCGGCGAAATGGATTACGTCGGTTTGTTCGCCGTCACCGCCGGGCATGGCGTCCGCGAACTCGCCCAGCGCTGGAAGGAAGAAGGCGAATTTTTGAAAAGCCATGCCATCCAAGCGTTGGCGCTCGAGATTGCCGAAGGGTTCGCCGAACGAGTCCATCAAATTATGCGCGACCGCTGGGGCTTCCCGGACGACCCGGATTTCACGATGGAAGAGCGCTTCGCCGCCAAATACCAAGGCCAGCGCTACTCGTTCGGCTACCCGGCCTGTCCGAACTTGGAAGACCAGGAGAAACTGTTCCGTCTGCTTCATCCAGAAGACATCGGCATCCGTCTCACCGACGGCTATATGATGGAACCCGAAGCATCGGTTTCCGCGATCGTCTTCGCCCATCCGGAAGCGCGGTATTTCAATGTGTTATAAGCGGGGAACGAGAAACGAGCTGGACTATGTGAGCCAGCTCGTTTGCTTTTTACGCACCAACCCTTGGCCGCGGAGATGTTTCCCGTTTTTTAGCAAAAAAAGACGAGGAATTGGCGATCTAGGAAAATCGCGATGTTTGTTCAAGTGTCAACCATCATTGATTCAAATGATGGATTCAGGCATATAGCATTCCACGCCAAGCCGACGAAAATCTTTTTCGTTCCAGGTGATGATCCCTTGGATGGATGAAGTGTGCTGCGCCAGCGCCGAAAGATACGCGTCAGCAAAATCGACACTGCAACGGGCGTAATCGTCCAATGCCTTTCCAACAACTTCTTTGTCTATCGTCTTAATACAAGAAGCCTCCATGATTTGCTTCAGCTTACTTGCGATTTCTCCTTTCGTATACCCGTACCGTTTCGACTCGAGCACCCAGCAGCATTCCGCCACGACAAGAGGATGCAATAGGAACGCAAATTCACCGTTGACCGCCTTTTCAAATACCCGATAGGCAACCAAAGATTGTTCTTCATCGTCATTGGTTAAAAAACGAATGATGATGTTCGTATCTAAAATATACACCTTTCATCCTCTTCTCCCTATCATCTACTCCTCGTTCTTTTCCCTCTTGGACATCCGTTCCTCTTTCGCCTGTTTGCGAATATCCTCCCATGTCATCGGACGACTGTCCCCCCTAGGCGGCATGGTGCCGAACAAAGATAGCAACGCATCTTTCTTTTTCACCTTTAACGTCACCTCTTGATTTTCCCCATAAACAAACGCGACTTGGTCTCCCGGTTCTGCCCCAAGCACTTCTCTGATCTTCATTGGAATCGTCACTTGATGTTTCGAAGAAAGTGTGGAGTAATACGTATACGTTTCATGTGAGGATGGCTTCATCACAAATCCTCCTTCCCTCTTTGCTAATCATTTTATCTTTGCTTAATCAAAAAGTAAAGATTGTCTAATCCCCCAAGACTTCTATGGCAAGAAACGAAAAAACAGAAGAGAAAAACATGTTTCCCAAATTTCCAGATCTATTGAACAGCACGGTCCATCCCCTCTTCACACATAATTCCCCTCCTCCGTCCCATACTAACGATGACAATACATGCTAAGGAGGAACAAACATGGTCACAAAGCAACAAACGACGCTGCCCCCGCAGCACCAGACGCGCCAGCCCGGCCTGCAAACGGAGATGAACCCGCAGCCGGTCACCATCAAAGACACCTATAAAGGAAGCGGCAAGCTCGAAAACAGAGTCGCCATCATCAGCGGCGGCGACAGCGGCATCGGCCGGGCGGTCGCGGTCCATTTTGCCAAGGAAGGAGCCGATGTGGCGATCATCTATCTCAACGAACATGAAGACGCCGAAGAAACGAAACGGCTTGTCGAACAGGAAGGAAGACGGTGCCTGGCGATGGCGGGAGACATCGGGGATGAAGCGTTTTGCAAAGAAGCGGTGAAACAGACGATCGAAGCGTTCGGCAAGCTCGATATCGTCGTCAATAACGCCGCTGAACAGCACCCGCAGCCGAACTTTCTCAACATCACCGCCGCGCAGCTGGAAAAAACGTTTCGCACGAACGTATTCGGCTGCTTTTTCCTAACGAAAGCGGCGCTCCCGCACTTAAAGAACGGAAGCGCCATTATCAACACCGCTTCGGTCACCGCCTACGAAGGAAACGAACAGCTCATCGACTACTCGGCGACAAAAGGGGCGATCGTCGCCTTCACCCGCTCGCTCGCCAAAGCGCTCGTCGGCCAAGGCATTCGCGTCAATGGCGTCGCCCCAGGCCCGATTTGGACGCCGCTCATCCCGTCGACGTTCAAAAGCGAGCAAGTCGCCACATTCGGCGCCAACACCCCGATGAAACGTCCCGGCCAACCGTGCGAAGTCGCCCCGTGCTACGTCTTTTTGGCGAGCGACGAATCGTCGTACATGACCGGGCAAATGCTTCATGTAAATGGCGGCAAGTTCATCAGCGATTGACCGCAGCCACCGCTGTTGCCAATCATTTTTAACAAAATCGCGTTACCTTTTCTCACAAAAATATGGCGTGATTGTAAAAAAACGAGTACGATAAAACTACGATGTTCCTCTACTTCTTTACAAGGTGCCCCTCTTCTCTCCGTCCACTCCGGAATGGGGTGGATTTTTTTTTCACGTTAAAGGTTCACTAAAGGTAGATCGTTTATCATCATAACTGTAAGGCGGCCGCTTACAACCATAATCTCAAGGAGGTATCACCATGCTCAACAAAGTATTATCTATGAAGACAGCCAAAACGAAAGCCGTCGCGATCACGCTCGGCACAGCACTTGTCACCTCGTTAGGAGCGGTAACAGGCTTTGCTGCAAATTCAATGAACACTTTTCCTGTTTTGGTTTTCGTGATCGTACAAGCCTTGATGATATGGTGGGCAGGAATCTCCCGGTGTTGCTTGAACTTGATCCATTTCAGTTTGGGCAGCTTGATATAGCCATCTGAAAGCTTGATGTTGCCATTCACCATATTTGTGGTGTACGACTGTTTCGCCTTGCGGTTTTTGAACTTAGGAAATCTAGCGCGGCCAGAAAAGAAGTGTTGAAACGCTTTCTGCAAATTCAATTGGGCGTTTGCCAGCGCAAGGCTGTCCACTTCTTTTTAAGCAACGCGATTCATGATGTGATATTGTCCATGGAAGCTGCCGTGACTGACAAACATATTCAGCTCACGTGTTCCATTGAACCTGACGTCATGATAAAAAGTGATCCAGAAAGAATCAAACAGGTGATCGCCATTTTATTTGAGAATGCCATCAAATATACAAATGAAAACGGGAAGATCGATCTATCTCTCATGAAATCAAAACGTCATATTGTATTTTCCATAAAAAACACCGGGAAAGGGATCGGGAAACAAGACTTGCCAAGTCAAATAAGCATCGACACTCCGATTATCCAAAGGGTTGCTTAATTTTCCCTTAATTTTTTCGTTTCTTCCTTCCAAACCTGAACATACGCTGTCCACAATACTTTTGCATGGTGACCAAAATGAAAATATGATCATGCTCGAAAACAAAAAAACGCCCGCCAATACGACGGACGTCTCTTTGCCAACACCGCTTCTTTCTAACGCTGTGCACACGACCCCCGCTCCACGAGCCGGTGCGGGATGATGATGCGTTTGATCGGTTCATTCGGGTTGGTGATTTTCTCAATTAAACTTTTCGCCGCTTCGTAGCCGAGCTGAAAAATGCCGATGTCAACCGACGTGAGCGGCGGACGCGACATTTCGGCGAGCAGCGTGTTGTTGAAGCTGACGATCGAAACATCTTCCGGGACGCCAAGCCCCATTTCATCAAGCGTTTTCAAGATGCCGAGCGCCATGAGATCATCGGCGACGACAAGCCCGGTCGGCGGCTCAGGCAACGAAAGAAGCTCCTTCATCGCCTCTTGGCCGCCTTCCTGCAAAAATTCTGCATGGACGACGTATTCCGGCCGGTACGGAAGCCCCGCCTCCTGCAAGGCCGCGGCGTAGCCGGTTTGGCGGTCGACGGTCACCAAATATTGCGGATTGCCGCCGACAAACGCGATGCGTTCGTGCCCGCGAGCGATCAACCAGTTTGCCGCATCTTTCCCCGCCTGGACGTTGTCGTTGTCGACATGGGTCACTTGTTCCGCTTTTTGGTGCGGTTTGCCGATGACGACGAACGGAAAGCCATGCTTTAACAAGTACTTCATGAGCTTATCGTTTTGCCGCGAGTAAAGCAAAATAACGCCGTCGACGCGCCGTCCTTGCAGCATCTCCACGACTCGCTCGTAAATGTCGTTCTCTTTCTCTCCGGTCGACATTTGCAAAGCATATCGCTTTTCATGGGCGGCTTTGCTGATGCCGCGGATGACTTCCGGGAAAAACGGGTTTTGCAGCGCTTGGTCGGCGGAGCTCGGCATGACGATGCCGATCACTTGCGTCATTTGGCTCGCGAGGCTGCGAGCAATAAAGTTCGGATGATAGCCGAGCTCTTTCATCACTTCGCGCACCCGCTGCTTCGTCTTCTCGCTGATGCGCGGGCTGTCGGCGATGACGCGCGACACGGTCGACGGCGCGACATTGGCCCTTTTCGCCACATCTTTAATCGTAACGGTCATAAGGTCCCTCCTTTCCCTCTATTCCGGCATCCGCTTCGCCCGTTTTTTCACCAAATACAAAAACAAAAGAAACAACACGTAAACCGATACGATGGCGGCGATAAACGGAACGTTGATCCCTGTTTTTTCCCGCAGTTTGTACACTTCCGCCGTTTCGCGGTCGAGCACAAGATCGTATCCGTCGCCATCGCCGCGGACGAGATCGTCCAATAAAAAGCCGCGCAGTTCCTTGTTTTTTGGCAGCTGGTCGTTCGTTAGGTGAACGTGCTGCGTTTCGCCCGTGTTGTTGATGGCGATAACCGTTGTTTCATCTTCATATTGCCGTTTCCACACCGCCATGCCGTCTTTTTCATACAGGAGCGTAAAATCGCCGCGCCGCAAAGACGGCAGCTGTTGGCGGAGCGGGCCGATTTTTTTCAAGTAATCGATGATCTCCGGATCAGCGCGGAAATCCATCAGACGGCGGTTGTCCGGGTCTTCGCCGCCGTTCATGGCGATTTCCGTTCCGTAATACATGATCGGGATGCCGGGGGCGGTGAACAAATACGTCATCGCCAGCTTGATGCGTGAAATCGGATTGTTGCGGTTGTCAATCGAAAGTTTCGTAAACCGCACGGTATCGTGATTGTCCAAAAACGTCCCGAGCAAGTACGGGCGGTCGTAAAACGTTTTGTTGTATTCCCAGACGTCATACAGCGGGCGCAGTGACGCATCGCGCCTAGCAAGCGACTGCTTCACCGCGCCATACAGCGGATAATCGACAAAACCGTCGATGCCGTATTGGCCGTACTCGGCAATATAGCGCGGATCGTCGCTCCACACTTCGCCAAGAAGGAAAAAGTCTTGTTTCACCGATTTCACTTCTTTGGCGAACTCCTGCCAAAATGATTTTGGCACATGGCGCACCGTATCGAGGCGATAGCCGTCAATGTCCGTTTCTTTGATCCACCATTTGGCCGCATCGATTAAATATTTCTTGACTTCTGGATTTTCCTGCGCTAAATCCGGCAGCCCATACACCCATCCGTTTTCTAGTTGTGTTTGATCATTCCAGTCGAAAATCTCTTTTTTCGGATGGAACCAATCTTTTTTCGCCGGGTCGCGAAGCCATGGATGGTCGTAGCCGACATGGTTGGCGACAAAATCCAAAATGACTTTCATGTCGCGCTTGTGCGCTTCTTTGACGAGTGTTTTCAAATCGCCCAGCGTGCCAAAGTGCGGATCGACTTGATAAAAATCTTCAATCCAATAGCCATGATAACCGCCCGGCATGTTTTTAAAAATCGGCGTCAGCCAAATGGCCGTAAATCCCATCTCCTTGATGTAATCGAGTTTCGCCGTCACCCCTTTCAAGTCGCCGCCGAAATACCCTTTCGGATCGTTCACATTCACGTTCTGGTCGTTTGTCGGATCCATATTGTTAAACCGGTCGACCATAATGAAATAAATGGCTTCATCTTGCCACGTCCGTTCTTCTTTCTCCGCCGCCGCAGCCGGCATGGCATAAAAAAGAAGGAACGGAAGGACGAGCAGCATAAAGAGCCGGTTCCCCATTTCCATTCCTCCCTTCCCGATTCATTTGCTCGTTCGGAAACGGGTAAGCCCCCTATTCTATGATAGCGGTTCTTACCCTTTTGTGCCACCAGCCGTTAAGCCAGAAATCAAATACCGCTGCAGGAACAAAAAGACGACGGCAATCGGGGCGGCGATCAAAATCGAGCCGGCGGCAAAGCGGGTGAAGTTGTTCGCGAACCGGTCGCTGATAAAGTTGAACAGCCCGACCGCCAGCGTAAATTTGTCCGGATCGCGCAAGACGATCGACGGCAGCAAAAAGTCGGTGAACGGCGCCATAAAGTTGAACAACGCGACAACGGCCAAAATCGGCTTGGCCAAAGGCAGCATAATGCGGAAAAAGACGCCGAAATGCCCGGCGCCGTCGATGCGCGCCGCCTCATCCAGCTCGCGCGGAATCGTATCAAAGTAGCCTTTGACCAGCCAGGCGTTAAACGGAATTTGTCCGCCTACATAAATGAGAATGAGCCCCCACAGCGAATCGAGCAAATGGAGCATATTGAGCAAAATATAGATCGCCACCATCGCCATGAGCGACGGAAACATTTGCAACACTAAAAACAAATACAGCCCCGTTTTCCGCCCGACGAATTTGTAGCGCGAAAACGCATAGGCGATGAGCGCCGTAAACAAGACGGACAACGCCGCATTGGCCGCCGCGACAAACAAGCTGTTTTTATACCAAAGCAAATAATCGCTGTTCGGACTGGTAAACAACCACTTATAGTGCTCAAACGACCACTTCTCCGGGATGAGCGACGCCGAATACAGGCTCGTTCCTGGATTGAGCGACATACTGATCGTCCAAAGGAGCGGATAGGCGATGACGACAAACATGAAGGAGATAAACAAATAAATAAGCGCTACTTCCACGCGCGATTTCCATTTGCGGTTCATCAAATGTTCCCCTCCTCTTTAAAGGAACGGGTGCGCCGGAACTGGTAAATGGCAAACCCGCTGACGATCAAGCCGATGATGAGCGAAATCGCCGCCGCCATGTTGTAGTTGTTCGTCGTGAACGTCAAATCGTACACCCATGAAATGAGGATGTCCGTTCCACCGGCGTTTTGTCCGCGCACGGCCGGTCCGCCGTCGTTGAACAAATAGATGATGTTAAAGTTGTTGAAATTGCCGGCGTATTGCATAATCAACAGCGGTGCGGTCGCATACAGGACGTGCGGCAGCGTGATCGATTTGAACTTTTGCCAGCGCGTCGCCCCGTCGATGTCGGCCGCTTCGTACCAGTCGCGGGAAATGCTTTGCAAAACGCCGGTAAACAACGCAAAGACGAACGGGAAGCCAAGCCACGTTTGAATCAAAATAAGCGCCACTTTCGTCCAAAACGGATCGGTCATCCACGGGATCGACACCCCAAACAAACTCAACACTTCGCGGTTGATGGCTCCGAATTTGTCGTTGAACATCGCCGCAAACACCAAAATCGTGACAAACGCTGGCACGGCCCACGGCAAAATCAACACCGTGCGGATGAACCGCTTGAACTTGATGCGCGGGTCGTTGACAAGGAGCGCCAAAAACAGGCCAAGGGCGATTTGCGCCGTTGTCGCCACCACGGTCCAAACGATCGTCCAGGCGAGAACGCTAAAAAACGTGCTTTTCCAAATCGGAATCGACACTAAGTTTTTGAAGTTTTCCAATCCAACCCAATTCAGCAAATGCCGTGGCGGCGAGTGGTACAAGTTGTAGTCGGTAAATGCGAGCGACACCATAAACAACAGCGGCAGCACCACGATAAACAACAGCATCACAAGCCCGGGCGTCACAAAGATGTACGGAAACCCCCGATCCCACGCATGACGGCACGATTCGATCAGCGATGGGAACGGCTCGCCGCGCTGCCGACGGCGGGCGTCGTTGCGCGCATCAATGATGTTCGCAATATGCAGGGCGGCCGCAAACACGATGATGATGACCGAAACCAATCCTTGAATCAAGAGAAAAATCGAATGATCCAACATTGGGATTTCGCCAAGCGTGACGAGCCCCCACAGCCCGATGTTCAAAAAGTTATAAAACGTCAGCAAAAACGAAGCTTCAATGATGATGAACAAGATGCCTTTGACATACCGGCGGTTGTACAATTGCCCAAGGCCGGCAAACAACAGCGACAGCGCCATCGCCACCGCCGGCCGATGGCGGACGTTTGCTTCCGGCATTCCAATCCCCCCTATCGTATGGATAAGAATGGTGGATAGGGCTGATCCTATCCACCACGATATCACGCGTTATTTTCCAGCGCCGCTGGCGGCGATTTTATCTTGAATCGTTTTGACCGCCTCACTCAGCACCGCTTTCGGGTTGTCGCCTTTCGCGATAAATTGCAAGGCATTGCCCATCGGCTCCCACACTTGCGACATTTCCGGCACGTTCGGCATCGGCTCGCCGTATTGGATTTGCTCCGCAAAGCCGGCGATCAGCGGGTCGTTCGTAATTTTCTCATTTGTCAACGCTTTTTCATTCGCCGGCATTTCACCTGCCACTTCATAGTAATGGAGCGAATTTTCTTCGTTCGTCACAAATTTCATGAAATCGACCGCCCATTCTTTGTTTTGTGAATAGGCTGATAACATCCATGTTTTCACGCCGACGAACGATTTCGGATGCTCGCCGTTGTCTAAGACCGGCAACGGTGCGGTCGCTAATTTGTCGCCCAACGCTTCTTTATACGACGCGATGTTCCATGGTCCGGTGATGGCAACCGCCACATTTCCTTTCGTAAACAGCCCGTTCATAATATCGCCGGTGATTTCTTTCGGAATGTAGCCGTTTTTAAACCACGATTGGACGAGCTCGGCTCCTTTGACGGCTCCATCATTCGCGAGCCCAATGTCGCTTATGTCGTATTTGCCGTTTTCATTTTTAAACACATAGCCGCCGTATCCGGCGAAGAACGGATAGACAAAATAGAAGTTGGCTGCTTCCATTAAAAAGCCATATTGGTCTTTCGCTGCATTCGTTTTTTCCTTGGCGATCTTCATCAAGTCTTCCATCGTTTTCGGCGCTTCTGAAACTAAGTTTTTATTGTAGAACACGCCGTACGTTTCGACGACCATCGGCACGCCGTACGTTTTCCCGTCATAGGTGACCGCGTTGATGGCTGTCGGACTGTACTCGCCTTTCGCATCGCCAAGGTCGACTGGATCGGCCAATCCTTGCAGCACAATGTCGCCGATGCGGTCATGCGGCTGGTAGAACACATCCGGCCCTTTGCCAGCCGGTCCGTCGAGCGCTAGTTTTTTCGTTTGATCGAGCATGTTGACCCCAACCATCTCGATTTTGATTCCGGTTTTTTCTGTGTACTTTTGAAAAATATCCTTTAACGCTTGTTTTTGTTTTTCATCATCGTTCACCCACACGACGAGTTTCTCTGGCTTTTTGTCCTGTTCTGCCGTCTTTTGGTCGTTTCCTTTCGGCTGCTGGACATCGCGCTTGGGACCGCAGGCACCCAGCACGCCAATCAACAACACGGCCATGAGAAAGAAAGATAACGCTTTTCTCATAATCCCCCTCCTGTCATCATGACGGAATCTTAGCGGTACAATCATAAGGAAAACGTTTGCGCAAATAAGTTTTAATCCTTTCTATGAAAACGATTGCACCACTCATCTCCATTATAACGCTTATTTTTCATTTTACAAGCCTTTTTTCTATAAAATTTGACTTTTCTTTTCTCTTAACGTACTTTTTATTATAGCTGAGCATTAATGCAAACGGTTGCTTCAGATAACAAAGGAGGAAAAAGAAAATGAGGAAAGAAGCCATCCACCACCGCTCAACCGACCATTTCGCTTATGCTTATGACAGCGAGACGCTCCATCTCCGGCTTCAAACAAAGAAACATGATGTCGACCACGTCGAGCTGCTTTTTGGCGACCCGTACGAATGGCACGATGGCGCCTGGCAGTTTCAAACGATGCCGATGCGGAAAACGGGAAGCGACGGGTTGTTTGACTATTGGCTCGCCGAAGTCAAACCGCCATATCGACGGCTGCGCTATGGGTTTGTGCTTCGAGCTGGGGGCGAACAACTGGTCTATACGGAAAAAGGATTTTACCATGAAGCTCCGAGCGACGACACCGCTTACTACTTTTGCTTCCCCTTTCTTCATCGGGTCGACCTATTCCAAGCGCCGGACTGGGTAAAAGACACCGTATGGTATCAAATTTTCCCCGAGCGGTTCGCCAACGGCAACCCGGCCATCAGTCCGAAAGGGGCGCGGCCGTGGGGAAGCGAGGACCCGACGCCGACGAGCTTTTTCGGCGGCGACTTGCAAGGAATCATCGATCACCTTGACTATTTGGCTGATCTCGGCATCACCGGCATTTACTTGACGCCGATTTTCCGCGCGCCGTCGAATCATAAATACGACACCGCTGATTATTTTGAAATCGACCCGCACTTTGGGGACAAAGAGACGTTGAAAACACTTGTCAAGCGCTGCCATGAAAAAGGGATCCGCGTCATGCTCGATGCAGTCTTCAATCATTGCGGCTATGAGTTTGCCCCGTTTCAAGATGTGTTAAAAAACGGTGCAGCGTCTAGGTATAAAGATTGGTTCCATATTCGCGAGTTTCCGCTCCAAACGGAGCCGCGCCCGAATTACGACACATTTGCGTTCGTGCCGCAAATGCCCAAACTCAATACCGCCCATCCGGAAGTGAAGCGCTACTTGCTTGATGTCGCGACGTACTGGATTCGCGAGTTTGATATTGACGGCTGGCGGCTCGATGTGGCAAACGAAATCGATCACCAATTTTGGCGCGAATTCCGTCAGGCGGTGAAGGCGCTAAAGCCCGATGTGTACATTCTCGGCGAGATTTGGCATGACGCCATGCCGTGGCTGCGCGGCGACCAATTTGACGCCGTCATGAACTACCCGTTCACGGACGGAGCGCTTCGCTTTTTCGCGAAAGAGGAAATCAGCGCCCGCCAGTTTGCCGATATCATGGTCCGGTTGCTTCATTCGTATCCGAAACATGTGAACGAAGCGGCGTTTAACTTGCTTGGCAGCCATGATACACCAAGGCTGCTTACGGTTTGCGGCGGCGACGTCCGCAAAGCGAAGTTGTTGTTTTTGTTCCAGCTCACGTTCACTGGTTCGCCGTGTATTTACTATGGCGATGAGATCGGCATGACGGGGGGAAACGATCCGGAATGCCGGAAATGTATGGTGTGGGATCCAGAGAAGCAAAACAAAGAACTGTATGAACATGTCAAGCAACTGATCGCTCTTCGCAAGCAATATCGGGCGCTTCGACGCGGCGATGTCGCTTTTCTCGCCGCCGATGATGAAGCGAACCATCTTGTTTATGAAAAAACGGATGGCAATGAAACGGTCATGATCATCATCAACCGGAGCAACGAAGCAGCAGAAATTCCCATGCCGATCGATGCGCGTGGAAAATGGCTGGTCAACCTTCTGACAGGGGAGCGATTCGCTGCAGAGGCGGAAACACTTTGCGTCTCCTTGCCGCCGTACGGGTTTGTGCTTTACGCGGTCGAAAGCTGGTAAGGCGACTGAGCGGGCGGTTACGGACAAACATATCGGTTGCCGGTGCAGAGGACAAGCTGCACCGGTTTGATCTTTTGCTGACCGTCCCCATCTATACCACCGGCATAGAAGAAGGTCAATTACGCCGCGCCATGCGCCGATATTCGGTCGGCGTGATTCCTTCCACCTTTTTAAACAGGCGCGAAAAGTAGGCGCCATCGTCAATGCCAACCCGCTTGGCGATCGCCTCAATCGTCTCGTTCGTCTCCGCCAACCATTGCTTTGCCTTTGACAACCGATAATGCGCCAAGTAGCGGCTAAATCCCATGCCCATCGTTTTTTGCATGCAGCGGGTGATGTAGTCCGGGTGGAATCGGAGCTCCTGCGCGAGCATGTCCAGTGTAATCGGCTCGCTGAAATGTTTCTCGATATACGCAACCACCGCGGCGCTGATCTGTTCAGACGCACTCGGGACGGAAAGCTCTTGTTTTTGCAAGTGCCAAAGGAATTCGATGAACAACAGCAGCTGCCGGAGTGGCTGATCGATATCCCGCCGAATGTTTTGTTCCACGATTTGACTTAGCAGCTGTTCCACCCGCTCGCGCTGCTTGACTTCGCCATATTGACGGATGGAGAGCCGGTATTGGATCGGCTCGGTGTATGTCGCCTCCTTTTCGATCACGATCTGCCGGCTGACACCGCAATCGGAAACGACCGCAAAGTCTGGCAGCAAAAAATGAAGCCAAACCAGCTCCGTCCGTTCTTCGCATGGGCGGTGTCCGTAATGTTCCCTTCCCGGAATCAACAACAAATAGTGTCCACTGCCAACCGCAAACTCGCGCCCGTTTTCTGTCATATACAAACAGCCTCGTTTCACGTAAAGCAAATCAAAGACGGAAAATGTGCGGCGGAAATGCTTCTTTCCTTCCAGAAATACACTTTCCGCCCCTTTGATGAACACCGGCAGCGGCGGCATGGAAAATGTGACCGTATCCATCGGCCTCTCCCCTCTTTTGTCGGAAATGTGCAAGCAAAATCGCTTCTTTCTCTTTCCATTATGCAACAAACTAGCTAAACTGAATATATCGTTCAAGTCGGAATAAGAAAAAGGAGTTGTCTCAACATGCGCCATGAGGCCAAAACGCGGTCACTGTTTTCCTTGACGTGGCCAATTTTTATTGAAACGCTGCTCTATATGGTGATGGGCAACGCCGATACACTGATGCTCAGCCAGTATTCAGATCACGCGGTTGCTGCCGTCGGGGTGGCGAACCAAATCATCGCTTTAACGATCGTGCTGTTCAACTTCGTCGCTTTAGCGACAGCAGTGCTTGTTGCTCAATATTTAGGCGCCCGCCGAGAGCAAGAAGCCGTTGACGTATCGCTTGTATCCCTCGTGGCCAATTTGTTGTTCGGATTGTTGTTAAGCGCCATTCTCGCCGCATTCAGCGAGCCGATTTTGCGAATGATGGATTTGCCCGCCGAGCTGCTCGATGAAGGAACCCATTATTTGGCGATTGTCGGTGGATTTTTGTTCATCCAAGCGCTGATGATGACGGTCGGCGCCATTTTGAAAAGCTATGGCTTCACCCGTGACACGATGTATGTGGCGGTTGGCATGAACGTTTTGCACGTCATCAGCAACGCGGTCCTCATTTTTGGCTTGTTTGGCCTGCCCGCCCTCGGCATCCAAGGGGCTGCTATATCGACCGCCGCCAGCCGTGGCATGGCCTTTCTCGCACTTCTTGCTTTGTTGCGCAAACGAACAAACATTCCGCTCGCACCAAGGGCGTTTCGCCGCCTTCCGTTTCACTATTTGCGCTCACTGCTGAAAATCGGTGTTCCGGCAGCCGGGGAACATCTTTCGTACAATACGGCGCAAATGGTCATTACGTATTTCATTACATGGCTTGGCGCTGAGGCATTGACCGTCCGTGTATACACGCAAAACATTATGATGTTTGTGTTTTTATTCGGCATCGCCGTCAGCCAAGGAACGCAAATTCTCGTCGGCCACTTCGTCGGGGCCGGGCGATACGAGGAAGCCTACGCCCGCTGCTTGAAAAGTTTGTACAGCGCCATCGCCATCTCAGTGTTGCTGGCCGCAGCCGCCTATTGGTTTGCCGAGCCGTTGCTGTCGCTCTTTACCGATGACCGCTCAATGATTGTTCTTGGCCGCAAACTGTTGCTGTTAACGATTATCCTTGAACCGGGGCGCTCATTTAATTTAGTGATTATCAGCTCGCTTCGTGCCGCTGGCGATGTGCAATTCCCTGTCTATATGGGCATTTTGTCGATGTGGGGCGTCGGCGTGACCATTGCTTACGTATTTGGCATCGCCCTCGGATTTGGCCTCGTCGGCATTTGGCTGTCGTTCATCGCCGACGAATGGCTGCGCGGACTGTTGATGCTTTGGCGCTGGCGGTCGCGCGTCTGGATGAAAAAAACGATGGTGCCACAAGCAAAAATGGCGTAGCGCCGCCAAATCGAATAAGAGCTGCGCGTAGGCGCAGCTCTTATTCTTTAATGCGAATGCCGTAATGATCAAACCAAACGTGCACTTGGCCAAGGTAAGCGAGCAGCTGCGGACCGGTCATGAGCTGCCCAAACCACGGCACTTGGAACGACTTCCCTTCTGTTTCAATGAGCGCCAACAATTTTTCCCGGTCGAAAAACTCGTGCAAAACCGAAGAGCGGTCATGGAGCAACTGCTCAAGCCATTGCTTGACAAGTTTCGTATATAGAGGATGGTGCGTTTTCGGATAGGGGCTTTTTTTCCGGTAGAGCACCTCTTCGGGAAGCAATCCCTCGAGCGCTTTTCGCAAAAGGCCTTTTTCTCGTCCTCCATACATTTTCATATCCCACGGAATGTTCCAAACGTATTCGACAATGCGATGGTCAGCGAACGGCACACGCACTTCCAAGCTTGCTCCCATGCTCATCCGGTCTTTTCGGTCAAGCAGTGTCGTCATAAACCAAATCATATTTAAGTAAAACAGCTCACGCCGCTTCGCCTCCTCGGCGCTTTCCCCCTCGAGACGCGGCACTTCAGCAAGCGTTTGTTCATAACGCATTTGCACATAGTCGTCAAGGCGAAGCTTTTGCCGCCATTCTTCCTTTAACAACCCGATGCGCGCCTCAATCGAGCGCATCCATGGGAATCCTTTCCGCGCCAAATCGTCCGGCCGATGAAACCATGGATAGCCGCCGAAAATTTCATCGGCGCACTCCCCTGATAAGCTGACGACAAACCGTTCGCGAATTTGTTTGCAAAACCAAAGAAGCGAAGAATCGACATCGGCCATGCCCGGAACGTCGCGGACGATGACGGCTTCATGCAAATGGCGGAACAGTTCCTCTTGCGTGATCACACAGCGATGATGAACCGTTTGAAATTGGTTTGACACCTGTTCGATAAAGGGCGCATCCGTGTTTGGTTGAAAATCGTTGGCTTTGAAATACTGGTCGTTCCCTTCATAATCGATCGAGTAGGTGTGCAGCGGCCCTTTTCCAGCTGCCGCGAAGGCATTGGCAGCAATCGCCGTAATGGCGCTCGAGTCGACCCCACCAGAAAGGAAGGTGCAAACCGGTACATCGGAAACGAGTTGGCGCGTGACCGCATCCGTCAATAGAAAGCGCAGCTTTTCGACCGTTTCCTCGAATGAATCGCGATGGACGTCGCTTTCGACATTCCAATACCGCCAAATGCGAAGCCCGCTGCGAGAGAAAGTCAACGCGTGCGCTGGACGCAGCTCCTGAACACCACAAAACACGCCGTGCCCCGGTGTGCGCGACGGTCCGAGGCCGAACACTTCGGCGAGTCCTTCATAATTGACTTCTGCCTTTACATCGGGATGGGCCAAAATGGCTTTCGCTTCCGAGCCGAACAGCAGCCCCTCGCCATCTTCTCGATAAAACAAAGGTTTTACTCCGAGCCGGTCGCGCGCCATAAATAACAGCTCGCGCTCCTCGTCCCAAACGGCGAAGGCAAAAATGCCGTTGAGCCAATCGACGCATTTCTCCTTCCATTCCATATATGCGGCAAGCAACACTTCTGTATCGGAATGACCATCAAATCGATAGCCTTGGCGCAACAGTTCCTTGCGAATGTCTTCCGTATTATACAGCTCGCCGTTATAGACGATCGTATAACGATGTCCGTTTTTTTGCCGCACCATCGGTTGTTTGCCGCCAGCCGGATCCACGACGACAAGCCGTTTATGGCCGAAGGCGACATGAGTGTCCAGCCACGTATTTGTATCATCCGGTCCACGTTTGGCGAGCGTCTCTGTCATGCTGTCAATGACCGTCCGCTCGCGGCGCAAATTGCGCCCGAAATGGACCCAGCCAGTAATGCCACACATACAAACCAATCCTTTCTTTTTATCAAAGATGGCAAGTTCTCACCCGTTTCCATCATTTCGTCCGTTCTTTTTCACGATCGTTTCCAGCGATCGCTCCTTTGATTCACGATGGTTCTCCACGTCGGCATGATTCCATTTTATGCACCCCCCGTCATTTCGATGAATTGTCCGACGTCGGTCGCCGCACGAATAAATCAGCAAAAAAATGGAAAAACAGAGGAGTACAAGGAGGATGAGAGACATTGAACATCGAGGAACGACTGCAATGCATTGTGGAACAGCCGCGGGCTTATGTGTATGGAACAGTGGAGTTCGTCAACGATGAATGGATCTTCTTCGACGAAGAAGAAGAGGAAGCCTCTTTAGTAGAAGAAATGGCCGAGCAAGGCATCGAATGGTTTCACTGCGGGCATTGGCTGTCCGGGCAATGGCAGGATCAGGGCGCGGTCGCCACGGATCTTGGCGTCTTTCCCCTCGAAAACGGAGATCGCATCCGTTTCCGCAAACGGCTGACTTATGCCTATCAACAATGGCTCGCCGCGCTTCCTGATTCAACCTTTTTCCAGTTTGTTCAATGGCTGAACAGCCTCGGATTTTCGCTGTATGACTGCTTATATTGCTACAACGGCCTATTGTTTGCCAAATCGTCTGGCGTGAATTTCATCATTTACGACAACACCGAACAAATTGGCAGCATCCACCATTATTACGAGCGCGGACGGGCGTCAAGCGACCGTTTTGAAATCACATTAAACAGCGGTGAGCGAGCCATTTGCGCCCAAATCGGCTGAATCGCCTGTTGATCCTCACGTCGTCGAAGTCCAACGGTGATCTGTCAATGTTTTTTTACCGGCCATCCTTCCGCCCGAAGCGAAGCCTAGCAGCCGTTTTGCTTCAGGCGGAGTGCCGACGGACGACAGCTGTCAACCGACGCGGGCGGGGGATCACTTTTGCTTTTCCGTCACATACCGCATCACTTCTTCAGCGAGAAGCGGCGGACAAAACACGTATCCTTGCGCATACGTGCATTGCAAATCGCGAAGCCGGTTGAGCTGTTCCGGCGTTTCCACCCCTTCGGCGATCGTCTCAAGCCCCAACCCGTGTCCCATCGTAATCATCGCCTTGACAATGGCCTCATCGGAAGCGTTGGCATGCAATTGTTCAATAAAGGCACGGTCAATTTTCAATATTGTCGCTGGCAACCGCTTTAAATAATGGAACGAGGAATATCCGCTGCCGAAATCATCGACGGCGATGCCGACGCCAAGCTTCCTCAACTCGTCCATTGTCCGCATCGTGCTGGACAGATAACGGAGCATCGAATGTTCGGTCAATTCGAGATGCAAACAGGACGGAGACAAGCGTGACTGCTTAAGCGCTTGTTTTACATTGTCTACAAACCGCTCGTGTTGAAACTGGACAGGGGAGACGTTAACAAAAATGGAAAGCTGGTTATTTCCTGTAATTTCCTGCCATTGTTTCGTCTGTCTGCAGGCGGTTTTCAGCACCCAGCGCCCAATCTCATGAATCAACCCGGTCTCTTCCGCCAAAGGGATGAATTCATCCGGCCGCACAAGCCCAAGCTTCGGATGGCGCCAGCGAATCAGCGCCTCCGTCGCCTTCACCGCACCCGTATGTACGTCGACAATTGGTTGGTAGCAAAGAAATAATTCATTCTCTTCGATCGCCCTGCGCAAATGTCCGCCCATTTCCAATCGGTGCATTGCTTCTTCGTTCATTTGCGCGCAGTAGCGCTCCACCCGGTTGCCGCCGCCTTTTTTCGCCATATTGACCGCCATATCGGCGTGCCTAAGGAGCGCATGTTCGTCCTCTCCGTCATCTGGAAACATCGCTAGACCAACGCTTGCTGTAACGAAAAATTCCTTTCCGTCGTACACAATCGGCCGCGCCACTTCGCGCACGATGCGGAGCGCCGCTTCCGTCGCCGCCTGGGCCTCTGTTTTGAGCGGAAAAAGCAAGCAAAACTTGTCGCCATGAAATCGGCCAAGCTCCGCACTAGGCGGCAAGGCGCGGCGAATGCGCTCGACAAGCTGGCGCAAAATGTCATCTCCGGCGTAATGGCCGACGCTGTCGTTAATCCATTTAAACCGGTCCAAATCGATCAAAGCAACCGCCATCTTTCGTCGCTTCTGCTTGGCTTTATCCAGCTGTTCGGAAAACAATTCCATCCACTTTGTCCGGTTGGGCAAGTTCGTATCGATGTCGTAATATGCTAAATAAGAGATTTTCTCTTCCGCCTTTTTTTGCTCGGTAATGTTGCGTCCGATTCCGTAAATGCCGACCTTTTTGCCATCCACAATGATGGGAATGTTTTTCATTTGAAACAAAAGCCGTTCTCCCGATTTCGCCGGAATTTCCAAGTTATACGTTTGGATATTCCCCCGCAGCGCTCGGTAAAAATAGCGGGTGACGCGGGGAATATCATTCGGATGAATATACTTGAGCGAATTCGTATACAAAATCTCTTCTTTCTTGTAACCGAGCACTTGCTCAAAAGCGGGGTTGACGCTTGTCAAACGGCCGTGCAAATCTGTGGAATAGACAATGTCCGTGTTATGCTCAAACAACGATTTGTAGCGTTGCTCCGACATTTGCAGGCGGACGTGCAGCCGCTCCATGTCGCGGGACGATGTTGACATGAGCTGCGCCAATGTCATCATCCCTTCTGGCGGCGATGACCACGGTGACAGTAGGCCGCTCTCCGCCGAGGCCGCTGTTTCCGCCAGCGAAATGGCCGCAAATGCGGCCGGCCGCACCGCCGTATACGCATCTTTCACCAACACCTCGACGGCCGGAAACAGCGCTGCCTGTCCAAACGCCGCAGCCACGCCGTCAAACAGCGGGCGCGTATACCCACCGAGCGCCGCACTGTAGTAAAGCAGCATTCCTTCTGCTGGTTGCTTGGCCGTTTGCATCGCCACATCACGCGCGCTCCAGTAAAGGGACGCGGCATGAATATAAGCAAATCGCACCTTTTCTCCGTTATGGACATGGCCCCTTACTGCAACCGAGCCATCCTGGTTGACAGCGACAATCGGCAGGCAGACATCGCGTCCGTTCCGTTCGATAAGAAACGGAAATTCCATCCCAGAAAACGGAAGGCGTTCGATAAACTCTTTTCCTAAATACCGTTCCAAATAGCTCGACGCTTTTTGCCCGTTTAGCTCGTCAATCTGCTGATCGCGGCTTTTCGTGATGGAAAACGCCAAGCCAATCGGCTCCCATAAAAACGGTGCGGCACAGTGGCCGCGAAGCGCTGTTCCACTGAAAGAGACGGCGATTCCTCCGCGCTCAAGCCGACCGTCGTGCGAAAATAACACGCTGCCCTCGGGAAGCGCGCAGCCGATGATAACCATTCGTTCGTTTGCAAGCGGCAAATGGCGAAGCAAAGGCGGCAAAGCCGAGCGGTGATTCGTAAACAACAAAAGCAACGTCGTATCGTGACGAACGACCGCCTCCGCGATCAACGCCGCCAATCCATCCGGGCGGTCAAACTCATCAGCTGGCAGCGCCAACGACGAAACGGTTGAAGACGTCATCGACGCGACGCCAACAGCGAGATTCGCCTCCCCGGCCATTGGCAGCGGCCCTGCCATCCCAACCATATGGGCGTGCGGCCAACGACGGGCTAACGCGGCGGCCGCATGGTGCACTGCTTCCTCATCATTGCCCGCGATTTGGACAAACAACGGCTCATCCAAGGAAGAACTATGCTCCCTGAGCAAATGATCCAGCTCCTCGACGCGGCGGCAGCAGAACCAATGCATAAACGATCATGCCCCCTCCCGCTGACCAACGAGGTCGAAAAATTCAAAAAACATTGTTTGTTTTACCATATCATATTTTCGCCTTCGACAAAAGCGGCAACCAATAGAAGGCTGCCGCTTCGCTTTAGAATAAGTCAAAACCAAGCGGCAGCAGCAAACCAAGAAACAGCGTCACCGCAAGGGCAATGACCCATTGCGTCCATCTTGCCGCCGCGCTTTTCCCTTTTTTTTCAGCTGCTAAAACCATTTCCATCGCTCCGATCACCCACAGCCCGGCAAGCGCCTTTAGCCAATAAAGCGCAGATATCGAAGCAATGCTATGCAGCAAAAGCCCCCCCGTCGCGATCGTGAGAATGTAAAACAGCCGCAACACCATTTGCACGATCTTGGCTTTGCCCGCCCCTTGCCGCTCCATCGACACCGCAAGGAAAAACAAAACAATCGTGATGAGCCAGCTCGTAATATGGGCATGCGTCAACATCCATCCCTCCAACCATTCCTTGTTCCTTCCCATCATAGCACGGCGGGCTTACGGTTGACAAACTTCACGAAAACGAAAGACGCCCTTTCTTTCAAGAGGACGCCTTTTGAGCATCAATGGGGGCTTCCTCACTTTCGCCGTTTACTCTCCCACTTTGTTGCGCAACATGCCGATGCCTTCCACCGTCACCTCAATGACATCACCCGTCTGCAAAAAACGCGGCGGGTTCATCCCTTTGCCGACTCCAGCCGGAGTTCCTGTCGCAATGATGTCGCCCGGCTCAAGCGTAATGCCTTTGGAGATCGTCTCGATGATCGATTCAATGGAAAAAATCAACTGTTTCGTGCTCGCGTGCTGGCGCACTTCGTCGTTGACCCGTGTCTCGATGGACAAGTCATGGGGATTCGGGACAAAACGGCGCGGCACGATCCATGGCCCCATCGGGCAAAATGTATCCAAACTTTTGCCTAGAAAATATTGTTGGTGCCGCTCCTGCAAATCTCTCGCTGTCACATCGTTGATGATCGTGTATCCAAATACGTAATCAAGCGCGTCTTCGCGGCGGATCGCCCGCCCTTGTTTGCCGATGACCACCGCCAACTCCCCTTCATAGTCCATTTCATCCGTGACATCGGCATGGCGCAAAATCGTTTCCTCATGGCCGATGACCGTTGTCGGCGCTTTCGTGAAGACGATCAAATGCTCCGGCACATCGGCGCCACCGAGCTCCAGTGCGTGATCAACATAGTTTTTGCCGATGCAAAAAATGTTTTTCGCCGGCCGTGGGATCGGGGCCAAAAGACGGACATCGTCGAGGCGATAAACGTACTCCGGCGTCGGATGGCCTAGCGCCCAGTCAACCACTTTTTGCGCCCGTACGAGAAACCCCTCCCCTTGGGCAATCGCTTCAAGCATCGTCGTCGGCATCGTCTCCGTTCCATCCATCGCCCGTTCGGCGCGGCGCAAATGAACCGCCCGGTCGTCCCCTTGCGGCACGGCTCCGACAAACGTTTCTCCATCGAAAAGTGCGGTGATCAGTTTCATCGTGTCTCTCTCCCTTTCTTTGTTATGCAGCGGATGCTTCGTGAACTCTTCTCTTCCACCCGCCTTCGCCATTTTGGCGCGTTGAGGATGATATTCGCCATCGAGGCGAAAAAGTCCTGTTTTTGTAGAATTTTGTCTAAATTAGGAAATTTATCACTTATTTTCCCGAATCACTTTCTTTTTTCGTCGTGATATGTATAATAATGTTTAGTTTCCACTAGGGCGTCGATTGCGACTTTCGTCATGCAACAAACGTCTTGCATCGACGCGGCATGCCTCAACCAACATTTCAAACGAATTGATGGTGAAGGAAATGGTTCTGTTGCAAATTGAAGAAAAACGACAACAAATGATCGAATTGGCGCTCACTTATGGGTTCACGGCCAAAGAGACGATCGAATGCAGCCAAGAGCTTGACCAATTGATCAATCAATATTTGCAGCAAACGAGGATTTTTGAATCGCCTTCCCCGTCCGTTCAGTAAGCGGGGGTTTTTATTGCCCCGGCCGGCGGCGAAACGGCGGCCGCGTTCCGTATGTCCCCCACCTCCACATCCACTCAACCGGGCCATAATGAAAACGCGCAAACCAAAAGCGGCTTATCCACACTTGAGTTGCATACAAGGCAAACGCAATCAACATCTCCTGCCATGCGCTTGTGCGTCCGTACCACCCAAGCCCATAACCGTAAAACAGCGACGTGCAAACGAGCGATTGCGCGAGGTAATGGGTGAGCGACATTTTCCCGACGTCTTGCCACCACCGCCAAGCGCGCTGCCAACTTGGTTTCCCGCAGATAAACACGGCTGCCGCCGCGTAGAACACCGCCAAAGCGGCGCCTCCGAAGCTGTCTTGGATGTACATTGTCAAGTCGTTGGCCGCAGCCCAATACGGAATTGTTTTCAGTGCTAAACCAAAACATAGCGCCCACCTCATCAGGCGGCGCAGCTTCGCAGGCGAGTGACGGTCGGCTTCAAGCCAACGTTGGTCGGCGGCATAGCCGCCAAGCAAACAAAACGGCAGCACGGTCAACACCGTAAGCAAAAGCCCTCCATCGCCGTTGATATACATCCAGTCGTTCCACCGTTGCCAAAACACGTCACGAAACGTTCCGTTTCGATAATGGCGAACCGCCGCGGCCGCCGCGGTCTCGTGGCCGCCGGCTGTCTCCATTTCTCCGGTCAATACATTGAGAGTTAACAACAGCGCCATGAGGCCGTGAAAAAGAAAAAAGACGGCAACAGCCGCCGTCCGCCACCAACGAGGCGGGGCGGCGAAAAAGAAAAGCATGATGAACCCGACGAGGGCGTAGGGGATTAAAATATCGCCAAACCAAAGGCCAAACGCATGAGCAATGCCGATCCCAAGCAAAAGAAAGAAGCGGCGCAACAGAATCGGAATCGGCCGCTCCCCGCGGCTTTGGAGCCGGTGGAACATCATCACGGCGCCAAAGCCGAATAAAAAGGCAAACAGCGGATACGCGCTCGCTTCAAACAACACATCCACGACGGCAACGAAAACTCGGTCAAAATCACTGCCCTTGACGCCGTCGTCGTATAACGCCGGCGAGGAAACATAACGCATGTTGACAAGCAAAATGCCGAGCAAGGCGAATCCACGCAACACATCCGCTGCGGCGATTCGCTCGGTCGATCTGATCATCGCTTTCTCCCTTCTTTCTACCGCCTAGCCGTCTGCGCAATCGGCGACGCCTTACCGCCTTGCCGGCACGCCCGCCGCCTTATCCATTTCATTCGATGCGCTCTCCTCTGCCCGTCTGAAGGCGCATGCCTGTATCATCAGTTGACATAGCGGCCCGATTTTCCAATTGCATCCCAATATTGGCGGCGCAAGTGTACTTTCTGAATTTTTCCGGAGGCTGTTTTCGGCAGCTCATCGACAAACGTAACGCCTGTAATGGCTTTGAAATGAGCCAGTTTTTCCCGAGAAAAGGCGATCAGCTCTTCCTCTGTCACATTGTGCCCTGGGCGGACGACGACAAACGCATGCGGCGTTTCTCCCCATTTTTCGTGCGGCGCGGCAATGACGGCTGCCTCAAGCACAGCAGGGTGTTCATAAAGCGCACCTTCGACTTCAATCGACGAAATATTTTCCCCTCCGCTAATAATAATATCCTTTTTCCGGTCAACGATATCAATATGCCCGTATTCATCGACGGTCGCCATATCGCCGGTATACAGCCAGCCGTCGCGGATCGTTGCGGCGGTTGCTTCTTCGTTTTTCCAATATCCTTTCATGACGCCATGGCTGCGGACGATCACCTCGCCGATCGTCCGGCCATTATGAGGCACTTCGTCGCCGTTTTCATCGACCACTTTCACTTCACAGCCGATCATCGGATAGCCGGCTTTTGCCTTGATCCGCTGCTTTTGCTCCACAGGCAGTCCGTCAAGCTGCGGACGAATGAGCGAAATCGTGCTGAGCGGAGATGATTCGGTCATGCCGTACACCTGGATAAACTCCCAGCCGAGCTTTTCCTCAACGCGTGCGACAAATGCCGGCGGCGGCGCAGAACCGGCGATGACGACCCGCACGCCTTCCGGGACATCTGGTTGATATTGCTCATAATATTGCAGCAACATATTGAGCACAGTCGGAGCCATATGCATAACCGTCACCTGATGTTCCTTGACAAGATCAAAAATGACTTTCGGATCGACTTTACGCAAACCGATTTGCGTTGCCCCGTTGGCGGTGTAATAAAACGGAGCCCCCCAGCCGTTGACGTGGAACATCGGCAACACATGCAAATACGTATCGCGGTCGGACACACGCAAATGGTGCATCGTCACAAGCGCATGCAAATAGTTGTTCCGATGCGTCAGCATGACTCCTTTTGGGTTGCCTGTCGTCCCGCTTGTATATAGCAAGCTGCATATATCGTTCTCATCGATCATCGGGCGCGGAACCGGCGCTGACGACTGGGCGGCGAGCCATTCGTCGTAAGCGGTTTCATCAATCGCCGCCTCTGTTTTATGGTGGACAATGATCTCCTCGACCGTTTCAAGCTTGTTTTTGACCGGTGCAATCAGCCCGTACAGCTCCTGATCCACAAACAACACTTTCGTTTCGCTGTGATTCAAAATAAAAACGTAATCATCCGGTTTCAGCCGCGTATTCAGCGGCACCATCACCCCTCCCACTTCAAACACACCGTAAAACCCTTCGAGCATCTCGAGCGTGTTGGGCGCCAAGTACGCCACGCGGTCGCCTTTGCGAACGCCAAGCCCCCGCAGCCCGTTGGCAAGCCTCGACACTCGTTCGCCAAGCTCACGATACGTCACCGTCCGCCCCGAACAAATCATGGCTGTCTTGTCCCCATAGAGAGCCACGGCGCGATCGAAAAAGTGATGGAGCACGAGCGGCGCATTCATTCTCCCATCCCCCCTGTTTTATGTTTTAGAAAATTCACAATTGTATTATATAACAAAGATGGCATAAAGAAAAAGAGGGCCGTCCCAAAAGTCGTAAAATGACTTTTGAAGTCAGCCCTCTTTCTTGGATAGTCCACTCCATTGCGCCAAAAAAGAACCTGGTTTCTTCTTTTTTCCAAAAACGAACGCTAGGGGAGTCGTCTCGACAATAGCTAGTTATTTCCTTTCACCCCGGCGTCCAAGACATCCGGATCGACCGTATTCGTGACGCTGCAAAACGTATTCGTTTGCAAGAAATCGCCAGTATTGCCGCCGCCGGCACCTGAGTTTGACTTCGTGGTGCTTTTCGGAGCGATTTGCAGCACATCGCCCATGTTGACAGTGCCATTGCCGCTTACGTTCGTCACTTTGATCCCACCAATGACGATTGCTGGCATCCCCTTTCCCCTTCCTTTCTGCCCGTTCCCTTTCTTTATCATACGCGGGAGTTGCTTTCCTCAATTGGACTCTCACCCCGCATTGAACCGTTTTTTCTCCGTTTTCATACAATAACGATAGCGACACGACGAAAAAGGAGGGGGCTCTTCATGCCTTCATTTATCAGCGGTCCAATTAAAATCACCCATGTCAGCGGCGACGGCACGGTGAATTTCGGCGACGTCTTGCAAATCACACCAAAGAGCACGTTGAAATCCAATACCGGCTCAGGCGGCGGCAACAACGGGGACTTCCTGCAGACGAATACGTTCGTCAGCTTTACAAACACCGGCGATCCGGATGTGTTCGACTCAAATAATGCCGCCAACAATTAAAGCGAACGTTTCGCAGCTTGCGCCCATACACTAGTATCAACGAAGAAAACAAGGAAGGGAGCATGCCCACATGCCGGCTTTTGTCGGAGTCGTCAAACTGAACAGCATCGGAAGCAGCGGCGTGTTCCATATTGGCGATGTGTTTGCGATTTCCCCGCAAAGCGTGACGAAAACGTTCGCTGGCGCCGGTTCGTTTAACACCGGCGACGGGCTTCATATCTATAACTATTACAGCAATACCAATACGAATGACGCCGATGTCGCCGATGAAAATGTCGTCGGAAACGTTTGAAGGAGGAGAAGGAGGGTGCACGTTTACATCAGCCAAAGCATCTGCATCCACCAGTTGCGGATCGGCTCGGTCACCAATTCATCTGTTTTGCAAATCGGCAGCGCCGGAAGCATTCAAGCGCTCTCAACGCTTGCCAACACCGGCGGATTCACCGGTTCGGCCCCACAGGCGACCGTGCCGCCCGGTGCATCCGCTCCTCTCGTTCCTCTCCATTCAGCCACCCGCTAAATTCAGCGAAAAAAAGTGATGAGAGCGAAAGGCCGTCCATATATTGAAGTAAGAGGGCTCTTTGGAGAGGATGATGGTGCACAATGAGCATTTACGAGTATTTCGTCAAGCTGCACCGCTATTTATTATGGCAAACAAAAAAAATACGGGATCTGGAACGCCGGCTCCACGCACTCGAAGCCCGGCTTCGGGAAATGGAGGCTCAGCCGCGCACATCGATCGAACGAATTGAATATAAATTTGACCAGCTCAAAGTGGAAACGCTCGAAGGAACGCTAAACATCGGGATCGCTCCGCCCGGAGCCGGCGGTACAATTGAAGACTTTGCCGTCGAACCGGTCAAAACCGTAATTCCAAAGCCGGAACCGGTGCTGTTGCGCCCGATTCAAGAAAAAGTGGCCGCCTATCTCAACGGGGAAGCGTCGGAAACGTTAAAACGCCTTGAGCAGCAATACGGCCGCCGCCTCGACGATACGTACCGCCAGTTCATTTTGCAAGACATCGCCCGGCAAACAGACGAACGCATCCGCTTCTATTTGCAAGAGAAAGCCAACCATGGCTACGTTCCGTCCGGCGACCGCGATGAAGCAGTCGAAAATGAAATTTTTCAAAAAGTGAAAGCCGATATCGAACAATCGCTCGATGCGTTTTTGAAACATTTGCCTTCAAAGGAGGGATAGACGTGAATTATACAGTGATCAATCGTCATCTGCATGTTGGCGACATCCGCCTCGTGGCCGTCGCCAGTGCCTCGCTGTTTTTAATCGGCGACGCCGATGCGATTCACTTGTCATCAGCGTTTGACACACCGCCTGAATCACTTATCATCGGCCCGTTCGTCCCGCTTGTGCCGGCCCGAGGGGATACGCCGTGAAACGAACGTCAGTAGTGCAGGCATTTCATGCGGAAACGCTGATCATTGGCTCCGTACTGCAAATCGGCGACTCAGAGCGAATTTCCGCCCGCACGCGCGCCTTTGCCGTTCAGCGGCAATATGAACTGTTTTTTGGCCCAGAAGGAGAACAAATATTCCCTGTTTTTGCGAAGCCGATCCCGCGCTGGATTTCTCCACCGCCGGCAGCCGCACGCCAAACGCTCCATGAGTCCCCGGTCATTTCCGTTCAGTCTGTGCGCGTGCTCGCCATTTCTTCGTCCGCCATCGTCCATATCGGCTCGACCTCGACAGCGGAGGCAGAGGCAAGAATTAAACATATCCGCCAGCTGGCCGGCTCTGAGTCGAGCGCGCCAACAAGAGGGAGGGATTTATAATGCCTTCGTTTGTCGGCCCGATTAAAATCAACAACGTCAGCAGCGGAGCTGTCGTCCAAATGGGCGACTGTCTGTACATCGCGCCGAAAGTCGCCACGAAAACGCAAGCCGGATCCGGCGGGTTCAACACCGGCGATTTTGTGATGACGAACAACGCGATCAGCTTTACAAACGCGTTTGATCCAGATGTATCCGACCAAAACGTGGCCGCCAACAACTGAACGTTGCAGAAAACGAATCCCCTCACCTTTCACTTGCCAACATCAACCTTATCAGCCGAACGCTGCCGAAACCAAAAAGAGAAGGTGTCCCAAAAGGATCCGGACACCTTTGCTTATTTACCTCTATATCTAAAAAACCATACATTGTGCTTGATCGAAAGGAAACCAACCTTTTGCGACCGCCTCTCTCCATTATTCCCCAAAAGCCCGTTCAGCTCAACGGGCGAGCCATTCACATCATTTCCAGCCAGACGTGCGTGCCGCGTCCGGACGGTTCAGCCGGTTCGACGATGAGCCGTCGCGGCAGACGGTGGCGAATTTCTTGTACATGACTGATGACGCCGACCGCCAGCCGCTCGGTATGCAGCTTTTCCAAGGCGGAAATGACCGTCTCAAGCAGCTCAGCATCGAGGGTGCCAAACCCTTCGTCCAAGAAGAAAAAGCGGAGCGGATACTCGCCGCGCAGCTGAATTTGCGCCGATAACGCCAACGCCAACGACAGTGACGTCAAAAATGTCTCCCCACCCGAGAGCGTCGATACCGGCCGTCTGACGCCGCCATTGGCATCATCGCGGATCAGAAACCCGCCTTGCGAATCCAATTCGAGCGAATACCGGTGCCGTGTCAGCCGCTGCAGCCGTTCCGAAGCCATGGCGGTGACTTGCTCGAGCTGCTCTTCAGCCATAAATTCGACAAAGCTGTTGCCGCGAAGCAGCGCCTGCAGCTGTTTATACCGCTCGATGCGCCGGCTGAGCTCCGTCTGCTTCTCCTCCAGTTCAACAAAGCGGCTATGTTTTTTTCTCAACTCTTCCACCTTCGCTTGAGCCGCCCCAAGCTGCTGCGTCATCGCCTCCACTTGCCCCTTCAACTCGGCGTATACACGCTGCATCGTCTCCCATTGTTCAGCGCTCACCGTCGCCCCCCCGATGGCGGCGGCCAGCTGGGCGAGGCGATGTTCGGCTTGCCCGATTTGGCGCCAATAGCGGCGGATTGCCTCATCCCATTCATCTCGCTGCGCTTTTTCCGCCTTTGCTTGCTTGACTTGTTCGGCATCGGCAAACATGGTGTCCAAAAGCGCGCCGCGCCAGCGAGCGAGCGCCTCTTCTTCGCGGCGGACGCCTTCTTCCCACGCCTGCTTGGCTGCTTTTGTTTCGCTTTCAAGCATTTGATATTCCCGCTGGGCTCGCTGCCAGGCCTCATACGCCTGTTGCTCGCCGTTTTGCAGCTGGCGCCATTCGTCCTCCGCCTTCTGAAGCTGCACGGCCGCAGGACCTTCCCCCGCCTTCTCGCCCCGTTGCCGCTCATATTCGTTCCATTGCTGCTGTTTGGCACTAATCAGCGAGTCAAGACGCACCCGCTCCGTCTCAAGCCGGCTCCGCTCTTTGGCCGCTTCCTCTTTCGCCCGCTGTTTTTCCTCTAAAAACAGCACGCTGTCCTCCAGCCGTTTTTGCACGTCGCGCCGCACGTTTTCCAGTTCACACAGCTGTTCATACACCGCATCGATCGTCTCAAGCGAATGGAAAGGATACATCTGCCGCCATTGCTGTTCAAGTTGCCGCCGCTCTTCCTCCAGCCGCTGCTTTTCAACTTGCAGCGCTTCGATGTCCGCCGCTATCCATTGGCACGCTTTCTCCGCTTCGCGCCGCGCTGACTCGGCTTCATTCCATTGGGCAAGCACCCGGTAGGCCGCTTCTTTCAATTCAATGACATCTTGCGCAAGCGCCCGCACTTCCACAGTGAGGTCGACGACCTCCTCCACCGATCGGCTTTCGGCAAACACAGGCGGCGCTTCATGGCCTGCCGCCAGCTCGGCAAGCTGCTCGAGCTGCGCCTTGAACGAAATGATCATTTGCCAATCTTGTTCATACCGCTGCCGCTCTGCCTCAAGCTCGGACAGACGCTCAAGTTGGACATCGTGCGGTGCGGCGGCCGGATGCGGATGCTCGCGCGATCCGCACACTGGACACGGCTCGCCGGGACGGAGCCGCTCAGCCAAGGCGGAGGCGAGTTGCGCCGTCCGCGCTTCTTCGGCTCGCTGTCGCTCCGCCTCCATGGTTTTCTGCAACGTATACAATTGTTTTTCAGCGTCCTGCTGCCGCCAGCAGACGAAACGATACGTCCGCTCCACACGCCGGAACAGCTCTTGAAGCCGGGAGCCGACAGCGGCTGATCGGCGTTCCCGCTCCAACTTTTCCTCTTTCGCCCGACGCCAAACGGCCTCCTTTTGCTGAAGTTGGGCATCGACGCGAGCGATGGCTGACGCCGCTTGCTCAATATGCTGCTTCTGCCTGTACGCCCGCTCTGCCTCATCTTTTCCATCCAGCGCCTCTTCATGCTGTTTCAGTTCTTCTTTCAACTCCCGCTGCCGCTTCGCGCCGCGCTCATACCAGACCGACGCCTCTTCAAACCGGCGTGCAGCTGCCTTCTCCTGGGCAATGAGTCGCTTCCTCTCTTCACGAAGAGCTGCGAGCTCCTGTCCAAGCACTTCCATTTGCTGCTCAAGCTGCGCCGCCTGCCGCAGCCGTTCCATCTGGACGAGCAATTCCGGTTCGCGCTGCGCCTTTTCTTGGCGCGCCCGTTCATAACGCCGCGCCGCTTCTTCATAGCTCAATTGGGCTTCTTCTAACCGACGCGCCAGTCCTTCATACCGACGAAACGCCTCTGCCCGCAAGCGACATGCCTGCTCGCACTGCTCCCAATACGGCCAGATGCGCTCTGCTTGCTCGGCGCGCTCCTTTTTCGCCTCAAGCTCGCGGATGGCGGATTCATGTTGGCGCAGCGCGGCGAGCTCTTGTTCGACCGCTTCTTTTTCTTGCTGCCACGCCCATCGTTGTTTTGTTCGTTCCACATCTGCTTCGACTTCCTCAAGCTCTTTTTTTCGCTTGGCAAACAGCCCCGCGAGCTCCCGCACATCCGCCTCTGCCTGCTCGAGCGCTGCTTTTGAAGCATCGCCAAGCCCCGCTTTTTCCGCTTCGATTTTTTCCCATTCTTGCCGAGCGGCGGCAAGCCGGTCTTTCAACTTTTTATTCAACTGATCGCCATACCGCTCAAGATGGAAGAGGCGCTGCAGCATTTGCCGCCGCTCCGACCCTTTGAGCGATAAAAATTCGGCAAATTTTCCTTGCGGCAAGACGACCGCCCGGGTGAAATCCTCCATCGTCAAGCCGAGCAATTGCTCGATCGCCTTGTCCACCTCCGACAGTTTATCGGCGAGCACGACCGGCTCGGACCGATGCTCGATCAGGCGGCAAACGGCGCTGCGCGTCCGCCATTCGTCCACTTTTTTTAAGCTTCGTTCGACTGTATACCGTTTCGCTCCTGCCGCATTTTCCAGCTCAAACGTAAACGAGACAAACAACTCTTGCTCCGCGTGGTTGATGATCGCCTGCGTGCGGTTGGCCGCCCGCTCGACGCTGCCGAACAAGGCGAGCGTCATGGCGTCTAAAATCGTTGATTTGCCGCTTCCAGTCGGCCCGAAAATGCCGAACACACCGCCCTCACACAGTGCGGTGAAATCGATCGTCTGCTTTTCACGAAAGCTATGAAGCCCGGCGATCGTCAGCGAGATCGGCTTCATTCTCCCTCCCCTTCCTTCTCTTCTTCCGCCGCCAGCTCCAAAAAGAGGCGGACGAGCTCTTCATCCGGCGTTTGTCCCCCAGTCTGCCGTTCGTAAAAGCGGTGAAACATTTCTTCAAGTGAAAGCGGCTCGCGGCTCATTTCCATCATCTCTTCCACCCGATTGGGAAGCACCGGGCGAATGTGGACAAATCCGGGATGAAGCTTACGCAGCCGATCAATTTCTTCCATTGTCAACGACTCGGTCACATGAATCTCCAAATCGATCCAGCTTGATCGGTCTCTTCCTTCCTCACACCAGCGGTATACTTGAGCGAGCCCCTCTGTCGCCTTCCAACGGATGAGCGGTTTGCCGGCAACGAGCGGTATCTCCGCCACCTTGGCCGCCCCGCCTGGATGCACGTCAACGACCGTGACCGATTTGGCTTGACCGGCTTCGGAAAAGCTGTACGCCAACGGCGAGCCGGAATAGCGCGCCGCCGTCTTTGCCTGCTTGACATCCTGCGGCCGGTGCAGATGGCCAAGCGCCACATATTGCGCGGCTTTCGGCAAGCTCTCAGCCGCCACCGTATAAGCGCCGCCGACTTCAATCGGCCGCTCGGAATCGGACGTACGTCCGCCGGCAACGTAAAGATGGCTCATCGCGATATTGACGGTCTCCGCCGTGAACGAGGCGGCCATCGCCGCTAATAGGGCGCGGATGCGGTCATCGTACCGATCGCGCATCGTCGTCTCTTTACAGTCGGATGACAACAGCTCGGCGAGGCGCGATTCGGACGGATAGGCCAACGGAGCAAGCATCATCGTTTCGCCGCACGATGGAACGTCAATCCGGCAAACAGCCGCTTGCGGGCGGCCGAAAAGAAAAATGTTGTGCGCACACATCAACGTCCGGGCAGCGCTGATCCGGTCGGGGTGGTCGTGGTTGCCGCTGATGACTGCCACCGGGCGGCGTCCTTTGTCGGACAAGCGGGCGAGGCTTTCATAAAACAGTTGTTCCGCAGCCGCCGGCGGGTTGACGGAGTCGAATACGTCGCCGGCCACAAGGATGATGTCAATTTGTTCTTTCTTGACAATCTCCACAAGCTCATCAACAAATGCCTCTTGCTCGGCCATCCGACTCCTCCCCTCGAGCGTTCTCCCAAAATGCCAGTCCGCGGTATGCAAAATCCGCATTCTCTCTTTCCCCCCTTGCATCACTCAACAGCCACAACAAACCCGCCGTCAAACGAATACAAATAGCATTCCGCCACCGGCACACGCCAAATTTGCTCGATGGCCCGCCGGTACAAGCGCATTTGCGTCCCGTAGCGGCCGAGCAGAAAACGAGCCGCTTCTTCCTTTTGCCCAGCAAAACGGTGGACGACTTCATCCGTTTTATAGTCAATCATCACATAGCCGCATTCGTCGGCAAACACGCAGTCGATCACCCCTTGCACGAGGACGCGCCGGCCGCTTTCCGTCCCTTCGCCGCCGTACAGTTCAGCCGCTTTAAGCCCCAAGCTGAACGGCACTTCACGGTGCACTTCGCGGGCGGCGCAAAGGCGGCGGCCAAGATCTGCAGTGAAAAAGGCAGCGATGGCCGCTGGATCGACCGCCTCTGCTTGTTCTGCCGACAGCAGCTCTTTTTCGACAAGGCGGACGATCTGACTGCGGATCCACGATTCATCAAGCGGCGCTTGCAAATCGAGATGGCGCATGACGACATGGAGCGCCGTCCCTTTTTCGGCCGGCGTCAACGTTTTCTCCTGCATAAAACGCGGCCGGGAAAACACCGGAGCCGTCCCTTGGCGCGGCCGCCATTCGTCCGCTTGCTCGCCAAAGAGCGCGCGCTGTTCTTTAAGTTCTGACACCGATTGCTTGGCGCGCACGGCCGTTTCTTTCTCATACGAATACCGCCACAACAAGCGGCGTTTGACCTCCTTCTGCCACCCTCCTTCTACGGGAACGGGTCGGCCTTGTTCGAGGGCAAGAAGCACGCCGCCATCCATCTCCTCCCTCGCAGCCTCTGCGCCGCGCAAATCGGCGGCCGGCACGATGGCGACACGCCATACAGACGGGTGAGAGGCGACCTCTTCAGGCGCCTTCGTTCCCGCAAGCGCCCCCCCATCCCGATGACGGATGAGCGCCCGGCCGATCCAATCCAAGTAGGAGCGGGCCGAAGCCCGCACATCGTCGGGGAGAAGCCAGCCGCGTTCCGAAGCAGCGCTTTTCCATTTTTCAATCTCCTTGGCCGCATCGTTGACCGACGCCAACAAATACAGCTTCTCTTTTGCCCTTGTGAGCGCGACATACAAAATGCGCATCTCCTCAGCGAGCAGTTCAAGCCGCTTTTTCGTTTGGATGGAAAGCAGCGGCAGCGTCGGATAACTGATGCGCAGCCGCGGGTGGACAAAGCGGGCGGCAAAGCCCAGCTCTTTATCGAGCAAATATGGGTGGTGCAAATCACGTGTATGAAACGGACGAGCCAGCCCAGCGAGAAACACGATCGGAAATTCCAATCCTTTGCTGCTGTGAATCGTCATGATGCGCACAACGTCTTCCTGCTCGCCGAGCGGCCGGGCCGCCCCTAAATCGTCGCCGCGCTCTTGCAGCCGCTCGATGAAGCGAAGAAAGCGAAACAAGCCGCGAAACGACGTCGACTCGTACTGCCGCGCGCGGTCGTACAAAGCGCGCAAGTTCGCCTGCCGTTGCCTGCCACCCGGCAGTGCGCCGACAAAATCGTAAAATTGCGTATCGCGGTACAGCTGCCAAATGAGATCAGCTAATGAGCGGCGGCGCGCCATCGTACGCCAGCCCTCGAGCCGCTCTAAGAAAGCCGCCGCTTTCCTTTGGGCGTTGGCCTCCTCTTTTGTTTCCGCCGGCTTTTGCCGAAACGAACAGAGCGCTTCATAAAACGTGCCTTTTGGATCGGCGAGGCGAATCATGGCGAGCTCATTCTCGTCAAAACGAAAGAGCGGCGACCGGAGCACCGCGGCGAGCGGAATGTCTTGGTGCGGGTTGTCGATCACTTTTAACAGTGAGAGCATGATCGAAATTTCCGTCGCCTGAAAATAGCCGGATGACAAATCCGCGGCCGCCGGGATGCCTTGCGCCTGCAACTGCTCGATCATCTGCGGCGCATTCGTCATCGAGCGGACAAGGATGACGATGTCACGGTACATGGCGCGCCGCGGCTGCCCGCTCGAACGATCGTATACATAAAACGGAGCGGAAACGATCTCTTTGATTTTTTTCGCCATCAGCCGCGCCTCGAGCTCCGCCGCTTCCCATTCAGCCGCTTCCTCTTCGTCCTCTTCCGCCGCACGCTGCCGGTTGATGATCATGACTTCCGGCGCCGCATCCTCCCCTTCCGGGTAATCGGCACCGTATTTCAGCTGCGCCGCTTCGTCGTAAACCATTTCGCCGACGGTTTCCCCCATGAGTTGCGCAAACAGAAAATTCGTCCCGTCAAGCACTTCGCGGCGGCTGCGGAAGTTGCTCGCGAGGTCGATTTTCATCCCCCCTTCTTCCCCGTCGGCGGTGAATCGTTTGTATTTGTCCAAAAACAGCATCGGCTCGGCAAGGCGGAATCGGTAAATCGACTGTTTCACGTCGCCGACCATAAACAAATTGCCTGTTCGTTCGCTCCCTTTTTTCACCAGCTGCAAAATCGCTTCTTGAACGAGGTTCGTATCTTGATACTCGTCAACAAGCACTTCATCAAACTGCGCCTGGTATTCCAAGGCGGCGGAGGAAGGCTGCCATTCGCCCGTTTCCGGATCACGCCGCCGCAAAATATGCAAACAATAATGTTCCAAATCAGAAAAATCAACGATTCCTTTTTCCCGTTTCGCCGCTTGGAACATGACGGCAAAACGGCGGACAAGGTTAGCGATCGTTTCAACGATCGGCTTCATTTCCCGCATATGGCGGAGCCAAACGGATGGATCGAGCGAAAACACATTGTCGCGCAGCGCCTCCACTTTCTTTTTCGCCTGATCGCGCAACGATTTGGCTTCGTCGATCAGCCGCTCGTCATAGTCCTTGCCGCGGCAGGCCGGCAGCCGCCCAAACGACAGCGCCTTTAGCGCGCGATGCAGCTCGGCCCACGGTCCAGAAAGACGCGTTTCCAAATCAGCGATCATATCTCGATCTTCGCGCAGCCGCTCCGCGTACGGACGCGGTCCGCCCGGCTCTTCTGCAAGCTCAAGCGCCCTTCGGATCAGCCGTCTGGCCGCCGCCAGCTCCATCGCGGCATGTTGCGCGATATAGCGGGCTGCTGGCAGCGTCTTTATATCTGTTCGTTCATCGACATCATACATCGAGGTCAAACCGGCCAACCATTCATCTGGTTCCGGATGGGAGCGGGAAAATTCATAAAGGGCGACAATCATCTCCTGCAGCTCCGCATCGCTCCGGTCGCCCGTATAGGCATCCACGACAGCGAAAAACCGCTCGTTGTCCGGCTTTCCGTATTCCTCCTCAAGCAGCTCTTCAAGGACATCCTCTTTCAACAGCTCGATTTCCGTTTCATCCGCGATGCGAAACGACGGATCCAAATCAAGCAAATAGTAATATTTGCGAATGACATCCAAGCAAAAGGAATGGAGCGTCGAGATCGCGGCGCGGGGAAGCAGGCTGAGCTGGCGCCGCAAATGGAGCGAATGCGGACGCTTGGCCAATTCCCGCTCGAGCGCCTCACCGATTCTTGCTTTCATCTCCGCGGCTGCCGCATTGGTAAAGGTAACGACAAGCAGCCGGTCGATATCGACCGCTCCTTCTTCCGCCGTCACTTTTTGAATGATCCGCTCGACAAGAACGGCCGTTTTCCCGGATCCGGCCGCCGCGGCGACAAGAATGTCTCGGCCGCCCGCGGCGATCGCCTTCCATTGTTCATCCGTCCATCGGCTCCCAGCCGGCTTCGGGCGAATCGTGGCGTTCATTTATCCTTCCTTCCCTTCCGCTAGTTTTTCGATGACCGCTTCCTTCGTTTGCGGGGCAAGCTTCCGGTATTCGTTGCCGGAGAGTGCCTCATCAAATTGGCAGACCGGTTTGAAGACGCAAAACTCGCACGCTGTTTTATCTTTCAACTTGTACGGGGCGATCGACACGACGCCGTCGGCGATTTGCCCGCCGATGTCGATGAACAAACGGCGGACATGCTGGCGGAGCGCGGCAAAGTCGGATGGACTCGCCACCGACGAACGCGAATGGATCGATCCGCTTTTCGTAAGCTGAGCGGGCACAATCAGCGACCATTGTCCGTCTTCCGTTCGGTTGTCCATCAACCGGATCGCCTCGACGTCAGCGAGCAACAGTCCGCGCATCCGAAACGGTTCAAGCAACTTTTTCGCCATTTCCACCTCATCATCCACCCATTGCTTCGCTTGAACGATCGGATTGTGGATGTGAAAATAAAGCACCCCGGCTGGCAAGGCCGGCTGGCCGACGAGCTGTTCGGCATATGTCAGCACGATGTCCAGGTAGGTGAACATTTGCAGCGCCAGGCCGTAATATACTTCCGTCAAATCGAGCGTTTTCGCGCTCGATTTGTAATCGATAATGCGCAGAAGCACTCCTTGGCTGCTTTCCGCCTTATCGACGCGGTCGATCCGCCCAACAAGCTCCATCACTGTTCCGTCGGGCAGCCGAAACCGAAGCGGCGGCAGGTCGCCATTGGGGCCGAATGACAGCTCAAGTCCGATCGGAACGAAACCGCTCGCCCGCGCATGCTCACTTAAGACATGGGTTGTACGGGCAACGACGTGTTTCAATTTTCGTTTCATATATTCATAGCGATGAGAGCTTGAGAGCACTTGCTGCTGGATGAGCGGGGCGATTCGCTCGACCGCTTCGGCCGACAGCCGTTCACAGTCTGGTCTTGACAGTTCGCGCCAATCAAGATGCTGTTCGCGCAGCCGGTCGGCGATTTGCTTGATGGCGGCATGGAACAATTGCCCAACATCCGGCGCCTCAAGTCGGAAAACGTTGCGCTCTTTCAACCGCAGCCCATGCGATGCGAAATGGGCGTACGGGCATTTTTGAAACTGCTCCATGCGCGAGACGCTCGCCTGAATTTTTTTGCCGTACAGCCGCTGGCTCCACTGTTTTTTGAGCGGCGTCGCTCCGTTTGTATAAAAGAGCGCGGAGACGGCATGCCGCACCTGCTCCTTCCAGTCCCGATGGCCGATGAACGTGTTATACACATCCCACCAAAGCGGATCGATGCCGTAGTTGCGCTTCCATGCTCGGAGCTGGCTGATCAAATACGTTTGCGTCGCCCGCGGCGCGGTCACGAACGCCTCTGCTTTTTCTGCCGGGGCGTCGAACGGGTCGTTGCCGCACAGATGCACCGGCGCATGCGGAAACAGTTCCGTAAGCTGCTTGATGAGCGGCGACGGCATCAACGCTTTCCCTTCTCCATCAGCAAGCGGATATGTAACATACAGCCGCCGGCTCGGACAAACAAGTGCCAAGTAGACAAAAAACGGGTCATAAAACAGCTGCTCCCGTCCCCCTGGGGCGAGCGCCACCCCCAACTCACGCAGCTGCTCGCGCTCCACTTCCGCCATCAGCCCGTCTTCCTTCACTTTCGCTGGAATCACGCCATCGTTGGCGCCGATGACGAACGCATACTTGATGTCAATTAAACGAGAGCGATCAAGCTGAGCGACGATCACCTGGTCCATCGCCGGCGGCACAAGGGAGAACTCCAACCGATCGAGCCCAGCCTCGATAATCTTGACAAACTCAGCGAGCGGCAGTGATTCTGTCCCGAGCATTTCTACATATTGGTCAAGCAAATCGACGACGGCGTTCCACGCCTGTTCATGCTGGCGCGCTTCAACGAGGCGGCCGTCCGCTTCCGCTTGCGCGCTCATTTTCTCTAGTTTTTTTGGAATCTGCAATTCTTCCAAAAACAGATATAATGCCATACAAAACCCGCGTCCGTCCTCCGCCCGGCGCAGACGGCGCTCCAACCGGCGAAGCGGAGCGGCCAACGCCTCGCGCCATTCATTGAGCATGTCCTCAAACTGCCGCTCTTCATCCGTTTGTGGTACGTTCAAACCGTCAAGCGCCTGATAGCGCCGATACGCCCAGCGCTCATTGTTTGTCCACTTATCCCCTTTGATTCCGTAAGCAAGCACATAGTTTTCGAGCTTGTCGGCCGCCTCGCGCCACATGTGCAGATCGCCGTCCGTTGGAAAAAGCAAATCCGTTTTCACCGCCCGAAACACCGCTTCATATCGCCAACGCGTCACGACCGTCTCTAAGGCAGCGCGCACGAGTTCAATGAGCGGGTGGTGGTGCATCGGTTCTTTTTCATCCATAAAATACGGGATCCCAAAATCAAAAAACACCGTTTTTACCAGATCGCGGTACGCCTCCGTCTGGCGGATGATCAGCGCAATGTCGCGATAGCGCGCCCCTTCATCGCGGACAAGGCGGATGATTTCGCGTGCGACCGCTTCGATTTCCGCTCGGCGATTGGACGCCTCATAAAGATGGACGGCATCGGTCTTTGCACCATATGGAAGCAACGGGCGTCGGTGAAATTGCGCCTCAAGATGAACGAGCGCCCTGTCTTCATGGCGTCGGTTGGCCGAAAGCACGATCGGCTCTTCGATCGCAATGTCATTGCTTAGCGCCAACTCCCTCAGCTGGCGGTACGTTTGCGCCGGCAAATAAAAGAGATGAAGTTCGTCCGGCATTCCGTCGTCATACGGGCGGTCGATCGTCAAACAAACGGTGACGCGCCGGCAATGGCGAAGAAGCTGTTCGATGATCATATATTCTTGCGGCGCGAAATGATGAAAGCCGTCGATGTAAATATCGGCATCCCGCAAATAACTTGAGCGCGGAATATGCTCAGCGAGCAAGCGCAAATAATCTTCCGAATCAAGATAGTGGCCGGAAAGACTTTTCTCAAGTTCCTCATACACAAGCGCGACATCGCTCAACTTGTCAGCGAGCAAGCGGCGGCCCGGTTGATCAGGCCCATCCTCGAACGCCTCAGCATGTCGGCGGAGTTCGCCCGGCGTCAGGCAATACCGTTTGCATTCGGTGATCATTTCGTTCAGCTGCTCGATAAACCCATGTTTGTCCGCCGCGCGGCCAAACAGTTTCAGCTCTTGTTTGCGTTGCTCAATAATTTTGCGGATCATCATCTGCACGCCAACATCATGAATGTGGTACCGGGTCATGCCGCCTGTTTCCTGCAGCACGCGCCAAGCGAGACGGGTGAAGCTGAACACTTGGGCGCGAATCATCCCGTCCACTCCCTCGGTATGTATCAACGCGTATTCGCATTGAAATGTCATTTGCTCCGGAACGAGATAGACGATCGCCCTTCCTTTTGGATCCTCTTGCAACTGGCGGCGAATTTCTTCGAGGCAGACAGCCGTTTTCCCACTTCCTGACCGTCCGAGCAAAAACCGCAGCGACATTGTATCCACCACCATTCGTTTCCTTTATTTGTTTTATTTTAGCACGTATGTTCGCTTTTGGGAAGAAAAAAACGCCCTTCCGGCCGCGGGTTATATAGAGGCAATCTGAAACGTTAACGTTTGTTTCTTTTTGTGGAGCCAGCCGACATGTCAGCGACTGTCGGACGACTGAACAACCTCGCTTCGAAGGATCCATTTATTGGTCTGCAAAGCTTCACTTCGTTATAGAAGCGGAAGACTTCTTTCGAGATTAAGGTTAAAATTGAAAGGCGAACTGTTTAAACGGCCAGTAGCGAAAGTCCACCTTGCCGACAATTTGGTTGATTTTGACAAACCCAAAATGGCGGCTGTCCCAGCTGCTAAGCCGGTTGTCGCCAAGAACGAAAATGCAGCCGGGAGGCACCCGTGTTTTCCCGGTCACCTCCTCAAGCGTAAAATCCCCGGTCAGCCTGCCGTCAAGCAGCTTTTGCTTATACGGGCGCAAATACGGTTCGTCAACTTTTTTTCCGTTGACATACAAGATGTCATTTTTGTACGCGATCCGATCGCCAGGCAGGCCGATAACCCGCTTGACGTAATCTTCCTTTTTGTTGGCGTGAAAAACGATAATGTCGAACCGGCGAATAGGCCCGATGTCGTAGGAAAGCTTATTGACGATCAGCAAATTGCCGCTCTCTAGCGTCGGCATCATCGATTTTCCTTCCACCACGTAATTGCTGAACACGAACAACCGAAGCGTGGCGACAACACAAACGGCAACAAACCATGGCCATCGGCGGCCTCGTTTTTCTTTTTGCTTCGTCACTCCCCGTCCTCCTCGCCGCCTTGTTCTTCCGTCAACGAAAATCGCGCTTCCACCCGTTTTCCGGCGTACCAAAGCAACAGAACGACTGCGGCGATCATCGCCGTGCGCAGCGGCTGACGGATGAGCGCCTTCAAGTCATAGCCGATAAAACTGATGGTAAACACCATGATCATCTTTCCTAGCAGCACCGCCAATACAAACTGCTGGCGGCTGATGCGCGACAGTCCGGCAACAATATTGACAAGCGCCGATGGGGTGAACGGAAAGCAATACAACAAAAACAGCGGACCAAATCCGTGTCGCTCAATCCAATGCATAAACTGCCGCACTTTCGGGTGGCGGCGGACAAAGTGAAAAAAACGCTTCTGTCCCACTTTCCGCGTCAGCCAAAACACGATGAGCGAGCCAAGTGAAGCGCCTAGCCAAGAGATCAGAAACCCTTTCCATAGTCCAAACGCCGCTGCGTTCGCCATCACGAAGACGAACATGGGCAAAATGGGAAAAAACGACTCAAGCAACGTCGCTGCGATGCCGGGAAGCACGCCGAAAGAGCGGTATTGTTCGAGCAGGGAAAGGATGCTGTCGAGCGTGAACCATTGTTTGATTGTTTCCATATCCATGTCTATTCCCCATTCAAATGCCGTTTATATCTTTATTTTACACGTCCAGGCGCCTAATTTGAACTCATCTTTAGGAAAAACCATTTTTATCAATTTGTTCAGCTAACTCTGTTTTTCTTGCTGCATGCGAAATATGTATTGGAGTTTGCGCTCCCTCGCTTCCATCCGCTCGGATAATTTCGTTCGAAGTTGAGCCGTTCGGTATAACTGGTTGATGAACGATTTGCAGGAAACATCGAGGGATATGCTTTTTCCGTTGCGGAAATAAACGATGGTCCGCTCATATTTGGCAGGCTCATACCGATAGACGTGCATGTGCGAGAGCCAAACGCAGCGGGAGTCACGCGGAGAGGCGGTTGGAAATACGTAAATTTCATTGGACGGTTCAATGGCGATCGGCGCTTTATGAGTGATGCCAATGACGGCTTTCGTTCCTTCTTTCCTTCCTTGAAAGCTGCTTCCGTAGTAATCGCAACTATGTTTAATAATGTCAATCGGCGTTTGTTTGATGATATATTCGCCGTCCTCTTCAATGACTTTCGCATACACATCGCTGTTTAAAAAGTATGGGAGAACCGCCATCGTATAACGGCTTACGATGAATTGTTCCAATACAATGAATTCATTGACTTTCATCCGTTCGTCTCCTCCCTTAATCAACTCGCTCACTACTCCTATCATACCATCAGTAGTTATTTTTTTCTATATTTTGCAAAAAATCTAATAAAAAAACCCATGACAATCGTCATGGGTGTTCTAGGAGTTTTCGAACGTTTGGCCGATTTCTTTGGACGCTAAATATTCATTCGCCTGTTCCAACGCGGTATGCTCGCCGACCGAGTCGCCAGCATACGTCTCTTCATTCATCGACCATTGCTCAACATGAAGATCCGTACTGACGCGAAACTCGGCAGGCATCAGCTCCGGCAGATCGCCTTGATTCTTTTCCATTACATCGCCTCCTTGTACTCCATAGGATGCGTCATTTTTTTCCTTATTATGCGATGGAAGCAAGGAGGCTCTTCGTCTCAAACAAAAAACGCCCGGCCAAGCCGGGCGTCTCTTTGCTGGTGATCGGCATTAGATGGCTGTAAACTGTTGGTGATCGGCATTAGATGGCTGTAAACTGTTCTTCTTCGGTCGATCCTTTCAAAGCGACTGTTGACGATTGGCCGCCGGAGATCACTTGGGCGACTTCGTCGAAATAGCCCGTGCCGACTTCGCGCTGATGGCGCGTCGCCGTGTATCCGTACTTCTCGGCGGCAAATTCCGCTTGCTGCAGCTCGGCGTACGCCGCCATGCCGCGTTCTTTGTAGCCGCGCGCCAGTTCGAACATGCTGTAATTGAGCGCATGGAAGCCAGCCAAAGTGACAAATTGGAACTTGTATCCCATTTTGCCGAGCTCTTGCTGGAATTTGGCGATCGTTTCGTCGTCCAATTTTTTCTTCCAGTTGAACGACGGCGAGCAGTTGTACGCCAGCAGCTTGCCGGGGAATTTTTCATGAATCGCTTCGGCAAACCGGCGCGCCTCATCCAAATTCGGCTCGCTCGTCTCACACCAAATGAGGTCGGCATACGGCGCATAGGCAAGCCCGCGGGCGATCGCTTGATCCAAACCGGCTCTTGTGCGATAGAAGCCTTCCGGTGTCCGTTCTCCAGTGATAAACGCTTGATCGCGCGGGTCGATGTCGCTTGTGATCAAGTCAGCAGCGTTCGCGTCGGTGCGTGCGATGAGCACCGTCGGAACCCCCATGACATCGGCGGCCAACCGCGCCGCAATCAAGTTGCGAATCGCCGTTTGCGTCGGCAAAAGCACTTTGCCGCCTAAATGGCCGCATTTTTTCTCCGATGACAGCTGGTCTTCAAAATGGACGCCAGCCGCTCCGGCTTCAATCATTGCCTTCATGAGCTCAAAGACGTTCAGTTGGCCTCCGAACCCCGCCTCAGCGTCAGCGACGATCGGCACAAAGTAGTCCACGTCCCCGCTGCCTTCTAAGTATTGAATTTGATCCGCGCGCTGCAACGCTTGATTGATTCGCTTGACGACATGCGGAACGCTGTTGGACGGATACAGGCTTTGGTCCGGATACATCTGTCCGGCGAGGTTGGCGTCGGCCGCCACTTGCCAGCCGCTTAAATAAATCGCCTTCAAGCCTGCTTTCACTTGCTGCACCGCCTGATTTCCGGTCAGCGCGCCAAGGGCCGCGACGTAATCCTCTGTATGAAGCAGCTTCCATAATTTTTCCGCCCCGCGTCGAGCAAGCGTATACTCGATGTCAAGCGAGCCGCGCAGTTTAATGACATCCTCAGCGCTGTACGGACGAACGATCCCTTTCCAGCGCTCCTCATTTTTCCAACTTTCTTCTAATTGCCGGACACGTTCAGCAAATGACGCCATTTTTCCTTCCCCCATCTCTCTTTGTTATATTACATTGTTTTTATTTACGTTTTTATTATATAACAGAAAAACGAAAGTGCAAGCCTTTTTTTGAAACTTTTTTTAATTAGGAAAATAGTCGCATATTGTTCATAAACATCGCGATTTTTTCGCTAATTTTTTTGATATGATCATATTGAGGAGTGATGAATGGTGAAAAAATGGTATACGTTAGCTGCCTCTCTTGTCATCATCGGCATCAGCGTCGGCATCCTGTACTTTGCTGTCTACCAGCCATCAACGATGCGGCTTCCAAATGACGTGACGATGGAAACAGCATGGGGAAAATCATACGAGTTTGGCGACCTTCCGCCGAAAGTGAGGCTTGTCGAGTTTATTTATACAAACTGTCCGGATGTTTGTCCGAATACGACAGCGCAAATGGCAAAACTGCGCGATCGCCTAAAACAAGCCGGGGTATTTGGAAGCAAGGTGGAATTCATCACGATCACGATCGACCCGGCGCGCGATACGAATGAAAAGCTGCAGACATATGCCAATGCGTTTGGAGTCATGAGCGACGGACAAGGTTGGGTGTTTTTGCGCGGCAGTGAAGCGGACACGAAAAAAGTAGCGGACGCCTTCCACTTTCAATACCGCGACCCGGGCAACGGCATGATCGTACACACGACGCTCGCCTACTTGCTTGGCCGCAACGGTCGTGTCGTCAAACAAATCGGCATGGGGACATCTCGATTTCATGTCGATGAGGTATACGAGGCGATTATGGAGGAATTGTCATAACCATGCAGCAAGTTTGCATACCTGTCGCAAAAGGAAAAGAGGAAGCGATGTCCGCTTCCCTTTTTAAACAAATAACGAATACAGGCTGAGCGCTGCAACCGCCGCAAGCACGACGATCATGACGTTGGCCCCAAGCCAAGCTGTGATGACGGCCGCCGCAAAACCGATGACACCGAACCAAAAATCATCTTGGATGAAAAAAACGTCAGGAATAATGAGCGCCCCGAGCACCGCATACGGCACATTTTTCAGCACTCCTTGCCAAAACGACGGCAGCTCGACGCCACCGAGCAACACAAACGGCAACAGGCGCGGCAAATACGTCACGATCCCCATGCCGATGATCATCCATACGATTGTGCTATTCACCGCCGTTTCCCCCTTCCTTCGTCAGCCATTGAACGATGATGGCCGACAACAATGTAGCCAAAACGATCGACCAGCCTTTCGACAAGTGAAGAGCAAACGTGCCGATCGAGTTGAATAAAGCCGACAGCCCCGCCAGCCAGACGATTTTCCGCTGCTTTTTCAACGCTGGAACGAGCAGGCCGATAAACATGGCATACAAGGCAATGGACATACTTTCTTGCAAACTTTCCGGCAAACCGGCCCCAGCGGCATAACCAATGCCCGAGTTGACGACCCAACTGCCATACGCCATGGCAATGAGCCCAAACATATACGAGGCGTTGATCGTTCCTTCTTTCATCGCCGCCACCGAAAACGTTTCATCTGTAATGCCAAAGGCGTACAACGCTTTTTTCCAAAGCGCGTCCGGCTCAGCCTTTTCATTAAGGGACGCCGACATTAAAAAATGGCGAATGTTTAATATGAATGTCGTCAACACGATTTCAAACACCCCAGTGCCAGCGGTAAGCAGACTTAACGCGATATATTGCGAGGCGCCGGCGAAGACGACGATGCTCATGAGCACAGTCTCAGCGAACGTCAGTCCGGTTGTTTTGGCGAGCAGCCCAAACGCCAGCGCGATCGGCATATAGCCGATGGCGATCGCTACTCCTGCTTGCACCCCTTGGCGAAACGGCGCCATCTTGCCGGCTGCCCATGTCGTTTCCATCCATTCATCCCCTCCATTTGACTAGATTGATAACTTTATTGTCTAAAAATTCCTTTCGTTTCGCAACCCGAACGTCCATTCATTGTTTCCGCTCACGCCAAACACGAGACAAACGCAGAAAGAGGCCAATCTATGATATAATCAAACTGATTCATGATTGATGGCAACAGAAAAGGAGTGCACGTCCATGTCAGTGAAACCGTATGTATTAACCGACCGCGGCATTTTCCGTTATGAACAAGTCACGTACCCGATGGAAGAGCGCGGCTTGCAATTCGGTGATGGCGTCTACGAAGTCGTCCGCTTATATAACGGGATATACGTTTGGCTTCGCGAGCATCTTGACCGGCTGTACCGTTCAGCGGCCGCCATTCGCCTATCCGTTCCGTTTGGCTGCGAAGAGCTCATCGAACAGCTTGAGGAGCTTCGCCGCCTCAACGATGTGCAGGAAGATGCGATTTTGTATTTGCAAATGACGCGCGGCAGCTTCCCGCGCAACCATGCGTTTCCGGCGGAAAACCGGCCGAACTTGTACGCCTACATCCAGCCGATGGCGCGGAAAACCGAGGAAATGACACATGGGGTGCGCACGATTTTGACGAAAGATGTCCGCTGGGAATACTGTTACATTAAAAGCTTGAACTTATTGCCCAACGTATTGGCGAAACAAGAAGCGGTTGAGCGCGGAGCGTTTGAAGCGATTTTGCATCGCGACGGCGTCGTAACCGAAGGCAGCTCGTCAAACATTTTCCTTGTCAAAAATGAAACGGTGTACACCCATCCGGCCACCGCACGGATTTTAAACGGCATCGTCCGCACGAAAGTGAAGCAGTTTTGCGCTGAGCTTGGCATTCCATTTGTCGAAGAAGCGTTTTCCACCAACGACCTTGCGGAGGCGGACGAACTGTTTTTAACGAGCACGACGTCAGCGATTATCCCGATTATTCAAGTCGACGAAACGGTGATCCGAAGCGGCGCGCCAGGGGCGGTGACGAAGGCGCTGCAAGCCGCCTACCGACAAGCGACGCAGCGAGAAACCCAAAATATCTGACCGGCCGGCCGAACAGAAGAGGTGTCCCCTAGCCAAAGAAGGACACCTCATTTCGTTTATGAGCTGAGCACGGCGCGGTCGCTCGCAAACTGGCTGCCGCGGATGCGTTGGAATGCCTCAAGCAGCCGCTCGACCGTCAGCTCCTCTTTCTCCTTTCCTTCTGCGGCAAAAATGATTTGCCCGCCATCCATCATGATCAACCGGTTGCCAAGGCGAATCGCCTGCTCCATGTTGTGCGTCACCATGAGCGTCGTCAGGCGGTGCTGCTCAACAATTTGCTTCGTCAACTCCGTGACCCAGGCGTGTTGATTATCCAATAAAATCCAAAGGGTATAGAAAAAAGAGCACCTTTCCTGTAGAATGTGAGTAGCGACACAAACAAACCCAGGAGGTGCTCTCTATGAACAAGCATACCACACTCCCGAATTTGATGCAAAAACTTGTTTCGGATGAAGAGATTCAACTGATTGCCGAAGCGGTTGGGTATCGTGATTCGTCTCGAACCTTTACGTTGCGCGAGTTGATTCACTTCTTCCTGCTGGCCGCCATGCATCAATGGAAAAGCTTTCGCCACGGAGCCGATGTGGGGCCTCTGTATGGATTGCCGCGATTCCATTATTCAACTGTATCCAAGAAAGCGAAAGAAGTTCCCTATGACATCATGAAACGCTTGTTGGCGTTGATCATTTCCAAGTGCAACCGCCAAACCCGCCGTTCGCTTCGGTTTCCCAAACCGCTTCGGGTGGTGGATTCGACGACCGTCACGGTCGGGAAAAACCGCCTGCCATGGGCGCCGTATCACGGCGAACGCGCCGGAGTGAAGCTGCACGTCGCGTATTCGCCGGAATCCTCGTTGCCGGCAGACGTGGTGGAAACCATCGGACTGCGTCACGATGGCCCGGTGGGAGAACAGTTGACGAACGCTCAACAAGTGCTGGTGGAAGACCGGGCGTATTTCAAAATCGAACGCCTCGATCGATTTGTGGAGCAGCATCAGCTCTTTGTCATTCGGATGAAGGACAACATCGAACTTCATCAGAAAAAAAGCTTGAAACGCCTTTCCAGCACATCTTCATCGGTTCAAGCCGACTTCACGTGCCAGTTGGGAACGAAACAATACCGCTCCACCAAGCGTCACCGGGTGGTGATCTTTCGAGATGCGAATGGCCGCGACATTCGGGTCGTGACGAACCTCTTCCATGCGTCTGCGGAAACCATTGCCGACATGTACCAACAACGTTGGACTGTTGAGGTCTTTTTCCGTTGGGTGAAGCAATATCTGAATGTCCCGACCTTGTTTGGCACGACGGAAAATGCGGTATACAACCAACTGTTTGCGGCGTTCATCGCGTATGTGTTGCTGCGATGGCTGTATGATCAAACCAAAAAACAGACGAACGTCTCTCTTTCCTTCATTTCGTTCGTTCGCCGTTTTTTCTCTGGGCAGCTTCCTCTCGATTGGAAATCCGGGATGGCCGCTGCTTTGTTTGAGTATGCCCAAATTTATGGAAGGCGTATGTCTAATTTTGGATAATCAACACTCGTGTCCGTGACCAACTCCGCCCGCGCCGGATCAAGGGCGGCGGTATGTTCATCGAGCAACAGCACATCCGGTTTTGTAAACGTCGCCATCAACAAGGAAAGCGCCTGCCGCTCCCCGCCGGAAAGAAGTCCGACTTTGGCGGCGAGCCGGTCTTCAAGCCCTAAATGAAGCGTTCGCAGCGTTTCCCGAAACCACTCGCGCTTTTGCTTCGTGACGCCAAGACTTAACGTGCGCCGCTTCGTCCGGTTGTAGGCGAGCGCCAAATTTTCCTCAATCGTCATATGCGGGGCGGTGCCGGCCATCGGGTCTTGAAAGACGCGGCCGATGTAGCGGGCGCGCGCATGCTCCTTGAGCGCGGTTACATCGCAGCCGTTGATCCACACTTCGCCGGTATCAGGAGACAGCCGTCCGGAAATGATGTTCATGAGCGTAGACTTGCCGGCGCCGTTGCTGCCGATGACGGTGACGAAATCGCCGGGGGCAAGCGTCAGATCAATGCCGCGCAAAGCGATTTTCTCGTCAGCCGTTCCTTCGTTAAACACTTTTGTAATTCGTTTCAGCTCCAGCAACGGTTTCCCCCCTCTCCAACTGCCGCACCCTCCGCTTTTTCCGCTGCCGTTCTTTTTGCGCCGCCAACGTGTTGGGCACGACGAGCGCCAGCATGACAATGAGCGCGGTAATCAATTTCACATCGCCCGTCTCCAAAAACTCGACGCGCAAAGCGAGCGCCAAAATAAGACGGTAGACGATGGCGCCGCCGATGACCGCCCACGTCGCGCGTGCGACCGAACGGGCGCCAAACAACGCCTCCCCGATGATGACGGAAGCGAGCCCAATGACGATCATCCCGATTCCCATCCCGACGTCGCTGAATCCGCCGTACTGGGCGACGAGCGCTCCGGAAAGCGCCACGAGCGCGTTCGACAGCCCAAGGCCAAACACGATCAACCAATCGGTGTTGGCGGAAAAGCTCGCCACCATCGGCTTGTTGTCTCCAGTTGCCCGCAAGGCGATCCCCACTTCTGTTTTCAGCAGCCAATCCAACAGCCCTTTGACCATTAGCGCGACAATCGCCATTGACACAAGCACCGCCCATGTCCGCGGCGCAAAACCGGTGAAGGAAACGAGTCGGTTGAGCGCCGCATCCAATCCGGCTTGCCGCCAGGCGGCTGTGATTTTTGTGATGACCGTTTCCTGCTGCAACAGCGGAACGTTCGATTTGCCCATAATGCGCAAATTGACCGAATACAAAGCGATCATCATTAAAATGCCGGATAACAGTGGATTGATTTTCCCTTTCGTATGCAAAAGCCCAGTCAACACCCCGGCGGCAAAGCCGGCCAAAAGCGCCGCGGCTGAGGCGGCAAACGGATTGGCTCCATTGACAATCAGCACGGCGGCGACGGACGCGCCGGTGACGAAGCTGCCGTCAACCGTCAGATCGGGAAAATCCAAAATGCGAAACGATAAATAGACGCCGAGCGCCATCACGGCGTAAATCAAGCCGGCTTCGACGGAACTGAACATCGCTGTCCACACAACTTTTCACCTACCTTTTCGGAAACACACCAAAGGCGCATGTGACACGTTGAGTGCCAAAACGCACTTTTCCCTACTTTTTTGGCCCCCCTCCTTCATCGAAGGAGGGACGGCCGCTTATTCAATATATTCCGCAATGGAATCCCATTCCGGATTGAGCTTGATGCCCATTTCTTGCGCTGCTTTTTTATTGATGACAAGCTTCAATTTTTGTGGATATTGCACCGGCAAATCGGCTGGCTTTTTGCCGTCTTGCAAAATTTGCGCCGCCATTTCCCCCGCTTCGTAGCCGATGTCATAATAGTCGAACCCGTACGCCGCAAAACCGCCGCGCTTGACGGAATCCAGTTCACCGACAAAAAGCGGAATGTCGTGCTCATTCGCCACCTGGATCACCGACTCGAGCGCCGAGACGACCGTGTTGTCGGTGATGATGTACAGACAATCGACTTTGCCGACGAGCGACTCGGTCGCCTGCTTCACCTCTGCTGATGTCGATACTGATGCAGGAACGATTTGCAAGTCCGTTCCTTGCATCGCCTTTTTCACCTGTTCGATTTGAGCGACGGAGTTTTGTTCGCCGGCGTTATATACCATGCCGACACGGTTGCCTTTGATATATTTGTCAATAAACTGCACCGTTTTCGGGATCGCATCCGGGTGCGTATCGGTCGTCCCCGTCACATTGCCGCCCGGTTTTTCCATTGATTGAACAAGCTGCGCGCCGACTGGGTCAGTCACCGAAGTGAACACGATCGGAATGTCTTTTGTCGCATTGAGCGCCGCCTGCGCGCTTGGCGTTGAGTTGGCAAAAATCAAGTCGACGCCGTCCGAAACAAAATTATTGGCGATCGTTTGGTTGTTGCTTTGGTCGCCTTGGGCGATTTGCACGTCATACTCAACGGACAGCCCTTTGTCTTTTAACGCCTGCTGGAATCCTTTGCGCGCCGCATCGAGCGATGGATGCTCGACAATTTGCGTCACGCCGATTTTGTAAGTCTTTTCGCTCCCACTCTTCCCGCCGCTCCCCTGGCTGCTTCCCGTCTCTTTCGCGCCGCCGCAGCCGCCAAGCAACAAAAAGCTGGCCGCACACACCGCGGCGAACTGCCGAATCGATTGACCCACGATCCCATCCCCCTATGTAGAAAAGTTTATTCCTTTTAAACTTTTATGTGTTAAATTATATAAATTTCTCTACTTGTTTTCAATATAATATTCAAAAAAAAGAAAAGGTGCTGAAAATTCAGCACCATCAAGCGTGGGAAGACACGAGCCGCTCTTTTAACGCTCTTCGCAAAATTTTCCCTGTCGCATTTTTCGGCAGCTCGTCCAAAAAGTCAATCGCGCTCGGCACTTTATATTTTGCCAACCGCTCACGGCAGTAAGCAATGAGCTCTTCCTCCGTCAATTCCGGATTTTTCGCGACGACATACGCCCGCACGGCCTCTCCGTAGTCTGGATCCGGCACGCCGATCACCGCAGCTTCCACGACATCTGGATGGCTGTACAGCACTTCTTCGACTTCGCGCGGATACACGTTGTAGCCGCCGACGATAATCATCTCTTTCTTTCGGTCGACGATATAGAAATAACCGTCCTCGTCCATGCGCGCCAAATCGCCGGTGTGCAGCCAGCCGTCGCGCAAGGCGGCCGCCGTTTCTTCCGGCATTTTGTAGTACCCTTTCATGACGTTCGGCCCCCGGACGACAAGCTCGCCAACCTCACCGATGGGCACTTCTTCTCCATATTCGTTTACGACTTTATTTTCAACATTCTTAATGCTTGTTCCAATCGAGCCGGGTTTGCGCGGCCGGTCGAGAGGATTGAAGCAGGTGACAGGGGATGCCTCCGAAAGCCCGTACCCTTCCGAAATAATGACGTTGAACTTTTTCTCAAAGTTTTTAAGCAAGGCGACCGGCATCGAAGCGCCTCCTGAGATGCAAAGGCGGAGCGTCCGCAAATCGTCCGCACTTCCACCTTCATATTGATAAAGGAAATTGTACATCGTCGGCACGCCGGCAAAAATCGTCGCCTTTTCCTCGCGAGCTAGCTGAAACAACTTCGCCGGGCTGAACTTTGGCATAATGAGCACCGTTCCGCCGTTCATTAATGGGGCGTTGAGCGCCACGGTCAAGCAAAACACATGAAACATCGGCAAGGCGGCAATGACGCGATCGTTTTCATTGATGCCTAAATAATCAGCCGTATCTTGCGCATTGCTGTATATGTTTTGATGAGTGAGCATCGCCCCTTTCGGCTTGCCGGTCGTCCCCGATGTGTACAAAATGACGGCGACATCGTCATCACCCAGTTCAGGGCCGGTAAAATCCCGGCTGCCGTCCGCCAACACTTCTGCAAACGATTTCATTCCTTCCGACAGGGAAATGCCTTTTTCCTTCCCTTCCGGTGTTTCACAAACGATCGCATGCTCGAGCAGCGGAAGCCGCTTCTTCGCCTCCACAAACAACGGAGCGAGCAAGTCAAGGCCGATCACCGCCTTGACGTCGCCGTTGTGCAAAATATAAGAAATTTCCTCGGGCGTGTAGATGGGATTGATCGGAATGACGGTCGCCCCAAGCCGCAGCGCCCCGTACAAGCCGATGACGAACTGCGGCGAATTGCCAAGCAACAAGGCAATATGGTCGCCTCGGCGAATGCCAAGCCGCGCCAATCCGTCGGCAAATCGGGAAATGGCTTCATCCAATTGTTGATACGTGCACCGCTCTTCCCTAAACACATACGCTTCCTTGTCCGGCAACTGCTTCGCGATTTGCGCCAACCGCGCCGTGACGTTCATATACGCTCCTCCCCCCAAAATGAATGAATGACCATTCATTTTATAAATAAAAAAATTCGAACTATATCCATTATAAAAAAAAGAACAGCAAAGGGCAAGGGAAAGCGTTTCCTTTGCTGCTCTCTCTTATTTTGGCCTATTGCGCCCATGTTAGGCCGGTGCGGGCGAGGCGGATGACACCGCGGAACGTCCGGCCAGCCTCCTCAACCAGCTGCTCGTGCCGGCCAACGTGTGGCAAATGCGTCAACCATAATTCTCCGACACGTGCTCCCTCTGCGATGGCCGCCGCCTCCTCGCTCGTCATATGCCCAGCCGGCGCCGCGTTTTGCCCAGCGTAAAAGTTGCACTCGCAAATGAGCAAGTCGGCTCCTTTGGCAAACGGAAGAAACTCCGGTATATAGCTTGAATCGGCCGTATAAACAACCGTCTTGCCGCCGGCAGTAATGCGCATCGCGTAGCATGGCACCGGATGGACTGTTTTCATAAATGTGATCGAAAACGGTCCAACAGCCAGCGTCCCATTCGGGTCATAGGCAATTCCTTCCGTAATGCCGCTGTGCGTCAAGCGGGAAAACGCCGCCTCGTCTTCCACATGGCCGTAAATCGGCAAGACGGGAAGGTCAGCTCCCAAATTTTTATGAATGAGACGCGCGTATTGGAGCGGGCCGATGTCGGCGATATGGTCGTAATGGTAATGGGAGATGATGACCGCATCTAAGTTTTCCACAGCCGTATAGTTTTGCAGCTTGGCAAGCGCCCCGCTGCCGCAATCAACGAGCAGGCAAAATCCGTCATGCTCGAACAAATACGCCGATGTCGCTTCATTGGCGGCCGGGAACCCTCCCCAATAGCCGATGACCGTCACTTTCATTTTCGGTTCTCTCCTTCCATTCGTTTTGTCTTCATCATACACAACCGCGCCTATTTTTTCATCTTTGTTGATTTTTGTTTTAAAACACATATTGACATTTTGTTATGTGTTATAATACAATAAAATTACCAAGACAACGGAGGGGATCGGAATGTTGATGAAAGTGTTGGAATTTTTCAGAAACTTGCCACCTAAAAAATGTACGCACTGCGGCAAAGAGATTGACGAGCAGCATGAATGCTACGGCAACACATGTTCTGATTGCCTTGGCGCCGCTTACCGCCACTAGGTAAGCGGAATACCTTCTTGCGTCACGACGTCGGCTGCCCCGCCGGCGTTTGGCTGTTCCCTAATGCAGCCTGCCTTTTCTTTTGACTGCCTCTGGTTGAGAGGCAGTTTTTTCATTTTCGGCCGTCACCCTCATCACCCCATGTTTGAACAGCAGCCACCCGCCCCAATCACAGCAATGGTTGTTCTCTCATTGATTCCCGGTTGATGGTTTGATTCATGTGAAAAGAAGAAGGCGCCCCAAAAAGATGAGAGGGACGCCTTTCCTTCATTCTCATTTCGCATTGCTCATTTGCATGTCGGAGAAATGGCTGCTTTTGCGCCAGCCGGCAGCGCAGCCAGTCATCACGTTTGAGCTGCTGTTTCCGTTTCCCTCCATACCGCATAACGGCGGCGATACCGAAGGAGAAAATACACGAGCGTCGCCAAGGCAAAGACCGCGGCTGTCGCAAGCAATATCGCAGCTTCCTTCCACATGACCAAGAAATCGCCGCTTGAAATGACGGCTCGCAACCCACGGATCGCATGGGTCATCGGCAGCCACGGATGAAGCGACTGCAACGCACCCGGAACGAGCTCAATCGGATACGTGCCGGCGCTTCCGACCAGCTGGGCAATCAATAGCAAAATGGCAAGAAACCGGCCCGGGTTGTCAAACACGGTGACAAGGAATTGAACAATCATCATAAATGTTATGCTGATGATCCAAGTGAACAAATGCCAAGCAAATTCGGGCGGAGCACGATGGCCCGCAGCTCTTTTCGCAGCATATGGCGCTCCCTCCTTTGTACAGATGACCAAATTGTCCGCATGGTCAATTTCCAACAAAAAAAGAGGATCATCTATCTCGACAATCCTTGCAAAAAATAGAGCGTAAACAATTCAGCAATTTGTTCTTTTGTCAACGGTTCATGATCTTTTTCCCAATCGACGATCAAGGCGATGTACGTCTTGAGCATCAAAAATGCCGTAATTTCCGAATTGCACGGACGAATCTCCCCTTTTTCCACCGCCGCATCAATTTTTTGCCGAATGAACTCGACCATTGCCCGGTCCAGTTTGGCAAGCACTTCTTGCACCGCCGCCGTACCGATATTGCGCACTTCTTGAAGCAGCTTCGCCGTCAGCTGATGGCGCTGGCGAAATTCCAAAATGCGGTACAAGGCGCGGTGGACGTTTTCGGAAAACGGCAGCGACGAGTCCATCGCCAGCTCCGCTTCCGCCTTGATTTCCATAATCAATCCGGAGACGATTTCATCAAGCAGTTCCTCTTTGCTTTTAAAAAACGTATAGATCGTCCCCTTGCCGACGTTGGCGAGCTTGGCGATCTGCTCCATCGTCGTCGCCTTGTAGCCAAAGGCAGCAAACGATTGGGCCGCCGCTTCGATGATTTGCCGTTTGCGGTCGCTTGCCATACTCCTCATCCTTCAAACTGACTAAATGAACAATTTGGTCAATCCGTATCCATTATACTATCAAACAACATGGATGTAAAGGGCCGTCGCATTGGGGACGGAATTTCTTCCTGCTCCCTCATCCTTTCCAAGCAAATGGGTAGAAGCGCCGTTGAAGCTTCTCCCACGTTCTTTTCACATCCCTTTTGCAGCGGAAACCACTTCCACGAACCAAAAGAGACAAACAGCCATCCGCTGCTTTTCGCTTCAAACGGCGGGCGGCCGCACCGACGTCCAAATGTGAGCGGCGAACGGACCAGGGCGTTGGAAAACCGTTGGTTAACGGACGCTGCTGTACAGATCGGACGTCTGTTGAACTGGCGCTTGCTGCAAATACAGAAGCACGTCACGCACCGCTTTTTCGCCTTGGTCAATGCAATCCGGCAATCCGAGCCCTTCGTATGAGCTGCCGGCCAAAAACACCCCCGGCAACTCGGACGCCATCTGCTCCTTAATCTTCGCCAGCCGCTCGCGGTGCCCGACCGTGTATTGCGGCATGGCCCGCTTCCAGCGCGAGATGACGGCGAACTCCGGTTGGCCGGCGATGTTCATCACTTTATTTAAATCATCCAATACAACACGGACGATCTCATCATCAGGTTGGTCGACGATCTCCTCATCGCCCGGGCGCCCGACGTAGCAACGCAAGAGCGCCTTGCCAGGCGGCGCGGTGTGCGGCCATTTTTTATGCGTCCATGTGCACGCTGTCATCGTGTAATCGCTGCGGCGCGAAACGACAAACCCGGTGCCGTCAATGTCTTGGCGGATCGCCTCCTCCGGAAATGCGAGCGCCACCGTCGCCACCGACGTCAGCGGCACTGAACGGAACGGGGCGAAAAACGGATAGTCAGCGAACATGTCGGGCACAACATGATGCGGCGTTGTCACGATGATGCCGTCTGCCCCCCACACCTCTCCTGTGCTCAGTTGCAGCCGATACGCCGAATCGGTGCGAACGATCCGCTCGACACGCACCCCTTTGATGACGCTGCCCGGCTCAAGCCGTTTTTCCACTTCATCAACGAGCGACTGCAAGCCCGTTTTTAACGTCTGGAACGCCCCTTTCCGCTCTTTTTGCTCTTTCGGCGTCGTTCGTCTCGCTCCACGGACAAGGCTTCCGTATTTTTGCTCAAGCTGAAAAAACTGTGGAAACGTCGCCATTAGGCTCATCTCATCAATGTCGCCGGCGTAAATGCCGGAAAGTAGCGGTTCGATGAGATTGTCCACCACCTCATCGCCGAGGCGGCGGCGGAAGAAGCGGCCAAGCGGCATATCACCATCGACTTTCACCGGCGGCAGCACAAAGTCAAGCGCCGCCCGCAGCTTGCCGGCCGGGGAAAACAGTCCGGTCGTTAAAAACGGGGCGATGCGCGTCGGAATGCCCATCACCGCTCCGCCCGGAATGGGATAGAGTTTGCCGTTGACCAAAATGTACGATGTTCCGGTCGCGTTATGAACGATCTCATGTTCAAGGCCGACTTCCTTCACAAGGCGAAACGCGCTCGTTTTCCGCGCCAAAAACGAGTCTGGACCGCGTTCAATGACAAAACCGTCGCGGACGACCGTCTGCACTTTTCCGCCGAGCCGGTGCGTCGCCTCGACAAGTTTGCATGCAAGTGGGAGGCGTTGCTCTCGAATCGCTTTTTGCAAGTAGTAAGCAGCCGTCAAGCCGGTAATGCCACCGCCGATGATGACGACCGTCCGTTGCCCTTCATTCATGTCGATCGCCTTCTTCCGCCCACCGCTTTAACACAACCGACGCCAATGCATCAATAAACAATGGATTCGTGTTGGGCATCTCCGGTCGGTAATAGCGGGCGCCGATCTCTTCCGTCACCTGTTTGCACTCAATGTCGTTGTCATACAACACTTCCAAATGGTCGGCGACAAAACCGACCGGCGCGTAAACGAACGACGTATAGCCGCGCTCTTCGTAAAGCTGGCGCGTCAAGTCTTGCACGTCCGGCCCAAGCCATGGTTCCGGCGTCTGACCGGCGCTTTGCCAGCCGACGGCATAGTGGGCGACGCCGGCTTGATCAGCAATTCGTTTCGCTGTATCTTCGAGCTGCGTTGGATACGGGTCACCGGCTTGAATAATTTTTTCCGGCAAACTATGTGCGGATACGATCAGCACAGCTCGCTCCCGCTCACGTTCCGGCATGGCGGCAAAAATCGCCCGCACTTGTTCTGCCCAATATTGCAAAAACTTCGGCTCGTCATACCATTGATCAATCGTGTAAATGGTCGGTCCGCCGAGCTTTTCCGCTGCCGCTTTCGCCCGCTCATTGTACGAGCGAATGCTGAATGTGGAATAATGAGGGGCTAGGACGATCCCAACCGCTTCTTTGATGCCGTCATCATGCATGCGCTCGACGGCATCCTCAATGAACGGCTCAATATGTTTGAGCCCTAAATACATGCGAAACTCGACTTCATCTTGCACTTCGTTCAGCCGCTCCTCGAGCCGTTTCGCCTGCTCTTCCGTAATTTTCGCAAGGGGCGACAACCCGCCGATCGCCCGATAGCGCGCTTTTAAATCCTCGATTTGTTCCTGCGGCGGCTTGCGCCCATGGCGAATGTGCGTATAATACCGTTCAATATCATCTTCCCGGTACGGCGTTCCGTACGCCATCACGAGCAGCCCCACTGTTTTTTTCACCATTGTGCCACCCCCTCGTTTAGTTCGTTGACGTATATTCGTGGATAAAAGCGGTCAGACGCTTCAGTGTCGCCGGCTGAACATCCGGAAAAATGCCGTGGCCTAAGTTGAAGATGTAGCCCGGCCGTTCCATCCCTTCGTCCAAAATGCGCTTCACCCGTTCTTCGATCACGTCCCACGGCGCAAGAAGCACCGCCGGATCCAAGTTGCCTTGAATCGCTTTGACAATGCCTTGGCGGCGCGCTTCGCGAATCGACAGCCGCCAGTCAAGGCCGATGACATCAAGCGGCAAGTCGTTCCACTCATGCACTAAGTGACTGGCGCCGACGCCAAACATAATGAGCGGAGCCCCTTCTTCCCGCAAAGCGGCAAAAATGCGCGCCATCGCCGGCTTGATAAACGTCCGGTAATCGTCAGCATTGACGGCGCCAACCCAAGAATCAAAAATTTGCACAGCGCTTGCCCCTGCCCGAATTTGCGCCCGCACATAACGGATCGTCATCTCAGCGAGCTTGTCCATTAAGGCGAACCACGCTTTCGGTTCAGCATACATGAACGCTTTCGTCTTATGATAATTTTTTGACGGACCGCCTTCAATCATGTAGCTCGCCAACGTAAACGGCGCCCCGGCAAACCCGATGAGCGGCACATCCAACTGTTCGTTGACAAGGAGCCGGATCGTTTCAAACACATACGGCACATCATGTTCTGGATCAATCTCCCCGAGCCGCTCGACGTCTTGAAGCGAGCGAATCGAATTCGCGATCACTGGCCCGACGCCGCCCTGAATCTCGACGTCCACGCCAATGGCCGGCAGCGGTGTCATAATGTCTTTATATAAAATGGCGGCATCGACGCCATATTGCTCAACTGGAAGTCTCGTGACGTACGCGCAAAGCTCCGGTTGATGCGTAATGTCAAACAGCGAATATTTTTCTTTCAGCGCCCGATACTCCGGCTGCGACCGTCCGGCTTGCCGCATATACCAAACCGGCACGTACGGCGTTTGTTCGCCGCGGCAGGCGCGCAAAAATGTATCGTTGATCTGTCTTGCCATCTCCATCCGCCTTTCTGTCCTCACAATCCCGTCAACGATTTCGCCTTTTCTTGCCTTCAAACATTGCCTATCTCCCTTTCACTATACAGCTTTCCGTACCCAATGTATAGAGAAGAAGGCGAACTGTCAAAAAATCGACCGATTTTTCAGTTCATGCCCATTATAGCAAAAAAGCTGCCCCGGCCGCACGGGACAGCTTTCTGTTCAGATGAGAAACATGGCGACAACGGTCGTAACCACCAAGCCGACAGCAACAGGAATGAGGTTGCGGCGCGCCAGCTCAAACGGGTCAACCCCGCAGATCGCTGCCGCTGGAATGAGCGCCCACGGAACGAGCGTGCCGCCGCCGACCCAAATGGCGGCGATTTGGCCGAGCGCCGTCAACGTCGCCGCTCCGCCGCCAATCGCTACAGAAAACAAATGAGCAACCGAGCCGGCGAGCGAGATGCCGGAAAATCCGGAACCGTCAAGACCAGTAATGGCCCCGACGATTGTGAGCGTAACCGCCCCCACCTCATTGTTCAGCGGCACCGCGTGAGCCAAGGCAGCCCCTAAATCGTTGACAATGCCTTGCGATGCCTGCGGCAAATAGTCGCCGATGATTTTCACAAACCCCGCATCGCCAAGATAGAAAAACGCAGCGATCGGAATAACAGGGCCGAACACTTTAAACCCGAACTGAAACCCTTCAATAAAGTAATGGGTCACTTCCGCAAAACTTTCTTGCCGATGGGCGAGAACGGAGATGAGAATCAAAATGAAAATCGCCGTCCCACCAACCAAGGCGGTTGCTTCCCCGCCTTGCAATCGCAAATAAAACATCGCGATGACATCAAAAGCGAACAAAATCGGAATCAACAGCGCGAGCCATTTTTTCGTTTGCCCCGTCAGTAAATGGCCTGTTTTCTCCAGCGTCGAATCGACCGTTGCAGCCATTTCCGCCTCTCCGCTTGCAAGTCGCCCTCGATTCATGTCACGACGCAGCAAGTAAAACGCCGTGACCGTTGTGACGGCTCCCATTACAAAAACAAGCGGCACGCTGGCAGCGATGACATCGCCGACCGGCAGCCCGGCGGCATCGGCTGTTAATTTCGGCGCCCCTTGGATGATAAAATCGCCGGAAAGCGCAATGCCATGCCCGAACAAGTTCATCGCCATCGCCACTCCCAACGCCGGCAGACCGACGCGGACCGCTGCCGGCAACAGAACAGCCCCCATGAGAGCAACAGCTGGGGACGGCCAGAAAAACCAAGAAATGATCATCATCAAAATTCCGATCGTCCAATACGCCCAAGCTGGCGTACGAATGAAATGAACAAACGGCGAAACCATGACATCATTGATGCCGGTGGCCGACAACACTTTGCTCATCGCCACAATAATGGAGATGACTAAAATCGTCGGCAATAGCTCCGTAATGGCGTAAATAAAGCTGTTAAACACTCCGCTGACCGCCGCGCTCAACGAATGGGTAGCGACCGCCGCCAATAAAAAGATGCCGGCAATGCAAATGAGCGATGTATCTTTGCGGGCGACCATAAACCCAATGATGAGCACAATGAACAGCAAGTAAATCCAGTGCAGCGCTACAAGCTCTACACCCATGAACCATTCCCCTTTCTTCCCAACTTCGAGTCCGATCCTGTGGACATGCGCCCAGGCCGGCGTACTACAGCATATGAAGCGGGAAAAAAGGTGTGAAAGCTCGCATCGTCTCACGCCAAAAGAAAAAAGCCGGCGCAATCATCGCTAGCGTCCGGCTTTCTGCCCACGCTGCAGGCGCACGTACCGCCCTGCCGTCCAAAGCCCCCATATGTTTCCGCCAAGCCAAGTGGCGAGCCAAAGAAGGCGCGGGGAAACAGCCAACAGGACGAGATGGAATACCGTATTTTGCCCAAACAGCAGAATGGAAAGCAACCGAACCGCCGCAGCATCCGGTTGCGCCTGCGGCAACGGGTACAGCCGCGGCCATAGGGAATAGCGATGATGGGAAGGCAGCGCGGCCAGTTGAACAGCGGTCGCATAAAGAAACAGAAATGCGATCGCCGCCCGCCCGTATTCATGATCAACTACAGTGAGCAGGACACTTCCGAGCGCGGTGAGGCGGACATACAGGCCAATATACCCACCCACGCGCAAAAACGTGCGGGCATACAAATGAAAAAACACATGCCGCTCGTCGTACGGTATCAAAGCGAGCAGCGGATCAAGCCAGCGCCGCCGCTTCGCCGCCTCCCGCCATTCCGGAACGTCGGTAAACAAGTTGGCCAACCGGTAAAACGCCGTGGCCGCTCGCTGTTCTTCCGCGATGATCCGTTCCCATTTCCATGTTTTACCTCTGACCAATCTTGACAAACAGATGGACAGAACAACCATCAAACCGACCAAAACGACGAAAAATGGCCATGGGGCCGCAACCAGCACCAAATAAACGAACACCGCCGCTAGGCTGAAACGGGTAAATGCGCCAAAGCGATGAAAAGACGGATCGGCGATGTAGCTTCCTTGCCAACTGGCCCATAAGCTCCATCCTTTGAAACAGAAAAGACCGAACAAAAAAAGCGGCCATGACACCGGGGAAAAGCGAGCATGCAGTGGACCCGCCAACAGCAAAAGCAAAGAAAGGCCGTACGCCTGCCATAACCATGAGACGAAAAACGCCCGCTGAATATACGGACCGAGCCGTTCTTCCGCCGGCAACAAAAACACCGCATCCGCCTCGCGGAACAAGGTGCGCACTGATCCAGCGGCCGCCGCCCAGCCGAACACGACCGCCGCAATAGCCGGATACGGAAACGAGTCAGGAAGCGCCGCCGCAAAGCGCTCGTACATCACCGCTATGCCGCCAAGCACAATGATCAAACCGACGAGCAAATGGTCGTTGAACATATAGCGCAAGTAGCGGATCCGTTTTCGCCATTCCAATTGGAAACGCTGCTTCCAAAGACGGCGGGCGTCAATCATGGCGCATCGTCCTTTGTCAATTCGACGTACAGTTCATCAAGCGACGCCCCCCAGAGCCCGAACTGGCGGCGAATGTCATCGAGCGTCCCTTTGGCTTTGACGCGGCCGTTGTGCAAAATAACGAATGAGTCGCAATACCGCTCTGCCGTCGCTAAAATGTGCGTCGACAGCAAAATGCCCGCCCCCTTCTCTTTCTGTTCATTCATTCGCTCAAGCAGGGCGTGAATGGCAAGCGGATCGAGGCCGAGAAACGGCTCATCGATGATATAAAGCGGCGGTTCAAGCAAAAAGGCGCATACAATCATGACTTTTTGCTTCATTCCTTTCGAAAAATGAGCCGGAAACGAGGAAAGCCGCCGCTCCAATCGAAACTCGCGAAGCAGCGGCGGAAGGCGGCGTTCATACTCTGCTTCGCTCAACCCGTACGCCATCGCCGCTAGACGCAAATGTTCCTCAAGCGTCAATTCTTCATACAACACCGGCGTTTCCGGGATATAAGCAAACTGCCTTCGATACGTTTCCCGCCCGTCCGCAAGCCGATAGCCGTTAATGGAAATCGCGCCGCGGCGCGGTTCCATCAAGCCGATAATATGTTTGATCGTCGTGCTTTTGCCGGCTCCATTCAGGCCGATCAAGGCGACCATTTCGCCGCGGTCGACCGCAAACGTCACGTCTTCAAGCACGTTTTGCGCCGTGTAGCCTCCGGATAGATCCTTCACTTCTAAAAGCGTCATCGTCCGCTCCCTTTCCGTTCTGGCCTTTGTCCCCATTGTACCAAACGATAGCCTCGCTTACCAAAAAAAGATCACACCGTTCTTTTGCATAAACTCACTCAAGCCGGGCATGATAAATAGCGAAGAGGGGATGAGGAATCAAAAAGTTGATGAACGATCCATCCGAAATGGGGTGTTCGTCAAAGACACCGTTGTGAGCCGCAAAACGTTGTAAACGTTCCTAGGAAGCGACCATCGCATTCGTTGCTGGGAAGCAACGGTCCTGTCCAAAGGGGATGGTCACGTTGAACAAAGGAAGCGCTCACGCCGAACCAACTTTTGCTGCAAATGGGGTGTTCATCAAACGCACATTTGCTTGAATCATCCTCTCCCCTTTTCACCAACTGGGATGTAACCTGCGTTGCGGGATTACATCCCGGTTTTTTTATGGTAAAATGAAGAAAACAGGAAAGAAAGGGTGACCACAGTGAGCGATTGCATTTTTTGCAAAATCATTAACGGCGAATTGCCCGCGGCGAAAGTGTACGAAGACGACCATGTGCTCGCGTTTTTGGACATCAGCCAAGTGACAAAAGGGCATACGCTTGTCATCCCGAAAGTACATACGGAAAACATTTTCACCCTCACGTCGGAGGCGGCCAGCCAACTGTTTCGCGCAGTGCCGACGATTGCCAATGCACTCAGGCGAGCATTTTCCCCGGTCGGGCTCAACTTACTGAACAACAATGGCGAGCAAGCGGGGCAGACAGTGTTCCATTACCATCTTCACCTCATTCCACGCTACGGCAAAGGGGATGGGTTTGGCGCGGTCTGGAAGTCGCATGCAAGCGACTATACGCCCGCTGACCTGCAGGCGATCGCGGCCGCCATTCGCGAACAGCTCGGCTGATCTCCCGTTGTTGAACAGCAGAAAGGTCAAGCCCACAAATAAAAAAACGGAAGCAGGGATGTTCTGCTTCCGTTTTTTACTGTTTTCCTTGCTGCCCGATTACATCTTGCAAATCTTTGTCTTTGATCTCAACACCGGCATCTTTCACCAGTTTGTCCACTTTTGACTGCATCGTCGTAGGATCAAGCTTGTTCCGTTTGACTTCAAACGCAATTTCGTCTTTCATTTCGTTGAACGACTTTTTCTTTTCTTTGTCCGTCACTTTAATGATATGGTAGCCGTAATCCGTTTTCACCGGATCGCTCACTTCGCCGACTTTCAGCTTATAGGCGGCTTCTTCAAACTCCTTGACCATTTTCCCTGGGCCAAACCAGCCTAAATCGCCGCCGTTGGACGCCGAGCCTGGATCTTGGGAGTATTCTTTGGCCAACTTGGCGAAATCCTCGCCTTTATCAAGCTTCGCCTTTACTTCTTTTGCTGTTTTTTCATCTTTGACCAAAATATGGCTGGCGCGAATTTTCGGCTTGTAGTTGTCATAATACTCCTTCAGCTCTTTCTCCGTCACTTTTATGTCTTCAACGGCCGCTTTCGTCCGCAGCAAATCGAGCTTGACCATTTCGCGGATCACTTTTTCTCCGTTCTGCTGCACGGCCAAATCATATTGCGTTCCATACGCTTCCTTGATTCGTTCGATTTCGCGGTCGATCTCTTCATCGGTTACCTTGTATTTTTTGCTCAACACTTTTTCGTCAATCAAATCACGAAGGACGGATTTGCCGACGCGCTCTTTCATCTCATTATAAAATTCGTCTTTCGTAATATTGCCGTTTTTCGTTTCCACAATCGCTTCCGAACCGTCGTTGCTGCAGGCCGACAAAGCCATGAGCGAAACGACGGCAGCGGCCATCATCCATTTTTTCATTCGCTTCACAACTCCTACATCTTTTTTCGATTGAATGTTCCCACGCTTTCAAGCGGCGCAGATCGAATGGCGCCCAAGCGCGCCCAAGAAACAACATGCTCGCCTCTTCAGCCACGACAATAACTATACCATATTTCCAACGAAAAAAAAACCTCTTTCCGCTTTAGTCATCCGCCCATAACATGCACGCTTGCCATACATATGATGAGGATGAAGCGCTCGACAGGCTTCTTCTTGCCGAAAGGGGGTGTTACGATGAGCGCACCTTATTCCGGAGGCTTTGCGTTGATTGTTGTGCTGTTTATTTTGCTAATCATTGTCGGCTGCGCCTGCGTCATCTACTAAACGAAAGAGGGTGCTCCCGCAAAAGGAGCACCCTTTTTTGCCGCCTTCCTTGAAACGAAGGGAGAGGCAACGACAATGGAACTCGCTCCATCAAAAGGAAAACATAACAATCCCCGCATCAACCGTTAGAAGAGAGAAAAGTTATGTAAACAACACTTCAAAGTAAGAAGAGATTAATAAAATCGTAATCAGGACATTGATCGTGCGAAAAACCGCCGGCTGCTGCTCCTCCGGGATGTCACGCTGCGCACAAAGCGAGTGTGTGAGCTGGTTGATAAAAAATAAGACCACAACCGCCAGGAGGATGAAAGAAAGCACCAAAACTGTTCCCCTCCTCTTTGATTCTTCGCCAAACGCCGCCCATGGCTTTAACTTTACATCGTTCATGGCGGGAAATCAATCATTTTTCTTTTTCCGGACACAAACCGATTTTTCTATTGGTGAATGCGCACAAATTCGGTAAAATATACGTAAAAACGGTCACATTTTCGTCACCAAAAGGAGCACGATATATGGAATCGTTGGAAAAGCGAGTGGCCAAGCTGGAATTTCACCAGTCTCTGCTGATGGAAATGATCGACGAAACGAAAAAACCATTTTATTCCCTCATCATCCGCGCGGATTTGACCAAAGAAGAAGTCGACGCCTTCTTGGCGTTTTGCCAAGAGCTTGCCGACCAATACGAACAGCAAAAAGCGGAAGGGTTGACGATTTTCACTCCCCTGCTCGTGCAGTTTGCTGGAATGCTTCATCCGAACCTTCCGCTGGAACAGACAATTGACGCTCTTTTGGCCCAACAAATGTTTGTCCCGCTGATGACCGAGCTGAAAACGCTCATTCGCACCATCAGTTAGCCTGGCTGGCCAATTCTTTCTCGTGCTCTTCCGTTTTCGGCTTTCGCTTGACAAGTTTGCCGTCCTGCTCGATAAAATCTTCTTTAATGTTTTCAAACGCCCGCTCAAAAATTTCCATGAAATCATCGCCATAAATGTTGCGGACGATGCACATCATTTCTAAAATTTCTGGAAACTTTCCGTACAACTCGCGCAACGGCAACGCCCCATTGAAAACGGCATTTTTCGTCGGGTCATACGTCTCCATCAGCTTCATCAACACTTCTTCGCCTTTTTCCGTCAACTCAATATACGTATTGCGCTTGTCATCCTGCTTTTTGGAAAACGAAACCAATCCTTTTTCTTCTAATTTTTTTGAGAAGTTGAACGCCGTCGATACGTGCATCACACCAAACTTGGCGATTTCCGAAATCGAGGCTCCCTTGAAGTGATAGGCGATCCACAAAATGTGATGTTCGTTAATGTTCAAGTCAAACGGCTTGATCCAACGTTGCCAATCTTTTTCAATCGATTTCCATAACGCTTTGCTCAACTGGGCAATTCGTTGACTGAATAACATCGCCTCTTTGATGGAATAATGCTGTTCTGTCGCTTTCATCGTTCCACCCACTCTTCCCTCACCGTATTTTTTATTCTCCATTATATCAATAAAACAAAAAGGAATAAAGACAAAAACATTTATTTTTATGATTTTTTTTGCATATTCATAGTAGTAAGCATAAGGCGCTTGGCGCATACAGGAGGAGAATGCCATGGTGTATATACAATGGCTGCTTATCATCTGCGGATTTTTATTTTTCTGTCTTTTTATAAACGCATTTTTTGCCTTATGGAAAGCGCGGGCGTACCCGCCGAAAGCATTGCTGAAAGAACGGACTTTGCGCTATATTGGAATAGCGTTCATTTGCTTGCTCACCGCTTGGCTTCTCAGCTATGTCTAATACGCGTTAAAAACAAATGGAGCATAACACGAGTGTTGATGATCCATTATTTTACTAAAAGCACAGAATCATTTGACTGAACACAAGCTTTTCTGCCTCTTCCCTCGAACAAGAACGCCGGCGGGCAAATGTCATTTGCCCGCAAAGCGTTCATTGTTCGAGGAAGGCATGCGTACAGCATGCCCAGTCGGCAAGCGAACCGCTTGCCGACTACGGCAGAAAAGCTGATAATAGAGCGATTTCAACTGGTTTTTAATGGTTAATCAACACGCCTGAGAGCATAAGTATTTTTTTCCTACTCTCTCTTTGATAGCAAAAAACCCGACCAGCAATGATCGGGTTTTTCGCCGTCTACACGTGCGCTGTAACGTTCATCCGTCGGAAAATCGACGATGCGATCGGATAGATGATGGCCATCGCCACTGCGTTCAACGCCGCTGTCGGCAGCACGATGGTGACAAACAGCGCCGAAAACGTCGCTCCGCCCGGCAACCCGACAAGCAAGAGCGCCGCAGCCAAAAACACCCCGCCGGAAATGACCGTGCCGACTGCCGCCAGCACTGAAGCCCCAATGACCGTTTGGCTGTATGCTTTCATCAAAGTCGCTAGGGCAAACACGACAAAGGCGGTGATGATCTTATCGATCATATTCGGCAGCTGTCCGCCCGGGAACGTCGTCGTCATGGCTGAGATCAAGCCAGTGACGACGCCGACAAGGCCGACCGCTTTGACGTTCGGAAAAAGCAAAATCGCCAAAAACATCATCGCCAGCATCATATCCGGCTTCATTCCGAAAAACAACCCCGGAATGACCGCGTGCAACACGGCTCCGATTCCGACTAACAGCGCCATCGATACTAATGCTCTCACATTCATGCTCATCTCTCCTCATCTCTCCTCGTCTATATCTTTTGCTCGAGAATTTTTCTATCATTATATCACTTTGCAGTGTAAAAGTGAAGAAGAAATTTTCAGGCAAAACGGCGGCGGAACTCGTTCATGAACGACGCGAGCGCTTCGCACGCCTCAAGCGGCACCGCGTTGTAAATCGACGCCCTGCAGCCGCCGACCGATCGGTGCCCGCCGAGCCCGACAAACCCGCGTTCTTTCGCCTCGGCGAGGAACGTTTTCGTCAGCTCCTCATTTGGAAGCGTAAAGGTGACGTTCATGAGCGAACGGCTCCCCTTTTCGGCGTGCGGTTTGTAAAAGCCGCCGCTTTCATCAATCGCCTCATACAGCACGGCCGCCTTTTGCCGGTTGCGCTCTTCCATCGCCGCCACACCGCCTTGCTCTTCGACCCATTCGAGCACGAGCGACAGCATGTAAATGGCAAACGTCGGCGGCGTGTTGTACAACGAATTGCTCTTCTGGTGCGTCCGGTAATCCAGCATCGTCGGCAGCCCATCCGGAATGCGCTCCAGCAAATCGTTGCGAAGAATGACAACCGTGACTCCTGACGGGCCGAGATTTTTCTGCGCCCCGGCGTAAATGAGGGCAAATTGACTGACATCGAACGGACGGCTTAAAATATCGCTCGACATATCCGCGACCAAGTCAACCGGCGTGTTCGGAAATTCCTTCCATTGAGTGCCGAAGATCGTGTTGTTTGACGTAATATGGACATAGGCGGCGTTTTTCGGCCATTGGACGTCATCAAGCGGCGGAATGTATGTGTAGTTCGCTTCTTTGCTCGAAGCGACGACCGTTGTCAAACCGATTTTTTGCGCTTCTTTCAGCGCTTTCTCCGACCACGCCCCGGTCAGCACATAACAGCCGATTTTCCCTTCCGTGAGGAGGTTCATCGGCACCATTGAAAACTGCAGGCTCGCCCCGCCTTGCAAAAATAAAATGTCATATCCGTCCGGCACATTTAGAAGTCGCTTGAGCCGCTCTTTCGCCGCATTATGGACAGCCTCGTATTCCTTGCTTCGGTGGCTTAATTCCATCACCGACATGCCGGTGTTTTGAAAATTAAGGAGTTCTTTTTGCGCCCGCTCAAGCACCGGAAGCGGCAGCGCTGACGGGCCGGCGTTGAAGTTGTACGCGCGTTTCATTGTTATCCCTCACTTTGCCTCCTGGTAGTCCATTGATATTACTATCCTAACACGATTCAAAAAAAAAGAAAGAGAATTTTTTGAAAAAAGCGTTTTCAAATGAAATCTTCCAAAAAAAGAAAGCCCCTGCTATTGCAAGGACTTCGCTTGTTTCCGCCGCTCCCGTTCTTGACGGATGCGCTCCATATAAATTTCGCCTTCTTTTTCAATAAACGCCTCGTCGATTTCCCGCTCGCGCGCCGCTGTTTTGACGGTCATGTAGCCGCTGAAAATAATGCCGGCAACAACCAAATACACCCACCAAGGCAAACTGAGCATCGCCATTCCCCCTTGTATGCTTGTCTTACTACACTATACGCGCGAGCGGGCAGCCGTATGCATGGAGAAAGAGGCGGGAATGCCGCCTCTTTCATGGGGACAACGCTTATGTTTCGCTTCGTTTTGGCTTCTTCTTCGCTTCTACCTTTTTCCATTGACGTCGCAATTCCTTCAATTCTTCTTTCGCCTGTTCATACTGGGTCTTTGGGACGATTTCAATGATCGGTTCGATCATAATCCATCCCTCCCCTTGATCCGTCCCTACTCTTTACTACCCGCGTTTTTTGGCTTTGAAACAGACAAAAACGCCGGTTTGTAAAACGAGCGGTTGTCAAGGGCAAAGACGCGTTCAGTGAATTCACCTGGTTTTACTTTCTCAAGCGCACGGTCGATCATCGTAATTTTCGCATCCAAATTGTCAATGTAATGAAGTACCTCGGCTTCTTTGACAAGCGGCGGCTTCGGGCTGCCCCATTCCGCCTTGCCATGATGCGCGAGCACAAGATGCTGCAAAATGACGACTTCTTCACCTTGAATGCCGAGCTGTTCCGCCGCCTTGCTGATCTCGCTCACCATGATCGAAATGTGTCCGAGCAAATTTCCTTCAAGCGTATACGCCGCCGATACCGGACCGGATAATTCCATCACTTTGCCAAGGTCATGCAAAATGACGCCGGCATAAAGCAAATCTTTATTGAGCGACGGATAGAGATGGATGAGCGCCTTGGCGAGCTCGAGCATCGACACGACGTGGTACGCCAGTCCGGAGATGAATTCATGATGGTTTTTCGTCGCCGCTGGGTACTCAAAAAACGCCTTTTCGTATTTTTTCAACAAATAGCGGGTAATGCGCTGGATGTTTGGATTTTCCATCGCAAATATGTATTCCATGACTTTCGCCTTCATTTCCTCGCGGCCGAGCGGAGCCGTCTCCAAAAAGTCATCGATGCGCACCGCATCGCCCGGATGAGCAGGACGGATCGAACGGATGCGCAGCTGCAATTTGCCGCGGTAGTTATGGATGTCTCCCGCCACTTTGACGATGCACTCCGGCACATACCGCTCTTCGTCATCCGGCGAGACATCCCACAGTTTGGCTTCAATGTCGCCGCTTTTATCTTGCAAAATCAACGTTAAGAACGGCTTGCCGTTGCTGGCGATGCCTTTCGTTGCGGATTTGATGAGCAAAAAGAGATCAACTTGTTCCCCAACCTCATAATGGATGATGCCTTTCGCCACTTCGTTCTCCTCCGTTTCTCTGTACGTACTTTCTAGTATATCATAACGGTTAGAGGGCAAAAAGAAAGCCTTGCCGAAACGGCAAGGAAACATTGGCCCAAACGTCCCGTCACGCTGTTTATTTTTTTGTTAGCTGAATGGCCCGTTTTATATCCTTGAAAATGTTCATTCGCCCATACATCAGCACACCGCCTCGATACACTTTGGCGCCAAAATAGATCAGCAAGGCAGTCGTCGCCGCTAAAAGCACAAGGCAAAGCGCCACTTCCCACCCCGGCACGGAAACGAGGCCGATGCGCAAAAACATGAGCATCGGAGCGAAAAAGGGAACAAACGAGGCGCCGGTCACGAACGCCGACTCTGGCGCATTCAAGCCAAACATCGCGATCATAAATGCAGCGACAACCAACATCATGACCGGCGTAATCGCCGGCTGCACATCTTCGACCCGGCTGACGAGCGAACCGAGCACGGCAAACAGCACCGCATACAAGAGGTAACCGAGCAAGAAAAAAACGAGTGCATACACAAATATCGATGCCGGCAGGTGGTCAAATCCGAGGAAACGCCACACTTCCTGCCCGCTCGTTTTTAACGCGGCGAAAGCGACGGCGAAAAAAACGAAAAATTGCGTCAAGCTGACAAGAGCAACGCCGATGATTTTGCCAAACAGCTGTTGGACCGGCGGGACGCTTGACACTAAAATTTCCATCACGCGCGACGATTTTTCCGTCGCCACCTCCGTCGCAATCATTCCTCCATACATCAAAACAAACATATACATCGCGAAAAGAAGGACATAAACAAGAGCGCGCGCTTGGTTCAACTCCTCTTCCGTCTTCGCGTTTTTTTCCAATGCCACCTTTTGGAACGGAACCGGTTTGTAAAGCTCAGCCATTTGTTCATCCGTCAGGCCGAGCTTAGCGGCTGAAAGCGCTGTTTTCAGCTGGCTTAGCGCTCGTTTGAGTTCGTCAGGCGTCTGATTGTCCACAATCGTATTGGCATAATACACCGCTTCCGGCAATCCTTCCGCATCGATGGACAATACGAGCAATCCGTCCCATTTGCCTTCTTTGACTGCTTCTTTCGCTTCGTTTTCCATATCCGTAATTTTCGTCAACGCGATTTGGTCATGGCTTACCTGCTTCTCAAGCGGACCGTACAAGGATCCCGTGCGGTCAATGACCGCGACATGAGTCTTTTCATCACCGGTGAAAAACTCGATGATCGGCTGAATGTTGGCCACCCCGATGATCAACAGGCAAGTGATGGCGGTTGTCACAAGAAATGCTTTCGCCCTCAGCTTCGTTCCATACGTATGCCCCGCCACAAGGAAAAACTTATTCATACGCCGCACCTACTTTTTCAATAAAGATATCATTCAGAGACGGTTCTTCCAAGGCAAACAGACGAACCGCGACTTTTCCTGCAATATGGCCGAGTATCGCTTGTGCCGTCTCCTCATTGGCGATTTGCAGCCGCACCCCTTCCGCCGTCCTCTTCCACTGCAAAACGCCAGGAAACCGCGCCAATTCTTCAAACGGCCCGTCGCCTTGAATAACAAGTATTTGTTTGCCAAACGAGCGTTTCAGTTCACGCAGCGCTCCAGCCACCACTGCGCGGCCGCGGCGCAAAATGCAGACATGTTCGCACAGCTCTTCCACATGTTCCATCCGATGACTCGAGAAGACAATGGTCGTGCCGTTCCGTTTTAAATCAAGCACCGCTTCTTTCAACAGTTCAACGTTCACCGGATCAAGACCGCTGAATGGCTCATCCAAGATTAATAGCTTCGGTCGATGAAGCACAGCAGCGATAAACTGGATTTTTTGCTGGTTGCCTTTCGACAGCTCCTCCACCCGCTTGTTGGCGTAATCGCGGATATGGAAGCGCTCGAGCCAGCGGTCGATTTCCGGAAGAAGATCCGTCTTTTTCATTCCGCGCAACCGCCCTAAATACAGAAGCTGCTCTTGCACTTTCAGCTTCGGGTACAACCCGCGCTCTTCCGGCAAATAGCCGATCAGATGGCTTTTCGAGTCATCAATTGGTTCGCCTTGCCAACGGATCACCCCTTCCGTCGGGAGCAGAAGGCCTAAAATCATGCGAAAGGTCGTCGTTTTTCCCGCTCCGTTCGCCCCAAGCAATCCGAACATCTCCCCTTCTGGAACCGTCAACGTTAAATGGTCGACGGCCGTCGCCTGACCAAACCGTTTCGTCACCTCAATGATCTCTAAACTCATCCACATTCCCCCAACGTAAAACAAATTTTCCACCCACATTATTAAAACGTACAATCTTAAAAAAAGTTTCAGATAAAAGCAGGAATTTGTCGATTCAACCTCTAAATGAAAGAGAAATGAATGATGATTCAGCGAAAGGAGATGGTGACATGCCGACGTATACGTTGACCGCGTTTGAGCGCGACGGGGAAAAATTGCTCGATGAAACGTTTGAAGCCGCCAATGATGAAGAAGCGAAAAAAATCGGTGAACAAAAGCTGCGCGAGCGCGGCTGTTGGGACAAAACACACCGTTGCGTCAATGCCAGCGGCAAGCTCATTTTATTTCACCGCTAATCAAAACACCCCGGGGTTGTTCCCGGGATGTTGTTATTTATCCAAATATTTCCTTTAATATATTGATTTTCTCTTCCGTATATTCGGCGAAATGCTCGTTGTACACTTTCGGCTCTTTTGGGTTCGCCTGGCGGGTGATTTTCCGCGTTTTCGGATCAACGAATTTGCTTGATGCCCCGCAGCCAAGGCCGATGATCGACTGTTGCTCTTCCATAATCATGATGTTGTAGATGCTCTCATTCCCCGGCAGCGCGTAGCCGACGTTTTCAAGGTTGCCGAGAATGTTTTTTTGTCGATACAAATAGTAAGGGACATAACCGTGTTCCTTTGTCCATTCTTGGGCCGCCTTCATCATCGCCTGCACTTCCTCGCGGCTGGCGACTTTGTACTTTTGTTTGTTCTTTGTCATTTCCGACGCCCGCTTGAACGACAGCGTATGAACGGTCAGCGACTCGGGCAGAAGCCGTTCCGTCTGTTCAAGCGTATACACAAACTCCGGCAGCCCCTCGCCCGGCAGTCCGATGATTAAGTCCATGTTGATGTTGTTCATCCCCATCTGCCGCGCCAAGTGGAACTTCTCAATCGTTTCTTCAACGGTATGATGGCGCCCGATCGCTTTTAACGTCTCCTGAATGTAGGATTGCGGGTTAATGCTGATGCGGTCGATCCGCCATTTTTTCAACACTTCGAGCTTCTCCGGCGTAATCGTATCCGGACGCCCGGCTTCGACCGTGATTTCGCGGACGCGGTCGACGTCTGGAAATACGTCATACATATGAGCGTACAGCCGGTCCATCTCGTCGGCCGTAATGCTCGTCGGCGTCCCGCCGCCGTAGTAAATCGTTGTGATGCGGATGCCGCGCTCGCGCAAAAAGCGGCCGACCGCCTCCATTTCGTAATGAAGGCCGGCCAAAAAGGCGTCGACCGACCCTTGGCGGCCGTTGATGGCGTACGCCGGAAATGTGCAATAGGCGCATTTCGTTGGGCAAAATGGAATGCCGATATAGATGCTCACTTCGTGGGCCAAATCGTACAAATCCGGCACGACCGTGAGCTGGCGGTCCACGATCGCTTGCATCAATTCGATTTTTTCGTTTGTCACTAAATACTCTTCAGCCAGCTTCCGGTGCGCCTCTTCTTTCGAAAGGCCTGAGCGCAAAAGCTGATGAAGCAGCTTGACCGGACGCACGCCGGTCAGCACGCCCCACGGCTGAATGAGGCCGGTAGAACGCTCAAGCAACGTCAAATAGACATGCAAAACGGCGTTTTTCAGCTGTTTTTCGTACGTTTTCCCGTCAGCATCCGCCGGCGTGCTGCATTCATGACGCGCTTCCTCCACGCGCCCGGACGTCTTGTCGAGAAGCGTCCCAGAAACAGCGATGCACCCGTCTTCCTTGACGGAAAACATAGCGGCCATATCGGCCTCGGGAAGCGGCGCGAACAACAGCTCCGGCGCTTCGAAGAACAGCTCGGTCATCACTTCGAGCGGGCGCTGAAACCGTTCCGGATGCGGCAGTCCTTGAATTTCGATCCGCACGTTCATCACCTTTTCTTTCAAACTTCTTTCAGTGTACTGAACGGCTGTTTCCTTCGTCAAGCGGAAGAATGCACCTTTGCCACCGACTTTATGGAAATGACTCCCGCCCGGCCAACTATATAAGTTGAAACTTTGTTTTACATCCAGTAGAGCGCCCGCTGCATTCTATCAAAATGACTTGTTATGAAGGAAAACAGAATCGAACAATCGGAAAATCTTTATTGCAACTTATATAGATTAAAAAAGCCGGGCATTCGCTCCGGCCTCATTTTTATGATTTTCGTGAAAACGGCAAGCGCCAGTTGTCCGCTCACGGTTCGCTCCCCGCTCAAGCTTCTTACTGTTTCGTTTTGAGTTTTTGCAAAAACTCGATCCGTTGCTGTTTGCGGAAATGTTCTTTCACCATGTAGGCGACGCCGAGCTGTTCGTTCGAACGCGTCACCCAGTCGGCCGCCCGCTTCACCTCAAGCGGCGCGTTCCCCATGGCGACGCCGAGCCCAGCCGCTTCAATCGCCGGCAAATCGTCAAGGCCGTCACCGATCATCACCGTTTCTTTCAACGATACGCCGATATGTTGAGCCAGCCGGCGCAACCCCGCTAGTTTAGACACTCCTTGCGGGACAATTTCCATTTTTCCGTTTGGCTGCATAATCATATCAATGGACGGAATCGATTTCGTCAATAAAGCGGCCGCTGCATCCCTCTCTTCGTCTGTAGCAAAATATACATCAATTTTCGGCACAGCGATCGGTTCGTCCATCAACACGTCGCCAAGCGAGTCGACAAATTGGGTCGGATAGAAAAACGGGTCGCTTGAGGAGAGAACCGTTTGCACGACAAGGTTTTTCTTCACTTTCTTCCGATTGCCGAGCGAATACCGCTCATGCATGAGGCGGATGTTGCAGTTGAAGTTTTCCAAAATTTGCACGATATTAAACGTCCGCTCCTCAGGGATCACGGCGTCAAACAGCCTATCATCAAGCGTTCTGGCAATCATCGCTCCTTGGAATGCAATGAGCATCCCATCAAGCCGCAGCGCTTTCGCCACTTTGCGGGCGGAAAGCAAATTGCGGCTCGTGATTAACGTAACATAAACTCCTTTTTTCTTCACATAGTCGACCGCCTCTTTCGTTTCGCGCGGCAGGCGGCCGTTGTTTTTTAAAATCGTTCCGTCAATGTTGAGCGCCAACAGCTTATACACGGCTGTCTCCCCCTTTTGTCCGTCTCAACCTCTCTTGCCGCCGCCAGCAAGCTGGCGGCGGCTTTGCATTCCTTATCATTTTCATGACTATGACGAAACGGACAAAAAAAGAACACCCGACCGGGTGTTTTTCCTATCTTCCTTCCATGAATGAACGGTGCAACTCCTCAAGCGGCTTCATGGCGATTTGCTGAACCTCGGCAATGGTTATGCTCATTTGCTGCTCGAGCGCCATCAGGCGGGCGAGTTTCTCGTTTTGCTGGGCGAGCGCCATCGCCTTTTGCGCCTGTTCGATTTCATCAGGCAAAATGGCCGCCCCGCGCATCTGTTTTTCATGGAGCCGAAGCTGGATGTCGCGGACATTCGCGAACATTCGATAGGCGATTTCATCTCGGCGGACATCTTCGTATGCCCGTTTCAGCTGCTGAAACGGCTCGCTCGCCCGAATCGCCTGCTCAAGCTGTCTAGCGAGCGCATGAAGGGGTTCAGACATAAAAAGAGCCTCCTATACGAATATCGTTCACGTTCTAACGTATGCGCCATCTGACGGCGATATGCCACAGCCTACAGCCATAAGCCAATGACGCCTTGAACGGCGCCGATCAGCCCGCCAAGCAAGGCGCCCAAATACGTAATCATCTTTAGTTCACGGCGGGCGATCGATAAAATGATCGCTTCCAACCGTTGCAACGAAAATGACTCTACTTGTTCACGGACGATATCTTCAAGCCCAAGCTGCGCCACGATTGCCTCAATCTTGCCGCTAAGCAGGCGGCTGGCTGCTTCCGCCGCCTGCGGGATGAGACGACCAAACAAGGGCTGTTCGTATGGGGCGAGCAGTTCGGCAAGCGGACGGTTCAGCCATCCGCCGCTTTGCACCAAGCGGCGGACAGCCGACCGCACCGCTTCATCGATGCGCCGGCGGCCGATCATCTCTTCCACGGTTGCGAGCGGATAGTCCAACCATTTGTTCCACTCCGTCCAAAGAAGGCGGGAGAGCACCTCTCTTGTGCCAGCATGGCGCAAAAATTTACCGAGCTCCGCCTGCACCTTATCGACGAAATGGACATTGCCAAGCAGCATCTGCAGCATATTTCCAACCATCCCGCGCTCTTGGAAAAAACGCTCGATCATGCTGGAAATCTGCTGCTTTCCCTCCTCGCTGCGAAAGTAGTCAAGCGTCCTGTCGGCCAAATAACCCGCTAGACTTTCGACGCGCGCTTCCATTGTCTGCTTCAACTCCGCTGGCAATACATCGCGTATCGGCCGCAGACGCCACGTTTCGCTCCACCGTTCGTACGCTCGCTCAGCTTGCTCGGCCGCCATCGCCTCGAGCCGCTCGGCGGGAGAGCGAATACCAAGGCGTTCAAGCAACTCAGCCGGCGTTTCTTTGCGCGCAAGCCACTTTCGAAGCCATTCCCGCCCCCACTCGGCCATCTCGGCCGTAAAGGACGGATCCATGAGTTTGCGCCGCAATCCTTCCGGCGTCACCAAATGTTCCACGACCGTTTTCCCGAGCTGTTCGGCCAGCTCCCGCCGCCGCTTTGGAATCAATCCCGGCGTAAACGGCAGCCGTTTGCCAAACACGTACATCGGCTCATATGGGCGAAACAGCATCACGATGGCGATCAAATTCGTCACCCCGCCAATGAGCGCCCCGACCGCCACCATAAACAGCAAATAAACGAACGTTTCCATCCTCTTCTCCTTCCGTCCCCGCCGCTGTCACCAAACGGCGTCCGTCATCATACGATGGCGATATAAACGTTTGCCTAATTGTTCATTATAGAGCTTGCCTGACGAATGCGCAAATGAGGGACTGCGATGAGCAAACAACGAACGATGGCTGTGCTGACGGAAATCAATGAAACAAGTGAACGGGCTGCCTTTGGATCCATCCATCATTTTTGCGAGGAATTGGCGGCATATGCTAGAAAGCGTGGTCTCTTTTTTTACGTATCCTCGCCGGCGCTTTACTTAGAGGGAGTCGGCTATCAGTGGACCGAAAGCGGATGGGGCAAGCGGGACGTGCCTCCAGCCGATGTCGTTTACAATCGCCTTCACTCGCGCAAGCTCGAACGCTCCCCTTTGTTTGCCGAGCTGCTCGCCCGGCTTGCCGAAGAAAACGGGATGATGTTCAACCATCGCTTTTTGCATAAATGGGAAGTGCACTGCCATTTTGAGCGGCACGAGTACTTGCACCCGCACTTGCCGAAAACGGCGCTCTGGAGCGGTCAACATACGCTTGAGGCGTTCCTTGACGCTTTCCCATCCGTCTTTCTCAAGCCGATCTATGGCAGCCAAGGGCGAGGGATTTTCTGCCTCCAACATTCGGACGACGGAATTTGTCTTCGCCATTCCACTTCCGCTTCAACGGCCGTATATCGTTCGATGGACGCTTTAGCTTCCGCTTTGCGGCAACAAATCCGAACGCCGATGATCATCCAACAAGGGCTTGAACTTCGCACCCTCGACGGCCGCCCGGTCGATTTTCGCCTGCTTTGTCATCGCGTCCGCCACCATGATTGGCGCGTCACTTCCGCCGTCGCCCGCATCGCGCCGCCCGGCCAATTCGTGGCCAACCTTGCCCGCGGCGGAGAACTGATGGCGGTCAATGACGTCTTGCGGAAGTGGTACACGAGAGTTGACGCGTTCCAGCAAAAACAGCTTCTGAGAGAAATCGCACTGGAATCCGCTGCCGTTCTCGCCTCGGAAGCGGAAGGACTGTATGGAGAGTTTGGCGTTGATCTTGCCATTGACATCCATGGCCAGCCGTGGATCATCGAGGTGAATACGAAGCCGTCGAAACAGACGGATATGGCCGCTTCCTACCAATCGGTCCGCCCGTCGGCGAAGGCGATCATCGACTATAGTTTGACATTGATGGAAGAAAAGGAGTGAACCGTTTTGCTTTCACTCGGTTTTGTCACCCTTGACGAACAGCAAGACCACACGTATTGCACGGAGGTGGCGAAACGCGCCAGACGCTACGGCATTTCCGTCTGCCGCTTTTCACCGCTATCGATCGATCCGCAGACGGAAAACGTCCGCGGCTTTCTCTTTCAAGAGGAAACGAACGAATGGACAAACGCCGTCTTTGCCATTCCGCCATTTTTATATGACCGCTGCTTTTACGGCCATGATGAGCGGTCCAAAAAAGCAAAACCGATTATGAACTGGTTGAAGCAGCGACCTGACCTCACGTTTTTAGGCTATGGCCTGCCGGGCAAATGGGACGTATATGAAGCGCTCTCCTCTCACCCGCTCTTGTCCGCATACGTGCCTCCGACTGTCCGTCTTGAGCGCGCCGATGATGTGCTTGCGCTTCTCCGCCGCGAACAAGCCGCCATCGCCAAGCCGGTGCACGGCTCCGGAGGACGCGGTATTGGCATCTTTCAAAAGAAAGGGAAGGCGCTGTCCGTCCAAGACAGTCACGGTCAAGAACAGGCCGTCATTGCCCGCCGAAGCGAGCTGGAACAACTCCTCGCCTCTTGGAGCCGCCGCGGCGAGTATGTCCTGCAGCCATTGCTTCAGCTATCGACCCCGGAGGGTGAACCGTTTGACCTCCGCATTCTTTTGCAAAAGGATGAAAACGGACACTGGGTGGAGCGGGTGCGGGCCGTGCGAGTCGGCCGACCAGGGGCATGGGTGGCCAACGTCCGCGCCGGCGCGGACATTCGTCCGTTTTCCGAGTGGCTCGACCGCCTTTCCTCTTCAAAACGTCTCTTCGTGCTCGATGGCGTTGAGACGATCATCCGCACGCTGCCAGTTTATATGGATCACACGTTCGGACCTTTGTTTGAAATCGGCTTGGATCTTGGTGCGACCGACAACGGGGCGGTGTGGATTTTGGATGTCAATTCCAAGCCGGGGAGAAAAGTGGCGCATCTTCTGCCCCCGGAGCAACAAAACGAACTGTACGAAGCGCCGCTTCGGTATTGCTTGTTTTTGGCCAGAGGGGGAAAAAGCCAATGACCTACACGTTGATCATTGACGAAAAACAAACAAATACAGTGATTCTTCCCGCCACGCTCCAAGCATCTAGGCAAACATCAGCCGCGTTCGGCAGCCTTGTCACCCCATGCCGGGTCATTTCTTCCCCCCGTCTTGTCGACCGTGTGATTGTGTCGCATGACGTTGCCCGATGCTTGTCGATCCCATTTGCCGCTGACGTTCATGTCTTTTTGACCGATGAAGCTGTTCACTTCGGGCCGCTTGTCGGCATTTTGACCGCCGGATTCACAAAGTCGCTCCACCGCCCGGTCGGCAGCCGGAGCTTCTTTTTTGCCAAGCTGCTGGCGCAAGAAAAGCAAGTCGGCGGATTTGCCTTTTTGTTTGGCGCGCCCCATATTGACTGGGAAAACGGCATGACGAACGGCTATTTTTACACTGAGCGCGGCTGGGAACGCCATACGGTGCCGTTGCCGAATGTCGTTTACAACCGGCTGCCAAACCGGCGCGTCGAAAAGGAGGAAGCGTTTCAAACGATGACGAAGACGTTGCAAACCACCTACGGCATCCCGATCTTTAACGGGTGTTTTTTCAACAAATGGGACATTTACCGCCGGCTCGCTCTTCATCCGAAGGCGCAGCCGTATTTGCCGGCGACGTCCGCCCACGTGACGCAGCACACCATTGAGCAGTTTCTTGCCCGCTACCGTGAAGCGTACATCAAGCCGGCCGACGGCAGCCTCGGCCGCGGCATTTATCATGTAGCGAAAAAAAACGCCTATGAATGCCGGTTCCGCGATGAAAGCGGAGAAATCCAAACAGTGCTGTTTCCGACCGCCATGGCGGTGTGGCATCATTTGCTCGCCCATGCGCCGCTTCACCGCTATGTCATCCAACAAGCGGTTCCGCTTCTTGCCGTCAACGGCCGACCGGCTGATTTCCGCGTTCACGTTAACAAAAACGAACACGGCATATGGCAAGTGAGCGCCATCGCCGCCAAAATTGCTGGAAAACAAAGCATCACGACCCATATGAACAGCGGAGGCATCGTCAAAACGCTGGAAGAAATTTTCCCGGATGCCGTCGAGCGCGAAATCATGCTCGCCCGTCTTTCTGACGCCGCCCTTACGCTCAGCCGTTGCCTTGATGAAGCATCAGAAACGTTGATCGGCGAAATCGGTTTTGACCTTGGTGTTGACCAACAAGGAAGGATTTGGATGTTTGAAGCCAATTCCAAACCCGGACGGTCGATTTTTAAGCATCCAAAATTAAAGGACGCAGACGAACGAACAGCGCGGTTGCCGCTCGCTTACGCCGTCCACCTCAGCAAAACAGCCATCACCGAACCCGAGGCGCTTTGGCCATGCTGACGATCGGCTACCGTCCTGACATCGGGGAGTGGGTGTGCAACAGTCCGGGCAGCCCTTATCGATTCGGCAGCGGCTGGGTTGCTCCCGCCGCTGTCCTTCCCGATCTCGTCTTTCCCGTAAGCGAGCAATATGGACGGGTGGGACCGCTCGTCGGCGTGCTGGTCAGCGCCTCGTCCCTTTCCGCTTTGCTGGCTGGGAAAAAGCCGTGGCTTGAAACCGTCATCCGCTCCATCCACAAAGCCGGCGGCATCTCCGTCGTCAGTGCGGCCGCCGGCATCGGAGAGAAAACGGTCTCCGGATATGTATTCGTTCCGACGATTCATCGTTTCATCGAAGCGGCCGCTCCACTGCCCGATGTCGTCTACAATCGAGTAAAAAGCCGCGAAGAAGAAGAAAGCGAGCCGTTTCAAACGGCGGCTGCCCAGTTGAGCGCCCATGGCGTTCCACTTGTCAACCGCTCTTTTTTCCGCAAATCGGACGTTTATGACGCGCTGCGGTCCGACCGCCGGCTCTGGCCGCATCTATTGCCGACGGCGCCTGTCCAAACAGCGGCCGATCTTCGCGCTTGGCTCCGCCAATACAGCTGCATTTACTTGAAGCGGGATGACGGCGCCAGAGGAATGGGGCTGTTTCGTCTCACCGCCTTGTCAGAGACGGAAGCCATTTGCGAATATCCGGGCGGCCAAAAACGGTTCTGCTCGCTCGATGCGCTCGCATCACTCATTCAGTCCGGCCGCTACATCGCCCAAGCATTGGCTGAAACGAACGAGTGGAATGGACGCCGCTACGATTTGCGCGTGCTCGCCCATTGGCACAACGGCCGCCATACGATCACCGGCATCGGTGTTCGTTCGGCCGACGTCGAGTCAGTGACGACCCATGTGTTTCATGGCGGAACCATCCTCCCGTACAAAGAAGTCAAGGAACGCATCGATGAAGCGGCGCTCGAGCGGCTTATTGCCTTGAGCGGCGCACGCCTTGGCGAACGGTTTGGCTTTGTCGGCGAGTTTTCCGCCGACATCGGCGTCGGAAGCGAACGCGAGCTTTACATTTATGAAATCAACGCCAAGCCGATGGTGTTTGATGAGCCGGAGATTGAGGCACGGCGGCTTGAGAGGCTCAATCAGCTGTTTGCCGAGCTCGCTCATCGTACGCCATAGCTAGAAACTGGCCGCTGTAGCGAAGCGCCTGGCGGAACACAGCATCAACCGCTTGTTTGGCGGCTCCATTTAAGCTTTGGCAGACGTTCTGGCATAACATCGCTTTTTCCCACTCAGCCGCCGCCATGGCTTGCAAGAGATCACAACGAGGTGCGCCTGCTTTGCTTTGCTCTCTTTCCGCTCGACCGTCGGCGTTAGCCCCAGCAACTAAATAATGCACGTATTGCCAAAGTTTACGCTGCCGCTCGGCTTCAGCCAAATAGACCGCCCATGCCTCATCCGTTTCCATCTCAGCGAGCTGCCGGGCTTTTTCTTCCGCCGCGGCGGTTGTTTCGAGCAATTTTTTGATCAGCATGATCATCGCGTGCCGCCCCTTTCTTGCCGCTTGTCCTCTTTCATCCATATGAATGGCATGGATAGCGTATGCCTCTTTTGGACAAACTTTAGGAAAAACGATGAGAGGAAGGAGCGAGATGATGGAACGAAATGAAGCCAAGCGCCGGGATTCATTGTACGAAGGGCGCGATGAATACTATATGGACATCGACCGCATGATCAACGAAGGGATGGCCGGAGGTGCTGTGTACGGCCACGGCGATGACGTCAACATGGAGGAAGCGCGCGATCTTGTCAAAGAAGAGCCGCCGTACGAAGCCGGCCAGTAAACGGAGCCGATTTTCCCGCCTCGGGAAAGTCGGCCTTTTGTTTTATGAAGCCTCTCCGCCAATGCGTTAGGCAGGGATCGTTCGAAACGACCGCTGTTGGCCAAGCCGCCCGTTCATCCTGCGGCTTTCCCGCTTTCATCCATTGTCTTTCTTTCCATTCGCGGGGATTTGGTATAATGAAAACAACGCCGATTCCTCTTCGGCGTGACATCATCCTTGACGGAAAGTGGTGCGCCGCGATGCTAAAAGAGCTCGAATCGCTTTATGAAGGGGACATCGTCATCAACGGTCAGCCGGAACACCCCGAAGATTACGAATGGTTTTATACCGCCGATGGTGATGAGATCGGCATCGCCAAGCATCGATTGACAGAGCAGGAGCGGCGATTGCTGGCGCTTTTTTTCACCCCCGCCGAGCGCCGACGCGAACCGGAAAGCGAAGAGGAGCGGGCATGGAAACGATGGATGGCAACCGGCGACCCAGCCGCGCTCGCTCGGCTCGCTGCTCCGTATTGCCGGTTCATTCATTTTACAGCCAGCCGGCCGATCGCCAACAAAGAGGAGTTTGCTGACGCCGTTCGCGGCTTATTTTCCTCCCCGGTTGCCATCGTCTGGGAACAAGATCGGCGCGGGCTGATCGTCGAAGCGAAACAAAAGCGGACGACGGAGCCGCCTTCGTTAGCGGACATGGCTGAGGCGCTCGCCGCTGATTTTTATACTGCCCTTCATTTATTGATCGGCCCAATCCGCTCCGTCGATGAACGGCTATATGAATCGTTTCTCCTTGAAAAAGAGTGTTTTTCCGCCGCTCGGCGCTTTTGGCCGAAACGAACGGTGTACGAATGGGAAGACGTCATTCCGCTTCCGCTCTTTGAAGAAGGAGCAGTCAGTGAGAAAGCCCGCCGGACCCTCTCGTTTCTTGACGGATTCGACGAGGAGGAAGTGCGGGCGATGGAGACGTTTTTGCAATGCAACTTAAACGTCTCGATGGCAGCGAAAAAGCTGTATATGCACCGCAATAGTTTGCAATATCGAATCGATAAATGGACGGAGCAAACTGGTGTTGACATCAAACGGTTCAAAGGGGCGGCAGCCGTCTATTTGGCTATCTTGCACCGGCGCCGTTCGTAATCCCCCGCTTTTTTGTCATGTCGCCGAAAATCGGCGGCATTTTTTGTGCACCTCGTCCATTTACGAATGTTCCTATTTTTCTATACACTAATGGCAAGAAAACGATTTCGGCGATGAGGAGGATGGTTATGGCAGAACTCATTCTTGATCATATTTACAAAATTTACGACAACAATGTGGTCGCCGTCAAAGACTTCAATTTACATATTCAAGACAAAGAGTTTATCGTATTTGTCGGCCCGTCCGGCTGCGGCAAATCCACCACGTTGCGGATGATCGCCGGCCTTGAGGAAATTTCCAAAGGCGATCTTTACATCGACGGCAAACGAATGAACGATGTGCCGCCGAAAGACCGCGACATCGCCATGGTGTTCCAAAACTACGCCCTGTATCCACATATGAGCGTCTATGACAACATGGCGTTCGGTTTAAAACTGCGCAAATTCCCGAAAGCGGAAATTGAAAAACGCGTCCGCGAGGCGGCGCGCATTCTTGGGCTCGAGCAATATTTGGACCGCAAACCGAAAGCGCTCTCCGGCGGGCAACGGCAGCGCGTGGCATTGGGACGGGCCATCGTCCGCGATGCAAAAGTGTTTTTAATGGACGAGCCGCTCTCGAACTTGGATGCGAAACTGCGGGTGCAAATGCGCTCGGAGATCGCGAAGCTCCATCAGCGCTTGGAAACGACGACCATTTACGTCACCCACGACCAAACGGAAGCCATGACAATGGCCACCCGTCTTGTCGTCATGAAAGACGGCGTCATCCAGCAAGTCGGAACGCCGCGCGAAGTATACGAAAAACCGGAAAACATTTTTGTCGGCGGCTTTATCGGTTCACCGGCCATGAACTTCCTTCGTGGAACGCTCCAAGACGGCAAGTTTGTCGTCGGCCAAACATCATTTGGCATTCCGGAAGGAAAAATGAAAGTGCTGCGTGAGCAAGGGTATGTCGGCAAGGAAGTGATTTTAGGCATTCGTCCGGAAGACATTCACGACGAACCGCTCTTCCTTGAAGCATCTCCGGCGACGAAAGTCACCGCTCTCGTCGAAGTCGCCGAGCTGCTTGGCGCTGAATCGATGATTTATTTTAGCATCGACAACCAAGAATTGGTCGCTCGCATCGACGCCCGCACGGAAATCAAGCCGGGCCACCGGATTGACCTGGCGCTTGATATGAACAAAGCGCATTTCTTTGACGTTGAAACGGAACGGCGCATCCGGGCGGCGGATGAAAAGTAACCCCCCATTGTTGTTCATATAGATTCATTCGAAGGCGTTCCGAAAAAAACGGAACGCCTTTCCTTTCCACTCCATCAACAGCCTTATTCCTTGATAAAACGCACTTCCTCCTCATGGCAAGTCGGACAGTAAAACAAATGAACACATTCATGATTCGTATACGTGCGCAAATAGCCGTCGACAAGTTTCATGACGTCCGCATCCATGTACGGGCTGTAGTCATCGAAATAATCTGTAACTTTCCCATGATCTTCCATTGGTTGACGGCAGTAGCTACAATACACCGTCACCCGGCGCAGCCCGTTGCACAGCGGGCATACATTCATGTTGCTTCCTCCTCTAGGATGTTCCTTATCTTTACATATTCCCTAATGGTGACAGCGGTAAAACGTTAAAAATTCCCATATTCTCCCCATGCATAACAGGCAAAAAACGTCCCAAACTATGAGTACCGCCAGCGAAACCACCCATCCGTTGCAACAGGGACGCTGGCGAAGCCAAAAGCGGGTGGGCCGGTGGGTTCAGCCAAGCTTGGCACATGCCTTGCAACGTGAAGTGTTGGTGCAAATCCAACCACCCCAACCATCAAAAATTTTTAAGAGGAGATGATCAACGATGGCACGCAACAATAACAACAACCAACTGTTAGTCGCTGGTGCTCAACAAGCCATTGATCAAATGAAGTACGAAATCGCCCAAGAATTTGGTGTGAACCTCGGCGCTGACACGACTTCTCGCGCGAACGGTTCGGTCGGCGGCGAAATTACGAAACGTCTTGTCGCCATGGCTCAGCAACAACTTGGCGGCCAATTCGGCAACATTCAATAACCGCCTTAACGAACAACTTCATATAGATGGCAAACGCCCCGGGCCGTCAGCCCGGGGCGCTTTCATATGGGAACGGGGAGCGAATCAGGCGCCTCCCGCCTGCTCGGCAAGCGGTTGGCTCAATGAGACAAGCACTTTGCGAATACGGCGATTGTCGACTTGGCGGACGGTGAACGTCAGCGATCCATATTGCAACGTTTCGCCGACGGCTGGAATGCGCTCAAACATCTCAAAAATCCAGCCACCCAACGTATGCGATTCACTCTTTGGCACGTCGATGTTCATCACTTCGCAAAATTCATCCAGCGGCAGTTCGGCGCTGAACTCGAAGCTGTGCTCGTCGATTTGACGCACCGTTTTCACCGCCTCATCATGCTCATCCCATATTTCGCCGACAATTTGCTCGAGAATATCTTCGAGCGTAATCAAGCCAGCGGTGCCGCCAAACTCGTCGACGACGATCGCCATATGCACTTTGCTTTTTTGCAGCTCCGGCAGGAGATCGGACACTTTCATGGACTCGACAACGAACAACGGCTGGCGCAACAAATCGCGGATGCGCACCTCCCGCTTTTGCACAAGCTCGCTGAAAAAGTCGCTTTCCGACAAAATGCCGATCACGTTGTCAATATCCCCTTCATAAACCGGGATGCGGGAATATTTCTCTTCCAAAAACACGTCGCGAATCTCTTCAATCGGCTGGTTCACTTCCACCGCCACCATATCAGCGCGCGGCGTGAAAATTTCTCCGACCAAAATTTCATCAAAATCGAGCGAACGTTGGATCAATTCTTTTTCTTTGTTGTCAATGACCCCTTCCTCTTCACTCAGCTCAACCATCACTTTAATATCTTCCTCCGTCACAGCCGGCACAGCCACCCCATTGGCGAACCTCTTGGCGATTCGATCTTTTAAGGCTTGGAGCGACGCCGTAACCGGCGTCATCAACTTCATCAGCGCATAGGCAAGACTGGCGTATCGGATGGCGAGCTGCTCCGCATGCTCTTTCGCCATCGATTTTGGCAAAATTTCACCGAAGACGACAAATAATACGGTCATCACCGCCAGCGTGGCAAACAAGCCCATCTGTTCCCCAAGCAACGAAACGGCGATGTCCGTAAACAGCACGACCGTCACGACGTTGGTGAAGCGGTTGGCCACAGCAAGCGCCAACAACACGCGGTCAAGCTGACCGATCACCGCTTGGAGGCGCTTATTGTGCAGATGCTCTTCCGCATAATGCCGCAACCGTGCCTTGCTTGCCAGGGAAAACGCGGCTTCTGCTGAAGCGAACAGCACATTGGCAAGCAGGGAGAGGAAAAACCACCCGAATAACCTTAACGGCCACTCTTCCAATGAATCTTCACACTCCTATGGATGGTGACGATGTTATTCATATCCATTTTTCCGCCGAATCATGCTTATGGAAACAACGTTGGCTGCACGGAGCGCGCGGCCGGCGGAAGCCGGCGTTGCCCTCCTTACTTTAAATATAACAAATTTTTCGCCAACTGACTACAGCTGGCGGTTTTTCTTCCACCATAAATCCAGTTTCTTGAATGAAAACATGGCTGTCTTAAAAGACCGTGCTCTCCTAAGCAGGGAGCAATAGATCGTTTTGATCGTGTTGAATTTATACAGCAAATAACAAATAAGAAAAGGTGTCCCGATCCTTTTGGGACACCTTCACATCATGACTCAAACCAACAAGAACCAATGAAATACACAAGAACAAGCAATGAGGCAATGTTGAACGTCACCGACCACTCGTCCATTCCTTCTCCCTCCCTTTCCATCCCCGCTTTCATCATACCATATAGATGGCGAAAAAAAGGGGAGAGGAAGGACATGGATTTGACAGTTTGATGACATTGCCATATTAAGACGAAAGCGGCCGCCAATGCATGGGGTCTCGCTTTAGCCTAAATAGCGATAATAAATGGCTTTGGCTTCCTGCACGTCTTTCGTGCCGTGCACAAGCGCACGGCCGTCGCGAAAGACAACCAATCGCTTGTCACCAAGCGAAACGGAGACAAGATACGGGTTCGCTTCCGCTTGAAGCCCTTGGCGGCGAAACAGCTCCGCCAATTCATTCAAGTCGTACTGGCGCAAAGCAGGCGGACGGATTTGCACGGAATCGCGCCCGCACAAGACGGCAGTCTTCGTCCGTTGTTCATAGGAAAGAAACGGATAAGATGGATAACGTCCGCACGTCGGGCAACTGTCCTTTTTCACCCCATCAATCCGAATGGCGGCATATTCGTTCGTCCAAAGGTCAAACGAAACGAGCTTGCCGCGGAGCGCCGACCAGTCCTCCACTAAAATTTTTAACACCTCAGCCATCTGATAGCTGACAACCATTTGCACCGCTGGGCTGATAATGCCGGCCGTATCGCACGTCAATCCCCCTTGCGGCACCGTTTCAAGCAAGCAATACAAACAAGGCGTGCGGTTCGGAATGAAGGCGCAGCTTAAACCGTAACTGCCGACACAAGCGCCATAAATCCACGGAATGTTGTACTTGTAGGCAACGTCATTGATGACAAGGCGCGTATCAAAATTGTCTGTCGCATCGATCCATAAGTCAGGGCGTTGCTTGAGGGCGATCGTTTCCAATTCTTCCGGGCCGGCGTCGCCGACAATGGCCTCGATCTCAACCTCGCTGTTGATTTGTTCAAGGCGCCGTTTGGCGGCGATCGCCTTTGGCAGCCGCTCCTTCGCATCCGCTTCGCTGTAAAGCTGCTGGCGCTGCAAGTTGCTCCATTCGACGTAATCGCGGTCAATGATCGTCAATTTGCCGATGCCGGCGCGAACGAGCGCTTCGGCGTTGCCTGTGCCGAGCGCTCCGGCGCCGACTAACACGACATGCTTTCCCCGTATTTTCTTTTGCCCTTCCACGCCAATCGGTGCAAACAATTGCTGCCGGGAATACCGTTCGTTCAAACAACACTCATTCCTTCCGTTGGACTGCTCGCTGACGCGTACCGTTTTTTCGGGATGCGTCCGGCTTCATAGCCGAGCCGGCCCGCTTCCACCGCCAGCTTCATCGCTTTCGCCATTTTCACTGGATCGGCCGCGCCGGAAACAGCGGTGTTCAAGAGCACCCCATCCGCGCCAAGCTCCATCGCCAGCGCCGCGTCCGCCGGTCCACCGATGCCGGCGTCGACAATGACCGGCACGTTCGCCTGCTCAATGATAAAGCTCAAATTGAGCGGATTGATGATGCCTTGCCCGGACCCGATCGGCGAGGCGCCCGGCATGATCGCATGGCAGCCAAGCTCCTCTAGCCGCTTCGCCAGCACGACATCATCGGATGTGTACGGCAACACGATAAACCCTTCCTCAAGCAGCATTTCCGCCGCTTTCAACGTCTCGATCGGGTCTGGGAGGAGCGTTTTGTCGCAGCCGATCACTTCTACTTTTATCATATCACACAATCCGGATGCCTTGGCGAGTCGGGCGATGCGCACCGCTTCTTCGGCCGTTTTCGCCCCGGCGGTGTTCGGCAAAAGCTTATATTTGCTTAAATCGAGCTGCTCTAAAAAGTTCGGCTGCTCCGGGGAAAAGATGTTCATCCGCCGGACGGCGAACGTTAAAATTTCCGCCCCTGATGCTTCCACCGCTTCTTTTTGCACGTCCAAGCTCGGATATTTGCCCGTGCCGAGCAACAGCCGCGAAGAAAATTCATATGGGCCAATTTTCAACATCATCAACCGCCTCCTACAAAATGAACGATTTCCACGCGATCACCATCGCATAGCACCGTCGTCCCATACTCATGTTTTTGGATGATGCGGACATTGACTTCGACGATGCAAAGCTTGTTCTCAAGCCGGAAATGGGCAAGCAAATCGCCCACCGTTTTCACCTCGTCGGGCACGGCGACCGTCTCCCCGTTAATCACTAACGTCATTCCACCCCCACCTTTCCGATATGGCGTGTCAACGAAAATGGCGCAAGATCAAACGCCGTCTCTTTCCGCTCCACTAAGTCGGCGACAAGCAGACCGGTCAATGGGCTGAGCAAAATGCCGTTCCGGTAATGGCCGGCAGCGACGAATAAGCCGCGCCGCTCCGGATGCTCGCCTAGATAAGGCAAGCCGTCTTCGGTCTGCGGCCGAATGCCGCTCCATGATGCCACCCATTCCGCCTGTTCGATGTCCGGAACAAGGTGGGCGGCGCGGTGAAGCAAGTTCATCACCCCACCGGCCGATACGCGCCGATCGAACGTGCCGGGCGTGGACGTCGCTCCGATGAGCAGCCGGTTTCCTGATTTCGGAACGATGTAGCAGCCGTTTTTCGCAAATACAGTCGTTTTTAACAACGGAACCGGAGTGCGCACCATGACGCATTCCCCTTTGACCGGATAAACGGAAAGCGAAAGCCCGACCCGCGCGCCGAGCCGCGCCGCCCAAGCGCCGGAAGCGATGACGACCGCCTCGGCGGCAAACGTCCCGCCTGTTGTGTCTACCACATGCCCACTGCTGTCGGAACGGATGTCGAACACTTCCGTATACTCGTACAGACAAGCGCCGGCGGAGGCGGCGGCATAGGCGAGAGCAGCGGCCAAATCCGGAGCGCTCACTTGCCCATCGCCAGGGATGTACATCGCGCCGGCAAGCGCTTCCGCCGCAAGACGCGGCTCCATTTCAAGCGCCTCCCCTTTCGTGAGCCACTGCACCGGTTCGCCTATGCCCCGCCAAAATGTATAATGGCGATAGAGATCGTCTGCTTCCTCTTCCGTTGTCGCTAGTTTGATCAATCCTTTTTCGACAAGGCCGATATCGATGCCGGTCCTCTCCCTCAGCTCTTCAGCCAAGGCCGGCATGAGAGCTCGGCTTTGCAAGGCAAGCGGCACAAGCGGGCTTGACGTCGAAAACTCGGATTGCGCCCCAAGCATGCCGGCTGCCGCGCTTGACGCCCCGCTTCCCATCGTTCCTTTTTCAAAAATGGCGACGCGATGCCGCCGCTTGGCGAGCTCAAAACCGATGGCCGCCCCAATCACTCCGCCGCCGACGATGGCGACGTCATACCAATGCGTCATCCCCTATCCCCTCCCTTTCACGATGTCTGCCAGCCGTTTGGCCTCAGCAACGGGGTCAGCAGCGAAAAAAACAGCCGACAATACTGCCACCCCGGCTGCGCCCGCTTCCAGCACCCGACGGGCGTTGCCGGCGTGAATGCCGCCGATGGCGATGACTGGAATGGACACGGCGGCCACGATTTCCGCAAGCGAGTCCAGACCGCGCGGCGGCAAACCGGGCTTGCTGTCCGTCGGAAAAATATGGCCATACAAACAAAAGTGAGCGCCATCCTGTTCGGCTTGTTTCGCCTCCTCCGACCCGTGCACCGAGCAACCAACCGTCAAGTCCGGAAACGAGCGGCGGACGGCGCGGACCGGCAGGCTGTGATAAGCAAGCTGCACACCTTTGACACCGTAGACAGCGGCGACATCAACCCGGTCATTGACGATGATTTTTTGCAGCGGCACCCCGACGCGAAGCAGTGCCGCGACAAACGCCGCCACTTCACGCGCCGTCTTCCCTTTTTCGCGAATATGAATCAGGTCGGCATACGGATGGGTGTGCGCACAAATCGCGGCGAATTCGTCAACCGTCTGACGCCCGGTGGAAACGAAATGGAGAACCCCCATCGCCATCCCTTTCTTTCTACCGTACATCGCTTATAGAAATATACGGATAATGAACACCGACATAGTAGGCGGCGAACATCAAAGCGGCAAACAAGGCGACAAGCCAAATATCATATTTGCCGAACCCGATTTCATAATAAAACGTGCGCCGCCCGCTGCCGGAAAATTGTTTCGCTTCCATCGCCACGGCGATGCGCTGGGCGCGGCGGATGCTTTGCGACAACAGCGGAATGGCGTAGCGCTTCATTTTGCTGAGGACGCCCTTATTCGGCACGCCGCGCACTGTTAACGCATAGCGGATCGCCTGAAACTCTTCAAGCATAATCGGCAATAGGCGAACGGCCGCCAAAAAACTGTACGCATACTTTGGCTTCAGTCTCAACTGCTGCATGAGCGAATAAAACAACGGAACCGGCCGGGTCGTCAGCGAAAAAATCAAGCCGAGAAGCCCAAGCGCCAAAGCGCGAAACCCGATGTGCACCCCGCGCCAAAAACTTTCCGCTGTAACATGGATGAGCCCCCAGCGAAACCATGTCGTCGTTCCCTCGCCAAACATCATCATCGATGAAGCCGTCGAAACAAACACGAGGAAAAACGGCAAAAACAGCCAAAACAACACATTCGCCGGATAGCCGGTGCCAAAGCAAAACAAAACGAAGAGAGCGAGCGAAACGTTAATCAGCACGTTCGGGTTATGAATGAACAACACCGCAAAAAAGAGCATGACGAGCACAATGAGCTTCAAACTCGGGTTCGCTTCATAAAGCCATGTTTCACGGCGCTGAATGTCCCAGTTCATCGCCATGTTCCTCCTTCGGCCAATACAGGCTCCACAGCAGCAAGGCGCTCATCGCGAACAAGCGCTCCATCTTCAACGACCCACCGTCTCGTCGCAAAACGACGGACAATTTGCTCGTCGTGGGTGACCATGATGATCGCCGCCCCTTGCTCACGGTATGATTCAAGCATCGCCAGCAACGCGAACGTGTTTTTCGCATCCTGCCCAAATGTCGGCTCATCAAGCAAAAAGAGGCGTTGGCCGGCGACGATCGAAGCAGCCACGCTCAGCCGCCGTTTTTGCCCGACTGACAGCTGGTACGGGTGCTGGTCTTGCTGCTCAACAAGGTCAAATTCACGCAACAGGCGGGTGATGGTTTCCTCGATTTCCGCTTCCGGCCGCCCTTCAAGCCGAAGCGAGTAGGCGAGCTCTTCGCGGACGGAATGGGCGACAAATTGCCACTCCGGATTTTGGAAAACAAACGCAATATGGCGGTAGATCGGGTGTTGCCGCTTGATGTCGGCGCCTAGCAGCATATACTCTCCGTCCGTGCGGATGAGTTGCATAAGCGCGTGCAGCAACGTGCTTTTACCGGCGCCGTTTTTTCCGGTGACGGCAATCCATTCGCCGGCGTGCACCGTTGCTTTAGGAACATAGATTTTCGCCTCCCGGCCGCGGAACCCGCGAAAACGGTCGAGGCGAAGAAGCTCCTCGCCTTGATGGCGAGTTCGCTGCCTTGCCGTCCGGTCATAGTCGTCCCAGACGCCTGGATACCAGATCCCTTCAGCGGCAATGACGTCTTTATAGTCGGAAAACACCGCCTTCGCCTCGCCGTCGGCGATGATGCGCCCATCGCGGCCGAACAAGACAATGCGATCCACAAAGTCGAGCACATGGTCAATTTTATGCTCGACGATGATGACCGTTTTGCCGCGGCCCACCTTCTTCACCGTTTGCCATACCGCCTTCGTCCCTTCTTCATCAAGCAGCGCCGTCGGCTCATCCAAAAACAAGACATCCGGCTCAAGCGCCAGCACCGAAGCGAGCGCCAACCGCTGTTTCATCCCGCCGGAAAGCGTATGAATATCAGTATGCGGAGCGATCTCCAAACCGACTTGGTTCAGCAGCGCACGGATGCGGACGGGCATCTCGTGGCGCGGCACGCTTCGATTTTCGAGGGCAAAAGCGATTTCCTCGTCCGCATACGGCATGCAAAATTGCGCATCAGGATCTTGGAAAACATAGCCCCACCGTTCCGGCCGCTTAAGGCGCTCCGCTTTCATCGGCACATCGATCGAGTGGGGAATGATGCCAGCCATCACTTGCAATAATGTCGACTTGCCGCATCCCGACGGACCAAGGAGGAGCACTTTCTCCCCCTCGGCAATCGAAAGCGACAAGTCGCGAAACAGCAGCCCGTCGCTCCCGGGAAATTTCAGGCGCAGCCGATCAATCGCAATTGCTTGTTTCATCGCCATTCGCCGCCTTACCGGTTCAATGCATCGTAATCGTCTTTCGAGGCCGGCCGCCACATTTGCGTCACTCCGGTTTTTTCGAGCGCTTTCGCCAATGAAACAGCAAGCACGCCGGAGATGAGGATGGCGCCGATAAAACGCGCCAGCAAAAAGAGCGCCATATTCCATGGGGCGAGCGCCTCAATATAGCCTTTGTAAAAGTCCATGATGAGCGAGCCAATCGTCGCCCCGACCGCGCCGAGCGATACAACGAACACATCAAAGCGCCGATAGCGGAAGGCGGCAAAGACGAGCTCGGCAAACAGCCCTTGAACGACCCCGTAAATGAGCACTTCAAGCCCCCATTGCGATCCCATGATCAGCTCGCCGGACGAAGCCGCAATCTCCGCGAGCAACGCCACCCCTGGCTTGCGAATGAGCAAATAAGCGAGCGAGGAGGCGATAAACCACATGCCGTAAATGAGTTGATCGAGATGAAACCCTACTGCTCCCACCGCGCTATATAGCGGGCCCCATAATTTGTAAATAATGCCAAACACAATCGCAATGACGATCGTCGTTAAAATATCCGCCAATTTTAACCCTTTTGTCTTCACTTCCATCCTGTTCTCCTCCTTGTCTTGCGTCAACGGCTCGCCGCCAATTCAGCCGACGGCCACTGCTCAAGCCGATACGCCATCTCCCAAAACTCGTACTCATATTCGCTGCTGATGAGGAAATGCTGCTTCATCCGATGGCGATCCTCTTCGGTGACCTCGTCAGCGATGTCGTCAAGCCGCGCGATTTGCTCTTCCACAAGCGAGCGGAACCAGTCCGAACTGTAGGTGCCGATCCATTTTTCATAAATCGGATCATTCGGGCGGCACATTTTCAAGCGCTCGCCAATTTCGTAATACAGCCAGTAGCACGGCAAAATGGCGGCGATAACATCACCGAGATGCCCTTCGTACGCCGCGCGGTACATGTGCGACGTATAGGCGTACGCCGTCGGCGCCGGAATGAACGCCGCCCTTTCCTCTTCCGTAATGCCCAAGAGCTCGGCGAACGTTTCATGCAGCGACAGCTCGGCTTCGCACGTGCTTTGTGCATGGTGCGCCAACCGGGCTGTCGTCGCCAAATCCGGCGATTTCGCCGCCCCGATCGCCTGCACGCGGGCAAAATGGCGCAAATAATAGGCATCTTGCATCACGTAATAGCGAAACTTCTCGCGCGCAAGCGTCCCTTGGCCAAGCTCCTGAACAAACGGATGGCGGAAACTCGCCTGCCAGATCGGATCGGCCGCTTGGCGCAATTGTTTGGCAAATGACATTCGTTTTCCCCCTTTTTGGCAAAATAAAAACGCCGCTTCCTTTGCCGATTGGCGTAAAGAAAGCGGCGTGGGCATGCGACGTTGGCAAGGCAAAGCCTAGCCTTGCTGTGCTGCTCCTCCACTTCCCTACGCTGGCATTACCCAGATCAGGTGCTAAGGGTCTCAAAGGCACACTTTGATCTCAGCCTTTCTAAAGGCCCCCCTAGTGGATGATGGTGCAATTTTCAGTTTTCTTTACACTTAATCATACCATGGCACGAACGATTGTCAATCTTTTTTTCTCCGACGTTGCGCTATGCGTTGCAATCCGCTATGATGGAAACGCAGCAATTGACGACGGAATGGGAGTGGAAACGATGGCGAAGGTCATCCTGAAAAGAGAACGGAAAAAACGGCTTGAGCAAGGGCATCCATGGATTTTTCGAAGTGAAGTCGACCGCATCGAAGGCGATGCGACGCCGGGCGACTTCGTTGACGTTTACAATCATCAAGGTTATTGGCTGGCGAAAGGATATATCAACCCCGCTTCGCAAATCATCGTCCGCGTCTTGACGCAAAACCCAAACGATGAACTCGATGAGCGCTTTTTCATCGACCGCATCCGTCAGGCGTGGGCGTACCGTGAACGGATGATTCCCGGCGTTCGCTCCTGCCGCGCCGTCTATGGCGAAGCCGACTTTTTGCCCGGATTGATCGTCGACAAATATGAAGATGTGCTTGTTGTGCAAATTTTGGCGCTCGGCATGGAAAGGCGGAAAGACTGGATTTTGCGCGGCTTGCTTGACGTGTTTGCCCCAAGGGCCATTTATTTGCGCAACGATGTGTCCGTTCGGGAGCTTGAGGGTCTCAAACAAGAAAAAGGCTTTTGGTACGGGGAAGCGGAAACGGAAATCGAAATCGAGGAAAACGGCGTGAAATACATCGTCGATATTGAAAACGGACAAAAAACCGGCTTTTTCTTCGACCAACGGCAAAACCGCGCCGCTCTTCGTCCGCTCATCGGTCCGGAGACAACCGTGCTCGACTGCTTCACCCATACCGGCTCGTTTATGCTAAACGCTTGTCTGTATGGGGCAAAACATGCTACTGCCGTCGATATTTCCGAACATGCCATCGAAACGGCGAAACGGAACGCCGCGTTAAACGGATTCACGAACGTTGAATTTGTCGTCGCCAACGCCTTCGACTATTTGCGCGAATCAGTGCGCGCCGGCAAACAGTGGGATGTCGTCATCATCGACCCGCCGGCATTCGCGAAATCGGCCCATGCCGTCCCGAAGGCGCTGCGCGGCTATAAAGACATTAACTTAAACGGATTGAAGCTTGTCAAAGACGGCGGCTTTTTCGTCACATCAAGCTGCTCGTACCACGTCCGCCCGCACCTATTTCAAGAAATGATCGCTGATGCGGCATTTGACGCAAAAAAAGTGCTGCGCCAAGTATATTGGAACGGCGCCGGCTACGACCACCCGAAACTCCTTGCCGCGGAAGAAGGCGACTACTTAAAATTCGCCATTTACGAAGTGCATTCCCGGCGGTGACGAGCCGCTCTCAAAGGCCGTTTCGATGCGCCGCTGGGCAGAAAAAACGCCTAGGGGTTATCCCTAAGCGTTTTTTCGTTCCCTGGGGCGAAGCGATTGTTCTTTATGCAAGACCGACAGATAGACAAGCATCGAAAGGAGCACCGAACCGCTAGCAGCTAAATAAATGCTCGGATAGCCGAACCAATGGCTGATTTGGCCAAACACCATCGCCCCGACGCCGACCCCTAAATCAAAAAACGAGAAAAATGTCGCGTTCGCCATTCCCTTGCGGTGGGCAGGCGCCCGCTCGACGGACCACGCCTGCAGCCCCGGTTGCACCATGCCAAAGCCGAAACCGTACAGCACCGCCGCCAAAAGCAACGCCCATTCTCCCGGCAGCCAAGCGAGAAGAAGCATCGCCAGCAAAATAAGCCCCGCACCAGGGAGAAAGACGGCTCGATGCCCTTTTCGGTCATACAACTGGCCAGCGAACGTTCGCGTCACCATCAAGGCCAGCGCGTAAAGCAAAAAGTACAGCTGCAGGCCGCCGATCTGTTTTTGCGCCGTATATAGAGGCAAGAATGAGGCGATGCCGCCGAACGTCACCGTCAAGAAAAACAACAGCAACGACGGGGTCAAAGCGCTTTTTTCATACAAATCCCATCTGTTCGCCCCTTTGCCATGCACGGCTTCCGCTTTTTTATACGTGATCGCGGCGGCAAACAGCACCGAAGCGACTCCAAGCGCCGCACAAATGGCAAACAGATGGCTAAACGGAATCATAGCGGCAAGCACAAGTCCAAGCGACGGACCAAACGCCAAGGCGATATTCCCCGACAGCCCGTAATAGCCCATTCCTTCCCCGCGGCGGCTCGCTGGAATGATGTCCGTCGCCACCGTTCCGGAAGCGGTTGTCGAAAACCCCCAGCCAATTCCTTGGACGACCCGCATCAAAAAGAGAAGGAAAATGCTTGAGATCAAGCTGTAGGAACCGACAGAAATGACAAAAATGAGAAGCCCCAATAAAAACACAAACCGGCGCCCTTTCGTCTCAAGCGCATGGCCGGCGAACGGACGGACGATGAGCGCCGAAAACGTAAACACACCGACGACAACGCCAATCAGCTGATCGTTGCCGCCCAAATGCTCGACAAACAGCGGAAGGGTCGGCAGCGTCATTTGAAACCCAAGAAACACAAAAAAATTGGCCAAACAAATCAAAACAAAATCTTTCGTCCATATTTTTTCTTTTTGTTCTGCCATAAGCGGCTGCTGCTCCGCTCCCATACCGATCCCCCTTGCGAACGATGTATTTCGTGTCCCTTAATATTTGTTAGTATAACATAATCCTATGCCGCCGTTTAAGCAAAATGTGATTTCACCGTTCTCCCGGCAAGATGACGACAAAAAAGCCCCGCCCAGCCGGCGGTTCCCGGGTGTTGTTTGCGCAGCACCATCCTTCTATGATGCGTCAACTACCCCCACTTCGCGAACGCTTGAAGTGAGGGCTTGCAACTCCCCAGAAGTGCAAACGGACTTCGTCCTCCTTCCTTGACTTGGGGTTGCATCAGGGGGCAGGTTGACGACTGCCCAACGACGCAGGTCATGCCTGCATCGTTACCGATTCTCTCGGTGTGTCTGTTGGCAGTACTTGGCTTCCACACACAACAGACGGACCTACGCTCGATGTTTTGCGGTTGCAACGTTTCCTGCAACCAACTCCATACATCGAGCAGCCGTTATGGGAGTGCCTTTATTGAACGGTTTTCTCCACGCCTTTATTCTATCATACACAAAAGAAAGGGGGAACGCGCATTCCTCTCCCACTTACTCCCTTTGGTCGTTGAAGTGGGAGTCTCCTGCGCGAAATAGGATGAAGAAAAAAGCCGCCGAACAATCGGCAGCCTTTACCATCCTTTTCGTTTGCGCAACGACACAATTTGTGCGGTATGATGTTTCCCATGCCATGCATACAACGCGGTCAATACATACAGCGGCATCTCCCCCGCTGCCCCTTCCGGCCGAATGGTTCGGTGAAAATCCACCTCCGTCATCGATTCAAGCAACACCGTCCAGCGCGCATGCAGCCCGTCAAGCAGTAAAAGCGACGATTCAATCGACAATGTACGGGCATCAGCTGTTTTCGCCCATTCACTTTCCGCAAACGGCTTCACCGTTGGGCCGTCTTCCGTCACTCCCCATTTCGTGCGCAAAAACGCATTCATGCTTGCATCAGCCAAATGATGGACGACTTGGGCCACCGTCCAGCCGCCGTCGCGATACGGCGTGTTCAGCTGCTCATCGTTCAAGCCGGAAACAGCGGTTCTTAAGTCGTTCGGCAGTCCGCGGATGGCAGCAATCCACTTTTGCACCTCCTCAGCCTCAAAACGCTCCGGCTCTTGAAACGTTCCGATCGGGTAGCGAATCGGATCGACCGTCGCCATGTTGATCATCTCCCTTCCGTATTCATTCATTCCACACAGAAAGGCAAATTCCTTCTTATTCTTTCCAGATGTATACGCGCGCCTCGTACGGCTTCAGCTTAAAACGCGTCGCATTTTTATGCGGACGGACCGGGTAGTTCGAGAGCGCCAAATCGCTTGACTGAAGGCGGAAGCCGTCATAGCGGTAAAGTGAAGGACGATCAGATACGTTGACCATGATAAGCGCCCGATCGCGGCCAAGCGTTCTTGTGTACGCGTAAATGGATGGGTGGTTTTCCAAAAGCAGATCGTACGTTCCGTAAACAAACAGCTCGTTCGCTTTCCGAAGCTGAATCATTTGTCGATAAAACGACCATACCGAGTTCGGGTCGCGCCGCTCGGCCTCGACATTGATCGTACGATAGTTTTCGTTCACCTTGATCCATGGCGTACCTGTCGTGAATCCAGCGTTTGGGGCACCAGACCATTGCATCGGGGTGCGCGAGTTGTCGCGCCCGGTTTGCCAAATGATCTTCATCACTTCCTCATGCGTCCGGCCGTTCGCCCGTTCGAGTTCATACAGACGCAAGGCAGCGACATCGCGGTAGTCGCGAATGTCGGAAAATTGCACGTTCGTCATCCCGATCTCTTGCCCTTGGTAAATGAACGGCGTCCCTTGCATGAAAAAGTAGAGCGCGCCAAGCGCCTTCGCGCTCTCCGCCCAATACTCGCCGTCATTTCCCCATGTCGACACTGATCGAGGCAAGTCGTGGTTTTCCAAAAAGAGCGCGTTCCACCCACGGTTTTCCAATCCTTTTTGCCATTTCGTCAACGTCCGCTTCAGCCGACGGACATCGATCGAACCATCGGCTTTCCTTTTCCAAAGCCCTAAATGCTCAAACTGAAAAATCATATGAAACACGCCGTTTTCTTCCCCGACCCATTGTTCGGCCTCATCAACCGTTACTCCGTTCGCCTCGCCGACCGTCATAATGTCATATCGTGCAAACGTTTGCTCTTTCAACTCTCGCAAATACTCCATAATCCCTGGCTGGTTCATGTGCGCAGCAAATGACGGCACGTACTTCAGCCCCTTCGGATTTGGCAAATCGGGAAGACCCGGCTTTTTCTTAATGTGGGAAATCGCGTCGATGCGAAAGCCGTCGATGCCTTTATCCAGCCACCAGTTGATCATGTCATACAGCGCTTCGCGCACCTCTCTGTTTTCCCAGTTCAAATCGGGCTGTTTCACATCGAAAAGATGTAAATAGTACTGCCCCGTCCGCTCGTCATACTGCCATGCCGAGCCGCCGAAAATGCTTTCCCAGTTGTTCGGTTCGCGCCCGTCTTTGCCGTCGCGCCAAATGTACCAGTCGCGCTTCGGATTGTCTCGCGATGACCGCGATTCGATAAACCACGGATGCTCATCACTCGTATGATTGATGACCAAATCCAAAATGACTTTCAACCCGCGCCGATGGGCTTGGGCAAGCAATTCATCGAAGTCATCCATCGTTCCAAACTCATCCATAATGGCATAATAATCGCTGATGTCATATCCGTTATCGGCGTTCGGCGACCGGTAAATCGGACAAATCCAAATGATGTCGACTCCAAGCTCCACCAAATAATCCAGCTTTTCGATGATGCCGCGAAGATCACCGATGCCGTCGCCGTTGGCATCCATAAAGCTGCGAGGATAAATTTGATACGCAACGCCTTCTTTCCACCATGTTTTTTTCAAGGCTGCCTCCTCCTTGCGCACACGTTTTCACTATTAACTGTACACGATATTGGTGCGATAAACAACTTCTCTTTTTCTCAAAAAAACAGCCGGTTGACGGGGCTGCACGCTCCTGCCAACCGGCTGGGGTTGATCAACTCGTTGCGCGGCTCGCTTCATAAATTTTTAAATTGTGATATACTGCCTCAAGCATCGGGGCATGGATGCCATGCCGTTTCGCCAATGCCAGCAAATACCCTTGCAAATGGTCGGCTTCGATGAGCTGTCCTTTTTCCATATCGCGCTGCATGGACGATTTCATCGTTGGGGCGATCTGTTCGAGCTGGGTGCGTTGCCGCTCGGCCATTTCATCGGTCAACGGCGCCCCATGCGCTTGGATGATCGTTTTGATTTCGCGAAACAGCCGGTCGATGATGACGCTCCCGTACTCGCCGGAGCGAATCGGCCCGATCGGGGCGCGGAACAGCGTCGTCACGCCCGACATCGTCGCAATGAACAAATATTTATTCCACATATCAGCCGCAATTTGTTCGCTTAGGCGAAAACGGGCATTGGCGCCGGCAAACAGCGATTCGAGCGCCTTCACCCGTTCAGTCCGTCCTGCGGGCCATTCGCCGAAACGCATCTCATGCGCCGGGCTCGTTTGGATGATCTCCCCTCTCTCGTTTAACGTCGTTTCGATAAAGCAAAGCCCGCCTAAGACATTCTCGCGGCCGAACGCCTTCCATAACGCCTCCATATGGGCCATGCCATTTAACAACGGCAAAATCATCGTCGCCTCTCCAACATACGGTTTCGCATCGGCGATGGCGCCGTCTAAATGGTACGCTTTGTTTGAGAACACGACAAGATCAAATGGCTCGGCCGATTCACCGGCAACAAGCAATCTCGGCGCCAATACCGCATCGCCATGGATGCTGTGGATGACAAGCCCGTATTTCTCCAGTTCCTGTTTTCTGCGCTCGCGGACAAGAAACGTTACGTCCACCCCTTTTTCAAGAAGACGGCCGCCGAAATACCCGCCGACCGCTCCCGCTCCGACAAACAGAATGCGCATCGTATGTACAGCTCCTTTCTCTACTTGAGGGTTGATCCTACGCTTCCAACGTCTTTCACAAAAGCCATGCCGCCAATCGAACATGTTTCTCCACGATGATAAACAAGAAGAAAAAAGGAAGAAGGGAACGCGCCCCTCCTTCCTTCTCGTCCGCTAGCAGCAACGCGACACTTTGCCGCCCTTGGCATTGTAGCGCGCCTCTTGCGCCTCGCAGAAAAACTCTTTCCGCGACTTGATCGGCTCACCCGGATGATGGGTTTTCATATGCTCGACATATTTTTCATAACTCGGCACGCCGACAAGCAAGTCAAGAAACTGCCGGCGATAGGCCAACACAGTTTGCAGCCATTTAGGCATAATGCTTCGCTCCTTCTCCATCGCGCGGCACGTACGGCGCTTCTTTGAGCGGCACATGTTTGTTTTGCAGCACTTTGATCCAGATGTTCAACGCCGAGATCAACATCGCAATCACAACGAGCATGAAAATCGCACACAATGTCGCATCAATGTAGTCGTTCATAATAATTTGCCGCATTTGCGCCTCATTCGTGGCCGGCGCCAAAATTTTGCCTTGGCTCAAGCTGTCTTGGAACATTTTCGCATGCGACAAGAAACCAATTTTAACGTTTTCATGGAACAGCTTTTGATACCCCGCCGTCAGCGTGACGACCAAAAGCCATGTCGTCGGCACGAGCGTCACCCAAACATAAGCCTTTTTGCCCATTTTAAATAGAATGGTCGTCGCAAACAACAAGGCGATGCCCGCCAACATTTGGTTGGCGATGCCAAACAGCGGCCATAGGGTGTTGATGCCCCCAAGCGGATCGACGACGCCTTGGTACAGGAAGTAACCCCACGCCAACACACAAAGGGTCGTGGCGATCAAGTTCGAGGCAAGCGAATCCGTTTTGCCAAGCGGCTTGTAGAACGTCCCCATAATATCTTGGATCATAAAGCGGCCGACGCGCGTGCCAGCGTCAATCGTCGTCAAGATGAACAGCGCTTCGAACAGGATGGCAAAGTGATACCAGAACGCCATGAGCGCCTTGCCGCCGATGGCGCTCGATAAAATGTGCGCCATCCCGATCGCCAACGTCGGCGCCCCGCCCGTGCGCGACAACACCGTTTGCTCGCCGACGTCCTTCGCCAGCTCCGTCAGCATGTCAGGGGTGATCGTAAATCCCCACGACGACACGACTTTGGCCGCCTGAACGACATCCGTGCCGATCACTGCCGCCGGGCTGTTGATGGCAAAATACGCCCCTGGCGTCAAGACGCAAGCCGCCACCATCGCCATAACCGCGACGAACGACTCCATCAACATCGCACCGTAGCCGATCGGCCGCGCATGGCTTTCAAGCTCAATCATCTTCGGCGTCGTGCCGGATGAAACGAGCGCGTGGAACCCGGACACTGCGCCGCAGGCAATCGTGATGAACAAGAACGGGAACAAATTGCCGGCGAAGACCGGTCCTGTACCGTCGATAAATTTCGTCACTGCCGGCATTTGCAAATCCGGCATCACAACGAAAATGCCAAGCGCCAATCCGACGATGGTGCCGATTTTCAAGAATGTGCTCAAATAGTCACGCGGCGCAAGCAGCAGCCATACCGGCAGCGCCGAAGCGACAAATCCGTAAATGATCATTAAGATCGCGATCGTTTCCCCTTTGAGCGTAAACATCGCCGAAAGCGTCGGATGCTCTGCGACGTACTGACCGGCCACAATCGACAAAATCAACAGCACAAATCCCCCAAGCGACGCCTCGGCAACACGCCCCGGGCGAATGAAGCGCATGTAAATGCCCATCAAAATCGCAATCGGAATCGTCGCGGCGATCGTAAACATCCCCCACGGGCTTCCGATAAGCGCTTTCACAACAACGAGCGCCAATACGGCCAATAAAATAATCATAATGCCCAAAATGCCAAGCGCTGCGATCAAGCCCGTCACCGGTCCCATTTCTTCCTTGATCATTTCGCCAAGCGACTTCCCATTGCGGCGCATCGACGCAAACAAAATGACAAAGTCTTGCACCGCGCCGCCGAGCACAACGCCGATCACAATCCAAAGCGTCCCGGGCAAGTACCCCATCTGCGCAGCCAAAATCGGTCCGACAAGCGGTCCGGCACCGGCGATGGCGGCGAAGTGATGCCCGAACAGCACCCATTTGTTCGTCGGGACATAGTCTTTCCCGTCGTTAAACACTTCAGCCGGCGTTTTTCGGTTATCATCAAGACCGAACACTTTGCGGGCGATAAACCGGCTGTAAAAACGATAGGCGACCGCATACGTGCAGACGGCGGCGACGATCAGCCACATGGCGTTGACCGATTCGCCGCGGCTTAAAGCCAAAATGGCAAACGCTGCGGCCCCGAGGACGGAAATCAGGCCCCATAACAAAATCGATTTTAGCCCCTTCACACGGCTTCCTCCTTTTTTATTTGTCAAAATCCTTTACGCTACTATTATATTCATTATTCTGAAAAATTTAAAGATATTTTTTCATCTTCAACTAACGTATCGTTTGGTTCTATAGGAACGTTTTTCCCCATTCCTATTTCACAAAAGTATAAAACAAGTCTTTGGCGCAAAAAATGTAATTGCACCCATCGGCTTAACCAGCAACTGACTATGAAACACCCATTGATTGTCTCCAGCTCCATCTGACGGCGCAATGGACAAAACAACGATCAACTACTATTTCAGTAAAGGGTTCGAGAAGGTGAAGGCGATCGAAGCATTGTTATGGAGCATTGCTTTGCCTGGATTCGGGCAACTGTTGAACAAAAAGTATATAAAAGGAATTTTGTTTATTGCGTTGGAATTTGTGATTAACACCCAATCTCATTTCAATGAAGCCATCCGCCTCAGCTTTTTGGGACGTACGGATGAGGCCGCCCGCATCATCGATATCGGATGGCTGATGTTTTATCCATGTTTATACTTTTTTTCCATGTGGGATGCGTTTAAAGACGCTGGCGGCGGGCGGACACCGTACTCGTTTTTGCCGTTTGTCGTCTCCGCCTACTTTGTGACGATCGGCTTGATGTACTCAACGCACGTGACGATCGGCGGCGTGTTTTTTGGACCGATTTGGCTGCCGATCTTATCTGTCATCCCCGGGCTCTCCATTGGATGGCTACTGCAATTTCTGCTGCTGAAATGGAAATAGCCATCCGCTTGGTGATTGCCCCACCACAAAAGCCGCCAATTATTCATTGGCGGCTTTCGGTTGCGGCTCTTTAGCGCTTTTTCGTTTTTTCATCGTTCCCACCGCAATGACCGCAGCGACAACGAGCAACTCAAATCCATACTTCACAACAGGATTGGCAAAATACGCCTTTAAAAACGGCTCATCGACGATCATTTTCGCCGCCGTCCAGGCGAGGACACCGGCGCCGATCGTAATAATGATTGGGAAGCGCTCGATCCATTTTAAAATGAGCGTGCTGCCCCACACCATGATCGGCACAGAAATGAGCAGCCCAAGGAGCACGAGGAGAAAACTTCCGTGCGCGGCTCCGGCAACCGCCAATACGTTGTCAAGCCCCATCAACGCATCGGCAATGATGATCGTGCGAATCGCCTCCCATAAACTCCCCCCGGCTTCAACATCGTCATGGCCCTTCCCCTCAACAAGCAGCTTATAGGCGATCCAGACAAGCAGCACGCCGCCGACAAGCAAAAGCCCTGGGATTTTCAGCAGCCAGACGACAAAAATCGTTGCCAGCGCCCGGATGACGACAGCGCCGACCGTTCCCCAGACAACGGCCTTTTTTTGCTGATGTTTCGGCAAGTTGCGGGCCGCCAACCCGATTACGATGGCGTTATCCCCTGCCAGCAAAAGATCGATAATGATGATCGACAGCAACGCCGTCCAAAACTCTGCTGACAATACATCCATGGAACAATCCCCCTTCACAAGTTATATTTTTCCTTTAGCGAAATCGGCGCCATCTTGATGACTTGTTGCAAAATAAACATAAGAACGGCGAAATCATCGATAAAACCAAACAACGCAAGCCAATCCGGAATGAGGTCAAGCGGCAGCGCTATATACAAAAGCAGCAAACCGACGGAAAACAATTTTTTTCGCATTGGCACTTCATGAGAAACGAAAAATTCAAACAAAAACGGTAGAAAACGCCGGACATGGACGATGAAGCGAAGCCGTTTCCACCATTTACGCATGCCATCCCCTCCACTTTTTGTTCTTTTGAAACCGAACCTATCTTCCTTTACGATTATCTTCCCCCCTTTTGTTTCATGAAATGAAAGAAGGCCCTTACCATCTTTGGTAAAGGCCTCCATAAATAAAATAGACCTTTACCAACATCGGTAAAGGTCTCGCTAACAACGTCGCCGTTGCCAACAAAGCCGAGGGCATGCGCCCTGAACTGACGACTTTGCTGTTAAAGCTACTCCCCTTTAACAAAAGAAACTATATTCGTTTTTATATTTTCATGATATTCAATATTTATACCTGTTGTCAACTCTTTTTCTTGACAAGAAATGAATCCAATTTATTGCCCCGCCGTAAACTTCAAACCAATGACTCCGACAAGAATGCAAAGCAAAAACGCCACACGCGGCGCGTTGACTGGCTCGTTTAAAAACAACATGCCGACCAAGGCCGCGCCGAGCGCTCCGATTCCCGTCCACACCGCATAGGCGGTGCCGATCGGCAACGTTTTTATCGCCAGTGATAAAAAGTAAAAGCTCGCCGCCATCCCCGCAATCGTCACAACAGAAGGCCAAAAGCGGGCAAACCCGTTCGTATATTTCAGCGCGATCGCCCATACAACTTCGAACAAACCAGCAACTATTAAATAAACCCACGCCATGCCCCGTCCTCCCTTTTTAGCGAAAATAAAAAAGCCGCGAGAACGATCGAAACGATGCTCCTCCCGGGCTTTTGTCCCTCCGTGCACGCGGCGATGCCGCGCGTTTTCTCTCGGTCGCAGGCCGGCCGCAAAGCAGCCGCGGAACCCTAGAAAACCTTTTTCTTCTTTTTTTCCGCTGTTATTGTACCATGTTTGTGGCCAATCGGCTACTGATTTAACCATCGTGCCGCTGGCATAGCAAGAAAGCAGATGGGACATTCCCATCTGCTTTATACCGGATCGTTATCAACATCGCTGTACGATTCAATCGCTTGATCCAGCGCCCGATACGCCTCAGCGAAGGCGTTCGTCGCCGATTCATCTCCAGCCTCGGCCAGCTCCATTCGTGCATTGCGCGCATGGGCGACGGCGCGAATGACGTCTTCAATCATTTGTTTCTTCTCCCCAGCGCTCGCCTTCAATTGTTCAAGCTCATGGAGCGCCCCGTCAAGGCTCGTCGAACGCGGCTCTTCAAATGCCTGCTCCAATTGTTCTTTTACACGTTGCAGCACTTCTTTCATGATCGCCCACCCTTCCTTGATTCGTTGTCATCCGCTAGTGTAAGCGATTGGCGGCAAACTATGCATTACCAAGACGCTGAAATTGTGTTTACTCATTTACGTGCACATCTTTCAAACCAGCCCAAAACGCGGCGATGATCGACAGGGCGACGATGATCATCGGCGCATACATGATCAAAAATGTTTGCATTATCCTTTTCCCCCTTCCCATTTTCCTTTAACGTACGCCTTGTTAAACAAAAAGAGGCGCATAAGCAAATAAAGTGACGGAATTAATAACAGGAGGCCGGCAATAAACGCGACGATCAACGCCATAGCCATCGTCTCATTCGTAAACCCGTCATAAATCGTCAAATACGGGTATAACAAATACGGATAATGTGAAATGCCATAGGCGTAAAAGGCGAACGCATATTGAAACAACAGCGCAATAAACGCCCAGCCGAACCGCCGCTGCCGCCAAAGCAGCCAAACGGTAATGACAAAAAACAAAAAGGAAATGACCAGCATCCACGCCACATTCCATAGGTTGGCGTAATGCTCGGGATTATGGTAGCGGAGCTGGTAAATAATGAGCAGCGCTGACAACATCGTCGGCCCGCTCCAAAGAAGAGCGTAGCGGCGCAACAGCGCCCGCGCCCGTTCATCCTTGGCCTCGTCCGCATAGTACGTTAAGAAAACGGCAGAAATGTAAAGAACGCTCGTCACACTGAGCAGCACAATGCTCCATGACAACGGGCTTGCAAACAGCTTCCCATAATCCAGCGCAACGCCTGAGGTGCCTGCCTCCACAAACCCGCCTTCGGAAATCGTCAACACGATGGACAGGGAGGCCGGAATAAACAACCCCGTCAATCCATAAGCGATTAAATACCAGTTCCGTTCCGTCCCCCCATACGTATGAAACGCATAGTACGAGCCGCGAATAGCTAACAAAATGATGGAGATGCTCGCCGGGACAAGCAAAATAGAACCGTAATAATACGCCGTTTTCGGAAAAAAGCCGACAATGCCGACAAAGAAAAAGACAAGAAAGACGTTCGTCACTTCCCATACAGGGGAAAGATAGCGCTGAATGATGCGGTGCAAAATATGCTGTTTGTTTGCCCAATGGCTATAGGCGCTGAAAAACCCAGCCCCGAAATCAATCGAGGCAACGATAATGTACCCGAACAAAAACAGCCATAACACCGAAATGCCAATGACTTCGAGCGTCATGGCGCCACCTCCCCGTTATTGGCCCGCTCTGCCAGCTCCCGTTCAACCGGGTTGCGGCGGAACATACGGATGAGCACTGTTGCGCTCGCAATTACTAACACCATATACAAAAGGCAAAACAACACAAGCATCGTATCCACATGCGCCGACGATGTCGCTCCTTCCGCCGTTTTCATATAGCCGCGCAAAATCCACGGCTGCCGCCCGACTTCCGCTAAGTACCATCCCGCCTCAATCGCAGCCATCGCCAGCGGCCCTCCCGCCACCAGCAGTCCAAAAAACCACTTTTTCGCCGTCCACTTCCAGCGGAAAATCGATCCGAGCCAATACGCGGCTGCGACAACCATTAAAAACACCCCGATCGTGACCATCACATCGAATAAGTAATGAATGTACAGTGGTGGGCGTTCATCTTCCGGAACTTCGTTCAGTCCGGTCACAACCGCAGCGGGATGGTTATGGGCCAAAATGCTAAGGGCATATGGAATTTCCAAGGCATATTTCACTTCCCCGTCTTCTTGGAGCGCGCCGAACAGGATCAACGGTGCATGGGAGCTCGTTTCAAAATGCCATTCAGCGGCCGCCAGCTTTTCTGGCTGGTATTCGGCTAAAAATTTGCCCGATAAGTCGCCAATCAATGCACTGGCTACCGAAAAAATAAAAGCTGTTTTCATCATTAAATGAAGTGCCTTGCGATGATAAATGTGACGATTGCCTTTCCATAAATGCCAAGCGGCGATCGAAGCAAGCACGAATGCTGACGTCATATACGCCGTCGCCAGCACGTGGGCGACTTTTGTCGGCATGGCCGGATTGAACATTGCGGCGATCGGGTCGATGTTGATAAGCTCGCCGTTTTTCAACTCAAACCCTTGCGGCGTGTTCATAAAGGCGTTCACCATCGTAATAAACATGGCCGAAGCCGAAGAGCCGATCGCCACCGGAATGAGCAACAGCAAATGTTTTTTCTGGTTTTCAAACCGGTCCCATGTATACAGATAAATGCCGAGAAAAATGGCTTCAAAAAAGAAGGCGAACGTCTCCATAAACAGCGGCAAGCTGATCACTTGGCCAGCCAGCTGCATAAAGTTCGGCCATAAAAGCGACAGCTGCAAGCCGATCGCCGTTCCGGTCACAACCCCGACCGCCACCGTGATGACAAAGCCGCGCGTCCAACGACGGGCAAGCAAAATATAATGCATATCATGTTTCCGAATCCCAATCCACTGGGCAATGGCGATCATAAGCGGAATCCCAACGCCGATCGTGGCGTAAATGATGTGAAACGTCAGCGTCAACTCTGTCAGCACGCGGCTGAGCCACACTGAATCATACTCGCGCATATTTCATCCCCCCTGTGAAAACAGCCGTCCCATCAACGAAACGAACACGGCGGCCGCCGCCAAAAAACTAATCCATATGAGCCACGTTTCTTGCCGTTTCCACACGTTCATTCCCCTCCGTAAAGTCCTACATGACATAATTGTGATAAACATCACAAACCAGTTGTGTTTATTATCCCATAAACTTCCCGCTCTTATCCATCGCAAATTCGAATAATTTGTGACATTTTTCACATATCTGCCGTGACAAACAAAAAAAGCAGGATGCCCCTGCCGTTCGTGATCACAAATACTTCCGATGCACCGTCTTCCCGTCATACGTAAACAACATCGGCTTCTCTTCAACAACCGTCTCCATATGGACCGGACGGCCCCACAACTGATAAATGTAGGGCAATACTTTTTCCAAATACTTCAGATCGAGTTCGATCCCTTCATACCAATGTTTTAAATACAGCTCCCCATTGCGCATGTAGTCGCCGTCATTGACCGTGATATACGGAAACCCGCCGTTGACCCGCATGCTGACGAGTTGGTCGCGGATATGCTCCCAGTTTTTGTCGACGATTTTATATTCTTTCCCCTGTTTTTGGAACAAATACATATCTTCGCGCATAACGAGCTCTTTCGTTAAATAGTTGCGCAAAAACGAAATGTCGGATTCGAGTTCGCGCACTTCAAAAATTTTCGCCCTCCCCGACCCCGGCTTGACGCCGTATTTTTTCATCTCCTCAGTCGGGTTGTTCCACCGCTCTTCAATGTCTTCAAAAATTTTCAGTCCTAAATAATACGGATTGATGCCAGTGCGCGACGGTTGCACGACGTTGGCGTTCAGTTTCGCAAATTCAATCGCCTCATCGCTCGTCAAATCCATCTCGCGCAAAATGCGCTGATGCCAATACGTCGCCCATCCTTCGTTCATGATTTTCGTCTCCAGCTGCGGCCAAAAATAAAGCATTTCCTCGCGCATCATCGTTAAAATGTCGCGTTGCCAATCCTCCAGTTCGCGGCTGTATTCTTCAATGAACAATAGCACATCTTTTTCCGGTTGCGGCGGAAACTTGCGCCGTTTTTTTCGCGGCGGCGTTTTCAGTTTGTTCCGCTCGTCAAGCGACCATAAATCGTCGTACGGCGTCGATGTTTTCGGAGGCTCCTCCTCTTCGTACACTTCCGTATCTTCCCACGTCCATGACAGCTTCGGCCGCAGGAGCGAGGGATCGATATGCTCCTGAATGGCCAAGACGGCATCCAAAAATTTTTCCACTTCCAATTTTCCGTATTGATGTTCATAATGCTTGATCCGCTCCGCTGTCGCCGCCATGCTTTCCACCATATCGCGCTTCGTGTTGCTGAAGCGGACGTTGTTTTTGAAAAAGTCGCTGTGAGCCAACACATGGGCGACGATCAGCTTATTTTGGATGAGCGTATTCGTATCGAGCAAAAACGCGTAGCAAGGGTCCGAATTGATGACGAGCTCGTAAATTTTGCTTAACCCTAAATCATAATGAAGCTTCATTTTGTAAAACTGTTTCCCAAAGCTCCAATGGGAAAATCGCGTCGGCATTCCGTAGGCGCCAAACGTATAAAGAATGTCCGCCGGACAAATTTCATAACGCATCGGATAAAAATCAAGGCCAAATCCTTCCGCAATTTCGGTAATTTCGGCAATGGCCCGTTCCAGCTCTTTCAGCTCGCCCTTCCGCATCCATCTCCCCCCTTTTTCCTCTTATCACAATGTATGAGGGAAACGGCGTTTTGATACGTTCCATCGTTTGGCATGAACGCGCAGCGCCCCATTTTCATTTGTGGACCGTTGGCTTATAATGGTCATATACAAGAAATCGCGGCAAAGCGTGGTGGTCATTTGCAGCACTATTTGCATTATCTTATCGAACACTTCGGCTACATCGGCATTATGGTTGCGCTGATGCTCGGCATCGTCGGGCTGCCGATCCCCGACGAGCTGCTGTTGACATATGCCGGTTACCGCGTTTCAACGGGGGCGTTTTCGTATCCGCTCGCTTTTCTTTCCTGCTGGCTTGGAGCCATCATTGGCATCTCGCTCAGCTATATGCTCGGGATTACGCTCGGGCTGCCGTTTTTGCATAAATTTGGTCCGAAGCTTCATCTTACGGAGAAGCGGCTCGAGCAAACGAAAGCGCTTTTTTCGAAGCTCGGCCCAGCGGTATTGTTCATTTGCTATTTCATCCCCGGCGTTCGGCATCTCGCCGCCTTTTGGGCCGGCATGAACGCCTACCGTTGGAGAAAGTTTGCCTTGTTCGCCTACAGCGGGGCGATGGTGTGGGTCGCTGTCTTTTTGACGATCGGCGCCTATTTTGAAAGCCGCTGGATGGCCGTCAAGCAGTACATCCATGCCTACCGTCCATTCTTATTTCCAGTCTTTTTGGTCGCTCTTGGTTTCGCCATCTTCTATTGGTACATCCAGCAAAAGCGAAAAACACCGGGGTAATCACCGGTGTTTTTCATTCTCTATGCGCGCTATACGTTCTCGCGCGGGCCGCGATGGTACGTTTCCGTCAGCAGACCCATAAACAGGCCGAATCCGAACATAAACATCGAGGCCCCGATAATGCCGAGACTGATGATCGTCAAGAAATAGTCTTTGTTGTAAGCGCTTGCGATAAAACTAAGCAAAAACAGTACAACTCCGACAATCAATCCCACTGACGCCATCCATTTGCACATGTTGATGATTTCTTGCCCTTCGTGCCGTTTGTTCATTCTCATCATCCCCTTATTTTGAGGATACTATCCTTGTCACAAAATTGCAACATTTATTTTTCCTTTTTCGTTTTCATTTCGGTTATAATTTATATTTTGCCTTCTGTCGCAACATTTACAGGGCAACAAAACGCCCCGCCGTCATACACTAACAATGACTCCTTCTTGATAAAGGAGGCATGCCGCTTGAACACCGTCGACTATGATAAGGCGCTCTATTACACGCATCGCTCCGAATGGGACAATTTGCTCATTTTAATGGTGCGTACGCCTGATGATATTCTGTCGAAAAAAATTGAAAAGTTTCTCCACGCTTATAATTTTGAACATGACTACTCCGTCATCCAGGAGCGGTTGCACGCCTTGCTTCGCTATATTGACCATGCGCTTGAAGTGAGCGAACAAAAAATGGGAGTCGAGCAGTACGCGCAGTTTTACTCGTAAAACGAACGGGGAATTGGCCGATGCCAATTCCCCGCAGATTGTGCTGATCATTGCGCATAAGAAGGCGAAACGGTGCTAAGCACATCCTTTACGCGTTGCATGACGGCTTCTGTTAAGCGCGCTAGTCTTTCTTCGCTGTCCCCCAGCGACGTCCCTTTGACGCCGAAGTACGCCTTCATTTTCGGCTCCGTCCCTGATGGACGCAGACAAAACCACGAGCCATCCTCCAAGATATACTTGAGCACATTGGATGTCGGCAAATTAATGGCCGTTTTTTCGCCGGTCAACGTGTTCGTCCGCTCTTTCGTTTTGTAATCCTCAATCACCGTCACCTTTTTCCCCGCGGCCTCCACCGGCGGCTGTTGGCGGAACGACGCTAAAATCGCGGCAATCGCCTCTGCTCCTTCTTTGCCTTTCAGCGTGAGCGATCGTTGTCCCTCGCGGTAATAGCCGTACTGGTCAAACAATTGCAAGAGCGCCTCATACAACGATAGCCCTTGCTTTTTATAAAACGCACACACTTCCGCCGCGAGGACAGCCGCCTGCACGGCATCTTTGTCACGGACAAAATCGCCGATCAAATACCCATAGCTTTCCTCATATCCGAACTGGAACACATATTGCCCTGTTTGCTCGTATTCCTTTATTTTTTCACCGATGAATTTGAAACCGGTCAACGTATCGACCGTCTCAAGACCAAACGATTGGGCGATCGCCCGACCCAATTCAGACGTCACGATCGTTTTTAAGACAACACCATTTTCCGGCAGAGTGCCTTGAGCTTTTCGTTGCGACAGCAAATAGTGGAGCAACAAGCCGCCGGTTTGATTGCCGGTCAGCACGACATAGTTTCCCTTGTCATTTTTCACCGCCACGCCCAGCCGGTCGGCATCCGGGTCGGTGGCGATCAACAGATCAGCGTTCACTTGCTTGCCCAACTCCATCGCCATGGCGAAGGCCGCGTGTTCTTCCGGATTGGGCGAGGCGACCGTCGAGAAATTCGGATCCGGCAACTCCTGCTCTTTGACGACAAAGACGTTTTGGTAGCCGAGCTCAGCGAGCGCGCGGCGCACCGGTTTGTTTGACGTGCCGTGAAGCGGCGTAAACACGATATGGATCGCCGTTTCCCGAGCGAGCTCCGGATGGATGGAAATCGTTTTGACCGCATGGATATAAGCATCATCGACTTCGCTTCCGATGATGCGAATAAGGCCTTTTTCTCTTAACGTTTTCTCATCTTCCACATGAATGGCGAGCTCATTTTCGACTTCATTGACATAGCGGATCACTTGGTCGGCGACAGCAGGCGGCAGCTGTCCCCCGTCCTCTCCATACACTTTATAGCCGTTATATTCGGGCGGATTATGGCTAGCGGTGATGACAATGCCGGCAAACGCCCGCAAATAGCGAACAGCAAACGACAGTTCCGGCGTTGGACGCAATTCATCAAACACGTATGTTTGAATGCCGTTCGTCGCCAACGTTTTCGCCGCCTCCATCGCAAATTCCGGCGACTTATGCCGGGAGTCATAGGCAATGACGACCCCGCGTTGCTTCGCCTCATCGCCAAACGATTGTATGTATCGCGCCAATCCTTCCGACGCTTTTCGCACCGTATACATGTTCATTCGGTTCGTCCCCGGGCCAATCTCGCCGCGCATGCCGCCGGTGCCGAATTCGAGATTTTTGTAAAAGCAATCCTCCAGCCATCGTTCATCATGGCGGCGTTGTTCCAACAACCGCTTCAATTCCGGATCGAGCTGCGGCTCACGCAGCCATTGTTCGTATTTTTGTCTCCACTCCATCGCTGTTCCCCCTTGATTTTCATTTTCCCTGTTTATGTATTCGCTCCCATCATACAATATACCTGCCAAAAGAAAAAGGATGCCCTGGAAAAAATGTGGGCATCCTTTTCCCCCATTACCCTTGCGGCTGCGACGGTTCGGAAATGCTCGTCAACGCCTGTTCAGCCGCTTCGTTTGATGCGCTGTTCGTCGCAATATCGCCTAAAGCGACAATGCCTTGAAGCTGGTTGTTTTCCACGATCGGCAAACGGCGAACTTGATGTTGGGCCATGACATTCGCGGCTTCCTGTACGCTCATATTCGGCGTACCGGTGACGACTTGGTTCGTCATGACCTCCGCTACTTTGACGGTCGACGGGTCTTTTCCTTGGGACGAGACGCGCAACGTAATATCGCGGTCCGTAATCATCCCTTTGACTTGCCCGTTTTCCACAACCGGAAGCGCCCCAATATTTTTTTGGCTCATGATTTGCGCTGCTTCTTGCACCGTTTGGTTCGGCGAAATCGTTGCGACGTTTTTCGTCATAATGTCCTGCACTTTGTTTCCGCTGTTGTTCGTCAATGTGATCCTCCCCTTTCACCGATTAGTATGGCTCGTTTGTCGAGCGATATAGATAGAAAATGTTGTTTTCTTTCCTGCCCTTTGCCGGTTATGAATGGACGTTCCGTTTTCCATCCCTTATAATGGAGCTGAACAGTGTAAGATCGGGCAACGGTGTCTGCAACGGAAGAAGGGGAGAAGGATGGAACAAGAAAAACGCGCGGAACACTTGCTTTTGGCCGCATGGGCGACCGCGCTCATCGCCACCCTCGGAAGCCTTTATTTTTCGGAGGTGCTTGGGTACATTCCGTGCGACCTGTGCTGGTTTCAACGCATTTTTATGTATCCGCAAGTCATCATTTTAGGAATCGCCATCGTGCGCAAAGACGCTGCGGCAGCTCGCTATAGCTTCACACTGTCATTGATTGGCGGGGGTATTTCTCTGTATCATTATGGATTGCAAAAAATTCCGCTGCTTCAAGAATACGCCATCAGCTGCGGCCGCATTCCGTGCACAGGGCAATATATAAACTGGCTTGGATTTATCACCATTCCATTTTTGGCGTTCACTGCCTTTATGATCATTATTTTGTTAAGTTGGACCGTCATGCGCCAGCAAAGAAAGGAGAGCGAACGTTGAAAAAACTGCTCGCATTTGGCGGCATCATTGTCGTCCTGTTCGCTGCGATCGCGTTTATTACGATGTACGAACAAAAAGAAGCCGCAAGCAACAACCCTTACCATAAAAGCGAGCTGAACCCAGCCACTGTCGCCCAACTTGACGACCCGAACTACCGCAACATTATTTTGCCCGCGGAGTTGAAACAGCAGCTGGCTGACGGCAAGACGCTCACCGTTTACTTTTACAGCCCGACATGCCCGCACTGCCACCGGACAACGCCGATCGTCGTGCCGCTAGCAAAGGAGCTTGGCATCGATTTAAAGCTGTTCAACTTGCTTGAATTCGAAGACGGGTGGGATGCGTACCATATTGAAGCCACCCCGACGATCGTCCATTACGAAAACGGCAAAGAGGCAAAACGCATCGAAGGATACCATGATGAAAAAACGTTTCGCCGATGGTTTGCCTCACTGCCAATGCCAAAAAAATAAGGAGCTGCGCCTTTTACAAGACGCAGCCCCTTGCCCTACATCACCCACTGGTTCACAGCGGGAACATACATGCTGCACGGCATCGCCCGCTTATGGAGAAACTGCTTGGCCCGAAATGGGAACGTGATGCCATGGCGGGCCAAAATCTTTTGATTGCGAACAAACAGCCATTCATACTGTTCCAAATCCCCATGCTCTCCGATGTGCTCGATGACGGTAATGAGCGACTGCAGCGCCGAAATGATTTGGAAAGCCTCTTTCATTGTCCCATTATATGCCACATGTTCGTGGTCCAGCGAAAGAATGCCCCATTCCTCAAATTGACGGATTTGTTCATCATCGAAGTAATACGGGAACACATCGGTATAAAAGTAGTTGAGCAAATACTGCATGTAATGCTCTTGTTCCGGAGTCGCCGCATACATCATTTTCAACGTCCATACCACCTTTTCTCGCCGCAATGCTTGCGTTCTCCATCACGAAGACGATACTATGAGTGTACCATATCTCGCGCAAGGATAGGGGTAGAAAGTATTTCCACAGCTAACAAATAATTGGGAGTGTGACAACCTTTGTGGACAAGAAAAGGCGATTGGCTGGAATGCATCATCCCTAGCTGGTGGAGCGGTTTGACGATTGAACAGCTCCTGAAAGACGTATGGGCCGCCTCGAAAAAGCTCGCCCACCGTTGGCGGATGGAACACGGCGTCAAACTGAACGGCCAGGCTGTTCCCTGGAAGACGGTGCTCAACGAACGCGACCGGCTTCAGCTTTACGCATATGAGCCAGAGCCGTCGTTCATCGTTCCAGAATATCGGGAACTTTCGATTTTATGGGAGGACGACCATCTGCTCGTCTTGAACAAAGAAGCCGGCATCGACATTCATCCGTCCGAACCGGGGCAAACCGGCACGCTCGCCAATGCGGTCGCGTTTTATTTGCAGTCGCAGGCAATTTTAACAAAAGTGCGCCACATTCACCGACTTGACCGCGACACGTCGGGAGCGATTTTATTTGCCAAACACCCGCTTGCCGGTGCGACGCTCGATCGGATGCTCGCCCACCGTGCCATCAAGCGGACGTACGTCGCCCTTGTTCACGGTCGTTTGTCCCCGAAATCAGGAACCATTTCCGCGCCAATCGGCCGCGACCGCCATCATCCGACGCGCCGGCGCGTCTCGAAGACGGGGGCAAAAGCGGTGACACACTATCGCGTCATCAAAACATTCCCGTCAGCATCGCTTGTCGAGCTTTCTCTCGAGACCGGACGGACGCACCAAATCCGCGTCCATTTGGCCCATCTCGGCCATCCGCTTGTCGGCGATGTGCTTTATGGCGGCCAGCCAGTGTTTCATCGCCATGCGCTTCATGCCGCCAAACTAACGTTCCGCCATCCGTTTACAACTGAAGAAGTCATTTGTTTCGCGCCAACAAGCGATTTTCCCACCGACCTTTCGCGCATTTACAATTGATCTACTCCACCGTCCTTCAATGGAGGAGGAGATTTATCGGCCGAAACGAGAAAAGGCAGACGCCCCCGTCTGCCTTACAAACGCAACTCCTCCTCTTCGGCGCCTGCCGTCTCCTCCTCTTTGTTCGGCTCTTTTTTTGCCACTTCCAGCGTTTTTACATGATGTCCATCCATTTCCTTCACCGTAAACAAGTAGCCATCGATTTCGACACTCTCGCCAGGTTTGATATCATAATGCTTCGTTAAAATCCAGCCGCCGATCGTATCGACGTCATCATCGTCAATATCCAGCCCAAGCAAGTCATTCACTTCGCTGATCAACACTTTGCCATCCAAAATCAATCGATCGTCCATTTTTTGAATGAGCGGCGTTTCATCAATATCAAACTCATCTTGGATTTCGCCAACGATTTCTTCCAAAATGTCCTCGACTGTAACCAGTCCAGACGTGCCGCCGTATTCATCGACCAAAATCGCCATATGGATGCGTTCTTTTTGCATTTTGACCAACAAATCGTGAATGGCGATCGATTCAATCACTTGAATGATCGGGCGGATATAGTCTTTCATCTGCTTTTCGTTGGACGGATTGGCAATAAAGTCCGTAAACACCTCTTTCACGTTGATGAGTCCAAGCACATGGTCTTTATCGCCGTCAATGACCGGATAGCGCGTATACTTTTCTTCGCGAATGATGTCCAAGTTTTCCTTGACGCTTTTGTTAATATCGAGCGCCACAATTTCTTTGCGCGGCACCATAATTTCTTTCGCGATGCGGTCGTCAAAACGAAAAATGTTATTGACATAGCGGTACTCTGACTGATTGATCTCCCCGCTTTTGTAGCTTTCGGATAAAATGAGGCGCAGCTCCTCCTCAGAGTGGGCGATTTCATGCTCCGCCACCGGCTTGAGGCCAAACAGGCGCGTCACGAGCCGCGCAGAGTTGTTGAGCGTCCAAATGAATGGATACATGATTTTATAAAACCAAATGAGCGGCTGAGCCGTAAACAGCGTAATCGCTTCCGCCTTATGAATGGCAAACGTCTTCGGCGCTAATTCACCGACGACAACATGCAAAAAGGTGATGAGCGAAAACGAAACGATAAACGCTAAAAAATGGGAGACAGATTCCGATAGATGGAGGCGTTCAAACAGCGGCAGCAACATCCGCGCCACCGTCGGCTCCCCCAGCCAGCCAAGGCCAAGCGAGGTGAGCGTAATGCCGAGCTGGTTCGCCGATAAATAGCCGTCCAAATTCGAAATCACTTTTTTCGCCGCGACCGCCCGTCGATTCCCTTCATTGACAAGTTGATCGATGCGCGAGCTGCGCACCTTGACGATCGCAAATTCAGAAGCGACAAAAAAGGCGGTGCAAGCGATGAGAAACGCCACCAACAGCAAACTGGCTATATCCAATTCGTCTCCGAGCGCGGATGAAGCGCCCAGGTTACACCTCCTGCACATAAAAGTTTCCATTGCAGCTGATAGACGGTGATGCCGCTGGGCCGCCTTAGGCGGCCCAATATGTTACGATTCCTCATTATTGTTCCCTTGGGTGAAAATGAGCACATATTTCAGCAATTCAAACACGGCGATCAACGTTGCCGCGACGTATGTCAGCGCCGCCGCGCCAAGCACTTTGTTTACGCCGCGCGCTTCATTTGGGGCGATCAACCCTTCAGCCAGCATAAACCGCTTCGCCCGTGCGCTCGCGTTAAACTCCACCGGCAAGGTAATGATTTGGAAGGCCACCGCCAGCGAGAAAAACAAAATGCCGAGTCCAATCAGCGAAAATTGATGGAGCACAAATCCAACGAGCAACAACAACGGCGCAACGCCCGAAGCGAAGTTCACAATTGGAAACATCCGGTGGCGAAGGACGAGCGCAGCGTAGCCTTGCTGGTGTTGAACGGCATGGCCAACCTCGTGGGCGGCAACGGAAATGGAAGCGATTGAACGCCCATAAAAGACCGGCTCCGACAAACGGACCGTGCGGGAAATCGGATCATAATGGTCGGACAATCTCCCTGGCACGACCTCCACCGGCACATGGTGCAGCCCGTGGCGGTCTAAAATCATGCGCGCCACTTCCGCCCCCGTCAACCCCGATGAGGCTGGAACTTCAGACCAGGCATTGAAATTGCTTGATACCTTCCATTGCGCCCAAAGCGATATCAGGAAGGCGATAAAAATGAAAATATCCATCGGATGGAATAGCATCACAGCACCCTCCGTTTTTTCAATGTTCATCAAATGTGTATACTATTATTTATTGTACTTGCTCACCTTTTCATACGTCAAACGGCCCGCTCCGGTTTCAAAAAAAAACAGCGCCTGCATCGAGGCGCTATTTGGCTGATGGGGACATCAAAAATTGAAATTGTCTGGGTCAGGACCGACCCGTTTGTTCAAGTTCAACGCGTCGATCTGTTTCATTTCTTCGTCGGTCAGCGAGAAATCAAAAATATCAGCGTTTTCCTTGATCCGCGCCGGCGTCACCGACTTCGGGATCGTCACAACGCCGTGTTGCAAATCCCAGCGCAACACCACCTGCGCCGGCGTTTTCCCGTACTTGCGCCCAATGTCAATGATCGTCGGTTCGCTTAAAATTTCCCCGCGCATGAGCGGCGACCATGCTTCAAGCTGGATGCCGTTTTCCCGGCAAAACGTAAGCAACTCTTTTTGCGTCAGGCGCGGGTGATACTCGACTTGGTTGACCATCGGCTTGATTTCACAATCCGCCAGTACATCTTGCAAATGGTGGATATGGAAATTGCTTACGCCGATCGCGCGCACATAACCGTCTTTATACAACTTTTCCAGCGCCTTGTACGTCTCTTTATACTTCCCTTTCACCGGCCAGTGGACCAAATACAAGTCGACATAATCGAACCCGAGTTTTTTCAAACTTTTGTCAAACGCCTTCAGCGTCGTCTCATACCCTTGATCAGTGTTCCATACTTTCGTTGTCACGAACACTTGTTCGCGAGGAATGCCGGATTCGCGGATCGCTCGACCGACACCTTCTTCGTTTTCATAAAAAGCGGCTGTATCGACATGGCGGTAGCCGATCTCGAGCGCGGTGCGCACCGCGCTTCTTACTTCCTCCCCTTCTTTGACTTTATAAACGCCAAGGCCGACCCAAGGCATTTTCACCCCGTTATGCAAAGTGGCGCAATCTTGCAGGCCGTTCATATCCTCTCCTCCTCGAGCGTCATTATAGTTTCATTATGGGAAAAGAGGGAAAGAAAATCAAAATATATGCTTGCTCTCCTTTCTCACTTCCCCACGTCCCTCTTGTTCTTTCTTTAGGGGAAAATCAACGCAAAAACGAGGGGAAACGTTCCCCTCGCGCTGTCATTGCATTCCTTCTTTCATCCATTCGGCGATTTGCAGCGTGCGGCTCCTTTCCCGACGCAGTCAGAAACATGCGAACGGAAAAGCTGTCAATTGGACTTGCAGATCGGCTCCTGACTCTTATTTGGCCACGCTCATCGAGGCGCGCTCCACTTCAGCTTCGTTCGGATGAAACTCGTTTTCCATTTTCGAAACAACCACTGTCGCTACAGCATTGCCGATAATATTCGTAATCGCCCGCGCTTCCGACATGAAGCGGTCAACCCCAAGCAACAAGGCGATGCCTTCGACCGGAATCATCGGGAACGCCGCCAAAGTCGCTGCCAACGTAATGAATCCCGAACCGGTAACCCCTGCTGCCCCTTTCGAGGTGAGCATTAATACGCCAAGCAACGTCAGCTCTTGCCAAATGGTTAAATCAATGCCGTACGCTTGGGCGATGAAAATGGCTGCCATCGACAGGTAAATCGATGTGCCGTCTAGGTTAAACGAATACCCTGTCGGAACGACAAGACCAACAACCGATTTCGAGCACCCGTATTTTTCCAAACGTTCCATCAGCCGCGGCAGCGCTGATTCAGACGAAGACGTGCCCAAAACAAGCAACAGTTCCTCTTTGATATAAGCGAGAAACTGAAAGATGTTAAACCCATAAAACTTGGCAATCCCGCCAAGCACGACGAAAATGAAAAGCGCCATCGTAATGTAAACAGAACCCATCAGTTTACCGAGCGACACGAGCGATCCGAGGCCGAACGTGCCGATCGTGTACGCCATCGCGCCGAACGCGGCGATCGGCGACACCTTCATAACCATGTTGACGACGCCGAAGAAAATTTCTGCCAGCCGTTCAAACAAGGAAATCACTGGTTTTGCTTTTTCCCCAAGCGCGGCAGCCGCTAAACCGAACAACACGGCGAAGAAGAGCACCGGAAGCAGTTGGCCGCTCGCCATCGCGGCAACGACGTTGTCGGGAATGATGCTTAAAATGAAGTCAACAAAACCGTGGCTTGTTTCTTCCGCTTGTTTCGTGTATTGTGAAATGTCGCCGCCTTTTACTGCATCGGTATGAAACCCAACCCCTGGTTTGACAAGGTTGACGACGACAATCCCGATCGCCAACGCAAACGTCGTGACAATTTCAAAATAAATGAGCGCCTTGCCGCCGATGCGGCCGACCTTTTTCAAGTCGCCCATATTGCCGATTCCGATGACGACGGTGAAGAAAATGATCGGGGCGATCACCATTTTAATCAGCTTAATAAATCCGTCTGCCAATACTTTTAACTTCGCTCCGAATTCTGGAAATAGAAATCCGACAATGATCCCTAAAATAATGCCGATGATGACTTGCACCGTCAAGTTTTTCAGTTTTCTCCGCATTTCTCCCACTCCTTTCGATATATTGGCAACGCTTTCAACATTATCATAAAGAAAAATCGTTGAAATCAAAATATTATGGTGATAATGGTCGTTTTGGTCTTTTTGGTCTTGACCTTTTTTGGCTCTTCACCACAACATGTTACTTGACAAGCAATACGGTTTCCTGCACAAAGATGTGCCAAAATCACGGATTTGTTGGTTTTCCTTCACAAGCGTAAATAGGGTATGTTCAGAAAAAATCAAGTACAACTTTTGGTGAAGAGCCACTTTTTTGCTGTTCAAAAACAAAAAAGCTTCCGCCCGCGGAAGCCTATTACGATCCTCTAATTTCATTCAAAAGCCCGGAACCAAACTGCCTCGTAAACTCGTCGTACAGCGGGGCGAACTTCTGCTCCCATTTCCGTTTCTCCTCTTCCGACAGCCGGTAAAGGAAGACATCTTCACGCCGCTCGAGCTGCTTGAGCTCCCGTTCGTTTTGCTCTTTCGACTGCTCTAAATTCCAACGCGTCGCTTCAGCCATCGCTTCGGTTATGTTTTGCTGGATGTCTTTCGGCAAATGGTCCCAAAATGACTGATTCATCATGACGGCGTACCCGAGATATCCGTGATTGCTGATCGTAATATACGGTTGAAATTTGTAAAACCCTTTCGAATAAATATTGGAAATCGTATTTTCCTGCCCATCAAACTTATGCTGTTCAAGCTCCTGATAAACGCGGTCAAATGAAACGGCAATCGGTTCACCGCCAAGCAAGCGAAACTGCTTTTCAATCACTTCGCTCGGCATAATGCGAAAACGCAAGCCGCGAAAATCGTCAGGGGCGATGAGCGGACGGGTTGTGCTCATCATTTGCTTAAATCCATTGCTCCAAAACGCCAGTCCTTTCATTCCTTTTGCCTCCAGCATCCGAAGCAGCTCGGCGCCCACTTTTCCAGTAAACACGCGGCGCACGTCGTCCTCATCGCGGAACAAAAACGGCAAATCGAGCACTTGCCATTCGGGGACAAGCTCTGTCACCTTTGAAAATGATGGCGCGATCATTTGCACGTCGCCGCGCAACAGCGCATCAAGCTCTTCCCCATCCGAATAAAGCGAGCCGTTCGGGAACACTTCGACTTTGACGCGGCCGTTTGTTTTTTGCTCGACAAGCTCGGCAAACTTTTGCGCCGCCAGCCCTTTTGGCGTATTCTCTGCTACGACATGGCTGAAATAAATAATGATTTGCTTTTCCAATCCTTTTTGCTCGTCGTCATAAACAAGTGGTTCACGTCCCAGTTGACGGCTAGCTGCCCAGCCGACTAGACCGAGGCCGACAAACAAAAGGATTGTCCATGCTCTCCACTTTTTCCCCATTGTTCACACCATTCTTCCATCCTATTGCTAAAATGGCACTCCAACGGAATGCTCCCCGCCGACTCGAATCATTGAAGCAAAAAAGCGGCTGGAGCCCACCGATTCGGTTTGAAAGCAGCAATCGCCACGCCTTACGTATGCACCATCTTCTATGCTGGCGGGCAGAATATTTGTTCCCCACCGCCATTTTACACCTTTCGTTTCTTTCCATTCAAGAAGATTTGGTATAATGAAAAAAACGTTGATTTATTCCTTTCCCGATTCATATGGCATGTCCAACAGCCATCACGACTGCCAAAAAGGAGTTCCGCCATGAACCGGCTGCCGATTCGCTGGAAAATTACGATGTTGATTTTCGCCATCGTCAGCTTTTCCATGTTGCTGAGCGGTGCATTCATCATCAGCGACTTTTTCCATACAAAGGAGGAGGAACTCAGCCAGCGCGCCTTATTGACCGCGCGCACCGTCTCCGAGCTGCCCGAAGTCAGGCGCCATATTGTCGGAAACAAACAAAGCCGGGCGCTGATCAATCCGGTCGTCGAGCGGGTGCGCGTCATTCACAGCGCCGACTATATCGTCGTTCTCGATATGAACAAAGTGCGCCTCTCCCATCCGCTTCCGGCAATGATCGGCACGATCTCCCGCGGTGCTGATGAGGGGCCGGCATTTGCCGAACATACGTACACTTCCAAAGCCCGCGGGGAAATCGGGACAGTGGTTCGCGCCTTCGTTCCCATTATGAACAGCGATCACGAACAAATTGGCGTCGTCATCGCCGCCTACCGGTTGCCGACGTTTTTTGAAGCCATTGATTCTTTGAAAGAAGAAGCTGCCGTAGCGGTCGTTTTGTCGCTCGTTGTCGGTGGAATTGGTGCATGGCTGCTCGCCTCCCATATCAAGCGGCAAATGTTTGAGCTGGAACCGCATGAGATCGCCAAGCTGCTGATCGAACGGACGGAAGCGTTTAACGCCATGCACGAAGGCGTCATCGCCATTGACAGCGATGAAAACATTACCATCTTCAACGACCGGGCAAAACAAATGCTCGGCGTCAAAGGGGATGTCATCGGCCGGTCGATCCGTTCCGTCATTCCAGACACACACCTTCCGGAAATCTTGGAAGTAAACAAGCCGATTTACAATAAGGAGTTGCAGATCGGCAATTTAACGATTTGGAGCAACCGCATCCCGATCAAAGTCAACGGGAAAACGGTCGGCGCCATCGCCATTTTCCAAGACCGGACGGAAGTGAAGAGACTCGCCGAAGAACTGACGGGCGTCAAGGCGTTTGTCCACGCCTTGCGCGTGCAAAATCATGAATACATGAATAAGCTTCATACGATCGCCGGCCTCATCCAGCTCGGCCATATCGAAAAGGCGCTCGAGTACGTCTTCCAAGTCACGGAGGAACAAGCAGAACTGACACAGTTTTTAAGCCGCAACATTAAGGACGAAAGCATTTCTGGATTGCTCTTAAGCAAAATCCGCCGCGGCAAGGAGCTCGGCATCCGCGTGACCATCGATCGGCACAGCCGGCTGCACCGCTTTCCGCCGCATCTCGATCACCATGATTTTGTTGTTCTCCTTGGCAATTTAATTGAAAACGCCTTCGACGCGTTCCGTGATGTAACCGACCGGGAAAAAGAAATTTACATCAGCATCGAACAAAATGAAGACATTTGTTCCCTCTCGGTCGAAGACAACGGCCAAGGCATTGCCCGTGAGCATATCAACCGCATTTTTGATGAAGGCTTTTCAACCAAAGGGGAGAGCGGTCGAGGCATCGGCTTGTATTTGGTGAAGCAAATTGTGGAAAAGGGAAACGGGCGCATCGATGTGCAGTCGGAAAAGGGGAAAGGAACGGTGTTTACGGTGACCTTTGACATGTGAGGTCCATTTAGGCAACGGCGGCCGCGAAAGACACCCCCGTCGAGACGAAGGAGGAAAAGGCTATGTATCGCGTGTTGTTGATCGAGGATGACCCGATGGTGCAAGAAGTGAATCGGCAAATGATTGAACAAGTCGACGGCTTCACCGTCATCGGCCTCGCTGGAAACGGTGAAGAAGGACTCCGCCTCATCGACGAGCTGCACCCGGATTTAGCAATGATCGATATTTACATGCCGCAGCTGGACGGCCTTGAAACATTAAAACAAATCCGCGCCCGCGGCCATGAAGTCGATATCATCGCCATTACCGCGGCGAGCGACATTGAAACGGTGCGCCGCGTCCTGCAAAACGGCGCCTTCGATTACATTGTGAAACCGTTCAAATTTGAACGGCTCAAACAGGCGTTGGAAAATTATCGGACGTTCCGCCGGTCGCTTGCGGAAAAGGAATCGCTCACCCAGGTGGAACTCGATGCCCTAAGGCGGGCGGCTGAACAACCGGCCGGACCGTCCTCCGAGCTTCCGAAAGGACTGAATGAGGTCACATTGGAAAAAGTGATCGCCTATTTGCGCGGGCACCGCTTCCCCGTTTCCGCCGAGGAAGTGGCCGAAGGAGTCGGCATCGCCCGCGTCACCGCCCGCCGCTATTTGGAGTACCTTGAGAAAACAGGAAAAGTCGTGCTCGATGTTCAATACGGCGGCGTCGGACGACCAGTGAATCGGTACCATCTGAAAGCAACATAACACGGCGCCGTTTCACTTGGCTTTAAGCTGGTTGTCAGAGACGGAAAGCCAGGCCTTATTATGCCGTATCCCGCACCAGCAACCGGGCAGGCAGCTCTTCCTGTTTTCGCGCCACACGGCCTGTCTCCAGCCAATGGTGAAGAAGGCGGAACGCTCTTTCCCCGAGCGTAAAATGGGGGAGTGCCACGGTTGTAATGCCCAGCATTTCGGCCAATGGATCATTATCAAAACCAATAACGGCAAGCTCATCTGGAATGCGCACCCCGATTCGGCGCGCATGGAGCACGATTCCGGCCGCCACTTGGTCACTCGTCACAAGCAACGCGCTCGGCCTCTCCTCCATCGCGATCCATTGCTCCATAACCCGCTTTCCATCTTCAAGAAATAGACAACCATCGAAAACCCACTGCCGACGAGGAAGGACGCCGACTTCACGCAACACATCCTGGTACGCCCCTGCCCTCGCTTGGCTGTTCGGCCCGGTCATTCTTCCGATGCAATAACCGATGCGCCGGTGCCCCTTTTTGATCAAGTAGCGAAGCGCTTGGACAAACGCTTGGTAGTGATCGATATAGACAGTGAAAAAATCATACCTTTCCACCTGCTCACATAAAACAATGGGACCGTCTTCCTGATAAGCCGCAAACGCTTCCCAGTCCACTTCATGGGAACATACGATCAACCCATCCATTTGCTTCATCCGCAGCCGTTCCAACGCCTCAAGCTCCCTTTCCACCTCATAGTTTGTCTGAAACAAAAGCAACTGGTAACCATAACGAAGCGCCTCTTTGGAAATCCCTTCGATTACAGCGGAAAAATAAGGATGGTGAATGTACGGAAGCATGACCCCGACAATCGCTGTTCTTCCCTTCGCCAAGTGAACGGCTTGAATATTTTTCACATATTGAAGCTTCTGGGCTGCTTCCCAAACTGCCTTCCGCTTTTCCTCGCTCACATACGGATATCCGTTCAATACCCTCGATACAGTGGCCACCGACACACCCGCTTCTTTCGCCAAATCACGGATGTTCGCCACGTTCCCACTTCCCTCCATAAAAGCTCTTGACTTGAAACGCGTTTCATACATTACATTCATCCTGCCATCTAGTTCTAGTATACACGAGGAGGTGACCGCATGCTTTGCGGATTGGCTTCACTCATTCTGCTCGTCGCCGCTGTTTGGGGCGGGGCGCATATCGCCTTGCACGCGAAACAAACAAAAAAATAGGGAAACGAGTCTGTTTGTTTCCACCGTTTCAATTGGTATAATGGGGGGTATATGGAACGTAGGGAGGAATGAACATGATTCGATACTGGAAACTGTTGTTCTCTCTCGCTGTCGCCTCCGTCTTGCTGGTTGGCTGTGGAACGAAAGAGCACGAGACGACACAGGCGGCAAAGGAAGAGCAGACAGCCGACGATCCAAAACCATCGTCTGATGCGCCGTCATCCACAGAACATTCTTCCTCGAAAGAAGCAAAAGAGCAAACATCACCAACCGGGAAAGAGGAAGAGCAATCAACGACAAAAGAAGAGCAATCTGCTGCTTCACAACCGACCGTTTCCTTGTCCTATCAAGAAGGGAAACAAACCATCACGAAAACGGCAACGCTGCAAACGAGCGACAATCAACATTTTTCCCTCTATGTTTTGGAAGGATGGACCCTTGACGCCGAAGAACCGGGCGCCGATGTCTTGCTTCATGGCGACGCATTCGCCCGCATCCGCTTGCTTTCGGAGGGGGAAACAAACTACGAGCAACTAGCGCAAGAACATGCCCAAGCGGTTGACGCCAACGCCGCCCGCCAACAAACGAACGGATTGCCTAAGCCGTTCGCTGATGCCGTTTGGTACACTGCCCAAGCGGACGGTGTCACCGTTCATGTCATCGCCAGCGCCCAACCAACGCCGATGCTATTGACCGTGCACGCTCCAAGCAACGAAGACGTGCTTGGCGCCGTACTCGCCATGGCGGCGACGCTGCAAAAGCAATAACTTATTTTAGGGAGGGCCTCGCCCTCCCGCCTTTCCAAAAAGAAAAACCCTCTTTTCGCCATATGAAGAGGGTCAAACGAGCTGCTTGCTTTCTTCTTTGCGGAAAAATGTTCTCATCGCATGGAACACATCCGATTTTTGCTTCAAAATATAATAGCGGAATTTTTCGTCTTTAATATTGCGATACGCCGACATGAGCGTGGAATGGCGGTTGTACTGGTTGACTTCCCCGTACCCAAACATGTTCGACACTTTCATCAGCTCTTGAACAAGCTTCACGCAACGGGCATTGTCCGATGTCAAGTTGTCGCCGTCGGAGAAGTGGAACGGATAAATGTTGTAGCGCGACGGAGAATACTTCGTTTCGATCAGTTCAAGCGCCTTGCGGTAGGCGGATGAGCAAATCGTCCCGCCGCTTTCCCCTTTCGTGAAAAATTCGTCCTCGCTGACAACTTTCGCTTCCGTATGGTGGGCGATAAAGGCGATCTCAACGGTTTCATATTTCGTGCGCAAAAAGCGCGTCATCCAGAAGAAAAAGCTGCGTGCCATATATTTTTCCCACATGCCCATCGATCCGCTTGTGTCCATCATCGCCAAGACGACCGCCTTCGATTCTGGCTTGACGACTTCGTTCCACGTTTTAAACTTCAAATCTTCGCGGTAAATCGGATAAAAACCTGGTTTGCCATTCATGGCATTGCGCTTGAAGGCAGCGAGCATCGTCCGCTTCTTATCGATGTTCCCCATCAGTCCGGTGCGGCGGATGTCATTAAATTCGATATGTTGAGTTACATTTTGATCCAGCTCTTTTCGTTGCAAGTTCGGCAGCTCCAGTTGGCTGAAGAGCGCTTCTTCGATTTCCATCAACGACACTTCAGCCTCGTAATAATCTTGGCCCGGCAAATCGCCAGCCCCTTGGCCTTTTCCTGGCCCTTGCCCCTCCCCGCTTCCGTCTCTGGCCACGACATCGCCGACTTGGCTGTCTCCGTTTCCTTGGCCGACGTGTTTGTTTTTCTCATAATTGTAGCGGATTTTGTATTCATCGAGCGAGCGGATCGGAATTTTAATCACATCGCGCCCGTTGGACATGATAATGCTTTCTTCCGTAATTAAGTCGGGCAAATTGTTTTTGATCGCTTCCTTCACTTTTTCTTGATGGCGCTTTTGATCATCATATCCTTTGCGGTGGAGGGACCAGTCTTCTTTCGATACAACAAAATTCCCCTTCATGTTTTCCCCTCCTTTGAAAAAATCATTTTCACACTTTTCGCTTTCCCGCATATACTTATGTTGGCGTCATCAAAACGGGCCATCACGATGCCAAGTTGGTTTATTTTATCGTATGCAAAAATTCAAAATAATTGACCAATGAATGAGGAAAATAGAAAAGTAGACAAGCCCGATTATCAGCTTCGCGCCCTCTTGTTCGCTTCCTTTTAGCGAAGCTCGCTGCGTCGTCTTCGCTCGACCCTCCCTGTGCAACTCGGTCAGACAGGGGAGGAGGATAAAAAAAGCATGCCTCAGCGCTTGAGGCATGCCTAGCGGTTCAACAAGCTGCCGACATAACGGAGCAATTCATTGGCTGACGTGGAGTTGTACCCGTATTCATCAATGAGGCGGGCGACGACTTCGTTAATTTTTTTCAACTGCTGCTCATCCGGTGTTTTCGTCGACGTTGTAATTTTGACAATGTCCTTTAAATCCGCAAACAATTTCTTCTGGATCGCTTCCCGCAACCGTTCATGTGAATTATAATCAAACCGCTGTCCTTTTCGTGCATATGCCGAAATGCGAATTAAAATTTCTTCGCGAAACGCTTTTTTCGCATTTTCGGAAATGCCGATTTGTTCCTCGATCGAGCGCATCAGCTTTTCATCCGGATTCATTTCCTCACCCGTAAGCGGATCGCGCAGTTTCGTCTTGTTGCAGTACGCCTCGACGTTGTCCAAATAGTTATCCATCAACGTTTTCGCTGACTCTTCATACGAATAGACGAACGCCTTTTGCACTTCTTGTTTTGCGATTTCATCATACTCCTTGCGCACGAGCGAAATGAAATTCAAATACCGCTCGCGGTCTTCCTTCGTGATCGACGGATGCTGATCCAATCCTTCTTTCAACGAACGAAGCACGTCAAGCGCATTGATCGACGGCACTCCTTTGCGGATGATGCAGGCAGAAATGCGGTTGATGACATAGCGTGGGTCGATGCCGCTCATCCCCTCATCCGGATGCTCCTTTTTCAGCTCCTCCACATCGACCTCGCTGAATCCTTCAATCATTTCGCCATCATACAAGCGCATTTTCTTCAATAAATCCACATCCGGCCGCTTCGATTCTTTCAGCCGCGTCAAAATCGTAAACATAGCCGCAATCCGCAGCGTGTGCGGGGCGATATGCACGTCGGCGACGTCGCTTTCGCGGATCATTTTTTCATAAATGCGCTCTTCTTCCGAGACGCGCAAGTTGTACGGAATCGGCATGACGATGATACGCGAATGGAGCGCCTCGTTCTTTTTGTTGGCAATGAACGACCGATATTCCGTTTCGTTCGTATGCGCGATGATCAATTCATCGGCGCTGATTAAAGCAAACCGCCCAGCCTTGAAATTGCCTTCTTGCGTCAGCGACAGCAAATGCCAAAGAAATTTTTCATCGCACTTTAACATCTCTTGAAATTCCATAATCCCGCGGTTGGCTTTGTTCAGCTCGCCGTCAAACCGATACGCGCGCGGGTCAGACTCGGAACCGTATTCCGCGATCGTTGAAAAATCAATGCTTCCCGTTAAATCGGCGATGTCTTGCGATTTTGGGTCAGACGGACTGAACGTCCCGATGCCGACGCGGCGGTTTTCCGAGAAGAAAATACGCTCCACCAGCACGTCTTCAATGCGTCCGCCGTACTCTTTCTCAAGCCGCATCATATTGAGCGGCGACAGCTCACCTTCAATGCGAATGCCGTACTCACGGTAAAAATCGTCGCGCAAATGGTGAGGAATGAGGTGAAGCGGGTCTTCATGCATCGGGCACCCTTTAATCGCATAAACGGCTCCGCGCTCCGTTTTGGAGTACTCCTCAAGCCCGCGCTTCAGGAGCGTTACCAACGTCGACTTCCCGCCGCCGACCGGCCCCATCAGCAGCAAAATCCGTTTCCGCACATCAAGCCGCTTCGCCGCCGGGTGGAAATATTCCTCAACGAGCCGCTCAAGCGCCTCCTCAAGCCCGAACAGGTGCTGGCTGAAAAACTTATATCGTTTCCGCCCATTCACCTCTTCGACCCCAGCATCTTTGATCATATTATAAACACGCGAATGAGCCGACTGGGCCACCCACGGCTTTTCTTTTAAAATCTTTAAATACTCGGCAAACGTTCCTTCCCATTTCAACTTTTCTTCTTCTTCCCGATACCGGGCGATTTTTTGCAAAATATCCATAAAGGACCTCCTCACCCTTGGATGTCTAACAGCAAGATTATTACAATTTATGCGAGGATGTCCCGTATCATTCGCCGCAAAAAAAATTTTGTCTCCTAACAACCAGCTGCGGTCATTCACATGCTTGGCCATATTCGCTATAATAAAGAGGGAAACGCCTGCCACTTTCATTATGAAGGAGGAACAAACGATGCGCACGTTGCTTGTGCTAGGGGTTATTATTGCGTTTTTGACGGCCATTTTCACCGCTGGCTATGAAGACAAACCAGGCGTCAGACAATAAGACCAAAAAAACGACCTCCAGAGCGAAGGTCGTTTTTTTGTTTATGACAACCCATAAAACCGTTGTTGGCGCAACGCTTCGTACACTAAAATGGCCGCCGTGTTCGACAAGTTTAACGAGCGCACTTTGTCATTCATCGGGATGCGAAGGCAACGATCCATATTGGCCTCAAGCAGCTCCTTCGGCAATCCGGTCGTTTCACGGCCGAACACAAAGAAAATATGTTTTTCTGTATCGCTGAAATCAAACGAATCATAATACCGGCGCCCGAATTTCGTAATGAAATAAAACTCCCCTTCCGGAAAGCGGGCGAATAGTTCGTCAAGCGAGTCATAATACGAAATATTGACATACGGCCAATAATCAAGCCCGGCGCGCTTTAACATTTTATCATCCGTTGAAAACCCAAGCGGACGAATCAAGTGAAGCGCCGTATCCGTAGCCGCGCATGTGCGGGCGATATTCCCGGTATTAGCCGGAATTTCTGGTTGGTACAGTACTACATGGAGCGGCATTTCGTTCACCTCAGCAACATCGTTTATTTGCGGTCAATGATGTGAAAAAATTTATACCGAATGTTTGGCGTATAGGCGCTTGAATCTTCATACGACCAGTAACGCATGCGGCTGTTTGTCGTATGGGCGTTTACAAGCGGCATCCCGTTCTGATCTTTCGCCACCACAATCGTTGAGTGGTCGAAGCGTCCGTCCCCTTGAAAATCATAACAGATGACATCGCCTGCCATCAATTGCTCTGGCTCCGCCACTTCCACCGCCTGCAAGCCGATGCGCGACCCGCTCAAATACCAACGAAAAGCATGGGCCACAGCCCAGCTGTAACTCCAACTTCCGTTTTGACACCACCATCCCCTCGCACGGTTCGGATAGCCCGTCATCGGCGCCCCGCCTGCATACAAGCATTGAGAGACAAAATTCGTGCAATCCACCGGAAACGACGGAAACACCGGGTTATGCCGATTCCACCACGTTTCCGCATACCGCACCGCCCGGGCGCGGTCATACTGGTAAGAAAGACGCTCCCCCGTCCATTGCTCTCGTTCGACGCGCGGCGCCTCCATATACCCCCCCAACCGGTTGATCGGTTCATCAGCTACAAGCTCACCGCGAACAAAACAGGCGCATCGCTCCTCAACCTGTTCTTCTATATATAGTGAACCCCTTTGCTTAATTAAAAATTGATGGTGGGCAATATACATCACTTTCGCTTCCCGCTCGATGGTCTGCCTGCCGATAATTTGTCCCCGGATCGTGCAACGGACGATCTCCGCACCGCGCTTTTGGCAAAGCCGTTGCTTTCTTGCCGCCTCTTCGCTTCGGATATTGCTTTCCGACACAAACGAGCGGGCTCGCTCATCCAACCACGCGCGCAACTGTTTTTTCATGCTGCTTTCCACCACTTTCGTTTTTGTTACTACCTTATGTGGGGAAGCTGCGTTTTTTTCCCTATTCCTTTGCCTCAGCCAACAGTTTCAGTCCTTTTTCAATCTCAGCGATCACATCGGCATCCGCCTCCGTTTGCCGCGCGGCCTCCAAATAAGGCTTAGCGCTTGGATCCCCGATTTTCCCGAGCGCCCACGCCGCCGTCCCGCGGATGACTGGACGGCTATCCTCTTTCAACAAACGCAGTAAGTGCGGCACCGCGGTTTGGTCTTTGTAATGGGCGAGCGCCAGAATGGCATTGCGCTGAATCGGCTTTTTCCCACGCCATGAACCCGCCATGGCCCCAAATGTTTCTTTAAATTCACGGTTGCTCATCTGAAGCAGCGGGATGAGTTTCGGCTTTACCGCTTCCGGATCCGGCTCGAATTCTGGATGCAAATGAAAGTCTTTCCCCTTATTTTCCGGGCAGACTTGCTGGCATGTATCGCAGCCGTACAGCCGGTTCCCGATTTTCTCCCGAAACTCGTCGGCCAAAAAGCCTTTCGTTTGCGTTAAAAAGGAAAGGCACCGCTGTGCGTTCAGTTGTCCCCCTTGTACAAGCGCCCCGGTCGGGCAGGCATCAATGCATTTCGTGCACGTGCCGCATCGGTTTTCAACCGGTTCATCAGGGGGAAATGGAATATTCGTAATCATTTCTCCCAAATACACATACGATCCAAACTCCGGTGTAATAATAGAGCAGTTCTTGCCGCTCCAACCGATCCCTGCCCGTTCCGCCACCGCCCGATCGGCGAGCTCTCCGGTATCCACCATCGAGCGAACGCGGGCATGGGGCACTTTGGCCAGCAAAAACTCCTCGAGCTGCTGCAAACGTTCCCGCAACACATCGTGGTAGTCCTTTCCCCATGAAGCGCGGCAAAAAACGCCGCGCCGTTCCGTCTTTGTCCCCCGCGGCGCATTTTTCATTTTGGACGGATAGGCAAGAGCAATGGCAATGATCGATTTTGCTTCCGGAAGAAGCAATGAAGGATTCGTCCGTTTCTCAATATCTGGTTCCTCAAAACCGGACTGATAGCCGAGCTCCTGCTGGCGGCGCAGCCGTTCCTTTAATTCAACAAACGGATCAGCGCTCGCAAATCCGATTTTATCAATGCCGATTGACCGACTATACTCAATGACTTCCCGCTTTAATGCCATAACATCCATCGTTTTCCCTCCTTTCGTCATATATGATAAAATGAAATCCGAGGTGATCAAGATGAAATTCGTGATATCAGAACAACTAAAGCAACGCCTTCCTTCTGGTAAATTCGGCGTCATCCGCTATCATCATATCGAGGTCAGCGATTCACCGCAAATGTTAAGGGGGCGGCTTGAGCTGTTTCAAGAATCTCTTTACATCGAGCTGCAGGAAAAGTCGATTGCCGACATTCCTGAGATGGTCGAATGGCGCCGTACTTTCAAACAAATCGGAACGGACCCAAGCCGCTATCGACCGTCAAGTGAAAGCCTGTACCGACGCATCCAGAAAAAAAGCTTCATTCCGCCTATCCATTCAGCGGCAGACATAAACAACTTTTTTTCACTCTATTATAAAATTCCACTCGGCATCTATGATCTAGACCGCATCAACGGGACAGTGACGCTCACGATCGGCACGGAACAAGATGAATACATCGCGTTAAACGGCCGCACAGTCAACTTTGCCAACAAACTCGTCAGCAAAGATGAACGAGGGCCGTTTGGCAGTCCGATCGTCGATTCGGAGCGGACCGCCGTGACGAGAGAAACGAAAAACGCTTTGCAAATCGTTTACTTTCTCCCATCAACGCCAGAAGAAACCGCCAAGCGCCAGCTTCAAGCCATCCAAACGATGTTTGTGCAAATTCATGGCGGCGAAGCCGACGCCCAATTGTTCGTTTGATCTTCTCCCCCCACTTTCCTGCCGTTGGAAACGGGGGACTCCCTCCCTACTTGAACGCTCTCCCACCTACGCTCACGCGTGGAAGTGGGGGTCTTCTCGGTTTAGGGTGATAAATAAAAAAACGCAATGCCTCGTTCTTTAACGAAACGAAACACTGCGTTGTCCCCAAGCATCATAACATAATTTTAAAGCTAACGAGAGACATTATAACAGACTTCCACACGCATCGCAAGAAAAAAACGCAAAAATCGACAAAAGAAATTGTACAAAAGGGCACCAGAATCTCTGGTGCCAGCAACCAGTGACCCGTACGGGATTCGAACCCGTGTTACCGCCGTGAAAGGGCGGTGTCTTAACCACTTGACCAACGGGCCATTATGGCGGAGAAGGCGGGATTTGAACCCGCGCGCCGCAAAACTGCGACCTAACGGTTTAGCAAACCGTCCCCTTCAGCCACTTGGGTACTTCTCCGTAACATGGCTCCGCAAGTAGGATTCGAACCTACGACCTACCGGTTAACAGCCGGTTGCTCTACCGCTGAGCTATTGCGGAATGATGAATAACTATATGTTATGCACATCTTCCAAATGTGCTCGTTGCCTCTTCCTCTGCCAGCTAATTCAAGGAAGCGAGATGCGTCGAGGCAACTCGCAGCGAATTCGAAGATGTGAAGCTCGTCGCTCCGCTTTTGCTGTGGAACGATGGGGCATTGTTCGCCCATTATTATAGCGAATAGCCAAAAAACATTCAATGGAAAATAATGGGCCTAAGTGGACTTGAACCACCGACCTCACGCTTATCAGGCGTGCGCTCTGACCAGCTGAGCTATAGGCCCATAAAAAGCGGGTGATGGGAATCGAACCCACGACATCAGCTTGGAAGGCTGAGGTTTTACCACTAAACTACACCCGCATAATTTTTGATGAAACACCCATCACAATCTTTCATGCCTCTTCCTCTGCAAGCTAATTCGAGGAAGCTGGATGCGTCGAGGCAACTCGAAGCTAATTCAATGATGCAAATGCTCGTGGCTGAGGTTTTACCACTAAACTACACACGCATATCATTTGGAGTCAACATCTGCCACGCTCTTCCATGCCCCTTCCTCTGCCAGCCGATTCAAAGAAGCTGGATGCGTCGAGGCAACTCGAAGCTAATTCAATGATGCGAATGCTCGTGGCTGAGGTTTTACCACTAAACTACACACGCAAATATAGAATATAATGAAAAGGGCGACTAGTGGGAATCGAACCCACGCATGCCAGAGCCACAATCTGGTGCGTTAACCACTTCGCCATAGTCGCCTCGATCTGGTGCCGGCTGCAGGACTTGAACCCGCAACCTACTGATTACAAGTCAGTTGCTCTACCAATTGAGCTAAGCCGGCACATTTAAAATTAGCTAGTGATTCATGTTGTCTGCCTGGTTGTGCCTCTTCCTCTTCAAGCTCATTCAAGGAAGCCTTGTGCGTCGAGGCAACTCGCAGCCAATTCGATGATGCCGATGCTCGTCTCTACCAATTGAGCTAAGCCGGCACATTTAAAATTAGTTAGTGACTCATGTTGTCTGCCTGGTTGTGCCTCTTCCTCTCCCAGCTAATTCGAGGAAGTCAAATGCTCGGTGTCCCTTCCTCTGCAAGCTTATTCAAAGAAGCAGGATGCGTTGGGACAACTCGCAGCAGATTCGACGATGCGAATGCTCGTCTCTACCAATTGAGCTAAGCCGGCATGATTTTAAAGTGCATGGCGGAGGAGGAGGGATTCGAACCCCCGCGCGCCTTGCGGCGCCTCTCGGTTTTCAAGACCGACCCCTTCAACCACTTGGGTACTCCTCCAAAAAAGCAACAATAATAATGGTGGACCTTGTAGGACTCGAACCTACGACCGGACGGTTATGAGCCGTCTGCTCTAACCAGCTGAGCTAAAGGTCCGATAATGGTGGCGGTGGAGGGGATCGAACCCCCGACCTCACGGGTATGAACCGTACGCTCTAGCCAGCTGAGCTACACCGCCAAATTTAAGTCAAAAGGTGGAGCCTATCGGGATCGAACCGATGACCTCCTGCTTGCAAAGCAGGCGCTCTCCCAGCTGAGCTAAGGCCCCATGATAAATCGGGAAGACAGGATTTGAACCTGCGACCTCACGGACCCGAACCGTGTGCTCTACCAAGCTGAGCTACTTCCCGACAAAACGCGCTCGAGAGGATTCGAACCCCTAACCTTCTGATCCGTAGTCAGATGCTCTATCCAATTGAGCTACGAGCGCACAAGTGCCGAGGGCCGGACTCGAACCGGCACGGTAGTTACCTACCCCAGGATTTTAAGTCCTGTGCGTCTGCCAATTCCGCCACCCCGGCGGAAGTGGAGCGGAAGACGGGGCTCGAACCCGCGACCCCCACCTTGGCAAGGTGGTGTTCTACCGCTGAACTACTTCCGCAAGACGATGAGCCATGGAGGACTCGAACCTCCGACCCTCTGATTAAAAGTCAGATGCTCTACCTACTGAGCTAATGGCTCACGAGTTGGATAACACTCTAGGATAGTGATGTCCCTTCCTCTACAAGCATATTCAAGGAAGCAAGATGCGTCGGGACAACTCGAAGCGAACTCGAAGATGTAGCGCTCGTTACTGAGCTAATGGCTCGCGGTTGCCGTCTTAATGGCTTAAGAGGTTATTAAGGAATAAGAATGCCGGCTGCAGGACTTGAACCCGCAACCTACTGATTACAAGTCAGTTGCTCTACCAATTGAGCTAAGCCGGCACATTTAAAATTAGTTAGTGACTCATGTTGTCTACCTGGTTGTGCCTCTTCCTCTTCAAGCTCATTCAAGGAAGCCTTGTGCGTCGAGGCAACTCGCAGCCAATTCGATGATGCCGATGCTCGTCTCTACCAATTGAGCTAAGCCGGCACATTTAAAATTAGCTAGTGATTCATGTTGTCTGCCTGGTTGTGCCTCTTCCTCTTCAAGCTCATTCAAGGAAGCCTTGTGCGTCGAGGCAACTCGCAACAGATTCGACGATGCGAGTGCTCGTGGCTACCCATTGAACTAAGCCGGGGTGGTTTGAACATCTGACATGTCTGTGAACTACTCCCACTTAGCTTTGCATGAAGCAGGAATCTTCTTTCGGAACTATGATAAAAATGGTGGCTCGGGACGGAATCGAACCGCCGACACAAGGATTTTCAGTCCTTTGCTCTACCGACTGAGCTACCGAGCCGTATTATATTTTTCACACTGCCTATTGATACCGCTTTGTGCCTCTTCCTCTGCCAGCGGATTCGACGATGCTGGATGCGTCGAGGCAACTCGAAGCGAATTCGATGAAGCAGATGCTCGTCTCTACCGACTGAGCTACCGAGCCTTATCTTATTTTTCCCTTGTTCGTTGATGATTTTTGTGTCCCTTCCTCTACTAGCCCATTCGAAGAAGCCAGATGCGTCGGGACAACTCGCAGCAGATTCGACGATGCGGATGCTCGTCTCTACCGACTGAGCTACCGAGCCATATTTTTTCATCTTTCACAATTTTGAAAGAATGGCGGTCCCGACGGGACTCGAACCCGCGATCTCCTGCGTGACAGGCAGGCATGTTAACCACTACACTACGGGACCAATTTTGGTTGCGGGGGCAGGATTTGAACCTGCGACCTTCGGGTTATGAGCCCGACGAGCTACCGGACTGCTCCACCCCGCGGCGATAAGAAAGTAAATTAATTTGCACAATGCTCTTATCGTTGTTGTTCGTCGCCTCTTCCTCTACAAGCTGATTCAAAGATGCCAGATGCGTCGAGGCAACTGGAAGCGGATTCGTTGAAGCAAAGGCTCTTTGCTCCACCCCACGATGATGAGAAAGCAAGTCAGCTTTTATATTAAGATGGTGGAGGATGACGGGATCGAACCGCCGACCCCTTGCTTGTAAGGCAAGTGCTCTCCCAGCTGAGCTAATCCTCCACGAAATTGCCTAGCAGCGACCTACTCTTGCAGGGGCGCTGGCCCCAACTACCATCGGCGCTGGAGGGCTTAACTTCCGTGTTCGGGATGGGAACGGGTGTTTCCCCTCCGCCATAGCCACTAGGCAACAATGGACAAGTCTTATTATAAGGAAAGTTGACCTGTTGTCAAGACTTTTTCATTCCCTCAAAACTAGATAACCGTGCTCAGGAAGAAGCCGCTCGCCTGCGCTTTTCGCATTGTCCAGCTCCGGCTCGCCGCCGCTCGGGGTCAAATAACCTTCGCCTTCGGGATGTGAACATCCCTGCAGGCGAAGAACATTTGCCCGTCGCGGCGACCCGCTCGCCTGCGCTTTTCTTGGTTAAGCCCTCGATCGATTAGTATCCGTCAGCTCCACGTGTCGCCACGCTTCCACCTCGGACCTATCGACCTCGTCATCTTCGAGGGATCTTACCCGCTTTGCGCGGTGGGAAATCTCATCTTGAGGGGGGCTTCACGCTTAGATGCTTTCAGCGCTTATCCCGTCCGCACATAGCTACCCAGCGGTGCCCCTGGCGGGACAACTGGTACACCAGCGGTGCGTCCATCCCGGTCCTCTCGTACTAAGGACAGCTCCTCTCAAATTTCCTCCGCCCGCGACGGATAGGGACCGAACTGTCTCACGACGTTCTGAACCCAGCTCGCGTACCGCTTTAATGGGCGAACAGCCCAACCCTTGGGACCGACTACAGCCCCAGGATGCGATGAGCCGACATCGAGGTGCCAAACCTCCCCGTCGATGTGGACTCTTGGGGGAGATCAGCCTGTTATCCCCGGGGTAGCTTTTATCCGTTGAGCGATGGCCCTTCCATGCGGAACCACCGGATCACTAAGCCCGACTTTCGTCCCTGCTCGACCTGTCCGTCTCGCAGTCAAGCTCCCTTGTGCCTTTGCACTCTCCGAATGATTTCCAACCATTCTGAGGGAACCTTTGGGCGCCTCCGTTACCTTTTGGGAGGCGACCGCCCCAGTCAAACTGCCCACCTGACACTGTCTCCCACCCCGCTAAGGGGTGCGGGTTAGAATTTCAATACCGCCAGGGTGGTATCCCACCGCCGCCTCCACCGAAGCTGGCGCTCCGGCTTCCCAGGCTCCCACCTATCCTGTACAAGCGATACCAAAATTCCATATCAGGCTGCAGTAAAGCTCCACGGGGTCTTTCCGTCCTGTCGCGGGTAACCTGCATCTTCACAGGTAGTATAATTTCACCGGGTCTCTCGTTGAGACAGCGCCCAAGTCGTTACACCTTTCGTGCGGGTCGGAACTTACCCGACAAGGAATTTCGCTACCTTAGGACCGTTATAGTTACGGCCGCCGTTTACTGGGGCTTCGGTTCGCACCTTCGCTTCCGCTAAGCGCTCCCCTTAACCTTCCAGCACCGGGCAGGTGTCAGCCCCTATACGTCGCCTTTCGGCTTCGCAGAGACCTGTGTTTTTGATAAACAGTCGCTTGGGCCTTTTCACTGCGGCTCTTCAGGGCTCTTCACCCCAAAGAGCACCCCTTCTCCCGAAGTTACGGGGTCATTTTGCCGAGTTCCTTAACGAGAGTTCTCCCGCGCGCCTTAGGATTCTCTCCTCGCCTACCTGTGTCGGTTTGCGGTACGGGCACCTCTTCCCTCGCTAGAGGCTTTTCTTGGCAGTGTGAAATCGGGGACTTCCGGATCACTCCGTCGCCGTCACCGCTTGGCCTTATGATCCGCGGATTTGCCTGCGGATCAGCCTCACGGCTTGGACAGGCTCTTCCAGCCGCCTGCTCGCCCTATCCTCCTGCGTCCCCCCATCGCTCAAACGGGAAGAAGGTGGTACAGGAATCTCAACCTGTTGTCCATCACCTACGCCTTTCGGCCTCGGCTTAGGTCCCGACTAACCCTGAGCGGACGAACCTTCCTCAGGAACCCTTAGGCTTTCGGCGCAGAGGATTCTCACCTCTGTTTTCGCTACTCATACCGGCATTCTCACTTCTAAGCGCTCCACCAGTCCTTCCGGTCTGGCTTCTCTGCCCTTAGAACGCTCCCCTACCGATGACCAACGGTCATCCCGCAGCTTCGGCGGCACGTTTAGCCCCGGTACATTTTCGGCGCAGAGTCACTCGACCAGTGAGCTATTACGCACTCTTTAAATGGTGGCTGCTTCTAAGCCAACATCCTGGTTGTCTCGGCAACTCCACATCCTTTTCCACTGAACGTGCACTTCGGGGCCTTAGCTGGCGGTCTGGGCTGTTCCCCTCTCGACCACGGATCTTATCACTCGCAGTCTGACTCCCGGGCATAAGTCGTTGGCATTCGGAGTTTGACTGGGTTCGGTAACCCGTTTGGGGCCCCTAGCCCAATCAGTGCTCTACCTCCAAGACTCCTAAACCCGAGGCTAGCCCTAAAGCTATTTCGGGGAGAACCAGCTATCTCCAAGTTCGATTGGCATTTCACCCCTACCCACACCTCATCCCCGCACTTTTCAACGTGCGTGGGTTCGGGCCTCCAGCCGGTGTTACCCGGCCTTCACCCTGGACATGGGTAGATCACCTGGTTTCGGGTCGACGACGACGTACTCACACGCCCTGTTCAGACTCGCTTTCGCTGCGGCTCCGCCTCTTCGGCTTAACCTCGCACGCCATCGTCACTCG
>NC_020210.1:160000-502500 GCF_000336445.1 Geobacillus sp. GHH01 | reverse complement strand
TCGGACGCGTCGATTTATGCATGTTTTGCCGTGAACCGTTGACGTTAGACCGCGAACTGGAAGGAAAAGAGTTTGACGAAAAGTACAACAAAAAAAGAAAAAGCTGATAGCCGCCTTGTGCTATCAGCTTTTTTAATGCGAATGCGCCGGCGCCCTGCTTTTTTGACAGTCAGGGCAGACTCCGTACACTTCCATGCGATGATGGTCGACCTTAAAGCCGGTGACGTGAGCGGCAAGCTGCTCGACTTCATCAAGCGCTGGATAGTGGAAATCGACAATTTTGCCGCACTCTTCACAGATGACGTGATAATGATTGGAAGTGACGAAGTCAAACCGGCTTGACGAATCGCCGTACGTCAGCTCTTTGACAAGCCCGATTTCCTTAAAGACGCGCAAGTTATTGTAGACGGTAGCTACACTCATGTTTGGGAATTTCCCTTCCAGCGCTTTGTATATTTCATCAGCCGTCGGATGGGACATCGAGCTGATCAAATACTCCAATATCGCATGACGCTGCGGCGTGATGCGTATGCCAGTCTTTTTCAGCATGTCAAGCGCTTCCTTCAGTTGCTCGTTGTCAGACACCGTCATGCACCTCACTCTCTGTTCAAAGGTGAAAAAAATTATCACTTTATAATATTTATAATTAGTCTACAAAGAATACATGCCATTTGTCAATATAGATGCCATTAATATATGGGCTCAGACGCCATTTTAACAAAAAAAGGAGGCGGAAATTGTTTCCGCCTCTTATGTCATTCATTTGAGGAGGTTACTATGTATCATACGCAAAACGATGTACATTGTCTGGACGCTTACCTAGATGACGCTAGTCGGGCGACTTCCGCAAGCGCCTCATCGACATGCCCCTTCACTTTCACCCCGCGCCATTCTTGAACCAACGTTCCGTCGGGGGCGATAATGAATGTCGAGCGATCAATACCCATATATTCCTTGCCGAAATTTTTCTTTTTCTTCCATACCCCATACAGCTCGGCCACTTCATGCCGCTCATCAGAAAGAAGCAAAAATGGCAACTCATATTTTTCGATAAACGCCTCATGCCGCTTCATCGGGTCGGTGCTCACTCCTAAAATGACGGCGTTCAACTCGGCGAACTGCGCATGGCGATCGCGAAAGTCGCACGCTTCGGCTGTGCACCCCGGGGTCATGTCTTTTGGATAAAAGTAAAGCACCACATACCGGCCGCGAAAATCAGACAGCGAAACCATTTTCCCATTGCTTGCCGGCAAGGTGAAATCTGGAGCTGGCTGGCCAATGGCAATCGTCATGTCGTTCCCCCCGTCTTCTTCATTTTCTTTTAGCGTAGCGAAGACGAAGGGAAATTGCAACTCATATCAGCGATGATCCCAGTCAAACACGGTGCGCGTCACGATGACAGCGGGCATAATGTAGCCGAGCAGCGCTTCGGCAATGGCGATCCACCGCCCGACGCCGATCGGAGTGACATCACCGTATCCGACCGACAAAAGCGTCATACCGCTTAAATACAAGCTGTCTTCAAGCAGCGACAAACGATCTTTCGATGCGCTATTTGGGGATGGGGTAAACACGGCATGGCCGTTTACTTGCAAAATCATATAAATCATGGCAAAACCGAGCAACATCGTTAAATACCAGTGGACGAGAACCCATAAGCTATCGAGTGACATGCGATGCGTCGCTTGCACGCGCACTGTCCAAAGCGAGGTGATGCTGCCGAGCAGTACGGCGGCAACAATGCCAAGGAAGGCGTAATCCATCACGTTCCCCCCATTTTTGTCCGTCGTTCATATATACGCGGACAACCGGGCGATTATACCGCATGACCCTCCGAACCCTGCTTGAATCGGCAGCACTCCTGTATTCCACCGGATCGCCCGACCCATTTGACAAACCAGCGTCCCGTCAGACGAAGCCAATCGTTGCGCTTTACTGAGCAAAATAGCGCGCCAATACACCTTTTAACGTCGCAGCACTACGGTGGAACCATTTTTTCTCCTCCTCGTCAAGTTCAATTTCAATCACTTCGCGGATGCCATTTCGGTTGATCACAGCAGGCACACCGATGTAGACATCGCGTTCGCCGTATGGGCCGTCCAAGTAAGCGGAAACGGTCAAAATGGCATTTTCATGATGCAAAATGGCGCGCGTCACGCGGGCAAGCCCCATAGCAATCCCGTAGTACGTCGCTCCTTTTTTCTCAATAATTTGGTAGGCGGCATCGCGCACATTGACAAAAATGCGCTCGAGCTCTTTTTGCGCTTCTTCCCCTTTGGACTCGACCAGCTTGCGAATCGGCACGCCGCCGATATCAGCCTGGCTCCAGACCGGGAGTTCAGTGTCGCCATGTTCGCCGATCATATAGGCGTGCACGTTCGTCGGGGCGACGGCGAAATAGTCGCCCAACAAAAAGCGGAACCGCGCCGTGTCCAAAATCGTGCCCGATCCGATTACTCGCTCTTGCGGCAGGCCGCTGAATTTCCACGTCGCGTACGTTAAAATGTCGACCGGATTGGTGGCGACGAGAAACAGTCCTTGAAATCCGGATGCCATGACCGACTCAACGATCGAGCGGAAAATGGCAATGTTTTTGTCCACAAGATCAAGCCGCGTCTCGCCCGGTTTTTGGTTGGCGCCGGCGCAAATGACAACCAAATCGGCATCGCGGCAATCATCGTAATCGCCGTGCCAAATGTCAGCCGGCTTCGGCGCAAATACTTTCCCATGGTTTAAGTCCATCGCATCGCCCTCAGCCTTGTTTTCATTTGCATCGATGAGCACGATCTCATCGGCAATCCCTTGATTCATTAAGGCAAACGCATAACTGGCGCCGACAAACCCGGTGCCGACGACCGCTACCCGATTTCCTCTCCCGTTTTTCATAACTATTCACCTCTTCTTCCTTTTTGTGAATATATTCACATTTTATTTTACGCCATAACATGCTAACGATACAGACAAGGTTGTGTCGATTGCTTGACCATTGTTTGTCATTTTGATGGCAAATGAACAAAAACGGGCGGGGCGCCTAGCTCCCCGTCCCGCGATATCGCCTCACCCCGGCGTTCCAAAGCATGACCGAAACGGTGAAGCAAACCATGCCGACCACTGGGGTGAAAAAGGCATAACTGTACCATTCCTTTTTATCAAGAAAATAAGCAGCTGGATAAACGCCGACAAAGGCAAACGGCAGCACCCACGTTAAAATATAGCGGATGACGCGATGATAAATATCGATCGGGTAGCGGCCATAGCTGCTGATGTTGTACATCATGGGCATGATGGATGTGCGGGCGTCGGCAAAAAAACTGATCGTCGCCAATGAAATGAAAATGCCGGCATAAATCAATGCACCGCCAATGACAAACAAAATAAACACGAAGACATCATACCAATGAAATGAAAGAGACAAGCGGCTGCCGGCATACAGCATAATGATCAGCCCGGGCACAGCGCCAAGCAACGATTCGAGCTCCATCCGCTCCAAAACAATTTGAAACAGGCTGTTTAGCGGGCGCGTCAACACGCGATCCATTTCCCCCTGCACAATATATCGTTCATTAAAATCCCAAAGGTTAAAAAAGGCGCCAAATACGGCATACGGAACAAGAAAAAAACCGTAAATAAACAAAATCTCATCGCGCGACCAGCCGTGAAGCAGCGTCGTATGGCCGAACACGACAAGCAAGAACACTAAGTTCACCGCCTGCGCCATTAAGTCGGACAACCATTCAATGAGCAAATCAGTGCGGTATTGCAATTTTGTCTTCATGTACTGGGCCATATATTGAAAAAAAACAGATACGTAAAACAATGTCTACCCCCCTTGCACAACAAGCCGCTTTTTCGCCACCCGCCATAGCAGCGCGATCGGAAACAATAACAGCACGCACCACGCCGCCTGCGTGAACAATCCATCGCTTACAGCGGCGCCTTGGAAGCTTTCCGTAATGATCATGCTTGGAATATAGCTAATGGCTTGAAATGGCATATACGCCATGAGCTGCTGCGCCCAATCCGGGTAAAACGACAAAGGCAAAATAAGACCGGAAAATAGATCGATAATAAACCGTTTCGCCCTAAGCAACCCTTCATTTCGGAACGTAAAAAACGTCACAACCCCCGCAAGCAAGTTCAGCTCCGAAAAAATGATAAAGCTGAATAGAAGCGACAAGCCAAAAGCGAGCCACGTTTTGGCGTGTCCCGGAAACTGAAGCGGCAAAAAAAGCGATACGAAAAAAAGCCCAGGCAGCGATAAAAAGAAAAGGCGAAACAACCCTTCGCCAAGCCCTTGCACAGCTTTCATCCCTAAATAGCTGTACGGGCGGATCAGTTCAATCGCTACTTTTCCATCGCGGATTTCCATGGCGATTTCACGGTCAAGGTTGTTAAAATAAAACGCCCGCGCCAGCCAGGAAATGGCGACATACGTCGTCATTTGCCCAAGCGACATCCCTTGCATCGATGATTTGCCGCCATAAATAGCCGACCAAAGGAAGTAATACGCTGCGATGTTAATGGCGTAAATCAAAATGCCAGTGTAATAGTTTGTCCGGTAGGCGAGCATCATTAAAAAGCGGATGCGGACCATTTCGACATACTTACCCATGAACCGCACCTTCCTCATAAATATTGCGGATGATCTCCTCCGTCGGCACTTCGTGAATATGGATGTCGTTTAACGCACAACGGGCAGCGACGCGACTGACAACTTCCGGAACGCCTCCTGATGGGACGTGCGAGACCCAAACGTTTGGCTGTTCACCTTTTTTCCAAACAACATCCAACCCTTCAGTCAACTGCTGCAAAAAAGCGGCCGTCACCGCTTCGGCGAACGTAAAGGCGACCCGTTTTCCTTGCCCCCATCTTTCTTTCAGGCGCTCAAGCGACCCGTCGTAAATGATTTTCCCTTCATCGAGCATAATGACCCGCTCGCAAAGCGCTTCAATGTCTGACATGTCGTGCGTCGTCAGCAGGATCGTCGTGCCATACCGTTCATTCAATTGCTTTAAAAACTGGCGGATGTTGAGTTTGACAAGCACATCAAGGCCGATCGTCGGTTCATCCAAAAACAATAGCGGCGGGTTGTGAATGAGCGCGGCGGCAAGCTCACAGCGCATCCGCTGGCCAAGCGACAGCTTGCGCACCGGCTTATCAAGCAGCGGGCCGATCTCAAGCATGTCAATCACCTCGGCCATATGGCGGCGATATTGCTCGTCCGAGACGCAGTACACTTTTTTCAACAGCCGGAACGACTCTTGAACAGCGATGTCCCACCATAATTGCGAACGCTGGCCGAACACGACGCCGATCGTGCGCACGAATTTTTCCCGTTCTTTATGCGGATTCATCCCGTTGACGACAATGCGCCCAGACGTTGGCGTTAAAATGCCGGTCAACATTTTGATCGTCGTCGATTTGCCGGCGCCGTTTTCGCCGATATAGCCGACGATTTCCCCTTGCTTAACAGCAAACGAAATGTCATCAACCGCTCGAACGAGCGTATAACGGCGCGTCCATAAATCGCGAAACGCTCCGACAAGGCCGGAGCGGCTTTTGTGCACTTTAAATTCTTTGCGCAAATGTTCTACTTCAATCGCGTTCATCGTTCTCCTCCTGACCTCTCCTTGGCGTCAAATGAAAAAGGCAGCTTGCGCCCTTCTCCCTATGTTGCATTATACATGAATCGCCGCCATTTTCATCTTTTTTGTTTTCCAGTCTGTTGACGCCATTGCGTTAGGCGCCGCCGCCGATTTGGAAAGAACGGCAAAATGCTTTTGTCCTAAATCAATGCCCACTCACCGATCGACCGTCGGCAACAGTTGGATGTCAGTTCCGCCCATACGGAAACAAACGATTTCCTGTCGGATTTTTTCGAATCGGCACGTCAATGATGGGAGAAACCGATCCGTCTCCCGCTTTACACCTATAGCATTGAAGTTTGAGTCTTCTCGGTTTACTATATAAAGAGGCAGTCAGCGGAAACAGGAGGATCAAACAATGCAGTGGACCAAATCAGAACAATTATATGAAGAAGCGCTCCAGCACATTGTTGGTGGAGTGAACAGCCCGTCCCGCTCATACAAAGCGGTCGGCGGCGGTGCGCCAGTCGTGATGGAGCGGGCGCAAGGAGCCTACTTTTGGGATGTGGATGGAAACAAGTACATCGACTACTTGGCCGCCTACGGACCGATCATCGCCGGGCACGCCCATCCACACATCGCGGAAGCCATCCGCCGCGCCGCCGAGACCGGTGTGTTGTACGGCACGCCAACGCCGCATGAGATCACGTTTGCCAAAATGTTAAAAGAGGCGATCCCGTCGCTCGAGAAAGTGCGGTTTGTCAACTCGGGAACAGAGGCGGTGATGACCACGATCCGCGTCGCCCGCGCCTACACCGGACGAAGCAAAATCGTCAAATTCGAAGGCTGCTACCATGGCCATTCGGACCTTGTGCTCGTCGCCGCCGGCTCGGGGCCATCGACGTTGGGGACGCCGGACTCAGCCGGCGTGCCGCCGAGCATCGCCCAAGAAGTCATTACCGTGCCATACAACGATGTCGAATCGTTCCGCGAAGCGATGAACGTTTGGGGCGAGCAAGTCGCAGCGGTCCTCGTCGAGCCGATCGTCGGCAACTTCGGCATCGTCCTGCCAAAACCGGGCTTTTTAGAAGCGATCAATGAGATTGCCCACAAGGAAGGGGCGCTCGTCATTTACGACGAAGTGATCACCGCCTTCCGCTTTATGTACGGCGGAGCGCAAAACTTGCTCGGTGTGGAGCCCGACTTGACGGCGATGGGGAAAATCATCGGCGGAGGCTTGCCGATCGGGGCGTACGGTGGACGCCAAGACATTATGGAACAAGTCGCTCCGCTCGGACCAGCGTACCAGGCCGGGACGATGGCCGGCAACCCGGCGTCGATGCTCGCTGGCATCGCCTGCCTTGAAGTGTTGAAACAAGAGGGCGTCTATGAGCATCTCGACCGATTGGGAGCAATGCTGGAAGAAGGCATCCTCGCCCATGCCCGCCAATGCGGCCTGCCGGTGACCGTCAACCGCTTAAAAGGCGCGCTCACCGTCTTCTTCACTGACGAAAAAGTGGAAAACTACAAGCAAGCCCAGCGCAGCGACGGCGAGTTGTTTGCGAAATTTTTCAAGCTCATGCTCAAACAAGGGATCAATCTCGCGCCGTCGAAATACGAAGCATGGTTTATCACCCTCGCCCATACGGAAGACGACATCGCCTACACGATCGACGCGGTCGGCAAGGCGTTTCGGCAGCTATAAGCGCTTGCGCCTCTATCACCCTCGCTGAACAGCGCCCGCGTCAGGCAGGCGCTGTTTTGTTTTCACTGCATTTGTTGACAATTTTGTGAACAACGCAGGAGAACGGGAAAGGGTCATTGATTTCCATCTGCCTGCATGGTATGATAAGCACCAAATTCTGAAAATTAAGACTCGCATTTTTCATCCAGCAAGCAGTGGAGGAGGTGACCGGCGCCGAGGGGAGAACGCCCTCCCGACCGCGCCTAAGTATACATGGAGCAACGTACATATCGTTTGGCAAACGAAGCGAACCAGCGCGGCGCCCTGTTGTTGGCGGCCGTGGAAAAGCGGAACATCCCGACCAACGAACATGTCCAAGCTGTCCTTCAGGCGCTTGCCCAATGGAGCGCAAAAGGAAACGCTGCGATTCAGCTGGACATCCCGCGCAAACTATGGATGGAAAAACTCGCGAATACTGGGCAAAATCCGGAAATTGCAACAAACAGCTATTTCACCGTCGGTCATATACACATTGCGCCTTCCGCTGACGCTGAGCGGGTTCGGGCGCACCTTCGTCAATTGTGCAAACAGTTTGGCTTCATTCTTCTGTTCGAAACCATCCGGCCATCCGCAGATGAAAGCGCCTTGTTTTGGCAAATCGCCATGCTGCCAGGCGATGTATTTTCGTTATCAGACCGCTTGTTTCGACTGACGGCCGCTATGGAACGCGAGCCGCACGTCCGCGTTGCTTCGCTCGGCCACACTCATGTGATCTATCAAGCATATACACTGGCTGATTTGTTGCGCGAACCGGATGTATCCCATCCGTTTTTCGCCTCAGCCGCTTCGTTCGCCTATGCCAATGGGGCGGAGTCTTTCTTTTGCCATCAGCGGCTCGGTTCAGCCGGCATGCTTGTCCATTGCGGGGAAATGTCTGTTGGCGCTGTGGAAACGCTCATTTACGACCACGGTTACAGCCTGCTCGAGGCAGCCGGAGCTGCCTTTTGGCCCGACGCGGCCAAACGACACAGCTTGCCGTCTATCGGACAGCTGCCGGCATGTTTGGCCGCCAGCTTCGAACAAGAAGCCGTATGGGTCGCCGGAACAGCCGGAGCGCTTTGGAAAACGGATGATTCCTCCCGTGTATTCATCGCCTCTCGTCCGCAGGGCGGCCATGCTGAACCGCTCGCTCCCGGCCAGCCGCTGGCGCTCATCCGTTCCACAACGGGGCGAACCCAATGGCTGAATGGCGACCATTTCCTCCAAGAGATGGCAATCCGCCTCTCCAATCGGCGCGATGCACATGCTCCGATCGCCTTTTGATCCTTCACGCCCTGTCGATTTCGGCGGGGCGTTATATTTTTTCCTTGCGCACATAGGATGAAACTGTGTATAGTACTGAATGGTTCACCAAAACAAAAAGGAGAGTTTTGATCATAGATGAAACTCGGTGCCCGCATTTTCAAAACGGGGATCGCGGTGGCGCTCGCCTTGTTCTTAGCAACGCTCTTTCAGTTTCCATCGCCGTCATTCGCCGGCATTTCCGCTGTGTTCGCCATGCAGCCGACCATTTACCGCTCCTATTTATCGCTGATCGAGCAAGTGCAAGCGAATGTGATCGGCGCCTTGTTCGCCATTGCCGCTGTCCTTATCCTTGGACGCGATCCGTTGATCGTCGGTTTGACGCTGATGCTCGTCATCGCCCTTTGCCTAAAAATGCGCCTTGAATCATCGACGATTTCCGTAGCACTTGTCACCGTCATTGCCATTATGGAATATACAGACCGCCAGTTCATTGAATTTGCGGCCATTCGCTTTTTCACGATGATGCTCGGTATTTTCGCTGCCTTTGTCGTCAACTTGATTTTCTTGCCGCCAAAATACGAAAAAAAGGTATATGAAAAAATCAGCGAAGAAACAGAGGCCATTTTAAAATGGATCCGCCTGCATAAACAGCAGGCAGCCGACCATCACCATTTGAAGGAAGAAATTGAAGCACGACACGAAGAAATGACCAAACTCGAGCATCTATATTTTATGTACAAAGAAGAACGCACATATTTTCGACGCCAACGCTTCCAAAAATCTCGCAAACTCGTGTTGTACCGGCAAATGATAGCAGCGGCCGATCGGGCTTTATCTGTCTTAAAATGGCTGCACCGGCTCGAAAACGAGTTCAGCCGCTTGCCCGCCGAGCTTCGTCAAGCCGTCTGCCTGCACCTTGGCTGCTTGCTTGACTACCATGAACAACTGTTGCTGAAATTTATCCATAAGGCAAAGCCGCTCCCTCACAGCAGACGGGCCGAGGAAATTCATCATCAGCGCGAGCGGCTCACTTCCGCCTTTTATGCGGACGGCCAGCCGCCGGGCGATTATCGGTTGTTTTCTTTAATCGGAGCGATCATGGATTATGGGGATCGCCTTGAACATTTAGATAAACTGATTGACAGTTACCATCATTACCATTACGATGACACGCTGGAAAAAGAGCTGGAAAAGTCAGCAGGCGGCCGCTCGTAGCGGACCGCCTGCTTCAATTTTTCATCCGTGGGTCAAGCGCATCGCGCAGCCCGTCGCCCATTAAGTTAAAGCCAAGCACCGTCAGCATGATCGCCAATCCAGGGAAAATCATCGTCCACGGCGCCTGAGTCAAGAAATCTTTGGCGTCCGATAGCATTTTCCCCCACTCCGGATTGGGCGGCTGCGCCCCCAAGCCTAAAAAGCCAAGTGCGGCCGCTTCGATAATGGCCGTGGCGATCGCCAGTGTCCCTTGAACGATGATCGGCGCGAGGCTGTTGGGCAAAATATGATGGAATAAAATGCGCCAGTCGCTCATGCCGATCGCTTTCGCTGCCATAATGTATTCTTCTTGCTTAATGCTTAGCACGCGAGAACGGATGAGCCGCCCAAAGTTCGGTACATTAATGACCGCAATGGCGATGAGGGCGTTTTGCAAAGAAGGCCCGAGCACAGCAACGATGCCGATCGCCAATAAAATGCTCGGAAACGCCAGCATAATGTCAAACAAACGCGAAATCACCCCATCAATCCAGCGCCCATAGTAGCCGGCGATAATGCCAAGCAGCGAACCAACCACGACCGAGCCGAGCACGGAAAAAAATCCGACCCACAGGGAAATGCGGGCTCCATATATCACGCGGGAAAAAATGTCGCGGCCGAAATCATCGGTGCCGAACCAATGCTCCCCAGAAGGCGGCTGCAGCCGCTCGGCCAATTGCTGTTCCTTGTAATCATACGGCGCCAGCCACGGCGCCAAGAGGGCGACAATGATGAAAAATAAAACGATCCCAGCGCCGACCAAGGCGATTTTATTTTTTCGAAATCGCCGCCATGCTTCTTTCCATAAAGAAACGGATTCCGTCTCCCCCATTGCCGCTGGCGGTGTTGCCGGCGTGCGTGCTAGTTCAGCCATAGGCGCCCTCCCTCCTTCCATTTTTGCCTCCAAATCAACTGATCACTCCTGCTTGACCGTCACCATTCCTCATGCATGCGGGAAAAAGCAGAAAAACTGCCGACTTGCGAACAGGATTTTTCATGTCGCTATTTCTCATCTCTAATCGAGACCCCTGCTTTTAAACATAAGCGTTAGCAAGGCAGCCCAACCGTGGGACGCACGAGGATGGCTTGACTGACAACCTGCCGTAGGGCGGGTGTGCCCAACAATCCCCCGCCTCACCATCAGCTCTTCATGCGTGCCGCTTTCGACAAAAAAGCAGAAAAAACCTGCCAGCGATGCCGAACAGGCTTTTTTCATGCCGCTATTTACGTTTGGTACGCCTGAAACACTCCGTACCATTTGTCGATAAACTCGGGCGCAAACGGCCCTTTCCGCTCCTTAATCCAACCGATCAGTTTTTGAACGTTGTTTTTTAAAATGCGGTCGATCACATCGGGATAGTGCATTTCGCGGCGATGCCGCTCATACTCATCTTCATCCAGCAGCATGTACGTCATATCGGGAAACACTTTAATATCCAAATCATAATCGATGTACTTCAGCGCTTCTTCATCCCAAACGAACGGCGAGCTTAAATTGCAATAGTAGTACACCCCGTCCTCACGAATCATGGCGATAATGTTAAACCAATGCTTAGCATGAAAAAAACAAATCGCCGGTTCGCGCGTCACCCACGTCCGGCCGTCCGCTTCCATGACGAGTGTTTTGTTATTGCCGCCGATCACATACGATGGCGTCCCTTTTAATACGACCGTTTCCTGCCAAATCCGGTGAATCGTCCCATTATGTTTGTAGCTATGGATTTGAATGATTTTCCCTTCCCGAGGGTAAGCTGGCATCATTCTTCCCTACTTTCCGATGGGAGCTTCTTCGTTATATTATACCCTGTTCCTTTTGCAAAAGGAAAGAAAAGCAGGCCGCCTTACTGAGGAAAAGGCAACTGGCGCGTTGGCTCAAGGACGCATCCTGTCCGTCAGACACCGGATGCCATCTGCCCTAAAAATGCGCGACGGATGGCTTCCACCTCCCGTTTCATTTGCCGCACTTCCTCGCGCAAGGCGGCGGTCGGCGCTTCACGTTCAAGTTCATCCAACTGGCGGGTGATCTCCTCGCAACGCTCCATCTCCTGTTGCAAAAACAGCGCCTCGTCGCCTACATTCGTCCATGCGTGCTCCATCGCCATTCCGTTCTCCCTTCCCCTTTGCCGTGTGATTTCCTTTCATCATTTCGCGTCCGCACCCACAAATCCCTTTCACTAATCTTGTAAAGAGATGACAGCTTTTGTCGACAAAAAAAAGCAGAGGCGCGCCGCCCCTGCTTTTGCCTTCCATCTTCGGCCTATCGCCTGCGCTCTTGCAGCAACATACGCCGTCGTCACAACCGCCAGGCGTCAGCCGTGGATGATCGTTGGTTATTGATTGACATTTTGCGCTTTGCGGGCTTCCGCTTGCGCATTTTGTTGTTTTACGTGTTGCACATTCGTCTCAGCCGCAAATTCCGTCGCAAATTGGCCAGCTTGAGCGGCTTGAGCCGATTGGGCATTTTGTTGTCTTACTTCTTGAATGTTTGTGCCAGCTGCTGTTTTGTTCGGTTGTTTGGCCATTGTTCTCACCTCCACGTGCTTTACTATACCCCGGGGGTGATCGTTCTATCCGCTGACATCACAAAAGTAAAGATCTTCCACCATCGACAATGATCGTCTGCCCGCGAATCATCTCGGCTGCATCCGAGAGCAAAAACAAAACCGCGTTGACGATATCATCGGGTTTGACCGGGCGGCCAGCCGGCGTGTTCGCAGCCGCGTCGGCGAGCAGCTCTTCACGGTTCGGGAAGTGCTTCAGCGCATCGGTATCGACCGCCCCGCCGGAGACGGCGTTGACGGCGATGTTTTTCGGCGCCAGCTCGACAGCCAAGTAGCGGGTCAGCGCTTCAAGCGCGGCCTTCGAGACGCCGACCGCCGTATAGTTTTCCAAATAGCGGATCGACCCGAGCGAGCTGATGCTCACAATTTTCCCGCCGCCGACCCGCTCCATTCTTTTGGCCGCTTCCTGGGCGCAAAACAAAAGCGCTTTGCTGTTGATATTCATCGTCCAGTTCCAATGCGTTTCTTCCAATTCCATCGCCGGGCGCAAGACGCCGGATGCGGCGTTGTTCACGAGCACGTCGACCCGCCCGAACACCTCATCGATTTGGGCAAACATGGCGTGAATTTTCTCAACGTCGCCGACGTTCGCCTTGACGACGAGCGCTTTTCTCCCGAGCCCTTCAATTTCGTGCGCCGTTTCTTCGGCGGCTGTTTTGTTGCGGGCGTAATTGACGACAATATCATATCCTTCCTTGGCCAGCCGCAAAGCGATCGCTTTGCCAATGCCGCGGCTGCTGCCGGTGACCACTGCTACTTTTCCGCTCATGTTTTTCACTCCTTATACATATAATATAGCCGAATTCCATAGATGAGGGAGGGGCTGCCTATGTACGTCGGCCGCGATATGACGGAGCTGTCGATGATTCCGAAAACGGAATGGACCGATGACGAACTCGCTTATTTTCATCATTCGTTCCAACAAATCGCTCCATATTTAAACGTTGAAGGGCAGACGATTCACCGCGAAATCATCGAGGAAATCGAAGCGCGCGGCGGCCTTGGGCGCCGTGAAGCAACGTATACACACGGCACGATGCCGGTGCCTGATTAATCGGGGCGGCGTACTCCGCCCGCCCATTCTTTATATTCGCGCCAAACACGTTGATGGGACACCGGAAAGGCGTACGCCTTCAACTCGTCTTCCGGCGCAAGCCGGTAAGGCTCCTCGACCGGTCCGCCATGAACCAAACGGCCGGGAAACACGGTCAACTGCCAGACTAAATGGGAAAACGCATGCTCAAACGAAACGATCGGTTCTGTAAGCTCCACTTGCAAACCGTATTGCTCCCCAACCATTTGCTCGAGCTTCTCTTTTCCATCTGCGCCGTCCGTTTCGCAGCTGGGGAACTCCCATAAGTTCGCAAGCAAACCGGTGCTGTCGCGCTTGCGAATGAGAACGCGGCCTTCATCATCGGCCAGCACCGCTACCGCAAGCGGCACTTGTTTGACCGCTGTTTTTTTCATTTTCACCGGCAGCTCTTCCGCCACCCCTTCGGCGAACGCTTGGCAGTAGGCTTGCACGGGACAAAGAAGGCACGACGGGCGGCGCGGTGTGCAAACAAGAGCGCCAAGCTCAATCAGCGCCTCGTTAAACGCTCCCGGGTTTTCGTACGCCATAATTTCGCGGACGATTTGTTCAAATCGTTTTCTCGTCGACGGTTTGGCAATATCGTCTGTCACGAGAAACAGACGCGACAAGACACGCATTACGTTGCCGTCAACAGCCGGCTCCGGGACGCCATAAGCGAGGCTCAACACCGCCCCGACCGTATACGGTCCGACTCCTTTCAGCCTAGAAAATTCATCTGGATCGTCCGGCACTTTGCCTCCATAGCGCGTTTTCACTTCTTTCACCGCCGCGTGCAAATGGCGCACGCGCGAGTAATAGCCGAGCCCTTCCCACGCCTTCAGCACCTCGTCCTCATCAGCGTCAGCAAGCGCCTCCAGCGTCGGAAACCGATCGATAAACTGTTCAAAATACGGAATGACCGTCTCGACGCGCGTTTGCTGCAGCATCACTTCCGACACCCATACTTTGTATGGGTCGCGGTCTTTCCGCCACGGCAAGTCGCGGCGCTCGCGGGCGAACCAGTCAAGCAAATCGCGCTGAAACTCGCGCGCTGGAAATCGCTCTGTTTCTCTTGTCATTCAACGTTTCCCCCATGATGCCTATTATCCATATCCATTTTATTATATCAAAAAACCCCCGGCGTGGCTTGCCGCACGCCGAGGGGAAACGGAAGGAAATCGTTCTCAACTTTCCTTAGCCGCAGAAACATAGGCGATCGATTCATGTCGAGCACGCAATCGGCGAATATCAATGCGCACGAGCAACGAGATGATGAAAGCGATGACAAACAATCCGCCAAAAAAGGCCAAACTTCCTTCATAAGAACCGGTCGTGTCTTTAATATACGCGGCAAACATCGGTCCGACAAGGCCCGCTGCAGCCCAAGCGGTCAAAATATAACCATGGATGGCGCCAAGCTGCTTCGTGCCGAACAAATCGCCGATATACGCCGGGATACAGGCGAATCCGCCGCCGTAGCACGTATACACAATCGTCAGCATAACCACAAACAGCCATTTGATGGACACGTTCGGCAACAGGAAGAAAATCAAGATTTGCAAAACGAAAAACGTCGTATACGTATTCGGCCGCCCAATATAATCAGAAGCCGATGCCCAACCGATGCGCCCTAACCCGTTAAACACCCCAATGGCGCCAACTAATGCCGCCGCGGCCGTTTGGCTGATGCCGATGCTTTCCACCGCCAGCGGTTTGGCCACCGCTAAAACGGCAATGCCGCACGTCACGTTAATAAACAACATGAACCATAAATACCAAAACCGTCTTGTTTTGACCGCCTCATTGGCCGTCAATTGCGCCAAATCAAGCGAAGGTTTGGCTTTTCCAGCCTTCACTTTTTCCTGAAATCCTTCCGGCAGCCATCCTTCTGGCGGCTTTTCTAAATAAAGAGAAGATAACGTCATAATGACAAAATACGTAATGCCTAAAATGAAAAACGTATTTTGGACGCCGACGGAGGCAATCAAACTGTTCATCACCGGACTCGCGATCGCTGCGGCAAACCCAAACCCCATAATCGCCAGCCCTGTAGCCAACCCGCGCCGGTCTGGAAACCATTTGACAAGCGTTGACACTGGCGCAATATACCCGACGCCGAGCCCAATTCCTCCCAACACCCCGTAAAACAAATACAGCAAGTATTTCGAACCAAGCGCCACGGCCAAACCGGACCCCGTCACCCCGAGGCCAAAGAAGATGGCGGCCAATAGCCCGGATTTCCGCGGTCCGTGCTTTTCCACAAAATGGCCAAGGAACGCAGCCGACAATCCTAAAAACAAGATCGCAATGCTGAACGTGAGCGCTACTTCCTGATCGGACCATCCAAACAATTGTTTTAATGGATTGGTAAAATTGCTCCACGCATAAACAGACCCAATCGAAATATGAATGCCGACAGCCGATAACGCAATGAGCCAACGGTTTTTCACAGCCTCTCCTCCCCTTTTACCCGATTATGATCCGACTCTCATGCGTATACACGTTAAACACCTGTCCGCGCAAAAAGCCAACGACGGTTATGCCGAGTTCATCCGCCAAATCTAAGGCTAGCGTCGTCGGGGCCGATTTTGAGAGCAGGACACTCACTCCCATTTTCGCCGCCTTTAACAGCACTTCCGACGAAACGCGGCCGCTGAATACAATAAGCTTGTCTTTCACCGCAACTTGATGACGCAGGCAATAGCCATACAGCTTATCAAGCGCGTTGTGACGCCCAATGTCAGAGCGGATGGCGACGATCCCGTCCGGTGTGGCGAGCGCGGCGTTGTGAAGACCGCCGGTTGCCGCAAAGTCCGTCGACTGCTCGTGCAGCGCTTTCATGAGGCGAATGCAGTCATCCGCCTTCACGGCGATGCCGCCGACGATCGTTTTCGCCGTCTTCACATCATTGTAAAAATAAAACTGCCGACTTTTTCCGCAACACGAGCCGATGAACCGCTTGGCATAAAACTGTTTGGCCGGCAGTCCGCCCGCGGCGAGCTCAACATAAGCAAAGCCCCGCTCCCCATCAATGCTCATTCCTTTGATGTCGCTGTACGTCCGAATGACTCCTTCCGAGGCCAAAAATCCGATTACCAATTCATCTAGATGCGCCGGCGTGCAAACGATCGTCGCAAACTCCTCGCCATTGACCGTTATGGTCAACGGAAACTCGAGCGCGATCTCGTCCTCTTCCTCAACAAAGCGCCCGTTCCGGTATTTCGCAATCGGTCGCCGTTTCGCCGCAAACCCGCTCACCTTGCCATTCCCCCTTTCCATGCAAAATAAAACCGCCGCCTTCCGGACAAGAGGACAAACTCGCCCCTGTCAGCGAAAAGCGGCGGTAGTTTGCGCCCAGCACTTCTGCAGCGAAACCAACGCACATCCGTTTCCGAAACCTGCCTGCCAAGCGGCAAAACCGTTTAGCCGGCAAGGCTTCTACTATTTTCATCGTGCTAACTATTCATAAGCATACCACGAACAGTAACGAAAAACAATTGTTTCTGTTCACAAAATCGTCACAATTCAATCGGTTTTTCAAATACAAAAACGGAAACAGCCATATCCTCTTCCACTTTAATATCACTGAACAAATAAAGAAGCTTCGAACCGACAAGCTCTTCCATGCCGTCCGGCACATGCTGGGCGTACACATCTTGGATCATTTTCGTTCTCGCTGCATGCACCATGTCCCGCCCTTCCGGCGTGCGGGCGATAAATTTTTCCGTCGGCGTCAAATTGCCGTGCAAAATGGTGATCGCCAAATTGTCAACAAAATACGTTTTGATCCGCTCTGGCCCTTTCCCAAACAGCTGTTTGCGCACTTTGCGCACAATATCGTTGAAAGCGGCTTCTTTTTTGGACATTCTCATCCCTCCTTGCGGTCAGCAGAAAAACTTCCGGCCCATCCGTTGTGTTCTTCCTTTCGCCGTACTATAATAAACTATAGCAAATGTATACATAGTGGAAAAATAATAAGGCAAGAAGCGGCCTTGTTATTTTTCTACTAAATATAAAAAGTTTGGATTGGTTGTTTAGTATCGTTATGCTAAAGAACTACTCCACCCACGATGAAGCATTCGTCTCGTCGCTGGTGGAGTTTTTTATTTTAACAAAGGGGGAGCGATGATGGGAGCGCAAATGGTGACGGTAACCATCAACGGGCGTACCTACCACGCCAAGCCAGGGATGACCATTTTAGAAGTCGTCAATGAACACGGTCTTCCGCATCCGCAAGTTTGTTATACGCCGGAGCTTGGCGCCATTCAGACATGCGACACGTGCATCGCTGAAGTCAATGGAACGCTGCTTCGTGCCTGTGCGACACCGGTTGAGGACGGCATGGTCGTCGAACTCGGCTCGCCGCGGGCAAAGGCAGCGCAAAAAGAAGCGATGGACCGCCTGTTGGAAAATCATCTCTTGTACTGTACGGTGTGCGACAACAACAACGGCAACTGCAAGCTGCACAACACGGCGGAAATGATGCAAATTGAACATCAAACATATCCGTACCGGCCGAAAGTCGACCCGTCCGAGGTGGACATGTCGCATCCGTTCTACCGCTACGACCCGAATCAATGCATCGCCTGCGGGCAATGCGTCGAGGCCTGCCAAAACTTGCAAGTGAACGAAACGCTTTCGATCGATTGGGAAGCGGAACGGCCGCGCGTCGTTTGGGACGGTGGGGTGCCGATCAACGAATCGTCGTGCGTCAGCTGCGGGCATTGCGTCACCGTCTGTCCGTGCAACGCGTTAATGGAAAAATCGATGCTCGGCGAAGCCGGATTTATGACGGGGCTGGACAAAGACGTGCTCAATCCGATGATCGATTTCGTCAAAGAAGTGGAGCCGAATTACACCGCCATTTTCGCCGTTTCCGAAATTGAAGCCGCCATGCGCGAACAACGGATCAAAAAGACGAAAACGGTTTGCACGTTCTGCGGTGTCGGCTGTTCGTTTGAAGTGTGGACGAAAGGGCGGAAAATTTTAAAAATCCAGCCGGTTTCTGAAGCGCCGGTCAACGCCATTTCGACATGCGTCAAAGGGAAATTCGGCTGGGATTTCGTCAACAGCGAAGAGCGCCTGACGAAACCGCTCATTCGCAAAGGCGACGTATTCATCGAGTCGACATGGGACGAAGCACTCGACCTCGTTGCCGAAAAATTGGGCGCGATCAAGCGGCAATACGGCGGCAACGCCATCGGGTTTATTTCATCGTCAAAAATTTCCAACGAAGAAAACTATTTAATGCAAAAACTGGCACGCCAAGTATTTGAAACGAACAACGTCGACAACTGTTCACGCTACTGCCAGTCGCCGGCGACGGACGGCCTGTTCCGCACGGTCGGCATGGGCGGCGATTCCGGCACGATTCATGACATCGCTTCAGCCGGCCTTGTCATCATCATCGGCGCCAACCCAGCGGAAGGGCATCCGGTCATCGCCACCCGCGTCAAACGGGCGCATAAACTGTTTGGCCAAAAACTCATTGTTGCGGACTTGCGCCGAAATGAAATGGCCGAGCGGGCTGACCTGTTCATCCGCCCGAAACAAGGCACCGACCAAGTATGGCTGATGGCCGTGACAAAATACATCATCGACCAAGGCTGGCACGATGAGGCATTCATTCGCGAGCGCGTCCATTTCTTTGAAGAGTTTAAACAATTGCTGGAAAAATATACGCTTGATTATGCCGAACAAGTCACCGGCGTCGCCAAAGCCGACCTCATCCGCATCGCCGAAATGATCCATGAGGCGGACGGCACGTGCGTCCTCTGGGGCATGGGGGTCACGCAAAACACGGGCGGCAGCGATACATCGGCGGCGATTTCCAACTTGCTTTTGGCAACCGGCAACTACGGCCGTCCGGGGGCGGGCGCGTTCCCATTGCGCGGCCATAACAACGTCCAAGGCGCCTGCGACATGGGTTCGCTTCCTGCCTGGCTGCCTGGCTACCAACATGTCACCGATGATGAGGCGCGAGCGAAGTTTGAAAAAGCGTACGGCGTCCGCATCGATGCGAAACCAGGCCTTGACAACATCCAAATGCTCGAAGCGGCCGAGCGCGGCGAGCTGAAAGCGATGTATATCATCGGCGAAGATATGGCGCTTGTCGACTGCAACGCCAACCATGTGCAAGAGACGTTGGCGAAGCTTGACTTTGTTGTCGTTCAAGACATTTTCTTGTCAAAAACAGCGCAATTTGCGGATGTCATCTTGCCAGCAGCGCCAAGTTTGGAAAAGGAAGGAACTTTCACGAATACCGAGCGCCGCATCCAACGGTTTTACCAAGCGCTGGAGCCTCTTGGCGACTCCAAGCCAGACTGGTGGATCATTCAAGAAATCGCGAAGCGGCTTGGCGCCGATTGGAATTACGCCGGTCCGAAAGAAATCATGGATGAAATCGCCAGCCTCGCTCCACTGTACTCACAAGCGCATTACGACCGGCTCGAGGGCTGGAACAGCCTTTGCTGGGGCAGCCACGACGGCGCTGATACGCCGCTGTTGTACAAAGAGCGGTTCAACTTCCCGGACGGCAAAGCCCGCTTTGCGTTAGCCGATTGGGTCGAACCGGTGCAATATCCAAAAGAGTACGATTTGCTTGTGAACAACGGCCGATTGCTCGAACATTTCCATGAAGGAAACTTGACGTACAAATCCAAAGGCATCGAGCATAAATTCCCAGAAGTGTTTGTCGAAGTATCCCCTGAACTCGCCAAAGAACGCGGCATTGAAGATGGGGCGCTCGTTCGGCTCATCTCGCCGTACGGCCGCGTCAAAGTGCGCGTGCTCGTCACCGATCGAGTCAGAGGCAATGAACTGTTCTTGCCGATGCACTCCACAGCCAATGAGAGCGCCATTAACATGCTGACCGGCCCGCAAACCGACCATCGCACGAACACGCCGGCTTACAAACAAGCCCGCGTGCGCATGGAAGTCATTGAACGGTCCGGCAAGACGCCGCTGCCGCGCACAAATCCGCGCTTTAAAAAGCGGCATCCGCAAAACGGCGTCGAGGTGGAGCGGAAGTGGCGGCGAAGCGACTACGTGCCGCTCACCGAGGAAAACAAGGGGGTGACGATCGGTGGCTAAGCCGATTACCACCATTCAAAAGCGCCAAATGACGGAGGAAGAAAAACGAACTGAAGCGCTGGCCAAGCTAAAAGCCGCTGTCGGCGACAGTGAAGAGGCGGTCCGCGAGCTCTTGGAGTTCATCGAGCAGCTCCATGAAAGCGGCCTGCTCGAAGCGGCCAACGCCTTGTTAAAAGCACGGGAAGACGTGGCGAAAATCGTCGTCGGCCAGCTCAACCAAAAACCGGTGACAACGATGATCAACCATGCGTTCGCCATAGCTGCCCTTGCTGCTTCACTTGATCCGGAGAAAACGGCGAAACTGCTTGAGCACATCGCCGCCGGCGCGCTGGAGGCGTACGAACAAAACTCCGCCGAAACAAAAAAAATCGGGTTGTTTGATTTGCTTAAAGCGCTCAATGACCCGGACATCAACCGCGCGATCCGCTTTTTCCTGTCCGCTCTCAAAGCGATCGGCAAACGGTTCAGAAATGACGGCTAATCGATCGGCTGGCAGAGAAAAGGACAGTTGACCAATGAGCCGCCAAAAGAACGGATGGTGAACCGATCTTCCATCAAAATGGAATGCTCCCCACTTACACCTATATAGACGTTGAAGTGGGGAGCTTCTCGGTTCGAGATGATCAACAAAACGTCCCGCCTCATGCGGGGCGCTTTTCGTTTTTGGTTGAAGCGCTTCCCTTTTCGTCTGACGAACGGCTTGCTTCCTGTTTCTTTTTCTCACTCCACTGTCTATCAATCGTTTCCTTTTTTGAATCTTTGTGAAATTGGTCGTTCCGCCTCTCGCCAACGATTGTCGCCCTATGATACACTAGCCATAACCTTGTTTGTCTCTCGCCTCCTTTCGGCCAATGCCTCAAACGGTTATTGGCTGAACACAAGGTGGGGCATACTAATAGTTGCATGAAAAAGAAAGATGTGCTCCGGCCGAGAGACAACAGACAGTTTCCATCCGAACATGCAACGATGCTGCAAGAAGGAGGCGCCTTCACGTTGGATACAGGCACACATGTTTTGATGGGGGTGGCGCTCGGCAGTCTTGCTTCACTTGACCCTGCGATCGCCCACGATCCGCTCTTATCCCACGCTGTGTTGATCGGCGCGCTCGCTGGCTCGCAAGCGCCGGATATCGACACGATTTTCAAATTGCGCAACAACGCCCAATATATTCGCAACCATCGCGGCATCACCCATTCGATTCCCGCCGTCGTTCTTTGGCCGCTGCTCATCGTCAGCGTGATGGCCGCCATCTATCCGAAAACGGATTGGCTTCGCGTTTGGCTTTGGACGTTTGTTGCCGTCGCCTTGCACGTATTTGTTGACATTTTTAACTCTTACGGAACCCAGGCGTTGCGCCCGTTTACAAAAAAATGGATCGCCCTTGGCGTGATTCATACGTTTGATCCGGTCATTTTTGGGCTTCATTTGGTTGGCGTCGGTGGCTTGTTTCTCGGCGCCCATCCCGGTTATACGTTTCTTGTCGTCTACGTGCTTATCGCTGCGTATTATGGGCTTCGCTTCCGCCAGCAGGCCAACATCAAACGGCTCGTGCACGCCTCGATCGCCGGGGTGACCGAGATCATCACCGTACCGACATGGCGGCCGCGCGAATGGCATTTAGCCATTTCAACCTGCGACGAATTTTACGTCGCCCGCGTCAAACGCGGCGAGCTCATCATCCTTGACCGCTTCCAAAAGCGTGCGCTTCCCGACCATCCGGTGATGAACGCCGCCAAACGCGACGAAAATATCGCCGCTTTCTTATCTTTTTCCCCGGTTTACCGTTGGGAAATGAACGAATACGATGATTACTATGAAGTGCGCTTTACTGATTTACGCTATCGAAGCAAAGGGTATTACCCGTTTGTCGCTGTCGTCCAGCTCGACCGCGATCTCAATATTGTCAGCTCATACACCGGCTGGATTTTCAGCGAAGGCAAACTGCGCAAAAAGCTCGAACTTGCTCCAAACGGCTGATGGGCTCCGCCCCAATCATTGCCACACATAAGCGCTACAGGGTGTCCCATAATAAAAATACGTGTTGGCCATCCAACACGAGCACGCCGTTAAGGAGGGAATGTGCCGTGCGGAACAAAGCGCACAACTTCCCGAACCAAAACAACAACAAGCTCGAAGGCGAACCGCGCGCCAAGGCCGAGTACGCCTCGAAGCGGGCCGACGGCACGACCAACACCCACCCGCAAGAACGGATGCGCGCCTCCGGCGAACGAAGCGATTTCTTTTAACATGAAGGGGGAGCACGGCATCGTTCGCCGCACTCCCCCGGCACATTCCGCAGCGAGGTGAACAATCATGGGTCACCATCGGCACAAAAAATTTTATGACAACTTTTATTCGAACCCGTTTCAGCAGCCGTGGGCCAATCCAAAACACGCCCACTCGCAAGTGAACGGCGAAACGCAGCAAACGCTTGACCTCATCATTTTAGAGCGGCAGACGCGCAAGCAGTCGTAGCGGAACAACCTAGGGAGACACCCTCCCTAGGTTTTTAGGCTCTCTTTCCGTCCGATTGTGAACTTGTCCCGCCCGTCATGATTGAGGCAAATTCGGTTTACGAAGCAGTGAAATCGGCAACGCCTCCTCCTCTCCGTTTCCTTTCAACCGCCATCCCCAGGCAAACACTCCTTTTAAATAGCGCACTTTAAAATACTCTCCGGGCGCCCCTTCAATTTCATAAATCTCCCCAGGATGAAAATCAGCTGGATTAAGCATATACGCCTTCGCCATGGCGATTTTCCGCTCGTAGACGGCGTATTCGTTCACCATCCCCATCTGCTCCGCCTTGCGTGCCTTTTCCGTCAACATGGCGATTTCTTGTTGCAGTTCTTCTTTCGTCATTTCGCTGTACCGTTTTTGTTCTCCTTTGATCATAGACAAGCCTCCTTTTTGAGCATTCCGGATGGATCGTTTTCATCCACATGGAACTCGGCACAAGGCTCAGAACATCTCTTGATTTATGGAACTGGAACGATTTTGTGATCAACATTCAACGACAAAACTGATAATATCCCCTAATTTTTTTAAATCCTTTCATTCGAGATCACTCGTCATTACCGTGCATGCGCAGCCATTCATTGATCAAGTCAAGTGCGAATCCTTTTCGGTACAGGGCTTGGCGCATCTTTTGCTCATAAAGCGGCCGCGGGTGGTGCGCATAACGGCGGTGCGCTTTCTCCGCCTGAACACGGAGCGCCTCCCGTTCTTCTTGTTCAGTATGAGCGCCGCCATCCGCCAAAACGGCGGCAATCACCTCATGCGGAAACCCTTTGCGCATCAGCTGCTGCCGCACCCGTTCCAAAAACGCGCGAGCCGATTCAGCCCGGCGCTGTTTTTTCGCTTTTTCGTAAAGCGAGCGGGCGATGGCCACCTGTTCATCCAACGTATACTCCGCCAAACTCTGCTCGATCAAGCGGCCCAAAACACCGAGCCGTTCCAGTTCGGCACGGATGAGAAGCGGCCCTTTCGCCGCCGTCTTTTTTTGCGTGCGCACATAAGCCGCCGCAAACGCCTCGTCATCGACATACCGCTCGGCGCGAAGTTTTTTGAGCACTTCATCAATCACCGAATCCGGAGCGCCTTTTTTTCGCAAGTGTGCGGCGACCTCATGCTCCGAACGCATCCGGTGTGCCAAAAAGTAAAGCGCCTGTTGATACGCCTTTTTCACCTCATCGGCATACACAATATGTTGAAGCAGGTCGTCGCTGATCTCCATCCCTTTTTTCAAGCGGAATTGAAGCAATACATCTTGATCAACTGTCAATCTCAACGACGGTGCGCCGTCACGGTGCACGACAATCCAAAATCGTTCAGCATTTTGTTCGGTTGCGACAATGTCGGCAATCGTTCCCATTGTTTGTCCCCCTTATCTTTTATCGTATCATAAGCAGGAACTTCTGACACCAAAAGCGAAGTCATAATATAAACCAATGGAAGGGGAATCAAGATGCGCATCGCCATCAACGGCGGCACTGGGCTGATCGGCCAGGCGCTCGCCCGCCATTTTTCCAAGCAAGGACATGAGATCTACATTTTCACCCGCTCTCCCAAACCTTCCGAAGGCAGCATTCATTACCTTTCCTTCGACAACCACCGAAAGCCTGAAGTTGTCGATGTCGCCATTAATTTAGCCGGGGAGCCGCTCAATCGAAAACGTTGGACGGCGAAGCAAAAAGAGATCATCCTTGACAGCCGCCTTCGATCCACCGAAGCGATGGGCCGCTACATCGATTCACTGTCCCGCCCCCCGTCGTTGTTTATCAACGCCAGCGCCATCGGCATTTACGGCACTTCGGACTCCGCAACATTTACCGAGCAAACGACCGATTACGGCGGCGACTTTCTAGCCCAGACCGTCCAAGCATGGGAAGCATCGGCCCGTCCGATTGAGCAGCTTGGCATCCGCACCGTCTACGCTCGCTTTGGCGTCGTGTTTGCCCGACATGGCGGCGCCTTGCCGATGATGATCAAGCCGTACCGGCTGTTTGTCGGCGGTCCAATCGGCAGCGGACGGCAATGGCTATCGTGGATTCATCTTGAAGACGTCGTGCGCGCGGCCTCGTATATCATCGAACACGAGGAATTGTCCGGCCCGATCAATTTCACCGCACCCTATCCAGTGCAAATGGATGAGTTCGGCCGCATGCTCTCCCGCCTTCTTGGCCGTCCGCATTGGCTTCCGATTCCCGCTTGGGCGCTTCGTCTTCTCCTTGGCGAAATGAGCATGCTTGTCACCGAAGGGCAGCGCGTCATTCCAGAGAAGCTATTGCAAGCCGGCTTCCGCTTTTCGTTTCCAACGTTGGAAGGCTGTCTCACCGATTTGCTTTTGCCCCATGACCGACAAAAAATATCCAAAAAAAATTAACAAAAAAACAATTCCCTTTTCGCCTCCGATCGTGTATGATAAAGGAGACCTTAGGCTAGTTGTCGTCATAATCGCATACGGACAGGAACAAGGGGAAGGCAAATGGTGCGTCACCAGCGCTCGCGCTGGTCCTAGTGGGTTCGATTCCCACCCCGAAATTTTTTTAATGAAGTTTTAATAAAAAAATTTCGAGGGTGGGTTCCCGCTGGGAGGCTGCCCTCGGCATCCAAAGGAGGGATTGGCCATGTTGAAAAAACGCGAGCTGCAAGATTGCCATGCGCTGTACGAGCTGATGGTGCATCCGGACGTCTTCCCTTTCGTGCGCCAAAAAGCCAGCTCGTACGAAGAGTTTTTATTCATGACAAAACAGCTCATGGAGGCGGAAGAACGTGGCGAATTGATTTCGCGCACGATTTTAGACGAATGGGGAAACCCGATCGGCACAATCAGCCTCTTTGATATCCAAGATGGCGCCGGCTTTTTAGGCACGTGGCTCGGCAAGCCGTATCACGGGCTCGGTTACAATCGGCGCGCCAAAGAAGCGTTTTTCCATGAGCTGTTTTATGAGCTGTCGATCGAAACCGTGTTTTTGCGCATTCGCAAAGTCAACGTCCGCTCGATCAAAGCGGCGGAAAAACTGCCGTACGTCACGCCGGCCAATGAAACGCGGCGGGCGTTGCTCGAGCAAATCGGCGCGGATGTATACAATTTGTACGAAATTACAAAAGACAACTACACGCTCTATACAATGCGCCATCCTTCCTTTGCCCACAATGAAGAACAGCGCAAAGAGGCATAAGCCGCGGGAGAGCGCATCTGATGCAAAAAGAGGCTGTCCAAACGGACATCCTCTTTTTTACAGATTCGCGAACGAGAAAGCCCACGCTCTTTAGGCGTGGGATGAAAGTGAGCCGTTTTCTTCATATGGAAATGGCATCCTGTCATTGCTGCAAGGAGGTGAATCCATGCCCACGATCACCCTCAGGCTGGAACTGCACAAGCCGACGAAAGCCAAACAAGACATGTATGAACGGATGACAGAAGTGAATACCGCGTTTGCGAATTGGCTGTTGAATCATCCCGAGCTGAATCAAGCGACGAGCAAACTATTTAAAGAGTTTTCGTCGCAGCGGTTTCCTTCCGCCGTCGTGAATCAGACGATTCGAGAAGTGAAGGCCCAAAAGAAAAAACAAAAGGCAAAGAAGTTCCGAACATTCTGGTGTTGCTTTAACAATCAAAACGTAAAGGTGGAAAAGAAAGGAGCGTTCTACACGGTTTCCTTCCCCACACTGGAGAAGCGAATTGGCGTGCCAGTGGTTGCGCGCCCCTACCAAGAAGCGTGGCTGAATCGGCTGCTCGATGGAACCGCCAAACAAGGGGCCGCCAAGCTCTACAAAAAGAGAAAGAAATGGTGCTTGGCGATCGCGATCACCTTTGACGTGAAGCCGCGGCACGAAACAAAGGTGATGGGCGTTGACCTTGGGCTTCGCTATATCGCCGTGGCCAGCGTGGGAACGAAATCGTGGTTTTTCAAAGGGAACCAATGCGCCTTTGTGCGCCGACGCTATGCGGCTTTGCGGCGAACGTTGGGCAAAGCCAAGAAGCTCCAGATGATTCGCAAAATCGGCCGCAAAGAGTCCCGCTGGATGAAGGATCAAAATCACAAAATCAGCCGTCAAATCGTGAATGTTGCGCTCGCCAACGGTGTTGGCGTGATTCGGATGGAAGAGTTGACAGGCATTCGAAAGCGGGCAACATCGGCTAAAGAAGCAGGACGAAGCCTTCATTCTTGGGCATTTCACCAACTACAAACGATGATTGCCTATAAAGCCGAAATGGCAGGCATTCGGGTGGAGTGGGTGAATCCAACTTATACGAGCCAAACGTGTAAATGTGGACATCGAGAGAAAGCGAACCGAAACGGCATCTGCTTCCGATGCCAAAGGTGTGGATACACTCTCCACGCCGACTTGAATGGCGCCATCAACATCGCCAAAGCGATTTCGGGCTTCGCCTCCTAACCTAGCGCACTGGTCACAGGTGCGCCGCCCATCGGGGTACACTCTAACCCGATGGGACGGGGTGATGACACACCCCTAAACTTGGGCGTTGTCCGAACCAGAAATGGATGAGGACGCGAACGACCCAAGAATCCCACGGCTTTAGCCGTGTGGAGTGTCAAGCATAAAAACGGCTGGTTTTGCGCAAAATGGAATTAAAGGAATATAGATGCAAAGCGAGGGAACAAGCGATGGCGGAAAAACGAAAACGCGAAAAAGCGAAGCATACGCTGACAAGCGCCCAAGAAGTAAGCTATGCCCGCGATTTTAAAATGGCGGACCAAGCGGGCGGCTATACGGCCAAAAAGGCGCGCCACTAGAAACGATTGCTATTTATACGCTGGCGCCGTCCATGCCATCCTAATGATTGAATCGTACGATTCACACTTCTCTATAGGGGGCATGGATGATGGGCCGTTCTCGCGGACAACGAACACGCGACAAAAACAAGGCGACTTTGCCGCAAGTGCCGAAACAGCTGAAATCTGACGGCATCGATGTGGAATACTCGGCAGAATTTGCCGACCATGAAGACCTTGAAGCACAGGCACGCGCTGCGGCAGCCGGCATCCGCCGGCAAGAGCGCAAACAGTAATCGAACATGGCGCCCGCTTTGATGGGGCGCCTTTTTCCTGTGAACCGCTTCCGCTTCGCTTTGCTTGGAGTGAGAGACTTTCTTTGTTCAACGCGTCTCTCAAGCCACGCTACACCGTCGCCTCGCCCTCGAGCTCCAACACTTGGCTGTACCGTTTGTAAAACCGCCCCAACTCCCCTTTGTAATGGTCTTTCCACGGTTTTTCCTTGCCGCAATAATGGATAAAAACGGTGTTTTCCTCAATCCAAGCTAAATCGTGTTTCGGGTTGGGCAAAAGCTGCAAAAAGTCATAATAGCGTGCGTCGTAGTTGTAGCGGTAGCAGTCGACCGGTTTAATTTTGTCCCAGTACAACCCGTTTAAGACGTCTTGGTCAGGAAGAACAAGCTTGAACCGGTTGTCGCGAATGAACTGGTAAATGTCCGCAAGCCGAACGTGTTCGCGCATCATCGCAATGTTCATCATCATCACACCCGTGTTGAAATACCCTTTCGCGTTCGGCGTTTTTAACCGCAACTTGTTGAACAAGTTTGCCACCTTCGTCGAATGGGTATGCTCAGCCGCAATGAACAAGTTCCCTTCAAAATCCATGTCATACAGCTCATCCATCGGGTTGATCGCCACAATATCCGGATCAAGGTACAAGACACGGTCGACATCTGGCGGCAAAAACAAATGCGCCGCCAGACGGTAATACATCTCCACCGTATAGTGGCGGAAAACAGGCGCATCATGAAACAGTTCTGGATCAACGTAAATCGGCACCAGCTCATGCCCCTGCCGGCGAACAAACTCGCCAAGCGCCTCAATCTCCTCCTCACTAATACGTGAATATAACAAGTAAAATCTGAATGGGCGGCGATTATGGCAAAATAATGAGTGCATCAACACTTTCAGCGGCGGCAGTTAGTTGGCGTCTGTCGTCACTAAAACATGAAACATGCTCCATCACTTCCTTATCTCATCGATTCCCCTTTCTTTACAATTATATCTGAACACGGGCAAATGTTGCCCCCCTTTTGGCCTTGGACAGCAATGTTTTCCCATCATCCTTTTCGTTGGATCATATTTCCTGTCCATGATATAGTGGAAAGAGAACAGAAAAAGGGGGATTGGAAACATATGGGGAATGTTCGTTGGGTGTTGGCTCTCATTTCGTTTTTAGCAATCACACTTTTCTCCTGCAGCAAACCGCCATCGCCGCACGATGCATTAAAAACGTACACCTCCTACTGGACGAAACAGCAATTTGCGAAAATGTACGACATGCTCTCAGAAGAAACGAAAAAAACAGTCGGCAAAGAGCAATTTGTTGACCGCTATAAAAAAATTTACGGCGACATCCAGGTGTCTCACTTATCCGTTGCCCCAGTCCCTGTTCAAACTGATAAAAAAGACGGTGACAAAACGGAAATCTCCTTGCCGTTTTCCGTAAAAATGGACACAGTCGCCGGGCCCGTGCAGTTTCGCCACGAGGCAAAGCTTGTCAAAGAACAATCCAATGACAAAGAACAATGGCGCATAAAGTGGGATCCGTCTTATATTTTCCCACAGCTTGGCCCCAATGACAAAGTGCGGCTGAACATCACGCCGGGAAAACGGGGAGAAATTATCGACCGCAACGGCCAGCCGCTTGCCATGAACGGTACGGCATATGAGATCGGAGTAATTCCAGGGCAAATGGGCGACAATGCGGAAACCATCAAACAGAAGCTTGCCTCGCTGCTTGGCGTTTCGCCCGAAATAATTACAGAAAAGCTAAACGCGCCTTGGGTGCGTCCCGATTATTTCGTACCGATTCAAAAGGTGTCGAAAACTGATAAGCGGGTTGAGGAAGCTCGCCGCATCCAAGCCGTCGCCGTTAAAGAAACGCCCGAACGGGAATATCCGCTTGGCGCAGCAGCCGCTCATTTAGTCGGGTATGTGGGCACGATCACGAAAGAAGAATGGGAGGCAAAGAAAGATGAAGGCTACTCGCCAACCTCCCGGATTGGGAAACGCGGTCTTGAGGAGCTTTGGGAAGGGCGACTGCGCGCCCATGACGGAGCCCGCCTTTATATCGAAAAAGCGGACGGATCGACCGTGACCATCGCAGAAACAAAGCCGAGAGACGGCGAAACGATTGCGGTAACGATTGACGCCAAAGTCCAGCAGGCCATTTACCGCGAAATGAAAGGTCGCGCCGGCACAGCGGCGGCCATCCATCCGCAAACGGGAGAAATTTTGGCACTTGTCAGTTCCCCGTCGTTTGATCCAAACCGGTTCGTGCTCGGCCTTTCATCATCGGAATACGCAAAATGGCAAAATGACCCGCTCCGCCCGCTCGTTAACCGCTTTGCTGCGACCTATGCACCGGGATCAGCCATCAAACCAATTATTGCCGCCATCGCTCTTGAACAAGGCGCCATCACGCCAAAAGAAACAAAAACGATTCACGGCCGACGTTGGCAGCCGGATCGTTCATGGGGCAACTATTTCATCACCCGCGTCCACGATGGACCGGAGCGCGTCGACCTGACCAAAGCCCTTGTTTACTCTGATAATATCTACTTTGCCATGGCCGGCCTCGAGCTCGGCCCGGAACGGATGGAGTCCGGCCTTCGCTCATTCGGGTTTGGAGAAAAGCCACCATTTCCGTACCCAATTCCGGCGTCGCGTTTTTCCAATAGCGGGAGCTTGAAAACGGGACCACAACTGGCCGATACTGCCTATGGACAAGGGGAAATGCAAATGAGCATTCTTCACCTTGCCGCTGCCTACACCCCGTTTGTAACGGGAGGTGATTTGCTTCAACCGGTGCTCGAAAAAGGCCAACCGAAAACCGTCTGGAAACAAGGCGTCATCTCCAGCCAGACAGCCGCCATCGTCGCCGGCGATTTAGTCCGTGTTGTCGCTGATCCGAACGGAACGGCTCATGATGCTTACATCAAATCTATTCCGCTTGCCGGCAAAACCGGGACCGCCGAGCTGAAGCAGGAAAAAGGAACACAAGGAAAGGAAAATGGTTTGTTCGTTGCCTACCCGGCCGACCGCCGTGATCTGTTGCTTGCCCTGTTGATCGAAGGGGTGGAAAACGACGGCGGCAGCCGCTACGCCGTCAACGCAGCGAAGCGCATCTTTACTTCCCTCCGCTAGCCGATTAAGGCTGGCGGATGTTTTTTATACAAGTTAGATTATTTACAATTATCAAACAATATTTTATAATAAATGTATCGAGTCGTCTCCTGCCCGCTTCACCGCCCGGCAGATCAGACGGCTGGCATCACTGTTCATTGACTTCGCTACCCGTCACGGCAGCATTCATCGCTATGTTTGCCTTCCATATTATTGAAAAAGAACTGTGCGGCCTGACGGCATTTCCGCGCCGGAATGCCTTCTCAGTCCGTTCAAGCCGGTTCCTGTCTTTACCTTGCCTGGGAACCGGCTTTTTGCATGTCAGGAAAGGGGGGGAAACGAATGGCGGGAGCGCTTGATGGCGTGCGCGTCCTTGACTTGTCGCGCGTATTGGCGGGCCCGTATGCGACGATGATTTTAGGCGATTTAGGGGCCGATGTCATCAAAATCGAAGCGCCGGGCGGGTCGGACGACACCCGGTTTTGGGGGCCGCCGTTCCAAAATGGGATGAGCGCCTACTACACGGCCGTCAACCGCAACAAGCGAAGTGTAACCGTCGATCTAAAAACAGAACAAGGGCGGGAAACCGTTCGCCGTCTGGCGGAGACAGCCGATGTCGTCATCCACAATTTCAAAACCGGGACGATGGACAAATGGGGGCTTGACTATGAAGCGCTGTCCCGCCTCAACCCGCGCCTCATCTACTGCTCGATCACCGGGTTCGGCGAAACCGGTCCGCTCGCTTCGCTTCCCGGCTACGACTACATCATTCAGGCGATGAGCGGCTGGATGAGCATCAACGGCACCGCGGACACCGGCCCGCTCAAAGTGGGAGTGGCCGTCACCGACGTGTTTACAGGGTTGTATGCGGCCATCGCCGTCGAAGCGGCGCTTTTGGCTCGTGAAAAAACGGGGCGCGGACAAAAAATTGATTTATCGCTCTTTGACTGCGCTGTCAGTGCATTGGTGAATGTGGCGGCGAACTACTTAATGTCAGGTGACATTCCGCAGCCGCTTGGCAATGAGCATCCGAACATCGTTCCGTATTCAACGTACGAGGCAAGCGACGGTCCGATCGTCATCGCCGTCGGCAATGACCGGCAATTTCAGGCGCTTTGCTCGCTATTGTCCGACCGCTCGATCGGGTCTGACCCGCGTTTTCAGACAAACCCAGGCCGCGTCGCCCATCGGGACGAACTAAACCGGCGGCTGAATGAAGAAATCAAGCGGCGGACGCGCGCCGAATGGCAGCGCCTTCTCGCTGAAAAAGGGATCCCGTGCGGCCCGGTGCAAACGATGGACGAACTGTTTCGCCATCCGCAAACCGACGCGCGTCATATGACGGTCACCATGCACCACCCAACCGTCGGTCCGCTGAAACTTGTCGCCAGCCCGCTCAAGCTGTCTGGGACACCGGTCTCCTACCGGCTGCCGCCGCCGCTCGCCGGCGAACATAACAACGAAGCCGAAACCAGGTGGCAAAACGATCCAGAAGCCGAAGGCAACGATAACGAATCGCCATAACCAACGCGAAGACAAAGTTTCTGGAAACGGCCGGCTGAACGCCCGCCAGTGCACTGGCATGCAATGGAAACCGCCTTTACACAACAACGGATGCATAGGGGGATGGAAACGATGATGAACTTCGACTTTACACCGGAACAAGAAATGCTCCGGCAAACGGTGCGCAAATTCGTCGACAAAGAGATCATGCCGTATATCAAAGAATGGGACGAACGCGGCGAATTCGACCGCAACATTTTCAAACGGCTCGCCGAGCTCAATTTAATGGGAGTGTGCATCCCGGAAGAATACGGCGGCATGGGCATGGACTACAACTCGCTCGCCATCGTCTGCGAAGAGCTTGAGCGCGGCGATACGGCGTTTCGCACCGCCGTGTCGGTCCACACCGGACTCAATAGCCTCACTCTTTTGCAATGGGGAACTGAGGAACAAAAACAAAAATACCTTATCCCGCAAGCCCGCGGGGAAAAAATCGGCGCGTTCGGCCTCACTGAACCAAACGCCGGCTCGGACGTCGCTTCCATCCAGACGACAGCCGTCCGCGACGGAGATGACTACATTTTAAACGGACAAAAAACATGGATTTCCCTCGCTGACATCGCTGACCATTTTCTCGTATTCGCCTATACGGACAAATCGAAAAAGCACCGCGGCATTTCCGCCTTTATCGTCGAACGGACGATGCCCGGCTTTTCGTCGCGCCCGATCAAAGGGAAGCTTGGCATTCGTTCCGGAAACACTGGCGAGCTGTTTTTCGACAACGTCCGCGTCCCGAAAGAAAACTTGCTCGGGGAAGAAGGCGAAGGATTCAAAATCGCCATGTCAGCGCTTGACAACGGCCGCTTCACCGTCGCCGCCGGCGCGGTCGGCCTCATTATGGCATGTCTTGAGGCGAGCGTTAAATACTGCCACGAACGAAAAACATTCGGCAAAGAAATCGGCCGCCATCAGCTCGTCCAGCAAATGATCGCCCGCATGGAAGCTGGTTTGCAAATCAGCCGCCTGCTCGTTTACAAAGTCGGCTTTCTCAAAAACGAAGGCCGGCGTTGCACGAGAGAAACATCGCTCGCCAAATGGATCGCCTGCGACTACGCGAACCAGGCGGCCGACGATGCCGTGCAAATCCATGGCGCCTACGGCTATTCGAACGAATACCCGGTCGAGCGCTACTTGCGCAACTCGAAAGCGCCGGTCATTTACGAAGGAACACGGGAAATTCATACGATCATGCAGGCCGAATATGTGCTCGGTTACCGCCAAGACAAACCGTTGCGCAAAACGCTGCCGGCATGGCGGCCGGCTGAAAACTGAATCACCAACGAAATCATGGGCGGCCAAACCGCTGACCCGCACCAAAACGCCGCTGCCCCCCATCAACCGATGAGGGGCAGCGGCTTATGGCTCTTTCTCCTCCATTTTGCAATATTGTTTGTACAAATCTTTTAGCGCCGCGCACAGAGCAGAATGGGCTTTCCCTAAATACCCTTCGTCAAGCTCGGCGAGCAGACCGTCGATGCCATCGCGCAGCGAATGGCCGCGAAGCAGGCGGGCCACGTAATCGCGCCCATGTTCAGTAGCCAATGTGCATGATGCCTCCACGATCACCCCGTATTTTTTATCAATTTCCGCTGTGATCGTCAGCGTATCGTAAAGGCTTTTCGCCGCCATTCCGGCCGGCAGCCGCGCATGACCAGCGATAAACTGCGTTTTCATCCGCTTTCCCTCTTTCCTCGTCTTTCCTGTTGCTGTTATACCAGCTGCTATCTTATTTCGCGGCGTGCATCCATTTTCCCTGCCTCGTTTGGCAGTCAACGAAAAAAAGCCGCCGGCCAGACAAACCCGGCAAGCGGCATATCGTTGCTTTTTAGCGCTGCTGTACCGACGCAAGACGGCCTGCCTCCCAGTTCACCCACGCCCCGCTGTCTGGGTCAATCGAGGCGAGACGGAGCCAGCCGTTTTGGACTTTGCGCCGAAATTCGCTGTTTTCATCGAGCAACCGCTCGATATAGGAAAACGGCGCTTCAATGATGACGAGCAACCGAAGCGGAGAGTGGAACCACTCACGGTCAGATGCGGCGACGGACTGCCACGGCAAGCCGGCTAGCAAGTCGCTTCCGTTCCCTTGCATGACGCCGATGCCGCCGGTCACCGTCTGGGTCGTTTTGTCGCCGCTTCCGTAATGATGCGGTGCCACTGTCGAAGCATAATATTGCAAGTTGATCCACTGCCCAACCGTAGCCGGCCCAGCGATGATGCCGGCCAGCGCCTCACCGGTCGGATCTTCGCGCCAATCGTAGCTGTGCAAAAACACCCGGCCGTCTAAATGAACGCCCTTTGTCAACGCCCGCCGCCCAATCAGGAAAGCGGCGTTCCCCGCCAATCCCCACTCCGGACGAATTTCACTCCAGTCGACGGCGCGGCGTTGCGCCTCCGCCACCGGATCGCGCGGCATGGCGCCGACATGCGGCAGCTTCGCCATCCGCTCAGCATTGGCTTGGCGGCTGACGTCGGCAAGCGCTTGTTTCAGCTGTCGAAACGCCGCCTCAGCCGCTTCGGATAACGGCGGCACTTCCACCCAACGCAACTCGTCAACGGTCGTGATATGTTCAGCGGCGACGAACACGGTCTCATCCGGGATGATGATTCCCTCTTTCGCCAATCCATCCCGCACGTGCGGTAAGTTGGCCAACGCGGCGAATACGCGGGCGTTGAACGCCCCAGCCGCGCCGCCGCACGCCCCGCAATCGAGCGCGGACGCATACGGGTTATTTGTCGTCTCGCTCTCATGGCCGCAGACGACGACAAGCGGGGCAAATGAAGACGTCAGGCCGATGTTCACGAGAAGCTGTTTTACGTATTGCACTTGCTCTTCTTTTGTCAACCCGATCGGCAGCCCAGTCGTTTCGTCATGCCCTTGGCAATCAAGCGACAGCGTCGTCTTCGGTTTTTGTTGCGCCGACATTTCCGCCTGATGAATGGCTTGCCCGGCCCAAGCCGGCGCCGCGCTGCGGGCGATCGTATGCAAACCGAGCCACGGGCCGCTCATTTCCGGAAGCAGCAAACCAGCCAGCAGATGCTGCTTGATTTTTTTAAACGTCCGGCCGACAAAGCGGAACAGATCGCGCCGCCGGCGGTACGGCGCCGCCGTTTCGGGAGAAGCGGTTTCGTTGATTTCATGCCGCGGCGCCACAATCGCCGGGCAAGATGGATGGGCGTCATCTCCGTCAAGCACGCGCGTTTGGATCGGCAAGCCGAAAAAGCCAGCGCAGCCGTACGTTTCAAACGGGCCGACCGCCTCTACATGACGGCGGAACGGCTCGGAGCGCACATCAATGCAAAACAATAGCTGCGCTGCCGCCTGCTCTTTTGGCTCCTCAGGTTGACGGGTGAGAACCGCTTCTTTCAACTTCGCTTCATACGTATCTTCCCACGCCTCAAGCCAAAGATGGCGGCGGCCAATCCGCCAGAACCGATCGGCGAACACCAGACGAGCTTGGCGGTCTTCGAGCGACAGGCGCCGCCAGTCGTCCAGCGTCATGCCGCCCCAGTGGATCCAGGCGGCCAACAGCGGCCCAACCGCACGATCGTCTTCGTTTTCTTCCTCCTTCAGCGGCAGATGGGGCGCTGTGAACACCCACTCCAGCGACAAACGAACGGCCAAGTAGTTGATCAGCCCGCCGACGATTTCGTCACCTGCACGGCGCGATTGCCAGACCATCATCCCCGCCCAGCCGGGCAGAGCTAATAAATGCGCTTCTAAATAGGCCACTGCTTCCTCATCCTGCACCCCGAGCTGCTCAAGCGCCCGTTGCAGCGCCTCCTCTGGATGGTGAGGCCAATCGAAAAGCCGTTTCCGCTCCTCCTTGGACAAGGACGGATCAAGAGGCGCCAAGCGACGCCAAGACCCGTAAAAGCCGTGTTCACGGTGCGGCAGCGCCCACGCCGCCTCTCCCCGATCGTAAAACAGCTTGCACCATTTGATCATTTGTTGATTCAACCGCTTTTCCAAACCAAGGCGCACAGACCGCGTGCGGATGGAAACAGAGCGCAGCGGCATAGCGGCGGCCAACTCGATCAGTTTCGGCATCTGAAGCGCTTCTTCGGGCACCGCATCGTTCCAAAGGAGGGCGCGGCATAGCCGTTCCGCTTCATGGCGCGGCGCAGGAAGCGGCTCGTCATCCAACCATCGTTGCAGACGCCGCTCGATGAAGGAAACGTCAATCTCCCCTTTGGATAGCGCCGCATGAAAAACGGCCATTGGCGGATACAAGTCGATGCCGTAAGCTTCTTGCAGCCGGTCAGCCGCGTCGACAAACGACTTGTCTTCCATCCCCATCCACGGATGGCGGGCGATAAACGCAGAAATCGGCCAAAGCGGAGCGATCACCTTCGCCGCTTCGCTGACGATCGCCTCGAGCGGACAAGCGGCTGCTTTTTTTGCCTCCGTTGACCGTTCAAGTGATATGACGCTTCTACTCATGAGCCATCCCCTCCTTTAGATAGGACGCCAAATAACGCGGGTGTGCTTCGGTCGCCGCCGGACGCGGTTCACCAAGATGAACAAACCACATGTACAGGCGAATGGCAAGCATGGAACTGCGCCGGTTCGCGATCCATACAGCAACCAGCGCCGCGGCAACAAACAGAGCGCAGACCAGCCATTCGAACGAAGCGGGCGGCAAAAAAGCGGACGACATCCCGTTATGAAGCAGCGCCATAAATTGATGGCGCACCGTTTCGGACACCAACGCCAAAGCAACGACAACCGCAAAGCCCAGCCAACGGCCTTCGCGAAAATCCGTAAGCCGTCCCCAGGCAACCGTTGCCGAGGCCGAAAGCAAAAGCGCGCTCAACAGCCGGGCCGGTTCGTGCGGAGCCGCCTGCCAAAAGGCCCACCCAAACAGCACGCCGAGGATGATGCCGCCCGGCCGCGAACTGCCTGTTTTTCGCAATCCTGCCCGACCGACTCGCGGCACGACGGACCCGGACTGCAAAAAGAGCGTCGCTTTAAACAACCCGTGCAACACTAAATGCACTACTGCGGCCCCGTAAGCGCCCAGGGCGCATTGCACAAGCATGACGCCCATTTGCGCCATCGTCGAACCGACGAGCTGGCGCTTATAGTCAACATGAACAAAGCTAACGCCCGTGCCAATCAAAATCGAGGCAAAAGCGATCAGAAACAGCGCCACATGCGCCCACGTTTCGTGAAAAAGCGGAGAAAAGCGCCAAAGCAAGAGCCCCCCAGCGTTGACAAGACCGGCATGCATCACCGCTGACACCGGCGTCGGCGTCACGGCTGATTCCATCAGCCAGCGATGAAACGGCCATTGCCCAGCTGGAATGACGGCAGCCAACATGAGCAATCCGCTCATCACCGCCCTTTCCCATAGAGCGAGACGAGCTAAACGTTCCGCCGACAACGCCGAGACGAGCGTCCATTCACCGACTCTCGCCCCAAGCCAAACAGCGGTGAGGGCCACAGCAATCCAACTTGCCAAAAACAGCATGCCCATCTGCCAGGCAACGAACTGAGCCGGCTCCCATTCTTTTTTCAACGCGATCAACGCCACAAGCCCCACAAGCGGCAGCCCCCAGCACACTGCGATCAACCGCAAGTCGCCGGCCGCCCACGTGAGCGAAGCGGCAAATGACGTCCATGTCAAGAGCGAGAAATACAGCCGATAGCGGCGGTCGCCGTGCAAATAGCGAACCGCAAACCGTTGAATCGCCCAGCTGAGAAGCGAAATATAAACGGCGGACAGCCAGCTCGTCGCATCAAACCGCCACGGGCCGATGTCGACCGCGCCGCCGGCGCCGATCCATCCGAATAGCGCCGCCGCCCCCGGCAACAGCAACAGCCAAACGTGCACATGCACATATCGTTCCGACACGCGCGGAAACAGCCACACGATCGCGCTTAGGAAAACGACCGCAATCGCCGCCAGCCATCCCCATGCGAACCATTCGTTCCCCATTGCCATCTCCTCCCCTCATCTGCTTGCACATCGTTCGAGAGAAAAAAGAAAAAACCGGCTATGTCAATCAGGCAAAACGGCCGAAAAAGGCCGTTCCATTGCCTATCGATTGCCCATAGCCGGTTTACCTTCAACCAATCATCGCTCGATTGTTTGAAGATCTCCCGTTCGTTGTCGCGCGGCAGGCGACGGTCGGTTTCCCTTCAACGAACCTAAGCCCACGTAGGTTTTTTGAAGGGCTCCCGACAGCATCGTCCACTATTTTATTCTATATAAGTTGCAATAAAGATTTTCCGATTGTTCGATTCTGTTTTCCTTCATAACAAGTCATTTTGATAGAATGCAGCGGGCGCTCTACTGGATGTAAAACAAAGTTTCAACTTATATATACTTACTATACAAAAGTTGTTTCAATTATACAATAACTTTATTGATTTGTCATGGAAAAATTTATTTTGTCAACTGTTTCTCCAAATCGTTGAACAGCTTAAAGACAATAATCCGCTCACCCGTTCGGGTGCTTAAATCGGTATGAAAGCTTTTTACTTTTTCACCCGTGATTTCCAAAATCATCTTCTTCAAATCATCGACGCCCGATTCCACCAAACTCGTCCGCGACCGTTTCACCGCCAGCATCCCTTCCTTCGATTCACAAAGAGCGTACTCAGCAGGCGTCAGGATGCCGTGCAAAGAAACAATGATCATATCGCGCAAAATATCGGTTTTCACTGACACCGAGCCGCGGCCGAGAAAATCTTTTTCCCATTTCGTCAACGCTTTGCTGATTTCCGATTCCATCCAACCTTTTGACTTGTTCATGCCCTGATCCCCCTAACCAACCCGCGGCTTCTCGCCGCCATCCGCCACGTTGCACTGATAAACATTATTATAGCCGTAATTGGTGGATAGCGCTAGAGCAAAATGGGCAAGGCGCCGATAGAAAGCGGATTCATTCGCGTTTTGCCAGAGGCATGAGGCATCGTCTATTGGAACAAGAACAGCGGCCCCGCACCGGCCGCGCCTGGGTCGATACCGGCACACGGCCGCCCCTGTTGAAACAAGAGCGTCCGTTGTTCCGTTGGCCAGCAGGGAAAACAAACGCCCTTGCCGCACATCCTGCGACCCTATTTTTTGTTGCAACTGGGAAAAACAAAAACCAAGCCATTCCTTCTCCCCAATAACCCCGTCATCCAACCTGCGCGGAAACGTCGCCAAGAACAAGCAAACCGGCTTTCTCCTTTCCAAGCTGGCTACTGCTTTATACACCGGAGCGACCGCAGCCGGTTCAGTGCCGCCGCCAGCTCGAAGCGGCGCGGGCGAGCAAGTTCACCCGGATTCCCTTTTCGGAACGAAATGGAGCCTAGCCCTTGACGGTCCCATTGCTCTTCGATCGCATCGAGTAGTTGGCGGATGGTTTTCTTCCCGTCGAGCCATCCTTTTCGTTCCATATACAGCAGCGCCGCGGCAATCGCCCGAGTCTGGCTGTCATCGACCAGCTGCTCAAGCGCATAAAGCAATAGATCGGTTTGCCCGTACTGAATAACGTGCCGTCCGCGCGCGACGGCTTTTGCTTTTTTTCCTTTTTGGCTGTTCAAACTTTCGGGCAGGGGAATGCGCTCGCGAATGCGGCCGAACGACTCTCCGCCTTCCGCTTTCCGTCCCGACGGCATCTCTGCAGCGATCCGCTTCGCCTCCCCCGTCACATCAAACGGGACGTACTGCTCCATTTTGATCACGCAATCCGCGATGTCCAAGTAATCCCCCAACCCGCCGACGACAAGAACCGTCGAAATGCCGTAATCGCGAAATAGTTGACGCGCCTTGTCGATATACGGCGTGATTGGTTCGGCTTCTTTCGCCACGAGCGCCTGCATGCGTCCATCGCGGATGAGCAAATTCGTCGCGCTTGTATCTTCGTCAATCAAAAACGCCGATGCCCCCGCTTCAATCATTTCGATCATGCTCGCGGCCTGTGAGGTGCTGCCGCTCGCGTTTTCCGTCGAAAACTGCGTTGTCTCTTTGCCGTACGGCAACGCGCCAATGAGCGGCGAAATGTCAACACTGGCGACGCTCCGGCCGTCTTCGGCGCGAATTTTCACCGCCCCGCTGTCGGTGATGACAAACTCCCGCCCGTCGCCGGCGATATGGTCATACACGCCGTGCTCTAACGCCTGAAGCAGCGTCGATTTGCCGTGATACCCGCCGCCGACAATAAGCGTAATGCCTTTTCGGATGCCCATGCCTTTGATCGGTTCAGCGCGATGCGGAACGGGGATCGCGATCTCCAGCTCCGGCGGGCTTTGAAACGGCACCGCTCCACGTTGCAGCGGCTTGTCGCTCACTCCGCTCTCCCGCGGCAAAATCGCGCCGTTTTTGACAAACGCCACCAAACCATGCTCGCGCAAATAACGGCGAATGGCGTGCTGCTGATCGGCCAGCTCCACCGCCGGGCGGATGTCTTCTTCCCGAAGGCCGTACACCGCTCGCTCAATGACGGATGGAATTTGCTCGAAAAAGATGGCCTCGGCTTCTTTCGCCAAAATGCGCCGTCCATTCGCCGGCAAACCGACCGATAAACAAACCGTAATCGTCTCGTCAGCCACTTGCACCGCCGTCCGCTCGAGCACTTTTTGCCCCGGCGCATCAATCAAGACGAGTCCACTTTTTCCCGACCCGCGCGCCCGCAGCGGCCATTGCCGCAATGCATGATGGATACGGCGCGCTAGCACATCTTCGCAGCGGACGCGCCGCGGTTTCGTATTCGTCCACTCCGCTGCCAGCGCCGTTTTCGCCCGCGGCACGATCACCCGCACCTTGGACGGTTCGGCAAACGGATCGCCTTGCACGTGGTCAATCGCGAGCGTAAACAGTGGAAATCGATATGTACCTTCAATCGCTTTATACGCCTTATAGCCTTTTTGGTCGATCGACCGCAGCCGTTGTCTCAGCGTTTCCATCCAACCATCCCCTTTCTTTTCCCTTCATCTTTCCACGGACACCTTGAAATTGGAGGCAACTCCATGAATGCCCCATAGTCCTGCGTGACACGTTCATCATCATGTTCAACCATTGTGCGCCCCTATGCACCATTTTGATTGTACCGCAAACCCATCCCCTTCATCCATCACCAGCAAAAACAGCGGCCCGCCTATTTTTAGAACGAGCCGCCTGCTGCTTAACGATTTTTCATCCCTGTATAAATCAAAATCGCTTCTTTGAGAAATTCCGCCGCCCCCGGGTGGACGCGGTCATAGTACGCTTTGAACCGTTCGTCCTCAACATATAGGCGCGCCAACCCGGCGTGCGCTTCTTTAGAATAATGATCCCACCAAAAGCTAAGCCACTGCCGATGCAAGGCAACGGCCCGCTGCGCCTCCTCTCCGGCCGGGTCGCCGGACAACATCGCTTCTTTCAATGCCTCAAGCACGTCCTTGCTGAGCTTCTCTGCCTCATCAAACTGTTCCTTCGTCATGTTCCGCAGTGTTTCGTTTGAGCGATTCACTTGTTCCTCCCCATATTTTTGCCGGATTTCCTCCCCATATTTCTGTTCATTTTCTTCAATCAGCCGCTCCTTAAACGCGGCGAATTTCTCCTTGTCGCTCATCATCATTCCTCCTTCTTTCGCGGCAATCGTTTTTTCAACACTCGCAATCAACGCATCAAGATGACGCCGTTTTTCCAACAGCTGCTGGCGGTGCTGTCTGAGCGCCTTCAGTTCATCGAATGACGGAGAATGGACGATCTGTTTGATCGTTTCCAAATCGACGCCAAGCTCACGGTAAAAGAGAATTTGCTGCAAACGATCGACTTCGCGCCGCCCGTACAGCCGATACCCGGCTTCGCTCAACCGCGCTGGCTTCAGCAACCCAATCTCGTCGTAATACCGAAGCGTCCGGCTTGTCACCCCCGCCAGTTTCGCCAGCTCATGCACCGTGTACTCCACTTCCTTCACCTCCTTATTCATGACGATACACCTTGACGCAACGTAAAGGTAAAGAGGAAAAAAGAAAAAAGGGCTCACGACCAGCCCCTCATTGAACAATCGCTGTTTTATTTGTTAAAAGCGATGCCTTTCATCAATTTTTCCTCGTTTTCTCGATATGCGGCATCTTCGTTATCACAATCGAATGGTTCAAATCGACGTTAGGCAACAGCTGCGGCTCGCTCGTTGTTTCCATCGCCCCTGCTTGTTTCACATGAGGCGAAAGCGGCTCGCCAACCGAATCGCGGATGATGATACGCTGGTGAAATGACGCATATCGTTCCTTTGTTTTGTCCGTCCCGTCCCATTGCAAGGGAAAGAGGACAGCACATACAACCAATATTCCCACCGCGGCCAACAGAAGAACATTTCGCTTCACTTAACCACCTCCATCCAAATTAGACGATGCAAAAGGCGATCTCGTTTCTCCTTTGCCGCTAAACAAAAACGCCATCACGTCCCGCAAAACGTCCGGTACGGGCGGGCGGACGGCGGGGGCAGTTCCGCGTATTTCTCTTGCTCCCGCGAGTAGGCGTACGGGTCGGCCAGCGCTTCCAAGAAACGCTCCATCACGCTGTAGTCGCCGCAGTTGACCGCGGCGGCCAACGCCTCTTCAACCCGGTGGTTGCGTGGAATCACAGCCGGATTATGGCGGCGCATCCGTTCATACGCTTCCTCTCTTGACACCGATTCTTGGCTGAGCCTTGTCTGCCAGCGCTCATGCCACTCTCGGAACTCAGCGGAATCAAACAGCGCCATCCCCGTATATTCGCCTAACGTCAACGCCCGGAACGTGTTCGTATAATCAGCGCGGTGCGCCTCCATCAGCCGCAATAAATCCGCAATCAGCTTCTGATCTCCTTCCTGCTCCTCGGCAAGGCCGAGCTTCGCCCGCATCCCGCTAAGCCAATGGTCGTGGTATTGCTTCGGATAGTGGTCAAGCGCCCCTTGGGCAAGCGCGATCGCTTTTTCTTCATTCTCATCAAGCAACGGCAACAAGCTTTCCGCAAACCTTGCCAAATTCCAGCCCCCGATGTACGGCTGGTTTCCGTACGCATACCGCCCTTCCGTATCAATCGAACTGAACACCGTCTCCAGGCTGTATGTGTCCATAAACGCGCACGGCCCATAGTCGATCGTTTCCCCGCTGATCGTCATATTGTCCGTGTTCATCACCCCGTGGACAAAGCCGACAAGCTGCCATTTCGCGATCAGTTCCGCTTGGCGTTCGATCACTTGTTCAAGCAAAAACAAATAGCGGTTCTCAGCTTCCTCAAAGCCAGGAAAATGGCGCCAGAGCGCATAATCGGCCAGAGCGCGCAACTCCTCTATCGTCCCCCATTGCGCCGCGTATTGAAACGTCCCGACGCGCAGATGGCTCGAGGCGACACGGGTCAACACCGCCCCAGGCAATTCCGTTTCGCGCATAATCGTCTCTCCCGTGGTGACGACCGCAAGACTTCGCGTTGTCGGGATGCCAAGCGCGTGCATCGCCTCGCTCACAATGTACTCCCTCAGCATCGGCCCAAGCGCCGCCCGCCCATCACCGCCGCGCGAATACGGCGTCCGGCCCGAGCCTTTCAGCTGGATGTCCACCCGCTCGCCGCTTGGGGTGACGTGCTCGCCAAGCAGCACCGCCCGTCCGTCGCCAAGCATCGTAAAATAACCGAACTGATGCCCCGCATACGCCTGCGCCAGCGGCTCAGCTCCGTCTGGAATTTTGTTTCCAGCTAAAACGACCACCCCATCTTCACTTCGCAACGCTTCCTCATTCAGCCCAAGCTCTGCGGCCAGCGAACGATTCAACACCGCAAGCTTCGGCGCGCGCACCGGCGTGGGGAGGACGTTGCTGAAAAAGCGCTCCGGCAGCCTTGCATAACTGTTGTCGAACTTCCATCCTGCGTCCAACATCGTCATCTCCTTTGCGGCCAAAACAGCCTTTTTATATGAGTTTATTGTACGGCAAAGCGGGCGGCATGATAAACCGAAAACGCGCGATCCTAAACCAAAAACCGAACCGTCAACGTTCGACGAAAACCACCATATTTTCTCTTTCTTTCTCGCCCCGTTTCTTTGTATAATACCTGTGAGGAGGTGAGAAAAAGTGGAAGAGAAAACAATCATTCAAGCGGTGCTTCAAGCGCTCGAACAGCATTCTGACAAAATCAGCTCGAAAATGCAGGAAATGGAGCAACGACTGCATCATGAAATGCAAACGATGGAACAGCGACTTCACCATGAAATGCAAACAATGGAGCAACGACTCCGCAGTGAGATGCAGGAAATGGGACAACAGCTCCGAGCAGAAATCCGTGCTGTTGAGACTCGGCTTGAGGCCAAAATCGACTCCCTTCGTGAGGAAATGCAACAGATGAACAGACAACTGAACGAACGAATCGACCACCTTGAAGAAGAATTAACAGATACTCAAGCCTCGGTCGAAGTGTTGACAACAAAAGTGCTCCACCACGACCGAAAACTTCGCCAACTGACCAAGCAAGCGTAACCCCTCTCAGTTAGCCAGCCATTTTCCCTGTCCACCGCACGTCAAAAACCGCTTCCGTTTCATCTTCCATGTTCATCTTGATGAAACGGAGCGGTTTTGGTGTTCACAGAACACCTACTCCCTATCAAAAAATGAATCGCGTTCGACATAGCATACTCTCCATGCATAGCGCTTGTGCCGCTCACATGCTCTTCATTTCACTAAGCCATGCCGAAACGCGTAAATGACCGCTTGCGTCCGGTCTTGGACGCCAAGTTTGGCGAGGATGTTGCTTACGTGTACTTTCACCGTTTTCAGTGAAATGAACAATTCATCTGCGATTTGTTGATTCGTTTTCCCTTGCGCCATCAACAAAAGCACTTCCATCTCCCGGCTCGTAAGCTGCTCATGCGGCAGGCGCTCTTCTTGTTTCCGATAGTTTCGCATCACTTTTCCAGCCACTTCCGGTTCGAACACCGATTGCCCGTGGAACGTGGCGCGAATGGCGTCGGCAATTTCGCTCGCTTTCGATGTTTTCAATAAATAACTCGTCGCCCCTGCTTCGAGCGCGGCGAACACGTTTTCATCATCCAAAAAACTCGTCACGACAATGATTTTCGCCTCCGGCCACGCGCCGATGATTTCGCGCGTCGCGGCAATGCCGTCCATCGGTTCCATCACGAGGTCCATTAAAATGACATCCGGCCGCAACTGGAGGGCGAGCTCCACCCCTTTTGTTCCATCTTCCGCCTCCCCAATCACCTCCATATCCGGTTGGGCGGATAAATACGCCGACACGCCAAGCCGCACCATTTCATGATCGTCGACAAGCAGCACCTTAATCACGGTCATCCCCCCTGTGCAAAAGCGGCACTTTCACTTCCAACCTCGTTCCTTGACCTTTTAAGCTGACAATTTTCAACATCCCACCGATTTCCGCCGCCCGCTCATACATGTGCTGCAACCCGTACGAGCCGCTTTTCGAACGTTCCACATCAAAGCCAACGCCATCGTCGGTGACGCGCAAAATGGCAAACCCGTCCCGTTCGATGAGCAATACTTCCAACGACTTCGCTTTCGCATGGCGCAGCGTGTTGGAAAGCGACTCTTGCAAAATGCGGAACAGGTGATCCTCGACCCCTTTATCTAGCGGAATGTCTTCGATTTTCCATTTCATCTCGAGCGGCACTTTCCCCGCCAGTTCCGTCAGCAGTTCGTTCATCCCTTCTTGGAGCGATTTTCCTTTTAGCTGCACCGGCCGCAAGTGCAGAAGCAGCGCCCGCATTTCCAATTGCGACTGATGAATCATTTGTTCGACCATTTTCAGTTGCTTCCGATGGCGTTCATCGTCCGACGGCATCGTTTCCATGACGGCCGACATCATCATCGAAGCGGCAAACAATTGTTGGCTTACGGAATCATGCAGTTCCCGCGCCAGCCGCGTGCGTTCTTCCGACAGAATGCGCTCAACGAGCCGCTCTTCCTGTTCGGCCTTTTCCGCCGCTAATTTTTGCACGCGTTTCGTTTGCTCGAGCCATTGCGTTTGCAGCTTGGCGATTTGTTGCCAAACGTCTTGCAGTTCCGGCGGCGGCCCTTCCCGATGCAACTCCCCCATCTCTCCTTGTTCAATGTGCCGAAGCGCCTGCACAACCGCTTGCCATTGCTTGCGAAAGAAGGAATCAAGCATAAGTCCAACAGCAATCCCCATACACAGGCTTACAGCGAACCCGAGTTCGACAGTGACTAGGCAAACAAAATGCCTCTCGACCCTTGATACAAAAGGGACGAGAGGCATTTGAGCACACTTCGGGCGTGTATCTAGGGGCGAGGATGGATGCCTAGGATCTTCGGAGGAGGTTCCAGCCCTAGAGCCGCAAAGAGTTGCGCTTGTTTGGCCGTCAGCTCGGTTCGTTGATCAAGGTCTCCGTTTTTGAAGAAAAATGTCCAAGCATAAGACGCTCGCATTCGTCCCTTACTTTCGGCCACGATTCATGAGTCAGGAGAAAGGATCACGAAATGCTTTTGGCCAGACGCTCCAAGACAGCGCGATCCACCTCGTCTTCGCGCCCAAACGAATCAATCACCTTCGTTTTCGCATATTTGACCTTCGGATCCAATTCGTTGTGAGCAAGCTGGAGATACGCCACGGTCGTTCCATCTTTATTTTTGCGTGTTACTTTCCGCATGTACATGCCTATATTATAAACGATATTTGGCTATTTTAAAAGGTTAATTTGTCAAGTCGTGTGCCTATGAAATTCAGCGTTTTTTTCTAGGATCCGCATCGTGAAATCCTTGATATTACAGCATTTGTAACCATTTTCATTTGCCTAAAATGGTCTCAAAACTGTCGAACGAGGGGCGAACACAAACAACAAAAACGGCAACCCCATCACGGTTTGATCCCACAAAGACGACCACATTCCAGGCGGAAGGAAATAGAGAAAGGAAATGAGCAACGCCACAGCAAGCACAAGCGCAAGCAAAACAGAAGCGAGCATCGGTCGGCTCATACGCGTGTCACCTCGACATTGCCAATGATCATCGAGGTGACGATTTTTAGCTTTTGCTCCGCTTGATCATACGAAGAAGTTTGATAAATGAGCGTCTCGTTGAACATTTTTTCCTGTTCCTTGCCAAACAGCGAGGCAACACCGAAAATGGCGGAATGAACGAGCCGTGTTTCCATTTCGTACGGAACGAGAATTCGAATGTTGCCGATCAACCCTCTCACGATAATGACCGCTTCCCCTTTCGGAAGCACAGTATAGCTGACATCAATGACCGTATCCCCGATCCCCGTTTGGATATTGACATCATTCCACTCATACGCCCGTTCTGGGGTCGCTTGCCGGCCAACCCATACATTTTGAAACAGCGGTTGACGGCGCACGATTTCCTCTCCCCCATACGAGTTCTCAGCCATAGTCGGGCGGATCACCGTCGGATGCCGCTTCGACTGAAACAATTGCCAAAGGGCATAACCCAACAGCGCGACCATGACAAAACGAGCGGCCATCATCGTGAACACATGAATGGCCAACATGATGCAGCCAAGCCAAAACAGCCATTTTCCTTTCCGCCGATGCCATTTTTTCCTTCCAACATAAATCAAACAGACCGATATACTTAACGAAAACAGCACGCCCGGGCGAAAAAACGAAATTTCGATTGCAAAAAGGAGCAGTGTCACCAAAACAACCCAACTGACATAGTCAGTTTTCTTCCGTTGATCAAGCATGTGGGGAGCCCCCTGTTGTCCAAAATGAAAAAGGCGTAACCATGTACGCCTTTAGCATATCCGGTTATTTTCCTTCCTGCAACTGCTTTTCCAGCTGAGCGATGCGCGCATCGATCGTGCTCCGGTAATAATCGGAGCGAACTTGCTGCTCAAGGCGGTCAAGGTAGACTTCCGCATCAGCAAACGCCGCCAACGCCGGGCCGGTGTCCCCGTTGACCACCCGATGGATGCGGTAGTGCGCCCGAGCCGCATTCTCCCGCCCCATCAGCTCCATGCGCCGCATTTGCATATCTTTCAGCTTATGCTTCATTTCTTCATATTTCGCTTCTAACTCAAACAGCTCGCGGCTCGTTTGCTCGAGCAGCTGTTTTAAGCGGGCCGCGCGTTCCGCATATTGCGCTTGTTCACGCCGCGCAAATTCGGCCAGCTCCATTTCCCCGGCTTGCGTCGCCACCTCCGCCTGCTTGCTTCGCTTTTCCGCCATCTGTTCGGCTTCGCGATGTTCGCGGGCAAATTGCTCTTTCAGCACATATTGGCGCTCGAGCAGCTGCCGCACCCGCTCGACTTCCTGTTCACATTGGCGCAAATAGTGATTGAGAAGCGCGATCGGGTTTTTCTTTTCTTTTTCGTCAAGCCATTCATGGAGATCGGCTTCAATGATCGTTTTCAAGCGTGAGAACACACTCATCATCGATTCGCTCCTTTTCCATTGATTTCATGAATAATGCTTTTGCAGCTCCGCCCATTGTTTTTCAAAGTTGACAAACGGGTCGTCTGCTTCTGGAACGATGCGCTCATCTTTCACTCCGTTCCATTTCCGATACACAACATACAGCACATACGCCGCGACAAGCGCGATAAGCGCCGGCACATTCGAAGCGCTGGCCACCAACGCCGCACAGCCAATGAGCGCCCACACCACTTTCCCGAATGTCGACGGGGCTTTCAACCATTTCTTGAACGCATAGTACAGCACCGCCAGCGTGATTGCCAACCCGACAAGCGGTCCAAGATGAAACAGCAGCACAAACAACGCCACCGCGCCGGCAACGAACAGCCCGATCTTTTTTGCCAATCCTTTCGCCTCCTTTCGTTTTCCATCATACTGCGGACAATCCGTTTCCCATCATGTTCCATAGATATATTTTGTCTACGACTGGAGGCGTATTTTTCGTTTCACGAGGCCTTAAAAAATAAAACTGACAGCCATGTTGACATGACTGCCAGTTTCAGAAACAATTCCATCCCTTTAGAAGTGTTGATCATCCCTTGTTGTTGGATCACTGATGCGATTGTCAGCCTCCGGAATGGCATCATACAGCGCCGGGTCAATATCATGAATGGAGCCGTCAGCCATGGCTTTGAACACCTCGTAGAGCGGTGTTGTAACCGTTTGCCTTAACATGCCGGACTGTTTTTGTCCTAGCGTTTGCGATTGTCCTTTGATTTCAATCAACATAATAGCGGTGTCGTTCAATGCAAACGCCCCGAGGGCCGTGCCAGGCAAGTTTACGTCAGGATACTTTTGCACCGCTCCGAAATGTGACTGGCCTCTTTGAAGTGATTGTGCAGCCAAGGCATTGACTTGCTTGCTAAGTGTCAAGACATCTTCATCCACCTCATAATGTTTTCCTGTAAACGGATCTGTATATGGATCCGCGACAACGGCGGCCAGCTGTACGGGAACGGAGCGGTTGTCATCATCGGAAACAGTGTTAAATCCCCGATGGTGAAGATCGATGTATACGTCTGGCTTGAATTGTTGAAACACACTTGTCACCGTTCTCGCCTCCGCCGTAACGTAAAAACCGCCATATAAGCTGTTATTCGTTTCTTTGTTATTTAAAAACGCCGCAACATCACTTGGATGATAATCCTCTATCCGAAAGTTCAAGTTCGGGTTATAATCCCGATTTTGGTCATAACCAGGGATGCCATAATAGACGCGGCCGTCATTATTTTGAGCTCTCTCGCTCCCGTCCGCCCTATAATACCACGGGGCAGCTGTGTCCTCCGAAAGCCCTAGCTTCTCCGGTTCCCACGTCTGGTGTGTATAACGGGTCGGATACCATTTTCCTTCATACGTATTATCGGCCCCTTCAGGGTTAATGCGTGGCATAATCCAAATCGATACCTTCTTTAAAATGTTTTGAACTTCCTGGTCATTGGAAGACAGCTTTCTCATAATATCAATGGCTGCTTCGGCGCCGATTTGCTCATTTCCGTGAATTTGGGCTGTAATGAATATACGTTTCTTATTCGGGTCGGCGTCTCCAAACTTCACTAAGTAAAGAGGATAGCCTTTATCCTCGGCCGTCTTGTATCCATCAGGCGCCCAGTTTGAATACCCGGCGATTTCAACCTTCATCTTTCCTTGGGAAGCAGCTTCCAGCTTCTGAAGGGTAGCCGCCAATTCCTCATTAGACATAAAGCTTGATAACGAAATATTTTGGCTATCTTCGACATACGGGCCGTTCGGTCTTGACTGCGGATCCGCAAAAACGGGGGAGGACAATCCAAGCGTAAGCGCCAAAGCAGTTGGCCATATAAGTTTTGGGCGTTTTCCTTTCATGAGCGTATCCCCTTTCAATTTAAAAAAAGTGATATAATCTCTCTGCGCGTTTCAACGGAGAGCCGATCTACTACTCAGATCTCCGCTCTTGATAAGGCAGGGTGTCCCAAAAAGAAACATCTTTTTCATGAATCGAGCCGTCAGCGATTGCCCTAACTGCCGCATCCAAAGCGACAACCGTTTGTCGAATTAAATAACCGTTGCTTTTTTGTCCAATAACATAGCTACCAATGTAATGGTCTGACATCCCACGCATCTCAAATAGCAATGTCGAAATTCCATATTCAACTGCAATGCCATTTCGGCCAATGGCCTCTGATGAGCCGCCAACATATTTTCCAAGATGCCCCCATCCTGTCGGCTCGATGGCATCAAAAATTACAGCCCCTAATTGTTTGGAACGGTAAACAACTTCTTCATCTGCATTAGGAGAAGTTGGATAAAGAATAGAGCCGGATACTAACTTGCCGTCCCGTTCACTGTTTGCCCCTTGATGGTGCAAGTCGATCATATAATCGATGTGATATTTGCGGAGCACGTTGTTATGTAGCGCCTTTGTCTCCGGATATTGTTTATTTACATGATCGCGATTCAAATCAGCGCCAACGGCATTATACCTCGTCAAATGGCGGTCTCCGCTTGCGATATAATCATCGAGCGGAAAATCAACATCCCCCATCGCCCCGTCCGGGTTTAGCATCGGCACGATTAGTACATTGACATGGTTCAAGACGTCTTTCATTTTCCTTGTCCCAAGATGTTTAATAAACTCCAGAGCTCCTTCTGTCGTCAATTGCTCATTGCCATGCTGTTGAGTCAAAAATAAAATGGTCGGATGATCCGGGTTTTTGATGTACTTGACGAGATATAGGTCTCTTCCTTTGATGGATTGCCCAATCACTTCTAATTCCATCTGTTCTTGTTTAGCGTCCTGCTCCTTTAAGAAGGCAACCATCTCTTCATAAGTGTGGAGTATAGCGGTTCTAACCGTTTCATGCCCTCCATAATTCGGCCCATTGCCGACCGCCTCTACAAACGGCAACTGGATAGCGGCACTGCTCGCCAGAAGGCCCCCAGCAACGGTCAACATGAGTAATTTTTTCTTCATTGCTCACCCTCCTTATCATTTACTCATTTTATTCTAAATTTTTTTTCATTTTCCTTTCGTCTATGGATAAAACAGGAATTTATAACTAATATCAACAAAAAAGATAGGATAAACGAGCTATCCTCCTTGGATCAGTATGAAGACTCGGAAGAATCCAGCCATACAAAGAGCCTATTCCCTTTATCTAGAAGTGAGCTCTCCTATATGTTAAGCACGCCGTCGGATTCAACCTTTCTTTCCCTTTCACCTACAATATGCGGCAAACCTCCGCCTTTCCCACCAGCAAACAGAAAAAACGCCTTTCCTTGACAGGAAAAGGCGCTTTGCTACGTGCGTTTTTTACAATAAGCCATCAGTTTCAATCGGTTCAAAAAATATATGACTTTCTTGTCTGCTGTGAATCATTCCTAAGGAGCGGAACAAGTTTACTTCATGTTTACATTTCCAACACCAGCTTCGCCACCGCTTCCACATGCGCCGTGTGCGGAAACATGTCGACCGGCTGGATGTAGTCGACGCGGTATTGTGCGGCCAAGGCATCGAGATCGCGGGCGAGGCTGGATGGGTTGCATGAGACGTAGACGACTGTTTTCGGGCGGACGTGGAGAATCGTTTCAAGCAACGCCCGGTCGCAGCCGACGCGGGGCGGGTCGACGATGATGACGTCCGGCTTCCAGCCTTCGTTCACCCATTTTGGCAGCCAATATTCGGCTTTGCCGACGACATAGTGCGTGTTGGTGAACCCATGCTTTTTGGCGTTGTTTTGCGCGTCTTCGATCGCTTCCGGAATCGTGTCCATGCCGCGCACTTCTTTGGCATCGCGAGCAAGCCACAAACCGATCGTGCCGACGCCGCAGTAAGCGTCAACGATCCGCTCCGTTCCGGTGAGGGCGGCCGCTTTTTTCACTTCGTCGTACAATTTCACCGTCTGCAACGGGTTGAGCTGGAAAAAGGCGCGCGCCGACAGTTCAAACGACAAATCGCCGAGCGTTTCTTGAATATATTCGTCGCCGGCGAGCACTTCTGTCTCGTCGCCGAAAATAAGCGACGTTTTTTCGCCGTTGATGTTTTGCACGATCGATTTCACTTCTGGGAGGCGGCGGCGAATTTCGTCAATGAGCAGCTGTTTGCGCGGGATGTCTTTTGTCGCCGTCACCAGCACAAGCTGGATGTCGCCCGTATGGAAGCCAACGCGGACGACGATCGTCCGCACGACGCCCGTTCTTGTCCGCTCGTTGTAAATCGGGATGCGCAAGTCTTGCAAAATCGTTTTCACAATGTTCGTGACGCGCGTCGTTTGCGGATGCTGGACGCGGCATTCCGATAAATCGATGAGCCGGTGGGAGTTGAGGCCGTACAGCCCGGCGAGCACCTTCCCTTCCTTCATTCCAACTTGAAACTGGCTTTTGTTTCGGTAATGCCACGGGTTGTCCATGCCGATCGTCGGGCGGATGTCAAGCTTGTCGACATCGAGGCGCCGGGCATGGCGGCGGAGCGCCTGGATGACAATGTCGCGCTTCGCCTCGAGCTGCGCCTCGTACAATAAGTGCTGCAACTGGCAGCCGCCGCACTGGTCATAGAGCGGGCATGGCGGCTTGATGCGGTTTGGCGAGCGCTTGCGGATGCGCTTGATTTTCGCCTCGGCGTAGGTTGGGTGGATGTCCGTCGCCTCAACGATGACTTCTTCCCCCGGCAACGCACCGGGGACGAAGACGACTTGTTTTTGGAAATAACCGACCCCTTCGCCGTTAATGCCGATCCGTTGAATCGTCACCGGAAATTGCTCGCCTTTTTTGATTTTGATGTTCATTTGTTGCTTTGCCATATCGGTCCCTCTCATTCGATACTTCTCCATAAATAAAGCGCCGCATAGCTGGCGTACGGCTTCCACCGCTCGCTAAGCGCCGCCATCTCTTTGACAGTTGGCCGCTTCGGAAGCCCGAACCATTTTTCGACCGCCCGCTGCAAACCGATATCCGCCGGCGGAAAGACGTTCGGACGGCCGAGGCCGAAGAGGAGGAAATTTTGCACGGTCCACGGACCGATGCCGCGCACGGCGGTCAACCTCTCCATCACCTCGCCGTCTTCCATCTGCTCGAGTTCATCAAGCCGCAGCTTCCCCTCGGCAATGAGGCGCGACACATCGACGATATATTCGGCTTTCCGCCCGCTCAGCTGCAAGGCGCGCAAGTCATCGTACGAACGGGCGGCCACTTCTTCCGGGCGCGGGTAAAACCAAACGCCGTCCCGCTCCTCGCCAAACGCTTTCACAAACCGCTCTGTGAGCCGGTAACCGACTTTAAGATGAAGCTGCTGGTGGATCAAACATTTCATTAGGCAAAAATACAAGTCAAAATCGAGCACAAGCGGCAGCCCCTCATACTCGGCAAACAGCGGCGCCAGCTCGGTCGCGCGAAAATGATCATACACCAGAACGAGCGGCGTCCGCCATTGAAATAAATGAGAGACGCGCTCGATGATGTCTTCCTGCCGCTTGGGATGCGGCGCCGAGACGACAAAGCGAGGATCGTCTTTTGTGCCGATGCTTTCAATCACGACCGGCACCTTTAAACCATCGAGATGAAGCGGCACGGTGATGCGCCGCCGCTCTAAATCGACCGCCAGGAGCGGATCCAATGCAAGCCGTTCAAGCGCGTGGGCGAAATCATACGGCGCCGGCACAGTGATCGTTCGTTTCCACATCGTTCTCACCTTTCTCATTTGTCCGTGCCCCTATTATAACGAAAAACGCCCCGTCGAACCAACTTGTTGGCAGGACGAGGCAGCGGCATATGGTTCGGTTGACAGAACGAGGCGGGTTTTCGAATGGTCCAACACACAACGTTTCGTACCGCTTTTGTGCTCAAGTGATGAAAGCGGCTTATGGGCGAAACAGCCACGGATGAAGGCCGGTCTTTTTGGCCATAAGGTCATCAAGGCTGGCGAACGTGTACCCTTGTTTGCGCAAGTCGTCGATCACGTTCGGCAATGCTTCGGCGTTGTCTTTGGACACGGAATGCAACAGCAAAATCGCCCCCGGATGGATTTGTTTCATGATTTGGTCGTAAGCATATTGCCAGCCGCGCTGGCGGTCGGTTTGCCAGTCAACGAACGCCAGCGACCAAAAGACGTGATAATAGCCAAGGTCGCGGGCGAGAGATAACGTCCGCTCGCTGAAAATGCCGCGCGGCGGGCGAAGGTACATCATCCCTTTTTGCCCGGTCAACTCTTCTGTCTTTTCCTTGACTTTTTCCAGCTCTTCGCGCACCTGCTCATCGCTTTCAGTTGTTAAATCGGGATGATGCCACGAATGGTTGCCGATGATATGCCCTTCCGCCGCCATCCGTTTGACTAAATCGGGCGCTGTTTGCAAATAATGGCCGGTGACAAAAAAGGCGGCCGGCACATGTTTTTCTTTCAATACGTCCAAAATTTGTGCTGTATAGCCGTTTTCATAGCCGTTGTCAAACGTCAAGTAAATCGTTTTTTCACTCGTATCGCCTAAATAAAACGCGTCATATTTGGCAAGCAGCTCATCGAGCTCTTTTCCCGCCGACGGGGGCTCGTGGTTTTCGCTTCGCTTCAATCCCCAATGGATCGGCGCATTGCTTATGGCAAAAGCAGGGGCGGGAAAAAGCGCGAGCGCTAAAACGAGAGAAATGAGCCATCTCATGCCTAGTTCCTCCTTGGCCGCCATCTTTTCCTCTTTCTTATTGTTTTCACCCCTGACCGCTTTACGCGCGCCATTTTTTGCAAAAAAAAGCCCCAAAAGCGAGCGCTTTGGGGACAGAGAAGAAAACGGGATCAGCTTGTGAATACCAATAGCCATGTGCTTGAAATTCAGCTCTCCTAGCCATGTGCTTGAAATTCAGCTCTCCCTCTTACTTGAACACCGGCTCTTTGAACTGGGCCAGCTTTTCAAGCGACGATTTTTCCACATCTTCATGCAAGCTGTTGCCGTGCGAATCCATCGTGACAACAGCAGTGAAGTTTTCGACGCGCAAATGCCACATCGCTTCGGGGATGCCAAACTCCAGCAAATCAACGCCTTCCACGGATTTGATGCAATCGGCGTAATATTGCGCCGCGCCGCCGATGGCGTTCAAATACACGCCGCCGTGTTCTTTTAACGCTTGCAGCGTCTTCGCGCCCATGCCGCCTTTGCCGATGACAGCACGGACGCCGAATTTTTTCATGATGTCGCCTTGGTACGGCTCTTCGCGGATGCTGGTCGTCGGGCCGGCGGCTTTGGCGTGCCAGCGGCCGTCTTCGTCTTTTAGCATGACCGGGCCGCAATGGTAAATGATTTGCCCGTTCAAATCGACGGGGGCATCGTGATCCATCAAATATTTATGAATGGCGTCGCGGCCGGTGTAAATGACGCCGCTGATGCGGACGACGTCGCCGACGCGGAGCTTCCGCACTTGTTCTTCCGACAGCGGCGGAACGAGATCGATGACGCGCGCCTCTCCTTGTTCAAGCGCCGCGGCCGCTTCCGCTTTTTCCAACTCTTTTGCAAAATCGACGTCTTCGCCGTCTTGGTACAGCCATTCGATGATCTCACCGGTCGCCGGATCGATTTTCACGCCCATGCGCCGGAACGCCCAGCAGTTGTAGGCGACGGAGACGAAGAAGCTCGCCGGGATGCGATGCATGACGCCGATTTTACAGCCAAGCAGCGTCGATTCGCCGCCAAAGCCCATCGTGCCGATGCCGAGCTTGTTGGCGTTTTCCATAATGTATTCTTCCAGCTGGCGCAATTCTTCGATCGGGTTGACGTCATCAACCGGACGGAACAGCTGCTCTTTCGCCAACTCATAGCCGGATGAGCGGTCGCCGCCGATGCCGACGCCGATAAAGCCGGCGCTGCATCCTTGCCCTTGCGCTTGGTACACCGCATGCAAAATGCATTTGCGGATGCCGTCCAAATCGCGGCCAGCGCGGCCGAGCCCCTCGAGTTCACACGGAAGGCTGTATTGGATGTTTTTGTTTTCACAGCCGCCGCCTTTTAAAATGAGGCGAACGTCAATGTAATCGTTTTCCCATTGTTCGAATTTAATGACCGGCACGCCTTCCCCTAAATTGTCGCCGCTGTTTTTGCCGGTGAGCGAATCGACCGAGTTCGGGCGCAGTTTGCCGTTTTTCGTCGCTTCGGCAATGGCGGCCCGGATCGCTTTTTTCATTTCGATTTGATTGACGCCGACCGGCACTTTGATTTTAAACGTCGGCAAGCCGGTGTCTTGGCAAATGGGAGACACGTTTTCATCCGCCATCTGAATATTCTCGACGATCGTATTGAGCGCCATGGCCGCCCGCGTGCCGGCGTTTTCGCGCGCTTTCGCCCGAGCGATCGCTCGACGGACATCCTTTGGCAACTTCGTAGATGTTTCCACAATCAAGTCATACATGCTTTGCTGGAATTTTTCCATTTGTCTAAACGCCCCTTCCCCTGTTTATCGTCCATATGCAGTTGTCCCATCTTTTCCTATTATACTCCGTTTTCCAGCGTTGTGTAAAAAATCTTTCTTTTCGATCTCATGATTGTTCCATCCTCATCATACGAATGGGGTAGAGGCAAAACATCCAAAACGATTGACAAGCGCTGCTAAGGCGGCTAATAATGAACGATAGGACTTTGTCATGGAGAGAGGAGAAAGTAATGCGTTCATCGACCATACCGGCCATTACGCCGGCGTATGACCCTTGGGAAGCGTACGTCGATATTGAAGAATATGGACAACTACAACTGACGAATATTGAGTTTACCACAACGACGCTTTGCAATATGCGCTGTGAGCATTGTGCTGTTGGCTATACGTTGACAATGAAAGATCCCGAGGCGCTGCCGCTTGATATGTTGCTCCGCCGGCTCGAGGAAATTCCGCATTTGCGGTCATTAAGCATCACCGGCGGCGAGCCGATGCTGTCATTAAAATCCGTCGAACAATACGTCGTTCCCCTTCTCCGCTACGCGCACGAGCGCGGGGTGCGGACGCAGCTTAATTCGAACTTGACGTTGGATTTGTCTCGCTATGAACCAGTCATTCCGTATTTGGATGTGCTCCATATCTCGCACAACTGGGGGACGGTCGACGACTTTGTCGAAGGTGGTTTTGCCATGATGGAGCGGAAGCCGACGCGCGCCCAACGCGAGAAATACTTCCAGCGCATGCTTGACAATGCAAAAGCGCTGGCAAATGCCGGCGTGATGGTATCCGCGGAAACGATGTTAAACAAACGGACCGTCCGCCACTTGGAAGCGATCCACCGCCAAGTTGTCGAGGAAATGGGCTGTCGGCGCCATGAAATCCATCCGATGTATCCGAGCGATTTTGCCAGCGCTTTAGAGACGTTGAGCTTGGACGAATTGCGCGAAGCGATTCACCATTTGCTTGACATTCGCGACGAAAACGTCTGGATGCTGTTTGGCACGCTGCCGTTTTACCCGTGCAGCGACAACGAAGAAGATGTGCGCCTATTGAAGCGGCTGTATGAAAGCAAAAACGTCACCGTGCGCAACGATCCAGACGGACGTTCACGGCTCAATGTCAATATTTTCACCGGCGATGTCATCGTCACCGATTTCGGTGATGAACCGCCGCTTGGCAACATCATTCACGATTCGCTGCCAGACGTGTATGACAAATGGCGGCGCTCAAAGCTTGCTAGGGAGCTTCTTTGCCACTGCCCGTCGGCACGCTGCCTCGGACCGAACGTCCTTGTGAAGCAGACGTATTACCGCGGCGTCGATTTTACGAAGCGGTCCGCGCGCATTGGCCGATAAAAAACGTCAAGGAGCTTTTCCTTGACGTTTTATCTTGGCTGTTCACTCACCACATATGACATGTACAGGCGATCCTGCACCGGAATCCACGCCCCAACCCCTCTTGTCGTCACGTTTTTGACGACAATTTTCTTTTTGTTTCCTTTGAGCACGACGTACACTTCCCCGTATGTTACTTTCCCTTTTTCATTCACCGCCGGAGCGTACGCGTACAAATAACCTATTTTTTTCGCCGGTACGTTGTACGGTTGGTCTTTTTTCGTGCCAAGGCCGACAACCGTGCTGAAAGAGAGCGGCAAGTTCGTCTTTTCCATCGCTTTGTTTAACATCATCCGCTTAACCGCGTCTTCATTCGGCACTTTCACCGTCAACCCGCCGCGGACGTATTTTTGCATTTCTTGTTTATAGTACAACTTTTGCGCCGTATCGCCGCCGCGGTTATCAAGGAAATTCGTGTTGACCTTTTGATATTCCCAGTTCGTCGACGTTTCGATCGACTGGTAATTGAGCGGCCATTGGCCTAAATAAATCGTCGCCCTGAAGCCAATGGCCCATGGCGTGTCGGTCGCCGAAGATTCATTAAAGAGATGGATCAATTCGGGATTCTCAATTTTCACATTCGCCGATCTTAACAGCTGTTTTGTAAACGAGCTCGGTTCCAAATGCGGCAAATCTTGAGTCGGGTTCGGATACGTATTTTCCTTCGATATATCCATCACCGCACCGGGCGCCGGTTTGCCGGCAGCCGCCAGCGCCGAAAACGCCGCCGCATAAAGAAGAAGCACGCTCCCAAACAGCGAAACAGCCCACTTTTTCATCGTCTTCACTCCTTTCTTCCCACGTTATTCACTGTTAGTTTCTTTCAAAATGCGCCGTTTATCCGCGGCGGCGAAAATTTTCCCCGTTTGACGCCCCACTTCCCGCACCCGCAAAAAACACCCGGACGGCGAACGCCCGGATGCAGTCACTTACAGCAAGTAAAAACCGATGCCCATGATCGTATAGGCAGCGAGCAATGTTGCGCCTTCAAACCAGTTCGTATCACCATCATTTGACAGCACGATCATCAAAAGGACGGAAGCAGCCATCGCCACCAGCTCAGGAAGTGAAAAGACAAGCGGCATCTTTTCCGGAAACAAAAGCGAAACGAGCACAAGCACCGGCGCAACGAACATGGCGATTTGCAATGTCGAGCCGACGGCAATTTCCACCGCGACATTCATTTTGTTTTTGTACGCCATAATAACCGCGGAAGCGTGCTCCGCCGCATTGCCGACGATGGCCACGATGATGATCCCGATAAACAGCTCGCTCCAGCCGAATGACTCAGCGACCGTTTCAAACGTGTGAACGAGCCGTTCCGATAAATAGGCGACCGCAACCGTCGCCAGCGCCAAAATGGCGGTCGCTTTCCCTTTGCCCCATTCGGGCTCTTCATGTTCTTCCACTTCTTCTGATTTATGCTGATATACGCCGCGATGGGTGACAAGCCGGAAATAAAGGGCAGCGGCGTAAAGCAAGATCATGATGATCGAAATGCCAACGCTCAACGCGACTTGTTCGCTGTGATTCATATGCATGGTAAACACTTCCGGAATGACAAAAGCGATGAAGATGGCAAAAGTCAGCAGCCCGGCATTATGACGAGCATCATAAATGTTGAATTCTTGCCGCTTATATTTTAGTCCGCCGACAAAAAATGATAGCCCAGCCACCAAAAGCAAGTTCCCGAGCACCGAACCGGTTAAGGAAGCGAGCACGACGTCAATGAGTCCAGCCTGCAAGGCAAAAATGGAAATGATCAGCTCGACCGCGTTGCCAAACGTCGCGTTCAACAGCCCGCCAATGCGCGGTCCGGCGACGATCGCCAAGCTTTCCGTCGCTCGCCCCATGTAGCTGGCGAGCGCAATGATCGTCAAACAGTACAACACAAACATCAAGACAGTCGGCCAATGAAGAAACCCGCCGATGACCGACACCGGCACGCCGATCCATGTCATCCAAGCAAACACCTTGTTCATTTCTCTTCCACCTTTCCTCTTGATTGTTTTCGTTGCATTGACCGCCGTTTCTATGTACGATGGATAAGGGCATTCATTCGCCCTGGGAAACATCCGGCCTCGCTTGTTTGATCGGCCGGCGATTTCAACTGAAATGGGGATGCACGATGCGTTTTGCCATCTTAACCGGGATTGTCGCCGTCTCTGGTCTGTCGCAAGGGATGTTGCTGCCGCTTCTGGCGATGCTTCTTGATGAAAACGGCGTCTCTTCGTCCGTTAACGGGGCGCACGCCGCCGCCCTGTATATCGGTGTCTTGACCATTTCGCCATTTTTGGAACGGCCGCTGAGACGCTATGGCTATCGGCTCCTCATTCTCCTTGGTGGTTTCATTGTAATATGTTCGCTTATTCTTTTTCCACTTTTTCCTTCTCTTTTCTTTTGGCTCGTTCTTCGCTTTGCCATCGGCATCGGCGATCATATGCTTCATTTTGCGACGCAAACGTGGATTACGGACTTTTCGCCGCCGGCGGAGCGCGGACGGCGGCTGTCGCTGTATGGGTGGGCGTTCGGCCTCGGCTTCACCATCGGCCCGCTGTTGGCTTCACTCGCTTCGGTCGAGAAGGCGCTTCCGTTTTATTTAGCTGCTCTCCTTAGTTTCGCCGGTTGGATCGGCGTCTTTTGGCTGCCGAACGAAAAACCAAAGCCGCTTGAACGCTCTTCGTCGGCGGCCGGTCGGTTTATTGGCGCTTGGAAACAGGCATGGCCAGCGCTTTTGTTGCCGTTTGCGTACGGTTTTTTAGAAGCGGCTGTTCATTCCATCTTCCCGCTGTACGCCTTGCGTGAGCGGATGAGCGCTGAGCAGATCGCCTTCATCTTGCCATGCTTCTCGCTTGGGGGCATCATCTTTCAGCTTCCGCTCGGAGCGCTCAGCGACCGGTTCGGGCGGCGCGAGATCATCACCGGTGCACTCTTGGCCGGCGCCGGTTGTTTTTTGATTGCCCTCACTGTCGGTGCGTCCATGGTTGGGTTGGCTGCCTGTTTGTTCACCGCTGGCATGTTTACCGGTTCGCTCTTCTCTCTCGGCATCGCCTATATGACCGACCTGTTGCCGAAAGAACTGCTTCCCGCCGGCAATTTGTTGTGCGGGATGCTATACAGTCTCGGCAGCATGACAGGCCCGCCGCTTGCCGGCAGCGTGGTGGATCTCTCTAGTCGCGCCTTTTTCCTTGCGGTCAGCGCTGTCCTCCTCGTTCCGGCCATTTGCCTCGTCAGCCGCCGGGAACAGGAAACAGCGGCTTGACCGTTTTTTTGTTTTTTATTTTTTATTTTTTCAAAAAAATCGTTGACCATTTTGTTCCCTCTGTTATATAATAAAACCAAGATATCAAGTTTCTGTTTTAAAACAGTATAAAGGAGTGGCGATCATGAGCAGAACGGAACGGAAAAATATGATCGAGTTTATCGAAAAAGTGCGGGGATTGTCGCGCGAGGAACTCGCCTATATGACTGATGCAGAAATTGAATACATTTATGAGCGCTATTACCACCATCACGAAGAAATCGTTGAATAAAGCGGCAGCGGCTCGATGTGCCTGTGTTTGCATGAAAGGAAAGGTGCCCTCAAAAAAGGAAGGGCACCTTTTTTTGATTTCCATCTATACACATAAAACGACCGCCGGGGCACAATATTACAATATGTTGTGGTATGTTGAACGAAGAACCACCTTTTGAGACAGCTTCTTTCAATGATAGCCGTTTTGGCCGTTGGCGCTGCCACTCGTCTTATGCTTTGGTCTGTTTTTTCCTTTTTGCTTCGTGCCCCCGTCTTTTTTCGTATGTTTCGTCATCTTGATCCCCCCTATGCCAAGATCCCTTGCATTGTTACGATATCCCGCCTCGGCACCGTTTATGCACGCTAACGCTGCCGTCTTTTCCCTTCGCGCTCACAGTCAAACATGGCGTTGAGTTCCCCGCCTAAGACAAGAATCATGCCGGACAAATAAAACCAAACCATCAACACGATCATCCCGCCAAGGCTGCCGTACATCGCCGTGTAATCGGCAAAGTTGTTGACATAATACGCGAACGCCAGCGACGCCGCAATCCAGCCGGCGGTGGCAAACAGCGCACCGCGCACGACGTTGACGCAACGAAGCTGTTTGTTCGGCGCGAAATAATAAAGGGCAGTAAAGACAGCAAACAATAACAGCGAACTCGTCACCCAACGAAATGCATTCCAAACATTCAAAAACTGTTGCGACAACCCGAGAGCAGAGAACAAAAACAGCCCGATTATCCGCCCGAAGACCGGAAGCACGAGGGCAACGATGATGACCATGATCATGCCGAGCGTCAACACAATCGACAGCCCGCGTACGATCCAAAACGGCCGGTCTTCTTGCACATCATAAGCGCGGTTGAATGCCCTCATAATGGCACTCATGCCATTAGACGCTGACCAAATCGCTGCGATGATGCTAAACGACAACAATCCTCCGTTTTGCTCATCGATGAGGCGATGAACGTTCGTCTCAATGAGGTGAAGCGCCTCTTTCGGGGCGTATTGCCGCACGAGCGCAAGCACATCTTCATGCGGAATCGGCAAATACGCCAACAGCGTCATTAAAAACAGCAAAAACGGAAAGAGCGACAGAAGAAAGTAATATGCCAATTCCGCCGACAAGCGCGGGATTTCATCTTCCGTAAAACGGCGGGCCAACTCACGGATGAACGCCAAATTTACGACCATCGGCTGCCCTCCTTCCCCGTTTTTCCCTAGACGGGTGCGCCGCCCTCAAAGTCATTTTGTTTCCTCCACACCAAGTCGATGGTCGCGGATGATCCTCTCAAGCAAATGCTCGCACCCTGAGCGGACGAGGCGATACACTTCGGCAAAATTCCCGGTATAATACGGATCAGGCACATCGTCTTTTTCCCGGTCGGGAACAAAGTCAAGCAACCGGGCGAGCACCGCTTTCGAACGGGAGCCAGCCAATCGGCGCAAATCGTTCAAGTTGGCTGCGTCCATGGCGATGATGTAATCAAATTCTTCCAAGTCACGATGGTTCACTTGCCGGGCGCGGATGCCGGAGTAGTCGATCTTATTTTCCGTCAAAACCCTTCTTGTCCCCACATGCGGCGGCTCACCGACATGCCAGCTGCCTGTTCCCGCCGAATCAACGGCAATCAGACCGTCAAGCCCCCGCTCTTTCACCAAATGACGGAAGACCGCTTCCGCCATCGGCGAACGACAAATGTTTCCAAGACAAACAAACAGCACTTTAATCATCCAAACAGCCACCCCTCTCTCTATGTCCACGGTGCTTTCCACCGTTAGTTTTCCTTCATTTCTTTTCATCTAGCCCTTTTTGGCCCTAAAAGGACGGGGATGTCACGACAAAACAACTCCAGCGGGGGAGCGTGTGCGAATGGGCCAACAACTCTTGCGCGCGTTCACGACAACCATTTTGAAGAAAACGCGGTGTTTCACCAACCTTTTAGACTGGCACTATGCATGTGCACCTACATTTTACCACATCATCCGTTTTTCATCAGAAAAGCAAGCCATGCAATCTCTCCCCATTCTTCCTGCACCTATGGTACAATACATAGTAACTTGCCATGAAAGGAGTAAACGAATGGATTTATCAAAACGGTCGGCGGAAAACGTCGCCTACATGATCGAACAGTTGAAGCAAAAGTTGAAAGTGCTGAACTTGGATGCCATCAAGCCGTCCCATTTTTCCGAGGAATGGTACGATGAGTTGAGAGACATTTACGAGATGGTGATGAAACGCGAGACGTTCAGCCCAAGCGAAATGCAGGCGATTGTCGAAGAGCTCGGAAGCCTGCGCAAAAAATAACGCTCCCATCTGCTGTTAGGCAGGCAATGCAGCTGTTTCGTATAAAAACAATTCCTATCGAAAAACTATGATTGACATTATCGTCAATTGTGCTAAAATTTTAATCAATTAAATGACATGCGTTGCATACGTTGCTCGAGAGTGAGGGAGGAATGGGCTCAATGAACTCCGACAACCTGCCGCCTATAGCAAAGTGCCAATTCCAGCTAAAGAAGATCTTTAGTAAAATAAGGGGCTCCCTTTCTCCCGCTCTTTCTGATTCATGCAAGGAAGGATTTTTGCCGCCGAATTGCCGTTTGGCCGCTATATATCCGACTAATTACGTGGATTTTCTTTGATTTTGTGAGGAGGAGAAACCGATGCTCACGTATGATCAGTGGGAAACGGCGGAAAAACCGTCTTTTCCGTCCGATAATGAAACAAAAGGGGCGCTTGACGTCCTGGCCTGGGCGTATCGCGAATACGGCGATGAGATCGTATACGCGTGCAGCTTCGGCATCGAGGGGATTGTGCTGATTGATCTCATCTCTCGGGTCAAACCGAACGCCGAAATTGTCTTTTTGGATACCGGTCTGCATTTTCCAGAGACATACGATACGATCGCGAAAGTGAAAGAAAAATATCCGTCGCTTCGCATCGTGATGAAGCAGCCGCGCTTGACGTTGGAAGAACAGAAGGCGCAGTTTGGCGACGAGTTATGGAAACGCGACCCGAACAAATGCTGTGAGCTGCGCAAAGTCATTCCGCTGCGCGAGGTGCTGACCGGGGTGACGGCGTGGATTTCCGGCTTGCGCCGCGAGCAATCGCCGACGCGGCGGCATGTCGAGTACATTAACAAAGACGACAAGTTCCGTTCGATTAAAGTTTGTCCGCTCATTCACTGGACGTGGAAAGACGTTTGGAATTACGTGTATAAACACGGCCTTCCGTACAACGTGCTCCACGACCGCGGCTACCCGAGCATCGGTTGCGCCCCGTGCACCGCTCCGGCTACAGATCCGAACGACTTGCGCTCCGGGCGCTGGGCTGGCCAAGGAAAGACGGAATGCGGTCTCCATCTCGCCTAAGGAGAGAACATTGACATGCTCCTTGCCATTGCTTTGATCGCATCCTTTTTCTTTGCCATGAACATCGGGGCAAGCGGCGCGGCGGCCTCGATAGGCGTCGCTGATGAATCGGACGCCATTCCGAATCGTCAAGCTGCTGTTTGACAGCGACGTCTATACGGTCATCGCCATCTTGAGCGTCTGCTTGGCGTCATTAGCCTAAAAAAAAGAGCGCTTGCCTCATGAACATGGCAGCGGCATTTCACAACATCTATCAATCTAGGAGGTTATGAACATGAGCGTAAGCATCCCGCATGGCGGCACATTGATCAATCGTTGGAATCCGGACTATCCGCTTGATGAGGCGACCAAAACGATCGAGCTCTCCAAAGCCGAACTGAGCGACTTGGAGCTGATCGGAACGGGCGCCTACAGCCCCCTCACTGGTTTTTTAACGAAAACGGATTACGACGCGGTTGTTGAAACCATGCGTCTTTCTGACGGCACCGTCTGGAGCATTCCGATCACGCTCGCGGTAACAGAAGAAAAAGCGAAAGAGCTCGCCGTCGGCGATAAGGCGAAACTCGTTTATCGTGGCGACGTCTACGGCGTCATTGAGATTGCTGACATTTACCGCCCGGACAAAACGAAAGAAGCGAAGCTCGTTTATAAAACGGATGAACTTGCCCACCCAGGCGTGCGCAAACTGTTTGAAAAGCCGGATGTGTATGTCGGCGGGGAGATTACGCTTGTCAAACGGACCGACAAAGGCCAATTCGCCGCGTTTTATTTTGATCCAGCGGAAACGCGGAAAAAGTTTGCTGAGTTTGGCTGGAACACCGTTGTCGGCTTCCAAACGCGCAATCCGGTTCACCGCGCCCATGAATACATTCAAAAATGCGCGCTCGAGATCGTTGATGGCCTGTTTTTAAACCCACTCGTCGGCGAAACGAAAGCGGACGATATTCCGGCTGACATCCGGATGGAAAGCTATCAAGTGCTGCTGGAAAACTATTACCCGAAAGACCGCGTTTTCCTCGGCGTCTTCCAAGCTGCGATGCGCTATGCCGGTCCGCGTGAAGCCATTTTCCACGCAATGGTGCGCAAAAATTTCGGCTGCACGCACTTCATCGTCGGCCGCGACCACGCTGGTGTCGGCAATTATTACGGTACGTATGATGCGCAAAAAATCTTCTTGAACTTTACGGCTGAAGAGCTTGGCATTACGCCGCTCTTTTTCGAACATAGCTTTTACTGCACGAAATGCGAAGGGATGGCATCGACAAAAACGTGTCCGCATGACGCGAAATACCATGTCGTCCTTTCCGGCACGAAAGTTCGTGAAATGCTGCGCAACGGCCAAGTGCCGCCGAGCACGTTCAGCCGCCCGGAAGTGGCCGCCGTCTTGATCAAAGGGCTGCAAGAACGCGAAACGGTCGCCCCGTCAGCGCGCTAAAGGAGGATGGCGATGAGCACGAACATCGTTTGGCATCACACATCGGTCACAAAAGAAGATCGTCGCAAGCGCAACGGCCATCATAGCGCCATCCTTTGGTTCACCGGGCTGTCCGGCTCCGGCAAATCGACGGTGGCCAATGCCGTCTCCAGACGACTGTTTGAGCTCGGCATTCAGAATTATGTCTTAGACGGCGACAACATCCGGCACGGGCTCAATAAAGATCTCGGCTTTTCCGCCGCCGACCGGACGGAAAACATCCGCCGCATCGGCGAAGTGGCAAAGCTGTTTGTCGACAGCGGCCAGTTTGTGCTGACGGCGTTCATCTCGCCGTTTGCCGAAGACCGGGCGCTCGTCCGCCGCTTAGTCGAAGAAGACGAGTTTATCGAAATTTACGTCAACTGCCCGCTTGAAGAATGCGAAAAGCGCGATCCGAAAGGGCTGTATCAAAAAGCTCGCCGCGGGGAAATCCGTGAATTTACGGGCATCGACTCGCCGTACGAAGCGCCGGAAGCACCGGAGCTGACGATCGAAACACACCGTTATTCGGTTGACGAATGTGTCGAGCAAGTGCTCGCCTACCTGCGCGAGCGAGGAATGATCCCGGATGCGAAAACAGACTGATTCCCCCGTCCTCTGCCAAAAAAGAACGGGAGGTCATTTGACAAGGTCGTTTTCATCCCAAGGCAGACCATTTACAATAAAAGCAGCCGAGCATCCATGCCGTTTTCCGGCGGCTGGCTGAATCATGCACGAAGGGGCTGAAACAACGATGGGCAAAGTATATCTTGTCGGCGCCGGCCCCGGCGACCCGGAACTCATTACCGTCAAAGGATTAAAATGCATCCAGCAGGCGGATGTCATTTTGTACGACCGTCTCATCAATGAAGAGTTGCTTTCATATGCCAAGCCGGACGCCGAACTCATCTTTTGCGGCAAGCTGCCCGGCTTCCATGCCATGCAGCAGGAAACGATCAACCATGCGCTCGTCTGGCATGCCAAAAAAGGAAAAACGGTCGTCCGCTTAAAGGGCGGCGATCCGTTCGTGTTCGGGCGCGGCGGCGAAGAGGCCGAGGCGCTGGCCAAACATGGGATCGAATTTGAGATCGTTCCCGGCATCACCTCCGCCATCGCGGCGGCGGCTTACGCCGGCATCCCTGTCACCCATCGCGCGTTCAGCTCAAGCGTCGCCTTTGTCACCGGGCATCGGCGCGACGGAAGTCGTGACGAGATCAAATGGGAAAGCCTCGCCAAAGGCATCGATACGATCGCCATTTACATGGGGGTTCATCACTTGCCATACATTTGCGGCCAGCTGATGAAATACGGCAAAGCGCCGGAGACGCCGGCGGCGGTCATCGAATGGGGAACGACAACGGCTCAGCGCACCGTCACCGGCACACTCGCGACGATCGCCGGAATCGCCGCCAAAGAAAACATCCAAAATCCGAGCATGATCATGATCGGAGACGTCGTCCGGCTGCGGGCCAACATTCAATGGTTCGAACGGTTGCTTGCGTCATCGGCAGCCGCTGAGGCAACATCGTGAGGCGATGGCGATGGAAGCTGTTTTATATGTCAGCCACGGCAGCCGCATTGCCGCCGCGCGCCATGAAGCGGCGCGTTTCGTCGAACAGTGCCGGAGGGTCATCGATATTCCGATTCAAGAGCTATGCTTTGTCGAGCTCGCGGAACCGGACATTGTCACCGGCGTTGACCGTTGTGTCGCCCAAGGGGCGACACGCGTCATCGTCGTTCCGCTTCTCCTTCTTTCTGCAGGGCATGCCAAACACGATATTCCAGCGGCATTGGACATCGCGAGACGGCGCCATCCGTCCGTTGATATCCTCTGCGGCGCTCCGTTCGGCGTCCATGAAGCGATGATCGACATCATGATCGACCGCATCAGCGAACAGTCCGCACCGCTTGACGGCGAATCGATGATCCTTCTTGTCGGCCGCGGCAGCAGTGATCCAGACACGAAGCGCGACATGTCCGCCATCGCTGCGCTTTTAAAAGAAAAAACGAACGTGCCGCACGTGGACGTTTGTTTTCTCGCTGCCATCCGCCCGACGCTTGATGAAGGGCTCGAACGGGCCCATGCATCGGCGTATCGGCGTGTGTTTGTCGTCCCGTACTTATTGTTTACCGGCGTCTTAATGAAAACGATCGAACGGAAGTTGCAGGGGTTCTCTGTTTCCGACAAAGAGTGGCATTTATGCTCTTACCTAGGCGATCACCCGCGGCTTGTGCTGCTCATTCAACAACAAGTATTATCGCTATCATCCGTAAAAAAAGGAGCTTGAACCATCAAGCTCCTCTTTTCATGTACTTTCCGCCTCATCTATTATATGATGGAAACAGAACAACCGTGATGAAGGAGGACTCATCGGCGTGAAAAGAGTTCATGTCATCGTGGAAGGGCGCGTGCAAGGCGTCGGGTTTCGATACTTCGTCCAACACGAAGCGCTAAAACGGCAGCTGACCGGTTGGGTGAAAAACAATGATGACGGAACAGTGGAAATGGAAGTTCAGGGGGATGAAAGCGCCCTTCAACTCTTTTTGGACACCATTGAAGCCGGAACGATGTTTGCCAAAGTCGCCCGCATGCACATCGAGCCGCGCGATGTCCGCTCCGATGAAAAACAATTTCGCATTATGTACGGGAGCGGCTTTTGACAACTAGGCTCATCCCCTCAAGCAGCGGCCTTCCCGGCTTTTTCGGCCATCGAGCCGGCAGAAGCGCCGGCTCGATGGCCAAAATCCGAAGGGACAGCGTCTTCCTTGCTTTTCTGATCGCCAAACCAAAAGCGGTTCTGCCTTTCCCACGCTTCTCGCCGCTCGATTACGCCGGCCGCAAATGCGGCGCCGCATAGTGGAAATATGTCTCCAAGATGGCCATGTTCGCCTGCTCATTTTTTCCCCGCGCTTCGCGACAAAGCGGGTCGAACATGTCGACAGCGGAGGGCGGGTATTCGCCGCATATGTCCACGCCGAGCACTTTTTTATGGAATAAAAGCAACCGCAGGCAGGCGAGCAACCGGGATAGCGGAATCACTCCTTGATCCCAGTTCGTGACCGCGTCTTCGCGACGAAGAGCGTCTTTATCGATGCTGATATAGATGCTTCCGGTCGGGATGGCCTCGATGAGCGCTTTTGGCCATTCATCATGATCATCAAATGGAAGAACAGTCATTTTCGGAGATAAACGGAGTTGATGCGAAGAAGCAGTTGGGCCAACGATCACGACTTTTTGCAGCCGCGGATGCTTAAGTGCATAGGAGACCCATGAGCCGCACGAAATGACATCATCCCCTCCTTCAGCATCCGTATGGCGGTCAAAAAGCACAAGCGTAAACGGTTCGTTGATTTCTTTAAGCAATAAATACGTGACATAATGGTAGTTGCCGCTGCCGATCAGCACCGCCCCGCGCTTCCGCCGCCGCTCAAGCCGCCGCTCAATTTCAGCAAGCGCCGCTTCGCTGCAATACAAATTCGTCTCCGGCACGTCGGCGAGATCGACCCATTCGTGCGGGAACTGAAACAGCCGCTTTTGCGGCCGGTACACGCCGTCAAAATTCAACACCGTGACACCATTGCCTTGAAACCCCATCGATCATCACCCTTCTTTCGTTGAATCATCATTCAACGCTTTGTAGGTGCGGATGAGTCCAAGATGTGTCTCTTTTTTTATTATACAATAGAAGTCGAAATAGTTCCGCTCACACGCCTCGGTCATGTACAATAATAGAAAAACAAACAGCAAGGAGGGAGCCGCTTGCAACCGATCGACACGGCCGCCGTACAAGAGGCGCTGAATCGTTTTGCCAATCGCGACGTATATATTCATTTGGAAACGACGAACGGAGCATACGCCTCCCATCATAACGATGGCTTTTATTCCGTCGGCGCCTACATCCGCAACGCCTGCATTCGCTTCACCCGCGGCAAGATTACCGGCCCTGGGCCATATCGCGTCGGACTGAAGCTTGATCTTGGCTGGGTGTACGCCGAAGGGCTGACCCATTGGGAATGGACAGAAAAAGGACAGTTGCTGCTAGCAGGCCATGATGATCAAGGGAAATTGGCCGTGGCTCTCGAACTAAGCAACGAACCGTTTGTGTAAGGAGGGAGTTCCGTTGAATGAACGACATGTGCTCGTTGTTTTTCCCCACCCGGACGATGAAGCGTTCGGCGTGTCGGGAACGATTGCCGAGCATGCGCAAAACAGCACGCCGGTGACATACGTTTGCTTAACGCTCGGCGAAATGGGGCGCAATATGGGCGTGCCTCCGTTTGCCAACCGCGAAACGCTTCCACACATCCGCAAGCAAGAACTGGAGGAAGCATGCCGCATTCTTGGCATTCATGATTTGCGCCTGCTCGGCTATCGCGACAAGACGGTCGAGTTTGAGGATGAAGAAGAGCTGGCTGACCGGATCGCCGCCATCGTGGCGGAAACGAATCCATCGCTTGTCATTACGTTTTACCCCGGCTACAGCGTCCATCCCGATCATGACGCGTGTGGAGCCGCTGTCATCCGCGCCTTAAAGCGCTGGCCGAAAGAAGAACGGCCAACCGTCCATTGCGTTGCGTTTGCGAAAAACTGCGAACAAGACCTTGGCCAGCCGGATGTCGTGCGCGATGTCAGCTCGGTGATCGAGACGAAGCTGGCCGCCATTCGCGCCCACCGTTCGCAAACCGAAGGGCTGATGCAGGCAGCCTCCAAGCGCGGCGATGCGCTTGCCTGGCTGAAAACGGAGCGGTTTTGGACGTATCGGTGGGATGATTAAGCGGTCGGACACCGATTTGGGTGGGGGCGCTTTGTTCCGCCCCCCTATTTTCCTATTGGGTGCGATCCCATTGTCCAAACGCATGCAAACATCGCTGTCCGGCCAGGCAGCTGCTATCTTCATCTATAGCCAAACATACGCTTCTTCGGCCAATTCCCCCTTCAGCACAGTGACCGCTTTTCCTTCCAGATGCACTCTCTCCCCCGCCATCGTCACCCGCACAATGCCGCCGCGGGCTGAAGCTTGGTAGCCGACTAACGTCGTTTTCCCAAGCTTGTCCGCCCAATACGGCCCAAGGCAGCAGTGCGCCGAGCCGGTGACTGGATCTTCAGGAACACCAATAGTTGGAAAAAAGCCCGCGATACAAAGTCTACTCCCTCCGTCATCGAGCGGCTTGTTACGATCACACCGAGGGCATCCACTTGTTGAAGCAAGTGAAAATCCGGCTGCAGCTCATGCACGATTCGTTCTGAATCAACTTCCACTAAATAGTCAAACCGGTTTCGTCCGATAAACAGCGGCTTTACCGCCAAGGCGTCGGTGAGCACGGCAGGAGGCGACTCGTCCAACATTGGCGCTTCATTCGGAAAATCAAGCCGAATCCAGCCATCGTTGTTGACAGCCGTTAACACCCCGCTGTTCGTGAAAAAGGCAATCGCTTCATCTCGGCGGTGTTCCCCGCGCTCCCACAGCACATGGGCGCTCGCCAACGTTGCATGGCCGCACAAGTCAACCTCTGCTTTAGGAGTAAACCAACGCAGACGATAGCCGCCCTCATGTGGAACTAAAAAAGCCGTCTCAGACAAATTCATTTCTGCGGCAACACGCTGCATCCACTCATCACGGGCCGGCTGCGGCAACAAGCAGACGGCCGCCGGGTTGCCGGCAAACGGCCGGTCAGTGAACGCATCGACAATATACATCGGAATGTTCATAGCTCTTTCCCTCTTTCCCCATTTCGTTCTTTTTCGTTCGCCAATAGCTGGGCCAACTCTTCATCCCATCGGCCGCGCTGCCGGAAAGAATCAGCAGCGAGCGCCTGAAACAGCCGCTTCCGTCCCTCAGCGTCCTCCACTTCGCGCAATACAACGTCGCGGGCCCGCTGCAAAAACTGAAGATACGGCCCATACTCTTCGCCATACTTCTCCTCAAGCTGGCGGCGAATGCGGCGGGCCACCGCCGGACTTGCCCCCCCGGTCGACACGGCAATGGTAAGCGGACCGCGGCGGACAACAGCGGGAACGTGAAAATCGCATCGCTCCGGGTCGTCCACGACATTTACGAGTTGACCGGGTGTTGCTGCTTGCGCCACCGCTTCATTCACCTTGCGATCATTCGTCGCGGCAATCACCAAAAAGGCCTCCGCCAAATCGTCTGGGTCAAACCGCTTTTTCTTCCAAACGATCATCCCCCCCGCGGCCAACGCTTGAAGCTCCGGCTCCGCTTCAGGCGCAATCATCACGATTTCCGCCCCTGCCTCTAACAATCCATGAATTTTCCTTGCCGCCACCTTCCCGCCGCCGACAACGACCGCGCGGCGGCCGCGCAAATGAAGAACAATCGGATACCCCACGGCGCAACCCTCCCATTCCAGCATCAGGCAGACTGAGTCGGTTTCTGCGCAAAAACAGGCGCAATCTTCCCGGACTGCCTGCCTTGGCAGACAACCAAAAGGCGTTTCCAACCAAAATGTAAAAAAAGAAGCCGTGCATTGAACACGGCCTTTTTCTTCATTATATCATCCTTGTTTCACTTCCTGAAGCCATTTCGCCAACCGTTCATTTTTCTTTTTCATATGCTCAAGCCATTGCGGAAGCAGCTTTTTCATCGCCTCCTGGTCGTTGTTCTCCATCGCTTGCCTCGTTTGTTCATGAAGCTGGTGAAGCTGTTGTTTTTCTTCTTTCGTCATCCACCGTTTCTTTTTATGCAACTGTTTCAGCTCTTGTTTAAACTGTTCTTTGGTGATTTTTTTATTGGCCAGCTGGTCGATGAGCCGGTCAAGCGCTGCTTCGCGCTCTTTTTTCATCTTTTTGCACTTTTCTTTGATGGCCTGTTTCACATTTTCATCGTTCAACTGCTGACGCAACGCGTTCCGCTCATCCAGCACTTTTTTCCATTCTTCTTCCTGCTCAGGCGTATATTTTTGGACCATCTCCATCCACTTTTGCTCGTCAAGTCCCTCATGCTTCCACATATGGCCGACCGGCAAATGCACATCGGCCCCCCCGCCTGCATGGCTTCGAGCAGACACCCATGACGGCATCGCCAGAACGAGCGAAGCAAAAAAGGCAACCCATAATTTTCTCATCATGTGCACTCCTTTTTTCATTTCGTTCACGATCCATCAACGACTAGACAGCTGGGATCAATCATTCTTTATTTTCCCTCCTTTGCGCTGCCTCCTTTCCGATCATTTACTCCTTCCTTATTTTCCCCGTTTTTTGGACATCTTTGCATAAAAAATGAGGAAACCCGCAAAACAATCGTGTTTCCTCAAGATATGAAGGAATCGTCTAGCGAAATTTCTCTTCAATGCGCCGCCCGTAGTCGCGCAATGCCTTCGAGTTTGTCTGCCCCCGTTTCTTCATCAGTTCCGCAAACCGAAGCTGTTTTTCCGTCCGCTTTTTCTCCAGCTCCCGTTTTTCCTCATCATCCTCGCAGCAACGAAGCAAGTCCTCGAGCGTCAAAAGTTCTTTGCGCAACTCCGCTTCTTCCCTCACATAGCCGGCGTTTTTCAGCAACAAATACCCGAGCCGCAGCTCCTCTGGAATGCGGGAAAGGTCTTCAATCTCAAGCGGTTTGCCGAAGCCGGGCAAGTTGTCGAACTCGCCGTTTTTCATCGCCTCGCGAATTTTCTCCTCGGCGATGCGCCAAAATCCGTCCATGTTACGTCAGCTCCTGCGCCTGCCGCCTCACGCGCTGCTCGTTTAAGAACCGGACGAGCTCGTCATACGGAAGCGGCGGGGAAAAATAATAGCCTTGCGCCTCATCGCACCGTTTTCCTTGCAAATAAGCCGCTTCGGTCTCCGTTTCGACCCCTTCAGCCAGCACCTTTACACCTATATTATGCCCGAGTCGGATGATCGCCGGCAAGATGACATCTTTTTTTCCTTGAATATGCTGAACAAACGAACGGTCGATCTTCAGCCGATCGATCGGCAAATCCGTCAAGTAGCTGAGCGAACTGTAACCAGTGCCGAAATCATCCATGCTGATCGTCACACCAAGCCCCTTCAGCTTTGACAAAATATCGAGCGCACGCTCCGTATCCATTGTCATTCGTTCCGTAATTTCCAGATCTAAATGGTGCGGCGGCAGCCCGGTGTCGGCGAGCAGGCCGGCGAGCTTATCCACAAATCGGCGGCTTTCAAACTCGTATGGCGACAAATTTACCGAGACAGACAAGTGCGGAAACCGGTCAAGCAGCTGTTTTGTTTGCCGGCAAGCCGTGCGGATGACCCATTCATTGATCGGGATGATCATGCCGGTCTGTTCGGCAACCGGGATAAACAATGACGGCGAAACCATCCCTTTTTCCGGATGGCGCCAGCGAATCAACGCCTCCATGCCGATCACTTGCCGGTCGTGAAGCCGAATTTGCGGCTGATAGTACAATTCAAATTCCTCATTTTCAAGCGCACGCCGCAAGTCGCGTTCCATCGCCATCTTTTCATTGAGACGAATCGCCATCGGCTCCGTGAAAAAGAGAAAATCGCTCGCCGCTTTTTTTCGCGCCTCGTAGCGGGCAATATCCGCCTTGCGAATCAACGTTTTTGCATCCTCCCCATCTTTTGGGTAGACGCTGATGCCGATGTTCACGGTCACATATAGCTCAAGGCCGTTGACAACGATCGGTTCGTCAGCAGCTTCAATCAACCGTTTCGCTGCTTCCTCCGCTTTTTCATTGGCGCTATCCGGCAGCACAGCGATAAATTCATTTCCGCTCCAACGTCCAACCATAATTCCTTTCTGTTCTCGCCAAAGGCGGGCCAGCTGGAGCAAGACCTCATCTCCAACAGCATAGCCGTAAAAATCGTTGATCGTCTTAATGCCGCTCACTTCCAAAAACATGACAGCCGCTTCTTGGCCATTCCGTTTAGCGCCGGCGAGGCATTGTTCGATCTGTTTATACATCGCTTCCTTGTTCGGGAGACCGGTCAGTTCATCATGGCTGGCAAAGTATTGCAGCCGCCTTTCGTTTTGCTTCTGCTCGGTCAAGTCGCGGACGGCAGCAACCATCACATTTTGCCATTCGTAATCGTAACGGCGCTGCAACACTTCCGCCGGAAACACCGTTCCATCCTTTCGGCGCAGTTCGATTTCAAACCGCTTGCGCTCCCCATCCGAGCGAGCTTCTGTCATCGACCCTTGAACTACAAGATCATCTACAGGCAAATGAACCAATTCACTTTCTGTATAACCAAGCAAGCGACACGCCGCCTCATTGACTTCGATAATTTTGCCGCCCGCATAGACGATCAAGCCTTCCGTCGTCATTTCCGCCAGCCTCCGCAGTCGATGCTCGTTGGATGCGAGCGTTTTTTTATAGACAGCCAACGCCTTCCGTTCCATTTGTTGATGCAAAGCGAGCAAATAGGCAACCGCTGACGCCAAAAACATGGCCATCATCGTCCACAGGGCCTTTTTCCGTCCTCGTTGCAAATGTTGCTCATACGTTTTGGCATCAAAATCGATGCCAACAACCGCATCCACTGTCCCGTCCGATTGACGAATCGGCATAAACGCGCTGATGCTCCTTCCCCATTCATCCGTTGTCGGATGCTGTTCCATCGCAAACCGGCCGTGGAACGCCTCTTCGATCTCTGGAAAATGGCGGCGGTAAACTGTCCCAGGTGGAACCGCTTGTTCCTTTTCGCCGTCGATGCGGCCGTTCCGATTGTAGTCAGTCGCTGGCGCTGCCACGAAATATAGCTCACCGTGTTCATTCTTTTTTAACGTATACACGCTCAACACGCGGCCATAATGTTGCCAACGCTCCAGCACCGCCATCACCGTGTGATACGCAGGCAGATGTTCCGCCCTTTCATCGAGCCGTTCGTGCCCCATGGCGGCCAAATCGCCGGCGATCATGCCGGCGATTTGCTTTGTGGCTTCCTCATATTCACGATGTTCTTGTTTTTCAGCATAATGGATATAGATCATCCCTGCCCCTAAAAAAAGCAAGGAAACGGTGGCAAACACAACAGTCAGTCTCGGCGCCGCCAGCCATGGGATGCCTCCCCAGTGCCGTTTTGCCATCCAATGGCCGTATACATAGACACCGCCGACCGTTAAAAAAAGGCCAAAAATATACAAGATATATTCCAGTTGATTCGACATCCTCCATCACCGTCATCGATTCTTCGACGCTTTGCTTTCATTATAAGACGACCATTCTTCGCGCTGCCTCCCTCCACCGTTCCTATTTGTTCGACAGCTTACGACATTCATCTACCGGTCATAGGACTCGGGTATGAGACACCGTTTCCACGCTTACGACCATAAAGCCAGGTCGGCCGAAACGAAAAGATCTATCTATTGGTATAAGCCTTTAGGACGAGGTGCTATATTTGTAACGGCGCTGTAACATTATTTAATCCAACTGTAAAAAACAAGTCTAGTTTCCTCTGCTATACTCTAGTTGAGAGACGTCGAATCGGAAAAGATTTTGTCGGGGGTTAGGGGAAATGAAAAAATGGTATTCTCTCCTGTTCGTATCCATGATCGTTCTATTTTCCTCCTTCTTTGTAAGCACTTCCAGTTCTGACGCAGCCGCCAACAAGACGAGGCTGATCGCCGAGGCCAAAAAACTGGTCGGCACTCCGTATCGGTATGGTGGCACAACGCCAAAAGGATTTGACTGCTCGGGATTTGTTTACTATACCCATAAAAAAGTCGGCGTCACGTTGCCGCGCACGTCCAAAGAAATGTATAAAAAAGGAAAATACGTACATAAATCGAAATTGCAACCAGGGGATTTGGTGTTTTTTGACACTTCGAAACAGACAAAAGGCATCTCCCACGTTGCCATCTACATTGGGAACAATCAAGTCATTCATGCCGTTTCCCGCGGTGTCAAAATCGACAGCTTAAACAGCAGCTATTGGAAAACAAGATATGTCGGAGCCAAGCGTCTGTAGCGGTTCATTGCAAAAGCTCTCTGTCATATTAAGCGCGCTTAATAGGCAGGGGGTTTTTATTATGCAAAAAAAAAGCGGCCCTCCGAAACCGAAGGGCCCAATATATATTCATAGGGGATCGGGGGAATACTTGGAAAACGTTACGCTATTATTCATTTCCTCCCTTTTCGTCTTTTATACATGAAAACAAAAAAATTTTTTATGATCCCCAGCCGCAACAGCTTCTCCCTCTCGTTTCGACAATGTGGACATAAAACCGCCGTTCTTGTCGAATGGTATAGATGATGACTGGTTGTCCGTTCATCGATTTTTGACAAAGGCAGGTGTTTCCGTTGTTCGCTTCCTCACAGCTGGGCGTTGATTTAGGGACGATGAATGTCAGGCTGTTCAGCCAGACGAAAGGGCTTCTGTTTGACGAACCAGCAACAGTCGCCTATAACCGCCAGGCGGACAAGCTCATGGCAATCGGCCAAAAGGCAAAACAAATGATCGGCAAAACTCCGCCCCATGTTGAAGTGACGTATCCATTGCGAAACGGCGTGATCGCTGATTTTGACCGCGCCAAGGCGCTGTTGCAGCAAGTCTTTAAACAATCAAGCAAACAGCTCGGCCTCGCTTTCAAAAAACCAGACGTCGTCATGAGCGTCCCATTCCACGCCACCTCCGTCGAGCGCCGCTCTTTTTACGAAATCGCCAAACATTGCGGAGCAAAGCATATTCAGTTTATTGAGGAACCCGTCGCAGCCGCCATCGGCGCAGATTTGCCGGTCGGCGAGCCAGTCGCGAATGTCGTCGTCCATTTAGGGGCCGGCAAAACAGAAGCCGCGATTATCTCGTTTGGCGGCGTTGTTGCCTGCCGCTCGCTTCGCATCGGCGGCAACCAGCTTGACGAAGACATTATGCAATATGTCCGCCAGCACTACAGTTTGCTAATCGGCGAACAGACGGCCGAACAAGTGAAAATCGAAATCGGCAGCGCCCCGGGAACGGTCATGGAACAGTCGGTGACGATCCATGGCCGCGATTTTGTCACCGGCTTCCTCAAAGCGGTGTCCTTGGACCCAACCGAAGTGCAAACGGCCATCAAAGAATCGCTTTGGCAAATCGCCGAAGCCATTCGCGCTGTTCTTGAAGAATGCCCGGCCGAACTGAGCGGCGACATCATCGACCGCGGCGTCGTGCTCACCGGCGGAGGCGCCTTGCTGCATGGCATCGAGCAATGGCTGAGCACGGAACTGCACGTGCCCGTGCATGTCGCGCCCAATCCGGCTGAAGCGGTCGCCATCGGCACAGGGAAGGCGCTTCGGGCGATGCCAAAGCGCCTCGATGCAGCGCTGTAGCTTATTTCCAACTCCCAATCATGGAAGCAACTCAAAGCCCCCGCGTCATCGCGGGGGTTCTTGTTAGACCGGCTATGGACATCCCTGGCGCGCAAGAGGCCGCTCACTGTGGTGTTAGGACGTCTGCCAAATGCGCTCCTCCCCTTGCGCTGCCTGTGCTCCCTCGGCGGCCTCAAGCAGCAAGTCCACAATATGGACGGCGCGGACGCTTCCTGACAGCCCGGCCCGTTCAATGCCAAGTTTCATTTGCAGCAAGCAGCCTGGGTTCGCCGTCACGATCGTCGTCGCTTTCGTTTGTTTCGCCATTTCCATTTTGTAGTCTAAAATTTGCATTGACATCTCCGGTTCCACAAGGTTGTAAATGCCGGCCGATCCACAGCAGCGGTCAGCATCTTTCATCTCGCGGAACTCGACGCCGTCAATCGCCCGCAACAAACGGCGCGGGGCTGCCGCTGTTTTCATAACGTTGCGCAAATGGCACGAATCTTGGTAGGTGACCGTTTGCGGCGCCACGCGGAGCGGCCGTTGATGAAATCCCAGCTCGACAAGCACTTCGGAAATATCTTTCACTTTCGCCGCAAACGCCGCCGCCCGTCCGCGCCATTCGGGATCGTCTTTTAGCAAATGTTCATATTCCAACAAAAACGCCCCGCAGCCGCCGGCGTTCGTCACAATGTAGTCGACGTCGAGCTGCTCAAAAGCGGCAATGTTTCGCTTTGCCAGCTCTTTCGCCATCTCCTTCTCCCCGCCATGCCCATGCAATGCTCCGCAGCACCCTTGGGACGGCGGAATGATGACTTCGCAGCCGGCGAGCTGCAACAGACGCAGCGTCGCATCGTTTGTCGCCATAAACATCGTATCCATCAAGCAGCCGGCGAAAAAGGCGACCCGTTTTTTCACCGCATCATCTGGGTTGAAGCGATGCGGCCGGTTTTTCATCTCTTTTGCGGTCGGCACGTCCGGCAACACGCGCTCCATTTGCCGGAACGAGGCCGGAAGCAGGCGAAGCAGCCCGGTTTTGCGGGCAAGCGTCCGCAAGCCGGAGCGCTGATACCAACCGAGAAGCGCCGTCGCCTTCCGCATCCGTTCTTGATGCGGAAACAGTCCGGCAAACACAAGCTTGCGGATGAGGCGAACCGGAAGCGGCATTTTTTTATGCTGGGCGATAATGTCACGCGCCTCTTCCAACAGATGGCCGTAGCGGACGCCGGACGGACAGACTGGTTCGCACGCCCGGCATCCTAAACATAAGTGGAGCGCTCGTTCCACTTCCTCGTCCGGTTCAATCAAACCGTCCACGACCGCTTTCATCAACGCAATCCGCCCGCGCGGCGATTGGGCTTCTTGCCGCCCCGATTCGATATACGTCGGGCATGATGGCAGGCAAAAGCCGCAACGCATGCAGTTCATCAGCTCATTTTCATCCATCCGTTCTTGAAACGCTTTTTGAATGAGCGCTCGTTCTGTCTTCGTTGTCATCGTGCCACCACCACCCGTTTTCTCGTGCTTTTGGCGAACACTTTGCCCGGATTCATAATATTGTTCGGGTCGAGCGCCTGTTTGACCGCTTTCATGGCGGCAATGCCGGCCGGACCGAGCTTCCATTCCAAATACGGCGCTTTCATCACCCCGACGCCGTGTTCGCCGGTAATCGTGCCACCCAATTCAATCGCTTTGGCGAAAATTTCTTCAAACGCTCGTTCCACCCGCTCCATTTCTTCACGATTGCGGGCGTCGGTCGGACAGGTCGGGTGCAAGTTGCCATCGCCGGCATGGCCGAACGTACAGATCTTCAACTGGTACTTCTCGGCAATTTCATTGATTGCTTTGACCATTTTGGCGATTTCCGAACGCGGCACGGTTGCGTCCTCTAAAATCGTCGTCGGCTTTAAGCGCGCCAACGCCGACAGCGCCGCCCTCCGCGCCGTCCGCAGCGCCTCTGCTTCTTCCTCCGAACGGGCGAGTTGAACGGACACCGCCTGCTCGGCCCGGCAAATATCGGCCATCTTTTTCATATCGCGCTCTACCACTTCCTTCGGCCCATCCTGCTCAATGAGCAAAACGGCTTTCACATCGGTCGGCAAGCCGATGCGGGCGAAATCTTCGACCACTTCCAATGTCGGCTGGTCCAAAAACTCGAGCGTCGCTGGAATGATCTTGTTGGCGATGATTTTCGACACCGAACGGGCGGCCGCCTCCAAATCTTGATAAAGAGCGAGCATCGTCTGCTTCGTCTCTGGCATCGGAATAAGTTTTAACGTCGCTTCGGTGACAATGCCAAGCGTTCCTTCCGATCCGACAAACAGACGGGTTAAGTCATAGCCAGCTACATCTTTTGCCAGCTTGCCACCGGTGCGGATGACATCGCCGTTCGCTAGGACGACTTCCAACCCGAGCACATAGTCGCGTGTCACCCCGTATTTCAGGCCGCGCAAGCCGCCTGAGTTTTCGCTGATGTTGCCGCCAATCGTTGAAATTTTCATCGACCCCGGATCCGGCGGATAAAACAATCCTTTTTCTTCAACGGCTTTCGCCAAATCAAGCGTCACCACTCCTGGCTGAACGGTCGCGGTTAAGTTTTCCTCATCAATTTCCAAAATGCGGTTCATATGGTTAAACAGGAGAACGATCCCGCCTTCGATCGGACACGTGCCGGCGCAAAGGTTCGTTCCTGACCCGCGCGGCACGATCGGGATGCGATACTCGTTGCAAATTTTCGCAATTTCCGCGACCTCTTTCGTATTTCGCGGCGCAATGACCGCATCGGGGAGCGACTGAAACTGCGGAGTCGCATCATACGAATAGACGAGCCGCCCCGTTTTCGTGTCATCGTAGTTTTCAGCTCCCACGACTTGAATCAACCGTTTTTTCGCTTCATTTGGAATCAATGGTCTCACCCTTTCCACATCCATTTGCATTCGCCGACAGCGGAAAAGGGGCCGGGCTTGGCGTCTGTTTCCATCCAGGCCAAGCCTCGTCCCCCTTCGCTGCCGTTACGGAATCATCCACGACAATACCGTCGATTGCAGGTACACGAGAATACCAATCAAGATAATTAAGAATATGCTATGTTTGACCGTAAAGCGGAACAAGTCGGACTCTTTGCCGGTCAAGCCGACGGCCGCGCAGGCGACCGCGATCGACTGCGGCGAAATCATTTTCCCGACGACGCCGCCCGATGAGTTGGCCGCCAACGCCAGCACCGGATCCATGCCGATCGATGTTGCCGTCACTTTTTGCAAATTGCCAAACAATAAGTTCGACGACGTATCCGAACCGGTGATAAACACGCCGAGCCAGCCTAAAATCGGCGAGAAGAACGGGAACAACGGGCCTGTTTTGGCCAACGCCATCCCAAGCGTCGTGCTCATGCCTGACGAGTTGGCGATGTAGGCAAAGCCGACGACCGAAGCGATCGTCACAATCGGATATTTCAGCTCGTTAAGCGTTTCCACAAACGTGCGTCCCCAATCTTTCCACGAGATGCCGATGATGAACTTGGTGACGACCGCCGCCAACAAAATCGCCGTCCCAGCCGTGCCGAGCAGCTCAAGCTTATACACCGCCGCAATCGGCTGACCGCTTGGGTTCAAAATTTGGTTATTGAGCCCCGGCACAGGCGGCATAAACGTCAAATGGGCTCCGATGGCATTGACAAGCTTGAGCAAACCGTTTGTTCCTTCATAATGGCCGGTGAGCGCCGCTTTCACCTGCGGGATGCCCCAAAGCGAGATCAACGCCGTCAGCACAAGAAACGGCGACCAAGCGCGGAATACTTCCCCGCCGCGGTGCGCAGCGCGAGCGGCCTGCCCAGCAGCCGCCACTTCCGATTCCGATGCGAAACGGAACGTGCTTTTTGGCTTCCAATATTTCAAAAAGACGGCCAGCGCGACGATTGAAACAATCGAGGACAAAATGTCCGGCAGCTCCGGTCCTAAAAAGTTCGATGTCAAATATTGCGTGAGCGCGAACGAAACGCCGGAGACGATAATGGCCGGCAACACTTCGACTGTCTTTTTCCATCCTGCCATAATCAAAACGAGATAGAACGGAATGAACACCGATAAAAACGGCAGCTGCCGCCCGACCATTTTCGAAATTTCCATCGCCGGCACACCGGTCGGCCCTTCCATCGAGATGATCGGAATCCCGACCGCCCCGAACGCCACCGGCGCTGTGTTGGCGATCAAACAGATGCCTGCGGCGTACAGCGGGTTGAACCCCAACCCGGCAAGAAGCGCCGCTGAAATCGCCACCGGCGCGCCAAACCCGGCCGCCCCTTCCAAAAACGCTCCGAACGAAAAGGCAATCAGCAGCGCCTGCAGCCGCCGGTCTTCGGTGAGCGAGACAACCGAATTGCGGATAATGTCAAAATGGCCGGTCTTCACCGTCAGCTTGTATAAAAAGACAGAGGTGATGATGATCCAGCCGATCGGGAGCAGCCCGTACACCGCCCCTTGCGTCACCGACATGACCGCTTTGCCGGCCGGCATCCTGTAAGCGATTACAGCCAACACCAAAGCAAGCAGCAACGTCGTCAGCCCGGCGACATGCCCTTTCATCCGCTTGACAGCCAGCGCCCAAAAGAAATACAAAATCGGAATGAGTGCCACAATGGCCGATAACCAAAGCTGGTCGGCGATTGGCGTGAAGTCCTGCTTCCACATGCGGTTTTCTCCTCCCCTTTGCGCCTGACTTCGCGGCGTTTGCGATGGATCGTCCGCCCATCCTTTTCATTCTAGTCTTCTAGTCATCAGATGACCGGATAAGAAACGCCGTCTGTCTCACATTATAAAAGTACTCAACAAAAAAGACAATAGTATTTTTTCATTTTTCTAACTTTTTTCTCTTATCCCCTTCTCCTTTCCGTCCGCAAAAAAGCGCTTGTCCTTCCCCTTTATGCTGTATCATAATAGACAGTGCGGATGCATTGCTTTTGAAAACGGGAAATCCATTCTTCCGAACATTGAGGTGGAACCATTGGCATTTAAACGAATCAAAACGAAAAAAATCTATGAAGAAGTGGCCGAAGCGATTTTTGATATGATCAAAAACGGCGAGCTGAAACCCGGTGACAAACTTGATTCCGTCCAGCAGCTCGCTGAGCAATTTCAAGTTGGGCGCGCCGCCATTCGCGAGGCGCTCACTGCCTTGAAAGCAATGGGGTTGATCGAACTGCGGCAAGGAGAGGGGACGTACGTCCGTGAGTTCGATCCGACGATGATGACGTTTCCGTTATCCATGGCGGTCTTAATGAACAAAGAAGATATTTGGCATTTGCTTGAAGTGCGCAAGCTGCTTGAGGCAGGAGCCGCCTCGCTCGCCGCCTCCAAACGGACAGAGCGCGACCTTGAGGCGATGGCACAAGCGCTCCGACAAATGAAAGAAGGCATCGGCAGCGATGAGCTTGGGGAGAAGGCCGATTGGGCGTTTCATATGGCCATCGCCGAGGCGTCGCAAAATCCGATGCTCACAAGCATCATGAACAGCGTCTCCGGCATGATCGTTGAAACGATGCGGGAAACGCGCCGCATTTGGCTGTTTTCGAAACAAACGACGACCGAAAAGCTGCTTGCCGAACACCAAGCGATTTTCGAAGCCATTCGCGACCAAAATCCGGACGCCGCCCGGGCGTGCATGCTTGAACATTTGACCAATGTCGAAAACGTATTGCGCCGCTACATTCGCACTCAGCAGCCAAACTGAGTGCGTTTTTTGCAAAAAAGAGCTACGAATCTGAAAAAATGGTTTATAATAGACATATAGTCATCAGATGACCTGCTCACCCATCCCCAAAAAACAGGAGGGAGAAGAAGTGAAAGTATCGTTGTTTGTCACTTGCCTCATCGACCTCTTTTACACGAATGCCGGCAAAGCGACCGTCGAACTGCTCGAGCGGCTCGGCTGCGAGGTTGATTTTCCGGAGGCGCAAACGTGCTGCGGCCAGCCCGCGTATAACAGCGGTTATGTCAAAGAGTCAAAAGAAGCCATGAAACAGATGATGCGCGCGTTCGCCCACGCTGATTACGTCGTCACCCCATCCGGCTCGTGCGCGGCGATGTTAAAAGAATATCCGCACATTTTCCACGGCGACCCGGAATGGGAAGCGGAGGCGAAACGGCTCGCAGCGAAAACGTACGAGCTGACGCAATTTCTCGTTGACGTCCTGAAAGTCGAAGATGTCGGCGCCTCGCTTCACGGGCGGGCGACGTACCATACGTCTTGCCATATGACCCGCCTTCTTGGCGTGAAAGACGCACCGCTCCGGCTGTTGGAACATGTCAAAGGGCTTGAGCTCGTTCCGCTGCCGAACGCCCACCAGTGCTGCGGGTTTGGCGGCACATTTTCTGTCAAAATGGGGCCGATTTCCGAACAAATGGTCGATGAAAAGATCGGGCATATCGAAGAGGTGGAAGCAGACTATTTAATCGGCGCCGACTGCGGCTGTTTAATGAACATCGGCGGCCGCATCGGGCGGCTTGGCAAACCGATTCGCGTCATGCATATCGCCGAAGTGCTCAATCAACAAAAGTAAGAGAGGGGGACTCGGACATGCCGATGAAAATTGAAAACGGTCCGTTTTGGAAGCGGGTCGAGGAAAACTTGCAAAATGATTTTATGCGCGGGGCGGTCGCCGGCATGCAAGACCGCGGCTATGTGCGGCGGCTTGGCGTCATCGAAGAGCTCGGCCATTGGGAGGAGTGGCGCTCGCTCGCCGAACAAATCCGAAAGCATACGCTGGAAAACTTGGACTATTATTTAATGCAGCTCAGTGAAAACGTTGCCAAACGAGGCGGCCACGTTTTTTTCGCCCAGACGGCTGAAGAAGCGAACGACTACATCCGCCGCATCGCCTTGGAAAAACAGGCGAAAAAAATCGTCAAATCAAAATCGATGGTGACCGAAGAAATCAACTTAAACCCGGTGCTCGAAGCCATCGGCTGCCAAGTGGTCGAAACGGACCTTGGCGAATACATTTTGCAAATCGATGACCATGACCCGCCGTCGCATATCGTGGGTCCAGCGCTCCATAAAAACAAAGAGCAAATCCGCGACGTCTTCCGCCGCAAGCTCGGCTATACGAAGTCGTCCGATCCGGTTGAACTCGCCCGCCATGCCCGTGAGATGCTGCGGCGCGACTATTTGACCGCTGACATCGGCATCACCGGGTGCAACTTCGCCATCGCCGAATCGGGCTCGATCACGCTCGTCACGAACGAAGGCAACGCCGACTTGGTGACCGCATTGCCGAAAACGCAAATTACCGTCATGGGGATGGAGCGGATCGTTCCGACGTTTGAGGAGATGGAAGTGCTTGTGAGCATGTTGACACGCAGCGCCGTCGGGCAAAAACTGACGAGCTACATCACCGTTCTCACCGGTCCGCGCGACGAAGGAGACGCTGACGGTCCGGAAGAATTCCATCTCGTCATCGTTGACAACGGACGCTCCTCGATTTTAGGGACGGAATTCCAGCCCATATTGCAATGCATCCGCTGCGCGGCTTGCGTCAACGTTTGTCCAGTATATCGCCATATCGGCGGCCATTCGTACGGCTCGATTTACTCCGGCCCAATCGGAGCGGTCTTGTCGCCGCTGTTGGGCGGTTACGACGACTACAAGGAGCTTCCGTACGCGTCTTCCCTTTGCGCGGCCTGTACGGAGGCATGCCCGGTGAAAATCCCGCTTCACGAGCTTCTCATCAAACATCGCCAAATCATCGTCGAGCGGGAAGGAAAAGCGCCGGTCGCAGAAAAACTGGCGATGAAAGCGTTCCGCCTCGGGACAGCCTCATCGTCGCTCTACCGCTTCGGCACGAAATTCGCACCGAGCGCCTTCGCACCGTTTGTAGAGGACGGGCGCATTACGAAAGGCCCCGGCCCGCTCAAAGCGTGGACGGAAAGCCGCGAATTTCCGGCGCCGAGCAAAGAACGGTTCCGTGACTGGTTCCAAACACGCCAAAAAGGAGGGAATCCATCATGACGCGTGGCACCATTCAAAACCGCGATGCGTTTTTGCAAACCATCGCCGAGCGCCTTGGAAGAGCCCCGCGCCTGTCCGGCGTCTCCCGGCCGCAATGGGACTGTGCGCCGCAATGGACAGTGTTTGCCGGCTATAGCCAAGACGACTTGCTGAACGTGCTGCAAAAACAATGCGGATTGATCCATACCGATTACATCGAGACGACAAGCGCCGAACTTGCCGGCGCACTGAGGCGGCAAGTGGCCGCCTATGGCGGCGGTCCGGTCATCGTGCCGGATGACCCGCGCTTTGCCGAGTACGGGCTGTCCGCTCTGCTTCAAGACGAATGGCCCGCGGAACAAACGACCGTCCATATTTGGAATCCGGCGCTTGGACGCCAAAACATTGACGCCGCCGAGCAGGCGAACGTCGGCATCGCCTTCAGCGACATCACGCTCGCGGAATCAGGGACAGTCGTGTTGTTTTCGCGCAATGAACAAGGGCGGGCCATTCACTTTTTGCCGAAAACATATATCGCCATCGTCCCGAAAAGCACGGTCGTGCCGCGCATGACGCAAGCGGCGGCGGTCATTCACGAGCAAATCGAAAAAGGCGGGCTCGTCCCGTCGTGCATCAACTTCATCACCGGCCCGAGCAACTCGGCCGACATTGAAATGAACTTAGTCGTCGGCGTTCACGGCCCGATGAAAGCGGCGTATATCGTCGTCACCGACCGCTGACCAAAACGAAACGGTGCCCTTTCTTGATCATGGGGCACCGTTTTTTCTTCAATATTGCCGGCTGACATCGACCGCATTGGCAAGCGGTTCGCCGGTTTCGATGCAACGGAGCGTGTCTAAAATGCTTTGGGCGGCGTCTTCGGCTGACGTGAGCGCCGCGATATGCGGAGTGATGATGACATTCGGATGAACCCATAGCGGCGAGTGCGGCGGAAGCGGCTCTTCTTCAAACACATCGAGCACGGCGAGGCGCACATTTCGGTTTTCCAACGCGCCGACAAGCGCCGTCTCATCAACCGTCGCCCCACGCCCAACATTGATAAAGCCCGCGTTGTGCAAACAGGCAAAAAACGTCTCGTCAAAGAGATGATGCGTTTCCTTGGTGAGTGGAAGGGCCGCGATCACCCAATCAGCACGGGCAAGCGCTTCCCCCGCCTCTTCATGGCGGTAAACAACCGAAAACGGCGGCGTGTCTCGGCCGCTTCGCGAGACGCCGATCGGGGAAACCCCAAATAAACGAAGCGTTTCCGCGATGCGCCGGCCGATTTCGCCTGTCCCGTAAATGACAACCCGCTGTTCGCCAAGCCGCTTCGGAGCGAACGGCTTCCATTGCCGCTGCTCTTGATGCCATGCATACACGTCATGGCATTGGGCGTCGCGCAGCAAGTAGCTGAGACAATATTCGGCGATCTGCTCGCCGAACGAGCCGACCGTCCGCGTCAGCAACACGTTCTTCTTCCATTCCCGCTTCCACAAAAACGCGTCAACACCCGCGCCGAGGGAATGCACCCAGCGGAGCGAGGCAAGCGAAAACGGCCCGGCCGGACGAAAGCCGACGTACGCATCCGCCCAGGCGAAATCATTGGCCGTCAATTCTTCTTCCGCCACAAAGCGAAACGCTTTATCGGGCCGCTTGTCCGGAAGAAGGGCGGCAAGCTCGGCATAAAGCCTTCCTGTCACAAGAATGCGTTGGATGTCCATGACGTCAAACCACCCCTCAACCGTTCAAATCAATGTACCTTCCTCACGCTCAGCTCTTTTATTCGTGATATAGCCGGCCGCCAATACCACAATTGTCACGCCGGCGGCAACCACATAAACGAACGGGCCGTAAGAAAGATGAAGCCAATGAAGCACCCCTTCATCCCCCGCCATCATCTTTCCGGCCGTCCACGCCAAAATGCCGGAGCCGACATACGCGATCCAGCGGTGTTTTTCCATAAGACGCACGATCGCTTTTGAGCCAAAAATCATGATCGGGATGCTGATGGCGACCCCAAGCGCAAGCATACCCAGATGCCCTTCCGCCGCCCCGGCGACGGCGACGACATTGTCCAAGCTCATGACCGCATCGGCGATGATAATCGTCATGATGGCTTTCAGCAAACGGTCCGCCGCTTGCACATTGGCCTCCTCCTCCCGCTCAACGAGCACTTTATAGGCGATCCAGACAAGCAGCAACCCTCCGGCGAAGTGAACGAACGGGATGTTGAGCAAAAAGACGATGACCGCCGCAAACAAAATGCGCAGCATCACTGCCCCGGCCGTTCCCCAAAAGATCGCCTTGTTTTGCTGGTCTTTTGGCAGCCGCCGCGTCGCCATCGCGATGACAACCGCATTATCCCCCGACAAAATGATATCAATCGCAATAATTTTCCATAGCGCCAACAGCGCCGCGGCCGAAATCGTCAACAAAAGCCCCCCTCCCCTTTGCCTTTCTTCTTCATCATACTGCAAATTGGACTAGAGGACAACTGTGGAATAGTCTGTCCATGCTCTCGCCCTAACCAATATGGGAAAGGCTCTCTGCATCGTCCGAACTTCGCAGAAAAAGTGAAGGAAGCAAACCATCTTCACTGATGACTGCTTCCCTATCTCTAGCGGAAAAGGTCTATATCACTGCCATTTTTTCAAACACCTATCCTTGAACGCTCCCATGCCTCTACGCCCACTATGCTTTGCCCTTTTCTAAGCTTTCGTTTCATCGCGGAGGGAGTGATGTTTTGCCCTTTCGCTCAACCACGCAGCCACCGCTTCAATGTCATTGGAAAAGACGCGGTCAGCTGTAATGGAGGAAACCATGCGGCGCGCCTCATGGTAAAACCGCCGCGTTGACGGGGCCATGCGCTCGATGCCGCGTTCCTCCACCGCCTGCAAAGCGCAAATGAGCTCAATCGCCAACACTTTTCGAGCGTTTTGCACGATCATGTACGCATGGCGGGCGGCGGTCGTTCCCATGCTGACATGGTCTTCCTGGTTGGCCGATGACGGAATCGAATCGACGCTGGCCGGATGGGCGAGCGTCTTGTTTTCCGATACGAGCGAAGCGGCGACATATTGCATAATCATTGCTCCCGACTGCAAGCCAGGCTGTGGGCTTAAAAACGGCGGCAAGCCTTCGCTAAGCTGCGGATTGACGAGCCGTTCGATGCGGCGTTCGCTGATGTTGGCCAGCTCCGCCACCGCGATTTTCAACAAATCCATGGCGATCGCAACGGGCTGGCCGTGAAAGTTGCCGCCAGAGAGCACCGTCCCGTCCGCAAAAATAAGCGGATTGTCCGTAGCAGCGTTCATTTCGATTTCAAGCGTTTCCTTCACATAACGAAGCGCCCTAAGCGACGCTCCGTGCACTTGCGGGAGGCAGCGGATGGAGTACGCATCTTGCACGCGCCGCTCCCCTTGCCTTGTTGTGAGTTGGCTGCCAGCTAAGTAGCGGCGCAGCCGTTCCGCCACCTTGGCCTGTTCCTGAAACCCGCGGGCTGCGTGGATGCGGGCGTCAAACGCGTCCACAATGCCATAAAGCGCCTCAGTCGTCAGCGCCGCGATCCATTCACTGTCATACGCCAGTTGTTCCGCCTCTAAGTAAGCAAGGGCTCCGACGGCCGTCATCGCCTGCGTGCCGTTAATAAGCGCCAGCCCTTCCTTCGCTTGCAAAGAAAGCGGCGAAATCCCTGCTTTTGAGAGCGCCTGATGAGCAGACATCCGCCGCCCTTCGTACATCACGTCACCCTCGCCGACCAGCGCCAGCGCCAAATGGGCGAGCGGCGCTAAATCGCCGCTCGCGCCGAGGGAACCTTGCTGCGGCACGATCGGATGGATGCCGGCGTTCAAAAACGCGAGCAGCTGCTCAATGACCGCCGGCCGCACGCCGGAATACCCTTTTAACAACGCATTGGCTCGCAAAAGAAGCATCGCCCTCACGACATCTTCGGCAAACGGCGCGCCGACCGCGCAGGCGTGCGAACGGAGAAGATTCAGTTGCAGCTGCTCAAGACTGCTCCCTTCAATGCGCACATCGGCGAGTTTGCCAAAACCCGTATTCACGCCATAGATCGTCCGTCCATTGGAGATCGCTTGCTCCACTGCCGCGCGGCTTTTCGCGACCGCCCTCATGCTTTCCTCCGCAGCCGCCACCCTCTCCCGCTCATAGACAACACGTCTTACCTCATCAATCGTCAATGTATGTCCGGTCAACACAACCATCATTCCCATCCCCTTTCATCCTATTTCGCGCAGAAGACTTCCACTTCAACGACCAAAGAAAGTAAGTGGGAGAGGAATGCGCGTTCCCCCTTTCTTTTGTGTATGATAGAATAAAGACGTGGAGAAAACCGTTCAATAAAGGCACTCCAATCACGGCTGCTCGATGGATGGAGTTGGCTGCAGGAAACGTTGCAACCGTCAAACATCGAGCGTAGGTCTGTCTGTTGTGTGTGGAAGCCAAGTACTGCCAACAGACACACCGAGAGAATCGGTAACGATGCAGGCATGACCTGCGTCGTTGGGCAGCTGTCAACCTGCCCCTAATGCAACCCCAAGTCAAGGAAGGAGGACGAAGTCCGTTTGCACTTCTGGGGAGTTGCAAGCCTCCACTTCAAGCGTGAGCGAAGTGGGGGTAGTTGACTGGTTTTCCCAATCAAGCTCCTTTCCCAATTAAAAAGGAGGCGCCTGCCATATGGCAGCATTCGCCTCCTCATGACTCATCGCTCTAGGCATGGATCGCTCCTATATATGATTGATTCCGAGCCCGGCCGCCTCGTGCTCGAGCCCGCGCACCGGGGCGCCGATCGTCCCGTACAACGCAACGGCGATCCATTCCCCTTCGTTCGGTTGTTCATACGGCATACCGCGCACGACGGCGAAACGAAGGCCAGCGGTTCTCAACAAATCTCCCAGCTCTACCTGCCCCCTCGTCACGCCATGCACCGCCTCTAAAATCGCATGGTATAAGGCGTGCATCTCGCGGTACAAGCCGCCGTCCACCACTCCATGCCGCTTTGCCGCCGTCTCAATCGCCGCGACGATTTTGTGCGGCTCCATCGCCCCGACCCGCCCTTGGCAATAGCGCCACGAAAGCGCCTCAAGCTGGTTGAGGATCGGGTCTTCCTCTCCCTCGTCCAGCATCGCCAGCAGCAATGCCAGCCGGCCGATGCGCGCTTGTCTTGGTTCCATGGCTTCTACACACCTATTGGTCTTTTTTTCTATTGTATGATGACAATGAAAGCGATGTCAATGATGAATTTCCATTTTTTAGCACATTAAAACATTAACAGGCTGAACGATCGCCTTTATACTTCTGGATGGAAAATAGTTAGAAACATCTGCCTCGTGGCGAGCTATGGGCGACTCCCTCTTCTCGTCTTACCATGATCAATTCCGGTTTCCATTTTTTTGATTATATGATATCATATAAGTATCAAATTGACACTATTAGGGGGATAGGTTATGAGAGAACAAGAAGCATGGCGCATAGATGGATTTATCGGCATCGGATGCATCGCTCTTTTCGTTCTGGCTGGTTTTGTCAGCCTCATTCAAGCGCAGCTCTTATTGGCCGTTTTCTGCTTCGCCCTTGCCGCCTTCTTGGCGACTGGCATCACGATCGTTCAGCCGAATCAAGCAAAAGTGATCATTTTTTTCGGCCGCTACTTTGGCACGATTCGCGACAGCGGGCTGTTTTTCACCGTGCCGCTCACCGTTCGAAAGAAAGTATCGCTGCGCGTGCGCAACTTCACGAGCAACAGGTTGAAAGTGAACGATGTTCAAGGCAATCCAATTGAAATCGCCGCCGCCGTCGTCGTCTTCCGCGTCATCGATTCAGCCAAGGCGGTGTTTGACGTTGATGATTATGAACAATTCGTCGAGATTCAAAGTGAAGCCGCTATCCGCCATGTGGCGACAAAATATCCGTACGACACGTTTGAAGACGACAACGAGATCACGCTGCGCGGCAATGCGGATGTCATTTCTGATGTGCTTGCCCAAGAATTGCAAGACCGGCTGCGCATTGCCGGAGTTGACGTGATGGAAGCGCGCCTCACCCACTTGGCCTACTCGCCGGAAATCGCGGGCGCCATGCTCCAACGCCAGCAAGCCGCCGCCATTTTGGCCGCCCGGAAAAAGATCGTCGAAGGCGCCGTCTCGATGGCGCGCATGGCGATCGAACAGCTTGACAAAGAAAACGTTTTAGAGTTAGATGATGAACGAAAAGCCGCAATGGTGAACAACTTAATGGTGGCGATCGTCTCCGAGCGCGCCGCCCAGCCGGTGATCAATACCGGCAGTCTATACTGATGGTTGTGGAGTGCGATGGCAGCGAAAAAACAATTCCCTTTGCGCATTGATTATGACCTGTACGCCATACTAGAGCAATGGGCGCAGGACGAGTTTCGCAGCGTCAACGCCCAAATCGAGTATTTGCTGCGGGAGGCGGCAAAGCGCGCTGGACGGCTCGGAAAAGGAAAAAACGATCCAAAACAAGGAAGCTAGCCAATGACGGCTGGCTTCTTTTGTTTTTCAGTCATGGGCATTTGTTGCCGAAATATAATGATAGCAGAGCTCTTTTTCGAAAGGGGGACGACCTGATGGCCCACCCGCTGCCGCCGCTTACAACCATTACGAAATCTTATGGATCGTCCGTCCCACCGCGCTTTCAACAGCTCAGCCGCCTTTGGCGCCATGCGGAAGGAGGATGAGCATGGAAAGCTACTATGCTGTGCTCGAAGCGATCGCCGGCGCACCAGGCGACGGCGTGTTAGCCATCATCATCAGTGTGGAAGGCTCGGCTTATCAAAAAGAAGGAACATGCATGTGGATTGGCGCAAACGGGGAAACGGTCGGGCTGCTGAGCGGCGGCTGCCTGGAAGAAGCAGCGGCAGCTTACGCGCGTGAGATATTGGCGAACCGCCAGGCAGCCGCTGTTTCGTTTGACTTGCGGACTGAGGATGATTGGTCGTGGGGGCAGGGCGCCGGCTGCAACGGCCTCGTCCACATTTGGCTCGAGCCGGTCACAAGCGACGCAAAACTCGATTGGCTGGCGCTCAAGCGTTGCCTTGACCGCGGCGAACATGTACTGATGGTCCGAAGCATCTTGTATCCAGACGAGCGGCCGTTTTTCCAAAGCGAAACAGGCGAACAATTCGGCGGTTGCCGTCGGACGCCGCATCGGGAATGGCGCGAATGGCTTCACAAAACGCCGTTTTATCAAGGGCGAAGCGGTTTGTACGAAGTGGACGGGGAAACATTTTACGTTCAGCACTTTTGGCCAAAACCGCGCCTTGTCGTATTCGGCGCCGGATCAGACGCCCCGCCGCTCGTCTCAGCGGCCAAAGCCGCCGGGTTCTCCGTCACCGTAAGCGATTGGCGCCCAGCGTTTTGCCATCCATCCCACGTGCCGGACGCCGATGCCTTCGTCATGGGCTTTCCCCATGAAACTGTTCCGCGGCTTCGCCTAAACGAGCGCGACTTTGTTGTCATCATGACCCACCAGTTTGAACGCGACCGCGAACTCGTTTCCTTGTTAGCCGACATGCCACTCGCTTATCTCGGTGTGCTCGGTCCGCGGCGGCGCACGGACCGCCTCTTTCCTTCCGGCTCGACGCCTCCATTTGTCCGTTCGCCGGCAGGGCTTTCCATCGGCGCACGCGGTCCGTATGAGATCGCCGTCAGCATCACTGCCGAATTGATCAGCGTCCTTCGCAGGCGGTCAACGGAGAGAGTATGATGAGTCGCCCAACCATCGCTGGCATTTATTTGGCGGCTGGAGAAAGCCGGCGGATGGGAACGGATAAACGCGCTTTGCCCTGGGGGGAAAGCACGCTGGGCGCTGCCGGCCTTCAGGCTGCGCTTCATTCTTGCCTTGCGCCCGTCATCGTTGTCGTCCCTCCAGACGATGCGCTCGCGTGGCTTCCGGCTGAACTTCGGAATCATGAAAAGTGCCGCTTCGTCCGTTGCGCAGCCCATCATGGCGGTCAAGCGCATTCACTTGCCTGCGGCCTGCAAGAAGCAATCGCTAGCGGGGCCGACGCCGCCGCTGTGCTGCTCGCCGATCAGCCGTTTGTCACGTCTGAAACGATCGAGGTGCTGGCCGGCCTTTATCGCCGCCACCGTCCTGATTACGTCGCCTTCGCCCGCTTCGGCACGCCGATGCCCCCAGTCATTTTTGGAAAACAAATGTTTCCTTCCCTGCTTTCTCTAAAGGGCGATGCCGGCGGGCGTGCGCTCCTTCGCGACCCCCACTGGCGCGGCCTTTTGTATGAAGGCGGCGAAACAGCCAGCCTCGACATTGACACGAAAGATGATTATAAACATGCCGTCATCGTTCGAGAAAAAAAGGAGGGACGCCCCCATGGCCGTCGGTAAAAGCATCATCCGCAAAGAAGCATGGGATAAAGTGACCGGCCGGGCGAAATATACGAACGATTTCAAAGAACAGGGGATGCTTCATGCCTCTTTGGTGACAAGCCCATACGCCCATGCGCGCATCCTCTCGCTGGAGGCACGCCGCGCGCTCGCCGCCCCCGGCGTCCGCGCCGTCGTGACCGGCGAGGGGCTGCCGCTTACCGGTGAAGACATGCGCGACCGCCCTCCGATCGCTTTCGACAAAGTACGCTACTATGGAGAGGTTGTGGCGGTCGTCGTCGCCGATACGCTCGTTCAAGCCGAACAGGCGGCCCGCCTCGTCCGCGTCGTTTACGAACCGCTTCCGGCGGTCGGCTCGCCGCGTGAGGCGTTGAAAAAGGGCGCTCCATTATTGCATGAACACCTCGACCGTTATGAAAAAAACAAAACGACTCATCCTGAGCCGGGGACAAACGTCGCCCACCGGACGAAAATCCGAAAGGGCAACATTGAACAAGGGTTTGCGGAAAGCGACGTCATCGTCGAAACGAGCGTATCGTTCGCCCCTTCCGATCATATCGCGATGGAAACACGCTGCGCCACGGCGGAAATTTGGCCGGATGGCACGATCCATATCTCTGCCTCTTCGCAGTCGCCGTTTATGATCAAGAAGTTGCTTCATACGTATTTTGGCGAAGAAACCGGCAAAGTCATCGTTCATACGCCTCTTGTCGGCGGCGCCTACGGAGGAAAAGCGCCCGTCCAGCTTGAGCTGCTTGCCTACCTTGCCTCCAAAGCGGTCGGCGGCCGAAAAGTGAGCGTCTGGAACAGCCGCGAGCATGACATGGTCACTTCGCCCGTCCATATCGGTTTGGAGGCAACCGTCAAAATCGGCGCGACAAAAGAGGGCTTGTTCAAGGCCATGGAAATCTTATTTCTATTTGACGGCGGGGCTTATTCCGACAAGGCGATCGATGTCAGCCGCGCCGCAGCCGTCGATTGCACCGGCCCGTACCATGTCGAAAACGTCTTTTGTGATTCATTGTGCGTCTATACGAATCGCCCGTACGCGACGCCGTTTCGCAGTTTTGGCCATTGCGAACAGGCATTTGCCGTCGAGCGGGCCATCGATGAATTGGCACGAACGCTTCAACTTGACCCATGGGAGGTGCGGCGCAAAAATGCCATCCGCCCGGGGCATACGACCCCGACGCAAGTGCGGCTCACGAAAAGCAACGTCGGCAACATATCAGCCTGCCTCGACCGGTTGCGCGAGCTGATGCGCTGGGACGAATGGCAGCGCGTCGAAGTGGACGCCTATACGGTAAGAGCAAAAGGAATCAGCGCCGGCTGGAAAACATCGACGATCGACACCGACGCGAGCTCGGGCGTCATCTTAACGTTCAACTCCGACGGCAGCGTCAACGTCATCTCCGGCGTCGTCGAAATCGGAACGGGCACGAAAACGGTGCTCGCGCAAATCGTCGCCGAACGGCTGAAGATGGATGTCGATCGTGTCCATGTCAAAATGGATATCGATACACAAACGACGCCGGAACATTGGAAAACAGTCGCCAGCCGCGGGACGTTTATGGCCGGACGTGCGGCGCTTGCCGCTGCCGACGACGCCATCCGTCAGTTAAAAGACATCGCCGCCTGCGTCTTGCGGGCCTCGCCGGACGATTTGGAAGTCGGGTTCGGGCGCGTCTTTTTGCGCGATGACCCGGCCATCTTTCTTCCGATCAAAGACATCGCCTATGGCTACAAGTTTCCGAACGGCAACGCCATCGGCGGGCAAGTGATCGGGCGCGGCCACTACATTTTGCGCCGCTTGACCCCGCTTGATCCGGAGACCGGCGCCGGCCAACCGGGACCGGAATGGGGCGTATGCGCCGAAGGAGTGGAAGTTGAGTTCAACCGTCGCGACTACACGTATCGCATTGTCAAAGCGTATGCGGTCATTGATGCCGGCAAAGTGCTCAACCCAAAGGCAGCGCTTGGCCAGGCCATGGGAGCGATGAGCATGGGGCTGAGTTTTGCCAGCCGTGAAGGGTTTCTTTTTGACAACGAACAGCGCGTGTTAAACCCGCAGCTGCGCACATACCGGCCGATTCGCTTCGGCGAACATCCGGAGTATATCGTCGAGTTTATCGAAACGCCGCAAATCGATGCCCCATACGGTGCGCGCGGCATCGGCGAACACGGCTTGATCGGCATGCCCGCCGCCTTGGCAAACGCCTTGTCGCTCGCTGCCGGCGTGCCGCTCAATGAACTGCCGCTTGTGCCTGAACTCATTTGGCGGAAACAGAAAGGGGACTCCTATGGTTCCGTTTGACTTTGCCTACTACCGGCCGCAGTCGATCGCCGAAGCGACAGCGCTGTTTGCGGCGCTCGAGCGGGACGGAAAACGACCGCTCTACTACGGCGGCGGCACGGAGATCATCACGTTGTCTCGTTTGAACCTTGTCCGCACCGCGGCCGTCATTGACATAAAATCGATCCCTGAGTGCCGGGCGCTTGAGGCGAGCGCCGATCCTCTCGTGCTTGGAGCGGCGCTCTCCCTCGCCGAGCTCGAAGAAGCAAATCCGTTCCCGTTATTGACAAAAGCGGCGCGAGAAGTCGCCGACCGGACAGCGCGCAACCAAATTACGCTCGGCGGCAACATTTGCGGGCAAATTTTTTACCGTGAGACCGCACTGCCGCTATTCGTCGCCGAGGCGGATGTCATCATCGCCGGACCATACGGCATCAGGCAATGCCGCTTCCTTGACTTGTTTCATCAACAGCTGCAGCTTGGCCGCGGTGAATTTGTCGTCCAGTTCAAAGTTGACCGTGCCACCGCCACCCTGCCCCATTTCCACCGCAAGCGCCGCAAGCAAGGGGAAGTCGGCTACCCGCTTGTGACGATTGCAGCGCTGAAAAAAGACGGGACGGTTCGCGCTGCTCTAAGCGGCGTCTGTCCGTTCCCGTTCCGCTCCGCTGAAGTTGAGGCGCATGTAAACGACCGGAGCCGCCCAGTTGGTGAACGAATCCAAGCAGCGGTTGACGCCTTCCCGCGCCCGATTTTGCACGATATTGAAGGCTCGGCAGACTACCGGCTGTTCGTGGCCGCCCAGCTGCTTGAAGATATGCTTCGTGAGCTCGGAGATGAGGAAACCGTCTAAACAGGAGGTGAGCATGCGGACATGGAGGAAACGACAAAGCGGGAGCTTGTGCTGCACGTTAATGGAGAACGAAGATCGATCGTCGCTCGCCAAGCCGAAACGCTGCTGTTTGTTTTGCGTGATGGGCTGGGGCTGACCGGGGCCAAGCCAGGCTGTTTGAACGGCGACTGCGGCGCCTGCACCGTCTTAGTCGACGGCACGCCGATCAAATCATGCATGATGCTCGCGATTGAGACAGTCGGCAAAGAGATCACCTCGATCGAAGGGCTTGATGATGCCCCCATTCAGCACGCCTTCGTCCGCCACTTCGCCTTTCAGTGCGGCTATTGCACTCCTGGATTCATTATGAACGCCCACGCGCTCATCGAGCGGCACCCAAACGCCGATGAGGCGACGATTCAAGAATGGCTGGAGTCGAATATTTGCCGCTGCACAAGCTATCAAGAAATTGAAGCGGCGGTCAAAGAAGTGCTCGAAGCCAAAAAAGCAAAACCAACAGATCCTTGACGAGCAATGGATATCCCGCACCCAATCGGGATATTCTTTTTTGATGCGGTATACATCTCATCGAAAAGGCTGGTGATTTACTAGGGCAACAGCTTCCCGGAATCGCTTCTCAAGTAGAAAATCCTTGTAGCATCAGCCCCTATTTTCACACGTTCACCCATCGATCAAGGAAAACAGCGGTTTTTCACCGGCCTTCTAAATAGCTATTGACAAAAATATAACGTTAACGTTAATGTTATGTTTGTAAAACAGATCGTTCACTGTGATCACGGGAAAGCGAGGGGCCCCGAATGGAGCGATTCAAAATCGATGACGTCGCCAAAGCAACCGGCCTAACAAAACGGACGATTCGCTATTATGAGGAGATTGGCTTGATCAAGCCGCCGGCGCGCAGCGAAGGCGGCACACGCCTTTATACAGCTGAGGACATCGAACGGCTGAAAAACATCGTTGCCGCGCGCGAAGTGCTCGGCTTTTCGCTGCAGGAGCTGCAGCATTTTTTGGCGCTGAAAGAAACGATGGAGACGCATCGGGCGGAATATCGACATGCGGCTGCTGGGAGCGAAAAACGGCGTGAACTGGAACAAATCAGCGCTGGATTGCGTCGGCAAATCGCCATGCTGGAAGAGAAAATGAAGAAGATGGCCATGCTGAAGCAAGAGCTGGAACAAATGGCAGAGCGGGTAGACGCCCTCTTGCAAGAAAGGAGAGAAGAATAGTGGAGGAAGGGAGAAAAACAAAGGCGCGATGGATTACCGTCGCCGCCGCCTTTTTAGCGTTTATGGGCATCGGGATCGTCGACCCGATTTTGCCGGTCATCGCCGAAAGCATCGGCGCCACCCATTGGCAAGTCGAAATGTTGTTTACCGCCTACATTTTGACGATGGCGGTCATGATGATCCCGGTCGGTCTTGTTGTCAACCGTATCGGCGATAAACAAATGATGGTGATCGGGCTTGGCCTCGTTACGATTTTTTCGTTGTTGTGCGGCTTTGCTTCTACTATCCCGCAGCTGTCGCTCTTTCGCGCCGGCTGGGGATTGGGCAATGCGACGTTTTTCGCCACAGCCATGACGTTGTTGATCGCGTTGACGCCGCAGGCAAGCACCGCGGTCGGCCTGTATGAAGCGGCGATCGGCCTCGGCATGGCCGGCGGTCCGCTCGTCGGCGGACTGCTTGGCCAACATTCATGGCGCTATCCGTTTATCGGCACGAGCGTCTTGATTTTCATTGCCTTTTTACTCGTCACCTTTTTCGTCTATGATCCGAACAAAGGAAAGCCGAAAAAAGCGGTCGGCCTGCAAGAAATGCGGCGGTTGCTTTCGTTCCCGCCATTTTTAAAAGGGGCGGTCGGCGGCATGCTTTACTATTACGGCTTTTTCGTCGTATTGGCGTATTCGCCTTTGATCATTGGACTGTCGGCCATCCAAATCGGCCTCGTTTTCTTCGGCTGGGGGCTCTGCCTTGCTTATGGCTCAGCGGTGCTCGCCCATCAGCTTGAGAAACAATATGAACCAAGGGAAATTTTGCCATACGGTTTGCTGATGTTCGCAGCCTTATTGCTGCTTCTTGTAGTCGCCAAGCCGACATGGCTTATGGTAACGCTCATCATTTTGTCTGGGCTCGTCTCCGGACTCAACAACGCTTTGTTTACAAGCTATGTGATGGAAACATCGCCATATGAGCGGGGAGTGACGTCCGGCACGTACAACTTCGTCCGCTGGCTCGGAGCGGCCATCGCTCCGGTGCTGTCCGGCATCATCGGCCACACCATTTCCTCAAAAGCACCGTTTATGGTCGCCATGGCGCTGGCGCTCATCGCCTTTCTGTTCCTTTCCTGGCGCAAGCGCAAGACTTCGGCACCCAAAACGGCATAGCCGTAAAAAAAACAGGCGATCACAATCATTTCGCGTCTAAAATCAGAAAACGCCCGTTCCAGACGGGAACGGGCGTTGTTCACAATTCGCTTCCCGGCCGCAGCCATTTTGTCATCGTGTTCGCGGCGGCGAAGCATTGCCCTTTTTCACGAAACTGCTTCCATCCTCCTGCTTATGGCGCTCGCTGTTCAGCTATGAACCGTCCGCTTCTCGCTGATAAGAACGCCGCGTTTTTTCATCTCGTCCATATACACATCCCCCGGAACGATTTGCTCCGGCGGATAGACGCCGCGCTTTGTGATCACCCCGCGGCCGATGAGCTGAGCGACAGCAGAAATCGTGTAGGCCGTCGTACGCGCCATCGCCGTCACTTTATTTTCGCGGTCATTGAACGTGACGGTTTCGTATTCAAGCACCGTTTCTTTTCCATCTTTCCGACCGCCGACGATGACCCGAAGCAACACCACATCATCTTTTCCTTTCAAATCAAGCAGCGGCTTCAGGACGGAAAGCAGCACATCGCGCGGTTTGACTTTGCATCCATTGACCTCCACTTCCACATCATTGCGCGTCAAATTCAAATCGACGAGCAGCTTAAATTTTTCTGCATGGCCGCGGTAGCGGATCGTTTTGTACTCGAGCCGCTTCAAGTTCGGAAACGAGCGCGAGAGCGTCGACGTCCCTCCTGAGGTATGAAACGCTTCAAGCGGCCCAAACCGGTCGAAATAAATCGGCTCGACTTCCGAAAGCGACGGCACTTCCTGCTTTTGGCCGTTGCGGATAATGAGAGACGGATCGGTGTAATGGTCAAGCAGCCCTTCCAAGGAAAACACATGGTTGTACTCGAGCGGCGGCTCAGGGCGGACGGGGATGCCGCCGACATACAGTTGGATCGATTCGACTTCATCAAGCTGGCTTGCCCCATAGCCGGATAAAATGTTGATCATCCCCGGCGCGACGCCAAGATCCGGAATGATCGTCACCCCCGCTTTCTGAGCCTCCTCGTGCATTTCAAGCACCCGGTCGGTGATATGGCCGATATGGCCGCCTAAATCGACAGAATGGACGCCCGCTTCGATCGCCGTTTTCGCCACCGTTTCGTTAAACTGGTAAAACAAGGCGTTGACAACCACATCGTGCCCTTTCATGAAAGCCGACAGCTGCCGCTTGTCGCTGGCATCCACCCGCACAGCGGCAAGCTTTTCGGAATGAAGCTGCCGCACCGTCTGCTCCACTTTAGCCAAATCGACATCCGCCAGCGTCACCGCCTCAACATCTTGGCTTTGCACTAAATCGCGCGCCGCTTCTTTGCCCATCAGCCCCGCTCCAAGCACGAGCACTTTCATCGTTCTTTCCCCCTCTGTCACCGATTCTTTGCCATACGCTCATATGACAGCCGCTTTTTTCACATCTTTGCCGCGGCCGCTGCTTCGATTCACGATATAGGTTCCACGTTGATCTTCGCTTCTCTTTTGCCGGCGATGTTGCAAGCGACAGCCCGGTTCAATCATCGGTATCGATTTGCGCCCGTTGCAGCTTGCCGCTGAAATCGACATAAATGCTCCGCCATTCGGTGAAGACGTCAAGCGCAGCGACGCCGGAGTCGCGGTGGCCGTTGCCCGTCCCTTTCGTGCCGCCAAACGGCAAATGAATTTCCGCTCCCGTTGTGCCGGCGTTGACATACACGATGCCGGTGTCCAAATCGCGCATCGCTCGGAATACATGGTTGACATCGCGTGTGAAAATGGCGCTTGACAGCCCATAATCGACGCTGTTGTTGACGGCGATCGCTTCGTCCAAACTGCGGACGGACATGATCGATACAACCGGGCCGAAAATTTCTTCGCGGGCGATGCGCATATTCGGCGTGACATCGGTGAAAATCGTCGGCGCGTAATAAAAGCCGCGCGCATAGTCGCCCTCGCGCAATATATAGCCACCCACAAGCAGTTTCGCCCCTTCTTCTACGCCAATGCGCACGTAGCGGTCGATTTTTTGCAGCGCCTCTTCATGGATGACGGGTCCGACTTTGACCGTTTCATCCAACCCGTTGCCGATTTTCAATGCTTTCACGGCTTCAAGCAGACGCCGCTCAAGCTCCTGTTTCACCCGCTCATGGACGATGACCCGGCTGCACGCCGTGCACCGCTGGCCTGATGTGCCGAACGCACTCCAGATGATGCCGTCAACCGCCAATGTCAAATCGGCATCATCCATGACGATCACCGCGTTTTTCCCACCCATTTCGAGCGACACTTTTTTCAACAGCCGTCCGCATTTTTCCGCAATCATCCGCCCGACTTCATTCGATCCGGTAAATGAGATGACCTTGACATCAGGATGCTCGACGAGCGCATTGCCGACTGTCGGCCCGTCACCGTGGACCACATGAAACACTCCCGGCGGCAAGCCCGCTTCTTCAAAAATGCGAGCTAATTCCTGCGCCATGATCGGTGTCTCGGGCGCTGGCTTCCATACGACCGCATTGCCGGCCACAATCGCGGGGAACGACTTCCACGTTGCGATGGCAATGGGAAAATTCCATGGAGTGATGATGCCGACCACTCCAACCGGCGTGCGGACGCTCATGGCAAATTTGTCTTTCAGTTCAGACGGCGTCGTATCGCCGAACAGCCGCCGCCCTTCCCCCGCCATATAAAACGCCATATCAATGCCTTCCTGCACTTCGCCGCGCGCTTCCTCAATCACTTTGCCCATTTCCATCGTCAACAGCCGTGCCAATTGTTCTTTCCGCTCCTTTAGCAGCATGCCGACTCGATATAAAACTTCCGCGCGTTTCGGCGCCGGCACGAGCGCCCACTGTCTTTGCGCTTCTTTGGCTGCTTGAACGGCCTCGTCAATATCGTTTGGCCCGGACATCGCCACCTCGGCAATCGTTTCCCCCGTCGCCGGATTGATCACCGGCGCAAATTGCCCGGTGCTTGGCTCCTTCCATTCTCCATTGATATAGTTTTGGATTTTCACTGTATACTCCCCCCATTTTTCTAGATGATTTATTGAGATAATTTATACATTGAACGCCGAGCGATGATCGTCAGGACTTCCTCTTGGCCCGCAAGTCCTGGATCGTGGCGGCCACCGAAATGTGGTCCGGATCGGTCAACACCTCAATCACCGTCGGCTTCTTGGCCTCAAGCGCCAACAGAAGCGCTTCCGTGAACTGTTGTTCCGTCTGTACTTGGAACCCGCGGCCGTTTAGGCATTCTGCCAAACGGGCAAACGACACGCGGCCTAAATCGGTGCCGATGACCCGCCCCGGAAACTGCAATTCTTGATGCATGCGGATGGTGCCGTACATATGATTGTTAAACACAATGCTGATGATCGGAATATCGTATCGAGCGGCCGTTTCCAACTCCTGCACCGTCATCATAAAGCCGCCATCCCCGGATAAAGAAACGACGGTCCGGTCGGGAAAGGCCAGTTTCGCGCCAATGGCCGCCGGCATGCCATATCCCATCGCTCCCGACGTGGGGCCGATGTACGTGTGCCCATCCCCAAACGGGAAAAAAGCATGAAGCCAACCGGCGAAATTCCCGGCATCGTTCGTAATGACCGCATTTTTTGGCAAATGGCGCGCCAAACTCGCCATCACAACTTCATAGAGATTGCGATGTTCCACCGGCAGCCTGGCCGTTTGTTCGTACCGTTTCCTCCGTTCAGCCGCCCATTCTTGCCAAGACGGCCGCACCGCGATATCGAGCAAACGGGACAGCACTTCCTGACAGTCAGCCCAAACCGCGAGATCCGGTGCATACACTTTTCCGAATCCATCGCTGTCGATATCGATGTGAATCAGCGTCTGATTGGGAGAGAGCAAACGGTAATCTTGTGTCGTCACTTCCGATAGCCGCGTTCCCAACGCCATCACCACATCCGCCTGCTCGGCCGTTTCCATGACCGCTTTGGGCGCCCCTAGACCTAGGTGTCCGACATAGCACGGATGGTTGTGGGGAAACACGTCATGCCGCCGGAACGCCGCCATGACCGGAAGTGCATACTTTTCCGCCCATAAGCGCAGCAATTGCTCGGCTCCCGACCATTTAACGCCGCCGCCGGCAATCACGAGCGGCCGTTTGGCGCGCTTCAGAATCTCTTCAATGTGCTGTATATCCTCTTGCCTTGGTGCCGGCTTCGGCACATCAGTCTCGGCTATCACTGCTTCCGCTATCGTTTTGGAAAAGACATCTTCTGGCAGTGAAACGACGACGGGGCCGGGCCGCCCTGTTTTCGCGGTGCGAAACGCCCGTTGCACCAGCTCTGGCACCCGCTCGGCTTCGCGAATTTCGACCACCCATTTGGCGATCGGACGAAAAAACGCTTCCATATCGACTTCCTGAAATCCTTCACGCCCTAGGAAGCGGCTGTTCACTTGCCCCAAAAACACGACCATCGGAGTGGAATCTTGCCTCGCGGTATGGACGCCAATCGCCAAATTCGCTCCGCCAACCGCCCTTGTAGCCAGCACGACGCCGCACTTTTGCGACGCTTTCGCATACCCTTCCGCCATAAAGGAAGCACCCCCTTCATGGCGGGCGGAGATGAACTCGATGGATGGCTCATCATAGATGGCATCAAGCAGGGGCAAATAACTTTCCCCCGGCACACCAAACACATAACGGATTTGTTCCTGTTTGAAACATTCGACGATGGCTTGAGCCACCGTGATGTGACGCATCGTTCTCTTCATGGCGCCGATTCCTCCCAATCCACTTGCTTCCATCGTTCAACGGCTTGCTCTAGACGCTCCATCGGCGCTGACAGCGATACGCGGACATATCCTTCCCCTGCGGATCCAAACGCTGTTCCCGGTGTTACGATGACTCCCGCTTCTTCCAGCAGTTTGGCGGCAAATCGTTCGGACGAGTATCCGTCATAGACCGGGATCCATAAGAAAAAGGTCGCTTTCGGCCGCTGCACGTCGATGCCCAGTTCTCGAAGTCTCTCGGCCATCCTATTCATGCGTTGTTCATAAATGCGGCTATTTTCTCGAATAAACGTCCGTCCGTTCGTCAAAGCGGCCACCGCCGCCTTCTGGATCGGAATAAACTGGCACGTATCCGTGTTGCTCTTGATCACCGAAAGCGCTCGAATCATGTCCCGGTTTCCGACTACGTATCCGATGCGGCAGCCGGCCATGTTATAGCTTTTGGACAACGATCCAAATTCCACCGCCACTTCCTTTGCCCCGTCCACCTGCAAAATGCTCGGCGCTTGAAAACCAGCAAACGTCACGAACGAGTAGGCCGCATCATGAGCAATGAACATCCGGTGGCGACGGGCAAGTGAAACGGCTTCGGCCAATACATCCAAATCGACAGCGGCGGCCGTCGGATTGCTCGGATAATTGAGAAACATGATTTTCGCTTGGTCATAAACGGACGAGGGAAGCGCATCAAACCGAGGAATATAACCATGTTGCGCATCGAGCGGCAGCGATAGGCTCTGGCCGCGGGCAAAATGGACGGCCGTCCGGTAGACAGGATAGCCCGGATCAGGCACTAAGGCGAGCTCGCCGGGATTGAGAACGGCTTGCAGCAAATGGACGATTCCTTCTTTCGAGCCGATTAACGCCAACACCTCGGTCTCCGGATCGAGCTTGACGCCATATTCCCGTTCATAAAAACGCGCGACCGCTTCCCGATACTCCCTGCAGCCGCCATACGGCGAATACGTATAGTGTTCTGGCGCATCGAGCGCTTCTTTCAACGCTTCGATGACAAAGGAAGGGGGCGGCAAATCGGGGGCGCCGATCCCTAAATCAATGACATCGACCCCGAGCTTTAGCAGTTCTTCTTTTTTCTTCTGAAATCGGGAGAACAAATATGGCGGCATCGTCTGCACAATATCGGAAAATGTGTTCAATCCCATCCCTCCTCATGGCCCTTCGTTTCAGTTTATGCGCACGCCCATCACCCTCATGCCCGTCTCACGTTCAAGAAGCAGCCTATAATACCAATGGCTTTCTCACATCAAGACATCATCAAAATCTTTTTTCTCGAAAAGCGGTCGATGCAGGAGAAGTGGTTATTTTTTCACTAAGCTGCTAGAAAAACGCGATCAACCTTCTGAAACCCGGCCCTTTCGCCATAAAAAGAAGCGGCCGGCATCATCCACGGTTCGATGACGCAACTGGCCGCTGTCTATGGAAGCGAAGCGCCGGCGAAGGCGCCGCGATAGACTGCGCAGTTTTCCCCGCATGATCATTCTATGACTCAAAATTTGCACCTTATGCCATTATCATAATCAATCCGAAACGATTTGTAAATATATTTTTTAAAAATTATATATTTTTAAAATAATAAGGAACCGCACCAATTTGCAGAACAAACAAGAGGGGCGATGAACGTTCGCCCCCCTCCGCTGCTTCGATCAGCACCGAGCGTTTTCCAGCTCATGCTTTTTCCGTTGATCGAACTTCCATATTCTCTCCACCATGCCGAGCATCGCAGCCCGCTTCTTGTCATTGATACAGCGACGAGCCTTGCCGAATAAATTGTTGCGCTTTTTCTTTCATCCCTTCCTCTTTGATTTGCCGCTGCAGCTCGTGCGAAATGTTCATCGAACAAAACTTCGGCCCGCACATCGAACAAAAATGAGCTGTTTTCGCCGCCTCGGCCGGCAATGTTTCATCATGGTACTCACGAGCCCGTTCCGGGTCAAGCGACAAGTTGAACTGGTCGTTCCAGCGAAACTCAAAGCGCGCTTTCGAGAGCGCATCGTCACGCTGCTGGGCGGCCGGATGCCCTTTCGCCAGATCAGCCGCATGGGCGGCGATTTTATAGGCCACGACCCCGGCGCGTACGTCCTCTTTATTCGGCAGCCCTAAATGCTCTTTCGGCGTTACGTAACAAAGCATCGCCGTTCCATAAGCGCCAATGATGGCGGCGCCAATCGCCGACGTGATGTGATCGTATCCCGGCGCGATGTCGGTGACAAGCGGCCCTAACGTATAAAACGGCGCTCCATGGCAAATGTCCTGTTCCCGCTCGACATTTTCGCGAATTTTATGCATCGGAATGTGGCCCGGCCCTTCGATCATCACCTGCACATCATGCTTCCAGGCGATTTTCGTCAGCTCGCCAAGCGTTTCCAGTTCGGCAAACTGCGCCTCATCGTTCGCATCGGCGATGGAGCCGGGGCGCAAGCCGTCGCCAAGGGAGATCGCGACATCGTATTGTTTCAAAATCTCGCAGATTTCTTCAAAATGCGTATACAAAAAGTTTTCTTCATGATGGGCCAAACACCATTGGGCGATGATCGAGCCGCCGCGCGAGACGATGCCGGTCGTCCGGTTGGCGGTGAGCGGAATGTAATGAAGCCGCACACCGGCGTGGATCGTCATGTAGTCGACTCCTTGCTCCGCCTGCTCCATCAACGTCTCACGATACACGTCCCACGTTAACTTCTCCGGCACCCCTCCTACCTTTTCGAGCGCCTGATAAATCGGCACCGTTCCCACGGGGACCGGCGAATTGCGGATGATGTACTCGCGTGTTTCATGAATGTGTTTGCCGGTCGACAAATCCATGACCGTATCGGCGCCCCAACGCACCGCCCAAAGCAGCTTTTCCACTTCATCTTCAATCGAGGATGAAACGGCCGAGTTGCCGATATTGGCATTAATTTTCACATGGAAACGACGGCCGATGATCATCGGCTCACTCTCGGGGTGATTAATGTTCGCCGGAATGATCGCCCGTCCGGCCGCTACTTCCTGGCGAACGATTTCGGGGTCGATTCGTTCACGGATGGCGACGAACTCCATCTCTGGTGTGATGATTCCCCGTTTGGCATAATGCATTTGCGTTACGGTTTTTCCGGGCTTTGCCCTCAATGGACGGCGCACGAACGGCAGCGGGCGGACGCCGGCGGTCGCTGATGGCTTCACTTCTTCGACATCGCCGCGCTCAACAATCCAGTTGCGGCGAAGAGGCGGCAATCCTTTTTCGACGTCCGGCTCAAAATGAGGATCGGTGTATGGACCGGTTGTGTCATAGACGCGCACCGGCTCGTTTTCCACCGTTCCTTGCGGCGTTTTCGTCGGCGACAACACGATCTCTCTCATCGGCACGCGCACATCCTTGCGCGATCCTTCAATGTACACCTTGCGGCTAGCTGGAAATGACATGAACGAGCGGATGTTTTCCATGCGGCTTTCCTCCTTTGAAATGGTGGTTGAGACCTGCAGCCGCACCAGCAAAAGAGAGGCAAAAACGGGGGATATTTACGCAAAAACGGGTTCCGCAAAACGAACGGAACCCGATCAAGGCAAAAAGGCCAAATGAACAGCCTGTGCGTCCATCTGTTCCCGCTGCCTGCTTCCCTACGCTGGCATGACCCAGATCAGGTTCAAAGGGTCAAAGAACTTCATCGCGTTCTTTTCTCAGCCCGGCTCTCGGACTCCCCCAGCAGATAAGCGTATCACAATGATGACTGACTTTTTTATTTTATCAGGCAATTGGCAAAGATGCAAACCATTTTATTCCAAACGTTGACTCCCACACGTCGTTTGAAAGCCCCTCTTTCTCGAAGAAAGCGTCCTTTTCCTCACTCACACAGAAAATTTCTTCAGCATTGCCCGCATCTCGTCCGCCATCTGACCGAGCGATGTCGACGAAGAGGCGATTTCCTCGACGGAAGCCATTTGTTCCTGCGTCGCTGCCGATACGTTGGCCGCACCGGACGCTGACTGTTCGACAATATTGGTCATCTGTTGGAGTGCGTCGTTCACTTGGCGGGCATGCTCCGTCATTTGCTCGATGGCGGACGATACTTGTCCAATTTGTTTGCTCACTTGGCCGACCTCCTCGCGAATATGGGCAAATGATTGGCCGCATGCCGCCGCCACGTTCAATCCTTTCGCCACTTCGGAGATCACCTGTTCGGCAGACGCAACCGCCCGCTTCGTTTCTTCTTGAATGTAACCGATCAGCTCGGAAATTTGTTGCGCTGAGCGCGCTGATTGTTCTGCGAGCTTCCGCACTTCATCCGCGACAACCGCAAACCCTTTCCCTTGCTCGCCGGCGCGCGCCGCTTCGATCGCCGCATTGAGCGCCAACAAATTCGTCTGCGACGCAATGCCGGTGATCGCTTCCGTAATCTGTCCAATCTCGTTGGAGCGCTCCCCAAGCCCTTTCACCACCTGGCCGAGCGTTTGCACATGATCGTAAATGAACTGCATTTGCTCGGACATTTGTCCGATTGACTGCTTGCCGTCCTCTGCTTTCGCCGATGTTTTCTCAGCCCGGTGCGCCACTTCTTTCGTATGGAAAGCGACGTCGCTCAATGTTTGGGAAATATCATGCACGGACGCGGCGGTGGTGCGGACAGCATCGGCCTGCTCCTCCGCACTTGCCGCAAGCGTTTCCATCGTTGTCGCAATTTGCTCTGTCGCTTTCGTCGTCTGTTCGGCGACGGCGGCAAGCTGCTGAGAATATTGCGCTACTTCTTCGGCATGATGTTGGATTTGCCCCATCACACTTTGCCAAGCGTTTGCCATATCGTTTAACGACGCCGCAATCGGCCGCAGCTGCTGCACGCGATCAAGCGGTATGCGCACCGTCAAATCTCCGCTTGTCATCTTGCCTAAATGTTCGTTAATAACGGCAATCGGGGCAACAAACCGTCGATAGTTGAGCGTTGCCGAAACGAAGCCGAGCATCGCGCCAAACAGCACCGTAGCAACAAGCGTCCACCAAAATGCCGCCCCGCGAATGCCGTTGACCAGGCATGTGGCCATGCCGATCGCCGCTGTGCCAGGGATGACGATGAACATGGTGCGGATGATATAACTTGCTAATGACAAAACGCTCTCCTCCTTTTGCCATGATGCAAACACCTTTCTTATTTCTTTACCACATAAATAGATTCGTGAATGAACGTTCATTTTCCTTCCTAGCCCTAATCATGAATAGGGGTGGTTGCAAAGTTTTCTGATCTAACAAGGACCCGCTCAAAAACATCATGCTTTTGATCGCCTATAATCGGTGACGAAAATAAGAAAAGGCGCCCCGTTCGATTGGGGCACCACCTGTTGTTTTCCGCTTTACACCGCCGGTTTTTCCGTTGTCACATACGTTCCAGCGATAAAATCGTGAATGGAGCGTTTGTCTTCTCTCGCCGCGACCATAATCGCACTAATGATGAGACCAATGCCGAACGTGATAAAGTATACGAGTCCGCCAACGAACGAGCGCAAAAACATCGTGCCGATGCCGACTTTTCCGCCGTTGACTTTCGCAATCCGGATGCCAAGCATCCGCTTGCCGACCGTATATCCGTACCAAACAGCCGGAACGATTAACGCGTAAAGGATGTTCGCTAATGACGTAAACCAGTTCGTTTCCCAACTGCCAGTGATGAAATAGCCGATGATCGAAATCGGAATACCGACGACAATCGCATCCAACAAGTTAGCCAACAGCCGCTTCCAAAATCCAGCCGGATTTGTCACCGCCATATGCCTTCCCTCCTGTTGCCTTTTCTATATTGTATTCTCCATTAACAGTATAATTGTCTTCATTTTACCGTAAATGGCGTATAAAAGAAAATCGGTTTTTTCGACATCACATCGATTTTTTGCTTCGATGCGGTGGTCCCTGCTGCACACGCTCAAGATGATGGAATCGATCTTCTTGCAGCAATTTCTTTAGCCCAGCTTCGCCACCACAGCCGAAAAATCGTCTGGAAGCGGCCCTTTTTGCGCAAAATGGCGGCGCAGATGGTCCAAAAGCACTTGCTCGTCCAATAAAATATGCGGCGCCAGCGCATCGCGGAACGCTTCAATCTTTTGCCGGACGGAACCCGTTTCCCCTTCGATCGCCCCGTCGGAATACAACACAAGCGTCGCCCCCGGCTCGTAGCGCAACCGGCCGCTGTCGACAAAAAGGCGCGGAAGCAGCCCGATCGGCGCGCAGCCGCGGTCCAACTCCGCCACCGTTCCATCCGGTTGGAACAAAAACCCCGGCGGATGGCCGGCTGATGCATATTCAATCATCCGTTCCTTGACATCCACCAGAACATATACGGCGGTGAAATAATACGTCATCCGCCCGTTTTCATGGTACAACTGGCGCATATGGCGGTTCAACTCGCGAAACACTTCCGTCGGAACGATCCCTTTGCGGATGACGCCGTTTAAGAGCGAGCGGACCGACATGCAAATGAGCGAAGCCGCTGCCCCATGACCCATCACATCCATTAAAAAAATGCCGTACCGCTGTTTGTCGATCGGATACCAGGCGTACATATCGCCACCCAGCTCCCGCGATGGGATGTACGTTCCGGCAATCTGGATTCCTTTGGCCGACAACGGCTTGCTCAACACGCGCTTTTGCACCTCGCGGGCCAGCCGCAAGTCATCTTTCATCGCTGCGATGTATAGGTTCTCGTAAGTTGGACCGGCAAATAAAAACAAGTAAAACGCGATTTCTCCATCATGGCCGGGCACAGCCCGCACCGTCGTCTGCCTGACATAGACCGAACCGTTTTTCCGCCGCCAGCGCACCCACCCCCTCCATTCTCCACTTTCCCCAGTGCTCGCTTGAATCACCTCATAAAGCCAGGCCTCGTAATAACCCGCGTAAAGCGTATGCAACGGCTGACCGACAATCTCTACATCATGACCAGTGATTTTTGTGAACGCCGGATTGACAAACTGAACGACAAACTGGCCATCGGTGACGAGCATCGCCTGTTCCATCGCTTTGTACACTTGTTCAGCGAGCTGTCGTTCATTCTCGTTTCGCTTTGCTTCTGTCAGATCAGCGACAAACCCGCTGACGAGCCTCACTTCCCCGAATTGATCAAGCACAGGAAACGTCCGTTCAAGCACCCAACGGACAGAGCCATCCCGCTGATTGATGATGCGATACGTCTGGGCGCCCGCATCCGCTCCTGAAAGAAGCGACCATTTTCTTTCCGCCTTGGCGCGGTCATCTGGGTAAGCCACCTTTGCCCATATGTCTTGATCGCGGTAAAAGTCGTCCGGAGGCAGGCCGTACAGCTGCTCGCATGATGACGAAATGAACAAGAGCCGCCTTCGTTCCGGCGTTGCGAGCCAATACACATAGTCGCCCGGCCCAACGAACACATTCATTTTTTCCAAGCCGAGAAGCAACTCCCGCCACGCGAGGTGGTCATAACGTTGAACATGTTCCCAAAACCCATCCACCATAGAACGTCATTCTCCACTGAAATAATCCATGGCTTCCTTCTCTGTGGCAAATAGTTTGATAAACGAAGAAAATTTGACAATATGGAAAATTTCTGCAAGCGACCCTTCCACTCCGGCAATGACCAACTCTTTTTGTCGGGCTCTCGCCTCCATGACGCTGTCAGCGATGACACCGAGTCCGGCGCTGTTTATGTAGTTGACCCCCTCCATGTTGACGATCAATTGGTCCGCTCGTTTGTCCAGCAACCTCTCCAGCGCTTGACGGAATGATTCGACGTTGTTTAAGGTCACGAGTGTTGATTATCCAAAATTAGACATACGCCTTCCATAAATTTGGGCATACTCAAACAAAGCAGCGGCCATCCCGGATTTCCAATCGAGAGGAAGCTGCCCAGAGAAAAAACGGCGAACGAACGAAATGAAGGAAAGAGAGACGTTCGTCTGTTTTTTGGTTTGATCATACAGCCATCGCAGCAACACATACGCGATGAACGCCGCAAACAGTTGGTTGTATACCGCATTTTCCGTCGTGCCAAACAAGGTCGGGACATTCAGATATTGCTTCACCCAACGGAAAAAGACCTCAACAGTCCAACGTTGTTGGTACATGTCGGCAATGGTTTCCGCAGACGCATGGAAGAGGTTCGTCACGACCCGAATGTCGCGGCCATTCGCATCTCGAAAGATCACCACCCGGTGACGCTTGGTGGAGCGGTATTGTTTCGTTCCCAACTGGCACGTGAAGTCGGCTTGAACCGATGAAGATGTGCTGGAAAGGCGTTTCAAGCTTTTTTTCTGATGAAGTTCGATGTTGTCCTTCATCCGAATGACAAAGAGCTGATGCTGCTCCACAAATCGATCGAGGCGTTCGATTTTGAAATACGCCCGGTCTTCCACCAGCACTTGTTGAGCGTTCGTCAACTGTTCTCCCACCGGGCCATCGTGACGCAGTCCGATGGTTTCCACCACGTCTGCCGGCAACGAGGATTCCGGCGAATACGCGACGTGCAGCTTCACTCCGGCGCGTTCGCCGTGATACGGCGCCCATGGCAGGCGGTTTTTCCCGACCGTGACGGTCGTCGAATCCACCACCCGAAGCGGTTTGGGAAACCGAAGCGAACGGCGGGTTTGGCGGTTGCACTTGGAAATGATCAACGCCAACAAGCGTTTCATGATGTCATAGGGAACTTCTTTCGCTTTCTTGGATACAGTTGAATAATGGAATCGCGGCAATCCATACAGAGGCCCCACATCGGCTCCGTGGCGAAAGCTTTTCCATTGATGCATGGCGGCCAGCAGGAAGAAGTGAATCAACTCGCGCAACGTAAAGGTTCGAGACGAATCACGATACCCAACCGCTTCGGCAATCAGTTGAATCTCTTCATCCGAAACAAGTTTTTGCATCAAATTCGGGAGTGTGGTATGCTTGTTCATAGAGAGCACCTCCTGGGTTTGTTTGTGTCGCTACTCACATTCTACAGGAAAGGTGCTCTTTTTTCTATACCCTTTGGATTTTATTGGATAATCAACACGCCTGGTTTAAGGTAATATCTTCTGCCCATGTCAGCGTGCAAATTGCCCCTTGTTTTGTCTCCATCTTGTTTCCTCCAATGGTCACTCATTTTTTTGCATTTGCACATGCAAAACAAGACGTTGTTTCCTGCTCGCTTCACGTATACATCATCGACAATATGGGTGATCAGCTGCAGCCCTCTGCCACGCGGCCCTGTGTTGACGACATCGGTTTGGGCTACGGAGAAGCATCCTCCTCGCTGTTTGACAATGATCATCAACTGTCTCGCTTCCATTTTCCAAAATATCCTAAATGGCAGTTTTCTTGTTTTTTGACAATATTCATATGCATTCGTGCACGCTTCCTCTGTCGCGAGCCGAAGAAAAAGGCAATCACGCGGCAAAAACCCCATTCTCTTCGCCAGTTCCTCGGTAATGTCCATCGCTTTTAAAATGTCCGCCGTTTTCATGATCGCCATCGTTCGGATCATGGTCCTGGGCTTCATCGGCATTTCCCCTATCTTTGTTATGCTTATACACCGGCCAAAGCAACATGGCAGCTTTTCCACTATCGCACGTTCCAGCGCTGGGGAAAACGGATTCGAATGCTATTTTTCTCCTTTATTGTTCCATCTATCGAAAAATAGTTCTTATTTACTACAATTCATTATAATACAAAATGGGGCTCATTCCAATTTCCTACATCCAAAAAAAAAAGACATCATGGCACCCATCGTCCAATGATGTCCCCCTTAACGGCGCTGCCGGCGGTGGTTTAGTTGATACACAAGGGCAATCAACTGTGACCGATCGTTGACGCCAATTTTTTGAAAAATGTTTGTAATATGATTTTTCACGGTATGGACGCTAATGAACAGCCGTTCTGAAATTTCGCGATTGCTGCAGCCTTGAATGAGCAGCTCCAATACATCCATCTCCCGGGCTGTCAACTGCTTGGACAACATGTCGATATTGACCGTCCCATCATTCCCACCGTGAGCCTTGCCGCTGATCATCATCGCCCCAATCGCGGCCAACGCCGTCATATACACTTCCGCCTCTTTCGCTTCCCTTTCTTTCTTTATATGAACGGCGAGAACGCCATAGCGGCCATCGCTGACGAAAAACGGCACTTCCATCACCGATTTGCCCTCAACATCAAGCAGCGCCGGCACCTCGCTTTTCGCCTTCTCGCCGTGACAGCCATAGCGACGGCAGACATCATCCCGATAACGAACAGCCATTTCTACGTCCATCGCTCCTTCGCGGACAACGGCTGTTTGGCCATCGCTAGACCATACCACGCAGACGAAATCGCCGTAAGCGAGCTCCGCGGCAAATTCGGCCATCATCCGGATGATGTCTTCCTCGTTCTGCACCACACGCATGGCCCGTCCAATTTCCATCAACATCGACAGGCGCATCAAGTGGCGGTCCATTTTCATATCAACCTCTGTACATTTAGCCAGGAGCAGCCAATGTTGAACGAGGGCGGAACCGACCGAACGAAGCGCCGCCGGCAGTGAAGAGGACGCCTCGCTGCCGATCATGATCCATCCTTCCACTGCTTTCCCGTACGTCGCCGGATACGCAATCATCGCTTTCGGACGGATGCCATGGCGAACAAAAAAGGAAAAGCGTGGATCCAAAGCGGCATCTTGAACGTAAACCGAACGAAGCGGCGGCTCCGAAGACGAAAGCGGCGGAAACAACGCATCGATCATCTTGCCGCGCAGCTTTCCGGCCTTTTCCCCGCTTGCCGCCGCCACCATCCATCCTTGCGGACATTTGGCGATATACAACGCCATATCGACGCGTTCATCGAACGCCCGCAACTCAAAAAGCAGCTTGTCCACGTCCGCTAGGGCGGAGCTGTCCGCAACCACTGCTTCGAGCCGTTTTCCGTATTCACAGCATTGTTGCTTGCGGCGCTCGCCGCTGATTAATTCCCCGCATATGACCGCCATCTTTTCTATATCTTTTAACTTCGCTTCGACCGCCCGCGCCGGCAACGCCGCCACCTGTTCGATCGCTGACATCCATTCTCCAGTGTCCATCAGCGGTTGTTCGCAAATGAGCCATTTCGTTTCTTCCTCGATAAACACGCCTGCCCAAATCCAATATTCCGCCTTCTCATCGACAAACACGGGAGCGACGATGCTCTTCATGCCAAAACGCCCGACCGGCACGACCGATGGACGCTGCCATCCGTCCATGACAAGCTCCTGCGGGCAGAAAAACGATGGCGCTTCCCTTTTAGCGGCAAACAAAACGAACTCCGCCAACTCGGTCATATTCGATACTTTCGTCACGGGAGCGCCGTGATCATCGACGATCAGCATGCTCAACTCCGTCAATGCCGCGTATGCATCTTGAATATATTGCAACGATTCACGGATCACCACGCCTTCAACTCTCCTACAATACATTTTTATCCTTATCTATTATGGACAAACCATTTGCAAGAAATCAAGCATGAGCCCCCTCACAACAAAAATAAACCGGCGTGGGAGCCCTACGGACGACCCACGCCGGAACAAATCTTTTGAAACGGACAGAGGGCGACAAGCGCAGACCATTCGGAGAAAAGGCGTCACCAGTCAATGCGCAATTCAAGGGTGGCGAGGCAATCAGCCAGCTGCCGCTTAATCTCCGCCAATGCAACCTCCGTCTTGGCTTCTGCACGCAACACAAGAATCGGCTGGGTGTTCGACGGCCGCACCAACCCCCAGCCTTCCGGGAACTGGATGCGGGCGCCATCAACGTCAATAACCGGATAGCGGCCAGCGAACCGATTTTTCACCGCGGCAATGGCAGCCGCTTTTTTCTCTTCCGGGCAAGCAACTCGCGTCTCCGGCGTCGCCGCGTACCGCGGCACATCGGCAAACCACTCGGACAGCGGGCGCTCATCGTGCGACAGTAATCGAAGCAGGCGCCCAGCGGCGTACAGCGCATCGTCATAGCCGTAAAACTCATCATTGAAGAACAAATGACCAGACATTTCACCGGCAAATGGAATCTCCGGACGACGGCGCAACGTCGCTTTGACGTGCGAATGGCCGGTGCGATGGAAGAACGGTTTCCCGCCGAGCCGCTCAATTTCCTCAACAAGCGCTTGCGAACATTTCACTTCGACGGGCGCGTCGGCTCCCGGATGGCGCTTAAGAATCTCGCGCCAGAACAGCACCATCAGTTGGTCGCCCCAACGGATCGCACCCGTTTCATCCACAACCCCGATCCGATCGCCGTCGCCGTCAAACGCGATGCCAAGATCAGCCTGCTCCTTGCGCACCATCTCAATCAAGTCCGTTAAGTTCTCCGGCACGACCGGGTCCGGATGATGGTTCGGAAACGTCGGATCGGATTCACAGTAAAGCGGGACGACATCGCACCCCCATTCTTTGAGCACTTGTGGTGCAATGATCGATGGGGTGCCGTTGCCGCAGTCGACGACGACCTTCAGCTTGCGCGGACCGAGCTTAATTTTCTCCTTCAACATATTGATATATGCCGGAGCAAGGTCAAGCGTTTCCTCGCGCCCGCGCGCTGTTTCAGGACGCGGCTGTTCCTGGCTGAGCCGCTCCATCGCCCGCCGCAGCGCTTGGATGCGCTCGCCATAAATTGTCGTTTTTCCCATGGCAATTTTAAATCCGTTCTCATCCCCTGGGTTATGGCTGGCGGTGATGATCATGCCGCATGGAATATTCGTGTAGTATAAGCTGTAGTAAAACATCGGCGTCGTCGAAAGCCCAATATCGACGACATCGCAGCCGCCATCGAGCAGCCCATCTTTGAGCGCCCGATGCAAGCCAGGCGATGACAGACGATTGTCATGACCGACAACCGCCCTCTTCTCGCCTTCCTTTTGCATCATGTCGGCAAAGGCCCGTCCGAGCCAATACGCGAACGACTCATCGAGCTCCTCACCGGCTCGTCCGCGGATGTCGTATTCTTTAAACACGTGTGCCGGCCATGCGAACGGTTTCGTTGTTGACGTATTCATCGACAACCACCTCCACCGAAATCGATTGAGCGATTGCTGCTGTTAACAAGTACGACAATGTTGACTCCGCCCCCCGATTCGGGTTTGGGCCGTTCGGGCCAAGCCCGTCGCAGCAACTGCCGTCGCTTGGGTCCGCAAGCGGCGCGTTGCCGTCGTTTTGTCCGTAAAACCAAGCGAGGCAGCGGCGGACGACGCCGCGATAACGCTCGTCGTCCGTTGCCCAATACGCTTCGCGCGCCGCCAAAGCGAGCTTCATCACATCAAGCGGCTGTTGATCCCAATCAGCGCGGTAGCGGCGGCTGCACCAGCCGCGGTTGCCGACCGGACGGATGACACCTCCCGGTCCGCTCATTTTTTCAATAAGGAAAGCAAGGCTTTTTTCCGCCACTTCCTTCACCTCATCCCGCGGCGCGCGCCGATATGCCGTCCAAAGCGCCCACGGCAGCACCCCGTTGGCGTACGTCAACTCCGGCTCATACCAATGCCAATCGTCGCCAGCATGCTCCCAATACGCCGCAAGCAGCCGCTGCTCAAGCCGTGCAGCCAAAGCTGCCACTTCCTCTTGATCGACGCCAAGCGGGCGTCCTTCTGTCAATAAGACGCCGCAAGTGGCCACCCCCCAGGCGACGCCGCGCAGCGAACGAAGCTCCCAAGCCGCCGGCATGGCCCGCCGCAACATATCTGCTGCCGCCTCGCGCCGCGCCGGATCGCTGAGGCGAACGTAAGCCAACGCCGCCGCCCAAAACGACCGCCCGAAGCAGTCGTCTGACGGCGTTTCCTCTTCTTTTGTCCGATCGAAGAAAAAGTTGTTATGGAACGTGCCATCATCGTTTTGCGCCCAAAGCAAAAACGCCAAATACCGGTCAAGCAAACGGTGCAGCCGCTCTTTCTCTCCTTTGTCTTCACATAGCGCCAGCCATTCCAGGCACGCCCAAATGGCGCGGGCGTTGTCATCGGTCGAATAACCCTCGCGACGGCGCGGGATGCGGCCAAGGCTATGCTCAAGCAATCCGGTGTCGTCAGTCATGCGCTCGAGATGGTCGAACTTAATGACTGACGGTGCCAATGGTCTTCACCTCCCCACGTTTCGCGTCGCACATGCGCGCAAACAAGGCGACATGCTGTTCGCCGACGCGCGGCCAATGCGTGTTTGCCCCGATTTGGCGCACCTTTTCCTCCCATCGCTTCAGCGCCGCCTCGTCGGCCAACAGCTGCCCGAGCCGCTCTTCCCAGGCGGTCGTATCGCCATACGGCAACAACAGCTCTTCACAACCTTGCAACAAATCGCGCGCATGCTCATACGGCGTCGAAACGACCGGACGGCCGACGCCGACCGCATAGGCAAGTGTGCCGCTTGTGATTTGCTGCATGCCCGGGTACGGGGTGACGTATAGATCGCACGCCGTCAAATAATCGATCAATTCCTCTTCGCTGAAATACCGAGCTTCCATGTGGACATGGCGCTCAAGCCCTAAACGGTGAATGAGCGATTTCAACTCCTCGCGATATGCTTCTCCTTCCCTCTTTTTCACTTCTGGGTGCGTCTGTCCGGCGATGACATACAGGGCTTCCGGCACCTTGCGAACAACCTCCGGCAATGCGGTCAAGACTGACTCAATGCCTTTGCCGCGGCTTAGAAGCCCGAACGTCAACATCACTTTGCGGCCGCTGAATCCGAGGCGGCGGCGAAGCGAATCGCGATTTTCGCTGCTTGGGCCTGGAGCACCGTGCGGAATGTAGACAATTTTTTCTTCCGGCAGGCCAAACGCTTTGACCAAATACGGGATCGCCTGCCGGTTCATGACGATGATCGCATCGCTTGCCGCCGCGATCTTTTCTTGAATCGGGCGGTACGGCAGCGGCGGTTCGGCAAACACCGTATGGAACGTCGTCACAAGCGGCTTTTCGAGCGCGGCGATGAAATCAAGAATGTATTCCCCCGCCTCGCCGCCGAAAATGCCGAACTCATGCTGCAATAAAACGATGTCAATGTCGCTTTCATTCACCCGTTTGGCCATCTCGGCATAAGCGGCGCGGTTTTGCGCCGGGAGCGGCCAATACGCCGGGTTGTGGCGATAGGCGTCATCGCCGTCGCTTTCGTTGTACAACACGATGACGCGGTCGCCATCGGACGGTCCGCGGACGCCGTCAATACTTTGCCGCAAATGTTCCGTAAACGTCGCCAGCCCGCACCGCCGCGGCGGATACGTGCTGACGTACGCGATTCGAATCATGCTTGCACCGCCTCCTTAAACTGGTTGATGATTGAATCCTCGAACACTTCTCCCGCCGTCGTCACCGTCCGGTAGCCGAAAATGCTGTTTTGCAACCGGCTGCGGTCGCGGATGACAGAGCGGTCCCAAACGATGGTTTGCGCGCAATGGACGCGGGCGCCAATTTGGCAGCGGTCGCCGATGACCGCATTCGGGCCAATGACGGCCTGCGGACCGATTTTCACGTGGTCGCCGATGAGCACAGGCGGCACAAACAAAACGCCAGACCCAATCTCCACGTTTTCACCGACAAACACGCCCGGTTGAATTTCACGTCCTTTGAGCGGAATCGGAAACTCCCGACGCAACGCATCCCAATGCACTTGGCGGTAGCGGGCCGGCGTCCCCATATCGCGCCAGTATCCGTCACTGACGATGCCATAGACACCGACATTCTTCTCGATCAGCAGCGGGAATGTTTCGCGTTCAATCGATACTTCCCGCTCAGCCGGAATATAGCGCATCACATCCGACTCGAAAATATACATGCCGGCATTGATCCGGTTCGATGGCGCTTCTTCGCGGCGCGGCTTTTCGACAAAGCGTAAAATTTGCCCACGATCGTCTTGTTCGACCACCCCATAGGAAGAAGGATCGTCTACTTCCGTTAAAACAATGGTCGCCAAACCGCCATGTTGACGATGGAAATCAAGCAGCGGGATCAATTGCGGCAAATGCACAATGTCGGCGTTAAACACGAGAAACCGTTCCTTCAGCCAGCGCTCGGCGTTTTTGATCGCCCCAGCCGTTCCGAGCGGGAACGGTTCGAGCGCGTATGTAATCTTGACGTTCCAGCGCTTCCCATCTTCGAAATAGCGACGGATCACTTCTGAACAATGATGTGCGGCGATGACAAATTCGTTGACTCCTTGGTCGCGAAGATGAACGATGAGGTGTTCAAGCCATGGCCGGTTCGCAATCGGGGCCATCGGTTTGGGGATGTTTTCGGTCAATGGACGAAGACGTGTGCCTAATCCTCCTGCCAGCAACAATGCTTTCATTTCGTCATCCCTCCATATCTTTTTTTCACAAAAATAGACACCTTTTTTGACGGATGAACGAGAAAATGAAAGTAGTTCATAGATTGCTAGCACTCGGCTGCGATGGTTGCTAATAATAATATACATAATATTCCTCCTTCTATGCAAGCGAAATGATTGTCGGATGGTGTCGATGAGGAATGATTGATGCTTGCCAATTTCAAAACTTTCATTTTCTCGTTCTTCTTTTTCTTTGCGGTATAATGAACATCGTTAATGCTATATATATGTGAGGGAGGAGGAGAATACGCCATGATTTCTTCATTTTTCCGTTACCGTGTCGGCATCGCCGGCGCCGGTGCGTTCGCTGAATTTTTAGCCGGCGCGCTCGCCCCGCTTCCTTCCTTTCATCTTGCTGCCGTCGCCGGCCGAACGGACGCAAAGCGCCAGCGCGTCATCGACGCCTATCGCCGCCGTCAGCCGCAGGCGGGCGACGTGCGCGAATACCGCGAAGCTGAACAATTGATCGTTGACCCGCATGTTGACATCGTCATTCTCACCACCCCGCCGCATTTGCACGCCCCGCTTGCCGAGCGGGCGCTTGAGGAAGGAAAACATGTGCTGCTTGAAAAGCCAGGCGGCCTCACCGCCGAGGCGTTGCGGGCGAACATCCGGCTTGCCGCCCGCCAAAACCGGGCGTTGGCGGTCAATCTCGTCTTGCGCTACCATCCGCTCACAGAAGCTGTCAAGCAACTCATCCACCGCGCGCTTCTTGGACCAGTGGACTACGCAAGCCTTCACAACGCGGCTCACCGCGTCGCCAAAGGCCATTGGTTTTGGGACGAGCGGCGAAGCGGAGGCATTCTCATTGAACACGGCGTCCACTTTTTTGAAGTCGGCCGCGATTGGTTTGGCGAAGCGGTTTCCGCCCACGGATTCGCGCTTCAGGAAACAGACGGCACACGGCCGCGCGTCGGCGCCACGGTGATTCATGAAAACAACGGCCGGCGCATCCCCGTTCATTATTACCACGGCTTTACGATGGACCCTGCCGCTTCAGAATCGACGCACTGGGACATTCATACGAAACGCGGCCGCATCGTGCTTGACGGCTGGATTCCGACGCAGCTGTCCGTCTCCGGCCTCGTCACTGACGAGGAGGCAGCCTGCATTGACGCCTGGCTTGACGCCATCCCGACAAAGCCGTCGGCTGACGCTATCGAACAACTGCAGCAAGCGGCCGACCGGCTGTTGCCGCCCACGGAACCTTCAGCCGCTCCGCGCCGCCCATACGAGCGCACTGTGGTGCTCTCGGACCGCCACGGGTGGTACGAAGCGATCGCTCAAACGCGCTTTCTTGATTTTTGCCGTTTGATCGAAAACCCGAGCTGGCGCGTCCTCGTCACCGCCGAAGACGCCGCCGCCGACCTCTCCTTGGCCGAAACGTGCACCGTGACGGATAAAGCAGTCGACCCACTTGACATCCGCTAACTGCTGACACCAAAAGAGCCTGGTGCGGCCACATGGCAAACGGCCGCAACCAGGCTTTCTTCACCTCAATCGGCGATAGATCTCGGTCTCATCAGAACGTCCAAAACGCCCTTCTGCGCTTCCCTCTCGACCAACAATGCCTCAACAGTCGGAATGTCCGCCGGCGCCCACTCAAGCGAGCGCAATGCTTGAAGCGGCACCCACCGAAGCTCAGCATGCTCCCGCGCCCGCGGCTCCCCATCGGTCAGGCAAGCTTCGTACGTGCGCAAATGAATCACGGCATGTTCGTATTCGTGAAATACATCAGCCAGCAGCTTGCCAACTGAAACGGTGCAACCAAGCTCCTCGCGAATTTCCCGGACTAAGGCCGCTTCCGGACTTTCCCCTTCCTCCACTTTGCCGCCGGGAAACTCCCACACGTTTGGAAGCGACATATTTGGCGCACGCAACGCGCATAACACATCCCCCTGTTCATTGAAGATGGCTGCCCCGACAACGTGAACGACCCGTTTCATTCATAACCCGCCCTTCTCATCCATATGCGCCATTTTAGCAAAAACCTCTTTGTCTTCCAAAATAGTGGAACCCCTCCGAACATTATGTTATAACGAAAATGGAACCTTTTTACTAGGAACCGCGTATTCCCAAACGAGACGGAACATAACCAAAAAGGGGGAGAACCTATTGTTCAAAAAACTATTAAGCTCCATCGGCATCGGTGCCGCCACTGTTGATACGAAGCTCGCCAAAGCGCAATATGTCCAAGGCGAAACCGTCGAAGGGGTTGTCGACATTCGCGGCGGCAGCGTCGAGCAGCATATCGATGAAATTTATTTGGCATTAGTCACAACGTACATCCGCGAAATCGATGATAAGAAATTCGAAGAAAAAGCCGTACTGGCGCGCTACAAAGTAAGCGGTCCGCTGACGATCGGGCCGAACGAAATGAAAACGATCCCGTTTCAATTCGCTTTGCCGTACGACGTGCCGGTCACGATCGGCACGTCGCGTGTATGGCTGCAAACCGGCCTTGACATTAAAATGGCGCTCGACCCGCAAGACCGCGACTATCTCACGATTGAACCGCACCCACTCGTCGCCGCGTTTGTTGACGCAGCCCGCCAATTAGGCTTCCGCCTCCACCACGTCCAATGCGAACAAGCGCCGCGCTATTGGCAACGGCGGCTGCCGTTTGTCCAAGAGTTTGAATTCAAGCCGGCAAGCGGACCGTTTAAAGGCCGACTTGACGAACTGGAGGCCATTTTCTTTGTCTCCGAGCATGGGGTTGAAGCCATTTTAGAGATTGACCGCAAAGCGCGGGGGATCACTGGATTGCTCGCAGAGGCGCTTGACATGGACGAAACGTTCGTCCGGTTTGCCTACGGACCGAACGATGCTCCTTCCTTGCCTCAGCTTTTGGCAGACGCCCTTCAGCGCTACAGCTAAAAACAGCGCTGTTCGCGCAAAGCCAAGAAAGTTCGTTCGGACCAATCAAACAAAATCGCCTGCTTCGCTGCCTGGCCCTGCAAACTTTCAACTTGCACTGTCCATCGTCTTCGCAAAAAGCGGCTATGGACAAACAATTGTCCCGACTAGCATAAAGGGAGCGGCGCAACAGTCCGCTGTTGGGCCGACCCCCGTTTCGTTTCACTCCTTCAGAAAATCAGGGTCTTCGTAGCGCGGATTCGGATAGCGGTAGAAGCCTTCCCCCGTTGTGACCCCAAGCTTTCCTTGATCGATAAACTCCGTTTTCAATCGTTCCGCCAATCTCCGCGCCTCCTTATCACCCGCTTTCGCTTTGGCGCTGACGATGTTGTAAACCGTATTGATGCCGACGACGTCCATGATCGCAAACGGCCCCTTCGGCGAGCCGGTGGCGATCATCCACGTTTTGTCGATAATTTCCGGATCAGCGACATCCCGGATGTACAAACTTTGCGCTGCATCCAGAAACGGCACGAGCAGCGAGTTCAAAATGTAGCCGGGCTGCTCTTTATGCAATGGCAGCGGCACCATCCCGATCGCCCGGGCAAACTCGATGACCGCTTGAAACACCTTCTCGTCCGTTCCTGGATGCTTCATCACTTCCGCCGTGTTGTGGAGCCAAATCTCATTCGCAAAATGAAGGGCCAAAAACTTTTCCGGCCGTCCGGTCGCCTCCGCGAACTGGCTCGGCAACATCGTTGATGTGTTCGTCGCAAAAATCGTTTTCTCCGGCGCGCACTGCCCGAGCTTTTTGTAAAACTCCATCTTAATGTCCGCGACTTCTGGAACAGCCTCAATGACCAAATCGGCATCACGCACCGCTTCGGCCAAATCGGTATAATAGGAAATCCGCTCGTACGCAGCGCGGACGTCCGCTTCGGAAGCGCCCAAATCTCCCTGATAGCGCTTCATCAATTCCTGAAAGCGTCCTTTTGCCTTTTCAATCGCTTCATCATTGATGTCGTATACAGATACCTCAAATCCTTTAAACGCCGTTTGAAACGCGATTTGGCTGCCTAACACGCCGCTTCCGGCGACAGTAATATGTTGGAAATCCATTGTTCATCCCTCCAATGTGATTCGTTCGACGTTTCGGTCATCCTACTTGGAAATACATCGGCGGTTTTTCATTTCCACCCTGCCCCTTCGGTAGCCGTTCATCTATGACGAGGTGTCATCTGCCTGCTTTATTATTCCCCATATGGCTCCGCATATGGCTTCGTTCCGATCCAAATGTCGGCGTCTTATACAGCTGGCACCTTTTTCGGCCTTTCCCGAAACGCACAAAAAAATGGTACAATAGCCTTTGGCGGTTTTCCCCACGATATTCACCATTTTGGAGGAGTTAGCTATGCAAAACATCGCCGGAAATTCGCAAAACGGTCATTCTTCACGCCCCGATTGAACGTGTATGCGAAACGCCCGTTTCCTTCATTAGGAAGCGGGCGCTCCTTTTTATTATGTGGATTTAACGAGCAGTGCGCAACACTCCACATGCGCCGTGTGCGGAAACATGTCCACCGGCTGCACGGTTTTCAATGTATAGCCGAACGGGACTAGCTCCGTAATGTCTGACGCAAACGTCTCCGGATTGCAGGAGACATACACAACCCGCTCCGGCTGCGCCCGGCCGATTTTGCGCATCACTTTTCCGCCTGCGCCAGAACGCGGAGGATCCAAAAGCAGCAGCTCCGGCCGCCCGAACTGCTCCAACACGTCATCAATCCCGCGCCGTGCATCCCGCGCCAAAAAGTACGTATTGTCAACGCCGTTGTCTTTCGCGTTTCGTTTCGCCGACTCGATCGACGTTTCCACAATTTCAATGCCCGCCAACGCCTTCACCCGCTTGGCGAACGGCAAGGAAAACGTGCCGACTCCGCAGAAGAGATCGATCATTTTCTCATGGGGCTTGGGCTCGCCCATCTCCAACGCCAGTTCAACCAATTTGGCCGCCTGCACCGGGTTCGTTTGGAAAAACGTATCAAACCAAAGACGGTAGCGGAACCCGCACAATTCATCGTAAATGAAATCCCGTCCGGCCAGCACGTGCGTTCGTTCCGCCTGGGTGCGGTCGGCCCACGCCCGATTCTCCAGCCAAAGCAAACTTTTCACGTCCGGGAGCGCCTTCGTGATCCGCTCCGTCAAATCAGCCGCCGCTTCTTTCAGATCCCCTTCCGGCGCCTCGGTCGCAAAGAGCGCCACCATCACCTCTCCTGTCGCAAACGACTCGCGCACCATGACGTGGCGAAGCAGCCCTTCATGGGTGTCTTTGTGATACCCAGGCAGCTGATGATCGCGCGCCCAACGCGCCACCTCCATAGCGGCTTTGACGATCTTCTCGCCGGCAATGAGACATGTCTCCAACGAAATGACTTGCCGGAAATTCCCTTGCTCGTGCAGTCCAAGCAGGCCCTCAGGAGAGAACGTAAACTCCATTTTATTGCGGTAATGCCACGGATGTTCCATCCCGATCGTCTCGCGGACAACGCCAGGGTCAAATCCGTGCTCTTTCAAGAGCGTCTTGACATGCTCCGTTTTATGGCGCAGCTGTCCCTCATAGCGCCAGTGCTGCCAGACACAGCCGCCGCAGCGGTCAAAGTGTGGGCACGACGGCTCAAGTCGTTCCGGATGCGGCTCGATCACTTCTTCCAACCGCGCCTGAACTCTGCGCCGTTTTGGCTCATCGACAACGACTCGCACCTTCTCACCGGGAAGTGTAGACGGAATGGCGAGTTTAAGCTTCTTTCTCTTTCCGTCCTCTTCATGCCAAACGACGGCTTGTCCAATTCCTTTTTTATCCAACTGATGAATGTCCGTAATGAACGATTGTTTTGCGCTGTCTGTCAATGGCTTTCCTCCTTCCGAGATGAGCGATGTGTTGTCACTCTTTATGTATTGTACACGATCAACGGACGAATCCAAAGAAACTTCGCGCAATGGAACAGTGTTCCCCAAACTGTATAATAAAGAAAAGCCTAAGCTGGCAATGTACGTCCGTATTCTCTTAATCAATGGAAAGGGTACAAACAATCGCCATCGCTTGCGGCCCTTCCATTTGATTTTAACACCAAAAGGTGATATATTTATTTTAAAACCTATTGGTGTCATATCCAATGAATGGAGGAGTTCTTGTGGAAACAAAGCAAACGTTGCCGGAAATCCGCAAAACAATCGTATTGAATGCCCCCATTGAAAAAGTATGGAAAGCGGTGGCGACATCCGAAGGTATTGCGGCGTGGTGGATGCCGAATACGTTTGAGCCGATTTTAGGTCACCAGTTTGTTTTGCACGCAGGGCCATTCGGCGATTCGCCATGCAAAGTGACGGAGCTCGATCCACCTAACCGCTTAGGGTTTGACTGGGGAAAAGATTGGCACCTTACGTTTGAATTAAAAGCATTAGAAGACGGAAAAACAGAATTCACCCTGATCCATTCCGGATGGGATGCGGACAAAACAACCGAATTTGGGCAGCCTCACACAGTCGTTCGCAAGATTATGGATGACGGGTGGGAGAACATTGTCAACCAAAAACTTCCCGCATATCTCGAAGGATAAACGGACCGTTTCCGCGCCGAAGCACGATGTGTTTCACGCCATCGCCGATCCGACTCGCCGCCAGATGTTGCAGCTGCTGGCCGACAACGAATTGTCGATTGCCGCGATTGCCAAATCCTTCCCAATCAGCCGCACAGCTGTCAATAAACATCTTCGTGTGCTTTCGGAAGCAGGTTTGGTCAGCTGTCGGAAAACTGGACGCGAAACAAGGTACAGGCTAGAGCCCGAACCTCTCGCCGAACTGAAAACGTGGCTTTCCTTCTTTGAACCGTATTGGGATGAACGGCTTGCAGCTCTCAAGCATTTGGTGGAAGCGGATGAGGAGTCATCATGATGACAAAAATCGCACGGATTCACGGGGGCGCAAAAACGGGTCAAGCGACAATCTATACGCCCCCTATCGCTCTGTAAGGAAGGAGAAGAAAAGAATGGAACCTTTCATCTCTTGCCCGCAATGCACAAATCCGATTACAGTCAAGGACGTCATGCGCTTTTCCTCGCCTTGGACGATGAAATGTCCATATTGCGATGTGAAGCTGAAAGAAACGCGGGTCACCCCGTTTTTGCTGCTGGCCGCCGCATGCATCGTCCCGTTGTTTCTTTTCATCACCGTCCGAATCAAGACATATGCTGCAGCTTATTGGCCAATCATCGATCACGTACCGACAATCATCGTGTTTCTTGTTACACTCTATCCCATTTATTGGCTTTACGAGCGCACCAACGCCACAATCCTATGCAAAAAAGGGCGCTTTCAGGTAAAAAAAAAGATGTAGCGCCTCCGAAATGGGAAAAGGAACGTTGCGATTCGCAACGGCATGTACAAGTTTGAAACCGGCCCATCACTGACCATCCTAGAAAACGTCTAACGAAAGTGTTCCTTAATCCATATAGATGATGATGAAAAAAGGGTGTCCCGCTGCGTTCGGGACACCGTCGACTCCAACCAATCAACCTGTTACAATGCCTTCCCTTTCTTTTCTTCCCATCTCTTATATCCATTTTCCCAGAATTCCGCGTTCTTGATTCCGTATTTCGACGCGTTGAACTCCGGATCTTTCCCTTGCTTCAGCTGTTCTTCGTAATCTTTCAAGGCCATATAGGCCGGTTTAAACAACAACAAGATCGCAATCAAGTTGAGCCACACCATGATGCCAAGCCCGATGTCGCCCATCGCCCACGCCGTCGTCGCCGTTTTGACCGTTCCATAGAACGTGGCCGCCAAAAAGATGAGCTTCAAGGCAAAGAAGGCCGTTCCCCTCTTTTCACTGCGCACCAAATAGGCGAGGTTCGTCTCGGCAATATAGTAATACGCGTACATCGTCGTAAACGCGAAGAAGAACAGAGCGATCGCAATAAAGGCCGACCCGAATCCCGGGAAGAGCGTGTCCACCGCCGCCTGCGTATACCCTGCGCCCGGTTCCACCCCTTTCAAATGCTCGACAATCGTCTCTCCCGTTTTTTCATTGATCACATTGTATTGACCTGTAAACAAAATCATCAGCGCCGTCGCCGTCACGACCAAGAACACGTCCAAATAGATCGAAAATGCCTGCACAAGCCCCTGCTTCGCCGGGTGGGACACTTCCGCCGCCGCTGCCGGGTGGGCGCCCGTCCCTTGCCCCGCTTCATTCGCATAAAGGCCGCGTTTGACCCCCCACATCACCGCCGAACCAAGAATGCCGCCAAACACTTGATCAGCGCCAAACGCGCTTTTGAAAATCAAACCAAACACATCCGGGACTTTCTCAATATTGGCCGCAATAATGGCAATCGCGACCAACAAATAGCCAACTGCCATAAACGGCACGACAATTTCCGCCGTTTTCGCGATCCGCTTCACTCCGCCAAAAATCGTAAAGCCAAGAACGGCAATCACGAAAATTCCCGTCACCAATTTCGGAATGCCAAACGCATTCGAAAAGCTGTCGGCAATCGAGTTTGCTTGAATTCCCGGCATCAGCACCGCCATCGAGAGAATGATCGCCGCGGCGATCACCACCGCAAACCATTTCCAGCCAAGGCCTTTTTCAATGTAGAACGCCGGACCGCCGCGGTATTGTCCGTCTTGTTCCTCTTTATAAATTTGCGCCAGCGTCGACTCGACATACGCGGTCGCCGCTCCGATAAAGGTGATCACCCACATCCAAAAGACCGCGCCCGGCCCCCCGTACGCAATCCCCGTCGCCGTCCCGGCCACGTTCCCGACGCCGATGCGGCCGGACAACGACATCGTCAACGCCTGGAAAGAAGACACCCCGGCCTCAGAGCTTTTCCCCGTCGTCACAAGCCGGACCATCTCTTTCGCATGGCGGATTTGCAGGAAACGGGTGCGAATGCTAAAATACAAACCGCAACAAACAATGAATGCAATCAAAAAAGGACTCCATAGCCACCCGTTCACCGTTTCTACAAGCTTTTCAATCAACCCAATCCCTCCTATGCCAGCTGATTATTTTTGTTGTACAACACACAACTTAAATAATATTATAAATATTACACATTTCAGCTTCAATATTTTTTTCATATATCATTCTTTTCTGCATTTTCTTTATATTTCCCGCGCTTGTCCTCGTGTAGAAAAATGAACGACTTTCTTCGCTTTTTTTAAAAATAACTTTGAAGCCCAAAAATGATAGATGAGGCAAGACAGAGAAATCCGCCTCGAACGGTCCCCTAATGCCAGTCCTTGAGGCCTTGAGCGCGAGCCCCATCTCCCCCAATGATCCCCATCTGAATCGCCGCAAACGCAAAGCCGAACACACAGAACAGCGTGTTCGGCTTTGGCTGTTGTTACATATAGCCGATGAGAAACACGACAAAACCGGCCAATCCGACCGATGCGACGAAGAGGCCAAAGGCGATCCGTTTCGCGGCTTTGCTCTTTTGGACAACACCATACACGAACAACACGATCGACATGACCAACAAAAGCAAAATGAGAGACGAAATGCTCACGTTCAGCGCTCCTTATCGTGCACTGCCCCTAGGAAAGACAGCGCATCTCCATCCGTGCCATCACAACCAGCGATTGATCCATTCCCGCGAGAACCTCTTCCCGGTTGATGCCGCCCATCGCTCACGCCCCCGCAATTTCTTCCGAATTTCGGTTAATCTCATCGATAATGCGAATAATCTTCCGCGCGTCATCCATGTTGTCTTGAAAGAGTTCAACAATGCTGCCGACGGTTTTGAACGGTTCCTCCTGAAGCACCCGCTTGTCCATGACCCCATTTTTCACAAAGTAATCGACGATCAATTTGACAAAGCGGCTTTGTTGGATGTTCAACCGTTCGCTTGATAAAAATTCGGAAAACGCTTCGTTGGCGGCCTGTGGGTCAAGGCCGACGATTTGGCGGACGAGCTTTGTAATCGGCGTGTCTCCGAATTCTCTTTGATAATCGTCTTTTGTGCCAAGCTCGCTCCAAAGGATATGCTCGAGCGTTTTCAAATCTTGCACCGTTAACTTTTTGTTGTTTCGCAGCTTGTAAATGGCCATCTGATCGCGGTGTTCGTGCAGATAATGTTCCACCTTTTTCCGATAATTTTTCAGATCATTGACATTAAACATCGGGCCGTTTTCTTTGACCTCTAAAATTTGGTCTTTAAAGTTCGTATAGTAAATTTTTTGCGTTTCTTTTTCAAGGAATTTGACTAAGTCACGCAACGCTTCGCGAACGGCTTCCAATTCGAAAATATCGGCTTCGATCCAAAACTCTTCCGTCTGCACCTTTTCGATGATATATTTTTGTTCCATCACTTGAGGAATTGAACCGAGCTTAGATAACGCCTCTGCGGTGCGAATCACACTCCGAATCGGCTTTGTGGCATTTTTCGTTTGCAGCTTCGCCAATTCGATCGTGTACATGAGTAAATCAAAACGTTTCGCCAATTCATCATCGTTTAGCGGAACAATCAGCGGCGAAATATGTTCTTTGATTTCATTAACATCTATCGCTGTTAAGGAGTCCCATTTAGTCCGGTTTTTAAACTTGTGTACGTATTGAATATGTTGGCGTACGCGGAAGTTTTCTTCGTTTAACTTATTGATTTTCGCTAGCACCTCGTCAATCAATTCATTGCGATAGGCAATATACTCTTCTTCTTGGTACTGTAAATGCTGAAGCTCCTTAATGATATCGACTTTGGCGTTAAACAGGCGCTCGGTTAAACTTTCCACCGCTTTTCCTTCGATTCCTTTTGGATTTTCGCGGAAAAACTCAAAGTTGCCGCAATAATCAAAAATAAGGAAATGTGTTTTATCTTGCCCGACTCCGAATAAGTCTTTGCATAAACGGGTTCCGCGCCCAATCATTTGCCAAAACTTTGATTTGGAGCGTACTTTTTTAAAGAACACAAGGTTGACGACTTCCGGAATATCCACTCCAGTATCGAGCATATCGACCGATACCGCAATTTGCGGCCATTTGTTGCGGTCGGAAAAATCATCGATTAATGTTTGGTAGTAGTTCACGCTGTAATCAATGACCCGTGCAAAGCCTCCCTTGTATTCAGGAAACAATTGATCAAAGCGCTCCACGATTCGTTCCGCATGGCGATGGTTTTTCGCAAAAATAATCGTTTTGCCGAGTTTGTCTCCGCCTTCGACGCGAATTCCTTTTTCCATTAAATCTCTCAGTACCGTATCAATCGTATCGTCATTAAACAGCCATTCGTTTAACGCGGCACTGTCAATGTCCTCGCCTACTTCATCATCAAATGTTTCTTCATATCGTTCTTTTTCTTCATCCGATAACTCATCGTAATGAATGCCCTCTTCAAGAAATTTAAGCTTTGTTTCAATGGTACGATAATCCACTAAATAGCCATCTTGAACCGCTTGATCTAACTCATAGGCATAGGTCGGCACACCGTTTTCTAAATCAAACACTTCATATGTATTGCGGTCAATTTCGTCCTTTGGTGTAGCGGTAAGCCCAAGCAATATCGCGTCAAAATAGTCAAAAATTGCTCGGTACTTCTTATAAATACTGCGGTGGGATTCATCGACGATAATTAAATCAAAATGCCCGACGGTAAAGAGGCGTTTGCCGTCTTTTCGTTTCGCTTCGTCAATCGCGTTCATCATTGTCGGGTACGTCGAAAACACCATCCGACTTTCTTCCGGATTATCTTTATTATCGAGCAAATTGCAAAGCGTCAAGTTCGGTAGCAAATGGCTAAAGCTATTTTTCGCTTGCGTTACCAGCGTTTTGCGGTCCGCTAAAAACAAAATATTTTTCACCCAATTATGACGGGTAAGAACATCGACAATCGAAATCGCCGTCCGAGTTTTGCCACTCCCCGTCGCCATGACAAGCAACGCTTTGCGCCGTTTGTTCTCAAGCGCGTCACATACGGCTAAAACCGCTTCTTTTTGGTAATAGCGATTCGTTATGTTGTCATTGATTTGCACATTTTTTAGCGGCTTCTTCATCGTCCGACGATCAATAAGCAAGCTTAATTCTTCCTTATTGTAAAAGCCGGAAACCTTCCGCGCCGGATAGTTCAGATCGTCCCAAATATACGTTTCAAAACCGTTTGTGTAAAAAATGATCGGACGTTGGCCGTGCATTTTTTCAATACAGTCGGCATATAGTTTGGCTTGTTGCTTTCCTTTGTTCGGGTCAGCGGTTGTCCGTTTCGCTTCGATAACCGCAAGCGGCTTTCCGTTGTCGCCAAAAAGAACGTAATCGACATAGCCGACTCCTTCTTGATTCGGCATGCCAACCACAGGATATTCCACAACAACGTCCTTTTTAAATTCCCAACCCGCTAACTTTAAATCTAAATCAATGTATTTCTTTCTAGTTTCAAATTCGCTTAATTCGTCCACTTGGAAGTGATACTCTTTTGTATTCGCTTCCCGTTTGGCGGTGAGAAGAGCGCGGAGCTGTTCGTTTTCTTTCATCATTTCCTCAAGACGCTTGTCTTTCGAACTTAGCCGCTCGTATAAATCTTTCAGCTCTTCCGGACGCTCGCGCTTTTCCTCGCCGATTGGCAGCAACGATTCATCAAAATCTGTAGCAGTGTATTCGTCAGAATAACAATAATCAATCCATGACACAAACTGATGAAGATGATGCAGGGAAAGAATCGCTTCTTCCCTCGTAATCATCGAGTTCGTATGAACCGCGACATTTCCCAGTTTGACAATGTAACGCAACAACGGCAACAAGTCTTCATCAATAATGGACAAAAAGACGTTGTCATGAATCAAGCTGGAAAGATTATCTTGATACGGAACTTTTAAAGCGCTATCAAAGCTGTACACCCACTTCACCGCCAGCTCCAGCGCACGGCGCGTCAAAATCGCGCACGTCGCCGGACTCACAACCAAACTTTTCTCCGCCTCTAAACACGCATTCGTAAAACTCTCATAATGAGGTTTGCCTATTAAAAAATGAAAGTTGGATAACAATAAACGCCCCTCCTTTGACCGAAACTAACCTTCTAATCGTTGAACAATTCTCCCTTAAATGCGCGTTGCATAAGGGAATTAAACATATTTTGTATCTCTGCTTGACTTTTTAAAAGAAGTTCTTTCTTTAAGTTTATTTGTTGTATAGTAGCTGCAAATAATTCCTGTAACTCTAAAGGTGGAATAATGATCTCAAGTTCTTTTAAATTTTTTAAAGGAAGCTGCGGTTGAGAAGATCCTGTTTGTGTTTTCTTTAAAACTAATTGAAAGCTATTAGATGTATAAAGTTGCTGGAAAAAAATTCGATTAACATTTTTCAATCTAAGAATCGCCATTTGAGCATTTATGAACCCTGTGTCATAACCTTCTTCATCAAAAATGACTATATTCCCAATGGATCCCCTCAGTGTAACAATTAAATCTCCCCGTCTTAATTTTCCTTTTCTCAATTGACTAAACTTTTCCTTTGTAATATACGTTACTTTCGATAAGTCTAATTTGTTGTTCACAAAGTTTGAGGTAGACAAAAAAAGTATACCTTCACTAACAAGCTCATGTTGCTTCGGATAGTTTTCACCTCGATCTCCATCCTCAATTTCCGCAATATCTTTTAATTTCTTAACATCCCATCCCTTTGGATTACTTACTGGATCCCCAAACATCTCCAAAAACACACTTTGCGTTAATTGATCTAACGCTTCAATTTGAGCTTTTCGTTTGTCAATGAGTTCTTGGGCTTTATCTAGTACAGAAACAATGCGCTTCTGTAAGTCTATACTAGGGATTGGAATTACAACTTCTTTTAAAAATTTAAAATGACGATTATATCCTGTGTCTGGTATATTCACTGTGCGAAGATAATAATAAATGTATTTCGTAAGAACTTCTTCCTCCGAGAATACATTTTTTAGTAGTTTTGCACCATCTGCGCCTATAAATATAGGAAAATCAATATACTTTAATATTCTTGTATGATCACCAAATATGATTAATGGAGATTTATCATAGATACCGTCTCCATCATTGGTAAAACCAGCAATATAGTCTTTTCCCTGATCAATAATTGGATAACTTCCTTGTGCAAGGTATTCCTCTTTTTTTATTTTTTTTGCATTCTTAGTTTCATCTCTTAAAACATCGCTAAATTTTAATAACTTCCAATTGGGATTTTTTTGCAAACTTCTTAAAGATTTCTTGTCCTGATATTTACTAAACATAGCATCACTCTATCCCTTTATTAAGTTTTTTAATTCCTCTAATCCATTTATAATTTCTTTTTCCAAGGCTTCCACTTTTTCAAGTATCACACTTGGCGCTTCATACTGTACTTCTTCATACTCAATCTCTTTATATCTATTAATCGAAAGGTCATAATCGTTTTCGCGAATTTCTTCCACCGGCACGAAGAACGACTGCTCCGTGCGTTTCCGTTCTTTCTCTGCTTCACGGTTATGGAAGCGCGCAATGATATCCGGAATATCGTTTTCCTCAATCGGTGTGCGCTTGTCATCCAATGAGTAGCCGTCCGCTTTCATGTCATAGAACCATACTTGATCCGTGCCGCCGACTCCTGTTTTCGTGAAAATCATAATCGCCGTCGAAACGCCGGCGTATGGTTTAAACACGCCGCTTGGCATGGAAATAATTGCTTCTAATTTATGATTTTCCACAATTTCTTTGCGGATGTCTTTATGCGCCTTCGAGCTGCCGAACAATACCCCATCTGGCACGATGCAGGCACAGCGTCCGCCTGTTTTTAAGATGCGCAGGAATAAGGCCAAGAATAAAAGCTCCGTTTTCTTTGTCTTTGTAATTTTTAACAAGTCGCTTGAAACCGCCTCATAATCTAGTGAACCTTTAAAAGGCGGATTCGCAAGGACAAGCGTGTATTTGTCTTTATCTTTGTTTTGCTCAGAAAGTGAATCGCGGTATTCAATATTCGGATTTTCAATGCCGTGGAGCATCATGTTCATCGCGCCAATCCTTAGCATCGTCCGGTCCATGTCAAAGCCGTAGAACATGTGGTTGTTAAAGTGTTCTTTTAAACTTTGCACGAAAAACAGATCGCTGCGGTGCTTGCGCAAATATTCGCCCGCCGCCACCAAAAACCCCGCCGACCCCGCCGCCGGGTCGACGATGATGTCTTCCGGCGTCGGTTTCATCAGTTCGACCATCATTTGAATGATATGGCGCGGGGTGCGGAATTGGCCGTTCGTGCCCGCCGTGGCGATTTTCGATAACAAATACTCGTACAAGTCGCCTTTCGTATCGCGGTCTTTCATCGGAATGCGGTCAATGCCGTCGACGATTTTGACGAGCATTTGCGGCGTCGGGATCATGAAAATGGCGTCGCCCATATATTTTGCATAGGCCGATTCCCGATTGCCGTGCAAGTTTTTGATGAACGGAAACACTTCATTGGACACGACATCGTACATATGGGCGGCTTCAAAATGTTTGAATTTGCTCCAGCGCAAGTGTTGCTTATCGGGAGGAAAGATGCGTTCCGATTCAATGCCGAGCAGCGCATCCTCCTGCTCACGCTGTGTTTCGACTTCATCCAAGCCTTTGATGAACAATAAGTAGGTAAACTGTTCAATGACCGTCAGCGGGTTCGTAATCCCGCCTGTCCAAAACGTTTCCCATATTTTATCGACTTTATGGCGCAATTCGCCTGTGAGCATGGCTTCTATGTACCTCCTTGTGATTTCCAATCTCCATTATATACGGTTTTCGGTACAAAAGGGGAAGAAAAATACGTTTTATGCCGGTTGACGCTCAGGAAGACAGAGGGTGACATTTGGGGCAAAGAAACTCCGACTGTGCTTTGCATGAAGCGGGAGTCGTTCACCATAACCGTTCGAGGAACACTTGCAAGTGTTGTGGATTCTCAATAGGATGAATCTCATCCAGCCCCCAGTTTTGCAGGCGGATGAAATCTTTATCATGTCATTCGTGTCGTCATGGCCGTTTGCCCAATTCGACTGCAAACAACAAGGCCGGATCCACCGGCCCGTTGTCTTATCTCAACCGAATTTTCGCCACACACTCCACATGCGCCGTGTGCGGAAACATGTCCACTGGCTGGACTTCGATCGTTTCGTAGCCGCCGTCTTCTAGGATGCGCAAGTCGCGGGCGAGCGTCGCCGGGTTACACGAGACGTAGACGACGCGCGGCGGTTTCATGGCGATGATCGTCTCAAGCAGCGCGGCGTCACAGCCTTTGCGCGGCGGGTCAACGACCAAGCAGTCGGCGCGGATGCCTTCTTGATACCAACGCGGGATGACGTCTTCGGCGGCGCCGACTTCGAAGGTGACGTTTTGGATGCCGTTGAGTTTGGCGTTGCGCTTGGCGTCTTCGATCGCTTCGGGGACGATTTCGACGCCGTAGACGTGTTTCGCTTTACGCGCCAAAAAGAGCGAGATCGTGCCGATGCCGCAGTAGGCGTCGATCACCGTCTCCCGCCCGGTCAGCTCCGCGTATTCGAGCGCTTTGTCATACAGCACTTTCGTCTGTTCGGGGTTGACTTGGTAAAACGAGCGGGCCGAGATGGCGAATTGAATGCCGCCGATGCGGTCGGTGATGAACTCGCTTCCCCATAACACCCGCGTTTTGGCGCCGAAAATGACGTTCGTCCGCTCGGGGTTGACGTTTTGCACGATCGATTTCACGCCCGGAATGGCGCGGACGATGTCACGGACAATGTCCTGTTCGTGGGGCAGATGGTCCGTGCGGGTGACGAGCACGACCATCACCTCGCCAGTTGACGCGCCGTAGCGGGCGACAATATGGCGAAGAACGCCCTTGTGCGTGGTTTCGTCGTATGGGGGAATACCATAGCGCTCGGCGATGCGCTTCACGGCCTGGACGACGACATCGTTCGCCTCTTGCTGGATGAGGCAGGCGTCCATATCGATGATTTCATGCGTCCGCTCCTTGTAAAAGCCCGCCACCAAGCCCCCTTCGCGCTCGCCAACGGGCACTTGCGCCTTGTTTCGATACCGCCATGGGTTCTTCATCCCGATGACGGGATGGACGGTGACGCCTTCTAGCTTGCCGATGCGGGCGAGCACTTCTTTCACCTGCTTTTCCTTCGCTTTCAGCTGGCCTTCGTAGCTGAGGTGTTGCAGCTGGCAGCCGCCGCATTGGCGATAGACGGGGCACGGCGGCTCAACGCGGTCGGGGCTTGGTTCGTACAGCTCCACGAGGCGGCCGTACCCATACCCTTTTTTCACTTTGATCGCTTTCACCTTCGCCCGCTCGCCGGGAAGCGCGTGTTTCACAAACAACGGAAAACCGTCGACTTTCGCCACCCCGAGCCCGTCGTGGGTCAAATCGGTGAATGTGACGTCATAATACTCGTTTTTGGCGACTGGTGGTTGCTGCTTCGTCATGTCGTTCTCCTTTCTGCCGTTCCTCTGTATATGTAGCGTGCCCTTTATAGGGGAAAGGCATAAGAAAAGAACAGGCTTATCTTCCTGTTCTCACTTGTTCTGCCTTTTCTTTTGGCATCAATACGTCAATATGGCGGCGCAAATTGACGAACTCCCCTGGAAGCATGCCGCCGAATTCGCCGTCTAAGTTCAGCTGCATCGGCGAGTGCACTTTTACCCGGTTCGCTTTCGTGTAAATGACGTGCGGGTCGTTGATGTGCTCGCCGCGCGCCGCGAGGGTGACAAGGCGGATGAATTCGGCCAAGTTCGTTTTCTTGACGATGATAAAATCGAACAGGCCGTCATTCAATGATGAATCGGGTGCCAGTTTTTCAAACCCGCCGACCGAGTTCGTGAGCGAAACCAAAAACATCATAATCTCGCCTTCGAACAGTTTGCCGTCATACTCGATTTGCGCTTCGGTCGCCTTGATGGACGGCAACATCTCGATCCCTTTCAAGTAATAGGCGAGCTGGCCAAGCATCGTTTTCAGCTTGCTCGGCACTTCGTAGGTGAGCTCGGTCAGGCGCCCGCCGCCCGCGATGTTGATGAAATAGCGCGTTTTGTCTTCGTTCGTCACACAGCCGATGTCAATCGGGACGGGCTCGCCCGTGGCGATCACGTCGCACGCCCCTTCAATCGAACGGGGCACGCCGATGGCGCGGGCGAAATCGTTCGTCGTCCCAACGGGAATGACGCCCAGTGTCGGCCGATGCGGCTGATCGGCGATGCCGTTGACGACTTCATTGATCGTTCCGTCGCCCCCTGCGGCGACAACGAGATCAAATTCCCGCAGGACGGCCTGGCGCGCTGCTTCCGTCGCATCCCCCGGCCCTTCGGTGGCGTGGCACGACGTTTCATAGCCCGCCTTTTCCAACCGCACGAGCACATCAGGCAAATGGCGCTTAAACAGCTCCCGCCCTGATGTCGGGTTATAAATGATTCGAGCTCGTTTCATTATTCTCAACCTACTTCCTTTTTTCCATTCCACCCGTTCCCATCATAACGAAACAACGCTTCATGCGCAACTCCGACGAATGTCGTGAACAAGGCGGCGAGAAACAGCGCCCTCGGGTTCAAGCGAAGGGCGCTGTGGGAGGATAGGCATCATTCTGTTGTCTTCGCCTCTTGGGACGATGCTGGCGCACCGAGCGGCTGGACATGGGCCGCTCCACCCTGGGCGACGCTCTCGAGCAGCTGCTTCACATCGATGCCCGTTGACGCTTTCAACGTCTCCTGCAAGCTCGCCATTAAGTTCGTCGCATAGCCCGTGACGCGGTTGGCGCCGCCTCCCGCTCCTGAGCCGGTGTCGACGATCGTCAGCTTCTCGATGTTCGCAAGCGGGCTCGCCACTTGTTTCGCATACTCCGGAAGCATCTTGATGATCATGTCGAGCACCGCAGCCTGGCCATAGCGCTCGAACGCTTCGGCGATCTTTTGTTTCGCTTCCGCTTCGGCGAGGCCTTTCAGTCGGATGATTTCCGCTTCCGCTTCCCCTTTCGCTTTCTCCGCCTCGGCTTTTGCCAACCCGTCGAGTCGGACGCGCTCCGCTTCCGCTTTCGCCAGCGTTTCGACGCGGTACTTTTGCGCATCGGCTTCGGCGATTTGTTTCGCCTTTTCCGCCGCCGCTTTTTGTTCGATCGCATAGCGCTCGGCATCGGCTTTTTTCTTCACTTCCGAGTCGTATTGGCGCTCGCGGCGCAAAATTTCTTTTTCTTCGAGCTCGATTTGTTTTTGCCGCTCGATGATTTTGATTTGCATTTGTTGGGCCATCACTTCTTGTTTCGCCTTCGCTTCCTCCAAATGATACGCCTGGTCGGCGCGCGCTTTGGCGATGTCTTGTTCGCGGCGGAACTCGGCGAGCTTCAGTTGGTTGATTTTCTCCGCTTCGGCGATTTCCGTCAGCCGCTCGAGCTCGGCTTTGCGCGCTTCCTTGTCCGCTTCGGCGCGCTTGATGCGCGTCTCTTTTTCCGCCTCGGCTGTTGCGATGTCGGCGTCGCGCTTCACTTGGGCGATGCGCGGTTTCCCGAGTGCATCAAGGTAGCCGTTTTTGTCGCGCACGTCTTTGATCGTAAACGAGACGATGACGAGCCCCATTTTCGCCAAATCTTGCGACGCGACACGCTGCACTTCTTGCGAAAACTTGTCGCGGTTTTTGTAAATTTCTTCAACAGTCATTGACCCGAGAATGGAACGGAGATGGCCTTCGAGCACTTCTTTCGCTTCGTTTTCCATATCTTGGCGTGTTTTCCCTAAAAACTGCTCGGCCGCGGTCGCGATTTCGCCGATTGAGCTGCCGACTTTAATAATGGCCACCCCGTCCGCCATCACGGGCACGCCTTGTTCGGTGTACACCTCGGGCGTTTGCACGTCAAGCTTGATCGACAATAGGCTCAGCGGCTCAGCCTGTTGGAAAATCGGCACGACGAACGTGCCGCCGCCGCGGACGATTTTGATTTTGTTTCCCGATTCATCGACATGAACGTTTTTGCTTCCTAAGTAGCTGCCCGTCACAATGAGCGCCTCGTCCGGCCCGACGGTGCGGTAGCGGGCGATAAAAATGGCAATAAGTCCGACAAGAAGCAGGACGACGACGCCAATGACAATCAACCATGGTGCAACAGTCATGACATTTCCCCTTTCGTTATGTTAGATAGAAAGCTGATACGGATCGTGCCTCTCCACCACGGCGATGCCGTTTTCCATTTGCACGATGACGACTTCTTCCCCCGCAGCGATTTCCTCGCGATGGAGGCTTTTCGCTGGTTTCGCCACCGCCCCGCTTTTGCGGGAGATGAGAATTTCACCAAACCCATCAGGCGGCACCGGGATGATCACTTTGGCGAGCGTTCCCTCCAAATCGGCGTCCGTATACCCAAGTGACGCCTCAGCCGAACGGAGCGGCAAAAAAACGAAAAAGTGCAACAGCAACACGACAACGAGCGCCGCGCCGATGGCAAGCCATAGAACCAAGCTCGATGCCCAGTCTGTGTACCATTCCGCCAGCAATCCGACCGCGCTGCCAACAATGAAAAACGATAAAACTAGCTGCGGACTGAACAGCGGATGATCAGCCACATCGAACAAACCGTCAAGCACATCGCTGAAGAAAAAATACAAAACCGTCAACAACGCACTGACGACAAGCACCCATCCGTACACAACTTCAGGCGAATGGCTGAACAACTCCCCTCCCTCCTTTCCCCTTCGCTTATACATACGGCGAGGGCAGCCGTTGGTTTCATCATTTTTCCAATGTCATCAAAATTCGACAATCCTCCCTGATTTCCTTCTTCTAACAGCAGAAAAAATGCAGGGAGACCGGCAGGATTTTGCATAGTGCAAGGCGAATCAAGCTATGCGAATCTAAAAACATATCGGGAGGAAGACCATGTCAGAAACGCGCATTGACCACGATCGGCTGTTTAAAGAGTTGTTGAGCACCTTTTTTGAAGAATTTGTTCTCCTCTTCTTTCCTCACGTACACGAACAGATTGACTTTCACTACCTTTCCTTTTTATCAGAAGAAGTGCTGACCGATGTCACCGCGGGTGAAAAACATCGAGTCGATTTATTGGTCGAGACGAAGCTGAGAGGAGAAGATGGACTGATCGTCGTCCACATCGAACATCAAAGCTACATCCAATCCTCGTTTTCAGAGCGAATGTTCATTTATTTCAGCCGCTTGTTTCAAAAACACCGCCGCCGCATTCTTCCGATCGCCATCTTCAGCTATGATGCCATCCGCGATGAACCATCTTCATTCACCGTTTCGTTTCCGTTTTTGACCGTTCTCGATTTCCGTTTTTTGACGGTGGAATTGTCCAAACTCCCATGGCGCACATACATCCGCCATGACAACCCGGTCGCTGCCGCCCTGTTAAGCAAAATGGGGTATAATGAAGAGGAGAAGGTGGAAGTGAAAAAGGAATTTTTGCGCATGCTCACCCGCCTTGAGCTCGATGAGGCGAGACAGCGTCTGTTGTTCGGCTTTTTCGAAACGTATTTGCGGTTATCGGAGGAAGAAGAAGTCCGACTGCGAGATGAGGTGAAGACCGTGGAGGAAAAGGAGGCTGCCAAAGTCATGGAACTTATCGTGTCATACGAACAGAAAGGCATGGAAAAAGGAATGGAAAAAGGAATAGAGAAAGGAATGGAGAAAGCAAAGTTGGATGTTGCGAAACGAATGTTGGCAAAAGGATTTGATGCTGACACGATCCATGAACTGACCGGACTGCCGCTAGAAACGATTGAACAATTGAAGCCATGAGAAGGCAACCCCCTTCTCCCTGAATCATTCGAATGGCCGCCCCCACTCCTTCGAACTTTGAAACATCTTCAGGGAGAAGGTCTTTTCATCGTTCTTCGCTTTATTCCTCTGAAATCCCCAGCCGCTCCAACTCCCGCCCAAGCTGCCCCGTAAGCATGAGCCCGTACATGCGAAAATCGGCCCGAAGCGACCAAAACGGATGGCCGAAGGTGGCGGGCTTGTTTCCTTCAATGAAAAAGTGGCTGAACCAGGCGAGCGCATAGGCGGCCACTGGAGCGCCGAGCAGCCACCACGCGTTCCTCGTCACGATCGCGATGATCACGAACAAAAAGACAAAACTCGTCCCGGCAAAATGCCATCTCCGCGTCGCCGGTTTGCGGTGCTGGGTCAAATAAAAGGGCCAAAACTCTTCATAATCGCGGAATCCCATCTCCCTTTCCCCCTTCGACGGATGCGGCGCGCCGCCACGCCAGCGATGAACGTGGCGATGCCGACAGCCCAGTATCCAATCAACATCCATAACGGCATGCTCGGACCTATCGTTATCCCCTACTCCTATTGTATTTCATCCATCACCTGAAATGTCTGCAAGTTGTGCTTTTGCTTCGGCACGGTAAACTTGGCGGCAAGTTGGCCTGTACGAAGATGGAAAATGTTCATTTCTCCTGCATAGTCCGCCTTGTTCCCCTCCTGCGGCTCAAACAATGCATACACATAGTCGCCGTAAAACCGCGCTTCCCAATACACCAACGGCAGCTCATGCTTCTTCATCACCTTAAACTGATCGTTCAGCGCAAGCCATCCTGACTTTCCCCTCTGGACATAGCTCACCCACAGCGTGTCTCCCTTCACGTAAAGCTGATCGAACTGCGTCTCTTCTTGCCCCATGCCCCAATAGGCCACTCGCCATGAATGCGGATCCACGATGGTGAGGCGAGGTTTCGTGGCGATGACAAGGCGGCCGTGAAAGACCGCCATGGAGCGCGCGAAGGACGTAGGCAACGAAATTTCCTTCACTACGGAACCGCGCTGATCCAACACATACAATACACCGTGCTCCTGTTCCATCGCATCAGCAAACACATAGAAATGCGGCTCTGCACGCAAAACTTGAAGAATGTAAGGAGGAAACCGCTTCGAAAATAGCAATTTTCCCCCTTTCCGGACTTCTAGTTTATGAGTGTTGACATCTTGATTCAGTGAACGAATCTCCCATTCGCCCTCCATCGAGGCAAACGAAAGAGGGCTGGAGACCGCTTCTTGATCGACCAATGTCCATGTGTCTCGATTCAGTCGATAGACATGCCGTCCCGTATAATCTGACCACAACAACAGTTCCTTCGTTGATGAACCACGCGAAAGCTGGGACACCCCAGCAGCTTCTAGCGTCACCACGTTGCGCACGTGCAGTCCATCCGCCTCCACGATATACGAATCTCGCGCAAACGGGTGAGAATACAAAAAGAAGATGCGTCCAAGCGGTTCGTTCGCCGAGCGGCTCTCAGACGGCTCATACGTCCTCACTGAGGAGACGACGGAATCATCCAAACTCTGCACCCCATACACAATGACAGGCGCGGCAGCCGCCAGCACCACCCATATCCATTGTTGCCGCTTCCACCAGGACCGTCCTTCCTTTTGGCCTCCTATGCGTTGGACAAGCCATCCCCAATACCAGACGATGTAAAGAAACAACGCAAGCGACAGCCACGCCCACCATTGCCCCTCGATGAGGGATTGCTGCCAGTAGGCGAACGGATCGACGCCGACCCTGGCGATGGTGTGAAAATTGTTCAGAAAAAAGAGCGGCACTGCGATCACTGCAACGAGCGAATACAAGCGGCGAACCGTTCCTTTCACCAGCATCGCCATACCGACAATCAAGGTGGCTATGCACATAATGTAGTACAACACGGACATCCATAGCGGCGCACTCGGGCCCATTTCAAATCCCCTTTCATCCGTAGTGATGGCCATATTCGATGAGAACCAAAAGAGTTCCTTCCTGTTAGAACGATGTTCCCTTCCTCTGTGAGGGAGCGGCTGTTCAAGTTCAACACACATTTGGCCTGCACCCACAAAGCTCCCCTTCATAATGAATTGTGTTTTCAAGTTGCGGGAAAGAGTGTGGGAACACAGAAGGACGTAACTCTTAGAACGGGATCTCCTCCATTTTTGGGATCATGCCCGCTCAGCTGCAGTCAGTTCGCTTTTGTTATGTTTAGCACTTGAGAATCAATACCTAATTTCTATATACATGCAACATGAAGAGTTAACTTCTCAGTCATCCTGCACACCCTAAGCGTTGCAGCACTTCCTGCGGACGTTCGTGGATGTCGTCCACAAACCGAGCAATGGCCTGGACGATATCGTTTCGATGTTTGTGAAACACATTGGCGATCACGGTGTCTTTCAGCCTTTTCCACAAGCTGAATGCGGGCGTGATCCAACACCAAGACGATGAGACGGTCTGGATAGCGCTCTTTGAGCATTCTCAAGAAATTCAAGAACGTCGCGGCATTGGCACGGCAGTCGTTTGATGAAGCACCGTTTCGCCATCGTGGATGTTGACCGCGCCAAACCGCGATACGTGGGCATGATGGCCGAACGTCGGCACTTGTTTTTGGCGGCCGACTTCTGACCATGTGGACCGCAAGACATGGTAAGAGCGGATATGGGTTTCATCGATGTACAGAAGAACGGCATCTTCTGTGTCCTTGGTGATCAAGTTTTTTGATCAGATCCATTTGCTTTTCCAATTGCTTTTGCTCATCCGGGTTCCCTTTCGCCAGTGTGTACGTCGGTCGTGTCCACGACAGCCCTTTGCGGTGCAGGAGTTTTCGCAGCGCTTCGCGGGAAATGGAAACACCGAATTGCTTTGCGACATAGGATTGCAGGAGTTTGGTGTTCCACGCCGAGGCGACGTCCCAGCCCAGTTCGGCGGGAGTGGTGGTCAACACAAGCTGTTTGATCTTTTCCTGCTGTTCTTCGGTGAGAAACGGCTCCCGCCCGGGGGCGAAATCCCGATGAAGCAGGAGTTCAAGGCCGCCTTCGTTGAACAGCGACACATAATGGGAAACGGTTTGTCGGCACACGTTGACCATGGAGGCCGCTTCTTTGCCCGAATAGCCTTCCATGACGAGGCGAACGGCCATCACCCGTTGGCGAAGAAGGGTGTTTTTGATTTTCCGTTCCTGTTTGCGAAGTGTCCGAGGTGTCCATCCGTGATCGTTGGTGATTTTGAGACGTTTCATGCAGAATTCCGCTCCTTTTCCATACTTTTCCTTAGGGACAGTATAACCGGAGTGGGCACCGCTTATGCGAAGGTTAACTTTTCAATGAGCATGTATATAGAAAGACCTCTTGTAACAGCAAGAGGAGATGGAAAAAGTTATATTTATTCCAATTGCAATCCGAAATACGCTCAATATGCGTTAACGATTCTTCGCACATTTTATAATTTTTGTCTGCCTTATAAATCATTTGATGATAAGAAACTGACACCTGCACAAAGACTTGGAATGACCGACCGACAATTCACCATGAATGACATCATTTATTTTAAGTAAATCGCCCTATGGATATTAGGGTGATTTTTTAAAGGGAATTTGGTATTTAATGTTAAATATATATTAAATAGCTCTGTTGATATTATGGGTTCTGTTAATTTTTTTAATACGAAACTCTAAAAGATAAATTAGCGTCTAATTAGAAAAGGGGGGAATCATTTGGAAATTAGGGCTTTATTTTCTTTAGTGGATAGTGTTTTTGTTTGTAGTAACGGGATGTGCAAGTGAAATAAAAAACAAAGAACAAAAAATTGTGATTTTTGTTGATGGGGGGTTCTAAAGAAATCACTCATAATAAAAAAGTTTCACAGTTAAATAAAATACTAAATGATACTGATTGGGAAAATGCTGAAGTGCAAATGGCACGTTTACCTTTCAAATTGTTACTAAAGATTAATCCATTGAAGCAAAATCAGTAACTTAAGATGTTTGGATTAGCCCTAATAAAGACAAATTAGAGATTGTCAAAAGAGATGGTCAATATGCTCAATTAACAAAAGAAAACTCGGCTCTCTTGGTTGAGATTATGACAGGAGGGAAATTGGCTGATTTAAAATAAATTAGTCATTGTATTAACAAGATTAGTTCAATAAATAAAGAAACAAACTCACCATTTTATTCGTCTTTTATAAATGAAGATAGGGGGAGAAACATTGAAACGATTTATTTCTTGTATTCTTTTATTTTTGCTTCTTTTGGTAGGTTGTTCGAATAATGTAGAGAAAGCTGAAGAAACATGGAAAGTTAGTCCAACGTTCTCTACGGACTATGGTGAAATGTTTGGTAAGGAAGGAAAAATAGGCATCATCGGTGGTGAAGTAAAAGCAGGAAAAGGACAAAAGTGGATGTGGCATTTTTGGGGTTCGGAGGATATTTCTTATAAAGAATGGGAAGTAAAGGCTGTTCACCAAACTACCAATAAGGAAATCAATCCAATCCTGTTTAAAGATGAAAAGTTAACGCCGAAAGATAAAGAAATTCAAGGACATGCTCGTTCGCAAGTATCTTTCCCTTCGCCAGGACTGTGGAAAATTAAAGTGTTTATCGACAATAAATTTTTTGATGAATTTGTTGTTGAGGTTAAGAACTAAACATTTCTTTAATTAATGGGAATCTTCAGTTCAATAAGAAACACTAATAAGTATTAAAAACGCTCAGAATGAAAATCTGAGCGTTTTTCTTTGCGATTTATATTGTTATTTTTGTTTAAATGTATTGCTAATTACCTTGCTATTTGATGTATTATTTAACATTTTCCCTTCCTAATGTGAATCCGTTAGCAATTACCCTGCTTTTTAATTTAATTGAATGCTAATTGATTTGTCAAAAATAGTGTCATTTTCGACCATTTTTTTGTTTTTGCACCTCAAAACGGAACCCTTTAGGATAGGGCATCCCCTTTCTTGTGTTTCAAGAATTCATGTAAACGCCACGATAATGAAGACTTTATCATCTCCACAAATACAAAAATAGTAACGACTCACATTTCGCACCCTCTCGACCAACATCGGGAGGATTTTTTCGTCCCCATGCCGAATCGATCCTTGGTGCACAAGGAAAGCAAAGGAGTTTCCACACCATGGACGTTCGCATTCGTGCGATTGATGAACGTTCCTATTTGACTATCATAAACGCCATCTTCAAGGATCTTGGCCTCCCCCAGCTGATTGACCGGCTGGTTCCGGTGGATCGCCAACGCCAAACCCGAACCAGCGATATCGTCAGCCTGATCACTCTGGATATCTTGAGCGGCCGTAAAAAATCCTTTCTTTCTACCCCGTTAGGATGCGAAATGTGAGTTAGGATATGAATGCTTTACCACCTTATCTGAAAAACCTAGGGAGTGTTATCCATCTCGGAACAGCCTGTCGATAAGAAAAGAAAATGTATCGCTCTTCATATTCTTCTATTTTTCAGTTTCACAATCCTTCTTTAACTTCCCTCCGAAAGAAGTCTCCTACTTCTAAACGTGAAGGTGCGCCAGCACCAGTGAAAGTGGGAGATGAATGTCGGTTGGCGTTAGCCAACGAATAGGATAGAATATGGCTAGAACGGACACCTTCGGAACGAAGGGAAGCGTAAAGGGTTCTTGTGTGTGGCTTACCGTTCAGCGAACACACACAAGTCGCTTGAAGCCCCCACCTCTAAGCGAAGCGTAGGTGGTGGGTAGTTCACTATAGCGAAACAAACAGACCAACAGCGGCATTCCATGAACAAGCAGCGGACAAGCCGATATACATGGTCGGAATGCCAAACGTAAAAACAGCGCCCCTTCTCCGCCGATTGGGCGGAAAAGAGACGCTGCTTCTTACGATTGACTGTTTTCTCTCGCTTTAAGCGTGACGGAAACCGTTGTCTCAAACCTGTCGCGGTAGACGGTCACGTTAATCCGGTCGCCCACCGATGTTTTCGTATACAAATATTTGCGCAAGGCGCTGACGCTGTCGATTTTCTCCCCGTTGATCGCCGTGATGACGTCTTTCGATTTCAATCCGGCCTCGGCGGCTGGGGAGAACGGTTCGACGGACGTGATGGCTGCACCATCTGTCACGTCGGACGGCAATTTCAGTTCATCCGTGCGGACGTCATCGGACAAATCGGCCACATCGACGAGCTGTACGCCAAGGTACGGGCGTTTGATTTTCCCGTCTTTCATGAGCTGTTCGACGATCGGTTTGACGTTTTCGCTTGGGATCGCAAAGCCGAGCCCTTCGACGCCCGTTTCGGCGATTTTCATGCTGTTGATGCCGATCACTTGCCCCGCGCTGTTGATGAGCGCCCCACCGCTGTTGCCCGGGTTGATCGCGGCGTCCGTTTGGATGACGTCGATTTCCCAATCCCCCGCTGACGTCGAAACAGGCATCGTCCGTTTGCCGCTGACGATCCCTTCCGTCACCGTCCGCGACAAGTCAAGGCCGAGCGGGTTGCCGATCGCCGCGACAGGCTCGCCGATTTTCACCTTCGACGAGTCGCCGAAGCTCGCCACTTTCGTCACCCCTTCAGCAGGGATTTTCAAGACGGCGAGGTCGGTGAGTGCATCCGCGCCGACGATCTCGGCTTTCACTTTTTTCCCGTTCGCGAGCGCCACTTCGACTTTGTTCGCCCCTTCAATGACATGGTTGTTCGTCACAATGTAGGCCGCATCGCCGTCTTTTTTAAAGATGACGCCCGACCCCGTTCCCGCTTCGGTATCTTGCGCTTGATCAGAGAAAAAGTCCACTTGCTTCTGAATGTTGACGACGCCGACGACCGCATCGGCCACTTTATTAATGGCGGCGATCATGTTCGTGTTGACGTTCGCCGTCGGCTGCAGCGGCAGCGCCTCGCTTTTTGCGGTCGTTTCCGCTGTTTCCGTTTGGGAATTCGTTTCTTCATGCATCCATTTCGGCGCCACATACCACGTCGCCGCGCTCCCAATCACCGCCCCTGCGACGGAAGCGGCGAGCCACGATACGAAGCGGCCGCGGCGTTTCGGTTCTGGCGTTGGGGTTGGTTCAAATGGCATCATGTCCATGGGTCATCTCCTCCTTCATGATCCATGATGGAATATGCAGCATCTTCGAGCGAATGGCCGCCAAGCAGTGAAATGGCGGGCGAAATACGACGATGCCACCGACATCGATCGGTCTCGCATAAAGGGAGGACCAGCGGCACTGTTTCCTCCGATTGTTCCGATGCATCGTTTCATCCCTTTCTGCATACGTTATGTCGTCTCCGGCGCTGGCGTCATCCGCTTCTGCTTCCGCCTCCGCCCGGCTGCGAGCGTGCGGATCGACAGGAAAATCCCCGTCGCAGTCAAAATGATCATCGCCACCGCCGCGACATCAACCGCCCAGCGGATGTCAAGCGAACCGATTCTCCCTTCGTGCAGCTGGCGGACGAACATCATGAGCGACGATCCGCCTCCCTCGGCGCGCGGTGCCATCGGGGCCGTAGATGCCCCCGCTCCCGACGTCTGCCCCGCCCCGAACGCGTTCATTCTTTCCTGCGCGGCGCGGTGCATCTCGCCGCGCTCCGTCTGGCCGATCAGCCACGGCTCGGATAGAAGGAGCCCCGTCACCGCCTCAACAAGCAAAAAGATCGAACTGATCAGCCCAATCCAAAGATGCAAATTCCTCATTTTCCTCATCGCCGTTTGCCTCCTTTTCCTCTTCGTCCATCATGATAGCCAAGGAAGGTGAAAAAATGGTGAAAATTCTTTTTGAGAGAACAGCCTTCTGCGCGGCGAATGGGCTGCGTTTTCACCGTTTTTTCACGAACGATTTGATATGATTAAGAAGGAAGAGAGACAGAACGGGAGGAATGGCGATGAAAATTTTGCTGGCCGAGGACGATCTTCACCTAGGGGAGCTGATCGTTCACTTATTGAAAAAGAAAGGGATCGACCATATCGATTGGGTGCAGGAAGGCGAAGATGCGTACGATTACGCCATGGCGGAGTTTTACGATGTCGTCGTGCTCGATTGGATGCTTCCAAACGGCGATGGGGTGGACATTTGTCGACGGTTGAGGCAAAACGGCTACACAGGCGCGATTTTGATGTTGACGGCGAAAGACGCCGTCCATGACCGCGTCACCGGGCTTGAGGCGGGAGCGGACGATTACTTGGTCAAACCGTTTGAAATCGACGAGCTCGTCGCGCGGCTCAAGGCGCTCGCCCGGCGCACGTTCGTCCCGCTTCAAGAGGAAAAAGTGGCGTTTCACGGCTTCACCTTAAACCGGACAAGCCATACGCTCCATCGCGGCGATGAAGAGATTTTCCTCACTCCACGCGAGTTTCAGCTTCTCGATTTGCTCGTGCAAAACCAAGGGCAAGTCGTGCCGCGCGAAACGATATTGGACCGCGTTTGGGGGTGGGATGCCGATGTGTCAATGAAAACGATCGACGCGACGATCAAATTATTGCGCAAAAAGTTGAAAGACGATGTCATCCAAACCGTTCGAGGAGTGGGGTATAAAATTGAAAAATAACTGGAGGGAATGGCGCGACTGGCTGCGCCGCTTAGGAAGCGCCGACTTGTTCCGCCGCGCCCATTGGCGGCTCACAGCGCTCTACAGCGGCATTTTCACCTTGTTTCTCGCCTTGTTTGTCATGATCGCCGCTGCCTTGTTTTACTGGATCGCTACCTCTGACCAAGAGCGGCGCATCAGCCGCCTCGCCGAGCAAGAGGCGAATACGATCGAACAAGTGCTGCTCAAGCAAAGCAACTTCGACTTGTTTGATGATGAAAATGTCATTTTGTTAAGCGAAGACCAACTCTTTTTTTACGTCATCGGCCCAAACGGCGGCCTGCTCGCCGGGGATGAAGTGCATCCGCGCCTGCGTCCGTATTTTTTAAACGCCTTGTCCCATCTCAAGGCAAATGAGCGCGCTCCCGTCTACATGAGCGTCTCTTTGCCGGAACATATGCCCGGCCTCGCGCGCGAAGCGGCCCGCGACTGGCGCGTGCTCGCCGCCGCCCACCCGCTCGTCATCCACGGCGATTTCGTGGGCATGCTGTATATCGGCATGGACGTCACGTCGTTTTTCGGCGTGTTCCATTGGCTGCTCATTGTGCTCATCGGCTTGGCCGTTTTGTTTCTTGCCGTCGGCGTGGCGCTCAGCTTCTTTATGTCCAAGCGCGCGCTCGCACCGATTGAAGAAGCGTACGAGCGGCAGCGCCAGTTCGTCGCCGACGCCTCTCATGAGCTGCGGACGCCGCTCAGCGTCGTCTTCTCGTCCGTCGAGGCGCTTTCGCTTGAGGAGGATGTGATGAAAAACGACTTCGCCCGCCGCTTGCTCGACCGCCTGCGTGACGAATTGAAGCGAATCACGAAACTGATGAACGACTTGTTGACGCTCGCCCGCGCGGATGCGAAACACGCCGCGCTGGAGCTTTCAAAACAAACGTTCGATTTCCGCCCGCACGCCGAGCGCACGTTCCAGCTCATGTCGGAACTGGCGGCGAAAAAACAGATTACGATGCATTTTCACGCTCCCGAGCAAGCGCTCGTCACCGCTGACCCGGACAAATTGACGCAGCTGTTGTACATTTTGCTCGACAACGCGATCAAATACACCCCCGAAGGCGGCGAGGTGACGCTGTCGATCCGCACCGAGCCAAAGCACGTGTTCCTTTCCGTCAAAGACACCGGCATCGGCATCCCGCCGGAAGACATCGGCCGCATTTTCGACCGCTTTTACCGCGTCGACAAAGCGCGCTCGCGCCAACAAGGCGGCCACGGCCTCGGGCTGTCGATCGCCAAATGGATCGTCGACGCCCACGGCGGCGCGATCCACGTCCATAGTCAAATCGGGAAAGGAACCGAATTTCTTGTTCGTCTTCCTCGCTAAATCCAGGGGGCAAAACAGTAAGGCGAAGGCTTCCTTCCCCTAACAGAACGTGCCGTTGAGTGAGAAAAACGAAACATCATACTTTGTTGCTGTTGCAAACCGAACATATTCATGTTATGATTCAAAACGTAATGACCAAATTGTCCATTTAGTCAAAAATGAAGGATGAATGCCCATGTCGGATAAAAAACAACAAATTATTGATGCCGCCACTCAATCATTTTCGCTGTTCGGCTACAAAGCAACGACAATGGATCAAGTAGCGAAGATAGCTAATGTCGGCAAAGGAACGATTTATACATTTTTCAAAAGCAAAGAAGAGCTGCTTGACCATATCGTTTCCTCTGTTATATCCGAAATTAAGCATGAAGCGGATGCGGCTATGGATGATCGTTTGCCGTTCAGCGAAAACGTCCAACGCGCCTTGCAGCGTATTTTTACATTCCGTCAAGAACATGAATTAACCATCAAACTTTTGCAAGAAATGCGGGATATTGGCACCGCAGCTGTACGAGATGTGATGAAACGCCTTGATCGCGAAATGATTGCCTATATTCGCGAAAAAATTGAAGAAGCGATGGCAAAAGGGGACATTCGCTCTTGCGATCCAGAGTTAACGGCATTTTTCATGTTTAAAATGTACATCGCATTAAGCATTGAATGGGAAAAAGATCACGAACCATTGTCTCAACAAACCATTGCCGAACTGTTTGATCTGTATTTGCTGAAAGGATTGTCTCCATGATAATCCTTCTCTTTTTGGAGCGAAATGACTAAATGGACAAATCAGTCAGAATTATAAACAAAGGAGGTTCGGGCATGCACGCATTTCAATTATGGTTAAAAGAATGGAAGGCCATTCTGTCCAACCGCAAAGTGCTGATTCCTGTCATAGCTGTATTATTCATCCCTCTTCTATACAGCGGCATGTTTCTATGGGCATTTTGGGATCCATACGATCATTTGGATGAACTTCCCGTCGCTGTAGTCAACCAAGACAAAGGGGCGGTTCTCAACGGCAAAGAGATTCATCTTGGGGAAGATCTTGTCGAAAAGTTAAAAGAGAACAAGCAGTTTGACTGGCATTTTGTAACCGAACATGAAGGGGAAAAAGGGTTAAAAGAACAAAAGTATTATATGCTCATTCAAATCCCTGACGATTTTTCCCGGAATGCGACAACGCTGCAAGACGATCATCCGAAAAAACTGCAGCTCATTTACAAACCGAATGAGGGATTTAACTTTCTATCGGCACAAATCGGCGAAACTGCAGTTGAAAAAATAAAAAACGAAGTAGCGAACGCCATAACAGAAACATATGCCGAAAGCATGTTTGATACGATTCAAACTGTCGCTGACGGATTGACAAACGCGAGCGACGGAGCCGCACAACTGCATGACGGACTCAGCCAAGCACAAGACGGAACAAACCGACTGTATGATGGCATGAAAAAAGCACAAGACGGAACTGAAACGTTATATCACCATTTAGCGACACTCGCGGAAAAATCCGTGAGCTTTACTGACGGACTGCACCAAGCTGCCAGTGGCTCATTGCAAGTTCAAACCGGGTCCGAAGCGCTTTACAACGTGATGAAACAGATGACCGCTGGGCAAGAGAAACTCCTCTCCGGAGCAAAGCAGGCTCAGCAAGGAGCAGCGAATCTTGCTTCAGGGACAAGACGCGTATATGAGGGAATGCAAGCGCTCGACGCCCGCACTCCGCAGCTTTTGCAAGGATCTGAACAATTGAGCGATGGAGCAGCAAAGCTCACAGCTTCATTGGCTCAGTGGCAGGAAGGAGCCGAACAAGTTCACACAGGTGCGGCCCAAATCACAAGCGGTCTTGAGCAGTTGGGCGCGCAGCTGGACGTGCTCATCAAGACAACTCCTCAAGCGCAACAGAGAGCCGTATATGAGCAATTAAAAGAACAAATCATGAAACTATCATCGGGAAGCCAGCAAGTCGAAAACGGCCTTGCGCAGTTAAATAGCGGCGCCCAATCGTTGCACTCTGGAGCCTCTTCTTTGCACGAAGGAGCCCAACAGCTGCATGAAGGGCACATCGCTCTCGATCGCGGAGTCGATGAACTGCTTGCCGGTCAACAACAACTTGTCAATGGCGCAGACGCACTGGCGAATGGCCAAGAACAACTCGTCAGCGGCATGAAAACAATGTATGACAAAATGCAAGAAGCTGCACAAGGAGCAAGCCAGCTTGCCCATGGCAGTGGAACACTTTCTTCAGGCCTGCAAACATTGGCTCAAGGAGCGGATCAGCTTCAAGATGGTACGCGCCAGTTGAGGGACGGTTCACAACAAGTAGCGGCTGGAACGAAGGAATTAACGAACGGGACAAAACATTTGCAAGATGGTGTCAACCAACTGACAGACGGCTCGAAAGAATTGGCGGATAAATTGAAAGAAGGAGCCGAACAAGCAAGCGATGTCAAAGCCAATAAGGCTGTCTACGACATGTTTGCCCAACCAGTGAATCTCCACAAGGAAGAAATCAATAAAGTGCCGAACTACGGAACAGGGTTTACGCCGTACTTCTTATCACTTGGATTGTTTGTCGGAGCGCTGTTGCTTTCCATCGTCTTTCCGCTTCGCGAACCAGCGGAGATTCCGCGTTCACCATTGCATTGGTTTTTGGCTAAATTCGGCATCTTGATCGGCATCGGGATTTTGCAAGCACTGCTGGCGGATGTCGTGTTGCTGGTTGGACTCGATTTACACGTAAAAAGCGTCCCGCTCTTTATCGTGTTTAGCATTGTCACTAGCATCACATTTTTATCTGTCATTCAATTTCTTGTTACCGTGTTCGGCGATCCAGGAAGATTTATCGCGATTGTCGTGCTGATTTTGCAATTGACAACAAGCGCGGGAACATTCCCGCTCGAACTGATTCCACGCTCGTTGCAACACTTTAACGCATGGCTTCCGATGACGTATTCGGTTTTCGGATTGAAAGCGGTCATCTCAAGCGGTGATTTCTCGTTTATGTGGGAAAACATCGGCAAGCTGCTTCTATTTGTTGTTGCCATGATGATGGGAACACTCGTTTATTTGACTATCCAACATCGCCGCCAATTTGCCACGGCCGTCGAACAAGCTTCTGAAGCGTAATTGCTTCAGAAGCTTGTTTTTTTCTATCGACCCTTGCCATCGTTATCATTCTTTCATGATTTCTCTCTGATGCAAGGGACAATGATGGAGAACAGTTTTTCATGTTCTTCCTCACATTTCAACTAATGATTCTTGAACGGTGAGACAGACGTTATGAGCCGCTTCAGCGTTTTTTCGCAAACGGAACGTCGCCCTGCTTCAGGCGATGCAACAGGTGGAGGGCGTGGAGAATGCCAAATATATCAACGCATTCACAACCGCGTTGATATACTGCATAACCAAGTCTCCGACATCGCGGATTTCGATCGGAAACAGGCGGATGATGAGGACAGACACCGCGATGATGAGGAACGAACCGATCAGAGTACCGCCGAACCGCGCCTGCGGATGCCATCGAATTCTCGCCAAGCCGACGATCAACGAACCGATGGCAAACCCCAAAAACGAGCCGTACGCATAATATCCAACATAAAACGTCGGAAACAAAAAGGAAAACAACAACACCAACAAAGCGCCGCCCACATCAACCCCATACGACCGAACCACGTCTTTCCTTCCTCCCCCGTCATGTCATGCGAACATCACCGTTCATCTCGCAGCTCCCCCCTAATGGATGATATGCTCAAAACCCCTTCAAAAAACATTCGCTTTTCACCTAATTTTCTCCTTCCCCTTCTACAATACAAACCGTAAGCCAGTCCACCACACAAAAGGAGGTGACGAGATTGAAAAAAGCTCGAGCGGTGTTTCTGCTCGCCTTTGTCGCTCTCGCGGGGGTCAGCCTGTTTCACGTTCTCGCTCCGCATGAAGTGATGGCGCACGGGCGTCCGGGCGCTCCGTTTGACGGCATGCCGGGCGGATTCGGTCATCCCCATCGGGAGTTCATCATGGAGCGGCGCGATGGCTGGATGATGCCGATGTTGTTCCTAAAGTGGCTCATTCCTCTTTTGCTTGCCGCCGTCGGGGCCGTATGGCTCGCCGCGGCGCGGTCGAAGCGCTGGATCGGCTGGGTGCTCGTCGCTGTAGGGATTGCGGCGCTCCTGCCGAAATGGGTGTTGATTTTGCTTGCACTGGCCGCGGTGTACGCCTCGGGGCGGCGTCAAGCGCGCAAACCATCTGCTGTTGAGGCGTTGATGCCAGCGGCGCCATCCGTTTCCGCCGATTGGCTTGATGAATGGGAAAAAACGATTCAAAAGGAGGCACAAACAAATGGGCATTTTTCGCCGAATGAAGACGATCGTTCTCGCTGAAGTGAACGAACAAATCGACCGCTGGGAAGACCCTGTCGCCATGACGAAACAATATTTGCGCGAACTTGAAGAACAGCTCGAACGAGGGCGCCAGGCGCTCGCCCAGCAATGGGTCGCCGAGCGGCGCTATGAGACGCTCATCGCCCAAGCGGAGGCGACGATTGAAAAACGGAGCCGCCAAGCGAAACTGGCGCTCGAGCGCAACGAAGAAGCCGTCGCCAAACTCGCCTTGCGCGACAAGCTGTTGTATGAGAAAAAGCTGGAGGCGTACAAACAACAATACGACGCCATCAAAGCGAAAACAGCCGAAGTCGCCAACCGTCTAAACCAACTGCGCGAGCGGTACGACGAGCTCGCAGCTAAGCAGCTGGAGCTCGCTACCCGCGTTAACGCCGCGCAAGCGTTGAAGCAAATCGACTCGGCGCTCGCCTCCTTTTCCGCCGACGAGGCGCTGCGCGGATTCGCCCGCATGGAAGAGCGCGTCATCGCGTTAGAAGCCGAAGCGGCAGCCGCCCGATTCGGAACGAACGCCGTGTTGTCCCCTTTGCCGTTTGACGAAGAAGTGGAACGTGAACTGGCGAAATGGAAAGACGCCCAAGCGCATAACGCCTAATTTTCCCCTCCCCCCTTTTGACATAGATCACCCCCTTGCCGAGTTGGCAAGGGGGATTCGTTTGTTTCGCTCCCTTGGACAAGCGGCGGCCAAAAGCACATGCAGCCCGCGACAAGCCTGAACGATGCCCGATGCCATGGTCTTGCCCCATTGATAAGCAAAATCGTTTCCTTTGTTTTTCCATCGTGCTAAAATTAATTAGAGAGACGAAAGAATACAGGAGATGACCTGCCTTGAACTGGAAACGAAGCGTCCGCATCCTTTGGCTGTGCAATTTCATGGTGTCGGCGGGAATGACGATGGTCATTCCGTTTTTGTCGCTGCTGTTGTGGGAAATGGGCGTCACCGAGCACCATTCGTTGAGCGTCTGAACCGGTCTTGTCTTTTCGGCGACGTTTTTGTCGGCGGCCATCATGGCGCCGATTTGGGGCATGTTCGCCGACAAGTACGGCCAGCGCGCCAACCTCATCCGTGCAGGGATTGGCATGGGGCTGATCACCAGCTGCATGGCGTTCGCCCATTCGCCGATGGCGCTGCTTGTTCTTCGCTTTTTGGTCGGCTTTTTCTCGGGATTCATCACCGTCTCGTTTTCGTACTTGGCGCGCGTCGTGCCAAAAGACCATAGCGGCGAGGCGCTCGGGACGCTGCAGACGGGAAGCATCGCCGGCAACATCATCGGGCCGCTCATCGGCGGCGCCTTATCCGATTGGTTCGGCTTCCGCCCGGTGTTTCTCGTGACCGGGTTTTGCATTTTGGCGACATTGCTTCCTGTCGTCTTTTGGCTCGACAAAGACCCCGTCGCGCCGCAGACGCAAGAGCGCCATGCCAGTTTCAAAGAAGTATTCGCCCATCGGCCGCTCGTCATCTTGTTTGTCGCCACCTTTCTCGTGCAAATCGCCGTTCTTGGCGTCAACTCGATGATGACGATTTTCGTCCAGTCGCTCGTCGGCGATTCTCGCAATCTCGCATTTCTATCAGGGCTCGCCTCCTCGATCACCGGAATCGCCACGATCATCGGCGCGCCGTATTTAGGCAAGCTCGGCGACCGGATCGGGCAGGAGAAAACACTGCCGATGTTGCTTCTGCTCTCCGGCCTGTTCGCCTTGCCGCAAGTATGGACGGACCATCTTTATGAATTGTACGTCTGGCGCTTCTTGCAAGGGCTTGTCGTCGGCGGGGTATGGCCTGCCCTTCAAGCGCTGATCAACGCGCAATGCCCGCGCCGCATCCAAGGCCGCGTGTTCGGCGTCACAGCCAGCTCCCGCTTTCTCGGCAACCTCGCTGGTCCGACGGCAGCGGGAGCCATCGCAGGATTCGCATCCATTTCGGCCATTTTCGCCTTGTCAGGGCTGCTCCTCATCGCCACAGGGGCTTTGGTCGGATCCACCACCCACGACCGCGCATGGCGTGAAGACATGAAAGAAAAAATCGCCGCCTGGGCGCACCGCCTTCACATCCGCCACTGACAGCGCGGCCAAGGCAATGAAAAACGGCCTGAGAGGAATCCCTTTCAGGCCGTTTTCGCTCATTCTCCCATCCGTCGAAGCAACGAATACGGAATCGCCTCCCCCACCCGCCCGTTGCGCCCGGTCGTCGTCTCAGCCATCGTAAGCGAATTCCAAATCGCTTCCTCGGTCGCCTCAATCGCCGCCTGAAACAGTTCATTCATGAGCGGCGCGTCATCACGGACGAGCGGAGGGAACGGTTGAAGAGCAGAATCCGAAAAATGGGGAATGGTATAAGCATTGGAAAACGCAATGACAATGTCGCCGCTCCCGTGATGGACGCAGCTTCCCGTCCGCCCGAGCCCCACCGCCGCCCGCCGCGCCAGCCGCTTCAACTGCCGCGCATCAAGCGGCGCGTCAGTCGCGACGATCATCATAATCGACCCAGGCGGCACATCCCGTTCATCGAACGACGGCGGCATATACGGCACGAACCGCAACTCCTCACGCCGGCCGAAATTGCTCACGACCAGCGCCCCGACTGTATACATCCCGCCCGCGATCCGCGACGAACTGCCGACGCCCCCTTTCCACCCGAAACACATCATCCCCGTACCCGCGCCAACCGCCCCTTCTTCCATCTCGACGCGCGCCGCGGCAATCGCCTGTTTCGCATGCTCCTTCGTCACCGCCATCGCCCGCGCCGTATTCAAATAGCTGTCATTGCATTCCCCGACGACAATGTTGACCGACCCCGTCACATCCCCAATCTCCGGCGTCGCCTCCAACATATATTCCAGCGTCCCTTGCCAAACCGCCCCGACGCTGAACGTATTCGTCAGCATAATCGGCGACTCGATCGTCCCAAGCTCCTCGACTTGCACAAGGCCAGCCGTTTTCCCAAACCCATTCAGCACAAAACAAGCCGCGGGCACTTTCTCCAAAAACCAGTTGCCCCCATGCGGCAGCACCGCCGTCACCCCGGTGCGGATCACCGTCCGTTCGTCCATCTCTTCCCGAATCGTCACATGACCGACCTTTACCCCAGGCACATCGGTGATTTGGTTCCGCCTCCCCACCGGAAGCGTGCCGATGGAAAAACCGAGATCGCGAAGCTTGCAGCGCATAACCGTTCCCCTTTCTTTCCTTTGCTTGCCCCCATCGTGAAAAAGCAAAAACAAACGCCCATCCGGAAGCAAACAAATGTTGCTCCTTCTATCCAAGTATAGCGCATCGAACAAAGCTGCCGCGAGAAAAACAGAACGAAGAAGAAGTTTTGCGCGTGGCGAGGATCAAGGGAAGATGGTGGGTCATCTCCACATTGCCAGCGAAGACAGCACAAGAGGAGAAAAGATCACCAAATTGCGTGGGTGAAAACGCGATTCAGATATGTGTGGAAGACGGGGAGTTGGATAAGTTTTAATCCCTCATAGGTACGATAAAAACAAAGAGTGTTGGCGGAAGTGGAAAAGGCATTTTCTGCGTTTCAATCCCTCATAGGTACGATAAAAACGGCGGCCACTGCGATTGGCGGAGCGCTAGGGTTTGCCGTGTTTCAATCCCTCATAGGTACGATAAAAACCTGCGCTCGCGTTGCATAATCCCAATCGTTGCTGGTTTCAATCCCTCATAGGTACGATAAAAACTTGCACACTCAACCACCTCAAACGTTTGCTCACGGTTTCAATCCCTCATAGGTACGATAAAAACTCCAAAACTTTCGCAACATTCATCTTCATCGGATGGAGTTTCAATCCCTCATAGGTACGATAAAAACGATGGCAGCGATGAACCCGTCAACTAACGATTATCAGGTGTTTCAATCCCTCATAGGTACGATAAAAACACCCGTTCGTTTCGGAGCGAGCGCTTTGGTTTCTTGGTTTCAATCCCTCATAGGTACGATAAAAACGAAAGACGGGCGCAGGAAAAATATCAACCGGAACAGTTTCAATCCCTCATAGGTACGATAAAAACTACGAAGAAACAGCGTTATTTACCGCTTTTGTTCATGTTTCAATCCCTCATAGGTACGATAAAAACGTGGTTTAACTCAGAAAGGGAATTAAAAGTAAGCACAGTTTCAATCCCTCATAGGTACGATAAAAACATGAATGGAGGAATGAATAAAGATGATTGTCAATTGTTTCAATCCCTCATAGGTACGATAAAAACCTTTGGGTGCTGTCGATTTGTATTCAATCATTTTCTTGCGTTTCAATCCCTCATAGGTACGATAAAAACACAAGGAGTTGTTGCTAAATGAAAATGAAAGCTGTGTTTCAATCCCTCATAGGTACGATAAAAACAAAAATAAAAAATGTTAAAGACGCGGTATACTTAGCTTTGTTTCAATCCCTCATAGGTACGATAAAAACGCTATTCCAAGAAAAAGGCCTATATGCAATGATTGGGTTTCAATCCCTCATAGGTACGATAAAAACTTTTTATATCTTATTCATTGATCAAACGAGCCACAACCGTTTCAATCCCTCATAGGTACGATAAAAACCCAAACCATGCGCATCAAATCAAGCTTTTTCCCTTTGGGTTGTTTCCAGAATATCACGTTTCAAAAATTCTGTCAATACAGTTCGGCCGTGATGGCTGTAGGATTTTTGGCGCAAAAAACATTGTCGTCGATCCCCCGGGATTTTTGCACGATTGGGGGTCGACGACAATCGCAAGACCCTCACTTTTCCTCCAACAGTTGTTGAAGTTTGTCCATTTTTTGCTTTTGCTTTTTGCTGACGGCTTTTCCCCATTCTCCGATGCGTTTCCAATACGCCTGCAACGCAACGGCGGCTTGTTTGTTTTGCTGCTCGATCACCTGTTGGTAAAGGCTATCCTTGCTTCGCTGCCTATCCGTTTCGCTGTCAGTCAACCGTTCAATTTCGGCCACCAACCGTTCTTCGGGGGAGAGGAGGGCCAGCCTTGCTCGTTCTTCTTCCTCGCGTCTCTTTCGCTCCACCATTTCCTGCTCGATTTTTCGACGCTCAAGACGAGCGCGCTCTTTTTGCACCATTGGGAGGAATTCCGTTTCTGTCACATCGTCCACCTCAGAAAATCGGCCATATCCCGAAGATGTTTTCGAACCGATTCCCCATTCCATCAACGCCTGTTTGGTATATAACGATGCTGCCTCTAACAACCGGGTAGTTTTTTCATCGTCTCGAAAGCCATGAGCCGTTAAATAAATGTCCACCTCTGCAGCCATGACCGTCCAAAACGAAACGGGAACAGGTTTTTGATTATCTGTCGCAGCGTTTTTTCCCTCATAATACTCCTTCATATGTACAGCGAGCACATCCTTTTCCAACCGCAATCCATCGATGAGAAAGATGTCGTAAAACTGCACCTGTCCTTTATGGTCTTGTATCCCAAAAATCGCACATCCATCTTCATGCTCGCCGAGCCGTTTCTCGTCCCCTTCGCAATACGCCTCGATAAACCAATGGCGCACAAGGCCTTTCAGACTGGAGGCAGGAATGTAAGGAAGACCGTACACGGGGTGGATCGTCAATGACGTCTCGCGAACATGCCCCGCGCCCAGTCCGTGGACAATTCGGCCAGAGAGGCGGGCTTTCAGCTTCTTGACTCCCCCTGTTTGCGCCCATTCCACCATGGCCTGTTCTCGCTGCGCCCGCAGCTGCTCGCCAACCTCTTTCAGCTCGGGGAGAATCGGGGCGGATTTCAACTGTTTCGAAGGTTCCCACACTTTTTTACGGTCATTCCACCGATGCTCAATAAAATAATGGAGATGGTACGCCAAATGCCCGATCGATTTATTGGCCTTTTGCACGACTTCTAGGGTGTCCTTTGGATGAAAAAGCATGCCCTCCCCTCCTTACTCTGCCGCCTTTGCATCGTCTTTCGCCATCCCGTCGGCAAACTTGCGCATCCAATCTAACAGCGCCATGGCTTCCATCGTCCATAACCGGTAATCAACGCTCGATAAGTTGACGACAGCCTCGACGAGTTCTTGGTTTGCCGATGAAAATTGATCCGGAAACTGTTCCCTCATCCATTTTGCGAGGGATTGATAAATCGCCTTGTATTCCTTCCCTTTTTGAAAACAAAACGCCAATGCTTGTCCGAGACCGTTGACTTGAATTAAGGACGGCATTTTTTTGACGTAAGAACGATAGTTTTCGAAGCTTCCTCTCAATCGTTCTTTTGCCTGTTTCACTTCTTGAAACGCAAATGCGGCTCTCCCGTTCTCAATCCCCACACGCTTCACGTTTGTTTCCATGGCTCCTCCTCCGTTCACACCCAAATCGTTCTCATCATTCCGCGGCCTAATGTACTGTTCCCGCCAAGCTGAAAGACGGATGGAAATTTGTTTTCATTCACAAAGTACTGTTCAATATCCGCAGCCTTCGCAAGACCGTCTATTCCGTCTCCCCGTACATCACCAATGTAGAGGAAACTGTAAAAAACCGTTTCTGGCGGAACATTTTCCTCATACCAGAGCGCACCGTTGTCAACGGTCCCTGTCTCCGGTGAAATGCGAATGCGCGCGTTAATTTCGGTCGACAATTTGACGAAATCCGTGAAATCGTCATCGGAGAGAACAACGAGTCGATCTACAAGACGCAGGCGGCAATGCTCCCCAAGGAGGGCGGCAAGTTGTTCCGCCAGCTGTTTCGCTTCAGAAGAGACGGTGACCGAAAACGCATACTCCTCCAGCACAATGCGTCCATTGACCGCCATCAACCGGTCGGAACTGACCGTGTTCGGTGCGGGCACCGGAAGAAGTTGAACTTCTTTCCCGATCGATTGCTGATGGACGCTCATCTCTTGATTCCACCGCTCAATCACAAACGGGCACGTAATCCAAGCAAATACGCCGCGAAGCGATTTAACCGGAAACAGCAAAACGCGTGCATCGCTCAGAGCAATGGCGCTCGCTTGTGTGACGCTTTCCTGTCCTTTGTCCGCGCCGAAAATCAGTTCAAGCTTCTTCCGTTCAAGATTCTTCCCATCTTCAGGAAGCGACTCTGTCATATGATATCGAAGCGCCCCTTTGAGCGAGGAGCTTTCGATTTTTGGAAATCCTGTATGCTTCTCTCGCTGAATAGGCAAGTCGACAAACCCGATCTCGCTCCCGCTCCCCGCATGGACAGACGTAATGGCATGCATAAGAAAAGGCCGTACGATCGAATACATTACAACTCCTCCTCGCTTTCTTTCGCACTCGTGATCACTGCAAACCCAAACCCTTCCTCCGCCCCTTCATCGGTGAGATGAACGCCGTCAAGGGCGGAGAGGACAAGCGGCAAAGCATCGTCGCGTTCGATCTTCACATAGATGACCGAACCGGCTGGGATCATCCATTTCCGCGGTTTTGGCCGATGGCGGACGATGTCCCATCCCCCGTACAACTCCGGACGTCCGATGGAAGCGGCAAGCCAAGTGACGACCGCCCCGTTCGGCCATGTCCACTGATCGCCGTCCATTGCCGCTGGACGGGATCCGTTCGAGAAAATAGCTGGAGACAAAAAGACGATTTTCGCCAGCTTTGTCCGCTGAATGTCTTGTTCAATCCCCTTTTTCTCGTCTGGATTCCATATACGAAGCGTTTCCGGCTGCTGGCGGATAGACCACGGCCGGTTTTCCCCGCCGATCCGCGCCCACTTGACATCAGAGAAATCCGGTCCATCACCGATGTAAGCGACAAGAGACGCCCCATCTACAAAACGCCCTTTCGCCACCCGGTATAAAAGCCCCTTTTGTGCTGTTCGGCTGGACGTGTCGAGTTGAATTCCCACCTTATCTTCCCGAGCGATGAACGATGACAATGAACAAAGGGAAGAGATTGGCTTATTCTCAAGAAGCGCCTGCTTCCATTCCTCCATCGGGACGTAATAGTGCTGCGGACTTTTCGTTTTGTCACGCCGCGAAGAAGCCAGACGCCACATCGAAGCAGATGATGAAGGCTTTCGGTCTTTGACAAGCCGCAATGGATACGCTTTGAGCGATTTTTCCTCCTCTATGACTTGATAATCAAAGGGCAGGGGAAAGAACAAGACGTCTTCTTTCACCAGCGTGCAATAATGGAGACAGAACTGCCCCCGCTCAGTCGGGGTGCCCATCCATCTCCTCACCTGTTCATCACTGCCCCTCGTAAAATCGTCAAACGTGCTGTACGCATAAATGTACGCCGCCCGCAACGCGCCGTAAATCGTATTCGGGCGCGGAGGGAATATCGACTCCATCACCGTCGCCTCCCCCGCTTGCGTCGCATGATGGTTTTTAAAGAAAAACGTGTCTACCGGTGTCAAGACTAATTTTGTCATTGCCCGTTCCCCTCGCTCCGTTTGAAAAAGGTCAATATCTTTAACAGATACAAAAAGTCATAGCCGCTGCGAACCGCTTCATGCAAAGACAAAAGAACTTGCGTGTGATGGGCGATCTCTTGGGCGCTCAGATGGCTTCCCTCTTTTACAGACCGCTTAAGCAAACGCCGAAGCTCTGTCGCGAGCATGTCGCCATTCTCCCATTTAGGGCAGTGCCGCTCATGCAGCAGCGGGGCAAACGCGGAAGCGAAATGAAAAATAAAGTTCGGCGACAGGGATGTTTTCAACAGATTAATCCATTGATCCAATAATTGTGAAACCTTCTCTCCTCCAATCATCCATGGGAGAACCGCTTCCGAAATCTCGCCAGAGCGGGTGTGAAGCGCTAAAGCAAGGGCGTCCTTTCGCTGCCCCGTCTTGTCGTTGGAATACTGTTTCGCCTTTTTCTCCAACGCTCTGACAGCGTTAAGAACGAGATGGAGCGGCGACTTTTTGTGAGCGATGACCACGCCAAACGAGGCGGTCGCTCCATGACCTAATCCTTTCCGTTCATCGCCAAACGCCAATCGGAGCTCCTCAGCCGCTTTCAGCACCGTCTCGGTCGGCAGGAAGGCAAGGACGTCATCCCCCCCTGCATAAACGAGCTTGCCGCGGCACTGTTCTTCGACAATCCGAGGAACGATTTCCTTCGCAAACCGGGCCAGTTTTTGGCTCGTTTGACTATACTCCTCTTTCCGTTCCCCGGAGAACCATTTCCCCATGTTGTCCCCGTCCATCATGAGCACGGCGTAATAATCGCCCGCTCCGATCTCGAGAACAGACGGAAACGACAAAACCGAAGCGCCAAACAAAGCGGAGAAGTAATCGCGGGCCACCCGTTTGCCTAAGCAAATGCCGCATAAAAATTCGTTGTCCTTGATTCGTCCCGAGCGGCGGTCGTCTTCTTCGCCTCCAGCTCCTTGAAATTTCTCCGCCCGCCGCTTCCAAAGGTGGAGCGTTTTCCGCTTGATCTCACCGTAATGATCCGTTTCCTTGATCTCGGCAAGCCGCAGCGCCTCCCTTTCCTTGCAGACGGAACAAACAAGGCCGAATTGGGAAACAGGAATGTAATGCTTCTCATTTTTCAGCGCCCCCAACCGCCGTTCGGCGCGTTCACGCACGGTCCGGAACGAAGCGGACGGCTCATACGGTTCAGCGACCCAGTACACTTCTAAAAACGACTGCACTTGCTGTTCCACCATCATCTCCAGCCATTCATACTCTTCGGCAGTGAGATGTGGAAACACGCGTCGAATGGCTTGAAAGCAGAAGTCCAGAAACACTTGGCGAACATTGTCCTCCACTTCGCGCAGCCAGCCGCCAACCTTTTCTTCTGTTCCCTCCATCACCACCGTCACGCGGTTCGGGATCGAAGCAATGCGAAAATCCCGCGCAGATGGCGACCGCAACTCCTCCCTTGTGACGAGCGGGTATACGACTTCACAGTTGGCATCCAACTGGTAAAACTGTTTGATCGCCTCTCGCACCAAATGGGACAAAATATAACTTCCGCTCCAAAAATCTTCCGTTTTGCGGGCTGAAGCGATAAACGACTGCACAGGCCCGACCGTAAAAATGACGATATAGCGATTGGTCATATCCTCACCCCAACGATCTCTAAAAACCGGTTTCGATCTCGCTCATAGCGCGGCTCGCTGTAGCGCGAGTCATGGTTTCTCACTTCTGTTACAATCGGATAGTAGCGGCCTCCGATTTTCCTCACCGTGCACCATAACGGGGAAGAAAGCTTTCCTTCTTTCCCTCTCATATATCCTAGGCTGCCATAACGATTCGCTTCATGCGATGCCCTGCCAAACGCCTTCACCACTTCCGCCGCGCTCTCTTTTCCTTCTCCAACCCACACCGCGGACAATACCGGATGAGGTGTTGCGATGTCTTCACGTCGTGCCACAAGGCAGCCGCGCTCCGCAAAGGAAAACGCATCCGCCGCCCCGATGCGTTCTAGCGTCATACGCAAACTTTCACCGTATTCCTCAACGTGATCCCATTGATGCTCCGTCCATTGCACAGCTCCGAATCCGCGGCGCGACCGCTGCCCGAAGCTGGCGAGGTGAAGCATATATTGAAAGTGCCAATCATATTGCGCCAATCGCTCTTGATGACGCTTCCGCACCGAGAGCGTCACGGTCACCTCCCCGCCGGCAGGAAGCGCCGGAACAAACGTTGGAGACGTACGATGCGGCAAAATATTTTCTCTCATTGTCCCTTCCATCGCTCTTGCCAACGTTAGATGGACAGGCGATTGCTGCTTTGTTTTCCTCGTGCCGCCAAACCACTCTTCCTCCTTGGCAAGCAGCTTTTCGTGATGAGGTTCATCCTGCAGCGTCCGCCACCAGTACCTCCATACCCCCCGCAACGACGGAAGGCGAAACTCCGCCTTCTCCCTCGGATCAGCGCCGTGAATGGCGGCCGGCGTCAAGAGAACAAGCGGATATGACGACTGAGCAACAGCTGTTACCCCGCTTTCCTGATAGGCCATCACGCATTCTCCTTTGAGATTTGCATCGTTTTTGCGAGCGCTGACATACGTTCAAAAAACGCACCAAGTTCTCGGAACGACTGCTCCGCATCAGGCCAAAACTTTTCCGCCTTTAGCGGTTGCGGCCGCGCCCCAGCATGATTGATGTCGTTGCGCCGCTCCTTAAGCGTGCTAAATCGTTTTAAGTCGCCCTTATAAGGAGACAAGAAATCGATTATTTGTTCAACCCGCTCTACGGAACGAACGCGCCATTCCTCTTTCGGAATATCTCGCAATAAAATTTCAATAGCCGAATGAACATCTCCCCGGGCCTTCTCATTCCGCAAATCAAGCCCCAACACCCGGCAAACGGCCGTCACCGCATTTTCCTCCAACATCGTCAGCGCCTGCTGAATCAATCCGTGGTCCAAACACCAACGCACAGCCTTCCAACTGTTCATGATCGGATCATCATCAAACATCGCATACTTTTTCTCCATCACATCCAACAATGGGACAAGCGGTTTAATCGCTTCCGCCGACGCTGAGCGAACGCGGCCGAGCTGTTCATGAAATTTCTGCACTTCTTCATCGATTTGCAAGCTTCGGCACGTGCGGATCACTTTTTCCGTCTGATCAAGCTGCTTCGTCAACTGATTTAATTCTTTCACTTCGTTTCGCATTGTCTGGCTCGAAGACGGATTGCGGAACACTTCGCTGTTTTCTTTCGCGGTCAGCGCCTGGATGATGGAGGCATCCCCCGTGCGCAAAAATTGATCGACCCCGTTCGTCCAATCGAGCAGCCTCGCCATGCTTGTCAAATTGACAATCGGCGCCAACCGCCGTTCTGGAGGCAACTGTTTGACATCGGCTGGACGCCCAAGCATTTCAAACCAGCCGTAAACGATCGCGCCAATGTCCGTTTTTTTCACAAAGCGGGCGTAGTTCAACACGATGAGCGCGACAAACGGGATGGAACGGAAACTGTGGGTGATGTCAAAATAAATCGTATCCCCTTCCCGAATTTCATTCAGAATGCAGTCAAACAACCGCCAATTGGCCTGTTCATCCTGACGGCTTTCCATTTCCACGAGCTTCACATTCGCCTCAGGAGCGATGCGCTGAAAAGCGGTGATCAAGCCCTCCAGCCGCTCCTCCCCTTTGAAGCGGTCTCGCCCATTCCGCTCCCGCGCTTCTTTCGTCGCAAACACCACCACATCCATCGGTCCATCCCCGCGAAACAACTCATACACCGCTGTCTGGATAAAACGCGTATAAGAAGACGATTTGCCCTCGTATGTGTAATAACAATATTCATAATCGCTCAATCCAAGAAACGACAACAATACCCTTCTCCCCACGCTTATCTCCCCACTCCCGCCAATTGTTTCGTGATATCGATAAACTCAGAATCCTCTTCATAAATCCCTTTTCCTCTTTCCGCTTCCCGCTCATATCGGTTATGGTCAAGCCATAAATAGTTGGCATACAAGCAATCTTCTTTTTCATCGTATCGGTAAGCAAGGCGAAACGCCGTCTGTCCGTTGCTCGCTCCTTTGTACAAGTGATATTTCACTTTTCGGACATCAATCGTTTTGAATGACTTTTCGTGGTACAAAACGCCCATGTCTCCCTCTTCATGCTTCAGCTTTTTTACCAGCTCCCGCATCTGCTGGTGCACAAACAACGACTGATGGTGATTATGCCGAAGTAGATCGGCGACTTGTTTCGATACAAGGTACGTTGTCGCAAACAAATGTTTATATTTTTCATGTTCAAACAAAAATTGTCCAAATGCACTTAAATACACAAGACCATCCTCTTGCTGGAACAAAAACGGATATTGAAGAATACATTGTTTTTCGCGGTAAGAAAGCGAATCCGCATCAACCATGTCCTTTTGGCATTTCCGCAACAGATCAAAGTGATCATGAACAAATTGCTCATCAATATGTATCGGCACAGGAGGAATCTCATGTAACACTTGGCCGTCCTCATGCATATAAGCTGTCGGATAGTGCAGAAATGCCCCGACGATGTAGCCCAACGATGTCATCACTTTATACCCGCCAATCGGCGCAAAACAAGTTGTTGACGGTTCCCCGTGGGAAAGAGCATCCGCCACCTTCCACATGTACTCCCCCAACGTCTCTTGCATCCGTCTTGGATGATTCACATCCACATCCACGTACATGACACGAACGTTCGCGGCAAAGTCTTCCTCCAGCAACCTTGTCAACACGGCTTCCACAATCCGTCCTCCCACCGTGTCTGTCGCAATGAGGACAACCATTGGCCTCTCCGCCAATTTCCCTTGTCTACGAAGTTCGTAAATCATCGAATATTCCGCCGACACACGATTGGGATCTCGGGCGGCCTCATGAGCAAACTGCCCGGCATGGCGAATCCATTGATCAATTTTTCGTTGTTTTTCCTCGTCGATGTTGGTCGCGCTCAACCAAGGACGAATCTCCCCCATGATTTCATCCCGATTCATCGAGAAAACGTTCCTGTTTCCTGTCAGCAACGACACACCACACGTTACAACAATATGCTGGTACAACCGCCCTTCCCCTCCATATTTCTTTCATCTCAGGAAAATATAGCTATATTTATATCAATTATATTCTATTTTTCAATTATAGAGGAGGATATTTTTTAACAATTTCAAACATTTTTCCACTGAAGAGACGGGTGAAAAACGAATTTTCCACCCAACTTCGCGAAGGCGAATGGAAAATAACAAGGGCCCTCGAAAGTAAAAGAGCGTCTCTTCCAGCTGGTTTTTCCGTTGCTTCCCCCTTTTAAGGAGCGACGCAAAACAACGTCGGAGGACGAAACACAAAAAAAGAATCCCCTGCTCAGAAGGGATTCCCTCGATCGAAAGATGCCGCCAACATAGATCGCTGCCATCTTATTTTTTTCTCCCGTCACTTAGAAAGGCAACCCGTGAGACTAGAAATGCCTTTGCCCAACTTAGAATGCTGTACTGCCTGTTCCGCAGGCGCCCATCCGTTACGCACAATGCTTCATCACCGCAAACGAAGCAAATGAGAGATGTGGTCTGAACTAACTCTGCGACAACAACGAGCCCCCCATCACACCTGCGCGCGAAGATGGAGAGGGTTCAGTTCCTTGTGGATACGATAAAAACATCATAGATTTGCTTGACCGCCGCAAGCAAAAAGTTTCAATCCCTCATAGGTACGATAAAAACGTTTTTCCTTGCGTAAAAGAAGAAAATAAATTAATTGGTTTCAATCCCTCATAGGTACGATAAAAACTCATGGAAGAAATCATGACAGTAAACAAAACGAGAGTTTCAATCCCTCATAGGTACGATAAAAACCCCAAAAATGCTTGTTGCATCAAGCATTTCGATCTAGCGCTGTTTTCAGAATACCACATTTCAAAAATTCTGTCAATAACCTTCAACCTCGATGGCTGTAAGTCTGAACCACCAAAAACCATTGTCGTCGATCCCCCGGGATTTTTGCACGATTGGAGGTCGACGACAATCCCATGACTCGTTTATCCACTTTTGAGGCGAAACATGCCAAATCCTTGTGAATTTCGGCCACCTAGACCGACATGATATAAAAATGTCAACTGTTCTGGCGAAGAACAGAGGCGGTAATAGCCAAGCCATCCTGTAATATATATATTCTTGAACATCGTCACCACACGATGACGATGATGAACATGAATCGGCTCGATCAATAGCCTTTCCGTCGGCGGAACACCGTAGTATGCTTCATATTTATGACGGAAATTCAATTCAATCAAGTGGGGGAACACCTCATCATCGGGATCAAAAAATTGCGTTTTCTTTCTTCCATCGAACGTTTCATATGTGCTATATACGGTCAACGGAGAGAGCATGACAATGTCCATTTCGTTTTCACGTATGTCGATGTTCTCCATTTTGACACTTTTCACTTCGATCAACTGTCCGTAAAGCTCAATCTCTCTCTGCAACAAGAATCGCTGCCCAAGTTGTTGAGTCAGTTCTGGGAGAACGGTGTCGATATGCCATTGGAAATCCCCCAAAAAATGAATTGTTTTCCTTTCTCGATTCACTTGATGCGTTCCAAATAAACGGCTAAATGTGAAAAGTTTAAATGACCGTTTCCCGTGACGGAATCCTTTGTCATGCAAAAAAGCGGCTAATTGTTCATTCTCTAACGAGCGATACACCACCCCTTGTAACAAATGTTGGTAATAGAGAGGCAAGGAAACAGGCCCTTGCCGTCCGCTCATTGTGATTGTCAATCTCATATTTTATCCTGTCCTTCCTTGTTGAGTGCCGTCCTTTGCCCTTATAAAATAAATTCGTCTCCACTTACTACAGATCGAGCCAAGATTCAAAAGCAATATGCCGCCATTTTCTTTTTTGTCTCTGCCCAACTGTCATCGATTCAGATGTACCTACAGCGTCGCAACCGCCATTTGGTCAAACAGGAAGACGCCGTGGTCATCGCGATTCATCTTTTAGGAAAGTTGCTCGGTTTGACATCCGAACGGGCATGGCATCGCTTTGTCACGGGAAATTTGTTCACAAATGGCTCGTTTCTCGAACGTTCCCGGTACAACCGCCGTTGCCTGACGCTTGACTTCGCCATCAAATGGATCGCCGTCGTGAGCAAAACGCGGCCAACATCATGCCTATGCCGTCGTCGACCGCTTGCCGCTCCCGTTGTGCCATACCGCAAGAATGCATCGCGTCAAACGGTTTCAAGAGATCGCAGACATCGGGTATTGCGCTTCCAAAAAGCAATGGTACTATGGGTTGAAGCTGCACCTTCAAGTGACCGATCAAGGGTTGCCCATGGGCTATGTGGTAACGGAAGCATCCTGCCATGATCGTATCGCCGCTGAAAGCGTGATGACTCAAATTCCTCATCCCTATAACTTTGGGGACAAAGGATTCATCAGCCGTGAGTTGCAAAAAAGGCTGTACGAAGAGTACCAAATGGCGCTTTGGACTCCGTCTCGAAAAAACCAGAAACATTGCTGGTCCGAAGCATAGGAGAAATGGATCCAACAAAAACGCAAAGTGATCGAGACGGTGTTCTCGGTTCTGGTTGACCAATACCGGATCACAGGGATCCGAGCAAATTCCATGATCGGATTTGAAGTAGCGCTCGACGGCATATTGTTAGCCTATTCCCTAGTTACACTTGGGCTAGTTGAGTTCTAACGCTCAACTAGCACCACGGGTAACACAAATATTTTGGTACACCGGCACAGGTCTCATCCCTTGTAGGTACGATAAAAACGCTGTTGTTATACGGCAGAGAACTGCCTTTTTTCGGTTTCAATCCCTCATAGGTACGATAAAAACTTGATCCAGTTCCCCGATATGAAAATGAGGCTCCTGAGTTTCAATCCCTCATAGGTACGATAAAAACATATTATCGAATCCTTTGGGAACGCGGCGAAGAAATGTTTCAATCCCTCATAGGTACGATAAAAACATTGCTTCCATCGTCTCTGAAATACTAGAATCAAAAATGTTTCAATCCCTCATAGGTACGATAAAAACTTCCATTCTGGTCATTCTACCTTAGGTCTTCTTGTATGTTTCAATCCCTCATAGGTACGATAAAAACGCTGATTTAGCTTTACAAGAAAGAGAAAAGGGAGATAGTTTCAATCCCTCATAGGTACGATAAAAACCCACACAATGCGCATAAAATCAAGCTTTTCCCCTTTTGGCTGTTTTCAGAATATCACGTTTCAAATATTCTGTCAATATCGTTCAGCCGTGTTGGCTGTAGGATTTTGGCGCAAAAGAACATTGTCGTCGATCCCCAGGGGTTTTTGCACGATTGGAGGTCGACGACAATGCGGAGCTTGACGGCGAAGGGCCGTCTTACCCCTTCATCCTTTCAATCTTCTCCATCGGCATCCCGGTCAGTTCGTGGATCGTGTCGGCATCGTACCCTTTCGCCATCATTCTCTTCACCACGTCGAGCTTCCCTTCCTCGATCCCTTGTTGGCGCCCTTGCTTCATCCCTTGCTTTATCCCCTGTTCAATTCCTTGTTGGATTCCCTTTTCCAGCCCCCGCTGTTCGTATGAGACGATGAGCTCCATCACACGCTTTGCTTCCTTCGTTTCCATTTGGCTCACCTCGTGTCGCAGTTTTGCTTCCTCCTCTTCAGATAGCCGCAAATACGTCTCGAAAAAACCGAACAACAGCCGCTGTTTCGCTTCATCCAGCTCGAGACGGACGAGCATGCGCAAAAATTCCTTTTGGAGAAGGAGACCCGATCGCTCCGGGCTCCTTCTCTGGCTCGTGGATGGACTACCCGTTGATATCCTCTGTCAGCCTCCCGATAATTGCCTCTTGATACCCCGCTTTTTTCGTTTCCGCCATCTCCTCTTTCAGCGGCTGCAGCGGCGTCGACGTTACGGACGCGAGCTTGGCGAGGCGCTCGGGGGTGAGGTCGACGACAGGGTTGGCAGCCTTATAATCGTCCACGGAAAAGCGCCAAAGGGTGACGGACGGTCCGTACCGCTCCTGCATCCGCTCCGCCATGGCCAATCCTTCCGGGTCGAAGTCACCGGAGTAATACAGCTTGGCGCCAGAAGCCGCGAGCAAATCGAGCAGCTTCATCGTCGCCAAGTTCATTTGCCCGTTCGTGCTGACAAGCGGGGCGCGGGTGTCAAGCAGCGTCGAAAAGACGCCCGCGTTTTCGACAATGTACACCGTCCCCCCATGGGCAGGGCGGGCGCGGACAAGCGACAGCACATCTCTAAGCGGCATGTTCAGCGCCGTGTTCGCCTCCCAGGCAGCGGAGAAAACAGGATGCGGTCCGTCCTTGGTTTCAGCAAGAATGTTGGCGCATGTGACAAAGTTCAGGATATCCTCACGGAGCAAGCCGACGGACTGGAGCAACTCGTTGACGCTCTCTACAGATGCCATGTCCCAATCCCCGGGCACGGTCGCTTGCAACGCCGAAAGCAACAATCTCCCCGGTAGCGTGGACAAATCGAACGCGTGCGGGTCGCCCGCCACTTGCTGGGCAAAGAGCGGGAGGCGCATGTATGACGGGAGCGGGAAGTAGCCCAGGGCGGCGCCGACAAGGCGGATGGCCTCCTCCAGGCTGCGGCGGTCGGCTTCGTACGCCGTTTGGACGAAGCGCTGAGGGCGGACCGACTCAACCCAATGATGCTCCTCGGTCAGACGCGCAAAAAAACGATCCCGTTCCTCTTCCTCCGCCTGGCGCCGTTCTTTGTTTGAGACAAGCGGGGCGCCGAAGTACTGTTCAAGCAGCTCGACAAGCCCAACGCCCGCAAACCTCGTCTGTCCGAGCTGTTTTTCAAACGCGATAAGGGAGACGCGGGAGACGTCTTTGCCGAAAAAGGCGGCGATCGACTCCCGCTCTTCCTTGGAGAACGACTGCAATGAAACCGCGCCGCCGACGCGGCCGAGCGACTCGTACTTGCGTTTCATTTCGGCAAACAGCCGCTTGAAGCCCGGTTCGGATCGGAAAAAGGCAGCCGCCTCCTTGGCCGTGCTCACGTCTCGATCGTCTCCCATTCTTTATCATTGACCATCAGCTGTTTGACGCGGCCGTTCCAACGGTAATGAATGACGGTCACAAACGACGCATTGCGCGGGCGGACGAGTTCGCAAATGGACAACGCGGGCACGGTGTCGTAGTCGCCCCAAAGCGCCTGCGAGTTCATGATGTAGTTAAAGCCGAGCTGTTCGACAAGTCCGAACAGGTTGCGGATGTTGTTTTCGTCAACGCCGGCGAACGCCTCGTCAAGGGAGATGATGTACGGGGCGTCATCGCCCGCTTCTTGGTAGCGCGAATACGCCGCGGCGAAAAGCGGAATGTACATCGCCATCGCCTTTTCCCCGCCGCTGAATTGGTAAAAGCGGTGGTTCGTCAGCTCGCGTTTCGGCTCGTTTGTTTTTTCATAGTACAAAGTGAAGGAAAACCATTTCCGATAGTCGAGCACTTCTTTAATGATTTGATGGAGCGTGCTGCCTTGGCCGCGCTCTTCAAGCAATTCGCGGGCGCGGGCGATTTTCGAGCGGAAATGGTTCGTCACCCGCTGCAAATCTTCCTCTTTCAACAGCCGTGAATCGATCCGCAATAGGCGCACCAATTCTTTCGTATCGAGCTCCGCTTCCGTCTCCGCCGTTTTCGGCTTCCATTGAATGGACAGCACAAGCCCTGATGATGTGTCGAGGCCGCCCATCAGTTTATTCATATCATTCACCCACCGTTCGGCGCGCTGAATGCGGCTGCGCAAAATGCGGCCGACTGATTTTAAAATGACGTCCTCATACAGCTCGCGGTCTTGTTCTTTCATATACTCGTGCTGCAAGACGATGTCGCGCTCCACTTCCGCCAGCACCGCAAACGGCGTGGCGCGCTCGCCTTTGTAGTCGAGGTAAATGACGTGCCGTTCTTGTTTCTCCCGCCAGTCCGCGGCTTTCATGGCCATCTCATCGTCTGGGGCAGCGGCGGTCCATTCGGGCTTCGTTTGTTCTTCCAGCGGCTCGAAGGACGCCCGGTATTCGGTCAAGTTGGACGACTCTTGGAAAAAGACGGTGTTCAGCCGCGCCAGAAGCGAGGAACGCGTCTCTTTTAACACTGCTTCGTACCGTTGTTTCGCTTCTTTCGCCTGCTCCAGGAGGGAGCGGGAACGATCAAGATCCACAAGCCCAAGCGCCGCTTCACGGGCAAACGACTTTTCCCACATCGCGGCGAGCTCGCGGGCGAACGCTTCCCGCTGCGCCCCTTTTTCCCGCTCTTCGACTAAGCGCATGAGCCGCTGTTCCGTCCGCGCCCGTTCGTTGACAAGGCGCGGAATTTCGCGGCGCAAAAACGCCAATCGTTCTTGGATGCGGGCGATTTCGGCGCGAATGTCATCCGCCCCCATTTGCGCGAGCGTCCGTTCCATCTCCGCGATTCGCAAGGCGAGCCGCTCGGTTTCATCCCGAAGCCGATTTCGTTCGCCTTTCGCTTCGTCGATCTCCGTTTCCAGCGCCGCGAGCCGCTCGCGCTGTTGGGCGATCATCGCCTCGGTATGGCGCGTTTCGCGGTAAAGCACTTCGAGTTCGTGCACATGGCGGACGTACGATTTCATGGCGAGCTGGGCTTGTTCACAGCCGTCTAAAGTAAAGGCCAAATCGAGCTCGGCCGACTCGTCGTGGAGCTGTTGTTTGATTTGTTTCCATTCGCGCGCCAAGAGAGCGGCTTTTTCTTCTTGCCGCTTCCATTCCCGTTCTTTGCTTTCGGCTTGGCGGCGCGCTTCTTGCGCTTCGTCAAACGCGGTGCGCACATCGCGGTCCGATGGGAAGGACGCCAACCAGTCGGCGAGCGCTTGGATGGCCGCTTCCACCGCCTGATGCGCCCCGCGCAGACGGTCGATCTCTTGCCCCACAGCGGCGATCTCGGCTTCCAGCGCCGCGATGTTCTCAAGCCGCCACCGTTCGCGCGCCGCACGGCCAATGAACATCGCCTTCGATCTCCGCGGCGCATGGCCGCGCACAAGGCCGAGCGAATAGCGCCCCGTTTCATCGATCGTCATGCCGCCTTCTTGTTCCACATCGGTGATCATGATGCTTCGGAGCACTTCGTCGATCCGTTCCATTGACACAGGGGCGTCTTTGTCGGGGCGCAAATAATCGGCGAGCGTATGCGCCATATGAGCCGGGTTCGGAGTGAGCACACGATCGCAGGCGACGTCAATCTCGCGAGCGGTAATGAGGGCGTCAAGCAGCCCCGCGTGTGAAAGCGCCGATTCGATCCGCTCGCGCACATCGTCAGGCACATCGTCGACAAATTCGACCGCGGCATAAAACGGGACAAACGGAATGCCTTTCTCCTCCAACGCCAACCGGGCGGCGACGGTTTGTTCATCCCGTTCAGGCTCGGGGTCGCGTTGTTCCCGCCATTGACGCAGTTCGGCCTCGCGCTCTGCCCGTTTTTCTTCCAACAGACGGATGTCATGCTCGAGCCGCCATTTCTCATCCTTTTTCTTGCCGACGGCATCGTAATACGCTTGAACGAACGGGCGCTTCAAATCATCGAGCGAATACTGCTCATAGAGGGCGCCCATTTGTTGCAAAAACGCCTGAATGTCCGTTTCGGAAACGTCGATTCCTCCCTGCTCGACCCAGGCAAGCACGGCTTGTTCAAACCGCTCTTTCTCCTCTTCGAACAGCTCTTCCCATTTCCATTGCTGGTGGCGCCATTCGTCCATTTCCCGCCGCCTTTCGCCCGCTTCGCTGCTCGCTTCTTCATAGCGCCGTTTCACCTCGTCATGCCTGCGCCAAAGGCGCGCCAGCCCCTCAAGCCGTTCGACATGACGATCGGCTTCCTGCTTCCAAGCGGCAAACGAAAACTCCTGCTGCTTTTGGCGATGGCGGTGAAAGTCGCCTTCGTTCGTTTCATGCAAGGGAAACGCTCCTTCTTCGGCATCCATGCGCAACTGCTCCAACTCATCTTCAAGCTTCTTCTCAAGGTCATCCAACCGCGCTTCCGATTCATCTAGGCGGCGGCGGTGCTGACGTTCCTGCCGTTCTTTTTCCGCAATCGTCTGCTCGTGCCGCTCCCGCCGCTCCTCTAGGCGCTGCCGTTCGGCTTTCAGCTGTTCATACTTTTCCGCCTGCTGAAACACTTCATGGCCAGCCAAGTCGATTTCGCGCGCTCGCAGCACGTCTTCCTCGCGGCCGAGGCGGGTGATGGACTCCTCAAGCTCATCAAGCGCCTTTCGCGTCTTTTCTTCTTCATCGTGAAGGCGGTGTTGTTCAGCAGCGAGCTGTTCCGCTTGTTTGACCGCTTTTACGTATTCTGCCGCCTTTTCGGCGATCATATATTCGTTGTACAGGCGGTACTGATCGCAAAGACGCTTCAACGCCCGTTCGTCGCGTTCGAGCTGCTCAAGTTGCTGCTTGGCTTGGTCCATGTTTTCAATCGTTTCGGATAAATGGCGGAGCTCGTCATCGGTCAACGGAGGCAGCGAGCTTTCCAAAATCTCATAAATCACCGTCGGCTTAAAGTCTTTCGACAGCTTCGGGCTGCGCAGTTGAATGAGCAGTTCGATCAATTCTTGAAACGCGTCGATCGTCTCAAAACGAAACACATGTTTGTTCACGAGCTCCATATACTCTTTTTGCGTCTCGACGACCGTCCCGCCCGCACCGAGCAATGCGGCGAGCTCGCGTTTCGTCAGCGGGATTTTTTCTCCTGTTTTTTCTTGTTTATACAACTGAAGGTCATAGCCGATGCGGCGGTTGTCAAAGAGGACAAACCCCCAAAAATCGAGGCTTTTTTGCCGCTTCGCGCGCAGGCCGATGCCCGTTGTGACGTATTGGTCGGATGTCTTCCGTTTGTATTCCAAAAACAAATACCCCGTCCGCTCATCGCGATTGACGACATCTTTTTCCCCAAGCAAGTAGTCTTCCATGCGCCGCGCCCGTGAACCGAACGGATCGAGGCGATCGGGCGTCTTCTTGCCGTCTAAAAGCACCGGGATCAAGCTTTGCATCGTCACCGACTTGCCCGCCCCGTTGCTTCCCCGCAAGAGCAGCTTACCGTCAGCGAAATGAAAATACTGCTCGTCGTAATACCAAAAATTAATCAGCCCCGCACGATGAAGCACCCATGGATTCGCCATGTTCTCCTCCCTCTTTCGCGTCAAAATCATCCGGATACCGTCCCGACATCCGCCCGAGGAGGGGATAAAGGACGATCATTCCGGTGTCGTGCTCCACATCGGCCATGCGCCATTCGTTGAGCGCCGCAAGCACTACGCGGACAAGCTCGGCAGCCGACATGTCGCGGTACGTTTTCCCCCACCCAGCCCCGTAACGGCGCCGGCAATCGGCAAGCCAGGCGGAAAATTGTTCAGGCGTCAATCGTATGCGGCCGTATTCATCCGGCGGATATTCCCCAAGCCGCTCGCGCACCAAGGCAGAAAAATGAAGGATGATCTCCGACGTTCCTTTCTGGTCGGGAAATGTCGTGTACGGCGCCTGCCGCTCAGGCAGCGTCAACATGGCGGCGTTTTTGTACAACTCGTACCGAAACGGCGTATGCGCTTCGATGTCATCGCGCAGCCGATGGCGGAAGTTGCGCAAGTAGTAAAAGTCTTGCTCGTCCCCTTCCGTCCGATGCACCGCCGGGGATAAAAACAGCTTCCGATACAGGCGATGGCGCCGATAATCTTGCGGCGAGGCTTTCCACTCCTCGGCGAGCAATTCGTCGATCGATTCATATTGCAACAAATCTTTCGGATACGTGCGCATAAAATAACGGGCGAGCACCGGCACTTCGTACAGCGCCTCTTCCTCCACATGCTGGGCGAACGCCTCAATCTCCCCATCCATCCGGCGGACGAGTCCGATTTGTTCCGCCGTCTTCAACACGCGGATGAGGGAGCGCCGATGCGAGTAGTTCGTCCAATCGACCGGTAGATCCCCCGGGTACATGGCGCGAATTTCTTCGCACACGTCGGAAAGCAAAAACTTGTCCTCCACCGCCTTGCCTTCCAAATACGCCATCAAGCAGCAAAACAGCGCATAGTCAAGCGGCTCTTGGAACGACTCGATGCCCATCCACGGCTCGGGATCGGCGGGAATTTTCTCGAGCTTGGCGAAATAGCGGTGGACGATGAGTCGATACCCAAACTTCTCCTCCACATACCGTTTCAACACATGTTCACGCTCGCGGATGAGCTGATACAAATCCGGCTCTTGGTCGCGAATGATCCAAAACTGCTCAAACAGCGCGGCGAGCGCTTCCTTCGCCTTGTCGTCAAACGCCGTCTCCACGCTCATTCACCTCCTGCCAGCACGTGGATTTCATAGTTGGGCATTACGAGTTCCCCGTCTTCCGCCCGAAGGCAAATCGTCCCCTCTTTCGCCGCCACCTTGACCACCCACCCGTTTTCCGTCTTAATAGCTTGCCCCTCGCGCCCCATCGCCTTGGCGATCCAACCGAGCAGCGTTTTTCGTACATATGGAGTCACCTCGGGAAGGTCAGCCAGCACGATTTTCCCGTCGGTCACAAGCTGCCTAAGCGCCGCTTCCTCGCGCGCTTTTTCTTCCAAATAGCGGAGGCGCGCTTCTTCTTTCTCCCGTTCTTTGTCTTCAATCGCCTGCGGCTTTTTCTTTTCCCCGTAATGGCGGACGCGCGGCTTCGTCACCCACTCGGCTGGCGGCTCGTCCCATACGTCGCGGTATATGTTGTCTGTCGCCCCGAAATCGGCCACGAGATGTTTCGTATGGAAGCAGCCGAATACGACCGCTGACAGGCAGTGCGCCTCTTCAATCGATTCAAGGCGGGAAAACCAACGGGCCAAATGCAAGTAGTCGCCTTTGCGGCTGCGAAAATGATGATGCCGCTCGCCAAGCCGCTGCACGACGCGCGTCAGACGGCGAATCGCCTCATTCGTCTGGTATTGCAAAAACGAAAGCTCGCTCTCGCGCCCGTCGCGGCCTAAAAACCATTCGCACAGGCTGCGCCACGTCTCCCATTTTTCTTCAATCTGCACAGCGCGCGGCGGCGGCGCATCGGCAAAGCGCGGGATCGACCGCTCATAGTCGACGACACGCTCGATGAACTGCCGAACCCCTTTTTCCGGCAGATCTTCAAGCAATTGTTCAATCTGCATCGACGTTTTTTGCAAGGCGACGATAAAATCGCGCAAGTACGCCGTAAACTGCTCTTTATAGACGAGAAACGACTCGGACGTCATCCGCTCTTCCAAGTTTTCACTGTGCAAATAAGCGATATAGTCAGCGGAATTTTGGATGATTTTCTTAAAATAATCGAACGTCTCTTCCCATACTTGATGCATTTCATCCGCTTGTTCTTGAAAATCAGAAGCGATGATCGCCTCCATGCGGGAAAGAGATGCATACAAACGGTCGAACCGTGTTTTCTCGAGGGACCCTCCGAACGAATCCCCGAGCTGCTCAAGGGTACGGATCATCCGCTCGATCTCCACCGTGTACGGGCTGCATTGGTAGCGAAACCGCTTTTTCTTAAACTCTTCAATCGTCCGGACATGGGACGTCTCTTGGCGGGCGATCAAGTTGTTCCATTTGACGAGCTGGTCGAGGTCTTGCTGCAAGTCATCTTCCGTGTAATCCGCAAACTCCTCGTGCTGCTTTAAAAAGGCGTACACTTCTTCCGGAAACAAAAATTGGCGCATCCGCTCGTGCTGGATGTAGAAATAGCGCAAAATCGCCCGGTAGCGGTGCGCGTTTTCCGTCGATAAATATTTGGTTTCGACAATGGGCTTGAGCCATGTGGCGTCCATTTCCGTCCACCTTTGCTTCGGTTTTTTCCTATGTTTATTGTAACGATTCTCTCCGCTCTTTTTCTAGCAAAAACCGTTTTCCTATTTTTTCTCGCCATCGGCGCGCGTTTTTTGTAAAATAGAGGGGAAAAGGAGGTGAAACGAATGGAAGCGTTGCTGCGGGAAATTTTGCATGAAGTGAAAGCGACGCGCGCGGCGGTCGAATCGCTCGAGCAACGGGTTGGCGCCTTGGAGGGGCAAGTGGCCCAGCTCAATGAACGAACAGGTGCTCTTGAAGCTCAAATGACCAAGCTGAATGAGCGCACGAGCGTTCTCGAACGCCAGGTCGCACAGCTTAACGAACGAACAAGCGCCCTTGAGCAGCAGTTCACTCAGTTGAATGAGCGGACAAGCAACCTTGAGCACCAAGTTGCTCATCTCAACGAACGCATGGGCACTGTCGAACACCAAGTCGCTCAACTGAACGAGCAGACGACCACGCTTGCGCAACAAATCGACTTGCTGGATGAGCGCACGAATGAAACGAAGGCGATCGTTGAAGCGCTCCGCCATGGGCAAGAAGTGCTGACCGCCAAATACGAGGCGATGGCGCACGACCTTCACCATATGAAAGGCGACCTCACCCATATCACATCCATCCTCGAAGACAAAGTGCTGCCTGCCCTCGCCGAACATGAAGCGGGACTGCACGTCTTGAACGCCCGCGTTTTCAAAACGGAAAGCACCCTTCATCGCCTTGTTCATGCCTAATGCGTTCCCCATAAAAAACGTTCCACACGGATTCCTTTTTCACCCGGCAGCCGTGGGCTGCCGTTTTTTTGTTCACGTGTCGATCCGTTCGTCTTCGCCATGGAGCCTGCCAACCTTTCGATCAACGGCGCGGGGGAATGCATAGCCAGCATGTTGATGGATAAACGGCGGGCTTGTTCGAACATCTCGAATTCGGAGTATTCCGAAGGATTCGCCAGCATTCCGGAGCATTTTTTAGGATCAAGGAGGAGAGGGCCATCATCACCGCGAGAGCAGGCGAGAGGCAAACATATCGGCTGATACCAAATTTGCCAGTTGCACCCAAATTGCGGTATCCTTTGTTTGTGACGCTTTTTCATCCCCTCCGCGTCTTGTTGCCGCCTTTTTTCATCCCCCTTTATTTGTATGACAACAGCCGAAAAAGGAGGAATTGTGTTGCGAAAATGGATCCGATCTTTGCTCGCTGTTGGGCTTGTATTTGGATTGGCTGCCTGCAACGGAACGAGCGATGCGAAAGGAAAAATTGTGATTAGCGGAAAGAAGTTTACCGAGCAGGTGATTTTGACGCATTTGTTGGCGGAATATGTGAAAGCCCATACGGATTTGGATGTTGAAGTGAAAGACAGTTTAGGCGGCGCGTTTATGTTGCAGCAGGCCATTGAAAATGGCGATGTCGACATGTATGTCGAGTACACAGGGACAGGGTATTTGAACATTTTAAAACAGCCGTACGACCCCAAAAAGACGCCCGAACAAATCTACAATGAAACGAAGAAATTATATAAGAAAAAATACAACATCGCTTGGCTCAAACCACTCGGATTTAACAACACCTACGCCTTGGCCATGCGCAGAGACTTGGCGGAAAAGCTCGGGGTAAAAACGTACTCCGATTTGGCCAAACACTCGTCCTCCCTCACCTTCGGGTCGGACGCCGAGTTTTTTGAGCGAAGCGACGGCTATGATGGGCTTGTCGATGCGTACGGATTTCAGTTCAAGAAAAAAGTGACGATCGATCCAGACCTGCAATACGAAGCGGCGAAAAACGGGGAGATTGACGTCATCACCGCCTATACGACTGATGCAAGAATCAAAAAATATGATTTGGTCGTGCTAAAAGATGATAAGAACTACTTCCCGCCATACCACTCCGTGCCGATCATCCGCCAGGAAGTGCTCGATGCCAATCCCGGGCTTGAGGAGAAACTGAACAAGTTGGCCAACATTTTGACCGATGAAAAAATGATGGAACTAAACGGCCAAGTGAACTTGGAAGGAAAACAGCCACGTGAGGTGGCAATCAACTTTTTGAAATCGGAAGGACTGATCGACTAGAAAGCGAGGAATGTCAATGATTCGGTTTGAAAACGTGACGAAACAGTATGAGGACGGCTTTGTCGCCTTAAAAAATATGAATCTTGAAATCCGCAAAGGTGAGCTTGTCGCCTTGATCGGGCCGAGCGGGTGCGGAAAAACGACGACGATGCGGATGATCAACCGCTTGATCGAGCCGACATCGGGCAAAGTGTACATCGACGGGCAAGACATTTCAGAGCTCGACCCGGTTGAACTGCGGCGCAACATCGGCTACGTCATCCAGCAAATCGGCTTGTTTCCGCACATGACGATCGCGGAAAACATCGCGCTCGTGCCGAAGTTGAAAAAGTGGGAAAAACACGTCTATGAAAAGCGGGTGGATGAGCTGCTTGAGCTCGTCGGATTGGATCCGGCGACGTTTAAGCACCGCTACCCGTCAGAGCTCAGCGGCGGCCAGCAGCAGCGCGTCGGCGTCGTCCGCGCCTTGGCGGCTGAACCGAATATCATTTTGATGGATGAACCGTTCAGCGCTCTTGACCCGATCAGCCGCGAGCAGCTGCAAGATGACATCGTCCGCCTGCAAGAAGAGATTCAAAAAACAATCGTCTTTGTCACCCACGATATGGATGAAGCCATTAAAATCGCCGATCGGATCGCCTTGATGAAGGACGGGGAAATCGTCCAATTTGCGACGCCCGACCAAATGCTTCGGCGGCCGGCGAACTCGTTCGTCCGCGAGTTTATCGGCGAAGACCGGCTGCGGACCCGCCAGACGGCCGTGCCGACGGCGGAAGATTTAATGTCGGCGGACGTCGCGACGATCTCGCCGCGCCGCGGTTTGGCCGAGGCATTCCGATTGATGAAAGCGAAAAAAGTCGACAGCCTGGTCGTGGTCGATAAAAAGCAGGCCTTTCTCGGCATCGTGACGCTGAAACAAATCGAGGAGCGCTATCGGGAAGAGCATTTGTTAGTCGCCGACATCGCCGATTACGATGTGACGACGTTGGCGAAAGAAGCGGACGTCACGAACGTCGCCGCTCTGTTCCAAGACCCGGATGTGCGCATCATTCCGGTGCTCGATGGCGACCGTCTTATCGGGGGGATTACGCGCTCGAGCATGATGCGCGCACTCGCGGAGTGGACGTTCCAGCAGCACGCATAACGGGCAACGGAACATGCGCAGGCAAATCACAGCCGGAAAACTCGATGCCGCAATCGCCTCGCTTGAACAACATGCCTCATGTTGAAAAGGAAAAATGGCCTCGAGCGGTTTGTCAACGGAATTCGTTCTGCTTGCGAATAAAAAGGGATGACCGTTTTTATCTGAACTTCTCACGACGAAGCAGCAGCCATCCGCTGCCGCTTTTTCCGCCAAGGAGGGATACGATGGAATTGTTGCAGACGTTGATCGAACGAAAGAATGATATTTGGATCGCCTTTCAAGAGCATGTGCTCTTATCCGCTATCGCCATGGGCATTGCGATCGTCATCGCCGTGCCGCTCGGCGTCGCATTGACGCGGTATCGCAAACTCGCCGAGCCGATCATTGGCGTGGCCGCCATCATTCAGACAATTCCGAGCTTGGCGTTGCTTGGGTTTATGCTTCCGATTTTCGGCATCGGCAAACTGCCGGCGATCATCGCGTTGATGCTGTATGCCTTGCTTCCGATTTTGCGCAACACGTACACCGGCATTCTCGGCGTCGACCCGGCGCTGGTGGACGCTGGCCGGGGGATGGGGATGACATCGCGGCAAATTTTATGGATGGTTGAACTTCCTCTCTCGCTTCCCGTCATTATGGCTGGCGTGCGCACGGCAACGGTGCTGACGATCGGCGTCGCCGCCTTGGCGACCTTCATCGGCGCTGGCGGGCTTGGCGACTTGATCGACCGCGGCTTGCGCATCGCCGACAAAAACTTGATTTTAGCCGGCGCCATCCCCGCAGCGATCTTAGCGATTGCCTTTGACTGGCTGCTGCGCAAAGTCGAAAAGAAAGTGACGCCAAAAGGGTTTTGACAGGCCACCAGATGTTGACTTCTTCCATACGCTTCAGGCAACCAACAAACACAGTGGCCCTGACGCAAAACTTCCTAAGATGGAAGCCGTCTTGAAAAAGGTGTCCTCCAACAACTATTGTTGAGCTGATTTTTCATTCAATCACCAGCCTTCTAGGCATGAATATGCCCCATTAAGGCACGCGTATTTTCACTGAAACAAGTTCCTTGGAGAATTTTCTCTCCAAGGAACAGCTCCAAGATATAAGCCACTAAACTTGAGTATGGTCTGTAGATGAGCAAATTCACTAACATAAATAACATAAATTGACAACCAAACAAAAAAGGGGTTCATCACCAAAAGATGTACTTGACTTTTAAAGATAAACATGATAGCAATGTTGCTCAAAGAGATGTGTGGTATAAAAAGGAAAAATGCTATTTTGATTGTCTTTATCATAATCGTCTTTCTTTGTCAAGTACACTTTGTGGTGAAGAGCCAGCAAAGGCTCTTCACCACAACATGTACTTGACAAGCAATACGGTTTCCTGCCCAAAGATGTGCAAAAATCACTGATTTGTTGATTTTCCCTCACAAGCGTAAATAGAGTATGTTCAGAAAAAATCAAGTACAACTTTTGGTGAAGAGCCACATTTTTCTTGATCGACAGATGCCTGGCGCCATGCTGCTAAAAGTGGTCCCTTATCTTTCTATGACCAAATTCAATCTAGATTGATGTACTTTGGAGAAGATGTTTTCGCACAAACGACAAGCCCGTCATAACAAGCGCTAGGTTTGATAAGACTTAATTGCTTTCCTTCATGCATTGTGTAAGTATGCTTGAAAAGCCAACGGTTTTGGGGCACTTTTCTTTGCTGCGAGATATCTAAAAAGCCAATTTCATGTCCTACTTGCTTGATTCGAAACTCGATGCTGTCTTGGCCAGGCTGCTGTACTTCATATACACTGCGATTATTTTCTGCTGCTTGTCCACTATACATAAAGAAGCCAATGGTATAGGAGAATTCCTTGATTTCGGGAGGTAAATAAGAAAATGTCGATAGAAACCCTAGTAATCTCCTAGATTGCTTCATTATATGCCCATTGTGCGCCCATATTATTATCTTTTCATTAGGAAACATCTCTTGTGCCAGCCACGAAATATTGTCAGCCATTGCCTTATTTCGGATTTTTATCGCTTTCATGAAATGGGAAGAGATCATCTGCATAAGGAAAATTCGGTTTTGCAAAATTCGGTTCACAAGCAAAAAAGCGTCTTTTCCAAACTTATTTTGTAATGCAAGGCGGTTTTTATCTAATAACAAGAGAAATTCTTGATAAAGAGCCATCAATTCTTTGCATTTTTGCTTACGTTCCTTTTTGGAAATTGACGGACTACGGGAATTGACATATTGGTAAAGCATTTCTTGTTCCAACTCTACCATTTTCTCACCATAGGCCTTATCCATATTTGAAAACATTTTTGAGAGAAATTTGCCAGTAATATGATCGTTTGAGGCAGGCTGAATATCCAATCCTGTTAAGATAAGAGGCTGATTGGATAATTGTGTTTCCTTCACATAATGAAAGAGCGTCTCGACTTCCTCCGTATGCCAGACTTTAAACAACGAATGTTTCATCCATTGCCTTGCATCCAGTTGGTCTTGTTGATAAAAGCATACGCTGCAGTCACTGAAGCTGCTTTCGAATGCTAAAACTCGAAACCCCAATTCTTTATGTAAGTACTTGATCATCTTTGTTTTAATCATGCTATGTTCTGCCACCCCGTGGCCATTCTCTCCCAAAAAAACGATCCGCTTATTTTGCAATAAAGGTTTTAAAAAATACAAATCGGAATCATCATCGAATTCATGCAATTGTATACAGTACGTATGACCTTTGAGCCAATCGATTTCAGAAGAAATATTATTTTTGCGGTGAAACATGTGTTTATCCCCTTGCTTTCATAATATTCCGTAGCATTACTGCCCCAAAGCCTGTAAAACGGCCAGACAAACATTTTAAACGTTTTTTCATTTGTCACCTCCCTCTCGCTTTTTTAACGGAAGACCCGTTATCAAAATTAAACTGTACGCCCATAATAACCAAGAACCAAAATACCGATCGGATTGCACAGGTAAATTCGTAAACACATCTGGAAAGATCACTAACACAACCGTATCAATGAACATGCCGGGAAGCGCGATAAACATAGCGGCTTTTAAACGTTCATCTTTTGTCAAGTCTTTAAGCTTGTACAGCGGATAGGTTAATAAAACAATGACCGGAACAACAAGCAGATAGGACAAAAGAAGAAGTAAAGCGTTTTCTGGATGGAAGAAAAAATGGCCAAAAAACCGGAAAATGAGGGTTGCTCCTAACCAGACAAGAAAGCCCCAAATAAGAAAATACACGATCAACACCCCTTTTTCTTAAATAAGGTCATAACCGCATTTCACCAACAATTTTGATCCATCATACCTTCACAGACAATCCTTATTCTTTTCAGCAATAAAATCTTTAATAAAAAACAACGGGTAAATCATTAAATACAAGTTGGCAGCCCACCAAGTGATGTCAAAATCTTTGCGGAAAACCCAAAATGCGCATGATCAACGGAAAGAAACGGCTAAAAGTTTGATTAATTTTATTTTGTTGATTCTTTACATTGGACATTGAGGAAAGGAAAAACAACGCAAGAAAGCATTGCCTCTTTTCGTTCATCTCCAATAAGAAAATCGGCAGAGCGGTCAAATCTTTGATAAATGAAGATAGCATGCGGCAATTCCTCCGTGATTGATGATTTGCCCACCTTTACTTTCGCTTTCTTTGTACCCTCATGCACACAAAAAAACGGACACATTTTATAAAGATCCTCAATTTACAAAAATAAGGAACCACCTGCCTATAGGATAAGCTAGAATGTGAGATCATCGGCTTTAACGCTAAGCTTATCCTAAACGCGCATACCAATCAATCATTACCACATGCCTAATGACTCCCATTTAGTCGCCCCTAATGTTTTATAAGCTGAGTTAATTGTCTCAATTGGCTCTTCACCACAAAGTGTACTTGACAAAGAAAGACGATTATGATAAAGAAAATCAAAACAGCATTTTTCCTTTTTATACCACACATCTCTTTGAGCAACATTGCTATCATGTTTGTCTTTAAAAGTCAAGTACATCTTTTGGTGATGAACCTTAAAATACAGGACCGGTCCCATGGGATATTATAACAAAAAAAAAGAAGTAAATACGAAAAATTAAAACAAAATGGGTGCATCACTGTAACCTTGAATCGGTGATCAAGACGGGTTCACACCCCCACAAGAAAATTTGATCAATCAACAAAACGTTTAATAGGTGAACATTCGAAATAGAGTAGAGGCCTCTGCATAATTGAGAGTTTCCCGGCATTTCGGGTACACTTCTATCACGGATTCAGGTGGAACGTACTTGACAAGCGAGGATAGTCTGGAGTCTCCGTGTCCGGAAAATCTGATGTACTGATTTTCCCTTGCAAGTGCAGAGAAGGCGTGTTCTGAGATAGCTTTGCTCTGCAAATCAAAAAAGAGCGCCCTAGTTTGTCGATTAGGGCGCTCTTTCTATTTTCTAAATGGTTCTCGCTTCGTTGCTTCTACTTCACCCCCACCGTCTGGCTTTGACGAATGGCTTGGCGCAAGTCGTCCAAAATGTCGTCGATCGCTTCCGTGCCGACGGACAGACGCACAAGGCCCGGGGTGACGCCGGCGGACAGCTGTTCGTCCGGGCTCAGCTGCTCGTGCGTCGTGCTGGCCGGGTGGATGATGAGCGATTTCGAATCGCCGATGTTGGCCAAATGGGAGAACAGCTTGACCGAGTCGATCAGTTTTTTGCCAGCTTCGACGCCGCCTTTGATTTCAAACGTGACGATCGCGCCCTGCCCATTCGGCAAATACTTTTTCGCCAGTTCATGCGACGGATGGCTCGGAAGCCCTGGGTAGTTGACCGATTCAACTGCTTCTTCCTCTTCTAAAAACTTGGCGACGGCAAGGGCGTTTTCGCTATGGCGCTGCATCCGCAAATGGAGCGTCTCCAACCCTTGCAAAAGCAAAAACGCGTTAAACGGCGACAGCGCCGCTCCTAAGTCGCGCAAGAGCTGGATGCGCGCTTTCGTGATGTACGCTGCTTCGCCGACGGCGTCCACATACACCAACCCGTGGTAGCTTGGGTCTGGCTCGGTGAACTCCGGAAACTTGCCGCTCCCTTTCCAGTCAAACTTGCCGCTGTCGACAATCACACCGCCGATCGAATTGCCGTGCCCGCCGATGAACTTTGTCGCTGAGTGGACGACGATGTCGGCGCCGAATTCAATCGGCCGCAACAAATAGGGGCTGGCCACCGTGTTGTCAACGATGAGCGGAATGGCGTGGCGATGGGCGATGTCGGCGACCGCTTCAATGTCAAGCACATCGTTTTTCGGGTTGCCGATCGTTTCCGCAAACAACGCTTTCGTTTTGTCGGTGATGGCCTTCTCAAAGTTTTCCGGGTCAGACGGATCGACAAACTTCACCGTAATGCCGAACTTGCGCAGCGTATGGGCGAACAAGTTGTACGTTCCGCCGTAAATGGACGACGACGAGACGATTTCATCGCCCGCCGAGGCGATGTTGATGATCGAATAAAACACCGCCGCCTGCCCCGATGACAGCGCAAGCGCTCCAATGCCGCCTTCAAGCGCCGCGATCCGTTTTTCGAACACGTCGTTCGTCGGGTTCATAATGCGAGTGTAAATGTATCCTTCCTCTTTCAAGCCAAATAAATTGGCTGCGTGCTCGCTGTCGCGGAATACATACGAGCTTGTTTGGTAAATCGGCACCGCCCGCGCGCCCGTTTCCGCATCCGGTTTTTGCCCGGCGTGGATGGCGAGCGTCTCCGGGCGGAAGGTTTGTTCATTGCTCATCGTTTCCTCTCCCCTCTTTGACCCTTCGAGATTTCATATCCTACTAAATCAATTGGTTTTTTCTTATAAAAAATCTATCATTCGATCACAACGTTTGTCAATTGTATTTTTTTAATAGTGCAAAAATTTTTATTGAAAACAGAGCCTGCCGGTGGGCAGGCCTCCTATTGTTTCATTATCGTTTTCCAATTTCCTCTACTAACAGCTTATTGACAAGCGGCGGATTCGCTTGTCCTTTCGTCGCTTTCATCACTTGGCCGACAAGGAAGCCGAGCGCGCGGTCTTTGCCGTTTTTATAGTCTTCCACCGACTGCGGGTTGGCGTCAAGCACTTCGAGCACAATTTTGCGCAACGCTCCTTCGTCGGAAATTTGCACGAGCCCTTTTTCTTTGACGATTTTCTCTGGGTCGCCGCCGTGTTCGACGAGTTCTTTGAACACTTTTTTCGCGATTTTCGACGAAATCGTGCCGTTTTGGATGAGTTTGATCATCCCAGCCAAACTTTCCGGCGTCAACGCGATGTCATGGAGCTCTTTTTGCTCGGCGTTTAAGTACCCGGATACTTCGACCATGAGCCAGTTCGACGCCAGTTTCGGATCGGCGCCGTTTGCGACCGTTGCTTCGAAGAAATCCGCCATTTCTTTGGTCAGCGTCAGCACTTTGGCGTCGTATTCCGGCAAGCCCCACTCTTCGACATACCGCTTCCGGCGGGCGTCCGGCAGCTCCGGAATCGAGGCGCGGACGCGCTCTTTCCATTCGTCGTCAATATAGAGCATCACCAAGTCCGGCTCTGGGAAGTAGCGGTAGTCTTCCGAACCTTCTTTGACGCGCATGAGGATGGTCGTTTTTGTCGCTTCGTCAAAGCGCCGCGTTTCTTGGCGGATGACGCCGCCTGAAAGCAAAATTTTCTCCTGCCGCTTCGCCTCATACTCGAGCCCCATGCGGACGAAGTTGAACGAGTTTAAGTTTTTCAACTCCGTTTTCGTGCCGAATTGGTCCGATCCGATCGGGCGGAGCGAAATGTTGGCATCGCAGCGGAGCGATCCTTCTTCCATTTTGCAGTCGGAGACGCCTGTGTATTGGATGATCGCCTTTAATTTTTCCAAGTAGGCGTACGCCTCTTCCGGCGAGCGGATGTCTGGTTCCGAGACGATCTCGATGAGCGGCGTCCCTTGGCGGTTAAAATCAACGAGCGAATAGCCGTCGCCCGTATGTGTCAGCTTGCCGGCGTCTTCTTCCAAGTGAATGCGGGTGATGCCGATTTTTTTCTTTTTCCCATTCACTTCAATTTCAATCCAGCCGTTTTTGCCAAGCGGCTGGTCGTATTGCGAAATTTGGTACGCTTTCGGGTTGTCCGGATAAAAGTAGTTTTTGCGGTCGAATTTCGTCTCGGTCGCGATTTCGCAGTTTAACGCCATCGCCGCTTTCATCGCAAACTCGACCGCCTGGCGGTTCAACACCGGCAGCACGCCCGGATACCCTAAGTCGATGACGTTCGTTTGCGTGTTCGGGGGCGCGCCGAACGCGTTCGGGCTGCTGGAGAAAATTTTCGATTTCGTTTTCAGCTCGACGTGCACCTCAAGTCCGATGACCGTTTCAAAGTTCATCACCTAACCCCCCTTACAACACCGGTTTTTGCTTATGGTAGTCGGTCGCTTGTTCAAAAGCGTGGGCGACGCGGTAGACAGTGCTTTCATCAAAGTGCTTGCCGATGATTTGCAAGCCGACCGGCAAGCCATCGACAAAGCCGCACGGCACGGAAATGGCCGGCACGCCTGCCAAGTTGACTGGAATCGTTAAAATGTCGTTCATATACATCGTCAGCGGATCGTTCGTTTTCTCACCGATTTTAAACGCCGGTGTCGGTGTCGTCGGGCCGATGATGACGTCATATTGTTCAAAGACGTTCTCAAAATCTCGTTTGATCAATGTCCGCACTTTTTGCGCTTTTTTGTAATACGCATCGTAATAGCCCGAGCTTAACGCGAACGTCCCGAGCATAATGCGGCGCTTGACCTCCGCCCCAAACCCTTCGCTTCGCGTCAGTTTATACATATCGATCAAGTTTTTCGCGTTGTCCGTCCGGTAGCCGTAGCGGACGCCGTCAAAGCGAGCCAAGTTCGCTGATGCCTCGGACGAAGCGAGCAAATAGTACGTCGCGAGCGCATATTTCGAATGCGGCAGCGACACTTCTTCCCACGCCGCACCCAGCTTCTCAAGCACGGCAAGCGCCGCAAGCACCGACTGGCGCACGCCTTCATCGACGCCCTCACCTAAATATTCTTTCGGCACGGCGATTTTCAATCCTTTGATGTCCCCGGTCAACGCCTCCACATAGTTTGGCACCGGAACATTTGCCGATGTCGAATCCATCGGATCGACACCCGCTATCGCCTGCAATAAGTAGGCGTTGTCTTCGACCGTGCGCGTAATCGGGCCGATTTGGTCAAGCGACGAGGCAAACGCGACGAGGCCAAAGCGCGAGACGCGTCCGTACGTCGGCTTCAAGCCAACAACCCCGCAAAACGCCGCCGGCTGGCGGATCGAACCGCCCGTATCAGAACCTAAAGCAAACGGCACTTCGCCGGCCGCCACCGCCGCCGCCGAACCGCCGCTCGAGCCGCCCGGAACGCGCTCTACGTCCCACGGGTTGCGCGTCAGCTGAAAGCCGGAGTTTTCCGTCGACGAGCCCATGGCGAACTCGTCCATGTTCAGCTTCCCGATCGTGATCGCCCCTGCGGCATGCAGCCGCTCCATGACAGTAGCGTCATAAATCGGGTCAAAGTTGTATAGAATTTTGCTGGCGCATGTCGTGCGCAATCCTTTTGTGACGATGTTGTCTTTAATGCCGATCGGCAAGCCGAACAGCGGGTTCGTTTCTTCACCTTTGGCGAGCCGGTCATCGAGCTCCTTCGCTTTCGCCCTCGCCTGTTCTTCATTTAATGTTAAAAACGCTTGCACTTTCTCTTCCACTTCGCCGATGCGGCGGTACGATTCGTCGACGAGATCGGAAACGGACACTTCTTTTTTCTGCAGCAACGTATGTAATTCTTGCACGGAATGGTCAAAAAGCGACATAAATCCCCCTCCTTACTCTAAAATGGCCGGCACACGGAACTGGCCGTCTTGCTGATCCGGCGCGTTTTTCAACACTTCTTCGCGCGGCAGCCCCGGTTCTGGAATATCCTCGCGCATCACGTTTCTCATATCAAGCACGTGCGAAGTCGGCGGAACATTCTCCGTATCCAATTCATTCAACTGCTCGGCAAATGTAATGATCGCATCGAGCTGTTTCGCAAACATCTCCGCCTCTTCATCCGTAATCGCCAATCGCGCTAGGTCGGCGACGTGTTTGACTTGGTCAATCGAAATTCGCGACATGGTTTCACCTCCAACGAGTTCGACCTATCACAATACCATGATGATACCAAACTTTCAACGAATGAAGCAACAGTTGCCGCGTGTTCTGAGCGAGAATCAATCTACATATTCGCGATGCAAATGAATACAACGTTCCATAACACCCCCCAATAGCGAAGGCAGGCGTGAAACCGGGAGGATTTAATTTTGATGTAGGAATATTTCGTTTTCCTGAACAGCGCACAATAGGACGTCACTCGCATGAGTAAACGGTTGATGGGAGAAAAAGGACGCGCTCCTAATTTAGACACAGGAAGGAATCGCTCGTGACGCCTTTTTTTATTCAAAGAAATACGATAAAATGAAAGCACAAGGAGGGAAATTGCATGTCGCTGCCAAATCAAAATCATCCATGGACATATGCAGATTACGTAAACTTCCCTGAGGAAAAACGATATGAGGGAATTGACGGCGTCCTATTTATGACTCCTTCACCTACACCAAGACATCAACGTATCGTGACAGCTTTGTCAGCACAGTTTTTCGACTTTCTACACCATTCCTCGTGTGAAGTATTTGTCGCACCGATCGATGTATGTTTATTCGCAACAAAAGATACTCCTCTTCATGACATTAAAGATTGGTATATTCCCGATTTCATTGTTGTTTGTGACAAACAAAAAATTGGTGATGAGCGAATTTATGGGGCGCCTGATCTTATCGTAGAAGTTCTTTCTCCATCTACCGCCAAACACGACCGCATTACGAAATTTCACAACTACGAACAAGCTGGTGTCAGAGAATACTGGATTGTCGATCCGGTTCATGAGACCGTCGAAAAATATGCCTTGCAAGATCAAAAGTTTCACCAAGCGGGAGTGCACTATAAAGATGAAACGATTTGCCCTCATATTTTTCCAAAGCTCTTCATCTCATTGCCAAAAGTATTTGCTTCCATGTGAACATCTCATATTTTGGATGCTGCTGACAAAAATCGGGAGGATTGTTGGGCATCGATATGGAATAAACCGTTGACAAACAAGGAATGGGAAGGAGTTTGTCCGCCATGGATGTTCAAATTTTCTTGATTGACAACCCCGAACATATGTACTATAATGGCCATAACAGACGAAAAAAGGGGGAATCATGACGATGAGTGACGCTTTGCTCGCCCAAGTGCTTGATCGCCTGAACGCCATGGACAGCACACTGCAAAAGCTCGTAGAAGGCCAAGAGCGGCTCGAGCGTGAACAAATCGCCATTCGCCAGGAACAAGAAGAAATTCGGAAAGAGCAACAAGAAATTCGGAGAGAACAGCAAGAAATCCGAAAAGAACAGCAAGAAATCCGAAAAGAACAGCAAGAAATCCGAAAAGAACAGCAGGAAATCCGTTTGGAACAACAGCGTCTGCGTCAAGAACAAGATTCGCTTCGCGCTGGGCAAACGGAATTGAACGGCATCGTGGCTGCTCTCCTCCACCGCCAAGACGAAACAGACGCCAAACTGGAAGCTCTCGCTGCTGACATCCACCAGCTTCACCGGGAATTTTCCTCATTGAAACAAACGGTGGACCGCCTCGAACAAAAAATGGATTCCCGTTACGAACAATTGTCCGCCCAAATTGAAGACATCAAGCTCGATTTGAATTTTATCGCCCACCGCACCGTCGATAACGAACGAATCATTTACAAGCTCAAAGAAATGCTGTTCCGCTGATCGATTCCATCTAGGAGGAGGCCGCCGCCATGCATGTCGTGTTTGACCATCTCGTCCACTTAACCGAACGACCAGAGCAAGCGAAAACGGCGTTTGAACAATGGGGGTTTACAGCCATCCATGGCGGCCGCCATCCGTCATGGGGAACGTACAACGCCTTATGTTACTTTGAGCATTTGCGCTACATTGAATGGATCGGCATTGCTGATAGACAGGCGGCGAGAACGTGCGGAAATCCGCTCATCGCCCAGCTTGTCGCCGACCGCCAAGAAGGAAACGGCTTCTCCCAATTTGCCTTCCGCACGAACAACATCGAAGCGGTGGCGGCACATCTCAAACGAAACGGGTTTACCCCAATCGGTCCGCTCCCCGGCAGCCGCGAGCGCGATGACGGCAAGCGGCTGACATGGTCGATGCTGTTTATCGAAGACGACACAGACGGTGCATTTCGCTATCCGTTTTTCATCCAATGGGGCGACGGCGATGACGTGCGGATGAACGAGCTGGCACCGCTCATGAGACACCCGATTGGCTCTGTTTCGCTGTCGTCAATTAGCATCTACACCCTCGATCTCCAGCGGGCAGTCAACGGCTACCGCCGGCTGTTTGACTTGCCCAAACCCGATGTGGGGCGCGATGAGGCGGGAGCGTATGCGAAGCTCGCTGTCGGCGGCATTGCGATTCGGTTCTATGAGGCTGACCGACGTCATCCATCAACGCGCCCGTTTTCGTGCCGGATTGTGGGGGTGCAGGAACAGCGCTCCATCGAAATCGATGGCGCGACGTATATCGTTTCCAGGCCGTGACGGGCATTCCTATTCTCACATACTCCCCTTTGCCGCGGAATAAGATGGAATAACCGCACCTTCATCCTCGCGCGGTGAAAACGGCAAAGGGGGAGTCCAACCGTGTCCCACCCGTATGTTTCTCCAAAACTCTCAATGGAAACGATGATCTCGATTATTCGCCACGGCTTAAAGAAAACGACGGCGCCTCAACATATCGTCATCATCGGCGCCGGGATGGCCGGGCTTGTCGCAGCGTCATTGCTGAAGCAAGCCGGCCATCGCATCACCATCTTAGAAGCATCCGAGCGGGTCGGCGGCCGCATCTACACGCTCCGCTCCCACTTTCGCGACGACCAGTATCTCGAAGCCGGCGCGATGCGCATCCCGCACACCCATCAATTGACATTGGAATATATCAAAAAATTCAACTTGCCGCTCCACCCGTTTATCAACAGCACCCCGCGCGACATTTTATATTTCCGCGGTGTGAAAGCACGCCTTGGCGAATATGAGCGGCATCCCGGCCTCTTTGGCTTTCCCGTCGCCCCCCACGAACGGGGAAAAACCGCTTCCGAGTTATTGCAGATGGCCATTCGTCCGGTCGTTCAATTCATTGAACAAAATCCGGAAAACCATTGGCCAATTGTCATCGAACGGCTCGACCGCTATTCGCTGGACGCCTATTTGCGTTACAATCCGTTTGGCCTATCGTTGTCCATCGGCGCCATCGATATGATCAAAGCCGTTCTTTCGCTTGGGGGATTGCCGGAACTGTCGTTTCTGGAAATGTTGCGTGAATTGATGGTGCTGTTTACCCCGAACATCCGTTTTTACGAAATCGTCGGCGGAAACGACCGGCTTCCAAAAGCCTTTTTGCCGCAGCTGAAAGATGATATCCTTTTCAGCCACAAAGTGCAAAAAATCGTCCAGCGCGAAAACGGCGTCACCATCCACGCCACGCACACCAAAATTCTTCAACCGTTTCAAGTCACCGCCGATCGAGCAATCGTCACCATCCCATTTTCGATTTTGCAGTTTGTCGACATCGAACCCCGCCATTCATTTTCCGAAAACAAATGGAAAGCCATTCGTGAACTTCACTATGCCGGTTCGACGAAAACGGGCATCCAGTTTAAAACGCGGTTTTGGGAAAAAGAAGGCATGTTTGGGGGCAGAGCGGTTTCCGATCTGCCGATTACGTATACACAATATCCAAGCCAAGGCATTGGCACCACGGGGCCAGGTGTCGTATTGGCGAGCTATACGTGGGAAGATGACACCATTCCTTGGGACAGCTTGGGCGATGAAGAGCGACTGGAATATACGCTGAAAAATTTAGCGATCCTCTATGGAGAGCAAGTATACCGTGAATTTGAAACCGGAACGAGCCATAGCTGGGTTCGCTATCCGTACTCCGGCGGTGCCTTCACGATGATGAAGCCGAATCAAGTGACGGAGCTGTCGCCGTATATCGCCACTCCCGAAGGGAGGGTGCATTTTGCCGGGGAACACGCTTCCACCCACCACGGATGGATTCAAGGCGCCATTGAATCCGGCATTCGCGTCGCCCATGAAGTGAACAATGCACAGGCTTGATGAACCACTGGCAGCCCGCACCATCGTTTTGATTGGCCTTGAAAGATCAAATGCACCGTCATGATCGCATAAAAAGACCCGTCATCACTGTCTACGATGATGGCGGAACAGGCTCATCCGCTCATACAGCGTCGGAACGTCTTCGGCGCTGACGATCAGCTTGAGATCTTCCGGCGCGGCAAATCCGTTTTCGACTGTATGCCGAAGCAAATGAAGAAGAGGATCGAAAAACCCGTCCACGTTAAGCAGGCCAATCGGTTTTTGGTGGAGGCCGACGCGCGACCATGAGAGCACTTCAAACAGCTCTTCATACGTCCCATACCCGCCTGGCAAGGCGATAAACCCGTCGGCCGCTTCATACATTTTCGCCTTGCGCGTATGCATCGTATCGACGACCACCAGCTCGCTCAACCGGTCATGCGCCACTTCCCTGTCTTTTAAAAACTGCGGAATGATGCCGATCACACGCCCTTGATGGCGAAGCGCCGCCTCCGCGATTTCCCCCATCAAGCCGCGTTTTCCGCCGCCGTAAATAAGCGTCGTGCCGCTTTGGGCGAGAAACGTTCCGAGCGCTTTCGCCGCTTCCTTGTATTTTACGCTTTGTCCATAACTTGATCCGCAAAACACACAGATGGCTTTCATGATCGTGACACACCTTTACTCGCATCTAGGTCTTCATTATTTTATCAGTCTGTCCCCCATCCGGCAAATCACACCGACAGGCTGCCACCGAATCCGTTTACACCAGCCTTTTCGAACCGCAACATCGCAAAAAACACATCCCCTCTGGCTCGTCCAGAGGGGATGTGGCACGTTGTCATTGATAAATATGCACAAACGGCTCGTCTGCTTTCGCCTGGCGCACGATGAGGCTTTCCGGCTGGCCGGCCGAGGCGATGTAGACGTTGACGGTGATGTAGTCCGGGAATTTTTCCATCACCAAGCCGGTCACGTATTGGGTAAAGCCGATCACTTCCGCTTTGCCGTAAAACGGCATCGTAATGTTGATCGTTAACTTCTGAAGCTGGTCGTTGACATACAGCCCTCTGCCGACGATGCCCGTGTAGTTCGGGAAAAAGTCCTCAACGTCTGATTTAAAATTATTGAATTTCAGCCAGTCGTCGCGGTGGTTTTCTTCCGCCTCATCAGACGGGAATAAATAATATTCCTCGTTCACCGCCTCCCAATCATCGATGGTGCTGCTTCCTTCATCGACATGGGCGACGGCGAAAAAGTGGCCTGGAACAACAGATGAACGGGGCGCTTGTTTGTACAGGGCGATCGTAATCGGCACACTGCCAAGCCCTTTCATGCTCCGCAGCCGCTTCAGCACCTCGGCGGCGATCCGCTTTCCTTCCCGTTCGATGACATCGTCTTTGATTTTGACCTCGCGCGGATAGCCTTGCTCGGTTGAGTAATAGTGGACGGAGTTTAACGCCAGGCCGATAGCGATGCCGCCGAGCTTCACTTTGTCGTTGTCGATCTTCACCAAATAATCATGTTCCAAAATGCTCGCCAAATAAATCGGGCTTTGTTTGTTTTTTTGTTCGTTTGTTCCCGTGTCGCTGATCGGTGGGTTTAAGCCGATGTTGTCTTCCGGCTTCATTTTCTCTTCCTTCAGCTGGCGAGTCGTCTTCTTGCGAGCGAGCCATTTTCCAACCGTCTCGCTGTCTAAATATTGCCCCTCTTGGAACAAGTACTCATCCGACGGAAACTGCTCAGTGGCCAAGCGCATGAGCCCCGTCTCAAATTCGTCGACATCAAGGCGCGTATTTAAATCATTGACGACCTCCCCACGGGCCCCGGACGGTTTGAACGGAAGGATGACGCGGTAATACGAGTCGGCAATGTTGTATTTCGGGATGACGGCTTCTTGCTGTTTGCTGCCTTTGTCTTGCACGACTTCCTCACCTTTGTCAAACTTCGGCGCACACGCAGACAACAAACAAATCGAAGCGAGGCCGACAGCGGCCAACCGCTTTCGGGCCCGATTCGTCCAACGGCAGGCAACCAAACTGCGAAGTGGTGAGATTCGTTTCATCGTTTCCCCCTGTTGATCTCTTGCAAAAATCGTGATTCGTCCCAAATCTCAATGCCAAGCTGCTGGGCTTTCTCCAGCTTCGATCCGGCGTCCTCACCGGCGATGACGATGTCGGTGCTGCGGCTGACGCTGCCGGTGACGCGCCCGCCGCGCCGTTCAATCTCTTCCTTTGCCTCATTGCGCGACATCGACGCGAGTTTGCCGGTCAAGACGACCGTTTTGCCGGCGAAGGCGGAGTCAGCAGGCGCTTCAGCCGCCCGCTTCGGCCCTTTGTATGCCATGTTGACGCCGTAAAGCCGCAGCTCATGGAGCAGCTCGGCCGCTTCTGGCTGGGAAAAGAAGGCGATGATCGAGTCCGCCATTTTCTCGCCAATTTCCGGCACGGCCATCAATTCCTCTTTCGTCGCTTTTTCCAGCCGCTCCATCGTTTCAAAATGCTCAGCCAAAAGTTGGGCGGCTTTCGCCCCGACGTAGCGGATGCCAAGACCGAACAGCAACCGCTCGAGCGAGTTTTGCTTCGATGCCTCAATCGCTGCAAGCAAGTTGGTTGCTGACTTTTCGCCCATCCGTTCCAAACCGATGAGCTGTTCTTTCGTCAGCCGGTACAAATCGGCGACATCGTGGACGAGGCCAGCGTTAAACAGTTGGGTGACGACTTTTTCGCCCAACCCTTCAATGTTCATCGCTGCTCTTGAGGCAAAATGGATGAGCCGTTCGCGCAGCTGGGCCGGGCATTTCGGGTTTAAGCAACGGAGCGCCACTTCTCCATCTAGGCGGACGAGCTCGCTTTCGCATTCCGGACAATGCGTCGGCATCACAAACGGCGTTTCATCCCCGTCGCGCCGGTCGACGACGACGCCGACCACTTCCGGGATGATGTCGCCCGCTTTTTTAATGATGACCGCATCGCCGATGCGAATATCTTTTTCCCGTATAAAATCTTCATTATGAAGAGTGGCGCGCTGCACGGTCGTGCCGGCGACGCGGACCGGCTCTAAGATCGCTGTCGGAGTGACGACGCCCGTGCGGCCGACGTTCACCTCAATGCCGATGAGCGTCGTCACCACTTCCTCGGCTGGGAATTTGTAGGCGATCGCCCAGCGCGGGCTTTTTGCCGTCGCACCAAGCTCCCGCTGTTGGGCGAACGAGTCGACTTTAATGACGATGCCGTCGATCTCGTACGGCAGCTGCGGCCGTTTTTCGTGCCACTCGTTGACGAAGGCGATCACCTCATCGATGTTGGCGCAGCGCCGCCGCTCGGGATTCACTTTAAACCCAAGCGCCTGTAAGTAGTCGAGCGCCTCGCTGTGCGACTCAATGCCAAGCTCTTCGGCATTGGCCAAACCATAAACGAACAAATCGAGCTGGCGCGACGCCGCCACTTTCGGATCGAGCTGGCGGAGCGAGCCAGCCGCAGCGTTGCGCGGGTTGGCAAACAGCTCCTCGCCTCGGGCTTTTCGCTCCTCATTCAAGCGCAAAAACGACGCTTTCGGCATGAACGCCTCGCCGCGCGCCTCCAGCGACACCGGCTCCTTCAGCCGAAGCGGCAGTGAACGGATCGTTCTCAAATTTTCCGTAATGTCCTCGCCGGTCGTTCCGTCGCCGCGTGTCGCCCCTTGGACGAAATAACCATCTTCATAGCGGACGGAGACAGCGAGACCATCGATTTTCAACTCGCACACGTACGCTGCTTCGCCGACCTCTTGGCGGACGCGGCGGTCAAAATCGCGCAAATCCCCTTCGTCAAACGCGTTCGCGAGACTCATCATGGGAACAACATGCGTCACTTTGCGAAACGCCTCAAGCGGAGGGCCGCCGATGCGCTGGGTCGGCGAGTCGCTCGTTTTCAATTCCGGATACTGTTCCTCGATGGCCATCAACTCTTGCATGAGCCGGTCATACTCGGCGTCCGGGACGGACGGCCGGTCGAGCACATAATATTCGTAGCCATAGCGGTGCAGCAGTTCGCGCAGCTCGGCCGCGCGCCGTTCGGCTTGTTGGCGGTCCATACGTTCACCCGTTCTCCTTTCTATACTTTCTCAATCGGCGCAAATTTAGCGAGCAGACGTTTAATGCCGATCGGGCTCGGGAAGGCGATATCGAGTTCTTGGTCGTCACCTTCGCCACGGACACTGACAACCGTACCGATTCCCCATTTCCGATGGTTCGCCCGGTCTCCGACTTTCCACACCCTGATGGCGCCGCCTGCCTGCAAGCGAGCGGACGCTGAACGGGAAACAGACGGTTTCCCACGCGAGACCGTCTCCAGCAAATGCGCGGGAATCTCATCTAAAAAGCGCGACGGCCGGTTCATTTGGATGTTGCCAAACAGCGTCCGCATTTGCGCGTTCGTCAATACGAGCTCTTCCTCGGCCCGAGTGATGCCGACATACGCCAGCCGCCGCTCTTCTTCCATTTCATCCTCATTCTCCAGTGAACGAAGATGCGGAAAAATGCCTTCTTCCATGCCAATCAAAAACACGACCGGAAACTCAAGCCCTTTGGCGGCGTGCAGCGTCATGAAGACGACGGCATCGCCCTCGGCCGCCTGATCTGTCCCATTCAGCTCGTCCAAATCAGAAATGAGCGCCAAGTCGGTTAAAAAGGCGACGAGCGATTTATCGTCGCTTACATTTTCGAAATGCTTCGTCACCGACAAAAACTCGTCCAAGTTCTCAAGCCGGCTTTGCGCTTCAATCGTCCGTTCCGCCTTGAGCATCTCGCGGTAGCCCGATTGGTCGAGCACTTCCTCCACAAGTTCCGTCACCGGAACGTATTCTTGCAGCTGCGTCCATTGCTCAAGCTGTCCGCGAAACGCGGCGAGCGCCCCGGCCGTCTTCGCGCTGAAGCCGATCATCTCCAGCTCGCCGAGCGCTTCAAACAAGGACAGCTCATGCTCGGCCGCATAGCGGACAAGTTTGTCGATCGTAGAGGCGCCGATGCCACGCTTTGGCACGTTGATGATGCGAAGCAAGCTCAAATCGTCATCGGGGTTGGCGATGACGCGCAAGTAAGCGAGAATGTCTTTAATTTCTTTCCGGTCATAGAACTTTAAGCCGCCGACGATTTGGTACGGAATGTTCGCTTTTAAAAACATTTCCTCGATGACGCGCGACTGGGCGTTCGTCCGATAAAGCACGGCAAAATCGCGGTAGCGGCGCTCCCCGCTCTCAACCGCCTCTTGAATGCGGCGGGCGACAAATTGCGCTTCGTCCACTTCGTTCATCGCTTCATAATAGACGATTGGCTTCCCTTCCGGGTTTTCCGTCCACAACCGCTTTGGTTTTCGATTGACGTTATGCGCAATGACTTCATTTGCCGCCTGCAAAATGCGTTTCGTCGAGCGGTAGTTTTGTTCAAGCAAAATGACTTTCGCGTTCGGGTAGTCGCGCTCAAACGATAAAATATTGCGAATGTCCGCCCCGCGCCACCGGTAAATCGACTGGTCGGCATCGCCGACGGCGCAAATATTTTGAAACCGGTCTGCGAGCTTTTTCACCAGCGTATATTGAGCGCGGTTCGTATCCTGGTACTCATCGATATGGATGTACTGGAACTTATACTGGTAATATTGAAGCACATCCGGCACGCGGTCAAACAAGTGGATCGTCGTCATGATCAAATCGTCGAAATCGAGTGAATGATTGCGGAGAAGGCGCTGTTGATACTCTTGATACACGTCGCCGACGATCTTTTCGTAGTACGTCGATGCCCGCTTTGCGAATTGCTCGGGCGTGAGCAAATCGTTTTTCGCCCCGCTGATCGTCGCTAAAATCGTCCGCGGCTCAAATTTTTTCGGATCGATATTTTTGTCTTTCAAAATCGCTTTGATGACCGAAAGCTGATCCGTCGGGTCAAGGATGGAAAAATTGCGATTGATGCCGATGCGGTCAATGTCGCGGCGCAACATGCGGACGCACATCGAATGGAACGTCGAAATCCACACGTCTTCCGCCGCCCCGCCTAAGAGCGCCTGCACCCGCTCCTTCATTTCACGCGCCGCTTTGTTCGTAAACGTAATGGCTAAAATATTCCACGGCGCCACCTGTTTTTCCGCCATCAAATAGGCGATCCGGTGCGTCAGCACGCGCGTTTTTCCGCTGCCCGCTCCCGCCATGATGAGCAATGGGCCTTCTGTCGTTTTAACGGCTTCTTGCTGCTCTTTGTTTAAATGCGCAAGCAGCTTTTCCGATAAAAAATTCATCATGTCCACCACCAACAAAACATATGTTCTATTTTCCGTCATCGCCGCTGCGTTGACCAGCCATCTGCTTCACCGCCGCCACCGTCGCCAACGCCTGTTCGAACGCGTCGTAAATCGCGTTGCCGACGACCACCGTATCGGCATAGCGCGCCATATGCTCCGCCTGCTCAGGAGTTGTGATGCCGCCGCCGTAAAACAGCTGCGTCTGATCAAGCGCTTGTTTCACTTTTTCCACGACAGACGGATCTCCATAAACTCCGCTATACTCAAGGTAAAAAATCGGCAGCTTGTACAAATGCTCAGCCAAACGGGCATAGGCCACAATATCGTCGACGTCAAGCTCCGTATCGGCTCTCGTCAGCTTGGCGGCCTTGCATTCCGGATTTAAAATGCAATAGCCCTCTGCGGCAATCTCATCCCAGTTCATCATATCACCGTATTGTTTCACCGCCTCGTGATGACGGCCGATGATCCACTCCGCCTGCCGGCTGTTTAACACGATCGGAACCAAATATACGTCAAATCCCGGCGTCAGCGCTTCGACGTCGGTGACTTCGAGCGCGCATGGCACCGAAAAACGGCGGATGCGAGCCAATAAATCAAGCACGTTGTCGATGGTCACCCCGTCGGTTCCGCCGACGATGACGGCATCCGTTCCCGACTCGCAAAGGCGCTCAAGGCGCTCGTCATCAATCGGTTTATTCGGGTCGAGTTTAAACACATGGCGCCAAGCGCGAATCTCCTCCATAGCGGCAACCCTCCACTCCGTCTCCATTGTTCCATTATAACAAATCCGCAAAAAGAAAAGGAGTTCCTTTGCAAATGGAAGGAATCTCCTTGCCGCGTCAGTCTGTGACCGCTTCGTTGGCTTCTTTCTCTTCTTGCTGTTGCTCCTCTTTAATGCGATCGAGCGCCATGGCGTAAGCATCATTGCCGTAGTTGAGGCAGCGCTTGACGCGCGAAATCGTCGCCGTGCTCGCTCCGGTTTCCGTTTCGATTTTGTGATACGTATATCCTTCGCGCAGCATGCGGGCGACCTCGAGCCGCTGGGCGAGCGCCTGGATTTCATTCACGGTGCATAAATCATCAAAAAAACGGTAACACTCTTCTAAATCGCGCAGCGATAAAATCGCTTTAAACAGTTGATCCAACTCTCTGCCGCGCAGTTTGTCAATTTGCATAGCTGCTTCCTCCTTGCGTTTTGGCGGGAAAAATGTTGTAGCCAACCAATCTGCGAATCCACCGCCCCTTTGCCTTGCAACAGACAAGGCGGTTATGATTTCCACTGGACGATCGCCAGTTCCGGCACGATATTGATCCACGTTTTTCCCGGCACGAATCCGATCGGAGCCCCGTTATGGTACGGCAGCAGCCGGCCGTCGACGTTTTTCCATTCGATCGGCTGCATGACGCCGCCCTGCAGCAAGTACCCCTTGCCACCGGAGGCGAGGTCGATGTCGCGCCGTCCGTGGCTATCGATGACTCGATGCCGGGCAGCGATAATCATGACGTTTTGCACGACAACCGGCTTATGCGTATCATAATCGATCGTTTGCTCGCCGCCGCTGTACCGGTAATACCCCTTTTGTTCAGGAACATATTGGTATTCAACCTGGGCATAGGCGCGATGCGAATAGGCGATGTGAACCGTCTCGACCTTTTGGCCGCTCGGCTCATCGGTGCGAAACGATAGCGGGGCAACGTGGTCCGTCCAAGCATACCCGTTTTGTTTCGCTCCTTTTTCGATGTTGGCGAATGAAATGTATGAGTTGTGCGGCGCCTTGCGGAACGGGACGCGCTGAAACAATGTGCCGTCGTAAAACAATCCGTTCAAATAGTCGATTCCGCCTCCCTCAAGACGCGCTTTCGCCTCCGGACTCCAGCCGTGACATACATACAGTGCATGGTAGCCTTCACTCAAGTCAATATAGTAATCACGCGCGCTTCGCACCGGTCCGACCCGCTCCGGCAATTCGCTTTGGTACAACGCCAACAAACGGGTGATATCGCCCTCGGCAAGCACCTCATACACGATGTCCGCCGCACGAAGCCCCGATTGCGGCCGCGCCTTCGGGTGATTGTTGATCATCACGCCGACGACCCGTTGATGGATGTTCCCTTTCGCCGGCAGCCCCGTCAGCGGGAACGTTTGTTTTTCCTCCGCCGGAGGCTTGGACGGCTGCTCCTGCCGAGGAGCCGGTTTGGCTGGTTCAGCCTGCTTCGGCTCGCTTTTGGTCGTGCAGCCCCCTAACAACAATGCCGCGCAGCTGATGACGAACAGCCAATGTTTCAATGGACACACAACCTTTTCTTTTTTATTTTACCGCATTATCGAAGGAAAGAGTACCGTTTTGTGCATCACATCATAAATGCCGCGTTGGGTGACGCGCACATACGGCAGGTGGGTCGATTGCAAAAAGAGCAACGAATACACCGGGTCTTCGAACGGATATCCACGCTCGCGCAACAAACGGACGAACGTTTTTTCTTCGTTGATCAATTCATCCACCTCTAAGGAGGACATCATGCCGCCTAAAGGAAGCGAGAGCTCAAACAAAATCTCTCCGTCCTCAGCGAGCACAATGCCGCCGCCGATCTCCTTCATCCGCCGGAAGGCGAGCATCATATCTTCCTTATGCTTGCCGATCAAAATCAAATCCCCGGTGTTCGAGTAAGAACTCGCCAGCCCGCCAAGCACCGATGAAAAACCTTTTAACATCGTATTGACGCGCCAGCGGCCGTTTCGGTCAAACAAGGCCAGAAAACACTCATCATGGTCATGCCCTAAACGATCGCGCGACGTATCGATCGACACGGAATACGGTTTTAAAATGACGGCGTTTTCCATGCACAGCCCCATCGGCATGGAAAATTGCAAATCATCCCATTCAAGCTCCCATGACAACGAAAGCGGCCGAATGCCAAACTGCCCCCATTCCAGATCTGGCCAGAGAGGCGGCGCTTCTCCATCGCGCTTCACCCATTCGCCTTTGGCGAGCACTTGCGCCGGCGTCGGATCGTGAGCCGAGCGCAAAAAGTTGATATGAGCGATGCGGCCGGTGGCAATGCTGCCGTGAAGATGCTCGATGCCGTAGTGGCGGGCGGCGTTGATCGTCGCCATCGCATAGGCATCGATCACCGGCACGCCATGCTCGATCGCGATGCGGATCAGCCAATCGATCACTCCATTCTCATAAAACGATGGCGGCGAGCCATCCGTCGTCAACAAGCATTTATCATAATGCCGGATGCCAAGCGCTTTCATCTCTTCAAGCAGCACCGGCAAATCGGGGCGAATCGAGGAATGCCGAAGCGCGACGGTATAGCCGTGCCAAAGGCGCATGCGCACTTCCTTTCCCGTCATTGCCTCATGATCGCCATCTGCGCCAAAGAGCGCCATTTTGACAAGCGTCTTTTCCGACGCCCCCGGAAAATGCCCTTCAATTTTGCGGCGTCGCCGATGCGCTTCTTGCATCCAGTACAAGATGATGTCATCGCCGCTCGCCACTTTTGGCCATGAGGTCAACTCACCGCCTTGAAGCACCGCCTCTTGGTCAAGCCAGCGCTTGATCCGAGCATTGGACACTTGTTCCTCTTCGCGCTCGAGCTCCGTTTGCCCATCAAATCGGCACCACCAATACATCGACGTTGGAAGCGCATTCATTTCTTGTAAAAAGAAAAGCGCTTCTTCATCATCGAGCTGCAAAAGCAAAAACAAGTTATCGTTGAGGAGTGTTGTTGTTCCGTGCGCCGCTGCATAACGGGCAAATGAATGGGGATTATATAATTGAAATGGATGGACATGCGGCTCGATGTAGCCGGGAACGAGCACGTACCCACGGCAGTCGACGATTTCACACGCCTCGTCGACCTGATCAGGAAGACGCTCTCCGGCATACACGATGCGATCTCCATGGATCCATATGTTTCCTTTTACCCATTCACGAAAATACGAGTGCAAATACGTCGCATTCACCAATACTTTCGTCGGCGATTGTTTGCCATCAATCACCGCTGCTTGTGCACGCAGTTCGCTGCCTTTCCATCGGTAACGTTGTTCGCCCATTGATACCCCGTCCCTTGTTTCCTAATCGTTCCATACAACCATTTTAACGCACAAAAGCGACTTTCACAATAAAAAATATTAAGGAGGGGACAGACCGATGGCGAATATCGGCATTGTGAACGCATTGATTCGCATCACGGTTGGCCTGACTGTCATCGCCTGGGCCACCGCCCGCCTGGCTCGGCGGCCTTGGTGCACATCCTATTTGTGGGCCGCTTTGCTTGGAGCGATGAAAGTCGGAGAAGGGATCACCCGTTTTTGTCCGATGACCGCTCTGTTTGACAATATGCAGCGCCGACAGCTGCTTGAAGAGGAAAAGGAAGCGGTCGTCAATCCGACATGAGGGAGGACATCCGTCCGACGTTGCGCACCGCTTTTTCCAATATCCTCCATCCCACCGTCATTCGGCAACATTTTTCGCATCGTGAGTGATGCGTGCTGCTTCGGTATCGAAGCGGCCCGTGAAGAGTGCAGACTGTCAACGAAAGAGAAGAAAGCAACATGATTCGCGGCTTGGCATTGTGGACTAGCCAAACATCATCAAAAAAGGTGTCCCATACTTGGGACACCTTCGACTACAAAGGAGTGAACCACCTTGCTGCTCGAGTATATGACCGATATGTCGTTCGTATTGGCCGCGTTAATCGGCGGCATTATCGCCCTTTCATACGTGTATATGCGGCGGAGACGCGTTCGATAGCGCGCCGGCCGATATCGCGGCGGTAAAATAAACCGTCACAGTCGATCGCGGCCAATTGCTCGTACGCTCTTTCCTTCGCTTCGGCAAGCGTCTCCCCTTTGGCCGCTAACAGGAGAACGCGTCCGCCATTGGTGTACCATGCGCCGCCTTCTCGTTTGGTGCCAGCATGGAACAACAACGCATCAGGGGAAATTCGGTCCAACCCGCGGATTTCGGCCCCGCGCTCGTACGCGCCGGGGTAACCTTTCGCTGCCAGCACGACGCCAAGCACCGCCTCGTCCGTCCATTCAAGCTCCAACTCTTTTCCATCCATCACCGCTAGTACCGCTTCCACCAAATCGGTCTTCAGCCGCGGTAGCACGACTTGTGCCTCTGGGTCGCCAAAACGGGCGTTGAATTCGATCACTTTCGGCCCCGTTGCTGTTTCGATCAGCCCGGCATACAGCACGCCGGTAAACGGCCGGCCTTCAGCCACTAACGCTTTGGCGGCCGGACGCAAGATCGTCTCCAGCGCTGTTTCCACCGTCTCCGCCGAGATTTGCGGCACCGGCGAGTAGGCTCCCATGCCGCCGGTGTTCGGTCCTTCGTCTCCGTCATACGCCCGCTTATGGTCTTGGGCGATGGAGAGCGGATACACCTTCTCGCCGTTAACGAACGCCATAAACGAAAATTCTTCCCCTTCTAAATACTCCTCAATGACAACTTGACTGCCGGCTGTGCCGAATTGTCCGTCGACAAGCGCTGCCTTCGCCGCGGCAAGCGCGTCTTCCACCGTTTGGGCGACGGTGACGCCTTTTCCGGCGGCCAATCCGTCCGCTTTCACGACGATCGGCGCGCCTTTTTGTTCAATGTACGCTTTCGCTTCTTCGTATGACGTAAAGGTCGCATGGTCCGCCGTTGGGATGCCGTATTTCTTCATCAGCTCTTTGGCAAACGCCTTGCTTCCTTCGATGAGCGCCGCCCTCTGGCTTGGGCCGAAAATGCGAAGCCCCTCGGCCATAAAACGGTCAACAATGCCGGAAGCAAGCGGCGCTTCCGGCCCGACGATCGTCAAATCGATCGCCTGTTGTTTCGCAAACTGCACCAATGCCTCAATATCGAGCTCATCAATAGGAATCAGTTCCGCCACGTCCGCGATGCCCGGGTTTCCCGGCGCTACATACAGCTTGCCAACAAGCGGGCTTTGCGCCGCTTTCCAGGCGATGGCGTGCTCGCGCCCGCCTCGTCCGATGACCAGTACATTCATCGTCTCCCTCTCCTTTGCCACACTTAATGTTTAAAGTGGCGCACGCCGGTGAAGACCATGGCGATGCCGTATTCATCCGCTTTGCGGATCGAGTCGGCGTCGCGAATCGAGCCGCCCGGCTGAATGATCGCGGTAATGCCGGCTTTCGCCGCCGCCTCGACCGTATCGTCCATCGGGAAGAACGCATCGGACGCCAACACGGCGCCAACCGCCTGTTCCCCAGCCTGTTCAATCGCAATTTTGGCCGCGCCGACCCGGTTCATTTGCCCGGCGCCAACGCCGACCGTCATCCCGTTTTTGGCCAGTACAATCGCATTCGATTTCACATGTTTGACAACCTTCCAAGCAAACCGAAGCTGTTCGCGCTCAGCCTCGGTCGGCTCGCGCTTCGTTACGACATTCCATTCGGCGTCTTCAAGCGTGAACGTATCGGCCTCTTGGACGAGCAAGCCGCCATTGACGGAAACGAGCATGTTTTCCTTGACGTCCGGCGCGGTAAAATCAAGCGTCAACAGACGGATGTTTTTCTTTTTCGTCAAAATGGCAAGCGCCTCGTCGCTGAATGACGGAGCGATGACGATTTCCAAAAAGATGTCGTGCATCCGTTCGGCTGTTTCTTTGTCCACTTCACGGTTGACCGCAATAATGCCGCCGAAAATCGAGACTGGATCCGCTTCATACGCTTTCGTAAACGCCTCAAGAAGCGTCGCGCCGACGCCGACGCCGCATGGGTTCATATGTTTGATGGCGGCCACAGCCGGCTCTTGAAATTCGCGAATGAGGTTGATCGCCGCATTGGCGTCGTTAATGTTGTTGTACGACAACTCTTTGCCATGCAGCTGTGTCGCGTTGGCAATCGAGAACGCCGCACCGAGCGGCTTGGCATAAAACGCTGCCGATTGATGCGGATTCTCGCCATAGCGCAATGATTGTTTTTTCGTATACGTGACCGTGAGCGTTTCCGGATAGTTCTCTCCGGTGAGGTTTGTCAAATACTCCGCAATCATCGCGTCATACGCCGCCGTATGGCGGAACGCTTTCGCCGCCAGTTGTTGCCGCGTTTTTGCTTGGATCGAACCGGTCATTTTCAGTTCTTCAATCACTATCGGATAGTCGGCTGGATCGACGACAATCGCGACATCAGCATAGTTTTTCGCCGCCGCCCGCACCATCGTCGGGCCGCCGATATCGATGTTTTCAATCGCCTCGGCGAGCGTCACATCCGGTTTGGCGATCGTTTGTTGGAACGGATACAAGTTGACGACGACCAAATCGATCGGGCGAATGCCGTGCTCTTTAAGCGCTGCTTGGTGGCGCTCATCGCTGCGCACCGCCAAAATGCCGCCGTGAATGGCCGGATGCAATGTTTTGACGCGCCCGTCCAAAATTTCCGGAAAGCCGGTGACATCGGAAATCGAAATGACGGGAACGCCGGCGTCTTCAAGCGCTCGTTTTGTCCCACCGGTCGAAATGATATCAATGCCAAGTTCAGCCAGCTGCTTCGCAAACGGAATGATGCCTTCCTTATTGGACACGCTGATCAATGCTCGTTTCACTGCCATCGTTCTCGATCCTTTCTTCCTGTTGTTCCTTTTCCCCTAGCAGCATGCGCAACACCGTCGGGTACAGCTCGTGTTCGACTTGATGGATGCGCGCCTCAAGCGCCTCGATCGGCTCGCCCGGCACGATCGGAACAACGCGCTGGGCGATGACCGGCCCGGTGTCCATCCCTTCATCAACGTAATGAACGGTGACCCCTGTTTCCAAAACGCCAGCCCGATACGCTTGGCCGATCGCATCCTTGCCCGGAAACGCCGGCAGCAGCGACGGATGAATGTTGACGATTTTCCCTTCATAGGCGGAAAGCAAAGTCGGCCCGATCAAGCGCATATAGCCGGCCAACGCAATCCAGTCGATTTGGCGTTCCTTTAGCTCACGCAAAATCTCGCTCTCAAACGCCGCTTTGGACGGGTAGTCTTTTGGAGAAAACACAAACGCCGGCACGTTTTCGCGCGCCGCTCGTTCAATGACTTTCGCACCTGGGCGGTCGCAGACCAAAAGCGCCACACGAGCCGGCAAATCGCCGCGCTTGGCCGCGTCGACGATCGCTTGAAAGTTCGTGCCGCTTCCTGAGGCGAACACCGCCAGCCGCTTCATGCCCGGCCCCCTCCAGCAAACGACACGCCCGCTCCTTCGGCCACTTCGCCGATGATGTACGCCGGTTCGCCTCGTTCCGAAAGCCACTCAACAAGAGGCGCCGCCGTTTCCGGACTGACAGCGAGCACAAGGCCGATGCCCATATTAAAGACGGAAAACATCTCTTCTTCCTCAAGCTCGCCTTTTTGGCGCAACAAGTCAAAAATTGGCAAAACCGGCCATGAACCGAGCTGAATGCGCGCGCCGATTCCTGGCGGCAGCATGCGCGGAATGTTTTCGATCAACCCGCCGCCGGTAATATGCGCCATCCCTTTGATCGTAAACCGCTCGCGCACAGAGCGCAACAGTTTCGCATAAATGCGCGTCGGCTTCAATAACTCCTCGCCGAGCGGAACATCAAGCGGCTCGTAAATCTCATTAAGCGACAATTTCGCTTGTTCAAACACAATGCGGCGCACAAGCGAATAGCCGTTGCTGTGAAGGCCGCTTGATGGCAGGCCGACAAGCGCATCGCCCGCTTGAATCGTCTCTCCGGTTATGAGTCGCTCTTTTTCCGCAACGCCGACCGCAAACCCAGCCAAATCATACTCATCTTCATCATACATTCCTGGCATTTCCGCGGTCTCCCCGCCGATCAAGGCGCAGCCGGCTTCGACGCAGCCGTCGGCCACCCCTTTGACGATGGCGGCGATTTTCTCCGGCACCGCCTTGCCGCAAGCGATATAGTCGAGGAAAAAGAGCGGCTCCGCCCCTTGGACAATAATATCGTTGACACACATAGCGACACAGTCGATGCCGATCGTATCATGCCGGTCAAGCAAAAACGCTAGTTTCAACTTCGTTCCGACACCGTCCGTGCCGGAGATGAGCACCGGCTGGCGGTAACCAAGCGCAGATAGATCAAACAAGCCGCCAAACCCGCCGATCCCGCCCAGCACTTCGGGACGCATCGTTTTTTGCACGTGCTCTTTCATGAGGGCGACGGCCTGATAACCAGCCTCGATGTCGACCCCTGCTTGTTTGTATGCCTTTGCCACGTCAACTCCTCCTTTTCGCCGCCCATCACGCTCAGGACGCCAGGCGACGCTCTTGTTGCGCAGCGTTTCTCTCGTGGAAACGCGCCACCACACTCGTCAGCTGCACCGGTTATACTTCCTCCATCATTTCATCGTCAGACATGGCCGCGCCGTTTGACCGAGACGGGTCGGATATTGGCCAGTGAAACACGCCAAACATTGCCCGCGCTCTGGCGAGACGTCCGGGCGCCCGATCGCCTCAAGCATCCCTTCCTGGCTGATAAAGGCGAGGGAATCAGCGCCAATCAAGCGCCGAATCTCTTCAACAGTGCGATTCGCCGCGATCAATTCTTCCTTTGACGACGTATCAATGCCGTAAAAGCAAGGATGGGTGATCGGCGGCGCGCTGATGCGCACGTGCACTTCGACCGCTCCCGCTTCGCGGAGCATCGAGACGATGCGCCGGCTCGTCGTCCCGCGCACGATCGAATCATCCACCATCACAACCCGTTTGCCGGCCACAACCCCGCGCACCGGCGACAGCTTCATTTTCACTCCTTGCTCGCGCAGCGCCTGCGACGGCTGGATGAACGTCCGGCCAACATAACGGTTTTTGATGAGCCCTAATTCATAGGGGATGCCGCTCGCCTCAGCATAGCCGATGGCAACGGAGATGCTTGAGTCCGGCACGCCGGTGACGATGTCGGCCTCTGCCGGCGCTTCCAAAGCCAGCCGCTTTCCTAAGTTTTTTCGGGCCGTATGGACATTGATGCCGTCGACATGGCTGTCCGGACGAGCGAAATAAATGTACTCCATGCTGCAAATCGACCGCGGCTGCCTAGAAGCGAACCGTTCTGAACGCACCCCTTCGCGGCTGATGATGAGCAATTCCCCAGGCGCCACTTCCCGCTCGTATGTGGCGCCGATGACGTCAAACGCGCACGTTTCCGACGCCACGACATACGCCGAGCCGAGCCGGCCGAGCGACAGCGGCCGAAACCCGTGCGGATCAAGCGCCGCATAGAGCGCCTTTTCCGTCAGCAGCAAAAACGCAAACGCCCCTTCGATCTGACTGAGCGCCTCTTTCATTTGCTCGACAAACGTCGGCGCTTGGCTGCGGCGGATGAGATGGGCGAACACTTCCGTATCCGATGTCGTCTGAAAAATGCTTCCTTGTCCTTCAAGCGCGAGCTTCAACTCGATGGCGTTTGTCAAGTTGCCGTTATGGGCCAACGCCATCGCGCCGGTTTGCGAGCGGAACAAGAGCGGCTGAACGTTTTCATAGCCGCCCCCGCCCGCCGTCGAATAGCGGACATGACCGATGGCCGCCGCCCCTTTGAGCGCATCGAGCGTACCGCTTTGAAACACATCGGTCACCAGCCCCAGCCCTTTATGACCGGATAAGCTCCCGTTATGCGCGACAACGATGCCGGCCCCTTCCTGCCCACGGTGCTGCAGGCTGTGAAGCCCGTAGTATGTGAGCCGGGCGGCGTCTTCATGCCCCCAAATGCCGAAAATGCCGCACTCCTCGTTCAATCCTTTGATTTCAGCAAGCATGGAATAGCCCCTTTCCAGACGTTTCGCATCTTGGCAACGGAAAGGTGAATGAGCGTCTCACCGTGCTCCCCGTTCACCACGAATGCGCCGTCGTCTGTCACTTCGCCGATTTGTTTCGCTTCAACCAGTTGCTCAAACGCCTCTTTTTGCTCTTTTTTCACCGAGACAACAAAGCGTGATTGCGTTTCGCTGAACAGTTCACTGACGAGGTCACCGTCTATCGTCACCTTGGCGCCAAGCCCCGAGGCACCCATGACACACTCAGCAAGCGCAACGGCTAATCCTCCTTCGGCAATATCATGCGCTGACGCCACCACCCCCGCGCGGATCGCTGCAAGCAGCTGGCGCTGGCGGCTTGCTTCCACCTCTAAGTCAATCTCCGGTGCTTTTCCAAAAATGCGGCCTTCCAGCCATTTTTGCAACTCGCTGCCGCCAAACTCCGGCTTCGCCTCGCCGATCACGTAAATGAGGTCGCCCGCTTGCTTAAACGACTGAGTCGTAATATGGGAAAGATCATCAATGAGACCGACCATGCCAACGACCGGGGTTGGGTACACGGCCTCGCCGTTCGTTTCATTGTACAGCGAGACGTTGCCGCTCACCACCGGCGTCCCGAGCGCCCGGCACGCTTCGCTCATCCCGTCGACTGCTTTTTCGAGCTGCCAGAAAATCTCCGGCTTTTCCGGGCTGCCAAAGTTGAGGCAGTCCGTAATGGCGAGCGGCTTCGCTCCGGAGCAGACGACATTGCGCGCCGCCTCGGCGACGGCGATTTTCCCGCCCGTTTCTGGATCCAAATACAAGTAGCGCGAGTTGCAATCCGTCGTCAGCGCGAGCGCCTTATTCGTGCCGCGGATGCGCACGACCGCCGCGTCCGATCCCGGGGCGACGACCGTATTCGTCCGCACCATATAGTCGTACTGGTCGTACACCCATTCTTTGCTCGCAATCGTCGGCTGGGCGAGCAGCCCGAGCAATGTTTGGTTGTAGTCTTCGATGTGCGGAATATACGGCGGCATCGCTTGAAACTCGCGGTAATAAGCCGGCTCCGCAGACGGTTTATGATACACCGGCGCGTCTTTCGCCAAGGCGTCCACTGGAATTTCCGCCGCCACCTCGCCTCGGAACAAGAGGCGGAGCATTTTGTCATCGGTCACTTTGCCGATTGCTTTGGCCTCGAGGCCGTATTTGGCAAAAATCGCGGCGATTTCGTCTTCACAACCTTGCTTGACAACAAGCAACATCCGTTCCTGCGATTCGGACAGCATCATTTCGTACGGCGTCATGCCTGCCTCACGCTGCGGGACGAGATCCAAATTCATTTCAATGCCAAATCCGCCTTTGCTTGCCATCTCGGCGGATGAACTCGTGAGTCCTGCCGCCCCCATATCTTGAATGCCGACTAACGCATCGGACTTGACTGCTTCAAGACACGCCTCAAGCAGCAGTTTTTCCATAAACGGGTCGCCGACTTGCACGGCGGGACGCTTTGCTTCCGACTGTTCGCTCAACTCTTCCGAAGCAAACGTCGCCCCGTGGATGCCGTCGCGGCCCGTTTTCGCCCCGACGTACATGACCGTGTTGCCGACCCCGGTCGCCACGCCGCGCTGAATGTCCTCATGGCGGATGATCCCGACGCACATGGCGTTGACCAATGGGTTGCCTTCATACGCCGGGTCGAACTGCACCTCGCCGCCGACAGTTGGGATGCCGACGCAGTTGCCGTACCCGGCAATGCCAGCGACGACCTGCTCAAACAAATATTTGACGCGCGGCGACGTCAGTTCGCCAAACCGAAGCGAGTTCAAAAGCGCGATCGGCCGCGCCCCCATCGAAAAGACGTCGCGGATGATGCCGCCGACCCCGGTCGCCGCCCCTTGATACGGCTCGATCGCTGACGGATGGTTATGGCTTTCGATTTTAAACGCCACCGCCAGCCCGTCGCCAATATCGACAATGCCCGCACCCTCACCCGGCCCTTGCAGCACGTGCGGACCATCAGTCGGGAATTTTTTCAGCACCGGCTTCGAGTTTTTGTAGCTGCAATGCTCCGACCACATGACGGCAAAAATGCCGGTTTCCGTGTAGTTCGGCAGCCTCCCCAAAATCGCTTCAATGCGCGCAAACTCTTCATCTGTTAACCCCATCTCACGGTACAACTTTTGTTCTTTGATCATCGCCGCGCTCGGCTCAAGCAGTAACGACATGCGTCTCCCTCCAATAGTTGACGATCGATCGGAATAGTTTCAATCCGTCCGCGCTGCCGAGCAAGGCGTCGACCGCCCGCTCCGGATGCGGCATCATGCCGAGCACATTGCCCCGTTCATTGACGATGCCGGCAATATCCGCCAAGCTGCCGTTCGGATTTTCTCCATGGTAACGGAACACGATTTGCCGGTTCTTGACAAGGCGCTCGAGCGTCTGTTCATCGCAATAATAATTCCCTTCGCCATGGGCGATTGGAATTGTAATGACTTCGCCTTTTTCGTAAGCGGATGTAAACATCGTCTCATTGTTTTCCACCACAAGCTGCACTGGCCGGCAGATGAACTTCAACCCTTGATTGCGGCGCATCGCCCCAGGAAGCAAGCCGGCTTCAAGCAAAATTTGAAACCCGTTGCACACGCCAAGCACCGGTTTTCCGGCGTCAGCTGCCTGTTTGACGGCAGCCATTACTTTCGAAAAGCGGGCGATCGCCCCCGAACGCAAGTAATCGCCGTACGAAAAGCCGCCTGGAAGCAAAATGGCGTCAAAACGGTCTAGATCGTCCTCGTCATGCCAAACGTATTCGACCTCTTCGCCAAGTTCATCGGCGATCGCATGATACATATCGACATCGCAATTCGATCCCGGAAACACAACGACGGCAAACTTCATCGGGCGACGGCCTCCTCGATTTCATAGCGGTAGTCTTCAATCACCGGGTTGGCAAGCAGTTTTTCACACATCTCGCGAACGAGCTCGTTGATGTCGCGGTCGCTCTCTTCAATCACGAGCTCCATAAACTTCCCGATTCGTACATCTTTCACTTCCGTATACGATAAGCTGTGCAGCGCCCCTTTTACAGCGATCCCTTGCGGATCCAACACACTCTCTCGCAACGTGACATACACTTTTACTTTGTACATGCCGATTCTCCCCCTAACCGTTGTAAAATGACTTCGTATGCGTCCGTCAAACTGCCCAAGTCGCGGCGGAACACGTCTTTGTCGAGCTTTTCGTTCGTCTTTGCGTCCCATAACCGGCACGTGTCCGGTGAAATCTCATCCGCCAAGAGGATGGCTCCGTCTGCTGTACGGCCGAACTCAAGCTTAAAATCAATCAACCGCACGTTCCGCTCGGCAAAATGGAGGCGCAGCACGTCATTCACCGCCAGCGCGGCCTGCTTCAGCGCGGCGATTTCCTCGCGGCTGGCGAGTTTTAAAATGAAGATATGATCTTCCAACAACAACGGGTCGCCAAGGTCGTCGTTTTTGTAATAAAACTCAACAAGCGGCGCCTCAAGCGGCGTCCCTTCCTCTAGACCGATCCGCTTGGCTAAACTTCCCGCTACCACATTGCGGACAACGACTTCAAGCGGGATGATCGTCACGCGCCGGACCAATTGTTCCGTTGGCGACAGCTTTTCAATAAAATGATTGGCAATGCCTGCTTCGCGCAGCTTCAAAAACAACAAGCTGGAAATCTCGTTATTGAGCCGCCCTTTGCCGGCGATCGTCGCCTTTTTTTCGCCGTTAAACGCCGTTGCGCTGTCTTTGTACTCGACCCAAAGCACATCTGGCTCGTCAGTCGCGTAAATTTTTTTCGCTTTCCCTTCATATAACAGCTGTTGTTTCGTCGGCACGATCAACGCCTCCGTTTATCCAGAAGATTGAAAATCTTTTGTATAGCCGGCCGGCTTCGACCAGCCGGCAGCCGCTCACTCCAACCCTAAGCGGGCAAAAATCGTATCGACATGTTTCAAATGATGACGATAATCAAAACAATCATCGAGTTCCTCTTTCGTCAGCTGGCTCATGATCCGCTCATCCGCTTCAAGAAGCGAGCGGAACGGCACTTGTCTCTCCCACGCTTCCATCGCTTTCGGCTGCACCAAATCGTACGCCTCCTCGCGCGTCATCCCCTTGTCGATCAAGGCAAGCAAGACTCGCTGTGAATAAATGAGCCCGAACGTGCGCTCCATATTTTTTTTCATGTTTTCCGGGTACACAAGCAAATGTTTCACGATATTCGCGAATCGGTTCAACATATAATTCAACGCAATCGTCGCATCCGGCAAAATGATGCGCTCGGCCGACGAATGGGAAATGTCGCGTTCATGCCAAAGCGGCACGTTTTCGTACGCTGTCACCATATACCCGCGGATGACGCGCGCCATGCCGGTCATGTTTTCCGAACCGATCGGATTGCGCTTATGCGGCATCGCTGATGAGCCTTTTTGTCCTTTGGCAAAAAACTCTTCGACTTCGCGGACTTCGCTTTTTTGCAAGCCGCGAATCTCGACGGCAAATTTTTCAATCGATGTCGCAATTAAGGCCAATGTCGCCATATAGTAAGCGTGGCGGTCGCGCTGCAGCGTCTGCGTCGAAATCGGCGCCGGCGTCAAGCCGAGTTTTTCACAAACATACTGCTCCACAAACGGATCCACGTTGGCGTACGTGCCGACTGCGCCGGAAATTTTCCCTACTTCCACCATCTTGGCTGCTTGTTCAAACCGCTCCAAGTTCCGTACCATCTCGGCATACCAAAGCGCCAGCTTCAGCCCGAACGTCGTCGGTTCGGCATGAACGCCGTGCGTGCGCCCCATCATGACCGTGTATTTATGTTCGCGCGCTTTCTCTTTCAGCACTTGAATGAAGTTTTCCAAATCACGCCGCAAAATCGCGTTCGCCTGCTTTAACAAGTAGCCGAGCGCCGTATCGACAACATCGGTCGACGTGAGACCATAATGCACCCATTTTCGTTCTTCCCCAAGCGTCTCAGAAACGGCGCGGGTGAAGGCGACGACATCGTGGCGCGTTTCTTCTTCGATTTCCTTAATGCGGTTGACGTCAAACGACGCGTTTTCACGCAGGCGGCGGACATCTTCTTTTGGGATGACGCCAAGCTCGGCCCACGCCTCGCACGCGAGCAGTTCCACCTCAAGCCATGCCTTAAAGCGGTTTTCCTCGGTCCAAATCGCTCCCATTTCCGGTCTTGTGTAACGTTCAATCATCCTCGTTCCAGCCTCCGATCATGCCAAATTTGCCACGATTCGATTCGCGCCAACGCCGCCTCGACATCGTCTGCCAGCACCGTCACATGCCCCATTTTCCGCTTCGGCTTCGCTTCGTGTTTGCCGTACAGATGGACGTAGGTCCCCCCGTCGAACGCACCGATATGCCGAATGACCGGCTCGACGTGCTCGCCTAAAATATTGACCATCACCGCCGGCTTCAACAATTCGGTCGATCCGAGCGGCCAGTTGCAAACAGCGCGGATGTGCTGGGCAAACTGCGACGTCGCGCATGCATTGATTGTATAATGTCCGGAGTTGTGCGGTCTAGGGGCCAGCTCATTAATATAAATATCCCCGTCCGCAGTCAAAAACATTTCCACCGCCAGCGTCCCAACGAGCGAAAACGATGCGGCCAACACTTCCGCGTAGCGAATGGCCCGCTCTTGCACGCTTTCCGGAATTCGGGCCGGAACGATCGTTTGATGCAAAATGTTCTCGACATGAACATTTTCCGCCACTGGAAAAACAGCCGTCTCACCATCGAGGTTGCGGGCGACAATGACCGACATTTCCTTCACAAACGGCACCCAGCCTTCCAAAATGCATGGGCCAAGCCCAAGCAAATCAGCCGCTTTGGCTAGATCGCCTTCGCCGCGCAGCACATATTGCCCTTTGCCGTCGTAGCCGCCGCGCCGCGTTTTCAAGACGCACGGAAAGCCGATCATGGCAACGGCCTGTTCCAACTCATCCCATCCGTCCACTTCCCTATACGGCGCCACCGGCAACCCGGCCTCCACAATCGCCGCTTTCTCCAACGCCCGGTCTTGTGTCACCGCCAGCAGTCGGCTTCCTTGCGGGACATAGGCGTTTGCCTCCAGCCACTCAAGCGCTCGCGCATCGATATTTTCAAATTCGTACGTAATGACATCGCTCACGCAGGCCAGTTCAGCGATGGCGTCCAAATCATGATAAGGCGCCGTAATCTCCACATCGGCCACTTGCCCGCACGGGGAGTCAGGCGTTGGGTCGAGCACGGCAATGCGAAAACCCATCTCGCGCGCCGCCAAAGCCATCATCCGCCCGAGCTGCCCCCCGCCGATGATGCCGATCGTCTGCCCAGGAACGATCCGTTGCTTAGTCAAATTGATCACTGCTTTCTACGATTTGTTTGCGAATCGCTTCCCGCCGAGCTTTGAGCGCCTCCATATAGCGTGGCTCAAGCAGTCCAAGAATCGATGCGGCGAGCAGTCCGGCGTTGGTCGCCCCCGCCTTGCCGATCGCCACCGTCGCTACCGGCACCCCGCCTGGCATTTGCACAATCGACAATAACGAGTCAAGTCCATTCAATGCTTTTGACTGCACGGGCACCCCAATCACCGGCAGCGTCGTTTTCGCCGCGATCATCCCCGGCAAATGAGCCGCCCCGCCAGCGCCGGCAATGATCACGCGGATGCCGCGCTCCTCGGCTGTCTCCGCATACCGAAACATCTCATCCGGCGTCCGGTGCGCCGATACGACTTTTTTCTCAAACGGAACACCCAATTCCTCCAAAATGGCGCAAGCATGTTTCATCGTTTCCCAATCCGAATGGCTTCCCATGATCACCCCAACGAGCGGGCTCATACCGTTTCACTCCTTTTGCTAGCACAACAAAACCCAGAACATGCGTTCCCATCCGTAAACGAGGGAAAGCATCGTTCCGGGCTTTGACAGTTGCTGATCGAAAAAAAGCCAAAACCGATCCTTTCCCTCATAGTCCAATCATTTACGGTGATTGGGTAGAAACTTTTGGGCCATATTCCCAAAATTATATGAGGGATCTTCTCATACACTATGAAGTTACCTTTATAGTAGCAGGTTTTTTTTCGGCGTGTCAAGGAAAAAATCGAACATTTAGTATTTCATCAAAGCAAATGTTCGTGTTTTTTGAATCACCAAACGAAGAAGACGGCATATGATGAAGGAGCGGAGGAGGGAGACGTTATGACCAACGAAAATCCATTTATGCCGTTTTCCGATTGGACAAAACATTGGCAGCAATTTTTTCAAAATGATTTTTGGGGAAGCATCCAGCCGTTGCTGCCGTCATCGAACAAGCCATCATCCGGTATGAACATTTACAAAAAAGACAACGAGCTGCTCGTTGTCATCAGCCTCCCGGGGCTCGAAAAAATCGAAGATGCAGAAGTGTATGTATCATACAAAACGTTGGAAGTGAAGGCAACCATTAATCTAAACTTCAAAGGGTTTGAGCTAGTAGAAGAAGGCCTTTTCCAAGGCCAATTCCAAAAAACAATTCCACTGCCGTTCGCCGTCAAAGAGGACCGCATCGAAGCAACATACCATAACGGCCTGTTGTTCATCCACCTGCATCGACTCATCCCTGACGAGCCGAAAAAGAAAATTGTCATCAAAAGAAGCGAATAATCTCCCCCACGAGTCCAAAAAAGGAGATACCTGCCTTTCCGAAAAAAATAAAAAAAGAGGGTGTCCATGCCGTACAGGACACCCTTACGCGAGTTTCCGTTTCCTATCGCTTTTATGAAAAAGGGGGTCTAGGAAACGATGATCACGCTTTACATTTTGGGGGAGAGGATTGAAAATGGCGTCATTCAAAATGACTCATTTCCCATTAGGCAAAAATAATGAGAGAACCATTCAGCTCCCTCATTTTTTTGCCTGCCTAGCAGCGACCTACTCTTGCAGGGGCGCTGGCCCCAACTACCATCGGCGCTGGAGGGCTTAACTTCCGTGTTCGGGATGGGAACGGGTGTTTCCCCTCCGCCATAGCCACTAGGCAAGCGGTTGGATTTTGACATCATTTATTATACTTGAAAAACAAACAATGTCAAGAAGGAAATTCATTCCTTCAAAACTAGATAACCGTCGGAAGAAGCCGCTCGCCTGCGCTTTTCGCATTGTCCAGCTCCGGCTCGCCGCCGCTCGGGGTCAAATAACCTTCGCCTTCGGGATGTGAACATCCCTGCAGGCGAAGAACATTTGCCCGTCGCGGCGACCCGCTCGCCTGCGCTTTTCACTGTCTAGTTCCGGCCGCCATCGGCTCGCGACGCTTCGGTCCTGCTGCGGCGGCGACAGCCTCCTCGCAGGCCCTCCAGCGCACCTCGCCGATAAGCGGGCGGCCTCCACTTTTCTTGCTGTCCAGTTCCAGCGCCTAGCTCTCTTCTGCCAAATAACCTTCCCCCTCGGGGTGCAAGCACCCCTGCGGGTGAAGAACATTTGGCTTCGAGAGCTAATCGCGGCGCTTCCACTTTTCTAGGTTAAGCCCTCGATCGATTAGTATCCGTCAGCTCCACGTGTCGCCACGCTTCCACCTCGGACCTATCGACCTCGTCATCTTCGAGGGATCTTACCCGCCTGACGCGGTGGGAAATCTCATCTTGAGGGGGGCTTCACGCTTAGATGCTTTCAGCGCTTATCCCGTCCGCACATAGCTACCCAGCGGTGCCCCTGGCGGGACAACTGGTACACCAGCGGTGCGTCCATCCCGGTCCTCTCGTACTAAGGACAGCTCCTCTCAAATTTCCTCCGCCCGCGACGGATAGGGACCGAACTGTCTCACGACGTTCTGAACCCAGCTCGCGTACCGCTTTAATGGGCGAACAGCCCAACCCTTGGGACCGACTACAGCCCCAGGATGCGATGAGCCGACATCGAGGTGCCAAACCTCCCCGTCGATGTGGACTCTTGGGGGAGATCAGCCTGTTATCCCCGGGGTAGCTTTTATCCGTTGAGCGATGGCCCTTCCATGCGGAACCACCGGATCACTAAGCCCGACTTTCGTCCCTGCTCGACCTGTCCGTCTCGCAGTCAAGCTCCCTTGTGCCTTTGCACTCTCCGAATGATTTCCAACCATTCTGAGGGAACCTTTGGGCGCCTCCGTTACCTTTTGGGAGGCGACCGCCCCAGTCAAACTGCCCGCCTGACACTGTCTCCCACCCCGCTAAGGGGTGCGGGTTAGAATTTCAATACCGCCAGGGTGGTATCCCACCGCCGCCTCCACCGAAGCTGGCGCTCCGGCTTCCCAGGCTCCCACCTATCCTGTACAAGCGATACCAAAATTCCATATCAGGCTGCAGTAAAGCTCCACGGGGTCTTTCCGTCCTGTCGCGGGTAACCTGCATCTTCACAGGTAGTATAATTTCACCGGGTCTCTCGTTGAGACAGCGCCCAAGTCGTTACACCTTTCGTGCGGGTCGGAACTTACCCGACAAGGAATTTCGCTACCTTAGGACCGTTATAGTTACGGCCGCCGTTTACTGGGGCTTCGGTTCGCACCTTCGCTTCCGCTAAGCGCTCCCCTTAACCTTCCAGCACCGGGCAGGTGTCAGCCCCTATACGTCGCCTTTCGGCTTCGCAGAGACCTGTGTTTTTGATAAACAGTCGCTTGGGCCTTTTCACTGCGGCTCTTCAGGGCTCTTCACCCCAAAGAGCACCCCTTCTCCCGAAGTTACGGGGTCATTTTGCCGAGTTCCTTAACGAGAGTTCTCCCGCGCGCCTTAGGATTCTCTCCTCGCCTACCTGTGTCGGTTTGCGGTACGGGCACCTCTTCCCTCGCTAGAGGCTTTTCTTGGCAGTGTGAAATCGGGGACTTCCGGATCACTCCGTCGCCGTCACCGCTTGGCCTTATGATCCGCGGATTTGCCTGCGGATCAGCCTCACGGCTTGGACAGGCTCTTCCAGCCGCCTGCTCGCCCTATCCTCCTGCGTCCCCCCATCGCTCAAACGGGAAGAAGGTGGTACAGGAATCTCAACCTGTTGTCCATCACCTACGCCTTTCGGCCTCGGCTTAGGTCCCGACTAACCCTGAGCGGACGAACCTTCCTCAGGAACCCTTAGGCTTTCGGCGCAGAGGATTCTCACCTCTGTTTTCGCTACTCATACCGGCATTCTCACTTCTAAGCGCTCCACCAGTCCTTCCGGTCTGGCTTCTCTGCCCTTAGAACGCTCCCCTACCGATGACCAACGGTCATCCCGCAGCTTCGGCGGCACGTTTAGCCCCGGTACATTTTCGGCGCAGAGTCACTCGACCAGTGAGCTATTACGCACTCTTTAAATGGTGGCTGCTTCTAAGCCAACATCCTGGTTGTCTTTGCAACTCCACATCCTTTTCCACTGAACGTGCACTTCGGGGCCTTAGCTGGCGGTCTGGGCTGTTCCCCTCTCGACCACGGATCTTATCACTCGCAGTCTGACTCCCGGGCATAAGTCATTGGCATTCGGAGTTTGACTGGGTTCGGTAACCCGGTTTGGGCCCCTAGCCCAATCAGTGCTCTACCTCCAAGACTCCTAAACCCGAGGCTAGCCCTAAAGCTATTTCGGGGAGAACCAGCTATCTCCAAGTTCGATTGGCATTTCACCCCTACCCACACCTCATCCCCGCACTTTTCAACGTGCGTGGGTTCGGGCCTCCAGCCGGTGTTACCCGGCCTTCACCCTGGACATGGGTAGATCACCTGGTTTCGGGTCGACGACGACGTACTCACACGCCCTGTTCAGACTCGCTTTCGCTGCGGCTCCGCCTCTTCGGCTTAACCTCGCACGCCATCGTCACTCGCCGGTTCATTCTACAAAAGGCACGCCATCACCCATCAACGGGCTCTGACTACTTGTAGGCACACGGTTTCAGGTTCTCTTTCACTCCCCTCCCGGGGTGCTTTTCACCTTTCCCTCACGGTACTGGTGCACTATCGGTCACTAGGGAGTATTTAGCCTTGGGAGATGGTCCTCCCTGCTTCCGACGGGATTTCCCGTGTCCCGCCGTACTCAGGATCCGCTCGGGAGGGAACGAAGTTTCGACTACAGGGCTCTCACCTTCTCTGGCCGGCCGTTCCAGACCGGTTCGTCTACCCCGTTCCTTTCTCACTCCCATTGTGAGCGGTCCTACAACCCCAAGAGGCACGCCTCTTGGTTTGGGCTGTTCCCGTTTCGCTCGCCGCTACTTAGGGAATCGCATTTGCTTTCTTCTCCTCCGGGTACTAAGATGTTTCAGTTCCCCGGGTGTGCCCTCCATGCCCTATGGATTCAGGCATGGATACTGCCCCATTACGGACAGTGGGTTCCCCCATTCGGACATCTCCGGATCAACGCTTGCTTACAGCTCCCCGAAGCGTTTCGGCGTTTGCCCCGTCCTTCATCGGCTCCTAGTGCCAAGGCATCCACCGTGCGCCCTTTCTAGCTTAACCTATTGCGCTCTCGGCTTCTTCCTTTGCGTTTCCGGTTATCTAGTTTTCAAGGAACGAGACTGCTTCTTGAATTTGCTTCTCTGCAGTCTTGCATCGAGGAATCCCACTTCCTCGAATCTGCTAGAAGACGCAGATGCAAAGTTGCTGCCTTGAACCTGCTTCTTCGCTGGTTTGCGTCGAGGAATTCGGCTTCTCCGAATCCGCTTGTAGACGCAGACGCAAACGAGACTACTTCATTGAATTCACTTCTCTGCAGTCTTGTGCCGAGGAATCTTGCTTCCCTGAACCTGCTAGCACACGCAGGCACAGGCGCTTTTGAAGGAACTTTTCATTCCTTCAAAACTGAACGAAGCGACTGCCTTGAGTCTGCTTCCTTGCAGCTTTGCGCCGAGGAATCCATCTTCCTTGAATCTGCTAGAAGACGCAGGCGCAAAACAAGTGAAGGAATTTCTCATTCCCTCAAAACCGAACGAAACGAAAGCGCGATTAGTTAATGGTTGGCCATTGCGGCCTCCGCTTTTCGGATTGTCTAGCTCCGGCTCGCCGCCGCTCGGGGTCAAATAACCTTCGCCTTCGGGATTGTAAATCCCTCCAGGCGAAGAACATTTGCCCATCGCGGCGAAACGCTCGCCTTCGCTTTTCTCCTTAGAAAGGAGGTGATCCAGCCGCACCTTCCGGTACGGCTACCTTGTTACGACTTCACCCCAATCACTTGCCCCACCTTCGGCGGCTGGCTCCCTTGCGGGTTGCCTCACCGACTTCGGGTGTTGCAAGCTCTCGTGGTGTGACGGGCGGTGTGTACAAGGCCCGGGAACGTATTCACCGCGGCATGCTGATCCGCGATTACTAGCGATTCCGGCTTCATGCAGGCGAGTTGCAGCCTGCAATCCGAACTGAGAGCGGCTTTTTGGGATTCGCTCCCCCTCGCGGGTTCGCAGCCCTTTGTACCGCCCATTGTAGCACGTGTGTAGCCCAGGTCATAAGGGGCATGATGATTTGACGTCATCCCCACCTTCCTCCGACTTGTCGCCGGCAGTCCCTCTAGAGTGCCCAACCGAATGCTGGCAACTAGAGGCGAGGGTTGCGCTCGTTGCGGGACTTAACCCAACATCTCACGACACGAGCTGACGACAACCATGCACCACCTGTCACCCTGTCCCCCCGAAGGGGGAACGCCCAATCTCTTGGGTTGTCAGGGGATGTCAAGACCTGGTAAGGTTCTTCGCGTTGCTTCGAATTAAACCACATGCTCCACCGCTTGTGCGGGCCCCCGTCAATTCCTTTGAGTTTCAGCCTTGCGGCCGTACTCCCCAGGCGGAGTGCTTATCGCGTTAGCTGCAGCACTAAAGGGTGTGACCCCTCTAACACTTAGCACTCATCGTTTACGGCGTGGACTACCAGGGTATCTAATCCTGTTTGCTCCCCACGCTTTCGCGCCTCAGCGTCAGTTGCAGGCCAGAGAGCCGCCTTCGCCACTGGTGTTCCTCCACATCTCTACGCATTTCACCGCTACACGTGGAATTCCGCTCTCCTCTCCTGCACTCAAGTCCCCCAGTTTCCAATGACCCTCCACGGTTGAGCCGTGGGCTTTCACATCAGACTTAAGAGACCGCCTGCGCGCGCTTTACGCCCAATAATTCCGGACAACGCTCGCCCCCTACGTATTACCGCGGCTGCTGGCACGTAGTTAGCCGGGGCTTTCTCGTGAGGTACCGTCACCGCGCCGCCCTCTTCGAACGGCGCTCCTTCGTCCCTCACAACAGAGCTTTACGACCCGAAGGCCTTCTTCGCTCACGCGGCGTCGCTCCGTCAGGCTTTCGCCCATTGCGGAAGATTCCCTACTGCTGCCTCCCGTAGGAGTCTGGGCCGTGTCTCAGTCCCAGTGTGGCCGGTCACCCTCTCAGGCCGGCTACGCATCGTCGCCTTGGTGAGCCGTTACCTCACCAACTAGCTAATGCGCCGCGGGCCCATCCGCAAGTGACAGCCCAAAGGCCGCCTTTCAACCAAAGACCATGCGGTCTTCGGTGTTATCCGGTATTAGCTCCGGTTTCCCGGAGTTATCCCGGTCTTGCGGGCAGGTTGCCCACGTGTTACTCACCCGTCCGCCGCTGACCGAATCAAGGCAAGCCCCAATCCGGTCCGCTCGACTTGCATGTATTAGGCACGCCGCCAGCGTTCGTCCTGAGCCAGGATCAAACTCTCCAAAGAAAGTTGATTGGCTTTTGCTTCGGCGCCTAGCTCTCTGCTGCCAAATCACCTTCCCCCTCGGGGTGCAAGCACCCTCCGGGTGAAGTACATTTGGCTTCGGGAGCTAATCTCGGCGCCTCAGCTTTTCTATCGCGCTTCGTTTCGTTCAGTTTTCAAGGAACGAGCTTATCCTTTATTCGCATTTGCTTTATTGAGACATCCATTATCTCAAAAGCGACTCTTATAATATATCATCCCTTTTTGTTTATGTCAATATGTTTTTTGTTTTTTCGCCGCATTGAAGCGGCTTTACCAATATAGCATCTCCATTTTGATGTGTCAACAGTTTATTCAAGATTTTTTCTTTCGGCCCCAAACTCCCTTATTCACATTTCTTCCATTCTCTCGCTAACATCCCGTACACAACATGGTCGACAAAATGATCGTAAAGCCACTCCGCATCTCGAATCGTCCCTTCATTCGTAAATCCCAGCCGTTCAGGAATCGCTCTGCTCCGTTGATTTTCTACCGCACAGCGGATTTCGACACGATTCATCCCTTGTTCAACCAACAAATAGTCAATGCACGCCTTGCATGCTTTCGTCATCAATCCCATTCCTTGAAACGATTCGCCAAGCCAGTAGCCAATGCTCGTTTTTCGATTTACTCGATCAATATAATGAATTCCAATGACACCGGCCAATTGGCCACGATGCCAAATCCCTGCCTCAAAACCATTGCCAGCAGCAAATTTCTGCAATCCTTGACCGACCTTTTAGGACATACAAAAAAGACTGCTCTGAAAGGCTATCCAACCTGCCTTTTGGAACAGTCTTGCGTCTCCGTTACTATTCCCGCAAAAAGACGAAGTAACAAATAAAAACGACAAACAGCACATACAACAGCGGATGCACGTCTTTGCCGCGGCCTTTTAAAATCATCGTGATCGGGTAGAAGATGAAGCCAACGGCAATCCCAGTGGCGATGCTGTAGGAAAGCGGCATCGTGATGAGCGTGAAGAACGCCGGTACAGCGACTTCGAACTTCTTCCAGTCAATTTCGCCGATCGACGAGGCCATTAATACCCCGACGATGATGAGCGCTGGCGCGGTGACCGGTGCGGTAATGACGCTTAACAGCGGCGAGAAGAACAACGCCAGCAAGAACAAAATCCCCGTCACAACGGCCGAAAACCCAGAGCGTCCTCCGGCGGCGACGCCGGCTGACGATTCGATGTACGATGTCGTCGTCGATGTGCCAAACACCGCCCCCACCATCACTGCTGTCGCATCGACAAGCAGCGCTTTGCCGGCGCGCGGCAGTTTGTTGTTTTTCAACAGCCCGGCTTGGTTGGCCACTGCCAAAAGGGTGCCGGTCGCATCGAAAAAGTCGACAATAAAGAATGTCAAGACGACGCCAAGCATTTTCAGCGAAAGAATATCTGGCAAGTGTTCAATCGCGACGCCGAACGTCGGGGAAATGTCCGGGATCGCGCCGACAATTTGTTTCGGCACTTCAATCAGTCCGAAAATCATGCCAACGACAGCCGTAATGACCATGCCGTAAAAGACGCCGCCGTTTACCTTTTTCACCATTAAAACAACGGTGATGAACAATCCGAAAATGGCGAGCAGCGTATTGCCATCCTTCAAATCGCTCAATCCGACCAGGGTGGCGTCGTTATTCACAATAATGCCGGCGTTTTGCAGGCCGATGAACGTGATGAACAGCCCAATTCCGGCGCTGACGGCATATTTCAGTTCAACGGGAATGGCATCGATGATTTTTTCTCGAATGCCGGTGAGCGATAAAATCGTAAAAATGATGCCGGAAACAAACACTCCCGCCAAGGCCGTTTGCCACGGAATGCCCATATGCAGCACGACGGTGAAGGCGAAAAAGGCATTCAGCCCCATCCCAGGCGCCAAGGCGATTGGATAGCGGGCCAACACTCCCATCAAAATCGATCCGTACGCCGCTGCCAAAGCCGTGGCGACAAACACGGCGCCTTGGTCAATGCGCAGTTCGTCAGGAAAATCTTTCACAGCCCCTAACGACAAGGTAAATGGGTTGACGAACAAAATGTACGCCATCGACAAAAACGTCGTCAGCCCGGCGATAATCTCCGTTCGATAGTTCGTGCCGAGCTCATCAAACTGGAAGTACTTTCTCACGTCTGCCCCCTCCTATACATAAAATAAAAAACGCTTCTAGCAGCTACCAGAAGCGTTGACTAAGAAGGAATGACGAACAGAGAGAGGACATCGGCTCTCTATTTCACATCCCTCGTAGTCAAGCTATTTACGGTAGCTTGGTAGAAACTCCCGAGCCATATTCCCGGGATTATACGACGGAATTCAACAATATTCATGATTCCACGGCTATTGTATCAGCCTGAAGATGACCTGTCAAGAAAAAAGACGAACATTTCTTTGGAAATGTCCGTCTTTTGTTCGTTTTTATTCCCACTCGATCGTTGCCGGAGGCTTGCTTGTAATATCGTAGACGACGCGGTTGACATGCGGCACCTCATTGACGATGCGCGTTGAAATCCGCTCGAGCACATCCCACGGGATGCGGGCCCAATCGGCGGTCATCCCGTCGATCGAGGTCACCGCGCGGATGGCGACCGTATAATCGTACGTGCGGGCATCCCCCATCACCCCAACGCTGCGAATGTCGGGAAGGACGGTAAAGTATTGCCAAATTTCGCGGTCCAACCCAGCTTTTTTCACTTCTTCGCGCAAAATGGCGTCTGATTCGCGAACGATTTCCAATTTTTCTTCCGTCACTTCTCCAAGAACACGGATGCCAAGCCCTGGCCCCGGGAACGGCTGCCGCCAGACGATTTCGTCTGGGATTCCTAGTTGCGTGCCGAGTGCACGCACTTCGTCTTTAAACAGCGTATTGAGCGGTTCGATCAGTTCGAATTTCATATCTTCCGGCAAACCGCCGACATTATGATGCGATTTGATCGTTTGCGCCGTCGCCGTGCCGCTTTCGATAATGTCGGTATAGAGCGTGCCTTGCACTAAAAATTCAATGCCTTCAAGCTTGGCCGCCTCGTCGTCAAATACGTAAATAAACTCGTTGCCGATGATTTTCCGCTTTTGTTCCGGGTCCGTAACCCCTTTGAGTTTCGCCAAAAAGCGGTCTTTCGCATCAACTTTAATGACATTCATTTGGAACTGCTCACGGAACGTCTTCATGACGCTTTCGGCTTCACCTTTGCGCAAAAGGCCATGGTCGACGAAAATACAAGTAAGTTGATCGCCAATGGCGCGGTGCACCAAAACGGCAGCAACCGACGAATCGACTCCGCCGCTTAAGGCGCACAGCACTTTTTTTCCGCCCACTTGTTCACGGATGCGGCGCACCTGCTCATCAATAAAGTTTTCCATCGTCCAGTCGCCCCGGCAGCCGCACACCTCAAAGACAAATTTCTTCAATAGATCATTGCCGTATACCGAGTGGCGCACTTCTGGATGGAATTGCACTCCATACCATTTTCGCCGTTCGTCACTCATCGCAGCAATCGGGCACGAAGGGCTCGTCGCATCGACAGCGAAACCAGCCGGCGGAGCGGTCACCAAATCGCCGTGGCTCATCCAAACGACTTGCTCGTCCGGCAAACCATGAAAAAGCAAAGAATCGTTTTTCACTTGGATGAGCGCTTTGCCGTATTCACGGTGCGTCGCTTTTTCCACCTTACCTCCTAAATGGTGCGCCATCAGCTGCATCCCGTAGCAAATCCCTAAAATCGGCAGCCCCAGCTCAAAAATCGCTGGGTCGCATGTAAACGCTCGTTCATCATACACGCTGTTTGGACCGCCCGAGAAAATGATTCCTTTGGCGTTCAGCGCACGAATTTCCTCAGCACGGATCGTGTGCGGATGCAGTTCGCTGTAGACACCAAACTCTCGGATGCGGCGGGTAATCAGCTGGTTATATTGACTGCCAAAGTCCAAGACGACGATCATTTCTTGGTTCATGTTTTCCACCCCGTCAAAAAAATAACGCTGCCATTGCCCAAAACATGGATGAAGGCAGAATAGCAGCGTCTTCTGCCTTCATAGTCGGGCCGTTTACGGCGGCCCGGTAGAGACGCGCAAGCCATATTCTTGCGCTTATATGAAGGGCTTTCGTCTATCCGTATGCAAATTTGAGTTCATTCTATCAACTTGCCAGCATACGGTCAAGAGATCGTCCTTTTTATTAAATTTTCCCACAATTCCACCGCTTCACGGACATTGGCTTGCTTGATTCCCGTTCCGTATACGGCGCGTTCATATAGTTTCGTCAACCGATTCATTTCATCTGTTTCAAACAGGCGATCCACTTCGGCGGCGTATTGACGCAGCGTTTCATGCGGCCGACGCTTAAGTCCATAATCTTGCAAATGGCGAAGAAGCGCCCCGTACGCAGAAATGAGCCAGGCGGCCCCATCGAGTTTCCGGCGGCGGAACCGAAACAGCGTAAAGCGCGGCCACCATTTCCGCCTTGTCGCATAGGCCGCTCCGCCCAACACGGCCAACACGACCAGCGTGGTCAACCCCATTTTCCACGACCAAACATCCGCCAGCTTCTCCCACCAATGCTCCCCCTGTGCCGTCGAAGGTTGCTCAAGTAATTGATCGAGCGGCACACGCGGCGTTTCCCGTTCTTCCGGCTGCAGCTGTGGTTCTGGCTCCTCTGGATTCGAAGCGGCAAGCGAGAACGCATATGGATTGACAAACCCTTGCGTCGGTTCAAATGGCACCCAGCCGATGCCTTCAAAATACACTTCGACCCATGAATGGGCGTCGTTGTTGCGCACTTCATAAACCGATTGCCCGTCTTGTTCCCCAACCAACCGTCCGGATGTGTACCCTTTCACCCAGCGCGCTGGAATGCCCAGTGTGCGGACGAGCACCGCCATCGAGGTGGAAAAATTGTCGCAATACCCTTGCTTCGTCTCAAATAAAAACTGGTCGACGTAATCTTGATCAGGCCCGGGAACAGCGACGTCCGTCGTTTCGTACGTGTATCCGTTCAGATGGAAGTATTGCTCGATCGCTTTTACCTTGTCGTACACGGTTTCTTTTCCATCAGTAATTTGCTTCGCCAACTCGCGAACCCGCTGCGGAAGCGTCTCTGGCAATTGCGTATAACGTTTCAAAAAGGGCGGGTCTTGGACAGGAGGAGCGGCGCGCAATGCCTCAATCGGAAAATCTGGCTCCATATACGTCAGCATATACTGACGGATCGGAAGCGCGTTGGCGTTTTGATCGCTCGTATAAATTTTTTCCGTCGCCATATGCATGCGGTAGACGATATGGTCAGACGTTTGCACCTGTTGCAAGCCGAGCGGATAGACGAGATGAAACGCCTGGTCTTGGCGGGTGATTTCCGCCGTCTGCTCGACCGTCTTGACTTTGTCGCTCCACCATTCATACCTAATCAGCTCACCGTTTCCAAACGACTGGACTTGTTCGCTTTGAAACGCTTCCCACCCTTTTCCCGTGTAAATGTCTTTCGTTTCGACGCGCCAATAATGACGGCCTTGGTCTTTGGCAATGAAAACGACGGCATCATCAGCAATAAACGGCCCGCCGAGGCGGGAATCATTTTGCCCATATCCCACTTTTGCCACACCAGGAGAAGGTGAGTCATCGTTCGTTTCTTCCGGCTGGGCGTGATAGCTGCGGATAAACGCCACCGGATCCGGCCATTGCGGCGGCAGCTTCGGACCCGCATACCCAACCGCAAGAGCGACGGCAGGAATGAATAGAGCGGCCGCCCGCCACTTTCCGATGCGAAAAGACGGCGCTTTTGCCTGCAGCTCTTCGCCCTGGAGCCAAACGAAGGCAAAAAAGCCGAGCGCAACAAGACGAAGGATCGCCCCGTTGCCGCTATATGGCAGAAACGTATCAAGCACAGCGATATACCCAACTGTCAACGCGTATGGGACAAACCACCGATTCCGCCGTACAATAAGCCAATGCAACAGGAACGAAACGGCCCATAACAGCAGAAAAAAGACAAAGGTGCGCAGCGCATCACCCGGCATAGAAGACCGGTCGCCCAACAACCAGACGGTGCTATCCCGCCAAAGCGCATGAGGCAAAGCGGCGATCGAAGCAAAAGAAAATAGACGAGAAAGCGCCCACCATATATAAACCATTTTCCCGAGCGCGGAAAGCCATATGGGAACACGGAGCAAATGAAGTCCGAAACAAAGGGCGACAAATGATACAAACACGCCTATATGCGCTGTATCGGTGACGGCCTCTAACGGCCAAAGCCATTCCGTGAGCAGCCAAGCGGCTAGGGCGTTAGACAGCACGGTAGATAACATGTTTGCCCCTAACGGTCTCATCCGTCTCCTCCTCCTTGCCGGACGGTTTGCAACGCCTGCGGGTCAATGCGCGATACGTACACTCCGCTGCGGCGAAGCCTGTCCGCCCAATTCCGCTCATCCTCTCCCCATTCACGGTTGACAACATACAGAACAATATGGCGTTTTGGCGCCATTGCTCGCAGCTGCCCGGCCAACTGGGCGGACAACGCGGACGTCACAATGATGCAACCAGCAGCCGTCCTCCAGTTCGCCTCCTCAGCTAAAACATGCGCGAGCGGCTCTTGGCCGCCGACGTCCACTTCCGCCAACCGGAGAAGAATCGACTGCCACTGTCCGTCATGGCGGCGCGGCGCTAAGAAAGAACGCTCTTTTCCAGCAACGAGCATCCCGACCGGCACCCCTTCATCTATCAACGCCTTCGATACGGAAGCCGCTAACGTGACAAGCTCCTCAAACCATGGAGACGCGGCGCCGTCGAGCACAACGATCCAATCGTCATTGCGCTGTTCATCAAACTCTTTGGTCATCAGTTCCTGTCTGCGCGCTGACGCCTTCCAATGCACCCACGACATTTTGTCCCCAGGCACGTATTCACGGGCGCCGGCCGCCACGGCCATATCGCGGCGATAGGCAAGCGTGCGCGCAGCTTTTCCTTGGGCAAACCATTCGCGCACCATCTCAGGCGGCCATTCGATATAACGTGGATAGACGATGACCGTGCACGGGGCATAAAACGATGCCGTTTTGTTCACCCAGCCAAAGACATCGCGCGCTTCCAAGCGAACAGCTTCCAATTGATGACGGCCGCGCGGCAAGGAAAGCGGCCATGTACAAGAAAGATGGCGGCGAAACGGCCAAGCAATCGCAATCATCTCTCCTCCGTGCTTCCACCCTTCCTCAGCAACAGCAAGCGCCGCCAGCGGAACCGCCCACGGCAACTCGATACGAACCATCACCGGAATCGATTCACCCGCATGGTAGCGCCGCGCCGGCACGGTTCGAATCACCGCAGCGCGTCTGAGCGGATACAAGGCGACGGCAAACGCATGCAGTCCAAACGGCAAAAAGCTGTAAAACAAAAACCAGCTGACAAATCCACCTTGAAACATGGCGTAGGAAAACAAGATTGCGGTCAACAGCAACAATCCAACAAGCGGGAGCCAACGCCTCCCCTTCTTCATTCGCTTCGCGTTCATCGCTTTTATCGCCGTCCTTGCACCGGCACCGGCGTACGGGCTAGAAGCTGTTTGATGACGGCAGTGGCGTCAAGCTTGTCCCATTTTGCTTCAGGACGAATCAAGAGACGGTGGGCGAGCACATGCGGAGCGAGCTGTTGCACATCATCGGGGATGACAAAATCACGGCCATGGATGAACGCGTACGCCTGCGCCGCCTTCATCAAAGCGGCGGCCCCGCGCGGGCTGACGCCCAAATAGACCGCTTCGTGCACACGGCTTTGCTGGATGAGATCGACGATATACCGCTTCACGGTATCGCTCACATGCACGTCGGCTACCTTTCGTTGCAGCGCAAGCAATTCATCAAGCGACATCACCGGGCCGATCTCCGCCAGCGGTGCCGTCTTTTCTAGACGGTTTAACATTTCGATTTCCTCGTCAGGGGACGGATAGCCCATGTGCAATTTCAACAAAAACCGGTCAAGCTGGGCCTCAGGAAGCGGGTACGTTCCTTCATACTCAATCGGATTTTGCGTCGCCATCACCAAAAACGGCTGCGGCAACACCCGGGTGACACCATCCACCGTCACACTTCCTTCTTCCATCGCCTCAAGCAGCGCCGACTGCGTTTTCGGCGACGTCCGGTTAATCTCATCAGCCAACACAATATGAGCGACAATCGGGCCGGGCTTGTACTCAAACTGCCGTTCTTTTGGATTATAGACGGAAACGCCGATCACATCGCTCGGCAGCAAATCCGGCGTAAACTGAATGCGCTTGAGCTCCACGTTGAATGATTTCGCCAGCGCACGCACAAGCATCGTCTTGCCGACGCCGGGCACATCCTCGAGCAGCACATGGCCTTTGGCCAATAACGCTGTTAAGCTGAGGATGATGACGTCGCGTTTTCCGACGATGACTTGCTCAATGTTGCGGACCACCTTTTCAAAAGGGGGAAGCAGCGGCTCGTAAATCGCCATGACATCAAACTCCTTTTATAGTAATGAATGGGTCTTTCAGCGGTAGACAAGGCGCAGTTTATACTATTACTATAATATCGAATATACTGAACTTTTGGAATCCATTTGCAACAAGGGGGAAGAGAAAAATGGGGAAATCGAAGTGGACGATGATCGGCCCGGGGCTGATCGTCGCAGCGACCGGAGTCGGGGCCGGGGATTTGGTGGCCGCTCTTGTCGCCGGAACGAACTACGGCCTTGTCTTTATGTGGGCGATCATCGTCGGTGCATTGTTCAAGTTTGTGTTGAATGAAGGGGTCGGCCGTTGGCATTTGCTCAGCGGCAAAACCATTTTCGAAGGCTGGCAGTCAATGGGGAAATGGGCCTCAATCTATTTTGGCGTGTACGCCATTATTTGGGGATTCGTATACGGCGCGGCCGGTACGTCATCGTGCGCCTTGGCGATGTCAGCGATGATCCCGTCCATTCCGCTTTGGGCGTGGGCCGTCATCCATGGGGTGGCTGGCTTTGCGATTACTTGGTCCGGCCGATTCCAATTGTTTGAGCGGGTCATGAATGTGCTCGTCGGGCTCATGTTCATTACCGTGGTCGGCTCGGCGCTTCTTGTCCTGCCGCAGCTCGATGATCTTTGGAAAACGGCCGTTCCGGATTTGCCGAAAGGGTCGCTTTTGTATGCTCTCGGGCTGATCGGCGGCGTCGGCGGCTCTATCACCATGGCGTCATACGGATATTGGCTGCAGGAAAACGGCTGGAAAGGGCGAGCTTACGTATCGCCGATGCGCTATGATTCCGCTGTCGCTTATATTGTCACCGCCATCTTTACGTTGTCGCTTCTCGTGCTTGGGGCCGCCTTGTTGTACGGCACTGACACGACGATCAGCGGCGAGCAGGGGCTTGTGTCATTCGCTTCGATCATGGGCAACGAGCTGCACCCGGCTGCCCGTTGGCTCTTTTTGCTCGGCTTTTGGTCGGCGTCATTTACATCGGTCATCGGCGTTTGGAACGGCGTTTCGTATTTGTTCGCCGATTTTGTTCGCAACATGCGGAAAACGCCGGTTGGCGCCGAATCGCTCAACCAGTCAAAAGCGTTCCGCTTCTACGTCTTTTGGCTCACCTTCCCGCCGATGCTCTTGCATTTCATCGGCAAGCCGGTCGGACTCATCATCGCCTACGGGGCGCTCGGCGCGCTGTTTATGCCATTTTTGGCTGTGACGCTTCTTTATTTGCTCAATTCGAAAAAAGCGCTTCCGGACGAAGGGCGCAACCATTGGCTCTCGAATGCGCTGCTCGTTCTTTGTCTGGCGCTGTTTGCCGTCTTGTCGATTAATGAACTCATTCGCCTGTTTGCTTAACATTTGCCCGGTGCAAAGCAGCCAGCTGGCGGCAGGAGGCTGTCTCAATGGAAAAACGCTCATCCCTTGAATCGGGATGAGCGTTTTTGGCCCGCCTATTCGCTCACGGCTGATCTACCCGTCGTTTTGTGCCGCTAAATCATCTTCTCCGGCCTCACCCATTCTTCGTACTGCTCAGCTGTCACATACCCGGTTTTCAATGCCGCTTCCTTGAGCGTCAACCCTTCGCGATGGGCGAGCTTCGCGATTTCCGCCGCCCGGTCGTAGCCGATACGCGGGCTCAACGCCGTCACGAGCATGAGTGAGCGGTCCACGTATTCTTTCATTTTCGCTTCGTTCGCCTCCAGCCCTTGGGCGCACCGTTCATCAAACGAGCGGATCACATCGCCGAGTAGCTGCACGGACTGAATGGCGTTATAGGCGATGACCGGCTTGAACACATTTAATTGGAAGTTGCCTTGGCTCGCCGCAAAGCCGATCGTGGCGTCATTGCCGAACACTTGCACAGCGACCATCGTCATCGCTTCGCTTTGCGTTGGATTCACTTTCCCCGGCATGATCGAGCTTCCGGGTTCATTGGCTGGAATCGTGATCTCCCCGAGCCCGGAGCGCGGCCCGCTCGCCAGCCAGCGGATATCGTTGGCGATTTTCATCAAATCGGCGGCGAGCGCTTTCAACGCTCCGTGGACATACACGATCTCATCATGGCTTGTCAGCGCATGGAATTTATTGGTTGACGAACGGAACGGATAGCCCGTCTGCGTTTTTAGCTGCTCGGCCACTTGCTCGCCAAATCCCGGCGGCGCATTGATTCCGGTGCCAACCGCCGTGCCGCCGATCGCCAAATCAAGCAGCTTCTCACTCGCCTCCATGATCATCGCCTTGCTTTTCTCAAGCATCGCCCGCCAACCGGAAATCTCCTGCCCAAATGTGAGCGGCGTCGCGTCTTGCAAGTGGGTGCGCCCGATTTTGATCGTCTTCCCATATTGGCGTTCTTTGGTCGCGAATGTCCCGATCAAGCCATCAAGCGCTGGCAGGAGGTGCGTTTGGATCTTCGTGAAGATCGCGATATGCATCACAGTTGGGAATGTGTCGTTCGAGCTTTGCGACATGTTCACATCATCGTTCGGGTGAATGCGCCCTTCCCCCTCATCCAGCAGCTCGCTCGCCCGTCTCGCCACGACTTCATTGACGTTCATGTTCGTCTGCGTCCCGCTTCCCGTCTGCCAGACGACGAGCGGGAAATGCTCATCCCATTGGCCCGCCAAAATTTCCTCGCACGCGGCGACAATTGCCCGCTGCTTCGCTTCGCTCAACTTCCCGGCTCGGTGGTTGACGATGGCCGCCGCTTTTTTCAGCTCGGCATACGCATAGATCAATTCCAACGGCATTGTTTCCGTGCCGATGTGAAAGTTTTGCCGGCTTCGCTCCGTCTGCGCCCCCCAGTACTTATCAGCCGGCACCTGCACCTCACCGAGCGAATCGCGTTCAATCCGCACGTTCATTCCATTCTCCTCCTTTGGATATCGCCTTTCCATTTCTAATTTTACCCAAAATCACAATCGACAATGAAACAAATGAGCAGGCAAAACGTCTAACTGAGAAAGGGGGAAACGACATGAAAAATAGATGGCTATGGCTCCTCATCGCTGTATGGCTGTCCGGTTGCCAATCGGGCGACATCCAACCGCCTGACTTACGATTGGCCGTCGACGGAGAGACAATCGACCACCGCCTCGGAACATATACATGGTCAACAGGCGGCCGCGGAGTCGTGGCCGACGCTGCCGCCCCGCCGCTGCTCGTGAAAAACATGAATCCCCATCCGGTTGCCCCTGGGGCAAAATTACACCTCCAATTTGACGACCGCCCGTTGACGATCGAAGCGGGTGTATGGAACGGCGGAGATGCCGACTGGCGCCCGGTGCAAAACGGAATCATTACTCTTCCGGAAAAGAAAGGGGCATACATTTATGCCATTCACGCCTCTTGGAAAAAAGGGGATGCGATTTATGCGTTTTTCATTGAGGTGCGATAACTAGCACAGCGGAGGAAAAGGTGCAATAGAATAGCGATATGAGGGAGAAACAACAGCTGCCCTTCACCCGATCAGCGGCTGTAAGAACACCTGGCTGAGGCATATATAGTCAAAAAGAAAAAGAACACCGGGGAACTCCCCCGGTGCTCCAAGGCTTTTGCGGCGAGATTACATCATGCCGCCCATATCCGGCATGTTGTTGTTGCCTTTGTTTTCTTCCGGTTTGTCGGCAACGACCGCTTCTGTCGTCAAGACCATTGCGGCGACAGATGCAGCGTTTTGCAGCGCCGAACGAGTGACTTTCGTCGGGTCAACGATACCAGCTTCGATCATGTCGACCCATTCACCTGTTGCCGCATTGAAGCCGATGCCCGGTTTTTCGTTTTTCAGGCGCTCAACGATGATCGAGCCTTCCAGACCAGCGTTTTGCGCGATTTGACGAACCGGTTCTTCGATCGCGCGCAATACGATTTTCACGCCGGTTGCTTCATCGCCTTCCGCTTCGATGGCAGCGACTTTGTTGTAGATGTTCATGAGAGCCGTGCCACCGCCGGCGACAATGCCTTCTTCAACAGCCGCACGAGTCGAGTTGAGCGCGTCTTCGATGCGCAGTTTGCGTTCTTTCAATTCTGTTTCTGTTGCCGCCCCAACTTTGATGACCGCTACGCCGCCAGCCAATTTCGCCAAGCGTTCTTGCAGTTTTTCGCGGTCGAATTCGGACGTCGTTTCTTCAAGCTGCGCACGGATTTGGTTGATGCGCGCTTTGATGCGCTCCGAATCGCCAGCGCCTTCGACGATCGTCGTCGTTTCTTTCGTAACAACAACTTTCGACGCACGGCCGAGCGAAGCGATCGTTGTCGATTTCAGTTCGCGGCCGAGCTCTTCGGAGATGACTTCACCGCCCGTTAAAATCGCGATGTCTTCGAGCATCGCTTTGCGGCGGTCACCGAAGCCAGGCGCTTTGACAGCTACCGCATTGAACGTGCCGCGCAGTTTGTTGACAACAAGCGTCGCCAATGCTTCGCCTTCAACATCTTCCGCAATGATCAAGAGCGGACGGCCTTGTTGCACGACTTGCTCAAGAACAGGCAACAGCTCTTGGATGCTCGATACTTTTTTGTCCGTAATCAAGATGTACGGATTTTCGAGAACGGCTTCCATTTTTTCCGTATCCGTAATCATGTACGGCGAAACGTAACCGCGGTCGAATTGCATCCCTTCGACAACGTCGAGTTCTGTCGTGAAGCCTTTCGATTCTTCGAGCGTGATGACGCCGTCGTTGCCGACGCGTTCCATCGCTTCAGCGATCAATTGACCGACTTCTTCATCAGCAGCCGAAATCGCAGCCACTTGGGCGATCGACTCTTTCCCTTTGATCGGTTTGGAGATGGCTTTTAATTCTTCAACAGCAACCGCAACCGCTTTTTCAATCCCGCGGCGGATGCCCATCGGATTGGCACCAGCAGCCACGTTTTTCAAGCCTTCGCGGATCATCGCTTGAGCCAATACCGTAGCGGTTGTTGTACCGTCCCCAGCGATGTCGTTCGTTTTGCTGGCGACTTCAGCGACCAATTTCGCGCCCATGTTTTCAAACGGGTCTTCGAGTTCGATTTCTTTCGCGATTGTTACCCCGTCATTCGTGATGAGCGGCGAACCGAATTTTTTCTCCAATACGACGTTGCGGCCTTTCGGACCTAATGTGACTTTCACTGCGTCTGCAAGTTTGTCCACCCCGCGCAACATCGCACGGCGCGCTTCTTCGCTGAACTTGATTTGTTTTGCCATACCCCGTTACCTCCTTATGAAATTGTTGGACTGCGTGCCACAAGTTAAGTATCCGATTAAGTACCCAGTATGTTTTCGGAATGTTTATGTGATGAACGCATATATTAGCGGATGACAGCCAAAATATCGCTTTCGCGCAAAATTAAGTATTCTTTGCCGTCGTATTTCACTTCTGTGCCCGCATATTTCGAGAAGATAATGCGGTCGCCAACTTCGACTTCCGGCGCGATGCGTTGGCCGTTATCGAGCACGCGGCCTGCACCGACAGCGACAACGCGGCCTTCTTGCGGTTTTTCTTTCGCCGTATCCGGCAGCACAATGCCGCTAGCCGTTTTTTCTTCTGTTTCCACGACTTCAATGACAATGCGATCGCCTAATGGCTTCAACACGGGAAACGACCTCCTTAACGATAGTTTTCGCCGTTCTTATTAGCACTCATCACTATCGAGTGCTAACACACTTATAATATTAATGAACTTCTTTCCGTTTTGCAAGTAGGAAATGCAAAAAAATAACTGTTTTTCTCTCCTAAAGAAGAAAGAGCAAAAGGAGCCGGTTGTTTTGCCTCTACTCCCCATCCGCGCGGAGCTCATTTTCATTATTTCACATTCCTCGGACTGATAAACGGCTCCGGTTAATTTTTTTACGGCGGTGAGGTGGGATGCGAGGATGCAGTTTTCTTACTATTTTCGCCATACATGTGCTACAATACGGATATAATTTGAAATAAAAGGGGTAGAGGGTTTGAAACGCAACCACTGGTACGTCATCATCACGTATATCGTCATGCAGCTGTCCGCCTTTGTCGGCGTGCCGCTTCTTCGCGCCCTCGGCGTCGGCCAAGGAACGGAAAGCCGCCTCGAAGCCGCCAAACTGGCTTCCGGGTATTGGGCGATCATTAGTTTCCTGCTCGCTTTTGTCATTATCCTATGGCTGCTCCGCGGTGACCGCAACGAACGAATGATGCGGCGGCTGCCGCTTGGTTCCTCGTGGATGTGGGCGGTCTTGGGCGTCTTTTTGGCGCTCACGGCGCAAAGCATCGCCGCCAACATCGAATGGCGGTTGCTCGGCATCAAACCAGGGTCGGAAAATACAAGGCAAATCATCGATATCATCCGCCTGACGCCGCTGCTTATCGTCGTCACCTCCGTCATCGGCCCGATTTTGGAGGAGATTATCTTCCGCAAAATCATTTTCGGCTCGCTTTATGAAAAATACAACTTTTGGCTTGCTGCGCTTGTCAGTTCGCTCTTGTTTGCCCTTGTCCATATGGAGCCGGAACATTTGCTTCTGTACACATCCATGGGGATGGTATTCGCGTTTTTATACGCGAAAACCGGACGCATTTTCGTGCCGATTTTCGCCCATGTCGCCATGAATACGTTCGTCGTCGCCATGCAGACGCTGTTGGCCGACGAGATTGAGAACATGATGCGCCAGTCCGAGCTGCCGCTCGCCGTTTGGAGGGTTTGGCTATGATGCGAAACCCTCAGCTGTTTTCGCTTCCGTATTTCGTCTTAGGCTCAATGTTTACGTATTTGGCCATCGAAAGTGCTCATGAAACGGTTTGGAACGTCTCCACCATCGCTTTAGCGGCGCTCGCTGCCTTTGATTTCGGCACCGCCCTTCGCCTTCTTTTCGCCTCAAAACGCTGACCCCTTCCCGTGATTCGGACGGGAAGGGACCAGAACATCAGTCTCATGACGGCGATCATATCGTGAAAATGGAAACAAAAAACAAGAGGCCGGCCTCAAAGTCCTGTCTTGTGGCTTTTGAGACGGCCCCTTCGTTTGGCCCGGCCTTGCTCGCTTTCCTCTCAATGTTTTTCGTCCCGCCTCACTCATTGCCTTCCTCCTCGGCTGCTCGCTGCGCTTTCCGATAGCCGATGCGCGCCACCCAAATGCTTCCTTCATACAAAATGGTGAGCGGAATCATGACGATCACTTGCGACAGCACATCCGGCGGCGTAATGACCGCCGCTAAAATAAGCAGCGCCAAATACGCATACTTGCGGATGCGAACAAGAAGCTGCGGCGTAATAAGCCCTAAGCGGGTGAAAAACAACACGACGATCGGCAGCTGAAACACGATGCCAAACGGCAGCACGAGCTGAAGCAAAAACTGAAAATATTCATTAATGCCGATCATTTGTTGAACCCCTAGTTGGTCAGCCAGCTGGCTCATAAATCGAACGACAAACGGAAACAAGACGAAATAAGCGAAGCTGACGCCTGCTAAAAAAAGAACGATCGACGCCGGGATATAGCTTAACGTCACTTTCCGCTCTTTTTCATACAGACCGGGGCTGACAAACGCCCAAATTTGATACAACAGCACCGGAGCCGACAGCACAGCCGCGATGACAAAGGCAAACTGAAAATACACTTTAATCGGATCGGTGAGGCGGAAGGCGTTCATGGTCAAATGCTTCGCCTCGGCCGTTCGCTGCAAATACAAAATGACATCATCGACAAAAAAGAAACTAACGACAAGCGCCGCAGCAAAAAAGATGAGCACGATGATGAGCCGTTTTCGCAGTTCACCCAGATGCTCATACACCGACATTTCTTTGTCATTCATTGTTTCTCCATCCTGCCTTGTCATCGGTCGGTTTTCGTTTCTTCGTCATCAGCGAGCCCTTTTGTGGCGTCTTTAAACTCGCGAAGCGACTGGCCGAACGACCGCCCCAACTCCGGCAGCTTTTTCGTGCCAAACAGCAACAAAATTGCAGCAACGAGCAACAAATATTTCATGTGTTGTTCTCTCCTTTTTACGATGGCGATGGATAGTTTTTCAAAAAATAGACGAGCGACTGCAGCTCAATGGCTAAATCGATATGATGGACGCGAATATGGTTCGGCACGTTCAACCGCGCCGGAGTAAAGTTTAAAATGCCTTTAATTCCTTGCGCGACAAGGCGGTCGGTCAGCGCTTGAGCCGCGGCGGCCGGCACGGTTAAAATGGCGACCGGGATGTTTTCGTGAAGCCGCTCCTCCAACTCATCGAGATGATAGACCGGCACCCCGCCGACTGTCGTCCCTACTTTCCGCTCATCGACATCAAACGCCATCACGATTTTCGTATTGTTGTTTTTCGAAAAATTATAGTTTAAAAAGGCGGTGCCTAAATTGCCGACGCCAAACAAGGCGACTTCGGTCACCTCATCCTCTTCAAGCGTCCGGCGGAAAAACGACAACAAATAATTGACATTATACCCGTATCCCTTTTTGCCAAGCGCGCCAAAATAGGAGAAATCACGGCGGATCGTCGCCGGATCGACTTTCACCGCCTCGCTCAACTCGGCAGAGGAGACGCGTTGCTTGCCGGAAGCGTGCAAGTTTTTCAAAAACCGATAGTAAAGCGGCAGCCGTTTGGCGGTTGCCTGCGGAATTTTCGGTTGTTCGTTGCTCATGATCTCATCCCCTAGCTAATCGGTTTTCCGTCGGTAATGGCCAGACTTCCCGCCCGTTTTTTCGACCAAATACGTCGGACCGATGACCATTCCTTTATCAAGCGCCTTGCACATATCGTACACTGTCAACGCACAGACCGAAGCGGCCGTCAGCGCTTCCATTTCCACTCCTGTGCTCCCTTTCGTTTTCACCGTTGCCGTGATGACGAGCTTATGCGCTTCTCCATCGTTTTCCCAAGCAAAAGCAATGTCCACACCCTTTAACATAAGCGGGTGACACATTGGAATAAGGTCAGCTGTCTTCTTCGCCGCCATCACCCCCGCCACTTGAGCGACGGCGAGCACATCCCCTTTCTCGATCGCATTGCTCGTCATTTTTTCGTAAATTTCCCGGCTGACAGTCACGCTCGTTTGCGCCACAGCCACTCGCACAGTATCTTCTTTGTGCGTAATATCAACCATTTTCGCGCGCCCTTGTTCATTGAAATGAGTGAACGATGACAATACAATCTCCTCCATTTATACACTATACACGATTTTTCATCATTCGTCTTTGACCGTTTTCGCGACTTGCGTTAAACTATTCGCGAGGTGACGGACATGATCATTTTGCAAGTGCACGGGCTCACGAAATATTTCGGCGCTGACCTTATTTTATCGAATATAAAACTAGAAATACAGTCCCGCGACCGAATCGCCCTTGTCGGCCGCAACGGAGCGGGAAAATCGACATTGTTGAAAATCATCGCCGGTGAACTCTCTTTCGACAGCGGCAAAATCATCAAACCAAACCATATCAAAATCGGCTATTTGGCGCAAAACAGCGGGCTCGACTCGCCGCGTTCCATTTGGGACGAAATGCTTGAGGTATTCACCCCGCTTCTAGGACTCGAAAAACAGCTCGCCGAACTCAGCATGCAACTCGGCGACCCGGACGTACTCGCCGATCCCGCTCGCTATGAAAAAACGCTGAAAATGTATGACGAGCTGCAAGAACAATACAAAGAACAAGGCGGCTACCAATACGAAGCCGACATCCGCTCCGTTTTGCACGGGCTGCAGTTTTCCTCATATGATTATAAAACTACGCCGGTCTCGTCGTTAAGCGGCGGACAGCGGACGCGGCTTGCCCTTGGGAAATTGCTGTTGTCCAAGCCGGATTTATTGATTTTGGACGAGCCGACGAACCATTTGGATCTTGAGACGCTTGCCTGGCTGGAGCAGTACTTGCAAGCCTATCCCGGTGCCGTCCTGGTTGTTTCCCACGACCGCTACTTTTTAGACAAAATCGTCACCGACGTATACGAACTGTCGAATGCCACGCTCAAACACTATGCCGGCAACTACAGCCGCTATTTGGAGTTGCGGGCCGAGCAATACGAACAAGAGTTAAGACGGTACGAGAAACAGCAAGAAGAAATCGCCCGACTCCAAGACTTCATCCAGCGCAACATCGCACGTGCCTCGACGGCCAAACGGGCGCAAAGCCGGCGAAAGCAACTGGAAAAAATAGAACGGCTCGAACGGCCTGTCGGCGATGAAAAATCAGCCTCCTTTTCGTTCTCGATCGATCGACCGAGCGGCTATGAAGTGCTCACCGCTGAAGACATAGCCGTTGGCTATGACGACGGTGCACCCATCATCCGCCAAATCAGCTTCCGCATCACGCGCGGCGAAAGCGTCGCCCTAGTCGGGCCGAACGGCATCGGCAAGTCGACATTGCTGAAGGCGATCGCCCGAAAACTCCCTATCCAAACAGGAGAGCTCCGCTACGGCGCAAACGTCCAAATCGGCTATTACGATCAAGACCAAGCTGATTTGTCATCGAACAAACGGGTGCTTGACGAGCTGTGGGACGCCTACCCCGAAAAGACGGAAAAAGAAATTCGCACCGTGCTCGGCAACTTCCTGTTTTCCGGCGATGACGTTTTAAAACCGGTCTCCGCTTTAAGCGGCGGGGAGAAAGCACGCCTTTCGCTCGCCAAGCTGATGCTGCAAAAAGCAAATGTCCTTCTTTTGGACGAACCGACAAACCATCTCGACCTTGACAGCAAAGAAGTGCTCGAGCAAGCGCTCATCGACTACCCGGGAACGATTTTGTTCGTTTCCCACGACCGCTATTTCATCAACCGAATCGCAACAAAGGTGTTTGAACTTTCCAGCGGAGGCCTAACGGAATACTTAGGCGACTATGATTACTACATCGCCAAAAAAGAAGAAATGCGCGAATTGGCGCTCCTGAACGTCCGCCCGACAGAAACGGCAAGTGATTCTGCCAAAACGACATACGAGCAAGAAAAAGAGGAAAAAAAACGACGGCGCCAGCGCCAACGCCGCTTGGATGAAATCGAAGCCGAGATTGCAGCGCTTGAAGCACAAATCGCTGAGATCGAGCAAAAACTTTGTGATCCATCCGTTTACGGCGACTATGAGACAATGCAACGATTGACGCAAGAAAACGACGAGCGGAAGCAGCGAGTCGAAACGTTATTGGCCGAATGGGAACAGCTTTATACTTCACTATAACCGACAACCCGCCTCTAGTTTCGGCGGGTTGTTCTTTAGTTAGTCACATTATCCACAAAAGAATCCACAATTTCCACCATGGAATATAAGTTATTCACCAACTTTTCCACATTATCCACAAAAAACATCTTCCTTTTGCACAAAAATCGCTGTGTATTGTTTTTCTTATGTTGATCATGTTTTACCGCTTTTTCCACATTGTCCACAGATTTGTGGATAAAAATATACACAAACTTTTTTCACATGAAAACAAAAAGGACGATCCGTTTGCCTGCCGCAAACGGATCGCCCTTCGGTGTCTTTCGCGTTTCAGCCAACTGCCTAGACAAGCGGCAAGCTTGGATTGGCGTTGAGCGCCAAATCAGCCCGCTTTCCTTGTTGATATAACACTGTTCCCGCAACGGCAATCATCGCAGCATTATCGGTGCATAGCGATAACGGCGGGATGACAAGCTCCACATCGGGGAGCTCTTTCATTTTATCCTGCAGTGCAGCCCGCAGCCCGCGGTTGGCCGCCACCCCCCCGGCGAGCAGCACTTGCCGTACGCGGTATTCTTTGGCGGCCTGCACCGTTTTCGTCACCAGCACATCGACGACGCTGGCCTGAAAGCTCGCGGCCATCTGTCTCGGATCGATCTCCTCGCCGCGCTGCTTCGCGTTGTGGAGCGCATTGAGAACCGCCGATTTTAAGCCGCTGAAGCTGAAATCATACGAACCTTCCTCAAGCCACGCTCGCGGCAAATCAATCACTGGCTCTCCCTCATGAGCCAGCCGGTCGATGTGCGGTCCTCCTGGGTACGGAAGGCCTAAAGCCCGCGCCACCTTGTCATACGCCTCACCGGCAGCGTCATCGCGCGTTTCACCGATCACCGCAAAATTCCCATGCTCCTTCATGAACACGAGTTCCGTATGACCACCGGAAACGACGAGCGCCAACAGCGGAAACTTCATTTCAGCCACTAATTGATTGGCGTAAATATGACCGGCGATATGATGCACCCCAATAAGCGGCAATCCATGGGCAAACGCTAACGCTTTCGCCGCGTTGACCCCGACAAGAAGCGCTCCGACAAGCCCCGGTCCGGCCGTCACCGCCACCGCATCAAGGCCCGCAAACGATACGCCGGCCTGCTGCATCGCTTCTTCAATAACGAGCGTAATTTGCTCCACATGATGGCGGGAAGCAATTTCCGGCACGACGCCGCCAAACCGCCGATGGCTTTCCATTTGCGACGCCACTACATTCGATAAAACCTCTCTTCCGTTTTTCACGACTGCTGCCGCCGTTTCATCGCAGCTCGTTTCAATGCCTAATACATATACGTCCTCATTCATCTCAGCTTCACCCACATGACTAACGCGTCTTCAAAGTTATCCGGATAATACCGTTTGCGAATGCCTCCGTTGCGAAACCCTAGCTTTCGGTACAGCGACTGGGCAACATGATTGGACACGCGCACCTCAAGCGTCATCGTCGCCGCCCCGTGCTGCCTGGCCATGTCCATCAAGCGCCGCATGAGCGCTTCACCAAGCTTTTGCCCACGAAACTGCGGCAACACGGCTACATTCGTCACATGCGCCTCATCGATGACAAGCCACATCCCACCATACCCGATGATCCGCCCGTTGTACACCATGACGATATATTTGGCGTAGCGGTTGTACATGAGCTCGTTGTAAAACGATTCACGGCTCCAAGGCGAAGTAAACGATGCCCGCTCGACTTGCACGACTTCATCAATGTCATGAATGGTCATTGGCCGAAATTGAACATTGATCCCCATCGTTCTGTTCCCCTTTTTGTTTCGCGAGCCATTTCGCCTCCGCCTCGGCAAGGCGGAGGTAGTTCGGCACAAACACATGGGCGTTCTCGCGCTCTTTTTGTTTGCCTAGCATCACCAACTCGCTCGGACGCGGCAACGCCAAAGACGACGGAGCCACGTGAACCCGTTCGCCTAAATGACTTCGAAACAAATCACGATATAGCGGTGCATCCGCACCAATGAACAATACATCCTCTTCCCGCTCGCTCAACCGACGCGCCCACTCATCCGCCGCCACAATCCGATCCTCCTCAAGGCAGCGGAGCGCACCGCCTTCGTAGCGATAAAGCCCGGTGTAAATTTGTCCGCGCCGTGCGTCAAACAGCGGAACGATCACCCCAGGAAAATAACGGCCATTGGCGGCGAGCACCTCAAGGCTCGACACTCCGGCGATCGGAATACCGAGCGACCAGGCAAGCGTTTTCGCAATCGTCACGCCGATCCGCACCCCGGTATACGACCCCGGCCCTTTCGCTACAACGATTAAATCGAGATCTTTTGGAGCAACGTCACATCGTCGAAGCAACAACTCAATGGCTGGCATCGCCCGGGATGAATGGTCTTTTTTCACATTGGTGATGAATTCCCCTTTCACGACATCACCATCTACCAACGCAATGCCAAGCGGCATATTCGATGTATCAATTCCCAATACTTTCATGACGGAAAAATCTCCTTGCACAACTGTTCATAACGCTCCCCCGACGGCTCAAAGTGAAGCAACCGCTCATCGCCGCCACGATGAAACAAGAAAACGGTCAGCCGTTCCTCAGGCAACTGGCCGGCGATCAAATGCGCCCATTCAACAACCGTGACGCCATCGCCAGCAAAATATTCGTCAAATCCAAGATCTTCCCATTCATCTTCAAGTCGGTATACATCCATATGATAAAGCGGAAGCCGACCATCATATTGCTTAATAATCGTAAACGTCGGGCTATTGACCGTTTGCGTAATGCCCAGCCCTTCAGCAAGACCTTTCGTAAACGTCGTCTTTCCCGCCCCGAGATCACCTTCTAATGCGATGACCATTCCCGGCTCAAGATGTTCCGCCAGCCGGCGGGCCACCGACTTCGTTTCTTCCGGAGAATGCACCAAAATTTCAATTTTTTTCATTTTGTTCTACCTTATCCCCTTTTATCATCTTCACTCTTGCTTTTGAAATTGTATCATATCCGAACATCTTGCCGCCACTTCCAAAACGAAAAATAGGCATAGGAGAAAAGGAAAAACAAAAAGGACGATCCCGCGCAGCCTTTTGGCTCGCTGACAGATCGCCCTGTTGCGCAATCGCCCCTAAAAAGAAAAAGGGAATGAGGCGTGTCGAAACTCCCTGGTGAATGAAGCTGCCTAGCAGCGACCTACTCTTGCAGGGGCGCTGGCCCCAACTACCATCGGCGCTGGAGGGCTTAACTTCCGTGTTCGGGATGGGAACGGGTGTTTCCCCTCCGCCATAGCCACTAGGCAACAATGGACAAGTCTTATTATAAGGAAAGTTGACCTGTTGTCAAGACTTTTTCATTCCCTCAAAACTAGATAACCGTGCTCAGGAAGAAGCCGCTCGCCTGCGCTTTTCGCATTGTCCAGCTCCGGCTCGCCGCCGCTCGGGGTCAAATAACCTTCGCCTTCGGGATGTGAACATCCCTGCAGGCGAAGAACATTTGCCCGTCGCGGCGACCCGCTCGCCTGCGCTTTTCTTGGTTAAGCCCTCGATCGATTAGTATCCGTCAGCTCCACGTGTCGCCACGCTTCCACCTCGGACCTATCGACCTCGTCATCTTCGAGGGATCTTACCCGCTTTGCGCGGTGGGAAATCTCATCTTGAGGGGGGCTTCACGCTTAGATGCTTTCAGCGCTTATCCCGTCCGCACATAGCTACCCAGCGGTGCCCCTGGCGGGACAACTGGTACACCAGCGGTGCGTCCATCCCGGTCCTCTCGTACTAAGGACAGCTCCTCTCAAATTTCCTCCGCCCGCGACGGATAGGGACCGAACTGTCTCACGACGTTCTGAACCCAGCTCGCGTACCGCTTTAATGGGCGAACAGCCCAACCCTTGGGACCGACTACAGCCCCAGGATGCGATGAGCCGACATCGAGGTGCCAAACCTCCCCGTCGATGTGGACTCTTGGGGGAGATCAGCCTGTTATCCCCGGGGTAGCTTTTATCCGTTGAGCGATGGCCCTTCCATGCGGAACCACCGGATCACTAAGCCCGACTTTCGTCCCTGCTCGACCTGTCCGTCTCGCAGTCAAGCTCCCTTGTGCCTTTGCACTCTCCGAATGATTTCCAACCATTCTGAGGGAACCTTTGGGCGCCTCCGTTACCTTTTGGGAGGCGACCGCCCCAGTCAAACTGCCCACCTGACACTGTCTCCCACCCCGCTAAGGGGTGCGGGTTAGAATTTCAATACCGCCAGGGTGGTATCCCACCGCCGCCTCCACCGAAGCTGGCGCTCCGGCTTCCCAGGCTCCCACCTATCCTGTACAAGCGATACCAAAATTCCATATCAGGCTGCAGTAAAGCTCCACGGGGTCTTTCCGTCCTGTCGCGGGTAACCTGCATCTTCACAGGTAGTATAATTTCACCGGGTCTCTCGTTGAGACAGCGCCCAAGTCGTTACACCTTTCGTGCGGGTCGGAACTTACCCGACAAGGAATTTCGCTACCTTAGGACCGTTATAGTTACGGCCGCCGTTTACTGGGGCTTCGGTTCGCACCTTCGCTTCCGCTAAGCGCTCCCCTTAACCTTCCAGCACCGGGCAGGTGTCAGCCCCTATACGTCGCCTTTCGGCTTCGCAGAGACCTGTGTTTTTGATAAACAGTCGCTTGGGCCTTTTCACTGCGGCTCTTCAGGGCTCTTCACCCCAAAGAGCACCCCTTCTCCCGAAGTTACGGGGTCATTTTGCCGAGTTCCTTAACGAGAGTTCTCCCGCGCGCCTTAGGATTCTCTCCTCGCCTACCTGTGTCGGTTTGCGGTACGGGCACCTCTTCCCTCGCTAGAGGCTTTTCTTGGCAGTGTGAAATCGGGGACTTCCGGATCACTCCGTCGCCGTCACCGCTTGGCCTTATGATCCGCGGATTTGCCTGCGGATCAGCCTCACGGCTTGGACAGGCTCTTCCAGCCGCCTGCTCGCCCTATCCTCCTGCGTCCCCCCATCGCTCAAACGGGAAGAAGGTGGTACAGGAATCTCAACCTGTTGTCCATCACCTACGCCTTTCGGCCTCGGCTTAGGTCCCGACTAACCCTGAGCGGACGAACCTTCCTCAGGAACCCTTAGGCTTTCGGCGCAGAGGATTCTCACCTCTGTTTTCGCTACTCATACCGGCATTCTCACTTCTAAGCGCTCCACCAGTCCTTCCGGTCTGGCTTCTCTGCCCTTAGAACGCTCCCCTACCGATGACCAACGGTCATCCCGCAGCTTCGGCGGCACGTTTAGCCCCGGTACATTTTCGGCGCAGAGTCACTCGACCAGTGAGCTATTACGCACTCTTTAAATGGTGGCTGCTTCTAAGCCAACATCCTGGTTGTCTTTGCAACTCCACATCCTTTTCCACTGAACGTGCACTTCGGGGCCTTAGCTGGCGGTCTGGGCTGTTCCCCTCTCGACCACGGATCTTATCACTCGCAGTCTGACTCCCGGGCATAAGTCATTGGCATTCGGAGTTTGACTGGGTTCGGTAACCCGTTTTGGGCCCCTAGCCCAATCAGTGCTCTACCTCCAAGACTCCTAAACCCGAGGCTAGCCCTAAAGCTATTTCGGGGAGAACCAGCTATCTCCAAGTTCGATTGGCATTTCACCCCTACCCACACCTCATCCCCGCACTTTTCAACGTGCGTGGGTTCGGGCCTCCAGCCGGTGTTACCCGGCCTTCACCCTGGACATGGGTAGATCACCTGGTTTCGGGTCGACGACGACGTACTCACACGCCCTGTTCAGACTCGCTTTCGCTGCGGCTCCGCCTCTCCGGCTTAACCTCGCACGCCATCGTCACTCGCCGGTTCATTCTACAAAAGGCACGCCATCACCCATCAACGGGCTCTGACTACTTGTAGGCACACGGTTTCAGGTTCTCTTTCACTCCCCTCCCGGGGTGCTTTTCACCTTTCCCTCACGGTACTGGTGCACTATCGGTCACTAGGGAGTATTTAGCCTTGGGAGATGGTCCTCCCTGCTTCCGACGGGATTCCTCGTGTCCCGCCGTACTCAGGATCCGCTCGGGAGGGAACGAAGTTTCGACTACAGGGCTCTCACCTTCTCTGGCCGGCCGTTCCAGACCGGTTCGTCTACCCCGTCCCTTTCTCACTCCCATCGTGAGCGGTCCTACAACCCCAAGAGGACATGCCTCTTGGTTTGGGCTGTTCCCGTTTCGCTCGCCGCTACTCAGGGAATCGCGGTTGCTTTCTTCTCCTCCGGGTACTAAGATGTTTCAGTTCCCCGGGTGTGCCCTCCATGCCCTATGGATTCAGGCATGGATACTGCCCCATTACGGACAGTGGGTTCCCCCATTCGGACATCTCCGGATCAACGCTTGCTTACAGCTCCCCGAAGCGTTTCGGCGTTTGCCCCGTCCTTCATCGGCTCCTAGTGCCAAGGCATCCACCGTGCGCCCTTTCTAGCTTAACCTACAGCGCTCTCGGCTTCTTCCTTTGCGTTTCCGGTTATCTAGTTTTCAAGGAACGAAGTTGCTGCCTTGAACCTGCTTCTTCGCTGGTTTGCGTCGAGGAATTCGGCTTCTCCGAATCCGCTTGTAGACGCAGACGCAAACGAGACTGCTTCTTGAATTTGCTTCTCTGCAGTCTTGCATCGAGGAATCCCACTTCCTCGAATCTGCTAGAAGACGCAGATGCAAAGTAGCTCCTTTGAATTCGCTTCTTTGCAGCTTTGCGCCGAGGAATCCATCTTCCTTGAACCTGCTGGAAGACGAAGGCGCAAAGTAGCTCCTTTGAATTCGCTTCTTCGCTGGTTTGCGTCGAGGAATTCGGCTTCTCCGAACCCGCTTGTAGACGCAGACGCAAACGAGACTGCTTCTTGAATTCACTTCTCTGCAGTCTTGTGCCGAGGAATCTTGCTTCCCTGAACCTGCTAGCAGACGCAGGCACAGACGCAAAGCAACTACATTGAAACAGCTTCCTTGCAGCTTTGCGTCGAGGAATCCAGCTTCTCTGAATTCACTTGTAGACGCAGACGCAAAGCAACTGAAGGAATTTCTCATTCCTTCAAAACTGAACGAAACAGAAGCGCGATGGATTGGTAGGTTGGCCATTGCGACCTCCGCTTTTCTCCTTAGAAAGGAGGTGATCCAGCCGCACCTTCCGGTACGGCTACCTTGTTACGACTTCACCCCAATCACTTGCCCCACCTTCGGCGGCTGGCTCCCTTGCGGGTTGCCTCACCGACTTCGGGTGTTGCAAGCTCTCGTGGTGTGACGGGCGGTGTGTACAAGGCCCGGGAACGTATTCACCGCGGCATGCTGATCCGCGATTACTAGCGATTCCGGCTTCATGCAGGCGAGTTGCAGCCTGCAATCCGAACTGAGAGCGGCTTTTTGGGATTCGCTCCCCCTCGCGGGTTCGCAGCCCTTTGTACCGCCCATTGTAGCACGTGTGTAGCCCAGGTCATAAGGGGCATGATGATTTGACGTCATCCCCACCTTCCTCCGACTTGTCGCCGGCAGTCCCTCTAGAGTGCCCAACCGAATGCTGGCAACTAGAGGCGAGGGTTGCGCTCGTTGCGGGACTTAACCCAACATCTCACGACACGAGCTGACGACAACCATGCACCACCTGTCACCCTGTCCCCCCGAAGGGGGAACGCCCAATCTCTTGGGTTGTCAGGGGATGTCAAGACCTGGTAAGGTTCTTCGCGTTGCTTCGAATTAAACCACATGCTCCACCGCTTGTGCGGGCCCCCGTCAATTCCTTTGAGTTTCAGCCTTGCGGCCGTACTCCCCAGGCGGAGTGCTTATCGCGTTAGCTGCAGCACTAAAGGGTGTGACCCCTCTAACACTTAGCACTCATCGTTTACGGCGTGGACTACCAGGGTATCTAATCCTGTTTGCTCCCCACGCTTTCGCGCCTCAGCGTCAGTTGCAGGCCAGAGAGCCGCCTTCGCCACTGGTGTTCCTCCACATCTCTACGCATTTCACCGCTACACGTGGAATTCCGCTCTCCTCTCCTGCACTCAAGTCCCCCAGTTTCCAATGACCCTCCACGGTTGAGCCGTGGGCTTTCACATCAGACTTAAGAGACCGCCTGCGCGCGCTTTACGCCCAATAATTCCGGACAACGCTCGCCCCCTACGTATTACCGCGGCTGCTGGCACGTAGTTAGCCGGGGCTTTCTCGTGAGGTACCGTCACCGCGCCGCCCTCTTCGAACGGCGCTCCTTCGTCCCTCACAACAGAGCTTTACGACCCGAAGGCCTTCTTCGCTCACGCGGCGTCGCTCCGTCAGGCTTTCGCCCATTGCGGAAGATTCCCTACTGCTGCCTCCCGTAGGAGTCTGGGCCGTGTCTCAGTCCCAGTGTGGCCGGTCACCCTCTCAGGCCGGCTACGCATCGTCGCCTTGGTGAGCCGTTACCTCACCAACTAGCTAATGCGCCGCGGGCCCATCCGCAAGTGACAGCCCAAAGGCCGCCTTTCAACCGAAGACCATGCGGTCTTCGGTGTTATCCGGTATTAGCTCCGGTTTCCCGGAGTTATCCCGGTCTTGCGGGCAGGTTGCCCACGTGTTACTCACCCGTCCGCCGCTGACCAAACAAGAGCAAGCCCTCGTTCGGTCCGCTCGACTTGCATGTATTAGGCACGCCGCCAGCGTTCGTCCTGAGCCAGGATCAAACTCTCCAAAGAAAGTTGATTGGCTTTTGCTTCGGCCCATGCGGACCTCCGCTTTTCGTCGCGCTTCGTTTCGTTCAGTTTTCAAGGAACGAAATAATCCTATGGACTCTTCATGGAGCGGGTGATGGGAATCGAACCCACGACATCAGCTTGGAAGGCTGAGGTTTTACCACTAAACTACACCCGCATAATATTTAGTTTAACAAAATCGGGAAGACAGGATTTGAACCTGCGACCCCATGGTCCCAAACCATGTGCTCTACCAAGCTGAGCTACTTCCCGATGATGGCGCGCTCGAGAGGATTCGAACCCCTAACCTTCTGATCCGTAGTCAGATGCTCTATCCAATTGAGCTACGAGCGCAATAGATTATTGCACCAAAGAGACGGATTATATTTTAGCAACTCGCTGTGTTGCTGTCAATAGTTTATCTAAAAAATGCGGTCGAGAGGACTTGAACCTCCACGGGGTCGCCCCCACTAGGCCCTCAACCTAGCGCGTCTGCCATTCCGCCACGACCGCATATTGACTAATCAGTGCGGGTGGAGGGACTTGAACCCCCACGCCGTGAGGCGCCAGATCCTAAGTCTGGTGCGTCTGCCAATTCCGCCACACCCGCTAATATGGTGAGCCATGGAGGACTCGAACCTCCGACCCTCTGATTAAAAGTCAGATGCTCTACCTACTGAGCTAATGGCTCATGGTTGGGTATACACTCCAGGTACTACCTAGCTCTACCTGCCTCTTCCTCTGCCAGCCTATTCAAAGAAGCTAGGTGCGTCGAGGCAACTCGAAGCAAACTCGAAGATGCAGCGCTCGTTACTGAGCTAATGGCTCATAGTCAAGTATACACTCACAGTGAACGATGTCCCTTCCTCTGCTAGCATATTCGAAGATGTCGGATGCGTCGGGACAACTCGCAGCGAACTCGAAGATGCAGCGCTCGTTACTGAGCTAATGGCTCATAGTCAAGTATACACTCACAGTGAACGATGTCCCTTCCTCTGCTAGCATATTCGAAGATGTCGGATGCGTCGGGACAACTCGCAGCGAACTCGAAGATGCAGCGCTCGTTACTGAGCTAATGGCTCATAGTCAAGTATACACTCACAGTGAACGATGTCCCTTCCTCTGCTAGCATATTCGAAGATGTCGGATGCGTCGGGACAACTCGCAGCGAACTCGAAGATGCAGCGCTCGTTACTGAGCTAATGGCTCATGTATTTAACACATAAAAATGGCTGGGCCAGCTGGATTCGAACCAGCGCATCACGGAGTCAAAGTCCGTTGCCTTACCGCTTGGCTATGGCCCAGCGATTTAGTGCAATGGCGGTCCCGACGGGACTCGAACCCGCGATCTCCTGCGTGACAGGCAGGCATGTTAACCACTACACTACGGGACCACAAATCGCGGGGATCACCCCGCGCTATTCAGTGACCCGTACGGGATTCGAACCCGTGTTACCGCCGTGAAAGGGCGGTGTCTTAACCACTTGACCAACGGGCCACGCATATACGTATTGGAGTGGCGGAGAAGGCGGGATTTGAACCCGCGCGCCGTAAAGCCACGACCTAACGGTTTAGCAAACCGTCCCCTTCAGCCACTTGGGTACTTCTCCAAAGAAATGGCTCCGCAAGTAGGATTCGAACCTACGACCTACCGGTTAACAGCCGGTTGCTCTACCGCTGAGCTATTGCGGAATGATGAAAAAATTATATGTCATGCATATCTTTACGATGTGCTCGTTGCCTCTTCCTCTGCCAGCTAATTCAAGAAAGCGAGATGCGTCGAGGCAACTCGCAGCCAATTCGAAGATGTGAGGCTCGTCGCTGAGCTATTGCGGAATGATGTTTGACAATCGACATTGTTTATTATATTGAGCAACTTGTCGTTTGTCAATACGTTTTCCCGCAACTTCCTCTGCTGTTTTCCGCCGTTTAGCGACGGCTTTTATAATTTAGCACACGATCATCCTGATTGTCAACCTTTTTTCGCAAAATGTTTTGTTTGATTATTGGCATTGACTGGACATTATAGTTTAACAATTCCTGACGAAAAGGCAGCTTGTCTATTTTCTCGACTGACGAACACCAAGGCGTGACGGAAGAACGAACAACCACCCGCTTCACAGACCCATGCATGGGTCTGAAAGCAGCATTGTTCAGTCGCCCGACAGTCGATCAAATGCCGAGGCTATGGAAAAGCTGCAAATGTTAAAGTTTCAAATTGCATCTACTCTGAAAATACCTGAGCTTCAAAATGTGTAAAACTGTAATATTCGACATAGAGATATTTTCATCCTTCCGATGGCAACCAAATTTTTCTGTCATGGAAGCCTAGGATCGTTTGAGCTTGCTTCGGCAGCGGCCGCAAACATAACGGTCTATGTTGATCCGTCTTTTGCGGCGGTAGGTGAGGCCGCATGACGTGCAAATGTATGTGTAGATCGTTTTCGGCGCTTTTGTATTTCGAGCAAGCGGACGACAATAGCGAGGCGCCCCCACTTTTTGCAGCAGTTCGCGGAAGTCGCGGTCGCGGTGGCGGTAGCCTTTTCCCTCAAGGTGCAAGTGGTAATGGCAAAGCTCGTGTTTGATGATGGCGATCAATTCTTCCTCGCCGAACTGCTCGTAATGTTTTTTATTGAGCTCAATGTTGTGCGTTTGCAACATGTAGCGTCCGCCGGTGGTGCGCAAACGAGGGTTGAAGAAAGCGGTATGGCGGAACGGCTTGCCGAACACGCGAATGGAAATTTGTTCGACAAGGGCTTGCAGCTGCTTTTGGTCCATGGCGGGTCTCTCCTTCATCTTTTGGCACAGGACAATTCACCATTACATACACATATATTACCTTTCCACTGTCAGGGAGGTGACTGATTTTGCCTACATGGCTGAAAAATCAGATGAGACGAGCCTACTATGAGAAAAACCGTGAGCAAATTAAACTGTTGAACCAATGCTGGTTTTTTTATCGGAGAAAACACTGCTCCTAAGGCAGTGCTTTCTCCATTTCACTCTTTCGGCGGCACCATCGACAGCGATATTCTTCCCTTCGCCACATCGACATGCTCGACCCATACTTTGACGACGTCGCCGACCGAAACGACATCGAGCGGATGGCGCACGTATTGTTTGCTTAGTTTGGAAATGTGCACGAGCCCGTCCTGTTTGACCCCAATGTCGACAAAGGCGCCGAAGTCAACGACGTTGCGCACGGTTCCTTCCAGCTCCATGCCTGGCTTCAAATCTTCCATCTTCAACACATCTTTGCGTAATAGCGGCTTGGGCAGCTCGTCGCGCGGGTCGCGCTCTGGGCGGCACAACGCGTCAATGATGTCGCGCAACGTCAGTTCTCCGATGCCGAGCTCGGCAGCCACCGTCTCGACCTCGATGGCTTGCAGCGCCTGGCGCAGTTCATCACTGCCAATGGCGGCGGTCGTAAATCCTAACTTACGCAACAGTTGCTTCACTTCCGCGTACCGCTCGGGGTGAATCGGCGTGCGGTCAAGCGGTTCGTCGCCATCAACGATGCGCAAAAAACCGATGCACTGCTCGTACGTTTTCGCTCCGAGCCGAGGAATCGTTTTCAACTCTTCGCGGTTGCGGAATTTCCCTTGCTCTTCGCGACGCTTGACGATGTTTTCTGCAACGGTTTTCGTGAGCCCGGACACGTACTGAAGCAGGGAGACGGAGGCAGTGTTGACGTTGACACCGACTTGATTGACGACCGTCTCGACGACGAAACGAAGCGACTCGGCAAGCTTTTTTTGCGACACATCGTGCTGGTATTGGCCGACGCCGACCGATTTTGGATCGATTTTGACAAGCTCGGCGAGCGGGTCTTGGACGCGGCGGGCGATCGAGACGGCGCTCCGCTCTTCGACTTGCAGGTCGGGAAACTCAGCGCGTGCAAGGTCGGAAGCAGAGTAGACGCTCGCTCCTGCTTCATTGACAATCAAATAAAAGATATCGCGTTGCACATGCTTCAGCGTGTCGGCGACAAACTGTTCGGTTTCCCGAGATGCTGTTCCGTTGCCAATCGCGATCATATCAACGTGATAGTCATCAAGCAGGCGAAGAAGTTTCGCGCGCGCCTCTTCTTTTCGCTCTTGCGGCGGATGCGGATAGATCACATCAATGCGAAGCAGTTTCCCCGTTTCGTCGACAACGGCGAGCTTGCACCCAGTCCGATAGGCTGGGTCGATGCCGAGCACCGTTTTTCCTTTGAGCGGCGGCTGGAGAAGCAGTTTGCGCAAGTTTTCAGCGAAAATATGGATGGCCCGCTCCTCCGCTTTCTCCGTCAACTCGTTGCGGATGTCGCGTTCAATGGCAGGCTCCATCAGCCGCTTGTATCCGTCCTCGATCGCTTCTGCCACGATGGGAGCGGCCGGGGACGATTCATCAGCGACTGTTTTTCGCCGCAAATAGCGAATGATGTCCTCAACAGGCGCCTTGATCGAGACGCGCAGCACCTCTTCCTTTTCACCACGGTTTAACGCCAACACGCGGTGCGGAACGATTTTAGCCAGGGGCTCCTCGTAGTCGTAGTACATTTCGTACACACTCTTTTCGTCCTTTTCCGGCGCTTTGGCAACCGAAGCAATCGTTCCTTTCCGCCGCGTCTCGTCGCGCACCCATTGACGAAGAGCAGCGTCATCTGCCACTTTCTCGGCGATGATGTCTTTCGCACCTTGAAGCGCCTCTTCAACGGTTGCGACTCCTTTATCTTCGTTGACGAACATTTCGGCCTGTTGTTCCGGAGTTGGGGCCGGTGGACACGAAAGGAGCCATTCGGCAAGAGGTTCAAGCCCTCTCTCTTTTGCGATGGTTGCTTTCGTGCGCCGCTTTTGCCGATACGGGCGGTATAAATCTTCGACTTGTTGCAACTTCGTGGCCTCAAGAATGTCGCGCTTTAACTCTTCCGTCAACTTCCCTTGCTCGTCAATGAGGCGGAGCACTTCCTCTTTCCGTTGCTCTAAATGCTGCAAATACTCCCATCTCTCAAGCACTTCACGAATTTGCACTTCATCGAGCGCCCCAGTCATTTCTTTCCGGTAGCGGGCGATAAACGGGATCGTGTTTCCTTCTCGATGGAGCGCAATGACGTTTTCGACTTGCTTTGCTGCCAGCTGCTGCTCGGCGGCAATGACTTCAATGAGCCGCTGTTCGTTAGCCAAGCGATTCCCTCCTTAATGATATGGGACTTGAACGCTCTCCCACCTACGCTAACGCTTCGAGGTGGAAGTGGGGGATGAATCGGTTTAGGATAATAAAAAAAGCGCTACCTGTACGCAGCTGCTTTGTGAAACAGTATACATAGATGAAAATGGAAGGACAGACCGTTCCGGGAAGACCGATCTGCCCGTCTCACCAACGTGAACACTCGATAATCAAGACCGATGCCGCACGTCAACGCCGCTTTCCCCATCCGCTCGGCCGCCCGTTGGCAACCGAAAACGCCGTTTCTCCTGTTCGCTGTTATGCCAAAAGCAAAGGTTTTTCGCTCTATCAAAAGTCGATCAGTCCTAAGCTAATTTGCAGCGCCTCATCGACTTTATCCATCATTTCATCGTCCAAATGAGTGATTTTATCGGTCAGCCGTTGCTTGTCGATCGTGCGAATTTGCTCAAGCAAAATGACCGAATCGCGTTCAAACCCGTAGCGTTTCGCGTCAATCTCGACATGCGTCGGCAGCTTCGCTTTTTGGATTTGCGCCGTAATCGCCGCGACAATCACCGTCGGGCTAAAACGATTGCCGATATCGTTTTGGATCACCAACACGGGGCGCACGCCGCCCTGCTCCGAGCCAACAACCGGGGAAAGGTCCGCAAAATACACGTCGCCACGTTTGACAATCAAAGCATTACCCCCCGCTAACTAAGCGTTCAACGGTGTGGTCGGCCTCGTATTCAGCATGAAACGCTTCAGAAGCGATAGATAAATTGATTTTCGCCATTTCCATGTAGCCTCGTCTCATCGCCTCACGAATTTGCCGTTTCTTCCGCTCGCGAATGTACATTTTCGTCGCTTGATAAATGAGTTCATTGCGGTTGCCGTTTTCCTGCTTTACGAGCACGTCCAGTTCTGTCAGCAGCGACTGCGGCAAACGAACGACGATTTCCGCTGTTGCGCCAGATTCCGACACAAATATACACCTCCACGAACTGCAGCCATTGATTGCTTCCACTTCATGATACCATTAAACAACGGCGCTGCAAAGTCATTTCTCCATTTTCTATCCTTTGTCTTCCGAAGCAGATTATGCATCGCTTCATCCGCGGCCAACGGCGTTTCTCACTTCCATTATACGCTTATTTCGGAAAAAAATACGGGGCACCCGGTAGCTGATCGTGCACGGCACTTCATAATTGATTGTGTCCAAATGGCGGGCGACATCATCGATGGAAATGACTTCGTCCCCTTGGCGGCCAATTAATGTCACCTTCGTCCCGACAGGCAGCGGCTCAGGCAGGCGGATCATGCATTGATCCATGCAGATACGGCCGACGATCGGCGCCCGCCGCCCGCCAACAAGCACATGAAAGTGCTGCAACCTTCGCAGCCAGCCGTCCGCATAACCGATTGGAATCGTGCCGATCCACTCTTCCGTCTGCGCGGTGTACGTCGCACCGTAGCTCACCTTTTCGCCTGGTTGCAGTTTTTTGACGTGTACAAGGCGGCTATGGAGCGAAAACGCCTCTTTCAATTCGTATGGGAGGAGCGGCTTGATGTCCGGCGATGGGGCGAGCCCGTACATCGAAATGCCAAAGCGAACCATGTTGAACGCTCGATCGGAAAAACGAAGGGCCGCCGCGCTGTTGGCGCAATGAACGAGCGACGGCCGCGACGGCAGCCAGTCAAGCATATGCAAAAAGCGGGCGTATTGATAAGAAAAGTAATCCGTATTCACTTCATCAGCGGTCGCAAAATGCGTATACACCCCTTCAAGCACAAAGGGCGGATGGCGATCGATCAAGGCCGCTATTCGCTTTGTCTCCTCTTCGTCTTTCACCCCAAGCCGTCCCATTCCCGTGTCCATCTTTAAATGGAAATGAATCGGGGTCGAACCGTTATACAGCGATGACGCCTTCTCGAGCCAATCAGAGCGAAACACGGTTAAGGCGATGCGGTGTTCGGCGGCCAACGCCACATCCTCGGGACGAGACGCCCCAAGCACTAAAATCGGGGCATCGATGCCTTTTTTTCGTAAGGCAAGCGCCTCGTCCAAAAAGGCGACGGCCAAGCGGGAAGCGCCCGCTTCGAGCGCCGTTGCCGCCACTTGGGCATCGCCGTGCCCGTAGGCGTTCGCCTTGACAACGGCCATAATTTGCGTACCCTCCGGCAAAAAGCGGCGCAAATTCGCGACGTTGTCGTAAATGGCGTCCAAATCAATTTCCACCCACGTATCGCGGTGAAACTCGTCCATCCTCTCTCGCTGCCTTTCTAGTCATAGCCAGTTTGAAAGCGCTTGAATCGATTGGATTCCTTTTTTAGTTTACCATGTTCCTAGGGAAGAAGGAATAGGATGAGCGGCGGAAAAATGAGAAAAACGGCGGAAAACATTGGAGATCGCAACGATTCGTCCACTGGCCTGCCTTCACTGCTTCTGCACAAAAACAAAAAGCAGCTTCTCCGCTTCAACGCGGAGAGCCGCCTGTTTGCAAATCCGCACTGTCATTTTGCCGCTTTTTCTTGCACGGAGCTGGCGACCATCACCATTTCTTCCGGCGTCAAATCGTCCGAGGCGAGCGTAAACTCCGCCCCGTTGTACCACCATGTCAACGTTCGGTCGGTGAGGGCGCCAATGGTGAATCCTAAATCAACCGGGTCGCCGTTGACAAGAACTGGCATGCTTGTCGCCGGAAGCACATCCGCTTTTTCTTGCACGAGCGTAAACGATTTTTTGCCGCCGAATGTCATAATGACGCGCGTGCCGTTTTCACCTTTCACTTCTTTTTCCTCAAGCGCTTGAACCCCTTTCGGAAGCTGACTCGGGTACATGACGGCCATCACTTGCTCTTTTCCTTCGGCCATCGTTGGCACCTCAAGACGGGCGCCAGTCATGTTTTTCTTTGTATCAAACGCGTCATCATCAAACTTTTTGTTAAACTCGACGTTGGAAAATTCGACCGTCAACAGCGCTTTCCGGTCCGTATCCATCACTTTGACCGAGACGGGCGCCAAATCTTTTTTGCGCAGTGTAATCTCTTGGGTTGGAACGACTTCGCTGTTCGGGTAGTTCGTTTTCGTCTCAAACACATAGTAATCGTCCGTCGCCTTAAACTTCGCCTTCGAATCGCTCAAAATGTCTTTGACGAGCGATTCGTACAAATACGCTTGGCTGCTGTTTTTCGGCCAATCGCTCACAAACTTGAAGGTTTTGTTGAGCGCCGGCGTGAAGACGAACACCCCTTCGTCATTGCGCAAAATCATTTGGCTTTGTCCTTTGTCGGCGTTTTTCAAGCTGACGCGGTAGTAGGACGGCTGCTTGTGCCACACTTCGACATGATACACTTGCGGCTTTTCCCCGGTGCGGAACGTCATTTTCGCCTCAGCCTGATAACCCGTCATCTCATCGACCTTTTCATCAAGCGCCTTCAGCACCTCTTCCTGCGATTTCGACCCGCAGCCAGCCAAAGCAAACAGAAAAATGATGCCGACCAACGCCATCAGCACGTTTCTGCCCATCGCTTCAACCCCTTTGCCTCATATATCGATTTCTACCCATGCACTACAATATATGAGACAACTTTCGGGAATATGCAGACTAGCCATGGCAAGCATCAGCCGGCGTTATCGGTCAAGACGCTCAATGACGACTTGGGCGACGGCGTAATCGCGGCTATGGGAAATGGACAGATGAACCGTCTCGCCATCGCGGCGGGCAGCAATGCTCGGCTTTCCGTGCTCATCGGAAACGATCTCGATGTCTTGAAACGATAGATGCCGCCCGATCCCCGTTCCGAGCGCTTTGGCGTACGCTTCTTTCGCCGCAAATCGCCCAGCGAGAAACTCTGCCTGTCTTGCGGGCGGCAACTCGCCAAACTGCGCTTTTTCACGCGGCGTCAAAATTCGCTCTGGAAATTTGCGGCTCCGCTCAAGAAGGGAGCGGATCCGTTCCAACTCTACAATATCAATGCCAATGCCGACGATCACTGCTTCCTCACCTATCCTATCCGCCCTGATGGTCCGACAAATTTTTTATGAGAGACCCGCATAAGATGGCTTATAAAAAACGCCCCATTTCCGCGAAGAAGGGAGACCAACCCGTGTTTCAACATGCAAGCGATGTCCGCTCATTTGTCCGCCTTTATCCCGTCGTTGCCGCCTTATTATTGGTCCATATCGCCGCATGGCTGTTGTTTTCTCTTCCCTTGACAGCGCTTGAACCCATTTGGCAATACGCCGTCGGGACGAACGGCGCGATCCGCCATGGAGAGTACTGGCGGCTTGTCAGCCCAATCGTGCTCCATCGCGATTTCCACCATATGGCCGTCAACAGTTTGTCCTTATGGCTGTTTGGCCCCTGGCTGGAGCACGCACTTGGGAAAAGAAAGTTTTTGTTTCTGTATATCGGAGGCGGAATCGGCGCCAATGTCGCCACTTTATTCCTTCTGCCGCCGCTGTACACCCATGTCGGGGCGTCGGGCGCCATTTTCGCCTTGTTTGGCATGTACAGCTACCTCGCCCTATTCCGCCGCGACTTAGTCGCCCCCCGCCACGCCCAGTTGCTGCTTTCGGTCATGGCGGTTCATTTGCTGCTTGGCATCATGACACCAGATGGGAATTTATTGGCCCATCTATTTGGCTTCGCCGTCGGCGGCCTGCTTGCCCCCTTTTTGTCCATCCGCCCCAAGCGGCCGTCGTTTTACATGCCTCGGCTATGAAAAAACGGCGCTTAATGCGCCGTAATCCGCCGTTTCTTCGTCCGGCTGCGGGCTGAGCCGTCCGGGCGGCCGCCCCGTTTTTTCTCCCGCTTGACCGCTAAAGGCGGTTCTTCCGTCAATTGCACCGGCGTCGTATCCGGCTCGCGCGTCAACATTTTCAAGCAGGCAGCGACAATCGTTACCGAATCGTGCTCTTCAAGCAATTCTTCCGCTGCCCGTTTGTAAAATGACAGGTTTTCGGTCTCCACGACGTTGAGAAGCTTTTCGATCGCGATACGCTGTTGGCCTTCGAGCGCCTCATCAAGTGTCGGCGGCTTCATCCGCTCCATTTTCCGCTTCGTCGTCCGCTCAATATGGTGAAGCTGGCCGATCTCCCTTGGAGTGACAAACGTCATCGCCACCCCTGTCTTGCCGGCGCGCCCGGTGCGCCCAATCCGGTGGACATAGCTTTCCGGGTCTTGCGGAATATCAAAGTTGTACACGTGCGTTACGCCGGAAATATCCAAGCCGCGCGCCGCAACATCCGTCGCCACTAAAATTTCAATCGCACCTTCCTTAAACTTGCGCAGCACCGACAGCCGTTTCGCTTGGCTTAAATCACCGTGAATGCCTTCCGCTGCATAGCCTCGCAAGTTGAGCGCCTCCGCCAGCTCATCGACACGACGCTTCGTGCGGCCGAACACGATCGCGAGCTCCGGCGCCTGAATATCAAGAAGCCGCGTCAAAATGTCAAATTTCTTTTTCTCGTGCACTTCTAAGTAGTACTGTTGAATGTTCGGCACGGTCATTTCCTTTGCCTTCACTTTGACAAGTTCCGGCTCGTTCATGAAGCGCTCGGCAATGCGGCGAATCGGATCCGGCATCGTCGCCGAGAACAGCAACGTCTGCCGCTCGGCCGGCACATGGCTTAAAATCGCCTCAATATCTTCGATAAAGCCCATATTGAGCATTTCATCCGCCTCATCGAGAACGACCGTATGCACATGCTCAAGGCGGAGCGTCCCGCGGTTGATATGGTCGATAATACGGCCCGGCGTCCCGACGATCACGTGCGGATGTTTTTTCAAAGCACGGATTTGCCGCTCGATATCTTGACCGCCGTAAATCGGCAAAACGCGCACGCGCTTGACGGCGCCGATTTTGTACAGCTCTTCTGATACTTGGATGGCGAGCTCACGCGTCGGCGCGACCACAAGCGCCTGAATGGCGCCGTTTTTCACATCCACTTTTTCTACGATCGGAATGCCAAACGCCGCCGTTTTCCCCGTTCCGGTTTGCGCTTGACCGATTACGTCTTTATTTTGCAGACTGAGCGGAATCGTCTTTGCTTGAATCGGAGTCGTCTCTTCAAACCCCATCCGCTCGATCGCTTTCATCACTTCTTGGCTTAATCCTAATTCTTGAAATGTCGTCAATGTTATTCAAACTCCTTATAAAAAATCGTCCCTTTATCCGAGAGAAAGGTTTGACAGTTATCATACCATGTTATGCGGTGATTTGCAATGATGGGCATGGGCAGCGCGCAAAAATGTTTCCACCTCAGCAAACAGAACGTGCCGATCGATACTATGACAAACATGATGGAACGAATTGGGCAAAAGCAACAGCTTTTTTTCCGCCGATCCAATCTGCTCATATAAATAATAGGCGCTTTTTAGCGGCACGATCCCATCTTTTTCTCCTTGCACAATGAGCGCGGGTGCCGCGACGCGCGGAAGTCGGGGACGCACATCGCGGACGAGTTTGCGAAACTCCCTGACAGCTGAAAACGGCGTCGCCATCATTTTGTTTCGATAGCGGAGAAACAGTGGGTGCTCCCGCGCTCCTTTCCATCCATTGGCAAACATCTCGCGGATGTCGCGCCATAATTGGCGCGGGTTGACATAGTAAAACGCAGCGCTTAGCAGCACGAGTTTGGCGACCGGGTATTTTTCCGCCAAGTAGACGGCGATCACTCCACCCATTGAAAACCCAATGACATACACCACACTGCAACGGTGATGGAGCGCTAAAAACGCTTGTTCCGCCGCTGCGATCCATTGGTCGTATGTAATTCCTTTCAACCGCAGTTCGCTTCCGTGGCCCGGCAAGGTCGGCGTTTCGATCATCCAATCGGTCCGCTCCCGCAAATAATCGGCCAGCGGCGCCACTTCTTCTGGACTTCCCGTAAACCCGTGAATACATAAACAGCCGATCATCATTTCCACCCCCGCCCGAATGAAAAGCGGCGCCTGTGACGCCGCTTTTAGTTTCTCTCGGGTTGCTTGATGTTACACCCAATATCGAAGCAACTCTTCCAATTTCATGCCGCGCGATGCTTTCAATAAAACAATGTCATCCGAAGTCGCGACGGAACGCACGGCCTCGGCCAACGCTGCTTTATCGTCGAACTCCCTCACCCGTCCATCATCAAAAAATGGGGCGGCCGCCGCGGCGATATGGTGCGCCAGCGGCCCGTAAGTGAACACATAGTCCACCATTCCCGGCCGCAGCACCTCCCCGATCTCTCGATGAAACGCCACCTCTTCGTCGCCAAGCTCCAACATATCGCCCAATACGGCGATTTTTTGCCGGTAGCCGCCTAATTCCCCAAGCAGCGTCAAGGCGGCGCGCATCGATGTCGGGCTGGCATTGTAGGCGTCATTAATGACGGTAAAGCCATATTTCGTCTTGACGACTTCCGTACGCATGCGCGTCACTTGCAGGCGGGAGAGAGACGCATCAATGCCTTCCCAATCGATGCCGAAAAAGCGGGCGACCGCAATGGCGGCGAGCGCGTTGTACACATGATGCTTGCCTAATACCGGCATAAACAGCGTCCGGCCGGGGAGCGCATTGATGACAAACGATGTTCCTCCCGCTTCAATGCGCACATCGGTCGGATAGTAATCGTTCTGTTCGCCCGCCCCGAACGTCACGACATGGCGGGGAAGCGGCAGCTTCGGCACGCGCTCCGTCAAGAGCGGCTCATCGCCGTGGTAGACGAATAAACCATCATGGTGCAAACCCGCCAAAATTTCCAACTTCGCCTTGGCGATGCCTTCCCGCGACCCGAGCTCCTGCAAGTGTGCTTCTCCGATATTCGTGATGACCGCTGCGTCCGGACGGGCGATCATGGTCAGCCGCTCGATTTCGCCAAACCCGCTCATCCCCATTTCGACAACGGCCATCTCCGTCCCTTCGTCAAGCGAAAGAAGCGTCAGCGGCACGCCGATGTGATTGTTCAAGTTCCCTTCGGTCTTTTGCACTCGATAGTGGGTTGAAAGCAGCGCGGCAATCATATCTTTCGTCGTCGTTTTGCCGTTGCTGCCAGTGACGCCGATCACCTTCATTCCAAGCTGCTCGCGGTAGCGGGCGGCGAGCCGCTGCAATGCCAAAAGCGTATCATCCACAACGACCACTGGCACACCTTCCGGCGGCGTTCCTTCCCTTTCCGCCCACAGTACGGCGGCGGCTCCTTTTTGCACCGCTTCTTGCACGAAATCGTGGCCGTTAAAGGTCGCACCGCGCAACGGAACGTACAAGCTGCCGGCTTGGATCGTCCTTGTGTCGGTTGACACACCGCTTACGACCATATTCTCCCATTCCGGCTTTAAACACTGTCCGTCAGCCATTTCGGCGATTTGCCGCACTGTCCGTTTGATCATCGGCTCTCACCTCTTTTCTTTTTTGAACGTGTACGTGATCGTCTGCTTTTCTTGATGTCGTTCCAATGCGAGCGCGATAAGCCGTTCAATCAGCTCCGGGTACGGCACACCGCTGTGCTGCCAAAGAAGCGGGAACATGCTGTATGGCGTAAAGCCTGGCATCGTGTTCACTTCGTTGATATAAACAGCGCCATCTTCGGCGAGGAAAAAATCGACGCGCGCAAGTCCAGACAAATCCAGCGCCTGAAACGCCGTAATGGCCATTTGTTTGATCGTCTCATACTGTTCTTTCGTTACGTCCGCTGGGATGATCAATTCGGTTTGCCCGTCTTCGTATTTCGCTTCATAGTCGTAAAATTCCTTTTTGGGAACAATTTCGCCAACGACCGAACAAATCGGCTCATCATTTCCGATCACGCCGATTTCAATTTCGCGGCCGACAATCGCCTCTTCAATAATAATTTTTCGGTCATACTGAAATGCCTCGATAAATGCGGCTTTTAAATCGCCGCGCTGCTTGCATTTGGAAATGCCGACGCTCGAACCGGCGTTGGCTGGCTTGACAAAGCACGGGTAGCCAAGCTCTCGTTCGATCCGGTCATACACCGTCTCGCCTCTTTTTTGCCAATCGTACTTCGTCACGGCGATATATTTTGCTTGGCGCAACCCGGCCTGCGCAAACAAGTTTTTCATCATCACCTTATCCATGCCGACCGCGGAAGCAAGCACCCCGTTGCCGACATACGGAATGTTCAATATCTCAAGCAGCCCTTGCACCGTTCCGTCTTCACCGTTCGGCCCATGCAAAAGCGGGAAAATGACATCGATCGTTTCCTCGTTTCCTCCCGCAGCCGAATCGGCAGCCGGAACTTGGTTCAAGGAAACCGGAATCAAGGCGGTCGCCGCCGAAGTGAATTGCAGCTGCTTGATTTCCTCGATCGGTCCGGTCAGTTGTTTGCCCTTGATCCATTGACCTTCCGGTGTAATATAAATCGGAATGACATCGAATTTATGAGGATCAATGGCGTTCATCACCGCCATCGCCGTCGACAACGATACTTGGTGCTCCGGTGATTTGCCGCCGTATAACACGCCAACTCTCGTTTTCATCATCGTTCCTCCTCTTTCCTTGGCCATCGTTCCTATTGTAACACGTTTCGCGCCCAACGGTCTGATATTTTATATGTACGATGCAGGTTGTTTCGCCACCCCCCATAAGCGATAAGGAACAAAAAAGTGAGGGTGTCTAAAAAAGTGGTTCTTCTTTCAGCAAAGCACAACATATCGTTTTCCAGCATTTGTTTTACACGTATATACAGGAATAAGAAAAGGTGCCCCGACCGTTTTGGGACACCTTCTGTCGCTACGGATGCAACGCGCGCCAAGCCATGCGTTGCGGCATGGCCGCTACCACTTCGGCGAGCGCTTCTTGCCCCGTTTTTTCCACGCCAGCAAAATAATCGGACACACGGCGGAAAAACCGGTTTTTCTCCACATCATCCATCAACAAGCGAAGCATGTGCTGCTCGCCGCTTTCTGGCCCGACCAAATGATAAATGAGACCATTTTGCTGTAAATATTGCAAATTGATGCGCTCCTGGCCAGGCAAGCAATCAATCGTAAAAATCGGAATGCGCTTATGAAGCAACTCGCTGACCGTCACCCCGCCTGGTTTCGTAATGACGGCATCCGCCTCTTCATACAGCCGATTCATCTCTTCCGGGTCAGCGATGTATGGAAGCGGCCGGATATGAGGCAGCTGCCAGCTGGCGATTTCCTCGTACAGCTGGCGATTGGCGCCGCACAGCACCGAATAGCGGAACAACGTTGACGTGCGGGCCGCCCGCAAAAACGCCAGCATATTGCCAAGCCCTTGGTTTCCACCGGCGACAAGCACATGAGCGAGGTCCCGCTTGCGTCTCGCTTCCGACCGATTCATAAACACATCGTGCACTGGGATGCCAGTGACGATGATGCGTCCTTTGTCAACCCCGTACTTCGTGATCAGCTCCCATTTCGCCTCTTGATGGGGAACAAAATGATAGTCAATAAACCGTTTCCCCCAGATGCTGTTCATAAAAAAGTCGGTGTAGACATTGACAACTGGAACCGTCAGCACCCGTTTTCGCTTCAGCCGCTGCAAAATGCGTGACGGAAACGAATGGGTGCAGACGATTAAATCCGGCCGTTCTTCTTCCACCATCTTTTTCATTTTGCTTTCAAAATAAGGCAGCCATGGCTCAAACGAAATGAACTCAAACCGGGGCGGCTCTTGGTACATCAGCGTTTTGTACACACGGTGGTACGAAGCAGGATGCGAGCGAATCCAGCGCAAGTAGGCCTCTGACACGATTTTTTCCATCAGTTCATTGCAATAGCTCAAAAAATCGATCTTTTTGCTTTCGACCGCCGGAAACTGGCGGCGCAAAAAATCCATCAACGTATCGGCTACTTTATGGTGTCCCGTATTCATTTGAAACAGCGGCAAAAACAATACTTTCATCATCGATCGCACCCTTTAGCTTTCGAAAGATTTTTTGCGCCTCCGCTGCCCAACCCATGCCGCAAGCAAAAAAAGCAAAAACAACGCCAAACCGGCAAGCGGAAAAGAAATCAGGGGGATATGGATGCGCTGGCCGAGCCAAAGCCCCGCCGCGGTCAACGGAACGGCCCAACCTGCCGTTCCAAGCGCCGACAGCAACAAAAACGGCCCGAACGGAAACCGGCTCACTCCCGCCATATACGGGCAAATTTGCCGCACCCCGGGAGCATAGCAGCCGAACAAAATCCCCCATTTGCCATAGCGGCCAAACCATCGGCGAGCCCGCTCCCAACGTTCAGCCGTAATTCCGACGCACTTGCCGTACTTTTGCACAAACGGCGCCCCCCACCACCGGCCGGCGCCGTATGCCGTCACCATGCCGGCCATCGCCCCGCCCCAGCATGAAGCGAGCGACGGTCCAAGCAGCAACTGCTCCTTGGCCACCATCACGCCGACCAAAAAGAGCAAGCTTTCCTCCGGCGCCGGAATGCCGACAATGCCGCAAAACAAAAAGAAAAACAGCATCACATATCCATATGACTGGACATACGGCAACCATACGCTTGTATCCATAGCTCCCCCGCTACATCGCCGAGATTTGTGTATTAGTTTGCACATTTCGCAGTTCCGTAATCGTCACCCAACGCATCTTTTTCGCTGCTTCATCCTTAAACAGCAGCTCGAGCGCTGACAACATTTGCTCTGGCGCGCGTTTGTCAGCACCCAGCGCATCCCCATTGTCATGAAGCACAATCACCGCCCCGCCGCGGATGGACGAACGCAAGCGGCGGAACAATTCCATTGTACCAATTTTTTCGTTCCAATCGCCAAGAATATGCGACCATAGCACCGTTGTATACCGCTTTTGCACGATCGGCGTCCAAGCGTTAAAATGCCCCCACGGCGGGCGGTAATACACCGGGCGTTGGCCCGTCGCCCGCTCAATCGCCTTAGCGGCGCGGCGCACCCCCCAATCCAACCAAAGCGGCGGCAACAGCCAATTGCTGATGTGGCGGTAATTATGAATCCCAATTTCATGGCCTTCTTCGGCCATCCGCCGCACAATATCCGGATAGCGCTCGACTTTGCGGCCGACAACGAAAAACGTCGCCTTCACGCCATATTTCTTTAATAAATCAAGCAACTTTGGCGTATAATACGGGTCGGGGCCATCATCAAACGTCAGCGCCAGACAATCGGATGCCGTTCCCTCCCGAAACAAACGCACCCGCTTTTTGCGAATGATGATCGTCGGTACAATCCCATAAATGGCAATTCCCACAATGAAACAAACGAACAACCAAGCCCACATGGCATTCACCTCTTGATTGTACTTTACCAATATTTCTTCTCTCTGAAAATAGAAAAATGAATTTTCTATATAAGTTGAAACTTTGTTTTACATCCAGTAGAGCGCCCGCTGCATTCTATCAAAATGACTTGTTATGAAGGAAAACAGAATCGAACAATCGGAAAATCTTTATTGCAACTTATATATATTCGAGATCATCACGATGTAGGTGTTTTATCATATAACAAACAAATGAGAAATCGAAAAGAAAATCATGAAAATTTCATGCAGACCGTCCAGTCTTCTTATTTCCTATACGAAAACCGCCATCGCTTGGTTTCCTCCCGAAGCTCGGTGGAATTTGCTATAATACATAACGATACACGAGCGATTAAAAAAAGACAGGTGATCCGCATTGCGAAAAAAAATCATTTTAACCGGCGGCGGCACAGCCGGCCACGTGATGGTCAACGTCGCCCTCATCCCGAAATTGAAAGAGCTTGGATGGGATATCGTTTACATCGGATCTCATCAAGGGATTGAACGGGAGATTATCGGCCGCATCGACGGCGTCCCGTACTATTCGGTTTCGACTGGAAAACTGCGCCGCTATTTTGACTGGAAAAACTTTAAAGATCCATTCAACGTGCTGAAAGGCGTTTGGCAGGCGTACCGCCTGATCCAAAAAGAAAAACCGGACGTCGTCTTCTCAAAAGGCGGATTCGTCTCCGTTCCCGTCATTCTCGGCGCTTGGCTGAACGGCGTGCCGTCGGTGATCCATGAATCTGACTTAACCCCGGGGCTTGCGAATAAAATTGCCATGCCGTTTGCGACAAAAATCTGCCTCACCTTCCCGGAAACGAAGCAATATGTCAATGCCGATAAAGCTGTCTACGTGGGCGCCGTCGTCCGCGAAGAGTTGAAGGATGGCAGAGCCGAACAAGGGAGGAAGATGTGCCAGTTCGACGGAAAAAAACCGGTCTTGCTGGCGATGGGGGGCAGCTTAGGCTCGAAAAAAATTAACGACGCCTTGCGCGCCAACCTATCGACGCTTCTTGCCGAATTTGACATCATCCACATTTGCGGCAAAGGGAACATCGACCGAAGCCTCGCAGGCCAAAACGGATACAAACAGTTCGAATACGTCAACGAAGAGCTGCCCCACTTACTCGCCTTAGCCGACATCGTCGTCTCCCGCGCCGGGGCGAACGCCATTTTCGAACTGCTCTCCTTGCGCAAGCCGATGCTGCTCATCCCGCTCTCGAAAGCGGCAAGCCGCGGCGACCAAATCCTTAACGCCCGTTCGTTTGAAAAAGCCGGCTATGCGGAAGTGCTGATGGAAGAGGACTTGACGAACGAATCGCTGCAAGCCGCCATTCACCGCCTATACGAAAACAAAGACCGCTACCGAAAAAACATGGAGAAAGCCGGCGCAAGCGATCCGCTGCAAACGTTGCTTGCAATCATTCAAGACACCGCCCGCCGGTAAAAACAGGCGATGCCCGATGCGGCCAACCACGGCCGTTTTTCGGCATCGCCTCGTTTTGTTTTCATCACCACACAACGAGCCTTCTCTCCTTTACACCGGCTCAAGCCGATAACGGTTGATACGGAACACATGGTCGCACAAGAGATCGATATCTTCTTGATGTTGTACTGGAATTGTGATGCTGGCTCAGTCTTAGCACTCAGCTAGCACTACGGGTTATTTTTATTCAAATTTTTTCGTTTGCCATTTCCTTCCCCCAACCAGAAAACCGCCCGGCGGAACAACCCCGCCAGGCGGCACGACTAGAAGTATAAGAAATAAATGACAATGGCCAGCACGATCCGATACACGGCAAACGGCACGAGGCGGATGCGGTTGATGAGCTCAAGGAAAAAGCGAATCGCGAGCAAGGCGAAGACAAAGGCGCTCAAAAAGCCGGCGATGAAAAACGGAATATCGGCGGTGGTGACGTATTGCCAGTTTTTCAACAGCGACAGCCCGCTCGCCCCAGCCATGATCGGAACAGCCATAATGAACGTGAAATCGGCGGCGGCGCGATGGCTCATGCCGACAAGCACCCCGCCAGAAATCGTCGAGCCGGAGCGGGAAAAGCCGGGCCACAAGGATAAACATTGCATCAAACCAACAAAAAACGCCTGCTTGTACGTAATTTGGTCGACCGTCTGCGTCCGCGCGGCTTTTTTGGCGAATTGGTCGGCGGCAATCATAAGCAACGCGCCGAGCACAAGGCCGATCAGCACCGTTTTGGTCGAAAACAAATGTTCATCGATGTAATCTTCAAACAAGACGCCGAGCACCCCAGCCGGCAGCAGACCAATGATGACGTGAATGAGGTTAAGGCGCGGATGTCCGCCCGGATGACGGCCGCGAACGCCAAGCAAGTCGAGAAATCGGTCTTTAAACACGACCACAGCGGCTAGAATCGAGCCGAGCTGGATGACGACTTTAAACGTATTCGCCGCGTACTTGCCTAAAAACTCTGTGGATTTCAGCCAAAGATCGTCGACCATAATCATATGGCCGGTCGAGGAAACCGGGGCAAACTCGGTCAGCCCTTCGACCATTCCTAAAATGATCGCCTTCCATAATTCCATCCAGTGCATGTCCTTCCATCCTTTCTGCGCGGGGTCGTCCTTTCTATACATATGGGCCAAGCGGGTGGAATAACACTCCGCTTTTGGCCGCGCCTGCTCTATTGTACTACAAATCTTTGTCTTGTACTACCCGCGCTTTTTCTAGTCAGCGACCTTGTTTTCAAGACAGAACAGTCGACTTCCTGTTGCTGCCTAATGGGACGGGCCGGACGCTTCCCCTAATTCCCCGCGCCGCTCTAAGTAATGATACAAAGCGCCGAGCAAGTTCGCATCGTTTTTGAATTGGCACGTCTCCACCACTGGCTGGACTTTGGCAATGGGAACGAGCGACAATAACACCGAAAGCCGCTTGTTGATTTCGTCGACGAAATCGGGGCGGCTGCTAATGGCCCCGCCCAAAATGATTTTTTCCGGGTCATATGCGTACTGCAAGTTAAAAATCCCTTGGGCCAATGAAAAATAAAACCGGTCAATGGCCTTTTGCGCGGCTTCATCGCCGCTCTCGGCCAGCGCAAATACTTTTTCTCCGTCCAACTCCCTCTCCGGCATCCCCTTTTCCTCAGCCGCCATCCGGATCAACGCGCTTGTCGCCGCCAGTTCGCTCCATGTTTTGCATTCGATCCTTCCGTTCTCATAGCGGACATCCATCAACATATAGCCAAATTCCCCGCCGTGCAAATGCGCCCCTTTATGGATGCGTCCGTCTTTCACGATCGCCCCGCCAATGCCGGTGCCGACAATGACAAAGGCGATGTCGCGGCAGCCCCGGCCCGCCCCCTTCCATAACTCGCCAAGCGCCGCGCAATTCGCGTCATTTTCCATCTCTACCGGCAGGCCCGTTGCCCCGCCGAATACGTCTTTAAAGTTGGGACCGTGAATACAAGGCAAGGCGCTGCTTCCGCCGATGACGCCGATGTCGCTATCCACGCTTCCTGCGGAACTGATCGCAATGCCGGAAAGTGGATAGTTGGCCTGCGCCTGGCGGACGACGTTAAGCAAGTCATCGCGAAATTGATGAAAGTCATGCCGCTCCGAACGGTAACGCCCCTTTTCGAAAAAGTCGCCATGCTCGTTCATGACGGCATGTTTGACATATGTGCCGCCAATATCAAAAACGATATAGTAACGCACCGATGACGCCTCCTTCGTTTTTTATCTTTCCTCTCTTCTAGCTCCATTCGGCTTAGCTGTTTCTCCGCTTTTATGTATTCGCCGTCGGTCCATCCGCTCCTCCCCGCTGCAAGGAAAGAGGCCGCCCCGTTAGGCGGGGGCGGCTCGCCATCATCATCGTTCATATCCCATTGACAACGCCTTTTGCGCATTGCGAACATCGTTGTGAAGGAGCTGGACGAGATCGTACGCTGGATAATCACTTCGTTCATACATATAGTTGAACGCTTTTTCGTGCGTGTCAATGGCTTTAAGCAGATGTTTGACAAACGTTTTGCGCAGCACCGGCGTCGCCGCCTCGGTAATGGCAGCAGCATAATTACGCACTGCCGTTTTTGAAAAGCCAAGCAAGTCGCCAGCGTGCAAGGCGCGGTCGCCATCATCATGGTCGCGGCTTTCTTCCATCATCGGTGCCGCCGGAATGAAGGCAAGCAGCTCGCGCAAATTCGTTTCCAGCCCTTGAATCGTCTCAAGGTACAATCCTTTTAATTCAGGACAGTCGATTTTGCCGACCGCCTTTTTCATTTTTATGAGCCCATTTGCTTGAAAAGCGATCAGTTCATGCAGCTCCAACGTTTCATGCCAAGCCAAATGGCGATGGCCGTGCATCTGTCCATGCATATGGATCACGTTCTCCCCTTGTTTTTCATTGGTTGATTTCCATTTACTGTATATGCCTGCCAAAAGGAAATGGTCACTATTGTCCAAGCTTCCCGCACCAGCAAAAAAAGGCGTCCCGCGAAAAGCGAAACGCCTTCCTCAGTCACTGTCACAACAGATCCCCGCCGTCAAATCCATCGCCGCCATCAAACCAATCATCCACGTCCAACCCGTCAGCGACATCATCGATCACATCGTCAAGCAACTCTTCCGCCACCATTCCCGCCAACATCCCGGCCGCAAATCCTCCAATGGCGCCAGCCCACCCATGTCCGCCATGATGCGAATGATGGACGGGTGGATAATGGCCTACTGGATGGCTATAGATTGGCGAATGCGGCGTTGCCAATGGATGCCCGCTCAGCTGGCCGAACGCCCCGGCCGCCCGCACCGCCTCTTCAATGGCTTCTCGAAGCAGACGGGCTGCCGTCGCCGAATCGCGAAGCTGTTCATGAGTGATCAACAGCTCCCGTTTCATTTCGCGTTCCCCGCCAAAGCCGTGGCGGACGTCGATCTCCAGATACAAACGCACCCCTTCTCCCTCGACGAGGGCAAAAAACTCGACTTCTTGGACGATCCCTTGAAATTCGCTCGTCGGGAAGAACGCAAATTCCTGGCCATGCGGCGTAATGCTTCCGGATGTCGCTTTCTCCCGGAATCCCAGGGCGGCCAAAGCGGAAAACACTTGCTCCAAGGCCGTCGGCGGCAAAATGTGAATGGCGTCTTGGTCATATGCATCCGCCCCATCGGCAATATCGAGCCGGGTGACGAACGTATAACGGACCGTTGGGCGGCTGATCGGCAAATGGAGCGGCAGTGCGTACGAAAACGGGAGCACTTTCCGCTCACCGGGCTGAATCGTAAACGAAGAAGCGACCGGGATCACCGCTGCGGTTCGGCGATATGCCTTTCCTTCCGCGTGCACCTCCAATTGCAATACGACATCTAGGTTCCGAATGTGTTGGGCGACCGAACCACCTTCCAGCAAAAATTCCCCTTCCAACGTTTCACCAAGGCGCACATGAGGGCGATGCAGCACGAGATCCACTTTGGCAGCGCCAATGCCGAATTTCGATAAAAACTTTTTCCACATCGGACCTCTCTCCTTTTTCATCAACCTATTTTCACATTTGAATTACGAACGAGCCGCCAAAATGGTGTCACCGAAATAATTTGATCAACCCTAGGACAATCAACACAACCCCAGGCAGCATTGTCGCCTTTTTCATGATTCCCGTTTTCGACACCATGTACCCCAACGATAAGCCGACTCGGATGAACATGAGAGTAAATACGCCAACCAACAGGGAAAACGAAAGCGGCGGGAAATGCAAAAGCGACGAACTGATCCCGGCGCCAAACGCATCCATCGACAGGGCAAGCCCGATCAACACCGCTTCTTTTTGGCTGATCGTGCCTGAACGATCAAGATCGCCAAGTTCGGGGCGTTTCAATACTTGAACAGCGCCGCTGAATCGGTTAGCCTCCCCTGCTCCATCAGATTCCATAGATGAATCGCTTCCATCTCCCTTTGGCTTATAGACGTTATAAATCGCCCAACCGCCAAGCGCCATGAGAATGACTGAAGCAAGCCCTCGCTCGACTTGCAACGGCAAAAAAAGCGCCAACAGACGGCCGATGTTCATGGACACAAACACCATCATTCCAGACATGCATGCAATAAGCGCCAACGAAAAGCAGGAAAAACGGACACCACCCATTCCATACGTAATGCCTACGCTCAAGCTGTCCATGCTCACGCTGAAAGCGAGCAAAATCATGGACACCCATAACCACATATGAATCCCCCCTGCCGTACGATATGCAATTCCGTACGGAGAGGGGACTTTCTTGCCATTCGACACGCATCGATTTCCGGGGAAATGTTTCCCCTTTTCTCGACATTATTCCCGCAAATGATACGGCAGCGTCGCAATGACAACATCTTTTTTCATGATCAAGAAAAAGCGCAAGATGATGGCTGTTTGGTTATGCAAAAATGTATGCCACCATTTTTTCACGATAAATTGCGGCAAGAGCACCGTCACCGGCGCGCGGTCTGCTTCTTTTTCCGCTTTCGTGATGTATTCTAACAATGGCGACAAAATGGTTCGGTACGGTGAATAGATGACTTTCAACGGAATGTCCGGATAAAACTTCTCCCACTTTTGCCGCAGCTTTTGTTCGTCTTTTTCGTCGAAAGTAATCGACAGTGCCGTAATGTCGTCGGAAATGCTGCGAGCGTACTGAACGGATTGGGCGACCACTTTGCTGACGCCGGAAATGGGAATAATGACTTTTGGTTTCAACAGTTTCTCGCGCTGTTGCCACTCCCGTTCGTCAAGCCGCAATTGCTCGCCAAGTTTTTTGTAATGCTCGTGAATTCGGATGAACATCCAGACGAACAGCGGAATCGCCACGATAACGATCCACGCTCCTTGCGTAAATTTAGCGACCATCGTGACGAGCGTGACCATCCCGGTGACCACCGCTCCCGTTCCGACGGTGAGCAGCACGCCGATCTTCCGTCCTTCTTCCCGTTTCCATAATTTTTTAATCAACCCACCCTGGCCGATGGTGAAGGAAAGAAAGACGCCAACCGCATAAAGCGGGATGAGCGAATGAGTCTCCGCATGAAAAACAATGATCAACAAGATCGCCAACACGCTCAATAAAATGATGCCATTGGAAAACACGAGGCGATCGCCCCGGGCCGCCAAGCTTCTCGGCAAAAAACCGTCCTTCGCCATAATCGACGTCAGCTGCGGAAATCCGGCAAAACTCGTATTCGCCGCGAGCACTAAAATGACCATCGTCGCCAGCTGAAACAAATAAAACACAAGACCATTCCCAAATACATGACGCCCGATTTGCGAAATGACCGTTTGATGCTCGGTCGGAGTAACGCCGAATCCCGCCGCCAACACGGTGATGCCTAAAAACATCACGCCAAGCAATGCGGACATCCATCCCATCGTAATGGCAGCGTTTTTTGAACTGTCCGGCCGGAACGCCGGCACGCCGTTGCTGATGGCTTCGACCCCGGTCATCGCCGAACATCCCGACGAAAAGGCGCGCAGCAAAATAAACAAACTGTAACCGGACGCAAACATGTGAGCTGAGGAAGCATGCTCATGCATCGTAAACCCATGCCATCCTTCATGCCACAACTGCCACCCGCCGACAGCGATCATCACGAGAACGAAGCCAATGAACACATACGTCGGGTAGGCGAAAACTGTTGCGGATTCGGTAATGCCACGCAAATTGAGCACCATCAAAAACAAGACAAGGGCGACAGCGAGCTCCACTTTCCACGGCAGCAACCCCGGAAACGCCGATGTCAGCGCGGCGACGCCGGAACTGATGCTGACAGCGACCGTCAAAATATAATCGATCATGAGCGCCGCCCCGGCCACTAAACTAATTTTCGTCCCCAAGTGGTCGCGGGCAACGACATACGCTCCGCCGCCAGATGGAAACGCATAAATGATTTGCCGATACGACAACGTTACTAACAACAGCAGTACTAAAATCGCCACCGCGATCGGCAGCGAATAGAAAAAGACGCTTGTCCCTAATAAAGCAAGCACAAGCAGAATTTCTTCCGTCGCGTAAGCCACCGATGACAGGGCATCGGAAGAAAAAACGGCCAATGCCTTCCATTTGGGTAATTTTTCATGCTTCAACCGTTTCGTTTCCATCGGTTTCCCAATCAACAAACGTTTTAACGAAGCCATGCTTCCGTTCCTCCCAAAAGCATAAGAGTTGACTCATCGATTCAAAAGAAAAAACCGCTGAGGACGCACTCAACGGCTACAAATGTTCTAAAGCCATACTCGTCCCTCCCCAAAGCGCTTGCGAGGTTAGCTGTCGGGTTCGGGCTTGGAGAGATGCCCGTCCTTTCGGATTCACCCCTAGCAACGAGCGTTGCAACGATTGGGTCCCCCGCTCCATGCCGGATTCAGCGCATCGAATCAAGTGATTGTTGCTTCCATATGTTACCCCTTTTCTTGTCCCTCCGCCAACCTTGAAAAAGGAGGAAAACAGCGAGTTTTTAGGCTTTTGGGCTTATTTTTTCTTTATTATTTCCCCTTCGCTCACGCTCCCGACATTTTTCTGTTTTTCACTCATCCAATCATCATTTTCCCTTTCGGATAGCGGAACGGATCGGGCTGACGGCGCAGCGTGACCGCGTACGCGATCGTCAACGGGCCGACGCGGCCGGCAAACATCGTCAAGGCAATGATCACCTTTCCGAGCGGAGACAACTCCGGAGTCAGTCCCATCGACAGCCCGACGGTTCCAAACGCCGACGTCGCTTCGAATAAAATCATGAGAAAGTCTTTTCCGCGCTCGGTGATCGTCAGCACCATCGTCACAAACATGACGATAAACAGCCCGCTCATTGTCACGGTCAGCGACTTGTACACCGTATCGTACACGATCCGTTTCCGAAATAAAATGACATCCTCTTTCCCGCGGATTTGCGACCAAACCGCGCCGAGCAACGTCGTAAAGGTCGTTGTTTTGATTCCTCCGCCCGTCGAACCCGGGGAAGCGCCGACAAACATGAGAAACACGATCAAAAACAGCGTCGGCTGCGTCAAATCCGGGATGTTAAGCGTATTCGAGCCCGCCGTTCTCGGAGTGACCGCCTGGTAAAACGCGGACAGAAACTTGCCTGAGAGCGACAGCGGCCCCATCGTCTTCGGATTGTTCCACTCCAGCAGCAATATCAGCGCCATGCTGACTACTAGCAGCCATGCCGTCGTAATGGCGACGACCTTCGTATGAAGGGAAAGGCGGCGCGTCTGCCTATACTCGTACACTTCATTCATGACAATAAAGCCGATTCCGCCTAAAATAATCAAAATCGGCACAACAAGGCTCACGACCGGATCGTCCACATAGCCGGTCAAACTGCGAAACTCGCCCATCAAGTCAAAGCCGGCGTTGTTAAAGTTGGAAATCGCATGAAAGAACCCAAAGTACACGGCTTTCCAAAACGGCATATCGAACGAGAAACGAATCGCCAACAGCAATCCGCCGATGCCCTCAATGACGACGGTAAAAACGAGAATGCGTTTCACGAGCCGAACAATCCCTTCGATGCTCAGCTGATTGAGCGCCTCTTGCAGCAACAACCGCTCTTTCAAGGAAATCCGCTTGCCGAGCAAAAAGGCAAACAACGTAGCAAATGTCATAAATCCAAGCCCGCCCACTTGGATCAGCGCTAAAATGACCAGCTGGCCGAACAACGTGAACGTCGTCCCGGTGTCGACGACGACAAGTCCGGTTACGCACGTCGCGGAAGTCGCTGTAAACAAGGCGTCTAAAAACGGAAGTCCTTTTCCGTCAACGGTCGCCGTCGGCAGCATCAACAAGAAAGCTCCAACCAAAATAATCAAGGCAAAGCCGGACACTAATACTTTCGGCGGATCGAAAAATTTACGGTTCGCATTCAAAGCCCCATCCCTTCCCCCTCGCTCACATAATCGCCTCTTTATAGTTGTGGATGATGCATAGAAAAAATATACCAAAAACAAGCCGATTCCGGTACAGCCAACAATTTTTATCATAACGACTTATTTGTGTAATAAAATGGGTAAAGGGCATGGCCACGTGCATCGGGATGTTTTCAAAAGAGCGGTTGAAACCTTTTCGATTTCCATTCGTCTATATGAGTGGCAGTCCATCGCCATACAGGGAAACGGGGCAGCAAGGAAGGGGGCATCCGTCAATCCTTAAAAAACATTCCATTGACTTTTGGCAGCAGACGTATTATGCTACTTGACATGGAGACGTTCCGATGTAAAATCATGTAAGAATAAAACGTTTGTTGCTGTGGGCAACGGTTGTTGATATAAACATAGAAACATCGTTAAGAATACGAGGCAAAGGAGGAGAAGAGGACGTGAAGGCAATTTGGGAAAAATGGTTGAAAAAATGTCGTTCTCTCCCTAACCAATACATCGGCTTTTTTATTTTTGCCGTGCTCTTATTTTGGTTGAAGACGTACGCCGCCTATTTAGCGGAATTTAACCTTGGCATCAGCAACTCCATGCAGGAGTTTTTATTGTTCATCAACCCGATCAGCTCGGCGGTATTCTTCCTTGGGTTGGCGCTGTTGGCCAAGGAAACGCGTGTGTACAAATGGCTCATTATTATTAATTTCATCTTATCGTTCATTCTATACGCCAATATCGTTTATTATCGTTTTTTCAGCGATTTTATTACATTCCCGACGTTGACGCAAACGAAAAACTTCGGCGATCTCGGCAGAAGCATTTGGGAGTTGCTCCGCTGGTATGACGTGTTCTATTTCTTGGATACGATCATTTTGGCGGTGATCGTTTTCTCGAAGCGATTCTCGCTCCCGGAAGTGCAGGCCGGCCGATTCAAAAAAGGCGCCATTTTCGCTTCGTCCATTCTTATGTTCAGCATCAACTTGGCGCTCGCTGAGACCGACCGCCCGCAGCTCTTGACAAGAACGTTTGACCGCAACTATATCGTCAAATATTTAGGCGTGTACAACTATTTGATTTACGATGCGTTCCAAAGCATGAAATCATCGACGCAGCGGGCGTTCGCAAACAAAAGCGACATCACGACTGTGCTGAACTATGTGCAGGCGACGTATGCCAAACCGAACCCGAAATATTTCGGCGTGGCGAAAGGGAAAAACGTCATTTACATTCATTTAGAGTCGCTGCAAAACTTTGTGATTAACTATAAGTTGAACGGTGAAGAAGTCACCCCGTTCTTAAACTCGCTCACCCGCGATCCGAACACGTTCTATTTCGATAACTTCTTCCATCAAACAGGACAAGGGAAAACGTCGGATGCGGAGTTTATGCTCGAAAACTCGCTGTTTGGCTTGCCGCAAGGCGCTGTCTTTACGACGAAAGGACAAAACACGTATCAGGCGGCTCCGGCCATTTTGCACCAATACGGCTATACAAGCGCCGTCTTCCACGGCAACTACAAAACGTTCTGGAACCGCGATGAAATTTACAAGTCGTTCGGCTTTGACCATTTCTTTGACGCCAGCTACTACGATATGAACGATGAGGACGTGTTGAACTACGGCCTGAAAGACAAACCGTTTTTCCGGGAGTCGATCCCGCTGTTAGAAACATTAAAAGAACCGTTCTATGTGAAATTTATTACGCTGTCGAACCACTTCCCGTACCCGATCAGCGAGGAAGATGCGACGATCCCGCCGGCGACGACAGGCGACGGCTCGGTCGACCAGTATTTCCAAACGGCACGCTATTTGGACGAAGCAGTGAAAGAGTTCTTTGACTACTTGAAAAAATCGGGTCTGTACGACCGCTCGGTCATCATTTTGTACGGCGACCATTACGGCATTTCGGAAAACCATAACAAAGCCATGGCGCAAATTTTAGGAAAAGAAATTACGCCGTATGAACATGCGCAATTGCAGCGGGTGCCGCTGTTCATCCACGTGCCGGGCATAAAAGGCGGCGTCATGCACGAGTTTGGCGGCCAAATCGATTTGTTGCCGACGGTCTTGCACCTGCTGGGCATTGATACAAAAAATTACGTCCATTTTGGAACGGATTTGCTGTCACCTGAACATCAAGAAATCGTTCCGTTCCGCAACGGCGACTTTGTCACGCCGAAGGTGACAGCGGTCAACGGCAAGTACTATGACACGAAAACAGGCGAACCTCTTGAAAGCACGCCGGAAATTCAGCGGCTCGAACAAATCGTCCGTACGAAGCTTGACCTATCGGATAAAGTCGTCTACGGCGATTTGCTCCGGTTCTATACACCGAAAGGCTTCAAGCCGGTCGATCCGTCAAAATATGATTACAATAACCGTGAAGAGGGAAGCGATCAATGATCGCCTCCCTCTTTTTTCTAGCGCTGCAGCAGTTGCTCAATGGCCCGCTTCGCATTCACGTAACCCGCCCCATATACGTTCGGGTCGCGCCCTTTCCACAAATCGGCGCCGTCTTTTAACGCCTGCTTGATTTCATCCGGCGTTGCATTTGGTTTGGCCTGAAGCATCAACGCGACAATGCCGGCGCAAATCGGCGTCGCCATCGATGTACCGGACATCGACATATAATGGTCACCGACCCGGCTTTGCTTATTCATCTTGTCAAGAAATGAACGCGGGGCGCGAAGCGATATAATGTTGACCCCGGGAACGACGAGATCCGGTTTTGTCACCCCATACTCGGTCGGCCCTCGGCTCGAAAACGACGCCACCTCATCGTCGGCGCGCGTTGCCGCCGTATCATGATCGTCAAGAGCACCGACGGTAATGATGCGGTCGCTAATGCCCGGGCTTGAAATCGTCCCATAATTCGGCCCTTCATTCCCTGCCGCCGCACAGACGACAATGCCCTGCTCCCACGCCCGCTCCGCGACTTGCACGAGCGGATCATCATTTTCTATCGGAAACGGCTGCGGCTCCCCTCCAAGCGATAAGGAAATAATATGGATTCGCTTGGCCGAGTTTTTCTTATTGTAATCAATGCACCACTCAATGCCGCGTATGATCGTCTCGAGCGTCCCGCTTCCCGAACGGTCGAGCACCTTGATACCAATGAGGCTTGCCTCATACGCCGGTCCGGCATACAGCCCGTCCGACATGCGCCCATTTCCCGCCGCATCGCCGGCGCAATGCGTACCGTGGCCGTTGTCATCATACGGGGTTGTGCGCCCATTGACAAAATCGACAAAGGCGGCAATCCTCCCCTCCAAGTCCGGGTGCGGGTAAATGCCTGTGTCGACAATGGCGATCGTCACTCCTTTTCCGCTTAACTCCGTTCCGTTGACAGCCACATGTTTAGCATTGGCCGATGGGACTGCATTGTTTAACAGCGCCTTGACCTGCCGATTGAGGTACACTTTTTTCACTTTCGGATGCTCGAGCAGCTGCTCAATCGCTGCCGGAGTCACCCGTGCGCTCCATAGCGGGACATGGCGGAAATGGTGATGCAGTTTCATGCGGAAATGATCCCGCTCCGCTTTGGCCAGCGCCTCAATGCCCTCTGTGCCTTCAACCTCGATCAAAACAGAAACGGTCCTCCATTTTCGCAACCACTGCTCCATCCAGCGGTGAAAAATGCACGGCATTCGTGTCATCGGCTTATACATATTCACAAGCGCATGACGAAGCGGACGGTCAAGCCGCGCTGCATGGCGGCGAGCGAGCTGCACGATCGAATAGGTGAACACATTCTTCCCCTCCTTGCGTGTTTCGCTATACTCATATGAGGGAAAGATCGCGAAAGAAGCGGCGAGCTCACCAAGACAAACAAACAAAAAGCTCGCCCAGCGAAAACTAGGCAAGCCTTTCTTATTTACATTCCAATCCGCTCCAACACAATGTATTTTGCTTTTCCTAAATAACGCTCCACTTGGCGCAACACATTTTCCTTCTCCGCAAATGCCCCGACTTGCGTTCCATCCACCGTCACACGAGTTAAAGAGAGGTTTGATTTTTTTGTCAGATCCAATGCCCGTGCAATTCCGTTTACGTGCCCACGGGCGACTGTTCGCAAAAACTGGGTGTCATTCAATTTTTCTGCATCCTCTTTTCGATCAATAAATCCGTTCTCCGTGAGCACCGCCGGCATCGCTGTTTCGCGCAGCACATGGAAGTTTGCTTTCTTTTTCCCGCGGTCGCGAAATCCTGTAGCTTTGACGACTTCTTCGTGAATGGCATCACGGATGCGGGCTGTTGCCGAATCGTCATCGAGCCGATCATAAATATAATCTTCATACCCCGTGCCGCCACCGGCATTCACGTGAATCGCCACGTATAAATCCGCCCCCCATTGATTGGCCCGATCCGTCCGCTCCTCAAGCGGCACCGTTTCATCTTTTGTCCGACTCAGCTGCACCAACACTCCTTCATACTCATTTTGCAGCAGACGGTTGATTTCAAGAGCGATAAACAACGTAATGTCTTTCTCCAACAACCCGTTGCCGATCGCGCCGGTATCTCTTCCACCATGACCGGGGTCAATAAAAATTTTCGGCATCGTCGTTTTCTCCCCTTCCTTACATGTCCGGCGTTTTTCACGAAGACAATATAGGGACATCCACTCCACATTTTTTCTTATTTTATTAATAGAATAAGCATTTGAAAGGAAAAGGTGACAGGCAAAGGACCAAAACAAGGAGAAACACTAGCCGCCAACATTTCCTCTATTTGTGGTATAATAGGACGAGGAAATGAATTCCAAAGGAGGAATACGCATGTCCCGCGCACAACAATGGGTGCAATATTTCCTTTCCCACCGCCATGTCACGATGGAATTGATCCACAAAATCGACGAGGCGCATTATGATTACAAACCGACGCCGACCTCGATGACAGCAAAGCAGCTGGCGACACATATGCTGTTCAGCTTCTACAATTTCGCCAACACGGCGAAACACGGCGATCCATCGCTGTTCCGGCAAAAAATCGAGGAATCGGAGACGAATTTGGCCAAGCTGGCGGAGTCGTATACGGAAAAAACGAAGCAGCTCATCGAATCGATGCGCGATGACGACTTCGACCGAACGCTCGATTTAACATCGATTTTCGGCATTCAAATTCCAACCAAACAGTTGTTGCAAATGGCAATGGATCACGAAATTCATCATAAAGGCCAGCTGTTCGTCTACGTCCGCGGCATGGGGCATACGGACTTGCCGCTGTTTGTGAAACGCGGTTAATCTTCTCTCCCATTGTTTCATTATGGGGCTTCGCAAAAAAGCCGGCTAGGCATCCCTAACCGGCTTTTCCTTTTGATTTATTTTCTTAAATAGAGCACCCTTCGTCGGTGCACGTCCCGCCTTGATCAGTCGACAGCGGCTGCAGCGGCCGCGATTGTTCTTCCTCCCATACCTTCTCCAGCGCCCGCCGGAACACCTCAACCGGCTGGGCGCCGGAAATCGCATACTTCCGGTTCAGAACGAAAAACGGCACGCCGCGGACGCCCAACGCCGCCGCTTCTTCCTCATCGCGGCGCACCTCTTGTGTGTAGCGGCCGCTGGCCAACACTTCTTCCGCTTCCGTCCGGTCAAGCCCGGCTGCTTCGGCGATCGCAAGCAGCACATTGCGGTCGCTGATTCGCTTCGACTCCGTAAAATAGGCGTAAAACAACCGCTCGACGACATCTTGAAGCTTTCCTTTTTCATTCGCATATTGAGCCAACCGGTGGGCGTCAAACGTATTCGTCGGCTTCATCGTGTCAAAGCGGAACGTCAAACCGACCGCCTCCGCCTGCCGGCCGATATCGGCGTTCGCCCGCTTCGCTTCTTCAAGCGAAATGCCGTATTTGTTGGCGATGATTTCATGAATCGTCAACGGGGTCTCGTTTGGTGCGTTTGGATCGAGTTCAAAGCTGCGGAATACGATTTCAACGTCTTCCCGGTGCGGAAATGGCTCAAGCGCCTGTTCCAATCGGCGTTTGCCGATATAGCAAAACGGGCAGACAAAATCGGACCATACTTCAATTTTCATGGCCATCCTCCTCTACTTTTGACGCGCTTCCCCTCCATTGTAGCCCATCGCTAGTCAAATGGCGAACGAAAGGCATGGGGGCGGATCCACCCGCATACATTGTACTACCATGCTGTTGGGACAAGGAGGACAAAAACCGATGCATTCTCACGAACTAGGCGCCTTTCTGTTGCGGATTGTCACCGGGTTCATCTTTTTCGCCCATGGCTGGGTGAAATGGCAGCGGGGGCTTGAGGCGGCGGCCGATTCGTTTGCGGCGATGGGGCTTCCCGGCTGGCTCGCCTACATCGTGACGATGGTGGAGCTTGCCGGCGGCTGGGCGATGATGCTTGGCCTTGGCACACGGCCGATTGCGGCGGCGTTTGCCATCATCATGGCTGGAGCTATCGCCACGGCGAAAGCCGACGCCGGTTTGCTTGGCAACGGCCGGGAAACGGGCTATGAATTCAACCTCGCCTTGCTTGCGATGTCCGTATATTTGTGGCTGAACGGCAGCCGGCTTTGGTCGTTAGATGCGGTCATCGGACGGCCGCGCGGCTGAACAGCCGGCACGAAAACAGGTGTCCCGCATACCGAACGGGACACCTGTTTCTACTTGCCTTATCCTTTTTCCACTGTCAGCTTGACAACGCGCTCGCCGATCGCCCGAATCCATTCAGGCGGCATCGGGAAGCTGACTGCAGCCGGATCGGAGGCAACCGCCGGGATGGTGGCGGCAAATTGCTCCGCCGTGATCGGGTAGTCAGCAAAATCCCTTGGCAAGCCAATGTCGTCGCGCAGCTGGCGGATTCGTTCAATGGACTTTAATGTCGCGCAACCCTTTGAAAAGGGCGTATTTCACCCCTTTCGCCGTATCGAGCACGCTGCCGCCGCCGACCGCCAACAAGGCGTCCGCTCCCATCTCACGCGCATAGCGCACCGCTTCATTGACGCATTCACTTTCCGCATCTTGGCGAACATCCAAAAAGATGCCTGCAAGCTCTGGTCCCACTCCATGTGTCGTCAAGTCAAAGAGGCTCGCTACTTTTTCGACAACCCCAGCTTGCTCAAGCCCACGGTCAGAAAGCAACAGCACCCGTTTCGCCCCTAGCCCGCGGAACAAATCCGGCACGAGCGCGCGGGCGCCCGATCCGGTGTAAATGGCGGTGCGCAGCCAAAAGTTCGCTAACGTCGTCCGTATTCTCTCCGCAATTCGCTCGCGATGATGTTGCGCTGGATTTCCGAGGTGCCTTCGTAAATTTTCGTGATGCGGGCATCACGAAAGTAGCGTTCGATCGGGTAGTCTTTCATGTAGCCGAGGCCGCCGTGGATTTGCACGGCGAGATCGGCGATTTTGTTGTACACTTCCGAGCCGAACAGTTTGGCAATGGCCGCTTCTTTGACGACTCGCATCTTTTGGTCGACCATCCAGGCGACGCGGTAAACGGTCGAGCGCAGCACTTCGATCAACATGCTCATTTCCGCCAACATATGCTGGATCGCTTGCTGCTCGATGATCGGCTTGCCGAACTGCTCACGCTGTTCGGCGTATTCCATGCAGTATTCCAAGAGGCGGATGCACGAACCGAGGTTGCGGGCGGCGAGACCCGCGCGGCCGTTGGCGAGGATTTTGAGAGCGTTGACATATCCCTCGCCTTCTTTTCCGAGCACGTTTTCGACCGGCACTTCCAAGTTGTCAAAAAACAGCTCGGCTGAATGCGATCCGCGCAGTCCCATTTTCCGCTCGACATTACCGACGATAAAGCCGGGGAAATCTTTTTCCACAATAAACGAGGTAATGCCTTTCGGGCCTTTTGACGGATCGGTGACCGCCATCACCGTAAACACGTGGGCGTCGACAGCATTCGTAATGTAATGCTTCGAGCCGTTAATGATGTAGCGGTCGCCTTTGCGGACGGCGGTCGTTTTAATCGCGGCGGCGTTCGAGCCGGCGCTCGGCTCGGTTAAGGCAAAGGCGCCGATCCATTCGCCTGTCGCCATTTTTGGCAAGTAGCGCCGCTTTTGTTCCTCGGTGCCGAGCTCGACGATGCCGACCGTACCGATGCCGGTATGGGCGCCGATTAATGTCGTATAGCCGTTATGCGTTTTCCCGAGTTCTTCATAAATGGCGCATTTGCCGACCATCGACAAGCCAAGGCCGCCGTATTCTTCCGGGATGCTTAAGCCGAACAGCCCCATGGCTTTCGATTTTTCAATAATATCTTCTGGAATGTGGTCGTTTTCTTCAATGTCCATGGCCACCGGTTCCACGACTTCTTTCACAAATTTACGGACGTTTTCTTTTAAAAATTCAATCTCGGCTGGCAACGTAAAATCCATCTTCTTCCCCTCCCCGTGATTCGATTCCATATTTTTGCGCCTTGCGCACAAGGGTCGACGCATCGACACCCAACAACTTCGCCGCCCGCCGATACGTGCGCGCATGATGAAGCGCTTTGATGATGAGCTGGCGCTCGACGTCCGCCACCGCTTGTTTGAGCGGAACGACCTCGCTGACTGACACCGGATCGGCAGCCGTCGGCGGCTCAAGATGAAGCCATTTGGCCACGTGATCTTCGTCGACGACGGGCGCGGCAGACGTTACAAACATGCGCTCAATGGCGTTGACGAGCTCGCGGACGTTGCCAGGCCAATGGTAGTCCATCATCATCGCAAGCGCCCTGTCGGTGAACACGAGCTGTTTTTGATACTTTTTAGCAAACCGCTTTCGATAATGGTCGACCAACAGCGGGATGTCTTCCTTCCGGTCGCGCAGCGGCGGAATGGCGATCGGCATGACGTTCAGCCGGTAAAACAAATCAGCTCTGAACCGCCCGGCGGCGACCAGCTCTTCAAGCGGTTTGTTCGTTGCGGCGATGATGCGGACATCGATCCGTTTGGGCGCCTCAGCCCCCAAGCGCATAATTTCCATCGACTGAAGCACACGAAGGAGTTTTACTTGCAGGTGGAGCGGGATTTCGCTAATTTCATCGAGAAAAATCGTCCCGCCATCCGCCTGTTCAAAGTAACCCTTTTTTCCTTTTTTCGCCGCACCGGTGAACGCCCCGGGCTCATAGCCGAACAGCTCGGACTCCATCAGCGTCTCCGGAATCGCCCCGCAGTTTACCTTCACAAACGGACGGCCGCTGCGCGCGCTCTGCTTCCAGATGAAGTTCGCTAACTCTTCCTTTCCGACGCCCGACTCTCCGGTTAAAAGCACGGTGACATCCACGGCCGCCGCCTGGCGGGCAATGGCGATCACATGCGCCATCGCCGGCGCCCGGTAAATAAGGTCAGCGCCTTCCTGCCGGCTTAACGTATGAAGGAGCCGTTTTGTCTCCTCAAGTTCGGCGCGAAGCTGCTCCATCTCGGTCATGTCTTTGACGTACACGACAACCCGCTCGCCCCGGCCGCCTTCCTCGATGATCGGCACGGCGGAGACGATCAACGTATTGCCGGTTTCCGCGCCTTGATGAAGCATGGAGCACGGCTGGCAGCGGTCAAGCGCCTGGCGCACAACTTGGTCGAGCGGAGCGGGGATGCGCCCTTGTCCCGCATCCGGGAACAGCGCGGCCCATTTTTGATTTTGCCGGGTGATCGCCCCATTGCGATCCGCGATGGCGATGCCGTCGGTTGCTGCATCCATCACCGTCTGCAGCTCATTGGCAATGCGCTTCACCGTCTCAAGCTCGCTCGAGATGAATTCAATCTCGGAAATGTCTTGAAATACTCCGACCGCCCCCACAACTTTTCCATCGTCGACGATCGGCGACCGGTTCGTAATATAGACGCGCTTGCCGACGCGGTACTTTTCCGTACACCCTTGGCCGGTGCGCACGACATCGAGCAGGCCGGACGGCACGACGACATCGGTCAACAACCGCCCGAGCGCTTCTTCCTTCGTCGTCCGCGCCATCCGTTCCGCGGCCGGATTGATCGAGGTAATGCGCCCTTTTGCATCGATCGACAAAATGCCGTTATGGGCGGCGTTGAACATAGCCTCCAGCTGTTTTAAGCGAAGACGGGACGCCTTTGCCTGCGCCGCCAAATACTGCTCTTTTGTCAATAGACCGGCCAGGCGGCCGCTCTCATCAACAACGGCGCGGAGCAGACTGCCGCCAAACGCGACCTCCTCAAGGCGCGCATGGACCGGAAGTGGCTGCGGCGGCCGCATCACCTCACGAACCGTTTTGCGCCCCTGCACGAGGCCAAACAGCACGTCCTCGGCCGCCACCACCCCGACCATTTCTCCTTCACTGTCGCATGCGATGGCCCCGGCCAGCCCTTGCTTGGCCAACGTGCGGGCCGCCTGCTCAAGGGAATCGCTTTCCCAAACAGCAGCGGTTGTTTTCCACATGATGTCTTCTATCGTCATCCCCCATCCCCCTGTCTCGCCTTCACTTTGTTTGGAAAAGCAAACTGCGTGCCAACAAATCAAGCGTCTAATTATTCAGAAAAATGAATCTCCATTCTCCATCGTATCAAACCTTCCGTTGCAAAACAACAACGACTTGTTGCAAAAACGCAACAAACCTGCAGAATGTGTTGTGTTTTTGCCATTCAGACAGCCGGGATCGTTGCGTTTTCGCAACAGCATGGCGCTAGACAACTGCGAGGCAAAGGGCCGGGCTTTCTGAGGCCGCACCGGCCGTATGTCGGTCAGGTTGCAGCGTGGAATGCAGCGATAGGCCTGCGAAATATAGTCCGGGGTTCTCTTAACAGCGGGGCTGTGGCGGCCGCATACCTTGTCCATCCTGTTCTCCTTCTTTTTTCCATCATAAAACTTGTTTTTTCGATGAGAAAATTCATTGTCTTTTTTAAGAATTTCGTTATAATAAAGATTGTTAATGATAGTGATTTTCATTTTCTTAGTCCAAAAGGAGGTGGCCGCATGGTTCGCTTGTATGCCGAGGAGCTCACCGTCCGCTATGACGACCGGACGATTTTTGAACGATTGTCCGTCCGCATTCCCGATCGGCAAATCACCGCCATTATCGGGCCGAACGGGTGCGGCAAGTCGACGCTGCTCAAGACGTTGACGCGCATCATTTCCCCACAATCGGGCGCGGTCATTTTAGACGGCCAAGCCATTTCCCAGCAACCGACGAAAGAGCTGGCGAAAAAAATGGCCATTTTGCCGCAGACGCCGGAAGCGACAAGCGGATTAACGGTCGCTGAGCTCGTCTCGTACGGCCGCTTTCCGTATCAAAAAGGATTCGGACGGCTGACAAAGCGGGATTATGAAGCGATTGACTGGGCGCTTGACGTCACCAAAACGGCCGACTTAAAGCACCGGCCGGTCGATGCGCTCTCGGGCGGGCAGCGGCAGCGCGTCTGGATCGCCATGGCGCTCGCCCAAGAGACCGACATCATCTTTTTGGATGAACCGACGACGTATTTGGACATCGCCCATCAGCTTGAGGTGCTCGAGCTGCTTGAGCGGCTGAACCAAGAAGAAGGGCGGACGATCGTCATGGTGCTTCATGACATCAACCAGGCGGCCCGCTTTGCCGACTATATCATCGCTATGAAAGCAGGAGCCATCATCAAGTCCGGGCGGAGCGAAGACGTTATCTGCCGCGAAGTGCTCCGCGACGTGTTCGGCATCGACGCCGACATCGGCCGCGACCCGCGGACGAACAAACCAATTTGCTTCACTTATCAATTGCTCAGGGAGGCTTAATTCATCATGAGGAAAACATGGCTTGCATTGTTGCTGATGTTCGCGCTTGTGCTAAGCGCATGCGGCAACGCGGCGGACGATCAAAAGAACAACAGCGCTTCACCAAAAGAAAAAAAGACGGAAACGATTACATACCAATCGGAAAACGGACCGGTAGAAGTGCCGGCTAATCCGAAGCGCGTCGTCGTCTTATCGACGTTTGCCGGACATGTGCTGGCCTTGGACGTCCCCGTTGTTGGCGTGGATTCGTGGTCGAAAATGAGCCCGCTTTTTCAAGAAAAACTGAAAGATGCCGAAGTCGTGACCGATGAAGACATTGAAAAAATTATGGCGTTAAAACCGGACTTAATCATCGGATTATCCAATACGAAAAACGTCCACAAATTAAGCAAAATCGCGCCGACCGTCACCTTTACATACGGCAAAGTCGATTATTTGACACAGTTTTTGGAAATCGGGAAACTGTTGAATAAAGAAAAAGAAGCGAAAGCGTGGATCGACGATTTCAAACAACGGGCGCAACAAGCCGGGGAAGAAATCCGGGCCAAAATTGGCGAAAACGCGACCGTCACTGTAGCCGAAAACTTTGATAAGCAGCTGTATGTGTTCGGCAACAACTGGGCGCGCGGCACTGAGATTTTGTATCAAGAAATGAAGCTGAAAATGCCAAAAGCTGTAGAAGAACAGGCGCTCAAACCGGGCTACTATGCCGTTTCCCTTGAGGCGCTCCCGCAGTTTGTCGGCGATTATCTCATCTTAAGCAAAAACGGCGACGGCGACACATCGTTTATGGAAACGAACACGTTCAAAAACATCCCTGCTGTCAAAAACGGCCATATGTTTGTCGCCGATGCGAAGGCATTTTATTTCAACGACCCGATTACGTTAGACTACCAGCTCGATTTCTTTAAAAAGCATTTTTTAGGCCAATAACGACGAGACGGGGCGTTCATGGGCAGTGAATGTCCCGTCCTTCTTTGTGTCAAAGGGGGAGTCACCAATGGACGCAGACCGCCGGCGTTGGCCGTTTCGCTATATGTTTTTTCTGTCGCTTGGCCTGCTTGTCGCCGTTTGGTTTGGCTCGATGCGAGTCGGCGTCGCCGATACGACATGGAGCGACGTATGGCGGGCGTTGTTTTCCGATCAACAAAGCAAACAGCTTGATCTCATTCGCGAGCTCCGTCTGCCGCGCGAAACAGCGGCCGCCTTTGTCGGCGCCGGCCTTGCCGTCGCCGGAGCGATCATGCAGGGGATGACGCGCAATCCGCTTGCCGACCCCGGTCTCCTTGGCCTCACCGCCGGGGCAAACGCAGCGTTGGCCATGACAATGGCCTTTTTCCCTTCCGCCCATTATCTTTTGATCACGGTCGCCTGTTTGCTTGGTGCGGCCGCCGGGGCAGGGGCCGTCTTTGGCATCGGCGCCGCCCGCAAAGGAGGGTTTTCACCGCTTCGCATCGTCTTGGCCGGCTCGGCGGTTTCGACGCTTTTATTCGCCATCGCCGAAGGAATCGGACTGTATTTCCACATTTCCAAAGACGTCTCGATGTGGACGTCAGGCGGGGTGGCCGGAGCTTCATGGAAACAATTGTCGGTCGTCATCCCGCTCATCACGACCGGGCTCGCTATTGCCGTTTTGTATGCGCGACCGCTGACGATCCTTAGCTTAAGCGAAGAAGTCGCCGTCGGTGTCGGGCAAAAAACAGCAGCCGTGAAAACAGCGCTGTTTTTGGCGGTGTTTTTGTTGACGGGGGCCTCGGTGGCCATTGCCGGCAACATCACCTTTATCGGCCTGATGATTCCCCACCTCGTGAGGGCGATCGCCGGGGCCGATTATCGCTTTGTCATCCCTCTGTCCGCCGCCATCGGCGCTAGCGCCATGGTCATGGCTGACACGGCCGCGCGCACGATTTACGCGCCGTTTGAAACACCGGTAGCCGCCATCATTGCGGTCATCGGCCTGCCCTTTTTCCTATTCGTCGTGCGGAGAAAAGGGAGGGGATGGGAATGAGAACACGCATGACATCGGTGTTAGGATGGCTCGCTTTGCTCATTCTTGCCACGGTTGCAGTGGCGTTGGGCACAGGCGAAGCGCCGCTCTCATACGGCCGCATCATCCCGACGCTGATCGGCAACGGTTCGATGCAAGAAGAGTTCATCTTGTTTTCGCTTCGCTTGCCGCGCATCGTGATCACCTTGCTAGCGGGGATGGCGCTTGCTTTGTCGGGTGCGATTTTGCAAGGCATTACCCGCAATGACTTGGCCGACCCAGGCGTGCTCGGAATCAACGCTGGGGCTGGAGCGGGCGTGGCCCTATTCTTTTTATTTTTCCCGATCGACGCCGGCACCTTTGTGTACGCCATTCCGCTTGTTGCGTTCATAAGCGGCTTGTTGACGGCCGCCGTCATTTACGCCATTTCCTACAATCGAACAGTAGGGCTCCAGCCTGTGTCATTTGTGCTCACCGGCGTCGGCATGTCGATGGCGCTCTCCGGGCTGATGATCGTGCTCATTTCTTCGACGGATCGGACAAAGGTCGATTTTATTGCCAAATGGCTCGCGGGAAACATTTGGGGCGATGATTGGCCGTTTATTTGGGCCGTGCTGCCGTGGTTGGCGGCTGGCGCATTGACGGCATTGTATCGAGCTAAGAGTCTTAATATATTGCATTTGGGCGACCCTGTCTCAATCGGGGTCGGCATCCACGTCCGCCGCGAGCGGCTCATGCTGATGGCAGCGGCCGTCGCCGTTGCTTCCACCGCCGTCTCTGTAACCGGGGGCATCTCCTTTATCGGCTTAATGGCGCCGCATATCGCCAAGCTGATCGTTGGCCCACGCCATGAGCGGGTCATTCCGGCCTCCATGCTCATTGGCGGCTGGCTGCTGCTTGCGGCTGACACGATCGGGCGCAACGTTCTCGCCGAGCCGCTTCCAGCCGGCGTCATCGTCTCCTTGATCGGCGCCCCATATTTCATTTACTTGTTGCTAAAACGCTGACCGATCCGCTTCCGATCAACGGCGGCAGCGGTCATTTTCACAATCAAGGCCGCAAAAAAGGCGCCGGCATCAAGACATCCGGCGTCTTTTCCATAGGCGGACAGCGGCAACGGTGATGATCAGGCCGATGATGACATACACTACCTCGGCATACATTCCAATCACCTCGGACACTTTCCCCCACGACTGGCCAAGCGCTGCGCCGATCGAAACGAGCGCCGTATTCCAAATCAATGTGCCGAGCACGGACAGCCAGACAAACAGTCCGATATTCATCTTCGCCATGCCCGCCGGGATGGAAATCAAGCTGCGTACAAGCGGAACCATGCGCCCGAAAAAAACGGCCCACACCCCATAGCGGTGAAACGTCAGGTTCGCCTTGGCGATGTCTTCCGGCTTCACCCGCAGCCATCCGCCCCAACGGTCAACGATCCGCTCGAGCCGCTCAACCGACAACAGCCGGCCGATGCCGTACAGCACCAATGCCCCGGCAACCGAACCGGCGGTCGCCGCCGCAATAACGCCAGGCACCGTCAAAGACGTGTACGTCGTCATAAACCCGCCAAACGGCAAAATGACTTCCGACGGAATCGGCGGAAAGATATTTTCCAGCGCGATCATAAAAAAAATGCCGATATAGCCAAATTGCTCCATAAAATCAGTGATCCACGCCTGCATGGCGCCATTCTCTCCCTTCCGCACGGCTCATTGTATGTACGCATGTCTCTTTCCTCATAATGTATGTATATGATATGGTAGTACAAAAAAAGATCCTTTGCAAAAAAGAAAAGCAGCTTGCTTTCGCTCTCCCTTCGATATCACCGGCTTCATCGGCGTCTCGCAAACGAAAGGCCGCCCACCCCCAAGCAGATGAGGATGGACGGCACGTCCCCCTAGCAACAACCTTTCCATGATTATACCCAACCGCGGTAGCGAGCTGCTTCTGCTGTTTGGCGCAGCCCGATCATGTACGCCGCCATGCGCATATCCACACGGCGCGATTCCGCCAATTCATAGACGCGATGAAACGCGCTCGTCAATTTCTCTTTCAACTTCTCGACGACTTCCTCTTCCGTCCAATAATAGCCTTGGTTGTTTTGCACCCATTCAAAATAGGAAACCGTCACCCCGCCAGCGCTCGCCAGCACATCAGGCACCAATAGCACGCCCCGCTCCGTCAAGATTTTGGTCGCTTCCAGCGTCGTCGGGCCGTTGGCCGCCTCGACCACAATTTTAGCGCGAATATTCGCGGCATTGTCACGCGTAATTTGATTCGCTACCGCGGCCGGAACTAAAATATCACACTCTTTTTCCAGCAGCTCTTGATTGGTGATGACATTCTCAAACAGCGTTGTCACCGTGCCAAAACTGTCGCGGCGATCCAACAAATACGGAATATCCAGTCCGTTCGGGTCATACAACGCGCCATACGCATCGGAAATGCCAATGACGCGAGCTCCAGCTTCATGCAAAAACTTGGCCAAAAAGCTGCCTGCATTGCCGAATCCTTGAATAATGACCCGCGCCCCCTGCAACTCGATTCCCGCTTTTTTCGCTGCTTCTTCGATGCAAATCGTGACACCGAGCGCCGTCGCTTTTTCCCGGCCTTGGGAGCCGCCGAGCACAAGCGGCTTGCCGGTGATAAACCCAGGCGAGTCAAATTCGCGGATGCGGCTATATTCATCCATCATCCACGCCATAATTTGCGAGTTGGTAAACACGTCCGGCGCCGGGATATCTTTGGATGGCCCCACGATCTGGCTGATCGCCCGCACATAGCCGCGGCTGAGCCGCTCCAGCTCACCCATCGACATGTTCCGCGGGTCGCAGACGATGCCACCTTTGCCGCCGCCATACGGCAAGCCGACAATTCCGGCTTTGATCGTCATCCACATCGACAGCGCCTTGACTTCTTCCTCGGTGACATCCGGATGAAAACGAATGCCTCCCTTGGTCGGCCCTACGGCATCGCTATGCTGGGCGCGGTAGCCGGTAAACACTTTCACCGTTCCGTCATCCATACGGACGGGAATGCGTACGGTAAGGACGCGCAAAGGTTCTTTGAGCAGCTCATACATCTCCTCGCCGTAGCCAAGTTTGGCCAGCGCCTCTTTGATCACGCGCTGGGTGGAGAGAAACATATTTTCTTCCATCGTCTCATTCGCCTCTTTGACTCGATTTATGGACGGGACAAGACATTCGCAATCCGTTCGAACGCCCAATCCAATTCCTCTTTCGTAATGATGAGCGGCGGTGCGAAACGAATGACCGTCTCGTGCGTTTCCTTGCAAAGCAATCCTTGCTCTTTCAGCGCCTCACAGTACGGACGCGCCGGCACATGCAGCTCGACGCCGATAAATAAGCCGCGGCCGCGGATCTCTTTAATATCGTCGTTTCGGATTTGTTTTAGTTTCGAAAGGAAGTATTCGCCAAGCTCAAGCGAACGCTCCGCTAGACGCTCTTCTTCAATCACTTCGAGCGCCGCGATCGACACCGCGCAAGCGAGCGGATTGCCGCCGAACGTCGACCCGTGCGAGCCCGGTTCAAACACCGACAAAATGTCGCGGTTGGCGACGACGCACGAAATCGGGAACACCCCGCCGCCCAATGCTTTCCCTAAAATATACATATCAGGCACAACATTTTCCCAGTCGCAAGCAAACAACTTCCCCGTCCGTCCTAGCCCGGTTTGGATTTCATCGGCGATGAACAACACGTTGTGTTCTTTGCACACGTCATAGGCCGCTTTTAAAAAGCCTTGCGGCGGGATGCGGATGCCGGCTTCCCCTTGGATTGGTTCGACAAGAAACGCCGCCGTATTCGGTGTCATCGCTGCCTTGAGCGCTTCGATATCCCCGTACGGGATGATTTTCACCCCGGGCAAAAGCGGACCAAAACCGCGTTTATAAGCCGGTTCGGACGACAACGACACCGCGGCGAGCGTCCGGCCATGGAAATTGCCTTCACAAACGATGATTTCCGCCTGATTGTCAGGGACGCCTTTCACGTCATACGCCCAGCGGCGCGCCGCCTTGAGCGCCGTTTCTACCGCCTCGGCGCCGGTGTTCATCGGCAGCACCATCTCTTTTTTCGTCAGCCGGCACACTTTTTCGTACCATGGGCCGAGCTGGTCGTTATGGAAGGCGCGCGATGTGAGCGTGACGCGGTCAGCTTGCCGCTTCAACGCCTCCACAATTTTCGGATGACGATGTCCTTGGTTGACGGCCGAATAGGCGCTTAACATGTCCATATAGCGATTGCCCTCCGGGTCTTTCACCCATACCCCTTCCGCTTCGGAAATGACAATCGGCAATGGATGATAATTTCGCGCTCCGTATCGCTCCGTCTGTTCAATGAGCTGTTCGGACTTCGTAGCCATCATCAACCGCTCCTTTCCTTATCTGCGTTTCTTCGCTATAAAAGGGCGGACGCCGCCGCCCTTTTTTGGTTTAAAACATTTCCGACACTGTTTTCGCTTGCATATGGAGGATCAAATAGTCCGGGCCGCCCGCTTTCGAGTCAGTGCCTGACATGTTGAAGCCGCCAAACGGCTGATACCCGACGATCGCCCCTGTGCAGCCGCGGTTGAAGTACAAGTTGCCGACATGGAACTCGTGCCGCGCTTTTTCAAGATTCGCCCGATTGCGCGAGATGACGGCTCCTGTCAGACCGTATTCGGTGTTGTTCGCAATCTCAAGCGCATGGTCAAAGTCGCGCGCTTTCGCAAACGCCACGACCGGGCCGAAAATTTCCTCCTGCATGATGCGCGCGTTCGGATCAACATCCGCAAACACGGTCGGCTGGATGAAGAACCCTTTCGAGTCGTCTCCTTCCCCGCCGGTCATGAGACGACCTTCCTGCTTGCCGATTTCGATGTACTCCATAATTTTGTTGTACGCCCCTTGGTCGATGACAGGCCCCATAAACGTCGCTTGCTCCGCCGGATCGCCGACGTTGAGCTGCTTCGTCAGCTCGACAACGCGATTCAACACTTGGTCATACACATCTTCGACGATAATGGCGCGCGAGCACGCCGAACATTTTTGCCCAGAGTAGCCAAACGCCGACGCGACAATCGATTGCGCCGCCAGTTCGAGGTCCGCTTCTTTATCGACAATGATGCCGTCTTTGCCGCCCATTTCCGCGATGACGCGCTTTAGCCAAATTTGCCCCGGATGCACTTTCGCCGCCCGCTCATAAATGCGGATGCCGACATCCCGCGATCCGGTGAAGCTGATAAATCTTGTGCGCGGATGGTCAACCAAATAGTCGCCGACTTCCGCGCCGCTGCCCGGGATATAGTTCAATACACCAGCCGGAAGCCCCGCTTCTTCCAACACTTCCACAAATTTATACGCCACGACCGGCGTTGCGCTCGCCGGTTTCAACAGCACCGTATTGCCGGTCACAAGCGAAGCGACCGTTGTCCCCGCCATAATAGCAAACGGGAAGTTCCACGGTGAAATGACGACGCCGACGCCAAGCGGGATATAGAAAAAGCGGTTCGTTTCCCCCGGACGGCTTTCGACCGGAATGCCGTCTTTCAACTTCAACATTTGCCGTCCGTAATATTCCATAAAGTCGATCGCTTCCGCGGTATCGGCGTCCGCTTCACGCCACGGTTTGCCCGCTTCTTTCACCAGCCAAGCGGAAAACTCGTGCTTGCGCCGGCGCACGATCGCCGCCGCCCGGAACAAAATATCGGCCCGCGCTTCCGGACTTGTCCGGCTCCAAGTGCGAAACGCCTCATCAGCGGTTTTCATCGCCCGCTCCGCCAGCTCTTTGGTCGCTTTCGCCACCCGGCCGACCACTTCCGTTTTGTTCGCCGGATTGATCGAAATGATTTTGTCCTCCGTCATCACCCGCTCGCCGCCGATCACAAGCGGATAATCGCGCCCAAGCTCCGATTCCACTTTTTTGAGCGCCGCTAAAAACGCCTCACGGTTTGCTTCTACGGTAAAGTCGGTGAGCGGTTCGTGTCTGTACGGCTGCACCATTTGGTCATCCTCCTTTTAAAGGCAAAAAAATTTTTCGTTATAAAACGGTTTCATAGTTATATTATGCAAATGATTATGGCTTTTTTCAATTGTTTTTACTTGGCGGCCTTGAGCTCCCCTTCTTCTGCGGCTAGGGGCTGAACCCGTTTTTTCGCCACAAGGTGGTAGTACCCGTAGCAAGCGAGCAAAAACGGAATGCCGCAGTAAAGCGCGATCCGTTGATCTGGGATAAAGGCCAGTCCGATGATCGTCGCCATATTCAACGCAAACGCGGCCAGCGGCACGAACGGATACAACGGCGTCCTGTATTTCAGATCGCGCACATCGCCGCCTTCGCGCAAAAACGCTTTCCGGCCGAAATAGCTTGACAGCGCGATGGAAGCCCACACCGTGACGGCGCCAAATCCCGCGATCGCCGTCAGCCAGATGTACACTGTATCTTCGGCGTAAATGCTGCACAAAAGCGACAAGCAGCCGATGGCAATGCTGGCAATAAGCGCATTGATGGGCACGCCGCGTTTCGATAGCTTGCTGAAAAACGGACTGACCATGCCTTGGCGCGACATCGACCAGAGGACGCGCGACGTCGCGTATAACCCCGAGTTGGCCACCGACAGCACCGCCGTAATGATGACAAAATTCATGATATCGGCTGCATACGGAATGCCAATGTTGTCAAACACCTCAACAAACGGGCTTTCCACAACGCCGGCTTTCTCCCACGGAAACAAGCCAGCCAGCACAAAAATGGCCAAAATGAAGAAAATTAAAATGCGCCATATGGTGTTGCGCAGCGCAACCGGCACCGTTTTTTCCGGCTCGCGGCTTTCCCCCGCCGCCACGCCGACCAATTCCGTCCCTTGGAACGAAAAGTTCACGAGGATCATCGTCGTAAAGATGGCCCAAAACCCGTTTGGAAACAATCCGCCATGATCAGTAAAATTCGAGAAAAACGGAGCGGGCTGTCCATTTTTCATCTGAATGACGCCAAACATGGCCGCCAGACCGAGAACAATAAAGGCGATGACCGTCAACACCTTAATGCTCGAAAACCAAAACTCCACCTCGCCAAATCCTTTGACAGACAACGCATTGATCAAAAACAAGAGCAAAGCAAAGACGGCGCAAAACACCCACGTCGGTACATCGGGAAACCACCGCTTCATGAGGATGCTGACGGTGAGAAGCTCGATGCCGACTGTCACCGACCAGTTCAGCCATGACAGCCAGCCGATGCAATACCCTACCGCCGGCGAGATGAATTTTGTCGCATACGTCTGATACGACCCGGCATCAGGAATGCGGACGGCCAATTCTCCCAACGAAAGCATGGTCAAATACATGACCAATCCGCCAAAAAGATACGCAACGACAGCCCCGCCTGGCCCCGCCTCATGAATCGTATAACCCGATCCTAAAAACAAACCGGTGCCGATCACCCCACCTAGCGCGATCATAAATAAATGCCTGCTTTTTAGCTCTCGTTTCAGTTCTTGCACGGGTTGCATCCGAAAACTCTCCCCTCTCTATGATCGATTTCGCAACCGCTTACATTTTGAGAAAGGGAACAGAACCTCCCTTACTGCAAATCTATTTGTCAATTTATAATAAACTATAACTTTATTATGGAACTATTTTTGTCTATTTTCAATATATTTAGCAAAAAATTTTTTCACATCTTTCTTTCCTTCCTACCTCCCGTCCGCCTTATGCTATAATACAAAAAAGAGAGGTGCTGATCGTGAATCGTGATATGGAAACGCTTTTAACGATGTATGAGCAAATTCTCGAACTGATTGACCTTGGCGTCCATGCCGTCGATCAACACGGGAAAACCGTCATTTACAACCGAAAAATGCGGGACATCGAGGGCATGAACATCGAGGACGTGCTCGATAAAAACATTTTGGACGTCTTCCGCTTCAACCCGGAGCAGCCGAGCACGCTGCTAGAAGCGCTGCGCACCGGCAAGAGCATTCTGAATCAACAGCAAACGTATTTCAATAACAAAGGGCAAGCCGTGACAACGGTCAATCAAACGCACCCGCTGCAAAAAGACGGGCGCATCATCGGCGCCGTGGAAATCGCCAAAGACATCACGAAGTTCCGCAAACTGATCCAAGAACACCACCAACGCAAGGAAGCCAGCCGCACGTTTGCCGATATCATCAGCCAAAGCGAAGCGATGCAAAAGGCCATCCGCCTTGCGCGTCATGCCGCCCGCTCGGAAGCGCCTGTGCTGCTCATTGGGGAGAAAGGGACAGGAAAAGACTTGCTCGCTTCCTGCATTCACCATGAAAGCGAACGGCGGGCCAAGCCGTTTTTTGCGCAAACGTGCCTGTCGCTTCCGGATGATTGGATGGAAACGATGCTGTTTGGCAGCGAAGAAGGCGGCGAGATCCAGCCCGGTTTGTTTGAACAAGCGGACGGCGGCACTGTGCTGCTTGACGATATCGACTCGTTAAGCCTGCCGCTTCAACAAAAACTCGCCCGTTTTCTGCAAGAAAAACAGTTTGTCCGCGCCCATGGCCAAAAACCGGTTCGTGCGGACGTTCGCCTCATCGCCTCGACAAGCGGAGACCCGATTGACGCGGTCCAAAACGGGGAATTGCTCAAATCGCTTTACTACCAAATTGCCGTCCACTGCATCGTCCTGCCGCCGTTGCGCGAACGGAAAGAGGACATTTTGCCGCTCGCTATCCATTTCATCCGTCAAGGCAACGAGCGCTATGGCCTACATGTCGAAGGACTCGGCGATGACGTGCAAGAGGCGTTTCTTGCTTACAGCTGGCCCGGCAACGTGCGCGAGCTTGAGGCCATCATGTTGGAAACGATGGCGACGATGGAACAAGAACAAACCATCACCCTCGCCCATCTGCCTGCCCCTTTTCGAGCCAAGCTTGCGCCCGACGAAACGAAAACGGACTTTTTATTTGATACGGAAGACATTTTGCCTCTTGACAAATACATGGAAGAAGTCGAAATTTACTACATCCGCAAGGCGCTGCAGCATCACGGCTTCAACATCACAAAAACGGCCAAAGCGCTTGGTTTGAGCCGACAAAACTTGCAATACCGCATCCGCAAGTACCAGATTGATAAGGAATGGGGATGAAAAGGCGAAAAGCCTCAGCCAGCGGGACGGCAAAAAGGACAGGGGAGGTCGCTGTGGATGATCGACGCTCATCTTCATCTCGACCAGTACACGGACATCGATGAACAAATCAACCGTTGGCAAGAAGCGGGCATCATCGGCGTCGTCGCCGTATCCACCGATTTGCGCTCCAGCTGCCGAACGCTCGAGTTGAAACAGCGATTCCCTTCCTTCGTCTACGCCGCCATCGGTTTTCATCCCGAGCAACCGCTGCCAAGCGAAGCCGATTGGAACGAATGGACAGAACTTGTCAAGCAAGAGCGGCCGCTGCTCGCCGCCATCGGCGAAGTCGGGCTGCCATACTATTCAGCGGAAGCATGCGCCAAGCTGCCCGCGTATCAAGAACGATTAACCGAAATCGCGGCCATCGCCGCGGATGCCTCCTTGCCGCTCGTTCTTCACGCCGTCTACGACCGCGCCGAAACCGCCTTGGCCATCTTGCAGCAAACTGGCGTCCGACAAGCCCATTTCCACTGGCTGAAGGCCGAGCCTGCCGTGGTCAAACAAATCGTCCAATGCGGCTACTACATCTCCATCACGCCGGAAGTGTGCTACCGCGAGCGCGACAAGCAGCTGTTATCCCTCGTTCCCATCGAGCAGCTGCTCCTTGAAACCGATGGCCCATGGCCGTTTGCAGGCCCGTTTGCCGGAAAACTGACAACGCCGTTATGGCTATTGGACTCCGCGCGAGCCGTGGCGGCACACTATGGCCAAGATATCGAACAAGTCAAAGCCGTCATCACTGCGAACACGAAACAGCTTTACGGTGCGGCCGACCGTGTAGTATGATGAAACCAATTCCAAATCCATACCGAAATGAGGGGAAATGATGGATCATCATGAGCAAGTGCGCCAACAGCTGATCAAAAGCGTTTCCGGGCTGTCGGACGAACAGCTGAACACCCGGGCGGCGAAAGGGAGTTGGACGATCGCCCAAGTGCTCGAACACCTGTACTTAATCGAAACATCGATCGCAGCCATGATCGCCCATACAGTAAAGCATGGCGAGAGCCAGCCGGTTGAGGAGAAACCGATCCACTTGACCGTTGACCGTTCCAAAAAAGTGGAGGCGCCTGATTTCGCCCGCCCGGACAACCGCTTTTTCACTCGACACGAACTGGAAGAAAAATTGCATCAATCGCGGCAGCGGTTGCGCCAAATCACGGAGCAAGCCAATCCGGCTGACTTGGAAGCCAAATCGTTCCCGCATCCAATTTTTGGGCCACTGAATTTGAAGCAATGGGTGGAATTTGTCGGCTACCATGAACAGCGCCACCTCGCGCAAATTGAAGAAATCAAGGCACAGCTTCCGTGAGGAGCGGGCGGCTCATCAAGGAAAAAGCCGAGCAACGACCAGCCAAATCCCCGCCCTGCTCGGCTTACAACGATTTTCCATCTTCATGTGAACGCTCCACTGCCCCTGTCACAGCAATTGTTTTCACTTGCTTTAACGTCGCCACGATGAGAAAACTGACAATAACGAGCAAACACCACGAACTCACCTTCCCAAGATGAACAAGGCTCCACGCCTTCGCCTGGTTTGGATATTGCCAAGCGCCAAAAAAGGTGGCGATGTTTTCCGCGATCCAGATGAAAAACCCGATCAGCAAAAACGACAAAACAAGCGGCATCCGGTAGCGGATTCCCCCGACCTCATACGTCACCCATGACCGCCAAAAGACAAGCATGACGAGGCTTGAGAGCCACCAACGAACGTCCACCCAATAATGGTGGGTGAAAAAATTCAAGTAAATCGCCGAAGCGAGAGGAACGACCATCCAAAACGGCGGCCATTGCACCAACTCCACCTTCAGCCTTCGCCACGCCTGGCAAAGATAGCTGGCGACGCTCGCATACATAAAGCCGCTGTACAAGGGCACGCCAAAGATTTTCGTATACCCCTCTTCCGGATACGACCACGAACCCATGCGCACTTTAAACAGCTCGAGCGCAAGTCCAATGACGTGGAACAAGGTGATCACTTTGAGTTCATCCCGCGTTTCCATCCCTGACCGCACCATCCACCATTGCATGAGCAGGCAAATAACAAGCAGCCAATCATACCGCGGCAATAGCGGAAGCGGCGCGATCTTCGTCAGCGCCAATGAGGCAAAAATGACAACCGGAAACACGCAAGATTGCGCCTGCGCCCAACCGAAGCGAACAAGCTGCACAAACGCTTTGATCAGCCGCGACTTTCTGCCAAACTGGCGCACCCGGACGATCATGAGGCCAAACGGTGGAGATTCGTCCACCGCTAGCTCTTGCTTTTCCCCTTTCAAGCCGTCTCCTCCCTACTCACGGATTTGACTCCCCTTCATCACTTCGATACTCCAAAATGTCCCCGGGCTGGCAATCGAGCGCCTTGCAAATGGCTTCGAGCGTCGAGAAACGGATCGCCTTCGCCTTCCCGTTTTTCAAGATCGACAAATTCGCCATCGTGATCCCGACTCTCTCCGACAGCTCGGTGACGCTCATCTTCCGCTTCGCCAACATGACATCAAGATTCACGATAATTGGCATACCATCCACCTCAAACGGTCAACTCATTTTCTTGTTTGATTTCAATCGCCTGCTGCAGCAGCTTTTGCAACACCGCGGCGAACACAGCGATGACAAGCGACGCAAACGGCACAATCAAACCGACGAAAATGACCCCCGGAGCGTCGCCTTTCTCGGCGAACAAGTAAAACAGCGGCAAAGCGAGCAAATGCAGCCCGCTGATGGCGACAGCGCAATGTTTGATCGTCTTTAACGCTTTCACCGACGCCTCGGAAAACGCGTCGTTTCGGTCAATATATACTAACAACCGAAACGCCTGATACAAAGCGAAGTAGAACGGCAGCGCGGACGCCTCAAACACAACATAAACAAAATACTTGATCGAAGGGAATGTCGGCACGAGCTTGGCAGCCACCTTCGCAAGCGCAGGAACCAAAAATAGGCACAATGCCAAAACCGGAAGGCCGATCAACACTAAAGACGCCTTCAAAAACAACGTTTCCCGTTTCATCGAAACACCTCACTGACTCGTTTTCGACTTTATTGTAATGAATGTCTTATCGTTTATCAATAAATAATTGTTGATTTAAATTAAATTTTTTCTGCAAAACAACAAAAAGAAAAGGCGTCCCCACACGGGAACGCCCGACCATACCTATTGAGACAACAGGCACACCGTATTCACTTCCACGCCGCCCATTACCAATCGATTCGCTTTCCATCCCGGAAAAAGCCGCCGTTCGGCCCGTCAGGCCCGATCTCCGCCAGCCAAAGGATCGACTCAGCCGCTTGCTTTGGCGTTCTGGGAGCCGATGGCCCGCCCATATCCGTCCGAACCCATCCCGGGTCGACCGCGTTCACCTTAATATCACCGCTCACTTCCGCTGCGATCAGCCTTGTCAAGCCGTTGAGAGCAAGCTTCGACAACTTATAAGCGCCTGCTCCGGAATCGTCCATTTCGCTCATCGCGCCATATTCAGACGAAATATTCACAATCCTCCCATATCCTTGTCTTTCCATAAGAGGAAGAAAGAAATGAATGACATAATAAGCGCCGAAGAAGTTCGTGGCCATTGTTTGTTCGAGAATGGAAGGATCCGCGTAGGCCAATTTTCCATTTCCCTCCAAGTACACACCCGCATTATTGATCAATACATCTACCTTTCCATACTGCTCCTCGACCATGATCGCCGCCTGACGGATGCTTTCCCGATTCGCAACATCCATCGGCACAAAGGAAACGTCAAGATGGGCTGCCCTTAGCCGTTGGGCAGCCTCACGCCCTTTTTCGCGATTCCGGCTTGTCAAAACGACTGTATAGCCCTTCAACGCCAACTGTTTGACCAACTCATAGCCGATCCCCCGATTCCCGCCGGTTACAAGCGCCACCTTTTTGTCCGTCAACACTCCCACCATCCATTTCTCGAAATACTCATTTCGATACATAAAACCGTTTCTCTGCTTCGGTCAATGTCAGAACGTACACTCCTGGACATTCCTCATTCTACTTTTTCAATGGTCACGGTGAAATCATCCTTCATGCCGGCCAACTTACGCGAAAGCTCTTCTATATCAGATTCAACCTTCCCTAATAGAATCAGCCCGGGCGAATAGTGCCAGTCATCATAAAAAATCGTAATGTCCTTCCAAGGAGCATAATAAGCAAAATCCCCAGCCTTCGGCGTAACACCTTCTGGCGCACCTTCCGTACTGAGCCCCTCTGTTAATATACTCATTTTTTCAAATCCGTTGAAGTCTTCGAACGTGAGTGTGAGAGGAAGCTTTCTCAGTAAATCCCTGCTTGTCGGATTGTCATACATGTTGACGATGACTTCCTCATGATCAAACGTCAATTTTATTTTTGCATTTTGGATGCTTTTCTCTTCATCTGCAGCAGCCTCACTTCCATTTGCGGCGGAATACTCGCCGTTCTCTTCTCGTTCTGCATCGGAATGCCCCGGTTCATTCGTTGATGGATTGCCAGCCGTCTCAGCCTCATCAGAAGCCGGATTCTCTTGATTTCCATCACAAGCTGCAACGGTAAGGAGCAATGTCAAAGCGAAAGCCGCTGATCGTAATCGTTTCACCAGATCGGTCTCCCTTCATCCCTCAAAATCTCTGGCATTGAAATAATCCTTTGCCGCCAACAGGAACAAACGCTCCGTTCAGCATTGTTGTCAAATCTTCCTTTTTTTCATAGGGAGCACGGGGGCAGATCGTTTCATCAAGACAACGTACACGAAAATGGACAACAAACTTGTCGCAAAAATGAGGACGCCAAATGGTTCAGCCGAATATTCCCCTGCGATGCCGACAATCGGCGAGGCAAAGGAGCCGAATAAAAATGGAAGAATTCCTAGAATCGCAGACGCTGTTCCGGCCATGCGCTCTTGCGATTCCATCGCTAAGGAAAACGTTACAGGCCCGATGATCCCGATAGATGCGGCAAACAAAAACAACGCGGCCACAAGAACCCATAACGGTCCATGAGAAAGTGCGACAACCATGACGGCGCCGCTCGAAAGAAACGCCAACGTCAGCCCAATCAGCAGAAGGTGATTTTCCGCCAATCGACCTGCCGAACGTTTCACAAACTGGGAGCCAAGCATGATAGCCCCCCCATTCATGGCAAATAAAATGGAAAACATCAACGGTGATACACCGTAAAGGTTTTGATAAATAAAAGGGGTGCCGGCAACATAGGCAAAGACCCCGGCAAACAATATACCAGTAATGAACGCATAACCCATAAAAATACGGTCTCGAAGCATCTGTTTATAGTTTTGCAATATGGTGGTCAAACGGCTTGGAATTCGCCGCTCTGCAGGGAGAGTCTCCTTTATGCCCCATACCGCCACAACCCATAACGCTATTCCGAGCAACCCGAGAGAAAGAAACACGCCGATCCATGAAGTGTAAGAAACAACGGCGCTCCCGGCAACTGGAGAAACAAGAGGAGCAATATTGCCAATCATCGTTAAGAGGGAAACAAACTGCGTCATTTCGGTACCGCTATACAAATCGCGCACAATCGCGCGTGGAATGACCAGCCCGGCAGACGCAAAAAAGCCCTGAAAGAAACGCAAACTAATAAACACGCCGATGTTTGGCGAAAATGCACAACCAATAGAGAAAAGAACGTACAGAATCATGGAAAACACCAATGGTTTTCGTCGGCCATATACATCGCTTAAAGGCCCCATAAAGATTTGCCCTAAGGCAATCCCTAGCAAACTAGCGGTCAAACTGGCTTGAACCATCGACGTACTTGTTTCAAAAAAGTCCGTAATTCTAGGGAGTGACGAAAGATACATATCGACCGTAAAAGGGCCCAATGCTGAAAACGAACCTAGCACCAAAGCCAATGAGCTTCTCCTCTGTTTTCGTTGATCTTGCATTTTAACCTCCTCATCGTGGATTCCAATTGATTCTTTTCAGCCAGCCGAACAATCCGAGAGGACAATGATGCGGCAGGGAAAGAGGGGCCCCTTAACATGATGGACTCCTTTTCCCTGTTTTGGTCTATCCAAACGCGCTTGCCGAAACAACCCTGCTCCCCGCGATTTACTCGTTTTTCATCGTGTGAATATCAATGACAAACCGATACCGGACATCCGAGGCCAGAACGCGCTCCCATGCTTGATCGATCTCGTCGGCGGAAATGACCTCAATCTCGGGAGCGATACCGTGTTCCGCGCAAAACTCCAGCATCTCCTGCGTTTCGCGAATGCCTCCGATCATCGACCCGGCGAACGACCGGCGCTGCGGAATGAGCGAGAAGACGTTCAACGACAGCGGCTCGGCAGGCGCGCCGACGTTCACCAACGTGCCATCGAGCGCCAACAGCGAAAGGTAAGCGTCCAACTGAATGGGCGCACTGACCGTATTGATGATCAAATCAAAATAACCTGCGAGCTTCGTAAACGTCTCGGGATCGCTTGTGGCATAGTAATGATCAGCCCCAAGGCGCAGCCCGTCTTCTTTTTTCTTCAACGTTTGCGATAACACCGTCACTTCGGCCCCCATGGCATGGGCGAATTTCACCGCCATATGCCCCAGTCCGCCAAGCCCGACCACCGCCACCTTTTTCCCAGGGCCGGCCTGCCAATGGCGGAGCGGCGAATACGTCGTGATTCCTGCGCACAACAGCGGAGCGGCGACATCCAGGGCGATGCTGTCGGGGATGCGGAGGACAAAATCTTCATGAACGACGATGTGGGTCGAGTAGCCGCCTTGCGTATATTGCCCGTATTTGTCGACGGCCGCATACGTGCCCACCATGTCGGCGCAATATTGCTCTTCTCCTCTTCGGCACGGTTCGCACTCACGGCACGAATCCACCATGCACCCGACGCCGACGCGGTCGCCGACCGAAAACTTCGTCACCGCTGAACCGACTTGCGCGACAACCCCTGCGATTTCATGACCGGGAACAAGCGGATATTGCACCGGCCCCCACTCGCCGCGAGCCGTATGAATGTCCGAATGGCAAATGCCTGCGTATTGAATCTCGATGAGAACATCATGGGGCTGAAGATCGCGGCGCTCAATCACCGTCGGTTGAAAAGGTCCTTCCGGGCTGAAGACAGCGCGTGCTTTGGCAGTAATCATTCCAAAACCCCCTCCTGAATATCAATCAACATCTGTTCATCATTATAAACACGACCCATACGCTTTCAATAGTTAAAACAACACGATTTGTTGCAAATTCAACAAACAAGAAGGAACTGTCAATTATCTTTGAAAAAGATTAGGCAAGAAAGGAATACAACGAATGTGAACATCGACGTTTTCAATGAAAGCGTTCATTAATCAACAAATCACCTTCAATTAATTATTGAAGATTCGCCATTCCATTTTATAATCATGTAACAGAAGTCGATAAATCGTACCGTACTTTGAATTGGAGAATCCAACACTAGCGGTATAAGTTGTCATTTTTCCATCATCCACATGTTAAGGAGGAGAAAACATGTTTGCTGAAACGTTCTCACTATCTAATGGCGTGAAAATCCCAAAAGTAGGCCTTGGCACTTGGCTGATGGACGAGACGCAAGCTGCACAAGCCGTGCGTGAAGCTCTATCGATCGGCTATCGCCATATCGATACGGCGCAAGCCTATGGGAACGAAGCAGGTGTCGGCGAAGGAATCCGTTTGAGCGGCGTGGCAAGGGAACAACTGTTCATCACGACAAAAATTGCGGCAGAATTAAAGAACTATGACGCTGCCGCCCAATCGATTGAGGAGTCTTTAGCCAAGCTTGGGATTGATTACATTGACCTCGTCATCATTCATAGTCCGCAGCCTTGGAAGGAATTCCGCGGGGAAAACCGTTATTTCAAAGTGTAAATTAGCACATTATTTCAGAATCCCTTTTTCAAATTATTTCAGGCAGATTCGGAAATAATGTGCAAAATTTTTGCGGATTGTTCCGGATTTTGCACATTCTTTCGGAACATTTGCACGCTCTTTCAGATGAAGATTTCCAACAAATTTTCCCGTTGTCCGAGTAAATGCGCTTCGGCTTCCCGCAACGAAGCACCGCTTCCTTTGATGATCCGCAGCCCGTCAAACTTCTCCGAAGGGAAACTATACGTACGGCACCAACCGCGAGCAGTCATCGATATAGGCGATCAAAAACGTTTTCTGGGCTTTCCCATTGACTCGAATCGTGGGTCCATTGGATAAGTCCCCTTGCCAAAGCTCATTGATCTGGTCATACGCAAATCGTTTTCGCTCCGGCATGGGCAAAAATCACCGACATCATTATGATAAAGCAGTCATTGAGGCAGAGATTATCATTCCGCCTCAAACGAATGGATAAATGTCATGTTCCACAGCAAATTCCCAAGCCATGTTGTCCCAACACCGAATGCCACATGAGACACACTACCGATATCATACTTGTCCCCGCATAAGCCATCCCGAACCCCTAAATGTTGCAGGCGGCACCCCTCGTTTGAAAGCAAAAACCGCAGAACACCCCTGACGAAGGGCTCTGCGGCCACTTTTTCCCATAATCAATTGAAAACCTGACATAACTCTGGTTTCCAACGAAACTGCCAAATCAGTCACCGATAAGCGGCCATGGCCTCGGCTTTCGTCCTGTGAACCGTGCCAAACGGATGCTCGGGCGGAGCATAAATGGAATATAGCTTCAAGGGAACATGCCCTATATTGGTCACATTATGCCACGTCCCAGCTGGAATCATGATCGCGTCATCTTCGGACACTCTTCTTTCAAAATCCAGACGGTCTTTTCGTTCCCCCATCTGCACAAGACCCTGTCCTTGTTCAATACGAATAAACTGGTCCACATTCGGATGAACTTCCAGTCCGATATCTCCTCCTACCTCAATGCTCATCAACGTCACTTGCAAATGTTTTCCTGTCCATAATGCGGTTCGGAAATTTTGATTTTGCTCGGCGGCTCTCTCAATATTGACAACGAACGGTTTTCCGCCGTAATCTCTCAATTTGATGGGAGGAAACCTGTCGTTCCTTGCATGTTGTAGCATACCGCAAGCATACGGTGACCAGCTCCACCAGTCATAATGAGGGGGGCAGTAACTGGACATCGGGTAAGGCCAATGAGTGCTAATATACGGATGGGCGTAATTCGGATTCAATTGCCTGTTCACTCTCCTCACACTTGGAATCTGCTACTATCTTATGCAATGGCCCAGTCTGGCGTGACAAGAGCACACGGGCAAACGGAAGCATCGCGAGGAAAAGAAACCCTCAAAAAGCGGTGGCCATTCGCCGCCATGAAACCCGAACAGGTTAGACTCTTCCCGCCTGTCTAACCAACTCAGCCAAATGATCTCCATTTTTCAAGTGTCAATTCGTGACAGGAAAGCTAAAGAGGGTGCTAGGTATGACAGACCAATCTTTAGGTTTTATCATAGGCACTCGCTGACATTGCCTTGTTCATCGATAAATAATGCCGTGATTCCTGTTCTCTTCTTCGCTAACAGAGGTAGCCTGTCCCAAAGATTTCGAAACTGTTTCACATCTGGTAATGCGATGCTGTATTTGGCATTGGGATCCTCCATTCTTTGCAAAGTTTCCGCCAATACCCCTAAGAAATAATTCACGTTCATTGGATTTGATGTTCCTAGACCCTTCACCTCAATAATCCAACGCTCATTACCTCGGATTGCGTTTATATCAATTCCAGGTGTTTTTCCCCACGCAATTTGTGTTTCCCATCCTTCTGAATGCAGGTATGCCTGCAAGACCTCTTTAATATAGTCTTCTTTCAACTTCGAATCTGTATTCTCTGTTATCTTGGAATCGTTTCCTTGAGCCGAATTCACTACTAATCCGTCATCGGTTAAAAAATTACCTATTAAACCATCCTTACGGACAACCCGCCTAAGCAAACCTCTATTCGCCAAATTTCTACAGGCTTGATTCACTGATTGTTGCGGATTATTTTTACCCAATAAGATATCAGTAATTTCCCGATCTGTTAACCCATCCTTCTCTGTTAATAAAGTTATAATCCTATCTGTTAGGGTCATTTTTCCCATCCTTTCATGAACACTGTTCGCATCTATGTAAAATCATTGATTTGCAAATAAATCAGGAAACTCGCTTCGAATTAAATTATAACATTCGTCGCATACCACATAATTCCTATCCCCTGTCCCTACGAACTTCGCCCTTATCTGGTAGTTCACATTCGGTTTTAACTCCGCAGGCAAAAAACTGGTACTGCAAGAGCCGCAACAACCACGAAATTTCAAGTAGCATTCCATACAAAGGCTTCAAGAAATGCTCGTACCTCTCCTGGTGCTCTGGAATCAAAAACATAGAAGTTCCCTCCTGTTTTTTTGAAGAACTTCTATGTCATATGCGGATGGGCAGGTGCTGATAATTGTGCAGGTCGATGATTGGTTAAAAGATGGTTGGATAAGCGTGCAACCGATCCATGTTCAACAGGTCAGTTCCCGTTCACCTGTCGAATAAATTCCGCCACGTTTCCCATGCAACAAGCCCCTTGGGGGTTGTTCACCTCACAACCGCAACGCCCCGCCTGGACATGGGCCTTGATTTCCTGAAGCGGCTCCCCGCCGTGCCGCACGGCTTCTGCGATACGTTCCCTTGTCCAATCAAAACAGTAACAAACGGGGACATCCATCGCCGAATCCTTTTGAAACACGGGCACTTTCAAGTCTCCCGCGGCAAAGGTCAGCGGTCCGTCCGATGCAAAATAGACCGTTTCGCAGGACGGGTTCGGGCAAAAGGCGTAGTCTCGGTCAGGGACGAGCGTTGCCAAAGCCGCAGGTTTCAGCAGGGACTTGAGCGTGATTAGCGGCACACGTCTTCCGTTTTGCCCGCATTTCGGGCAGTTTGTTTCCGTCGTTTCTCCACGGTTTGTCGGAGCACAACAGTCCATTGTAATCGCACCTTTCATTCAGGCAAGTGAGCCATGATCTTCCTGACTTAAATATACTTCGCATCAAATATTGTATCACACACCAGGCCAGTGCCGATGAAATGCACATTGATCCATTCCAGTCTTTTCTAAATGTCCTTTCGCCTTTCCCTTCCAAGCGTTCACACTATCCGAACCATGCTTTCATCATGTTTGATTTCCCTGCTATGTTAAGGGAAAATAAATCATGTCCGCTAATTTGAAAGAAATCAGGCGAAAAGGAGACAGTGAGTACTCCTTTCAAACGAAGAAAAGCCCAGCATGGACCCAGGCAAAACCCTGCCCCTGCTCGGCTTCTTGGACATTTTTTCCTGGACGGATATATTTTACGGGGATAAATATCATCTACTCCCACTCTTCAAAAGATAAATTGGTAGGCTCGTCTAAAAGGTCAACTGTAAAATCAATATTTGTTGTTGGTGTACGCTCATCCACTTCCTCAAATTTAAGTTCATCAATCCATACTTGCCCTTTCCCCGAAAGTAAAACACCAAAAGATATGACTGCACTATTTTTAGGAACATCTAAAACGATATAGTAATGATTCCATTCAGTATCTCCTACAATCGGGCGGTCACTCATATTATCAAATTGCAACACATCCCCAAGTGCATCATCCACTCGCATCCAAAACCCACAGAATCCATCAACACCTTTTGATTTTATAAACCCAGAAAGTTTTATCCTTTTACCAAGATACTTTTCTGCCTTAAATTGTTGCATCATTGTGGCAAATTCAGCTTGAGATTGGACAGTAACAGCCTTTAAGAATCCAGATGCTTTCCCCTTGTGAAAGATTTCTCTGTCAATTCCCATTTTATAATTAAACGGGTGACTTCCGCTTAATTTCCATCCTTTCAATTGTTCGTTTTTCAACATGACATCCTCCCTTTGTAAAGTTAATTTACCCATGATTTTGCGGTATTGTCCTGGCGGTAATTGATAATATTTCTTAAACGAACGGGTAAATGATTCTTGTGTTTCAAAGCGATAATAGAAAGCAATATCTATTATCTTTTTATCCGTATAAAGCAGCATGTTGGCTGAATTAGCAATTCTTCGATATCGAACATATTCAGATACAGTCACACCAACTTCTTTTTGAAAAATACGATGAAAATGGTACTTTGAAAAACCAGCAAACTGAGCAATGTTTTCTAAAGATAATTCTTCATGCAAATTAGTCTCTATATATTCAATCGTTTTTTGAATAATGGGACTGTAGCTCATTTCATAGGCCTCCTTACACCTCCTTACAAATAAGATAACAGAAGAAACCATGATTTTTTTGACCTATATTGCTTTGTTTAACATCAAACGAATATTGATTTTGTATATCATAAAGTTCAAAGCATAGGATAAGTCCCGAATTTCCTGATCAAATCACATCAAAAAATGATTTTCCTTTCGCCTGCCCCCTTTAAGTAACAAACCGTAAGAACGCGATGATCCCATTTTGATTTCCCTACTATGTCAAGAGACAATAATTCATGTCCATCCCTCCCTCTCCCCTCAAACTCTCTCTTCCCTAGAGCCGCAAGGGGTTTGAGACTTTGAGGAACCAGTTGGAACAAAAAACCAGGAAAATAAAAAGTGTCCTTCGTTTTGGAAGAAATTAGTAGAAAAGGCGGCAGGGAGCACGAAAACGGAATGTTGGGAAATGTCCAAGGAAATAATTTGAGTGAACAAATGGAGAAGACGAATTGGATCATAGCGGGAAGGGGTATATTGGGAAACCGCTTGATAAATCAATATCACGAGTGTTGATTATCCAAAATTATACATACGCCTTCCATAAATTTGGGCATACTCAAACAAAGCAGCGGCCATCCCGGATTTCCAATCGAGAGGAAGCTGCCCAGAGAAAAAACGGCGAACGAACGAAATGAAGGAAAGAGAGACGTTCGTCTGTTTTTTGGTTTGATCATACAGCCATCGCAGCAACACATACGCGATGAACGCCGCAAACAGTTGGTTGTATACCGCATTTTCCGTCGTGCCAAACAAGGTCGGGACATTCAGATATTGCTTCACCCAACGGAAAAAGACCTCAACAGTCCAACGTTGTTGGTACATGTCGGCAATGGTTTCCGCAGACGCATGGAAGAGGTTCGTCACGACCCGAATGTCGCGGCCATTCGCATCTCGAAAGATCACCACCCGGTGACGCTTGGTGGAGCGGCATTGTTTCGTCCCCAACTGGCACGTGAAGTCGGCTTGAACCGATGAGGATGTGCTGGAAAGGCGTTTCAAGCTTTTTTTCTGATGAAGTTCGATGTTGTCCTTCATCCGAATGACAAAGAGCTGATGCTGCTCCACAAATCGATCGAGGCGTTCGATTTTGAAATACGCCCGGTCTTCCACCAGCACTTGTTGAGCGTTCGTCAACTGTTCTCCCACCGGGCCATCATGACGCAGTCCGATGGTTTCCACCACGTCTGCCGGCAACGAGGATCCCGGCGAATACGCGACGTGCAGCTTCACTCCGGCGCGTTCGCCGTGATACGGCGCCCATGGCAGGCGGTTTTTCCCGACCGTGACGGTCGTCGAATCCACCACCCGAAGCGGTTTGGGAAACCGAAGCGAACGGCGGGTTTGGCGGTTGCACTTGGAAATGATCAACGCCAACAAGCGTTTCATGATGTCATAGGGAACTTCTTTCGCTTTCTTGGATACAGTTGAATAATGGAATCGCGGCAATCCATACAGAGGCCCCACATCGGCTCCGTGGCGAAAGCTTTTCCATTGATGCATGGCGGCCAGCAGGAAGAAGTGAATCAACTCGCGCAACGGAAAGGTTCGAGACGAATCACGATACCCAACCGCTTCGGCAATCCGTTGAATCTCTTCATCCGAAACAAGTTTTTGCATCAAATTCGGGAGTGTGGTATGCTTGTTCATAGAGAGCACCTCCTGGGTTTGTTTGTGTCGCTACTCACATTCTACAGGAAAGGTGCTCTTTTTTCTATACCCTTTGGATTTTATTGGATAATCAACACGCCTGACCTTCTTTCTTGTTATTTCTTTTCATATTTTAGCAAACTTCCATCTAATGTTGCTATGATTTCGACTAGTTCTTTTTTATATTGGCTCTGTTAATGTTTGTTGTTGATTAATGGATGGAAAATTAAAAGACGTTCAAATTTCACAGTTTTGAACGTCTTTTATTATCGTTACGATTGGGCACAAGTGATAATATGACAACAATGAACGTTGAGATACAAGCCGCGGCAAAAATAACACTTTGTACGATTTTTGACTCGTTATAAGTTTTATACGCAAAAGTTCCCATTATTATAGCAGTGATTAAATTGCAAAATAATAGTAAAGAAATTTTTCCAATTTTGTTCATATACAATCCTCCTTAAATGATTATTTTCTATATACATGCAACATGAAGAGTTAACTTCTCAGTCATCCTGCACACCCTAAGCGCTGCAGCACTTCCTCCGGACGTTCGTGGATGTAGTTGACAAACCGAGTAATGGCTTGAATGATATCGTTGCGATCCTTGTGAAAGACATTGGCAATCACCGTATCTTTCAGCCATTTCCATAAGCGTTCGATCGGGTTCAGCTGTGGCGAATAGGGAGGAAGGTAAATAAAGTGAAAACACTGCCCTTCTTCCCGCAAAAACTCCTTGACCATTTTGGCATGGTGAATGCGGGCGTTATCCAACACCAAGACCATGAGACGGTCCGGATAGCGCTCTTTGAGCATTCTCAAGAAATTCAAGAACGTCGCGGCATTGGCGCGGCAGTCGTTTGATGAAGCACCGTTTCGCCATCGTGGATGTTGACCGCGCCAAACCGCGATACGTGGGCATGATGGCCGAACGTCGGCACTTGTTTTTGGCGGCCGACTTCTGACCATGTGGACCGCAAGACATGGTAAGAGCGGATATGGGTTTCATCGATGTACAGAAGAACGGCATCTTCTGTGTCCTTGGTGATCAAGTTTTTTGATCAGATCCATTTGCTTTTCCAATTGCTTTTGCTCATCCGGGTTCCCTTTCGCCAGTGTGTACGTCGGTCGTGTCCACGACAGCCCTTTGCGGTGCAGGAGTTTTCGCAACGCTTCGCGGGAAATGCAAACACCGAAGTGCTTTTCGACATAGGATTGCAGGAGTTTGGTGTTCCACGCCGAAGCGACGTCCCAGCCCAGTTCGGCGGGAGTGGTGGTCAACACAAGCTGTTTGATCTCTTCCTGCTGTTCTTCGGTGAGAAACGGCTCCCGCCCGGGGGCGAAATCCCGATGAAGCAAGAGCTCCAGACCACCTTCGTTGAACAGCGACACATAATGGGAAACGGTTTGTCGGCACACGTTGACCATGGAGGCCACCTCTTTGCCCAAATAGCCTTCCATGACCAGGCGAACCGCCATCACCCGTTGGCGAAGAAGGGTGTTTTTGATTTTCCGTTCCTGTTTGCGAAGTGTCCGAGGTGTCCATCCGTGATCGTTGGTGATTTTGAGACGTTTCATGCAGAATTCCGCTCCTTTTCCATACTTTTCCTTAGGAGCAGTATAACCGGAGTGGGCACCGCTTATGCGAAGGTTAACTTTTCAATGAGCATGTATATAGAACGATAAGAGAGGTTCTTTCGCTATAAAAGCAATATTCTTTAGTCTTGTCCTGGCGCATTTTTAGGCCGTTGCATTTAAAAAAATGGAACAGGCTAAAAATGCGTTTTATTTTTTACCTCCTTCCCGAGGACGCTTCTTCCTTTGCCTCACCCCATTGTAATTTTTGCTTGTTAGGCGCATAAAGGACCTGTGCTCTTCGGACGGCTTGCGGGAAGCTTCATATATAACGAAAACGGTTTTTCTTTCTACTTGTCTATGTTAAATTTTTCCTAAATTTTTTGTGCTTTTGTCTCTCATCATTCATTGAATCGCATCATACATTAAAGAATGTGATGGATAGTTGCCAAAAATTTTGTCCACAAATGATTAACGTTTTATGAAGATCAGTAGTAAACTTATGAAGATCGATGATGTATAAAATTTTGTGTAACACATTTTAAACGCTGGTTGTTGGGATGGATATTGCAAAGAAAAAACATTATGCCTGCTTTGTGGATGAGCGAGGGAGGGTGTTAAAAAAGCCGTTTCCCGTTCTGCAATCGAGAGAAGGATTGGAATGGTTGTACCAGTGCATCGTGGAAGCCATGAAGGAATTTGGAAAAACCGAGGTGATCGTTGGCATCGAGCCAACGGGACATTATTGGCTGAATCTCGCCTATTTTCTTGATGAGAAAGGCATTCCTCTCGTCATGACAAACCCGATGCACGTGAAGCGATCCAAAGAGCTGGACGATAACCTTCCAACCAAGCATGATGCGAAAGACGCGCTCGTCATTGCCCGGTTAGTGAAAGACGGCCGATTCAGCTATCCGCGTATTCTGAAAGGGATGGAGGCGGATCTGCGCGTGGGAGCGACATTTCGCTCCAAATTGGTGGAAGAACAGGGAGCGATTCGAAATCAAATGATTCGCTGGCTTGATCGATATTTTCCGGAGTTTTCCCAAGTCTTCCCGTCATTTGGGAAAATGGCGCTCGCGGTGCTGGAATATACGCCATTTCCGAGTGATCTGGCAGGAAAAGAACTAGAAGAGGTGCTGGCCCTTTACCGGCAAAGTGAGGGATTACAATCGCCACAAAAGCCGAAAGCGAAGAAGTTGATGGAATTGGCCCAACACTCCATTGGCGTAACGGAAGGACAACAGATGGCCCGTATCGAAATTGCCACGCTTGTCCGCCGGTACCGCCAACTGGAAGAAGAAATCGAGGCACTGACAGAGCAGCTGATTGAACTCGTACAGACATCGGTCGAATACGAATGGCTGAAGACCGTTCCGGGCTTAGGCGATGCGACCATCGTAGAACTGTTATCAGAGATCGGGAGTTTCTCCCATTATCAGGATCCGCGGCAGCTTATCAAATTAGCGGGCCTGACGCTGCGGGAACATTCCTCCGGCCAACACAAAGGGCAAAAACGGATCTCCAAGCGTGGAAGAAGGCGGTTGCGCGCCCTTCTGTTCCGGGTGATGATGCCGATGATCCGTCACAACGAAGCGTTTCGGCAGCTGCACGAATATTACACGACACGTCCTGATAATCCGTTGCGGAAGAAGCAATCCATTGTAGTGTTATGCGGAAAATTACTGAAGGTACTGCATGCGGTGTGTACGAAACGACAGGCGTTTGACGTGAAGCGAATGATGTGGGACATCTTTGGCCTCGAAACGGCTGCTTGATGCCTATAGTCTCGATTCTCTAGACAACAAGGATGACACGGAGAAGCTGGCGCGATATCATCCATTCGACCTTGAGTCCCTAAAGGAGCTTAGCCGGCCTCTGCCTGATGACTAGACCGAACGAAGGAATGTAGGCACAAGGATGCCAAGAGACATGGGAGGGTTCGTCATCATCAGCGATGCAGAGATCCATGGTGCATCCCATACGCTTCCCCCACTACAACCAAATTTAACCAGTAGTGGCCGCGAAGCGTACCCAGTCAATGTAAGATATACACATATTTAAGAAATAATGTTAGAAACTTTGTCGAAAAATATTTTTTTGACACCCCTGAAACGGCTACAACCGTTGATATATCAACATTTATAGAGGGAGGATATGATGATACCTATGTTACCTAGTGAAAAATATTTTGGTAATTTTGAACTGGTTTATCCATTTTATGGGGCTATGCCTACAGGTGTTACTGTTTCAGAAACCGGTCGTATTTTCGTTTGCTTCCCGAGATGGGGAGACGATGTTAAATTTACGGTGGCGGAAATTGTTGAGGATAAATTGCTGCCTTATCCTAATTTACAAACCAATTTGGTTAACCCCGAGAATATCACAAGGACTTTTATCAGTGTCCAAAGTGTAGTTGCTGATGGAAGGGGAACACTTTGGGTATTAGATACAGCTGCACCCAATTTTTCTGAACCTATTAAAGGGGGGGCAAAATTAGTCGCTGTTGATCTAGAAACGAATACAATAAGAAAAGTATATACCTTTACAGAAGATGTTGTCTTGCCTACAACTTATTTGAATGATGTCCGTTTTGATTTTCGTGTTGGAAAAGCAGGGTATGCTTATATAACGGATTCTTCTTCAACAGGACCAGGAGCTATAATCGTCGTAGATTTAGCAGATGGAAACGCCTTCAGACGGTTAAATGGGGCAAATTCAACTTCACCCGATCCCTATTTTATACCGAAAGTAGAAGGAAAAGTATTAATGAATCGAAATAAAGATGGCAGTACTTCTCCATTTAGACTGGCTTCTGACGGTATTGCGATTTCGCCTGATGGAAGGGTATTATTTTTTTGTCCACTAACCAGTCGTCATCTGTTCTCGATCACAACAGAAGCCCTGAGAGACAGAAGCATACCGGACATGGAATTACCTTATTATGTGGAGTATTGGGGAGAAAAAGGTGCATCTGATGGAATGATCACTGATGCAAAGGGAAATGTTTATGCTGGAGATTATGAACACAACTGTATCCGCAAGATATTGCCAAATGGCACAATGGAAACGATCATACATGACCCGAGAATGTTGTGGCCGGATACTTTGTCAATTGGTCCGGATCAATATTTGTATGTCATTGTGAACCAATTACATCGACAGCCTAGATTTCATTATGGAAAAGACTTACGACAGAAACCTTATAGTTTACTTCGTATCAAAATTGATGAATTTCCTGCTCCGACCTTTTGATAATAAATAAACTTAAAATTAGGAACAGTTTATTTGGTAAATGTTAAACTGTTCCTTGAAATTTTTAGGCTCTTCACCACAAGTTGTACTTGAGATTTTAAGATAGGTATGCATAGGGAAAATAGAGGATACAAAAAATGCGAATTTTCCTGTATGGTAAAGGTGACCAAACCAAACCATTGGAGGAAAATTCGCATGTACGCTCAGTTTATCAAAGAACTCATCGATTTACCAGATGTTTTGATTCAAAGAGTCAGTCAAGACTTTGTGGAGAACATTTTTTCGGTTCACTACGGGCGTTGTCAATCACTAGTTAGCGAACCATTTTCAGGAATTGATATCGTAAGCGCTTTCGGACTCTCATCCCTCATCTTGAGGTGATGATATTGTATTCCATTTTTTTACACCCAACCAAAATCCCGAAGCGCCGACAACGCTTGATGGATCGGCGTCCCGGATGACCGCTGCAGACACGGTAGATTCTGACGCACCACATCTGCCCACAACCGTCCTGCCTTCCGTTTGGCCTGTTCAACCCGCTTGGACTTCGTCGAGGCCGAGGCTGCCGTTCGGGTCTCTTCTTCCTCCACCAACTGCCCATTTCTCCGCCAAATCCCGTCGATTCGGGCCGCCATCGCCCTCAGAAACGCCCGAAGCCCTTGGTCTTTCCAGCTGCGGCGGGATTTCACCCGATGCGCAAACCGGCTCATCACGCTCTCGGCGTGGCCCATCGGACGCATGCCGGTCGTCTCCACCCCTTGCTCCGACAGCCACTCCCGATAGTCCCGGATGCATCCCGGCATCGACTCGATCCGGCGGATCATGGCAGCCATCTGCTTCTCTTTCGCTTCGTCCTCCAACGTGCCGACCGCGCTGTTCAGCTCCACCAGAAGCCCCTCTTCGTCTTGTTTCGCCAGCTTCTTCCGCACCTCCCGCCAACGCGGATGGCCGGACAGACACTGACGCAGCTCCCGCGCCACATGAAATCGATCCAGCTGAAAGCACGCCCGCTTCCCAAAATACTCCCGGCAGGCCGTGATCCACGACGCCGCGTCGCCGTTGATGATCAAAAGGTCCCGGCACGGATCATAGGCATATTCGTTCATCAGCCACTCTTCAAACCGTTCCCACACGTCTCCCGCCCCTTCATGGAGGTAGTGGCGCCGGTTCACGAGCTCGAGCTGCGAACCGTTTCGTTTCCATCCCTCGTGAATCGCCAGGATTTTCTCTTCTTTCGCCCGTTTCCCTTTCCCCTGGCGGGAAATGAACAGCCCATCCGCCTCCACAAACAGCACTCGGCCGTGCCGTTTGGAAACAGGGTGGTGCAGCGAGACAGGGGCCTCCAGCACCAGTTGGCGAATCGCCTCGTGGCTCATGACCGCATACCCCACGATCGACTCCAACGTACGGGCCGCTTTGCGGTAGGAAGAGCACTCTACGGCCAACTCGACCGCCGTTTCCTCGAGGCAAGGGCTGATCGACTGCGCTCCATCAAAGCCCAGTTCGGCATCCAGCAAGAAGGTATACGCCCCCGCCTGCCGATCATAGTAGTAGTTCCGTCGAAACGTCACTTCTCCAAACAGCGTTTGGATCGTAGTCGGCCGTTTGTCTTTCAGCTGATACCGGCGCTTGTCCCGCGCTTCCGCCAGTTGTTGATCAATCTCCTCCAAAAGGGCCGCCAACAAGACAGCGAACACCTTTTGAAGAGTTCTGACTAATTGTTCCTCCAGCTCTTTTAATAAAGGCCATTCTGTGGTAAGATGTTTCATGGACTCTCTCCCTCCTGTTTTCGGTTGATGTTGACAATCACCATCATAGCAGGGAGAGAGTCCTTTTTGCATGACATTTGCTTTTTTCTACCGCGCTTCGCTTGGTGGCCCCGACGAGCGTCGCGAACAAAAGTTCGCAACCCTCGTCGGGGATCATTTCGGAATGTCACCCACAAATATTTTACTCACACTGATTCAAAAGGTGCGAAAAGAAGAAGAACGTTGGATTTTCGAACTTTCTCTACCCGAACAATGCCCATTATGTCCTGTCTGCTTGAAGCGTACAATCAAAATGACAGGCAAAAAGAAGCAATGGATGCATGGGTATGCTCAACGGATCGGCATCTTTTGGGTGGAACTCCCTGTGGAGCGTAGACGTTGTGGTACATGTGGCATGACATTCAGCACGTCTTATCCCGGAATTTCCCCTCGAAGTGTAGCGACGGATGCGTTTCAGCAATGGGTGGCGCAATCTTGCATCGGAACATCCATTCAGGCGGTGGCTCGTATGCTCAAGCTTCCTTACACGACCGTGGAACGTTGGTTTTATACCCATGCCCCTTCCTTCCTATCGAATGACATCCAACCAAAGGCAGTTTGTGTCGATGAGTTTGCGTTTCGAAAAGGGCATGATTACGGAGTGGCGATCATGGATGCCGAAACGGGAGAAGTGTATGCCCTTGAAGCAGGAAAGAACGAGGAAGCCATTGGACGTGTATTGGCTCCTGTGTCTGATTCTGTTCAGTATGTCGTGAGCGATTTGGCTCCAGCGATGAAAAAAGCGATTCAAGGGGCGTGTCCGGAAGCGAAGCATGTGGTCGATTATTTTCATGTGATTCAATTGTTTACGGAAGCGTTGGATCGATGCCGCAAATCCTTCGGAAAAGGGAACAAGAAACATGGGCATGTCCGGTATGTTTGCCGCTTATTGACCCAGCGCCCCGAGAAGCTCACCGAGGAGGAACGCCAAACGGTGCGGGAGTGGCAGAAAGAGAGCGATTCCTTGCAGGCTGTCTATCAATCCCTTCAACATTTTCGTTATGTATCCAAAAGCCAAAGCGAGCGACAAGCGAAACGTCGTTTGAACGCCTGGGTTCATCGGTATTTGTTTTGTCCTTGTTCTGCTGTTCGCGCCATCGCAAAATCACTCGTCAAACGAACAGACGAAATCATATCGTGCATTTTATCCCCTTATTCAAATGGGAAAATGGAGGGAACAAATAACAAGATCAAGCTGATGAAACGTCGGGGATACGGATACAGAAATATCCAGCGTTTTGCATTGCGGGTTCGGCTAGAAACAGCTAACATACTTTCATGACAGGTGCAAGTACAACTTTTGGTGATGAACCTATATATTAGATATTTAGCATTTGATTCCTTCTTTAACTATACTGCCCGTTAGACGCCCATGCATCGCTTCGCAGCATCACAGATGATGAAAGAAATTTTATTCTTCCATAGAAATCAAATAAGACCGATTTTAACCAATTTACCACAATATTATAAACACTATTAAAATGCCTTTTATTATTCAAATATTTGTTTGATCGGAAATAAAGAAAAAATTGTTAGCATAAAAATTCGTCAACACTTTTATTGATTTATTGAGTATATAACTTTATTTTTCAGTGAACAACTTTATTTTCATCAGACGATAAAAAATTCCCTTAACAAGTAATATTCTCCTTACATTCGGGTAATTTTAACAGACACTTGTTTGTTCAAATCCGCATCCCAAACGCGTTGAATTTCGAATGTTCCTGGTTCAAAGAACATATTGAACCTTTCTTTGAACCAATCTTGCATAGGTAAGTTTAATGCTTCATCAATCGGCACCCAAAGCAATTCACCTTCTGGTGGATTTTCAAGGAGTTCTCCTTCGAATGTATTGGTCCAATAGTTAAAAACCATGTATCGTACATTTTCTTTTGGATTAACATATTCATCCAAACCTTTATAGATTAAATTTGAAACGGTTAAACCTGTCTCTTCCTTGACTTCTCTAATAGCCCCTTCTACGATACTTTCTGGAAATTCCACTTTTCCCCCTGGTGCTAAATATCCCGGAAAACCGAAATGGTTAGGTCGTTTAATTAATAAAACTTTATCTTCGTTTTGAATCATACACATCGTATAAATTCTATGTTCTACACTTTTCCAATCAACTGACATGATGTAGATTCTCCTTTCTAATTTATTTAAAATCTGAACGTTTTTAATAATCATATACTGTTTTCTTATTGAAACAACTCACCCGTTAGTCGCCTATGCCCCATTCATGTCACCACATTTTAAAAAAATTATGTTCTCCAGTGTGATTTGAAGAAGATCGATATCTCACAATAATTGTACCATAATATTACAAATATTTTTAAAATATCCTGCTTTTTTTAGTGATTCTATCTGATCGAAAATAAAAAAGTGCTGGCATAAACCTATGCCAACACCTTTTCCCAGTTACCATTATTATTTTCTAGTTACCAACTTTATTTTTCAGTATGCGACTTTATTTTCCGCAGATAATAGAAAGAACAAAAGCCTGCTGGATTCACCAACAGGCTTTCAGTTCCCGACTTTTTTGTTCGGTACCTAACTTTTTTGTCCGGTTCCCGACTTTTTTGTCAAGTACCCGACTTTTTTGTCATTCAACAACAGCCTTTCCGACCAATGAACCGCTTACTCCACCGTCACGCTCTTCGCCAAGTTGCGCGGTTTGTCGACGTCGCAGCCGCGGTGCAAGGCGGCATAGTAGGCGATCAGCTGCAACGGCACGACGGAGACAAGCGGCGTAAGATCCGGATGGACGGATGGGATGATAAAGCGGTCGCCGTCGCCTTCCAGGCCGCGCATCGAGATGACGCACGGGTTCGCGCCGCGGGCGACGACTTCTTTTACGTTGCCGCGAATGCTCAAATTCACGTGCTCCTGAGTGGCAAGCGCAATCACTGGCGTGCCGTCCTCAATCAAGGCGATCGTGCCGTGTTTCAGCTCGCCGCCGGCGAACCCTTCCGCTTGAATGTACGAGATCTCCTTCAGCTTCAGCGCGCCTTCTAGGCAGACATAGTAGTCAACGGCGCGGCCGATGAAAAAGCAGTTGCGCGTCAGGGTCAAGTAGTCGCTCGCGATGTTCTCCATTTCCTCTTTCGCATCGCACAGCATTTCCATCACATTGGCGACGATGGCAAGCTCTTTCGTCAAGTCAAAGCCCAGCTCAAAGCCTTTCGCTTTTGCCGCGGCCGCCGCCAAAATTGCCAACACGGCAATTTGCGCCGTATAGGCTTTTGTCGAGGCAACGGCGATTTCCGGACCGGCGTGCAACAGGAGCGTATAATCGGCTTCGCGCGACAGCGTCGAACCTGGGACGTTCGTGATCGTAATCGCTTTATGGCCGAGTTTGTTCGTTTGCACGAGCACAGCGCGGCTGTCGGCCGTTTCGCCGCTTTGCGAGATAAAGATGAAGAGCGGCTTTTCCGACAACAGCGGCATGTTGTACGAAAATTCGCTGGCGATATGCACTTCGACTGGTATTTTCGCCCACGACTCGATCAACTGCTTGCCGACAAGGCCTGCGTGGTAGCTCGTTCCGCACGCGACAATGTACAGGCGGTCGGCGTTCAGCACTTCGTTGATGATCGCTTGGTCAATCGTCAATCCGCCGTTTTCGTCTTGGTATTTTTGAATGATGCGGCGGATGACGAACGGCTGCTCGTCAATTTCTTTCAACATGTAATGCGGATACGTTCCTTTTTCAATGTCGCTTGCATCGAGCTCGGCCGTAAACGGCTTCCGTTCGACTGTCTCGCCGTTGAGCGTTTGAATCGTGACGTTCTCGCTCGTGACGATAACGAGCTCCCCATCCATCAGTTCGACGAATTGATTCGTCACTTGAAGCATCGCCATCGCGTCGCTCGCCACGACGTTAAACCCATCGCCCAAGCCGACGAGAAGCGGGCTTTTGTTTTTCGCCGCATAGATGGTGTTTTCGTCTTGCGCATCGATCATGGCGATGGCGTACGATCCTTTTAGCAGCGAGAGCGTTTTTCGGAACGCCTCTTCCGTTGCCAGTCCGTCGTTGACGAACTTCTCCACGAGCTGAACGATCACTTCCGTGTCCGTGTCGCTTTGGAATGTGACATCGGCCAAGTAGTCGCGCTTGACCATTTCATAGTTCTCAATGACGCCGTTATGCACGAGCGTAAAACGGCCTGAAGCGCTTTGATGCGGGTGGGCGTTCACTCGGCTTGGCGCCCCGTGTGTCGCCCAGCGTGTATGGCCAATGCCGACCGTCGCGTTGACGTTCGGGTCGACGATGCGGCGCAAATCAGCAATCCGTCCTTTTTCCTTAAACACATGCACGCCGCTTTCGTTCAACACAGCGATCCCCGCCGAATCGTAGCCGCGATACTCGAGTTTTTCCAATCCGCGCAATAAAATTTCCTTCACATCTTGATAACCGATATAGCCAACAATGCCGCACATGGCAAATGTTCCTCCTTTTCATCTTGGAGGCTGCCGCTAATGAGATCCTTCCATGTTCAGTTGTCAAAGAACAACGGGGCCTCACCGTCAATGCGGCAGACTCCCCTTTCGATTTGCGCGATGACATCCTCCCCTTTGTGCAAAGGGTCGCCCCTTTGTTTTAAGAGAGGACTTGCGGCTGTCATCGCCCCAGCCGGGAGGCATCCGCCGAAAACCTCGATAAACCTCCTCCTCGTCAACTAAGCGTTCTTCCGTCCAACGCTTAGTCCAGGCGCTTTTGTCGTCAAAACGATTGCAACAACCAACCGGTTTTTCTTTTTGAAACGTTCCATCCGCTGGAACAACTGCTGTTCCTGATCTCCTTGTTCCGCCCTGCCATCGCCTCCTTTCAAAAAAAGGCAACAACGTTAATATTACAGGACATTCCCAGCGGCGTCAACTATTTATATAAATACCCTATGCATAAACGAAAGGGAACGTTCCGTTTATGCATAGGGTGGTTGTCCAGACGGTCGATTATTCCGTCCCCATTTCACGGCGGACGACATCGGCGATCCGCTCCACGTAGGCGCGGCACGCTTCTTCGGTCGGGGCCTCCGCCATAATGCGCACAAGCGGCTCAGTCCCCGATGGGCGGACAAGAACGCGGCCGTTGCCGTTCATCTCTGCTTCCACTTCGGCGATCACGTTTTTCACTTGCTCATTTTCCATCACTTTTTCTTTCTCTTTCACCCGGACGTTCACTAAGAGCTGCGGGTATTTTTTCATTTCCCCCGCCAATTCGGAAAGCGGCTTGCCTTTGATTTTCATGATGTTGACAAGCTGGAGCGCCGTCAACATGCCGTCCCCCGTCGTGTTGTAGTCAAGGAAGATGATGTGTCCGGACTGCTCGCCGCCAAGATTATAGCCGTTCTTCTTCATTTCCTCGACGACATAGCGGTCGCCGACTGCTGTTTGCACGCTTTTCATCCCTTGAGCCTCCAGCGCTTTGTAAAACCCGAGGTTGCTCATGACGGTTGAGACGACGGTTTGGTGCTTGAGGCGGCCGGTTTCTTTTAAATATTTGGCGCAAATGTACATAATTTGGTCGCCATCGACGATGTTGCCGTTCTCATCGACGGCAATGAGACGGTCGCCGTCGCCGTCAAAGGCGAGCCCGACATCCGCTCCTTTTTCTTTGACAAATGCGGCGAGCGCTTCCGGATGGGTGGACCCGACCCCTTCGTTAATGTTGAGCCCATTGGGCGACGCCCCCATCGTCACGACATCCGCATCCAAATCGGCAAATAAGTACGTCGCCAGCGATGACGTCGCCCCGTGCGCGCAGTCGAGGGCGATTTTCATCCCGGAAAAATCTTCTTCATCGATCGTTTGTTTTAAATACTGCAAGTATTTTTGCCCGCCTTCAAAATAGTCGTTGACTTGCCCAAGTCCAGCCCCGATCGGCCGCGGCAGCATATCCTCCGCGCTGTCGATGAGCGCTTCTATCTCGGCTTCCTGCTCATCCGACAGCTTGAACCCGTCCGGGCCGAAAAATTTAATGCCGTTATCTTGCACCGGGTTGTGGGAGGCAGAAATCATGATGCCGGCCTGCGCTCCAAGCGCCTTCGTCAAATAGGCGACACCTGGCGTGGAAATGACGCCAAGGCGCATCACCTCGACCCCGATCGACAAAAGCCCGGCGACCAGGGCGCCTTCCAGCATATGGCCGGAAATGCGGGTGTCGCGCCCGATCAGTACTTTCGGGCGCTCAGCGCTTTTGGTCAGCACGTATCCGCCGCAGCGGCCGATTTGAAACGCCAACTCTGGCGTCAATTCACGATTTGCGACTCCTCGTACACCATCAGTGCCAAAATATTTGCCCATTCGTTCACTCTCTCCTTACTATGCAGTTTATTGTGCAGCCGCTTTTTCGCTAATCTGGACCATCGCCGTTTCCACCGACGGCTGCCATTGGACTTGTTCAGGGTGGTTCCATTGAATGGGAACTTGATGTTCGCCGGTGTCAAGTCCACCGACATCGACATACAAACGAATATCGTCTTTTGTCAACCCGCGGACGACATCGGGCGGACCGACAAGGCGGACCGTAATTTTGCCTTCAAGCGGTTTGACAAATTCGGCTTTGTATGAATCCGGCAAGCCGACGACAGCGATCGGCACGTCTTTCCACGTTTGCGTGACGTCTTTTTCCACATCAATATGGACCTTGATTTTGTCTGGGTTGACGCTTTTTGCGCCATCGGGAAGCGGAACGTCGAGCTCTACCGTCGCATCATCAGTAATGTCGTCCAAATCAACGGTCAATCCTTCCAGCTTGTCAATATGGTTCAACACTTCCTTCGGTCCATAAATCGTGACCCGATCCGGCTCCGGCGTGACGCTGACAAGATGCACACCATCCGGCAGCTCTCCGGTTGTCTGCACTTGAACCGGCACCGTCTTGCTCGGGCTTTTCACCGGCACGGTTACTTCCACCGACGATGGCTCTGGCTCAATATCCAACTCATTTCCCCGTCGATCGTACACTCGAACGCGCGCTTCTCTCGTCAGCGTTTCCGTCGCCCCATCTAAGTCGACGATGGCTTTGACAAAGGCAATCTCGTCGATTCGTTCCTTCGCCCCGGTAATCGTCACGGCATCTGGTTTCACCGTCGGTTCTCCAACGGAATAGCCATCCGGCATTTTGTTTCGATTGAAAAATTCAACACCGACCGGAAACTGTTTCGACACTTTTTCACGAATCGTCACTTTGGCCGAGGAAGGCTGAATCGTCACTTTCAACTTGTCGGAGATGTCCCTGTATTTGATCGGCACCGTGTATGTCCCTAATGGCAATTCCGTTAAATCGACATACACCTCGAAATTTCGTTGTAGAGCCGTCGGCTTGACAATGCTGGCGGGTCCTTGGAGCGTAACGTTCACGTATTTCGGGACACCCGATACGACCAAGTTGTTTTCATCATAGTAAGCGACCACCGGAATATCGACCAACGTTTCCGTATCTTCCTGGCCAAACGTGTTGCGCGTCTCACCAGTTTTCGCCCCGACATTGGCCGACATATACAGCATAATCGCCAGCAATAAGGAGACAACGCGAATAAACCAAGGATGGTCCATCAACTTATCCATGTTTCTTCCCCCTCCACTGCCAACGGGAAGAAGCAGGCGCCTTCGTCGCTGGAGCAAGTTCGCCGGTCAACAGCTCCCGAAACTCATCGATCGTTAAATCGCGGTACAGCTCGCCGTTTTTCGTCAACGATACTGCTCCCGTCTCTTCCGACACGACGACGGTGACGCTGTCCGTCACTTCGCTGATGCCGAGCGCCGCCCGATGGCGTGTTCCGAGCTCTTTCGAAATAAACGGACTTTCCGATAATGGCAAATAACAGGCCGCCGCAGCGATTTGGTTTTTTTGAATAATGACCGCCCCATCATGAAGCGGCGTGTTCGGAATGAAAATATTAATGAGCAGTTCCGGCGATACATGAGCGTTTAACATAATGCCGGTTTCGACATAATCGTTCATTCCGGTTTCCCGCTCAATGGAAATCAGCGCGCCGATGCGTCGCTTCGCCATATACTCGGTCGCTTTGACAATGGCTTCCACCATTCGCATCCGCTCTTCCTCTTCATTGACCGTATTGCGGGTGAACAGCCGTCCGCGGCCGAGCTGCTCAAGGGCGCGCCGCAATTCTGGTTGAAAAATGATGATGATCGCGAGAAATCCCCAAATGATCGCCTGATCCATCAGCCATTGCAACGTCGTCAATCCGAGGTAATTGCTCACGAAACGAACCAAAATAATTAAAAAAATGCCTTTTAACAACTGAATGGCCTTCGTCCCGCGAATCATCATGATCAACTTGTAAATCACATACCAAACGACAAGGATATCAACCACTTTTAACAAATATGACACGATGGGGAGCTCTCCGAAGGACATCTTCACACTTCCTTTATCTCTAATTCCAATCTGTTGATGGCCACGGAAAAAGCCATCGAACGATGGCTGCCATCATTCAATCGATTGGAGCGCACGATTGAACCTTTCTTTAATATTATACCAAATCCATTCAAACACTTGATTAATTTCCTCCACTTCCCCTGTCACTTGCCCGGCGGACGCCATATATTTCTTTCCATGGATCACAGTCACGTCCCCATCAACCGTTCCTTCAATCCGAATCGAGCCATTGCGGACGACAATATCTCCTTTGACCGTTTCTCCTTTCGGCACGATGACAGTATGATCGCGGATGATGACATGTTCATCAGCTGAGACGGAAAACGCGCCTCTTTCCCCCCATGAAGAGGCTAAGCTGCCGAAAGTAAGCGCGAAAAACAACGAGGCAGCCGTAAGCAGCGGATGACGATGCAGAAAACGGCGCAGCCGCGCGGTCTTTCTCTCTTTCGGCATCGCCTCCATAACCTTGGCTGCAAACGACGGCGGCGCCGCAACGTGGGCGGCATATTGGAGGAAAGCAACCGTCTTTTTCAGCTCGTGAAAATGGGCAGCGCACGCAGCGCACGAACGCAAATGTTCTTTCAGCTGCTGCTCTCCTTCTGGCTGGAGATCTCCATCAAAATAGCTGTGCATGAGCAACACGATTTCTTTCGGACATTCCATAGTCTCCCACCCTCTTATAAATGACCCAATTGCCTGCGCAACGCTTCGCGGCCGCGATGCAGCCGCGTTTTCACCGTGCCGACCGGCAACCCTAAAATCTCGCTGATTTCTTGCAACGACAAATCTTCCATATATTTCAACACGATCACGCTTCGATACTTTTCTGGCAACTGCTCAATCGCTCGCTGCACCGTCTCTTGCAGCTCCAGGCTTTCCACTGCCTCCTCCGGGGATGTTTCGCGGGAAGGAAGCTGAGCCTGCATCGTCAACCCGTCCGTGCCTCCGACCTCTTCATCTAAATACACGTCCGGCTTCCGTTTCCGCAATTTATCGATCGTCAAGTTCGTCGCGATCCGGTACAGCCAAGTGGAAAACTTCATTTCTGGATTGTACGTATCAATATGGATGTAGGCGCGGATGAACGCCTCCTGCGCCGCATCTTCCGCCTCATGCCGATTGCCAAGCATTCGATAGCAAAGGCGGTAAATCTTGTCCTTATACAAATCGACAAGATCCGCGTATGCGTTTTGATCCCCTTTTTGGATCGCCTTAATTCTCTTTTTAATAAATAGATCCATAAAATACAATACCCCCGCCTCACGGCTTACTGTATATTACGGCGCTCGATCAAGAAAAGTTTCATGCAACATATTTATTGTATCATACAACGGAAAAAGAGGGGACTCCAAACAAATGGCAGCCCCTCTTTCACAAACAGCGGGAACAAATCATCATCATATCCGTGAATCCCGCAACCAACCCTCTTTGCCCACATGCATTACATGAGTTTTTCACCAAACAACGACCCCATCAGCGCTACAGCCACTGATGCTGTTTTGTTCCGCTCATCCAAGATCGGGTTCACTTCGACAAATTCCGCTGAAGTGATGATTTGTGCCTCGGCCAGCATCTCCATCGCCAAATGGCTTTCGCGGTATGTCAATCCTCCAATGACAGGCGTTCCGACTCCCGGTGCGTCGCTTGGGTCAAGGCCATCCAAGTCAAGCGACAAATGAACGCCATCCGTTCGTTCTTTTAAATAGGCGATCGTTTCTTCCATCACCCTTGTCATTCCGAGCCGATCAACCTCATGCATCGTGTAAATTTTGATTCCTTTTTCGCGAATAAACTTCTTCTCCCCTTCATCAAGGGAACGGACGCCGATCAACACGACATGTTCCGGCTTGATTTTGGGGCTGTATCCGCCGATTTGCGTCAGCGCCGGATGGCCAAACCCGAGGCTCGCCGCCAGCGGCATGCCATGAATGTTTCCAGACGGCGACGTTTCCGCGGTGTTGACGTCGCCATGCGCGTCATACCAGATCACTCCAAGCCGCTCATAATGTTTCGCCACCCCGGCGAGCGTGCCAATGGCGATGCTATGGTCGCCGCCCAGCACAAGTGGGAAGCGCCCCCGCTGAACGACTTGGTCAACCGCCGCCGCGAGTTTCTCATTCGCCTCCGCAACCGCTTTCAAATTGCGCAACCGTGAATCTCCTTGCTCGTGCAACCGCTCTGCTTTTCCAATCGGAATATCTCCCAAATCTTCAATATCGTAATGAAGACGTTCCAGACGTTCGATGACGCCTGCATAACGCATTGCGCTCGGCCCCATATCAACGCCGCGGCGTGTCTGCCCTAAATCCATCGGAACCCCGATAATTGAAATTGGCTTCATGCTGTCTCCCACTCCTTTCCGGTTCCTGTTACGTCTTTATTGTAGAGGAAAGAAAGGGGATGACTCAACTTGACAAAATTTTGAATATTTATACCGATATAACAAAAAAGAGCAGGCTGCTTTTGGTTGTCAAGCAGTCTGCTCTTGATGGAGCCTATCGGGATCGAACCGATGACCTCCTGCGTGCAAAGCAGGCGCTCTCCCAGCTGAGCTAAGGCCCCGCCCCAAGCGGAAGACGGGACTCGAACCCGCGACCCCCACCTTGGCAAGGTGGTGTTCTACCACTGAACTACTTCCGCGCTATGGTGAGCCATGGAGGACTCGAACCTCCGACCCTCTGATTAAAAGTCAGATGCTCTACCTACTGAGCTAATGGCTCATGGTTGAGTATACACTCACAGTGAACGATGTCCCTTCCTCTACAAGCATATTCAAGGAAGCAAGATGCGTCGGGACAACTCGAAGCAAATCCGAAGATGCTTTGCTCGTTGCTCTACCTACTGAGCTAATGGCTCATGGTTGGGTATACACTCTAGGTACTACCTAGCTCTACCTGCCTCTTCCTCTCCCAGCCGATTCAAAGATGCCAAGTGCGTCGAGGCAACTCGAAGCAAACTCGAAGATGTAGCGCTCGTTACTGAGCTAATGGCTCATGACCATTTTTATGTACAAAAAAATAATGGCTGGGCTAGCTGGATTCGAACCAGCGCATCACGGAGTCAAAGTCCGTTGCCTTACCGCTTGGCTATAGCCCAACGCGATGAGAAAGAAACGCTGTATTCAATTGCTATTATATCTCAGCAATCAGGGAAGTATACACTTTTCATTTCGGCCAATCATCCTTGAAAGGACGACTGGCCGAAATGGAGTGACCCGTACGGGATTCGAACCCGTGTTACCGCCGTGAAAGGGCGGTGTCTTAACCACTTGACCAACGGGCCGGAAAATAAATGGAGCTTCCAACCGGGCTCGAACCGGTGACCTCTTCCTTACCATGGAAGTGCTCTACCTACTGAGCTATGGAAGCGTAAAAATGGCTCCGCAAGTAGGATTCGAACCTACGACCTACCGGTTAACAGCCGGTTGCTCTACCGCTGAGCTATTGCGGAATGATGAATAACTATATGTCATGCACATCTTCCCAATGTGCTCGTTGCCTCTTCCTCTGCCAGCTAATTCAAGGGAGCGAGATGCGTCGAGGCAACTCGTAGCGAATTCGAAGATGTGAAGCTCGTCGCTGAACTATTGCAGAATAATGAAACATTGCCTAGCAGCGACCTACTCTTGCAGGGGCGCTGGCCCCAACTACCATCGGCGCTGGAGGGCTTAACTTCCGTGTTCGGGATGGGAACGGGTGTTTCCCCTCCGCCATAGCCACTAGGCAATGGTTATCATCTTGGACAGTAATTATTATATCCATCCTGTTGGATTTGTCAACAGGATGTTCATTCCTTCAAAACTAGATAACCGTCGGAAGAAGCCGCTCGCCTGCGCTTTTCGCATTGTCCAGCTCCGGCTCGCCGCCGCTCGGGGCCAAATAACCTTCGCCTTCGGGATGTGAACATCCCTGCAGGCGAAGAACATTTGCCCGTCGCGGCGACCCGCTCGCCTGCGCTTTTCACTGTCTAGTTCCGGCCGCCATCGGCTCGCGACGCTTCGGTCCTGCTGCGGCGGCGACAGCCTCCTCGCAGGCCCTCCAGCGCACCTCGCCGATAAGCGGGCGGCCTCCACTTTTCTTGCTGTCCAGTTCCAGCGCCTAGCTCTCTTCTGCCAAATAACCTTCCCCCTCGGGGTGCAAGCACCCCTGCGGGTGAAGAACATTTGGCTTCGAGAGCTAAACGCGGCGCTTCCACTTTTCTCACTAGGTTAAGCCCTCGATCGATTAGTATCCGTCAGCTCCACGTGTCGCCACGCTTCCACCTCGGACCTATCGACCTCGTCATCTTCGAGGGATCTTACCCGCTTTGCGCGGTGGGAAATCTCATCTTGAGGGGGGCTTCACGCTTAGATGCTTTCAGCGCTTATCCCGTCCGCACATAGCTACCCAGCGGTGCCCCTGGCGGGACAACTGGTACACCAGCGGTGCGTCCATCCCGGTCCTCTCGTACTAAGGACAGCTCCTCTCAAATTTCCTCCGCCCGCGACGGATAGGGACCGAACTGTCTCACGACGTTCTGAACCCAGCTCGCGTACCGCTTTAATGGGCGAACAGCCCAACCCTTGGGACCGACTACAGCCCCAGGATGCGATGAGCCGACATCGAGGTGCCAAACCTCCCCGTCGATGTGGACTCTTGGGGGAGATCAGCCTGTTATCCCCGGGGTAGCTTTTATCCGTTGAGCGATGGCCCTTCCATGCGGAACCA
>NC_020210.1:0-155000 GCF_000336445.1 Geobacillus sp. GHH01 | reverse complement strand
GGTAAGAGGACTGGCAAATAAGTTTCATAACCGCCATGGCTGTCCGCATAAGATGTTATTAGGACAACGATTTTACAATGCAAAAAAGGGGGCCGATGTCATGTTTTACGCGTTGAACGGACGGACGCTGAAAAAAGCTCTCATTATTATCTGCTCCGCCTTTTTCACCGCCGTTGTCTTGTACGCTTATGAAATGAACCGTCCCGTTTTTTCGCTTCCTTCTGGGCCGAAGGCGGTATATAAAGTGGACAACGCCCGCAATGAGGTGGCGTTGACGTTCGATATCAGCTGGGGAGATGAGAATGCAGACAAAATTTTGGATGTCTTGAAGCAGCATGGGATTCAAAACGCGACCTTTTTCTTATCCGCCTCATGGGCCGAACGCCATCCAGCCGTGGTGAAGCGGATCAAAGAGGAGGGGCATGAGATTGGCAGTATGGGATATAACTTTGTCAACTATACGGAACTTGAGAACGCCAAAATCCGTCAAGATTTAATGATGGCGAAAAAAGTGTTTGACATGTTGGGAATGAAACAGGTTGAGCTGCTGCGCCCCCCTGGGGGGAACTTCAACAAAAATGTGTTAAAGGTTGCTCAGTCCCTCGGCTACACTGTCGTCCATTGGAGCATTGACTCGAAAGACTGGCTCAACCCTGGGACAGACCAAATTGTTGAGAACGTCACGAAGGACCTGGAACCGGGCGATATCGTGCTCCTTCACGCATCTGATTCGGCAAAACAGACAGCCAAAGCGCTGCCGAAAATTATCGCTTCCATGAAAGAAAACGGCTACAAAAACGTCAACCTCTCCGAGCTGTTGGCGAATGGCGAAGCCGAAAGCCGCGGGATCGAGTGACACGTTCCGACAGCGGCCTGCGCCGGTGCGGTTGGATTGCGGCGGCAGACAAGCCGCCAATTGGAATGATTGGCTTTTGGCGAACACGCCGTTTTTTTCGCGGCTGCCATAAGAAAACAGGCGGCGCCTTGCTTTCTTTATTGTTTCGCGCCGCCTGTCAATTTATGCAGTATAAGAAGCTGGTATGCATTGCATACTAATAAAGGAATCAACATCAAATACAGCCAATCACGGTCGTTGATGCGCAACACGGGAAACCATTCAATGACCGTAACGACGACCATAAAGAACAAAGCCGGAACGAACGCCCCTTTGTTCGTCTGTGCGCTCTTGACGTAGGCAACAACGAGACCAACCACCAAAATGAACAATGCGGTCAATAGATACGGAATGATTGAATCGCCCTTGTCCGCAAACGCCATGTAGCGGAAATACACTAAATCGAACAGCACGAACATGATCAAAACAACCTGCACAGCGTTCCATAGCGAACGGAAGATGCCAAGCCCGAACCGGTGGACGGTTAAATAAGCAAAAAACCCCGCCTGACTGATGACGCTGAAAATAAAGCCAACACCGATATGCCATAACAAAACAGCCATAAATTCGACCATTTCCAGGCGCAACAGCAAGCGCCCGAATTCTTCCCAGTTGAAAACAATGCCGACGGCCGCCGTGGCGATGCCGCCGATCAGCAGCGTCGATAAAAATAAACGCACCCATTTGCGGCTGTTCACAGCTTCATCCTCCATCATTTCAGCATAACCCGCTTACCATTTTACCAGCGCCCTTGTGAAAAAGCCAGCTCCGATCTCCCCCATGTATATTTTTTTCGCCAACATTCATATTAAGGGTGAGGGATTTTTGCAGAAAGGAGCTCACTTTCATGAACAAATGCCTACCGCTCCTCTTGCTCAGTTTTCTCGTTCTTGGTTCCTGTGCCCCTCAAGAAATCAGCCCCCCTCCCCCGGATTATGACGAAACGAAAAAGATGGTTGTTGACATTTTAAAAACCGACGAGGGGAAAAAGGCGATTCAAGATATTATGTCGGAAGATCAGATGAAGCAGCAACTAGTCATAGATCAAAAAGCTGTAAAAGAAACGCTGCAACAAATGCTGACATCCGATCAAGGAAAAAAGTTCTGGGAAAGTGCGTTAAAAGACCCGAAATTCGCTGAAAGTTTTGCCAAAGGGCTGCAAGCAGAACATGAAAAAATGATGAAGGCGCTCATGAAAGATCCCGATTACCAGGCGCTGATGATCGATATTTTAAAAGATCCAGAAATGGAAAAAGCCATGGTCGATGTCTTAAAAAGCAAAGAGTTCCGCCAGCATTTGCAAAAGGTGATCACGGAAACGTTGAACAGCCCGCTGTATCAGGCGAAAATTCAAGATATGTTGATGAAAGCAGCTGAAAAGGTTCAGCAAGGCGGAGAAAAACAAGAAGAAGAAGGCGGAGGGGAAGGGGGAGAGGGAGAAGAAAGCACCGGCAACCAACAAGGCGGAGGAGGTTAATCAAGCAAAAAAGCGTCCGTGCGCTGAAACCCGCCAACGCTCTAATCGGCGGTTTCTCGCCATCGGACGCTTTTTGTGAAACCGATTAATATTTCGCAACGATTTTGCGGGCGATATCCATATAAATTTTCCCGATCGGATGATCTTCTGCGTAAACGGACGGAGCGAAGTCGTCGTCGTTCCAATCCGGCTGCTGAAGCGGCAGCTGCCCTAACAGCTCGGTTTGCAGCTCTTTGGCCAGCTTTTCTCCGCCACCCTTGCCGAAGACATACTCCCGCTCTCCTGTTTTCCGGCTCTCGTAGTACGACATATTTTCGATCACGCCGATAATTTCATGTTCGGTGCGCAACGCCATTGCCCCAGCGCGGGCAGCGACAAACGCAGCGGTCGGATGCGGAGTCGTGACGATAATTTCTTTGCACGACGGCAAGAGCGTATGGACGTCCAAGGCGACGTCGCCCGTACCAGGCGGCAAGTCAAGCAGCAAGTAATCCAAGTCTCCCCATTCGACCTCTTTGAAAAAGTTGTTCAACATTTTCCCAAGCATCGGGCCGCGCCAAATGACCGGGGCGTTGTCCTCGACGAAAAAGGCCATCGAAATGACTTTTACGCCAAACCGTTCGACCGGGATGATTTTGTCGCCCCTCACCGTCGGGCGCTCGGTGATTCCCATCATGTCCGGAACACTGAACCCGTAAATGTCCGCGTCAATCAACCCGACTTTTTTGCCGAGCCGGGCGAGCGCCACCGCCAAATTGACGGAAACGGTCGACTTGCCGACACCACCTTTGCCGCTGGCAATGGCGATATACGTCGTTTTTTGCTTGTTTTCGCTATATTTCTCCACCACATCGCGCGGCAGTTCGGCGAACCGCAGCCCGACCGTTGCAGCACCCGCATCTTTCAGCTGCTCGACGATCGCCGTTTGCACGCGAAGCTGCTCGGGCGTTCCGGTTTTGGCGAGCGCGATTTTCACGCTGACATGGTTTTTCTCTTCCTTAATTTTGATTTCTTGAATGGCATTCGTCTCTTTAAACGTTTTGTTTAAAAAGGGATCTTTCATCTTTTCAAGAATGGCGCGCACTTCAGTTTCCGTCAACATCGTATTCACCAACCCTTTTGCAAATCAATGGTCATTTCTACGTGTTATCATACCATAAATCGGCAGACGGCCGCCATGTTTGACTTGCTCCCGCACGTCCCCGCGGTTGAAAAAGGGGAATTTCGAATTCCTTTTGGCGAAACAAGGCCGGTCGGCTATCTGTCTCCTCTGTTCCGACCTTAAAAAATCCCCGCTACTCGCGAGGCGTATGTTCATTGGAAAAGTAGCGGAGCACTCCTTTATAAATCGAGGCGGCCAGCTTCGTTTGGTAGCCATCAGACACAAGCAGCTCTCGCTCATCGGGATTCGACAAAAACCCAACCTCGACAAGCGCGCCGGGGATTTTTGCATGCTTGAGCAAATAGACGGTATCAATCATTTTTGCCAGTCGATGGGTGTTCTCCAAATTGCGCCGCAATTCCGCTTGGATAAATCTCGCCAGCCGCTCGTTTTCGATGAAAGACCCGTAATAAAACGTCTGCGCCCCTCGCCAACGCGGCGACGGGATGGCGTTGAGATGGATGCTGATGAAAAGATCGGCATTCGATCGATTGACGAAAGCCGTTCGTTCGAGCAAATCCTCCGTTTTCCGTCGGCTGTAGCCGCGTGTGGACGGGCTGGCCAAGTCCCGATCCGTCTCGCGCGTCATCAGGACGAGCGCCCCTTGCTGCTGCAGATAATCGCGCAGCTTTTTCGCCACGTTGAGCGCGATGTCCTTTTCCACCGCCTCACCACCGACGGCGCCGCCGTCCGGCCCACCATGGCCGGGGTCCAATACGATGATTCTCCCCGATAATGGGAGATTCCATGGTTTTGTTGATGTCAAATCGGAAAATAAAGACGGAAATAGCAAAGTGCTCATAAGGGCGACGGCAGCAAAAGCGACCAGCCACTTCCATTTTTCTTTCATTGTTTCTCCTCCCGCACGTTTCCCTTCTCTATCTTATATGGGACAAGGCGCGGGAATAGAACTCATTCAGCGAAGTTTTAGACGATGCCGTTTTTTGCCCCGCTCAAATCCTTCCGTCCACCAGTTGCCGATATATTGTTCACACGCGTCATACAGCGACTGGCTGAGGAAATCGTTGTCGATATTGCCCCAAAAGCAAAGAAAATCAAACAGCGTATCGATCAAATATTTTTCTTCTTGAGCACATCGACAGCGTACGCTGGCCGCAGGCTCCCCATAATAGCCGAATCGGCTGTAGCGAGCGCCGAGCAAATACGCTTCAATGGCCAGATCAATGCAGCCTTCCTCCACAACGGATGGGAACATCCGATACGCCGTATAAAACGGAACAAAGTGCTCAAGCGCTTTGGTCCGTAATTTCTCAAGCGACAGTTCGCGCAACATGTTCCGTTCATAGCGAAGCTGCTTTTCCTGCCTTTTTTCCGCCAATGAAGTGATGACTGTCATCGTCTTTCACGCTCCTTTACGATGTAGTGTCTAACGATCGCTCACAATCATACGCGCGGGCGAAAAGCAGAAATAAGCAAAAAACCCAGCCAAATCGGCTGGGTTGGAACATCGCGCGATTAACGTTTCGAGAATTGCGGAGCGCGGCGGGCGCCTTTGAGCCCGTATTTTTTGCGTTCTTTAACGCGAGCATCGCGCGTCAGCAAACCGGCCCGTTTCAGCACCGTGCGGAACTCCGGATCGACTTCAAGCAACGCACGGGCGATGCCATGGCGAATCGCACCGGCTTGGCCGGCAAATCCGCCGCCTTGGACATTCACCAAAACGTCGTAGCTGCCAAGCGTTTCCGTCAATACGAGCGGCTGTTTGACCATTTCGATGAGCGCTTCCGTCGGGATGTACTCGCGAATGTCACGCTTATTGACAATGATGCGGCCATCGCCCGGGACAAGGCGGACACGGGCGACCGAGCTTTTGCGACGACCTGTGCCGTAATATTGTACTTGTGCCAAAATCATACCCTCCCTTATGATTATCCGCGAAGTTCATACACTTCTGGTTTTTGTGCTTGATGCGGATGTTCGCTTCCACGGTAAACGTGCAACTTTTTGAACATTTGCCGGCCGAGGCTGCCTTTTGGAAGCATGCCGCGCACCGCACGTTCGATCATTTGTTCCGGGTAGTTCGTACGCATTTCCAGCGCTGTTCTTACTTTTAAGCCACCCGGATATAAGCTGTGGCGATAGTACAGTTTTTTCGTCAACTTTTTCCCAGTCAGTTCAACTTTGTCCGCATTGATGACGATGACGTGATCTCCGCAGTCAACATGCGGAGTGAACGTCGGTTTATGTTTGCCGCGCAACAGCGCCGCTACTTCGCTGGCTAAGCGGCCTAACGTTTTGCCAGCTGCGTCGACAACGTACCATTTACGCTCTACTTCATTCGGTTTCGCCATATAAGTCGTACGCAATGCAGTTCCCTCCTAAAATAAAAAAATGAACAAACAAATGGTCGTTTATTTCAACACGATTATGGTCCGGGGCTAATCGTGGAAAATACATGCCATATGATATAATAGCTTGCCGGCGCGCCAATGTCAAGAAGATGTTACACAAGGACTCGTTGCCGTGACATACTCCCACCACCTACGCTTCGCTTAGAGGTGGGGGCTTCTCGGGTAATCCCATCTCATGATGGGAAGTTGACCGAGCGATCCCCGTGTGCCCCACGGTTCGAGGACAAATTAGACGATCGCCAATCGTTTCATGCCCTCACGTTTGATATTGATGGCCGCATTGACGTCCCTGTCGCTCTCGAATCCACATTCACAGCGGAATGTACGTTCAGAAAGCGATAGAGACTCCTTGACTCGACCGCAGCACGAACACGTTTTGGACGAGGGGAACCATTTGTCGATTTTGATCAGCTTCTTCCCCTGTTCGGCCAACTTGTACTGAAGGAAAGAGGTGAACATGCCCCAGCCATTGTCATGAACGCGTTGACCGAAATGGAGGGCTTGGGACATTCACCACGCAATCATATCGTTTCGCTAATTTGTGCGACTCCTTATGCAGAAAGTCCTTGCGCTGGTTGGCAATTTTCTCATGCAGCTTCGCTACTTTCAGACGCTGTTTGTGCCAACGATTCGATCCTTTCTTTCTGCGTGATAGAATGCGTTGTTCCTTCGCTAATGTTTCCAATGCTTTGCGATAGAATCGAGGATAATTGGCTCTCTTACCCTCGCTATCGACATACAGCGTACTCATGGAAAAATCAAGCCCAACAACCGTTTGTACTTCTTTTAGGGCAGGTTGATGTTCGTACTCTGTGAGAATAGAAATATAGTATTTTCCTGTTTTGGTTTTCGTGATCGTACAAGCCTTGATGATATGGTGGGCAGGAATCTCCCGGTGTTGCTTGAACTTGATCCATTTCAGTTTGGGCAGCTTGATATAGCCATCTGAAAGCTTGATGTTGCCATTTACCATATTTGTGGTGTACGACTGTTTCGCCTTGCGGTTTTTGAACTTGGGAAATCCAGCGCGGCCAGAAAAGAAGTGTTGAAACGCTTTCTGCAAATTTAGTTGAGCATTTGCCAGCGCAAGGCTGTCCACTTCTTTTAGCCAAGGAAACTCCTTTTTGTACTTGGCAGGGGTCGGAAATGTTTGCTGTTTCAAAGCTTCTTTGTCGTCTTTGAACTTTTCATACATTTGTATGCGTTCTTCAAGCGTTTTGTTGTAAACGAAACGGACACAACCGAAGGTTTTGGCGAGCCGTTGTTCTTGTTCTTTTGTTGGGTATAGACGGAACTGATAGGCTTTGTTTGCCATATCGACACCACATCACTTCATACCTTGATTTTCGATATATTTTTTCTAAAACTGATTGTATCATAACACACAAAAAAAGAGACAACTTTAGGCTATACCTAACCGAAATTCATCTCCCACTTTCACTTCGTTTCGAAGTGGGAGACTTCTTTCGGAAAGATGTTAAAAAGCCGGGGAAAACCATCAGCCATCCGCCAATGAGTGGTCCAAACATTCATCCTCATAGTATACGCGCCATAAATACAGCCCTTCGGCCGGCGCGGTTGGACCCGCGAGGCGCCGATCTTTCGCCGCAAGCAACATCGAAATGTCGGCGGGAGAACGCTTCCCTTGACCGATCTCCAACACCGTGCCAACGATAATGCGCACCATGTTGTATAAAAAGCCGCTGCCGACAAACCGAAACTCGAGCATCGGGCCGTCGGCCTTCACTTCAGCCCGATACATGGTGCGCACCCGGTCTTCGATCGACGTTTTGGCGGAACAAAAGCTTGTAAAATCGTGCGTTCCATGAAGCAAACCAAGCGCCTCGTTCATCGCGCTGATATGAAGCGAATATGGATGCCATGCGCAATAATGGCGGCGAAACACGTCGCGCTCGGCAGCCGTCCATACTTTATAGCGGTATTCTTTCGCTTTCGCCGAAAAACGGGCGTGGAAGTCTGCATCGGCCTCCTGTACAAAGCGAACGACGATATCATCCGGCAGCTGGGCGTTCAACGCCTTTTTCCACTGCTCCGAGGAAAGGGAAAGCGACGTATCAAAGTGGATCACTTGGCCATAGGCATGAACGCCGGCATCCGTCCTTCCCGAAGCCGCCACACGCACTTTTGTCCCTTTATGCATCCGCCGAAGCACTTCCTCAAACTCGCCTTGCACCGTCCGCTTTCCCGGCTGGATTTGGTAGCCGGAAAAGTGGGTGCCATCATAGGCAATGATGCATTTGATCCGTGTTGTCATGGCCTTCCTCCGCTATGATCGTAATAGACAAAGCAATGCAAAAAGCAGCGCCACGGCCGCTAAAAACACGGTGTCCACCGGCTTCCAAGCGAGCTGGCGGAATTTCGTCCGCCCTTCCCCGCCGCGGTAGCCGCGCGCCTCCATGGCTGTCGCCAGCTCATCGGCTCGTTTGAACGAGCTGATAAACAGAGGCACAAGCAGTGAGACAATGGCTTTCATCCGTTCGGAAAAACGGCCGCCAGAAAAATCAACGCCGCGGGCCGCCTGTGCTTTCATAATTTTTTCCGTCTCTTCCATCAACGTTGGAATGAATCGAAGCGAAATGGCCATCATCAAGGCGAGCTCATGGACAGGAACGCGCATCTTTTTGAGCGGCCCGAGCAAACTTTCGACGCCGTCGGTCACTTCAATCGGCGTCGTCGTCAACGTCAACATCGTCGTCATCAATACAAGGAGCAAAAACCTTAGGGAAATAAAGGCCCCTTGCTTGATGCCGCCTTCATATACAGAGAGCGGACCGATTTGGCAGATGACGTCTCCTTCCTTCGTCATGAAGAGATGCAACAGCAATGTAAACAACACAACCCATAAAATCGGTTTCAAGCCGCGGGCAATGAACGAAAACGGGATGCGAGACAGCGCGGCAAAGGCAAACGCAAACAGCGACAGCAGTGCATAGGTCACCGCATTGTTTGCCAAAAAGACGATCAGGACGTAAGCAAACACGATCAATAGTTTGGCGCGCGGGTCTAAGCGATGAATGACGGAATGACCAGGCACATATTGGCCGATAATCAAATGATTCGTCATGGACGCTCACCTTTGGCGAACAATTGCTCGATGGCTTCCGCTGTCTGTTCCAACGTCAAGCATGGCGACGGAATGACAACGCCGAACCGCTTTTCGAGCTGCTGTTTCAATTTGACCGTTTCCGGCACACTCAAACCGATGGCAGCCAGTTTGTCAGCGTCTCGAAAGATCTCTTCCGGCGTTCCGTGGCCCCATACCGTTCCTTCATGCATGACGATGATTTCATCGGCGTACCGGGCGGCGTCCTCCATGCTGTGGGTGACGAGGACCGTCGTCAACTGCTTTTCCCGATGGAGGCGATAAAACATCTCCATCATCTCTTTGCGCCCGCGCGGATCAAGGCCCGCGGTCGGTTCATCGAGCACGAGCACTTCTGGTTCAAGCGCGAGCACGCCGGCGATGGCGACGCGCCGCATTTGCCCTCCGCTCAAATCAAACGGCGATTTCGCCAATACGTCTTCACTCAATCCGACGAGCTTAATGAGCTCCCGCGCCTTCCGCTTCGCCTCGTCTTCCGGCACGCCAAAATTGAGCGGGCCAAAACAAATATCTTTCTCCACCGTTTCTTCAAACAACTGGTGCTCCGGGAACTGGAAGACGACCCCGACCTTTTTGCGCAGCGGTTTCAGCTGCTTTGGCCGCTTATGGCTCGTGATCGTCTCTTCGCCGATCTTCACCGCGCCGCTTGTCGGCTGCAGCAACCCGTTTAAATGCTGAAGGAGGGTCGATTTTCCTGAGCCCGTATGCCCAACCACGGCGACGTACGCCCCGCTTCGGATTGCGACATTGACATCATAGAGCGCCCGACGGGCAAGCGGTGAACGGGCGTTGTACACATGCTCTACTTTTTCGAATACAATGTCCATAGCTCCTCGACCAACTCCTCTGTCGTAAAATACCCAATCCGAAGCGGAATGCCTCGTTCCCGCAAGCGGCTGCCCATTTTCACGGCAAACGGCAAATCAAGACCGATGCGCTCGAGCTTGCTTCCGAGCCGAAAGATTTGCTCCGGCGTCCCTTCTGCCATCACTTCGCCTTTGTTCATCACAATGAGGCGGTCCGCCTTCGCTGCCTCTTCCAAATCATGGGTAATTGACAAGACGGTAATGCGCTGCTGGCGGTTCAGGCGGCGCACCGTCTCAAGCACTTCTTCCCTTCCACGCGGGTCAAGCATCGATGTCGCTTCATCCAAAATGATCATATCGGGGCGGAGCGCCAAAATGCCGGCGATGGCGACGCGCTGTTTTTGCCCCCCAGACAACCGGTGCGGCTCATAATGGAGAAACGGCTCCATATGGACTTGGCGAATGGCCTCGCGAATGCGCTCGACCATTTCCAAGCGCGGAATGCCGTTGTTTTCAAGGGCAAAAGCGATGTCGTCTTCCACGGTCGCACCGACAAACTGGTTGTCCGGGTTCTGGAACACAAGGCCGACGCGGCGGCGCACCTCCCAAACGGTTGCGTCGTTCAAAAGGCGTCCAAACAAGCGAATGGCGCCCCGCTCCGGCCGAAGCAAGCCGATCAGCATCCGAGCGATGGTCGATTTGCCGGATCCGTTATGGCCGACGATCGCTAACCACTCCCCGCGCTCGGCCGTGAAGCTGACGTTTTGCACCGCATAGTCGGATTGATTTGGATAGCGAAAGGACACTCCCTCGATCGACAAGATTGGTTCGGCCATGATCGTTTCCCCTTGCTTCGCCGCGTTGCAAACGCAGCCTGCTAAATGATGGTAAACAAAAAAAGGGCATAGATCCAGTTCAAACGAAACTGTCTCGCCCTTGTTGAAATGAAACCGTTACACGAGTTCAATAATGACCATCGGCGCCCCGTCACCGCGGCGAGGACCAAGTTTCATAATGCGCGTATAGCCGCCTTGGCGATCTTGGTAGCGCGGCGCAATGTCGCTGAACAGCTTTTGCAACGCATCCTGGCCGGTTTCGCTGTTGGCGACCTCCTTGCGGATGAATGCCGCTGCTTGGCGGCGGGCATGCAAATCGCCGCGTTTGCCGAGCGTAATCATTTTTTCCATGACCGAGCGCAGTTCTTTCGCCCGCGCTTCCGTCGTTTCAATGCGTTCGTTGATGATTAAGTCTGTTGCCAAGTCGCGAAGCAGTGCTTTTCGTTGCGAAGTCGTGCGTCCTAATTTTCTGTACGACATCAAATGTCCCTCCCTTTTAAAGTGATGTGTTCCTCATGGTGGTCATCATCAAAGCGATATGGTGAAAGTGTGTTTCCGGCTTGCCGGCGGAGGCCGGCACTTAGTCGTCTTTGCGCAGGCTGAGGCCAAGCTCAGCCAGTTTCGCTTTCACTTCCTCAAGCGACTTGCGGCCGAGGTTGCGCACTTTCATCATATCTTCTTCCGTTTTTTGCGTCAGTTCTTGAACAGTGTTGATGCCGGCTCGCTTCAAGCAATTGTAGGAACGAACCGAAAGATCGAGTTCCTCGATCGTCATTTCGAGCACTTTTTCTTTTTGATCATCCTCTTTCTCCACCATGATCTCCGCATTTTGCGCCTCATCCGTCAAGCCGACAAAAATGTTCAGGTGCTCCGTTAAAATTTTCGCTCCAAGGGAAATGGCCTCTTTCGGCCCGATGCTTCCATCCGTCCACACATCAATGGTCAGCTTGTCATAGTCCGTCACTTGGCCGACCCTTGTATTCTCGACTTGATAGGAAACTCGGGAGACCGGCGTATAAATGGAATCGATCGGAATGACGCCGATGGGCTGGTCTTCGCGCTTATTCGCCTCAGCAGGAACATATCCGCGCCCCCGCTTGGCGGTCATGCGCATGCGCAGGCGGCCGCCTTCCGCCAGCGTCGCGATATGAAGGTCCGGGTTTAAAATTTCTACATCGCTGTCGTGAGTGATATCGGCAGCCGTGACAACTCCTTCACCCTGCACATCAATCTCCAACGTTTTCTCTTCGTCTGAATAAATTTTCAACGCTAGTTTTTTGATATTCAAAATGATAGCTGTCACATCTTCCACAACGCCGTCAATCGTTGAAAACTCATGCAAGACGCCGTCGATTTGCACCGATGTTACAGCTGCACCAGGGAGTGAAGACAATAGGATACGACGCAAGGAGTTCCCTAAGGTTGTACCATATCCACGCTCAAGCGGTTCGACGACGAATTTGCCATATTTGGCATCTTCGCTCAGTTCGACCGTTTCAATTTTCGGCTTTTCAATTTCAATCATCGATTATTATACCCTCCTTCAAAACGTCGAGACCCCGATCAAACGGTACACGCCTAACAACATTCCCCCATGAATCTCTCTTTACGCTTGCCTGCCATGGTCTTTATCATATCCCATTATTGACAATGGTGCAAATTCTATACAGGGGCGTTACACGCGGCGACGTTTTGGCGGACGGCATCCATTGTGCGGGATTGGAGTGACGTCTTTGATCGCCGTAATTTCCAACCCGGCTGCTTGCAATGCACGGATCGCTGCCTCGCGGCCAGCCCCCGGACCTTTGACGTTCACTTCGACCGTTTTCATGCCATGCTCCATCGACGCTTTCGCTGCTGCTTCAGCCGCCATTTGCGCCGCAAACGGCGTTGATTTGCGCGAACCTTTGAACCCCAGCGAACCAGCGCTCGCCCAAGCAATGGCGTTGCCATGAACATCCGTAATCGTCACGATCGTGTTGTTGAACGTTGAACGGATATGGGCGATGCCTGTATCAATATTTTTTCTTACCCGGCGTTTACGAGTGTTTGTTCTGCGTGCCATTCGTCAAATGACCTCCTTTGCGTAATTATTTTTTCTTGTTCGCTACCGTGCGGCGCGGACCTTTGCGGGTGCGGGCATTGTTTTTCGTGTTTTGGCCGCGAACCGGCAATCCGCGGCGATGGCGAAGACCACGATAGCAGCCGATCTCCATCAAGCGTTTAATATTCAGCGATACTTCACGGCGCAAATCGCCTTCTACTTTTAAGCGGCCGACGATCTCACGAATGCGGCTAAGCTCTTCTTCCGTTAAGTCGCGGACGCGCGTGTCTTCCGATACGCCAGCTTCTTTTAAGATTTTTTGTGCTGTCGGTTTGCCGATCCCATAAATGTATGTTAACGAAATGACGACCCGTTTATCACGCGGAATATCGACACCTGCAATGCGTGCCATATGATACACCTCCTTAGAAATTACCCTTGGCGTTGTTTATGTTTCGGATTTTCGCAAATGATCATGACTTTGCCCCGTCTGCGAATAACTTTGCATTTTTCGCAAATCGGTTTGACAGATGGTCTTACTTTCATGTTGTTTACCTCCCTATTGAACGGAGTGCATTCCTTTTATTTATATCGATACGTGATCCGTCCACGCGTCAAATCATACGGCGACAGCTCCACCGTCACCCGGTCGCCAGGCAAAATGCGAATGAAATGCATGCGGATCTTGCCGGATACATGAGCCAACACCGTGTGCCCATTTTCTAATTCTACACGAAACATCGCATTTGGCAATGTTTCGATGACGGTGCCTTCCACTTCAATTACATCATCTTTCGCCATCGAGCGGCTCTCCCTCCTTCGAATGAGTAACATTGTGTTGCGCAAAACCGAACGTGATATCCATGATGATCGAGAAGACGTTTACCCCTTCCCACTTATGAAGTGGGAGATTCATTTCCACCATGTGTTAAAATTTCATAGCCATCTTCTGTAATGACAATCGTATGTTCGAAATGGGCGCACCGTTTTCCATCGGCCGTGACGACGGTCCAATCGTCGGCCAACGTTTTCACGTAACGGCTGCCAGCATTGACCATCGGTTCGATGCACAGCGCCATCCCTGGCCGCAAAATCGGTCCTTTGTTCGGTGGCCCATAATGTGGGATTTGCGGGTCTTCATGTAAGTGTTGACCAATTCCATGCCCGACATACTCGCGAACAACGGAAAAGTGATGCGCTTCGACATACGTTTGAATCGCATGGGAAATGTTCGTTAAACGAGCGCCCGGTTTTGCCTCGGCGAGCCCGACGTACAGTGATTGCTCTGTCACGTCAAGCAACCGTTTCGTCTCGGCGTCGATCTCCCCAACCGGATACGTCCAAGCGGAGTCGGCGTGATAGCCTTCATACTGCGCGCCGACATCGATCGTAATAATATCGCCTTCCCGCAATGCACGGCCGCTGGGAATCCCGTGCACAAGCTCTTCATTCACCGAGGCGCAAATGCTCCCTGGAAACCCTTGATACCCTTTAAACGACGGAATGGCGCCATGGGAACGAATCACTTCCTCCGCGATGGCGTCCAGTTCCTTTGTTGTAATCCCGGGACGAATGTGCTTTTGCAATTCTTTCAATGTAAGGGAAACGATTTTTCCCGCCTCGCGCATCAAAGCAATTTCCTGCGCGGTTTTGCAACGAATCATCGAGCAAGTCCCCCGAGCACTTCACAAATATCAGCAAACACCTTTTCCATTTCCTGTTCGCCGTTAATGTGGCGCAAATAGCCTTTTTGCTCGTAAAAGTCGAGGAGCGGCTTCATTTGCTTCCTATTCACCTCAAGCCGATTGGCCACCGTTGCTTCATTATCATCGGGGCGCTGGTACAGATCGCCACCACATTTATCGCATACGCCCGGTTTCGCCGGCGGATGAAAAACGAGATGGTACGTTGCTCCGCAGTTGCGGCAAATACGTCTGCCGGTCAGGCGCTCCATTAAGACCTCTTGGCGAACGTCGATATGGATGACATAGTCAAGCTTGCGCCCGATTTCCGAAAGCAACCTCTCAAGCGCTTCTGCTTGGGCGACCGTGCGCGGGAATCCATCGAGCAAAAAACCATGTTGGCAATCCTCTTTGCTCAGCCGTTCGCGGACGATGCCGATCGTCACCTCATCCGGCACAAGGTCGCCGCGGTCCATATATTGCTTCGCTTGAAGCCCTAGCGGCGTTCCTTCCTTCATCGCCGCCCGAAACATATCGCCCGTTGAAATGTGCGGAATACCGTAAGCCGCTACGATTTTCTCGGCCTGCGTGCCTTTGCCGGCACCCGGAAGCCCCATCAGCACTAAATTCATCCTAACTCCCCCTATCGGCAAGGGATGCCCGCTCTTGCCTTCTTTATTTGATGAATCCACGGTAATGGCGTTTCACCAGCTGGCTCTCAAGCTGTTTCATTGTCTCCAGCGCCACGCCGACGACAATGAGCAAGCTCGTACCGCCAATTTGCGCAGAAGGTGGCAAGTTCGCAACGTTCACGAAGAACACCGGCAGCACGGCAATGACCGCTAAAAAGACAGAGCCGACGAGCGTCAGCCGGTATAAAATTCTCGTCACGTACTCTTGTGTGTTTTTCCCAGGGCGAATACCTGGGATGTAGCCGCCTTGTTTTTTCAAGTTGTCCGCCATCTGCTCCGGATTGACTTGAACAAACGCATAAAAGTACGTAAACGCGATGATGAGCACGACGTAAATGATCATCCCAACCGGGTGCGTATAATCAAACGTTCGGCGAATCCACAATGTTACATCATTCGTGCCAAAAAACGATGCAATGGTCGGTGGTGCAATCAAAAACGATACAGCGAAAATGACCGGAATAACTCCCGCTGGGTTCACTTTGAGCGGCAAATGAGTCGAGTGGCCGCCCACCGGGCTTCGGCCCTCAAGCCGCTTCGCGTATTGAATCGGAATTTTCCGGAACGCCTGCTGAATGTAAATGACACCAACGATGACGGCAACGACCGCCAACGCCACAAGCAGGAGCCGGACGATGCGCAAAAACACATCTTCCCCGACATTTTCAAACTGTTGGGCGTAAATTTGGTTCAAGACCGTCGGAATGCCTGAGACAATCCCGGCGAAAATAATGATCGAAATGCCATTGCCCACGCCTTTCGCGGTGATCTGTTCGCCGAGCCACATTAAAAATGCGGTGCCGGCGGTCAAGACAACCGCGATCAGCAAATACGTGCCGATGCCCGGATTTCGAATGAGCATCCCGCCAGCCAAGTTGTTAAAGCCGTACGACATGCCGATGGCTTGGATAAACCCGAGCACGACCGTGAAATAGCGGGTAAACTGAGCTAATTTACGCCGGCCTACCTCGCCTTGCTTCGACCACTCCGTAAATTTGGGAACAACGTCCATTTGCAGCAGCTGGACGATAATCGATGCCGTAATATAGGGCATAACCCCCATGGCAAAAATCGAAAAGTTTTGCAGCGCCCCGCCGCCGAAAATGTTCAGGACGCCGAATGCATTCAATTCATCTTGCAGTTTTAACACATCCGCGTTCACGCCCGGAACAGGGATGAACGTTCCAATGCGGAACACGATCAACATAAGAAGAGTGAAAATAATTTTGTTTCGAATATCACTGACGCGCATAAAGTTGGAGATTGTCCGAAACATTAAATCACCTCAGTTTTACCGCCAGCCGCCTCAATGGCCTCTTTCGCCGATGCCGAGAACTTATGCGCTTTGACCGTCAGCTTTTTCTCGATTTGGCCTTTGCCCAAAATTTTCACACCCGATTTCAACTTGCTGATGACGCCCGTCTCAAGAAGCAATTCCGGCGTTACTTCCGTTCCGTCTTCAAAACGATTCAGTTTTTCCAGATTCACAACCGCATACTCTTTCCGATTGATGTTCGTAAATCCTCGTTTCGGCAAACGGCGGAACAGCGGAGTTTGACCGCCTTCAAACCCAAGACGAACTCCTCCACCTGAGCGGGCATTTTGACCTTTTTGACCGCGGCCGGACGTTTTGCCGTTGCCCGAACCGATCCCGCGGCCGACGCGCACAGCTTTCTTTCGGGATCCCGGCGCTGGTTGCAATTCATGAAGTTTCATGGCAAAGCACCTCCTTATGATTCATTATTCTTCAATTTCTTTGACTTTGACAAGGTGGGCCACTTTGTTGATCATCCCGCGGATCGCAGGATTGTCATTGTGGATGACCGTTTGGTGCATTTTTCGCAGGCCGAGCGTTCTGACGGTAACGCGTTGGTCTTCCGGACGGCCAATCACGCTGCGCGTGAGGGTAATCGCCAGTTTTTTTGCCATGATCGTTCCCTCCTTATCCTAACAGTTCCTCGACTGTTTTGCCGCGCAATCTCGCTACGTCTTCGGCGCGTTTTAATTGTTTCAGCCCATCAAACGTTGCGCGCACCATGTTGATTGGCGTGTTGGAACCGATCGATTTCGACAAGATGTCGCTGATGCCCGCCAGCTCTAATACAGCACGCGCCGGACCCCCAGCGATGACCCCGGTACCTTCGGAAGCGGGTTTCAAAATGATTTCCCCGGCACCGAAATGGCCGATGACTTCATGCGGAATCGTTGTGCCGACGATCGGCACTTCAATTAAGTTTTTCTTCGCATCTTCAATGGCTTTGCGGATCGCTTCTGGAACCTCTTGTGCTTTTCCGGTGCCAAATCCGACATGGCCGTTTTTATCGCCGACGACGACGAGAGCTGAAAAGCGCAGGCGACGTCCGCCTTTCACGACTTTTGCTACACGGTTGACCGCGACTACACGTTCTTCCAATTCAAGTTTGTTTGGATCGATACGACGCATCGTTGTCCCTCCTTTGTAATTAGAATTCCAAGCCGGCTTCGCGGGCGGCGTCTGCCAATGCTTTTACCCGTCCGTGATATAAATATCCGCCACGGTCGAACACGACTTTTTTAATGCCTTTTTCCAACGCACGTTTGGCGACAAGTTCGCCGACTTTTTTCGCTGCCTCAATGTTGTTCGTCGAATCTAAGCCAAACTCTTTATCCAACGTCGAGGCGCTGACGATCGTTGACGATTTTGTATCATCGATAATTTGCGCGTAAATATGTTTATTGGAACGGAACACGCTCAACCGCGGACGTTCAGCCGTGCCGAAGATTTTTTTGCGGATGCGCGCGTGTCTTTTCTTCCGAACCGCGTTTCGGTCCACTTTCGTGATCATCGAATGTCACTCCTTTCGCTTCGCTATGCCGCGTTATTTACCAGTTTTGCCTTCTTTCAGGCGCACAAGTTCACCTTCGTAGCGGATGCCTTTGCCTTTATACGGCTCTGGCGGACGAACCGCGCGAATGTTGGCGGCCAGTTCGCCGACGCGCTGTTTGTCTGCCCCTTTGACGATGATTTTCGTTTGGGATGGCACTTCAATTTCAAGGCCTTCTTCCGGCTCAATTTCTACCGGATGAGAATAACCGACGCTCAATACAAGCTTTTTCCCTTGTTTCGACGCCCGGTACCCGACACCAACGAGTTCGAGCGCTTTTTCATAACCTTTCGAAACGCCTTCGACCATGTTGGCGAGCAAGCTGCGCGTCGTGCCATGGAGCGCGCGATGATGTTTTTCATCGCTTGGACGCGTAACCGTGATGACATTGCCCTCCACCGTGATCGTCATATCTGGATGGAACGTGCGGGTCAGCTCCCCTTTCGGCCCTTTGACCGTAACCGTGTTGCCGTTGACCGTAACGGTGACACCGGCAGGAATTTCAATTGGTTTTTTGCCGACACGTGACATGTCAAAAACACCTCCATTCTTGAGCAGATAGATTACCAAACGTAGGCGATTACTTCGCCGCCCGTGCCTTTTTGCCGTGCTTCTTTGTCTGTTAAGATGCCCTGCGATGTCGAAAGAATCGCGATCCCTAAGCCGTTTAAGACGCGCGGCACTTCATGGGCTTTGACGTAAACGCGCAAGCCGGGTTTGCTGATGCGTTTCAGCCCGGTAATGACACGTTCGTTGTTCGGACCGTATTTCAAGAAGATGCGGAGAATGCCTTGTTTGTTGTCTTCGATATATTCATAATCACGAATAAACCCTTCGCGCTTTAAAATTTCCGCGATTTCCCGCTTGATTTTCGAAGCCGGGACTTCGAGCTTTTCGTGACGCACCATATTCGCATTGCGGATGCGAGTCAGCATATCAGCAATTGGATCTGTCATCACCATTATGTTTTACCTCCTTCCCAATCAATGGGTTGATTACCAACTGGCTTTTTTGATGCCTGGAAGTTGACCTTTGTATGCGAGCTCACGGAAACAAATACGGCACAATTTGAATTTGCGATAGACCGAGTGCGGGCGGCCGCAGCGCTCGCAACGGGTGTACGCTCTCACTTTAAACTTCGGCGTCCGTTTTTGTTTCGCGATCATCGATTTTTTAGCCACGATTTCGCCTCCCTTGCGTTATGGGATCATTATTTTTGGAATGGCATGCCGAGCAACGCCAGCAGTTCACGAGCTTCTTCATCCGTGTTGGCCGTTGTGACGATCACGATGTCCATGCCGCGCACTTTGTTCACTTTATCATAGTCAATCTCAGGGAAAATGAGCTGTTCTTTAATGCCGAGCGTATAGTTGCCGCGGCCGTCAAACGACTTTTTCGATACGCCGCGGAAGTCGCGCACGCGCGGAAGCGAGACCGAAATCAACTTATCGAGAAACTCATACATCCGTTCGCCGCGCAGCGTCACTTTCGCACCGATCGGCATCCCTTGACGAAGACGGAAGCCGGCGATCGATTTTTTCGCACGCGTTACCACCGGACGCTGACCGGCGATCAGCGTCAGCTCTTCAACGGCGCTGTCTAATGCTTTCGGGTTTTGCACCGCATCGCCGACACCCATGTTGATGACGATTTTTTCGATTTTTGGCACTTGCATGATCGATTTATAGTTGAACTTGCTCATGAGAGCAGGTACGACTTCGTTTACATACTTCTCTTTCAGGCGGTTCATAAAAGTACCTCCCTTCCTGCGTCACGGTTATTTATCCAAAATCTCGCCGGATTTTTTCGCATAGCGCACTTTTTTGCCATCGACAATTTTGTAGCCGATGCGCGTCGGTTCACCCGTTTTCGGGTCGAGCGGCATGACTTTCGAAACGTGGATCGGCGCTTCCTTCTCAATGATGCCGCCTTGCGGGTTCGCTTGCGACGGTTTCGCATGCTTTTTCACAATATTGACGCCCTCGACGATGACGCGGTTTTTCTTCGGAAACGCCGCCAGAATGACGCCTTGCTTGCCTTTGTCTTTGCCGGAGATTACTTGCACTTTATCGCCTTTTTTTACATGCATCGCATTCGCACCTCCTTGAAACGCTGTTCCGTTCCATTAAATAACTTCCGGAGCTAAAGAAATGATTTTCATGAAGTCTTTATCGCGCAATTCACGGGCAACCGGTCCGAAAATCCGCGTGCCGCGCGGGCTTTTGTCATCACGGATGATGACGCAGGCGTTTTCGTCAAAGCGGATGTACGAACCGTCCGGACGGCGCACCCCGCGTTTCGTACGAACAACAACTGCTTTCACGACTTGACCTTTTTTAACAACGCCACCTGGTGTCGCATCTTTGACCGTCGCCACAACGACGTCGCCGATGTTCGCATAGCGGCGACCCGAGCCTCCGAGCACTTTAATGACAAGCACTTCGCGTGCACCAGAGTTATCAGCTACTTTCAAGCGAGATTCTTGTTGAATCATCGACGAAACCTCCTTTCGGAATTATCTCTCCGAACTAAGTGAAGAACGATTACAGAACAACCGCTTTTTCGATGACTTCCACTAAGCGGAAGCGTTTTGTGGCCGACAGCGGGCGAGTTTCCATAATTTTCACGATATCGCCGACTTTCGCGATGTTATGTTCATCATGCGCTTTATATTTTTTCGAATATTTCACGCGTTTGCCGTACAGCGGATGTTTTTTGTACGTTTCGACCAACACGGTGATCGTTTTGTCCATTTTGTCCGATACAACCCGCCCGACGTACACTTTGCGTTGATTGCGTTGGCTCATTCCACAAACCTCCTCTCAAACACATTATTTATTGGCAGCGAGCTCACGTTCGCGAATGATCGTTTTCATGCGGGCGATGTCTTTGCGCACTTGGCGGATGCGCGCCGTGTTTTCCAATTGACCTGTGGCCAGTTGGAAGCGAAGGTTGAACAATTCTTCCTTCAATGCTTTAATTTTTTGTTCGATCTCGGCAGTGGTCAACTCACGGATTTCTTTCGCTTTCATTACGCTTCACCACCAGTTTCTTCACGTTTTACAAATTTGCATTTGATCGGAAGTTTGTGAGAAGCGAGACGCAATGCTTCACGTGCCACTTCCTCAGAAACACCGCCCACTTCAAACATCACTTTGCCTGGTTTGACAACGGCGACCCAGCCTTCCGGCGCCCCTTTACCAGAACCCATCCGCACTTCAAGCGGTTTTGCCGTATACGGTTTGGATGGGAAAATGCGGATCCATACCTTCCCGCCCCGTCTCATGTAACGGGTCATCGCCCGACGGGCTGCTTCGATTTGCCGGTTCGTAATCCAAGCTGATTCTAATGCTTGCAACCCAAATTCACCGAAATGAACTTCCGTGCCGCCTTTCGCCCGGCCTTTCATCCGTCCGCGATGTTCACGGCGATATTTGACGCGTTTTGGCATTAACATGATTATTTTCCTCCTTCCTCAGCTTTTTTCTTGGTCGGAAGGACTTCTCCACGATAAATCCATACTTTCACGCCGATTTTTCCGTACGTCGTATCGGCTTCTGCCGTTCCATAGTCAATGTCAGCGCGCAGCGTATGGAGTGGAACCGTCCCTTCGCTGTAATGCTCCGAACGAGCGATGTCAGCCCCGCCCAAACGGCCGGATACCATCGTTTTGATCCCTTTCGCCCCAGCGCGCATCGCACGTTGGATCGCTTGTTTTTGCGCCCGGCGGAACGATACGCGGTTTTCAAGCTGACGAGCGATATTTTCAGCAACAAGACGTGCATCCAAGTCTGGTTTTTTGATTTCTACAATGTTGATATGGACGCGTTTACCGGTCAATTGCGCGAGCGCTTTACGGAGCGCTTCCACTTCCGAACCGCCTTTCCCGATGACCATGCCCGGTTTGGCGGTATGGATCGTTACGTTGACCCGGTTGGCTGCCCGTTCAATCTCCACGCGGGAGACGGCCGCGTCTTGCAGGCGTTTGCTAATGTATTCACGGATTTTCAAGTCTTCGTGCAACAGATCTGCATAGTCTTTTTCCGCATACCATCTCGATTCCCAGTCACGAATGATGCCGATGCGCAGACCGATCGGGTTGACCTTTTGACCCACGGATTATCCCTCCTTCTTTTCTGAAACGACGATCGTAATATGGCTTGTGCGTTTGTTAATGGCGCTTGCCCGTCCCATGGCGCGCGGACGGAACCGTTTCAGCGTCGGGCCTTCGTCGACATACGCTTGAGTAATGACCAAGTTGTTGACGTCCATGTCATAGTTGTGTTCAGCGTTGGCAACTGCTGATTTCAACACTTTCTCAATGATCGGGGAAGCTGCTTTTGGTGTATGGCGCAAAATAGCGAACGCTTCGCCCACTTCTTTCCCGCGAATCAAGTCAATGACTAAGCGCGCTTTACGAGGAGCGATGCGAACGGTTCTTGCAACAGCTTTAGCTTGCATATCTAGAACCTCCTCTCATTACCGTTTCGTTTTCTTGTCATCGCCAGCATGGCCGCGGAACGTGCGCGTCGGCGCAAATTCGCCGAGTTTGTGCCCGACCATGTCTTCCGTGATGTAGACCGGAACATGTTTGCGGCCATCGTACACCGCGATCGTATGCCCGACAAACTGCGGGAAGATCGTCGAACGGCGAGACCACGTTTTGATCACTTGTTTTTGCCCTGTTGCATTCAGTTTTTCGATTTTTTTCATCAAATGCTCATCGCAAAACGGACCTTTTTTCAAGCTGCGACCCATAAGTGAACCTCCCTTCTGAATTGCGCTCGTTCATTATTTCTTGCGGCGACGGATGATGAATTTATCCGATTTGTTTTTCTTTTTGCGTGTTTTGTATCCAAGCGTCGGTTTGCCCCATGGTGTCATCGGCGATTTGCGTCCGATTGGCGCTTTCCCTTCACCACCGCCGTGCGGATGGTCAACCGGGTTCATAACCGAACCGCGAACTGTCGGGCGAATTCCCAACCAGCGGGCGCGTCCTGCTTTCCCGATGTTGACAAGTTCGTGTTGCTCGTTGCCGACTTCACCAACCGTTGCACGGCATTTGCCTAAAATCATGCGCACTTCGCCGGAAGCCAAACGAACGATGACGTATTTTCCTTCTTTCCCAAGCACTTGCGCCGACGTACCAGCTGCACGCACCAATTGTCCGCCGCGGCCCGGTTTCAGCTCAATGTTGTGGACGAGCGTACCGACTGGGATGTTCTCAAGCGGAAGCGCATTGCCGATTTTAATGTCCGCATCCGGACCGGACATGATTTCCATGCCGACTTTCAAGTTTTTCGGCGCGATAATGTAGCGTTTTTCACCGTCTGCATAGTTGATAAGCGCGATATTGGCAGAACGGTTCGGATCGTATTCAATCGTAGCAACGCGTCCTGGAATTCCGTCTTTGTCGCGTTTAAAGTCGATAATCCGATATTGGCGTTTATGGCCGCCGCCTTGATGGCGCACCGTAATTTTCCCTTGATTGTTGCGGCCCGCCTTTTTCTTTAACGGAGCAAGCAGCGATTTTTCCGGCTGATCCGTCGTAATTTCCGAGAAATCAAGCACCGTCATGCCGCGACGGCCGTTCGATGTCGGTTTGTACTTTTTGATCGCCATCGGAATGTCCCTCCTTCATCGTTTATGTTACACTTCAAACAGTTCGATCTCTTTGCTGTCCGGCGTCAGCGTGACGATCGCTTTGCGGCGGCGGTTCGTATAGCCGCTGTAGCGGCCGACGCGTTTAAATTTCCCTTTATAGTTCATGATGTTCACTTTGGCTACTTTAACGCCAAAAATTTTCTCGACGGCGTCTTTCACTTCCGTCTTGTTCGCTTTGACGTCGACCTCAAACGTATATTTTTTTTGCCCGATCAAATTCATTGTATTTTCCGTGATGATGGGGCGCTTAATAATGTCGCGAGGGTCTTTCATTATGCAAGCACCTCCTCTACTTTCTCCACGGCCGCCTTCGTAATGACGAGTTTGTCATGGTTGAGCACATCGAGCACATTGATGCCGTTGGCTGCCACCACTTTGACGCCAGGAATGTTGCGCGCCGACAGATATACATTCTCATTCAGCTCGTCGGTCACAATGAGTGCTTTCCGATCCACTGAGAGATTGTTTAAAATTTTGACCATTTCCTTCGTCTTCGGTGCTTCAAGCGACAATTGATCCAATACAACGATGTCGTTTTCGAGCACTTTCGAAGACAATGCCGATTTGATCGCTAAACGGCGAACTTTTTTCGGAAGTTTGTAGCTGTAGCTGCGCGGAACTGGACCAAAGACCGTACCGCCGCCGCGCCATTGCGGAGCGCGAATCGAACCTTGACGGGCGCGTCCTGTCCCTTTTTGGCGCCATGGCTTGCGGCCGCCGCCGCTCACTTCAGCGCGGTTTTTCGTTTTATGCGTTCCTTGACGCATCGAGGCGCGTTGCATAATCACTGCTTCGAACAACACATGCTTATTCGGTTCAATCCCAAAAACGGCGTCGTTCAACTCGATTTCGCCGACCGTCTGACCGTTTTGGTTGTATAATGCTACTTTTGGCATTACGTAGTTCCTCCTTTCTTGGCCGGATGTTATTTCGCCTTCTTCGCCGCTTTCACGGCGCTTTTGACGATGACTAAGCCTTTTCTCGGACCCGGCACATTGCCTTTAATGAGCAGCAAGTTGCGCTCCGGATCCACTTTCACGATTTTCAAGTTTTGGATCGTCACGCGCTCACCGCCCATGCGGCCCGGCAAGTTTTTCGTTTTGAAAACGCGGTTTGGCGCGATGGACCCCATCGAACCCGGACGGCGATGATAACGGGAACCGTGAGCCATTGGTCCGCGTGATTGACCGTGGCGTTTGATCGCCCCTTGGAAACCTTTCCCTTTCGAAATGCCCGTGACATCGACAATTTCGCCTTCGCTGAAAATGTCAACTTTCACTTCTTGGCCAACTTCATATTCATCGATGTTGGCGCCGCGGATTTCACGAATGAAGCGCTTAGGTGCCGTGTTCGCTTTGGCAGCATGGCCAATTTGCGGTTTATTGGCGCGTTTTTCGCTAATATCTTCAAAACCTAATTGGATCGCTTCGTAACCGTCGTTTTCGATCGTTTTCTTTTGCAGGACGACGTTCGGCGTCGCATGGATGACGGTTACCGGAATCAAATCGCCATTTTCCGCAAATATTTGCGTCATACCGATCTTTCTTCCTAAGATTCCTTTCGTCATGTGTCACACCTCCCAGTCGATCAAAGTTTAATTTCAATATCAACGCCCGACGGCAAATCGAGACGCATTAACGAATCAACCGTTTGCGGAGTCGGGTTGATGATGTCGATCAAACGTTTATGCGTCCGCATTTCGAATTGTTCACGGGAGTCTTTGTACTTATGAACGGCACGCAAGATCGTATACACCGTTCTTTCCGTCGGCAACGGGATCGGCCCCGACACTTTTGCCCCGGAACGTTTTGCGGTTTCCACAATTTTCTCCGCCGATTGGTCTAAAATTCGATGATCGTAAGCTTTTAAACGAATGCGAATTTTTTCTTTTGCCATTTGGTTTCCCTCCTTCTTCGCCTATTTTGAAAATAGACTTCTCCACGGAAATTTCCTGCACACCGCCGTGGCAAAGCGGCCGGGTGTGTCAGCAACCTTCCGCTTCATCGCAGTCAAAGACCAACATTTGATATTATACTGGTATGTAAGCAAGATTGCAAGTGATTTCTTTGCTTTTCCCACACTTCTTCTATTATACATAGCCGCCATCCCGTTTTCAACACAGCCGCCAATCTGACGGTCAAGATGGCATCAAAAAAAGGATGTCCATTGCTGGACACCCTTTTTTGCCGTGATTACTCGATGATTTCCGATACAGAGCCAGCGCCGACCGTACGGCCGCCTTCGCGGATCGAGAATTTCGTACCTTCTTCGATCGCGATCGGGGCGATCAGTTCCACCGTCATTTCAACGTTGTCGCCAGGCATAACCATTTCGACGCCTTCCGGAAGCGTGATAATGCCCGTTACGTCCGTCGTACGGAAGTAGAATTGCGGACGGTAGTTCGAGAAGAACGGAGTATGGCGTCCGCCTTCTTCTTTCGTCAGGACGTATACTTGCGCTTTGAATTTCGTGTGCGGCGTGATCGAACCAGGTTTCGCCAATACTTGGCCGCGCTCGACTTCATCACGAGATACGCCGCGGAGAAGCGCACCGATGTTGTCGCCGGCTTCCGCTTGATCGAGAAGTTTGCGGAACATTTCTACACCCGTAACGGTCGTCGTTTTCGGCTCATCCGACAAACCGATGATTTCAACCGGGTCGCCAACTTTCAACGTACCGCGTTCAACACGGCCTGTTGCAACCGTACCGCGGCCCGTGATCGAGAAGACGTCCTCGATTGGCATCATGAACGGTTTGTCCACTTCACGTTGCGGCGTCGGGATGTATTCGTCAACCGCATTCATCAGTTCAATGATTTTTTCTTCCCATTGCGGGTCGCCTTCAAGCGCTTTTAATGCCGAACCTTTGATGACCGGCACTTCATCGCCTGGGAAGTCGTATTCAGAGAGAAGATCGCGAACTTCCATTTCAACAAGTTCAAGCAATTCTTCGTCGTCCACCATGTCGCATTTGTTCAAGAATACAACGATGTACGGAACACCGACTTGGCGGGAGAGAAGAATGTGTTCGCGCGTTTGCGGCATCGGACCGTCAGCCGCCGAGACAACAAGGATCGCGCCGTCCATTTGCGCCGCGCCCGTGATCATGTTTTTAACGTAGTCAGCGTGGCCCGGGCAGTCAACGTGCGCATAGTGGCGAGCATCTGTTTCATACTCGACGTGCGCCGTCGAAATCGTAATCCCGCGTTCACGCTCTTCCGGAGCAGCGTCGATTTGGTCGTACGCTTTTGCTTCGGCTTTCCCTTGTTTCGCCAAAACCGTCGTGATCGCAGCTGTCAACGTCGTTTTCCCGTGGTCAACGTGGCCGATCGTGCCAATGTTGACGTGCGGTTTCGTGCGCTCAAATTTCGCTTTAGCCATGAGAGATATCCTCCTTAAAAGTAAGATATGAATTTATATGGTTGGGTAAGTATAGGATGCTTGGGAACAAAACGTTCCCAAGTCTTACTTACATAAGTATTTATAGCGAAACTAGCAAGAGAAATCAATTATTCGCCTTTATTTTTTTTGATAATTTCATCGGCGATGTTTTTCGGAACTTCTTCATAGTGGTCAAACACCATCGAGAACGTTCCGCGTCCTTGCGTGTTCGAACGGAGCGATGTCGCATAACCGAACATTTCAGCCAACGGCACCATCGCCCGGACGACTTGGGCGTTGCCGCGCGCTTCCATCCCCTCGATGCGGCCGCGACGGGACGTGATGTCGCCCATGATGTCACCGAGGTACTCTTCAGGGATGACGACTTCGACTTTCATGATCGGTTCCAAAAGAACCGGATCGCACTTCGTCGCGGCGTTTTTCAATGCCAAGGAAGCAGCGATTTTGAATGCCATTTCGCTCGAGTCGACATCGTGGTACGATCCGTCAAACAGCTTCGCTTTAATGTCGACAACCGGATAGCCGGCTAAGACGCCGTTTTGCATCGCTTCTTCCAATCCAGCTTGGACGGCCGGCACATACTCTTTCGGAACAACCCCACCGACGATGGCGTTCTCGAATTCGAAGCCTTTGCCGCGCTCGTTCGGCGAGAATTCGATCCAAACGTGGCCGTATTGACCGCGGCCGCCGGATTGACGGATGAATTTGCCTTCGACTTGCGCCGATTTGCGGAACGTTTCGCGGTAGGCAACTTGCGGCGCCCCGACGTTCGCTTCGACTTTGAACTCGCGGCGCATCCGGTCGACGATGATGTCAAGATGCAACTCGCCCATTCCGGAGATGATCGTTTGTCCCGTTTCCGGGTCGGTGTGAGCGCGGAAAGTCGGGTCTTCTTCTTGCAATTTTTGCAGCGCTTGGCTCATTTTGTCTTGATCGGCTTTCGACTTCGGCTCGATTGCCACCGAAATGACCGGTTCTGGGAATTGCATCGACTCTAAAATGACAGGATGCTTCTCATCACATAGAGTATCACCGGTCGTCGTATCTTTTAAACCTACCGCTGCGGCAATATCACCGGCATAGACTTTCGAAATTTCTTGACGGTGGTTCGCGTGCATTTGCAACAAGCGGCCGATCCGTTCGCGCTTCCCTTTGGTCGTGTTCATCACATATGAACCGGAATCAAGCGTTCCAGAGTAGACGCGAATAAACGTCAATTTCCCGACATACGGGTCAGTCATGATTTTAAATGCCAAAGCGGCAAACGGAGCGTCATCGCTTGCTTCACGTGTCACTTCTTCTTCGGTATCCGGAACGACGCCGCGAATCGCCGGGATGTCAACCGGAGACGGCAAGTAGTCGACAACGCCGTCAAGAAGCAACTGAACACCTTTGTTTTTGAATGCCGAACCGCAGAAGACCGGGAAGAATTCAACGCTGATCGTCGCTTTGCGGATCGCGGCCTTCAGCTCTTCCGTCGTGATTTCTTCCCCTTCCAAATATTTCATCATTAATTCTTCGTCCAGCTCAGCGACCGCCTCAATCAGCTTGTTATGGTACTCTTCTGCCATATCGCGGTATTCTTCCGGAATGTCAATGCGCTCAATGTTTTTGCCAAGCTCATCATGGTAATGGTACGCGCACATTTCAACCAAGTCGATAATGCCGGAGAATTGATCTTCAGCGCCGATCGGCAGTTGCACCGGATGGGCATTTGCTTGCAGGCGGTCATGGAGCGTTTTCACCGAATACAAGAAATCGGCGCCGATTTTATCCATTTTGTTGACGAACACGATCCGTGGGACGCCATATGTCGTCGCTTGGCGCCAAACGGTTTCCGTTTGCGGTTCAACACCCGATTGCGCGTCTAAGACTGTGATGGCCCCGTCCAATACGCGCAACGAACGCTCAACCTCGACCGTAAAGTCGACGTGCCCCGGCGTGTCGATGATGTTGATGCGATGGCCTTTCCATTGCGCCGTTGTCGCCGCCGACGTGATCGTAATTCCGCGCTCTTGTTCTTGTTCCATCCAGTCCATCGTGGCCGCACCTTCATGCACTTCCCCGATTTTATGAACGCGGCCGGTATAGAACAAGATCCGTTCCGTCGTCGTCGTTTTCCCGGCGTCAATGTGCGCCATAATCCCTATGTTGCGAGTCTTTTCCAAGGAGAACTCTCTTGCCATAGTGGTTATTTTCTCCTTCCTTCAAATATGAAATATAAGTAGATGGCGCCGCCATCGATGGCGCAATCCCCTTGTCTTTGAAGTTGTCCCACGCGCGACCGGAAAGGCCGCAATATATAGGAAGATAGGTGAATAGGCAACCGCAGTGCCTCCTCACCTATTTCCTTTAGGCGACGCTCCTTACCAGCGGTAATGGGCAAACGCGCGGTTCGCTTCAGCCATTTTATGTGTATCTTCGCGTTTTTTCACCGCTGCACCCGTGTTGTTGGCAGCATCCATAATTTCATTTGCCAAGCGCTCTTCCATCGTTTTTTCGTTGCGAAGACGTGCATATTGCACGAGCCAGCGCAAACCGAGAGAAACGCGGCGGTCCGGACGAACCTCGACCGGAACTTGGTAGTTCGCCCCACCAACGCGGCGAGCGCGCACTTCCAACACCGGCATAACGTTTTTCAACGCTTGCTCAAACACTTCCATTGGATCTTTACCCGTGCGCTCACGGATAATATCAAACGCGGTGTAAAGAATTTTTTGCGCTTTTGATTTTTTGCCGTCGATCATAATTTTATTGATCAAACGGGTAACAAGCTTCGAATTGTAAATTGGATCCGGCAGTACGTCACGTTTAGCAACAGGGCCTCTACGTGGCATAGTGTTTCCTCCCTTCAGGAAAACATTCTCTTCATTTCATTATTTTTTCGCTGCTTTTGGTTTTTTCGCGCCGTATTTCGAACGACCTTGCATCCGGTTCGCTACGCCTGCAGCATCCAGCGCCCCACGGATGATATGGTAGCGTACCCCCGGCAAGTCTTTGACACGTCCGCCGCGGATGAGCACAACGCTGTGTTCTTGCAAGTTATGGCCGATCCCCGGAATGTACGCCGTAACTTCAATCCCATTTGTCAAGCGGACACGGGCGTATTTCCGCAACGCCGAGTTCGGTTTTTTCGGCGTCATCGTGCCGACACGCGTGCAAACGCCGCGTTTTTGCGGAGACGACACATTCGTTTGCTCTTTTTTGAAGCTGTTATACCCTTTGTTCAACGCAGGGGATTTCGATTTCACGACTTTTTTCTCGCGTCCTTTGCGGACCAATTGGTTGATTGTAGGCATGAAAAGATCCTCCTTTCGCATGCATCGTTTAAGCCCACATATCCAGGTGGTTCATCGTTTATGCAAATAAAGGTTTTAGGGGAGAAAGGCAAAACGTTACCGAAGGATCGCCACCGCGGCCGCACCGACTTGGATTTTGCACGCCTTGCCAAGCTTTTTCATCGAATCGACTTTTGTGACCGGCACGTTTGCCTCATTGGCGGCGGCGGTCACTTTTTCGATGATCGGCAAGTCGGCATCCTCCGCCACGATCACTTCCGCTGCTTTCCCTTCCTTTAAAGCCCTTATCGTTTGTTTGGTTCCAATGACAATTTTTCCAGCCTGTAATACTTTTTCATAAGACATGTAACATATCCTCCAAAGTACCAGGTTGTTGGAACACCTTTATTAGACTACCATTTTCTTTGTCGATTGTCAACTGGATTTTTCATTAGATGATGGCCGGCCAAGGAGCGCCTTAGCCGGCCACTTGGTTCGCGTTATTTGGAAGACACCGTGTCGCTAGCCGTTTCCTTTTTGACGGCCGGCTTCACTTTCCGGTAGCGGGCCATACCGGTTCCAGCCGGGACGAGTTTGCCGATAATGACGTTTTCCTTCAAGCCAAGCAGTTCATCACGTTTTCCTTTGATGGCCGCATCCGTCAAGACGCGCGTCGTTTCTTGGAACGAAGCAGCCGACAAGAACGAATCCGTCTCAAGCGACGCTTTCGTGATGCCGAGCAACACCTGGCGGGCCGTCGCCGGCCGTTTCCCTTCGCGAAGAGCTTTGGCGTTGACATCCGTAAACTGGTGGACATCCAACAGCGTGCCCGGCAGCACATCGGTGTCGCCGGCATCGATGACGCGCACTTTGCGCAGCATTTGCCGCACCATGACCTCGATATGCTTGTCGCTGATTTCTACCCCTTGCATCCGGTACACTTTTTGCACTTCGCGGAGCAAGTACTCTTGCACGGATGTAATATCGCGCACGCGCAACAACTGTTTCGGGTCGACCGAGCCTTCTGTCAGCTCTTGGCCGCGTTCGACGCGCTGACCTTCTTCGACTTTCAGCCGCGCATTGTACGGCGCTACATATGTCCGCGTTTCAACCTCACCTTGCACGACAACTTCATATTGGTTGTCACGCGTTTTGTTAATCGAGATGACCGTGCCGTCAATTTCCGAAATGACCGCTTGCCCTTTCGGGTTGCGCGCTTCAAACAGCTCTTGCACCCGTGGCAAACCTTGAGTGATATCGTCGCCGGCGACGCCGCCTGTATGGAACGTCCGCATTGTCAGCTGCGTGCCCGGCTCGCCGATCGACTGAGCGGCGATAATGCCGACGGCTTCGCCAACTTCGACGTCCATGCCGGTCGCCATGTTGCGGCCGTAACATTTTTTGCAGACGCCATGGCGCGTGTTGCAGGCGAATACGGAGCGAATCCATACTTCCGTAATGCCGGCTTTCATGATCTCATTGGCGATATCTTCGGTGATCATCTCGTCTTTGCGGACGATCACTTCGCCCGTTTCCGGATGGCGCACCGTTTTGTGCGCATAGCGGCCGACAAGCCGCTCTTCAAGCTTGACGACAACTTCCGTGCCATCCGTCAGCGCCCGCGCCAAAATGCCGCGGTCGGTGCCGCAATCTTCTTCGCGGACGATGACGTCTTGGGCCACGTCGACAAGGCGGCGCGTGAGATAGCCTGAGTCGGCCGTTTTGAGCGCCGTATCCGCCAATCCTTTTCGCGCGCCGTGCGTCGAGATAAAGTATTCCAATACCGTCAAGCCTTCGCGGAACGACGACTTGATCGGCAGCTCAATGATCCGGCCGGCCGGGTTGGCCATCAAACCGCGCATCCCCGCAAGCTGCGTAAAGTTCGACGCGTTCCCGCGCGCTCCGGAATCGCTCATCATAAAGATCGGGTTGCGTTTATCAAGCGACTTCATCAACCGGTCTTGAATTTTGTCTTTCGCCGCGCTCCAGATGGAGATGACGCGCTCGTACCGCTCTTCGTCGGTAATCAACCCGCGGCGGAACTGCTTCAAAACCGTATCGACTTTCGCTTGCGCTTCATCCAAAATTTCTTGTTTTTCCGGCAGGACGACGATATCGGCCACGCCGATCGTGATGCCGGCCTTCGTCGAATATTGGAAGCCAAGGTCTTTCATGCGGTCGAGCATCTTCGATGTTTCGGTGATTTTGAACCGTTTGAACACTTCAGCGATAATTTGCCCGAGCACTTTTTTCTTAAACGGCGGCACGAGTTCGCGCTTGCGAATTTCTTCGCGCACGTTGACCCCTTTGTCAAGGAAGTACTTGTCCGGCGTCCGCCCTTCAATGTTTTCCGTCGTCGGCTCGTTGATGTACGGGAACGAATTCGGCAAAATTTCGTTGAAAATGAGCTTTCCGACGGTCGTTAAGAGCAGCTTGTTGTTTTGCTCTTCGGTAAACGTTTCGTTTTTCAGCGAACCGGCATGAATGGCGATGCGCGAATGGAGATGGACGTAGCCGTTATGGTAAGCAAGCAGCGCCTCGTCCGTGTCTTTGAACACCATGCCTTCACCGATGGCTCCCTCGCGCTCCATCGTCAAGTAGTAGTTGCCCAACACCATGTCTTGTGATGGTGTCACGACCGGCTTCCCGTCTTTCGGGTTCAAAATGTTTTGCGCCGCCAACATCAACAAGCGCGCTTCGGCTTGCGCCTCAGCCGACAGCGGCACGTGCACCGCCATTTGGTCGCCGTCAAAGTCAGCGTTGTACGCCGTGCAAACAAGCGGATGAAGACGGATCGCCCGCCCTTCCACAAGCGTTGGTTCAAACGCCTGAATGCCGAGACGGTGCAGCGTCGGAGCGCGGTTTAACAGCACCGGATGTTCTTTGATGACATCTTCAAGCACATCCCACACTTCCGGATGGACGCGCTCGATTTTCCGTTTCGCGCTTTTAATGTTATGCGCCAACCCCCGCTCGACAAGCTCCTTCATGACGAACGGCTTGAACAACTCTAGCGCCATTTCTTTCGGCAGCCCGCATTGATACATTTTTAAGTTTGGGCCGACGACGATGACGGAGCGGCCGGAATAATCAACGCGTTTGCCGAGCAAGTTTTGCCGGAAGCGCCCTTGCTTCCCTTTCAGCATGTGGGAAAGCGATTTTAACGGACGGTTCCCCGGACCGGTCACCGGACGGCCGCGGCGGCCGTTATCGATCAAAGCATCAACCGCCTCTTGCAGCATCCGCTTCTCATTTTGGACGATAATGTTCGGCGCACCGAGATCAAGCAGCCGTTTCAGCCGGTTGTTACGGTTGATGACGCGGCGGTACAAATCGTTCAAATCCGATGTTGCAAACCGCCCGCCGTCAAGCTGAACCATCGGGCGCAACTCCGGCGGAATGACCGGCAGTACATCAAGCACCATCCATGCCGGGTCGTTCCCTGAACTGCGGAACGCTTCAAGCACTTCAAGCCGCTTAATGATGCGGGCGCGCCGTTGCCCTTGCGCCGTTTTCAGCTCTTCTTTCAGCGCGGCCACCTCTTTATCCAAATCAATGTCTTGGAGCAGCTTTTTGATCGCCTCCGCCCCCATCGACGCTTGGAACGATTGACCGTACTTCTCGCGATAGGCGCGGTATTCCTTTTCCGACAACAGCTGCTTTTTCTCAAGCGGCGTATCACCCGGGTCGGTGACGACATAGGATGCAAAATAAATGACCTCTTCGAGCGCCCGCGGCGACATGTCAAGAACCAACCCCATCCGGCTCGGGATGCCTTTGAAATACCAGATATGCGAAACCGGGGCAGCCAGCTCGATATGGCCCATCCGTTCGCGGCGGACTTTCGAGCGCGTCACTTCGACGCCGCAACGGTCGCAGACGACGCCTTTGTAGCGAACGCGTTTATATTTGCCGCAATGGCATTCCCAGTCTTTCGTCGGACCGAAAATGCGCTCGCAAAACAAGCCGTCTTTTTCCGGCTTTAACGTCCGATAGTTGATTGTCTCTGGCTTTTTGACTTCGCCATACGACCAAGAACGAATTTTCTCCGGGGAAGCGAGCCCAATTTTCATGTACTCAAATTTATTGACATCCAGCAAGGGGTATACCTCCCTTTTTGATCCGTCGGTTTTCCGTTCCCTCAAGCGGCCAATGGCGGGGAACAGCTCCCCGCCTGGCCGTTATGGCCGGTTTATTCTTTCGTCACCGCATCTTTCTCTTCGCCGGCTTCTTCCCGTTCGGCCGGTTTGACGTCCACCATGATGGCATCCGGTGCATGGTCATCATCATCATCATCAAAGTTTTCCATGTTGATTTCTTGTTCATCGCTCGTCAAAATCGTGACGTCCATGCCCAAGCTTTGCAGCTCTTTGATCAACACTTTAAACGACTCCGGCACACCCGGCTCCGGAATGTTTTCCCCTTTGACGATCGCCTCGTACGTTTTGACACGGCCGACGACATCGTCGGACTTGACGGTCAAAATTTCTTGCAGCGTGTATGCCGCCCCATACGCCTCAAGCGCCCATACTTCCATCTCACCAAAGCGCTGGCCGCCGAACTGCGCCTTGCCGCCAAGCGGCTGTTGAGTGACAAGCGAGTACGGGCCGGTCGAGCGAGCGTGGAGTTTGTCGTCGACCATGTGGGCAAGCTTGATCATGTACATGATCCCGACCGACACGCGGTTGTCAAACGGTTCGCCCGTCCGCCCGTCATACAGCACCGTTTTGGCATCGCGCGCCATGCCGGCTTCTTCAAGAATGTTCCAAACATCTTCCTCCGTCGCTCCGTCAAAGACTGGGGAAGCGATATGCAAGCCAAGTTTTTTCGCCGCCATGCCAAGATGCAGCTCAAATACTTGCCCGATGTTCATCCGCGACGGAACGCCGAGTGGGTTTAACATGATGTCAATCGGCGTGCCATCCGGCAAGAAGGGCATATCTTCCTCCGGCAAAATGCGGGAAATAACCCCTTTGTTTCCGTGGCGGCCTGCCATTTTGTCGCCCTCGGAAATTTTCCGCTTTTGCACAATATAGACGCGCACCAGTTGATTGACACCCGGCGGAAGCTCGTCGCCGTCTTCGCGGTTGAACACTTTCACGTCAAGGACGATGCCGCCGCCGCCGTGCGGGACGCGCAACGACGTATCACGCACCTCGCGCGCTTTTTCGCCGAAGATCGCGTGCAAAAGCCGCTCTTCCGCCGTCAGCTCGGTCATTCCTTTTGGCGTCACTTTGCCGACGAGCAAGTCGCCGTCTTTCACTTCTGCGCCGATGCGGACGATGCCGCGTTCATCCAAGTTTTTCAGCGCATCCTCGCCGACGTTTGGAATGTCGCGCGTAATTTCTTCAGGACCGAGTTTCGTATCGCGCGATTCGGCTTCATACTCTTCAATATGAATGGATGTATACACGTCTTCTTTGACGAGCCGTTCGCTCATGATGATCGCGTCTTCGTAGTTGTAACCGTCCCATGTCATAAAGGCGACAAGCACATTGCGGCCAAGCGCCAATTCGCCCTTATCCATCGACGGGCCATCGGCCAAAATTTCGCCCTTCTCAACGATATCGCCTTTTTTCACGATCGGCCGCTGGTTGTAGCACGTGCCTTGGTTCGAACGAACGAATTTCAGCAACCGATATTTATCTAGATCACCCTTGACTTCTTTGCCGTCCACTTCAATCAGCCGACGCACCCAAATTTCCTTTGCTTCGACGCGCTCGACGATGCCGCGGTGCTTGCAAATGACCGCTGCGCCCGAGTCTTTCGCCGAAACATACTCCATCCCCGTGCCAACGATCGGCGCTTCCGGTTCCAACAGCGGCACGGCTTGCCGCTGCATGTTCGCTCCCATCAGCGCGCGGTTCGAGTCGTCGTTTTCCAAAAATGGGATGCACGCTGTCGCTGCCGAGACGACTTGCTTCGGCGAAACGTCCATGTAGTCGACGCGATCGCGCTTGACGACGATGTTCTCGCCGCGGAAACGGGCGACAACGTTTTCTTCAAGGAACGTGCCGTCCTCCGCAAGCGGTACGTTCGCCTGTGCTACAACGTAATTGTCCTCTTCATCGGCTGTCAAATAATCGATTTGGTCCGTCACCCGCCCTGTTTCCGGATCGACGCGCCGGTATGGCGTTTCAATAAAGCCGAACTTGTTCACTTTCGCGTAAGTGGACAGCGAGTTGATGAGTCCGATGTTCGGACCTTCCGGCGTTTCAATCGGACACATCCGCCCGTAGTGCGAATAGTGAACGTCGCGCACCTCAAACCCAGCGCGCTCACGTGTCAATCCGCCAGGGCCAAGCGCGGACAGACGCCGCTTGTGCGTCAGTTCGGCCAATGGGTTCGTTTGATCCATGAACTGTGACAGCTGCGAGCTGCCGAAAAACTCTTTGATCGCCGCGATCACTGGGCGGATGTTGATCAGCTGCTGCGGCGTAATCGTGTTCGTATCTTGGATCGACATGCGCTCGCGCACGACGCGCTCCATGCGCGACAGGCCGATGCGGAATTGGTTTTGCAATAGTTCGCCGACCGAACGGAGGCGGCGGTTGCCTAAATGGTCGATGTCATCCGTATCGCCGACGCCGTGGAGCAAGTTGAAGAAATAGCTGATCGACGCAATGATGTCAGCCGGTGTAATATGTTTGACATCCTCGGCGATGAAGCCGTTGCCGATGACGTTGATCACTTTTTCGCCATCCGGGTCATTCGGGGCATAAATTTTGATCGTTTGCACCGAAATGTCCCCGTCCACCACCCCTTCGGCCGGGCGGTATGTCTGTAAGCCGACCCCTTTTTCCAAATACGGGAGCAGGCGATTCAGCGTTCGGCGGTCGATCATCGCTCCAGCTTCGGCGATGACTTCCTTGGTTTCGGGATCAATGATCGTTTCCGCGAGCCGCTGATTGAACAGGCGGTTTTTAATATGAAGTTTTTTATTGATTTTATAACGGCCTACGCTCGCCAAGTCATAGCGCTTCGGATCAAAAAAGCGCGACGCCAGCAAATTTTTCGCATTCTCAAGCGTCGGCGGCTCTCCCGGACGAAGACGCTCGTAAATTTCAATCAACGCTTTTTCCGTGCTGTCGGTATTATCTTTTTCAAGCGTATTGCGCAAGTATTCGTTGTCACCGAGCAGATCGATGATTTCTTGGTCGGAGCTGAACCCAAGCGCACGGAGAAGCACCGTAACCGGCAGTTTACGGGTGCGGTCGATGCGAACGTAAACGACGTCTTTCGCATCGGTTTCATATTCAAGCCATGCGCCGCGGTTCGGAATCACTGTCGCCGAGTAGCCGCGTTTGCCGTTTTTATCAACTTTGTCGCTGTAATAGACGCTTGGCGAACGGACGAGCTGGGAAACGATGACGCGTTCCGCCCCATTGATAATAAACGTTCCGGTTTCCGTCATGAGCGGAAAATCGCCCATAAACACGTCTTGTTCCTTCACTTCGCCCGTTTCTTTATTGATCAGGCGAACTTTGACGCGAAGCGGCGCCGCATATGTAACGTCGCGTTCTTTCGCCTCTTCGACCGTATATTTCGGTTCTCCTAAACTATAGTCGATAAATTCAAGCGAGAGATTGCCGGAAAAGTCTTCAATCGGGGAAATTTCCCTAAACATTTCCCGCAACCCTTCATCGAGAAACCATTGGTAGGAGGACGTTTGAATTTCGATCAAGTTCGGCAATTCCAGCACTTCGCTGATGCGTGCATAGCTTCTGCGTTGGCGGTGTCGCCCGTATTGAACTAGTCGGCCTGTCAAGAGTGATTCACCCCTCAAATGTAGACATTAGTGAAAACCGGAACCGGAACAGCTCCATCATCCGCTCTGCTCAGCAATCAATGCCTTCAAGGCGGACTGGCCGCTCCGTCATTCCGGGGCAAAGCACTAGGCATGCATGCAGCCGGCCCCCGCCATCCGGGCGGAAACGGCTTCGTTGCGTGCACCGCCGTTTCATTTAGGGGATTTAACACGCTCCCGGCGCGAGGAAACCAGGCGTTGAGTTGAATGGAGAAAAAAAGAAAATGGTTTCTATTCCAATAGAAAACCATATGGTTCGTTGTTTATTGATTTTATCATTGTTTCCATTGCGTCCAAAATTATACGTCATCCCCTCTGCACGGGAAATGTGCATATTTAGCATTTTATAATGCTACCACAATAAAAAAACGGTGTCAACATTTTTTCGCCTTTATGATATAATATCCTTTTTTCTTCGCGACGACTTCTACAGCAGGAAAGCATTCGTTCAGCTTTTGCAAGGCCGATGGGGCGCCTTGCTTTTTTTGAATGACGACCCATAGCTCGCCATGATCGAGCAGATAATCGCGGCTTTGTTCAAAAATCGCGTAAACGACCCGTTTGCCAGCCCGGATCGGCGGATTGGTGACGACCGCTGCAAATCGCTGTTCTCCGACTTCCGAAAAAAGATCGCTTTTGTAAATCACCGCATTGTCAATCCCGTTTGCCTGCTTGTTTTCCTGCGCCAGTTCGAGCGCCCGCTCGTTGACATCAATCATGTGAACGCGCCGGTTTGGAAACGATTTGGCCAAGGCAAGCCCGATCGGCCCATATCCGCAGCCGACATCCAACAAATCCCCAGCCACTCCCGGCTCCTCGAACGTTTCAATTAACAGGCGTGTGCCAAAGTCGACTTCGCGCTTTGAAAACACTCCGCTGTCGGTCGTAAAGCGGAATTCATGCCCCCGCAACACGTACGTCCACGTTTGCGGGTTTCGCTCCGACGTCGGATTGACTGAGTAATAATGCTCGCTCATCATCATCCCCTCCTCCTTGTCGACAGGCTGCACTGCCTTCCGTATATATAGTGTAACAAAAAAGAGGCCGTCCCTTGCTTCGGGCAAGCCTCTTTTTTCAATGGCGCAGCCATTACTTGATTTCGACTTTCGCGCCAGCTTCTTCGAGTTTTGCTTTGATTTCTTCTGCTTCTTCTTTCGCAATGCCTTCTTTGATCGGCTTCGGGGTGTTGTCGACCAAGTCTTTCGCTTCTTTCAGGCCGAGGCCAGTGATTTCGCGAACGACTTTGATGACTTTGATTTTTTGCGCGCCGGCGTCGGCAAGAATGACGTCGAATTCCGTTTTTTCTGCCGCTGCTTCAGCGCCAGCTGCTGCGCCGCCCGCGACAACAACCGGAGCCGCAGCTGTTACGCCGAATTCTTCCTCGATCGCTTTCACCAATTCGTTTAATTCCAATACGGTCATATTTTTCACTGCTTCAATGATTTGTTCTTTCGTCATCACAACTTCCTCCTTTGTTTTCTGAATGATTGTTAAGCACATATCGATGCGCCATTACGCGCCTTGTTCCTCTTGCTTGTCAGCCACCGCTTTAATCGCAAGCGCAAAGTTGCGGATCGGGGCTTGAAGAACGCTAAGCAACATCGAAAGCAACCCTTCGCGGGACGGGAGTTTCGCCAACGCATCGATTTCTTCTTTGCTGGCGATGTTCCCTTCGATGACGCCGCCTTTGATTTCCAATGCTTCATGCGTTTTCGCAAACTCGCTTAAAATTTTTGCCGGCGCCACGACATCTTCATTGCTGAAGGCGATGGCATTTGGACCGGTGAACACTTCATCCAGTCCTTCCAAGCCGACTTCCGCGAGCGCCCGGCGGGTCAAGGTGTTTTTGTACACTTTAAACTCGACGCCTGCCTCGCGCAGCTGTTTGCGCAACTCGGTCATTTCCGCCACGTTCAAGCCGCGGTAATCAACGATGACGGTTGCCTTGCTGGCCCGGAATTTGTCTGCGATTTCCGCGACCACTTGTTTTTTCAGTTCAATCGCGCTCGACACGTCCTGCACCTCCTGTAAGGAAAATGAGAGAATACCACTTATACCGTCTGCTCAATAAAAAACCTCCATGCCGCGTAGACATGGAGGTGTCGTTCAACGCACCGCCGCTCGTCCCCGACGCAGGGCGCGCTGTTCTATCGTCCACATACCTCGGTAGGAAATTAAGCCTCAAACAGGCACCTACTGTCTACGGTACAAATGATATTCATTTGTTCAGCCAAATGGCATTTTAACAGACGGACAAACAAAAGTCAACGGTTATTGTGCAACAGCAACCGTGGACGGGTCAACCTTGATGCCAGGGCCCATTGTCGATGTAATCGTGACGTTTTTCACGTACGTCCCTTTTGCCGCCGCCGGTTTGGCTTTCAAAATTGCTTCATAGACGGCCGCGAAGTTTTCAGCCAATTTCTCGTTGTCAAACGACACTTTGCCGATCGGAACGTGGATGTTGCCCGCTTTGTCGACGCGGTATTCCACTTTACCAGCCTTGATTTCCTGCACCGCTTTTGCTACGTCAAACGTGACTGTTCCGGTTTTCGGGTTTGGCATCAACCCTTTCGGCCCTAAAATGCGGCCGAGTTTCCCGACTTCACCCATCATGTCCGGCGTAGCAACAACGACATCAAAGTCAAACCAACCTTGCTGGATTTTGTTGATATATTCTGTATCGCCGACATAGTCAGCGCCAGCCGCTTCTGCTTCTTTCGCTTTTTCCCCTTTCGCGAACACCAACACGCGCGCCACTTTCCCTGTGCCGTGCGGCAGGACGACGGCGCCGCGAATTTGTTGGTCCGCTTTTTTCGGGTCGACGCCCAAACGGAACGCCACTTCCACCGTGGCATCGAATTTCGCGATGTTCGTTTTTTTCACGAGCTCGATTGCTTCAGCAATCGGGTATGCTTTGGAGCGGTCGACGAGCTTCAATGCTTCTAAGTATTTCTTTCCTCTTTTCGGCATGTGAAAAATCCTCCTCGATTGTGGTTTTAGCGGAAAAACCTCCCACATTGAACGTTCTTCGCTTCTTTCGAAAACGAAGAAGCGGACGGATGCCCATTCATCGGGCCCGTCTTGCTGTTTTTGTTCATGGAGAGAGAGGTTGCCCAATGACGCAACCTCCCCTACAAACGACGCACCGGCTTTAGTCTTCAATCACAATGCCCATGCTGCGGGCCGTGCCTTCGATCATGCGCATGGCCGCCTCAATGCTCGCCGCATTCAAATCCGGCATTTTCAGCTCAGCGATCTCACGTACTTTGTCGCGTTTAATTGTCGCCACTTTGTTGCGGTTCGGTTCGCCGGAGCCCGATTCAATGCCCGCCGCTTTTTTCAGCAATACAGCGGCTGGCGGCGTTTTCGTGATGAATGTAAATGAACGGTCTTCAAAAACCGTAATTTCAACCGGAATGATCAACCCTGCTTGGTCCGCCGTGCGGGCATTAAACTCTTTGCAAAACGCCATAATATTGACACCGGCTTGACCCAACGCAGGACCTACTGGCGGCGCCGGATTCGCTTTCCCTGCAGGAATTTGCAGTTTGACGACCTTGATTACTTTTTTCGCCACGAGACACACCTCCTTAAGTCCGTGATGTGGTATTAGGGATTGCCCCTCCCACTCATCCGGCTCCGGTCTACTGAGCCGTTTTCCTATCTCCCGTTCAGTTGAGAGGATCAGCGTAAAAACAAAACGGCTCCCTTATACAAGTGTATAAGTTCACCGCCATATGTCTCCGTTTAAGAGACATACTGACTTTAAAATAGTATCACTTTTCCCTATCAATTGCAAGTTCTTTATCCATTAGATTTTTTCTATTTGCGAAAACTCAAGCTCCACCCGTGTTTCGCGCCCAAACATATCGACAAGCAGCTTCACTTTATGTTTATCCGGGTCAATCGCTTCAATTTTCCCTGTAAAGTTCGCAAACGGACCTTCTTTGATCCGCACCGTTTCATTTACCTCATAGTCTACGTCAACCTCGGCAAGCGGCATGCCCATCCGCTTCAAGATCATTTTTACTTCTTCCTCCATAAGCGGCGTCGGTTTCGAACCAGCTCCGCTTGAGCCGACAAATCCAGTGACGCCCGGCGTGTTGCGCACGACATACCATGAGTCATCCGTCATGACCATCTCAACGAGCACATAGCCAGGGAACACTTTCTTTTTCGTCGTTTTCCGTTTTCCGTTTTTGACGTCCGTCTCCGTCTCTTCCGGAACGACGACGCGAAAAATTTTATCTTGCATTCCCATCGATTCGACGCGTTTTTCCAAATTGGCTTTCACTTTGTTTTCATATCCCGAATATGTATGGACAACATACCAGTTTTTCTCCATCAACAAGCCTCCCCAAGGCGGTTTTCGTTTTGTTTTTTGCGCAAAACAAAAACCCGTTGCCGGGTTCCATACGCGCACGATTATCTTTCATTATAACATATCCTTCGTCCGCTTATTCAAACACGAGGCGAATCAACTCAGAAATGCCGAGGTCCACAACGGCAAAAAAGACGGTGAAAAACGCCACCGTGGCCAACACGACCGCCGTGTAGTTCACTAACTCCTTCCGGTTTGGCCAACTCACTTTTTTCAGCTCGCGTACGACTTCTTTTAAAAAGTTGATTACTCGCTGCATCACTCGTACCTCCATCATCGTTCAAAACTATCTCCACCGTCTATTTCGTTTCACGATGGATTGTATGTTTGTTGCATGTTGAGCAAAACTTGTTGGCCATAAGGCGCTCACCAAGGCGACGTATCTGTTTTGCTGCCGTATAGTTTCGGCTTCCGCACTGCACGCAAGCCAGCGTCACTTTTTGGCGCATCAGCATTCCACCGTTCCTGCGAGATGTCCATAAAAATTTATCATATTGGCTGTTTCGCTGTCAATGACATCTTTTGATGCGGCGTTGCGATGCTATAAACTGATCTCGCGGTATTCCAAATATTTCTCGAGCTTCCGCTTGACGCGTTGCAACGCGTTGTCGATCGACTTGACATGGCGGTTCAGCTCTTCGGAAATTTCCTGGTATGAGCGTCCATCCAAATACAAAGCGAGCACTTTCCGCTCGAGGTCGCTGAGCAGTTCCGCCATCTTTAGTTCAATATCATCGACTTCCTCGCGGTTGACAATCAATTGTTCCGGGTCCGTCACCTGCGTGCCGGACAACACATCCATCAGCGTCCGGTCAGATTCATCGTCATAAATCGGCTTATCCAAGGAAACGTAAGAGTTGAGCGGAATATGCTTTTGGCGGGTCGCCGTTTTAATCGCGGTAATCATTTGCCTTGTGATGCAAAGTTCTGCAAACGCTTTAAATGAGGAAAGCTTGTCCCCCTTAAAATCACGGACGGCCTTATACAGACCGATCATTCCTTCCTGCACGATATCTTCCCGATCAGCTCCGACTAAAAAATAGGAGCGAGCTTTGGCGCGCACAAAGTTTTGATATTTATGGATTAAAAAATCAAGTGCTTCCCCATCCCCTTCGTGAACGAGCGCAACAAGCTGCTCATCGTCCAGCTGATGATAACCTTTCCCTTTCATTGCTTTCAAGCATTCCCCCACGCTGATCCCCCCGACCGCATCAATCGCTAACATGTATTATACAGGACAAATTTTTACAGCGTCAACCGCTCATTTTTCTCCTCTTCGCCATTTTTCAAAAATTTCAGCAATTCTATCATTTAGCGGAACTTTGGAGATCGGAGTGCGTTGCCGCATCGCTTTTACTTTTTGGGAAATGTCCCGCTCAACCGTCTCGACTTCATCCAATAGCTCGCGCGCCGACTTGCGCAGGGCGCCTTGGCCGAACACCGTCCATTGTTCGGTGTAGTCGGAGGTAGCGACATACACTTTTGTGCGCGCATTCATCAATGTTTTCGCCAACCGTTCAATTCGCTCATCGGCCGTCTCATGTTCCTTTGTAAAAATGACATCGACGTCGTAATGTTTATACTTTTTCTCGTTTCCTTGCACGAGGTGGGCATCGAATACGATCACGACATGGTCCCCGGTGAATCCTTTGTAGTCAGCCATTTTTTCAATCAATAAATCCCTTGCCGCTGCCAGATCGCCCTCTTCTTTCAGCCGGCGCAGCTCCGGCCAAGCACCGATGATGTTATAGCCGTCGACAATCAAAATGTTCATTCGCTATTCTCCCAACGGATACCGCTTCCGGTACACCTCGTACATGAGCAGGCTGGCGGCGACAGAGGCATTGAGTGAGGTGACATGGCCGCGCATCGGCAACCGGAACAAGAAATCGCACTTTTCAAGCACTAGGCGGCTGATCCCTTTTCCTTCGCTCCCGATTACGAGCGCCAACGGCATCGTGCCATCGAGCGAGCGGTAGTCGTCTTGAGCCGATGCATCCGTTCCGGCTACCCACACTCCGCGCTCTTTCAGCTCGTCAATCGTCCGCGCCAAGTTTGTCACACGCGCGACCGGAACGTGCTCAATCGCCCCGGTCGACGCCTTCGCCACCGTTTGGGTCAGCCCGACCGAACGCCGCTTCGGAATAATGAGGCCGTGCGCCCCGACCGCATCAGCGGTGCGCATGATGGCCCCTAAATTATGCGGATCCTCAAGCTCATCCAAGATGAGAAAAAACGGCGCCTCGCCCCGCTCGGCGGCGCGAGCGAACAAGTCATCAATTTCATAGTAGCGGTAAGCCGCCGCCTGAGCGATCACCCCTTGATGAGCTCCTTCAGCCATCTGATCAAGCTTGCGCTTCGGGACATATTGGACGAGCACGCCCCGCCGCTTTGCCCATTCAAGCACAGGTTCGACGGTATGGCGCTGCGCCCCTTCCGCGATCCAAATTTTATTGATGTCGCGCCCGGCTTTGAGCGCTTCAATGACCGGATTTTTGCCGATAATGTAGTCCATCATTCCAACGCCCTTTCTTCCCTTTCAATAATGGCAAACGAACGGCCGATCAGCTCATCAACCCGCTTTTCATTATTAACCAAAAAATGATAACCGATGAGCGCCTCAAAGGCCGTGCTATGCCGGTATGTTTGCACATCCGTATTTTTCGGGATTGTGCCTGATTTGGCATTGCGGCCGCGGCGGACGATGTCCTTTTCCTCCTCGGTCAGGACGCCCTCGTCAAGCAACGCCAAAATCACTCGCGCTTGCGCCCGCGCCGACACATAGCGGACCGCCCGCCGATGCAGCTCATGCGGCCGCACGCTGCCGCCAGCAAGCAAATGGCGTCGCACATACACCTCGTACACGGCGTCGCCAATATAGGCAAGCGCCAGTCCATTTAACTGCTTCACATCGTTGACCGTTTCAAACTCCGCCATCATCGCGTGCTATCCCCGTTTCCATCTCGTTCCTTGCGGCGTGTCTTCCAAAATAATGTTTTTCGCTCTCAACTCGTCGCGAATGCGGTCGGCCAGCGCAAAATCGCGGTTTTTCCGCGCTTCATTGCGCTTTTGGATCAACGCCTCGATTTCCTCATCAAGCAGCTCATCCTGCTTCAAGGTGAGTCCAAGTACGTCCGCCAGCTGTTCGAACTCGCGCAAAAACGCGTGAATGACCTTCTCGGATGTCGTTTTTTCCTGCAAGTACAAGTTGGCCTGCTTCGCCAGTTCAAACAATACGGCAATGCCGTTCGCCGTGTTGAAATCGTCGTCCATTTCACGGATGAACGAGGCGCGGATGTCGGCAATGCGCGAAACCCATTCCTCGTCATTGTCCGTTAAGTTCGTGCTTGCCTGCAGGCGATGCTGCAAATTGCCATACGCCGTCTTCAGGCGCTCGAGTCCGCGCCGCGCACTCTCAAGCAGTTCCTCGCTGTAGTTGATCGGATGGCGGTAATGCACCGACAGCATGAAAAAACGCAGCACTTGCGGGTCGATCTCCCGGATGATATCGTGAACGAGCACGAAATTGCCAAGCGACTTCGACATTTTTTCGTTGTTAATATTTAAATACCCATTGTGCAACCAATATTTCGCGAACGGTTTGCCGGTCAGCGCCTCCGACTGGGCGATTTCGTTTTCATGGTGCGGGAATGTCAAGTCCTGGCCGCCGGCGTGGATATCGATCGTATCGCCCAAATATTTGCGCGCCATCGCCGAGCATTCGATATGCCAACCAGGCCGCCCTTTCCCCCATGGACTGTCCCAACAAATTTCTCCTTCCTTCGCTGCTTTCCAAAGGGCGAAATCAAGTGGATCGTCTTTTTTCTCTCCAATTTCGATGCGCGCCCCAGCTTGCAGCTCATCGATCGATTGATGAGACAGCTTGCCGTATTCGCGGAACTTGCGCGTCCGGTAATACACGTCGCCGTCGACTTCGTAGGCATATCCTTTGTCAATGAGCGCCTGAATGAATTCGATAATCGTATCAATGTTTTCGGTCACCCGCGGATGGATGTCCGCTTTTTTGCAGCCAAGCGCCTGAATGTCTTCAAAATACGCCTCAATAAACCGCTCAGCGATCGCCGGCACGCTCTCGCCGAGCTCGCGGGCCGCTTTGATCAACTTGTCATCAACATCGGTAAAGTTCGATACATACGTCACATCATAGCCGCGGAACTCCAAATAGCGGCGGATCGTGTCAAAAACGATGGCGGCCCGAGCATTGCCGATGTGAATATAATTATAGACGGTCGGGCCGCACACATACATTTTCACTTTATTCGGTTCCAGCGGCTCAAACGGTTCTTTTTTTCGCGTCAACGTATTATAAAGCCGGATGCTGCTCATACTCGTTCTTCCTTTCTTGTTGTTTCAATGCCTCAAGCTCGCTTTTCAGCCGGGCGATTTCCTCTTCAAGCTCCCGAAACCGGTCGGCGATCGGGTCAGGAAGGTCGGTATGGTTTAAATCTTTCTTCACTTTCACCCCGTCGCGCACAACGACGCGGCCCGGAATGCCAACGACGGTCGAATTGGGCGGTACGTCTTTTAACACGACCGACCCAGCGCCGATTTTCGAGTTTTCCCCGATCGTAATCGAACCGAGCACTTTTGCGCCGGCAGCGATCAAACAGTTGTCTTTGATCGTCGGGTGCCGCTTCCCTTTTTCTTTCCCTGTCCCGCCTAATGTGACCCCTTGATAGACGGTGACATTGTCGCCGATTTCGCACGTTTCGCCGATCACCACGCCCATGCCGTGGTCGATGAAAAAGCGGCGGCCGATTTTCGCGCCCGGATGGATTTCAATGCCAGTGAAAAAGCGGCTGATTTGCGAAATCAAGCGGGCAAGAAAGTAAAATTTCCGCTTGTAAAGCGCATGGGCGATCCGATGCGCCCAGATGGCATGCAGGCCGGAATATGTTAAAATGACTTCCAAATAGCTTCTCGCCGCCGGGTCTTGCTCAAAAATGACCTCAATATCCTCTTTTAACGTTTTAAACATCATGTCCTCCCTCCATCCCTCTAAGTTGTCTTGAATAAAAAAGCGTCCCTGTGCCGAAGACACAGAGACGCTTTTGGCGCGGTTCCACTCTGTTTAGCGAAACGGGGCGCCGTTTCGCTCACTCGATTCCGATAACGGAGATGCTCCGCTCCCCTCTACTGCAGAACGTCTCTGTTCCGGTTCGAAAGGAGACTCCGAGGCGCACTTCAGACAGCACCGAACATAAGCCGCTTCCAGCCAAGGCGGCTCTCTCTGGGATGCCGATGCTTCCTACTTCTCCTCGTCAACGCTTTTTCTTTATGCACTTGTTCCATCGAAATTTTATATTATTATACCACATCCATCATGCAAACGTGCATAGAGGCCGATTAAAATTTTTCTTGCAACGCCCGCTCCAGCCGCTCGATCACTTTTTCTTTGCCGAGCAACTGAATGGCAAACGGCAGCTCCGGTCCGTGCGTTTGTCCCGTCACCGCCGCGCGGATCGGCATAAACAACTTTTTCCCTTTTTGCCCGGTCGCCTTTTGCACCGCTTTAATGGCCGCTTTAATCTCGTCTGCCGTAAACGGCTCAAGCTCACGCACGCTCTCAAGGAAGGTGGAAAGCACAGCCGGCACTTGCTCTTCAGCAAGCACTTGACGCGCCTCGTCCTCGTAGTCGATTTCTTCTTTAAAGAACAGCTCAGACAGCGGGACGATCTCCGCCCCGTAGCTCATTTGCTCTTGATACAAAGCAATTAAATCGCGCGCCCATTGCCGCTGTTCGTCCGTCATATCCGCCGGCAGGCGCCCGGCTTTCACTAAATGCGGCAAGGCCAGCTCGACAAGCCGGTCAAGATCAAGCTTTTTGATATATTGGTTGTTCATCCATGTCAGCTTTTTCGTATCAAACATGGACGGCGATTTTGACAGCCGGGAGACATCGAACATGCGGATCAGTTCGTCTTTCGTAAAAATTTCTTCCTCTCCTTCCGGCGACCAGCCAAGCAAAGCGAAAAAGTTGAACATCGCTTCCGGCAAATAGCCAAGTTCTTTGTATTGCGAGACGAACTGAATGATGGATTCATCGCGCTTCGACAGCTTTTTCCGCTGCTCGTTGACGATCAACGTCAAGTGCGCGAACTGCGGCGGCTCCCAGCCGAAGTACTCGTATACCATGAGCTGCTTCGGCGTATTGGACAAATGTTCCTCACCGCGAAACACATGGCTGATTTCCATTAAATGGTCGTCGATGACAACAGCGAAATTGTATGTCGGAATGCCATTCGCCTTGACAATCACCCAATCGCCGCCGACATCTTTCGATTCAAACACCACTTTGCCGCGCACTAAATCGTAAAATTCGTACGTTTTCCCTTCCGGCACCTTCAGGCGGATCGTATACGGCTTCCCTTGCGCCTCGAGCTCCGCGACCTGCTCCGGCGTCAAATGGCGGCATTTGCCGCTGTACTGCGGAGCGGCGATGCCGGCCGCCCGCTGCGCCTCCCGCTCGCGCTCGAGCTCTTCCGGCGTGCAAAAACATTTGTACGCATGCCCTTGCTCAAGCAATTCATTCACATATTTTCGGTAAATATCGAGCCGCTCCGTTTGCCGGTACGGCCCGTAGCCGCCATCTTGATCAATCGATTCATCATAATCAATGCCGAGCCATTTTAAGTTTTCGAGCTGCGACTTTTCGCCGCCTTCGACGTTCCGTTCAATATCCGTATCCTCGATGCGGACGATCATTTTTCCACCGTGATGGCGGGCAAACAAATAGTTAAACAGCGCTGTCCGCGCCCCGCCGATATGCAAATGGCCGGTTGGGCTCGGCGCATAGCGCACGCGCACCTCTTTTGCCATCATCCAAACCCTCCACTTCCATCAAAGCTTGTGCTATTATTGTACCGTTTATCGCGGCAAAGTTCAAAACAGACAGCTCTCACCTAAGCCGCACCACGCCGCCGACGCCCCCCTTTACACCTCCTAGCCAGGACGGCGAACAAAGCGCTTATGTATTAAAGAACGAGGCCTTCCCAAATGATGCTGCCAAAGGCCGCTCCATTAGCTTTTTTGCAGCAAGACGACCGCCTGGGCGGCAATGCCTTCCTCCCGCCCAGTGAATCCAAGCTTCTCCGTCGTCGTTGCCTTCACATTGACTTGCGAGCGCTCGGCTTCCAGCAACCGAGCGATCACCGCCCTCATTTCTTCAATATACGGCGCCATCTTCGGCTTTTGTGCGATGATCGTGCAGTCGGCGTTCACGAGCCTATACCCTTCCTGCCGAGCGAGCGCCCATACGTGCGCCAACAGCTCAGCCGAGTCGGCATCTTTAAAGCGCGGATCTGTGTCCGGAAAATGCCGGCCGATATCGCCGGCGCCGATCGCCCCAAGGCATGCGTCCGCCACCGCATGAAGCAGCACGTCGGCATCTGAGTGGCCGAGCAGCCCCTTTTCATACGGAATGGTGACGCCGCCAATGATCAGCGGACGCCCTTCAACAAGCTGATGGACGTCAAACCCTTGTCCAATGCGAAACATCTCTCCACCCCCATCTATTCGGCCATCCGGCTTGCCAAAATCGCCTCAGCAAACAAAAGGTCCTCCGGCGTCGTCAGCTTAATATTGCGATAATCCCCTTCAATGATCTTCACCGGCTTGCCGATTCGCTCCACAAGGCTGGCGTCATCCGTGCCGAGATAGCCAGCCTGTTTCGCCGCTTCGTGCGCTTCCATGATCAAAGACAGACGAAAAGCTTGTGGCGTCTGCACCGCCCACAAGCTGGAACGATCAATCGTCTGTTCGACAAACAAACCGTTCGCTTTTTTGATCGTATCTTTCACCCGCACTGCCGGGATCGCCGCCCCGTACTGAACAGCGGCGTTCACGAGCTCGTGCAAATGATGGACGCGGACAAACGGGCGGGCGCCGTCATGGATGAGAACAATCTCCTCCCCCGCGAGCGCCTGCAATCCGTTGTAGACGCTATGCTGCCGCTCCTCGCCGCCGTCGGTAAGCGCGGCGACTTTTCGAATGCGAAAGCGGGCGAGCAGCTGCTCAAATCGGCTTCGCTCGGCTGGGTTGACGACGAGCACGATGCGGGTGCACCGCTCATCGCGCTCAAACACGTTCAGCGTCCGAACGATGAGCGGCTCACCGCCAAGCTCAAGGAATTGCTTGTTCATGCCGGCGTTCATCCGCTTTCCCCGCCCGGCCGCCAAGACAATCGCTTCGTAATTCATTGGCCGTTTCCCCTATTCGTTTTACAACGCTTTTTGCAGCAGTTTCAATTTGGCAAAAATCATTCTCCCCGCAGATGTTTGTAACACGCTGGTGACTAAAACGTCAACCCGTTTGCCGATATATTCTTTGCCATCTTCGACGACGATCATCGTCCCGTCGTCCAAATAGGCCACGCCTTGGTTATGCTCCTTCCCATCTTTAATGACGTGTACGTTCAGCTCCTCGCCTGGCAGCACGACCGGTTTGACGGCATTCGCTAAATCGTTGATATTCAAAACACGCACGTTTTGCAGCTCACATACTTTGTTTAAATTGAAATCGTTCGTCACGACAACGCCTTGAAGTTGCTTCGCCAGCTTGACGAGTTTGCTGTCGACTTCCTGGACGTCGCTGAAATCCGCTTCATGGATTTCCACTTTCATCGCCATTTCTTTTTGGATGCGGTTCAAAATATCCAAGCCGCGGCGGCCGCGGTTCCGCTTCAGCACATCGGACGAATCGGCGATATGCTGCAATTCTTCGAGCACAAACCGCGGAATGACAAGCGGCCCTTCCAAAAACCCGGTTTGGCAAATGTCTGCGATCCGCCCGTCGATGATGACGCTCGTATCCAAAATTTTCACAGCACCGCCCTTTGACGGTTCGTTTTCCGCTTCTCCACCTTTTTTCTTCGCCATGCGGTTGGACAAGGAAAATAAGTTCATCAACTCATTCCGTTTCTTTAAACCGACGCGAAACCCTAAGTAGCCAAGCAACACCGTCAAAAAAATCGGCAACACCGTATTCAACACTTGAATGTGAAACGACTGCAACGGCATGACAACGAAAAACGCGATAATAAGACCGAAAATCAGCCCGAGACTGCCAAACAGCACGTCGGCGGCCGGCGCCTTCACGAGCGTTTCCTCCACCCAGCGAATCATGTCGACCACATAATCGACAAGCCAAAACGTCAACAAAAAGAAAACGACTGCCCCCAGCACCGCAAGCGTATAAGAATTATTGAGAAGCGGCATGCCGCTCACATTCATCAGCTTAAGCAAGTCAGGAAAAAACATGGCGCCTAACGTTCCGCCCACGGCGAGGAAAAATAATTGCACAATGCGTTTGACCATCAGCCCATCTTCACCTCCCTATTTAACATTATAAACAGTTTCCAATGTTTGAAACCAATTGGAAGACAATTTTTAATCGTTTTTGAACATTCGACATCTGCTTGTAACAATAGCGAAAAACGCCGGCCAAACGCCATAGTTGTTTCGGATCACCCTACTATTTTTTACGTACATCAGAGCGAAAAGGTTCAATCCTTTTAGGCTGTTTATGCCTCTGCTTAAACACTTAAGAATGAAGAGGCGATGAATTTTTGATCGCTCATATCCCCTTGGGCGCGAAGAACCGGGTTGCGCAGGTGAAAGAGCGATTAACACATTGTATGCTCAAGCGCCTCGGCCACATGCGAAACACCGATCACTTGCACACCTTTTGGCGGCTGCCAGCCAGCTAAATTGTTTTTTGGCACAATGATGCGGGAAAAGCCTAATTTTACCGCCTCCTGCACGCGCTGTTCGATGCGCGAGACGCGGCGCACCTCTCCAGTTAAGCCGACTTCGCCGATAATGACATCCGCCGGATTCGTCGGCCGATCGCGAAAGCTCGAGGCGATGCTGACAGCGACCGCCAAGTCAATTGCCGGCTCATCAAGCTTCACGCCGCCCGCCACTTTCAAATAAGCATCTTGGTTTTGCAACAGCAGCCCAACCCGCTTTTCGAGCACGGCCATCAAAAGCGACACACGGTTATGGTCAAGGCCGGTTGCCATCCGTCTCGGGTTGCCGAAGCTCGTCGGCGAGACGAGCGCCTGGATTTCCACGAGCACCGGCCGCGTCCCTTCCATCGCCGCCACGACCGTCGAGCCAGCCGCTCCGCGCGACCGTTCTTCTAAAAACACTTCTGATGGGTTTTCCACTTCCTTCAGCCCAATGTCGCGCATCTCAAAAATGCCGATTTCGTTCGTTGAGCCAAAACGGTTTTTCACCGCTCGCAAAATGCGATACGTATGGTGTCGCTCCCCTTCAAAATAGAGAACGGTGTCCACCATATGTTCGAGCAGGCGCGGCCCGGCGATCGCCCCTTCCTTCGTCACATGACCGACGATAAAAATGGCAATGCCTTTTGTTTTCGCCAGCTTCATCAGCTCGGCCGTGCATTCGCGCACTTGGGCGACGCTGCCCGGTGCAGAGGAAATATCGGTGCGATACACCGTCTGAATCGAATCAATGATGACACAAGCAGGTTGAACCGTTTCAACCGCTGCCACAATGTATTCCAAATCTGCTTCCGCCAACACGTACAGCCGATCGCACTCCGCACGAAGGCGTCCAGCGCGCAGCTTTACTTGTTTGACCGATTCCTCACCGGAGACATACAGCACTTGATGCCCAGCGGCGGCCAGCTGCGCCGATGTTTGCAAAAGCAACGTTGATTTGCCAATGCCAGGGTCGCCGCCGATCAAAACGAGCGAACCTTTGACGATTCCACCGCCCAACACGCGATCGAGCTCCGCGCTGTTCGTTTTCATGCGCGGCTCTTGCACCGCCTCCACGGCTGTAATCGGGACCGGTTTGGCCGAACCCGCCCGCTCCGAATGAAGAAATGCGCCGCGCACAGTCGGTTTCTCCTGCTCCATTTCCTCAACAAACGAATTCCATGTTTGGCATCCCGGACAGCGTCCAAGCCATTTGGCCGACTCATATCCACACTCTTGGCAAACGAACTTCGTTTTCTTCTTCGCCATCGATCTTAACCCTTTCTGTAACGTTTTCCAACGAAAAAAAGGCATGGGCAGGAAGCTGCCGCATGCCTTTTCTTCCCTCACACGACCGCCTGTTTCGACAATACGACAAACTCCCCGTCTTTGACATCCACGACGACTTTTTGCCCTTTGGCGATCGTGCCTTTTAACAATTCTTCGGACAAACGGTCTTCAACATGCTTTTGCAAGGCGCGGCGCAGCGGACGGGCACCGTATTCTGGATCGAACCCTTCGGCGGCGATTTTCTCAATGGCGGCCTCCGTCAGCTCAAGATCAATGTCTTGCTCTTTCAGCCGCTTCACGAGCGTATCGGCCATCAATCGGACGATTTGTTTCAGATGGTCTTTTTCGAGCGAATGGAAGACGATGATTTCGTCGATCCGGTTTAAAAACTCTGGACGGAATGCTTTTTTCAGCTCATCCATCACTTTGCTTTTCATATCTTTGTATTGCTGGTTCCCGTCTTGAATGTTGAAGCCAACGTACTTATTCCGTTTCAGCGCATCGGCGCCGACGTTGGATGTCATGATGATGATCGTGTTGCGGAAGTCGACCGTCCGCCCTTTCGAGTCAGTCAGCCGCCCATCTTCCAACACTTGCAGCAAAATATTGAACACGTCCGGATGCGCTTTTTCCATCTCATCTAACAGGACAACCGAATACGGCTTGCGGCGCACTTTTTCCGTCAGCTGGCCGCCTTCTTCATAACCGACATACCCCGGCGGCGACCCGATGAGCCGCGATGTCGAGTGTTTTTCCATATACTCGGACATATCGATGCGAATGAGGGCGTCTTCATCGCCAAACATCGCTTCTGCCAAGGCTCGGGCCAACTCCGTTTTCCCAACGCCGGTCGGACCAAGGAAAATGAACGAACCGATCGGGCGTTTCGGGTCTTTCAGGCCAGCACGGGCGCGGCGCACCGCTTTGGCGACCGCTTTGACCGCCTCGTCTTGGCCGACGACACGCGAATGCAAAATTTCTTCCAGCTTGAGCAGCCGCTCCGTTTCCGTCTCAGCGAGCTTCGATACTGGAATGCCGGTCCAACTCGAGACGACCGCGGCGATGTCTTCGACCGTCACTTCCAAATTTTCTTGGCCTTGTTTTTCTTTCCACGCACGTTTCGTTTCCTCCAGTTCTTCGCGCAGCCGCTGTTCCATATCGCGCAGCGATGCTGCTTTTTCAAATTCTTGGCTTTGCACGGCCGCGTCTTTTTCTTTCCGCACTTCCTCGAGCTTTTGTTCAAGTTCTTTCAATTTCGGCGGTGCGGTGAACGAACGAAGGCGCACTTTCGAGCAAGCCTCGTCGATCAAATCGATCGCCTTATCCGGCAAGAAACGGTCGGTAATGTAGCGGTCGGACAATTTGACGGCTTGCACGATCGCCTCGTCGGAAATCGAAACGCGGTGGTGCGCTTCATACCGATCGCGCAACCCTTTTAAAATTTGGATCGATTCTTCCACTGTCGGTTCATCAACGTAAATCGGCTGAAAGCGGCGTTCAAGCGCGGCGTCTTTTTCAATATATTTCCGGTATTCATCGAGCGTTGTCGCGCCGATGCATTGAAGCTCCCCGCGCGCCAACGCCGGTTTCAAGATGTTCGACGCGTCGATCGCTCCTTCTGCCCCACCGGCGCCAATTAATGTATGCAACTCATCGATGAACAAGATGATGTTGCCCGCTTGACGAATTTCATCCATCACTTTTTTCAGCCGGTCTTCAAATTCCCCCCGGTATTTCGTTCCGGCGACGACCGTCCCCATATCGAGCGTCATGACCCGCTTGTCGCGCAGCGTTTCCGGCACTTCGTTATTGACGATTTGTTGGGCTAACCCTTCAGCAATGGCCGTTTTCCCAACGCCCGGCTCGCCGATCAACACCGGATTATTTTTCGTCCGCCGGCTTAATACTTCAATGACGCGCTGAATTTCTTTACTGCGGCCGATGACCGGGTCCAGCCGTCCTTCGCGGGCAATCGCTGTCAAATCACGGGCGAGGCTGTCAAGCGTCGGAGTGCTCACATGCGACGCGCCGCCGCCATGGCCTGACATCGACTCATTGCTGCCGAGCAGCTGCAACACTTGCTGGCGCGCTTTGTTCAAGCTTACTCCCAAGTTGTTCAGCACGCGGGCGGCCACCCCTTCGCCTTCGCGGATCAACCCAAGCAAAATATGTTCTGTGCCGACGTATGAATGGCCGAGCTTCCGCGCTTCATCCATCGACAGCTCAATGACTTTTTTCGCCCGCGGTGTATAGTGGATCGTATGCGACACTTCACTGCCACGGCCGATGAGCGATTCGACTTCTTTTTGAATTTTATCTGGGCCGAGCCCAAGCGCCATGAGCGCCTTAGCCGCGATCCCCTCGCCCTCGCGGATGAGGCCGAGCAAAATATGTTCTGTGCCGATATTGTTATGGCCGAGGCGAATGGCTTCTTCCTGCGCCAGCGCCAGCACTTTTTGCGCCCGTTCCGTAAATCTGCCAAACATCATCGTTCATCACCCTCCATCTTTCTTCGTTCCTCCATCTTTAAACGCTCCCGGATCAGCGCCGCGCGGCGGACGTCCCGTTCTTCAGGGCGAAGCGCCCCGCCGGCATATTGCTGCAAAAATCCCGGCTGCGTCAAAATCATCAGCTCATTTAAAATGTTGCGCGAGATGTTCTTGATATATCCTAGATCAATCCCTAAGCGAACATCGGACAGACATTGCGCCGCTTCTTTCGATTCGATGACGCGGCAGTTGGCCAGTATGCCGTATGAACGGAACACCTTGTCTTCTAATTGTATGCCCAAAGTTTTCACTAATGCCTGACGAGCCGCTCTTTCTTGGGCGATCAGCTGCTGAACGATCGTATGCAAATCAGCAACAATGTCTTCCTCCGATTTCCCAAGCGTGATCTGGTTGGAAATTTGGAATATATTTCCCAACGCTTCACTCCCTTCACCGTATGTTCCACGGACAACAAGCCCAAGCTGGTTGATGGCAGGAATAATACGGTTAATTTGTTGCGTCAGCACAAGCGCCGGAAGATGCATCATCACCGAAGCCCGCAATCCCGTCCCGACATTGGTCGGGCAGCTCGTTAAATAACCAAGCCGCTCGTCAAAGGCATAGTTGACATACCCTTCAATCCAATCGTCCAATTCGCTCGCCGCCTCGAGAGCCTCAGCAAGCTGCAACCCCGGGAATAGGCATTGGATGCGGATATGATCCTCCTCGTTGATCATGATGCTGATTTCTTCATTTTCCGAAAGCAGACAAGCGCCAAACGGCGAATCCTCAGCCAGATGCGGACTAATTAAGTGTTTTTCTACCAATACCCGTTTTTCAATCGGCTGAAGCTCCGACATTTTCAACAACTCGAAGCGGCCTGCCCCTCCGTAAGAACGATGGGCGAACGTCCGTTCAAACAACGCGACGATTTGCATCGCTTCTTCACTGCTAAACAGCGTTGGAAAACGAAAGTCAACGATGTTGCGCGCCAGTCGGATGCGACTGCTTAAGACGATGTCCGAATCCGGCCCCTCTTGGCTCATCCACGCGCTGACCGCCGTATTGAAAAACTTCTCGAACGACATACCGCTTACATATCCCCCTCTCCGCGTCGACGCAGTTCATCCTCCAACGAGCGGATTTGGTCGCGCACCTCGGCCGCCCGCTCGAATTCCTCACGAGCGACGAGCTCCTGAAGCTTTTGTTTCAACATAGCAAGTTGCTTGCGCAAATGGAGAACGCCGCCTTTTCGCTTCGGAATTTTTCCTGAATGAGCGGTATTGCCGCTATGGAGCCGTTTCAAAATCGGCGGCAAGTAGCGTGCAAACGTCCGGTAGCAGTTAGCGCAGCCGAACCGCCCGATTTGTGTGAATTGATGGTATGTCATTTGGCACGTCTCACATTGAAGTACATCCGGGTTCGGAAACGCGTTCGCCGTCATCTCTTTCATCGGCGCTTGAAAGTTAAGAAGCCCCGCCAACAAGTTGTTGAGTGAAAAATCATCATTGCCGTAGAACGTAAACATATGGCCATGCTCTCTGGCGCATTGCTCGCAAAGATGGAACTCCGTTTTCTCTCCGTTTACAATTTTTGTAAAGTGCATCGTGGCCGGCCGCTGCTTGCATTCTTGGCAAATCAATGCCTCCCCCTCCCCCTATTTGTATTTCAGCGACGTCAGCATCGCTTTTAACATGCGGGCCCGCAGTTCGTCCCGCTCGGGCAAATCGATATATAAAACAGAACGATCCATAGCGCTTAACATAATTTTCGCTTCCCGCTCCGAAATTACCTTTTCTTCAACGAGACGTTTTACCACATCTTCAGCATTCGATTGGCTGATGCGGTGGCCGACAAGCTCGAGCAGCTGGTCAATAAGCTGTGCTTCACTCTTTGTCTTCACTTTCATAATGCGGATATACCCACCGCCACCGCGCTTGCTTTCGACGATGTACCCTCTTTCAAGGGTAAACCTCGTATTGATGACATAGTTGATCTGCGACGGAACACATTGGAATTTATTAGCGATTTCGCTTCGTTTAATTTCAACGATATCTTGGTCGCTCATATTGAGCACTTGCTTTAAATATTGCTCAATGATGTCGGAAATGTTCGGCACTCTACCTACCACCTTCCTTACAACCAAGCTGCCTGGCGATGGGCCGTCCGCTGACAAGGACACCCCACTGCCTATTCGTTGACTTTGACTATATTTGACCTTACTCTTACTATACAATGTATTACGGAAAATTTCAAGAGTGACCAAAGAAGGAAAACTAACTATAGAATATCCGTTTTTCTGGACAATAAAACGTCAAGCAGCCGAATAAATGAAAAAGCACGCCTTTTCTTCCAAGGAAAGAAAAGACGTGCTTTCCATTTTGCCTAGCAGCGACCTACTCTTGCAGGGGCGCTGGCCCCAACTACCATCGGCGCTGGAGGGCTTAACTTCCGTGTTCGGGATGGGAACGGGTGTTTCCCCTCCGCCATAGCCACTAGGCAACAATGGACAAGTCTTATTATAAGGAAAGTTGACCTGTTGTCAAGACTTTTTCATTCCCTCAAAACTAGATAACCGTGCTCAGGAAGAAGCCGCTCGCCTGCGCTTTTCGCATTGTCCAGCTCCGGCTCGCCGCCGCTCGGGGTCAAATAACCTTCGCCTTCGGGATGTGAACATCCCTGCAGGCGAAGAACATTTGCCCGTCGCGGCGACCCGCTCGCCTGCGCTTTTCACTGTCTAGTTCCGGCCGCCATCGGCTCGCGACGCTTCGGTCCTGCTGCGGCGGCGACAGCCTCCTCGCAGGCCCTCCAGCGCACCTCGCCGATAAGCGGGCGGCCTCCACTTTTCTTGCTGTCCAGTTCCAGCGCCTAGCTCTCTTCTGCCAAATAACCTTCCCCCTCGGGGTGCAAGCACCCCTGCGGGTGAAGAACATTTGGCTTCGAGAGCTAATCGCGGCGCTTCCACTTTTCTAGGTTAAGCCCTCGATCGATTAGTATCCGTCAGCTCCACGTGTCGCCACGCTTCCACCTCGGACCTATCGACCTCGTCATCTTCGAGGGATCTTACCCGCTTTGCGCGGTGGGAAATCTCATCTTGAGGGGGGCTTCACGCTTAGATGCTTTCAGCGCTTATCCCGTCCGCACATAGCTACCCAGCGGTGCCCCTGGCGGGACAACTGGTACACCAGCGGTGCGTCCATCCCGGTCCTCTCGTACTAAGGACAGCTCCTCTCAAATTTCCTCCGCCCGCGACGGATAGGGACCGAACTGTCTCACGACGTTCTGAACCCAGCTCGCGTACCGCTTTAATGGGCGAACAGCCCAACCCTTGGGACCGACTACAGCCCCAGGATGCGATGAGCCGACATCGAGGTGCCAAACCTCCCCGTCGATGTGGACTCTTGGGGGAGATCAGCCTGTTATCCCCGGGGTAGCTTTTATCCGTTGAGCGATGGCCCTTCCATGCGGAACCACCGGATCACTAAGCCCGACTTTCGTCCCTGCTCGACCTGTCCGTCTCGCAGTCAAGCTCCCTTGTGCCTTTGCACTCTCCGAATGATTTCCAACCATTCTGAGGGAACCTTTGGGCGCCTCCGTTACCTTTTGGGAGGCGACCGCCCCAGTCAAACTGCCCACCTGACACTGTCTCCCACCCCGCTAAGGGGTGCGGGTTAGAATTTCAATACCGCCAGGGTGGTATCCCACCGCCGCCTCCACCGAAGCTGGCGCTCCGGCTTCCCAGGCTCCCACCTATCCTGTACAAGCGATACCAAAATTCCATATCAGGCTGCAGTAAAGCTCCACGGGGTCTTTCCGTCCTGTCGCGGGTAACCTGCATCTTCACAGGTAGTATAATTTCACCGGGTCTCTCGTTGAGACAGCGCCCAAGTCGTTACACCTTTCGTGCGGGTCGGAACTTACCCGACAAGGAATTTCGCTACCTTAGGACCGTTATAGTTACGGCCGCCGTTTACTGGGGCTTCGGTTCGCACCTTCGCTTCCGCTAAGCGCTCCCCTTAACCTTCCAGCACCGGGCAGGTGTCAGCCCCTATACGTCGCCTTTCGGCTTCGCAGAGACCTGTGTTTTTGATAAACAGTCGCTTGGGCCTTTTCACTGCGGCTCTTCAGGGCTCTTCACCCCAAAGAGCACCCCTTCTCCCGAAGTTACGGGGTCATTTTGCCGAGTTCCTTAACGAGAGTTCTCCCGCGCGCCTTAGGATTCTCTCCTCGCCTACCTGTGTCGGTTTGCGGTACGGGCACCTCTTCCCTCGCTAGAGGCTTTTCTTGGCAGTGTGAAATCGGGGACTTCCGGATCACTCCGTCGCCGTCACCGCTTGGCCTTATGATCCGCGGATTTGCCTGCGGATCAGCCTCACGGCTTGGACAGGCTCTTCCAGCCGCCTGCTCGCCCTATCCTCCTGCGTCCCCCCATCGCTCAAACGGGAAGAAGGTGGTACAGGAATCTCAACCTGTTGTCCATCACCTACGCCTTTCGGCCTCGGCTTAGGTCCCGACTAACCCTGAGCGGACGAACCTTCCTCAGGAACCCTTAGGCTTTCGGCGCAGAGGATTCTCACCTCTGTTTTCGCTACTCATACCGGCATTCTCACTTCTAAGCGCTCCACCAGTCCTTCCGGTCTGGCTTCTCTGCCCTTAGAACGCTCCCCTACCGATGACCAACGGTCATCCCGCAGCTTCGGCGGCACGTTTAGCCCCGGTACATTTTCGGCGCAGAGTCACTCGACCAGTGAGCTATTACGCACTCTTTAAATGGTGGCTGCTTCTAAGCCAACATCCTGGTTGTCTCGGCAACTCCACATCCTTTTCCACTGAACGTGCACTTCGGGGCCTTAGCTGGCGGTCTGGGCTGTTCCCCTCTCGACCACGGATCTTATCACTCGCAGTCTGACTCCCGGGCATAAGTCGTTGGCATTCGGAGTTTGACTGGGTTCGGTAACCCGGTTTGGGCCCCTAGCCCAATCAGTGCTCTACCTCCAAGACTCCTAAACCCGAGGCTAGCCCTAAAGCTATTTCGGGGAGAACCAGCTATCTCCAAGTTCGATTGGCATTTCACCCCTACCCACACCTCATCCCCGCACTTTTCAACGTGCGTGGGTTCGGGCCTCCAGCCGGTGTTACCCGGCCTTCACCCTGGACATGGGTAGATCACCTGGTTTCGGGTCGACGACGACGTACTCACACGCCCTGTTCAGACTCGCTTTCGCTGCGGCTCCGCCTCTCCGGCTTAACCTCGCACGCCATCGTCACTCGCCGGTTCATTCTACAAAAGGCACGCCATCACCCATCAACGGGCTCTGACTACTTGTAGGCACACGGTTTCAGGTTCTCTTTCACTCCCCTCCCGGGGTGCTTTTCACCTTTCCCTCACGGTACTGGTGCACTATCGGTCACTAGGGAGTATTTAGCCTTGGGAGATGGTCCTCCCTGCTTCCGACGGGATTCCTCGTGTCCCGCCGTACTCAGGATCCGCTCGGGAGGGAACGAAGTTTCGACTACAGGGCTCTCACCTTCTCTGGCCGGCCGTTCCAGACCGGTTCGTCTACCCCGTTCCTTTCTTACTCCCATCGTGAGCGGTCCTACAACCCCAAGAGGACACGCCTCTTGGTTTGGGCTGTTCCCGTTTCGCTCGCCGCTACTCAGGGAATCGCGTTTGCTTTCTTCTCCTCCGGGTACTAAGATGTTTCAGTTCCCCGGGTGTGCCCTCCATGCCCTATGGATTCAGGCATGGATACTGCCCCATTACGGACAGTGGGTTCCCCCATTCGGACATCTCCGGATCAACGCTTGCTTACAGCTCCCCGAAGCGTTTCGGCGTTTGCCCCGTCCTTCATCGGCTCCTAGTGCCAAGGCATCCACCGTGCGCCCTTTCTAGCTTAACCTATTGCGCTCTCGGCTTCTTCCTTTGCTTTATCGGTTATCTAGTTTTCAAGGAACGAGACTGCTTCTTGAATTTGCTTCTCTGCAGTCTTGCATCGAGGAATCCTGCTTCCTCGAATCTGCTAGAAGACGCAGATGCAAAGTAGCTCCTTTGAATTCGCTTCTTTGCAGCTTTGCGCCGAGGAATCCAGCTTCCTTGAACCTGCTGGAAGACGAAGGCGCAAAGTAGCTCCTTTGAATTCGCTTCTTCGCTGGTTTGCATCGAGGAATTCGGCTTCTCCGAATCCGCTTGTAGACGCAGACGCAAACGAGACTACTTCATTGAATTCACTTCTCTGCAGTCTTGTGCCGAGGAATCTTGCTTCCCTGAACCTGCTAGCAGACGCAGGCACAGGCGCTTTTGAAGGAACTTTTCATTCCTTCAAAACTGAACGAAGCGACTGCCTTGAGTCTGCTTCCTTGCAGCTTTGCGCCGAGGAATCCAGCTTCTCTGAATTCACTTGTAGACGCAAAGCGACTTCTTTGAACAAACTTCCTTGCGGCTTTGTGCCGAGGAATCTTGCTTCCCTGAACCTGCTAGCAGACGCAGGCACAGGCGCTTTTGAAGGAATTTCTCATTCCCTCAAAACCGAACGAAACGAAAGCGCTGTGTATCGACAGTTGGCCATTGCGGCCTCCGCTTTTCGGATTGTCTAGCTCCGGCCGCCATCGGCTCGCGACGCTTCGGTCCTGCTGCGGCGGGCTAAGCCCGCTCGCAGGCCCTCCAGCGCACCTCGCCGATAGGCGGGCGACCTCCGCTTTTCTCCTTAGAAAGGAGGTGATCCAGCCGCACCTTCCGGTACGGCTACCTTGTTACGACTTCACCCCAATCACTTGCCCCACCTTCGGCGGCTGGCTCCCTTGCGGGTTGCCTCACCGACTTCGGGTGTTGCAAGCTCTCGTGGTGTGACGGGCGGTGTGTACAAGGCCCGGGAACGTATTCACCGCGGCATGCTGATCCGCGATTACTAGCGATTCCGGCTTCATGCAGGCGAGTTGCAGCCTGCAATCCGAACTGAGAGCGGCTTTTTGGGATTCGCTCCCCCTCGCGGGTTCGCAGCCCTTTGTACCGCCCATTGTAGCACGTGTGTAGCCCAGGTCATAAGGGGCATGATGATTTGACGTCATCCCCACCTTCCTCCGACTTGTCGCCGGCAGTCCCTCTAGAGTGCCCAACTGAATGCTGGCAACTAGAGGCGAGGGTTGCGCTCGTTGCGGGACTTAACCCAACATCTCACGACACGAGCTGACGACAACCATGCACCACCTGTCACCCTGTCCCCCCGAAGGGGGAACGCCCAATCTCTTGGGTTGTCAGGGGATGTCAAGACCTGGTAAGGTTCTTCGCGTTGCTTCGAATTAAACCACATGCTCCACCGCTTGTGCGGGCCCCCGTCAATTCCTTTGAGTTTCAGCCTTGCGGCCGTACTCCCCAGGCGGAGTGCTTATCGCGTTAGCTGCAGCACTAAAGGGTGTGACCCCTCTAACACTTAGCACTCATCGTTTACGGCGTGGACTACCAGGGTATCTAATCCTGTTTGCTCCCCACGCTTTCGCGCCTCAGCGTCAGTTGCAGGCCAGAGAGCCGCCTTCGCCACTGGTGTTCCTCCACATCTCTACGCATTTCACCGCTACACGTGGAATTCCGCTCTCCTCTCCTGCACTCAAGTCCCCCAGTTTCCAATGACCCTCCACGGTTGAGCCGTGGGCTTTCACATCAGACTTAAGGGACCGCCTGCGCGCGCTTTACGCCCAATAATTCCGGACAACGCTCGCCCCCTACGTATTACCGCGGCTGCTGGCACGTAGTTAGCCGGGGCTTTCTCGTGAGGTACCGTCACCGCGCCGCCCTCTTCGAACGGCGCCCCTTCGTCCCTCACAACAGAGCTTTACGACCCGAAGGCCTTCTTCGCTCACGCGGCGTCGCTCCGTCAGGCTTTCGCCCATTGCGGAAGATTCCCTACTGCTGCCTCCCGTAGGAGTCTGGGCCGTGTCTCAGTCCCAGTGTGGCCGGTCACCCTCTCAGGCCGGCTACGCATCGTCGCCTTGGTGAGCCGTTACCTCACCAACTAGCTAATGCGCCGCGGGCCCATCCGCAAGTGACAGCCAAAGGCCGCCTTTCAACCAAAGACCATGCGGTCTTCGGTGTTATCCGGTATTAGCTCCGGTTTCCCGGAGTTATCCCGGTCTTGCGGGCAGGTTGCCCACGTGTTACTCACCCGTCCGCCGCTGACCAAACCAGAGCAAGCTCCGATTTGGTCCGCTCGACTTGCATGTATTAGGCACGCCGCCAGCGTTCGTCCTGAGCCAGGATCAAACTCTCCAAAAGAAAGTTGATTGACTTTTCGGATTGTCCAGCTTCGGCCAAAGCGGCCTCCGCTTTTCGTCGCGCTTCGTTTCGTTCAGTTTTCAAGGAACGAGACCTCTTCTTGAACTTGCTTCGTTGCAGTCTTGCGTCGAGGAACCCAATTCCCCCGAATTCACTAGAAGACACAGGCGCAAAGTTGCTGCATTGAAACAACTTCTCTGCTGGTTTTCGTCGAAGAATCCCGCTTCTCTCCATTCACTTGCAGGACACAAGGTTGCTACTTTCGTTTGCTTCTCTGTAATCCTACCGAGGAACCTCACGTCTTCAAATTCCCTTGCAAGCGGCAGGCACAGACATAAAGCAACAGTGGAGCCTATCGGGATCGAACCGATGACCTCCTGCGTGCAAAGCAGGCGCTCTCCCAGCTGAGCTAAGGCCCCATATATCCGCTATCGGGAAGACAGGATTTGAACCTGCGACCCCATGGTCCCAAACCATGTGCTCTGCCAAACTGAGCTACTTCCCGCCAACGCGCTCGAGAGGATTCGAACCCCTAACCTTCTGATCCGTAGTCAGATGCTCTATCCAATTGAGCTACGAGCGCAAGTGCCGAGGGCCGGACTCGAACCGGCACGGTAGTGACCTACCCCAGGATTTTAAGTCCTGTGCGTCTGCCAATTCCGCCACCCCGGCTAAATGGGCAAATAAATGGAGCGGAAGACGGGACTCGAACCCGCGACCCCCACCTTGGCAAGGTGGTGTTCTACCGCTGAACTACTTCCGCTCGAATCAACATGCGGGTGAAGGGACTCGAACCCCCACGCCCGTAAAGGGCACTAGACCCTGAATCTAGCGCGTCTGCCAATTCCGCCACACCCGCAAATCAATTGTGGTGAGCCATGGAGGACTCGAACCTCCGACCCTCTGATTAAAAGTCAGATGCTCTACCTACTGAGCTAATGGCTCATAGTCAAGTATACACTCACAGTGAACGATGTCCCTTCCTCTGCTAGCATATTCGAAGATGTCGGATGCGTCGGGACAACTCGAAGCAAATCCGAAGATGCTTCGCTCGTTGCTCTACCTACTGAGCTAATGGCTCATAGTCAAGTATACACTCACAGTGAACGATGTCCCTTCCTCTGCTAGCATATTCGAAGATGTCGGATGCGTCGGGACAACTCGAAGCAAATCCGAAGATGCTTCGCTCGTTGCTCTACCTACTGAGCTAATGGCTCATAGTCAAGTATACACTCACAGTGAACGATGTCCCTTCCTCTGCTAGCATATTCGAAGATGTCGGATGCGTCGGGACAACTCGAAGCAAATCCGAAGATGCTTCGCTCGTTGCTCTACCTACTGAGCTAATGGCTCATAGTCAAGTATACACTCACAGTGAACGATGTCCCTTCCTCTGCTAGCATATTCGAAGATGTCGGATGCGTCGGGACAACTCGAAGTAGATTCAAAGATGTAATACTCGTCACTGAACTAATGGCTCATAATAGGTGATGGTGGAGGATGACGGGATCGAACCGCCGACCCCTTGCTTGTAAGGCAAGTGCTCTCCCAGCTGAGCTAATCCTCCACAAGATTGCCTAGCGACGACCTACTCTTGCAGGGGCGCTGGCCCCAACTACCATCGGCGCTGGAGGGCTTAACTTCCGTGTTCGGGATGGGAACGGGTGTTTCCCCTCCGCTATCATCACTAGACAATCAACAGACAAGTTATATTATAATTAAATTTATTTATTTGTCAATAGGTCCTTGTTTTTGATTAGTGCTGTCGTTTCAACGTGCTATCATAATATAACACGTTGGGAGTGGTTTGTCAACTCGACTTCCTGTGTGGAGTCAGTCAAGACTTTGTGGAGAACATTTTTTCGGTTCACTACGGGCGTTGTCAATCACTAGTTAGCGAACCATTTTCAGGAATTAATATCGTAAGCGCTTTCGGACTCTCATCCCTCATCTTGAGGCGATGATACGATATTCCATTTTTTTACACCCAACCACCATCCCGGAGCGCCGACAACGCTTGATGGATCGGTGTCCCGGATGACCGCTGCAGACACGGTAGATTCTGACGCACCACATCTGCCCATAACCGTCCGGCCTTCCGTTTGGCCTGTTCGATCCGCTTGGACTTTGTTGAGGCCGAGGCCGCCGTTCGGGTCTCTTCTTCCTCCACCAACTGCCCATTTCTCCGCCAAATCCCGTCGATTCGGGCCGCCATCGCCCTCAGAAACGCCCGAAGCCCTTGGTCTTTCCAGCTGCGGCGGGATTTCACCCGATGCGCAAACCGGCTCATCACGCTCTCGGCGTGGCCCATCGGACGCATGCCGGTCGTCTCCACCCCTTGCTCCGACAGCCACTCCCGATAGTCCCGGATGCATCCCGGCATCGACTCGATCCGGCGGATCATGGCAGCCATCTGCTTCTCTTTCGCTTCGTCCTCCAACGTGCCGACCGCGCTGTTCAGCTCCACGAGAAGCCCCTCTTCGTCTTGTTTCGCCAGCTTCTTCCGCACCTCCCGCCAACGCGGATGGCCGGACAGACACTGACGCAGCTCCCGCGCCACATGAAATCGATCCAGCTGAAAGCACGCCCGCTTCCCAAAATACTCCCGGCAGGCCGTGATCCACGACGCCGCGTCGCCGTTGATGATCAACAGGTCCCGGCACGGATCATAGGCATATTCGTTCATCAGCCACTCTTCGAACCGTTCCCACACGTCTCCCTCCCCTTCATGGAGGTAGTGGCGCCGGTTCAGGAGCTGGAGCTGCGAACCGTTTCGTTTCCATCCCTCGTGAACCGCCAGGATTTTCTCTTCTTTCGCCCGTTTCCCTTTCCCCTGGCGGGAAATAAACAGTCCATCCGCCTCCACAAACAGCACCCGGCCGTGCCGTTGGGAAACAGGGCGGTGCAGCGAGACAGGGGCCTCCAGCACCAGTTGGCGAATCGCCTCGTGGCTCATGACCGCATACCCCACGATCGACTCCAACGTACGGGCCGCTTTGCGGTAGGAAGAGCACTCTACGGCCAACTCGACCGCCGTTTCCTCGAGGCAAGGACTGATCGATCGGGCCCCATCAAAGCCTAATTCGGCATCCAGCAAGAAGGTATAGTTCCCCGTTTGCCGGTCATAGTAGTAGTTCCGTCGAAACGTCACTTCTCCAAACAGCGTTTGGATCGTAGTCGGCCGTTTGTCTTTCAGCTGATACCGGCGCTTGTCCCGCGCTTCCGCCAGTTGTTGATCAATCTCCTCCAAAAGGGCCGCCAACAAGACAGCGAACACCTTTTGAAGAGTTCTGACTAATTGTTCCTCCAGCTCTTTTAATAAAGGCCATTCTGTGGTAAGATGTTTCATGGACTCTCTCCCTCCTGTTTTCGGTTGATGTTGACAATCACCATCATAGCAGGGAGAGAGTCCTTTTTGCATGACATTTGCTTTTTTCTACCGCGCTTCGCTTGGTGGCCCCGACGAGCGTCGCGAACAAAAGTTCGCAACCCTCGTCGGGGATCATTTCGGAATGTCACCCACAAATATTTTACTCACACTCCTGTGTTTGTTTTTCAACAAAACAACGACAACTATTTTTACATAAATGAAAAGCCCCCTGCTGCTTGTCTTTGCAGGGAGCGATCAAATTTATTTATGACGCATTTGCGGGAAAAGCAACACGTCGCGGATCGACGGCGAGTTCGTCAGCAGCATGACCAGACGGTCGACCCCGATGCCAAGCCCGCCTGTTGGCGGCATGCCGTACTCGAGCGCTTCAAGGAAGTCTTCGTCCATTTCATGTGCTTCATCGTTTCCTTGTTCACGCTCTTTCAGCTGCGCCTCAAAGCGTTGGCGCTGATCGATCGGATCATTCAATTCGGTAAAGGCGTTGGCATGTTCACGCCCGACGATAAACAGCTCAAATCGGTCGGTAAAACGCGGGTCGTCCGGATTTTTCTTGGCCAACGGTGAAATTTCAACCGGATGGCCATAAATGAACGTCGGCTGAATGAGGTGAGACTCGACTTTTTGTTCAAAAAATTCGTTGACAATATGGCCAAACGTCATATGTGGAGCAACTTCCACTCCATGTTCTTTCGCCAGCTCCCGCGCCTCTTCGTCGCTCATCTGCCGCCAGAAGTCGACGCCGACATATTCCTTGATCGCATCGACCATATGGAGGCGCCGCCACTCGGGCGTTAAGTCGACGACATGCTCGCCGTATTGAATTTTCGTCGTTCCAAGCACTTCAGTGGCAATGTGGGCGATCAAGTTTTCCGTTAGTTCCATGATGTCACGGAAATCGGCGTACGCCTCGTACAATTCGAGCATCGTAAACTCCGGATTATGGCGGGTGGAAATGCCTTCGTTCCGGAAAACGCGGCCGATTTCATACACTTTTTCCAAACCACCGACGATGAGCCGTTTTAAATGGAGCTCGATGGCGATTCGCATATAAAGGGTCATATCCAATGCGTTATGATGCGTAATGAACGGGCGCGCCGCAGCGCCGCCAGCAACGGCGTGCATCATCGGCGTTTCAACTTCCAAATAGCCACGGCTGTCGAGATACCGCCGCATCGATTGGATGATGAAACTGCGGGTGATGAACGTCTTTTTGCTCTCCGGATTCATAATTAAATCGAGATAACGCTGGCGATAGCGTTGCTCTATGTCTTTCAAACCATGGTATTTTTCCGGCAGCGGACGCAGCGCTTTCGTCAAAAATTCGTACGACGACACTTTGATGGAAAGTTCACCAACTTTTGTTTTAAACATTGTGCCGCGCACGCCGACGATATCGCCAAGGTCAGAGATTTTAAACAGTTCGTACTGCTGTTCGCCAACATCGTCTTGACGGACGTAAATTTGAATCTGCCCGGTGACATCCTGGATATGGGCGAACCCGGCTTTTCCTTTGCCGCGCTTTGTCATGATGCGGCCGGCGACGGCGACTTCAATTTGCTTTTCTTCAAGTTCCTCTTTCGACAAATCGCCGTACAGTTCGAACAGTTCTTGCGCTTTATGAGTGCGCTCGAACCGTTTGCCAAACGGGTCGACACCCAATTCCTCAATTTTTTTCAGCTTTTCCCTGCGGACGCGCAGTTGGTCGTTCAATTCTTCATGACTCATACCTCATTCACTCCATTTAGCGATTTTTTACGAAAAATACTGCCAGCGCTCGCTGGCAGTCCTCCGCTGCATGAACGTCATCTCCGTTGTGTGAACTACCCACACCTACGCTTCGCTTAGAGGTGGAGGCTTCAAGCGACTTGTGCGTGTTCGCCGAACGGTAAGCCACACACAAGAACCCTTTACGCTTCCCTTCGTTCCGAAGGTGTCCGTTCTAGCCATATTCTATCCTATTCGTTGGCTAACGCCAACCGACATTCATCTCCCACCTACTCACTGGGTTACACCCTTCGCGTTCCTTGAGGTGGGAGACTTCTTTCGGAAATCCGTTAAACGGCTTCGGCGTTCGCCGCTGCTTGGACTTCCGCTTCCTCCGCCACGCGAAGCAACAGTGCGGCCAGTTCGTCCCGCGTTTCACATTCATTGATGGCGTTCCGGATTTTCGCTGCGCCGCGAATGCCTTTTAAATACCAAGCAGCGTGTTTACGCATTTCTTTGACGGCGATATATTCGCCTTTTAAGGCAATTAATCGGTCTAAATGCAGCAGGCAGACATCGATTTTTTCCCTCGGCGTCGGTTCCGGGATGAGCTCTCCAGTTTCTAAATAACGGACAGTGCGATAGATCATCCAAGGGTTTCCAAGCGCCGCCCGTCCGATCATGACGCCGTCGACCCCTGTTTCTTCAAGCATCCGCTTTGCATCTTGAGGCGTTTTGACATCTCCGTTGCCGATAACCGGGATGTTGACGGCTTCTTTCACTTGCTTGATGATGTTCCAGTCCGCTTTTCCTTCATACATTTGCACCCTTGTCCGTCCGTGGACGGCGACGGCCTTCCCGCCGGCGCGCTCAACGGCTTGAGCGTTTTCGACGGCGTAAATGTGCTTTTCATCCCAACCGATCCGCATTTTCACCGTGACCGGTTTTTCAACGGCATCGACGATCGCGGCAACGACATCATAAATTTTATTCGGGTCAAGCAGCCATTTCGCTCCAGCGTCGCAATTCGTAATTTTCGGCACTGGGCAACCCATGTTGATGTCGATGATATCTGCATTCGTATTTTTATCGACAAATTTCGCCGCTTTGACGAGCGTTTCTTTCTCGCCGCCGAAAATTTGCAAGCTGATCGGCTTTTCCCGTTCATCAATATATAACATGTTTAACGTCTTTTCGTTGTTGTATACGATTCCTTTGTCGCTTACCATCTCGGCGCATACAAGCCCGGCGCCGAATTCTTTGACGGTCAGGCGGAACGCGGAGTTGCATACGCCTGCCATCGGAGCGAGCACGACGCGGTTTTTAATTTCGACATCGCCAATGCGAAACATCGCAGATGCCTCCTTTCTACTTGTTCGATTCGAGTTTCGGCGGCGCCAGTTCTTCCACCGATATATTCAGCCGTTCGGCGATTTGTCCAACGAGCGAATCGGACGGCATCCGGTTCCCCCGTTCAATTTCACCAAGGATCGATACGGAAATGCCTAGTTCTTTCGCCAGTCTTTCTTGCGTATATCCTTTCAACTTTCGAAAAGCGCGAATACGTCTTCCCCATCTTTCCGCTTCCATACATGAACTCCTTTTTTGTCAGGTAGTCGGCCAATGATGTCGATTAACGGCTCGGAAAGGTTCGGTATTGCCACGTGGGAGTTGACTTCAAACAACGGGATGAGCACGAACGCCCGCTCCGCCATGCGCGGATGCGGGATCGTCAGCTGCTCTGTTTCAATATTTTCATGATTATACAGCAAAATGTCAAGGTCTAACGTCCGTGGTCCCCAGCGAATTTCCCTTTTTCTTCCAAGACGTCGTTCGATTTGCTGGGTCACGTCAAGCAAGGCAAACGGCGACAACGTCGTCGCCACCTCGATCACCATGTTTAAAAACTTGCCTTGGTTGACATAGCCGACCGGATCGGTTTCATAAATCGATGAGCTCGATGTGATCAAAATTTCCTGATGATGATGGAGCGCTTCAATGGCAGAACGCAAATAGGAAACACGATCTCCGAGGTTGGAGCCTAAAGCGAGATATGCGATGTTTTCCATTTAACGACCCCTATCAATTTCGACTGCGACATGTTGATAATGGCCGCGAATCGGCGGATTCGGCTTCGTCACTTTGACAATGCAGCGCTCGACAACAGGAAAGGCAGCGAGCAAGTCGGCGGCGATCGCTTCAGCGACCGCCTCGATCAAGGCGAACGTCCGCTCCTCAACGATCGCCCGGCAGCGCTCGTACACATCGGCGTAGTTGACGGTATACTCAAGACAATCGCTCCGCCCGGCGGGCTGCAAGTCGAGCTCCAACGTCACATCGACCAAAAATCGCTGGCCAAGGATGTTTTCTTCGCGAAACACCCCGTGGTAGCCGTAAAACTCCATGCCTTGCACATAAATTTTATCGATGACCGCTCTCTCCCTTCCCAAGCATAGCATCCATCATTTTGGCCATGCGGGCAATCGGCAATACATCATGGACTCGGACGATGTGCACCCCTTTCATGATGCCGAGACAAACGGTCGCTCCTGTTCCTTCGACCCGCTCCTCGACAGGCACGCCGAGCACATGGCCGATAAATCGTTTGCGCGACGTGCCAAGCAAAAGCGGATAGCCGAGAGCGGCAAATTCATCAAGGCGCCGCATCACCTCCAAGTTATGCTCGACCGTCTTGGCGAAGCCGATCCCCGGATCTAAAATAATGTTCTCATCTTTCACACCCGCCTCTTTGACAATGCGAATGCTTTCTTTCAAATCGGCGATCATGTCGGAAATCAAATCGCGATAGGCCATATCGCGGCGGTTGTGCATTAAAATGATCGGCGCGCCGTACGTGGCGGCAACACCGGCCATATCAGGGTCCGCCTTGGCTCCCCAAACGTCGTTGATGATGTGCGCCCCAGCCTCCATGGCTTGCCGCGCCACTTCCGCTTTGTACGTGTCAATTGAGATCGGCACACTCACCGCCTTAGCAATCGCTTTTACCGCCGGAATGACGCGGCGCAATTCTTCATCAAGCGGCACTGGATCCGCCCCCGGACGAGTTGATTCACCGCCGATGTCAATGATGTCTGCTCCTTCCGCCACGAGCCGCTTCGCGTGCTTGACCGCGTTTTCCACGTCGTAAAACCGGCCGCCGTCGGAAAACGAATCGGGCGTGACGTTGACAATGCCCATGATCAACGTTTTTTTGTTTAAGTCAAGCTCATGCCCGCGGCATTGAAGCCGAAGAGGGCGCATCGATGTTGTCATCAGTCGTTCATCCTTTCTGCCAATTCGTTCCTCGTCCATAGCCGATGGGTCAAGCGTCGGTAATGGTGCTGCAAGGCCCGGACCACCGGACCATTTTTTCCTTGGTAAACGCAATGGCCAATGCGGCAAAGGGGTACAATTTCCTGCACAGAGTTGGTGATAAATGCTTCATCAGCCTGCAACAAATGGGACAGCGGATATACCCCTTCTTCAACTGGGATGCGCAACTGCTTGAGCAAAGCAATGATGAATTGTCTTGTGATGCCGTTTAATATGCCGACAGCCGGCGCTGGCGTGTAGACGATGCCGTCTTTCACCCAAAAAATATTGGAAACGATCCCCTCCGCTACCGCACCATCTGAATTCAAAAAAATTCCTTCCGCATGAGGTCGATGTCCGAGCTCCCATTTCCCAATCATATTGTTTAAATAATGGTGCGACTTTAGTCGCTCATTGCCTTCCGGGCTGTTTCGCCTTGCCGCGAGCACCACCCCTTCTTTTCCTTCCGGAGGGACGGACGGCGGAAGCGGCTTCATATAGACGATGACGGTCGGGTTTCGGTAACGTTCGATCGGCAAGCCGAGATCGCCGACCCCGGCCGATACATTGAAGCGCACATAAGCGTCGCGCAAGCCATTGGCCTCGAGCAACTGCTCGATGATCGCCACCACTTCGGCGCGGCCGAACTGCCTTTCGATGTGAAGCTCAGACAGCCCTTTGTTCAATCGGGCCAAATGATCGTCAAGCAAAAAAGGGTGGCCGCTATACGTGCGGAATGTTTCAAATAAGCCGAGCCCATATAAAAAGCCGTGATCAAACGCTGATAACTGCGCTTCTTCGCGCGGAACGACCGCGCCGTTGATATACACGTACATGACTGTCACGCCTTTTTATACGTGTTGATAAAGTTTTTCAACAGCTGCATCCCATGGCTTGTCATAATCGATTCCGGGTGAAACTGCACGCCTTCCACCGGCAGCGTTTTATGGCGAATCGCCATCACTTCACCCTCTTCCGTCCAAGCCGACACGACGAAACAGTCCGGAAGCGTCTCTTTCTCGACGATAAGGGAATGGTAGCGCGTTGCCGTAAACGGGTTCGGCACGCCGCGGAAAATCGTCTCCCCATCATGGTAGACGGACGATGTTTTCCCGTGCATCAGCCTTGGAGCGCGGACAACGCGGCCGCCGAACGCCTGGGCGATGGCTTGATGTCCGAGGCAGACGCCGAAAATCGGAATTTGGCCGGCAAAGCGATCGATGACTTCCAGGCTGACCCCTGCCTCATTCGGTGTGCATGGACCGGGGGAAATCATAATAAAATCAGGGCGGAGTCGTTCGATTTCAGCCACCGTAATTTCATCATTCCGTTTGACAATCAGCTCTTCTCCCAACACGCCCAAATATTGCACCAAATTGTACGTAAATGAATCGTAGTTATCAATCATGACGATCATCATTCTCACCTCATGCTCGGAAATAATGCCTCTGCTTCGCTCAGCTCTTTCGCTTTCCAAAGGGCAGCCGCTTTCTTTAAACATTCCTTGTACTCATGCTCTGGGTTGGAATCGATGACGATGCCCGCTCCTGCCTGTACATGCGCCAATCCGTCTTTGACGACCATCGTTCGAATGGCGATGTTTAGCTCCATGTTTCCTTGAAAATCGATCCAACCGATCGAGCCCGTGTACAAGCCGCGGCGGACCGGTTCCAACTCTTCAATAATCTCCATTGTTCGCACTTTCGGAGCGCCGGTGATCGTCCCGCCGGGAAACATGGCGCGAATGACGGAAAACGCATCGTGCTCCGTCGTCATGGTGCCGGATACGTGAGAAACGATATGCATCACATGAGAATACTTTTCGACGGTCATCCATTCGTCAACTCGAACCGTCCCGTATGCACAGACGCGCCCAAGGTCATTCCGTTCAAGATCAACGAGCATGGCGTGCTCGGCCCGCTCCTTTTCACTCGCAAGCAACTTGCGAGCAATTTGTTCATCCTCTGCCGCCGTCCGACCGCGCGAACGTGTGCCGGCAATCGGCCGCGTCTCAAGACGCCATCCCCGCTTGCGGACGAGCAACTCCGGCGAGCCGCTGACGACTTGAAATTCCGGGGTATGCAAATACGCCATGTAAGGGGACGGGTTCAGCATCCGCAACTGCTTGTAGACGGCAAATGGATGCGTCACCAGCGGCTGCGACTGACGCACCGATAAGTTGACTTGAAACACATCGCCCGCCGCAATATAGCGTTGCACGCGGCGAACCGCATCCATAAACCTCTCTTTTGTCATGGAAACAGACGGCGCAGCTGTCGAGGCAGCAAGCGGCCAGACCAGCGCTTCATTCCGATCCTCGAGCCACATCCGTGCTTGCCGCGCAAGCCGCCGGTTTGCTTCGCTTTCCTCCCCTTCATTCGCGTAGGCAAGCAAATGAAGCTGTTCAGTTTGGTGATCATAAATCGCTACGTCGTCAAAGAGGAAAAAATACATGAGCGGCAGCCGCAAATCATCTTGCGCGAGCACCGGGAGCCGTTCCAGATAGCGAACCGCATCATAGCTAATGAAACCGATCAGCCCGCCTTGGCAAGGCAACGACTCCCCCTCATCCGGCACGGCGAAACACCGAAGCCATTGCCGGAGCCCTTCGAGCGGCGAGCCATCCAGCACCGTTTCAACCCCGCGCTGCTTGATGATGAGCCGCCGCTCGTCAGCGCGGATCACTCCGATCGGGTCAAGGCCGATCATGCTGTACCTTCCCCCTTGGCCGCTCTCAAGCAACACATGATGAGGCCGGCTATAGGCCAGCTGTTCGTACTGGCGGAACCAATCCCGTCCGCGATAATCGATAGTTCGTTTCAGTCGCCTGCGCCGCTGTTCCATCCTCGTCAGCTCCTTACGATGTCCATAGTTACTTTTATTGTACAATGATTGTCCGTCTGGGTCACCATCCTCGTAAAAAAAATTCGACAGGGTTGCCCCTGCCGAAAAAGTCTGCTTAGTCTTCAAATTGGTAAAGAGGCGTGCTCAAATAACGTTCGCCGTTGCTCGGGATGATGGCGAGCACTTTTTTCCCTTTGCCGAGCTCTTTCGCCACTTTCAATGCCGCATGAATCGCAGCGCCGGACGAAATGCCGCCGAGAATGCCTTCCTCGCGAGCCGCGCGGCGGGCCGCCGCAAACGCTTCTTCCGTCGTTACCGTAATAACCCCATCGTAAATGCTCGTATCCAAAATATCTGGAACAAAGCCAGCGCCGATCCCTTGGATTTTGTGCGGGCCCGGTTTTCCTCCCGACAAGACTGGGGAATCGGCCGGTTCAACGGCGTAAATTTTAATGTTTGGGTAAGCTTCGCGCAACACTTTGCCTGCTCCGGTGATCGTTCCGCCCGTGCCAACGCCGGCAACAAACGCATCAAGCTGGTCGCCCATTTGCTCCACGATCTCTTTCCCGGTCGTCAAGCGATGGATTTCCGGGTTCGCCTCGTTTTTAAATTGCTGCGGCATAAAGTAGCCGTGCTCGCGGACGAGCTCTTCCGCCTTTGCGATTGCTCCGCGCATCCCTTGTGCACCCGGTGTGAGCACAAGCTCGGCTCCATACGCCCGCAGCAGGTTGCGGCGCTCCAAGCTCATCGTATCCGGCATGACCAATACAGCCTTATATCCTTTCGCCGCCGCGACCATCGCCAATCCGATCCCAGTGTTGCCGCTTGTCGGCTCAACGATCGTGTCGCCCGGCTTCAGCTTGCCCGCTTTTTCCGCCGCTTCAATCATCGCCAACGCAATCCGGTCTTTGACGCTGCTGCCTGGGTTCATAAATTCCAGTTTCAAATACACATCCGCGCTGTCTTCATCAACGATGCGGTTCAGTTTCACGGCCGGCGTATCGCCGATCAATTCGGTTATCGAGTTGACTGTGCGTGCCATTGTTCCACCTCTAATCCCCATTAATTTTATCGACTTTGTCTCCAATGTATCAACTATTGGCGTAATTGTCAATCATTTTACTGTTTTCATTCTTTTTTTGCGAGTTGTTTCAACTGTTCCAGCTCCGCTTTGTCGAAATGGTACGTTTCATTGCAAAAATGGCACGAAGCTTCCGCCTGCCCTTCTTTGTCGATGATGTCTTGGATTTCCTCGGGCCCTAGGCTGATAAGGGCATCAGCGATCCGCTCGCGCGAACAGCGGCAGACGAATGACACCGGCATCGTCTCGAGCACACGGACGCCTCCATCTCCCAACAGTTGTTCGAGCAGCTGTTCCGGGCTGAGCCCTCTTTCGATCATGCGCGACACGGGCGGAATTTGTTTCAGCCGCTCTTCAATGCGAGTGATCGTGTTCTCCTCCGTCCCGGGCATCAACTGGATCATAAATCCTCCGGCGGCTCGGATGGTATGGTCGGGATTGACGAGCACCCCGACGCCAACCGATGACGGAATTTGTTCGGACGAAGCAAAATAATACGTAAAATCATCGCCAAGCTCCCCGGAGATAAGCGGCACTTGTCCGGTGAAAAAGTCGCGCAGCCCAAGATCCTTCACAACCGTCAACATCCCATTTTTTCCGACCGCCCGTGCCACATCAAGTTTCCCGTGCTCGTTCAGCTCAAAATGCACATGCGGATTCGTTACATAGCCACGCACTTCCCCTCTGGCGTTGCTGTCGACTAAAATGACGCCGATCGGGCCGCCGCCGTCAATTTTAATCGTCAACGTTTCCTCGCCTTTCAGCATCGCTCCCATCATAACACCAGCGGTCAACGCTCGACCAAGGGCCGCTGAGGCGGTCGGCCATGTTTGGTGGCGGCGTTGCGCCTCGGCGACCGTTTCCGTCGTTCTTGCGGCATACGCTCTCACTTGTCCATTGTAAGCGAGTGCTTTGACTAAGTAGTCTCCCATCTTCATCAAGCCTTTCATCCTTTTTTCTCGGTGTTTTTCTCGTACAACAATTTTAAGCCAGTCAGCGTCAAAAACGGATCAACGACATCGATGATGTCCGATTCGCTGGCAATGAGCGGAGCCAAACCGCCAGTAGCAATCACCTTCGGCGGGATTTTGCTTTTCGCCTTCATTCGCGACACGATGCCTTCCACTTGTCCGACATAACCGTATAAAATACCGGCTTGCATGGCGCTGACCGTATTTTTGCCGATGATATCATCCGGGCGGGCGATTTCAATGCGCGGCAATTTCGCCGCCCGCGCAAACAGAGCCTCTGTCGAGATCATAATTCCCGGGGCAATGGCCCCTCCCATATATTGTTTATGTTCATTAATATAACAATACGTCGTCGCCGTGCCAAAATCGACGATAATCAGCGGACTGCCGTACAAATGGATGCCGGCGACCGCGTTGACAATCCGGTCGGCGCCCACCTCACGCGGATTGTCATATTTGATGTCGAGCCCGGTTTTAATGCCCGGACCGACGATGAGCGGTTTGATATGGAAATATTTTAGACACATGCGTTCAAGAGCAAACATAATCGGCGGCACGACCGAGGAAATGATGATGCCTCGAATGTCGGAAAACTGCAAGCCGACATGGTTCAAGAGCGCTTTGATCATCATGCCGTATTCGTCTTCCGTTTTCGAGCGGCTTGTTTCAATGCGCCAATGATGTTTCAGTTCGTCCCCGTCATACACCCCTAACACCGTGTTTGTATTGCCGACGTCCAATACAAAAATCATCGCTTCATTCCTCGCTTTTCCTCGATAAATTCCCATTCTTTATCATATCATACTTACGGGAAAAAAACTGTCCTTCTTTCCCTGGGCCGCCGGCAAAAAAAAGATGCCTCCGAACAGAGACATCGATTACTCCTCTTTCTTTTGGATGTTGATTTTCACATCGCCGTCGCTTTTGCCGGACTCCTCGCGCCCGTTCCGGTCTTTGGGCAGCGTGCCATGTTCGAACAAATGTTTAATTTGCTCCGCATCGAGCGTCTCGACTTCTAACAGCGTGTTGGCGATCAAATCCAATTTGTCCCGATGTTGGGTCAAAATTTGTTTCGCTTTTTCATAGCACTCTTTAATGATGCGCTGAATCTCTAAGTCAATTTCATAGGCGATTTTGTCGCTGTAGTTTTGCTCGTTGTGTAAGTCACGTCCTAAAAACACTTGCCCGCTCGGTTGGCCGAATTGAAGCGGACCAAGCTTTTCGCTCATGCCAAACTCCGTCACCATCCGGCGCGCGATGTTTGTCGCCCGCTGAAAATCGTTATGGGCCCCTGTACTCACTTCATTGAACACGATTTCCTCGGCAACGCGCCCGCCGAGCAGTCCGGTGATTTTATCCATCAGTTCGGCTTTCGTCATAAAGTAGCGGTCTTCTTTCGGCAGCATGACCGCATAGCCTCCGGCTTGGCCGCGCGGCACAATCGTCACTTTATGCACCATTTCCGCATCGGCGAGCACCATGCCGATGACCGTATGCCCAGCTTCGTGAAACGCGACGATGCGCCGTTCTTTTTCCGAAATGACGCGGCTTTTTTTCGCCGGTCCGGCAATCACCCGGTCCGTCGCCTCGTCGATGTCGCTCATATCAATTTTCTTTTTGTTGCGGCGCGCTGCAACGAGCGCCGCCTCATTCAGCAAGTTTTCCAAGTCGGCGCCGGAAAATCCAGGCGTCCGCATCGCGATCGTCTTCAAGTCAACCGATTCATCGAGCGGCTTGTTGCGGGCATGCACGCGCAGCACCGCTTCGCGCCCTTTGACGTCCGGGCGGTCGACGGTAATCTGCCGGTCGAAGCGCCCCGGGCGCAACAGCGCCGGGTCTAAAATGTCCGGCCGGTTGGTGGCCGCGATAATAATGATCCCTTCGTTGCCGTTAAAGCCGTCCATTTCGACAAGCAGTTGGTTGAGCGTCTGCTCACGCTCGTCATGGCCGCCGCCAAGGCCGGCGCCGCGCTGGCGGCCGACGGCGTCGATCTCATCAATGAAGATGATGCACGGGGCATTTTTTTTCGCCGTTTCAAACAAGTCGCGCACCCGCGATGCCCCGACCCCGACGAACATTTCCACGAAATCCGACCCGCTGATCGAGAAAAACGGCACGCCCGCTTCTCCGGCAACCGCGCGCGCCAACAGCGTTTTCCCGGTTCCGGGCGGCCCAACGAGCAATACCCCTTTCGGAATGCGGGCGCCAAGTTCCGCAAACTTGCGCGGATCTTTTAAAAACTCGACGATTTCCACCAACTCTTCCTTTTCCTCATCTGCCCCAGCCACATCGCGGAAGCGGACTTTCCGCTTGTCATCCGTATACAGCCGCGCCCGGCTTTTGCCGAAATTCATCACCCGGCTGCCGCCGCCCTGTGCCTGGTTCAAAATGAAGAAGAACAAAATAAAAATAATCACAAATGGGATGATGGAAGTGAAAAACGTCACCCATCCGCTCGTTTCGTCCGCTGGCACGACTTCCACCCGCGTCCGCGCCGCCGCCGCATCGATGCGGTCAAGCACTTTGTCACTGTTCATGACGTAGGTGGAAAAGTACTGCCCTTCGCTATATGTTTTCAACTGGCCTTTGATTTCATATACGCCGCGCTCCGGCTTAATGGAAAACGACTTGACATCCCCGTTTTCCAGATGAGTGATGAACGCATCGTACGTCATCGGCTCCGTTCGCTGGTTCGTGCCGTTAAAAAAGCTGACGACGCCGATCACGACGAGGAAAATCAGCAAATAAAAGATGGTATTGCGGAAAATCCGGTTCATTTCTTGCCTCCTCCCATATGAAACACACTATACTCAATACTATCATAGAAATTTGTTTCAATACAAACAATTCGGCCGTCGCCCAGCAACCGTTCTACTTTTGGTACACTTCCGGCTTTAAGACGCCGATAAACGGGAGGTTGCGGTATTTTTCCGCGTAATCGAGCCCATAGCCGACGACGAATTCATCGGGGACGGTAAATCCGGTGTAATCGGCTTGAATGTCCGCCTTCCGTCCAGACGGCTTGTCAAGAAGCGTGACGATTTTGATCGAATTCGCCTTCCGGTAGCGAAACAAGTCGACCAAATAGCTGAGCGTCAGCCCGCTGTCAATAATATCCTCAATGATCAAAATATCCCGTCCTTCGACGGATGTGTTCAAGTCTTTGACGATTTTCACTTCGCCGGATGAAACGGTCGCATTGCCATAGCTTGATACGTCCATAAAATCCATTTCTAAATATGTATCAATATGTTTGAGCAAGTCGGCCATAAACGGCATCGCCCCTTTGAGAACGCCGACAGCGAGCGGAAAACGGCCTTCATATTCTTTCGTTAACAAACCGCCGAGTTCTTTGACTTTTGCCTGAATTTCCTCTTCCGTGATCAACACTTTTTGAATATCGTCTTTCATCCCCATCTTTTTTCCTCCTAGCTGTTCATCGCCTGATATTGCAGCAAAATATAGCGAGCTTGCCCAAGGTTTTGCGCTTCGAAAGCCGATTTTTTCAAGCCAGGCACCCAAAGGATGCGACCGTCGGCATCTTCGACAATCGGCCAGCGATCCCTTTCCATCCGCGGAATTTTTGCTTCAATGAAAATTTCTTTCAATTTTTTTGTGCCTCCCGTCCCCTTGAGCACCATCCGGTCGCCGCGCCGACGCGTCCGCACGCGAAGCGGCAAGGAGACGGAAGCAGGATCCACGACGAACCAATCATTCCCGGCCTGCTTTCTTGGATAGTGTTCCCCAAATTCACTGATGATTGCATAGCCGTTTGGGAGGGGCAATAGCGCCGGAACCGGCAGTTCAAACCAATAGCCTTTCTCGCCGCTTTCTGCGTCAAACGTAAACAAACAGCGGTCGTACGAGCGAATCACTTTGAGCCCTTTTGGCAAATCGATCATTCCGGAAGGGCGGCCGCGCTCACAAAGCATCAGTATATGGCCGATATGTACGGAAGTCAATGTCGGCGGAACGCCGTCATAAAGACGGAGAAGCAACAGCTGCAGCACCCGGCGCTGCAGCGGTCGCGGCAGCGCCAAAAATGGTCCGATGGAAAGCGCCGCATCGCGATGTTGTTTTTCCATTACTTTATTCAGCGCGTCCGCGGCTAATTCCTCCAAAAATTGCTCATCTTCCGCCATCATTTCGCTGTATTGCTGAAACCGCTCGTGCAGGCGCGGATTTTCCTGCCGCAGCAACGGGACAATATGATGGCGGAACCGGTTGCGCGTATAATCGTCTTTTTCATTGCTCGGATCGCGGCGTGGAGACAGCTCCATCTGCCGGCAATACGCTTCAATCTCCGCCCGGCTGACAGCCAAAAACGGACGGATGAGATAGCCGCCGTGAAACGGCCGTTTGACGGGGATACCAGCGTATCCTTTGCTTGTGCTGCCGCGCACAAGCCGCATTAAAATCGTCTCGACTTGATCGTCGCCATGATGGCCTACGGCGACGTACCCCGCTTGATGCTTTTCCATTAGTTCGGCAAAAAAGCGGTAGCGGCAGATCCGCGCCGCCTCTTGGGCGCCGAGACCTGCGCTGCGCTGAAAGGCCGGGACGTCGATTTGCGCAGTCTCACATAAAATACGGCGCTCCACGCAAAAACGTTTCACAAACTCCATCTCTTCTTCTGACTCCCGCCCACGAAACATATGGTCAACATGGGCCGCTATGACCTGAAGCTTCCATTCGTCGCGCAGCGACAAAAAAACGTGCAGCAACGCAAGCGAATCCGGGCCTCCGGAGACGCCAACGATGACGGCCGCTCCTTCTGAAAGCAGTTGATGCCTGTGGATAAAGGCGCGCACTTTGTCGATCATCCGAGCCAACCTCTTTGCGTTTCGTTCAGCTTCATCGTAACACGTCCGCCCTGTTTTCTCAAAACAATTACATCGCCAGCTGCCAATATATATAAAAGGCATAGGCGCCCAGCAATGCGGCGGCGATGACCACCGTTTCGACAATCCCTCTCGCTTGGCGGCGCCGTTTCACCTGCCGCCCCGACCGACGGCTTGGCACTGCCTTTCTTTCGTTTTCCGCCGATGTATGGCGGGAAGAGGCGGCCAATAAGTCGCGACGCATATCGGCCGCCTTTCGATATCGGCCGTCAAGCGCCTTTTGCAGCACCTCCTTGTATCGGGTTAAAAAGCGGTCCGTTTCGATGATGGACAACAGCTGCGCCCGACCGTCACCCTTTTTCTCAATCGGCCCCGGGCAGCAAGAAGAAATCATCACCATCGCCGCCGCAAACAAGTCGTAAGATGGCTCCGCTTTGCGCGATCCAAGCCCCCAATAGCCGCGGTCATACAGCTCAGTAAACTCTTTTACCGCCCTTCCTTGCAGCGTCGTCCCGCCCACATCAAGCAACCGAACCGACGGCGGCGACCCGGTAACGATCAAATTATCCGGCTTTAAATCCCCAAATACCCATCCTTCTTGATGAAGCCGATCAAGCACCGACAACAGCTGCATCATGAGCACGGGCGCCCATTCTTTTCCACGGCGGCGGATGAAAGCAGCGAAATTCTCCCCTTCAATATACTCCATCACATAAAACGGGATCGTCTCCCGCGCAAACGGGCTTTGCCAGTCATCGGCTTCCAGCAAAGAAGGCCCGAGGGCGGCTCCCTGGACCTTAGCAAAACGGCGCAATATATTCATTTCCGATGCCAATGACGCATAGTCATCGCTCAACTTGACGGCGACGCGAGTCCGGCCGTTCTCCGCCAAATAGACGACGCCGTTCGCCCCGCTGCCAAGCCGCCGCAGCAGCCGGTAGGAACGGCCATGCCATTTCCCAGTGATGACCGTACCAGGCGGCAAATTACAAAGACGATTCTTCGATGTATGGCTCATCGCCATCGCCGATCCAGCTCCTTAACGACCGTTTACGCTCAAAATAGGCGATTGCCTCACGCAGCGCCGGTCCGGTCGGCGTCAGCCCGCCCGACGCCAATTTCGGAAAGATGGTGGACAACTCTTCAATCCTTGGCGTCCAGTCGATCATTTTTTCGGCGTGCGCCCGTTTTCCCGGGAAGATGAACACCGAAAAGCGGTTTTCGCCCATGCGCGCATTTAAGCTGAGCGATAAATCGATGAGCGCCTCTTTGACGGTCGGCAGTTTTGTTTTCATGCTCCCGCTCGTATCGATCAAAATGAGCACATCAAGGGCAACCGTTTCCCCGAGTTCATCGACGACTTCCATCACTTGGCCGCGCTTGTCCGGCGGCAAGTCCTCAAGCGAAACGTCAGAACCAAAGATTTGTTTCAACTCGCGATTGACGAGCCCTTGCAACGTCTGAGTCATCGCTTGGCGCGTCACCATTTGCACGGTTTGCGACAGCTGTTTCGCGTACACGACTTGGCTCATCCCGCCGCCAGCCGCGGCGATCGCTTCAATTTCCCGCCGTCCGTTTTCATCCATCGCACCTTGATCCAAGATGCCGATCACGTTCACCGTAATGCCTTGCTCACGGGCTAGCGCCGCCATGGCGGCTGGGTCCTCACCATGGTTGGAGCAGCCATCGGTAATGAGCAAAATTTGCCGCAACGTTCCCTTTCGCACGTTCGTTCCCCTCCTTGGCGAATGTATTACCATCATCGCCGCAGGGGAACGTTTTTATACGCTAGCTATTGCGCCTTTTTCATATACATGTATGCCGGAATCGTCGCCCATTTCGGCGTATTGTGCCGAACTTTGGCGACAACGACGGTCATATCGTCTTCAATCTCGCCGCCGCATTGGCGAATCACTTCTTCCATGATCAAATCGGCGACTTCCTGCGGGTCGTTCGTCTTTAATTCTTGAATTTTCCGCTTCATCCAAACATCATGGTTTTCGACGTTCATCGGCCCTTCAAACACACCATCGCTCATCATAATGAGCAAGTCGCCCGATTTCAGCTGCTCGGTGACAACGTCAAATTCCACTTCTTTAATGATGCCCATCGGCAAGTTGCTCGCTTCCACTTTCATCACCTTGTCACCGCGCTTAATAAAGCTTGGCGTCGATCCGATTTTCAAAAACTTCGTCGCCGCGTTTTGCAAGTCAATGATGGCCAAATCGAGCGTCGCATACATGTCTTCTGTCGTCCGCAATGCCAAAATCGAATTGATCGATTTGATGGCAATCGACTCGTCCATTCCCGTCTGCAAAATCTTTTGCAACAGGCGCAGCGTCTCGCGGCTTTCGTCATGCGCCCGCTCCCCATTGCCCATGCCATCGCTGATGGCAACGGCGTACTTGCCGGTAGCAAGTTCAATCGTTGCATAACTGTCGCCAGAAATGAACCCCCCTCCTTTGGCGGCAAACGCGACGCCCGTTTCGACGACGAACGCTTTCGTCGAGCCGAAGGCGACGCGGCAGTAGCCGTTCGGGTAGGCGGCGCACTCTTCGCGCTTGACGACGATCGTCTCTCCTAAAATATCTGACAGCATCGGCGCGATCAGTTTTTCGCACTCACCCCGCCCTTCGCAGTAAGGAATGCTCATTTCAATATCGATATTTCCTTTTTCCAAACTGTAAATGTCGACATGGCCCACTTCGATGCCAAACTCTTGCAGCGCATGGTAAATTTGTTCTTCCTGCAAATAATGGTTTTCCTGTTCTTTCTGCATTTCTTTGGCGAAATCGTCCATCACTTGCGAAACGCCCAACAGCTGTTCAGCGACAAGCTTCCGGCTTTCGTGGATTTGCCGTTTGAGCTTGCGGTTTGCTTGATAAGCAACCATCTCTTTTTCAATCGCGTCGACGACTTTGCCGGCCTTGACGCAATACCGCTCCCACTCGCGCAGCAACTGATGGTTTTGCGACAATGTTTTTTCGTCCGCCTCGCCCATCATTTGCTTCATGTACGCATAGGTTGTACGAAAGTTGTCCGCCCAGCATTGCGTCTTCTTAAAGCACGTTTGGCACGTTTTTTCCGTGATGTCGCTCAAAAAATAGTCGACTTCACGGTCGCTGTATTCATTGGCATCCGGAAGCGGTTCGGGCGAAAAGCTTTCCGCCAGCGCCTGAAAGACGTTGGAAAACTGCGAGACGCGTTGCACCGTCATATCGCGGATTTTCCGGACGTATTGTTGTTGCTCATTGATATATTCTGCCGTGCCGGGAATGTATTTGGCGATTTTCTCCGTCAGTGAACGGGATGTACCAAAAAACAGCATAATTGCGATGCCGGATTCAAGCAACGTCGGCACAAGCTCACTCTTCCCTTCGCCGTATAAACCAAGCAACAACGTCGCGACGAGGAGGCCGAACGCCACCCCAAGTTTTTTCCCTTCCCTCAGCAACCCGCCAAGCAGCCCGGCGAAAGCAAGCAAACTCATTTCCGACAAGTTGCCGACATTTGCCAAGCTCAGTACAAGCCCGGTGACAACGCCGACGGTGGAGCCGGTCGCCGCCCCGGCGACAAACGCGAACAACAAAACGAGGTAGCGCGACATCACATGCTCAAGCGACAAACCGTACACAGCCCAACCGATCATCCCGGTCAACATCGAGGCGAGCAAAATGATCAACGAAATGATCTCTTCCGCTCGCAACGCATGTTTATGCTTCTGCACTGTCAACAACGGGATGCTTTGCATAAAAATCAAGGTCAATACAAGCGACAGCCCGGCTTCGACGACCGCCATGGCGGCGCCGTAGACCGATCGCTCTCCGAGCCAATAATAGGAGATCAGCCATTTGGCGGAAAGAGACAGCACAAACACAACAAATGGAACGATTTTCAGTGACTCACTGATCACCCTCCGCACCCATCCGTAAATAAAGAGAAAGCCAAAAATGGAAATGCCGACAAACAGCGCCACATCAAGCGACAGCGTCAAAGCACCGGCCAACAGCGAGATCAACGCAAAAGCGGCCTTGTCGCGGCGCAGCATATAGACCGAAACGAAAAATGGCAAAGCGAACGGGGTCAGCTTCGATAAAATCAACGCTCGTCCAAGCAAAAAGCCGACAAGAAGAAGCAAAAAGCCTTGATGGATGAACAGATGACCAAGGCGCAGCTTCACATGGCGCATCCAGCGCGACACCGTTGCTTGCGTGTCATGAATCGGCACTTCCGAAATGCTGCGGCGCACCGTCCCTCTTTCTACTCTTTCCATTCCCGATCCTCTCCTTTACCTTTCTATTACCCCCTATTATATAGCTTGAATTGTCAGAAATTTGTCAAAACCACAGAGAAAAATAAAAAATCGTTCGACGTTTTCCACGGCAAAACGCGGTCAACAGGCTTGTTCCGACAGAAAGAGACAAAAAAGAAAAACGAGCATGTCGCTTGATGGCGCATGCTCGTTTGCGATGACCCGTACGGGATTCGAACCCGTGTTACCGCCGTGAAAGGGCGGTGTCTTAACCACTTGACCAACGGGCCATGTTTGATTGTTGGTGGCGGTGGAGGGGATCGAACCCCCGACCTCACGGGTATGAACCGTACGCTCTAGCCAGCTGAGCTACACCGCCGTGTGACAACAGTTTATATCATAACGGAGGAGATGACGATTGTCAATACATATAGGCGGAAAATGCAGAGGGGAAATATATCCTCTTATTCCATACAGAAACAAAAAAGCATCCATAGCGACGGATGCTTGTTTCCTAATTTGTCATCCTTCAAACAATCTTTCAGCAGCAAGTTACCCTCGTCTCGCTCCACGACCTCCCCGCTTCGACTCCGTATGACGGCGCAACGATGCCAATCGGTCTTCACTCTCTTTTAAGAATCGGCTGATTTTTTGTTCTAAGCTGTCCGCCGCGGAGCGGTCGTTTGTCCGATGGCGCGGCCGCTGCGAAGAAGGCGTGTCTTTTGCTTTGCGAATGGACAGGCCAATTTTTCCATCTTGACCGACGTTGATGACTTTGACATACACCATATCGCCGACTTTCAGATGATCGTTGATGTCTTTGACATAGTTATCGGCTACCTCGCTAATGTGAACGAGTCCTGTGACCCCCTCCGGCAGCTCCACAAACGCCCCAAATTTCGTAATGCCCGTGACCTTGCCTTGTAACTTGCTGCCTACTTCAATCGACATAAAAAAAGTGCTCCTCCTTAAAACGCTTTAAAGATGGTGTTTTTTTTATTATAGCGAATGAAAAAAATGCGTGTCAATATGACGAATGCCCATAGAAAACGGGCATTCGCAGGCAAAATTATTTTTCCGGCAAGACGAAAATAATTTCTCCATCTTTCGATAAGTAATATTTTTTCCGCGCCAGCTCGGCGATATAGTCATCATCATGCAACTTTTTCATTTCCTCTTTCAGTTGCTTTTCCTTCCGTTTAAGCTCCGCAAGCTGCTCTTTCAGCTTTTGCTGTTCCGCCGTTTTTACATCGATCGCCTTCGCTTGCGAGTGCAAGGTGTAGACAAGAGCGGAGGCGAACATCGCAAACAACAACGACCAGACAACCAAACGGACAGCGACAGCCCGCCGTCTTCTCGCCGCCTTCTGCTTTTTCTCCTCATGCTCAGCTATGTACGTCGACGACAGCTTCGTCACATTCGTTCTCCGGGGCACGTTCATCGCGTTTACACCTCTTTTACTCGCGCCATTTCGCAAACCACATGCTTATTTTCTCTTTTGTATTCTTGATTTGTCCAGCAAATCCTTTTAAACGTCGAAAAAATTTTTCCACCCCGGCTCGTCTTTGCGGCGGCACCCGCCGCCAAATCATGATGCCCGTCCAACGCAGCGGAGCAAGCAAAAGGCGGATCATCTTCCAAACAGCCAGCAGCACAAACCGAACGATCCACAACAAAAGCCGCCAAGCGAACAATAGAAGTGCCAGCGCCATTTGCCCAAGGAGGATGAGCGGGCGCATGACCATGAGGCGGAACAGCTGAACGAGCGTCTGTCCGAGTCTTACCGCAAGCCCAATGAACCACTCGAGCACCCGAACATAAAAGGAGCGGAGCAAGCTTTGATAAGCGGCATATCCGCATAAAAGCGCGAGAAACAAATAAAAGCGAAGCTCGCCTTCATTGACGAAAAGAAGCACATAAAACACGATGAGCGCCTGCACCGCCCAAAACAGCACGTCATTCACAAAGACGAGCCAGTGCGCCCGCTCATGCCGTTTCAACATCCGGCTGTACGTATCCCACGCCAGGCCAAGCCAGCCGCCCATGCCAATCATCGCCAGCATGGTGTACAGCTGTATGCTGACATTCATTTGAACAACTTGCTAAAGAATCCTTTAGCCTTCTCCTGATGGTCATCTAAATAAACGAGGTCGAAAATGCGCCCTTTAATCGAAACAACGCCTTTGTCGACATCTAAGTTTTTCATCTGCAAGTTTTGCCCGCGGATGGCCAAAAAGCCCATGACCGTCTCAAGCAAAAACTCCTCGTTGTCAAAGCTCTCGACTTGTTTCACCCCGGTGATGTCAAGAAGGCGCCGGCCGCGCATGATCACATCATGTTCCTGGACCGGACCTTTGTTCGTGCTTCCGCCAAATTCATCGTGTCGACTCATGTTCATCCCCCGCATTTCCATTTAGTATAGAAAGCCGGCAAGGCCAACCGCCTTTTCTCATCCGTTGTTTGTACCATATGTATGTCAGCGGGGGATGGTTTAGAACAAGCCTGCAGGACAAATTAGACGTCGTCTTGTTCCGGCGCCGGGGTGGTCCGTTCTTCGCGGATCAATTCGTACAGCCCGGTTGCCTCCTCTTTTTTCGTTGTTTCTTTTAGATCCGTCACTTTTACCGTTACCCGCTTTTGCCCAAATTGAATCGTCAATTCATCGCCGACTTTCACATCAGAGCTCGCTTTGGCGACATGGCCGTTGATCCACACTCTCCCTTGATCGGCGATTTCCTTCGCCAACGTGCGGCGTTTGATGAGGCGGGACACTTTTAAAAATTTATCAAGGCGCATTGCATGATCCCCCTTACCGTTCGTTTTCTTTGGCTTCTTCCCAAAAACGATCGAGTTCGGCAAGCGAAAACGAGGTGATCGATCGGCCGCTTTTTCGCACTTGTTCCTCGATATAAGCGAAACGGCGGGCAAATTTGTCGTTGGCCATTTGCAACGCTTCTTCCGGTTGAATCCCGTAATAACGGGCAAGGTTGATGAGCGCGAACAATAGATCGCCAAACTCGCCGACAAGCCGATCGCGACGGCCGCCGGACGTTTCGGCTCGAAACTCGGCCATTTCTTCTTCGACTTTTTGCCATATCGGCGCGGCATCATCCCAGTCAAACCCGACTTTCGCCGCTCGTTTCTGCAGCTCGTACGCCCGCATCGTCCCCGGCAGACTTTTCGGAATGTCGGCAAGAATCGATTCCGAAAGCCCGCCCCCTTTTTCTTTCTCCTTGATCTTCTCCCAGTTGGCAACGACTTGTTCGGCCGTCTCGGCCGTGACATCGCCAAACACATGCGGGTGGCGTCGGATCATTTTCGCCGTCAGCGTGCGGATGACGTCGTCGATCGAAAACAACCCTCGGTCGGCGCCGATTTGCGCATGGAGCATCACTTGCAGCAATACGTCGCCGAGCTCCTCGACCATATGATCATCGTCACCCTCGTCAATCGCCTCGAGCAGCTCATACGCCTCCTCAAGCAAATAGCGCTTCAGCGACGCATGCGTCTGCTTCCGATCCCATGGACAGCCGTTCGGCCCTCTCAGCGTGGCGATGACGCGGCGCAGCGTCTCAAACCGGTGGTAAAGCAACGGCTCGTCCTTCACCGGCGGCACGTAGACGCTTGTCAAGTTGTCAAGCTCCGTCTCGCGGTCCAACTCATAAAGCGGCACGCGCTTTACTTGCTCGTCCTTCGTGCCTGCCGCGGTGACAATGTAGATCGGGTAATCGTCGGGAAGCTGCTCCATCAAAGAAAGCTTCACGTTCGAGGCCACAAACGAATCGTACACTTGACAAAAAACAGCATGCAGTGAAGGCGACCATTCTTCTCCTCGAAAAGTCGTCGCATCAAGCAATTGAAACCCTTCAATTGGATCGATGCGCACCGCCGTAAACAGCGCATCCAAAAAGCTTTGACCACCTTCGATCACGATTCGGCAGACGCCGCGCCGCTCAGCTTCGAAAAGAAGCTGCACCGTCCGCTCGGCAACAAGCGGATGGCCGGGAACAGCGTAAAACACATCGCCGCGCTTCGCCTGTTCCGTCAATTGATCGACGATGTCAGCGTACACATCAGCAAACTGCTCGTGTTTTTCATACACTTCATCAAATGACGTAAACGCAATCCCTTCCTCCGTAAGCCATTTGACCACCGGGTGTTCTTTCGTCCGCAAAAAGAGCGGATGCGCCCGCTTTAGCTTTCGGTACACACCGATCGGCAGCTGTTTTACATCTCCGGCGCCGAGGCCGAACACATAAATCGTATTCATCGCCGATCACCTGCCTCCTAATCGTAGACGGAATTTATTAGCCAATGGGAAAGCTGCCAACTCCTGTTCAGAAAAAACATGTCCTTTCACAATACACGCAAGGTAAACGACAGCACCGATGGCAACGCCGCCAAGCGCCTCGGCAGCCGCCCATAGCCGCCCCTCGCTCGAGCTGTCCATCAGCCACCTATACCCATGCAAGACGACGGCCATCATAGCGGCCGCTTTCACGGTTGGGTACATGTATTTCCGGCCCGCCGTCCGATATTCACGCGGCAAAAAGGCGCATAAAAAGCCTGCCATGAGCGCATAAGCACCCGTCGTCGCCGCGGCGGCGCCAAGCGCTCCAAACCGCGGAGCAAGCCAATGCATAAGCGCGGCCTTCCCCGCCACTGCCAACGCCACGCCGGCAGCGGCCGTCCATTCCCTCCCCATTCCTTGCAATAATGCAGAGGCGGTCAACGCGATCGTAGTAAAAAAGACAGAGGAGGACAAGACGGCGAGAACCGACGAACCGTAGTCATTCTCGAACAACATCGCATTGATCGGTCGAATGAGGCAAATGAGCCCTAACGAAGCACCAAGCCCAATGACAACGGCAAGCCGGATGGACAGCGCTCCATAGGCGAAAACGGCACCTTGGCGGCGCGCTCCGGAAAGAAGTGGAACAAGCGCCAATGAAAACGACGTGCCGACGACCGTGCCGAGCTGAATGAGCGGCTGACCGCGGTCGTACACTCCTTTTAGCCGCTGCACCTCATCGAGCCTTGCCCCCGCTTCCTGTAGAAGCGGAACGAATAAAAATGAATCGACGAGTGGAATCAGCGTCAACGCCATATTCGTCAAGCAAATGACCGTCCCCGCCGTCAATAAACGCCGGCCCACCTGTCGATCCCAAGCTGGCGGCGTGCGGCCCGACGTTTTTAGGCGCCGACGCCGGGACAGGAAGAAAAGCAAAATGAAAAGCGCCGCCGCCATGCCTATTAGCGTCCCTGCGACCGCTGCCATGCCGCAAGCATAGACGTCGGCGCCGCGCTGCACCGCTCCATACGACAGCCCTAAAATCGCCGCCACCCGCACGAATTGCTCGCCAACTTGGGACGCCGCCGTCGGCGTCATATCATGCCGCCCTTGGAAATAGCCACGCAACAACGCGATGGGCGGAAACAGCAAAAACGAAAATGAAAGCAAGCGCACGAGCGGCGTAAGCCGTCCATCGCCCATCGCCGAGGCAATCACCCCCGCCCCTAGATACAGCGAAGCAAACAGGATGACGCCAAGGACGCTTAACACCAACAAGGCGACGCGCACACTAGCGGCAGCGCCCGCTTCATCCTGTCCCGCCAACCGCTCGGCGACAAGCTTCGAGACGGCAACCGGGTAGCCGGTCAGCGAGAGTGCGACGACGATGCCATAAATCGGGTATACTTGTTGGTAAATATAAAAACCAATGTCCCCGACCATATTTTGATACGGAACACGGTACAAAGCGCTTAATAGTTTTGCGGCCAAAGCGGCGGCCGTTAAGATCGCCGCCCCTTTCCATACGTTTCCCATCCAGTTTCTCCCCTCGCATAGACAACCCACTCAAACCTAGACGCCGGAGGGCAATAGAAGCCGCCAAGCGCCATGATGGCTACGCTCGATATTATAGCGCAACTTCCGCCTGTTGGACAAAGGTGATGGTCAACTCGCACGGCTTCATGCGCTGTTCCGCAAGCCAGGCGGACGAAAAAAGCAGGATGTGGAAGCGATTCCGGGATTCAAGGCATCTCGCCCCCATTTGCCGGGCGGAAAAAAAGGCAGCCTGTGAAGCTGCCTTGTTGTTTCGCCTATTGTTCCATTTGTCGAGCCAAAAAGCTGGCGGCTGTTTCTACTGCTTTATGCTCCACTTCACCAAGCGTTTTCTCCCGCGATAAAATGATGACGGCTCCGATCGGATCGCCGTTGGCGACAATCGGGCCGATCGTATACGATTTCAACGTTTCCGTCATCCCGTCAACGAGCTCGACTTCCCCTTCCTCCGTATGGAGGATGGAATTGCGGTCTTCCATGGCTTTTTCCACCAACGGGCTGACGCTTTTGTTCATATACTCTTTTTTCGAAACGCCGGCGACAGCGATGTATACATCGCGGTCGCAAATGAGCACAGGCTGGCCGAGGCTGTCAAACAGCGCTTCGGCGTACTCTTTGGCAAAGTCGCCTAATTCACTGATCGGCGAATATTTTTTCAAAATGACTTCTCCATCGCGGTCAACAAATATTTCGAGCGGATCTCCTTCGCGAATGCGCAACGTTCTGCGAATTTCCTTCGGAATAACAACTCTCCCTAAATCATCAATGCGACGAACAATACCGGTTGCTTTCATGCCTTGTATACCCTCACTTTCATCTAGGATTTGAAGGATACTCCGATGAACCCTTGCAATGGGGAATTCACCATTGTTGTCATTAGTATCCTTCACAATCCACGTTCTATACGTGATGAAAGTGATTTTGGCCATTTTAGATAAAATTGCCCATCCTTCATTATCGCCACATGCAGGAAACGATAAACATCATAAAACTTTTTCTTGATTATGCCGTCACCGACTTCTCTTTTTCCACCCCAGACAGCCGCCGCAGCGTCTCTTCTAAAATCATCAGCCACTCGTGCGGCTTCATTTCCTTGATATAGAGCACAATTTTCAACTTCGCTCCGTCCATGCCAAACCCGAATAAGCGGCCATGCCGGCGTCCAATGTCAGATAGACGCTGGATTTCCACCGTTTTCGATGCCGGTTCAGTAAACAAGATGTCAATTTGCTGCTTATGTTGCTTCATCGATTCGACGCCAAGCTGCTTGGCCAACACCTTCAACTCCGCAATTTGGAACAAATACGCAACTTCATCTGGATAATCGCCGAAGCGGTCGACCATTTCCTCACGCAGCTCCTCAATGTCTTCGAGCGTCTCCACTGCCTTAAATCGCTTGTACATCTCGATCTTTTGCAATTCGTCTGCAATGTATGTGCTCGGAATATAGGCGTCGACTTCGACATCGATGACGACATCCGGCTGCTCGTCTTCTCGCTTGATGCCGCGCCGTTTCTCGATCGCTTCTTTCAACATTTGCGAATACAAATCGAATCCGACCGAGTCGATAAAGCCATGCTGTTCGGCGCCGAGAATGTTGCCCGCGCCGCGGATCGACAAATCGCGCATGGCAATTTTAAAACCAGAGCCGAGCTCGGTAAACTCTTTAATGGCTTGCAGCCGCTTTTCTGCCGCTTCATTGAGCACTTTATCTTTCCGATAGGTGAAATACGCATAAGCGACGCGGTTGGAGCGGCCGACGCGCCCGCGCAGCTGGTACAGCTGCGACAATCCCATCCGGTCGGCGTCATAGACGATGAGCGTGTTGACATTCGGAATATCGATGCCCGTTTCAATGATCGTCGTCGTCACCAGCACATCGTATTGCCCTTCCAAAAACGCCAAAATGGTCGATTCGAGCTCCGTTTCCGACATGCGGCCATGCACGTAAGTGACGCGCGCTTCCGGGACAAGCTGTGCGATTTCTTCCGCTTTCAAATCGATGTCTTCAATATGGTTGTAAAGGAAAAACACCTGCCCGTCGCGGGCGAGCTCACGTTCAATCGCCTCTTTGACGAGTTCGGGCGTATATTCCATGACATACGTTTGCACCGGGAATCGGTTTTCAGGCGGCGTCTCGATGATCGACAAATCGCGCACGCCGATCATCGACATATGCAACGTACGCGGAATCGGCGTCGCCGTTAAGGTGAGCACGTCGATGTTCGCCTTCAGCTGCTTGATTTTTTCTTTATGCGCCACGCCAAACCGTTGCTCCTCGTCGATAATGAGCAAGCCTAAATCTTTAAACTTCACGTCTTTCGACAGCAGCCGATGCGTGCCGATGACCATATCGATCGTGCCGTCCTTCAACCCTTTGATTGTCTCGGCTTGCTGTTTTTTCGTGCGAAATCGGTTTAACAGACCAACCTTGATCGGAAACCCTTGAAACCGTTCGCGCACCGTTTCGTAATGCTGTTGGGCTAGGATCGTCGTCGGCACAAGAAAGGCCACTTGTTTGCCGTCCATAATGGCTTTAAACGCCGCCCGCAACGCCACTTCCGTCTTCCCGTAGCCGACATCGCCGCAAAGGAGGCGGTCCATCGGTTTGTCGCTCTCCATATCACGCTTAATTTCCTCAATCGACCGAAGCTGATCTTCCGTCTCTTGATACGGAAACGCCGCTTCAAATTCGCGCTGCATCTCGGTGTCCGGCGAAAACGCATATCCTTTGCTTGCCTCACGCTCGGCGTACAGCTTGATTAAATCTTCAGCAATATCCTGGACGGATGATTCCACTTTCCTTTTGACCTTTTTCCATTCCGAACCGCCGAGTTTGTAAATTTTTGGCTCTTTTCCTTCCGAGCCGACGTATTTTTGCACTTGATCGATTTGGTCGACCGGAACATACAGCGTATCGCCGCCTTGGTACTGGATATGAATATAGTCTTTATGCACCCCGTTGATTTCTAACGTCTCGATGCCTAAATATTTCCCGATGCCATGGTTGACATGGACGACGTAGTCGCCGACTTGCAATTCGGCGTAGCTTTTGATCCGCTCGGCGTTGGACAGCTTTTGCCGGCGCACCGGGCGTTTGACCCGTTTTTTGAACAGCTCTTCTTCTGTGATGACGGCAATTTTTTGCAACGGCAATTCAAACCCGGTATTTAAATCTCCTTCAAGGAGCTGGCATTTGCCATGCAGCAAAGCCGCATCGCGCGCGAGCGGCAGCGCGTCAATCTCATAATCTTGAAGCAATGATTGCAGCTTTTTCACCCGCTCTGCATTTGGCGCCAAAAACACGACCGCATAGTTTGCCTTTGTCCATCGCTCGACTTCGGATTGAAGAAGCGCCATTTGCCCATGGAAGTTTTGCATCTGTTTGCACGTAATATTGACGACGTTTTGTGGGTGGGCATACGGAACATGGCGCAAAAACAACGATAAGTATACCCGCTGGAATCGATGTTTTTGCAATAATTCAGAAAACGAATGCGAAAGCGGCACGCCATGAATCATTTTCCCGCCGTCAAGCAAACTCGTATACCATTCCGCCTCTTCGCGGTCCAACCGTTCCGCCGCCTCTTGCAGCCGGCTCATTTCATCCATGAGCAGCACGCCGTCTTCTGGCAGGTAATCTAGCAAACTCGCAACCTTTTCATAAAAAAGGGACATATATTTATATTGTTGCTCGATTTCCTGCCCCTCGCGCAATTGCTCAAGCTCAGCGTGAATATGTTCATACATCCGCTGTTTGGCGGCCTCATCTTTCATCGTCTCCAAACTCGACGCAAGCCCCGCTTCAATCCGCTCGATTCCTCGGCGCCGCGTCTCACCATCGAGAATGATTTCATCGGCCGGCCCGATCATGATGCGCTCGATTTGCCCTTGCGAACGTTGGTCGTCAGGGGTGAACGTCCGAATCGATTCGATTTCCGTATCAAACAGCTCGATGCGGTACGGAAGCTCAGCGGTCAATGGATAAATGTCGATGATGCCGCCGCGGACGCTGAACTCTCCGGGGGCGGAAACGGTGCCGACCCGTTTGTACCCCATTTGCACAAACTTCTGTTTACAACGTTCTACATCGAACTCTTGTCCAACGGAGAAGGTGAACAAATACTGCTTCCAAAGCGACGGCGGCGGCAACAAACGCCGCAAGCCGGCGACCGGGCAGACGACGACTCCTTTTCCGCCTTGCGCCCAATGGTTCATAATCTCTAGGCGCTGTGCCTTCAGCTCCGGGCTGGCGACCGCCATCTCAGCGGCGATCACTTCGTTTACTGAATAAAGGAACACGTCTTCCGGCCCGAGCAACGAAACGAGATCGTCATACATTTTTTGCGCCTGAAACAAATTGTGAGAGACGACTAACAGCGGCCGGCCTGTCTCCTTGTAAAGCGTGGAAATAAAAACAGACCGGGCCGATCCGGACAGCCCGGCGACAAGCTGTTCCTTCAAACGGACATGGAGCCCCTCGATGATCGTACGGACATCTTGGTTTTCAGCTAAATAGCGATGCAACGAAAGCACCCCTATTCTCCCTCCTCTCAACGCCAGTTTCTTTCCGTCTCACTATTCTTTCGCAAACGCAAAAACGCTTTGGTCGCCCAAAGCCGCCCTTAATGGATGAATTTTTCGTATTGATGCCATTCCGGGTTTCGCGCCAACGCCTCTTGACAGTCTTCGCAAATCGTTTTCACATGAATGTCACCGTTCGGTTCATACGAAATCATCTCGAGCCGTTCCTCTTCCGTTAAGTGGTGGAATCCCAGTTTCTCGCTGTATATCGGCATTTGCTCAATCGTTCCGACTTTTGCACCGCAATGGCGGCAATAGTAATGTAGCGCCATTCAAGCCAACCTCCTCACTGGGCACCTGCTGTTCCGTCCACAAGGCAGGAAAAGCCGACGCTTCGGCCGCCTCCCGTACTCACATTGTGCACCAGTTCAGAGGAAAATATTCACTCGTTAAAATCATTCATCACTTGAATAAATGGCGCCTTCACCGCCTGTTCACACGCATCGGCCGCCCGCAGCACCGCTTTGTCCACCGCCGGTTTCTCCTCTTCTGTAAATCGGCCTAGCACGTAGTCCGTGACCGGCTGACCGCCGGCCGGCCGGCCGATGCCGATGCGGATGCGCTTAAACTGCTCGGTGCCAAGGTGGTGAATGAGCGATTTGACGCCGTTATGGCCGCCGGAACTCCCTTTTAAGCGAAGGCGGATTTTCCCTGGCGGGAGATCGAGGTCATCGTAAATGACGATGACATCATCGATGGCAATGTCGTAGTAATCCATAAGTGGGCGAACACATTCTCCTGATAAATTCATATATGTCAACGGCTTGCATAATGCTACTTTTTCGCCAGAAACGGACGCCGTTCCAAACAAGCCGCGAAATTTAGCGGTTTTTAACGATACATTCCAGCGCTTCGCCAGTTCGTCGATGACGAAAAAGCCGACATTGTGCCTTGTTTGCTCATACTCCTTGCCCGGATTGCCGAGCCCGACAAACAGCTTCAATCCTCGCGCTCCTCTCTTTGCATGATACTACAAAAGACGTAACCGAAACGGTTACGTCTGTCACTCTTCTGGCGTCGTTTCTCTTCCTTCCGCAGCGTCAGGCTGCCCTGCCTCTTGCTGTTCGCCGCTATCGATTTCTTCCTCTTGTTGCGGCGGCAAGATCGTGGCGATCACTTCGGAGGGTTCATGATTGATTTCAAATTTGCCGTCCGTTTGCACGTCGCCAACGGTGACGGTATCACCGACTTGCAGTCCGGAAATGTCCACTTCGATCACTGGAGGAATGTTTGCCGGCAGGACGCGGATGGACAGCTCATGCAAGTTTTGCTGCAACACGCCGCCATCCTTCACGCCAGGCGCCTCGCCCACTAAGCGAACTTCAACGTCAATATCAACTTCTGTCGATAGATCAACCGCTTGAAAATCGGCGTGAAGCAACTCGCCACGCAACGGGTCGCGCTGCAGTTCGCGCAACAACACGGAATGTTCCTCACCGCCGACTTTCAGCGTCAGCAAGCTTGTGCGCCCGCCTTCACGAAGCGCTTTCTCCAGCTCTGCAGTGCTGACGAAAATCATTTTGTTTTCGACTTTTTTGCCGTACAAAATCGCTGGAATGCCGCCTTGTGAACGAATGCGGTGCAATGTTGAACGTTTTTTGTCTGCGCGTTCCTTCGCTTCCAACACAATCGCCATGTTTCCTCACCTTCCTGAATTAGAATCTATTGTCTACTTTATCCTAAAACAAGAAGGGCTAAACATGTTTTCCTGCGTTAGTCGAACAGGACGCTGACAGACTTCATTTCATACACGCGGCTAATGGCCTCGGCAATGAGCGGCGCCACCGACAGCTCTACAATTTTATCAATTTTTTTCTCTTCTGGCAAGGCAATTGAATTGGTGACGACAAGCTCCTTGATTCTGGAATTTTGGATGCGCTCAATCGCCGGACCGGACAGCACCGGATGGGTGCAACATGCATACACTTCTTTCGCCCCATTCTCGGCGAGGGCGTTGGCTGCAAGGGTAATCGTGCCGGCTGTATCGATAATGTCATCAATCAAAATAGCCGTTTTCCCCGCCACTTGCCCGACAATGTTCATCACTTCCGCCACGTTCGGCTTCGGCCGGCGCTTATCAATAATGGCGATCGGTGCTTTCAAACGGTCAGCGAGCTTGCGCGCCCTTGTGACACCGCCATGGTCCGGAGAGACGACGACAATATCCTCCAATTGTTTGCTTTTGAAATAATCCGCCAAAATGGGCACACCCATCAAATGATCGATTGGAATATCGAAAAATCCTTGAATTTGAGGGGCATGCAAATCAAGCGTGATGACGCGCGACGCCCCGGCCGTCTCGAGCAAGTTGGCGACCAGCTTCGCTGTAATCGGTTCGCGCGAACGCGCTTTCCGGTCTTGACGGGCATAGCCGTAATACGGCATCACGATATTGATCGTGCGGGCCGAGGCGCGCTTTAACGCGTCGATCATGATAAGCAGCTCCATCAAATGCTCATTGACCGGCACGCTCGTCGATTGAATGACGAACACATCGTCGCCGCGGATGCTTTCTTCAATGTTGATTTGAATTTCCCCGTCGCTGAAACGGGAAACGGAACATTTGCCGAGCTCGATTCCCATGACTTCTGCAATTTCCTTCGCCAACTTCATGTTCGAGTTCAGAGCGAACAATTTTAATTGATGCTGACAGTCAGACATGATAGACCTCCGCTAAGATTTTTTCTTGCCTGGCAGGCGATCAACATAATGTTCTTTATTGACTTGCCGGGCGCGGGCAATGGCAAGTGCGCGGCCGGGAACGTCGTCTGTAATCGTCGATCCCGCGGCGACGTAAGCGCCTTGACCGACCGTAACAGGGGCGATCAAATTGACGTTGCAACCGATAAACGCCCCGTCTTCGATTTTGGTCATATGCTTATTCACGCCGTCGTAGTTGACCGTAATCGACCCGCAGCCAAGATTGACATCGGCGCCGACTTCAGCATCGCCGATATAACTCAAGTGCGACGCCTTGCTTCCTTTGCCGAACGTCGATTTTTTCACCTCGACGAAATTGCCGATCCGCACCTCATCGTCGATTTTTGACAGCGGACGAATATGGGCGAACGGGCCGATCGTCACATCCGAACCAATCTCGCTGTCATGGGCGACCGAATGGCGAATCGATGTGCGATGGCCGATATAGCAATTTTTAATTTCCGAATTGGGCCCAATGACGCAATCCTCACCGATCACTGTCTCGCCTTCAATCACCGTGCCGGGGTAAATGACTGTGTCACGCCCGATCACCGCCTCGGCGGAAATATAAGTGGAAGCCGGATCGATGATCGTGACTCCGTTTTTCATATGTTGACGGCAAATGCGAGCACGCATGATCCGCTCCGCTTCAGCGAGAGCGATGCGGTCGTTTACACCGATCGTTTCTTCAAACGACGGCGCCTGATAGGCGGATACAACGCCGCCGTCCGCTTTGATAATTTCAATCACATCCGTTAAATAATATTCGCCTTGAGCGTTTTGATTCGTCACCTTTGTAAGCGCTTGAAACAGTGTCTCATTGTCAAAACAGTACGTTCCTGTGTTAATCTCGCGGATGTTCCGCTCTTGCTCGCTCGCATCTTTATGTTCGACAATTTTCTCGACATGGCCAGCCTCGTTGCGGACAATGCGGCCATATCCGGACGGATCATCAGCGATGGCCGTCAACACGGTCGCCTTCGCCTTGGCGGCCATATGATGCTCGATGAGCATCTCCATCGTCTCAGCGGTGATGAGCGGCGTATCCCCACAGACGACAATCGTCACTCCTTCAAGACCGCGCAAATGCGGAGCCGCCTGCATGACTGCATGCGCCGTCCCGAGTTGCTCCTCCTGCAGGGCATATTCACACTGGGAGCCGAGCTGTTCTTTCACTTGTTCCGCTCCAAATCCCACTACCGCAATCGCTTTTTCCACCCCAAGCTTTGACACTTGGTCGATGACGTGCTGAACCATTGGCTTGCCGCAAATGGGATGAAGCACTTTATACCGCTTCGATTTCATCCTCGTCCCTTGTCCGGCCGCCAAAATGACCGCATATCGTTTCATGTGAAAGGCCTCCAATTACCCTTTTATCCATAATTGAATATATATGAATCAGTGGCACTTTTCAAGGAAACAATACGGCTTTCAAAAAAATAGAGAGCTTGGTGAATTTCACCTAAGCTCCCTTTCATATGTTTACGAAGCGCCAGCTTCTTCAAGTTCTTCTTCCAACTTCCCGAGGCGGTGATATTCAGCGAGGATCGCCTCCTGGATTTTCCCGCGCGTGGCGGAATTGATCGGATGAGCGATATCACGGAACTCCCCATCTGGTGTGCGCTTGCTCGGCATCGCGACAAACAGCCCATTGTTTCCGTCGATGACGCGGATGTCATGGACGACGAACTCGTTGTCCAACGTAATGGAGGCGATCGCTTTCATCCGTCCTTCGGTATTGACGCGGCGTAATCTTACGTCTGTCACTTCCATTTTGCTCACCACCTTTTCCCCTATATGAGACTCGATGTAATGAATTCCACGTGTTCGAGTCATTTCCTTCTTTTTTCGAAAAATTTTTTATAAATTTTTATGTAGGGAAAAAGTGGGGCTAATCATTACGGAACGAGGGCAACGACTTCAATTTCGACAAGGACATCTTTCGGCAGCCGGGCTACTTCCACGCATGAGCGCGCCGGCTTATGGTTCGGGAAGTATTGGCTGTACACTTCATTCATCGCCGCAAAATCATCCATATTTTTTAAAAATACGGTCGTTTTCACCACTGTATCGAGCGAAGCTCCGGCCGCTTCCAATACGGCTTTCAAGTTTTGGAACACTTGATGCGTCTGCGCCTGAATGTCGCCTTTCACCAGTTCCCCTTCTGGGGTGAGCGGGATTTGCCCCGAGCTGTAAAACATGTTGTTGACGATGATGCCTTGCGAATACGGGCCGATCGCTTGCGGCGCCTTCGTTGTCTCTACTTTTCTCATGAGCCAGTCTCCTTTCTTGATTTTTATGTCAAGCAGCAAGCTGCTACAAAAACGCTTTGTAATTGCCTTCCTTAACAGAGATCCTCTTTTCTTTTACATCCACCTCGGACAGTTTGACGAGCGAAATGTATTCATCGACCAATCGCTCTTTTGCCTCTTCCGACTCCACGAGCACGCCAATGCCGGAGACATTGCCGTTAAACTCCTGAAGCAAACTGATCATGCCGTTGATTGTACCCCCCGCCTTCATAAAATCGTCAACGATGAGCACATTGGCTCCTTCCGCTAAGCTGCGCTTCGATAGGACCATCGTTTGGATGCGTTTGGACGAGCCGGATACGTAATTGATGCTTACCATCGGTCCTTCTGTCACTTTATTGTCATGGCGGACGATGACAACGGGCACATACAAAAAGTTGGCGATGGCATACGCGAACGGAATCCCATTGGTGGCGATCGTCATGACGACATCCACCGGACGGTCGGCAAACATCGACGCATAAAGGCGGCCGATTTTGTTCATAATGCGGGGATCGCCAAGAATGTCGGTCATATACAAATATCCGCCGGGAAGAAGCCGATCCGGACGCGACAGTTGTTCACACAAATACGCAACCACTTCTTCCGCTTCCTCAGCATCCATTTTTGGAATGTATTGCACGCCGCCGGCAGCGCCGGGCAGCGTCCGAACGGTTCCGATTCCTTGCTGCTCGAACGTCTGCTTAATGATGGCCAAATCTTCGCTGATCGACGATTTGGCCGATTCGTACCGCTCGGCAAAAAATGTCAGCGGAATGAGCTGATGTGGCCGTTCAAGAAGATAATGCGTCATATCAACTAAACGGCCGCTTCGCCTTAGCTTCATAGCCGACCTCCTGAAACCGAATATTATAAATATATTTTAACAAAAATGTACGTGTTTAATCAAGAGAATGTCGTTCTCCTAACATTCTCACCGCAAACACTTGGTCACAAAAGCCGCGCAACCCATTGTATACCCGCTGCATTCTGGAATCGTGCTCGATCAGTCCAAACACGGTCGGCCCGCTGCCGCTCATCAGCACCGCATCAGCGCCAAACCGCTTCATTTGTTCTTTAATATGCGCGACTTCCGGATATTTTTTCAACGTCACTTCCTCAAGAACATTGCCGACCAACCGGCAGATCGCCGCATAATCTTGCCGCTCGATCGCTCTCACCATCGCATCGACGTCCGGATGGCTGACACGCTCAAGTTCCAAGTTTCGGTACACTTCCGCCGTCGATACACCGATCGGGGGCTTGGCCAGCACAACCCAGCACGGCGGCGGTGAAGCGATCGGAGTGATGACTTCCCCGCGCCCCGTCGCCAAGGCGGTTCCGCCGTAGACGCAAAAAGCGACATCCGAGCCGATTTTCGCCCCAAGCTCTGCCAGTTCATCGAGCGTCAATCCGAGTTGCCAAAGCTTGTTCAACCCGCGCAGCGTCGCCGCCGCATCGCTGCTTCCTCCCGCCAATCCGGCGGCCACCGGAATATGCTTCGTAATCGAAATGGCCACCCCTTGGCGGATCGAAAACGTCTCTTTAAGAAGCTTCGCCGCCTGATACGCCAAGTTGCGGCAATCATCGGGCACAAAGCGGTTTTGCGAAACGATGCGGATCGCATCTTCCTCCGGCAACGCGACAAGCTCAATGCGATCGGCCAAATCGATCGTCGTCATCACCATTTTCACTTCATGGTAACCATCCGGGCGCTTATAAAGAACGTCGAGTGACAAATTGATTTTCGCCGGCGCTTTTATCGACAACCTCACTCATCCTCACCTACTTCCACGCGCAATCATGAATAAGCGGATCGGCATCCATCGGCTGCTTTCCGTCTCCGCCGTCTTTGCCCCGTCTCATCCGCCTTTCTTTCGTCAACCCATTTTATCATATTACCATGTTCTGGCGACGACGCCAAACAATATATGTATGCAAAAAAAGGGCGCCCCGTTCGCGGGACACCCTCGCCGCAACACGCCCCGCTGCCGGCGCTATTCCGTTGTTCCGGCCAGCTGCCGCTCCGCCCGTTCAATCGCCAATCTGACCATGTTTCCTGCGTCTTTCGCGCGGATGGCGCCCCACCCCTCACGTTGCACGACATCGTAAAAGCCCAACTCTTTCGCCAGCTCTTCTTTCAAGCGTTGCGACATAATCCCGCGGCGTCGACCCAATGTCAGCAACCCCTTTCCATGTTCATTGGCGCTATGGCATGAAACGTTTGGCAACCCGCCGGCGCATCAACAAGCCGGCTTTGCATTTGGCCGGGCAAAAGGCGGCTGCGGCAGTTTTAGTATGAAATAAAGGGGGCGGTTTTATCATAGTTCCGAAAGAAAACTCCCGCTTCAAGCAAAGCGAAGTGGGAGTCGTTCACGTCACCTATTTATGACAAAACAAAAAACAAAAAGCAAAAAAGCAGCAAACAAATCTGTCTACTGCCCCCCTGCTTGCTCATCATCCCAAAACGTCAACTTTACCGTCTCTGTCAATACGTCGGCGTAGCTGAACGATACGCGTTCAAACGAATTCTCTTTTTGATCCAGCTCAATGACAAATACGGATGGATATGTTTCCGCCAAAATACCACAACGCTCAATCATTTTTCTGCGTCCGCCGTTGGCCCGCAGCGTCAACCGTTTCCCGATATTGGAATCCAGCGTTTTTTTAATATCGGATAAAGTCTTTGGCATTCATCATCCACCTCACTATTTGTAATTATAACAAAGATGATGTCTAAAGTCAAAAAATAAAAATTATATCAGGGCATTTTTATTTCTGTCAATGTATATTTTTCTACAATATCCTTCTTTTTATGTGTGATGTGGAACTTTTTTGTAAAAAAATGCGACGGACGTATAGAAAAAACCGCCCATCAACTGCGGCGGTTTTCCTCTCGATCCTCAATGAGGCGAAACGGCATCCCGGTGCGGAGCACGCCTTTCGTTTCCACCCCACCAAGCCCCTTTTCCCCGGTTAACGTGTTGCGCAACACATCCCATACGTCGACCGTTTCGGTGAACGGGGTGAAGCTGAGGCGCGAAACGATATAGACGGGGTCCAGAGCATGAATGTTCACCCGCGCTGGTGAACTGGCAAAATTCGCCCCAGCGCGGATGAGCGACTCAAAGTGCGACTGGCAGGCGCCGGCGAAAATGATCAGTTGGTCCAAATGGGGCACTTTTTTGCGCGCCTCTTTCACCGTTTGCACAAAATGGCGCGAATGGCGGTACGCTTTTAACTCATGCACCTTTCCTTTTGACTTCGAATACGAATCATGCCCGGTGATGACTAAAATATCAGGGCGAAACTGCTCGATCCAGTAGCCAACTTTTTCCGGCATTTCGCTTTCCTCGCAGTAAATGCCGTGCACCGGCACGCCGATCCGCTCATACAAATCCATACATTTGCGCAAATATAACGGGTCGCCATCCAAATGGAGGACGCGCCCCGGAATTTGAAAAAAATCTTTCTCCACCCGGTATCCGCCGGTCGCCCGATATTCGACTTTTTGCTTGATCGCCTGATAATCTTGGCGAAAAAGCCGATACGATTGTTCGATCAGCTCGATTTCCCGCTTTTTCCGTTCCTGTTGCTCCTGCTCATCGATGACGACTAAATCGCTGCACGGAGCGTCCGCGACGAGGCGCACATCTTCACCATACAAAATCGCTTCCCACTCGCCGTTTTTTTCTTTCATATCAATCACTCGGAACAATAAATCACATTGGTAAGACTTGCGGGCGACAATATCGCCGATTTTAATGACGTCCATCACCGCTCACTCCATTGCATAATCGTTGTCATCCATACGATATGCACGTGCGGACAATAGGTGATAGACGCCTGTTTGGACGGCTTTGGTTGACGAAAAGACCGCTGCCCCCCCAGAGGAGCGCTTTCTTTACGACTCCTTCATTTGCCGAAAAGCGGTGCCAACGCGTTGCTTAATGAAGCAAACTCAGCGATGTCAAGCGTCTCTCCGCGTCGGCGCGGGTCAATGCCCAAAGCAACGAGCACTCGTTCAATTTGCTCTTTGTTCTCTTTTCCTCCCGGCAAATTGTTTGTTAAGTTGTTGAACAGCGTTTTGCGGCGCTGGGCGAAGCTTGCCCGCACCACTTGGAAAAACACGCCCTCATCGTCGACAACAACAGGCGGATGCTGCCGCTTTACGAGCCGGATGACAGCAGAATCAACGTTCGGCTGCGGCATAAAGACGGTGCGCGGCACCGTCATGATGACTTCCGCTTCGGTATAATACTGCACAGCGATCGTCAGCGAGCCGTAATCTTTCGTCCCTGGCTTAGCGGCAAGACGGTCGGCGACTTCTTTTTGCAGCATGACGACCATGCCGCGGATCGGCAACCGCTCGGTAAGCAGCTTCATAATGATCGGTGTCGTCACATAATAAGGTAAGTTGGCGACGACCATCCGGTCGCTTACATCAGCCAATTCCTCGGCGATGACGGCATGCAAGTCGGCCTTTAATACATCTTGGTGAAAGATGCGCACATTGTCATAAGGAGACAGCGTGTCGGCCAAAATGGGCAACAGTCGGCCGTCGATTTCGAAAGCGACGACTTTTTTCGCCCGCCGCGCCAATTGTTCCGTCAACGCTCCGATGCCTGGTCCGATTTCAATCGCTCCTGTATCAGGGGAGATGTCGGCAACATCCACGATTTTCCGCAAAATGTTCGCATCGATCAAAAAGTTTTGCCCAAGGCTCTTTTTAAACGAAAAGCCATATCGCTCCAAAATTTCTTTCGTCCGCCCCGGTGTTGCAATATCTTTATACATCGTCCGCCTCCTCCTGCATCACGTGCGCTAACGCGGCATAAAAAGCATCACGGGAAATGCGGAACACTTGCAGCCGCTTATGAAACTGCCGACCGTTCGCATAGCCGATTTTCAGCTCCTCGCCAAGACGCTGCCGCCGCCGGCGCGCCATCGCGCCGCCGATCAACCCAGCCTCGATCAGTTCAGCAAACGTAATTTCTTCCTTCCAATCCGACGCCTCTTCATACACGTTGGCGAGCGCCCGACGGATTTCGTCAGGGGACGCGTGCTCAACCCCGATGCCCTTGCCGTTTTTCGCTTTGGCCGCCTCGCGCGGCAAAAAGGCATGCTTGCACCCCGGCACCTGTTCGGCAATCGTGCGGCGAATTTTTTCGCCGGGAAAATCGGGATCGGTAAAAATGATCACGCCGCGGCGCTCTTTCGCCAGCTTGATCCGCTCAATGACATCCGCGCCCACTGCTGCTCCGTTTGTCTCGATTGTATCGGCATCGACGGCGCGCCGGATCGCCGCCGTATCATCTTTTCCTTCCACAACGATCACTTCTTTGATCTTCATCCTCCCATTGCAGAAACAACGGAATCGTCCCTTTTTCCTATTTCTGCAATGCCTCCTTTCCGGTAAAATCAAAAGTAAGGCGAATCATCGCCGAAAGCCGCTTCATTCCCTTATTATTTTTTGAATTTCGCTGAAACTTTTTTTCCGTTTGCATCGTCTAATTTAGCAGAAGCGGCGCGCATTGTCGCGGCACAATGCCATTATAGCGAAAAAAAGCAGAGGGAAAAAACCCTCCGCTTCGTTCTCCCATCGCATCTCTATGGCAATACCCGTATTTTCACGCGCTTTCTGCCCCAACGAAACGCATCCGACCGTTCCGGGAAAAACACATCAATTTTATATCCGCGGATGCCTGAGCCGGTGTCAGCGGCAATGGCATATCCGTATCCTTCCACATACACTCTCGACCCAAGGGGGATGATGGACGGGTCGACCGCAATCACTTTAGCGGAAGGATTTTTGCGCAAGTTGATGCCCGTGCTTGTTATGCCTGAACAGCCTGCACAATAGGCAGTGTAGGCGGTGGCGGTGACGTAAAATTCCTTCGCGGCATGGTCCGAGCCGCGCGAGGACGGGCGGTCGGGCGCGGCAGCTTGGCGCACCGTTTTCGTGCCGATGGCGACAATGCGCGCCTTGCTTTCTTTTAGCGTTTTCACAGCGATTAGTTTGCGCGCCGTTTCTTTGCCGTTTTCCAATGTCACCTCATACGTTTTTTGAACCATCCCTTTTTCTCCAGGCTGAATGACGCGCCGCTCTCCTTTCGGCAATGAGTCATCCCGTTTTGTCACCACGGCAAAGTCGACGGGTTCTTCCACTACATCGGTGACTTTTTTTACTCGGATCACGCGAATGGTCATCTGTTCTTTGACCGTTTCATGCAAGGAGGGCTCTATCCGATCGAGTTGACCTAGCTGAATCCCTTGCTGCTTCAAAAAGTCAGCGACCGTAGTCGAAGTTGTCCATACCTGCTGTTGTTTACCGCCGACATTGACGTGGACTGGAAACGCCTTTTCAACGCCGATGTCCATGCCTTTTTGAATTTTCGCCGAAAGCGCCGGCGCCACTTTGTCATACGCCCCGACCGCCACGTGCTGCGAACGGAGCAGCTCCGCGACCGTATCGGCTGTCGTCCATATCTTTTTCTTTTTTCCATTGACTGTCAGCGTCACTTCTTTGCTTGCTTCCCAAACAATATGGAGATCGTCGGTGATCGGCGAATGCAAGGACGGATAAACATAATCTTCTTTGCGCGGCTGAATGTTTTGCTCCGCAAGCAGCTCTTTCACCGTTTTCGCATGAGTGCGAATTTCTTGTTTGTTTCCGTTTTTGATCAGCGTCACATCGTCTTTGGCCATCTCATATCCAGCAACCCCTGTCGTCGCGGAGATGGCGAGAAACCCGCCCGCTGTGACGGTCACGTTTTTCCTCCATAAGTCCAGCCATTTCCTCCCATTCGGCAACATCAGATGAACGCCTCCTTTTTCTACGGAATTCCCCTCTCCCTTTAACATGTACGCACGAGCATACTCTATTATGCAGAAAATTCAGTGAAAAAGGAAGGAAGACTTGTCGACACGCGGTTGGCTCATATCGGCTGAATTTGTAGAATTTTATCGTCTTCGCCGCACCTTCGACAAGCTTCCCCGCTGTTCGACGCCTAATTTTAGCGGTCGATGGCGAACAATTTTTTGGCATTTTCCGCCGTTGTTTCCGCTACTTCGGCAAAAGAAATGTTTTTGATCTGTGCGATCGCTTCGGCAACGTATTTGACATAGCTCGGCTCGTTTCGTTTGCCGCGGAAAGGGTGAGGCGTTAAATATGGACAGTCGGTTTCGATCAATAAATGGCTGAGTGGAATCTCCTTCGCCACTTCCTTCGGTTTTTTCGCATTTTTAAACGTGACCGGTCCGCCAAGGGAAATGAGAAAATTCATGTCCATGCACTGTTTGGCCACCTCGACGCTGCCGCTGAAACAATGCATAATCCCGCCGATTTCGGCGGCGTTTTCCTCTTGCAAAATTTTTAAAATATCTGCCGTCGCCTCACGGTTATGAATAATGATCGGCAACTTCACCTTTTTAGCCAGCCGGATTTGCTGCCGGAACACCTCTTGTTGCACGTCTTTCGGCGATTTATCCCAATGGTAGTCAAGCCCCATCTCGCCGAGCGCCACGACTTTCGGGTGAGCGGCGAGCTGTTCAATCATCTGCAAATCATCGTCCGTCATCTCGATCGCATCAACCGGATGCCAGCCAACCGCCGCATAAATAAACGGATACCGCTCGGCCAGCTCGATCGCCCGATCGATCGTCGGACGGTCAAACCCGACGACGACAATGTGTGAAACCCCTTCATCGCGGGCGCGTTCAATGACTTGTTCCAAATCTTCTTCGTATTGGACTGCATTCAAATGTGCGTGCGTATCAAACAGCATACTAATGCCCTCTTTTCCACCTTGATGTTAAGTGTAGCATAGAAATTGGTTACATACGTCACATTTCGTTAACATTTCCATTACAAAATAGCGACAAGGAGGTGTCAAGCGCAACACCCCCCTGCCAAGCAAACCGTTATTTGATTTTCGTTCCATTCGGCACGTGTTGATCAACCGTCGCCAGCGAAAATTCCCCGCCGCTGCCTCCGGCTAGAATCATGCCTTCCGACCATTCGCCGCGAAGCTTGGCTGGTTTTAAATTGGCGACGCAAATGACTTTTTTGCCGACGAGTTCTTCTGGTTTGTAAAACTCAGCAATGCCGGAGATCACTTGCCGCTTCTCGCCGCCAAGGTCAAGCTGAAGCTTCAACAGCTTATCGGCGTTTTTCATACGTTCCGCATGGATGACTTCAGCGACGCGCAAATCGACTTTGGCGAACTCGTCAATCGAAATTTCCGCCGCCTCCGCTGCTTTTTTTTCCTCTTTTACCGGTTCGGCGGCCGGTTTGCCCCCTTGCATATGCGCCTTAATGTACTCCACTTCCGCTTCGATGTCGAGGCGCGGGAAGAGCGGTTCTCCCTTTTGCACTTTTGTCCCTTCCGGAATGAGGCCGAAATCGTACAAGCTATCCCATTCTTTTAATGAATGATCCGTGATGCCGAGCTGAGCGAACATGCGCTCCGGCGTGCGCGTCAAAAACGGCTGGAGCAGCACTGCCGTATGGCGAAGCGATTCAGCCAAGTGGGTCATGACGGCGGCAAGCTCATCCCGTTTCTGTTCGTCTTTCGCCAATACCCATGGCTGCGTTTCATCGATATATTTGTTCGTCCGGCTAATCAACTGCCAAACAGCGGCGAGCGCGACGGAAAACTCCATTCCCTCCATCGCTTCTTCATATTGACGCACCACTTCGCGCGCCGTTTGCACCAACTCTTGGTCAAACGGTGTTTTCGGCCCGCGGTATGGCGGAATAACGCCGTCGAAATATTTCTCGATCATCGCCACGGTACGGTGCAACAAGTTGCCTAAGTCGTTGGCCAAGTCATAGTTGATGCGCTCAATAAATCCTTCCGGCGTAAACACGCCATCAGCGCCGAACGGCACTTCCCGCAGCAAATAATAGCGGAGCGCATCAAGCCCATACCGGTCGATGAGCGTCACTGGGTCGACGACATTGCCTTTCGATTTGGACATTTTTCCATCCTTCATCAGCAACCAGCCATGGCCGAATACTTTTTTCGGCAACGGCAAGCCGAGCGCCATCAATATAATCGGCCAATAAATCGTATGGAAACGGACGATTTCTTTGCCGACCAAATGGACGTCCGCCGGCCAATATTTGCGGAACTTTTCATCGTTGTCCGTGCCGTAGCCGAGCGCTGTGATATAGTTGGCAAGCGCGTCGATCCAGACATAGATGACATGCTTCGGATTGCCTGGCACTTTAATGCCCCAATCGAACGTCGTCCGGGACACAGCCAAATCCTCAAGCCCCGGCTTAATGAAGTTGTTGATCATCTCATTTTTCCGCGATTCCGGTTGGATAAAATCGGGATTTTCTTCGTAATATTGCAACAAGCGGTCGACATATTTGCTCATCCGGAAGAAATAGGACTCTTCTTTCACTTTCTCAACAGGCCGGCCGCAGTCCGGACAGTTGCCGTCCACAAGCTGCCGCTCAGTGTAAAACGATTCGCACGGCGTACAATACCAGCCTTCATATTCGCCCAAATAAATATCGCCTTGTTCGACAAGACGGGTGAAAATTTGTTCGACGACTTTTTTATGCCGCTCCTGCGTTGTGCGAATAAAATCGTCGTAGGAAATGTCGAGCTTCTTCCATAGCTCCTGAATGCCAGCGACGATCTCATCGACGTATTGCTGCGGCGTTACTCCTTTTTCTTCCGCCTTGCGCTGAATTTTTTGCCCATGCTCATCGGTGCCGGTCAAATACATGACATCGTAGCCGCGCATCCGTTTATAGCGAGCCATGGCGTCCCCCGCCACCGTTGTGTAAGCATGACCGATATGCAGGCGGTCGCTCGGGTAATAAATCGGCGTCGTCAAATAAAACGTTTTTTTCTCCATCGGTTAGGCCCTCCCTCGTACTGTTGAGCACAAAAGCCCCCGTCCGGCGACGAGAGCGGCGTTACTTCTATTTTACATAATTTTTTCATTCTACAAAAACATCTATTTCTCGTGGGCTGAAAAAATATACCCAAACCGGCAAAAATACGGCCGCGTTTTCAACCATCGCTGCGAATTTGTTATACAAGGATAGAGTTTAGATGGGCAAATTCATTCGTTTTCTCCTTTCTTTCTAAACAAACTTTTTTTTGAAATAACAATATACATTTTTTTTAAATTTTACATATTAAAGGATTGACGCTTAATGGAAACACTGATATGATTAGGTTGTAGGAAATTTGTCGAATATTGACGAATAAACGACAAAAAACTTTTTTGCGGAGAGGAGAATCGACGATGAAATCGACAGGGATCGTGCGTAAAGTCGATGAGTTAGGCCGCGTCGTCATTCCAATTGAGCTGCGACGTACGTTGGATATTAACGAAAAAGATGCGTTGGAAATTTATGTTGACGATGACCGCATCATTTTGAAAAAGTATAAGCCGAACATGACGTGTGTCGTCACCGGCGAAGTGTCGGACGACAACTTCAAACTGGCCGGCGGCAAAATCATTTTAAGCCGCGAAGGCGCGGAAATTTTGCTGCAGGAGATCCAACAGCATCTAGAAGCAGCAACAGACAAAGAAAAAGAATAAAAAAGTTTCTCTGGCTTCAGAGAAACTCTTTTTTTTCTTCTTCTTGCTGTTGATGATACTGCCGATAAACGTCGCGTTTCGACATATTTCGATCACTGGCCGCCTGTTTCACCGCCTCCTTGACGGAAAGGCTGTGCTCGCGAATATAATAATCGACATGTTCGACAAGCGAAAGCGGCTGCCACCATTCCTCTCCCTCTTGCTCTTGTTTCTTCCCGTCTCGCGCCCCTTCGACAATGAGGCAAAATTCGCCCCGGATGTCATGTTCTTCCGCCCAGGCGACCGCATCGCTTAAATCGCCGCGGATGAACTCCTCAAACCGTTTCGTCAACTCGCGGCCAAGAGCGATGCGCCGATTGCCGAATATATCATACATAAGAGCGAGCGTTTCTTTCAAGCGGTGGGGCGCCTCATAAAAAATTAACGTCTCCGCCGCTGTTTTTAATGACAGCAGTTGCTCTTTTTTCTCTTTTTTCGCCCGTTTCAAAAAGCCGACAAACAAAAAGCGGTCCGTGGGCAGCCCGGAGGCGACAAGCGCTGTCAATGCCGCGTTCGCTCCAGGAAGAGGGACGACGCGGCAGCGCTCGGCAAGCGCCGCAGCAATAAGCTCATAGCCCGGATCGGAAATGCCGGGCATCCCGGCGTCGCTCACCAATGCCACCGTTTTTCCTTCCTTCAGCCATTCGACAAGCTGCCGGCCGCTCGCGTATTTATTATGCTCATGGTAGCTGACGAGCGGCGTATGAATGCCGAAATGAGCGAGCAGCTTTTTCGTCTGCCTTGTGTCCTCGGCGGCGATGACATCAGCTTCCTGAAGCGTCCTAACCGCACGAAACGTCATATCCTCCAAATTGCCGATCGGCGTCGGCACGATGTACAGCGTCCCTTGCTCCGTTTGTTCGGTAAAACTTTTTTGCTGCCAAAGCATCCTTGTTCCGCCCCTTTAAGATGAAATAATGCCATATAAGATCCGCTTTGTCTCCTCGGTATATTCGTTATTCTCATCATACACGACAAGCGGAGGCAACACTTTTAAGTCCGGGCTTGCATCTTTTGTCCCTTCAATTAAAATCATGTTCGCCTCTTTGCCCTCTTTCGGGTACACAAAGCGGAGCCGTTTCGGCTCAAGACGGTATTGGCGCATGAGCGTCACAAGGTCAAGCAGCCGCCCGGGCCGGTGGACGAACGCCGCCTTCCCTCCTTGCTTCAACAGCTGGCTGCTGACTCGAATCACATCCTCTAGGGTGCAATAAATTTCATGGCGGGCGATGGCGATATGTTCATTTTTGCTCAGTTCGTCTTTGCCGACTGCCGGAAAATACGGGGGGTTGCACGTGACGACATCGTACCGGCTGTAACCGATCCGTTGCGGCGCTTCTTTAATGTCGCCGTGTATGATCTCGATTTGTCCTTCAAGCCCGTTGTATTGCACGCTTCGCCTCGCCATGTCGCAAAGCCGTTCTTGAATTTCGATGCCGATGATCGTCCCTTTTGTTCGCCGGCTCAACAAGAGGGGAATCACCCCGTTGCCCGTGCACAAATCAACAATCTGCCCCTTTTGAATCGGCATATAGGCAAAATGAGCAAGGAGCACGGCATCAAGGGAAAACGAAAATACAGATGGACTTTGAATGATGCGGAGCTCTTCGTTAAACAAATAATCGAGCCGTTCATCCTCGTACAATTCCACCATGACGCACGATCCTCCATTGAAAAAAATAACCTTTCCGAAACGGAAAGGGTGGCGCTGCCTTTAGTTTTTGTTCAAAAACGACAAGCAAAACAAACAATCGCCCTCGGTGCGAATGCTTCCGTAATGGATGTGACAAATATGAAACCCTTCTTGGTAAAGGCGGGCTAAATTGTCATACCCTTCGCCAATGTCGATGAGTTTTTTGCCATGTTTGTCCCCTTTTCGTTTGCCTTCTTCCCATGCTTCTGACAATTGTTCAAGCCGACGGCGCAAATGAGCATTTTCGATTTGCAGCTGGTGATTCTCTTCTAACAGCTCCGTTACGCGCTGTTTCAGCTGTACCAGCTCGCGGTAAAAATAACTAAGTTGCTCTTCCATATTGGCCACTGATCGAAACACTTCTTTTTTATCTACTTTTTCCACTGGCCCCACCCCAAATTAATCTGCGACGCGAATGGACAACGTCCCGTTTTTCATCAGCTCATCGAGTGTATATTCGACGACCCGTCCGAATTCTGGAAGCTCGATTTGCAGCACCCGCTCTAAAATGTTCAAGCCGACGACTTTGCCGAAGCCGTGCGGTGTTTCGACATATTCCCCTAAATCCGGGAGTTGTTCTTTCGCCGTCTCATACTCTTCGTTTTCATATTTCAGGCAACACATCAGCCGGCCGCACAACCCGGAAATTTTCGTTGGATTGAGCGACAAGTTTTGATCTTTCGCCATTTTGATCGACACCGGTTCAAAATCGCCTAAAAACGTCGAACAACAAAGCATGCGGCCGCACGGCCCGATGCCACCAAGCATTTTCGCCTCGTCGCGCACCCCGATTTGCCGCAGCTCAATGCGCGTGCGGAAAATCGACGCTAAGTCCTTCACAAGTTCGCGGAAATCGACGCGCCCATCGGCAGTGAAATAAAAGATCACTTTATTGCGGTCAAACGTATATTCCACATCGACGAGCTTCATTTCCAGCCCGTGCTCCTCCACTTTGCGCAAGCAAATGTCATACGCCTCGCGCGCCGCCTTTTTGTTTTCTTCCACAACCCATTTATCTTTCTCATTCGCCACGCGGATCACTTTTTTGAGCGGCAGCACGATGTCGTTTTCGTCGACTTGTTTATTGGCGATGACGACTTTTCCGTACTCAATGCCTCGGACCGTCTCGACAATGACGAATTCGCCGACGGGAATAACGGCATCGCCAGGGTCAAAATAATAAATTTTCCCTGCTTTTTTAAAACGGACGCCGACTACCGTATACAACGGCTCTCCCTCCTTTACCGCTTTAATTGAAGAACGAGCTGCTCAACAAGCAACGCCGTGCTCATATTCGTTGTATTTAAACGCGTTTTCGCTTGTAAAATCGCTTCCATGCCAGCCAAAATCCGCCGCTGCGGGCAAGCAAGCGCCCATCGTTGCAGGCGGTCCAGCTGATCGCGGTATAACACGCCGTCCATCTGCCCGGCTTGAATATGCAACAAATCGCGGTATAAATATAAAAGCAAATCAAGTCCAAGGTCAAGCTGATGGCTTTCCAAAAAATGCGGAAACAAGCGGTCGTGGATGAAAAACAAAAGCTGCAGCTCCGGCTTGCCCAGCATCTCATACCATTGTAGCACTAATGTTCGCGCCTCGGCAAACCAACTATCTTTGGCAAGCGCCAGTGCTTCCTCGAAGCTGTTTGTCAAATGGGCAGCCAACAGCGCCAACGGCAACGGCACGTGCTCCTCGACAAGTCCCTGGGCGAGCTCTGCCGGCGGCAACGGCCGGAACGAAAGCACTTGACAGCGGGAAACGATCGTCCCTAGCAGGCGGTGGTATTGCTCAGTCAGCAATACCGCCACCGTCCCCGGATGCGGCTCTTCCAAAAATTTCAGAAGGCTGTTGGCAGCGCTTGTCGTCATTTGATCGGCGTGCTCAACGATGTACATTTTTTTATCCGACTCGACCGCTGTTTTCGAGAACTCTTGCTGCAGCCATTCGATTTGTTCCTTTTTGATTGATCCTCCGTCTGGGCTGATCACCCGGACGTCAGGGTGGTTGCCGGAGTCGATGCGCCGGCAGTTGCGGCACTCCAGACACGGGGAAACTCCGATTGGGGACAGACAAAACAAACGTTTCGCCAACAACAAACTGGCCGCTTTTTTGCCCGTCCCCCGCTGCCCCTCAAACAAGTACGCATGAGAAATCCGCCCTTTTTCCAAGCCGCTTTGCAGCATTTTCGCCACCACCGGCTGGCGTTTCGCTAGCTGTTCCCATCGCATCGCCATCACTCTTCCTTGATTTCTTATTTCTATTCTATCATGTCCACTAGGAATCATCACGGTCGGATTCATGGAAATGGCGCTGTCATCTTCCTTTCAAACGGGAAAGCACCGCGGCCGTTGTTTCAGCGAATACATCATCAAGCGGGCGGTTCGCGTCGATGACGACAATGCGGTCGGCAAACCGTCTGGCGAGTTCCCGATACCCTTCTCGCACCTTCTCATGAAAAGACAACGTTTCAAGGTCAAGCCGATTCACTTCCCGGCCGCGGTTTCGTCGGATTCGTTCAAGCCCAATTTGCGGATCGATATCAAAATAAATCGTCAGCGACGGCATATACCCATCAATAGCGAACTCATTAATTTTCCATACTTCCTCAATGCCAAGCCCGCGGGCAAATCCCTGGTAGGCGAGGGAACTGTCAACAAACCGGTCGCAAAGGACGACGCACCCAGCCTCAAGCGCCGGCACGATTTTCTCAAGCAAATGCTGCCGGCGCGCCGCCGCATACAAAAGCGCCTCCGTCCGCCCGTCCATTTCCGTATAATCACGGTTTAAAATGATTGAGCGAATCGCCTCGGCAATGCGCACCCCGCCCGGTTCCCTCGTCGCCACGACGTCAATCCCCCGCTCACGCAACAACGACTCCAATTTGCTGATCATCGTCGTTTTGCCGGCTCCTTCCGGTCCTTCAAACGAAAAAAAGCATCCGTTCATCACTCGCGGCATCCTTTCCATCCTTCCTATTCGTATACAACCAGCTGACCATCTTTCAGCCGGCTTCCGCCTTGTATGTGCGCCCGCTGACAAAGAAGCTGGCGGATCTGTTCAATATGGCCGCGGCCGATCCGTTCTCCGACCCACACGAGCGGCACCCCAGGCGGATATGGAATGACCGTTTCCGCCGCTATATGTCCTTCAGCTTCCTCGAGCGCCACAGCTTTTGTCCGCAAATGGCGCAGTTCATTATACGGGACTAAAACCGATAGCGGCGGTCCGAGAAAAGGCGAAGCGTTACACACCGGCGCCTCGCCATCTGGCAAATCGCGCCACGCTCGTTTGATTTTCTCCGCTGCTTCCTGAAGCCGCCCGGTTACCGCCAGCGGGCAAACGAAAAGCACGTTCATTCGATCAGCAAGCTCGACAAACACCCCTTCGCGCTCAAGCCAACGTTGCAGTTCATACCCGGTCAAGGAACAGCGCGTCTGCACCATTACTTTCAGCGGGTCGGTCTGTACGCCAAAATGACGGGAACAAACGACTGCCACCCCATCAATATCGGCCAAGGCTGCTTTAAACTTCTCAATTTCTGCCACGATCGCCGCCGCATCGCTTTTTGAAAGCTGGGCGACATAACTCCGCGCCAAATCGAGCGACGCCATAATCGGGTAAGACGGGCTGCTTGACTGAAACAACTGCAAAAAATATTTCAACCGCTCAAGATCAACCCGCTCGCTGTTTACATGCAAAAACGCTCCCATCGTCATCGCCGGCAACGTTTTATGCGCCGACTGCACGACGACATCAGCGCCATAGCGAAGCGCCGATGTCGGAAAAGGGGGGCCGACAACGAAATGGGCGCCATGCGCCTCATCAACCAGCACCGGAATGCCATGTTCATGAACTAGACGGACGATTTCTGTCAAATCGGCGGCCATTCCATAATAATTTGGGTTCGTCAATACAACCGCAGCAACATCATCATAAAGCGCCAACGCCTCTTTGACCGCTTCAGGACGAATGTGCGAAGCGACACACACATCACGATCAAACTCGGGAGCAAGTAGAACAGGAGTGGCTTCCATGAGTTGCAATGCATGCATCACCGATTTATGGCAATTGCGTTGTACAATCACTTTCTTCCTCTTTCCATCACACACGGCGGCGATCATTGCCAAATTCCCTGCCGTCGAACCGTTCACAAGGAAAAACGTCTCCCTAACGCCATACAGCTCCGCCGCCAGCGCCTGCGCCTCGGCAATCACCGACTCAGGATGATGCAAGTCATCCAAGCCGGAAATTTCCGTCGCATCCAACGCCAACAGCGGCGCAAACATATCTCTCCCTCGTTTCGAAAACAAAGCGCCGTATTTATGTCCCGGCACATGAAACGAAACCGGGCGGCGCGCCCAATGGTGCACGAGAGCGTCATATAAAGGAGTTTTCGTTTGATCCATCATCATCCTCTTTCCTTGCTGTCTGTCCCAGAACGGCCATCATCCGGGCAGACTGCCGAAATGCATGGGATATGCAGGAGAAACATCAAACATATAGTATCACAAACGTCCGAAAAAACGCACGAGTCGCGTCAATCGCAAATAAAAACAGGCCCAAATGCAGGCCCTGATTACGAGTGAATTTTCGATGTAAACATTTTGCGCAGCTGCCGCACATAAAACGAGTAGTTCGGGTCGTCCGTATTCGTTTGCACAATCGCCCGGTTGCAGTCCAAACAAAGAAAATGGCCAAAAAGGAAAATCCCTTCCTTTTTTTCCTGTTCACAAACGATGCATACATGTTCGCGTTGATTCCGGTCTGCTATTGATGTCCTCACGCTCTCCACCTCCCATCCTCTATGTTTCCCACATTGCTAACATTCTATACTAGTAGATGAAAGGAAGAGAGACATTGAGCGGGTCCTTATCGTTTTTTCCTCAAAAAACGAAAGCAGCCAATTGCACCAATGCAACTGGCTGCTTGTTCTTTGCCTAGCAGCGACCTACTCTTGCAGGGGCGCTGGCCCCAACTACCATCGGCGCTGGAGGGCTTAACTTCCGTGTTCGGGATGGGAACGGGTGTTTCCCCTCCGCTATCACCACTAGGCCATATGAGGTTGTCAGGAATTCGTTCCCTGAAAACTAGATAACCGTTTTGGGAAGAAGCCGCGGCGAACCGCTCGCCTGCGCTTTTCGCATTGTCCAGCTCCGGCTCGCCGCCGCTCGGGGTCAAATAACCTTCGCCTTCGGGATGTGAACATCCCTGCAGGCGAAGAACATTTGCCCGTCGCGGCGACCCGCTCGCCTGCGCTTTTCACTGTCTAGTTCCGGCCGCCATCGGCTCGCGACGCTTCGGTCCTGCTGCGGCGGCGACAGCCTCCTCGCAGGCCCTCCAGCGCACCTCGCCGATAAGCGGGCGGCCTCCACTTTTCTTGCTGTCCAGTTCCAGCGCCTAGCTCTCTTCTGCCAAATAACCTTCCCCCTCGGGGTGCAAGCACCCCTGCGGGTGAAGAACATTTGGCTTCGAGAGCTAATCGCGGCGCTTCCACTTTTCTAGGTTAAGCCCTCGATCGATTAGTATCCGTCAGCTCCACGTGTCGCCACGCTTCCACCTCGGACCTATCGACCTCGTCATCTTCGAGGGATCTTACCCGCCTGACGCGGTGGGAAATCTCATCTTGAGGGGGGCTTCACGCTTAGATGCTTTCAGCGCTTATCCCGTCCGCACATAGCTACCCAGCGGTGCCCCTGGCGGGACAACTGGTACACCAGCGGTGCGTCCATCCCGGTCCTCTCGTACTAAGGACAGCTCCTCTCAAATTTCCTCCGCCCGCGACGGATAGGGACCGAACTGTCTCACGACGTTCTGAACCCAGCTCGCGTACCGCTTTAATGGGCGAACAGCCCAACCCTTGGGACCGACTACAGCCCCAGGATGCGATGAGCCGACATCGAGGTGCCAAACCTCCCCGTCGATGTGGACTCTTGGGGGAGATCAGCCTGTTATCCCCGGGGTAGCTTTTATCCGTTGAGCGATGGCCCTTCCATGCGGAACCACCGGATCACTAAGCCCGACTTTCGTCCCTGCTCGACCTGTCCGTCTCGCAGTCAAGCTCCCTTGTGCCTTTGCACTCTCCGAATGATTTCCAACCATTCTGAGGGAACCTTTGGGCGCCTCCGTTACCTTTTGGGAGGCGACCGCCCCAGTCAAACTGCCCGCCTGACACTGTCTCCCACCCCGCTAAGGGGTGCGGGTTAGAATTTCAATACCGCCAGGGTGGTATCCCACCGCCGCCTCCACCGAAGCTGGCGCTCCGGCTTCCCAGGCTCCCACCTATCCTGTACAAGCGATACCAAAATTCCATATCAGGCTGCAGTAAAGCTCCACGGGGTCTTTCCGTCCTGTCGCGGGTAACCTGCATCTTCACAGGTAGTATAATTTCACCGGGTCTCTCGTTGAGACAGCGCCCAAGTCGTTACACCTTTCGTGCGGGTCGGAACTTACCCGACAAGGAATTTCGCTACCTTAGGACCGTTATAGTTACGGCCGCCGTTTACTGGGGCTTCGGTTCGCACCTTCGCTTCCGCTAAGCGCTCCCCTTAACCTTCCAGCACCGGGCAGGTGTCAGCCCCTATACGTCGCCTTTCGGCTTCGCAGAGACCTGTGTTTTTGATAAACAGTCGCTTGGGCCTTTTCACTGCGGCTCTTCAGGGCTCTTCACCCCAAAGAGCACCCCTTCTCCCGAAGTTACGGGGTCATTTTGCCGAGTTCCTTAACGAGAGTTCTCCCGCGCGCCTTAGGATTCTCTCCTCGCCTACCTGTGTCGGTTTGCGGTACGGGCACCTCTTCCCTCGCTAGAGGCTTTTCTTGGCAGTGTGAAATCGGGGACTTCCGGATCACTCCGTCGCCGTCACCGCTTGGCCTTATGATCCGCGGATTTGCCTGCGGATCAGCCTCACGGCTTGGACAGGCTCTTCCAGCCGCCTGCTCGCCCTATCCTCCTGCGTCCCCCCATCGCTCAAACGGGAAGAAGGTGGTACAGGAATCTCAACCTGTTGTCCATCACCTACGCCTTTCGGCCTCGGCTTAGGTCCCGACTAACCCTGAGCGGACGAACCTTCCTCAGGAACCCTTAGGCTTTCGGCGCAGAGGATTCTCACCTCTGTTTTCGCTACTCATACCGGCATTCTCACTTCTAAGCGCTCCACCAGTCCTTCCGGTCTGGCTTCTCTGCCCTTAGAACGCTCCCCTACCGATGACCAACGGTCATCCCGCAGCTTCGGCGGCACGTTTAGCCCCGGTACATTTTCGGCGCAGAGTCACTCGACCAGTGAGCTATTACGCACTCTTTAAATGGTGGCTGCTTCTAAGCCAACATCCTGGTTGTCTTTGCAACTCCACATCCTTTTCCACTGAACGTGCACTTCGGGGCCTTAGCTGGCGGTCTGGGCTGTTCCCCTCTCGACCACGGATCTTATCACTCGCAGTCTGACTCCCGGGCATAAGTCATTGGCATTCGGAGTTTGACTGGGTTCGGTAACCCGGTTTGGGCCCCTAGCCCAATCAGTGCTCTACCTCCAAGACTCCTAAACCCGAGGCTAGCCCTAAAGCTATTTCGGGGAGAACCAGCTATCTCCAAGTTCGATTGGCATTTCACCCCTACCCACACCTCATCCCCGCACTTTTCAACGTGCGTGGGTTCGGGCCTCCAGCCGGTGTTACCCGGCCTTCACCCTGGACATGGGTAGATCACCTGGTTTCGGGTCGACGACGACGTACTCACACGCCCTGTTCAGACTCGCTTTCGCTGCGGCTCCGCCTCTTCGGCTTAACCTCGCACGCCATCGTCACTCGCCGGTTCATTCTACAAAAGGCACGCCATCACGCATGAACGCGCTCTGACTACTTGTAGGCACACGGTTTCAGGTTCTCTTTCACTCCCCTCCCGGGGTGCTTTTCACCTTTCCCTCACGGTACTGGTGCACTATCGGTCACTAGGGAGTATTTAGCCTTGGGAGATGGTCCTCCCTGCTTCCGACGGGATTCCTCGTGTCCCGCCGTACTCAGGATCCGCTCGGGAGGGAACGAAGTTTCGACTACAGGGCTCTCACCTTCTCTGGCCGGCCGTTCCAGACCGGTTCGTCTACCCCGTCCCTTTCTCACTCCCATCGTGAGCGGTCCTACAACCCCAAGAGGACTCGCCTCTTGGTTTGGGCTGTTCCCGTTTCGCTCGCCGCTACTCAGGGAATCGCGGTTGCTTTCTTCTCCTCCGGGTACTAAGATGTTTCAGTTCCCCGGGTGTGCCCTCCATGCCCTATGGATTCAGGCATGGATACTGCCCCATTACGGACAGTGGGTTCCCCCATTCGGACATCTCCGGATCAACGCTTGCTTACAGCTCCCCGAAGCGTTTCGGCGTTTGCCCCGTCCTTCATCGGCTCCTAGTGCCAAGGCATCCACCGTGCGCCCTTTCTAGCTTAACCTATTGCGCTCTCGGCTTCTTCCTTTGCTTTATCGGTTATCTAGTTTTCAAGGAACGAAGCTGCTGCCTTGAGTCTGCTTCTTTGCAGCTTTGCGCCGAGGAATCCATCTTCCTTGAACCTGCTGGAAGACGAAGGCGCAAAGTAGCTCCTTTGAATTCGCTTCTTCGCTGGTTTGCGTCGAGAAATTCAGCTTCTCCGAATCCGCTTGTAGACGCAGACGCAAAGCAACTACGTTGAAACCTCTTACCTTGATATGGTGGAGCCTATCGGGATCGAACCGATGACCTCCTGCTTGCAAAGCAGGCGCTCTCCCAGCTGAGCTAAGGCCCCATCCAATGGGCCTAAGTGGACTTGAACCACCGACCTCACGCTTATCAGGCGTGCGCTCTGACCAGCTGAGCTATAGGCCCATATACACATTGCAAGGAACGGTCAGTTCCCTCAAAACGAAACAAGGCTGCTGCCTTGAGTCAGCTTCTTTGCGGCCTTGCGCCGAGGAATCCAGCTCCGCTGAATCACTCGCAGACGCAGGCGCAAAACAACCGAGAGAATAACCAATTCCCTCAAAACCAAACAAAACAGCAAGCGTCATTATAATCAAACTGATAGGTTTTGTCAAGAAATTCTGTCTAGCTCCGGCGCCTGGTTCTCTTCTGCCAAATAACCTTCCCCCTCGGGGGTGCAAGCACCCCTGCGGGTGAAGAACATTTGGCTTCGAGAGCCGATCTCGGCGCCTCCGCTTTTCGTAATGTCTAGCTCCGGCCGCCATCGGCTCGCGACGCTTCGGTCCTGCTGCGGCGGGCTAAGCCCGCTCGCAGGCCCTCCAGCGCACCTCGCCGATAGGCGGGCGGCCTCCGCTTTTCTCCTTAGAAAGGAGGTGATCCAGCCGCACCTTCCGGTACGGCTACCTTGTTACGACTTCACCCCAATCACTTGCCCCACCTTCGGCGGCTGGCTCCCTTGCGGGTTGCCTCACCGACTTCGGGTGTTGCAAGCTCTCGTGGTGTGACGGGCGGTGTGTACAAGGCCCGGGAACGTATTCACCGCGGCATGCTGATCCGCGATTACTAGCGATTCCGGCTTCATGCAGGCGAGTTGCAGCCTGCAATCCGAACTGAGAGCGGCTTTTTGGGATTCGCTCCCCCTCGCGGGTTCGCAGCCCTTTGTACCGCCCATTGTAGCACGTGTGTAGCCCAGGTCATAAGGGGCATGATGATTTGACGTCATCCCCACCTTCCTCCGACTTGTCGCCGGCAGTCCCTCTAGAGTGCCCAACTGAATGCTGGCAACTAGAGGCGAGGGTTGCGCTCGTTGCGGGACTTAACCCAACATCTCACGACACGAGCTGACGACAACCATGCACCACCTGTCACCCTGTCCCCCCGAAGGGGGAACGCCCAATCTCTTGGGTTGTCAGGGGATGTCAAGACCTGGTAAGGTTCTTCGCGTTGCTTCGAATTAAACCACATGCTCCACCGCTTGTGCGGGCCCCCGTCAATTCCTTTGAGTTTCAGCCTTGCGGCCGTACTCCCCAGGCGGAGTGCTTATCGCGTTAGCTGCAGCACTAAAGGGTGTGACCCCTCTAACACTTAGCACTCATCGTTTACGGCGTGGACTACCAGGGTATCTAATCCTGTTTGCTCCCCACGCTTTCGCGCCTCAGCGTCAGTTGCAGGCCAGAGAGCCGCCTTCGCCACTGGTGTTCCTCCACATCTCTACGCATTTCACCGCTACACGTGGAATTCCGCTCTCCTCTCCTGCACTCAAGTCCCCCAGTTTCCAATGACCCTCCACGGTTGAGCCGTGGGCTTTCACATCAGACTTAAGGGACCGCCTGCGCGCGCTTTACGCCCAATAATTCCGGACAACGCTCGCCCCCTACGTATTACCGCGGCTGCTGGCACGTAGTTAGCCGGGGCTTTCTCGTGAGGTACCGTCACCGCGCCGCCCTCTTCGAACGGCGCCCCTTCGTCCCTCACAACAGAGCTTTACGACCCGAAGGCCTTCTTCGCTCACGCGGCGTCGCTCCGTCAGGCTTTCGCCCATTGCGGAAGATTCCCTACTGCTGCCTCCCGTAGGAGTCTGGGCCGTGTCTCAGTCCCAGTGTGGCCGGTCACCCTCTCAGGCCGGCTACGCATCGTCGCCTTGGTGAGCCGTTACCTCACCAACTAGCTAATGCGCCGCGGGCCCATCCGCAAGTGACAGCCAAAGGCCGCCTTTCAACCAAAGACCATGCGGTCTTCGGTGTTATCCGGTATTAGCTCCGGTTTCCCGGAGTTATCCCGGTCTTGCGGGCAGGTTGCCCACGTGTTACTCACCCGTCCGCCGCTGACCAAACCAGAGCAAGCTCCGATTTGGTCCGCTCGACTTGCATGTATTAGGCACGCCGCCAGCGTTCGTCCTGAGCCAGGATCAAACTCTCCAAAAGAAAGTTGATTGGCTTTTGCTTTGGCCAAAGCGGCCTCCGCTTTTCGAATTGTCTAGCTTCGGCCGCTATCGGCTTGCGACGCTTCGTGTCCCGCTGCGGCGGGCTAAGCCCGCTCGCGGGCCTCTCAGCGCGTTTCGCCGATAGGCAAGCGGCCTCAGCTTTTCGCATTGTCCAGCTTCGGCCCGCCGCCGCTCGGGGTCAAATAACCTTCGCCTTCGGGATTGTAAATCCCTGCAGGCGAAGAACATTTGCCCATCGCGGCGACCCGCGAGCCTCAGCTTTTCCGTATTGTCCAGCTTCGGCGCCTCGCTCTCTTCTGCCAAATCACCTTCTACCTCGGGGTGCAAGCACCACTAAGGGTGAAGAACATTTGGCTTCGAGATCGCCAGGATGGCGATATTTCGCCGTTGCCCGCAGGACGCAGGCTGCCTTTAGGCGAAATTACGGCGCCTCCGCTTTTCTTATGACGCTTGCGTTTTGTTTAGTTTTCAAGGAACTTGTTTATCTTGCACACTTTTATTATTATACATATCATTTAATTTGCTGTCAACATATCTTTCATGAACAGCGACATTAATTATTATAATGCATTGTCATATAAAAGTCAATAACTTTTAAACAAAAAAATTAAAGGCATCTTGAATAATGATGCCTACAAAATATATCGGTCAATCACGATTAACGCTGCCGCTCCAGGGAGGCCAAGAAATCCGCAAACGATTGAGGTGACGAGGTTAATCGGAATATGGATGTTAAAATGCCCGCCGATGGCGTTGATGACAAACAGCGCGAGCGCCCCGACGATCAGGCGGATAGCAGCGTAGCCGATCAGGCGAAGCGCTTTGAGACGGGCGCCGACGATAAGCAAAACGGCGATAAGCGCTAGCAACACGGTAATGACGACTTTCGGCTCCAACGTTTGAACCCCCTTTTTGCACGCTTGTACTACCAACGTATGAGAAACAGGGGAAAAAAGAACAAAAAAATAAGGAAGTTAACGCACTTCCTTAAGTGTGATGCGGCGGTGCTTCGCTTCGCGGAGGAGGAAAAAATATTTGGCCTCAGCGAGTTGCAATGCGCTCAGCACCTCCGGAGACGGATCGACGCTTTTTTCGATGAGTTGTTTCTGCTCAAGCCATTCAGTTCTAGCCTTTTGTAGTTCAGCCATTAACTTCTCATCAAATTGTCTCTTTAGTTTCCCCTTTCGCCGCCATAACAAACCGATCCCCACCTTCTTTCTCTCTATAGCTCACGGCGCCCTTCCAACGCCTTTGATAACGTCACTTCGTCCGCATACTCCAAGTCGCCGCCGACCGGCAAGCCATGGGCGATGCGGGTGACTTTGATTCCTGTCGGCTTCAACAGGCGGGAGATGTACATCGCCGTTGCCTCTCCCTCGATGTTCGGGTCGGTCGCTAAAATCACCTCTTGGACCGTCTCATCCTGCAATCGCGTGAGCAGCTCGGCGATTTTAATATCTTCCGGTCCGATGCCTTCCATCGGCGAGATGGCCCCGTGCAACACGTGGTACAGGCCATTGTATTCTTTCATCCTCTCCATGGCGATGACATCTTTCGGATCCTGAACAACGCAAATCGTCGTCCGGTCGCGCCGCTCGTCTTTGCAGATGTAGCAAGGGTCTGTATCTGTAATATGTCCGCAAATCGTGCAATAATGAATATGCCGCTTGACATCAACGAGCGCTTTGGCAAACTCAAGCACGGTGTCTTCTTTCATCGCCAGCACATGAAATGCAAGGCGGGCAGCCGTTTTCGGGCCGATGCCGGGCAGTTTCATAAAACTGTCAATCAACTTCGATAGCGGTTCTGGATAATGCATACGCCCCCCCTAGAACAACCCTGGAATGTTAAGTCCTTTCGTAAACTGCCCCATCATTTCATTAGCCAACTCATCCGCTTTTTTCAACGCATCGTTTGTCGCTGCCAAAATCAAATCTTGCAGCATTTCAATATCGTCTGGGTCGACGACTTCCTCTTTAATTTTTACTTCCAAAATTTGTTTATGACCGTTAGCGACAACGGTCACCATGCCTCCGCCCGCCGTGCCTTCCACCGTTTTTTCCGCCAACTCTTCCTGCGCTTTTTGCATTTCTTTTTGCATTTTTTGCATTTGTTTTAACATTTTTTGCATATTGCCCATTCCGCCACGCATCATCTTGGCATCCTCCTTTAAACGGTTTATTCTTTAATTTCGATCAGCTCTTCGCCAAACAGCCGCTTCGCTTCGGCGATTAACGGATCTTCTTCGCTTTTTTCCACCATGGCGTCCTTATTGCGGATGAACTCTTCTCTTATTTTTCCCCATTCTCCCTCCGGAATGGCTACCATTTCAAAGCGGCGGTTTGTCAGCTCAAACAAAATCGCTTCGACGTTTTCTTTGACCGAACTTGTGGGATCGGTCGCCATTTTGCAGTGGATTTCGTATTTGAATTTTAATACAAACGCTGAGGCGCTCGCTGCAACCGGCTCGCTCTCTTGCAGCAAGGCAGCGTGCGACACTTTATGCTGCCGTTTCAACGTGTCGAGCACATCCGCCCAGCATCCTTTCACCAAAGCTAAATCTTCATGCGTCGCCTGTTTCAACAGCTCGTAAATGCGGCCAACCGGGGCTTTATATCCCCCCGTTTTCATCGGTTTGGACAGTTTTTTCACCGGCGCGGCGGTCGACGGAGGGGCAGGCGGTTGTTCCTTCAGGCGCCGCAATTCCGCCTCCAGCGTTTCAATCCGCTTTATCAACGGTTCCAACTCGGAAGCCGACAGCGACGGGGCGGCGGCTGATGGATGGCAAAGTTTCACAAGCGCCACTTCCAACAGAAGGCGCGGGTGGTTTGTCCACTTCATCTCTTGCTGGCTTTTGTTCAGCAACTCGATGGCCTCGTATAAATTGGAAACCGGAATCATTTCCGACAGTGAAGTGAACGCTTCGTCAACGACAGCAATTTGAATCGCTCCCTCCACATAGGGAGCGGTTTTGTACAGCAATAAATCGCGATAGTACAAAATCAAGTCTTCAACCAAACGATGCGGATCTTTCCCTTGCGCCATCATCGTTTCCAACTGCTGAAGAACCGCCGCTGTATCTTTGCGGTGGATGGCTTCGATGAAGCTCGATAAGGCGGCAAATGATGCAGCCCCGGTCATCGCCAGCACGTCGTCGAGCCGAAGTTTCCCGTCGCTGAACGAAATGGCTTGATCAAGCAAGCTGAGCGCATCGCGCATCCCCCCGTCTGCAGCACGGGCGATGGCGGACAATGCCTCATCGGACGCCTCGACACCTTGGGCGCTTGCGACATACTTTAGCCGTGAAACGATCGCCGGAAGCGGGATGCGGCGAAAATCGAACCGTTGGCAGCGGGAAATGATCGTCGCCGGAATTTTGTGCGGCTCGGTCGTGGCCAAAATGAAAATGACGTGTTTCGGCGGCTCCTCCAACGTTTTCAACAGCGCGTTAAACGCACCGATCGACAGCATATGCACCTCGTCGATGATATACACTTTGTAGCGGGCCGACGTCGGCGCAAATTTCACCTTCTCACGGATATCACGAATTTCATCGACGCGGTTGTTGGAAGCAGCGTCAATTTCCAGCACATCGGGAACCGTTCCATTCGTAATGCCGAGGCAAGCTGGACACTCATTGCATGGCTCCGCCGCTGGCGCCTGTTCACAGTTGACCGCCTTGGCGAAAATTTTCGCTGCGCTCGTTTTTCCTGTACCGCGCGGGCCGGAAAATAAGTAAGCGTGCGATATTTTATGTTGAAGCAGGGCGCTTTGCAACGTCTTGGTCACGTGTTCTTGGCCGACCATGTCCGCAAAGCGCTGCGGCCGAAACACGCGATATAACGCTTGGTATGCCACGGAAAACGGCCCTCCTCTTTCTCTCGTCCTATCTATTATATAACTTCCTATTGCAATTTGAAATAACAAAAAACCCACTCGCCATGAGTGGGTTTTGTTCCCTATCGCTATGTAAGGCCGTGCACCTTCTGTCGATTAGCTGCCCCGAGCGTTGCTCAAGCAGTTAGCTCAGCCCAGGCGTCCCCGCGGCACATGGGAGCATCCGCTTACTGCTGCTTCCTTCCGGACCTGACAGGGTTCACGGAATCCCATTGCGCGGGACCCAGACGTCAACACCACTTGCTTGAGACAGGCCTCGCAACAGACTAACCTCGAGAAGGAATTCAGCCTCGCTAGAGCGGATTGCGAGTACAGGGCACCGCTACCTCCCCGCTTAGCACGGCACTATCAGTATAGCTCGTTAGCGGAAAAAATGCAATGTCAATCGACGGAATTTTCGTTGGCACTCCCGCCAACATTTCTCTTTTGTTCGCGCAATCGTCGAAAAAATTGGCTCAACAGCGAACCGCACTCGTCAGCAAGCACCCCGCTTACCACCTTAACCTGATGGTTAAATCGGCTTTCCTGCAATAAGTTCATCAATGTCCCAGCGCACCCTCCCTTTGGGTCAAACGCGCCAAATACAACCCGTTCGATGCGGGAAAGAACAATGGCGCCTGCGCACATGGCGCACGGCTCAAGCGTTACGTACAACGTCGCCCGCTCAAGCCGCCATGAACCGGTTGCCCGGCATGCTTCATCGATTGCCAAAATTTCTGCATGAGCGATGGCGCGTTGTTCAGTTTCCCGCAAATTATGAGCGCGGGCGATGACGCGGCCGTCTTGAACGATGACAGCGCCGATCGGCACTTCGCCGATCTGCTCCGCTTTTTTTGCTTCTTCCATTGCCAATCGCATGTAGTACTCGTCGGTGTTCATCGTATACCCCTTCACACAAACGGTCATTTCTCTTTTCTTTTCATCATAGAATATGGAGAATAAAGACGCAACTAGGAGGTCAAGTATGCAAATCCACGTAGTGCAGAGTGGACAAACGTTAAGTGGAATTGCTGAGGCATACGGGACCACGGCGGAAGAAATTGTCCGGGCCAACAAGCTTCCAAACCCTGATAAACTCGTTGTCGGCCAGGCGCTCGTGATCCCGATCGTCGGTCGTTTTTACTGGGTGCAGCGCGGCGACACGTTATGGTCGATTGCACGCCGATTTTCGATTCCGATGCAGCGGCTTGCCGAAGTGAATCGCCTCTCCTTAAACGCTCCGCTTAAGGTCGGGCAGCGGCTTTATATACCGCCCGGCGCCAAGCGAAGAGCGGAGTTTAACGCCTATATTGAACCGCGCGGCGCGACTGTCAGCCCAGCGCTGGAGGCGAGCGCTCGCGAAGCCGCTCCGTATTTGACTTATTTGAGTCCTTTTTATTTTGCGATCCGACGCGACGCGACATTGCAAGAGCCGCCGCTTGACGACTTTCCGGATATTGCCCGCGCCAACCGCGTCACGCTCGTTATGGTTGTCGCCAACATTGAAAACGGGCAGTTCAGCGACGAGCTCGGCGCGCTTATGTTAACAAACGAAACGCTGCAAAATCGTCTGCTCGACAACATTGTCGCGACCGCTAGACGGTATGGCTTCCGCGACATCCATTTTGATTTTGAATATTTGCGCCCGGAAGACCGTGAGGCGTATAATGCGTTTTTGCGCAAAGCGAAACGGCGGTTTGCACGAGAAGGGTGGATGATGTCGACCGCCTTGGCGCCGAAAACGAGCGCGACCCAGCGCGGACGTTGGTACGAAGCACACGACTACCGCGCCCATGGACAAATTGTCGACTTTGTCGTGATCATGACGTATGAATGGGGCTACAGCGGCGGGCCGCCGATGCCGGTGTCCCCGATCGGTCCGGTCCGCCGCGTTCTCGAGTACGCCATCTCTGAAATGCCAGCCGGAAAAATTTTGATGGGGCAAAACTTGTATGGCTACGACTGGACGCTGCCATATGTACCCGGCGGCCCGTACGCCCAGGCCATCAGCCCGCAGCAAGCCATCGCCCTCGCCGCAAAGTATAACGTTGCCATCGAATACGATACGGAGGCGCAGGCACCGCATTTTCGCTATCGCGACGAAAACGGACGCGAGCATGAAGTATGGTTCGAGGACGCCCGCTCCATTCAAGCAAAATTTAATCTCGTGAAGGAACTTGGTTTGCGCGGGGTCAGCTATTGGAAACTTGGCATTGATTTTCCACAAAACTGGCTGCTGATCGCTGATCAATTTACTGTTGTAAAAAAATAAAGGCATAAAAAACCCGCCGGTCAACGGCGGGTTTTTTTATGATGGGAAACGGCTTTCGGCGGTCAGCCGTTTCAGATGACAATCTCCTCTTATGCGCGTCAGTCCTCTTCATCATCGTCTTGGCCAAGAACAAGATTTCTTGTTCCTCATTGCCAACGTCATTCACTATAACACGGCAGTCGGGAAAAGTCAACCAACGATTTGCCTCAAGCACCTTTTTTCAGCGAATGACGTCCCGATTCCCCATGTAAGGACGAAGCGCTTCCGGAACGATGACCGAGCCGTCTTCTTGCTGGTAGTTTTCCAAAATGGCGGCGACCGTCCGCCCAATGGCTAGCCCCGAACCGTTTAATGTATGCACGTACTCCGGTTTCGCTTTTGGATCGCGACGGAAGCGGATGTTGGCACGGCGCGCTTGAAACGCCTCAAAGTTGCTGCACGACGAAATTTCCCGGTACGTTCCGTAACTTGGCAGCCAAACTTCAATATCGTACGTTTTCGCCGCCGAGAATCCAAGGTCTCCGGTGCACAAGGCGACAACGCGGTACGGAAGCCCGAGCCGTTGCAAAATCGTCTCTGCCTGGCGCGTCAGCTTTTCCAATTCATCGTACGAGTCCTCCGGCTTTACGAATTTTACCAGCTCGACTTTATTGAACTGATGCTGGCGGATCAGCCCTCTCGTGTCGCGGCCGGCCGACCCGGCTTCCGCGCGGAAGCAGGCGCTGTAGGCCGCATAGTAAATCGGCAAATCATCTGCGGCCAAAATTTCGTCGCGATGCAGGTTCGTCACCGGCACCTCAGCGGTCGGAATGAGGAAATAATCTTCGCTGTCCAAATGGAACGCATCCTCGGCAAATTTCGGCAACTGTCCGGTTCCGATCATACTCGCCCGGTTCACTAAATATGGCGGCAACACTTCTTCGTAACCGAATTCATCGAGATGGATGTCAAGCATAAAGTTGATGAGCGCCCGCTCAAGCCGCGCTCCTAACCCTTTATAAAAGACAAATCGGCTTCCCGCCACTTTGGCGGCTCGCTCAAAGTCGAGCAAACCGAGCCGATCGGCGATTTCCCAATGCGGCTTCGGCTCAAAGGAAAACGAACGCGGCTCTCCCCATCTCCGCACTTCCACATTGTCCTCTTCTGATTGGCCGATCGGCACTGATTCGTGCGGCACGTTTGGAATCGACAACAACAAGTCGTCGAGTTCCGCCTCAAGCTGGCGAATTTGTTCATCCATCCGTTTAATGCGGTCACCGACTTCGCGCATTTGGGCAATCAGCGGCTCGGCGTCCTTTTTCTCGCGCTTTAGGACAGCGATTTGCTGCGACACATCGTTGCGCTTGCTTTTCAGCTCTTCGACTTCCGCAATCAAGCGGCGGCGGTCTTTGTCCAATTGTTCAAAGCGGTCGATGTTCGTCAAATCCCCGCCGCGCTGCATTAGTTTTTCTTTCACTTCTTCAAACTGGGTGCGCAATATTTTCACATCCAGCATGGCTTTTACCTCCTTTTCCATTCAATATTATACATAAAAAAGCCCCCGTCCCAAAAAAGGGACGGGAGCCATCCCGCGGTGCCACCCTTATTGAAGGCTTGCGATGCCTTCCCCTTTTGCCGTTAACGGCGGCGGCCGAAAACGCCTACTGGCCCTTTGGGCGTTCAACGTTTTGCTCGAGGATGGATTCACAGGAGCTCCCTGCCGGTTCGCACCACCCACCGGCTCTCTGAAAGGAAGGGGACCTGCTACTTGTTCCTCTCATCGCTTTCGCTTGATCACTTTACTTGAGGCTTGACGCCATTTTCGCTTCTTTGACCATGTTGAGGAAGTATTGCATCAATCGATGATCGTCGGTCAGCTCTGGATGGAACGAGCAGCCGAGAAACTGGCCTTGCCGGGCCGCGACAATGCGGTCGTTGTATGTCGCCAAGACATCGACCTCGTCGCCGACCTCGACAATGTGCGGAGCACGGATGAAGACGCCGACAAACCCGTCGCCGACACCCTTAATCGACAGCTCCGCCTCAAAGCTTTCCCGCTGCCGACCGAACGAGTTCCGCTCGACTGTAATGTCCATTAATCCTAAATGTGGCTCGTCATAGCCGACAATTCGCTTCGCCAGCAAAATGAGTCCGGCGCACGTGCCGAACATCGGCTTGCCGGCAGCGGCAAATTGCTTGAGCGGCTCCATCAGCCCATAGCGGTCGATGAGCCGCCGCATCGTTGTGCTTTCGCCGCCCGGCAGCACAAGACCGTCCAACCCCTCAAGCTGCTCCGGCTTTTTCACGATGACCGCCTCGGCGCCGCACGCCTCAATGGCGCGAACATGCTCCCGCACAGCTCCTTGCAGTCCAAGTACACCTATTTTCATCGTTGCTTTGCTCCTTTATTTAGCTTACCAGCCGCGTTCTTGCATCCGGTGCTCCGGCAACAATGTCGCGATATCGATGCCGCGCATCGCGCCGCCCAATCCTTTCGACAAGTGTGCGATCAATTCATAGTCTTCGTAATGAGTCGTCGCCTCTACGATCGCGCGCGCGTATTTTTCCGGATTTTCCGATTTGAAAATGCCAGACCCAACAAAGACACCGTCCGCACCCAAGTGCATCATCAAGGCAGCGTCAGCCGGTGTCGCGACACCGCCGGCGGCAAAGTTGACGACCGGCAGGCGGCCAAGCCGCTTGATCTCGCGCAGCACCTCAACCGGAGCCCCGAGCTGTTTCGCCTCAGCGACAAGCTCATCTTCGCTCATGTTGACGACTTTGCGAATTTGCGCGTTCACTTTGCGCATATGGCGCACGGCCTCAACAATGTTGCCTGTCCCCGGCTCTCCTTTGGTTCGCAACATCGATGCCCCTTCTGCAATGCGGCGCGCCGCTTCCCCTAAATCGCGGCAACCGCACACAAATGGAACGGTAAACTGCCGTTTGTCAATATGGAATTCCTCATCAGCCGGCGTTAATACTTCGCTTTCGTCAATGTAGTCGACACCAAGCGCCTCTAAGACACGCGCCTCAACATAGTGACCGATCCGCACTTTCGCCATGACTGGGATCGAAACGGCGTTCATCACTTCTTCGATCACCGTCGGGTCGGCCATGCGCGCGACACCGCCAGCGGCGCGAATGTCCGCCGGGACGCGCTCGAGCGCCATAACCGCGACAGCCCCTGCCGCTTCAGCGATTTTCGCCTGTTCTGCGTTCACGACGTCCATGATGACGCCGCCTTTTTGCATTTCCGCCATGCCGCGTTTGACGCGGTCCGTACCTGTCAATGCCAACGTTGATTCCCCCTATTCCTGATCCTTATGCTTTGCGAGGCATGCAAAAGGACGATTCCACTGTTTTATTTTACCTCAATTTTTACAAAAATCACAATGGAAAAAAGCTCCCCATCAAGGGGAGTCGATTCTACAGCCAGCCTTTCACTGTTTTGGCGACGCTTGTCCATAAATCAACAAACAGTCCGCCGACCGCGCGCATCGAAAGAACAAACCAATTGGCTTTTTCGACTTCAGCTGTTGTGACAAGCGGCACACGAATGTTTTTTTGCATGTCTGGGCTTAAGAAGGCAAGGGAGTCGTCCCCTTTATATTCGAGCGTCATATATCCAACCGTTTCCCCTTTTTTCAAAGGGGCGACTAGCTTTCCTTCTTTTGTCATTTTTTTCTTGTCCAACACATATACAGGTTTGTATTGTTTTTCCTCGCCGTTTTTCACAAGCAGATCCAGATTCTTTCCTGTCGCGACACGAACCTCTTTTTCTTTCCCTTTCACGACCGGAAGTGTTTCTTTTCCTTTCAGCTGGTACCCTTTTGGATAAAGCGTCTCGAGGGAGTATTGGTTGAATCCGTAGTTAAATAGTTTTTCTGTCTCTTTAAAACGCGCCTCTTTTGTTGTTTTCCCACTCGCATCTTTCGCATTCATGACAACCGAAATCAAGCGGACGCCGTTTCGTTTCGCCGTCCCGGTGAAACAGTTGCCGGCAAATTCCGTATAGCCGGTTTTCAACCCGTCTACACCTTCGTATCCGTACACAAGCCCAGGCAGCATCCAATTCCAGTTGTCCATTTTGATTTCATCTTTTGTTCCTTCCCGGAATACTTTATGAGGAATGCTCGCTGTTTTCAGCACTTCGGGATGATCTTTCAGCAACCGGTAGGCAAGCATCGCCATCGCACGTGCGGACATGACGTTTTCCTCATTTGTGCTTGTCCCTTCTGGATGGAATCCTTTTAAATCCTTATTGCTCAACCCTGTGGCATTGACAAACTTATAATCTTTCAGCCCAAGCTCTTTCGCTTTGTCGTTCATCATTTTCACAAAATTTTTCTCCGATCCAGCGATGATCTCAGCAATCGCGACCGTTGCCCCGTTCGCCGAATAAATGGCCATTGCCTCGTACAGCTCACGCACCGTATACTTGCCATCTTTTCGCAACGGGACATTGGACAGCGCCCGGTCTTGCGACAGCCGGTACACGTAATCGCTTGGCGTGTACATTTGATCCCATTTGACGCGCTTCGCCTTAATGGCGTCAAGAAGCAAATACTCGGTCATCATTTTCGTCATGCTGGCAATCCCAAGCACCGTATCGATATTTTTTTCATACAAAATTCTTCCCGTTTGTGCATCCACTAAAATCGCAGCGTCCGCCCGGATGTCAAGCGGGGCGCTTTCCGCCTTCACCGTCTGTTGAAACGGACCAAACGTTAAACAAAGGCAAATCGACAGCAACCAAAACAACCAGTTTTGTTTTCTCCTCCTCACAATGACACCCTCCTCACACAACCGTTATTGTAACATACCGTCGGCCAAAAAAATAGACGGAGGACATGTCTCCGTCACAGTTGAGCCGATCGGCGCAACTCCGATCAAAAAGCAGAGTAGTTCGGCGCTTCTTTCGTAATTTGCACGTCATGCGGATGGCTTTCACGGAGCCCCGCGCTCGTCATGCGGATAAACTGCGTTTTTTCGCGCAGCTCTTCCAAATTGCGGGTTCCACAATAGCCCATGCCGGCGCGCAACCCACCGACAAGCTGATAAATCGTGTCGGCAAGCGGCCCTTTGTATGGAACGCGTCCCTCGATGCCTTCCGGGACAAACTTTTTCGCATCTTCTTGAAAATAGCGGTCTTTGCTGCCGCGCTCCATGGCTGCGACCGATCCCATGCCCCGGTACACCTTAAAGCGGCGGCCTTGGTAAATTTCCGTCTCACCCGGGCTTTCGGAAACACCAGCAAGCAAGCTGCCGAGCATAACCGCATGCGCCCCAGCCGCGATCGCCTTCACAATGTCGCCGGAATATTTGATCCCGCCGTCAGCGATGATCGGGACGCCATGTTTGCGCGCCTCAGTCGCACAGTCGTAGATCGCCGTAATTTGCGGCACACCAACCCCGGCGACAACCCGGGTCGTGCAGATGGACCCCGGACCGATTCCGACTTTAATAATGTTCGCCCCAGCCTCAATCAAGTCGCGCGTCCCTTCAGCTGTCGCGACATTGCCGGCGATGATGTTCAAGTCCGGGTATTGGCGTCGGATGTTGGCCACCGTCTCTAGGACGCCTTTCGAATGGCCGTGCGCCGTGTCAACGACAATGACATCAACCCCTGCCTCAACAAGCTTTTTGACGCGAATCATCGTGTCCGCCGTCACCCCGACGGCCGCCCCGACAATCAGCCTCCCTTTCGCATCTTTCGCCGAATTCGGGAACTCAATGACCTTTTCAATATCCTTGATCGTAATTAATCCCTTCAGCACACCGTTTTCATCAACAAGAGGCAGTTTTTCGACCTTGTGTCGCTGCAAAATTTTCTCTGCTTCCTCCAACGTTGTCCCCACCGGAGCAGTGATCAAGTTTTCCTTCGTCATTACCTCGGAAATTTTAATCGAATAGTCTTGAATGAAACGCAAGTCACGGTTCGTAATAATGCCGACCAATTTTTGCTCCTCGGGGTTGTTGACGATCGGCACCCCCGAGATCCGATATTTACTCATTAAGTGTTCTGCATCATACACTTGATGATCCGGCGTTAGGAAAAACGGGTCCGTAATGACGCCTCGTTCCGACCGTTTCACCTTGTCGACCTGCTCGGCCTGCTGTTCGATCGACATATTTTTGTGAATGATGCCAAGGCCTCCCTGACGCGCCATCGCAATTGCCATCTCCGCTTCGGTAACCGTATCCATCCCAGCGCTGAGAATCGGGATGTTCAACTGCAGCGTATCGCTCAACTTCGTGGTTACATCAACATCGCGCGGCAATACGTCCGACTTCGCTGGGATGAGAAGAACATCATCAAACGTCAATCCTTCCTTGGCGAATTTCGCTTCCCACATGTTTTCTCCCCCTTGTCCGGAAATATTATTAGTAGCTTAACAACTGGTTAAACTACTGTCAAGGAATCAAGAAAATGTCCAACTTTTCAGTTATTTCGAGACAATTCTATGTAAGGGGGGTAAAAATGTTCGGAAATCACGGTCAACTGTTTCGCCTTTCTGTTTTCCGCTCGGCCGATACTGCGCAGCAATTTTTGCGGCAATGCTATCAACAGCTGCAGCGGGATGACGCCGTCCAACGCAGTTATGCAAACTGTTACCCATTTTTATATTATCTGGAACACGGGCAAAACTTTTACGCCGCTGCCCAGCAGGCGCCGCTGTCCATCAAGCCGGTTCTCTTGTTTTACGGCATGGTGCAGCTCTTAAAAGCATGCCTGCTCACTGTCGACCCCGACTACCCGGAATCAACATCGGTCTTGGCCCATGGTGTATCAGCAAGAAAACGAAAAAAACAGGGCTACGAATTTTTAGATGATGAAGTGAAAATACAAAAAAACGGTTTATTCGCACATTTTTCTGAAAAAATGTTTCATGTGAAACAAGAAGCTGGGGAAAAATTTCGCATGGGCACGCTGTTGCAACGAATTGGCGAGTTGCATGAAACGTTTTTTCTTCTAAGCGGGCGAAAAAAACCGTTATCCTTGCCTGTTGTACATACTGCTTCGCCGCCGATGCTCGCCATCCCAAAAGTGATTTTGGACCACTACCATATGTCGTTGTCCCGCTTTGTCCAATATCTCTGTGAAGAAGGACAAGGAAAGCGGCTTTCGTTCGCCAAAGAAGAAGGAGAATTTCTGTATTTTCATATAGAATCGCCGCTGTCGCCGGCCGGAGAAGGTCCGTTTTTATTCCATCTTGACGGTACACTCCGAATTCCAGTCAAGAAAGAGAAAACATTCTCGCTTCCAGAAATACACGCCCATTACTTGTTGCTGTATAACTTGAGCATGATTTCGCGCTATGAGACGGAATGGTGGAGCGAGCTTCTCCATTCTTACCCAAGCAAGGCATACACTTTTATTCTTGAGTTTCTCTCCGTGTCGGCGGAAAAAGTGCCGTTGCTGCTTCATGAATACTTAATGCGGAAATTTTTGGGTTGAATCAAATCAAAAATCCCCTGCTGTATATACAGCAGGGGATTTTCGCCTAGCAGCGACCTACTCTTGCAGGGGCGCTGGCCCCAACTACCATCGGCGCTGGAGGGCTTAACTTCCGTGTTCGGGATGGGAACGGGTGTTTCCCCTCCGCCATAGCCACTAGGCAATGATGATCATCTTGGACAGTAATTATTATATCCATCCTGTTGGATTTGTCAACAGGATGTTCATTCCCTCAAAACTAGATAACCGTTGGAAGAAGCCGCTCATAGGTCAAGCCCTCGATCGATTAGTATCCGTCAGCTCCACGTGTCGCCACGCTTCCACCTCGGACCTATCGACCTCGTCATCTTCGAGGGATCTTACCCGCCTAACGCGGTGGGAAATCTCATCTTGAGGGGGGCTTCACGCTTAGATGCTTTCAGCGCTTATCCCGTCCGCACATAGCTACCCAGCGGTGCCCCTGGCGGGACAACTGGTACACCAGCGGTGCGTCCATCCCGGTCCTCTCGTACTAAGGACAGCTCCTCTCAAATTTCCTCCGCCCACGACGGATAGGGACCGAACTGTCTCACGACGTTCTGAACCCAGCTCGCGTACCGCTTTAATGGGCGAACAGCCCAACCCTTGGGACCGACTACAGCCCCAGGATGCGATGAGCCGACATCGAGGTGCCAAACCTCCCCGTCGATGTGGACTCTTGGGGGAGATCAGCCTGTTATCCCCGGGGTAGCTTTTATCCGTTGAGCGATGGCCCTTCCATGCGGAACCACCGGATCACTAAGCCCGACTTTCGTCCCTGCTCGACCTGTCCGTCTCGCAGTCAAGCTCCCTTGTGCCTTTGCACTCTCCGAATGATTTCCAACCATTCTGAGGGAACCTTTGGGCGCCTCCGTTACCTTTTGGGAGGCGACCGCCCCAGTCAAACTGCCCACCTGACACTGTCTCCCACCCCGCTAAGGGGTGCGGGTTAGAATTTCAATACCGCCAGGGTGGTATCCCACCGCCGCCTCCACCGAAGCTGGCGCTCCGGCTTCCCAGGCTCCCACCTATCCTGTACAAGCGATACCAAAATTCCATATCAGGCTGCAGTAAAGCTCCACGGGGTCTTTCCGTCCTGTCGCGGGTAACCTGCATCTTCACAGGTAGTATAATTTCACCGGGTCTCTCGTTGAGACAGCGCCCAAGTCGTTACACCTTTCGTGCGGGTCGGAACTTACCCGACAAGGAATTTCGCTACCTTAGGACCGTTATAGTTACGGCCGCCGTTTACTGGGGCTTCGGTTCGCACCTTCGCTTCCGCTAAGCGCTCCCCTTAACCTTCCAGCACCGGGCAGGTGTCAGCCCCTATACGTCGCCTTTCGGCTTCGCAGAGACCTGTGTTTTTGATAAACAGTCGCTTGGGCCTTTTCACTGCGGCTCTTCAGGGCTCTTCACCCCAAAGAGCACCCCTTCTCCCGAAGTTACGGGGTCATTTTGCCGAGTTCCTTAACGAGAGTTCTCCCGCGCGCCTTAGGATTCTCTCCTCGCCTACCTGTGTCGGTTTGCGGTACGGGCACCTCTTCCCTCGCTAGAGGCTTTTCTTGGCAGTGTGAAATCGGGGACTTCCGGATCAATCCGTCGCCGTCACCGCTTGGCCTTATGATCCGCGGATTTGCCTGCGGATCAGCCTCACGGCTTGGACAGGCTCTTCCAACCGCCTGCTCGCCCTATCCTCCTGCGTCCCCCCATCGCTCAAACGGGAAGAAGGTGGTACAGGAATCTCAACCTGTTGTCCATCACCTACGCCTTTCGGCCTCGGCTTAGGTCCCGACTAACCCTGAGCGGACGAACCTTCCTCAGGAACCCTTAGGCTTTCGGCGCAGAGGATTCTCACCTCTGTTTTCGCTACTCATACCGGCATTCTCACTTCTAAGCGCTCCACCAGTCCTTCCGGTCTGGCTTCTCTGCCCTTAGAACGCTCCCCTACCGATGACCAACGGTCATCCCGCAGCTTCGGCGGCACGTTTAGCCCCGGTACATTTTCGGCGCAGAGTCACTCGACCAGTGAGCTATTACGCACTCTTTAAATGGTGGCTGCTTCTAAGCCAACATCCTGGTTGTCTTTGCAACTCCACATCCTTTTCCACTGAACGTGCACTTCGGGGCCTTAGCTGGCGGTCTGGGCTGTTCCCCTCTCGACCACGGATCTTATCACTCGCAGTCTGACTCCCGGGCATAAGTCATTGGCATTCGGAGTTTGACTGGGTTCGGTAACCCGGTTTGGGCCCCTAGCCCAATCAGTGCTCTACCTCCAAGACTCCTAAACCCGAGGCTAGCCCTAAAGCTATTTCGGGGAGAACCAGCTATCTCCAAGTTCGATTGGCATTTCACCCCTACCCACACCTCATCCCCGCACTTTTCAACGTGCGTGGGTTCGGGCCTCCAGCCGGTGTTACCCGGCCTTCACCCTGGACATGGGTAGATCACCTGGTTTCGGGTCGACGACGACGTACTCACACGCCCTGTTCAGACTCGCTTTCGCTGCGGCTCCGCCTCTCCGGCTTAACCTCGCACGCCATCGTCACTCGCCGGTTCATTCTACAAAAGGCACGCCATCACCCATCAACGGGCTCTGACTACTTGTAGGCACACGGTTTCAGGTTCTCTTTCACTCCCCTCCCGGGGTGCTTTTCACCTTTCCCTCACGGTACTGGTGCACTATCGGTCACTAGGGAGTATTTAGCCTTGGGAGATGGTCCTCCCTGCTTCCGACGGGATTCCTCGTGTCCCGCCGTACTCAGGATCCGCTCGGGAGGGAACGAAGTTTCGACTACAGGGCTCTCACCTTCTCTGGCCGGCCGTTCCAGACCGGTTCGTCTACCCCGTTCCTTTCTCACTCCCATCGTGAGCGGTCCTACAACCCCAAGAGGACATGCCTCTTGGTTTGGGCTGTTCCCGTTTCGCTCGCCGCTACTCAGGGAATCGCGGTTGCTTTCTTCTCCTCCGGGTACTAAGATGTTTCAGTTCCCCGGGTGTGCCCTCCATGCCCTATGGATTCAGGCATGGATACTGCCCCATTACGGACAGTGGGTTCCCCCATTCGGACATCTCCGGATCAACGCTTGCTTACAGCTCCCCGAAGCGTTTCGGCGTTTGCCCCGTCCTTCATCGGCTCCTAGTGCCAAGGCATCCACCGTGCGCCCTTTCTAGCTTAACCTATTGCGCTCTCGGCTTCTTCCTTTGCTTTATCGGTTATCTAGTTTTCAAGGAACGAAGCTGCTGCCTTGAGTCTGCTTCTTTGCAGCTTTGCGCCGAGGAATCCATCTTCCTTGAACCTGCTGGAAGACGAAGGCGCAAAGTAGCTCCTTTGAATTCGCTTCTTCGCTGGTTTGCGTCGAGGAATCCAGCTTCTCTGAATTCACTTGTAGACGCAAAGCGACTTCTTTGAACAAACTTCCTTGCGGCTTTGTGCCGAGGAATCTTGCTTCCCTGAACCCGCTAGCAGACGCAGGCACAGATACAAAGCAACTACGTTGAAACCTCTTACCTTGATATGGTGGAGCCTATCGGGATCGAACCGATGACCTCCTGCTTGCAAAGCAGGCGCTCTCCCAGCTGAGCTAAGGCCCCATCCAATGGGCCTAAGTGGACTTGAACCACCGACCTCACGCTTATCAGGCGTGCGCTCTGACCAGCTGAGCTATAGGCCCATATACACATTGCAAGGAACAATAAGTTCCCTCAAAACTAAACAAAACAGCAAGCGTCATTATAATCAAACTGATAGGTTTTGTCAAGAAATTCTGTCTAGCTCCGGCGCCTGGTTCTCTTCTGCCAAATAACCTTCCCCCTCGGGGGTGCAAGCACCCCTGCGGGTGAAGAACATTTGGCTTCGAGAGCCGATCTCGGCGCCTCCGCTTTTCGTAATGTCTAGCTCCGGCCGCCATCGGCTCGCGACGCTTCGGTCCTGCTGCGGCGGGCTAAGCCCGCTCGCAGGCCCTCCAGCGCACCTCGCCGATAGGCGGGCGGCCTCCGCTTTTCTCCTTAGAAAGGAGGTGATCCAGCCGCACCTTCCGGTACGGCTACCTTGTTACGACTTCACCCCAATCACTTGCCCCACCTTCGGCGGCTGGCTCCCTTGCGGGTTGCCTCACCGACTTCGGGTGTTGCAAGCTCTCGTGGTGTGACGGGCGGTGTGTACAAGGCCCGGGAACGTATTCACCGCGGCATGCTGATCCGCGATTACTAGCGATTCCGGCTTCATGCAGGCGAGTTGCAGCCTGCAATCCGAACTGAGAGCGGCTTTTTGGGATTCGCTCCCCCTCGCGGGTTCGCAGCCCTTTGTACCGCCCATTGTAGCACGTGTGTAGCCCAGGTCATAAGGGGCATGATGATTTGACGTCATCCCCACCTTCCTCCGACTTGTCGCCGGCAGTCCCTCTAGAGTGCCCAACTGAATGCTGGCAACTAGAGGCGAGGGTTGCGCTCGTTGCGGGACTTAACCCAACATCTCACGACACGAGCTGACGACAACCATGCACCACCTGTCACCCTGTCCCCCCGAAGGGGGAACGCCCAATCTCTTGGGTTGTCAGGGGATGTCAAGACCTGGTAAGGTTCTTCGCGTTGCTTCGAATTAAACCACATGCTCCACCGCTTGTGCGGGCCCCCGTCAATTCCTTTGAGTTTCAGCCTTGCGGCCGTACTCCCCAGGCGGAGTGCTTATCGCGTTAGCTGCAGCACTAAAGGGTGTGACCCCTCTAACACTTAGCACTCATCGTTTACGGCGTGGACTACCAGGGTATCTAATCCTGTTTGCTCCCCACGCTTTCGCGCCTCAGCGTCAGTTGCAGGCCAGAGAGCCGCCTTCGCCACTGGTGTTCCTCCACATCTCTACGCATTTCACCGCTACACGTGGAATTCCGCTCTCCTCTCCTGCACTCAAGTCCCCCAGTTTCCAATGACCCTCCACGGTTGAGCCGTGGGCTTTCACATCAGACTTAAGAGACCGCCTGCGCGCGCTTTACGCCCAATAATTCCGGACAACGCTCGCCCCCTACGTATTACCGCGGCTGCTGGCACGTAGTTAGCCGGGGCTTTCTCGTGAGGTACCGTCACCGCGCCGCCCTCTTCGAACGGCGCTCCTTCGTCCCTCACAACAGAGCTTTACGACCCGAAGGCCTTCTTCGCTCACGCGGCGTCGCTCCGTCAGGCTTTCGCCCATTGCGGAAGATTCCCTACTGCTGCCTCCCGTAGGAGTCTGGGCCGTGTCTCAGTCCCAGTGTGGCCGGTCACCCTCTCAGGCCGGCTACGCATCGTCGCCTTGGTGAGCCGTTACCTCACCAACTAGCTAATGCGCCGCGGGCCCATCCGCAAGTGACAGCCAAAGGCCGCCTTTCAACCAAAGACCATGCGGTCTTCGGTGTTATCCGGTATTAGCTCCGGTTTCCCGGAGTTATCCCGGTCTTGCGGGCAGGTTGCCCACGTGTTACTCACCCGTCCGCCGCTGACCAAACCAGAGCAAGCTCCGATTTGGTCCGCTCGACTTGCATGTATTAGGCACGCCGCCAGCGTTCGTCCTGAGCCAGGATCAAACTCTCCAAAGAAAGTTGATTGGCTTTTCGCATTGTCCAGCTTCGGCCGCTATCGGCTCGCGACGCTTCGTGTCCCGCTGCGGCGGGCTAAGCCCGCTCGCGGGCCTCTCAGCGCGTTTCGCCGATAGGCAAGCGGCCTCAGCTTTTCGCATTGTCCAGCTTCGGCCCGCCGCCTCTCGGGGTCAAATAACCTTCGCCTTCGGGATTGTAAATCCCTGCAGGCGAAGAACATTTGCCCATCGCGGCGACCCGCGAGCCTCAGCTTTTCTTATGACGCTTGCGTTTTGTTTAGTTTTCAAGGAGCTTTTTCGCTGTCCCTTAATGATGACAGCTATTAAATAATAACCCATGGACAACGAAAAGTCAACAACTTTTTTATTTCTTTACCGTCACAAGCAATGTTGATTGTATCATGTGGATGTTGTTTAGGCAATAGTATTTTTTGGAACTGACACTGATCAACCTTGCACCATTTCCTCGATATATATGTCCCGCTGAACGCTTAGTGACAGCAACTGTCCGGTTTCGATGATCTTGACGATCGGCCGGGCTGGCTCGTCCGAAGGAATAAACATCACTTCAGCCATTTCGCCGTTGGAGAGTTTGACGACGGCTCCTGTTTGTAGGCCGATGAGATTGTTCACCAGCGCGGCGACAGCTTCTGTACTCAGTTTGCCGAACTGCTCCCTTTGCATCGTTTCAATGGCCCGAAACGGCGACTGTTTGCGACGGTATAACCGTTCTGAAGTCATGGCATGGTAGACATCAGCGACGGCAACGATCTGGCTGTAAGGGTGAATTCTTTCTGCTTTTACTCCGAGCGGGTAGCCGCTGCCGTCATTTCGTTCATGATGTTGCAACACAGCAAGTTTTGCCCCATGGTTTAGCGCAGGGATTTTTTGCACCATGCGGTAGCTGAAGACAGGGTGCTGCTTTACTTCATTGAACTCGGCTTCAGTGAGCGCCGACGGATTTGTCAAAATTCTCTTACTTACTTTCGCCATGCCACAGTCTGCTAGCACACCGGCAAGGGCGATTTGGTGGCATTCCCCTTCGCTGTATCCAAGCTGCATGGCCAAAAAGCCCGCGAGCAGCCCGACGCTGACGGCATGATGGTGCAAATATTCGTCCTTTGTTGCGTAATGATGCAACATAAGCAACTCCCGTTTTTGGCCCGCCATTCGTTCAAAAAGCGAAATGATGACCCCTCTGATTTCGCCGATATCAACCGGCAAACCGGCTTGCCACGATTGAAACCATGTTTTGTATCGTTGGACCGCCTCTAAGTAGAAAGCCATCGGCTGTTTGGCAACCGCCGTTGATGCGGAATCGACGTTGGGAAATGGTTCACCGTTAGCAAGCAATGGTTCAACGTCCACTTCCTCAACGAGGAATTTTTCAAGTACGAGTAGCAACGGTTTCGTGATCACGGTGTTTTTCGGTATAATTGGACGTTTCGTCTTGCCGAGCACATCTTCAGCGAGCACGCATCCTTCGCGAAGCTGGGAGCGTTTCACACGGACCATCGATTAGTGCCCCCTTTGTCTTTTTTTTTCTCTGTATTTCTATCGTAACATGATTTTGGCCGCGATGGCAGGCTTTTGAAACAGAAAAACGACGCCCCGCGCCTATAGGCGAAGCGCCGTTTCCGTTAGGCTGAATGATCTTCTTCTTTATTCCTCGTCCCTTTCTTCCTCAGGCACTTTCGCCACCGTAGCGACGCACTCATGCCCATCTTCGCCAGAGAGGCGAATGAGCTTAACGCCTTGGGCGATTCTTCCCGTCCGAGAAATATCGCTGACGGCAATGCGAATGAGCACGCCGCCGGTCGTGATCACCATGACGTCTTCATTGCCGACGACGGTTGTCACCGCAACGACAGGACCGTTTTTATCCGTGACGTTGCACGTTTTCAATCCTTTGCCCCCGCGGCTTTGCACGCGGTATTCCGAGGCCGGAGTGCGCTTGCCGAACCCTTTTTTCGTGACGACAAGCACATCATGATGGTCTTCTAAAATTTCCATGCCAACTACTTCATCCCCGTCATCAAGCGTGATCGCTTTGACTCCAGTCGCGCTGCGGCCCATCGCCCGCACGTCGGTTTCCGGAAAACGGATGAGCATGCCGTTTTTCGTACCGATGATCAAATGCTTTTTGCCATCCGTCAGCCGGACAGAAATCAGTTCATCCCCTTCGCGCAAATGGATGGCGATAAGCCCGTTGTTGCGAATATGGGCGAACGCTGAAAGCGGGGAACGTTTGGCAATTCCTTGCTTTGTCGCAAACACGAGGTAGCGTTCATCGCTAAACTCGCTTTCAATCGGAATCATGGCGTTGATCCACTCATCTTTATCGAGCTCAAGCAAGTTGATGATCGGCAGCCCTTTGGCTGTGCGGCCGAATTCCGGAATCTCGTAGCCTTTTGCCTGATATACTTTCCCTTTATTCGTGAAAAACAGCACGGTGTCATGAGTCGACGTAATGAGCAAATGTTCGACAAAATCGTCTTCCGCCGTATGCATGCCTTGCACGCCCCGTCCGCCGCGTTTTTGGCTCCGGTACGTCGATAAAGGCAAGCGCTTGATGTAGCCTTTATGAGTAAGCGTGATGACGACATGCTCTTGTGGAATTAAATCCTCGTCATCGAACTGCTCAACGGCTCCTGAAACGATTTCCGTGCGCCGCTCATCGTTGAACCGCTCCTTAATTTCGCTCAGTTCATCGCGAATGATTTGCAATACTTTCTCTTCGTCGGCCAATACGCCTCTCAGTTCTGCGATCAGACGGACAAGGTCTTGGTATTCTTGTTCGATTTTTTCCCGCTCAAGGCCGGTTAACCGTTGCAGGCGCATATCCAAAATCGCCTGCGCTTGCCGTTCACTGAGTGAGAACCGCGCCATCAGCCCTTCGCGTGCCGCCTCCGTTGTCTGTGAGCGGCGGATGAGGTCGATCACTTCATCCAAATGGTCAAGGGCGATGCGCAACCCTTCCAGAATGTGAGCACGCGCCTCGGCTTTTTTCAGCTCAAACGCCGTCCGCCGGCGGATGACGGTTTTTTGATGGTTTAAATAATGCTCCAAACACTCTTTTAAGTTCAGCACTTTCGGCTCGCCGTTTACCAAAGCAAGCATGTTGATGCCAAAACTCGTTTGCAATGCCGTATGTTTGTACAAATTGTTCAACACAACCTTCGCGTTGGCATCGCGCCGCACTTCGATAACGATGCGCATGCCGCTCCGATCCGACTCGTCGCGCAAGTCGGTGATGCCGTCAATTTTTTTGTCGCGCACAAGTTCGGCGATCCGCTCGATCAGTTTCGCCTTGTTTACTTGGTAAGGTAGCTCGGTCACAATGATCGTTTCCTTGCCGTTTGGCTGCTGCTCGATTTCGGCCTTGGCGCGCAATGTAATGGAGCCGCGACCCGTTTCGTACGCCTTGCGGATGCCGCTGCGGCCGATAATTTGTCCAGCGGTTGGAAAGTCAGGTCCTGGGATGTATTCCATCAAATCGGCAACCGTCATCTCCGGATTTTGGCTTAATGCCAACAAGGCATCAATCACTTCGCCAAGCTGGTGCGGCGGAATGTTCGTCGCCATTCCGACAGCGATGCCGGATGAACCGTTGACAAGCAAATTAGGAAACCGGGACGGCAGCACGACCGGTTCTTTTTCCGAACCGTCATAGTTGTCTTGATAGTCAATCGTGTCTTTGTTGATATCGCGCAAAAGCTCCATGGCGATTTTCGACATGCGCGCTTCCGTGTAGCGCATCGCTGCTGCCGCGTCGCCGTCAATCGATCCGAAGTTGCCATGTCCGTCGACAAGCATGTAGCGGTAGTTGAAATCTTGCGCCATGCGCACCATCGTGTCATACACGGCGGCATCCCCGTGCGGATGATATTTCCCGATCACTTCGCCGACGATGCGAGCCGACTTTTTATACGGTTTATCGGCAGTCATGCCGAGGTCGTGCATGGCATATAAAATGCGGCGATGCACCGGCTTCAGCCCGTCGCGCACGTCCGGCAGGGCGCGCGAAACGATGACGCTCATCGCATAGTCAAGAAACGAAGAACGCATTTCCTGGCTGATGTTCACTTCGCGGATGCGCGGTTGTTCGTGTTCTGCCATTCGTTCAAACCTCCCTTTGAAACCTCCTCCAGTCCGGACCGCCCGGCCAGGCGGACGCGGACGGACGGCGGGCGCCGCTTCGCTCGCGCGCCGGGTGTCCCCGTCGGCAAGGTGAAGCGAGGAGGGCGGCTGATTCCCTCTTTTTTTATCCTAAATGTCCAAGTTTTTCACATAACGGGCATTTTCTTCGATGAACTGGCGGCGCGGCTCAACTTTATCGCCCATTAAAATTTCAAACGTTTCATCTGCGTCAATGGCGTCTTGCAAGCTCACTTGCAGCAACGTTCTCGTTTCCGGATTCATCGTCGTTTCCCAAAGTTGCTCCGGATTCATTTCGCCCAGTCCTTTATAGCGTTGAATCGTCGGTTTTGGCTGGTCCGGCAGCTCGGCAAGGATTTTCTCAAGCTGGCGGTCGTTGTAAGCATAACGCACCTGTTTTCCCTGCTCGATTTTATACAGCGGCGGCTGAGCGATATAAATGTAGCCGTGTTCAATCAATTCCCGCATATAACGGTAAAAAAATGTTAAAAGAAGCGTGCGAATATGGGCCCCGTCAACATCGGCGTCGGTCATGATGATGACCTTATGGTAACGCGCCTTTGAGATGTCAAACTCTTCGCCAATGCCCGTGCCAAGGGCGGTAATAATCGCCCGCACCTCATTGTTCGACAAAATTTTGTCCAAGCGCGCTTTTTCCACGTTAAGGATTTTCCCGCGCAGCGGCAAAATCGCTTGGAAATGGCGGTCGCGCCCTTGTTTCGCGGAGCCGCCGGCCGAATCGCCCTCGACGACGTACAGCTCGCTGATCGACGGGTCTCTTGACGAACAGTCAGCCAGTTTGCCCGGCAAATTGGAAATTTCAAGCGCACTTTTGCGCCGCGTCAGTTCGCGCGCTTTTTTCGCCGCCAGCCGCGCCCGCGCCGCCATCATGCCTTTTTCGACGATTTTTCGGGCAATCGTCGGATTTTCAAGCAAAAACGTTTCAAATTGTTCGGAAAAGACAGCGTCGGTCACCGTGCGCGCATCGCTGTTGCCGAGCTTCGTTTTCGTTTGCCCTTCAAACTGCGGCGATGGATGCTTGATCGACACGATGGCCGTCAGCCCTTCGCGCACATCTTCGCCAGTCAAATTCGTGTCGTTTTCTTTAAAAATTTGCTGCTTGCGAGCGTAATCATTGATAATGCGCGTCAGCGCCATTTTAAAGCCAGATTCATGTGTGCCGCCTTCATGCGTATGAATGTTGTTGACAAACGAATAAATATTGCTCGTATAGCCGTCGTTGTACTGCAAGGCGATTTCTACGGCAATGCCGTCACGCTCGCCAGCGATATAAATTGGCTCTTCGTGCAGCACTTCTCGTGTTCGGTTCAAATGACGGACGTATGAACGAATGCCGCCTTCGTAAACATATTCGTTTTTTCGGCTGTCAACCCGTTCGTCCGTCAGCGTGATTTTTAAGCCGCGATTTAGAAAGGCGAGCTCACGCAACCGAGTGGCCAGCGTTTCATAGTCAAATTCGGTCGTCTCAGTGAAAATTTCCGGGTCCGGCTTAAAACGGGTCGTCGTTCCGGTCCGGTCTGTCTCGCCGATGACTTGCAAGTCGGTGCACGGTTCTCCGCGCTCGTACCGCTGGTAATGGATTTTTCCATCCCGATAGACGTAAACTTCGAGCCATTCCGATAAGGCGTTGACGACCGAAGCGCCAACGCCGTGCAAGCCGCCGGACACTTTATAGCCCCCTCCGCCAAATTTCCCACCGGCATGAAGGACGGTCATAATGACTTCGACGGCGGGACGCCCGGTCGCCTCGTGAATGTCAACCGGAATGCCACGCCCGTTGTCGGCGACGGTGATGCTGTTGTCTTTGCCGATCGTCACATCGATGTTTGTGCAATAGCCCGCCAACGCCTCGTCGATGCTGTTGTCGACGATTTCCCAAACGAGATGGTGCAGTCCTTTCGGCCCCGTCGAGCCGATGTACATCCCCGGGCGCTTGCGGACCGCTTCAAGGCCTTCAAGCACTTGGATTTGGCTTGCATCGTACGTCTGCTCAACCCGTTGTTCCATTGTCATGCCTGATCACCTACGCTTTCTTTGCAAACGTTCAACGGTCTCGCGGTCAAGAAGGAGCGGTTACCGAACCAGAATGGACTCGATAAATAGCCGCTTCTTGAATGATATCGTGCTTAATGCCGTCAATGCTTGTTGTTGTGACAAAAGTTTGCACTTTTTTCCGGATGGCATCAAGGAGGTGGGTTTGCCGAAAGTCATCAAGTTCTGACAACACATCATCCAGCAATAAAATGGGGTAATCGCCTAACTCGGAAAAGATGAGCTCAAGTTCTGCCAGCTTGACCGCTAGCGCGGTTGTACGTTGTTGCCCCTGGGAACCGAAAGTTTGCACGTTTTTTCCATTCACGAAAAACGCGATGTCATCGCGATGCGGGCCGACCAACGTTGTTCCCCGCAGAACTTCCCGTTCCCTCATGGCGGCGAACGTTTCACTGTATGCTTCTACTATTCTCGACAATTCCGCCTTTTCTGATACGTCGACCGACGGTTCGTATCGGATGCAAAGCTGTTCGGCGCCGCGGCTGATTTCATAGTGGATTGGCATCGCCCATTGCTCAAGCAGCGACAAAAACTGGCGGCGCCGCAGCGTAATTTTGGCCGCCAGCAATACAAGCTGCTCAGTTAACACATCAAGAACCGCCTCATCGCTCCGCTCGCGCGCCTGCATCATTTTTAAGTAATGATTGCGTTGTTGCAGCAGCTTTTGGTATTGGCTCAAATCATGTATATACACAGGCGACACTTGCCCGATTTCCATATCGACAAATCGGCGCCGCACTTGCGGACTTCCCTTGACTAAATTCAAGTCTTCGGGAGCGAACATGACGACATTCAAATGGCCGACGTATTGGCTGAGCCGTTGCTGTTCAATATGGTTGCATCTTGCTTTTTTTCCTTTTTTTGAAATAAGCAACTCAAGCGTTAACGACCCGCTTCGTTTTTCCGCTCTTCCTTCTATTTTAGCATACTCTTCATTCCAACGGATAAGGTCTTTATCGTTGGACGTGCGGTGCGACTTCGCCATAGCCAAAACATAAATGGCCTCCATCATGTTCGTCTTTCCTTGGGCATTTTCTCCTAAGATGACGTTCACGCCCTCGCCGAAATTCAGCGTTTCATACTCATAATTCCGGTAATTCGTCAACGTTAAGTTGGTCAAAAACACCGAACCTTCACCTACTCCGCTTTTACGACGACGAACGTGCCAAACGGTTCAATGTCGATCCGGTCGCCGTCTCTCAGCTTTCGCCCGCGCCGGTTTTCCCGTTCTCCATTGACAAGCACGTGATGTTCCTGCAAAAACCATTTGGCCGCACCGCCAGTATCGATCAATCGCACAAGTTTCAAAAGCTGCCCCAGCGTAATCGTTTCCGTTGTAATCGTCACCCGTTGTTCCATCCGTGTCATCGCTCGCTTTCCTTCAAACTGCCTATTCTTTTATTTTACCGGAAAATCCGCCCACTCGCAAAGAAAGCCGATGAGAAGGATGGGCATAGATGTTGCCCGCCTTCTCATCGGACTTGAGAAAAAGCAGCGTTGTCGGGCGGCTTTTGCCCTTGAAGCTGAATGGTTTTCGCCAATAGGAGGGCGGTGGGTCAATATGTTCTCACCGGCAAAATGAGCTGAAGCATCGAATCGGTATGAAGCGGGCGCAACAGGAACGGCCGCATGGCCCCAGTGAAGCTGATTTGAATGTCTGTTCCATCAAGCGCCCGCAACGCGTCCATCATATATTTCGCGCTGAACGAAATGTTCAACTCTTCCCCTTCAAGAGACTCCGTTTGCAGCTGCTCCGTCACTTTCCCGATCTCCGGAGAAATCGAAGAAATTTCGAGCATTCCTCCAGGAAGCGTCGTCAGTTTCACAACGTTGTTCCTTCCTTCTCGAGCAAGCAAGGACGCTCGGTCGATTGCCTGCAGAAACTCTTTTGCATTGACGATCATGGTCGTTTTGCTTTCTGTTGGAATCAAGCGGGCCGTCTCCGGATAGTTGCCGTCAAGCAGCCGGGAAAAGAAGAGAAGGTGCTCGGCCTTAAATAGCACTTGATTGGCTGTCATGACGATGTCCACCGGGTGGTTGCCGTCATCCAAAATTTTGCTGAGCTCATTAAGACTTTTTCCAGGGATGACGACGTTGTATGATACTTCATTTTCCGACTCAATTTTCACTTTGCGCATGGCTAAGCGATGACTGTCGGTCGCTGTGCAGACAAGCTCGCCATGTTCAACTTTCCAGTTGACACCTGTCAAGATTGGGCGCGTTTCCGATGTAGAAACGGCGAACACCGTTTGTCGAATCACGGTTTTCAATAAATCAGCCGGGATTTGAAACACGTTTTCTTCTTCAATTTGCGGCAGGCGCGGATATTCGTCGGCGTTTAGCCCATTGAGGCGGAATTCTGAGTGCCCCGAGCGGATGATCGTCAAAAAGTTGTCTTCCGTTTCGATTTCCACCGTTTGTTGCGGCAGTTTTTTCACGATTTCAGAGAAAAAGCGCGCCTGCAGTACGATGCTCCCCGGTCTTTTCACGTCAACGAGCAACTTGCCTTCTTTTTCAAGCGGAATAAACGATTCAATTGAAATGTCGGAATCGCTTCCGGTCAGCGTTACTCCCGAGGCGGTTGCTGTTAGTTTGATTCCGGTCAAAATCGGAATCGTCGTTCTTGTCGATACGGCTTTCATCACGTCTTGGACGCTCTTGGCCAACGCTTCGCGGTCAATGGAAATGTTCACGTTGCTGTTCCTCCCCGTTTCTTTAGATCGTCGGAAATAAATTATAAAAATATAAAGATAAAAACCGTAGTACTAGTCGTATGGCTTGTTAGTATGTGGATAAACAAAAAAAGCGAAGCAAGCACAGCCTGTCCACATGTGGATAAGCTGTGCATAAAACCGAGACAGTTGTTCACAGTTGCTTCAGCTTTTCTTGAATCTCTTGTATATGCCTTTGCAGCTGCGTATCGGTTTGCAAAAGCTTTGATATTTTTTCATGGGCGTGGATGACGGTTGTATGATCGCGTCCCCCAAATTCATCGCCGATTTTCGGCAACGAACAGTCGGTCAGTTCGCGGGAGAGATACATGGCAATTTGCCGAGGGAACGCGACCGATTTTGTTCGCTTTTTCGCTTTAAAATCTTCCATCTTGATGTTGAAATGCTGTCCAACAACGCGCTGAATGTCTTGAATCGTGATTACCTTCGGCTTTGCGCTCGGGATGATGTCTTTCAATGCCTCTGCTGCCAAGTCAGCGGTGATCTCTTTGTTGATGAGCGACGAATAAGCGACGACGCGAATGAGAGCGCCCTCAAGCTCGCGGATGTTCGAGTCAATTTGATTGGCGATATAAAGCATTACCTCGTTTGGAATGTCAAACCCCTCCGCCTTCGCCTTTTTGCGGAGGATAGCGATCCGCGTCTCCAGATCAGGCGGCGTAATGTCGGTGATGAGCCCCCACTCAAAGCGCGAACGCAAGCGGTCTTCGAGTGTTGGGATTTCTTTCGGCGGTCGATCGCTTGAGATGACGATTTGCTTGCTCTCCTCGTGCAGCGTATTAAACGTATGGAAAAATTCTTCTTGCGTTTGTTCTTTTCCGGCCAAAAACTGAATATCATCGATCAGTAGGACGTCAACGTTCCGGTACTTGTTGCGAAAGTCGTCAGGGCGGTTGTCTCGGATGGCGTTAATAAACTCATTCGTAAACTTCTCTGAAGATAAATAGACCACTTTCGCCGATGGGTTATGTTCAATCACGTAATGGCCGATCGCGTGCATTAAGTGTGTTTTTCCAAGTCCGACGCCGCCATAGATAAACAAGGGGTTGTATGCTTTGGCCGGAGCCTCAGCGACCGCCAGTGAAGCGGCATGGGCGAACCGGTTGCCGGAGCCGATGACAAACGTATCGAACGTGTATTTCGGATTTAACATGCTTTGTGGGAAATCGTTTGTCTCTTCATACGGTTTCCGTTGCTTTTTCTTAGATGACTGGAACTCTAGTTCTTCATCATCCTGATTTGGCGGAATGATAAACTTGACGGCCAATTCTTCGCCCGTGATGGTGTAGATCGTTTCCGCAATCAAATGAGAGTAGCGAGAATCAAGCCAATCTCTAGCAAACTCGTTCGGGGCTACGATGACGAGCGTGTCACCTCGTAAAGAGTGGGCTTTTGTTGACTTGAGCCAAGTTTCAAAGCTCGGCTTGCTGATTTTTTGTTCAATCTCCGCGAGCACGCGATCCCATAAGTCATGGATATTTTCCACCCGTTGCCCCTCCCTTAAGTCAGAGGATGATCGTTTGTTTAAAAAAATAAGTTTGTGGAAAAAGCATATTAAGGAAATAAAGAAGCTTTTCGACAAAATC